>NZ_BMKS01000005.1:230312-364442 GCF_014644455.1 Caldovatus sediminis | reverse complement strand
GAGGAGTCGCGGGAAGGCGTCCGCGCCTTCAACGAGAAGCGCAGGCCCGAATTCCGCAGGTACCAGAGGAGGTAGGGGTGGCCGCCGCCATGGCCGGCACTGCCTTGACGGAGGAACAGCGCGCCTTCCAGGAGACGGCGCGGCGCTTCGCCCGCGAGCGCATCGCGCCCGGCTACATGGCGCGCGAGCGCGACGGCCGGCTGGATCGCGCGCTGGTGCGGGAGATGGGCGCGCTCGGCCTGATCGGCGCCGACCTGCCGGAGCGCCACGGCGGCCTTGGCGCACCGAGCGTCACCGCGGGGCTGGCGATCGAGGCGGTGGCCTACGGCGACATCAACCTCGCCTACGTGCCGCTGCTCGCCTCGCTCAACGGGCAGATCGTCGCGCGGCACGGCTCGCCCGAGCTGGCCGGCCGCTGGATCCCGCGCATCGTCTCGGGCGAGGCGCTGTTCTGCCTCGCCCTCACCGAGCCGCGCGGCGGCTCGGACGCGGCGAACCTGGCGCTGTCCGCCCGCCGCGACGGCGGGTCCTACGTGCTGAACGGCGAGAAGTCCTCGGTCAGCATGGCCGACCAGGCCGACGTGGCGGTGGTCTTCGCCCGCACCGGCCCGCCAGGGAGCGGGGCGCGCGGCGTCTCCGCCTTCCTGGTGCCGATGGACACGCCGGGCGTCACCGTCACGCGGTTCAACGACCTCGGCGGCCACGCGATCGGCCGCGGCTCGATCTTCTTCGACGAGGTGCGGGTCCCGGCGGAGAACCGCCTGGCCGAGGAGGGCATGGGCTTCGCGCAGGTGATGCAGGGCTTCGACTACAGCCGGGCGCTGATCGGGCTGCAGTGCTGCGCCGCGGCGCAGGCCTCGCTGGACGAGAGCTGGGCCTACGTCCGCGAGCGCCAGGCCTTCGGCGCCCCGATCGCGCAGTACCAGGGCGTCACCTTCCCGCTCGCCGAGGGGGAGGGGCTGGTCGCCGCGGTGCGGCAGCTCTGCTACCACACGCTGCGGCTGCGCGACGAGGGCGCGCCACACACCGCCGAGGCCGCCATGTGCAAATGGCTCGGACCGAAGACGGCGGTGGAAGTGATCCACCAGTGCCTGCTGACGCACGGCCATTACGGCTTCTCGCTCGACCTGCCGCACCAGCAGCGGCTGCGCGACGTGATGGGCCTCGAGATCGGCGACGGCACGGCGCAGATCATGAAGCTGATCGTGGCGCGCGAGCGGGCGGGCAGGCTGGCGGTGCAGCACGCCAAGCGGGACCGGACGTAGGGGGCGTCCAAGACGCCCGGAGGAGCGGGAGGAAACGGCATGGAGTTCGAGCGGAACCGGCTGCTGGCGCGGCGGCAGGCGATGCGGGCGGCGCAGCATTGGCGCGACGAGACCCTCCTCGACCACCTGGCGCGCGCCGTCGCGCGGGTGCCCGACAAGCCGGCGATCGTCGCCCGGCGCTCCGAGACCGGCGAGGAGGTGCGGATCAGCTACCGCGAGCTCGATCGGCTCTCGGATCTGGTGGCGCTGTCGCTGCGCGAGCGCGGCGTCGGGCGCGGCGAGGTGGTGTCCTTCCAGCTTCCCAACTGGTGGGAGTTCCCCGTCCTCCATCTCGCCTGCCTGAAGATCGGCGCCGTCAGCAACCCGCTGATGGTCATCTTCCGCGAGCGCGAGCTCGGCTTCATGCTGGGACTGGCGGAGGCGAAGGTGCTGGTGGTGCCGGCGCGCTTCCGCGGCTTCGACTACCCGGCGATGGTGGCGGACCTTCGCTCCCGCCTGCCGACGCTGCGTCACGTCTTCGTCGCCGGCGGCGAGGGCGAGACGGCGTTCGACGCGCTGCTCGCCCCGCGGTCCGGCGAGGGGGCGCGGGCCTCGCTGCGGGGCCTGGGCGCCGGGCCGGACGACGTGATCCAGCTCCTCTACACCAGCGGAACGACCGGCGAGCCGAAGGGGGTGATGCACACCTCCAACACCATGCTGTCGAATCTCGCGCCCTTCGCCGGGCGCCTCGGCCTCGGCGAAGACGACGTGATCCACATGCCCTCGCCGCTCGCCCACCAGCTCGGCTTCATGTACGGCCTCGTGCTGCCGGTGATGCTCGGCGCCACCGCGGTGCTGCAGGACGTCTTCACGGCCGAGGAGATGGCGCGCCAGATCCGCGCGGAGGGCGCCACCTTCACCATGGGGGCGACGCCCTTCCTCAACGACCTGACCGAGCACGTCGCGCGCACCGGCCAGGGCACGCCGAGCCTGCGCGTCTTCGTCTCGGCCGGTGCGCCCATCCCGCGCGCGCTGGTGGCGAAGGCGCGCCAGACGCTCGGCGCCGCCATCGTCTCGGCCTGGGGCATGTCCGAGAACGGGGCGGTCACCACCACGCGCCCGGACGATCCGGAGGAGAAGACGACCGCGACCGACGGCTGCCCCCTGCCGGGGATGGAGCTGCGCGTCGTCGACGCCGCGGGGCGCGCCGTGCCCGTCGGCGAGGAGGGACGGCTGCAGGTGCGGGGCTGCTCCAACTTCGTCGGCTACCTGAAGCGACCGGACCTCGACACCACCGATGCCGAGGGCTGGTTCGACACCGGCGACCTCGCGCGCATGGACGCCGACGGCTACATCCGGATCGCCGGCCGGACCAAGGACATCATCATCCGCGGCGGCGAGAACATCCCGGTGGTCGAGGTCGAGGGTCTGCTGTTCCGGCACCCGGCGGTCGCCGAGGTCGCCATCGTCGGCTACCCCGACGCGCGGCTCGGCGAGCGCGCCTGCGCCTTCGTCCGGCTGCGGGAGGGCGCCTCGCTCTCCTTCGCGGAGATGGTCGCGCACCTCGAGGCGCAGCGGATGGCCCGGCAGTACATACCGGAGCGGCTGGAGATCGTGGAGGAGCTGCCGCGGACCCCCAGCGGCAAGATCCAGAAATTCCGGCTCCGCGAGATGGCGCGGGAAGGCGGGCCTTCCGGCCGCGGCGGGTGAGGCCCGGCGGCGCCACCGCCGCACGGCCGAGGACGAGGCACGGCGGCGCGCCGCCGCACCAGCGGGACCGGTCCGGTGATGCCGCCCGGGCTCGGCGGTGCCGCGCGCGCCGCTTCCCGCCTCAGGACCTCCGCGGATTGGGGAGCGAGCGCGGCTCCGGCAGGTATTCGACCGTCGGCACCGTGCGCACCGGCTGCGGATAGAGCGTCATCAGCTCCAGCACCTCCTGCGGCATCTCGGTGGAGACGCGCAGGCCCAGGGCCTGCGCCTCGGTCGGCGAGATCGGGTAGTCGTGGGTCCACTCGCCGCGGCTCAACCGGCCCGCCAGTTCCTCCGCGCGGTCCTGGGGCATGTGCTCGGCCAGGAACTCGGTCACCGCGGCCTGCACCTGGGCGATCGCCTTGCGCCCGACATCGGCGAGGATCAGTGTCTGGTCGTCCAGCTCCGCGACCGGCTTCTGCTCGGCCGCGCGCAGGATGGAGGCCGCCGGCAGGCCGTTGAGCTGCGGGTCCACCGGACCGAGCACCGCGTGCGGGCTCATCACGATCTCGTCGGCCGCGAGCGCGATCAGCGTCCCGCCCGACATGGCGAAGTGGGGCACGAACACCGTCGTCCTCGCCTTGCGCCGCTTCAGCGCCCGCGCGATCTGCAGGGAGGCGAGCACCAGCCCGCCCGGCGTGTGCAGCACGAGGTCGAGCGGCACTTCCGGGTCGGTGAGCTGGACGGCGCGCATCACCTCCTCGGAGTCGTTGATGTCGATGTAGCGCATCACCGGGAAGCCCAGCAGGCGCATCGTCTCCTGCCGGTGCACCAGCAGGATCACGCGCGAGCCGCGCCTGCGCTCGATCTCGGCGATCTTGCGCTGGCGCATCGCCGCCAGCAGCCGCTGCTGGAGCACCGGCTGCAGCGAGGACACGATCAGGAAGATCCAGAACAGGTCGGTGAGGTTCATCGGGCGGACCTTCGGGCGCTGTCACCTCTGGCCGTGCGGGCCGAAGCCCAGCACGCCCTCGTCGGCATAGAGCGGCCGGCGGCGGGGCGCCGGCCGGCGCAGCAGGGGCACGAGGAGGAGGCCCGCCAGGAAGCCGCCGATATGCGCCCACCAGGCGACGCCGCCCTCGCCGGGCAGTAGCGCCGCCGCGGTGCCCTGCAGGAGCTGCAGCGCGAACCAGACGGCGACGTAGGTCATGGCCGGTACGGGGAAGAACACGGGCAGGAACAGCACCGGCACCATCAGGATCAGCCAGGCGCGCGGGAACAGCCGCGCATAGGCGCCGAGCACGCCGGCGATGGCCCCGGAGGCGCCGACGGCGGGGACGGCGGAATGCGCGTTCACCACGGCATGGGCGAGCCCGGCGGCGAGGCCGCAGGCGAGGTAGAAGGCGAGATAGCGGAGATGGCCGAGACGGTCCTCCACCGCGGCGCCGAACAGCCAGAGCGTCCACATGTTGAGCAGGAGATGCGCCCAGCCCCCGTGCAGGAACATGTGGGTCAGGACGGGCAGCCAGTCGTCCGGCGGCAGCCCCGCCGCCAGCGCCCAGGCGGGATCGGCGTAGCGGGCCGGCACCAGGCCGTAGAGCCGCACGAAGGCCTCCGCCGCGCGCGGCGGCAGCGAGACCTGGAACAGGAACACGGCGACGCAGACGCCGATCAGCGCCCAGGTGACGAACGCCGGCTCGCGCACCGCGACCGAATCGCGAACGGGAATCATCGCGGGTCTCGAGCCGCCATCGGGATCCCTTCGTCTCCCTCCACCGGTCCGGGACGGGCGCGGTGTCCTGCCGCCGACCGCCGTCGTCGCGGGGGGCGGAATCCTATTCGAATGGACAAGGATTTGACAGAGGGGCTGCCGGCCGGTGCCGCTTCGGCCGCGAACGGCGCCGGGGGCGGCCGGGGATGCGGCCGGCGGCGGGCCTTGGCACGACGCCATCCCATCGCATCTAGAAAACAGGAAGCGACGCGACCATCAGCGACCGGCGACACGGAGCCCGCACCGCCATGGCCCGCGTACGGCGACAGCACAGGAGCGCCTCATGACGCCCGACCAGATGCAGGCGAGCCGGGACGCGGCGAGCATTCCCGCCCCGCCGCCCCCCGAGCCGGAGGGCGCCGCGCGACGCTGGCCTGAGACGAGAGCCACGAGCCTGCGCAAGACTCGCGAGGCCTGGCCGGACCTGTCGGCGTACGAGCGGTTCGAGCAGGTGGCGGTGCTGGTGATCAGCGCGCTGGTCTCGGTGGTGATCGCCGCGGCGCTGGTCCACCTCGCCGTCAACATCGTGCTGCTGGTGCTCTACAACCTCGCCGACCCGGCCGACCAGGCGGTGTTCCAGGCCGTGTTCGGCATGGTGATGACGGTGCTGATCGCGCTCGAGTTCAACCACACGATCCTGGGCGTGCTGCAGCGCCGGCACGGCATCGTGCAGCTCCGCACGGTGCTGCTGATCGCCCTGCTCGCCCTGGTGCGCAAATTCGTCATCCTCGACGCCGCCCACACCGCGCCCCTGACCATCATCGGCCTTGCCGCGTCGGTGCTCGCGCTCGGCGCCGTGTACTGGCTGGTGCGCGACCAGGACCAGCGCGAGGCCGAGGCCGCACGCGGCGCGGGCGGCGCAGGCGCATGATGCCGGGGCGCCGACCGGCGACGCACGGCGCGTCCCCGGACCCGGCCGCGCTGCGGCCGGCGCCCGGCACGCCGGACGCCGCGTACCGGCCGCCGCTGCTGCCCGGCACCGCGACGCCGGCGACCTCGCCGCTCCCGTCGGTGCGCATCCGCCGCCTGGCGCGGTCGGTCCTGCAGTCCGGGCGCGGCCGCGACCGCTGGGTCCTCGAGTTCCGGCACGGCGCGCGACCCTTCGTGGATCCGCTCATGGGCTGGCTGGGCGGCGCCGACCCGCTCGCGCCGCTCCGCCTCGAATTCCCCGACGCGGAGAGCGCGGTCGCCTTCGCCGAGCGACAGGGCTGGCGCTACGAGGTCGAGGCGCCGCCGCCGCGGCGGGTCCGCTACAGGAGCTACGCCGACCAGCTCCGCTACGACCTCGCCGAGGCGATCGGGAAGGTGGCGCCGTGGCGCGCCGACACCGCGCCGCCGGCCGCCGCGGGCGTCCGGCCGGACGCGGTCGAAGAGGCGAGCCGCGAATCCTTTCCCGCCAGCGATCCGCCCGGCTGGACCGGGCTTCGGCTCGGCGGCCACGCCGCCCCCGGCGGCGCCGGCGACACCGGCAAGGAGCCGGAGACGGGCTGACCGCCGGAGCCGTCGGCACGCGGCCGGCCCCGCTCTCCCGCCCCGCCGCCCCAGGACCAGCACCGAGAGCACGCGACCGGAGATCCCGCATGGACGACACGACACCCCGCATGGCGGAACGCTTCCGCTGGAACATCGTCACCCGGGAGGTCCACGGCCATCCGCTGCTGCGGCAACGCCTGCGTCGCGCCATCGCGCGGCTCGAGCGGCACCTGCAGGCCTTCCCGCCCGACGCCGTGCACCTGCAGATCCGGCTGGATGGCGAGGCGCAGCCGGAGCGGATCACGGCGGCGCTGACCCTGCGCCTGCCCTCCAACATCCTGCATGCCGAGAAGGCGCACGCGGACGCCGCCCGGGCGGTCAGGGAGGCGGTGGGCGTGCTGGAGCGCCGACTCGAGTCGCTGAAGGAGCGGCTGCGCCGCGAGCCCGCCTGGAAGCGCAAGGCGCGCCGCGCGCGTGTCGCCTTCGCGGCGGAGCCGCTGCCGTCCGGCGCCGGACCCGAAGCCGCCGGCGAGATCGAGCGGAGCCTGTTCGAGATGCATCGTCCGGGGCTGGCGCGCTACGCCCGCCGGCTGCTCGGCCGCACCGCGCCTTCCCTCCCGGCCGAGGCGGCGGAGGCCGAGGTCAGGAGCCTGATCGGCGAGGCTGCCGACAAGCTGCCGGCGCTGCTGGCGGAAAAGCCCGCGCGGATGAGCGAGCGCGCCTGGCATTACCGGCTGGTGCGCGAGGCGGTCCAGGCGAGGCTGCGCCGGGCGCTCGCGGCGCCGGCTGCCGCGCCGCCGACGCCGCCGACGCCGCCGGCGGCGCCGGTGGAGCAAGATCGCGTGCGGCAGGCGCTGGTGGCCGCCCTCGACACGGCCCTGGCGGGACTGCCCGAGGCGGAGCGCGAGATCTTCGACCTCCACTTCCACGAGGGATTCGCGCCCGACGAGGTGGCGATGATCGTCGGGCGGCCGCCCGCCGAGGTGCGGCGGACGATCGAGCAGCTCTCGGACCGCCTGCACGAGGCGCTGCGGCACGAGGAGGCGACCGCCGCCGCGGCGGCCGGCACGGCCTCGTGAACAGGCGGCGCGATTGACGTATGTCAAGTGTCGGGGGCGGAAAGGGCATAGATTGCGGCCCACCACCCGTTCCGCTGCGGCGCCGCACGGTGCCGCGCACGCCTGATCCCTTTTACCGGCAGGAGGAACCGCGATGTTCTACACCACGCCCGGCTCCGGCTGGCTCGATCCGCTGCGCGAGATGGAGCGGATGCGCCAGGAGATGGACCGCCTGTTCGGCGAACTGATGCCCACGCTGCGGCGCGAATTCCCGCCGATGAACATCTGGGCGGGGGAAAACGGCGTGGTGGTGACCGCGCAGGTCCCGGGCGTGCGGCCGGACGATCTCGAGATCACGGTGCACGAGAACACGCTGACGCTGAAGGGCCGGCGCGAGCCCGACCCGCAGGCCGCGGCCCAGGACGTCGCCTACCACCGGCAGGAGCGCAGCTACGGCGGCTTCGCGCGCACGGTGGCGCTGCCCTTCCGCGTGGATCCGGAGAAGGTGAACGCGCGCTTCGACAACGGCATCCTCACCATGGAACTGCCGCGCCCCGAGGCCGACAAGCCGCGCCGCATCCAGGTGAGGAAGGCCTGAGGCAGGGAGAGCCGAACCATGTCCGAGCAGACCGCCGCCGCCACCCCGGCCCAGACCCAGCCCGAGACGACGCGGAAGGTTCCGCTCCGCTCGCCGGTGACCGACATCTACGAGACGCGGGACGCGCTGGTCCTGCTGATGGAGATGCCGGGCGTTGACGCGAACGACGTCGAGATCGCGGTGGACAACCGCGTGCTGACCGTGACCGGCCGCAGCTCGGCGAAGGCGCCGCCCGGCTGCACCCTGGTGCACGCCGAATACCGCGACGCCGACTACCAGCGCGCCTTCACCCTCTCCGACGCCGTGGACCCGTCGCGGATCGACGCCGTGGCGGCGGACGGCGTGCTGCGGCTGACGGTGCCGAAGGCGGCGCCCGAGCCGGCGCGCCGGATCGCGGTGCGCCGGGCTTGAGCGGCGCCGGAGGAGCGCACCGTGGCGCGCCGGGACATCGTGCCGTTGCCGGCGGAGGGCCATGACGTGCTCCTCCCCAGGCCGCCGGACCTCGCCGGCGGCCTGGAGGCGGCGCTCGCGGAGATGCGGCGCCGCCTGGCGGAGATCGAGGCCCTGGCCGCTGCCGGCCCGCCGGGCTTCCGCTTCGCGGTCGAGGAGGACCGGGACGGCAACCTCACCCTCCGCGCCGAGCTGCCCGGCGTCGAGGAGGAGGACATCGACGTCCTCCTCGCCGACGGCCTCCTCACCATCCGGGCCGAGCGCCGCTTCGTGGCGGCCGCCCGCGGCGACCGGCGGGAGGAGGGCTGCGCCTTGCTCGAGCATTCGGTCCTGCTGCCGCCGGGCGTGGACCGCGATCGCGCCGAGGCGACGCTGCGGAACGGGGTGCTGACGGTGGTGCTGCCGCGCCGGCAGGAGCCGCCGCCGGGCGCGCGGCGCATCCCCGTCCGCGCCGCGGAAGGGCGGCAGGACGCCCTGGCCCGCTACCGCGACGAGCTCGGCCGCCTCCGGACGCGGCTCGAAGAGCTGCGGGAGCGGGCCGGAAAGGCCGGCGAGTCCCTCGCGGAGGGACTGAAGCGGCGGCTCGCGGAGCTGGAGCGGGCTGCCGACCGGTTCGCCGATCTGCTCAAGGAGGTGGAGGCCTCCGGCGAGCGCGCCTGGTCGCGGCTGCGCAGCCGCCTGGAGGGTGGCTGGCACGAACTGGCGCAGCGGATTGCCCGCCTGCGGGACGGGGCCGGTCATGGACAGGGCAGGGACTGACGCGACCGCCCGGCGTTGTGGCCGACGCGCGGTGGGGGCTCCGGCGCCCGCCCGGCAGACCGGCATTCGCGCCCGGAAAGCGAACGGAAGGGAAGGATGACGATGCGCTCGCGCAAGCTCGAACGGTCGGAGTGGAAGCCCTATTCCGATCGCGTCTCCAAGGCCCTCGTCGGCAAACGCGCCGAGGTCGAGGTGGTGAGCCTCGACCTCGGCCGTCAGGTCCAGGCCGAGTGGTCGCCGATCTACGGCCTCACCTTCGACCCCAAGGACAACCTGTTCGAGATCGCGCTGGAGGGGCTCGATCACCTCATCCGCGCGCCGCAGGAAGTCCATGTCCTGGAGGGACCGGAAGGCCTCGAGAGCGTCGAGATCGTGGACGCGGACGGCCGGCGGCAGATCGTGCGGCTGAAGGAGCCCCTCGCGCTGCCGCCGCCGGAGAAGGCCTGAAGGGCCGGCCATGTCCGCCGCACCGCCCCCCCCCCGCGCCCGGCGGGCGAAACCGGGCCGCACGGCGCCGCGCCGCAGGGGGAGGCGCAGGAAAAGGAGGCCTTCCGCGCCCAGCTCGCGCCGCATCTCGAGGATCTCCTCTCGGCCGCGAAGCACGAGCTGGAATACCGCCAGGCGGTCGGGGACCTCGCCCTGGACGACCTCACGGCCGAGGAGCTGGTGGGCGAGACGCTGGCCCGCGCCTGGCGCGACCGGCACCGGCGCCCGCCGCTGCTCGGCCTCCGCCCCTGGCTGCTCGGGCTGCTGTTCCGCCTGGCGGACAGCCTGGCCCGGCAGGAGGCGCGGCGGCGCGAGGCGGCGGCGGTGTCCCTCGAGGCCCCGGTGCCGCCGGAGCCCCGCTACGACGACGACGAGTCCTTCTGGGAATGGTACCAGCCGGACGAGAGCACGCGCTGGGAGGACGTGATCCCGGCCGCCGCGGCCACGCCCGAGCAGATCGCCGCCGCGCTCGAGCGCAAGGAGGGACGGGCGCTGCCGCGCACCGTGCGGCGCCTTCTGCTGCTCACCGGCGTGCATCGGCTGTCGGTCGCGGAAGCCGCCAGCGCGCTGCACATCGAGGCGGCCGAGGCGGCGCGGCTGCTGGCGGAGGCGCACCGCGCGCTCGGCAGCCGGAAGAAGCGGGCCTGACGGGCCAGCGGGCGGGCCGGCCCGGCCTTCCCTCCCGCGCGGCGACGGCTTCGCGCCCGCCGCCGCGGCCCGCCCGGGCTGCGTGAGCGGCGGTGCCCACCCGGAACGGACCTGCTGGACAGGGCGGGCGGAAGCGGATCATTCCGGCACCATGCGCGTTCTTCTCCCGCTTGCCGCTCTCCTGCCGCTGTGCGCCCCGCCGGTCCTCGCGCAGACGGGCCCCGACCCGCTCCGCTGGCGCACGCCGGACGCGACCGGCGAAGCCGCCTGGCGGGCGCTGCAGGCGGAGAATCCGGACCTCGCCGCCGATGCCCGGGCGGCGCGCTTCCGCCCCGCGCGCGGCCTGCGCCAGATCGCTGTCGACCTCGACGGGGACGGCCGGGCCGAGGTGCTGCTCCGTCTCGACCTCCCCGGCTGGTGCGGCACCGCGGGATGCGCGGTCTTCGTGCTGACCCGCGGCGCGGACGGGGCTTGGCGCGAAGTGTGCATGACCAACGCCTACGCCGAGGACGGCATCCGCCTGCACCCGCGCGACGCCTCGGGCTGGCGCGGCTTCGATGCGACGGCGCGCGTCACCTTCGAACGCGCACCCGACGGCGGCGTGACCTGCAAGGAGGACCCGCTGCCCCGCCGGCGCTGAGCCTCCCGCCGCCGCGGCCGGGGCGCGCGCGGCGACGGCTCCGCGGTTGCGGCAGCGCCGCGCAGGAGCGGT
This sequence comes from Caldovatus sediminis, assembly GCF_014644455.1. Taxonomy (GTDB): domain Bacteria; phylum Pseudomonadota; class Alphaproteobacteria; order Acetobacterales; family Acetobacteraceae; genus Caldovatus; species Caldovatus sediminis. Next base: position 353,554 of record NZ_BMKS01000005.1, on the reverse strand, counting down.
CCCCCGGTCGCGGCGGAGATGCGCCGGATCCCGCTCGCCTCGGCGCCGGGTCTCGCGGCCAGCCGGCTTGTGTGCGAGCCTCGTCCCCAACCATGCGCGACGATTCCCGATTCCTGCTCCGTCTGCTCGCGGTCACCGCGGCGGGTCTGTTCCTCGTCCTTGCCTGGCAGACCTGGCCGCTGATCCAGGCGGAGCTGCTCGCCTCGCGCGCCGAGCCGCGCACCGTGACGCCGCGCGGCGACCTCGCCGAGGACGAGCGCAGCACGATCGCCCTGTTCGAGGCCGCGCGCGGATCGGTGGTCTACATCGCCACGGTGACACGGGTGATGGATCCCTGGACGCGCAACCCGCTCCAGGTGCCGCGCGGCACCGGCTCGGGCTTCGTCTGGGACCGGCTCGGCCACGTGGTGACCAATCATCATGTCGTCGCCGGCGCCTCGGGGGCGTTGGTGCGGCTCGCCGACGGGCGCGCCTTCAACGCCGCGCTCGTCGGGGTGAGCCCCGAGTACGACCTCGCGGTGCTGCGCATCGGCGTTGGCACGGGCCGGCCCGAGCCGCTGCCCATCGGCACCAGCCACGACCTGCGCGTCGGCCAGAAGGTGTTCGCCATCGGCAACCCCTTCGGCCTCGACTGGACGCTGACCACCGGCATCGTCTCGGCGCTGAACCGGGAGCTGCCCTCGGAGGTGGGGACGGTGATCGAGGGGCTGATCCAGACCGACGCCGCGATCAACCCCGGCAATTCGGGCGGCCCCCTGCTCGATTCCGCTGGCCGTCTGATCGGGGTGAACACCGCGATCTACAGCCCCTCCGGCGCCAACGCCGGCATCGGGTTCGCAGTGCCGGTGGACACGGTGAACCGCGTGGTGCCGCGCCTGATCGCAGCGGGTCGCTACCTCCGCCCCGCCCTCGGCGTGCGCGTGGAGCAGCAGATCAACGATGCCCTCTCGGCCCGCCTCGGGATCGAGGGGGTGTTCGTGCTCGACGTCGAGCCGGGCTCGGCCGCGGAGCGGGCGGGCATCCGTCCGGCGCGGATCGGCCGCGACGGGAGCTTCCTGCCCGGCGACGTGATCGTCGCGCTCGGTGAGCGGCCGGTGCGGCGCGTCGCGGACCTCCTCGCCGCCCTCGACCGCCACGAGCCGGGACAGGAAGTGACGGTGGCGGTGCTGCGGGACGGACGGCGCGTGGAGTTGCCGGCCATTCTCGACGCGGGACGCTGAGGCGGCGCGGAGGACCCCCGCTGGCGCGCAATCCCGCGCCCTTCGGCGCCAGCTCCGGTCGCGGCCCCGCCCGTGCTGCGACGCCTGCGTAGCGCCGGCGCGGCTGCGGCGCGCGGTACCGGCCGACCGCGTCGAACCCCGCGGTTTGCGGAGCGGCCGCCCTATTCGGGTCCCTGGTCCAGGCCCGCCCGCAGCTCGCGGCCCTCCGGCGACTCCGGATCGATCAGCCCCTCGCGCAGGAACAGGTCGATCAGCACCAGGTTGACGTTGAACTTCACCGTGCCGTCGGTGTCGCGCACCAGCTCCAGCACGCGCCGGGCGGGCCAGAGCTCGAAGCGCTCCACCTCGTCGTCGTTCGGCCGGGGCTCGAAGCCCTCGGGCAGGTCGAGGTCGTAGCAGTGCAGCGCGTCGCGCCGGAGCCCGCCCTCCGCCTGCGCCATGACGTAGGAGACGCGGCCCGCGCGCCGCGCCGTCACGGCGAGGTCGGCCGGCACGCTCGCCTCCTCCTCGGCCTCCTTGACCAGCGTCTCCTCGACCGAGAGGCCGGCCGGGACGCCGCCGGCGACCAGGTTGTCGAGCTGGCCCGGCGCGACGCTCTTCGCGCGCGAGCGCCAGCCGACCCAGAGGTGGAGCCCGTCGGCGCGCCGCACCAGGCCGTTCACGTGCACGCCCTGGGAGATCGCGCCGAAGGCCGGCAGCGCGCCGCGGTCCAGCGTGGCGAGCGCGGGGCCGTCGGTCCGGGCGCGCAGGTCGAAGGCCTCGCCGCGCAGGCGGAAGAAGCCGCGCCCGGCGAGGCTCCGGCACACCTCCGCCAGCGCGTCCGAGCGCGCCCCGGCGCTGCGCAGCCGGGCGGCGAGGGAGACGCCCTGCGCGTCGAAGTGGAACTCCCGCGGCCAGAAGGCGAGCGCCCGGGCAAGGTCCTGCGACAGCCAGCCGACCTGCTGCCCGGCGATGCGGAAGGGCACGAGATGGGCCGGCGAGGCGAGGTTGTTGCAGGCCTCGATGTGGCGCGCGAAGGGCGAGGGCATGCCCCCCCTGTAGCGCGCGGCCGGGCCGGGGGCGAGGTCCGGCGCGCCCCGCCGCCCTCAGGCGAAGCGCGCGAAGGAGAGGAAGCGGTGCGCGTGGGCCGGGTAGCGCGCGGCGAGGGCGGAGACGGGCTCCGTGTGGTCCGTCTCCCAGGTGTCGGCGACCACCGCGCTCGGCTGCCAGCGGGCGATCTCGGGCTCGCACGGGTTGGGGAAGCCGTCCTGGATGCCGATGACGCAGACGGCGTGCCGCGGCGTGCCGTTGCGGGTGAAGATGTAGATCACGTCCACCGGCCGCACCCCGGCGGCCTTCAGCACCAGGAAGGTGGCGGCGGCCTGGTACTGGCAGTTGCCGCCGCCCTGGGTGAGGGCGAGGTAGCCGGTGTTCTCCGCCACCAGGATGCGCTTCGGGTCGGTGGGGCGGGTGGTGTCGTTGAGGTCTATGTTCCAGCTGTCGAGCAGGGCGTCGATCTCGCGGTTCGCCAGTTCCGACCGCACGACGCGCCGCAGCTCGCTCGCGAAGGTGACGAGGCCGAGCGGGTCGAAGCCGCCGCGGAAGGCGCCGGGGTCGGACATGAAGCGGTTGCCGGCGCCGAGCGGCATGCGCTTGCGCACGGCGGCCATGGCGGCCGAGCCGGCGATCGCCCAGTTGCGCGCCAGCGGCTGCACGCCGCGCGCGAGTTCGGCCACGAGCGCCCGCTTGGCGCCCTCGTCCACTCCGGGGAGTGCCATGGGAGGGTCCTCGATCGCCTGCGCAACAAGTATGCCCCGGCCGCGCGGGTTCGGGAAGTCTCCCCGCCATGCGGTCCGGCTTGCCGAAGGGCGGCGGCGTGCCAAGCTCTGGCCGGCAACCGCGCCTCTCCCCCTCGCCAGCCGGCCACTCCGCGCGGACCGGAGATCTTCGTGCCCCCTGCTGCCCCGACCGAATCCCGTGGCCACCTGCGGACCCTGCTCGCCCTCCTGCCCTGGCTCTGGCCGCGGCAGGAGGCGGGGCTGCGGCTGCGCGTCGTCCTTTCCCTGCTCTGCCTGGTGCTGGCCAAGGCGGCGAACGTGCTGGTGCCGATCGTCTATGCCCGGGCGGTGGACGCGCTGGCGCCGCAGGCGGGGGCGGGGCAGGTGCTGGCCATCCCGCTCGCGCTCATCCTCGGCTACGGGCTGCTGCGGGTGGCGAGCAGCGGTCTCGGGGAGCTGCGCAGCGCGCTCTTCGCCGGGGTGCAGGCGCGGGCGGCGCGGCGCATCGCGCTCGCCGTGTTCCGCCACCTGCACGCCCTGTCGCTGCGCTACCACATGGACCGGCAGACGGGGGGGCTCTCGCGGGTGATCGAGCGCGGCACGCGCGGCATCACCTTCGTGCTGAACTTCCTGCTGTTCAACATCATCCCGACCATCCTCGAGATCCTGCTGGTGGCGGGCATCCTCTGGGCCATGTTCGACGTCTCCTTCGCCGCGGTGACGCTGGCGACGATCGCCGCCTATGTCGCCTTCACCCTGGCCTTCACCAATTGGCGCCTGCGCTTCCGGCGGGAGATGAACCAGACCGACCAGGACGCCAACACCAAGGCGATCGACAGCCTGCTCAACTACGAGACGGTGAAGTACTTCGGCAACGAGGAGCACGAGGCGCGTCGCTACGACGCGAGCCTCGCCCGCTACGAGCGGGCCTACGCGCGCTCCGAGGTCACGCTGAACATGCTGAACGCCGGGCAGGCGGCGATCATCGCCCTCGGCCTGACGCTGGTGATGCTGCTCGCCGCGCGCGGCATCGCCGGCGGCGCCATGACGGTCGGCGACTTCGTGCTGGTCAACACCTACCTGATCCAGCTCTACCTGCCGCTGAACGTGCTCGGCTTCGCCTACCGCGAGATCCGCCAGGGGTTGACCGACACGGAGGAGATGTTCGCCCTGCTCGACGAGCCGCAGGAGGTGGCGGACGCGCCCGGCGCGCCCGCCCTGCGGCCCGGGCCGGGCGAGGTGGCGTTCGAGGATGTCCGCTTCGGCTACCGCCCCGACCGGCCGATCCTCAAGGGCGTCTCCTTCCGCGTGCCGCCGGGGCGGATGCTGGCGATCGTCGGGCCGACCGGGGCGGGCAAGTCCACCATCTCGCGCCTGCTGTTCCGCTTCTACGACGTCACCGGCGGGCGCATCCTGGTGGACGGGCAGAACATCCGCGCAGTGCAGCAGCAGTCGCTGCGCGCCGCGATCGGCGTCGTGCCGCAGGACACGGTGCTGTTCAACGACACCATCCGCTACAACATCGCCTACGGCCGCCCCGGCGCCTCCGAGGAGGAGATCGTGCGCGCCGCGAAGCTCGCCCAGGTGCACGACTTCGTCATGCGCCTGCCCGAGGGCTACGACACCATGGTGGGCGAGCGCGGCCTCAAGCTCTCGGGCGGGGAGAAGCAGCGCGTCGCGATCGCGCGCACCATCCTCAAGGACCCGCGCATCCTGATCCTCGACGAGGCGACGAGCGCCCTCGACACCCGCACCGAGCAGGAGATCCAGGCGGCGCTGCGCCAGGTCTCGCGCGACCGCACCACGCTGGTGATCGCGCACCGGCTCTCCACCGTGGTCGAGGCGGACGAGATCATCGTGCTGCAGGACGGGAAGGTGGTGGAGCGCGGCACCCACGCGGCGCTGCTCGCCGCCGGCGGCCTCTACGCCGAGATGTGGCGCCGCCAGGCGCAGGCGCTGGCGAAGGCGGAGGAGGCGGCGGGGCTCGACGACGCCCCCGCAGCGGAGGCGCGGGCGGAGGAGGAAGTGGCGAAATAGGGGCGCGCCGGCGGGGCGGGGGGGAGGACGCAGCCGCCGGCAAGCCGCGCCGGGCTTTGCGCCGGGCGCCCCGCACCCTATCTCCGCGCGAGGACAGGAGTGCGCCGCATGCAACTGGACCCCCAAGGCGTGGCACCGGAGGACCTCAGCCACGCCGGATCGGTCGTGGACAAGGCGATCGAGTACATGATGGAGCAGAAGATCGCGCCGATCTCGATCGCCTCGGCGCTGCTCGGCGGCACGCTGGGGCTGCTGGCGCGGACCATGGACGATCGCGCGATCGCCCAGGTGCTGCGGAGCGCCCTCGAGTCGGTCGAGAGCGGCGAGCTGCGCCGCGCCTACGACATCGCGCCGCCCTCGCCGAAGGGGGGGGGCGCGCTGTAGCGCCGCCGTCCCGGCCGGGCGGGCGCAGCCCGGCGCCTGCGGCCGGGCAGGCGTTCAGTTCAGCCGGTGGCGCAGCTCCTCGGCGACGGCGCGCATCCGCGCGGCCTGCTCGCCCTCGGGGCATAGCTCGAGGAAGCGGTCGAGGCAGGCCAGCGCCGCGCCGATCCGCTCCAGCCGCTGGTTCATCAGCGCCGCCTCGCGCCACAGCCCCGCGTGGTCGGGGGCGAGGCGCAGCATGTCCTCGGCGCAGGCGAGCGCGCCCTTGAGGTCGCCGCTGCGCAGCCGGCGCAGCTTGACGTTGTTCTGCAGCCGGAGCAGCACGTCGCGCCGCGCCATCGGCAGCAGCAGGCCCGGCCGCAGCTCCGCCCGCTCGCCGCCGACGCGCTTGAGCAGGGCGCGCAGCTCCGGCGCGGCGAGGGCGGCGCCGCCGGCGAACACGTCCACCACCGCCTGGCTCCGCCCGCCCTCGAGCGCGACCAGGAAGTGGCCGGGGAAGTCGATTCCGTGCGCGCCCCAGCCGGCGGCCTCGGCGGCGTGCAGCCAGAGGATGCCGAGCGCGACGGGCAGGCCGCGGCGGCGCTCGACCACCCGGATCAGGTTGGCGTTGACGAGATCGTCGTAGGTCTCGGTGTCGCCGGCGTAGCCGAAGCGGTCGTGGATCACCGCGGCGAGGACGGCGCGGCGGCGCTCGAGGTCGCCGGCATCCGCCTCCGGATCGGCGGCGGCGGCCTCCACCGCGGCGCGGGCGAGGTCGGACAAGTGCGCCGCCACGCCCCGCCAGTCGGCGGCGGGCGAGTCGATGCGGGCGAGCTGCAGCGCGACGCCGGCGATGTCGAGCTCGGCATCGGGCAGCCGGCCGGCGGCTTCGAGGGCGGCGCGGGCTTCGGCCTCGGGCGTCGTCGTGGACATGACGGGAGGGAGTGTCGTCGCGCCCCGCGCGCGGTTCAAGCGTCCGCTGGACGGTTCCGCGCGACGGGGCCCGCCCCCACGGAATTGGATCGGCCTCGGAATGTGATAGCCTGGAGCGGTCGCAACGGCTGTCGGCGCGGGGGCGCCGGCAGGGGGACCAGCGGGCATGACCGAGACCACCGACCCGGTGAAGGGGCTGGTGGCGGGCTACGGCGCCGCCTCGCCGGCCTGGAGCTGGAACGCGACCGTCGGCTACGGCCGGCCGAGCGTGGTGACCTTCGCCTTCGTCGCGGCGCCAGGCCCGGGGGAGTGGCAGCTCTCGCCGCTCGGCGCGCCGGCGCGCGCCGCGGTGCGCCTCGCCCTCGACGCCTGGGCCGCGGCCTGCGGCGTCTCCTTCCAGGAGGTGACCGACACCGGCAACGGCGGCGCGGCGATGCTGCGCTTCGCCCTCGACTCCAGCGTGCCGGCGGGCTTCGCCGCCTGGGCCAACCTGCCGACGGCCGGCACCGACAGCAGCGAGCTCGGCTTCAAGCCGGACTTCGACTGGAACGCCGCGGCGGCGGGGAACTGGCTGTTCGAGGTGATGCTGCACGAGATCGGCCACGCGCTCGGCCTCAAGCACCCCTTCGACACCGTCTGGGGCGGCAGCGGCTACACCCTCGTCCCCTGGCTCGACGACAACCAGAACACGGTGATGTCCTACAGCAACGCCACCGGCACCTACCGCGCCACGCCGGGGGCGTTCGACACCGCCGCGGCCGGGTATCTCTACGGCACCGACCTCGCCGAGCAGACCGACGGCATCACCTGGAGCTTCGACGCCGCCACCCAGACCCTGCGCTTCACCGGCAGCGCCGCGCGCGAGACCATCGCCGGCACCCACGCGCGCGACGTCATCGTCGGCGGCGGCGGCGACGACCTGCTCGACGGGCTGCTCGGCGACGACCGGCTGTACGGCGGCGCCGGGCGGGACACGCTGCGCGGCGCCAAGGGCAGCGACCTCCTGAACGGCGGCGGCGGCAACGATTCGCTGCTCGGCGGCGAGGGCCGCGACACGCTGGAGGGCGGAGCGGGGCACGACACGCTGTCCGGCCAGTGGGGCGACGACCTGGTCCTGGCGCGGGCCGATGGCGACCTGCTGCTGGCGGACTGGAACGGCAGCGACACCGCGGACTACCGCCGCGCTCCCGGCCCGATCCACGCCGTGGCGATGGGCGGCCCGGACTTCCTCGTCCTCGTCACCGGCGGCGGCGGCACGGACACCATCCAGGGCGGCTACGAGACCCTCGTCGGCAGCGGCTTCGGCGACCTGATCGAGCTCGGCGCCGGCAGCGCCGTGCAGGTGGTGCGGGGCGGCGGCGGCGACGACACCGTCGCCGGCGGTCCGTGGCGGGACGTCCTGGTCGGCGGCGCCGGGCGCGACGTGTTCCGCTGCGGAGCCTGGTGGGAGACCGGGAACACGCTGGCGACCGCCGACGTGATCAGGGACTTCTCGGTCTCGACCTCGACGCTGCCCGGCGCCTTCGTGGACCGCCTTGATCTCTCGGCCATTGACGCCATCCCGGCGACCCCCGGCGACGACGCCTTCGTCTTCCGCGGCACCGCCGGCTTCACCGGCGCGGGCCAGATCCGCGCCCAGGCGGTCGCCGCCGGCACGCTGCTCCGCCTCAACCTCGACGCCGACACGACGACGACGGAGGCGATGATCCTGCTCAAGGGCTTCGCCGATCCCGCCCTGCTGCAGGCGGCCGACTTCCTCCTCTGACCGCGCCGGCGCCCGCCCTCAGCCCTCCGGCGCCCGCGGCAGCATCCGCCCGAGCCGCCGCCCGCCGAACAGGTGCACGTGGAAATGCGGCACCTCCTGCCCGGCATTGGCGCCGACATTGCTGAGCATCCGATAGCCCGGCCCCTCGATGCCAAGCTCGCGCGCCACATGGCCGACCGCGCGCCAGAAGCCCGCGATCTCCCGCGCCGAGGCACCGGCCGAGAAGTCGGCGAGGCTGACCCAGCGCCCCTTCGGGATCACCAGAACATGCACCGGCGCCTGCGGGTTGATGTCGTGGAAGGCGAGCGCGAACTCGTCCTCGTAGACGCGCCGGCAAGGGATCTCGCCGCGCAGGATGCGGGCGAAGACGTTGTTGTCGTCGTAGGCGGGCGGGGTCGTCGTGGCGCTCATCCTCGCGTCTCCCTCCTTCACGGCAGCTTGGTCGTGCCCGCCGCCCCGAGGATGCCCTGCGGGCGCGCCGCCTTCTCGGCGATGCCGCTGATGCCCTGGCGGCGGGCGAGCTCGGCCCAGACCTCCTCGGGCCGGATGCCGGCGTTCACCCAGACGACGACGAGGTGGTAGAGGAGGTCGGCGCTTTCCATCACCGTCCCCTCGCGGTGGCCCTGCGTCGCCTCGATGACGCATTCCACCGCCTCCTCGCCGAGCTTCTGCGCCACCTTGGCGGTGCCGCGGGCGAGCAGCCGGGCGGAGTGGGAGCGGGCGACGTCGCCCTCGAGGCGCCGCGCCTCCACCGTCTGCCACAGCGAATCGAGGATCGCCGCGGTGGCGGCCGAGGGCGGCGCCTCGAACGGCGTCAGGTGGCGCGCCTCGGCCCGCAGCGTCCGCTCCGGCGGCGCCACCGGCAGCGCCGGCAGGCCGGGCGGCAGCGGCAGCGCCGCCTTCCGCTTGGACGTCTTCTTCGACGCGGCCCGCTTCTTGGTCGTGGCGGCCGCGGCGGCACCGGCGCCGTTGGCCCGCTTCTTGCGCCGCTTGGCGTCCTTTCCCATCCCCGTCCGTCCTCAGGCGGCCCGCGCCGCGCCGCGCGGGATCGGCCGCACCGGCAGGCCGGCGGCGGCGAGCGCCGCCTTGGCGTCCGCGATGCGCATCTCCCCGTAGTGGAACACGCTGGCGGCGAGCAGGCCGGTGGCGCCGGCCCGCGCGCCCTCGACGAAGTGCCCGGCGGTCCCGACCCCGCCCGAGGCGACGATCGGCACCCGCACCGCGGCGCGCACGGCGCGCAGCAGGTCGAGGTCGAAGCCGAGCTTGGTCCCGTCGCGGTCCATCGAGGTCACCAACAGCTCCCCCGCGCCCGCTTCGGCCATGCGCCGCGCCCAGGCGACGGCGTCGAGGCCGGTCGGGCGGCGCCCGCCATGGGTGAACACCTCCCACCGGCCCGGCGCGGCCTGGCGCGCGTCAATGGCGACGACGATGGCCTGGCTGCCGAACGCCTCGGCGGCGCGGCGGATCAGGTCCGGCTCGGCCACGGCGGCGGAGTTGATGCTCACCTTGTCGGCGCCGGCGAGCAGCAGGCGGCGCACGTCCTCGATCGAGCGCACCCCGCCGCCGACGGTGAGGGGGATGAACACCTCCGCCGCGGTGCGCGCGACCACGTCGAGCATGGTCTCGCGGTTCTCCGCGCTCGCCGCGATGTCGAGGAAGGTGATCTCGTCGGCGCCCTCGGCGTCGTAGGTGCGGGCCTGCTCGACCGGGTCGCCGGCGTCGCGCAGGGCGACGAAGTTCACGCCCTTGACCACCCGTCCGTCCTTGACGTCGAGGCAGGGGATGACGCGGAGGGCGAGCATGGCGGTGACTCCCCGGTTGTCCGGCCGGCCGCGCCAGCATCCGCGCGGGGGCGTGAGGGGTGGGCCGGAACGCCGACGCGGTCAAGGGCTGCGGCGACCGGGCCCGGCTCTCGCCGGGCGCTTCCCGAGGCCCTGATCCCGGTCAGGGCGGGAACGCCGCCGTTCCGTTGGCCTCGACGCGGCAGTCGCCAGGCGGCGCCGGCGGCTCGACCGCGGCGCGCCGGGGCATCGCCGCGACGAACCGCGCGCGCGGCCGGGCCCCGAAGGCGGGGCCGCGCATCCCGGCCTCGGCGCGGAAGCCGGCCTCCGCGCGACGAGCCCGGGCGGGCCGCACAGCCGCCGTCCGGAGGGGAGCGGGCGTCCCGCCGCCTCGCGCGGGGCGAGCATGACCGGCGGGCTTCGGCGCTGCCGGGCGGAAACCGCCATCGGGGACCGCGCGTCGGTGCTGGCGCCGGCTCCCCTGGCGGCGGTCTCGCGCGGCGGGCTAGCAGCCTGTCGCCCGCGGCCCCCAGTCGCGCCGCCACCGAGGGCCGCCGCGCCTCACGCGATCGCCGGACGCGGCAGGCGCCCGATGCCGCGCCGCGACACCAGGAAGCCGACGATCGCCAGGTTGAGGAGGTTCGAGGCGATCCCCGCGACGAAGGCGGGCGCATAGTAGCCGTAGCGGTCATGCAGCGCGCCGCCGAGCCAGGCGCCGAAGGCCATGCCGCCGAGGCCGAGGAAGAGCAGCACCGGGACGCGCCAGGGCGCCTCCGCCGCCGGGAACAGCTCGCGCACCGCGAGCACGTAGGACGGGATGATCCCCGCGAAGCCGAGCCCGTAGATCGCCGAGACCGCGAACAGCGTCGCCTCGTCCTCGGTCGAGAGGAACAGCCCCATCGCGACGACCTGGGCCGAGGAGCCGAGCAGGACGGTGGAGAGCCCGCCGATCCGGTCCGCCACCCAGCCCCAGAACTGCCGCGCGAGGAAGGCCGCGAGCAGCAGCAGGGAGAGCATCGCCGCCCCGCGCGCCGGGCTGATGCCGAGGTCGCTGCAGAAGGCGACGAGATGCGCCGCGGGCATCGCCATCGGCACGCAGCAGAGGAAGGCGGCGAGGGCCATCAGCGCGAGCGCCAGGTTCGGCGGCAGGCCGAGCACCTTCTCGCCGCGCCGCGGCTCGTTGGCGGCGCCGGGCGCGCCCGCGGCCGGCAGCGGCGGCGGCCGCAGCACGAGCGCGGCGAGCGGGGCGATCACCGCCGCGATGAGGAGGCCGAAGCCGAGCATGGTGCGCTGCCAGCCGAAGATCGCGACGGCGCGTTCGAGGATCGCCGGCCAGACCACGCCGGCGACGTACTGGCCCGAGGAGACGAGGGCGAGCGCCGTGCCGCGCCGCCGGTCGAACCAGTGCGTGACGTAGGTGAGCAGCGGCGCGAACAGGGCGCCGATGCCGAGCACGCCGGCGAGCAGGCCGTAGCCGAGCAGCAGCTGCCACGCCGCGCCGAGCGAGGCGAGGGCGAGGCCCGCCGCGATCATCGCCGCGCCGAACGGCGCCACGCGCCGCACGCCGATGCGCCCGGCGATCCAGCCCATCAGGATCCCGCCCGCACCGGCGCCGAGGAAGGTGGCGGAGCTGGCGAGCGAGGGCACCGCGCGCGCGTCGCCGAGATCGGCCGCGATCGGCTTCAGCGCCACGACGACGACGAGCGGTGCGCCATAGGCGGTGGCGAGGATGGCGAGGATGGTCCAGGCGACGAGCCAGGAGGCGCGGGTCTCGATGCTGCGGGGCGCGTCCTCGTCCGCGGCGCGCTGCGGCGGCATGCCTGCTCCTCTTGCCGGCGTTCCCTCCCGGCGGATTAAGGCACGGGCGGGCGGGGGCGGGATAGGGGGGCGCGGCCGCGCGCGCCGCACCGCGGACACGCGCCGCCCGCATGGGGGGTGCGCGGCAGCGCGCCCGGGATGCGTCGCGAGGCCGGCCGCCGCCCCGCCGGGCGCGGGATGCGGGCGGCGCCGCTCAGCGGCGCCCGGCGCGCCGTCCGGCGCCGGCCGAGAGGCTCTCCCGCGCCGCCGCCGCCAGCCGGTCCACGCGCTCGTTCATCGGATCGCCGGCGTGGCCGCGCACCCAGCGCCAGTCGATCTCGTGCGGCTCCGCCGCCGCGAGCAGCCGCTGCCACAGCTCCTGGTTCGCCACCGGCTGCCGCGCCGCGGTGCGCCAGCCCTTGCGGACCCAGTCCTTGATCCAGCGCGTGATGCCGTTGCGCAGGTATTCGCTGTCGGTGTGCAGCACGACGCGGCAGGGGCGCTTCAGCGCCTCCAGCGCCGCGATCGCCGCGGTCAGCTCCATGCGGTTGTTGGTGGAGTGCGGCTCGGCGCCCGACAGCTCCTTGTGGTGCGTGCCGTAGACGAGGATCGCCGCCCAGCCGCCCGGCCCGGGATTCGGGCTGCAGCCGCCGTCCGTCCACACCTCGACGACCCGCCCCGGCGCGGCCGAGAGCAGCCGCTCCGCCGGCGTCGCGGCCCCGCCGGCGCCGCCCGCCTCCGCCGGCGCGCCGTCAGAGGCCATAGGCCGAGGGCCCCCGCGCCTCGGCGTGGAAGCGCAGCCGGCGCAGGTACTCGAGCGGGTCCTTGCGCGTCACCAGCGCGCCCGGCGGCGTGTGCGTCCAGTCGTAGAGCCGCGTCAGCAGGAAGCGGATCGCCGCGCCGCGGCAGAGCACCGGCAGCGCCGCGCGCTCGGTTGCCGTCAGCGGCCGCGTCGCCTGGTAGGCGGAGAGCAGCGCCCGCGCCTTGGTCACGTTGAAGGAGAGGTCGGTCTCGAAGCACCAGGCGTTCAGGCAGACCGCGATGTCGTAGGCGAGGAGGTCGGTGCAGGCGAAGTAGAAGTCGATCAGCCCGGAGACGCGCGGCTTCCCGTCCGGCCCGTCGAGGAAGAAGACGTTGTCCGGGAACAGGTCGGCGTGGATGTGCCCCCTCGGCAGCGCGCCGGGCGCGGGCCAGTCGCGCAGGATGGCGGAGAGCGCGGCGTCCAGCTCGGCGACCAGCCCCTCGCGCACCTCGTCGCCGCGGGCGCGGCAGGCCTCGAGCAGCGGCGGCCAGCCCCGGGGCCCGAGCGCGTTCTCGCGCACCGGCTCGAACCCCTCGCCCGCCGCGTGCAGCGCGGCGAGGGCGGCGCCGAGCGGGGCGCAGTGCTCCGGCCGCACGCGCCGCGGCCAGACGCCGGGCAGGAAGGTGCAGATCGCCGCGGGGCGCCCAGCGAGCGCGCGCAGCGCGCGCCCGTCGCGGCCCTTGACCGGCGTCGGGCAGGGGATGCCGCGCGCCGCGAGGTGCTCCATCAGCCCGAGGAAATAGGGCAGCTCGCGCGGGTCCACCCGCCGCTCGTAGAGCGTCAGGATGAAGTCGCCCGCCGTGGTGCGCAGCGCGTAGTTGGAGTTCTCCACGCCCTCCGCGATCCCGCGGTAGGCCACCAGTTCGCCCAGCTCGTACTCCGCGAGGAAGGCGCGCAGCGCCTCGTCCGCGACCTCGGTGTAGACCGCCATCAGGGCGTCGTCGCGGCGGCGAGCGGCGGCGCGGCGGGGTCCGCCTCGGTCAGCGCCGCGGGCAGCTTGAAGGCGACGCGCTCCTCGCGCACCACCACCTCCTCGACGCAGAGGTCGAAGCGGGTGCGCAGCCGCGCCAGCACCTCCTCGACCAGCGCCTCCGGCGCGCTGGCGCCGGCGGTGACGCCCACCGTGGCGCAGCCCTCGGCCACCGCCGGGTCGAGCTCGGCGCCGCGCTGCACCAGGATCGCGCGCGGGCAGCCGGCGCGCTCCGCCACCTCGCGCAGCCGCAGGCTGTTGGAGGAGTTGGGCGCGCCCACCACGACCAGCAGGTCGCAGCGCGGCGCGATCGCCTTCACCGCGGCCTGGCGGTTGGTGGTGGCGTAGCAGATGTCCTCCTTCGCCGGGCCGGCGATCGAGGGGAAGCGCGTGCGCAGCGCGGCGACGATCTCCGCCGTGTCGTCCACGCTGAGCGTCGTCTGGGTGATGTAGGCGAGCGGCCGGCCCTCCGGCGCGCGCAGCCGGCGCGCCTGCGCGGCGTCCTCGACCAGCGTCACCGCGCCGGGCGGGAGCTGGCCCATGGTGCCGATCACCTCCGGGTGCCCCGCGTGGCCGATCAGCAGGATGTGCCGCCCGGCGGCGAAGTGCCGCTCCGCCTCGCGGTGCACCTTGCCCACCAGCGGGCAGGTGGCGTCGAGGTAGAAGAGCCGCCGCCGCGCCGCCTCGGCGGGGACGGACTTCGGCACGCCGTGCGCGCTGAAGACCACCGGGCGGCCGTCGTCCGGGATCTCGTCCAGCTCCTCGACGAAGACCGCGCCCTGGCGCTCGAGCGATTCGACGACGTAGCGGTTGTGCACGATCTCGTGGCGCACGTAGACCGGGGCCCCGTGCAGGCGCAGCGCCTCCTCGACGATCCGGATCGCGCGGTCCACCCCGGCGCAGAAGCCGCGCGGGCCGGCGAGCAGGACGGTGAGGGAGGGCTTCGCCTCGGAGGGATGGGTCGCTGGAGGGGGCATGCGTCTCGGGGGCGTTGTCCGGCGGCGGCGATCGTCTCGGGCGGGTTGCTGCCCCGGGGACCGGGCGGCACACTAGCCGTCGCCCGCGAGGGCTCAAGGGGGATAGATCGGGGATGCGCGGAAAGTTTCACCGGCGGCGTGCGGCGGCGCTCGTCCCCGCCCTCGTGGTGCTCGCCCTCGCGGCCGGCTGCGGCGGCGAGGGGTCCCGGCCGGTCCTGCCCGCCACCTGCCCGCGCATCGGCATCCTCGCCGAGGCGGCGGACCTGCTGCGCTTCCGCCCGGGCGCCGGGCAGGACCTCTCGGCGCTCGAGGTCGGGGCACGCGTCACCGGCTTCGATGCGCGCTGCGACTACGCCAACCGCGGCCGGGCGCTCGAGGTGCGGCTCACGGTCGACATGGAGGCCGAACGCGGCCCGGCCTCGCAGGCGCGCAGCGCGGAGCTGCCCTGGTTCGTCGCGGTCACCGACGCCGCGGGCGAGGCGATCCTCAACAAGCGCGAGTTCGCCACGCGGGTCGGCTTCCCGCCCAATGTCGGCCGCACCCGCGCGCGGTCCGAGGAGATCAGCATCATGTTGCCGCTGGGCGACGGCCGGCGCCTCGGCGACTACGCGCTGCTGATCGGCTTCCAGCTCACGCCGGAGGAGCTGGCGGCGAACCGGCGGCGCGGGCCGCTCTGAGCGGGGCGGCGGGACGCGCCGCCTCAGGCGCGGCCCGAGACGGGGATCGCCGCGCCGTGCACCGCCCGCGCCGCGTCGGTGCAGAGGAGGAGGATGACGTCGGCGACCGCCTCCGTCGTCACCCACTCGCGCGGGTCGGCCTCCGGCATGGCGGCGCGGTTCTGCGGCGTGTCCATCGTCGTCGGCATCACGCAGTTGACGTTGATCCCGGCGCCGCGGAGCTCGGCCGACATGCTCTCCGTCAGCCGCACCACCGCGGCCTTGGAGGCGCTGTAGGCGCCCATCCCCGCCGCGCCCCGCGCGGCCGCGGCGGCGGCGACGTTGACCACCTTGCCGCCGTTGCCCGCCGCCAGGATGCGCGGCACGAAGGCCCGGGCCGCGTTCAGCAGCGAGCCCGCGTTCAGGTCCAGCATCAGCCGCCAGGTCTCGGCCGGCGTCGCGTGCACCGGATCGCCCATGCGGAAGCCGCCGATCAGGTTGCACAGCACGTCCAGCCGGCCGAAGGCGCGCGCCACGCGTTCCGCCGCCGCCTCCATCGAGGCCGGGTCGAGGGCGTCCGCCGGCACGGCCAGCACCCGGGGCGCCGCCGCCGCGCCGCGCGCCGCCTCGGCGAGCCCGGCCTCGTCCCGGTCGAGCAGCGCGAGCGTGGCGCCCGCGCGCGCGAAGGCGGCGGCGACCGCCCGCCCGAGATTCCCCGCCGCGCCCGTGATCACGACCACGTTCCCGGCCAGATCCGTTGCCATCCTCGCTTCCTCCTGCCGCTGCCGCCGGCGCCCGGCCGGCCGTCCTGCCATCTTCCCGCCGGGCCGTCACCGTCCCCGGGGGAGCGGCCCGGCCCCGCGACGAGCGACGGCGCGCGACCCGCTCCCGGTCGGGACACGGTGGCGCGCGCGCCGTTGCGTCCGGGTCGGGCTTGGGCCATCCTGCACCCATCCCGCTGATCCCGCGCGGGAGAGAGCGGTCCGCCGGCGCCCCGGAGGGACCGCCGCCGAAGGCGCAACCGGCCCCCGGAAACGCTCAGGCAGAAGGGCCGCGCGGGGGAGGGGCCTCTGGAAAGCCCGGCTCCGCGCGGCGGCGCCGGCACCGACGGAGTAAGGCCGGGCCGAGGCGAATCGGCCGGCCGAATCTCTCAGGTCTTCGGACAGAGGGGGGCCACGGATCAACACCCCGCGCCGCCCACCGCGGCAGGAGGGCCCGTGGCCGAATTCACCGACGACACCCCGCTGCGCGAGACCCCGCTCGCCGCGCTGCACCGCGAGCTCGGCGCCCGCATGGTGCCCTTCGCCGGCTACGCCATGCCGGTGCAGTACCCGGCCGGCATCGTGGCCGAGCACCTGCACTGCCGCGCCGCCGCCGCCCTGTTCGACGTCTCCCACATGGGCCAGGCGGAGCTGATCGGCCAGGGCGCCGCCGCGGCGCTGGAGCGGCTGACCCCGGCCGACGTGCAGGGCCTGAAGCCCGGCCGGCAGCGTTACGGGCTGCTGACCAACGAGGCGGGCGGCATCGAGGACGACTTCATGGTCGCCAATCTCGGCGACCGGCTGTTCCTCGTCGTCAACGCCAGCCGCAAGCAGGACGATTTCGACCGCATCGCCGCCGCGCTGCCGCCCGGGCTGCGCCTGGCGCGGCGGGAGGACCGGGCGCTGCTCGCCCTGCAGGGACCGGGCGCGGCGGGCGCGCTCTCGTCCGTGGCACCCGAGGTGGCGGCGCTCCCCTTCATGGGGATCGCCGAGATGACGGTCGCCGGCGCGCCCGCGATCGTCAGCCGCTCCGGCTACACCGGCGAGGACGGGTTCGAGATCTCGGTCCCCGACGAGCGGGCGGAGGAGTTCGCACGCCTCCTGCTGCGCCTGCCCGGCGTGGCGCCGGCGGGGCTCGGCGCGCGCGATTCGCTGCGGCTGGAGGCGGGGCTCTGCCTCTACGGCAACGACATCGACGCGACCACGAGCCCGGTCGAGGCCGCGCTCACCTGGACCATCGGCAAGCGCCGCCGCATGGCCTGGGACTTCCCGGGCGCCGGGCGCGTGCGCCAGGAACTCGCCGACGGGCCGAGGCGCCTGCGCGTCGGCATCCGGCCGGAGGGGCGCCAGCCCGCGCGCGCCCGCACGCCGATCCATGCCCCGGACGGCGGCGCCGCGATCGGCGAGGTCACCTCCGGCGGCTTCGGCCCGACGCTGAACGGCCCGATGGCGATGGGCTACGTCGCGCGCGCCCACGCCGCGGACGGCACCGCGCTCGCGCTGATGGTGCGCGGCAAGGCCCTGCCCGCGCGCGTCGTCCCGCTGCCCTTCGTCCCCCACCGCTACGCCCGATGAGGACCGCCCCGATGTCCGAGCTGCGCTACACCAAGGACCACGAATGGCTGCGGATGGACGGCGACACCGCCACCGTCGGCATCTCCGACCACGCGCAGAACGCGCTGGGCGACGTGGTGTTCGTGGACCTGCCCGAGATCGGGCGCGAGGTCGCCGCCGGCGAGCCCGTGGCGGTGGTGGAGAGCGTGAAGGCCGCCTCCGACGTCTACGCCCCGATCGCCGGGCGGATCGTCGAGGTGAACAGCGCGCTCGCCGAGGATCCCGGCCTGGTCAACCGCGACCCCACGGGCGAGGGCTGGTTCTTCCGGATCGAGCCGCGCGACCCGGCGGAGATCGAGGCGCTGATGGACGAGGCCGCCTACGCCGCCTTCCTGGAGAGCCAGGCGTGAGCGCGGCGCTGGAGGAGCTCTCCGCGCTCGAGGACCGGGGCGGCTTCGCGCGCCGCCACATCGGCCCCTCGGAGGCCGAGATCGCGGAGATGCTCGCGGTGGTGGGCGCGGCGAGCCTCGACGACCTCGCCGCGCGCACCGTGCCGGCGGCGATCCGCGGCGCCGACCTCTCCGCCCTGCCGCCGCCGGCGACCGAGGCGGAGGTGATCGCCGAGCTGCGCGCGCTCTCCGAGAGGAACCGGCGGGTCAAGTCGCTGATCGGCCTCGGCTACCACGGCACCCACGTGCCGCCGGTGATCCTGCGCAACGTGCTGGAGAACCCCGGCTGGTACACCGCCTACACCCCCTACCAGGCGGAGATCGCGCAGGGGCGGCTCGAGGCGCTGGTGAACTTCCAGACCATGGTGGCCGACCTCACCGGCCTGCCGGTCGCCAACGCCTCGCTGCTCGACGAGGCGACCGCGGCGGCGGAGGCGATGCACCTCGCGCTCGGCGCCGCGCGCGGCAAGGGGCGCACGCTGGTCGCCGCCTCCGACCTGCATCCGCAGACGCTCGCGGTGGTGCGGGTGCGCGCGGAGCCGCTCGGCATCACGGTGCGGGTGGCGGCGCCGGCCGAGGTGGCGGCCGCCTGCGCGGCGGAGAAGCCCTTCGCCGTGCTGCTGCAGTACCCCGGCACCACCGGCGAGGTGCGCGACCTGCGCGCCGAGATCGCGGCGGCGCACGCGGCCGGGGGCCTCGCCATCGTCGCCGCCGATCCGCTCGCGCTCTGCCTGCTGACGCCGCCCGGGGAGATGGGCGCGGACGTGGTGGTGGGCTCGACCCAGCGCTTCGGCGTGCCGATGGGCTACGGCGGGCCGCACGCCGCCTACATGGCGGTGAAGGACGCCTACAAGCGGCTGATGCCGGGGCGCCTGGTCGGCGTCTCGGTGGACGCGGCCGGCGCGCCGGCGCTGCGCCTCGCGCTGCAGACGCGCGAGCAGCACATCCGGCGCGAGAAGGCGACCTCCAACATCTGCACGGCGCAGGTGCTGCTCGCGGTGATGGCGGGCATGTACGCGGTCTGGCACGGGCCGGAGGGGCTCAGGCGCATCGCCCGCCGCGTCAACCTCCAGGCGCGCCTGCTGGCCGACGCGGCGCGGCGCGCGGGCCTCGCGCCGCGCCACGACGCCTTCTTCGACACCCTCGCCCTCGAATGCGGCCCCGCCAGGGCGGAGGCGCTGATGGCGGCGGCGCTCGCGCGCGGATTCAACCTGCGGCGGGTGGATGCGGGCTGCGTCGGCATCGCCCTCGACGAGACCGTCACGCGCGAGGACCTCGCCGCGCTCTGCGCCGCGATCGCCGAGGCCGCCGGCGCGGCGCCGTCCGGCCTCGGCGAGCTCGTCCCGGCCGGCGGCATCCCGGAGGCGCTCGCCCGCAGCTCGCCCTTCCTCACCGCGGAGGTGTTCAACAGCCACCATGCGGAGCACGCCATGCTCCGCTACCTCAAGCGGCTGGAGGACAAGGACGTCGCGCTCAACCGCAGCATGATCCCGCTCGGGTCGTGCACGATGAAGCTGAACGCGACGGCGGAGATGATCCCGATCACCTTCCCGGGCTTCACCGACATCCATCCCTTCGCCCCGGCCGACCAGGCGGCGGGCTACGCCGAGCTGATCGGGCGGCTGGAGCGCTGGCTCTGCGCCATCACCGGCTTCGCCGCCGTGTCGCTGCAGCCCAACGCGGGCAGCCAGGGCGAGTACGCGGGCCTGCTCGCCATCCGCGCCTGGCACAAGGCGCGGGGCGAGGGGCACCGCGACGTCTGCCTCATCCCCTCCTCCGCGCACGGCACCAACCCGGCCTCGGCGGCGATGGCGGGGATGCGCGTCGTCGTCGTCGCCTGCGACCGCGACGGCAACGTGGACCTCGCCGACCTGCGCGCCAAGGCGGAGGAGCACGCGGGCAGGCTCGCCGCGCTGATGGTGACCTACCCCTCGACCCACGGCGTGTTCGAGGAGCGGATCCGCGAGATCTGCGACCTGGTGCACGCGCATGGCGGCCAGGTGTACATGGACGGCGCGAACATGAACGCGCAGGTCGGCCTGACCTCGCCGGCCGCGATCGGCGCCGATGTGTGCCACCTCAACCTGCACAAGACCTTCTGCATCCCGCATGGCGGCGGCGGGCCCGGCGTGGGGCCGATCGGCGTCGCCGCGCACCTCGCGCCGCACCTGCCGAACCATCCGCTGCGGCCGGGCGCCGGGCCGGAGACCGGCTACGGCCCGGTCAGCGCGGCGCCCTACGGCAGCGCCGCCATCCTGCCGATCAGCTACGCCTACATCCGGCTGATGGGCGCGGAGGGGCTCAAGCGCGCGACGCAGGTCGCGATCCTCAGCGCCAACTACGTCGCCAAGCGGCTCGCGGGCCACTACCCCGTGCTCTACAAGGGCGCGCGCGGCATGGTGGCGCACGAGTGCATCCTCGACTGCCGCGGCTTCCAGCAGGGCGGCGGCGTGCTGGTCGAGGACATCGCCAAGCGCCTGCAGGACTACGGCTTCCACGCCCCCACCATGTCCTGGCCCGTCGCCGGCACGCTGATGGTGGAGCCGACCGAGAGCGAGCCGAAGGCCGAGCTCGACCGCTTCATCGAGGCGATGATCGCGATCCGCGCCGAGATCCGCGCGATCGAGCAGGGCCGCATGGACAAGGCCGACAACCCGCTGAAGAACGCGCCCCACACGGCGGAGGAGATCGCCACCGCCGAGTGGACCCACCCCTACACGCGCGAGCAGGCCGCCTTCCCGCTGCCCTTCGTGCGCGGCCACAAGTACTGGCCGCCGGTCAAGCGCGTGGACAACGCCTACGGCGACCGCCACCTGGTCTGCACCTGCGCGCCGCTCGAGGAATACGCGCACCGGCTGCAGCTCGCGGCGGCGGAGTGAGCGACGGCGGCCCGGCGGCGCGGCCCTGGCGCGTCGCCGCCAGCCACGTCGCCCTCCGCGACCGTCGGATCGCGCCGTCACCCGCGTCACCCCATCCGGCGTGGTGCTCGATCCGTACTAGGTGCTGGCGGGGCCCGATTGGGTCCCTGTCGTCGCGGTCACGCCCGACGGCCATGTCGTGACGGTCCGCCAGTACCGCCCCGCCGCGCGGGAGGCGCATCTCGAGCTCCCCGGCGGCCTGGTGGACGCCGCGGACGCCTCTCCCTGGACGCCGCGCGGCACGAGCTGCGGGAGGAGACCGGCTACGGCGCGGCCGAGTTCCGCCCGGAGGTCGCGCTGCGACCGAACCCCGCGCGGCACGAGAACCGCGTGCCCACCGTCCTCGCCCTCGGCGCCCGGCCGGAAGGGCCGCAGTCGCCCGAGCCCGACGAGGAGATCGGCGTGGCGCTGCTGCCGATCCCGTCGCTGCTCCGCGGGCTGCGCGAGGGCGCGGTGCAGCCTTCGACGCGTGTCGCCTCGATCCTGCTCGCGCTGGCCGCCGCGGGGCGGGTGTCGTTCTAGGCGCAGCGGCGGAGGCGCCGGGATCGGTCGGCATGGCCTGCCGCCTTCCCGCGACGCGGCGTCGCGCCTGCGGCCTGCCGGCCCGCCATTGCCGGGGCGCCGGCCGGCCGCATAGCCTGCCGGGCGTTTCGCGCAGCAGGACGCCGTGCCCGAGGCCGCCGCCGATCCCCGCTTCGCCTTCGCCGCCGCCGCGCTCGCGCCGCCGGGGCCGGGCCGGTGCGGCGCGCGCCTCCTCGGCCGCGGCGCGCTCGAGGCGCGCCGGTACGCCCCGCGCGGCCGCCACCCGCAGGGGCCGCACGGCCGCGACGCGGTCCCTGTCGGCGTCTCCGGCCCCGGCGACCTGCTCTTCGCCCCCGCCGGCGCGGGGCACCGCTTCGGGGACTTTCCCGACCTCGCCGCCCGGGTGATCCTCCGCGGCCCCGAAGGCGGCGAGGCGCCGCGCTGAACGGAAGGACCGCGCCCATGCCCGAAGGCATCGCCATCCGCCCCCTCGAGCACCGCCACCGCGCCGACTGGGAGCGGCTCTACGCGGGCTACGCCGGCTTCTACAAGGTGACGCAGACGCCGGAGATGCGCGCGCGCGTCTGGTCCTGGATCCACGACCCGGCGCACGAGGTGGAGGCGCTGGTCGCCGAGACGGCGGAGGGCCGCGCCGTCGGCCTCGCGCACTACCGCCCCTTCGCCCGTCCGCTCAGCGCCACCACCGGCGGCTTCCTCGACGACCTCTTCGTGGACCCGGAATACCGCGGCCGGCGCGTCGCCGACGCGCTGATCGGGGCCGTGGCGGAGATCGGCCGCCAGCGCGGCTGGTCCGTGATCCGCTGGATCACCGCGGACGACAACTACCGCGGCCGGGGCGTCTACGACCGGCTCGCCACCCGCACGATGTGGATCACCTACGACCTCAGACTGCCGGGTTGAGCCGGGCGGGGGCTACCGGCCGGCGCGCCGCGGTGCCAAACAGGGACCGGACGACGGACGACCGGAGGAGAGGGGCGCATGGCCTCCTACGACCTTGTGCTGCGCGGCGGGCAGTGCGTGCTGCCCTGGGGGATCGAGGCGGCGGATGTCGGCGTGCGCGACGGCCGCATCGCCGCGCTCGGCGACCTGCGCACCGCCGCGGCGGCCGAGGTGCTCGACTGCCGCGGCCTGCACGTCCTGCCCGGCCTGATAGACCCGCACGTCCACCTGCGCGACCCCGGCGACCCGAAGGTGGAGAACGTCTCGGACGGCACCCGCGCGGCGGTGCTCGGCGGCCTCGCCGCGGTGTTCGACATGCCGAACACCACGCCGCTGATCGACCGGCGCGAGCGCCTCGACTGGAAGCGCGCATACGTCCAGGGCCGCGCCTGGTGCGACGTCGGCCTCTACGTCGGCGCCACCAAGACCAACATCAACGCGCTGGCGGAGCTGGAGCTCCAGCCCAACGTCTGCGCGATCAAGGTCTTCGCCGGTTCCTCCACCGGCGACCTGCTGGTCGAGGACGACGAGAGCCTGGAGCGCGTGATGCGCGCCGGAAGGCGGCGCGTCTGCTACCACTCCGAGGACGAGTACCGGCTGCAGGCGCGGCGCAAGCTGTTCACCCCCGGCATGCCGCACCGCAACCACATGGAGTGGCGCGACGTCGAGACCGCCTTCCTCGGCACCCGCCGGCTGATGGCGCTGGCGCGCAGGACCGGGCGCCCCGCGCACATCCTGCACGTCAGCACGGCGGAGGAGCTCGAGTACCTGAAGGACTTCCGCGACATCGCCACCGTCGAGGTTCTGGTCAACCACCTCAGCCAGACCGACGAGGCCTACGACCGCCTCGGCGGCTACGCGGTGATGAACCCGCCGATCCGCGACGCGCGCCACAGGGAGGCCGCCTGGGCGGCGGTGCGCGACGGCACGGTGGACTGCGTCGGCTCCGACCACGCGCCGCACAGCCGCGCGGCGAAGGAGCGGCCCTGGCCCGACACCGCGGCGGGGCTGACCGGCGTGCAGACGCTGGTGCCGCTGATGCTCGACCACGTGAACGCCGGCCGGCTCTCGCTGACGCGGCTGGCGGACCTGATGTGCGCCGGCCCGGCGCGGGTCTACGGCGTGGTCGGCAAGGGCCGCCTCGCCGCCGGCTACGACGCCGACTTCACCGTCGTGGACCTCGGGAAGAGGCGCGTGATCGAGGAGAGCTGGATCGTCTCGCCCTGCGGCTGGACGCCCTTCGCCGGGCAGGAATGCACGGGCTGGCCGGTGATGACGATCATCCGCGGGCAGGTGGTGATGCGCGAGGACGAGGTGCTGGGCCCGCCGCGCGGCGGCCTGGTGCGCTTCGCCGAGGCGCGGGGCTTCTGATGGCGCCCGACCTGCCCGCGACGGCGCCCGCCCCGCGGGGCGAGGCGGTCGCCGCGGTGGAGGCGGCGATCACCTCGCGCCGTTCGATCCGCGCCTTCCTCCCGACGCCGGTGCCGCGCGCGCTGGTCGAACACCTGCTCGACGTCGCCGCGCGCGCGCCCTCCGGCACCAACATGCAGCCCTGGCGCGCCTACGTGCTGACCGGCGAGCCGAAGCGGCGCCTGTCCGAGGCGCTGGTCGCCGAGCACATGGCGGGCGCGCCGGAGGAAGCGGAATACCGCTACTACCCGCACGAGTTCTTCGAGCCCTACCTCTCCCGCCGGCGCAAGGTCGGCTGGGACCTCTACGGCCTGCTCGGCATCAGGCGGGGCGAGACCGAGCGCATGCGCCGCCAGCACGCGCGCAATTTCGAGTTCTTCGGCGCCCCGGTCGGCATCGTCTTCACCATTGACCGGCGCCTCGCCATCGGCTCCTGGCTCGACTACGGCATGTTCCTGCAGAACGTCATGGTCGCGGCGCGCGCGCACGGGCTCGACACCTGCCCGCAGGCCGCCTTCGCGCGGCGCCACCGGACGATCCGCAGGCATCTGCCGATCCCCGACGCGGAAGCCGTGGTGTGCGGGATGTCGCTCGGCTACGCCGATCCCGACGCGCCGGAGAACGCGCTGGTCACGGAGCGGGCGCCGGCGCGCGAATTCGCCACCTTCCTCGGCGACGAGTGAGATGGCCGCCCCGTCCATCCGCTTCACCGAGGCGCCGGCGACGCTGCCGCGCGGCCGGCGCGTCTACGCGGTGGGCGACGTGCACGGCTGCGCCGCGCGGCTGGCCCGGCTGCACGCGATGATCGCCGCCGACCTCGCGCGCCGCCCCGTCGCCGCGCCGCTGCTGCTGCACATCGGCGACTACGTGGACAAGGGCGAGGACAGCGCCGGCGTGATCCGCCTGCTGCTGCGCGATCCGATCCCGGGCGTCCGCGCCGTCAACCTGCTCGGCAACCACGAGCGGATGATGCGCCAGGCGCTGGCGGGCGACCGCGGCGCGCGCGCCGACTGGCTGTGGTGCGGCGGGCGCGAGACGCTGGCGAGCTACGCCCTCGATCCCGAGGCGCCGGGCGAGTCCTGGGCCGCGGCCCTGCCGCCCGCGCACCGCGCGTTCCTGGACCGCGGCCTCGCGCTGCATCACCGCGAGGGCGGCTACCTCTTCGTCCATGCCGGCCTGCGCCCCGGCATCCCGCTCGAGGCGCAGAGCGAGGACGACCTCCTCGGCATCCGCCACGACTTCCTGCAGTCCGAGGCGGATCACGGCGTCGTCGTGGTGCACGGCCACACCGCGCGCGGCGCGCCGGAGGTGCGCGACAACCGCATCAACCTCGACACCGCCGCCTGGTCCGGCGGGCCGCTGACCTGCGCCGTGCTGGAGGGCGACCGCCTCGGCTTCCTGTTCGCCTGAGGCCGGGTGCTGCGGGATTCCGCGGGATCCGGGGCGGCGGCGGGCGCGGCCGCGGCACCCGTCGCGACCACCTGGCCGCGCCGCTGCGCAACGGACCGCCGCCGGGCGACCCTGCCCCCGGCGGGGGCGGCAGGCCTCGGCGGCATCGCGCGGGACCGGCCGGGCGGCGCACGCCGCCTTCCGGCCGCGACGCTCGCCGCCCGACGCGGCCGGTGGCATGCTGGCGCCCGCCGTGCGCTACGTCGCCCTCCTCCTCGCCCTGGTCGCGACCCCGCTCGCGCTGGTGCTGGCGCCGCAGGACGGCCCGCCGCGCACCGTGCGGGGCGGCCTGGCGGCGACGCCGCCTTCCGGCCGGCCGGAAGCCGTCTGCCTGGCCGCCCCCGACCCCGCCTGTCTGGTCGAGCTTGCCGTCGCGGCGAGCCTCTCCGCGAGCGACGAGGACCGGCTGCTGCCGGCCCTGGCGGGCGCGCTGGCGCGCGCCGGCCGGCTCGATGCCGCCGAGGCGATCCGCCAGCGTCTGCGGGGCGAGGGGGCGGCAGGCCGCGACGGGGCACGGCGCGAAGAGGCGGCCGATCGGATCCTGGTCGCCGAACTGCTCTGGGCGGCGCGCCACGATCCGGCGCACCCCGCCGATCTCGGCGCGCTCGACGAGCTTGCCGAGCGGCCGCGCCGCGGCCTGGACGGGCCGGCGCGGCGCGCCGAGGCCCTCGCCGAGCTGGCCGGGCTGCTCTGCCGCGACCATGCCCGCGGCCTGCGCGGGGCCGCCGCCATGCCGGGGGATCCCGGCGGCCCCGCCGGCGACGGCGCCCCGGCGGCGCGCCGCCTGAACGCGACCTTCGCCGCCCTCCTCGCGCGCTGGCCGGCGGCCATCGAGGCCCGCCCGGCACGGCGCCAGCCATCCGACTGGGAGGCGCTGGCGGAGGCGCACGCCTGCGCGGGCGACCCCGGAGCCGCGCGCGCGGCGCTGCGCCGCGCCGCCCTCGCCGCCCCGGGCACCGCCCATCCGGGACGCGTGCGGGCGCTCCTCGCCCTGGGCGAGACCGGGGAGGCGGAGGCGACGGCGCTCGACCTGCGGCGCCCGGACCAGCGCGCGGCGGGGCTGCTCGCGGTGGCGTGGCACGCCGCGGAGGAGGGGCGGCGGGAGCGGGCTGCGGAACTCGCCGACCTCGCGGTCGAGGCGGCGATGGGCGGGCGGCTCCCCGTGCTCGAGCGCCTGCGCGTGCTGCGCGGCGTCGCCCGCCTGCGGCACGGCCCGCTGGGCGACCCGCAGGGGGCGCGGGACGCGGCGGAGGCGGTGCAGGCCGCGGTGACCGAGCCGCCCGACGCGACACCCCGGCCGCTGCACCTGATCGAGGCGGCGGGCGCGTTCAACGACATCGGGCATGGCGAGCCGGCGTGCCGGCTCGCCGCGGCGGCGCTCGAGGCGGCGGCAGCGCCGGCGCCCGCGCGCGGGCCGTCCGCCGGCGGCGCGGCGGGCGGGTCCGCCCCGGACGGCGCGCCGTCCGCGCCGGCGACGCGCCTCTTCGGGCTGCGCGTCCTGCCGCAGCTCGGCAGCGCGCAGGAGCGACTGCCGGCGATCGGCGATGCGCTGCGCGCACGCATCGCCGTGGAGCTGCACCGCTGCGGCCGGCAGGAGGCCGCGCTGCGCCTGCTGAGGGAAACCGCCGCCCAGCATCGGGCGAACGGGTGGATCGAGCTCCACAAGGCCGCGCTCGCCGCCGGGACGGCGGAGCCCACCCCTCCGGGGCGCCTGCCGGACCTGGTCGCCCCCGACCAGCGCGGCCGCACCGCCGCCGCGCTGGCCGAGTTCCACGCCGCGCGCGGCGAGGCCGGGCCGGCGACCGCGTGGATCGCCGCCGCGCTCGAGGCGGGCACGGGCGGCCCGGCGCTGGCCGAGGCCGCGGCGCGGATCGGCCGCCGCGACCTCGCGACGCAGGCGCTGAAGCGGATCGCGCCGTCGCAGCTGCGCGGCCCGCCGGCGCAACGGGCGATGGACCTGCTGGCGCTCGCGGCGCGCTTCGAGGAGCTGCGCGGCGAGGAGGGAACCGCCGCGGCCGCGGGGCGGTAGGCGTCGCCGATCCGCGGCGCGCGACGCGACGGCGAGCCGTCCCCGCGCCGCGTTTCGTGATGTGCGCGGCGACGCCGCCCGTGCTGAGGAGGGCGCGGCCCGCGATGGGCTGCGGCATCGCGATGGCTCCCCGGCGAGGCGGCATGGCCGGAACCGGGGGCATGGCCACGGCGGTGCCGTCGCGCCGACCCTTCGGCGCGGTAGCGTCGGGCGTTCCGCCCGGTGCGACGGCGTCGCCGGAACAGGAGGCCCCGCATGCTCGGCGAGGCGACCGGACCGGAACCGCACCACGAACGCCGCCCGTTCCGGGAGGCGTCCGGCGGCGGGGCGGGCGGGCAGGCCGGGCGTCCGGCGATGCGCGGTGGGGAGATCGCCGGCCGGTCGCAGTGGTCGCCGCAGGGCGGCATGGGATCCGGGAAGCACAGGATGTCGGGAATCGCGATCGGCGCCGTGGCGCCGTCGGCGCTTGTCCCCGCGGCGGCGCTGTTCCACGACGAGCGCCTCGCCATGTGGCAGGGAATCGGCGGCTGGGCGCACGTGGTCGTGGGCGGCCTCATGCCCGTGCCGCATGCCAGCGCGACGGTGCTGTTCTGGGGCATCATGATCGGCCTCGCCGTGCCGCTGGTCCGCCGGATCGCGGGCAGGGCGGCCGCGTCGCGCCGCGGGGTCGCCCCCGAGGCGCCGGAAGAGCGCGCCGCCCGCGGCGAGATCCGCCGAGAGGCGCCGGATGCGCGCCGGCCGGCGCTGCTCGCCGGCCGCGCCGCCGGCGCGGACGGGTAGCGCACGCGGCGTGGCCTCCCACCCGCACCACGGGACGGCGCGGCGCGCGGAGGGGCACCCAGCCGCCGCCGCCGCTTCCGGGTGTCGCTCGCGCTGACGGTCCCGATCCTGGCGCTGTCGCCGATGATCCAGCACGCCCTCGGCCTGCGCGAGGCGCTGGAGTTCCCCGGATCGGACCACGTCCTCTTCCTCCTCGCCTCGGTCGCGTTCCTCTACGGCGGCTGGCCCTTCCTCGCCGGCATGGCCGCAGAGGTGCGGAGCGGCCGACCGGGGATGATGACGCTGGTCGCGCTCGCGACCTCGGTCGCCTACCTCTATTCGAGCGCGGTCGTCCTCGGCCTCGGCGGCGAGCCCCTCTTCTGGGAGCTGGCGACGCTGATCGCGGTCATGCTGCTCGGCCATTGGATCGAGATGCGCCCGGTGATGGGCGCCTCGGGCGCGCTGGAGGCGCTGGTCAGGCTGCTGCCGGCCGCGGCCATCCGCATCACGCCCGGCGGCGGGACTGAGGAGGTGCCGGTCGCGGCGCTCCGTCCCGGCGACCGCGTGCTGGCGGCCGCTCGCCGCCGGCATCGGGCACGGCTGGGGCCTGGTGCTCTCGCCCGCGGTCGGGGCGGCGCTGATGTCGCTCAGCACGATCATCGTCGCGGTCAACGCGAAGCTGCTGGAGCGCGCGCGGCGGCTCGTGCCGGCGGGCGGGACCGGCCGGGCGGCGTGATGCCGGCGGCATCGGTGGCCGACCGCTGCCGGGCCGCGCATGCGGCCCGCCGCCCGCGCCGGCCGCCAAGCGGCGCGGCCGCGCGCGCCGCGGCCCCGAGGCTCAGCCGGCCTCGCCCGCCCCCCTGCGCGCGGCGAGGCCGAGCGCCGCGGCGATGCCGGGGCGCTGCTCCGGGAAGGTGCCGTGGAACACGCG
The DNA here is from genome assembly GCF_014644455.1 of Caldovatus sediminis. Classification (GTDB taxonomy): domain Bacteria; phylum Pseudomonadota; class Alphaproteobacteria; order Acetobacterales; family Acetobacteraceae; genus Caldovatus; species Caldovatus sediminis. The sequence continues at coordinate 324,757 of NZ_BMKS01000005.1, read as the reverse complement.
GTCCCCGATCAGCGTGACCGGCGCGACGCGCACGCCCGTGCGCCGCTTCGCCTCCTCCGCCACCGCGGGGTCGGTCAGGTCGTGCTCGACATAGCGCACGCCCTCGCGGTCGAGCCACGCCTTCAGCGCGCGGCAGTCCGGGCAGGCGGGGGCGGTGTAGATCTCGACGGCGGCGGTCATGGCGCGGGCCCCGTCGCGGCTCAGGCCGCCGCCGGGCGGACGGCGCCGGGCGCGGCCGCCTCCGCCGCCGCGCCGTCGCCGCCGCCCGCCGGCACGGGCGGGCGGAAGCCGCGCAGCCGCAGCGCGTTGCTGACCACGAACACGCTCGACAGCCCCATCGCCGCCGCGGCGAGGATCGGCGAGAGCAGCACGCCGAAGGCGGGCCAGAGCGCCCCGGCGGCCACCGGGATCAGCGCCACGTTGTAGGCGAAGGCCCAGAACAGGTTCTGCCGGATGTTGCGGATCGTCGCCCGGCTCAGCGCGATCGCGTTCGGCACCCCGCGCAGGTCGCCCGACATCAGCACCACGTCGGCGCTCTCGATCGCGATGTCGGTTCCGGTGCCGACCGCGAGGCCCACATCCGCCGCCGCGAGCGCCGGCGCGTCGTTGATGCCGTCGCCGACGAAGGCGACCGTGCGCCGGCCGCCCTGCCTCAGCCGCTCGACCACCGCCACCTTGCCGTCCGGCAGCACCTCCGCCGCGACCTCGTCAATGCCGAGGCGCCGCGCGATCGCCTCCGCCGTGCGGCGGTTGTCGCCCGTGACCATCGCGACCGGGAGGCCGAGCCGGTGCAGGGCCTCGATCGCCGCCGGCGTCGTCTCCTTGATCGGGTCGGCGACCGCGACCGCCGCGGCGAGCCTGCCGTCCACCGCGGCGTAGAGCGGCGTCCTGCCCTCGTCGGCGAGCCGCGCCGCGGCCCCGGCGAAGGCAGCGACGTCGAGGCCGAGCCGGGCCATGTGGCGGTCGGCCCCGACCGCGACGCGGCGGCCGTTGACGGTGGCGGCCACGCCGTAGCCCGGGATCGCCTCGAACCCCTCGGCGTCCGCCACCGGCAGGCCGCGGCGGCGCGCCGCCTCGACGATCGCCTCGCCCACCGGGTGCTCGGACCGCGCCTCGACGGCGGCGATCAGGGCCAGCACCTCGGCCTCGTCGAAGCCCGGGGCGGGGACGAGGTCGGTCAGCTCGGGCCGGCCCCTGGTCAGGGTGCCGGTCTTGTCCACCGCGACCAGGCGGGCCTCGCGCAGCGTCTGCAGCGCCTCGCCGTTGCGGAACAGCACGCCGATCTCGGCCGCGCGGCCGGTCGCGACCATGATCGAGGTCGGCGTGGCGAGGCCCATCGCGCAGGGGCAGGCGATGATCAGCACCGCGACCGCGTTGACCAGCGCGAAGGTCAGCGCCGGGGGCGGGCCGAAGGCGAGCCAGACGCCGAAGGTGAGGACGGCGGCGGCGATGACCGCGGGCACGAACCACATCGTCACCCGGTCCACCAGCGCCTGGATCGGCAGCTTCGCGCCCTGCGCCCGCTCCACCATGCGCACGATCTGCGCCAGCACCGTGTCGGCGCCGACGGCGGTGGCGCGGAAGCGGAAGGCGCCGGTCTTGTTCACCGTGCCGCCGACGACCCGGGCCCCGGCCTCCTTGCGCACCGGCACCGGCTCGCCGGTGACCATGCTCTCGTCCACGAAGGAGGCGCCTTCGATCACCTCGCCGTCCACCGGCACCCGCTCGCCGGGGCGGACGAGGACGACGTCGCCGACGCGCACCTCCGCGACCGGGACCTCCACCGCCGCGCCGTCGCGCTCGACATGCGCGGTCCTGGCCTGCAGGCCCATCAGGCGCCGGATCGCCTCCGAGGTGCGGCCCTTGCTGCGCGCCTCCAGGTAGCGGCCGAGCAGGATCAGCGCGACGATCACCGCCGCGGCCTCGAAGTAGACGTTGCGCGCGTCCGCCGGCAGCAGCGCGGGCGCGAAGGTGGCGACCGTCGAGTAGGCCCAGGCGGCGCCGGTGCCGATCGCCACCAGCGAGTTCATGTCGGGCGCGCCGCGCAGCAGGTTCGGCCAGCCGGTGCGCTGGAAGCGCAGCCCGGGGCCGAACAGCACCAGGGTGGCGAGCGCGAACTGCAGGTACCAGGAGGCGCGGGTCCCGATCGTCGCCTCCACCCAGTGGTGCACCGCCGGCACCAGGTGCCCGCCCATCTCGAGGACGGCGAGCGGCAGCGTCAGCAGGACGGCGAACAGCATCGCGCGCCGCAGCGCGCGGAGCTCCCGCTCGCGCCCCTCCCGCTCGCGGTCCGCGCGGGCCTCGGCGGCCTCGACGGCGATCGGCCGGGCCTCGTAGCCGGCGCGGCGCACCGCCGCCTGCAGCGCCGCGACCTCCACCGCGCCGCCGCCGAGGTGCCGCACCACGGCGCGCTCGGTGGCCAGGTTCACCGAGGCGTCGAGCACCCCGGGCACGGCCCGCAGCGCGCGCTCGACCCGGCCGACGCAGGAGGCGCAGGTCATGCCCTCGACCGAGAGTTCCGTCGTCTCCTCCGGCACGGCGTAGCCCGCGCGGGCGATGGCGCCGAGCACCGCCGCGAGGTCGGGCGGGCCGTCGAAGCGCAGCACCGCGCGCTCGGTGGCGAGGTTGACGCTCGCCTGCGCCACGCCGGGCACGGCGGCCAGCGCCTTCTCGATGCGGCGGACGCAGGAGGCGCAGGTCATGCCCGCGATCGGCAGCGACAGCGTCGCGCCGGGCCCCTGCGAGGGAGTCCGGGGGGGCCGGGCGGCGAGGTTCGTGTCGGGGGCCATCTCGGGTCTGTTCCGTGGGGTGGATCGCGCGACGGGGGAGATGAGGCTTCCCATCATGGGAAGGTCAAGCGCCCGCCGGCCGCCGCCAGCGGTCCCGCGCCGCGGCGCAGCACGCGGCCGGCCCGGTGGTCCGCCGCAGCGGCCAGCATGGCATGGGTGCCGCGAGGTGTCGCGTGGCGCGCCTCCGTCCCGTCGCATGGCCGCCTGCACCGCCGGCTGGTCCCCGCGCGGGTCGGGCCCGAGCGCGGCGCGCAGCCGCCAGCAGCCGGCGAGGAGGCGACGAAGGCACTGCCCGCCTGGCCGGACAGGGCGCCGGGGACCGCGCGGATCGCCCGATCCGCCCCGCCGACGTTGTGCCGCACGGACGGAGGGCCCGCGCCCCTCATCGCCGGGCCTTGCGCGGCGGGAAACGGTTGAGGGGGATCCTCAGGCAGGACGTGCCGTTCGCTTCCGGATCGGGCCGCCCGCCGCCGCGCATGCGTCCAGCATCAGCGCCGGCAGGGGGAGGTCGGTGTCGCGCGCCTCGCGCATCCGCACGAATTCCTCTTCGGTGATGCCGTCGCGGACGTGGATGTTCCGGGCGCGCTGCTCCGCCACGGTCGATTCCCACCATGGTGCCCGCCCGGCATGTAGTCGTGCCCGGCGAAGATGCGCGTCGCGGGCGGCAGCGCGAGCAGCCGGCGGGTCGAACGCCACAGGGCGTGCGCGTCGCCGCCGGAAGTCCGCGCGGGCGGTCCCCGAGTCCGGCATGAACAGCGTGTCGTGCACGAAGGCGGCGTCGCCGATCCGGTAGGCGATGGAGGCCGCGGTGTGGCCGGGCGTGAACATCACCTCCGCCTCGATGCCGCCTATGCGGAAGCGCTCGCCGTCCTCGAACAGGCGGTCCACTGCGAGCCGTCGGCGGGGAAGTCGGGCCGGTTGGTTGTAGGTCCCCTTCCAGATCCGCTGCACCGCGACCACGCGGGCGCCGATCGCGATCGGCGGGCCGCCAAGCCGCTCCTTGAGGTCGGGCGCGGCCGACAAGTGACCGGCGTGCGGGTGCGTGTCGAGGATCCACTCGACCTCGCGCCCCCGCTCCCGCACGAAGCGGAGCATCCGGTCGGCGAAGTCGGTGTGGGTGGCGCGGGCGTTGCGGTCGAAGTCGAGCGCCGGGCCGATCAGCGCGGAGCGCCGCGTGTCCTGGTCGGCGCAGACATGGGCAACGCTGTTGGTCTCCCCGTGGAAGAAGCCCGTCACCTCCGGGCGCCCGGACGCGGTCATCCTCGCTTCCTTCCTCTCGGCTCGCGGCTGCGCCCCGGCGCGGCGGCATCCGGGCGTGGGGCCGGACCGGACCGGAACCCTGCGGACGCTGCGCGGTTCCCGTTCGCCCGCCGGACCGGCGGTGCCCCGCCGGGGCCCCGGGCGGAGGGCTGCGCGGGCCGCGCGGCGCCCCCGGCCGCCGATCCGTCGCCCCCGCGCGCCCGGCGCCGCCAGAGCCGTTTCCGACCGGCCGTGCCCGCCGCGCCGGCTCCCGCTCGTTGTTCGCCGCGCCGGTTCGCGCGCCCGGCCGTTTCCGGCCGTCCGCGATCGCCCTACCCGGCCGCGGCAGGCAGGCGCGGCACGGGCGCCGCGGCCGCGCGCCGCCGCCGTTGTCCGCCCGGCCGCACCGGCCCGAACGGGCCGAACACGACGGCGCCGGCGAGCATGACGCCCGCCACCACGGCCATCATCCCGGCCGCGTTCAGCCCGTGGCCGAGCCCGAGCGCCTCCGGCGCCAGCGCCGCGACCCAGTAGCCGCCGGCGCCCATCACCGCCGCCGCCGCGGCGGACAGCGCGAACTGCCGCGCGTAGCTGTCGGTCAGCGCGCGCGCGATCGCCGCCGGCGCGACCAGGGCGGCGATCACCAGGATCGAGCCGACCGCCCAGAAGGCCGCCACGCAGGCGACCGAGACGAGCACCAGCACCAGCAGCGACAGCGGCCGCGGCGCGAAGCCGATGGACCGGGCGAAGTCCGGATCGAAGGCCGCGAGCCGCAGCTCCTTCCAGAGGAGCGCGAGCAGCGCGACGGTCAGCGCCAGCACCACCGCCAGGGTCTTCACCTCGGCCGGGAACTCCGCCAGCGCCGCGGGGTCGAGCAGCGAGCCGGCCCCCTGCGCCGCCGGCCAGATCAGCGCCTCGAGCTGGCCGTACAGCACGCAGTCCACATCGAGGTCCACGGCGTGCGCGCCCGTGACCTCGATCAGCACGATGCCGAGGGCGAACATCCCCGAGAACACCAGGCCCATCACCGCCCCGGGCTCGAGGCGCGTCAGGCGCCGCACCAGCGCGATCAGCAGCGCCGCCACGATCGCGGCCGCCATCGCTCCGGCCACCAGGGGCGGCGCCGCGCGCGTGCCGCTGATCCAGAAGCCGACGACGATGCCGGGCAGCACGGCGTGGCTGATGGCGTCGCCGAGCAGGCTCTGCCGCGTCAGCAGCAGCAGGTTGCCGATCAGGCCGCACACCAGGCAGGCGAGGGTCGCCGCGAGCAGGGGGGCGAGGTCGAGCTGCAGGAACTCGGTCATCGCGGTCCGCGCTCCGTCTCCGGCTCCCCCGGTCGGATCAGGCCGCCCGCCGGCGGGAGCCGGGCCGGATCGTGGCGGCGGAGCCAGGCCTCGGCCTCCATGGCGACCTCGGGCGGCAGGGTGTGCTCCACCTGGTCGGCGGCGCGGTGCGCCGCCTCGGGCGGCAGCCCACCGGCGGACTGCATGTAGTGCTCCCAGAGCCGGTGCCGCCGCGTCAGCTCGCGCGCCATGGCGAGGCCGGCCGGCGTCAGTGCCACGCCGCCCTCCGGGCGCTCGGCGACCAGCCCGGCCCAGCGCAGCCACCGCGGCAGGACGGCGCGCTGCCAGGCCGACCAGCCGGCGCCGCGGCCGAGATCGGGCCAGCCGATGGCGCCGGCCGCCGGCTGCCGCTCGGCCGCCTCGAAGGCGGCGCGCAGCGCGTGGTCGCGCGCCACCACCAGGGACAGCCGCAACTGGCGCCATGCGAAGGCCAGCACGCCGCGCCGCGGCGCGACGACCAGCGCCAGGACGAACATCGCGCAGGCCACCAGCACGATGGTCGCGCCGGTCGGCAGGTTCGGCGCCGCCGCCGAGAGCCCGGCGCCGAGCCACGCGGCGGCGGCGCCGAGCACGCCCGCCAGGGCGACCATCACGCCGAGCCGTTCGGTGACGAGGCGCGCCGTCACCGCCGGGATCACCATCAGCCCGACCACCAGGATCAGCCCGACCGCGCGCAGCCCGGCGACGGTGACGGCGAGCATCAGGCCGAGCAGCGCGAGGTCCAGGGCGCGCACCGGCAGCCCGACCGAGGCGGCGAAGTCGCGGTCGAAGCAGAGCGCCGCGAGCGGCCGGAACAGCAGCGCCACCAGCAGCAGCGACAGCACGGCGAGGCCGCCGATCAGCCGCGCGTCGAACGCGCTCATCCCCGCCGCCTGGCCGAGGATGAACGACTTCAGCCCGGCCTGCCCGCCCACGGGCAGCGACTGCACCACCGAGACCAGCACCACGCCGAGGCCGAAGCCGATCGAGAGCACCAGCGCCATCGCCGCGTCGTCGCGGATGCGCCCGCCCCGCGTCAGCGCCCCGACGGCCAGCACCGCCGCGCCGGCGCTGATCGCCCCGCCCGCGAGCAGGAGCGGCAGCGACCGCGCGTCCCACCCGGCGAGGGCGGCCAGGATGAACGCCCCGGCCACGCCGGGCAGGGTGGCGTGCGCCGCCGCGTCGGCGATCAGCGCGCGGCCGCGCAGCAGCACGAAGCAGCCGAGCGAACCCGCCGCGAGCCCGAAGGCCGCGCAGCCCAGCGCGACGACGGTCGCGTTGTAGCCGCCGGCGAAGAGCAGCGCGTCGAGCAGCGCGCCGGTCATGGGCCCGCGGGTCCCGCGACGCGCGCCCCGCCGGCCCGCGCCGCCGCCACCGCCTGCTCCAGCAGCGACAGCCGGCCGCCATAGGTGCGCGCGAGGTTCTCCGGCGTGAAGGTCGTCGCCATCGGGCCGGCGGCGATGGCGCGCACGTTCAGCAGCAGGACGTGCCCGAAATACTGCGGCGCGGTGGCGAGGTCGTGGTGGACGGCGATCACCATCCGCCCCTCCGCCGCCAGGCGCTGCAGCACCTCGACGATGGCGCGCTCGGTCGCGGCGTCCACGCCGGCGAAGGGCTCGTCCATCAGGTAGAGGTCGGCCTCGAGCGCCAGCGCGCGGGCGAGGAAGACGCGCTGCTGCTGGCCGCCCGAGAGCTGGCCGATCTGGCGGTCGGCGAAGTCGGCCATGCCGACCTCGGCGAGCGCGGCGCGGGCGCGCTCCCGCTCCGCGCGCGGCAGCGGGCGGAACCAGCCGACCCTCGGGTAGCGCCCCATGGCCGCGACCTGCAGCGCGGTGGCCGGGAAGTCCCAGTCCACGCTCGCGCGCTGCGGCAGGTAGCCGACGCGGCGCCGGGCCTCGGCGATCGGCCGGCCGAAGACTCGCACCTCGCCGGACAGGCGCGGCACCAGGCCGAGCACGGCCTTGAGCAGCGTGGACTTGCCGGCGCCGTTCGGCCCGACGATCGCGGCGAGGCCCGAGGACGGCGACTCCCAGGACACGTCCCAAAGCACCGGCTGCTCGTGGTAGGCGACCGAGAGGTGCCGCACCGCCAGCGCGGGGACCTGCGGCGGCCCCGGCGGGGAGCGCATCGCGGCGGGCGCGGCGTCGTTCATGACCGTGCGCGCAGCCGGCCCTGGAAGCCGCGCTCCGGCGCCTCGCCGCCGAGGGCGCGCACGATCGTCGTGACGTTGTGGTCGATCATGCCGATGTAGGTGCCCTCGTAGGTGCCGGGCTCGCCCATCGCGTCGGAGAACAGCTCGCCGCCGACGACGACGCGGTGGCCGCGCGCCGCCGCCCCCTCGACGAGGGCGCGCACGTTGCGGTCCGAAACCGAGGTCTCGACGAAGACCGCCGGGACGCGGCGCTCGACGAGCAGCGCGACGAGCTCCTGGATGCGGCGCACCCCCGCCTCGGACTCGGTGGACAGGCCCTGGATGCCGAGCACCTCGATGCCGTAGCGGCGGCCGAAGTAGCCGAAGGCGTCGTGCGCGGTGACCAGCACGCGCTGGGCCTCCGGGATGGTCGCGACGGCGCGCTCGGCATAGGCGTCGAGCGTGCGCATGCGCTCCTGCAGCGCGGCGAGGCCGCGGCGGTAGTCCGCCGCGCCGGCCGGGTCGTGGTGGGCGAGGCGGTCGGCGATCAGCTCCGCGGCGCGCGACCAGGCGCGCGGGTCCATCCAGACATGCGGGTCGTAGGCGCCGCCGAGCCCCTCGGGCTCGAGAAGCTGATCCTCGGGCAGCAGCTCGGTGACGGCATAGACCGGCTTGCCGCTGCGCGCGATGCGGACGAAGGCGTCGGCCATTTTCCCCTCGAGGCCGAGGCCGTTGTAGAAGACCAGGTCGGCACGCAGCATCCGCGCCATGTCCTCGCGGGTCGCCCGGTAGAGGTGCGGGTCCACGCCGGGCCCCATCAGCACCTCGAGGCGGATCCGCTCGCCGCCGATCTCCCTCGCCACGTCGCCGATCATCGCGGTCGTCGTCAGCACGCCGAGGGGGCCGCGCCGCTGCCGCGACGGCTGCGCCGACGCGCCCGCGGCGGCGAGGCCACCGCCGGCGGCGAGCAGTCCGACGGCGCGCCTGGCGAGCGCACGGCGGCCAAGGCGGGGATCCGGGACGGAGGGGCAGGGCATCGGTCTCGTCATCGGTCCGCTCGGAGAACGGATGTGCCACGGGCGCCGTTCTAGTTAATGGGCTGCATTCTCGCGCACAAGCCCGAGTATGAAGCATAGGCTACAGATTGGCCCGGAGGCCCGAACGCATTATCCTCACGCCATGAACCCGCAGGCCCTGAGTTTCCCCGACCCCGCACCGGCCGAAGCGGCCGAGGGACGGCCGGACGAGGCGGCCCGCCACGCCTCGGCGCGCTCGGCGCGCGCCAGCGCGCTGACCGAGGACTACGTCGAGATCATCGCCGACCTGCTCGAGCGGGAGGGCGAGGCGCGGCCGACCGACATCGCGCGCCGCCTCGGCGTGACCCACGCGACGGCGATCAAGACCATCGCCCGGCTGAAGCGGGACGGCCTCGCCCACGCCAAGCCCTATCGCGGCGTGTTCCTGACCGAGGCCGGCCACGCCCTGGCGCGGCGGGTCCGGGTGCGGCACCAGACCGTGGTCGCCTTCCTGCGCGCGATCGGCGTCCCGCCGGAGGCGGCGGAGGCGGACGCCGAGGGGATCGAGCACCACGTGAGCGAGGAGACGCTCGCCGCCTTCGAACGGTTCATCGCGAGCGGCGGCTCCGCCGCCGGCCGGTGACACAGCGCCCGGGGGGCGGCCTCACGCCCGCGGCCGCGCCAGCAGCACCGGCCGGAACAGGATCGTGATCGCCAGCTCCCAGCCGAGGGCGATCATCAGCAGTCTGCCCATGCTCGCCGTGCCGGGATGGCTCGACAGCCAGAGGGCCCCGAAGGCGGTGGCGGTCGTCAGCGCGCTGAACACGACCGCGCGCATCAGGCTGGTCTGCACCAGGTCCGTCTCCCCGGCGCGCCAGGCCAGCACGAAGTAGATGCTGAACGCCACCCCGATGCCGATCAGCAGCGGCAGCGCGATGACGTTAGCGAAGTTCAGCGGCTGGCCGATGACGACGCAGGTGGCGAGGGTGAGCAGGCCGGCCAGCAGCACCGGCAGCATCGCCAGCGCCACGTCGCGGCCGCGCCGGAGCGCCCCCCACAACAGGGCCGCGATCGCCAGGGCGGACAGCGCCGCCGCCTGCAAGAAGGCGAGCACGACGGTGTCGCCGGCCTCGCGCGTCAGGATCGGGGTGCCGGTCGCCGCGGGCGCGACCGCCTGCACGGCGGCGGCGAAGCGCCGCAGCGCGGCGTCGCCGCCGCCCGCCTCGCGGGGGAAGACCTGCACCCGGGCGCGGCCGTCCTCCGCGACCCAGTCCGCGACCAGCTCGGGCGGCAGGCTCTCCCGGGTGACGGGCGCCGCCTCCAGCGCCGTGCGCGTCTGCCGCAGGAGCGTCATGAGCGGGTCGCGCACCGCGTGCGCCGCCCGCTGGCGCCGCTCCGGCGCGCCCTCCGCCAAACGATCGAGCGCGTCCGCGAGGCGGCGGGCCGCGCGCGCTGCGGCGCCCGGCGCGTCCGCCGCGGCCGCCGTGCGCCGCAGCTCCGCCGCGGTCCGCGCGAGCGCCTCCGCCGCCTCGGCGTCGGAGGGCGGCGCGCGGACCTCGACCGGGTCGAGGGTGAGGGCGAGCAGCGCGGCGGCGTCCTCGATGAGGGCGAGCTTCTCCTCCTGCCGCGCGGGGATGAAGCTGCTCAGCGTGACCGCGCGCGACACCTCCGGCAGGGCCGCCAGGCGCCCGGCCAGGGCATCGGCCGCGGCGAGCGAGGGGGCTAGCACGTCGATGGTGTGCGGGGTCCGATCGGGGTCCGCCATCAGGTCGGCGAGCGTCGCCATCGACTCCGCCTCCGGGTTGCGCAGGTTCAGCGGGTCGGAGTCGAAGCGCAGCATCGGCAGCAGCGCGATCGAGGCCGCCGCGAGGGCAGCCCCGGCCCGCAGCACCGCCCGGCGGTGCCGGCACAGCCACCCCACGACCGGCGCCGCCAGGGCGAGGCCGCCGCCCTCGAGCGGCCGGCCCGGCGGCGGATCGAGCAGCGTCAGCAGCGCCGGCAGGACCGTCAGGCTCATCGCCAGCGCGATCAGCATGCCGAGGCCCGCGATCGCGCCGAGCTCCGACACGCCGGTGAAGCGGGTCGGCAGGAAGGCGAAGAACCCCGCGGCGATCGCCAGCGCGGCCAGGGTCAGCGGCCGGCCGAGCCCGATGCCGCTCGCCACCAGCGCGTCCTCGATCCGGGGCAGCGCCCGCCGCTCGGCGCGGCAGCGGACGCCGAGCTGGATCCCGAAGTCCACGCCCAGCCCGACGAACAGCGGGATGAAGGCCACCGAGATCAGGTTGAGGCGGCCCACGGCGAACAGGCCCACCCCCGTGGTGACGACCAGGCCGAGCGCCGTCGTGAGCAGGATCGCCGCGAGATAGCGCAGCGAGCGCACCGCCAGCCACAGCACGACCAGCAGCGACGCGACCATGGCCCCCATGGTGAGTGCCGCGTCGTCCACGAGCGTCGCGAACTCCTCGTCCGCCAGCGGCACCGGGCCGGTCAGGCGCAGGCGGACGCCGTGCGCAGGCCCGAGGCCCAGCTCCCGCGCCGCGGCGCGGATTGCCCCGCTCGCCGCCGCGCCCGGCGCGAGCGCCCCGTAGTCCAGCACCGGCTGGACGATCAGGATGCGGCGCGCGTCACCGGCCTCCGCCGGCGCGTCGGCGATCAGCCGGCGCCAGGAGAAGAAGGCGGGCCGGCCCTCGGCCGCCGCCTCGAAGGCCTCCGCGAGGGCCGTCATGGCGCGCTCGAGGTCGCGCAGCGCCGCCTCGCCGCCGCGGACGCCCTCGAGCGCGGTCGAGAGGCTCGTCATGACGCCGCGGAGGCTGGGGTCGGCCGCCAGCGTCCCGAGGACGGGCTGGGCCGCGATGAGCCGCTCGGTCGCCGCCTGCACCTCGTCGAGCGGCAGCAGGAGCAGGCCGTTGCGCTCGAAGAAGGGGCCGCCCTCCGGCAGCCGCACGGAGCGGACGTGGCGCGCGTCCTGCCGCAGCCGGGCCGCCAGCGCGGAGGCCGCCTCGTCGGCCAGTTCCGGCGTCGCGGCGTCGATCACCGCGACGATGGTGTCGGCCTGCCGGGGGAAGGCCGCGTTGAACGCGGCCCGCTGCCGCCGCCACTCGAGGTCGGGGGAGAGCAGCTCCGCCGTGTCGGTGGTGATGGCGAAGTCGCGCCCGATGTGGAGCAGCGCCGCCGCCCCGAGGAGCAGGCCGAGCAGCAGCGCGCGCCACGGCCGGCGGCAGCTCGCCGCGACGATCCGGCCGGCGAGGGGCATCCCGGCGCTCACGCCGCGACCCGGGACGCGCGGAACGGGGTGCCAGCGGGCGGCCGGGCGGGGCAGCGCCGGGGCGAATTGCTCATGCGGCCACCGCCGTTCTAATCACGCGCCGACCGGCAGCGGCCCCGGGCGCCGGCGCGCCGGGCGGACACCGCCACGCCGAGGGGGGGCGCGCAGGCAGCACAGGTGAGCACGGACACCGTCATCCATCGCATCGTCCGGCCCGCGGTTCGGCGCATCGCCCGCACCCGCGTCACGCCGAACCACCTCACCACGCTGCGCGTCGCCACGGGCCTCGCGGCGGCGGCGGCCTTCGCCGCCGGCGGCCCCTGGCCGGCGATCGGCGGCGCCGTCTTCGTGCTGTCCATGCTGCTCGACCGGGCCGACGGCGAGCTCGCGCGGCAGACCGGCCGGTCGAGTCGCTTCGGGCACTGGTACGACATCGTCGGCGACTGCCTGTGCAACATGCTCGCGCTGTTCGGGATCGGCATCGGGCTCTGGGACACGCTCGGCGCGCTCGGCCCGCTGCTCGGCGCGGTCGCCGGCGCGGGGGTCGGGGTGATGTTCTGGGAGATCCACGGGCTCCGGCTCGCCGAGGCGCGCGGATACCAGCTCCGGCCCGGCGTCGTTGTCGACCCGGACGACGCGCTGGTCCTGGTGCCGGTGTTCGTCTGGACCGGGGCCGCGGCCCCGATGCTCGTGGCCGCCGCGGTGATCACGCCGCTGGCCTCCGTCTGGCTCGCCCTGCGGGCCGGGCGGCGGACCGAGGAGCGCGCCGGACAGCGCCGCTCTTGAGGACGCCCCGCGCGCGCCCGCGCCGCCGGGCACATCGAGGACCCGCCTCGCCCCGGGGACGGGCGCGGCGCCTTCGTTTCCTCCGGGAAGGGCGGCATGCCCCCGCCCGGAACGGTCGGGGTCATCGAGCGGATGCCCCGCTCCCGCCGAACGCCCGCACGCGGCGGCAGCTCCGACCCTCCAGCCGCGGCGATCGCGGAGCGCGCGCCCGGCCGCGCACCGGCCCCGCCAGGATCGCCTCCACCGGGGCGAGAACGGCGCGAAGCCGGAATCCTCCGCCGGCTGGTCCGCGGCCGGCCGGCCCCCGATCGGGCCGCCCGGCCGGGCGGGCCGGCCGCCGGGGGAGGCCGCGATGCGGCAGGGCCGGATCATCCCTGTCACGCCATGTCGTCCCCTGCGCGGTGCGGACCGTGCGCCGCCGCTGCACCCGCGGCCTACCGGCAGGCCAGGACGCGGATGTCGTACACGGGGTGCTCCAGCATGTGCACGCCCGGGGCGTTGGCGAACATCCAGCCGCGGAAGGCGGGCGGGCTGCCCGCGGGCGCGCGGCTGTCGGCGATCTCCATCCAGGCGGCGGCGTCCGGCACCTCCTCCGGCGGCCGCGCGTGGCAGGCGCGGACGACGATGGTGAGGGTGTCGAAGCGCGCCGGCTCGCCGACCCGCGCCTCGAACACCGAGACGCGCGCCGTCACCTTGTCGAGCGCCTGGAGCTGCGCGGTGGCGCGGGGCACCCAGTCCTGCGCCGCCGCATCCCCCCGCGCCGCCGCCAGGGCGAGCGTCGCGGCCGCCGTGATGCGGAGCGCGCCGCGCCCGCGCGCCACCGGGGACGTTCCCCGCCTGCCGCCGCCGCGCCGCATTCAGCCGCGCCGGTCCGGGCCGGGCCGCTTCGGGCTGGGCAGGGCGGCGACGAGGTCGGTCAGGATGCGCCGCATCGCCGCCTCGTCCACGCCCATCAGCACCGCGTCCTCGAAGGCGTCGCGCAGCACCTGCGCCGCCTCGCGGTGGTTCTCCTCGAGCACCTTGAGCTTCTCGCGGCAGGCGATCGGCGCGCCGTCGGCGCCGGGCCACTCGGCGGGAGGACGCAGGGCGTCGCGGCTCATCGCGAAGGCGTCGGCGCCGGCGCGCCACCCCCCTCCTGCGGCTGCTGCGGCTGCTGTCGGTTGCCCTGGCTCATCTCCGTCGCCGAGAAGATGAAGCGGCCGAGCAGGGATTCCAGGTTCACCGCCGACTGGGTGATCGTGATCTCCTCGCCGTCGCGGAGGATCCGCTCCGATCCGCCCGGCACCAGCGCGACGTAGCGGCCTCCGAACAGCCCCTCGGTGGTGATCTCCGCCGAGGTGTCGTCCGGCAGGCGCAGCGACGCGTCGATCCGCAGCGTCAGCACGGCAAGGAAGGTCTGCGGATCGATCCGGGCGTCCGCCACGCTGCCGATCCTGACGCCGGCGATGCGCACGTCGGTCCCCGGGGCGACGCCGTCGATCCGGTCGAAGCGCGCGCGCAGGGTCTGCGTCTCGCCGCCGAAGACCGGGCCGGCACGCCCGGAGTGCAGCACGGCATAGGCGAGGAAGGCCGCCGCCACCGCCAGCACGACCGCGCCGGCCGCGACCTCCGCGAGGTTGCGCCTCCTCACCGCCGGCGCCTCATTGGCCCGGCGTCCAGGCCTCGTAGTCCCCGCTCGTCGGCCGGCGGCGGCCGCCGACATAGTCGTGGCCCGAGGGGCGGTAGGCCTGCGGCGTTCCGGTCAGGTTCGGCCGGTGGTCCTTCTGCCAGGGATAGAGCGGCGTCTCGGGCAGCGGCGCGTCGGTCGTGTGGTGCAGCCAGCCCCACCACTCGGGCGGCACCGCCGAGGCCTCCGGGCGGCCGGCATAGACCACCCAGCGGCGCGGCAGGCGGTCGGTGGGATGGAGCCGGCGCGACTCGTAGTAGGCGTTGCCGAAGCGGTCGGTGCCGACCCGCCGCCCGGAGAGTGCGGAGGTCAGGCGCAGCAGGAGGGACATGGAAGGGCGTCCGGGGTCCGATCGGGTGTTCGTGAGGGCGGCGGACATTCGCACACCGGCGACGCCGGCGCAAAGCCGGGGGCGGGCCGGACGGATCCACTAGATATTGCGGTCCCGCCGCGAGGCGGACGCGAGATGCGGCTTCCCCGCCCCCCGATTCGCCCCGTAGCATCGCCCCATGGCACGACGCATCGCCGGAACCTTGTGGGAGGGGGTCGCGCTGCGCCGCGTGCGCGCGGGCGCCGATCCGGACGCGCCGCCGCGCCCGGTGGCGCTGCCGGCGGCCTGGCAGGACGAGGACGGCACCGCCGCCGCCGCCCTGGCCGCGCTCGCCCCGGAGGGGGGCGGTCCGGTCTCGCTGCCCGGGCTGGCGGAGGGGTGGATCCGGCGCCTCGTCGCGCGCGGCCGCCGCCTCGGCCTGCTGGCCGATGCGGCGGAGGCCGAATCCCTCGCCCAGGCGCTGCGTGCCCTGCTGCTCGCCCGCCGCGGCGCGCCCGGCGCCGAGGTGTGGCGGCACGACGCGCGGGCCGAGCCGCGCTTCGTGCTGAACCTGCCCGCCTTCCTCGACGCGGAGGGCGGGGGCTTCGACGCCGCCGCCTATGCCGGCGCGGTCGCGGTCGGGGTGCGGGCGCTCGACCTCCTCGCCGGCGGCAAGGCGCGGCGGCTGCGGCTGGGCTTCGCGGACCTCGCCGGGCTGCTCGCCGGGCTGGGGCTCGCCTACGACTCGGCGGAGGGGCGGAACGCGGCCGCGGCCGTCGCCGCGCTCACCCGGGGCGCGGCGGAGGCCGAGTCGGGCCGGCTCGCCGCGCGGCATGGGGCGCTGGAGCCGGTGGCGCTGTTCTGGCCGGCCCCGCCCGCGGCGACGCCGGGCGTGCCGGGCCTCGCCGAGGCGGCGCGCGCGGCGCTGGACGCGGCCGCGGCCGCGCCCGGGCGGCGCCACGCCGCGCTGGTCGCGCTGGCGCCGCCGGACGCGGTCGAGGCGCTGCTCGGCGCCGAGACCGGCGGGCTGGCCCCCGCCGCCGGCGCCACCCGGCTCGGCCGGGATCCCGCGACCGGCGCCCTCGCCGAGCGGCCGACCCTGGCCGCGCGCCGCATCGGCCCCGCCCGCGCGGCGGCGCTGCTCGCCCCGGTCGGGCCGGAGGCGCGGCGGGCGATGGAGGAGGCGGTCGGACCCTTCCTGCACGCCGATCCGCCGGCGCCCGTCGCGGTGCCGCGGCCCGAGCCGGCGCCGCTGCCCGTGCCGCCAGCCGCGCCGCGCCCGGCCGCCGCCGCGACCCGCCGCAACGGCGTCACCTGGCGGGTCAGCGTCGGCGGCCACCGCGTCGCGCTCCGCACCACCGAGGACGCCGAGGGCGGGCTGGTGGAGATCGCCGTCACCCTCTCCAAGGAGGGCGCCGCCTTCCGCAGCCTGATGGACGCGCTGGCGCAGTCGGTCAGCCTCGGCCTCGCGCGCGGCGTGCCGCTCGCCGACTATGTCGAGGCCTACGCCTACACCCGCTTCGGCCCCGCCGGGGCGGTGGAGGGCGACCCGGACATCCCGCGCGCGACCTCCTTCCTCGACTGGATCTTCCGGCGCCTGGCGATGGACTATCTCGGCCGGCGCGACCTGCCGCAGCCGAGCGAGGAGGACTGCGCGCCCGACGCGCTCGGCAGCGCCGCGCAGCAGACCCTGCCGCTGCTGCCGCTGGAGCTGCCGGCGCGGTCCGCGCCGGCGCGGACGGGGCGGCGGCGGCCCGCGCGGGGGTTGCGCGTCGTCGGGGGCTGATCCACTCCTCGCCGCCTGTCGCCGCGAACGGGAGGAGGACGACCCATGGCCGCCGGACGCATCGAGGCCCGCCTGCGCGAGCTCGGCATCAGCCTGCCCGAGGCGGCGGCGCCGATCGCCAACTACGTGCCCTACGGCGTGACCGGGAACCTGGTCGTGATCTCCGGCCAGCTCCCGCTGCGCGGCGGCGCGCTGGTCGCGACCGGCAAGCTCGGCGCCGGCGTCACGCTCGAACAGGGGCGCGAGGCGGCGCGGGCCAGCTTCCTCAACCTCGTCGCCCAGCTCAGGGCGGCCTGCGGCGGCGATCTCGACCGGGTGCGCCGCGTGGTGCGGCTCGGCGGCTTCATCGCCTGCACGGCGGAATTCACGCAGCACGCGCAGGTGATGAACGGCGCCTCGGACGCGGCGGTGGAGATCTTCGGCGAGGCCGTGGGGCGGCACGCCCGCACGACGGTCGGCGTGCCCTCCCTGCCGCTCGACGCGGCGGTCGAGGTCGAGGGGATGTTCGAGATCGGCTGAGCGCCGGCGGACGGCGCGGAGGCGCGCGGCCTCCGCCGCGCGCCGCCTTTCGCGCTTGAGTGATTAGGAGTCCTACGTATAATCGCCCCATGCCCGCCGCCGCCCCGGAGCCGCTGCCCACCCGGATCGCCGCCGGCCTCGCCCGGCTCTCCGTCGCCCTGCGCGCGGGGCAGTGGCGCCTGGCCGAGGCGCATGGGCTGACCGCGACCCAGGCGCAGATCCTCGGCCTGCTCGCCGCGCGGGCGGCGGAGCCCGCCCGGCTCCGGCCCGGCGAGGTGGCGGAGCAGCTCGGCATCACCCGCGCCACCGCCTCGGACGCGCTCTCGGCGCTCGCGCGCAAGGGGCTGGTCGCCAAGCGGCCCGATCCGCGCGACGGCCGCGCCCTCGGCCTCGCCCTCACGGCGGAGGGGGCGGAGGCCGCGCGCGCCGCCGGCGATGCCCCGGCGCTGCTGGCCGAGGCGGCGGCGGCGCTGTCGCCCGCCGACCAGGCGGCGCTGCTGCGCCTGGTGGTCAAGATGATCCGCGGGCTCCAGCTCCGCGGCGCGATCGCGCCGGCGCGCGTCTGCGTCACCTGCCGCTACTTCCGCCCGCACCTCTACGACGATCCCGCGGCGCCGCACCGCTGCGACCTCGTCGGCGCGCCCTTCGGCGACGCCGCGCTGCGCGTGGACTGCGCCGATCATGCCGCGGCGCCGCCCGAACTCGCCGGGCAGACCTGGCGCCGCTTCGACGCCGGCGGCGCCCCGCACGGCAGCGCGACGCCCCGCCTCGCGGCGGAGGGCGGAACGTCGCGGCCCCGCCCATCCGCCGCGCGCGCGAGGAGCGACCACGACCCATGACCGGCCCCTTCCGCACCACCGTCCTCGCCCTGGCCTGCCTGGCAGGCGCCGGCGCCGCGCAGGCGCACGGCGCCGGCCGCATCGAGAGCCCGCCCGGCGGGCCGGGCGGCGCCCGGGTCGAGCCCGCCTTCGACATCGTCCGCACCGAGATCCGCACCGAGCGCGACCACCTCGTCTTCCGCATGCGGGTCGCCGACCGCGCCGGCGCCGTCGCGCCGACCCCGACCGGCCGCCTGCAGGGCGCCGAGGTCTTCGCCTATGTCTGGCCGACGCGGCTCGACAGCGCCGCGGCGGGATTCGAGCCGGGCCAGGGCATCCTCGCCCTCGCCGCCACCTCGCATCCCGATTTCGACGACACGCCGCGCGACGACGAGAACGGCGACGGCGATCCGAACAACGACGGCGGCGTGTGGCACAGCCACTGGGTCGTCCTGGTGCCCGACGAGGCCTGCGGCCCCGGCGCGCTGAAGGTGCGCGACATCCCGGAGGGGACGCGGCCGCGCCTGCCGCCGACCTGGCCGGGGCTCCCCATCCTGCTCGACAGCCCGGGGCATCGGCCGGCCATCGGCGGGCGCAGCGTGGAGGTGCGGGTGCCGCGCGCGAGCGTCGCGGCGGAGACGCGCGGCGTCGCCTTCGACGGCGTCACCGCCGGGCTGCGCGTGAACGCCAACCTGCACGCCCCGCTGCTCTGCGTGGCGCGGGTGTTCGACGTGGCCTCGGGCGGGCTGACGCTGCCGGGGCGGATCGAATAGCAGGGCCGCGCGGGACGGCGGGGCCGGGCGCTTGCGCGCCGCCCGGCCGGGCCGACATGCTGGGCCGATGCCCGACGGCGCCGCCGCCCTGTCGCTCTCGCTGCACCCCCGCATCGCCGACATCCCCGCCGCCGAGTGGGATGCCTGCGCCGGCGGGGACAACCCGTTCGTCTCCCATGCGTTCCTCGCCGCGCTCGAGGACTCCGGCTCGGCCACCGCGCGCGCCGGCTGGATGCCGCAGCACGCGGCGCTGCGCGACGCGACGGGCCGGCTCGTCGCCTGCGCGCCCTGCTACGCGAAGAGCCATTCCCGCGGCGAATACGTCTTCGACTACGCCTGGGCGGAGGCGCTGGAGCGCGCGGGCGGCCGCTACTATCCGAAACTCCAGGTCTGCGTGCCCTTCAGCCCGGTCCCCGGGCCCCGGCTGCTGGTGCGGCCCGGCTGCGGCGTGCCGGTCGCCGCCCTGGCCGAGGGGCTGGTGCAGGCCTGCCGCGGGCTCGGCACCTCCTCCGTGCACGTGACCTTCTGCACGGAGGGCGAGTGGACCGCGCTCGGCGAGGCCGGGTGGCTGCGCCGGATCGGCGTGCAGTTCCACTGGCACAACGCCGGCTACGCCAGCTTCGACGACTTCCTCGGCGCGCTCTCCAGCCGCAAGCGCAAGGCGATCCGGCGCGAGCGGCGCGAAGCGGCGGCTTCCGGCCTCGTCCTGCGCACCCTGCGCGGGCACGAGATCACGCCGCGGCACTGGGCCGCCTTCCACCGCTTCTACCGCAGCACCACGGACAGGAAGTGGGGCCGCAGCGCCTACCTGACGCCGCAGTTCTGGCCGATGCTCGGCGAGCGCCTGGGCGACGCCGTGGTGCTGATGGTGGCCGAGCGGGACGGCGAGCCGGTCGCCGGCGCGCTCAACCTGCTCGGGCGCGAGGCGCTCTACGGGCGCAACTGGGGCAGCCTCGTGGAGCTGCCCTTCCTGCACTTCGAGCTCTGCTACTACCGCGCCATCGAGTTCGCGATCGCGCACCGCATCCCGCGCGTCGAGGCCGGGGCGCAGGGCGAGCACAAGATCCAGCGCGGCTACCTGCCGGTGCCGACCTGGTCCGCGCACTGGATCGCGCATCCGGGGCTGCGGCGCGGCGTGGCCGAGTTCCTCGCCCGCGAGCGGCCGGCGATGGAGGAGGAGATCGCCGCCCTCGCGACCCTCTCGCCCTTCCGCAGGGAGGGCGAGGAGGCGGCGTAGCGGAACCGGCTGGCCCGGATCGCCGCCGCCTGCTCTGATGGGCGCGGGCAGGAGGAGGACAGCGGGATGGCGGGAACCGGCACGCAGAGTCTTCGTGTGGCGCTCGCCGACGATCCGGGGATCTTCCGGGAGATCGCGATTCCCGGCGACCGCTCGCTCCACCGGCCGGCCGAGGCCGTCAGCCGCGCCTTCGGCTGCGATTGCGACCACGCCTTCGGCTTCTCCAGCGGGCGGACGGTGCGCACGCTGACGAGGGCGCGGCCGACATACGCGCTGTTCGCCGACGGGGAGGGCGGCGACGGCGACGCGGGAAGCGCGGGGAAGACCACGGTCGCCGAGGCGTTCCCGAGGATCGGCCACCGCATGGCCTTCCCCTGCGACTGCGGCGACGCGTGGCTGTGCCGCCCCGCGATGACCGGGAGCGGCCGAGGGGCGCCCCGGACCCGGCATCCGAGGATCGTCGCCCGCGCCGGCGCGGCGCCGCCGCACTACCCCGCGCGGGACGAGGAGGAGAGCGGGCGCGGCGACGCCTGAGGTCGTGCCGCTCCTTCCCGCCTACCTCCAGCTCGCCGCGGCGATGGCGCTGGTCGGCGCCAACGTCGCGGTGGCGAAGCTGCTGGCGGAGGCGCTGCCGATCCCGCTGATCGCCTGCCTGCGCTGCGCGCTCGCCTGCCTCGTGCTGTGGCCGCTGGCGCGGGCGATGGACGGGCCGGTGCGGCCGGACCGGGCGGCGCTGCGCAACCTCGCGCTGCAGGCGGCCTTCGGCACGGTGCTCTACAATGTCGGCCTGCTCGCGGGGCTGCGGCTGACGACGGCGCTCGAGGGCGGCCTGGTGCTGGCGACGCTGCCGGCGGTGGTCGGCATCGGCTCGGCGCTCTGGCTGCGCGAGCGGCTGTCGCCGCGGCAATGGGCGGCGGTGGCGCTCGCCGCCGGCGGCATGGCGGCAATCACGCTGGCGCGGGTCGGGACGGCGGGGACGGCGGGCTCGGTCCTCGGCAACGCGCTCGTCTTCGCCGGCGTGTGCGGCGAGGCGGTCTACGTGCTGCTGGCCAAGCGCCTCGCCGGGCGGCTGCCGGTGGTGACCGCCTCGCTCTGGATGCAGGCGCTGAGCGCGGCGATGCTGCTGCCGCTGGCCCTGCCCGGGGTCGAGGCCGTGGCGGCGCTGGCGGAGCCGCGCCTCGCCGGCCTGCTGGCGTTCCATTCGCTGACGGCGAGCGTGCTCTGCCTGCTGCTGTGGTATGCGGGGCTGCGGCGGGCGCCGGCGAGCGTCGCGGGGGTGTTCACCGCCTTCCTGCCGGCGACGGCGGCGGCGGTGGCGGTCACGCTGCTCGGGGAGGCGTTCACGGGCGTGCACGCGGCGGGGTTCGCGCTGATGCTGGGGAGCGTGCTGCTGGCGACCTGGCCGCGGAGGGGGGAGACGCGGCGGAGATGAGGGCGTGGCTCTCGCTGTCCGTGCCGGAACTGCTGGCCCTGCCGCCGCGGGACGTGGCGGCGCGGCTCGCCTTCGCGCAGGCCGCGCGCCACGCCACGCTGGAGCTGGCGCAGCGCAACGCCTGGGAGGCCGGGGCGCGGCTGCTGCAGGCCGCCCTCGCCGGGGCGCCCGAAGGCTGGCGCGTGCTGCTGGAATACGACCTGCTGCGCCTGGAGAGGCGCGCGGACGCGGTGCTGCTGACCGACCGCGCGATCCTCGTGCTGGAGTTCAAGCACGGCGCCCGCGGCTTCGCCGCCGCCGACCTGCGCCAGGCGGAGGACTACGCGCTCGACCTGCACGACTTCCACGCCGGCAGCCGCGCCCATCCCGTGGTGCCGGTGCTGGTGGCGACCGAGGCGCCGGACCCGCCGCGCTTCGACCCGCCGCTGCTCTGGCACGGCGTCGCGCCGGTGCTGCGCGCGAACGGCGCCGGGCTCGGCGCGCTGATCGCGGCGGTGCAGGCGGCGATCGGCCCGCCCCCGCGCCCGCTCGATCCCCTCGCCTGGGAGGCCGCGCCCTACCGCCCCGTGCCGACGGTGCTGGAGGCGGCGACGCTGCTCTGGCGCCGCAACTCGGTGGCGGAGATCGCCGCCGCCCGCGCCGACGCGCCGAACCTGACCCGCACCGCCGCCGCCATCGCCCGCGCCATCGGCGCCGCGCGGGCGGAGGGGGCGCGGAGCATCGTCTTCGTCACCGGCATCCCCGGCGCGGGCAAGACGCTCTGCGGGCTGAACGTCGTGTTCGGCGCGCTGCGCGAGCACGGCGCCGCCTTCCTCACCGGCAACGTGCCCCTGGTGGCGGTGCTGCGCGAGGCGCTGGCGCGCGACGCGGCGCCCGAGGGCGGCAGGGCGCTCTCCGCCGCGCGCGGCCGGACGCGCACGGCGCTGCAGAACGTGCACCGCTTCCTGGAGCACTACGTCGTCCGCCCGGACCACGTCCCCGAGGAGCGCGTCATCGTCTTCGACGAGGCGCAGCGGGCCTGGGACGCGCGCCAGGCGACGCGCGACACGCAGCGCCGCGCGAGCCGGCTGACCATGAGCGAGCCGGCGCACACGCTGGAGATCATGGGGCGGCGCGCGGGATGGGCGGTGATCGTGGCGCTGATCGGCAACGGGCAGGAGATCAACACCGGCGAGGCCGGCCTCGCCGAATGGGGCCGCGTCATCGCCGCCGACCCGCGCTGGCGGGCGGTGGCGGCCCGGCGCGTGGCGGAAGCGACGGAGCCGACGCAGCGTCTGGCGGACGGGCCGGCGCCGTGGCTGACCTTCGACGACGACCTCGACCTCGCCGTGCCGGTGCGCAGCATCCGCGACGCCGCGGGCGCCCCCTGGGTGGACGCGGTGCTGCGGGGCGACGCGGCGGCGGCGCGCGCGATCGCGCGGGAGGCGGGCGGCGTGCCCTTCCTCCTCACCCGCGACCTCGCCGCGGCGCGGGCGGGGCTGCGCGCCCTCGCCCGCGGGCTGCGGCGCGCCGGGCTGGTCGCCTCGGCCGGGGCGAAGCGGCTGCGCGCCGAGGGGCTCGGCGTGCAGGTGCCGGAGGTGGCGGACTGGTTCCTCAACCGCTGGCCGGACGTGCGCAGTTCGGAGGCGCTGGAGACCTACGCCACCGAGTACGACTGCCAGGGGCTGGAGCTGGACCTGGTCGGCCTCGCCTGGGGCGGCGACTTCCTGCGCACGGAAGCGGGCTGGCAGGCGCGCCGCTTCGCCGGCGACCGCTGGCAGGTGGTGCGGGGCGAGGAGGAGCGGCGCTTCATCCGCAACACCTACCGCGTGCTGCTGACCCGCGCGCGCTACGAGACGGTGATCTGGGTGCCGCGCGGCTCGCCGGCGGAGGATCCCTGGCACGACCGCACCCGCCCGGCGGCGGAGATGGACGCCGTCGCCGCGTTCCTCCTCGCCTGCGGCGCGCGCCCGCTGGACGCGGCCCCCGGCCCGGGGCACGAAGCGCGCGCGCCCGCCCGGTCCCTCGTCTGAGTCGCCCCTCTCCCGATGCGCCTTCTCCTCGTCCTGGTCCTTCTCCTCGTCGCGCCCGCCGCGCCGCGCGCGCAGACCGAGCTGAAGATCGCCACCTGGAACATCGCCTGGCTCACCACCAAGCCGGCCGGCCATCCCGCCCTGCCGCGCGGCGTCGCCGGCAAGACCCCGCAGGACCTCGCCCGGCTGCGCCATTACGCGGAGCGCCTCGCCGCCGACATCGTGGCGCTGCAGGAGGTGGACGGGCCGCTCGCCGCGGCGCGGGTGTTCGACAACCGCCGCTACGAGATCCACCTGACCGACGAGACCGACGTCCAGCGCCCCGGCTTCGCCTGGCGCCGCGGCCTGAAGGTCACCCGCAATCCCGACCTGGTGGGGCTCGACCTGTACCCCAGGGCCCGCTTCTCGCTGCGCCGCGGCGCCGACATCACCCTGGAGGTGCCGGGGGGATCGCGGCTGCGGCTGCTCTCGGTCCACCTCGCCGCGGGCTGCCACTTCGATCCGCTCGAGACGTCGGGGCGGCCGCAATGCGGCACCCTTGCGCGTCAGGTGCCGGTGCTCGCGGGATGGGTCGCGCAGCGGCAGCGCGAGGGCGTGCCCTTCGTGGTCCTCGGCGACTTCAACCGCCGCATCCCGGCGGACAACGACGACGGCCTGATGCGCGCGCTGGAGCAGGCGGCGCCGCTGCTGCGCCCCACCCAGGGCCTCGCCGATCCGTGCTGGGGCAGGGGACACTTCGTCAGCCACATCCTCGCCGGCGGCGCGGCGCGCGGTTGGGTGGTGCCGGACAGCCTGCGCGTGCTGGTCTACGAGGAGCGCGACCGCCGCTACCGCGACCGCCTCTCCGACCACTGTCCGATCAGCGTCCGGCTGCGCATCCCATGACCGCGCCGCGCGATCCCGCCCGCGCGCCCCTGGCCGCGCCGCCGGAGCCCCCCTTCGCCGGGACCATCCTGCCGCTCGCGGCGCTCAACCTACTGAATCAGGCGAGCCGGGCGCTGGTGGCGGTGATCGGGCCGCTGCTCGCCCTGGAGTTCGGCCTCTCCGCGACCGAGCTCGGCATGCTGGCGGCGGCCTTCTTCGCCTCCTACGCGCTGACGCAGCTTCCCGTGGGGCTGGCGCTCGACCTCTACGGCTCGCGGCGGGTGCAGACCGTGCTCGCGCTGGTCGCGGGGGCGGGCTTCGCCCTCTCCGCCGTGGCGGAGGCGGCGTGGCTGCTCGCCGCCGGGCGGTTCGTCACCGGCATCGGCGTCGCCGCCGGATTCATGGCGATGATCAAGACCGCGACCGAGTGGTATCCGCGCCACCGCATCGCCGCCGTGACCGGCACCGGCGTCTTCATCGGCGCCGCCGGCGGCATGCTCGCCACCCTGCCGGCGCAGTGGCTGCTGCCCCATGTCGGCTGGCGCGGGCTGTTCGCGCTGCTCGCCGCGGCGGGGATCGCCGTGGCGGTGTGGATCCGGCTGGTGGTGCCGGAGGCGCCGCCCGGCGCCCCGCCGCGCCGGCAGCGGCGGCGCAGGCTCGGCGTCGAGGTCGCGGAGTTCGGCCGCATCTTCACCCATCGCGCCTTCGTGCGGCTGGTGCCGGCGGTGGTGCTGATGACCGGCCTCACCTTCACCTACCAGGGCCTCTGGGCCGGGCCCTGGCTGCGCGACGTGGGCGGCCTCGACGACCAGGCGCGGGCGGGCGTGCTGTTCTGCTTCGCGCTCGGGCTGATGGCGGGCAGCCTGCTGAACAGCCGCCTCGCCTCGGCGCTGCAGCGGCGCGGGGCCGACCCGATGCTCGTCCCCTATGCCGGCCTCGCCGCCATGATCGCGGTGCAGCTCGTGCTGGCGCTCGCCCCGCCGGCCGATCCGCTGCTGCTGACCCTGCTCTGGACCGCCTTCGCCTATGTGAGCGCGACCGGCCCCGCCTCCTTCGCCGCGGTGGGGCACCACTTCCCGCCCGATCTCTCCGGCCGGGTGGCGACCGCGATCAACGCCACCATGCTGGTGCTGGTCTTCGCCCTGCAGTGGGCGATCGGCGCGATCCTCGACCTCTGGCCGCGCACCGCCGCGGGCGGCTGGGACCCGGCCGGCTACGCCTGGGCGCTGCTGATGACGGCAGCCCTGCAGGCCGCCTCCGCGCTATGGCTGGCGGTCGCGCCGCGCCCGGGGCCGGCGGACGGGGCAGGGAGCGGGACGGGATGAACGCCAGGGACATGCGCCGGCTCGTGGCGCGCTACCGGGTCGAGGACGGCGCGGGCTTCTCCCTCGCCGCCCGCGATCCCGCCGACACCGGCGGGCTCGACCTCGGGAAGTCCGAGGCCGCGGCGCTGCTGCGCGAGGGCATCGAGCGGCTGGCCCGCGACCAGGACATGCTCTACGCGCAGGACCGCTGGGCGGTGCTCTGCCTGTTCCAGGCGATGGACGCGGCGGGGAAGGACAGCGCGATCAAGCACGTCTTCTCCGGCGTCAACCCGCAGGGCTGCCAGGTGACGAGCTTCAAGGCCCCGGGGCCGGTCGAGCTCGACCACGACTTCCTCTGGCGCCACGCCGCGGCGCTGCCGGCGCGCGGGCGGATCGGCATCCACAACCGCTCCTGGTACGAGGAGGTGCTGGTGGTGCGCGTGCACCCGGAGCTGCTGGAGCGCCAGAGGCTGCCGCCGCGACTGGTCACGGAGCGGATCTGGCAGGAGCGGCTCGAGGACATCGCCGCCTTCGAGCGGTATCTCGCGCGCCAGGGCGTGGTGGTGCTGAAGTTCTTCCTCCATCTCTCGAAGGAGGAGCAGCGCCGGCGCTTCCTCCGGCGCATCGAGGAGCCGGAGAAGAACTGGAAGTTCGAGGCGCGCGACGTGGCGGAGCGGCGCCACTGGGACGCCTACCAGGCGGCCTACGAGGCGGCGATCCGCGCCACCGCCGCGCCGCACGCGCCGTGGTTCGTGGTGCCGGCCGACCGCAAGTGGTTCACGCACCTGATCGTGGCGGGCGCGCTGGCGCAGGCGATGGAGGCGCTGGACCTGCACTATCCGCGGATGGGCGAGGCGCAGCGGGCGGCGCTGGAGCGGGCGAGGCGGGAGCTCGAGGAGGAGCCGGGCCAATGACCGGCGCCGGCCCCGAACCCCGCCCGCGATCGCCCGGCCGTGCGCCCAAGGCGCGCTCGCCGGGGCGCGGATCGCCGCCGCGGCAAGCCCCGGCCCCCGGCCGGCATGACGCGAGCCCGGCCGACGCGGGCTAGTGGTGGTGCGCCGGCGGCGCGATGGGCAGGCCGAGGTGCAGCGCCCCGTTCGCGGCGGCGACGCCGTCCCAGATCAGCTCGATGCCGACATAGGCGATCAGCGCGATGCCGACATAGGCGATGAGGCGGTAGCGGTCGAGCATCCGCGCCAGCATGCCGCCGAGCATCCCCATCAGCACGACGGAGAGCGCGAGGCCGGAGATCAGCAACAGCAGGTCGTCGCGTGCCACCGCCGCCACCGCCAGCACGTTGTCGAGGCTCATCGACACGTCCGCGAGGACGATCTGCCACAGCGCCTGCACGAGGGTCTTGTCGCCCGCCTCGTGCCGGGTCTCCTCCCGCTCTTCCTCGCCGGCCCCCCTGCCGCGCATCTCCCGGAAGAAGCCCCAGGCGATGTAGAGCAGCGCCGCGCCGCCGAGGAAGGCGACCCACCACAGCGCCAGAAGGAAGGTCGCGAAGACCGAGAAGCCGATGCGCAGGAGCGCCGCGGCCAGGATGCCGAACATCACCGCCTTGGCGCGGTGCTGCCGGGGCAGGCCGGCGGCGGCGAGGCCGATCACCACCGCGTTGTCGCCCGACAGCACGACGTTCAGCCAGAGGATCTCCGTGAATCGCGGCAGGGCCGCCAGGACGCCATCCATTGAAGACTCTCCGCAGAAGGATTGGCCGCGCGCCCGACCGCCGGGCCGGCCGGAGGCAGGTCGAGCGCCGAGGCGCGGGCGCGCCAGGGCGACCGGCTACCCGTCGCCGGCGCCGGATGGTGGCCGGTTCGGGGCCTCCGCCCCCATCACGGGCGGAAGCCCGCCGCCAAGGCCGCGAAGGAGGCGGTCGCGAGCCTCATCCGGCGCCGCGGCCCCCTGCGGCGGGCGCCGGCCGCTGAGCAGTGACGGTTGCGCCGCCCGGGAGCCGGTCGAGGAAGCCGGGCGACGCCTGGCGCAGTGCATGGCGCATGCGGATGTTCCCGTATCATCGTACCCGGCGCGGGCATCCTGTGCCGCAGGCGGGGAAGGCGCAAGGGAGGGGCGGCGGGGACGGGCTTCCGCGAGGCGCTGCCGGCGCCCTCCCCGGAATCCTGGGCACGCGCCGAAGTCGGCGACGCCTCGTGGCGACCGGCGTTCGGGCACGGCGGCCGTGATCCCGGCCCGCCCTCACAGCCGCCGGTCCGGTGCCCGCGCCGCCAGCCATGCCCCCGCCGCCGCCACCAGCGCCGCCACCAGGAAGGCCGCGCGGAAGCCGCCCGCCAACGCCCCGGCGAGCGCCGCGCGCTCGGCCTCCGTCATCGTCGCCAGCGCCGCCGCGCCGCCGCCGACGCGGCGCGCGAACAGCGCCGCCGCTCCCGGATCGGTCGCCGCGAGCGTCGCGAACAGCGCCACCCCCATCAGCGCCGTGCCCGCCGCCGAACCGAGCGCGCGGGCGAATTGCAGCGAGGCCGCCGCCTGCCCCAGCCGCTCCCGTCCCGCCGCCACCTGCACCGTCGTCTGCACCACCGGGAAGGAGGTGCCGAGGCCGAAGGCCGCCACGCCCAGCACCCAGGGCAGCGCGCCCGTCGGGATGGAGCCGACCGCGAACGCCACCACCGCGAGCAGCGCCGCCGCCACGCCCATGCCGATCGCCGGGAACACCATCGTCCGCCCGCTCCACGCCACCAGCCGCCCGATCGCCAGCGCCCCGACGCTGCCGCCCGCGGCGAGCGGCAGCATGGCGAGGCCGATCTGCGCCGGGCCGATGCCGCGCACCACCTCCAGATAGACCGGCACGAAGGTGATCAGCCCGACCAGCGCCGCGCCGACAGAGGCGGCGATCGCGTCGCCGCGCCAGATCGCCGGGATGGCGAGCAGGTTCAGCGGCAGCAGCGGATCGGCCGCGCGCCGCTCCTGGCGGACCAGCAGCGCCAGCGCCGCCGCCGCCACCGCCGCGCAGGCGAGGCCGAAGGGCAGCGCCTCCGCCGAGAGCTTCTGCGCCCGCTCGAGCGCCAGCATGGTCGGCACGACGAAGGCGACGAACAGCGCGAGCCCCGCCCAGTCGGCGCGGAAGGCCCGGCGCGGCGCCGCCTCCCGCGCCGCGTCGTCGGCGGCCGCCTCCGGCGGCGGCCGCAGGCGCAGCGTCAGCCCCGCCGCGACCGCGGCCACCGGCAGGTTCACCAGGAACACCGCGCGCCAGCCGAAGTGCTGCGTCAGCATGCCGCCGACCAGCGGCCCGAGCGCGTTGGCGACGACGTAGGTGCTGCCGAACCAGGCCTGGAAGCGGATGCGCTCGCGCGGCGGGATCGCCTCGCCGATCAGCGCCTGGGCGAGCGCGATCAGCCCCCCGCCGCCGAACCCCTGCACCAGCCGCGCCACGGCGAGCAGCGTCAGGCCCGGCGCCAGCGCGCAGAGCACCGACCCCGCCGCGGTGACGCCGAGCGCGACCAGCATCATCCGCCGCCGCCCGAAGGCGTCGCCGAGCTTGCCGTAGACCGGCGCGGCGAGGGTGGTGGCGAGCAGGTAGCCCACCACCACCCAGGAGAGCCGCTCCACCTCGCCGAGCTCGGCGGCGATCGCGGGCAGCGCCGTGGCGACGATGGTCTGGTCGAGCGCGGCGAGGAAGATCGCCGTGCCGGCGGCAGGAAAGTGGCGGAGGAAGCGCCGGCGCAGCTCGGCGGGGCTGAGGGGGGCGGTGCCGGACACGGCGGGCGGGGCGCCTTCAGACCACCCCGCTGCGGCCCATCTCCAGGAACTTCTCGCGCCGCCGCGCGCGCAGCGTCGCGCCGTCCAGCGCCAGCAGCGGCGCGAGCAGCTCCGCGATCTGCCGCCCGACCGCGGCGATGGTCGTGGCCGGGTCGCGGTGCGCGCCGCCGAGCGGCTCCGGCACCACCGCGTCCACCAGGTTCAGCCGGCGCAGGTCCTCGGCGGTGAGCTTCAGCGCCTCCGCCGCCTGGGCCGCGTGCGCCGCGTCGCGCCAGAGGATCGAGGCGCAGCCCTCCGGCGAGATCACCGAATAGACCGCATGCTCCAGCATCAGGATGCGGTCGGCGGCGGCGAGCGCGATGGCGCCGCCCGAGCCGCCCTCGCCGATGATGGTGGCGACGAAGGGCACCGGCGCCTCCAGGCAGGCCTCGATGGAGCGGGCGATGGCCTCGGCCTGGCCGCGCGCCTCGGCCTCGATGCCGGGGAAGGCGCCGGCGGTGTCGACGAAGGAGAGGATCGGCAGGCCGAAGCGGCCGGCGAGCTCGATCAGTCGGCGCGCCTTGCGGTAGCCCTCCGGCCGGCTCATCCCGAAATTGTGCCTCACCCGGCTCTCGGTGTCGTTGCCCTTCTCGGTGCCGAGGACCATGACGGCGCGGCCGCGGAAGCGGCCCATGCCGCCGATCACCGCGGCGTCGTCGGCGAAGGCGCGGTCGCCGGCGAGCGGCGTGAACTCCTCGACCAGCGCGGCGATGTAGGCGGAGGCGTGCGGCCGGTCCGGGTGGCGGGCGACCAGCGTCTTCTGCCACGGCGTGAGCTTCGCGTAGGTGGACCTGAGCAGCGCCTGCGCCTTCTCGCGCAGGCGGCCGACCTCCTCGGCGACGTCTATGCCGCCCGCGTCGGTGGTGCGGCGCAGCTCCTCGATCTTGCCCTCGAGCTCGGCGATCGGCTTCTCGAAGTCCAGGAAATGACGCATCCGGGTCCCCTTGGCGGGGCCGGGGACTAGCGGAAAGCGGGGGGCGGGGGAAGGCAGGCGGGCCGGCCGCCGCCGCTCAGCCGGCCGCCATCCCCTCCCGCCCCAGCGGGTGGTGCTCCGCCACCAGGCGGCGCAGCCGCTCCTCCAGCACCCTGGTGTAGATCTGCGTCGTGGCGATGTCGGCATGGCCGAGCAGCACCTGCAGGCTGCGCAGGTCGGCGCCGCGGCCGAGCAGGTGGCTGGCGAAGGAGTGCCGCAGCACGTGCGGGCTCACCCGCGCCGGATCGAGCCCCGCCGCCAGCGCCGCGTCCTTGAGCAGCAGGCCCAGGCCCTGGCGCGTCAGGTGCCCGCTCGCGGCGCGCGAGGGGAACAGCCAGCGGCCGCCCGGCTTCGCCTTCGGGCCCGGCTGCGGCCGCGCCGCCAGCGCCGCCTCGCGGGCGCGGCGGGAGATCGGCACCAGCCGCTCCCGGCCGCCCTTGCCGCGCACGGCGATCAGGTCGGCGTCCGGGCGCAGCGCGCCCGCCGGCAGCGCGATCAGCTCGCTCGCGCGCAGGCCGGAGCAGTAGAGCAGCTCGATCACCGCCACCGCGAGCGGCCCGCGGCGGCCGGGCAGCCGGGCCGCGCCCTCGATCAGCGCCTCGACCTCCGCCTCGGTCAGCGCCCGGGGCAGGCTGCGGGGCGCCTTCGGGCCCTCCAGCAGCTCGGTCGGGTCGTCCTCGCGCACGCCCTCGCGCACCAGGAAGCGGTGGAACTGCCGCAGCGCCGAGAGCCGCCGCGCGGCGGTGCGGGCGGAAAGCCCGGCATCGGTGAGGCGCGCCAGGTAGGCGCGCAGCGTCGCGGCGTCGGCCGCGTGCACCGCGACCCCGCGCGCCGCGGCGAAGCCGGCGAAGTCGGTGAGGTCGGCCAGGTAGGCCGCCAGCGTGTTGCGCGCCGCGCCGCGCTCGGCGGCGAGCATCTCGAGGAAGGCCTCGACGTGCCGGCCGGGGGGCAGCGGCTCCGCCATCGCGCGCGGCCTCGGCGCGGCGCTCAGCGCGTCTGGAACCGCTCGTTCGGCAGGGTCCGCTCGACCGGCTGCGGCGTCACCGAGGGGGGAAAGGCGCCGATCGCCAGCAGCCCGATCGCCAGCACCCCCCCGACGATCGCGGCGAGCAACAGCATGGGGCGGCGGAACATTGGGCGGCAGGCCTCCCTCGCGCGCGGCAGGGGGTGTGCTAGCTTCCGCGATCGTGCAGAGCAACACCGCCCCGGACATCGTTGCCGACCCGGCAGGAACCGAGTCGCCGGCGATCCTACCATCCCCCGCCGCCCCCCGGGCGCATCCCCCGGCGGCGCAGGCGCCGCCGCGGAGCGTCGTGCTCGTCGGCCTGCCCGGCGCCGGCAAGTCGGCGATCGGCCGGCGACTCGCGGCCCGGCTGGGCCTGCCCTTCCGGGACGCCGATTCCGAGATCGAGGCCGCCGCCGGCCAGAGCATCGCCGAGATCTTCGCCCGCTACGGCGAGCCGCATTTCCGCGACGGCGAGCGGCGGGTGATCGCCCGGCTGCTCGCCGGCCCGCCCCTCGTGCTCGCCACCGGCGGCGGCGCCTTCGACGATCCGCGCACCCGCCAGGCGGTGCGCGCCTCCGGCGCCGTCTCGGTCTGGCTGAAGTGCCGCCTGCCCACCCTCGTCCGGCGCGTCGCCGGCCGCGAGCACCGGCCCATGTTCGTCGGCCGCGACCCCGCCGAGGTGCTCGCCGAGCTGATGGCGCGCCGCCACCCCTTCTACGCCGAGGCCGACATCGTGGTGAACTGCACCGACGAGAGCCCCGAGACCACCACCCGCCGCGTCGCCGAGGCGCTGGAGGCGCACCGCCCGCCGCAGCGCCTGCGCGTCGGCCTGGGCGAGCGCGGCTACGACATCCTCGTCGGCGAGGGCCTGCTCGCCCATGCCGGCGGCCGGATCGCGCCCGTGCTGCCGGCGCGCCGCGTCGCAATCGTCACCGACGAGGCGGTGGCCGCGCTGCACCTGCCGGCGCTGCGCGAGGGGCTCGCGGAGGCGGGCTTCGCCGTCGCCGCGGAGATCGCGGTCCCGCCCGGCGAGGCGAGCAAGGACTTCTTCCGCCTGCACGCGGTGCTGGAGCGGCTGCTCGCCGCCGGCGTGGACCGGCGCACGGCGGTGGTCGCGCTCGGCGGCGGGGTGGTCGGCGACCTCGCCGGCTTCGCCGCGGCGGTGACGATGCGCGGCCTGCCCTTCGTGCAGGTGCCGACGACGCTGCTCGCCCAGGTGGATTCGAGCGTCGGCGGCAAGACCGGGGTGAACCTCGCCGCGGGCAAGAACCTGGTCGGCGCCTTCCACCAGCCGCGGATCGTGCTGGCCGACATCGGCACCCTCGCCACCCTGCCGCCGCGCGAGCTGCGCGCGGGCTACGCCGAGGTGGCGAAGCACGGGCTGCTGCAGGGCCCGCTCTGGGCGTGGTGCGAGGCGCACGGCGCGGCGGTGATCGCGGGCGACCGCGCCGCGCAGGCCCACGCGGTGCTCGAGTCCTGCCGCCTGAAGGCGGCGGTCGTCGCCGAGGACGAGCGCGAGGAGAGCGCCGAGGGCGGCCGCGCCCTGCTCAACCTCGGCCACACCTTCGGCCACGCGCTGGAGGCGGAGTGCGGCTACGACGGCACGCTGCTGCACGGCGAGGCGGTGGCCGTCGGGCTCGGCCTCGCCGCGGCGCTGTCGGCGCGGCTCGGCCACTGCGCGCAGGCGCTGCCGGGGCGGGTGATCGGGCACCTCCGCGCCTGCGGCCTGCCGGCGCGCCTCGCCGACCTGCCGCGCCGCTTCTCCGCCGCGGCGCTGCTCGCACGCATGGCGAAGGACAAGAAGGCGCGCGAGGGCCGGCTGCGCTTCGTCCTGCTGCGCGGCCCCGGCGACGCCTTCACCGCCTCCGACGTGCCGCGCGAGGCGGTGGAGGCGCTGCTGCGCGAGGAGGGCTGCGCCGCTTGAGCGCCGCCGCCCCGCGCCCCGCCCCGCCCGGCAGGTAGCGGCGCGCATGTCCGCCTGGCCCGCAGCGCTGCTCGCCGGCGCCGTCGCGCTGCTGCACGCGCTGCTCTGGGCGGCGCAGGCGGTGCTGCACCTCCGCCGCCTGCGCCTGCCCGCGCGGCACGGGTCCGGCCCCGTCACGCTCGTCCTGCCGCTCACCGGCGCCGCGCCGGGGCTCGAGGCGCTGTTCGCCGCGCTGGCGGCGCAGACGCTCGCGCCCCGCCGGCTGCTCGTCGCCGTCGAGTCGGAGGAGGATCCGGCCGCCGCCCGCGCGCGCGCCCTGGCGCCGACGCTGCCCTTCCCGGTCGAGGTCGTGCTCGCCGGCCGCTGCGACCGGCGGGCGCAGAAGAACACCAACCTGATCGCCGCGCTGGCGCGGGTGGACGCGCGGGATGCGTGCCTCGTCCTGCTCGACGCCGACATAAGGCCGCAGCCCTGGTGGCTCTCGGCCCTCGCCACCCCCGTCCTCGCCGGCGAGGCGGCGCTGGTCACCGGCTATCGCTGGCCCCTGCTCGACCGGGCGGGGCCGGTGCCGCAGCTCGTCGCCTGGTTCGACCGGACGATCGCGCTGATGCCCAAGCTCCGGCGGCTGCGCGTCGTCTGGGGCGGGTCGCTGGCGATCGCGCCGGCCGCGCTGCCCGCGCTCGACCTGCCGCGGCTGCTCGACCGGGCGCTGTCGGACGACCTCTCGATCGGCGCCCGGGCGGCGGCGCTGGGGCTGCGCGTGCTGACCCGGCGCGCCCTGCTGCTGCCGACGCCGACCGAGGGCGCGGCGCGCGCCGTGTTCGCCTTCATGCGGCGGCAGTTGCAGCTCATCCACCTCTACCGCCCGGCCTGGTGGTGGGGGACGGCGGCCTCGGTGCACGCGGCGCTCGCCTCCTGGCTCTGGCTGGCGGCGCTGGCGGCGGCCGGATCGCCGCCGGCGCTGGCGCTGCTCGCGGCGATCTCGGCCTGCGGCGCGCTGCGCTGGGGGGTGATGGCGCGGGTCGGGCGGCGGATCGGCGTCGCGGACCCGCCGGGCGGGAGCGCGGCGCAACTGCTGATCGCGCTGCTGCCGCCGCTCGCCGAGGGCTTCCTCTGCGCCCTGTTCTGGGCGAGCCTCCGCACCCGGCGCATCCGCTGGCGCCATGTCGAGTACGAGGTCGAGGGCCCCGATTCGGTGCGCGTCGCGCGGCGCTTCGCCCATGCCGGCTGACCCGCCGCCGCCCGCCTGCCCGATCACGGGGGAGCCGGCCGAGGCCCGCGTGCAGACGGTCTCGGCGCGGCTGCTGCACGACCTCTGGCGCTTCTCGCACGGCGTCGCGCCGACGCCGCTGCGGCGCGACGGGCCGCGCACCGGCCTCTACCGCTCGCCCTGCGGCCTGATGTTCTTCCACCCGCGCGTCGAGGGTGATGCCGCCTTCTATGGCGGCTTCTACCGCTACTGGCAGGTGCACGCGCGGATCGGCCGCAGCGCCGCCGAGCGCGTCGAGTACCGCGCCGCCGCCGCACACGTCCGGCCCGGCGACGCGGTGCTGGAGGTGGGCGCGGGCAGCGCCGCCTTCGCCCGGCACCTGCCTGCGGGCGCGCGCTACGTCGGCCTCGACCCGCATGCCGGCGAATACCTGGGCGCCGAGGGCATCCGCGCCGAGACCGTCGAGGACCATGCCGCGCGCCACCCCGGGGCCTACGATGTCGCCTGCGCCTTCCAGGTGATCGAGCACGTCGCCGAGCCACGCGCCCTGGCGGAGGCGATGCTGCGCTGCCTGAAGCCCGGCGGGCTGCTGATCCTGGTCGCGCCGCTCTGGCCCTCGGCGATCACGCGGGTGCCGAACTTCGCGCTGAACGCGCCGCCGCACCACCTGACCTGGTGGAACGAGCGCGCCTTCGCCGCGCTGGCGCGCGTCCTTGCCCTCGAACCCGTCGCGGTGGAGCGCCTGCCGCCGACGCCCCACCAGGGCCCGATCCACTGGATGGCTCGGCTCTCGCCGGTCCGGGTGCCGGACGAGGGACCGTATTTCCGGCCGCGCTGGCGCTGGCACCTGAGCCTCGCCGGCGCCTATCTGCTCGCCCGGCTCGCCAATGCGGTCCGCCCGCTGCCGCGCGGCGCCGGGCCGATGGACGTGATGCTGGTGGCGCGCAAGCCGCCGCGGCGGTGATGCGGGGCCGCCGCGCGCGTCCGCGCGCGGGCGGGCGCTCAGGGATACGCCTCGCCGACGATCGCCGCGCCGAGCGCGCCGATGCCGTAGGCGAGGACGGCGGCGACGGTACCGATCAGCAGCATCTCCATCCCCGACACCAGCCAGCCGCGGTCCGTGAAGAAGGCGCGGCCCGCGCCGACCGCGAACAGGGTCGCCAGCGCGAGCCCCGCCGCCGCCTCGAACCGCGCCCCCGCGAACCAGGGCAGGAGGTAGGCGAGCAGCGGGATGACGCCGATCGCGACGAACCCGATGAAGGTGGCGGTGCCGTGATGCCCGGCGGCCTTGATGGTCGGCAGCTCGTTCTCAGTCTCGGATCGGCGCGACAGGATGTTGCTCGCGCCCATCGAGAAGCCGTCGGCGAGGAGGTTGGCGAAGCCCAGGATGACGATGATCCGCGGCGACAGCGAGGCCCCGACGACGCCCGAGATGACCGCGAGCGTCGTGATGATCCCGTCGTTCGCCCCGAGGATGAAGTCGGGCAGGTACTTGCCCATGGTCGCGTTGATCCGGCCCCGGGGCGCGCGGGGGGCGGACGGGGTATTCCCAGAGCTGGACATGACACGGCCTCTCGAATCCGCTGCGCAACGCCCGCCGGGGGCGTCGGTCGCCCCGCCGTCCGAACGTGGCCGGGCGGACAGGAAGGCGCAACGGACCGTCCGGGAGGCGGCTCCGATGCATGGCTGGAGGATTCCCGGTCCTCGCCCGCGCCCCGCGCGCGACGAGTGTCAGGCGATGGCCAGCCCGACCAGCCCGGCGATGCCCCAGGCGATCAGGCCGAGGCCGAGCACCCGCCCGACCGCGTGCCCGCCCGGCAGCAGCTTCTCGACCAGGACGAGCAGCGCGATCCCCGCGATCCAGGCGAGGTTCATCACGCCGCCGACGAACAGCAGCGCCATCAGCGCCCAGCAGCAGCCGAGGCAATAGGCGCCGTGATGGGCGCCCATCACGAAGGCGCCGCGCGCCCCGGGGCGCCAGTGGGCGGCGAGGTACTCCACCGGCGAGCGGCAGTGCTCGAGGCAGGCGTGCTTGAGCGGCGTGAGCTGATAGATCCCGGCGCCGATGAACACGACGCTCGCCGCCACGGCGCTGCCGAGGGCCATGCCCGGCGTCAGCAGCGCCGCGCGCTCGAGCCCCCACTGCGCCGCGGTGGCGACGAGGGCGAAGGCGCCCCAGACCGCGACGTAGCCGAGCGCGAAGGGAAGGATGCGGCCGCCGCCGCGCGCGGGATCGCTGCGGCGCGAGACCGTGGCGTGCAGGAGGACCACGGGCGCCGCGCTCGGCAGCATCATCGCGACCATCATCAGCACCCACATCAGCGCCATCAGCACGGCCTGGCCGGCCGACCAGGGCATGGGCATTGCCATGGCCGCGCCGGCCATCGCCGCGTCCATGTCCATGCCCGCCCCGAGCAACAGGTAGGCCCAGGCCAGGACGACCACGGCCGCGAGCGCCGCGATGGCCACGCGGCGGTCGCGGCGCAGCACCCAGTCGAGCGTTCCGGCGGCCTCGCTCATGGCATCCCTCCGGAAAGGCGCGGTCTCCGCGGGGCGGAGGGGCGCGGCGTCCCTGCGCGCCCGTCCCGGCGCCGCGTCAGGCGGCGACGCCCGCCGGCGTCTGCTCCACGATGGCGAGCGAACTGTGCCCCTCCGCCACCGAGAAGGGGATGCCGCCCGTGCTCTCGATGCGCGAGCTCGCGACCTCCGCCTTGATGTGCTCGAAGCCGTCCGGCATCACGACCTGGATGCGGTGCGGGGCGCCGGTCACTGGGTTGCGGATCGGCTGCGTCTCGGTGACGAGCACGCCCGGGATCGCGACGCGGGCGGTGCGCGCGTCCATGTCGAACTCCACGTCGATCGGCGCGAAGATCGGATCGAGGATCTTCGGGCAGATCAGGCCGAAGATGTGGAACAGCGTGCCCTCGTCCGAGTGCTTGCCGGACATGATCTGGAACAGCGCGTCGCGTTGCTCGGGCGTCGCCCGCTCGTCCACGATCGGTTGCGCCGTGCCGTTGCCCTCGTGCAGCGGCCCCGGGAAGTCCACCGTGACGAAGAAGCTGAGGCCGTCGAGCCGCGTCTGCCCGAAATGGCCGCGCTCGATGCGCATGCCGAGCATGCCCTTGCACCAGCCGTTGGTCGGGCGGGCGTTGAAGTCGCAGGGGCAGCCGAAAGCGCAGCTGCAGTTCTTGACCCACTCACCCTGAAGACGCCAGTCGGTACGCGCTTGCTGCTGCATGGCCGGTAGCCTCCCTTGGATCGTCGCGTCGCGCGCAACTGCTGTGGGGCACCGTGCGGATCGAGGCGCATCGGCGCCCTGGTGGCCTGGCGTGGCGGACCCGCCGCGCCGGCCAGCGGGCAGTCTACGCCATGGGGCCGGTCCGCCCCATCGAAAAAATGCCGGAATCCGTGCGCGGCGGAGAGGGCAGGCCCGTTTGCGGTCCGGCCGCCGGCGTGGAAAGCTTCGGGGCGAGGGCGCCGGCCGGGCACGCGAAGGGCCGGCCGGGCGGCCCGTCCGCAAGCCGCGCAGGAGACGTCGCATGAAGCCCCGCATCGCAATCTTCGGCGCCGGCGCGGTCGGCGGCTACGCCGGCGCGCACATGGTCCAGGCCGGCGAGGACGTGACCTTCATCGACGCCTGGCCCGAGCACGTTGAGGCGATGCGCGCCGGGGGCCTGCGCATCACACACCTGCGCGACGTGCCGGAGTTCACCGTCCCGGTGCGGGCGCTGCACCTGACCGAGGTGCAGGGCCTCGCGAAGCAGGCGCCGGTGGACATCCTCTTCCTGTGCATGAAGAGCTACGACACCGCCTGGGCGACCATGATGATGAAGCAGTACCTCTCGCCCGGCGGCTTCGTCGTCTCGCTGCAGAACTGCATCAACGAGGAGACCATCGCCGGCATCGTCGGCTGGGGCCGGACGCTCGGCGCGATCGCGAGCTCGATCACGGTCGAGCTGGTCGGGCCCGGCCACGTGCGGCGCGCGGCGGGCAAGGGGGGCGCGGCGCACACCGTGTTCCGCGTCGGCGAGGTGCACGGCCGCGTCACCGACCGCGCGCGCGAGGTGGCGCGGCTCGTCGGCCTCTCGGACTCCGCCAGGGTGACGGAGAACCTGTGGGGCGAGCGCTGGTCGAAGCTGGTGACCAACGCCATGGCCAACGGCCTGTCCGCCTGCACCGGGCTGATCAGCCGCGACATCCTGCTCGACGACGCGCTGCGCCACTTCACCGCGCGGCTGGGGTCGGAGGCGATCCGCACCGGCCAGGCGCTGGGCTACGCGCTGGAGGAGATCCACCACCTCGACCCCGAGATCATCGCCCGCGCCGGCGAGGGCGACCCGGAGGCGAGGCGCGCCTACGACGAGCACCGCCTGGCCGAGGCGCGCAGGCCGGGCGGCGGCGCCCACCGGCCCTCGATGGGCCAGGACATGGTGAAGGGGCGGCGGACCGAGATCGAGTTCCTCAACGGCTTCGTCGTGGAGAAGGCGAGGGAGGTCGGCGTCGCGACCCCGGCCAACGCCGCCCTGACGGAGATCGTCAGGAAGGTCGAGCGGGGCGAGCTGGCGCCCGATCCGCGCCACATCAAGGCGCTGCGGCTGAACTGAGCGGGGCGGCGCCGCCACGCCCGGCCGGGACGCCGCCCTACCGCGAGCGGGAGAAGACCACCCGCTCGCCGGTGCCGCGGAAGTCGAGCACGAACCGGTTGCCGCCCACGTCGGTGGCGTCGCACAGGATGCGGTTCACCACCGTGCCGGTCGTCGTCAGGTTGATCCTGCAGGTGCCCTCGGCTTCCGCGGACTGGTAGCGCGCATGCGTCCCCACCCGGACCAGCGCGAGGTGGAGCCAGTACTCGTTCAGCGTGCGCTGCTCCTCGATGTCGCCGATGAAGGAGAGGATCCGCCCGTCGGCGAGGCCGATGTGGTAGGTGATGCCGCCTCCGGCGAGCGAGACGTAGAGGACGCGGGGACTCGGCATGCAGGCGGCGCCGCGGCCGGACACCACGACCGACTGGCAGACGCCCGGTATGATCGCCTGGGTGTCCGCCTGGCCGGGTTGCGCCTGCACCGCCCCGGCCACGCCCAGCATCGCCGCCGCCATCGTGAAAGCCGGGATGCGCATCCCGATCTCCTCGTTCCACCATGGCGATAATCGCGCAAACATCCCGCAAGCGTAAAGCGAACAGTGGCCGTCCGCCCGCGCAGGCGCCGCGACCGGCGCGCGAGGCGGCGCCTCCCGCCGCCCGGCAGCCCGTCGGATCCGTGCCCGGCCGGAAAAGGGGCGAGACCGCAGGCATGAGAACCATCCCGGCGCCGCCGCCGCGCCGTGATCCTGGCATGCCAGGATCACGGCGTCAGGCACTGCCAAAGCAGCATCTGAAGGGTAGGGCGGGCATGGCGCCTGCCGCCCGGGTCTCCGCCTTGTCCCCGATCCCCGGCGGCAAGGCGCATCGCCCGGCGCGGCCTCGCGGTGCGCCAGGCGGCGGCGAGGCCGCGCCCCGGCCCCGGCACCGGCCGCCTTGCGCCGCGCCGACCGCGCCGCCAGGGCGGCCGGCGCCGATCGCTCCCGACGACGCCGCCGCAGGCTGCACCGCCTGCGGCAGCCGTGACGCCCGCCGCGGCTGCCCTGGCGACCACCAGGGCAAGCCAGGAGCCGGCAGGCCCTAGGCGATCCGCTCGCCGTGCAGCGACACGTCCAGGCCCTCGCGCTCCTCCTCCTCGCTGACGCGCAGCCCGACCACGGCGTCGGTCAGCTTGAGGAGCACGAAGGTCGCGGCCGCGGTGAAGGCGAACACCGCCGCCACCGCGTAGAGCTGCACCAGGAAGGTCGCGAGGCCGCCCGACGTCCCGTCCGGCGCCGCCTCCGTCGCCGACAGCGGCCCGTAGGCGAACACCCCCGTCAGCAGCGCCCCGACGATGCCGCAGACGCCGTGCACGCCGAACACGTCCAGGCTATCGTCGTAGCCGAGCCAGCGCTTCAGCGTCGTCGCGCCCCAGAAGCCCGCGACGCCCGCCGCGGCGCCGATCGCCAGCGCCCCGCCGGGCAGCACGAAGCCGGAGGCCGGGGTGATCGCGACCAGCCCGGCCACCGCGCCCGAGATCGCGCCGAGCACCGAGGGCTTGCCGCGCAGCAGCCACTCCGCGAACACCCAGGCGAGCGTCGCCGCGGCGGCCGCGATCTGCGTCACCAGCATCGCCATGCCCGCGCGCCCGCCCGCGGCCACCGCCGAGCCCGCGTTGAAGCCGAACCAGCCCACCCAGAGCAGCGCCGCGCCGATCACCGCGAGCGCCAGGTTGTGCGGCGCCATGTTGTCCTGGCCGTAGCCCATGCGCCGGCCGAGCACGAGCGCGCAGACCAGCCCCGCCACGCCGGCGTTGATGTGCACCACCGTGCCGCCGGCGAAGTCGAGCGCGCCGAGGCCGAGGATCCACCCGTTCGGGTGCCACACCCAGTGCGCCACCGGCGCGTAGACCAGCAGCGACCAGAGCGTCATGAACACCAGCATCGCCGAGAACCTCATGCGGTCGGCGAAGGCGCCGGTGATCAGCGCCGGGGTGATGATCGCGAAGGTCATCTGGAACATCAGGAACACGCTCTCCGGCACGGTCATCGCCGCCGCGCCGTCGGTGCCCGCGCCCAGCACGAAGGGCTTGTCCCAGCCCGCCTCCAGGCCGCCGAGCAGGAGCCGCGACAGGTCGCCGATCCAGGCGTTGCCGTTGCCGAAGGCGAGGCTGTAGCCCGCCACCATCCACAGCACCGAGACCAGGGCGCAGATGGAGAAGCTCTGCATCATGGTGGCGAGGATGTTCTTCTTGCGCACCATGCCCGCGTAGAACAGCGCGATGCCCGGCACGGTCATCATCAGCACCAGCGCCGTGCTGGTGAGCATCCAGGCGGTGTCGCCCGCGTCGATCCTGGCATCCGCCGCCGCCGGCGCCTGCGCGACCGCCGCGCCCGGCAGCATGCCGACCACGGCGAGCAGCAGCCCGACCGGGATCAGCGCGGCGAGGAGCGCCGGCAGCGGCGCGAGGAGGCGCGCGGGCAGGCCCGGCGCGGTGCGGGCGGGCAGCGTGCTCATGTCGTGGGTATCCATGCTGTCTCGCGTCGTTCGTGGTGGGAGGGGACCCGGCGTCGGACGGGCTACAGCGCCGCGACGTCGGTCTCGCCGGTGCGGATGCGCAGCGCGCGCTCGAGATCGAGGACGAAGACCTTGCCGTCGCCGATCTTGCCGGTGCGCGCGGCGCCGGCGATCGCCTCGACCACGCGCTCCACCAGGTCGGAGGGCACGGCGACCTCGAGCTTCACCTTGGGCAGGAAGCTCACCTGGTACTCGGCGCCGCGGTAGATCTCGGTCTGGCCCTTCTGCCGGCCGAATCCCTTCACCTCGGTCACGGTCAGCCCCTGCACGCCGAGCGGGGTGAGCGCCTCGCGCACCTCGTCCAGCTTGAAGGGCTTGATGATCGCCATCACCAGCTTCATGGCGGCGGACACCTCCTCGGCCGCCGCGCGCCGCCCCTGCGGCGCGCGGGCTGCGGAAGACTCGATCCAAGAGCCGTGCCAAGAGCCGTGCCACGCGAGGGGCCCGCCCGGCGCGCCCGGCTCAGAACGGCCGGCTGACGCCGAACACCACGCGCCCTGCGCACAGCTTCTGGCCGCCGAAGCAATCGGCGCGCGAGAGGTTCGTGTCGTACCAGTTGAGCGAGAGGGTGAAGCCGCCCGGGATCGGCCGCGACAGGCCGACCGAATACCAGAGGTAGTCCGGCGCCCCCCACCGCGGGTTCCGCTCGATCCACTGGTAGGCGACCCGGCCGGAGGCGGTGAACTCGAAGGGCAGCGAGACGTCCAGGCCGCCCTCGAGGTAGAAGCCGTTGCCCGACCGGGCCGAGAATTCGGGCGACCAGTGGAAGGCGCCGAGCACCTTCACCGGGCCGAACGCGCGGCTCGCGCGCAGCGCCGCCTCGAAGAATTCGAGCCGCTCCTGCCCCGGCTGCCGGTTGTAGCCGGGATAGGTGTAGAGGATGCCGCCGACATCCCAGGCGATCCCGAGCGCCTCGAAGCGGTAGCCGCCGACGACGTCCACCTCCTGGCGCGCGTCGTTCCCGGCGAAGGCGACGTTGCTCGCGAAGGCGCCGAGATAGAGACCGCCGTCGTGGGCGAGCTCGACCGTGCCCTGGATGGCCGGGCGGCCGCGGGTCTGGCTGATGCCGCGGAAGACGTAATCGGTGGCCAGGGTCGGCGTAGCGCTGAGGGTCAGGCCGGCGCCGTCGAGCCGGATCTGCGCGGCGCCGGGCGCGGCGGCGAGGAAGGGGGCGGCGAACGCCAGGGTTGCGGGCAGGAGGCGGCGGCCGGGCATGGTCTTGTCTCCTCGCGGCGACGGGTTGGCGAGGGATGGGGAGCAATCGCCGTTCCAGACCCGGTGCGCGGCGCAAACGCCGGTCTTTGCCGCATCGCAGCAACGGGTGGGCGACCCGACCGCAGGTAGATGACCGCTACTTCGGCAAGTGGCGAAAAAAGCGCCAAAAATGGTCATTGGCATGTTAAATCGGCAAATGCCTGTAGATTAGACTTTCGCGCCCCGCGCCGCGGCCGCGTGCGATGCCGCACCCGATGCCACCGCGCGCCGCGCCGGTTCGCGACAACCCCGACGTCGCGGCGCATTATCCGCGCCATGAGCGAGCATTCCGATCCGGTCGAGGTCTGCATCCTCGGCGCCGGCCCCGTCGGCGCGACCCTCGCCGCCGCCCTCGCCACCGCCGGCGTCCCGACCGCGGTGATCGACCGCCAGCCCCTGCCGCCGATGGAGCTGCCCGCCTTCGACGGCCGGGCCTACGCCATCGCCCTCGGCTCCCGCCGCGTCCTCGAGGCCGCCGCAGTCTGGCACCGCCTGCCCGAGCCGCCCTGCCCGATCCGCGAGATCCGCGTCGCCGACGGCCGCCCGGGCGAGCCCGCCTCGCCCCTCACCCTCCACTTCACCGCCGAGGAACTCGGCGTCGAGGCCTTCGGCTGGATGATCGAGGCCCGCGCGCTCCGCGTCGCGCTCAACGCCCGCCTGCCGCTGCTGCCGAACCTGCGCGTCTTCGCCCCCGCCGAGGCGACGGTCGAGCGCGGCGAGCGCGAGGCCACCGTCCGCCTCGCCGATGGCACGCGCCTCGCCGCCCGCCTCGTCGTCGGCGCCGAGGGGCGCGACAGCCCGCTGCGCCGCCAGGCCCGCATTCCGGTCGCCCGCCACGACTACGTCCAGCTCGGCCTGGTCGGCGCCATCGCGCACGAGAAGCCGCACCGCAACGTCGCGCTGGAGCAGTTCCTCCCCAGCGGGCCCTTCGCCCAGCTCCCGCTCAGCGGCCCCGGCTCCTTCGGCAGCGCCGCCCTCCCGCACGCCTCGGCGATCGTCTGGTCGGAGCGCCGCGCCCTGGCCGAGCGCTTTCTCGCGATGGACGACGCGGCCTACGGGCGCGAGATCGCCCGCCGGCTCGGCGGCCATCTCGGCGCGGTGCGGCCGATCGGCCGGCGCTGGTCCTACCCGCTCTCCGCCCTGCACGCGGCGCGCTACGTGGACACCCGCCTCGCCCTGGTCGGCGACGCGGCGCACGGCATCCACCCGATCGCCGGCCAGGGTCTGAACCTCGGCTTCCGCGACGTCGCGGCCCTGGCGGAGCTGGTGATCGAGGCGGTCCATGCCGGGCGCGACCCCGGCGCGCCAGAGCTGCTCGCCCGCTACCAGGCGATGCGGCGGCCGGACTCGCTGCTCATGCTCGGCGCCACCCATGCGCTGGAACGGCTGTTCGGCAACGACATCCGCCCGCTCCGCCTGGCGCGCGACCTCGGGATCGCCGCGGTGGACCGCATCGGCCCGCTCAAGCGGTTCTTCGCCCGCCGCGCCATGGGCCTCGCCAGCGGGCTTGCGGCGGGACTCCTGGGCCCGCTTCCGCGATTCTCCTGACCGGCGCCGCGCCTGACTGGCGCCCGCGCCGGCCCGGACCGCCGGGCGGACGGATCCCGGAAGGAGCCGGCGCGGCATGAAGCCGTGCCGCCGGTCCGGCGTTGTTGCCGCCGTCTTGGGGCGGGGCCGCGTCCTCGGCCCTGATGTCCCCTCCTTCACCCGTGGAGCCGGGAGAACGCCGGTGACCGCGCTCGACCTCGCCGTCACCCGGGCCTGATCGAAACCTTCGGCGGCTCGCTCGGCTCCGACTGGGCGATCCGGCTCGTCATCGGCAACGACCTGCTCCGCATGGGCCTGGCGGTCGCCCTGCTGATCCATGTCTGGGTGGTCCGGCCG
Source organism: Caldovatus sediminis (assembly GCF_014644455.1). Lineage (GTDB taxonomy): Bacteria > Pseudomonadota > Alphaproteobacteria > Acetobacterales > Acetobacteraceae > Caldovatus > Caldovatus sediminis. The sequence goes on along the minus strand of NZ_BMKS01000005.1, from coordinate 280,349 downwards.
CGGCCCCGGTCGGCCGGCCCCGGTCGGCCGGCGCCGGCCGCGCCGAGAAGCGGGCCGCGTTCGTCGCGCGCAGCCTGGCCGCCATCCTGCTCGCGCCCTGGGTCGCCAAGCTCCTGCAGGCGGTGCTGCCGCCGCGTCCGCGACCGCGCTTCGGAGGGGTGGAGGGCATCGCCTCCCGCCGCTCGGCGACCTGATGGTGCGGCGCGACGTGAGTTCCCTGCCCTCCGACACCGCGACGCTGGCCTTCGCCGTCGCCGCCGTCGTCTGGGCGGCGTCGCGCCCGCTCGGCCTGTTGTGCGCGGCGTGGGCAATCGCGGCCGTCGGCTTCCCGCGCCTCTGCATCGGCTACCCCACTTGAGCGACCTGCTCGCCGACGGCCGCGATCGGCGTGGCGGCGGCCGCGGCGCTGCGCGCCGGGCCGCTCCCCGAGCGGGCGGGCCGCAGGCTCGGGCGCATGGCCGCGCGCCTGCCGGATCTGCCGGCAGGCGTGCTATTCTTCGCCCTCTACGAGATCCTCACCCTGTTCCGCACCGCGCGCGAACTGATGGCCGCCGCGGAGGACGTGATCCGCGTCCCGTTCGGCTGACGCGAGCGGCGCCGGTCGCCGATGCCGCGGCCGCCCACAGGCCGGCTTCGCCAGGCCAGGCCCGCCGCGGTGGCCCTCGCTCGCCGTTCGTCGCGCCGATCCGCGCTCCCGGCCGTTCCGGTCGTCCGCGACCGGTTCTCGCCCGGGAGGGCGTCGCGCGCCGCCTCAGGGCGGCCGCGACCGGGACCGCTCGGCCGGCGACGCCTCGCCCGGCGGCCCCTGGGGGCGGCTCGGCCAGGCGAGCGGCGGCAGGCGCGCCAGTTGCAGCCGCCCGCCCAGGCTGAGCGTGCGGTCTTCGAGGGTGATCGGCAGCTCCACCCGGCTCGGCCCGCCCTCCGCCGGCGTGCGCGCGAGCAACGCGAGCACGGTCCGCGCTGTGGCCGCGCCGCGCGGCGTCAGCGCGCCCTCTGCCGCCAGCGCCTCGATCGCCGGACCGACGCCCGAGACGCGGACCGTCCCGGCCCCCATGGGCTGCAACGCCTCGTCGAGGGTCAGCGTCGCCTGCGCCTCGGCGCCGACCGGCCCCCAGCGCAGCGCGATGCTGCGCAGCTCGAGCGTCCCCCCGGCGTCGCGCCACGCCTCCGCCCGCGTCACCGGGTCGCGCCGGCCGAGGGGGACCGGCCCGGACAACACCAGTTCCCCGGCAAGGCTCTCGGCGCGCCGCGGCAGGGGATTGCCGCCGGCCGCCCGCGGCGGGAGGGTGATGCCCTCGGCGGCGAAGGCGAGCAGCACGGCCGGCTCGCCTTCGATCGCGGTGGTGCTCGTCTCGAGATGCGCCTGGGCGCGCTCGACCTCCAGCGCCCCGGCGCCCGCTCCGGCGCGCAGCCGCAGCCGTTCGGCCCGCAGGTCGGCCTCGCGCGGCAGCACCTCGGCGGCGAGCGGCAGCGCCGCCTCCAGCCGGTCCGCGGCGAAGGGGATCTCGGTCGCGGCGAGGCGCAGCCGCTGCCGACCGTGCGCCTCGACCACGAGCCGGTCGAGGCGCGGCAGGGCGACGCGCAGCACCAGGGCCTCCGCCTGCCAGTCCATGCCGCCGGGCAGGGTGGCGCCGCCGCCGGCGAGGCGGAACCCGGGCAGGCGCAGAGTCGCGGCGAACGGCCAGCCGCCGCGCTGGGGTGGGCCGTGCTCGACCTGCCATCCGGTGGCGCGGCGGGTGCGCGCCCAGGCCTCGAAGCTCGTCTCGATCCGATCGCCGGTCCAGCGCCAGAGCAGCGCGTGGCCCGCCGCCAGCGCCGCGAGGACGAGCGTCGCAAGCGCCAGCAGGGAGAGCAGCGATGCGCGGCGGGCAGGGCGGGCAGCGCGGCGGTGCGGCTTCACCGGCATGGTGCGCGCCTGTATAGCGGCATGCGTCGCGCCACGCGAAAGGCTCCGCCGACCCGTCCGCCGCGCGTCCCGCCGCCACCGCCCCGCTCGCCGCGATGTCCCTGCCGACGCTCGACCCCGACGGCCATCTCTACGTGTTCGCCTACGGCTCGCTGATGTGGCGGCCGGGCTTCGTCCACGTCTCGGCGCATCCGGCGCTGCTGCGCGGTTTCCACCGGCGCTTCTGCCTGTGGAGCCACCGCTACCGCGGCACGCCGGAGGCGCCCGGACTGGTGCTCGGCCTCGACCGCGGCGGCGCCTGTCGCGGCCTCGCCTACCGGGTGCCGGGGGCGGAGGCGCCGGAGGTGCTCGCCTATCTCGACGACCGCGAGCTGCCGGACGGGGCGGAGACCGTCTACCATCGTCGGCTGGTGCCGGTGCGGCTGCTGGACTCCGGGCGCCGCGTGCGGGCGGTGGCCTACGTGGCGAACCGGGGCTGCCGGCTCTACTGCGGCCGGCTGACGCCCGAGGCGGTGGCGGCAGCGATCGCGCGGGGCCGCGGCCAGATGGGCACGAACCGCGAGTACCTGCTGAACACGCTCGCGCATCTCGAGGCTCTCGGGGTGCGCGATGTGGGGCTCGACCGGATCGCGGCGCTGCTCGCGCCCGCCGCCGGGCGAGCCGGCGGCGCGGCGGCCCCGCCGCCGTTGGCCGCGGCCACCCAGGATTCGCGCTGACCGCGCGGCGGACTTATCCACAGCAACGGCGGCGAGCACGCCCGACCCTGCCGGACTGTCGCCGGCGCGGCCCGTTCCGGCCGCGGCCGGGGCGCGCGGCAAAGCCCCACAGCTTCGCCGGGCGCGAACAAGTCATTAATCGCCAATCCAATATTGGTTGCGGCGCGGCGAGGATCGGGACACCGGCGCCCGCGGCGTGGCGCCGGCGGCCGGCGCCGCGCGCGGCCCGGCGCAGGCGCAGGCGCGGTCGCGACGCCAAGTGCCCGGCTTCGAAACATCCACGGTTTCATCCACAGGTCGCATCCGGCGCCGACGCCTGATCCAGGAGCCGCAGGGACTCGCCCTCGATCGCCGCCTCCAGCCGCGCCATCAGCTCGGCCCGCGGCAGGCCGGCGGGCAGCGGCGGCAGCACCGCGACCGTGAGCAGGCCCGGCCGCTTGCGGAAGGCGCGGCGGCCCCAGAAGCGGCCGCTGTCCGTGGCCGCGGGGATCACCGGCACGCCCGGCCCCGCCGCGGCGGCGAGGGCGGCGACGCCCGGCTGGTAGGGCACGCGCTCGCCCGGCGCGGTGCGCGTGCCCTCGGGGAAGATCACGACCTGCGCACCGTCGGCGAGGGCCGCCGCCGCCTCGCGCACCATGCGACGCAGCGCCGCCGCGCCCGCGCGGCGGTCCACGGCGACGTGCCCGCAATGCGCCGCGATCCAGCCCCATGCCGGCAGCCGCAGCAGCTCGCGCTTCAGCACGTAGACCGGCCGGTCGAGCAGCACGAGCCAGACGATGGTGTCGAAGGCCGACTGATGCTTGGCGGCGACGATCGCGGCGCCGCCCGGCGGCAGGCGCTCCGCGCCGGTGACGCGGAGGCGGATGCCGGCGAGGCCGCGCAGCAGCCCCAGCACGCCCCGCGCCCAGGCCCGGACCATCGCCCGCGCGAAGCGCGGCGGCAGGGCCAGCGTCGGCAGCGTCGCCATGGCCATCGCCGCGGTGAAGGCGAAGAACGCCGCGTTGAACAGCGCCGAGCGCAGCAGGATGGCCGCGCCCCTCATCGCCGCCCCTCGCGCGATGCAGCGGAGGGTACCACCGCCGCGTCGCGCGCCACCGAGAAGCGCGAGATGCCGGCGCCGGCGAGCAGGAACTTGCCGTACTCGCCGACCAGCAGCGACCAGGTGCGCAGCCGCGCCGCCGCGCCGACGCCGCGCAGCGCGGGCGGCGTGACCGGATGCGGCACCAGCTCCAGCCCGGGCAGGGCGCGGCGCAGCTCGAGCATGGCGCGCGGCATGTGGTAGCCCGCGGTCACCACGCGGATCGAGCGCACGCCGGGGTTGTCCGGCTGCGCCCGCACCCAGGCGGCGATCTCGGCGGCGTTGCCGCGGGTGGTCGCGGCCGCCCGGCCGACGGTGACCCGCGCGGCGAACGGCGCCGGATCGAGGCCGGCGCCGCGCGCCAGCTCGGCGAAGGTCGCGTCGCGGTGCACGCCGGTGATGATCAGCCGCCGCGCGTGGCCGGCGGCGAGCAGGCGCAGACCCGTCTCCACCCGCTCCCGCCCCCCGGTCAGCACGGCGATGGCGTCCGTCGGCCGCAGCGGCTCGGGCTCCGGCGCGCGCAGCGTCTGGTTGACGAACCAGACGAAGCCGCCGCCGAGCGCCCCGGTCGCCATCAGCATCAGCAGCGCCAGGCGCCACCGCCAGGGCCGCGCCGGGCGACGCCGCGTCGCCCGGCGCGCCGCGGCGCGCGCCGGGGCGCGGGGACTCCCCTCGGCCTCGCGGGCCGGGACGGGGCCGGTCTGGACGGGGCCGCCCTGCCCGTCCGGCGCCGCCGGGCCTCCGGGCGCCGGGCGGCCGGCAGGGGCGGCGGGGGCCGCGCCGCCGGGCGCGGTCGTCACGGCAGCGCCCGCAGCCAACGCCGCACCGTCGCCTGCGCCGTGACCCAGCCGATCGCCCAGGCAAGCACCGGCACCGCGAGCAGGGCGAGCCAGGGAAGATCCGCCGCGACGCCGAGGAGCCCCGGCGCAGCCGCCATGCCCGCCGTCGCCGCGTCGCCGCCGGCGAGCAGCGCCGCGCCGAGCATGCGGAGGAACACCACCACGGGCAGCGCGACCGCGGCGCCGATCAGGCCGCCGAGCCCGGCCAGCGCCGCCGCGCGGCGCGAGAACTGCGCCGCGATCCAGCCGTCGCCGGCGCCGAGCCCATGCACGACCAGCACCGACTCGCGCCGCGCCGCGAGCCCGGCACGCACGGCCACGCCCACCACCGCCGCGGCGACCGCGGCGACCAGCCCCAGCACCGCCAGCGCGACGCCGCGCAGCGCCGCGGCGAGCGCGGCGAGGCGCGCCACCCACAGGCCGTGCGCCTCCACCTCCGCGCCCGGGGCGGCGGCGGCGACGCGCCCGGCCAGGGCGGCGGCCTCGGCGGCCGGCGACCGCGCAAGGCGGTCGGCGGCCTCCGGGGCGAGGCGCAGCTCGACCAGCGGCGGCAGGGGAAGGGCCGACCCGATCCCGGGCATCGCCTCGCCGAGCCAGGGATCGAGCAGGGCGCGCAGCCGCGCCGGGTCCACCACCCGCGCCTCGGCGACGCCGGGCAGGGCGGCGAGGGCATCGCGGGCGTGTTCGGCATCGGCGTCGGCCGGAAGCTGTACCGTCACCATGGCGGCGACCCCGCCCCGCCAGCGCGCGGCGAGGTCCGACGCCGTCCTGCCGCCGGCGATGGCGAGGGCGGCGAGCAGCGCCATCGCGGCGACGAGGCCGGGCAGCAGCCGGTCGGCCAGGGCGCGGCGCAGCCCGAGCGGATCGCGGCTGCGACGAGGGCCGCGGGGACGCGGCGGCGCGCGCCGGTCGCCGGGCCGCCCCGCCGCATGGGACCGCGCCGCATCAGCGGCCATGGCGGAGCGGCGTTGCCGCGCGAAACGCGGCGGCGAGGGCCGCGCGCCGTTCGGAGCGGCGCGCCGGCGCGGCGCGGCGCGGCACGGCCGGCGGCCGGTTCGCGCCGCGGCGGCCGTCGCGCGGCGGGCTTCCCCGCCCCGGGCGCTCACGCCCCATGCCCGAGGCCGGCCCCGTGGCCGGCAGGTCCGGCGCCGTGGCGGCCCGGCGCCGCCGGAGCAGGCGCGGGCGGCCGCCCCCCCTCGGTCCCTCCGGCGACGGCGTCGAAGCCGGGCGGCGGAGGCATCCGGAGGTCCCAGTCCGCGTCTCCGGCCTCCGGCATGCCCGGCGCCTCGACCAGGCGCCCCGCCTGCAGCCGCAGCGCCGGGGCGGGATGGCGGGCCAGCAGATCCTCGTTGTGGGTGGCGACGACGACCGTGGTGCCGATGCGGTTCAGCTCGATCAGCAGGGCGAGCAGCCGGCGCGCCTGGGCCGCGTCGAGGTTGCCGGTCGGCTCGTCGGCGATCAGCAGGGTCGGCCGGGTGATCACGGCGCGGGCGATCGCCACGCGCTGCTGCTCGCCGCCCGACATCTCCTCGGGCAGCGCGTCCTGCTTCGCCGCCAGGCCGACCCAGGCGAGCAGCTCGGCCACCTCGGCGCGGATCGCGGCCTCGCCGCGCCCGGCGAGGCGCAGCGGCAGCGCCACGTTGTCGAAGGCCGAGAGCTGGGGCAGCAGGCGGAAGTCCTGGTGCACCGCCCCGATCCGCCGGCGCAGCCTGACGAGATCCCGCCGGCGCGCGCGCGACAGCGGGACCCCCAGGATCTCGACCTCCCCGCGGGTCGGCCGCAGCGCGCAGTGCATGAGGCGCAGCACCGAGCTCTTGCCCGCGCCGGAGGGACCGAGCAGCCAGGTGAAGCTGCCCTCCGGCAGGGTGAAGGTGAGATCGCGCAGCGCCTCGGGCGCCGACCCCGCCGCGAAGCCCGAACCGGACCCCCTGGCGGGCGCGCCGTAGCGCAGCCCGACTCCGGTGAAGCGCAGCATGGCGGGCACAGGTCTGCCATGCCGGCGCGGCGGACAACAACCCTCGCCGCGTCCGGCGGCGCGGTCGGCCTTGCGGCGGAGGCCCTGCCCGGCCCAGAGTCCGGGTCGCATGCGCCTCACCTGCCCGACCTGCGCCGCGGTCTACGAGGTGCCCGACCGCCTGCTCGCCGATGGTGCGCGGCGCCCGGTGCGATGCACGCGCTGCGGCGCGGTCTGGGCCCCCGCCGCGGCGGAGCCGGGGGAGCCTCAGGCCATGGCCGGCGAGGCGCCGGCGCGGCCCGCCTCGCCGGAGACGGGCGCGCCGCCCGGCCGTGCCGCGCCGGCGGCGCCGCGCGGGGAGATGCCGGCCTTCCAGACGGTCCCGCCCGCTCCCCCGTGGTCCGCGGCGGGCGCCGCCGAGGCCGCGCCGCGGCCGTTGCGCGCGCCTCCGCCCCGCCCGCCGCAGTGGATCGCGGAGGAGCGGCGGTCGTTCGCCGGCCCCCCGGCACGCGACGGCGGTCGCTTCGCCCTCGTCGCCGCCTGGCTCGCCTCGCTGGCGCTGGTCGCGGGAGGGATCGCGGCGCTGTGGCTCTGGCGCGCCGAGGTGGTCGCGCTCTGGCCGCCGGCGGGACGCCTGTTCGCCTGGCTCGGCGGATGAGGGGCGGCGGGCGGCGGCCGCGCAGTGCCCGGCTCCGCCGCGCTCAGAACTGCTTCAGCAGGCGGTCGATGTAGTCCAGCTCGCGGGGCGGGCGCTCCTTCTGCGCGCCGCGGCGGCGCAGCTCGTCCTGGATGCGCCGGGCGCGCAGCAGCTCGGCCTCGTCCGGGACGCGGGTGTCCGAACCGTCGTCGAGGCCGCGCGGCCCCTCCTGCGTGCGCCGGCCGAGGGGGTCGCGGCCTGGGCCCTGCTGCCGCGCCTGGTCCCGTCCCTCGCCGCCGGGCTGCGTGTCGCCGGCCACGTCCTCCCCGTCGCCGTCCTCGCCCTCCTGCATCATGCCGAACTGGCGCTGGAGCTGCTGCGCCATCTGGCGGCCGCCCTCCTGCAGCTCCCGGATCGCCTGCCGCTGGTGGGCGCGCGGGTCGCGGCCCGCGCGCAGCGCCTCGTCGGCCTCGCGCATCGCCTGGTCGGCACGGCCGAGGCTGTCCGGGATCTCCCCGGTGAGGTCGCCGAACTGCTGCATCAGCTCGCCCAGCGCGCGGCGCAGCGCGCGCTGGGCGCGGGCGTCGCGCTGCGCCTCGGCCTCGCGCGCCTCCTGTTCGGCCCGCGCCTCCGGGGACGACGCCTGCCGGTCCTGCTGCTGGCGGAGCGGGGGCGACGCGAACTGGTTGCGGGCAAAGGGGCTGGTGCGGCGCTCCTGGGCCCGGCGCTGCTCCTCGGCCTCGGCGCGCCGCTCGCTGCGGTCGAGCATCTCCGCCTCGCGCCGCACCATGTCCTGCACCGCGCCCATTTGCTGCTGGCCGCGCTGGCGCTGGCGCTGCCGGTTCGGGTCCTGCTGGCCGGCGACGCGGCCCTCCTCGAGCGCGCGCAGCATCTCCTCGAGCTCGGCGAGCTCGCGCTCGACGTCCTCGGTGCGACCCTCGCGCGCGGCCTCCCGCATGCGCTGGGTGCGGCGGTCCATGTCGCGCTGGTCCATCAGGCGCTGCTGCGGGTCGAAGGGCAGCGCCTCGTTGTTCTCGCGCTGCAGCCGCTCGGCCAGCGCCTCGAGGTGGCGGCGGATCGCCTCGCGCAGCTCCTGGATGCGGCGCTCGAGCTCGGCGCGGCGCTGCCGCTCGGCCTCGCGCTGCGCCTCGGTCTGCGGCTCGCCGCGCTCGGCGCGCGCCTCGGCCTCGCGGCGCTCGCGCTCGGCCTGCTCGAGCGCCTGGCGCAGCGCCTCGCGCGCCTGGGCGAGGGCGCGCGCGGTGCGGTCGGCGCGGCCCTCCTCGAGCGCCAGGGCGACCTCCCAGAGGATCGCCTGGACCTCGTCCACCGCCTCCGGCCGGCGGTCGCGCGCGAGACGATGGCGCGCGGCGCGCAGGGCGAGGAAGGTCGCGCCGTCGTCCTCGAACCGCTCCGGCGCGGCGGTGATGCGGTCGAGCCCGTCGCGCGCCGGGCCGCGCGCGGTGGGATCGAGCGAGAGCCCCTTGCGCAACGCGATCAGTTCGCGCGCGACGGGATGGTTGAAGCTGCGTTCCGGCAGGGTGGCGCCGGCGGTCTCGCTGACGCCCTCCTGCTCCGCGCCGTCGCGGGCGACGAGGCGGATCTCCACCTCGAGCCCGGCCCAGGGATGGGCCGAGAGGTCGGGCGAGACGACGCCGCGCGCCTCCCTCACGCTGGCCGCGGGCAGGGTCAGGTCGATCACGTGCGGCGGCGCCTCGGGGCGGGCCTTGAGGCGGAACTCGGCGCGCAGCGCGACCACGCCCCAGTCGTCCTGCACCTGCCAGGGGACGCGCAGGCCGAGCCCGCGCTGGGCGCGCGCCGGCGCCTCCGGGAAGCTGACGCGCGGCGGCGCGTCGGCCTGCACCGCGAGCGACCACGTCGCGACCGTGCGCCCGTCGCGCCGGACCCCGACGCTGCCGCCCGCCGCGAGCGTCGTCTCGGCGGCGAAGCTGCTGCGGCCGGCATCGAGGGTGCGGAACGGCTCCGCCGCCTGGTCGAGGACGAGCTCCGGCACCCCGCCGGCGGGGCCGCCGGAGAGGACGACATGGAACCTGCTGCCGAGGGGCACCGTGGCCGCGCCGCCGGCGGGATCGAGGAACACCGGCGCCGCCCCGGTGTAGGCCGGCGGGGTGATCCAGGCCTCCAGCCGCAGCGCCGGCACCGGCGCGACCGGGGCGGCGAGGCTCGGCACGGCGGCGCGGCGCAGCCGCTCCGGCGCCTCCGGCCCGGCGACGGTGAAGGCGGCGATGAGGGCGACGAGGAGCGCGGCGCGCAGGGCCCGCGGGTCGCGCGCGGCGAGCCCGGGCCGCGGCGGGCCGACGCGCAGCGCGCGCAGCGCCGCCGCCGCCCGCGCCTGGTGCGCCCGCCACAGGGCGAGGCTCGCGGGATCGCCCGCGCCCGTCGCCGGCCGGTCGGCAAGCGCGGCGAGCGGGCGATGCGACAGGCCGGACTGGTGCTCCAGCCGCCGTTCCGCCTGCGCCGCGCCGGGCCGGCGGAAGCCCGCGAAGCCCCGCCACGCCGCCCAGCCGAGCGCGCCGAGGAAGGCGAGGAGCAGGGCGAGGTGCCACCATCCCGGCAGCAGCGGCGGCAGCCCGGCGAGGGCGGCCACCACGCCGACCCCGAGCACGCCGAGCGGCGGCCAGAGGGCAGGCCACAGCGCCTCCCACCACAGCGCCGCGAGCGCGAGGCGGCGGCGGCGGTCGAGCCGACGGTGCAGCGCGGCAGCCGCCTCGCGCTCCGGCGCGCCGGGAGCGGTCACCGCGCCGGCTCCTGTGGCGGCGCGAGCCAGGGCGGCAGGCGCTGGCCGGCGAGCAGGGCGTCGTAACCCTGGCGGTCGCGCACCACGGCGAAGCGGGCGCCGTCCACCAGGACCTCGGCCGCCAGGGGTCGCAGGTTGTAGGTGCTGCTCATCGCCGCTCCATAGGCCCCCGCATCGAGGAACGCGACCAGCGCCCCGGGTTGCATCGCCGGCAGCGCGCGGCCGCGGGCGAAGGTGTCGCCGGTCTCGCAGACCGGGCCCACGACCTCCGCCGGGGAGAGCGGCGCCACCAGCGCCTCCGGGGCGACCGGCAGCATACCATGCCAGGCCTCGTACATCGCCGGGCGCACGAGATCGTTCATGCCGGCGTCCACCACCACGAAGCGGTGCGCCGCGCCGCGCTTCTCCCGCACCACCGAGGCGAGCAGCACCCCGGCCGGCCCGGCGATCCACCGCCCGGGCTCGAGCATCACCGGCAGGCCGAGATCGCCGAGGCCGGCGCGGATGGCGCCGGCCAGCGCCTCCGGCAGCGGCGCCGGCTCGTCGCGGTAGGGGATGCCGAGCCCGCCGCCGCAGTCCACGCGCGCGACGGGGAGGCCGGCGGCGCGCAGCTCGCGCACCAGGGCGCCGACCTTCGCGTAGGCGGCGCGGTAGGCGGCCATGCCGGCGGTGATCTGGCTGCCGATGTGCACCGCCACGCCGACCGGCTCGATGCCCGCGAGCGCGGCCATGCGGGCGTAGAGGGCGGGGGCGTCGCTGATCGCGACGCCGAATTTGTTCTCGCCGCGGCCGGTGGTGATCTTGGCGTGGGTGCGCGCGTCCACGTCCGGGTTGACGCGCAGCGCGACGCGCGCGGTGCGGCCGAGCGCGGCGGCGAGGGCCGCGATCGCCTCGACCTCCTCGGCGCTCTCGGCGTTGATCTGGAGGATGTCCTCGGCGAGGGCGAGGCGCAGCTCGCGCTCGGTCTTGCCGACGCCGGAGAAGACGATGGCGGAGGCCGGGATGCCGGCGGCGCGGGCGGCGCGCAGCTCGCCCTCGCTCACCACGTCGGCGCCGGCGCCGGCGGCGGCGAGGACGCGCAGCACGGCGAGGCAGGGATTGGCCTTGACCGCGAAATGGATCGTCGCGGCGAGGCCCGCGCCGTCGAGCGCGCGGCGCAGCGCGCCGAGGCGGCGGCGCAGCGTGCCGGCGGAATAGACCCAGCTCGGCGTGCCGGCGACCTCGGCGATGCGGGCGAGCGGGACCTCCTCCATGACCAGCCCGTCAAAGGCGTGGCGCGTGAGGTGCGGGCGCGCGGCGAGCAGCTCGGCGAAGGTCGGGTCGGGGTCGGTCGGTGCGGGAAGGGGCGCGGCCGTCATCGGCCCATTCTGGGGCGGCGGGCGGTGGCGGGACAAGCGGCGCGCGGCGGCGCAACCTTCCGCCCCCGGGCGGACGGCGCCGCCGACGCCCGCGGCCGCGCCGGGCGCTTGCAGCGGCGGGTGGCGCCATCCCACTTCCTGTCCCGCGGAGGAGGGTGCGCGCCGAATGCTCCGGCCGGAGACCCGCTACGCCCGCAGCGCGGACGGCGTGCACATCGCCTGGCAGGTCCACGGCGCCGGGCCGCTCGACCTCGTCCTCGTCCACGGCTTCGTCTCGAACCTCGAGCTGCACTGGGAGGAGCCGGGGCTTGCCCATCTCCTGTCGCGCCTCGGCGGCTTCGCCCGGGTGGGGCGCAGTTCGACCAGCGCGGCGCCGGCCTCTCCGACCCCGTTCCGGACCTTCCGACGATCGAGGCGCGGATGGACGGCCTGCGGGCGGTGATGGACGCCGCCGGAATGGAGCGTCCGGTCCTGCTCGGCGTCTCCGAGGGCGGGCCGACCTGCCTGCCGTTCGCCGCCACCCGCGCGGCACGCGTGCGCGCGCTCGTCCTGCACGGCGCGTTCGCGCACTTCCATTCCGCGGTGCTGCCGCCCGAGCGGATCGAGGAGTTCATCGCCGGGATCGGCGCCGAGTGGGGCAGCGGCGCCTCCCTGCGCTTCTTCTCGCCGGGGCGGCTGAACGATCCCGCGTGCCGCGCCTGGTGGGCGCGCCTCGAGCGGCTCGGCGCCAGCCCGCGCGCCGCGATCGCGCTCGCGCGGGTGAACGCCCGGACCGACGTGCGCGAGGCGCTGCCCGCCATCCGCGTCCCGACGCTGGTGATCCACCGCTCGGGCGACGTGCGCGTGAAGGTCGAGGCGGGCCGCGCGCTCGCCGCAGCGATCCCGGGCGCGCGCTACGTGGAGCTTCCCGGCACCGACCATCCGATCTGGACCGGCGACGTGGACGCCGTGGTGGACGGGATCGAGGAATTCCTCACCGGCGCGCGCCACGCCCCGCGCGGGCGCCGGAGCGCGTGCTCGCCACGGTCCTGGCGGCGGAGCTGGCGGAGGCCGAGCGCGCCGCCGCCGGCGGCGGCGACGCCTGAGGCGGGCGCCTGGCGCGCTGGCGCGCGACGGTAGCTGCGGAGCTGGCGCGCTTCCGCGGCCGCCTGCCGGGCCCGGTGCGCGCCCCGGACGGCGCGCTGCTGGCGGCCTTCGACGGGCCGGCCCGCGCGGTGCGCTGCGCCGCGGCGCTGCGCGAGGCGGCGCCGGCGCTGCTGCTCGGCCGGCCCCTGCGCGCCGGGCTGCATGCCGGCGAGGTGGCGCCGCCGGCCGCCTCGGCCGAGCCGGCGGACGGCGAGGGCGGGGGGATCGCGCCGCACCTCGCGCTGCGCGTCGCCGGGCTGGCGTGGCCCGGCGAGGTGCTGGCGACCTCGACGGTGCGCGACCTGGTCGCCGGATCGGGCCTGCGCTTCCGGGAGCGGGAGCAGCGCCTGGCGCTGCCGCCCGAGGTCGGCGGCGGGCGCCTGCCCCTGTTCTCGCTCGCCGGGGACGATCACCGGCCGGCGGCGCCCCCGCCGGAGGGCGCGAACGCCGCGGCGGCTCCGCCCGCGCTCGACCTGTCCGCGCGCGAGCGGGAGGTCCTGCGCCTGGTCGCGCACGGCCTGTCGAATCCCGCGATCGCCGCGGAGCTCGCGCTGTCCGGGCATACGGTGAAGCGGCACGTGACGAACATCCTGGCCAAGCTGAACCTGCCGACCCGCGCCGCGCCGATCGCGCGATGCGCGGGCGCGGCGCGGCGGCGCAGCCTGCCCGTCCTGGCCGGCGCCAACGCCCATCCGGACCGCTGGCGCGCCGGCGACAGGAGGGACGGAGGAGGACGCCACCATGACGCCTCGCAGCGCAGCGCTCCTCGCGGGCGCGCTCCTCGCGCTGGGCCTGCCGGCCGCGGCCGCGCAGGGGCAGGCCCTCGCCGACACCGACGCCATCGCCCGCGTCCCGCGCGAGGCGGGCAATGTGGTCGGCGGCGGCAGCTTCCGGATGCTCGGCGGCGGCGACGATCTCGTCATCCGCACCGATGCGGCGGGGCCGTGGCAGGAGGGACGCAACGGCCGGCTCGTGAACCACGAGGGCGAGCAGGAGGTGGCCTACCTCGGGAATCTGCCGCGGAGCGAAGGGCGCCACGCGGTGCTGCCCGGCGGCGGCGACGAGAGCCGCATCGTCTGCGTGGCGACCACCGTCCGGCGCCGTCGCGGCTGAGCCCGGCCCGCGCCGTCGCCGGGCAGCACCGGACCGCCGTGACCGCCGCCGCTCGACCCGCCAGCCGCGCCGCGCCGCCCGCGTCGCGCCCCGCGCGCCTCAGGCGGTCATGTGCGAGCCGCCGTCCACCAGCATGTTCTGGCCGGTGATGAAGGAGGCGCCGTCGGAGAGCAGGAAGCAGATCAGCGGCGCCACCTCGCGCGGCGTGCTCCAGCGGCCGAGCGGGATGCGCGCCAGGGTCATCTCGCGGAAGCGCTCGCTGCGGATGGTCTCGGTCATCGGCGTCTCGACCGTGCCGAAGCCGACGCTGTTGACACGGATGTTGTAGCGCGCCCACTCGCGCGCGCCGGTCATGGTCACGCCGAACAGGCCCGCCTTCGCCGCCGAGTAGTTCACCTGGCCGATCGAGCCGCGCTTGCCGGCGGTGGAGGAGATGTTGACGATCGCGCCCGGGTTCTTGTCCCCCGCCTTGAAGCGCTGGATCATGTGGCGGCCGACCGCCTGCTGCATCAGGTAGCAGCCGGTGAGGTTGACCTCGATCACCGCCGACCACTGCTGCAGGGTCATCTTCTCGAACATCGCCGGGCGGGTGATGCCGGCGTTGTTCACGAGGCCATGCACGGCGCCGAACCGCTCCACGGCGCGGGCGACGCAGTCGGCGGCGAAGGACTCGTCGGCGACGTTGCCGAGCAGGGGGAGCGCGCGCTCCTCGCCGAGCGCCTTCGCCGTCTCGGCGAGGGTGTCCGGGTTGCGCTCGACCAGCACCACCTTGCCGTCGAGGTCGAGCACCAGCTCGGAGATGGCGCGGCCGATGCCCTGGCCCGCGCCGGTGACGATGATGGTGCGGCCGGTGAGGGCCATGGGATTGCGCATGGGCTAGCCTTTCCTCCGTGACTGGTGCGGGTCCCCGCCAGTGTGGCGAAGGCCCGCGCCGTCGCCAAGCGGGGGCGGCGCGCATTGCCGTCCGCGCCGCGCGGACGCATCCTGCCGGCCCGCGTGGCGCCCCCCCGCATTCGACCGGAGACCCGTCCCGCCATGGCCGACCTCGAGGAGACGCGCGAAGGCGCCGTCGTCACCCTGACCCTGAACCGCCCGGAGCGGCTGAACGCCCTCTCCGAGGAGATGACGCGCCTGCTGGTGGAGGCGATGGAGCGGCTCGGCGGCGACGCCGGGGTCGGCGCCATCCTCCTCACCGGCGCCGGGCGCGGCTTCTGCGCCGGCGGGGACGTGCGCGGCATGCCGGCGCGCAACGAGATGCCCTTCGAGCAGCGGCTGGAGCGGCTGCGCTCCCGCATGCGCCTGCCGCTGCTGCTCAAGCAGTGCCCGAAGCCGATCGTCGCGGCGATCAACGGGCCGGCCTACGGCGCCGGGCTCTGCCTCGCGCTCGCCTGCGACATCCGCATCGCCGCCGCCTCGGCGAAGTTCGGCACGGCCTTCGTCAGGATCGGCTATTCCGGCGACTACGGCGGATCCTACAGCCTGACCCGGCTCGTCGGCCCGGCGAAGGCGCGCGAGCTCTACCTCACCGGCGACAGCTTCACCGCCGAGCAGGCGCTGGCCTGGGGGATGCTGACGCGGGTGGTGCCCGACGAGGCGCTGGCGGCGGAGGCGCGGGCCTTCGCCGAGCGCCTCGCGAACGGCCCGCGCATCGCCCACGGCTACATCAAGCGCAACCTCCTCGCCGCCGAGACCGAGCCGATGGAGGCGGTGCTGGAGATCGAGGCGATGCACCAGGTCCGCTGCGCCCAGACCGAGGACCACAAGGAGGCGGTGCGCGCCTTCGCGGAGAAGCGGCCGCCGGTGTTCCGGGGGCGCTGAGGCGGCGGCGGCGCTACGCCCCGCGCGCCGGCGGGTCGCGCGAGAGGCCGCGGGCGGCGAGCTCCGCCTCGTACCGCGCCCAGCGTTCCGCCTGCTCGGCGCCGAGCCGGTAGAGGTAGTCCCAGGAGTAGATGCCGCTGTCGTGCAGGTCGTCGAAGCGGATGCGGATCGCGTAGTTGCCGACCGGCTCGACGCCGAGGATGCCGACGTGCCGGCGCCCGGCGACGATCGCCTTCTGCCCCGGCCCGTGGCCCTGCACCTCGGCCGAGGGGCTCTCGACCCGCAGGTACTCGGCCGGGAGGGCGAAGCGCGCGCCGTCGTCGAAGGCGACCTCGAGGACCTTCTCCGCGCGCCGGAGGCGGATCTCGGTCGGGGCGGGCATCAGTCGAGCTTGCGCGCCTCCTCGGGCAGCATGATCGGGATGCCGTCGCGGATCGGGTAGGCGAGGCCGGCGCGCTCGCTGATCAGCTCGCCGCGCTCGCGGTCGTAGCGCAGCGGGCCCTTGGTCACGGGGCAGACCAGGATCTCCAGGAGCTTCGGATCCACCGCGCCGCCCTCGGGCGCCGCGCCGGCCTTGGTCTTGTCGCTCATCGTCTCGTTTCCGGTCATCCTGTCGGGCTCAGATCGGCCGCCCCCGCGGCGCGGAGGCGGGGCCGTGCGCGCCGATGCGCAGCAGCGCGATCAGCATCCGCGCGCGCGCGCAGGCGTCGGGCGCCTCCAGCAGCGCCTGCTTCTCGCGCGGGTCGAAGGGGCAGACCATGCTGAGCGTGGTCACCAGCATCGCGTCCGCGGTCCGCTCGATCGCCTCCCAGTTCGCGTCGATGCCGCGGGCGCGGAAATAGGCGCGCAGCGCCTCGAGCAGCGCGGCGCGGTCCACCGGCGGCGGCGGCCGCCCCTCGATGTCGAGGTCGGCGCGCCAGGGCGCGTAGTCGGCCCGCACGCGGCGGTAGCCGCGGCGCATCGCCAGCTCCCCGGCGAGGGTGTAGCGGATCACGCCGGTCAGGGTGATGAGGAAGCGCCCGTCCTCGGTCTCGGCGAAGGAGGAGATGCGGCCGAGGCAGCCGACGGGGCAGAGCGCCGGCCCGGTGGGGCCGGGCGGCGCGTCCGGCAGCGGCTGGATCATGCCGAACATCCGCCCGGCGCCGAGCGCGTCCGTCACCATCGCGAGGTAGCGCGGCTCGAAGATGTTGAGCGGCAGCCGGCCCTCGGGCAGCAGCAGCGCCCCCGGCAGCGGGAAGACCGGGATCTCCGCCGGCAGCGCCTCGAAGCCCGGGTGGAAGGCCGGCATCGCCGCCGCGCCCCGCCCCGCCCCTAGCGGAACAGGAGGGAGGAGAGCCTGCGCCGGGCCGCGAGCGTCGCCGGGTCGTTGAACCCCCAGGCCTCGAAGAACTTCAGCAGCTGCTTGCGCGCCGCCTCGTCGTTCCAGCTGCGGTTGCGCCTGATGGACTCGAGCAGCGCCTCGGCGGCGCGGGCGCGCTCGCCCATCGCATTCAGCGCCACCGCGAGGTCGAGGCGCGCGGCGTGGTCGTCCGGGTCGGCGGCGAGGCGCTTCTCCAGCTCGGCGAGCCGGGCCCGCGCCTTGCGGCCCTCGGCGGCGAGCTCGAGCGCGCTGCGCGCGCCGGCGATCTCGGCATGGTCGCGCAGCTTGGCGGGCACGCCCTCCAGCACCTGGCGGGCGCGGTCCTCCTCGCCGAGGTTCATCAGGGCGCGGGCGAGGCCGGCCAGGGCCTCGGCGTTCTCCGGCTCCTGCTGCGCGAGGGCGGCGAACAGCTCCAGCGCGCCGCGGTGGTCGCCCTGCTCGGCGGCGGCCTTGGCCTCGGCGAGCAGGTCGGCGCCCGGCATCTGGCCGCCGGCGAGCTTGAGCAGCCCCTCGACGAAGCGCCGCACCTCGCTCTCCGGCAGCGCGCCCTGGAACAGGTCGGCGATCTGGCCCTGCCAGAAGGCGGCGACGGTCGGCACGGACTGCAGCGGCAGGCCGAGCTGGGCGAGCTGCGCGACGAGCTGGCGGTTCTTGTCGATGTCGATCTTGACCAGCCGCACCCGGCCGCCGGCGGCGCGCACCACCTTCTCCAGCACCGGCGTCAGCTGCCTGCAGGGGCCGCACCAGGTCGCCCAGAAGTCCACCAGGACCGGGACCTGGCGGCTGGCCTGGACGACGTCCTGCATGAAGGTCTTCTGGTCGCCCTCCTTGACCGGGTCGGGGCCCGCGCCGGGCGCGGCGGGTCCGCCGGGGGCGGCGGGCTGGCGGTTCGGGTCGAAGATCACGTCCATGGCGGGGCTGGCCTGCATCCGGTTCTCGCGGGGATAGATGCGCCCTTCGGGCCGCGAGACAAGCGCTCTTTCACGGCCCGCCGGCGGCGGGAGGGGGGTCGAACACCTCCGGCGCGTGGCCGAGGTGGCGCAGGAAGCGCAGCAGGTCGGCCGGGCGCAGGCCGGTGGAGGCGGCGTTGGTCAGCGGGTGGACCCAGATCCGCTCCGGCCCCTCCACCAGGGCGCGTTCGATGACGAAGCGGACCGTTCCCGGCCTGGCGTTCACCAGGCCGAACGGCGTCACCGCGCCCGGCGGGACGCCGAGGGCCGCCATGAGCTGCCCGGGGCTGGCCATGCTCAGGCGCGGCGCGCCCACGGCGCGGGCGAGGGCGTTGACCGAGACCTTGCGGCTCTCCTCCAGCGTCGCGAGCAGGAAGGGGCCCTCCCCCTTGGCCGGGGCGAGGAACAGGTTCTTGGTGTGGGCGCCGGGCAGCTCGCCGCGCAGCGCCCGGCTCTCGGCGACGGTGAAGACCGGCGCGTGGCGGACCGTCCTCGCCTCGATGCCGAGCGCGGCGAGGCGGGCGAGCAGGCCCTCCGGGGTCTCCGGCGCGGGCGGCGCGGCCTGGTCGGGCATCAGCCGAACTCCCGCCGCAGCACGGCGTACAGATCGCCCTTCGCCTCGAAGCCGATGCCGGGGAGGTCCGGCATGCGGATGCGGCCCTCCGCCACCGGCGTCGCGTCGGCGAAGCCGCCGAAGGGGGCGAACACCTCGGGGTAGCTCTCGTTGCCGCCGAGGCCGAGGCCCACCGCGATGTTCAGCGCGAACTGGTGCCCGCCATGCGGCACGCAGCGCCGCGGCGACCAGCCGTGCAGGCGCAGCATGTCGAGCGTGCGGAGATACTCGACGAGGCCGTAGGCGAGCGCCGGGTCGAACTGCAGCACGTCGCGGTCCGGCCGCAGCCCGCCGTGGCGGATCAGGTTGCGCGCGTCCTGCATCGAGAACAGGTTCTCGCCGGTGGCGAGCGGCGGCGCGTAGTGCTCGGCGAGCGTCGCGTGGGTGGCGTAGTCGAGCGGGTCGAGCGGCTCCTCGTACCAGCGCAGGCCGAAGGGCTGCAGCGCCGCGGCGCAGACCAGCGCGGTGTGCAGGCCGAAGCGCCCGTTCACGTCCACCGCCAGCCGCGACCCGTCGCCGCCGAGCAGCCCCAGCACCGCCTCGATGCGCCGCAGGTCCTCGGCCAGCGCCTCCTTCGGCGGCGTGCCGGGGGCGCCGCCGATCTTCATCTTCACCGTGGTGTAGCCGAGGTCGAGGTAGCGCCTCATCTCCTCGACGAGCTGCGCCACGTCCTTGCCGGGGTAGTAGTAGCCGCCCGCCGCGTAGACCCAGGCCGCCTCGTCGGCGCGGCCGCCGTTGTAGCGGTCGGCGAGCAGCTTCCAGAGCGGCACGCCGGCGAGCTTCGCCGCCGCGTCCCACAGCGCCATGTCGAGCACGCCGACGGCGACGGAGCGGTCGCCGTGCCCGCCCGGCTTCTCGTTCCTCATCATCGCCGCCCAGGCGCCGGCCGGGTCGAGGCCGCCATCGGCGTGCACCAGGGCGTCGCCGGACGTCTCGAGGAGGCGCGGGATGAAGCGCTCGCGCAGCAGGCCGGGCTGGGCGTAGCGGCCGTTGCTGTTGAAGCCGTAGCCGGTGACGCGCCGGCCGCCCGCGGCCTCGACCTCCACCGCGACCACGCTCGCGGTCATCCTCGAGAAGTCGATGTAGGCGTTGGCGATCGCCGAGGCGATCGGCACCACCGCGTCGCGGACCGAGACGATGCGCATGGCGAGGGGGACTCCGGGCCGTCTGTTCGCCGCCTCCCTAGCCCGGGCCTCCGCGCCGCGCCAGCGCGGCGGCGGGAGCCGGCGCCCGCCGCCTACACCGCGCCCTTCGCCCGCAGCGCCGCCAGTTCCTCGGCGGAGAAGCCGAATTCGCGGAACACCTCCTCGGTGTGCTCGCCGCGCTCGGGGGTGGGGCGGCGCGGCGGCTCGACGCCCGCGATCTGCATCGGCGGGCGGACCAGGGTGATCTCGCCGAGCAGCGGGTGTCGCACCGGCATGGCGAGCTTCAGGTGCTTCACCTGCGGGTCGGCGAAGACCTGGTCCATGGTGTAGACTGGGCCGCAGGGCACGCCCGCCTCGTTGAAGCGCCGGATCCAGTTCTCCGCGGTGTCCCTCATCAACGCCTCCTGGATGATGGCGTTGACCTTGGCGCGGTTCCTGCTGCGCAGCGCGTCGGTGGCGATGTCCGGGTCCTTCGCCTGCTCCTCGATGCCGAGGGTGGCGACGATGCGCCGCCACATCTCCTGCCCGCCGCCGGCGAGGTTGATCAGCCCGTCGGCGGTGTTGAAGAGCCCGGTCGGGATGGTGGTCGGGTGGTCGTTGCCGGCCTGCCTCGGCACCTCGCCCGCCATGGTCCAGCGGGTGGCCTGGAAGTCCATCATGCCGACCATCGCCTCGAGCAGCGAGCAGTGCACCCAGCGGCCCTTGCCGGTCTGCTCGCGCTCGAGCAGGGCGATCAGGATGGCGATCGCGGTGTAGAGCCCGGCCGAGAGGTCGGCGACCGGGATCCCGGCGCGCACCGGCCCCTGGCCGGGCAGGCCGGTGACGCTCATCAGCCCGCCCATGCCCTGGGCGATCTGGTCGAAGCCGGGGCGCTTGGCGTAGGGCCCGTCCTGCCCGAAGCCGGAGATGGAGGCGAGGACGATGCGCGGATTGACCGCCGAGAGCGCCTCGAAGTCCACGCCGAGGCGGCGCTTCACGTCCGGCCGGTAGTTCTCCACCACCACGTCCGCCCTGGCGACCATGCGCTTGAAGGCGGCGAGGCCGTCCGGGTCCTTGAGGTTCAGCGTGATGCCGCGCTTGTTGCGGTGGACGTGCTGGAAGTCCGGCCCGTGGCGCTCGCCGCCGAGGCCCTTGCCGGTGTCGATCGCCTCCGGCGCCTCGATCTTGATGACGTTGGCGCCCCAGTCGGCGAGCTGGCGCACCGCGGTCGGGCCGGCGCGGACCCGGGTGAGGTCGAGCACGGTGAAGCGGGCGAGCGGCAGCATGGGCGTCGGTCCTCCTCCGGCCACCCTGTGGCACCGTCCGCCACGGCCGGCAAGCCTTGACGGGCCGGACCCGCTTCCCCACCACTGCGCCCGCATGCCGGGAGGCCCGCCATGGACGAGCTGCTCTACGAGGTGCGCGACGGCATCGCCGTCGCCACGCTGAACCGCCCGCAGGCGCGCAACGCGCTGACCTTCCCGATGTACGAGGGGATCGCGCGGATCGCGCGGGAGATCGCCGAGGACCCGGCGGTGCGCGTGCTCGTGATCACCGGCGCCGGCGGCAAGGCCTTCGCGGCGGGGACCGACATCTCGCAGTTCCGCGACTTCCGCACCGCCGAGGATGCGCTCGCCTACGAGGCGCGGGTGGACCGCGTGCTGACGGCGCTGGAGCAGTGCCCGAAGCCGACCATCGCCGCGA
This sequence comes from Caldovatus sediminis, assembly GCF_014644455.1. Taxonomy (GTDB): domain Bacteria; phylum Pseudomonadota; class Alphaproteobacteria; order Acetobacterales; family Acetobacteraceae; genus Caldovatus; species Caldovatus sediminis. The sequence continues at coordinate 259,299 of NZ_BMKS01000005.1, read as the reverse complement.
TCGCCGGCGCCTGCACCGGCGGCGGCGCGGCGATCGCCGCGGTGTGCGACCTGCGCATCGCCGCGGCCAACCTGCGCTTCGGCTTCCCGATCGCGAAGACGCTCGGCAACTGCCTCTCGATGGCGAACTACGCGCGCCTCGCCGCGCTGCTCGGCCCCGCGCGCGTGCTCGACCTGATCTACACCGCGCGGCTGGTCGAGGCGGAGGAGGCGAAGGCCGTCGGCCTCGTCTCCGAGGTCCTGCCGACGCCCGAGGCGCTGGCCGGGCGCGCCGAGGAGCTTGCCCGCACCGTCGCCTCCCATGCGCCGCTGACCCTGCGCGCGACGAAGGAGGCGATGCGGCGGCTGCGCGAGGCGGCGCGCAACCTTCCCGGCGACGACCTGGTGGCGATGTGCTTCACCAGCGCCGACTTCCGCGAGGGCGTGGAGGCCTTCCTCGCCCGCCGCCCCGCGGTCTGGCGGGGGCGCTGAAGGCCCGCCCGCCGGCGCCCGCGGATCGTCCGCGCCGGCGCCGCCCTCGGCGCTAGGATGCGCGGCCAGGCACGATCCGATCGGAGGAGGAGACCATGAAGCGCCGACCCCTGCTGCTCCTGGCCGCGTCCGCGGCGGCCGCGACGCCCGTTGCGGCACGCGCGCAACAGGCGGCGCGCTATCCGTCCCGCCCGGTGCGCATCGTCGTGCCCTTCGCCGCCGGCGGCGTCATCGACGTCGTCGCGCGCATCCTCGGCGACCCGCTCTCGGCGCTGCTCGGCCAGCCGGTGGTGGTCGAGAACCTGCCCGGCGCCGGCAGCACCATCGGCGCGCGCGCCGTCGCCCGCGCCGCGCCGGACGGCCACACGCTGCTGCTCAACGGCGCCGCGCAGTCGGTGATCCCGGTGCTCTATCCGGAGGCCGGCTTCGACGCGCTCGCCGACTTCACGCCGATCGCGCTGGTCGGCGACCAGAGCTTCCTCGTCTGCGTGCACCCGAGCGTGCCGGCGAACGACGTCGCCTCCCTGCTCGCCTGGCTGCGCGAACGGCGCGACGAGGCGACCTTCGCGACCACCGGCGTCGGCGCGGCGTCGCACCTGGCGGGCGAGCTGCTGAAGCGTCTCGCCGGCGTGGAGTTCACCGTCGTGACCTACCGCGGCACGCCGGCCGCGGTGTCGGACCTGCTCGCCGGCCGGGTGAACTTCATGATCGACAGCCAGACCCTGCTCGCGCCGCTGGTGCGCGACGGCAGGCTGCGCGCGCTCGCCGTCACGACCATGCGCCGCTCGCGCCTGCTGGCCGACCTGCCGACGCTGCACGAGGCGGGCGTCGCGGGCTACAGCGCCTCCTCCTGGCAGGCGCTGTACGGCCCGGCCGGGCTGCCGGCTGAGGTGGTCGAGACCGTCTCGCGCGCCGTGCTGCGGGCCCTGGAGGACCCCGAGGTGCAGCGGCGCCTGGCCGAGGTGGGAGTGGACCCGATGCCGGGCGACCCCGCCACGGCGGCGCGGCACCTGCGCGCCGAGACGGAGAAGTGGACGCCGATCCTGCGCGCCACCGGGGCGCGCCCGGGCTGAGGCCGTGCCGGCGGACCACGAGCTCCTCTACCGGCTCGCCGTCGCGCTCGGGATCGGCCTGCTCGTCGGCCTCGAGCGCCACTGGCGCGAGCGCGACGCCGAGGCGGGACAGCGCACCGCCGGCCTGCGCACCTTCGGACTCGTCGGCCTGCTCGGCGGCCTCGCCGCGGCACTGGCGGCGGCGGTCGCCGCGGGCGGCGGGGACGGCACGGCGGCGGCCGTTCTGCTCGGCCTCTGCTTCCTCGGCCTCTCCGCCGCCCTGATCCTGTTCAGGCTCCGCGAGGCGGCGGCGGAGCGGAGCTTCAGCGTGACCGGGGTGGTCGCGGCGCAGGCGGTGTTCGCGCTGGGTGCCCTCGCGGTGCTCGGCGATGCCGGGACGGCGGGCGCGGCGGCGGTGGCGATGACCGCGCTGCTCGCCAGCCGCGAGGTGCTGCACGCCTTCGTCCGGCGCCTGAGCTGGCCGGAGCTGCGCTCCGCCCTGCTGCTGCTGGCGATGACGCTGGTGGCGCTGCCCCTGCTGCCGGACCGCCGCATCGCCGCGCTGTGGGGCCTCAACCCGGCGCGGGTCTGGCTGCTCGCCGTGATCCTCGCGACCGTCTCCTTCGCCGGCTACATCGCGGTGCGGCTGCTCGGCGCGGCGCAGGGGCGGCTCGTCGCCGGCGCGGCGGCGGGGCTCGTCTCCTCGACGGCGGCGACGGTGACCAACGCCCGCCTGGCGCGCGACGCGGACGCGGCGGCGGGGCCGCTGGTCGCCGGCGCGCTGGCGGCCGGCGCCGTGTCCTATGCGCGGACCGCGGCGCTGGCCTACGTCGCCTCCCGCGCCATGGCGGCCCCCCTGCTGCCGGCGCTCGCCGCGGGCGCGCTGGTGCAGGCGGCGGCGGCGCTGCTCGTCGGGCGGCCGGCGGGCCGCGGGGAGCCGGGGGAGGAGAGCGGCGCCCCGGTCGGCAATCCGTTCGAGCTCGGAGCGGTGCTGCGCCTCGCCGCGCTGCTCGCCGCCGTGGGGCTGCTCAGCGAAGTCGCGGCCGAACGGTTCGGGGGCGTCGGTGCGGCCGCGGTGGCGGCGATCTCCGGGCTGGCCGACGTCGATGCGGTGACGCTCTCGATGGCAGCGCTGGCCAGGGACGGCGTGTTTCCCGCCCCCGTCGCGGCGACGGCGGTGGCGGTGGCGGTGGCGTCGAACACCCTGGCGAAGGTCGCCTACGGGCTGGCGCTGGGCGGGCCGGGGTTCGGCGCGCGGTTCGGCCTCGGCACCCTCGCCGGCCTCGCGGCCGGCGCAGCGGCACTGTGGATCCAGGCGCGAACCGGCCTCTGGTGAGCGGCGGCGGGCGGCGGGTGCCGCCGTCCCTCATTCGGCGGCGGCCCTCGGCCCGGCGCCGAGCAGGGGCACGGGGCCGGGCAGGGTCGTGCCGCGCCAGAGCTGCTCGAGCAGCGCCCTCGCCGGCTGCGCGCCGACCGCGGGCGCCGCCAGCTCGAGGAACTTCTCCGACAGGTCCTCGTCGGAGAGCGGCGCGTCCGGGTCGCCCTTGCGCGTCGGCTGGTGGCGCCTGAGCACGCGCCCGTCCTTCAGCCGGATCTCCACCTTCGCCGAGCGCCTCGTGGGGAAGGCGGCCTCGCACTCCGGGTCCACCTCGACGCGGATGCGCGGCATCAGCGCGCGCACCGCGGGGTCCTTCATCCGCGCCTCCTCGTAGGCGGCGAGGCGCACGCCGCCGTGGACGAGCATCATCGCCCCGGTGAACTGCACGGAGAAGCGGCACTCCTGCTCCGTCGCCGCGTCGGGCCGGTCGCAGATGTCCTTGGTCGCGCGGTAGCCGCCGACCAGCACGCCGTCCACCTCCGCGGCCGCGAAGCCGTGCTCGCGCTGCAGGTCGCGGATGGCGTCGAGGGCGGCGAAGATGTGGCCGCAGCAGCCGTGGTTCTTGAAGGTCATGTCGGCGATGGCGAAGGGCCTGCCGATGCCGGCGAGCGCCTGCTCCCACTTGCCGGTGTCCTCGCTGGTCGCGGCGGCGAAGCCGGCCGGGCCGTGCAGCACGTCGGGCGCGCCGGTCACGCCCTTCGCCGCGGCCATCGCGGCGAGCGCGCCGGCCTCCGCCGCGTGGCCCGGGTGGAAGGGCTTGCTCATGCTCTCGCCGCGGAAGGCCTGCTGCAGCCCGCTCGCCATGGTCGCGGCGGTGGCGATGGCGTGCGCCGTGCGCTCCGCGTCGCAGCCGAGCAGCACCGCGACCGCGGTCGCGGCGCCGAAGGTGCCGACCGTGCCGGTGGTGTGCCAGTACCTGTAGTGGCTCGGCTGCACGGCGCGGCCGATGCGGCCCGACACCTCGTAGCCCGCCACCATCGCCCGCAGCAGCGCGGCCATGTCCGTGCCCCGCACCTGCGCCGCGGCGAGCGCCGCGCCGATGGTCGGGCAGCCCGGGTGGTAGACGGCGTAGCGGTAGATGTCGTCGAACTCGACGATGTGGCTCGCCAGGCCGTTCATCAGCGCGGCGTGGCGCAGCGGCACGCGCCGGCCGGAGACGTAGCAGACGGCGCCGCCGCCGCCGCGCGTCTCGTCCTCCAGCGCCGCGGCGAGCAGCGTCGCGGGCGGGCGGGAGGCGCCGGCGAGGAGGGCGGCGAACCAGTCCACCAGCGCGCGGCGGGCGTGGCGCTCCAGCTCGGGCGTCAGGGGCCGCGTGCGCCATTCGGCGGCGTGCGCGGCGAGGACGGAAAGCGGGTTCTCCATCGCGGGTCCGCTACGCGTTGCCGCGCAGCACCTCCTTGTTGACGACCACGTCCGGGTCGAGCCGGCCCTGGAAGAAGCCGATGATGCTCTCGGCGCAGGAGAGGCCCATGCGGCGCAGCCCCTGCTCCGTCGCCGCGGCGGAGTGCGGCGTCATGACCACGTTCGGCGCCCCGAGCAGCGGGTTCGAGGGGACCAGCGGCTCCTCCCGGAACACGTCGAGGCCGGCGCCGGCGACGTGGCCCGAGCGCAGCGCCGCGGCCAGCGCCTCCTCCTCCACCAGCGTGCCGCGCGCGGTGTTGACGAACACCGCGCCCGGCTTCATCGCCGCGAGGAAGGTCCGGTCCACCATGCCGCGCGTCTCGGCGTTGCTCGGGCAGTGGACGGTGACGATGTCGGCCTGGCCGAGGCCCTCGAGGAGGTCGCGCACCGGCGTGAATCCGGCGCCCTTGATGGTGTTGGCGGGCACGTAGGGGTCGCGCACCAGCACCGTCATGCCGAAGGCGGCGCAGAGCCGCGCCACGCGCGCGCCGATGCGGCCGAAGCCGACCACCAGCACCGTCCTGCCGGCCAGGTCGAAGCAGGGCAGCGCGTCGGTGGTGCCCCAGTCCAGCGCCCTGGTCCTGGCGTCGTAGGCCAGGGTGCGCCGGGCGAGGGTGAGCATCAGCATCAGCGCGTGCTCGGCGACCGAGACGGCGTTGGCGTCCGGCGTGACGGTGAGCGGGATGCCGCGCTCGGTCAGCGCCTCCACGTCCACCGCGTCGTAGCCGACGCCGTGGCGGGCGCAGATGCGCAGGGCCGGCGCCCTGGCGAGGAAGGCGCGGTCGATGCGCGTGGCGCGCACGATGATCGCCTCCGCCGTCGGCATCGCCTCGGCGAGGGTGGCCTCGTTGACCTCGGCGAGCATGGTGACCCGGTAGCCGGGCTCGCCCTGCAGGCGGGCCATCGCATCCGGATGCAGCGGGCGCAGGCAGACGACGTGGGGCATGGCGGGTCCTTCGCCTCAGTCCGGGGTGACGCCGGCGAGGCGCACCAGCTCGCCCCATTTCGGGATCTCGGCCTCGATGAAGCGGGCGAACTCCTCCGGCGTCGAGCCGACCGGCTGGGTGCCCTGCTCGAGGAACCGGCTCCTCACCGGCTCGCCGCGCACCACCGCCGCGATCTCGGCGCCGAGCCGCGCCTTGACCGGCGCCGGCAGCCCCGCCGGCCCCTTGATGCCGTTCCACAGCGCCACCTCGAAGCCCGGCAGCGTCTCGGCCACCGTCGGCACGTCGGGCAGGCGCGGCGAGCGCTGCGCGGTGCTGACCGCGAGCGGACGGAGCCGCCCGGCCTCGACGTAGCTCAGCACCTCGACCATCGGCGAGGCGATCAGCTGGATCTTGTTCGAGAGCAGGTCCATCGCCGCCGGCGCGCCGCCGCGGTAGGGCACGTGCTCCATCCGGATGCCGGCGCGCGCCTGGAACAGGGCGACGATCAGGTGCAGCGAGGTGCCCGGGCCGGCGCTGCCGAAGTTCAGCCTGCCCGGATTGGCCTTCGCGTGGGCGATGAACTCGGCGAGGGTGCGCGCCGGCACGTCGGGGTGCACGACGAGCAGGTTCGGGATGAAGGCCGCCTGCGACAGCGGCGTGAAGTCGCGCACCGGGTGGTAGGGCAGGTTGCGGTAGAGCCAGATGTTGGTCGCCGTGATCGAGCTGGTCGTCATCAGCATCGTGTGCCCGTCCGGCGCGCTGCGCGCGACGTGCTCGGCGGCGATGTTGCCGCCGGCGCCGGGGCGGTTCTCGACCACCACCGGCTGGCCGAGCCGCTCGCCCAGCGCCTGGCCGATCAGGCGCGCGGCGGTGTCCGTGCTGCCGCCGGGCGCGAAGGGGACGACGAGGCGGATCGGCCGGTCGGGCGCCCAGGCCGCCTGCGCCGCCGCGGTCAGCGGCGCGGCGGCGGCGAGGGTGGTGCCGGCGAGCAGGCTGCGACGGTCCATTTCGTTTCCTCCCTCGTGGTTGGCGCCGGAGGCGGGCTGCGCCCTCCGCCGCGCTAGAGCTGGTGATGCGCGGCCGGCCCGAGCACCGCCTCGCGCAGCCGCGCCTGCAGGTATGCGCCCTCCCGCGGCGGCAGGACCAGGGGCAGGGTGGAGGGGTCCACCTTCGCGACGGCGAAGAGCGGCCCCTCGCCGGCGTGGATCGCCGCGCGCAGCGCCGGCACCTCCTCCGGCCGCGTCACCAGCATCGTCCGCGGGAAGCCCGCCGCCTTCGCCATGCCGGCGAGGTCCACGCCGTGCCGGGTGTGGGTCTCCTGCATCCCCGTCTCGCCGTAGTGCTCGTTGTCCTGCACCACGATCGAGAGGTTGGCCGGCCGCTGCACCGCGATGGTGGCGAGGGCGCCGAGGCCCATCAGCATCTCGCCGTCGCCGGTGATGACCAGCACCCTGCGCGCGGGCTGCGCGAGGGCGAGGCCGAGGCCGATCATCGCCGCCCCGCCCATGCCGCCCCAGAGCGGGAAATTCTCCGCGCGGTCGCCGACCGCCGTGATGTCCCAGGCCGGCGCGCCGAGCCCCGCGACCACCAGCAGGTCGCCGCGGTCGGCGAGGAGGGCGCGGCAGAGTTCGCGCCGGTCGAGCTTGCCCGAAGCCGCGAGCATCGCGTCTCAGTCCTTCCCGAAGGTCTTGGCGCCGATCACGCGCTGGCCGATCAGCGTCGCGGTCGGGCGGAAGGTGTTGAAGGCGAGGCGGATCGTGGCGTCGGCCGTGGGCACCACGTCCTCCGGCCGGTCGGCGCGCCGCACCAGCGCGCCCATCGCCTCGAGCACCGCCTGCGTCGCGCTGCCCATCGGCACCTGGGCCGGATTGAACTCGCCGAAGTCGCCGCGCATGGTGACGATCATCGGCATCGGCGTGCGGTGCGTGATGGCGAGCGAGAGCATGTTGACGCAGTTGCCGACGCCGCTGCTCTGCATCAGCAGCACGCCCTTGTCGCCGCCGAGCCAGGCGCCCTGCAGCAGGGCGATGCCCTCCTCCTCCGTGGTCAGGGAGACGACCCGCATGCCGTTGTCGGCGAGGCAGCGGCGGATCAGGCGGGCGTGGCCCGCGTCCGGCACCACGGCGACCTGGCGGATGCGGTGGGTCTTCAGCAGCTCGTAGAGCCCGTCGGGCCAGTCGGCGGCCGCGGGCCGGGATTCCATGACTTGGCGGTCCATGCCTCTCCTCGCGTCTCGCGCCGAGCATCGGGCGGGACGGGGGTCCTGGCAAGGTGGCGGCCGCGCGATCCGGCCCGGGCGGCCGTTCAGCCGGACAGCAACTGCCCGCCGTCCACGACGACGGTCTGCCCGGTGACCCAGCGCGCCAGCGGCGAGGCGAGGAACATCACCACGTCCGCCACCTCCTCCGGCGTGCCGAGCCGGCCGAAGGGGATGGAGCGCAGGATGCGGTCGTAGAGCTTCGGATCGCTCGTCCTGCGCCGCTCCCACATGCCGCCCGGGAACTCGATGGAGCCGGGCGCGACGGCGTTGACGCGGATGCCCTCGCGCGCCAGCGCCGCCGCCTGGCTCGCGGTGTAGTTGATCACCAGCGCCTTCACCGCCGCGTAGGCCGGCGTCCGCACGGAGGGGCGGAAGCCGGAGATCGAGGTGGTGTTGACGATGCACCCCTTCGACGCCCTGAGGTGCGGCAGCGCGGCGCGGCTCGCGCGCACCGTCGCCATCACGTCCACGGCGAGCCCGGCGGCCCAGCCGGCCTCGTCGTCGCCCATGCCGAAGCCGCTGGCGTTGTTGACCAGCACGTCCACGCCGCCGAGCGCCGCCGCCGCGCCCTCGACCCAGCGCGCGATCGCGGCGGCGTCGGCGAGGTCGCAGACCGCGGCGTGCGCCGGCCGCCCGGTGGCGGCGAGGTCGGCGCGCGTCGCCTCCAGCGCCTCCGCCCCGCGCGCGCAGATCGAGACGCCGGCGCCGGCGCGGGCGAAGCCGAGCGCGATCGCGCGGCCGATGCCGCGGCTGCCGCCGGCGACGAGGACGCGCTTCCCGGTGAAGTCGAAGCCCATGCTGTGCCTCCCTCTCCGCAACCGGTCCGACCCGCCGCGCGGGCCCGGGCCGAGGGCCCGCGGCGACGTCAGAAGTCCAGGTCGGCGTAGTGCGGCGGCGGCGTCACGCCGCTCACCCGGTCGGCGAGCAGCGGGCGGAAGCAGGGGCGCGACTTGATGCGCGCGTACCAGTCCTTCGCCGCCTCGTTCAGCGACCAGTCCACGTCGCCGACGAAGTCGAGCGCCGAGAGGTGCGCCGCGGCGCAGAGATCGGCGAGCGTCAGCGAGGAGCCGGCGAGCCAGACCCGCGACTCGGCCAGCCAGCCGAGGTAGTCGAGGTGCGGCCGGAGGTTGGCGTGCCCGGCGCGGATCGCCGCCGCGTCCGGCGTGCCGCGGCCCATCAGGCGCTTCATCTGCTTCTCGTAGAGCAGGTTGCGCGTGACCTCGGCGTAGAACTTGCCGTCGAACCAGGCGACCAGGCGGCGCACCTCGGCGCGCTCGGCGAGCGTGCGGCCGAGCAGCGGCAGGTCGGGATAGGCCTCGTCGAGGTACTCGCAGATCGCGTAGGAGTCGGCGACGACGAGGCCGTTGTCCTCCCGCAGCACCGGCACCGTGCCGGCCGGGTTCATCTCGAGGAACTCCTCGCGCCGTTCCCACACCCGCTCGACGCGCAGGTCGAAGGGGATCCGCTTCTCGGCGAGGGCGAGCCGGACCTTGCGGGAGTAGGGCGAGAGCGGCAGGTGGTAGAGGATGCGCATCGTCGGTCCGGCTTATGCCACCCGCGCGCCGGCCAGGGAAGCGGGCGGCGGCCGGGCCGGCCGATCCGCGCTATTCGGCCGCGACGGCGGCGGCGGCCTCCTCCATCGGCACCGGCAGGTACTTCGCGTACTCCTTCGGGACGATGTGCCAGAAGCGATCCCGCTCGGTCGCCCACTCGTTCAGCAGGCGGGCGGCGAACCGGCTGCCCGTCTCCTGCACGTGGCGGGCGATGAGGTCGCGCAGCACGCCCTCCCAGTGGGGATGGCCGAGGCGGCGCCAGAGCAGCGACTCCGGATTGATGCGGCGCTCGAAGGTGCCGTCGGCGTCGTAGACGAAGGCCATGCCGCCGGTGAAGCCGGCGCCGAAATTGTCGCCGACCGGCCCGAGGATCACGGCCGTCCCCCCGGTCATGTACTCGCAGCCGTTGGCGCCGCACCCCTCCACCACCGCGACGGCGCCGGAGTTGCGCACCGCGAACCGCTCCCCGGCCTGGCCGGCGGCGAAGAGCTCGCCCGAGGTCGCGCCGTAGAGCACGGTGTTGCCGACGATGGTGTTCTCGTTCCACACCAGGCTCGAGGAGGGCGCCGGCCGCACCACGATGGTCGCGCCCGAGAGGCCCTTGCCCACGTAGTCGTTGGCGTCGCCGAACACCTCGAGCTTGAGGCCGCGCACCCCGAAGGCGCCGAGCGACTGGCCGGCGGAGCCGCGCAGCCGGACGGTCAGGTGCCCGGGCTGCAGCCCCTCCATGCCGAACTGCCGCACGATCTTGGAGGAGACCTTGGTGCCGATCGCACGCTGGGTGTTCCGGATGTTGTACTCGAGCTGCATCTTCTCGCCGCGGCGGAACAGCGCCTCGGCGTCGCGGATCATCTCCGCGTCCAGCGTCTCCGGCACCTCGTTGCGGCCCTCGAGCGTGCAGAAGGGCTTGTACGGGCCGGGATCGGCCTTCACCAGCAGCGGGTTGAGGTCGAGGTCGTCGAGGTCCTCCGAGCCGCGGCTGACCTGCTTGAGCAGGTCGGTCCGCCCGATCACCTCCTCGAGCCGGCGGAAGCCGAGGGAGGCGAGGATCTCGCGCACCTCCTCGGCGACGAAGGAGAACAGGTTGATGACCTTCTCCGGGGTGCCGCCGAACTTGGCGCGCAGCTTCTCGTCCTGCGTGCACACGCCGACCGGGCAGGTGTTGGAGTGGCACTGGCGCACCATGATGCAGCCCATGGCGACCAGGCTCGCCGTGCCGATGCCGAACTCCTCCGCGCCGAGCATCGCCGCGATCACCACGTCGCGCCCGGTCTTGATGCCGCCGTCGGTGCGCAGCCGGACGCGGTGGCGCAGGCGGTTGAGCAGCAGCACCTGGTGCGCCTCGGACAGCCCCATCTCCCAGGGCAGGCCGGCGTACTTGATCGAGGACTGCGGCGAGGCGCCGGTGCCGCCCGAGTGGCCGGAGATCAGGATCGCGTCCGCCTTCGCCTTGGCGACGCCGGCCGCGATGGTGCCGATGCCGGAGCGCGCGACCAGCTTCACGCAGACCGTCGCCTCCGGGTTGATCTGCTTGAGGTCGTAGATGAGCTGGGCGAGGTCCTCGATCGAGTAGATGTCGTGGTGCGGCGGCGGCGAGATCAGCGTCACGCCGGGCGTCGAGTGCCGGAGCTTCGCGATCAGGCCCGAGACCTTGAAGCCCGGGAGCTGGCCGCCCTCGCCGGGCTTCGCGCCCTGGGCGATCTTGATCTCGATCTCGCGGCAGTTGTTGAGGTACTCGGCGGTGACGCCGAAGCGCCCGCTCGCGATCTGCTTGATCGCGGAGTTGGCGTTGTCGCCGTTCGGCCGCGGCCTGGCGCGCGCCGGGTCCTCGCCGCCCTCGCCCGAGTCGCTGCGCGCGCCGATCCGGTTCATGGCGATCGAGAGCGTCTCGTGCGCCTCCGGGCTCAGCGCGCCGAGGGAGATGCCGGGCGCGACCAGGCGCTTCCTGATCTCGGTGATGCTCTCGACCTCCTCGATCGGCACCGGCGCGCGGCCCTCGGTGCGGAAGTCGAGCAGGTCGCGCAGCGCCACCGGCGGCAGGCGGCGCACCGCCTCGGAGTACTTCTTGAAGGTCTGGTAGCTGTCGGTCTCCACCGCCCGCTGCAGGGTGTGGATCAGCGCGCCGTCGAAGGCGTGGGTCTCGCCGCTGCGGCGCATCTTGTAGAGCCCGCCCACCGGCAGGGTCACCACGTCCGCGTCCCAGGCCTTGCGGTGCAGCGCGAGGACGCGGCGCGCGATGCCGGAGAGGCCGATGCCGGAGATGCGGCTCGGCGTGCCGGGGAAGAACTCGGCGACCAGCGAGCGCGAGAGGCCGATCGCCTCGAAGTTCATCCCGCCGCGGTAGCTGCTCAGCACGCCGATGCCCATCTTGGACATCACCTTGAGCAGCCCCTTGTCCACCGCCTTCTTGTAGCGGGCGACGCACTCCTCGAGCGTCAGCCTGCCGAACAGGCCGCGGCGGTGGCGGTCGGCGATGCTCTCCTGCGCGAGGTAGGCGTTGACGGTGGTGGCGCCGGCGCCGATCAGCACCGCGACGTAGTGCACGTCCATCGCCTCGGCGACGCGGACGTTGAGGCTGGTGAAGGTGCGCAGGCTGTTGCGCACCAGGTGGGTGTGCACCCCGCCGACCGCGAGGATCATCGGGATCGCGGCGCGCTCCGGCCCCTGGTTCTCGTCGGTCAGGATCACGTGGGCGCAGCCGGAGCGCACGCCCTCCTCGGCCTCGCGCCGGATGCGGTCTATGGCGCGGCGCAGGCCCTGCTCGCCCTCGGCGACGGGGAAGGTGCAGTCCACGACGCAGGCGGTCTCGCCCATGTAGGCGCGCATCGCCGCGAACTCGGCGCTCGACAGCACGGGGCTGTCGAGCATCAGCATGTCGCACTGCGTCGGGTCCTCGTCGAGGATGTTGCCGAGGTTGCCGAGGCGCGTGCGCAGCGTCATCACCCGCGTCTCGCGCAGGGAATCGATCGGCGGGTTGGTGACCTGGCTGAAGCTCTGGCGGAAGAAGTGGTGCAGGCCGCGGTACTGGTTGGAGAGCACGGCGATCGGCGTGTCGTCGCCCATGCTGCCGACCGGCTCGTTGGCGTCCTCGACCATCGGGTGGAGGATCGCCTCCAGCTCCTCCAGCGTGTAGCCGACGGCGAGCTGGCGTCGGCGCAGCTCCTCGCCCTGGAACAGCACCGGCTCGCCCGCGTCCTGGCGCACGATCTCGTCGATCCGCGTCGTGCGCTTCACCCACTCGCCGAACGGCTTGCGCGCGGCGAGCATGTCCTTGAGCGCGCCGTCGCGGTAGAAGCGCGCGGCGTCGAGGTCCACGCCGATGCACTGGCCGGGGCCGACCCGGCCCTTGGCCACGATCGCGTCCTCCGGCAGCTTCACCATGCCGGTCTCGGAGCCGACGATCAGCAGCCCGTCCTGCGTGACGGTGTAGCGCATCGGCCGCAGGCCGTTGCGGTCCATGCCGGCGATCACCCAGCGCCCGTCGGTGGCGCAGATCGCCGCCGGGCCGTCCCACGGCTCCATCACCGCGTTGCAGTAGAGGAAGAGGTCGCGGTGCGCCTCCGGCATGGTGGCGCTGTTGCCGATGCTCTCCGGGATCAGCATCGCCTTGGCCATCGGCGCGTCGCGCCCGCCGCGCACCAGCAGCTCGAAGACGTTGTCGAGCGTCGCCGTGTCCGACCCCCCGGCCTGGATGACCGGCTTGATGTCGTCCATGTAGGGGTCGAGCAGGGGGTGGGAGAGCCGCGTCTCGTGGCTCTTCATCCAGTTGATGTTGCCGGCCAGCGTGTTGATCTCGCCGTTGTGCGCGATCATGCGGAAGGGCTGGGCCAGCCGCCAGGTCGGGAAGGTGTTGGTCGAGTAGCGCTGGTGGTAGATCGCGAAGCGGCTGACGAAGCGCGCATCGAGCAGGTCCGGGTAGAACTCCGTCAGGTGCTCGGCGAGGAACATCCCCTTGTAGATCACCGAGCGGCAGGAGAGGGAGCAGAGGTAGAGCTCCGGGATCTGCGCCGCGATCGCCTGCTTCTCGATGCGCCGGCGGATGACGTAGAGGTCGCGCTCGACGATCGCCTCCTCGCGCCGCTCCGGGTCCCAGATCAGGATCTGCTCGATCTCGGGGCGGGTGGCGTTGGCCTTCTCGCCGATGCAGGCGACGTTGATCGGCACCTGGCGCCAGCCGTAGATCAGGTAGCCGGCGTTCAGGATCTCGGTCTCGACGATCTGGCGGCAGCGCTCCTGCGCGCCGAGGTCGGTCTTGGGCAGGAACACCATGCCGACGGCGATGCGCCCCGGGCGCAGCCGGTCGCCGCCGCGCTCCACCGCCTCGGCGAAGAAGTCCTGCGGGATCTCGACGTGGATGCCGGCGCCGTCGCCGGTCTTGCCGTCGGCGTCCACCGCGCCGCGGTGCCACACGGCCTTCAGCGCATCAATGCCGGCCTGCACCACCTCGCGCCGCGGCTTGCCGTCGAGCGCGGCGACGAGGCCGACGCCGCAGGCGTCGTGCCCGGCGAGGTCGAGATGCGCCTCCTCGGCGAGGCGGCGGGCGTTCTCGGCGAAGCCCCGGGCGAAGGCCGGTCCGCTCTCGTGCATGTCGCTCTCCCTCACTCCGCGGCCGCCGCCATGGGCGCCGCCTCCGCGGCGGCCTTCGCCTTCACCCACCTGTCCATCTGCTCCGCCGCGTCGCGCCCGTCGCGGATCGCCCACACCACCAGCGAGGCGCCGCGCACGATGTCGCCCGCGGCGAAGACGCCGGGCAGCGAGGTCATCATCGTGCGGTGGTTGACCTTCAGCGTGCCCCAGCGCGTCACGGCCAGCGCCGGCTCCTCGAACATCGCCGGCAGGTCCTCGGGGTCGAAGCCGAGCGCCTTGATGACGAGGTCGGCCGGCTGGACGAAGTGGCTGCCCGGGATCGGCTCCACCTGCTGCCGCCCGGTCGCGTCCGGCAGGCCGAGATGCATGCGCACGGCGCGCACGCCGGTGACACGCGCATCCCCGAGGAAGGCCTCGGGCGCGGCGAGCCAGGCGAAGCGCACGCCCTCCTCCTCGGCGTTCGCCACCTCGCGCATCGAGCCCGGCATGTTCGCCCTGTCGCGGCGGTAGAGGCAGGTGACGGACTTCGCCCCCTGCCGCACCGCGGTGCGCACGCAGTCCATCGCCGTGTCGCCGCCGCCCACCACCACCACGTCCTTGTCCCGCGCGTCCAGCGCGCCGGAATCGAACTCCGGCACCGCGTCGCCGAGGCCCTTGCGGTTCGAGGCGATGAGGTAGTCGAGCGCCGCGACGATGCCGGGCAGCCCGACGCCCGGGCAGGCGATGTCGCGCGCCCGGTAGACGCCGGTCGCGATCAGCACGGCGTCGTGGCGCGCGCGCAGCTCGGCCAGCGACACGTCGCGCCCGACCGCGCAGTCGAGGTGGAAGACGATGCCCCCGGCCTCGTACTGGGCGTGGCGCCGCAGCACCACCTCCTTCTCCAGCTTGAAGTTGGGGATGCCGTAGATCATCAGGCCGCCGGCGCGGTCGTGGCGGTCGTAGATGTGGACCTGGTAGCCCTTCACCCGCAGCCGCTCGGCCGCCGCCATCCCCGCCGGCCCGGCGCCGACGATGCCGACGGAGTGCGGCAGCTCCCGCCGCGGCTTCGGCGGCCTGACCCAGCCGCGCTCCCAGGCGGTGTCGGTGATGTACTTCTCGACCGCGCCGATGGTGACCGAGGCGAAGCCCTTCTCGATGACGCAATTGCCCTCGCAGAGCCGGTCCTGCGGGCAGACGCGGCCGCAGATCTCGGGGAAGCTGTTGGTCGAGGCGGCGACCTCGTAGGCCTCCTCGATCCGCCCCTCGGCGGTGAGCTTCAGCCAGTCCGGGATGTTGTTGTGCAGCGGGCAGTGCACCTGGCAGAAGGGCACGCCGCACTGGCTGCAGCGGCTCGCCTGCTCGGCCGCGGCCGCCGGGTCGAAGGGGCGATAGACCTCGGCCCAGTCGTGGCTGCGCGCCGCCGCGTCCCGCTTCTCGGGCGGGCGCTGGGGCAGGCGCACGAACTGCAGCATCCTCTCGGCCATGGCAGGCGGTCCCTCGGGCGTCCGGCGGGGGCGCGGGAGGGCATGGAGGCCCGCACAGGCGCCCGCCCGTGTTGCTGCGCAACATAGAGGCACCGGGACCGCGAAGGCGAGTCCTTTTTCGGGAGATAGGACAGATTTTCTGTCCTTGATCGGCCGGGGGTTCGGTTGAGGATCGTCAGGTCAGCACAACCGCGCGCCCGGAAGGTCCGAAGCGGGCCTATGACGCCGGCGCGACATCCGCCCGCTGGCCGCCCGGCCGGAACCGCGCCAGATACCCGGGCACCACCGCCTCCACCGCCTTCGGCTCGGCGATCCCCAGCTCGCGCAGCCCCGGCGCTCCCTCGGCCACCACGTTGTCCTTGCCGAGCAGCAGGAGCTGGTCGCGCGTCAGCGGCGGATTGGGCAGCCACTCGCCGAACCAGGCCTGCAGCCGCGCCAGCCAGTCCGGCACCTCCACCAGCGGCCGCCGGCGCCGCGTCGTCTCCAGCACGAAGCGCAGCAGCTCCCGCATGGTCATCACGCGCGGCCCGCCCAGCTCGTAGGTCCGGCCGACCGCGTCCTCGCGCTCCGCCGCCGCCGCGACGGCGTCCGCCACGTCGCCGACATAGACGGGCTGGAAGCGCGTCCCGCCCCGGATCACCGGCATCACCGGGAGCCACTGCGCCATCGCGCCGAAGCGGTTGAACAGCGCGTCCTCCGGCCCGAAGACCAGCGAGGGGCGCAGGAGGGTCGCGCCAGGGAAGGCCGCGCGCACCGCCGCCTCCCCCTCGCCCTTCGTCCGCGCGTAGAGGCTCCCGCTCCGCGGGTCGGCGCCGAGGGCCGAGATGTGCACCAGCCGCGCCACCCCCGCCGCCGCGGCGAGCCGGGCGACGCGCCCCGCCGCCTCGACATGGAGGCGGGCGAAGTCGCCGGCGCGCCGCTCGAACAGGATGCCGACCAGGTTCACCACCAGTTCGGCCTCCGCTACCGCCCGCGCGACCGCCGCCTCGTCGCGGATGTCGGCGGCCAGCGGCACGATCTGCCCGACCCGCCCCTGGGTGGAGAGGAACCGCGCCCCCGCCGGATCGCGCGTCCCGACCCGCACGACGTAGTCCCGCTGGGCGAGCCGCTGGACGACATAGCGCCCGATGAACCCCGCCCCGCCGAACACGGTCGCGACCTTCCGCACCCCCGGACCCCGCATCGAACCAAACCCCATGGCGCCGAAACGGCGCGGACCATATGGGCCGGCGCGCCCGGCGCCAAGCGGCCGGCCGCCCCGGCCGCCGCGGCGGCGGCCGGCGCGTCAGTCGCCGCGCGCGGCGCGGATCGCGCGCCAGACCCGCTCCGGCGTCGCCGGCATGTCGAGCCGCGTGACGCCGAGCGGCGCCAGCGCGTCGAGGATCGCGCACATCACCGTCTGCGGCGCCGCGATCGCCCCCGCCTGGCCGCAGCCCTTGACGCCGAGCGGGTTCGACGCCGTCGGCGCGCCCTCGTCGAGCGTCACCTCGAGCGGCGGCAGGTCCTCCGCCCGCGGCAGGGCGTAGTCCATGAGGGAGCCGCTGAGGATCTGGCCCGTCTCCGGGTCGTAGGCGATCGCCTCCCGCATCGCCTGGCCGATCCCCTGCGCGAGCCCGCCCCGCACCTGGCCGACCGTGAGCATCGGGTTGACCAGCCGCCCGTAGTCGTCCACGGCGAGGTAGCGCAGCAGCGTCACCGCGCCCGTCTCGGGGTCCACCTCCACCTCGGCGGCGTGGCAGCCGTTCGGGAAGGTGACGAGGTCGCAGAGGTGCATCGCCTCGGCATCGAGGCCCGGCGCCAGGCCCTCGGGCAGGCTGGCCGGATCGGCCGCGGCGCGCGCGACGGCGAGGAGGTCCACGCCGCGCCCGGCGGCGCCGCGCACGGCGAAGCGGCCCTCGGCGAATTCGAGCGCCGCCGGCTCCGCCTGCAGCATCTGCGCCGCCACGGCGCGCGCCTTGCCGAGCGCCGCCCCGATCGCCTGCACCAGCGCCCCACCGCCGAGGTGCATCGAGCGCGCCCCGCCATGCCCGTTGCCGAACCGCACCGCGTCGGTGTCCGCCTGCACCAGCCGGAAGGTCTCGACCGGCAGGCCGAGCCGTTCGGCCGCCACCTGCGCGAAGCTCGTCTCGTGCCCCTGGCCGTTCGACTGGGTGCCGATGGCGAGCTCGACGCGGCCATCGGGGGCGAAGCGCACCGCCGCCCACTCGTTCGGCGCGCCGCGCGCGGTCTCGAGGAAGCAGGCGAGGCCGAGGCCGCGCAGCCGGCCGCGCCGGGCCGATTCGGCGCGGCGCGCGGCGAAGCCGGCGCGGTCGGCGAGTCGCTCCGCCGCGTCCAGGTTCGCCGCGAACCGCCCGCCGTCCACCGTCATGCCGAGCGCGGTGCGGTGCGGGAAGCCGCCGGCGCCCGCGGCGGACCCGATCATGTTGCGCCGGCGCAGCGCCAGCGGGTCCAGGCCGAGCCGCCGCGCCGCCTCCTCGACCGCGCGCTCGACCAGGTAGTTCATCTCCGGCTTGCCGGCGCCGCGATAGGCCTCGATCGGCGCGGTGTTGGTGAAGGCGCCGCGCGTGCGCAGGAAGCCGGTCGGGATGGCATAGACGCCGCCGAACGCCGCCGAGGCCGCGTTGGTCGTGCTGCCCGGCCCGCCCGCGGAGAGATAGGCGCCCATGTCGGCGGTGAGGGCGACGTCGAGCGCGAGGAAGCGCCCCTCCGCGTCCAGCGCCAGCCGCACCGCCGCCTGGGCGTCGCGCGCGTGCACCGCGGCCGCGAACTCCTCGCTCGCCTCGGCGATCCAGCGCACCGGCCGGCCGAGCCGCCGCGCCGCCCAGAGCGCGAGCACGTATTCCGGGAACAGCGGGTTCTTCAGCCCGAACCCGCCGCCGACATCCGGCGCAACGAGATGGAATTGCTCCTCCGGCAGGCCGAACACGGCGGCGAGCTGCCGGCGGATGCCGTGCAGGCCCTGGCCCGAGAGCAGCAGGCGGAAGCGGCCCGTCGCCGCGTCGTGGGAGGCGATCGCGCCGCGCGGCTCGAGCGGCGCGGCATGGACGCGGTGGTTCGCCACCTCCAGCGCGACCACGTGCGCGGCGCGCGCGAACGCCGCCTCGGTCGCGGCGCGGTCGCCCTTCTCGAAGACGTAGGCGAGATTGCCCGGCGCCTCCTCGTGCAGCCGCGGCGCCCCGGGGGCGAGGGCGGCGCGCGCGTCCACCACCGCGGGCAGCGGGTCGTACCCGACCTCGATGCGCTCGGCGGCGTCGCGCGCGGCGGCGGGGGTGTCGGCCAGCACGACCGCCACCGGCTCGCCGACATGGCGCACGCGGTCCATCGCCAGCGCGTGGCGGGGCGGGACGATGAGCGGCCCGACGGTCTGCACCGCCACGGCGCAGGGCAGCGGCGCCAGGCCCTCGGCGCGCAGCTCCGCTCCGGTGAGCACGGCGGCGACGCCCGGCATGGCGCGCGCCGCCTCCGCGGCGATGCCGAGGAGGCGCGCATGCGCGTGCGGCGAGCGCAGCACATGCGCGTGCAGGCAGCCGGCCGGGACCTCCGCGTCCGCCACGAAGCGCCCGCGCCCGGCGAGGAAGCGCGCATCCTCGAGCCGGCGCAGGGAGCGTTGCCGATGCGCCTGATCCACCGCGAGACCTCCTCCCGACCGCGCCGGGCGCCGCGCCGCCCCGCGCGGCCGGCGCCGCCGCCCCTGGCGGCGCGAGGCTAGCGCCACCCCCGGCGGCGCGCGAGGCCCGCGGGCGCCGGCCGCGCGGCCCGGCGCCCGCATCACCCCCCAGCCGGCGCGACACGCACGATGCGCTTGCCGATGTTGGCGCCGTCGAACAGGCCGACGAGGGCCGCGGGCGCCGTCTCCAGCCCGTCCGAGACGGTCTCGCGCCAGCGCAGCCTGCCGGCGCGGAACCAGTCGAGCAGCTCGGCCGCGGCGGCGGCGCGGCGCTCCGGCGCGACGAAGCCGATGCGGAAGCCGGCGAGCGTGACGCAATTGTCGAGCAGCGACTGGAGATGGCGGAAGGCGATCGGCCCCGTCGCGTTGTAGTGCGCGATCATGCCGCACAGCGCGATCCGCGCCCCCATGGCGAGGTTCGGCAGCACGGCATCCAGCACCGCGCCGCCGACATTGTCGAAATAGACCTGCACGCCCCCGGGCGCGGCGTGCCGCAGCGCCTCCTCCAGCCCCTCCGCGCGGTGGTCGAGGCAGGCGTCGAAGCCGAGGTCGCGCACCACATGCGCGCACTTCTCCGCCCCGCCGGCGATGCCGATGGCGCGGCAGCCCCGCAGCCTCGCGATCTGCCCGACCAGGCTGCCGACCGCGCCGGCCGCGGCGGAGACGACGACCGTCTCGCCGGGCTGCGGGCGGCCATGGTCGGTGAGCCCGACCCAGGCGGTCAGGCCGGGCGCGCCGAGCAGGCCGAGATGCAGCGACAGCGGCCGCACCGAGCGGTCCACCGGCCGCAGCGCCTCGCCCGGCAGGGCGGCGTAGAGGCGCCAGCCGATCTCGCCGAAGACGACCTCGCCGACGCGGCGCGCGGGATGGCGGCTCTCCACCACCTCGGCGATGCCGCGGCCCTGCATGACGTCGCCCTCGCGCAGCGGCACCGCGTAGCCCTTCGTGCCGAGCATCTGCCGCCGCATGTAGGGGTCGACGGAGAGGAACAGCGTGCGGACCAGCACCTCCCCCTCCGCCGGCGAGGGCATCGGCGCATCCTCGATCGCGAAGCTGCTCTCCTCCAGCCGCCCGACCGGCCGCCGGACATAGCGCACCTGCCGGTTGCCGCCGCCCCGCGCCATGCCAATCCCCTCCTCCTCCGCTGGCCGACCGTTCGCAGCATAGCAGACCCCGCGCGCGCGGCGCCTTGCCTGCGCGGCGCGGCTGGCCGAGGATCGCGCGACGGCCCGGAAGGCCGGGCGTTCCGGCACAGGAGGAAACCCATGGCAGCCCCGCCCTCGGCGCGACGCGACCGCCTCAAGCCCGCCTTTCCCAAGCTCGTGCAGATGACGAGCGACTACGTCTACGGCGACGTCTGGGAACGGAAGGAGCTGTCCAAGCGCGACCGCAGCATGGTCACCGTCGCGGCGCTGGTGGCGCTGGGCTGGCAGGAGCAGCTCAACACCCACATCGGCCGCGCGCTGGACAACGGCGTGACGCGCGAGGAGATCAGCGAGATCATCACGCATCTCGCGCTGTATTCCGGCTGGCCCTCGGCGATGACCGCGGCGCACATCGCCTGCGACGTGTTCGAGGCGCGGGACAGGACCTAGGGAGGGGATGCCCGTCATGAAGATCGGATTCATCGGCCTCGGCACCATGGGGGGCCACATGGCCGCCAACCTGCAGAGGGCCGGCCACAAGCTGGTGGTGCACGACGTGAACCGCGCGGCCGCCGAGAGCCACCTCGCCGCCGGCGCCGAATGGGCGGACACGCCGCGCGCGGTGGCGGAGCGTTCGGACGTGGTCTTCACCTCGCTCCCCGGCCCGCCCGAGGTCGAGGCGGTGGTGTTCGGCAAGGACGGGCTGCTCGAGGGCGTGCGCCAGGGACTCGCCTATTTCGACCTCTCGACCAACAGCCAGGCGCTGATGCGCCGCGTGCACGAGGCGTTCAGGGCCAAGGGCGCCGACGCCTGCGACGCGCCGGTGAGCGGCGGGCCGGAAGGCGCGCGCACCGGCAGGCTCGCCATCTGGGTCGGCGGCGAGGAGGCGGTGTATCGCCGCCACAAGCCGGTGCTCGACGCGATCGGCGACCAGGCGCGCTACATCGGCCCGATCGGCGCGGCGACGGTGGCGAAGCTCGTGCACAACATGGCGGGCTACGCGATCAACCAGGTGATGGCCGAGGTCTTCACCATGGGCGTGAAGGCCGGGATGGACCCGCTGGCGCTGTGGGAGGCGATCCGCCAGGGCGCGCTCGGCCGCCGGCGCACCTTCGACCGCATCGCCGACCAGTACCTGCCGGGCAGGTACGATCCGCCCGCCTTCGCGCTGAAGCTCGCGCACAAGGACGTCTCGCTCGCGGTGCAGATGGGCCGCGAGGTCGGCGTGCCGATGCGGCTGTGCAACCTGACGCACGCCGAGATGACGGAGGCGCTGAACCGCGGCTGGGGCGCGCTCGACTCGCGCGTCTTCATGCGGCTGCAGAACGAGCGCGCGAACGTGCAGATCGCGGTGGACCCGGAGCGCGTGCAGGCCGTGCTGAAGGCGGACGGCAAATGAGCGCGGCGCCGGCCTACGAGATCTACGCGCTGCGCTACGCGACGCGCGCGGCGCGCCGGGCGGAGCACTTCATCGGCGGCGACCCGCACGACGGGCCGATGCCGATGGACTACTTCGTCTGGGCCGCGGTCTCGCCGGAGCGGAGCTTCGTCGTGGACACCGGCTTCACCGCCGAGGTCGCGGCGCGGCGCAAGCGCGAGTGGCTGCGCTGCCCGGTGGACAGCCTGCGCCTGATCGGCCTCGACCCGGAGCGGGTCGAGGACGTGATCCTCACCCACCTGCACTACGACCACGTCGGCAGCTTCCACAAATTCGCCCGCGCCCGGTTCCACCTGCAGGAGCCGGAGATGCGCTACGCGACCGGCCGCTACATGCGCCACCGCCGCCTGCGCCACTCCTTCGAGGTGGAGGACGTGGCGGGCATGGTGCGCATGCTCTTCGCCGACCGCGTGGTGGTCCACGAGGGCGACGCGGAGCTGTCGCCGGGCGTCTCGCTGCACGTCTGCGGCGGCCACTCGGCGGGGCTGCAGTGCGTGCGGGTGAACACCAGGCGCGGCCCGGTGGTCCTCGCCTCCGACGTGACGCATTTCTACGAGAACATGGAGAGCGGGCGGCCCTTCACCACCGCCTTCCATGTCGGCGACATGCTGGAGGCCTTCGACCGCCTGCGCGCCCTCGCGCCCACGCCGCGGCACATCGTGCCGGGCCACGACCCGGAGGTGATGCGCCGCTATCCCGCGGCGGCGGGGCTGGAGGGCATCGCCGTCCGGCTCGACCTCGAGCCCTCCGCCTGAGGCGGCGCCCCTCAGCGCGCGCCGAGCAGCGCCGCCCGGAACCGGTCGCGGCAGGCCGAGGCGTCGAGGTTGCGCTTGTAGGCCGGCGGCTCGGTCGGCGCGACGCGCAGCAGCACGAAGCAGGTGCCGTTGCCCTCGCGGATGAAGCGCGAGCCCTCCTCCAGCCCGGACGCGTCGGCGATGGTGCGCGTGGCGCGGATGCCGGCGCCCGCGGCGATGCGCTCCAGGTCCACGCCGAGGCCGGTGTGGCTCCGCTGCCAGCCGGTCTCGCCGTAGTGCCCGTTGTCCACGCAGACGATCGCGAGGTTGGGCGGGTTCATCACCGCGATCGTCGCCAGCGCGCCGAGGCTCATCAGCAGCTCGCCGTCGCCCGTCAGCACCAGCACGCGCCTGTCCGGCCGCGCCAGCGCGAGGCCGAGCCCCATCATGCAGGCCGCGCCCATCGCGCCGCCGAGCAGGTAGGCGTGCGCCCCGTCGCCGGTGAGCCGCGCGATGTCGCGCGCCGTGCCGGCGAGGCCGGTGACGATCAGGAAGTCCTCGTGCCGCCCGACCAGCCTGGGCACCGCCTCGAGGCGGTCGAGCACGTAGCCGGCGGCGGCGGCCTCGGCGGCGCGGCGCGCGGCGGCGGTCTGCATCTCCTGCATCGCGTGATCCCCCCTCAGAACGGCTTGGCGCCGATCAGCTTCTGGCCGAGCAGCACCGCGACCGCCTGGCCGCTCTTGAACACCATGGTCAGCGCGGCGTTGGCGGTCGGGATCACGTCCTCGCGCCGCTCGACGCGCAGGCAGATCACGCCCATCGCCTCCAGCACCGGCTGCACCGCCTGGCCCATCGGGAACTGCCAGGGATTGCCCTCGCCGAAGTCGCCGCGCATCGAGACCAGGGTGAGGAACGGGAAGCGCCCGCCCTTCACCAGCGAGAGCAGGTTGACGCAGTTGCCGACGCCGCTGCTCTGCATCAGCAGCACGCCGCGCGCGCCGCCGAGATCGGCGCCGGCGAGCAGCGCCACGCCCTCCTCCTCGGAGGTCAGCGGGATCGAGTGCACCTCCGGGTCGGCGAGCGACCTGTCGATCAGCACGCGGTGGCCGGCGTCCGGCACATAGGCGAATTGCGTCACGCCGTTCTGGCGGAGGACCGCGTAGAGCTCCTCCTGCCAGCCCGGCGCCGCGGCGGCGGTGTCCATCGTCTTGCCCCTCGATCGCGCGGTTCAGTTCGGCAGGATCACGCCCTTGCCGGTGGTCTGGGTGTCGAACAGCCGGTAGGCCTCGTCCGCCTGCTCCAGCCGCCAGCGGTGCGTGAAGAGGCGGTCCACCTCGATGCCGCGGTCGGCGATGAAGCGCGCGCACTCCGCCTGGCCGACGGTGGAGAAGGTCCAGGAGCCGATGATCGTCACCTGGCGGCGCAGCAGGTCGGGGCTGACCTCGAGCGTCACCGTGTCGCCCTCGCCGACGTAGCAGGCCTTGCCCCAGGTGCGCACGCACTGCACCGCCTGCCGCCGCGCCGCCGGCGAGGAGGAGGCGTCGAGCGAGAGATGCGCGCCGAGGCCGTGCGTCAGGTCGCGGATCGCGCCGACCACGTCGTTCGTCTCCTTCGGGTTGATCACGGCGTCGGCGCCGAACTCCCTCGCCCGCGCCAGCCGCTCCGGCGCGACGTCGAGCGCGATCACCCGCGCCCCCATCGCCTTGGCGAGCTGCGTCGCCGAGAGCCCGACCGGCCCCTGGCCGAAGATCGCGATGGTGTGGTCGCCCTGCAGCCCGAGCCGGTGCAGCGCCCCCCAGGCGGTGCCGGTGCCGCAGGAGATCGCCGCCCCCGTCTCGAAGGAGAGCTCGTCCGGCAGCGGCACCAGGGTGCGCGCCGGGCACTTCATGTAGTGCGCGTGCGCGCCGTGGCCGGTCGCGCCGTACACCTCGTCCACGCCCTCGTCGCAGAGCTGCATCCAGCCGGTCGCGCACTGCGGGCAGACGCCGCAGCCGCGGTAGTGGTGCTGCATCACGCGCTGGCCGATGCGCGCCTGCCTCGGCGAGACGTTCCTGCCCACCGCGACCACCACGCCGCAGGGCTCGTGCCCGCGGATCACCGGCCCCTGGATGCCCTTGGCGAAGCCGAGCGCGGCGGTGCCGCCGCCGGCCGGCGCGCGGTAGTACTTCAGGTCGCTGCCGCACATGCCGGAGGCCCTGATCTCCAGCACGACCTCGTCGGGGCCGGGCGTGGGATCGGGGAAGTCCATCAGCTCCACCCGGCGGTCACCCGGAAAGACGACTCCCTTCATCGGACGTTCCTCCTGTGCGGCCGGGCACGGCGCGCGAGCGCCGTCGCGGCCGGCTCGCGCGAGGGTATGCCGGCGGCGCGCACGCGGCAATCGCCGCCGCCGGCTTGCCGCCGCGCGCGCGCGCGGACATCATCCCGCCGATCCAGTCGGGAGGACGCCTGCATGCCGGAACGATCGGCCGAGGACAGCGGGGGCGGCGCCCTGCCGCTCGCCGGCCTGCGCGTCGTCGAGCTCGGCCACAGCGTCGCCGCGCCCTATGCCGGGCTCGTCCTCGCCGAGCTCGGCGCCGAGGTGATCAAGATCGAGAAGCCCGGCAAGGGCGACGACGCGCGCGGCTGGGGACCGCCCTTCCTCGACGGCGCCGCGGCGGTGTTCCACGCGCTCAACCGCAACAAGCGCTCGGTCGTGGCGGACCTGCGCGATCCGAAGGACCTCGCCGCGCTGAAGGCGCTGATCGCGGGCGCCGACGTGGTGATCCAGAACCTGCGCCCCGGCCAGGCGGAGGCGCTCGGCCTCGGGCCGAAGGCGATGATCGCGGCCAACCCGCGCCTGATCTACGCGAGCATCGGCGCCTTCGGCGCCGCGGGCCCGCTCAGGGACCAGCCCGGCTACGACCCGCTGATGCAGGCGATGGGCGGCATCATGAGCGTCACCGGAGAGCCGGGCGACCGCCCGCCGGTGCGCGTCGGCACCTCGATCATCGACATGGGCGCGGGCGGCTGGGTGGTGACGGGCGTGCTCGCCGCCCTGATCCGCCGCGCGGCGACGGGGCGCGGCGGCGAGGTCTCCACCTCCCTCTACGAGACCTCGCTCGCCTGGATGCTCTACCACATCGCCTCGCACGCCGCGGACGGGAAGGAGCCGGGGCGGCACGGCTCCGGCGCCGCGACCATCGTCCCCTACCAGGCCTTCGAGACGGCGGACGGCTACCTCGTCGTCGGCGCCGGCAACGACAACCTGTTCCGCAGGCTCGCCCCGGTCGTCGGCCTGCCGGAGCTCGCGGAGGATCCGCGCTACGCCACCAACGCCGCGCGGGTGGAGAACCGCGCCACGCTGATCGAGACGCTGTCCGCGGTGTTCCGCACGCGCACGCGCGCCGCCTGGATCGAGGCGCTGCGCGCGGCCGGCGTGCCCTGCGCCCCGGTGCAGGAGGTGAGCGAGCTGCACGCCCACCCGCAGACCCGCGCCCTCGGCATCCTGCGCGGCGAGAACGACCCGCGCCAGCTCCGCACCGTCGGCCTGCCGCTGCTCTTCGACGGCGTCCGCCCCGCGCGCGACGCCCCGGCGCCCGCGCATGGCGAGGCGACGGCGGAGTTCTTCGCACACAGGGCCGCCGCGGCGGCCGACTAGGACGGGACCCATGGACGGCACCACGACCACCGCGCTGCCGAGCGTGCCGCTCGGCGAGGACTACCCCGAGATCCGCGCCGCGATCCGCAGGATCTGCGAGGGCTTCCCCGGCGCCTACTGGCGCGAGAAGGAGGAGAAGGAGGCCTACCCCGCCGAGTTCGTCCAGGCGCTGACCGAGAGCGGCTTCCTCGGCGCCCTGATCCCGGAGCAGTACGGCGGCGCCGGCCTGCCGCTGCGCGCCGGCTGCGTCATCCTGGAGGAGATCCACAAGGCCGGCTGCTCCGCCGGCGCCTGCCACGCGCAGATGTACATCATGGGCACGCTGCTGCGCCACGGCAGCGAGGAGCAGAAGCGGAAGTACCTGCCCGACATCGCCTCCGGCAGGCTGCGCCTGCAGGCCTTCGGCGTCACCGAGCCGACCAGCGGCACCGACACGACGAGGCTCAAGACCCGCGCCGTGCGCGACGGCGACCACTACGTCGTCACCGGCCAGAAGGTCTGGACCTCGCGCGCCCTCTACTCCGACATGATGCTGCTGCTCGCGCGCACCACGCCGCTCGAGGAGGTGAAGCGCAAGTCGGACGGGCTCTCGGTCTTCCTCGTGGACCTGCGCGAGGCGCGCGGCAAGGGCCTCGAGATCCGCCCGATCAAGGCGATGATCAACCACAACACCACCGAGGTGTTCATGGACGGCATGCGCGTGCCGGCCGCGAACCTGATCGGCGAGGAGGGCAAGGGCTTCCGCTACATCCTCGACGGCATGAACGCCGAGCGCATCCTGGTCGCCTCCGAGGGCCTCGGCGACGGGCGCTACTTCACGCGCAAGGCGGTGGACTACGCCAACAGCCGCGTCGTCTTCGGCCGCCCGATCGGGCAGAACCAGGGCATCCAGTTCCCGATCGCGCGCGCCCACGCGGAGCTGGAGGCGGCGGAGATGATGATCCGCAAGGCCGCCACGCTGTTCGACGCCGGCCTGCCCTGCGGGCCGGAGGCGAACATGGCGAAGATGCTCGTCTCCGAGGCCGCCTGGCACGCCGCGGAGGCCTGCATGCAGACCCACGGCGGCTTCAGCTACGCGCGCGAGTACGACATCGAGCGCAAGTGGCGCGAGATCCGGCTGATGCAGATCGCCCCGATCAGCACCAACCTGATCCTCTCCTACGTCGCCGAGCACGTGCTCGGCCTGCCGCGCTCGTTCTGAGCCGGCCTCAGGCGCGCGCCGGCGCGGCCGCGGCGGCCGGGAGCGGCGGCCGCCGCCGCGTCATCAGCCCGGGGACCAGCGCCGCCGCGAAGGCGAGGGCGAGCGCCAGGAAGGCGTCGCGGAAGCCGAGCATGCTCGCCTGCGCGGCGACGACGCGGCCGAGGTAGTCCTCCGCCCCGGCGCGGCGCAGCGTCTCCGGCAGGCCGTCCTGGGCGAGCAGGCCCTCGATCAGGCGCAGCGCCTCCATCGTCGCCGGGTTGCCCGGATGCTGCGTCGCCGCCAGCGCCTCGGCGTGGAACTGCGTCCGCTGCTCCAGCAGCACCGAGAGCAGCGTCACGCCGAGCGCGCCGCCCAGCATGCGGGTGAAGCTGATCGCCCCGGCGCCCTGGGCGAGGAGCCGCTGCGGCAGGGCGCGCAGCGCCCCGGCGTTGATGCTCGGCATCGCGAAGCCCATGCCGGCGCGCCCGATCATCGTCCAGAGGGCGAAGGTCCAGAACGGCGTGTCGGTGTCCCCGCCCGCCATCAGCCAGCAGGAGACGGCGAACACGACCAGCCCGAAGAGGATCAGCTTCCAGCCCGGCACCTTGTCCGACAGGCGCCCGGCGACCGGGAACACCACGCCCGCGACCAGCCCCGCCGGCATCAGCAGCAGCCCCGCCCGCGTCGCCGTGTAGCCCTGCACGAGCTGCACGAAGAGCGGGATCAGGTAGGTCGAGCCGAACATGCCGGCGCCGTAGATCACCGAGGTCACGGCGGAGGCGCCGAAGCCGCGCTCGGCGAAGACGCGCGGATTCAGGAGCGGCGCCGGCGTCTTCGCCTCCCAGGCGAAGAAGACGGCCCAGGCCGCGCCGGCGACGCAGAGCGCGGTGACGACGAAATCCGACCCCCAGCCCTCGCGCTGGCCGCTGGACAGCGCGCCGAGCAGCGTGCCCAGCGCCAGGGCGAGCAGCCCGAAGCCGAGCCAGTCGAAGCGCCGCATCGGCCCCTCCGCCTGCCGCCCGGGCATGAACATCATGCCCAGGCCGAGGCCCGCCAGGGTGAAGGGCACGCCGAGGAGGAACACGAACCGCCACCCCCAGTCGTCCACCAGCAGCCCGCCGATGCTCGGCCCGAAGGCCGGCGCCAGCACCACGCCCATGGCGTAGAGCCCCATCGCGGCGCCGCGGCGCTCGGGCGGGAAGACGGCGAAGATGATCTGCATCGCCATCGGCTGCAGCACGCCGGCGCAGGCCCCCTGCAGGACGCGGCTCGCGATCAGCGTGCCCGCGTTGGGCGCGAGGCCGGCGGTCACGGAGGAGAGCGCGAACAGCCCGATGACGACGACGAAGACGGCCCGGAAGCCGAAGGACTCCACGAGCCAGGCGTTGAGCAGCATGGTCCCGGTGGTGGCGGCGAGGAAGCCGGCCGAGATCAGCTGGGCCTGGTCCTGGCCGATGCCGAAGGCGCCCATCACCTCCGGCAGCGCGACGTTGGCGATGGTCGAGGAGAGCACCGTCGCCAGCGTCCCCATCAGCGCCGTGCCGGTGACGAGCCAGCGATAGGCCGGACCGTAGCGCGCGAACAGCGCCTCGACGTTGCGTCCGCCGCCGGCCTCGGCCGCCTCACTGCCGCGCATCGGCCTCGACCCGCACCAGCATCCCGGGGCGGAGCAGCCCCGGCTCGGGCGGCGGCTGCAGGGCGATGCGCAGCGGCAGGCGCTGGGTGATGCGGGTGAAGTTGCCGCTCGGGTTCGGCGCCGGCAGCAGGGCGAACTCGCTCGTCGCCGCGGCGCCGACGCGCTCCACGACGCCCTCGAAGCGCCGGCCCGGATAGGCGTCCACCGTGACGAGCACCGGCTTGCCGGGGCTGAAGAAGCGGACCTCGGTCTCCTTGACGTTGGCCTCGACGCGCACCGCCGAGGGGTCGTAGAGCAGCAGCAGCCGCTGGCCCGGCGCGACGTATTCGCCGGCGTCCACGAACACGCGGGCCACCACGCCGTCGAAGGGCATCGGGATCGTGCGGTCGGCGAGGTCCATCTCCGCGCGCTCGCGCTGCGCGCGCAGCTCGCGCTCCTGCGGCCCGAGCGCCTC
Organism: Caldovatus sediminis; assembly: GCF_014644455.1. GTDB lineage: Bacteria > Pseudomonadota > Alphaproteobacteria > Acetobacterales > Acetobacteraceae > Caldovatus > Caldovatus sediminis. The sequence continues at coordinate 230,315 of NZ_BMKS01000005.1, read as the reverse complement.
GAG
>NZ_BMKS01000005.1:130054-230260 GCF_014644455.1 Caldovatus sediminis | reverse complement strand
GATTCGAGCTGCGCGCGCGTCTGGTCTAGCCGCTGGCGGGTGCCGGAGCCGCTGCCGATCAGGTCGCGCGCGCGCGCGAACTCGGCCTCGGCGAAGGCCCGTTCCGCCTCGGCCGCCGAGAGGTCGGCGCGCGCCGCCGCCAGCCGCGCGCCCTGCGCCTCCTGCTCGCTCCGCGTCTGGCGGTCCACCATCTCGATCCGCGCCTCGATCTCGCGCCGGCGCGCGGCGAGGCCGGCGAGGCGCGCCGCGATCTCGCGCAGCGCGAGCTCGGTCTCGCGGCCGTCTATGCGCACCAGCACCGCGCCGCGGCGCACCTGGTCGCCGGCGATCACGCGCACCTCCGTCGCCCAGCCGGGCACGCGGCTGGCGAGCGTCACCATGTCCGCCGCGATGCGCGCGTCGTCGAGGAGGACGTGGGTGTACTGCCGGTAGAGCCAGTGCCCGCCGGCGCCCAGCGCGGCGAGCAGCAGCGCGCCGAGCGCGAGCATCCGCAGCAGCCGCCGCCCCGCATGGGTGCGGAGCGAGAGGCGTCCCGCCGCGCGCGGCGCGGCGCGCTCCAGCACCGCCGGGGCGCCGCTAGGCTGCCCGATGTCCACGGGCGTCCTCCCCTCCGTCCGCCGGCTCCTCGGCGTCCGGCGTCGCGGCGAGGTTGAGCGCGGCGCGCTCCAGCACGCGCAGGCAGGTGGCGAGGTCGTCCTCCGGGATGCCGGCGAGGATCTCCGCCCGCACCCTGGCCGCCACCTCCTCGATGCGGCGCAGGAGCGGCGCGGCCTTGGCCGTCAGGTGCACGGTCTTGGCGCGCCGGTCGTGCGCCACGCCGCGGCGCTCGACGAGGCCCTCGCGCTCCAGCCAGTCGAGGGTGCGCACCAGGCTCGGCGCCTCGATGGCGAGCCGCGCCGCGAGCTCCTTCTGCGTCACCCCGTCGCCGTTGCGGGCCAGGTCGAGCAGCGCCAGCCAGCGCGACTCGGTCAGGCCGAAGGCGGCGATGCGCGCGTCGAGCCGCGCCCGCCAGCGGCGGGCGACGCGGCCGATGGTGCGGCCGACGCGGTAGCGGAGCTGCGCCTGGGCGCTCATTTCGACCATCGCTGGATTTGTAGCGCCCTGGCCGATAGCTAGCCAACTAACAAACCGGACACCTGCCCCGCGCCCCGCGCGGGGCAGCGCCACGACGGCCCGCCCGTCACTCGTGATGCACGACCCCGTCCACCTCGCCGCAGAAGTGCCGCAGCGCCCTCGCGCAGGCCGCCGGCATCAGCACCTGGATGGCGTGGAAGCGCGTCGGCAGGTGGAGGATGCGGATGTGCGGGATCCCCGCGCGCAGCCGCGCCTCCTCCGCGCCGGTCACGATCCCGGCCTCGGGATAGAGGCCGAGCACCGGCACGCGCACCCGCGGCAGCCAGGGCTCGGCATCGGTGCGGATGGACATGTCGGCGAAGGCGACCATCGCCTCGACGTCGGTGCGCCCCATCTCGGCGGCACACCAGCCGAGCAGGCCGGGATCGGTGCCGGGCGGGAAGCGGGAGGAGCCGTTCGCCGCCTCGGTCCAGCCGCGCGTGCCCATCGCGCGCAGCGCCGCCTGCCAGCTCGGATGGCCGAAGGCGAAGCGCTCGCGCACCGCCTCGCGCATGGCGAGCGGCGTCGCGAGCAGCGTCAGGCTGCGCAGCCGCTCCGGCGCCGTCGCGGCGAGCAGGAGGCCGAACACGCCGGCGAAGGATTCGCCGCAGTAGTGCACCGGCGCGCCGCCGGCGACCGCATCCATCACCGCGCACAGGTCGCCGACGAACTCCTCCGGCGCGAAGCAGGCATGCGGGTCGAAGTCGAGCGGCGAGCGGCCGAAGCCCCGCAGGTCGGCGCGCACCACCCGGTAGAAGCGCGCGAGGTAGGGCACCCAGGCGCGCCAGAACTCGGCCGAGCGGCCGTAGCCGTGCTGCAGCATCAGCCAGGGCGCCTCGCGCCAGGGGTCGGTGTAGTCGTCCACCACGTAGTGGATCGAGGGCTTCCCCGGGCGTTCCAGCAGCGGCATGCGTCGTCCGTCCCCCTCTCGCGCTCCCCGGCGCGCCCCGCCATGATGGCACGCGGAGCACCACGGGGAAGACGCGATCCCGCGCCTGCGGGGCGGGCCGCGCGCCGCAGGAGGAACGAAGCATGAGCGAAGCCGAGCCGCAGCCGGTCCTGTTCTCGCGCGAGGGCGAGCACCTGGCGATCATCACCCTGAACCGCCCGGAGTCGCGCAACCCGCTCGACCAGGACACCCAGGACGCGCTGATCGCCGCCATCCATCGGCTGGACACCGAGCCCGGCATCCGCGTCGCGATCCTCACCGGCGCCGGCACCGCCTTCTCCTCCGGCGGCAACGTCCGGCGCATGAGCGCGGCGGCCAGCGGCCCGGCCGAGCGCACCCCCGCGCAGTCGCGCCAGTACTACCGCCACGGCATCCAGCGCATCCCGCTCGCCATCGAGCGCTGCGAGGTGCCGATCATCGCCGCGGTGAACGGCCCGGCGATGGGCGCGGGCTGCGACCTCGCCTGCATGTGCGACCTCCGCATCGCCGCCGAATCCGCCCGCTTCGCCGAGAGCTTCGTCAAGCTCGGCATCACCCCGGGCGACGGCGGCGCCTGGCTGCTGCCGCGCGTCGTCGGCTTCGCCAAGGCGTCCGAGATGGCGCTGACCGGCGACCCGCTCTCCGCCGCCGAGGCGCTCGCCTGCGGCCTCGTCTCCAGGGTCGTGCCCGACGCCGAGCTGATGGACGCGGCCCGCGCCATCGCCGCCCGCATCGCCGCCAACCCGCCGCAGGCCGTGCGCATGACGCGGCGGCTGCTGCGCGAGGCATGGAACAACCGGCTCGAGACGGTGCTCGAATTCTCCGCCGCCATGCAGGCCGTGGCGCACACCACCGCCGACCACAAGGAGGCGATGGCCGCGCTGCGCGAGAAGCGCAAGCCCGTCTTCAGGGGCGAGTAGCCCTCGCCCCGCCGGGCACCGGCGCGCCGAGCGCCGCGTTGTCGGCGCCGAGCGCCGGCGCGCGGTGGCGATGCGCCGGCCGCACCCCGTCGAAGGAGACCGGCAGGCCGACGGTGCGCAGCTCCGGCAGGTCCGGCAGCGGCGCGAGCGCGCCGATCGCCGCGGTCTGCGGATCGTCCCGCACCGCGGCGAGGTCGTTGATCGGCGAGCAGGGGATGCCGATCGCCTCCAGCCGCCGCGCCCACTCCGCGGTCGGGCGGGCGCGGAAGATCGCCTCCATCTCCGGGATCAGCAGATCGCGGTGCGCGATGCGGTCGGCGTTGGTGCGGAAGCGCGGGTCGCGCGCCCAGTCCGCGCGGCCGAGCTCGACGGCGAGCCTGGCGAACAGCCGGTCGTTCGCCGCCGCCACCACCAGCTCGCCGTCGGCGGTCTCGAAGGCCTGGAAGACGATCAGCCGCGGGCTGCCGGTGCGGTCGCGCGGCGGCTGCCGGCCGGTCACGCCGAACGCCGCCAGGTGGATCGTCATCCACCCCAGCGCCGTCTCGAACAGCGAGGTGTCCACCACGCAGCCCTCGCCGGTCCGCGCGCGCCGCAGCAGCGCGGCGAGGCAGCCGAGCGCGGCCCAGACCCCGGTGCCGAGGTCGAGCACCTGCATCCCCACGCGGCTCGGCGGCCCCTCGCGCGTGCCGTTGACGCTGAACATCCCGGCGAAGGCCTGCACGATCGGCTCGTAGCCGGGAGCGAGGCGCTTCGGCCCCGCGCGCCCGAAGGCGTGCAGCGAGCAGTAGATCAGCCGCGGATTGCGCGCCCGCAGGCTCTCCGCATCCAGGCCGAGCGCCTCCATCGCGCCGGGGCGGAGGTTCTGCACCAGGATGTCGCAGCCGAGCAGGTGGTCCTTCAGCCAGGCGACCGCCCGCTCGTCCTTGAGGTCGAGCGCGACGCTGCGCTTGCCCCGGTTCACCGTCTGGAAGGTCGCCGCCGCGCCGCCGACGAAGGGCGGCCCCCAGCCGCGCGCGTCGTCGCCCTCCGGCCGCTCGACCTTGACGACCTCGGCGCCGAGCGCGGCGAGGATCTCGCCCGCGAAGGGACCGGCGAGGTTCTGCGCGATCTCCACCACCCGGATGCCGGCGAGCGGCAGCGGCGGCGGCGTGTCGGATGCGGTCATGGCGGCGCCGGCGACCCCCTTGCTGCGCGCGCCAGCTTCGGCGGCGCGCGCGGCGGCGGTCAAGCCGTCCCGGCGCTCAGCGCCGGCCGAGCAGCGCCTCGTTGTCGGCGCCGAGCGCCGGGGCGGCGGCGAGCTGCCGCGCGTCGCGCAGCGCCGGCGCGATCGGCACCGGCACCGCGGGCATCGGCGCCGCCGCGCCGGCCGACACCTGGCGCGCGAACACCCCGCGCGCGGCGAACTGCGGATCGGCCAGCGCCTCCTCCAGCGTCGCGACGATGGTGCAGCAGCAGTCGGCGGCGTCGAAGGCCGCGCGCCAGTGCGCCGCCGGGCGCGCGCGGATCGCCGCCGCCACCGCGGCGATGCTCCCCGCCGGGTCGCGCGCATCGTCGCGCCACTCGGGCGCCAGGCCGATGGCGTCGCAGAAGGCGCGCCAGAACTTCTCCTCCAGCGCCGCGACGGCGGCGAGGCGCCCGTCCGCCGTCGGATAGAGCCGGTAGCGCGGCGAGCCGCCGGTGACGCGCTCGCCGTTGTTGCGCGGCCACTGCCCCGCACCCAGCGCGGCGCCCATGGCCCAGTAGAGGAAGGGCAGCACGCCCTCGGTCATGGCGATGTCCAGGTGGCAGCCGCGCCCCGTCGCCTCGCGCGCGCGCAGCGCGAGCAGGATGTTCGCCACCGCCGGCCAGGACCCGCCGGCGATGTCCGCCACCAGCGCCGGCGGCACCACCGGCCGCTCCGGATCGCCGTGGCCGAGCGCGAGCAGCCCCGCATCGCCGATGTAGTTGAGGTCGTGCCCCGCGCGCAGCCGCTTCGGCCCGGTCTGCCCGTAGCCCGTGATCGAGCAGTAGATCAGCCGCGGATGCCGCTCCGCGAGCTGCGCGTAGCCGAGGCCGAGGCGCTCCATCACCCCGGGCCGGAACTGCTCCACCAGCACGTCGGCGCGCGCGAGCAGCGGCTCGAGCCGCGCCCGCTGCGCCGGGTCCTTGAGGTCGAGCGCGACGCTGCGCTTGCCGCGGTTGAGCAGCGCGAAGTTGACGCTCGTGCCGCCGCGGAAGGGCTCCTGGCGGCGCATGTCCTCGCCCTCCGGCGGCCGCTCGACCTTGATCACCTCCGCGCCCGCCTCGGCGAGCAGCAGCGTCGCCATCGGCCCCGGCAGCAGGGTCGAGAAGTCGAGGACGGTGACGCCGGCGAGCGCTCCGCCCCTCGCGTCGCCGCCGCTCATCGGCACGTCCCGCGGCCGCGGCAGGCACCGGCGGCCGCAGCGGTGGCGCGGTGCGAAGGCGGTTGGTTGCGGTCCGTCGTCGGCTGCGGCACGGGCAAGTCTCCCTGCGATGTGATCGGATGCCGGTCTCGCCGCGCAGTGTGCGACGCCGCCCGGCGCTTGCCCAGCCGCGGCCGGCGCGGAGCGCCTCCGGGCGGGGCGCGATCGGGCGTCGTGGTGGGCGCGCAACGTCCAGGATCGCGGCGGCGTCGGGCGATGCGGGCTTTCACGGCGAAGTGAGGCGGCGACGATGGCCGATCCGCGCTAGCCACGGCACCTTGCCAGGGGGACCGAACGAACGTCTGCCGTGGACGACGGCCGTCTCAGCGAGGAAACGAGGTGGCGACCGATGAGGGCCGGCCTGATCGCGGCGCCGGATCTCGTTGCGGCCGCGCCGCGCCGCGCCGCGCCAGGGCGTGGCGGGCGGAGCGTGCGCGCCTATCTCGTCGCGCTGGTCCTCACCCTCCTGCTGCCGGCCTGGGCCGTCGCCACCCTCGCCGCCTTCCGGCTCGCCGAGGCGAGGCGCCAGGCGGTCGCGGCCGAGGGGGTCGAGATGGCGCGCGCCGTCGCGGCGGCGACCGAGCGCGAGATCGGCGCCCTGCACGCCAGCCTGGTCGCGCTGTCCACCTCGCCCGCGCTCGCGGCGGGGGACCTCGCGCAGTTCCACCGCCAGGCGAGCACCCTGGCCGCGGCGATCGGCGCGGAGGTGATGCTGACCGCGGCGGACGGACGACAGCTGGTCAACACCGCGCTCCCCTTCGGCCGGCCGCTGCCACGCGCGACCTGGGCGGACGGGCTCGACCAGGGCGTCGCGGCGGCGCCGGACACGCTGGTCTCGGAGGTGTTCCGCGCCCCGGTGGGAGGGCGCGCCACCATCGCCGTCAGCCTGCCGGTGCGGCTCCGCGGCGGCGAGGGCGAGCCGGACGGGGCGTCGGACCTGCTCTCGATCGGCGCCGACGCGGTCCGGTTCTGGTCCCAGGCGCTGCGCCAGGTGGCGCTGCCGCCCGGCTGGAGCGCCGCAGTCCACGACCGGCGCGGCACCATCCTCGCCCGCCAGCCCGATCCGGAGCGCTTCGTCGGGCAGCCGGTGCACCCCGACGCCCTGGCGGCGATCCGCGCCGCGCCGGAGGACGTTCCGGCCGGCTGGGGCGTCGGCACCGCGAGCCGCGACGACCGCCCGCTCTATGTCGCCTGGCAGAGGCTCTCCGCCGCGCCCTGGACCGCCCTGGTCGAGGTGCCGGAGGCGGCGGTGGACGGCACGATGCGGCGCTCGGTCATCTCGGTGACGGCCGGCGGCGCGGTGATCGTGTTCGGCCTGTCGCTCGGCCTCGCGGCTTGGGGCACGCGGCGCATCGCGCGGCCGCTGGCGCTGCTCGAGCGTGCCGCCGCCGCGGTCGGTCGCGGCGAGGTGCCGGGCCCCGGCCCCGCGACCGGGCTGCGGGAGCTCGACGCGGTGGCGATCGCGCTCGCCGCCGCCGCCGCCGAGCGGCGCGAGCGCGAGGCCGAGGGTGCCGCCCTCGCCGCCCGCCTCGACTCGGTGCTGGAGAGCACCACCGACGCGGTCGTGATGGTGGATGCGGACTGGCGGATCGGCTACGCGAACGGCCGGGCGCGGCGGCTGCTCGGACGCGACGGCTCCGGCCCGACGCCGGGGGTTGCCCGCGGCCTGCTCGGCGCCAGCCTCTGGGACGCGCTCCGGCCGGATCCCGGGGACCCTTTCGAGGCGGCCTTCCGCCGCGCTATGCGCGAGCGGCTGCCGCAGGGCGTCTGCGGCTACCATCCCCGGCTCGGCCTCTGGCTCAGCGCCGACGCCTTCCCGGGCGGGGGCGGCGGGCTCACCCTGTTCTTCCGCGACGTCAGCGCCGCCAAGGTCGCCGAGGCGGCGCTGCGCGAGAGCGAGGCCCGGCTCAAGGCCGTGCTCGAGCACGTCCCGGTCGGGGTGCTCCTGGCCGAGGCGGCGGCCGGCCGCCTGCTGCTGGCCAACCGCCGGGCGGCGGAGATCCTTGGCGAGCGCCCGGGCGCCTCGCGGATGGCCGGGCTCGGCGCGGCGGCGCCGGCGGCGGGCGGCGCGGCCGAGGCGGCGTGGCAGGCCTACGATTCCCGGGGGTGCCGCCTGTCCGCCGAGGAGCTGCCGCTCGCCCGCACCCTCGCCAGCGGCGCCCACGCCCAGGACGAGCTGCGCCTGCTGCGCCCCGACGGCAGCACGGTCTGGATCCGCGCCTGGAGCGCACCGATCCGCGACGCGACGGGGCGGCTGACCGGCGCCGTCGTCGCCTTCGCCGACATCGGCGCCGAGCGCGAGGCGGCCGAGGCGCTGAGGCGCCAGGTCGCGGCCGAGGCCGCCGCCCGCCGGGCGGCGCTCACCGCCGCCGAGGCGCTGGCGGCGAGCGAGGAGCGCTTCCGCCGCTTCGCCGAGGCGAGTCCCGACGGCCTCTGGATCGGCGATCCCGAAGGCGGCCGTGTCGAATATGTGAGCCCCGCCTTCGAGCGCATCTGGGGCCTCTCCCGCGCCGCGCTCGCCGCCGAGCCGGGCCGCTGGCTGGAGCGCGTCCACCCCGACGACCGCGAGCGGGCCGCCGCCGCGCAGCGGCGTGCCGCGGCGGGCGCGGCGCCGGCGATCGACAGCGAGTACCGGGTCCTCCTCCCCGACGACGGCGGCATCGCCGAGCGGGATGACGGCGCCCCGGAGGACGACGCTCCGGACCGCGGCCCGGACGGCATGCGGCTCCGCTGGGTGCGCGACATCCTGTTCCCGATCCGCGACGCCGCCGGGCGCGTGGTCCGGGTCGGGCGCCTGGTGCGCGACGTCACGCCGCGCAAGCGATGGGAGGAGCGCCAGGCGATGCTGATGGGCGAGCTCAACCACCGGGTGAAGAACACCCTCGCCACGGTGCAGTCGCTCGCCCGCCAGACGGCCCGCGGCAAGACCGGCGAGGGCGGGGCGGCGCCCGACGCGGCGGCCCCGTCAAGCGGCGGCCGGGAGCTCGAGCGCTTCCTCGCCGACTTCCAGGCCCGGCTGCTCGCCCTCTCCCGCGCGCACGACCTGCTGACCGCCCGCACCTGGCGCGGCGCGACGCTGGGCGAGGTGGTCACGGCCGCGCTCGCCCCCTGGCGGAGCGCCGAGGCCGCCGGCGCGGCCTCGGCGCGGATCGTCGAGGAGGGGCCGGTGCTCTGGCTGGCGCCGCGCCAGGCCCTCGGCCTCGCGCTCGGGCTGCACGAGCTGGCCACCAACGCGGCCAAGCACGGCGCCCTCTCGCGCCGCGGCGGCATCGTGACGCTGCGTTGGGAGGCGCTGGAGGCGTGCGGGGACGACGGCGCCCGGACCGCGCAGGAGACAGGCCGCCCGGCCGGCCTCGCCTGCCTCACCTGGCGCGAGCGCGGCGGGCCGGAGGTGCGGCCGCCGACGCGCAGCGGTTTCGGCAAACGCCTGCTGGAACGGGGGCTTGCCGGCGAGCTGGGTCGCGACGCGTCGGTGACGCTGCGCTATGACCCGCCGGGTTTCGAGGCGATCATACGCTTCCGTGCCGCTCCGCAGGGCGCCACGGCAGCCAGCGAGGGCAGCGCATGAGCGGGGGACTACTGGACGGGCGGCGGATCCTGGTCGTCGAGGACGAGGCGCTGGTCGCCATGCTGGTCGAGGACGCGCTGGTGGACGCGGGCTGCGAGGTGATCGGCCCGGTCGCCACCGTCGCGGACGCGGTCGCGCTGCTGGACAGCGAGGCGCCCCCGGACGCGGCCGTGCTCGACCTCAACCTGGCGGGGGAGACCTCGGTGCCGGTCGCGGACGTGCTGGCGGCGCGGGGGGTCCCCTTCGTGGTCGCCACCGGCTACGGCGCCGCCGGCCTGCCGCCCGAGCACAAGGACGCGCCGGTCCTGGCCAAGCCGTACGATCCGGCGGAACTGACGGCGACGCTGGCGCGCCTGTGCGCCGGCCGGCAGCCGGCGGCGCGCTGACGCGGCGCGGGGCGGCGGCCGCTCAGGCCACCCGCCCGTGGCAGTGCTTGTACTTCCGGCCGCTGCCGCAGGGGCAGGCCGCGTTGCGCGGCGTGCGGTGCCAGGTCGAGGGGTCGGCCGGGTCCACCGCCTCGGCCACTCGCGGCTGCGCCGGCGCCGGCGCCCAGGCGGAGCCGTCGCCGCCATTGGCCATGGCGGGCTCCAGCTCCGCCCCGGCCATCGCCGGATCGGGATGGCGCATGTCGAGCACCCGCACCGGCTCGGGCATCGGCGGCGGCGCCTCCGGGCGCAGCTCGACGCGCATCAGCAGGCCGGTCACCCGCTCGCGCAGCTCGCCAAGCATGTTGTTGAACAGGGCGAAGGCCTCGCGCTTGTACTCGTTCAGCGGGTCGCGCTGGCCGTAGGCGCGCAGCCCGATGCCCTGGCGCAGGTGGTCGAGGGCGAGCAGGTGCTCCTTCCACACCTGGTCGAAGACCTGCAGCAGCAGGCTCTTCTCCACCATGCGCATGAGATCGGGGCCGATGTTGGCGACCTTGGCGGCGTAGGCGCGCTCCGTCGCCTCGAGCAGCCGCTCGCGCACCTGGGTCTCGTCGATCCCCTCCTCGCGCGCCCAGTCGGCCACCGGCAGGTCGAGGCCGAGCACGTCGCGGACCCTGCGCTGCAGCCCCTCGACGTCCCACTGCTCGGGGTAGGCGTTCTCGGGGATGGCGCGCTCGACCATGTCCTCGACGGTCTCGCGCCGCATCTCGGCGACGGTCTCGGAGACCTCCTCGGCCTGCATGAACGCCTTGCGCTGCGCGTAGACCTCGCGGCGCTGGTCGTTCATCACGTCGTCGTACTTCAGCAGGTTCTTGCGGGTGTCGAAGTTGCGCGCCTCGACCTTCTTCTGCGCCTTCTCCAGCGCCTTGTTGATCCAGGGATGGACGATCGCCTCGCCTTCCTTGAGGCCGAGCTTCTGCAGCATCCCGCCCATGCGGTCGGACCCGAAGATCCGCATCAGGTCGTCCTCGAGCGAGAGGAAGAAGCGCGAGGCGCCCGGGTCGCCCTGGCGGCCGGAGCGGCCGCGGAGCTGGTTGTCGATGCGCCGGCTCTCGTGCCGCTCGGTGCCGATGACGAACAGTCCGCCGGCCGCGATGACCTTCCTCTTCGCCTCCTCGACCTCCGCCCTGTGGCGGGCGAGCGCGGCCTCGTACTCCGGCCCCTCGGCGGCGCCGCCGGCGTCGTGGCGCGCCAGCATCTCGGCGTTGCCGCCGAGCTGGATGTCGGTGCCGCGGCCGGCCATGTTGGTCGCGATCGTCACCGCGCCGGGCCGGCCGGCCTGGGCGATGATCTCCGCCTCCTGCTCGTGGTAGCGGGCGTTGAGGACGTTGTGCGGGATGCCCTTCTTCCGCAGCACCCCGCTGATCAGCTCGGACTTCTCGATGCTCGTCGTGCCGACCAGCACCGGCTGGCCGCGGCCGCGGCACTCCTCGATCAGCGCCACCACCGCGTCGTACTTCTCGCGCGCGGTGCGGTAGACCTCGTCGTCCTGGTCCTCGCGCGCGACCGGCAGGTTGGTGGGGATCTCCACCACGTCGAGCTTGTAGATCTCGGCGAACTCGTCCGCCTCGGTCGCCGCCGTGCCGGTCATGCCGGCGAGCTTCGGGTAGAGGCGGAAGTAGTTCTGGAAGGTGATCGAGGCCAGCGTCTGGTTCTCCGGCTGGACCGTCACGCCCTCCTTCGCCTCCAGCGCCTGGTGCAGCCCGTCGGAGTAGCGGCGGCCCTCCATCATGCGGCCGGTGAACTCGTCGATGATGATGATCTTGTCCTGCCGGACGATGTACTCGACGTCGCGGTGGAACAGCGTGTGCGCGCGCAGCGACTGCTGCACGTGGTGCACGAGGGTGACGTTGTGGATGTCGTAGAGGTCGCCCTCGGTCAGCAGGCCGGCGTCGCGCAGCATCCCCTCCACGCGCTCGCTGCCCAGCTCGGTCAGCGAGACGGTGCGGAACTTCTCGTCCTTCTCGTAGGTGTCCTTGTCCTTCACCAGCTCCCTCACCACCGCGTCCACCTTGCGGTAGAGCTCGGAGGTGTCGTCGGTCGGGCCGGAGATGATGAGCGGGGTGCGCGCCTCGTCGATCAGGATCGAGTCCACCTCGTCCACGATCGCGTAGTTGAAGTCCCGCTGGACCATCTCGTCCAGCCGGTACTTCATGTTGTCGCGCAGGTAGTCGAAGCCGAACTCGTTGTTGGTGCCGTAGGTGACGTCGCAGGCGTAGGCGTCGCGCCGCTGCTCGTCGGTCAGCCCGTGCACGATGACGCCGACCGAGAGGCCGAGGAAGCGGTAGATCCGCCCCATCCACTCGGCGTCGCGCCGCGCCAGGTAGTCGTTGACCGTGACGACGTGCACGCCCTTGCCGGAGAGCGCGTTGAGGTAGACCGGCAGCGTCGCGACCAGGGTCTTGCCCTCGCCGGTCTTCATCTCGGCGATCTTGCCCTCGTGCAGCACCATGCCGCCGATGAGCTGCACGTCGAAGTGCCGGAGGCCGAGGGTGCGCTTCGAGGCCTCGCGCACCACCGCGAAGGCCTCCTCGAGCAGGTCGTCGAGCGTCTCGCCCTGGGCGAGGCGGGCGCGGAACTCCTCGGTCTTGCCGCGCAGCGCCTCGTCGGGGAGCGCCGCGATCGCCGGTTCCAGCGCGTTGATCGCCGGGACGCGGGCGCGGTAGCGCTTCAGCGAGCGTTCGTTCGAGGTGCCGAGGATGGCGCGGGCGAGTCGGGCGAACATGCGGGGCGGAATCTCCGGGGTCGGGGCGCCGCAGGCCCCTACGCGGTCCGGGGCAGGCTGAACACGGAAAGCGCCGCCCCGGCCGGACCACCTTGGGTCCTGCCAGGTGCGGCGCGGCGCCAGAGAAATAGGCTTCGCCCCCCGCTCCGTCAACGTCCGGGGCCGGCCGGCCTCTCCCGGGACCGTCCCCGCCGGCGCCGCGCGGCAGCCATCGCCCGCCAGCGGTCCCGAGGAGAGGGGGATGGCGAGCCCCTGTCGGGAGGCGTCCGGGAGGGGATCGTTCTCAGCACCGCGCCGGGTCGGGGAACGGACCGCCTGCCCCTCCGGGGCGAACGCTTGTGGCACAGGCGGCGTTCCGTCATGCTCCGGCCCCCTCGCCATCGGTGAACCCCATGCGCCTTCCGGCTGCCACCTCCCTTGCCCTGCTGCTCCTCGCGGGAAGCGCGGCGGCGCAGGCCCCGGGCCCGGCGGCACCGCCCGCCGCTCCGACCGCCGAGACCGTCGTCGCCCGAGTGGACGGCGAGCCGATCACGATCGGCGACGTCGGCGAGGCCGCCCGCCTGCTGCCCGAGGAGCTGCGCGCCGCGCCGCCGCAGATCCTCTACCCCCTGCTGCTCGACCAGATCATCACCCAGCGCGCCCTGGTCTCCGCCGCGCGGCGCGCCGGGCTTGACCGCGATCCCGCCGTCGCCGCGCGGATCCGCCGCGCCGAGGAGCAGGAACTGCAGCAGGCCCTGATCAGCCGCGAGATCTCCGGCAGCATCTCCGAGGAGGCGCTGCGCGAGCGCTACCGGCGCGAGATCGCCGGCCGTCCGTCCGAGGAGGAGATCCGCGCCCGCCACATCCTGCTGCCGAGCGAGGCCGAGGCGCGCGCCGCGCTCGCCGAGGTGCGCCGCCCCGGCACCGACTTCGCCGAGGTCGCCCGCCGCCGCTCGATCGGCCCCGCCGCGCAGGAGGGCGGCGACCTCGGCTTCTTCCGGCGCGACGACATGGTGCAGGAGTTCGCCGACGCCGCCTTCGCCCTCCAGGCCGGGCAGATCAGCGAGACCCCGGTCCGCACCCAGTTCGGCTGGCACGTCATCAAGGTCGAGGAGCGCCGCGCCGCGCCGCCGCCGCCCTTCGAGGCGGTCCGCGACGCGCTGCGCCAGCAGGTCGTCGAGGAGCAGGTCGGCGCGGTGGTGGAGCGCGTCCGCGCGGCGGCGGAGATCGAGCGGCTCAACCTCGACGGCACGCCGTGGCAGGGCCCGTCTCCGCCCGCCTCGGGCCGCGGCGGCCTGCTCGACGGCGCGACCCCGCCGCCCGCCGCGCCGCAGCGACGCTGAGGGGGCGTCGTGACGACCTAGAGAGAGGCGCCGCGCCCGCGGCGGCCGCCGGGGGGCGGCCGGCGCGCCATCCAGCACCAGCAAGCACCAGCGACCAGGAACGAGGACCGCCATGGCCGCAGGCAACCTGCCCGTCTCCCCGCTCGCCGTTCCGCTGCCGGAGATGCCGCCCGTGCCCGGCGCGCGGCTCGCCACCGGCATGGCGGAGATCCGCTACCGCGCGCGCGAGGACGTGACGCTGATGGCCTTCCCCCAGGGCACGACCGTCGCCGGCGTGTTCACGCGCAACCGCTGCCCCGGCGCGCCGGTGGACTGGTGCCGCGCCGCGCTCGCCAAGGGCGGCGGCAGGGCGCGCGGGCTCGTCGTCACGGCGGGCAACTCCAACGTCTTCACCGGCCGCGCCGGGCGCGAGACCTGCGAGGCCACGGCGCGCGTCATGGCCGAGCTGCTCGGCTGCCGCCCGCGCGAGGTCTTCCTCGCCTCCACCGGCGTCATCGGCGAGCGCCTGCCGACCGAGAAGCTGACCGGGGCGCTGCCCGGCCTGATGCCCTCGCTGTCGGAGGCGAACTGGCACGCCGCGGCGCGCGCCATCATGACCACCGACACCTTCCCCAAGGCGGCGACGCGCACCGCGCGCATCGGCGAGGCGACGGTGACGATCAACGGCATCGCCAAGGGCAGCGGCATGATCGCGCCCGACATGGCGACCATGCTCTGCTTCGTCGCCACCGACGCGAGGCTGCCGGCCGCCGTCCAGCAGCGCCTGCTGAAGCGGGGCGTGGACCGCTCCTTCAACCGCATCACCGTGGATTCCGACACCTCGACCAGCGACACGGTGCTGCTCTTCGCCACCGGCGCGGCCAGGCATCCGCGCGTGCCGGCCGCGGGCGGCCCGATCCTGCGCGACTTCGCCCGCGCGCTGGACGATCTGCTGCTCGACCTCGCGCTGCAGGTGGTGCGGGACGGCGAGGGGGCGCAGAAGCTGGTCCGCATCGACGTGACCGGCGCCGTCACCGCGCGGTCGGCCCACCGCATCGCCATGGCGATCGCCAACTCGCCGCTGGTCAAGACGGCGATCGCGGGGGGCGACGCGAACTGGGGCCGTATCGTCATGGCGGTCGGCAAGGCCGGCGAGCCGGCCGACCGCGACAGGCTCTCGGTCGCCGTCGGCGGGGTGTGGATGGCGCGCGAGGGCGGCGTGATCCCGGGCTACGACGAGACGCCGGTCGTCGAGCACATGCGCGGGCGCGAGATCGAGATCACCGTGGACATCGGCCTCGGCCGCGGCAGCGCCACGGTGTGGACCTGCGACCTGACGCACGGCTACATCGACATCAACGGCAGCTACCGCTCGTGAGGGCGCGGCGGCGGCGCGTCCCGCTCAGCGCATCGCCGCGCGCAGCACCGCCCCCACCTCGTCGAGGATCGCCGGGTCGTCGATCGTCGGCGGCACCGTGTAGCTCTCGCCGTCGGCGATCCTGCGCAGGGTGGCGCGCAGGATCTTGCCGCTGCGCGTCTTCGGCAGGCGCTGCACCACCCGCGCCTCCTTGAACGCCGCCACCGGACCGATCCGCTCGCGCACCATCGCCGCCAGTTCGGCGACGATCTCCGCCTCCTCCTTCGCCGCGCCCGCCTTCAGCACCACGAGGCCGAGCGGCACCTGGCCCTTCAGGCTGTCCTTCACCCCCACCACGGCGCATTCGGCGACGTCCGGATGCGAGGCGAGCACCTCCTCCATCGCCCCCGTGCTCAGCCGGTGGCCGGCGACGTTGATGATGTCGTCGGTGCGGCTCATCACCCAGACGTAGCCGTCCTCGTCCACCATCCCCGCGTCCGCGGTGCTGTAGTGGCCGGGGAAGGCGGAGAGGTAGGCCTCGCGGAACCGCTCGTCGGCGTTCCACAGCGTCGGCAGGCCGGAGGGCGGCAGGGGCAGCTTCACCGCCAGCGAGCCGATCTGCCCGCGCGGCACCTCGCGCCCCGCATCGTCCAGCGCCACCACCTCGTAGCCCGGCGCCGGCTTGCCGCCGGAGCCCGGTTTCACGGGAAACAGTCCGAGCCCCCGGAAATCGCCGGTGATGGCCCACCCCGTCTCGGTCTGCCACCAGTGGTCCACCACCGGCTTGCGGAGCAGCGCCTGGGCCCAGGTCACGGTGTCCGGATCGCACCGCTCCCCCGCGACATAGAGCGCCTCCAGCCGCCAGAGGTCGTGCCGCGCCATCAGTTCGCCGCGCGGATCCTCCTTCTTGATCGCGCGGATCGCGGTCGGCGCGGCGAACAGCACCTTCACCCCGTGCTGGGCGCAGACGCGCCAGAAGGCGCCGGCGTCCGGCGTGCCGACCGGCTTGCCCTCGTAGAGGATCGTCGTGCAGCCGGCGAGCAGCGGCCCGTAGACGATGTAGGAATGGCCGACCACCCAGCCGACGTCGCTCGCCGCCCAGTAGACGTCGCCGGCGCCGACGCCGTAGACGAGGCCCATCGAGTGGTGCAGCGCCACCGCGTGCCCGCCGTTGTCGCGCACGATCCCCTTCGGCGCCCCGGTCGTGCCCGAGGTGTAGAGGATGTAGAGCGGGTCGGTGCTCTCCACCGGCACGCAGGGATGCGGCGCCGCCGCTGCCTCCGCCAAGAGCAGGTCCTCGTCGCGCCCGGGGCGCAGCGCGCAGGGCGCCTGCTCGCGCTGGAGGATCAGCACCGCCTCCGGCTTGTGCGGCGAGAGGTCGATCGCCGCATCGAGCAGCGGCTTGTAGGCCACCACCCGTCCCGGCTCCAGGCCGCAGCTCGCCGAGACGATCGCCTTCGGCCTGGCGTCGGCGATGCGGGCGGCGAGCTCGGCCGCCGCGAAGCCGCCGAACACCACCGAATGGATCGCGCCGAGCCGGGCGCAGGCGAGCATGGCGATCGGCGCCTCCGGCACCATCGGCATGTAGATCACCACCCGGTCGCCCTTGCCCACCCCGCGCGCCGCCAGCGCGCCGGCGAGCTTCGCCACCCGGGATTGCAGCCCGGCGTAGGTCAGGGTCTCGCAGCGGCCGGTCATCGGGCTGTCCCAGACGATCGCCGCCTGGCCGCCGCGCCCGGCGGCCACATGGCGGTCCACGGCGTTGTGGCAGGTGTTCAGCCGCCCGCCCGGGAACCAGCGGCCATAGACGCCGAGCGCCGGGTCGAACACCCGCTCGGGCGGGCGGTCCCAGGCGATGCCGCGCGCCGCCTCCGCCCAGTAGCCCTGCGGATCGCGCTTCCAGGCCGCATAGACCTCGTCGTACCGGCTGCCGCCGCCATCGCCCGCCATATCTCCGACCCTCCCTCGTCCCGGCCTTCCCCTGCCGGCTCCCGCGGCTGCGCGCAAGCGGGCGATGCGGCGGGCGGGCGACACCGTCCCGCCCGGCGCGCGGCCGGACAGCCCCCCGCCCGGCGATGCCGCCATCCCGTCCGCGCCGCAAGGGCGGCGGCGCACATCCCGAAGGCGCGCCGCCCGGGCGGCAGCGACCGCGATGCGCCGGAAGGCCCCGGCCTGCTCCCCGGGCGGGCCCGGGCGGCGCCGCGACGCCGCAATATTGACGCGCTCCCGCCCCACCGTAGTGTGGCGCCGCCGCGCGGCACCGTGCGCACCGCCGCCCGGCCGGGCGAGGAGGCGCCGGCCCCTGCGCGGGAGCGCCCGCAAGCCCGCGCAGACCGCCGCATGCCCGATACCGCCGCCCTTGCCGCCCCCGCCGCCGAGACGCCGCGCCCGGCCCTCTCGGTGGTCGTCCCCGCCTACAACGAGGAGGCGGTGCTCGACGCCTTCCACGCCCGCCTCGCCGCCACCATGGACGGCATCGGCCTCCCCTGGGAGGTGGTCTACGTGAACGACGGCTCGAGCGACGCCACCCTCGCGCGCCTGCTCGCCCTGCGCGCCGCCGATCCGCGCGTCGCCCTCGTCAACCTCAGCCGCAATTTCGGCAAGGAGATCGCCCTCACCGCCGGCCTCGACCACGCCGCCGCGACGGAGGCCGTGGTGGTGATCGACGCCGACCTCCAGGACCCGCCCGAGGTGATCCCCGAGCTCGTCGCCGCCTGGCGCGAGGGCTTCGACGTCGTCTACGCGCAGCGCAGCGCCCGGCACGGCGAGGGCTGGCTGAAGCGCACGACGGCGGCGGCGTTCTACCGGCTGATGCAGCGCATCGGCGGCCGCGTCGAGCTGCCCAAAGACACCGGCGACTTCCGCCTGATGAGCCGCCGCGCCCTCGACGCGCTGCTCCGCCTGCGCGAGCACCACCGCTTCATGAAGGGCCTGTTCGCCTGGATCGGCTTCCCCTCGCGCGCCGTGCGCTACGAGCGCCACCCGCGCGCCGCCGGCACGAGCAAGTGGAACTACTGGCGGCTGTGGAACCTCTCGCTCGAAGGCATCACCAGCTTCACCGTCGCCCCGCTCAAGGTCGCCACCTATCTTGGCCTCGCGACCTCGGTCGTCGCCCTCCTCTACGGCCTGCAGGTGGTGGTCAAGACGGTGCTGTTCGGCAACCCCGTGGCGGGCTATCCGAGCCTGATGACCGTCGTCCTCTTCCTCGGCGGGGTGCAGCTGATGACGCTCGGCATCATCGGCGAGTATCTCGGCCGCGTGTTCAACGAGACCAAGCAGCGTCCGCTCTACATCGTCGAGCGGCATCTCCCGAGCGGCTCCCCCCCCGGCGCCCGCCCCGCCGGCGGGGCGGTCGGCACGGCCGCGCCCCCGTCGCCGGCCGCCGCCGGCTGAGTCGCGCGCGGGCCGAGAGGATCGCCGCCGACCATGCCACGCTCCCGACCCCGCGCCGCCCCGCCGGAGGCACCGCCCCCCGCTGCGGCGCCGCCGGAGCCCGGCTTCGCGCCGCTCGTCACCGAGCGCCTGGTCCTCCGCCCGCTGCGGCCGGAGGACGCGCCCGAGCTGCATCGGCTGGTCAACGACTGGGAGGTGGCGAAGAACCTCGCCCGGGTGCCCTTCCCCTATCCGCGCGAGCTGGCGGACGAGTGGATCGCCTCCACCCGCGCGCGCCTCGCCGCGGGCGAGGGCTACGACCTCGCCATCGTCGGCCGCGACGACCGGGGCGGAGAGGTGCTGGTCGGCTGCGTCGGCCTGCGGCTCGATCCCGCGGCGCCGCGCGTCGCCGAGCTCGGCTACTGGGTCGGGCGCCGCTACTGGGGCCACGGCGTCGCCGCCGAGGCGGCGGGGCGGCTGCTGCGCTGGGGCCTCGCCCATCTCGACATCGACCATGTCGAGGCGGATGCGCTGCTCGACAACGCCCGCTCGGCCGCGGTGCTGCGGCGGATCGGCTTCCGCGAGGCCGGCGAGCGGGTGATGGAGTTCCTCTCCCGCGGCGGTCCGATGCCGGTGCGGCGCTTCGTCGCGCGGCGCGAGGACCTCCCCGTCGCGGAGTCCGCGGCACCGCAACCCGCGGCGACGCGCGACGAGAAGGCGCCGCCGCCGGTCGCCGCCACCGCGGGCAAGCCCATCGTCCTGGTCGCCGCGGTCGCGCTGATCGACGCCGACGGCCGCGTGCTCCTCGCCCGGCGGCCGGAGGGCAAGCCGCTCGCCGGCCTCTGGGAGTTCCCCGGCGGCAAGGTCCACCCCGGCGAGACGCCGGAGGCCGCGCTGATCCGCGAGCTGAAGGAGGAGCTCGGCATCGACGTCGCCGAGAGCTGCCTCGCCCCCTTCGCCTTTGCGAGCCATGGCTACGAGCGCTTCCACCTGCTCATGCCGCTCTACCTGTGCCGCCGCTGGAACGGCGCGGTGGTCGCGCGCGAGGGGCAGGCGCTGGCCTGGGTGCGCCCGCAGCGGCTCGGCGACTACGCCATGCCGCCGGCCGACAGGCCGCTGGTCGCGCTGCTGCGGGACTTCCTGTAGCCGGGCCGCGGACGGGCTATGATCCGCGCCGGTTCGCGTCGGAGGGTGCCGACGGGCCGGATGCCGCGCCGCAAGCCGGACGACGCCGCGGCCGGGCGCGGCGCGCGCGGGGCGGCGGGGCACGGCCGTCGCCTCGTGCCGCGGCACGCCGCTCGGGGCCCCGACCGCCGCACGACACCCCGGGAGCCGAACACCGCATGACCGCCCCCAGCAACCCCACCGCCTGCCTGCTCATCATCGGCAACGAGGTGCTCTCCGGCCGTACCCGGGACGCCAACCTCCAGTACATCGCCCGGCGGCTCGGCGAGATCGGCATCCCGCTGCGCGAGGCGCGCGTCATCCCCGACGACCGCGCGGTGATCGTCGCCACCGTCAACGAGGTGCGCGCGAAGTTCGACCACGTCTTCACCACGGGCGGCATCGGCCCGACGCACGACGACATCACCAGCGAGTGCATCGCGGAGGCCTTCGGCGTGCCGTGGGAGCCGCATCCGGAGGCCTGGGCGCGGCTGGACAACTACTACCGCAGCCGGGGCTCGCCCGGCGACTTCAACCCGGCGCGCCAGCGCATGGCCACCATGCCGCGCGGCGCGACGCTGATCGACAACGTGATCTCCCTCGCCCCCGGCTTCACCATGGGCAACGTGCACGTGCTCGCTGGCGTGCCGCGCATCTGCCAGGCGATGTTCGAGGCGCTGGCGCCGCGGCTGCGCGGCGGTCCGCCCATCGTCTCGCGCACGGTGCACGCACACGGGATGATGGAGGGCCGCATCGCCGAGGGCCTCGCCGACATCCAGCGGCGCTGGCCGGAGGTGGACATCGGCAGCTACCCCTACTACCGGCCGGCGGGCGGCGGCGGCGTCGCGGTGGTGGCGAAAGGCACCGACCCGGACATGGTGCGCGCCGCCGCCCAGGACGTCGCGGCCTTCATGCGCGCCGCCGGCGGCCACCCCGTCGAGGGCGAGCCCGCCTAGGGCAGATCGCGGGCGGCTGGGGACGGCCGGGACGATCCGGGCCAGACCGCCCGCCCGGCGTCGTCGCCTGCGGAGCCGTCCCGCCTACGGCGCGGCGGCCGCGTCCTCGACCGCCTCGTAGGGATCGCGCTTCACGCGCTCCATGTTGACCCCCTCGATGCGCAGCAGGCGGGTCGGGCCGTCGCGCCGCGGCGAGTGCAGCACGCCCGGCTCGTACAGATACGCATCGCCCGGCCGCATCACGTAGTCGCGCAGGCGCCGCGCCTTGCCCGGCCTGCCCTCGGCCGGCCGCGCCAGGCACTCCCAGTCGGTCATCACCGTCTCGCCCGCCGCCTGGCCGTAGATCGCCCAGGACGGGCCGTGGTCGTGCGGCGGGCTGCCCCGCGCCCCGGTGTAGCCGTGGGCGAGGATGGTGAAGCCGAGCTCCGGGTCCTCGTAGAGCACCTTCCGCTCCGGCGTGCCCTCCGGGATGTAGGTCGCGACGAACTCCCGGTCCTGCAGCGCCTCCTTCACCAGCGCGCAGACCTGCCTGCGGCCCTCCGTGCCGGGGCGAGACTTGAGCGCTTCGTGGCACCGGGCCGCGAATTGTTCGAGCGACATGCCCATGGACGGGACCTCCGGAATTCGCGTGACAGGCCCGCAAGGCTAGCAGCGCCCGGCTGGGGACGGGAAGCGGGATGGCCGTCCGGTCGCAACCCTCCGCGCGAACCCCGCCCGCTTCCGTTCCGCCCGGCCCGAAAGGCGCATATCCTCCGGCCATGGACGCGATAGACCGGAAGATCCTCGTCGCCCTGCAGCAGGACGGCAGCGCGGGGCTGGCGGAACTCTCCAAGGTCGCGGGGCTTTCCGTCTCCGCCACCGCCGAGCGGGTGAAGCGGCTGGAGGAGCGCCAGGTGATCCGCGGCTGGCGCGCCGACCTCGACCCGGCGGCGGTCGGATGCCCGCTGCTCGCCTTCGTCTTCGTCGCGCTGCGCGGCGGGGCCAAGGAGGAGGCGGCCTTCCGCAAGGCGATGCGGCGCGAGGAGGCGGTGCTGGAATGCCACCAGGTGAGCGGCGTCTGGACCCACCTGCTGAAGCTGCGCCTCCCCGACCTCGCCGCGCTCGAGGGCTTCCTCGCGGGGCTGCGCGGGCAGGCCGCGGTGGACCGCACCGAGGTGCTGGTCGCCCTCGCCACGGCGAAGGAGACCGCGATCCTGCCGGTCGCCCCGGCGCCGCCGGAGGAGGAATGAGCCCCCGGCCGCCGGCGCCTGGGCGCCGCCGCCCGCGCAGCGGCCCCGTTTCCGCGCCGCGCGGTCCTGCGCCATACTGGCGGCCCGAGGCCGCCCCCGCCGCGCCATGAGCCGCCGCTCCTTCGAGATCACGCCCGAGCTGATGCTGCGCGCCTACCGCGCGGGCCTGTTCCCCATGGCCGAGAGCCGCTGGGGCGACCGCCTCTACTGGCTCGACCCCGAGCTGCGCGGCGTGCTGCCGCTCGATCAGGGCTTCCACCTGCCGCGGCGGCTCGCCCGCACCGTGCTCTCCGGGCGCTTCCGGGTCACCGCGGATGCCGACTTCGCCGCCGTCATCGCGGGCTGCGCGGCGCGCGCCCCCGGGCGCGAGGACACCTGGATCAACCCCGAGATCGAGCGCCTGTTCGGCGCCCTGCACCGCCAGGGCTACGCCCATTCGATCGAAGTCTGGAGCGAGGACCGGCGGCTCGTCGGCGGGCTCTACGGCGTGGCGCTGGGCGGCGCCTTCTTCGGCGAGAGCATGTTCAGCCGCGCGCGCGACGCCTCCAAGGTGGGGCTGGTGCACCTGGTGGCGCTGCTCCGCCTCGGCGGCTTCGCGCTGCTCGACACCCAGTTCCTGACCGCGCACCTCGCGCAGTTCGGCGCGGTCGAGATCCCGCGCGCGGAGTACAAGCGCCGCCTCGCCGAGGCGGTGGAGGCGCCGGCGCGCTGGCCGCGGGCCGTGCAGCCCGCGGTGCTGGCGGCCGAGATCCGCCGCCTGCGGGCCGGCACCGGGGAGGCGGCGCCGTAGCGCCGGCGCGCGGCGGCCGCCTCAGGCCCCCATCTTCAGCGCCGCGATGAAGGCGCTCTGCGGGATCTCGACCTTGCCGAACTGGCGCATGCGCTTCTTCCCCTCCTTCTGCTTCTCGAGGAGCTTGCGCTTGCGGGTGATGTCGCCGCCGTAGCACTTGGCGGTGACGTCCTTGGCGAGCGCCGGGATCGTCTCGCGCGCGATGATGCGCCCGCCGATCGCGGCCTGGATCGGGATCTTGAAGAGCTGGCGCGGGATCAGCTCCTTCAGCTTCTCGCAGATCGCCCGCCCGCGCTTCTCCGCCGCCGAGCGGTGCGCCATGAAGGAGAGCGCGTCCACCGGCTCGTTGTTGACCAGGATGGAGACCTTGACGAGGTCGCTCTCGGCGTAGCCGTCCATCACGTAGTCGAAGCTCGCGTAGCCGCGCGAGACGGACTTCAGCCGGTCGTAGAAGTCGAACACCACCTCGTTCAGCGGCAGGCGGTAGACCAGCATCGCGCGGCTGCCGACATAGGTCAGCTCCACCTGCTGCCCGCGCCGCTCGTTGCAGAGCGCGAGCACGGCGCCGAGGTAGTCGTCCGGCACCAGGATCGTGGCCTTGATCCACGGCTCCTCGATGCTCTGCACCACGCTGCCGTCCGGCATGTCGGCCGGGTTGTGCAGCTCGACCGTCTCGCCGTTGGTCTTGCGGATCCGGTACACGACCGAGGGCGCGGTCGCGATCAGGTCGAGCCCGAACTCGCGCGCCAGGCGCTCCTGCACGATCTCGAGGTGCAGCAGGCCGAGGAAGCCGCAGCGGAAGCCGAAGCCGAGCGCGGCGGAGGTCTCCGGCTCGTAGTGGAAGGAGGCGTCGTTCAGCCGCAGCTTGGCGAGGCTGTCGCGCAGCTTCTCGAAGTCGTCGGCGTCCACCGGGTAGAGGCCGCACCACACCACCGGGACGCTCGGCTTGAAGCCCGGCAGCGGCTCCGCGGCGGGGTTGCGGTCGTCGGTGACGGTGTCGCCGACCTTGGTGTCGGCCACCGCCTTGATCGCGGCGGTGAAGTAGCCGATCTCGCCCGGCCCGAGCTCCTCCACCGCGACCATCTTCGGCGTGAAGACGCCGACCTGCTCCAGCGTGTGCACGGCGCCGGTGGACATCATGCGGATGCGCTGGCCCTTGCGCAGCCGCCCGTCCTTCACCCGCACCAGCACGACGACGCCGAGATAGGGGTCGTACCAGGAATCCACGAGCAGCGCCTTGGTCGGCGCGGCGGGATCGCCCTTCGGCGGGGGGAGGCGCGTGACGATCGCCTCCAGCACGCCCTCGATGTTGAGGCCGGTCTTGGCGCTGACCTCGACGGCGTCGGAGGCGTCGAGGCCGATCACCTCCTCGATCTGGCGCTTCACCCGCTCCGGCTCGGCCGCGGGGAGGTCGATCTTGTTCAGCACCGGCACGATCTCGTGCCCGGCCTCGATCGCGTGGTAGACGTTGGCGAGGGTCTGCGCCTCCACGCCCTGCGAGGCGTCCACCACCAGGAGCGAGCCCTCGCAGGCGGCGAGGCTGCGGCTGACCTCGTAGGCGAAGTCCACGTGGCCGGGCGTGTCCATCAGGTTCAGCTCGTACTCCTGCCCGTCCTTCGCCCGGTAGCGCAGGCGCACGGTCTGCGCCTTGATGGTGATGCCGCGCTCGCGCTCGAGCTCCATGGAGTCGAGCACCTGCTCCTTCATCTCGCGCTCGGAAAGGGCGCCGGTGGCCTGGATCAGCCGGTCCGCCAGGGTGGACTTGCCGTGGTCGATGTGCGCGATGATCGCGAAGTTGCGGATGCGGGAAAGCGGGATGTCGGTCATCGGGAATCCGGATGGCGCCGGCGGGCGGAGCAGGGGGCGGTCCGGCGGCTCTGTGCCGGTCAGATAGGGCAGATCGCCACCGGTTCAAAGCGTTGCGGTCCGCCGGGCGCGCCCGGACCGCCCGGCCGGGGAGGGGCCTCGGTGGATCGCGCCGCCGCGCGCCAGCCACGCCCGCGAAACGAGGCGGCCTCGCGGTGCCGGCCCGCCGCCTGATCGCCCTTTCCACCCCGGTCCGCACCGGCCATTTCCGCTGGCCCGTCGGGCGCCGCCTGCTCACGGGCCACGCCGCCGGCGACGGCAGCGAGGGCACCCGAGCCGGCCGGAACCCGCACGGCTTCACCATCGACGCGTCACGCCCGAGATGACGCTCGGCGATGCCGCGGTGCTCGACCTCTCCGAGGTGCCGGAGAGCAGCCCGATCGGGGAGGCCCGCACCGCCGGCGCCCATCTCCGCCGCGGCGACATCGCGGTCCTCAAGACCCGCTGGGACGAGCGCCGCGGCCTGGACACGCCGGCATTCTGGGCCGACGCGCCCTGGATGGCCGCAGAGGCCGCGGAATGGCCGCACCCGGGCGGCGTCGAGGCCGTCGGCTTCGACTTCCCGCAGGACTATCCGATCCGCCTCTTCCTCACCGGCGCGGCGCGCCCGCCTCTGGAGGATCACGCCTCGCACCACCGCCTGCTGGCGCGCGGCGTCATCATGTTCGAGTATCTCTCTCTGCAACACGGGGACGCTGCGCGCGCCGCGCTGCCTCGCCGTCGCGCTGCCGATCCGGCTCAGCCCCGGGGCGGACGACGCGCCGGCGCGGGTGATCGCGATCGAGGAAGAGGAGGAGACAGGCCGATGGCGGACTCCCTGCGCGACCGGATCGGCGTGGATATCGGCCGCAAGCTGCGGCTGGAGGACGGCATCGAATGGGCCGCGCGCAACGGCGTGCGACACATCGACATCCAGCTCGACACCGGCGCCAACGCCTTCACCGCCTTCGACGACGCGCGCGCCGCCGCCGTCCGCGCCGCGCTGGAGCGGCACGGCATCCACCTCGGCCTGCACACCCTCTCGGCGGTGAACGTCGCCGAGTACTCGCCGCTGCTGTCGGAGGCGGCCGACGCCTATCTGCGCGCCTACATCGACGTCGCGCCGCGGCTCGGCGCCGGCAGCATCGTCGTGCACGCCGGCTACCACTTCACCTCCGACGTCGCGATGCGCATGGAGGCCGGGCTCGAGCGCCTCAAGCGCGCGGCCGCCTACGCCGAGGGCAAGGGCGTCGTCCTGCTGCTCGAGAACCTGAACAAGGAGCCGCCCGACGCCGAGGTGCACTACCTCGCCCACACGCTGGAGGAATGGCGCTGGTACTACGAGCGCATCGCCTCGCCTGCCCTTGCCCTCTCCTTCACCGCCAACCACGCCCACCTGGTGCCGGAGGGCGTCGCCGGCTTCGTCGAGGGCCTCCCCTGGGAGCGGGTGCAGGAGGTCCGCCTCGCCGACTGCTTCCGCAACGGCAAGGAGCAGCACCTCCGCCCCGGCGAGGGCGATTTCGACTTCGGCGACATGTTCCGCCGCATCGAGGGCAAGGGCTACCGCGGCCGCTACATGAACGCCTTCGGCTCGCTCGAGGACATGCAGGCGGCGCGCGACTGGCTCGTCGAGAAGGCGCGCGCCGCCGGCGTCCCCGCCTGACGGCGCGGCGCGCCTCCGCTCAGAACCCCGGCTCGCGGCCGAACACCGCCGCCCAGCGCGCGCGGTAGCGGTCCAGCGCCTGCGGGTTCTGCACCCGCGGCGGGCGGCGCCCGGCGGCGATGTCGGCGAAGGCCTCCACCGCGTAGCGCGCGATGCGCCTGCGGCTCTCATCCGTCACGCCCGCCGTGTGCTGCGTCGCGATCACCCGCGGGTGCGAGAGCAGCGGGTGGTCCACCGGCGGCGGCTCGTCCACCCAGACGTCGAGCCCCGCGCCCGCGAGGCGGCCGGACTCCAGCGCGGCGAGCAGCGCCGCCTCGTCGTGGATGCCGCCGCGCGCGGTGGTGACGAACACCGCGCCCTCGCGCATCGCCGCGAAGGCCGCCGCGCCGAACATGCCGCGCGTCGTCGCGTCGTAGGGGCAGTGCAGCGAGACCACGTCGCTCTCGGCGAGCAGCGCCGGCAGCTCCACCTTCTCCGCCCCGCGCTCCGCCACCGTGGCGGCATCCAGGAACGGATCGGCCGCGAGCACGCGGCAGCCGAAGCCCGCGCGCAGGATCGCCGCGACCCGCGTGCCGACATTGCCGATCCCGACCAGGCCGACGGTGCGGCCCGTGATCTCGCGCCCCATGAAGGCCGCGCGGTCCTGCGCCCGCCCCGCCCGCATCGCCGCCCCCGTCTCCGGCATGCGCTTGAGCAGGCCGAGCATCATGCCGACCGCGTGCTCCGCCACGCCCTGCGCGTTGGCGCCCGCCTGGTTGATCACCGGCACGCCGGCGTCGGTGCAGGCGGCGAGGTCGATCGGGTCGAAGCCGGCGCCGGAGCTCACCATCGCCAGCAGGTTCGGCACCGCGGCCAGGAACTCCGCCGTCACGTGCAGCGGCTTCGGCAGCTCCTGCCGCGACGCCCTCACGTAGTAGGCGTGGCAGGCGCGGAGCGGCGCGCGCATCGCCTCGCCCGAATCGGCCGGCGCGATCTCGACGAATTCGAGCTCGGGGTGCGCGCGCGCGAGCTCGAAGAACGTCGGGTGCGGCGGCTTGCCGAGATAGCCGATCCTGAGCCGCACCGGCGCGCCGCCGGCCCTGGTGTCCTGCATCCGTCCACGATCCCCGCGTTGGAAGGCGGCCGGCAGAATGCCAGCCGGGGCCGGGGCCGGCTAGGCCCGGGCGGCGGCGAAGGCCGCGACCACCTCCTCCGGCACCGGGACCCCCCGGATCCGCTCCGGGTCCTCCGGATGGCGCGCCGCCCAGACGCGGGTCTCGAACCCCTCGACGCCGAGCGTGCCGTCGGCGCGCAGCAGCCGGTGCGCGACGTCGAAGCTGGAGCGGCGGAAGGCCGTCACCCGGCTCTCGATCGCGACCTCGTCGCCGAAGCGGCTCGGCGCGTGGAACCACGCCCGCGTGTCCACCATCGGGATGCCGATGATGCCGAAGCGGCGGAGCATCGCGGCCTTGCCCATGCCGAGCGCGGCGGCGAACAGCGCCGCCGTGCTCGCGTCGAACATGGCGAAGTAGCGGGGATAGAAGACGATCCCCGCCGGGTCGCAGTCGCCCCACTCGATGGCGAGGCGCCGCGCGTGGACGAAGCCGGGCGGCCCGCCGTCAGTGCGCGCCGGCGCCACCGCCCGCCGCCGCCTCCGGGTTCTCGACCAGCAGCGCGATCCCCTGCCCGCCGCCGATGCAGGCGGAGGCGATGCCGAGGCGCCCGCCGCTGCGCCTCAGCTCGCGCGCCAGCGTCACCGCGATGCGCAGCCCCGTCGCCGCCAGCGGGTGGCCGATGGCGATGGCGCCGCCGTTCACGTTCAGCCGGTCCTCGTCGAGGCCGAGCTCGCGCGCGCAGGCCATCACCTGGGCGCCGAAGGCCTCGTTGATCTCGATGCGGTCTATCTCGGCGAGCGTCCTGCCGGTGCGGGCGAGCAGCGCGCGGATCGCCGGCACCGGGCCGATGCCCATGATCTCCGGCGGGCAGCCGACCGCGACCCCCGCGACCAGCCGCGCCAGCGGCGCGCGCCGGTTGGCGCGCAGCCAGGCGCCGGAGACGACCAGCGCCGCCGCCGCGCCGTCCACCATGCCGGAGGAATTGCCCCCGGTCTGCACGCCGCCGAAGGCCGGCCGGATCTTCGCCAGCGCCTCCACCGGCGAGGGGCGGACATGCGTGTCCGCGCGCACCTCCTCGACCTTGCGCGGCAGCTCGATGGCGCGGTCCGCGTAGCCCTCCCGCGTGAAGACCTCGCTCCGCACCGGCGCGATCTCGCCCTCGAGGAAGCCGCTCGCCTGCGCCGCGAGGGCGCGGTCGAAGCTGCGCGCGGCGAAGGCGTCCACCTCGGCGCGGGTGATCTGGTAGCGGCGCGCGAGCTCCTCCGCCGTGCCGCCCATGTTCACGCCCGGCGCCGGGTCGTGCAGCGCCTCCCAGAGGAAGTCCTTGAACTCCACCCTGCCGAGGCCGAAGCCGGTGCGGTGGGTGAAGGCGGCGACCGGGTTGCGGCTCATGCTCTCGGTGCCGACGCAGAGCGCGACCTCGATCCCCTCCTTGTGCGTCACCGTGTCCGCGGCCTGGATCAGCGCCTCGATGCCGGTGCCGCAGAGCCGCTGGACGAGCACCGAGGGCACCTCGATCGGCACGCCGGCGTAGAGGCCGACATGGCGCGGCAGGTAGAGCGCGTCGAAGCCGCCGGGCGCGAGGCTGCCGGCGATGACCGTCCCCACCTCCTCCGGCGCCACCGCGGCGCGCGCCAGCGCCTCGCGCGCCGCCTTGATGCCGAGGTCGGTCGGCGAGACCTGGGCGAAGGGGCCGCAGAGATCGGCGAAGGGCGTGCGCACGCCGTCGAGCAGCCAGGCGTCCTCCCAGGCGGAGGCGAGGGCGCGGTCCGTCCTGGACGTCGTCGTGGTGGCGGCGGCAGCCTCGGGCATGTCGGTGCTCTCCCTGCACGGGGTGGCCCCGGCGCGCGTCGGGCCGGAGCCGTCCGGAATTGTCTCGCCGCCGCCGGCGCCGCGGGCAAGGCGGAAAATGCGGCCCGCCGCGCCCGATCACTCCGCCGCGGCGGCGGGCGCCTTCGGCGCCAGGTCGGCCGAGAAGGCGAGGCTCACCGGCGTCGCCGCCTCGAACGGGCTCTTCAGGTCGAGCTCCCTCGCGATCTCGCGCATCGCCGGAAGCACCTCCTGCCCGAACAGGCGGATGCAGGTCATCGAGTCCCGGTGCGACACCGCGCCGTCGTTCGCCCACATCGCCATGATCCCCGGCCGCGTCTGCTCCATCACCTGCCGCAGCTTGGCGATCACCGTCCTCGGCGTGCCGGCGATGATCATGTTGCTCGCGAGCTGCTCCTCGAAGGGCGGGCGGCGGCGCGGATTGCCGCCGCGCCCGACCGAGAACTCCACGAACCCCCGCCGGTTCTCCGGCGAGGAATAGCCCGACGGCGTGCTCCACACGGGATGCGCGAGGCCGGTGAACTCGCCCTGCATCCACATGAACTGCCGCGCGTTCTCGATCGCCTTCTCCTCGGTCTCCGCCACGTGCACCTGCTTGAGGTAGCCGTGGTAGGGCGGGCCGCCCTCGAACCCGACCTCGGCCGCGGTGTCGTCGTAGAGCTTCCAGATGCGCTGCGTCTGCTCGACCGTGGTGTTGAGCGCGATGTAGGGGTAGCGGTGCCGCGCCGCCCAGACCACCGTCTCGCGGCTGATCACGCCGGGGATCCAGATGCGCGGATGCGGCTTCTGCAGCGGCAGCGCCCAGGGGTTCACCACCCGCTGCTGGTAGTGCGCGCCCTCCCAGCGGAAGGGGCCGAACTCGGTCCAGGTGCGCACGATCAGGTCGTGCGCCTCCTCGAAGCGCTCGCGGTTGTAGGCCGGGTTCACCCCGGTGGCGAGCTGCTCCTGCCCGCCGCCGCGCACGAAGCCGGAGACGAGGCGGCCCTTCGAGATCATGTCCACCATCGCCAGCTCCTCCGCCAGCCGCACCGGGTTCTCGGCGAGCGGCAGCGGGTTGCCGAGCAGCACGATCCGCACCCGCTCGGTGATGGCGGCGAGGATCGCGGCGAAGATGTTGCACTTGGCCTGCATGCAGAACGGCGCGTTGTGGTGCTCGTTCAGCATGATGCCGTCGAAGCCGACCGCCTCGGCGAGGCGGTACTGCTCGATGTACTCGTTGTAGAGCCGCGAGCCGGCGACCGGATCGAAGTGCCGGTTGGAGAACATCAGCGCCGTGGCGCCGAACTTCCGCCCCTCCTCGACCGGGTAGGCGGACATGGGCTGCTCGGTGAAGTACAGGATCTCCATGGCGCGCCGCTCCTCCCGCCTCAGCCCGCGACGAAGCCGGCGACCAGCCGGGCCAGCTCCGACGGCCTCTCCATTTCCACGCAATGGCCGCATTCCGGCAGCATCTCGAGCCGCGCGCCGCGCAGGCCCGCCATCCAGCGCTCCGCCGCGCTCGGCGGCACCACGCGGTCCTCCGCGCCCCACACCACCAGCGCCGGCGCGCGCACGGCGCCGAGCAGGTGCGGCAGGGTCTGGCTGTACATGTAGGGCTTCCACGCGATGCGGAAGCTCGTCTCGCGGCAGATGTCCCACTCGACGAGCTGGTCGGTCGAGGGATCGGCGCCGTAGATCGCGTCGAACCGCGCCTGGTCGTGGAAGCCGGCGCGGGCGTAGTCGATGTAGCTCAGCAGCGCCTGGTCGAGGATGTGGTCCTCGCCCGGCGGCCTGATGCCCATCGGCCCGACCAGCACGAGCCTGTCCAGGTCGCGCGGCGCCATCGTCGCCATCTCCGCCGCCACCCAGCCGCCGAAGCCGAGGCCGAGCAGCCCCGCGCAGCGCTCGATGCCGAGCGCGGAGAGCAGCCAGCGGTGCACCACGGCGAGGTCGCGCACGCTGCGCATCCAGTCCGCGCGCTGCGCCTCGCTGCCGTAGCCGGGATGGCGCGGGATCAGCACGTCGAAGCGCTCGGCGAGCGCGTCGTGGAAGGGCAGGCGCTCGAGCGTGCCGGTGTCGCGGTGCAGGAGGAGCAGCGGCGGGCCGCTGCCGGCGCGGCTCAGCGCCACCCGCACCCCGGCGACCTCGACCAGGCTCTTCCGCCACTCCACCGCACCGGCCATGCGCGGTCCCTCCCGCGAGGGAGCGTCGCAGCCGCCCGGCGCGGCGTCAATCCGTGGCGGCCGCCGCGGGCGTCGCGGCCGGCGTGCCGCGCGGGCTCAGCTGCGCCAGAACGGCTTGCCGATCTCGGAACGGACGTCGGCAACGGTGGGGCCGATGTCGCGCAGCGCGCGATGGTCCATCGCGGCGAGCTGCTGGCGCTCCACGTGGCGCGCGCGCCAGGTGGCGATCAGGCGGCCGAGGTGCAGCGCGGCCCTCGACCGGGCGGAAAGCATGGCGGGCATGTCGGTCTGGCTCCTTTTGCGATGGGCGGCGGCGGTTCTCCCGGCTCCGTCCTCGCCGCGGATTCTGCCAGCCCGCTGTTGCAGTCCGATGTCGCGGCGGATTGCAAAGGTTGCGCGCGACGTTGCGCGCGCATCGCCGTGCGCTCGGCCCGGAACGCCCGACCGCGCCCGGGCATGCGGGACCGGAGTGACGGCGGGCTAAGGGGTCACCGGCTCCGGCAGCACGACGATGGTGGCGCTGCGCCCGGCCCAGGGGTCGCGCCGCGGGCGCGGCATGAAACTGGCGTGGCGCGCCTCCGCGCGGATGCGGTCGCGTTCCACCCCCATCGCCGCGAGGCGCTCCGCCACCGCCCGCGCGCGGCTCGCGGCCAGGCGCTGGCCGGTGGTGGCGCCGCCCTCGTCCGCCGCGGCATGGCCGAGCACGCAGATGAGCCGGAGCGGGTTCGCGCGCGCCAGCGCCGCCGCGGCGGCGAGCGGGGCGCGCGCCGCCTCCTCGACCGTCGCGCTCATGCGCGCGAAGGGTATGGCGAAGACGTCGTCCTCCAGCCACTCCGCGCCGACGCAGCTGAACGACCGCGGCTGCGCGGCCGCCGGCGGCGCCGCCGCGCCGAGCAGCAGCAACAGGGGCAGGGCCGACCACGCCCTCATCGCCGACCGCCCCCGCGTGCCGCGCTCAGGCAACGGCAACCGTGGCGAGCACGCCTGCCGCGCGCAGCCGCGCGAGCAGCCCGGCCGCGTCCACCGCCGGATGCGCCGCGCGCAGCTCGCCCTCGGTCACGTCGGGCCGCGCCAGGATCCAGCCCACCGCCTCGGCCTCCGCCGCGGTGAGCGGCAGCGCGGCCCCGCCCTGCGGCGCCTTCAGCACGAACTCCGCGCCGCGCCGCACCGGCCGCGCGCCGTTCGCGACCACGCGGAAGGCCGCGCCCTCCTCGCCGCCCCCCGTCCCCGCCGCGCCGCCGGCCGGGACCGGCGGCGCCAGGCCGCGCGCCGCGAGCAGGTCGTTGCCGCCGCGGCGGAAGCGGAACTCGTGCATCATCTGCTCCAGCGCCGCCGTCACCCGCGGGTCGCGGCACAGCTCGGCGAGGCGGCCGCCGAGCTGCGCCGCCCGGCTGGTCAGCGCGAACCTCGCCGCCGCGCTGCCGTCCTGGCGCGGCAGCGGCCTGCGGAACTCGACATCCTGCAGCGCCCGCTCGAACAGCAGGTTGACGAGGTCCATCCCGAGCGGCGCGTGCACGCCGTAGGCGACGTGCACCGAGGCCGGCGCCTCGGCCAGCGCGTCGTGGTACCAGCCGCGCGGCAGGTAGAGCAGGTCGCCCGGCCGCATCACCACCTTCGCGCGCAGCGCCCCCTTGGCGCGCTCGTGGTGCTCCTGCCCCTCGCCGCGGAACAGCGGGTGGGCGATCGGCCACTCGGCGCGGCCCTCCCAGACGTTCCAGGTCTTCTCGCCCTCGACCTGCACCGCCCAGACGTCGTGGGTGTCGTAGTGCGCCGGGAAGGCCTTGTGGCTCTGCCAGGAGATGTAGACGTTCGCCTGCGCCTTCCCGAGCCCCGCGGACTCCAGCGCCTCCGACACCGCGGCGAGGCCGGGGGTGAGGCTGTCCACGTCGTTCATCACCACCGAGGCGCCGCGCCGCACCCACTCCTGCACGCGCCGGGCGTCGGGCTGCAGGCCCGGCACGCCCGCGTCGCGCGTGGTGGCGCGGACGCAGTACTGCTCGGCCGGCACCGGCACCCCGTCCAGCACCAGCTTGAGCGAGTGGCTGGTCCAGATGTGCGTCATGTCGAGCAGGCGGTTGATCTGGCGCCAGGAGAGGACGGAGGCGAACTTCGCCGCCTCGCCGCGCAGGTGCAGCGGCTGGCGGTCGTGGTACTCGGCGAAGAAGGTCTCCGGCGCCATCGGCGCGAGGAGATCGGCCAACGTCATCGTCATGGCCCGAACCTAGCAGAGGGGCGGGCGGCGCGGCAGGGCCGCTCCCGGGGCGGCGGCGCCTCCGGCGCGCCCCTCCGGGCCGGGACCGGAACGCTTGCCCCCGGCGCGCCGCCCGGACGATCCTGCCGGCAGCGAGGGAGAGGCCCATCCGATGCCCGACGACCGAAGCGGCGGCCTTGAGCTGCGGGACACGGCGAGGGAGGAGCTGCTGCGCGCCGCCGCGGAGGCGCTCTGCCGCCTCGCCCCCGACCTCCCGCCCGATGCCGCCGAGCTGCTCCGCCGCCTGCACGCCGCGCTGCCGACCGCGGAACTCGCCGCCGAATCCCCCGAATCGCTCGCCGCCGCCGCCGCCAGCCTCTGGTCCTTCGCCGCCGAGCGGACGCCGCGCACCGCCAAGGTCCGCATCCTCCCCCCCGGCCCCGGCCGCGGCCCGCGCGCGGTGGCGGAGATCGTCACCGACGACATGCCCTTCCTCGTGGACACCGCGCTCGCCGCGCTCTCGCTGCGCGGGCGGACGGTGCAGCGCCTGCTCCACCCGGTCGTCCCGGTGCGGCGCGACCCCGCGACCGGCCGGCTGCTCGCGATAGACCCGGCCGCGCCCGACCGCGAGAGCATGATGCGCATCACGCTCGCCGGCGACGGCCCCGCCGCCGCCGGCGAGGGCTGGGACGGGCTCGAGGCGGCGCTGCGCCGCGCCATGGGCGAGCTGCGCGCCGCCGTCGAGGACTTCCCCGCCATGCTCGCCCGGCTGCGCGAGGCCGAGGCCGAGCTCGCCGCCGCGCCGCCCCCCGCGCCGGACAGGGAGGGCGCCGCCCTGGAGCCCGCGGTCGCCCGCGAATTCCTGCGCTGGCTGGCGGAGGAGAATTTCGTCCTGCTCGGCCACCGCCGCTTCGCCGTCTCGCCCACGGGCGGGCTCGCCGTGGTCGAGGCGGAGAATCTCGGCCTGCTGCGCGACCCCGCGGTGGCGGTGTTCGACGTGCTGCGCGACCTCTCCGCCGTGCCGCCCGCGGTGCGCGCGGCGCTGCTCGACCCGGCGGCGCCGCTCGCCGTCGCCAAGGCCAACATGCGCTCCAGCGTGCACCGCCCGCAGCACGCCGACGTGGTGGCGACGCGCATCTACGGCGCCGGCGGGCGCGTCGCCGGCGCGCGGCTGTTCCTCGGCCTGTTCGCCGCCTCGGCCTACAACCGCAACCCGCGCTCGATCCCGCTGCTGCGGGAGAAGACGGACCGCATCCTCGCCATGGCCGGCGTCGACCCGAACAGCCACGACGGCCGGGCGATGCGCAACATCCTCGACACCTGGCCGCGCGACGAGCTGTTCCAGGCGCCGGAGGCGGAGATCCTGGCCGGCGCCCGCCGCGCCCTCGACCTGCAGATCCATCCGCGCACGGCGCTGGTGCTGCGGCGCGACCCGTTCGGGCGCTTCGTCTCCGCCATCGCCTGGCTGCCGCGCGACACCTTCGACACGCGCCTGCGCGAGCGCGTCGGCGCGATGCTGGCGCGCGCGCACGAGGGGCGGCTCTCGGCCAACTACGTCGCGGTCGGCGACGCCCCGCTCGCGCGCGTGCACTACATCATCGCCACCGTCCCCGGCCGCGTCCCCGCGGTGGACGCGGCGGCGCTGGAGGCCGCGGTCGCCCAGGCCGCGCGCGGCTTCCGCGACCGCCTCGCCGAGGCGCTCGCCGCGGAGGCGGGCGAGGCCGAGGCGGCCCGCCTGCTCGCCCGCTGGCGCGAGGCCTTCCCGCCGACCTACCGCGAGGTCGCCACCGCGGCGCAGGGCGTCGCCGACCTGCACCTCGCCGAGCGCGCCCTCGCCGCCGGCCGCCCCGCCGCGCGGATCGAGCGCGCCCCCGGCGCGCCGGCCGAGGCGCTGACCCTGCGCGTCGCCAACCCGGGCGGCGCCATCGCGCTCGCCGACGCGCTGCCGCTGTTCGAGAGCCTCGACCTGCGCGCGATCGAGGAGGTGGCCTACCGCCTGACCCCGGCGGACGCGGCGGAGGTGGTGCTGCACGTCTTCGCGCTGCGCGCCGCGATGCCCTGCGGCGAGGAGCGCGACGCCGCGCTGCTCGAGGCGCTCGCCGCGCTGCAGGAGGGCCGCGCGGACGCCGACGGCTTCAACCGCCTGGTCCTGCGCGCCGGCCTCACCTGGCAGGAATGCCGGCTGCTGCGCGCCATGTTCCGCTGGCTCAAGCAGGTCGGCTTCCCCTTCGCCCAGCCGAGCGTCGAGCAGGCGCTCTCCGCCCATCCCGGGGCCGCGCGCATCCTCGTGGACCTGTTCCACGCCCGCTTCGACCCCGCCCGCCCGCGCGATCCGGCGCGCGAGGCCGCGCTGGAGGCCGCCTGGGAGGCGCTGCTCGCCGGCGTCGAGAACCCGGACGAGGACCGCATCCTCTCGCGCCTGATGACACTCGCGCGCGCCGTGCTGCGCAGCAACTTCCACCAGGGCAGGGACTACCTCGCGCTGAAGATCGACAGCGCCCGGGCCGGCGACATGCCCGCGCCCCGCCCCTGGCGCGAGATCTTCGTCCTCTCCCCGCGCATGGAGGGCTGCCACCTGCGCGCCGGCCCGGTGGCGCGCGGCGGCATCCGCTGGTCCGACCGGCGCGAGGACTTCCGCACCGAGATCCTCGGCCTGATGAAGGCGCAGGTGCTCAAGAACGTCGTCATCGTGCCGACCGGCGCCAAGGGCGGCTTCGTCCTCAGGCGCCCGCCGCCCGCGACCGACCGCGAGGCGTTCCAGGCCGAGGGCGTCGCCTGCTACCGCACGCTGATCCGCGCCATGCTCGACCTCACCGACAACATCCTCGGCGACCGGGTGGTGACGCCGGAGGGGATCGTGCGGCGCGACGGCGACGACCCCTACATCGTCGCCGCCGCCGACAAGGGCACCGCGAGCTTCTCCGACATCGCCAACGCGATCGCCGCCGAGTACGGCTTCTGGCTCGGCGACGCCTTCGCCTCCGGCGGCTCGGCCGGCTACGACCACAAGCGCATGGGCATCACCGCGCGCGGCGCCTGGGTGATGATCGAGCGCCACTTCCGGGAGGCGCTCGGCCGCGGCGTGCACGACGCGCCCTTCACCTGCGTCGGCGTCGGCGACATGAGCGGCGACGTGTTCGGCAACGGGATGCTGATCAGCCGCAGGACCCGCCTGCTCGCCGCCTTCGACCACCGCCACATCTTCGTGGACCCCGACCCGGACCCGGAGCTGTCCTACCAGGAGCGCGCGCGGCTCTTCGCCCTGCCGCGCTCCTCCTGGGCCGACTACGACCCGGCGAAGCTCTCCCCCGGCGGCGGCGTCCATCCGCGCAGCGCCAAGACGGTGCCGCTCTCGCCCGAGGCGCGCGCCCTGCTCGGCATCGAGGAGGAGAGGCCCGAGCCCGCCGCGGTGATCCGCGCCATCCTGCGCGCCCCGGTGGACCTGCTCTACTTCGGCGGCATCGGCACCTACGTGAAGGCGAGCACGGAGAGCCACGCCGAGGTCGGCGACCGCGCCAACGACGCGGTGCGCGTGGACGGCCGCGACCTCCGCGCGCGCGTCGTCGGCGAGGGCGCCAATCTCGGCGTCACCCAGGCCGGGCGCGTCGAGTACGCCCGCCTCGGCGCCGGCGGCCAGGGCGGGCGCATCAACACCGACGCGCTCGACAATTCCGCCGGCGTCTCGACCTCCGACCACGAGGTCAACATCAAGATCCTCCTCGCCGACGCGATGGCCGAGGGCGTCATCACGCGCCGCCAGCGCGACGAGCTGCTCGCCGCCATGACCGACGAGGTCGCCGCGCTGGTGCTGCGCGACAACCACCGGCAGTCGCTCGCGATCAGCCTCGAGGCCCTGCCCGGCGCCGAGGAGCTGCCCGCCCAGGCGGCGCTGATCGCGCGGCTCGAGGCGGAGGGCCTGCTCGACCGCGCCGTCGCCGGCCTGCCGGACGCGGCGGCGCTCGGCGCGCGGATCACCGCCGGCCAGGCGTTCACGCGGCCGGAGCTCGCCGCGCTGCTGCCCTTCGCCAAGCTCTGGCTCACCGACGCCATCGCGCAGAGCGCCCTGCCCGACGACCCGGCGCTGGAGCCGCTGCTGCTCGCCTACTTCCCCGCCCCGCTGCGCGAGGCGCGCTTCGCCCGCTTCGCCCGCCGCCACCGGCTGCGGCGCGAGCTGATCGCCACGATCCTCGCCAACGCCGTCGCCAACCGCCTCGGCTGCGCCGCGCTCGGGCGGCTGACGACGGAGGCGGCGCCGGCCGCCGCGGCGCGCGCCGCCTGGCTCGCCGACGCCGCCTTCGGCCTCGAGGCGGCGGCGGAGGCGATCGACGCCGCGCCGGCGCCCGCGGGCACGCGCCTCGCCGCGCTGCTCGCGCTGCGCCGCCTGCAGGAGGCGGCGGCGCGCGAGCTGCTCGCCGCCGCGCCGGACGCCGCCGGCCCGCTGGCCGAGGCGGTGGCGATGCTGCGCCCGGGCGTCGCGGCGCTGACACTGGCCGAGGCGGCGCGCGCCGACGCCGCGGCGGCCGGGCTGCGCGAGGCCGGGCTGCCGGCGGAGCCCGCGGCGCTGGTCGCCGCCGCGCCCCGCCTCGCCGCCGCGCCGGCGATCGTGCGGCTGGCGGACCTGGCCGGGGTGGCGCCGGCCGAGGCCGCCGCCGCCTGGGGCGCCACCGGCGAGGCCTTCGCGCTCGACGCCCTGCGCGCCGCCACCGCCGCCGCGCGCGCCCCCGGCGCCTTCGGCGCCCGCGCCAAGGCGGCGCTGCTCGACGAGCTGACGGCGAGCCAGATGCGGCTCGCCCTCGCCCGGCTGCGCGGCAAGGCGCCGGACCCGGGCCGCGCCGCCGCCGCCGCGCGGCTGGCGCGGGAGGCGGCCGGCGTCGCGGATCTCGCCGCCGTCACCGTCGCCAGCCGCGCCCTGGCGGCGCTGGCGTGAGCCGGCGGCGCCATCGCGGCCCGCCGCCGCCCGGCGGGGCGCCCGGGGCGGATCGCGGACGGCCGGGAACACCCGGGCGCGCGGATCGGCTCGGCAAACAGCGGGCCGGAATCGCGCAGCGGGCGCAGCCGAGCGAAAACGGCCCTAGCCGCCCGGCGTGCCGCGCCCCTCCTGGGCGCGCCGCTCCAGCAGCCAGCTGTAGGTCGCGCCGAGCACGGCGCCGAAGGCGAGGTGCAACGCCAGGGTGGTCGGCGGCGCCAGCGGCCCGAGCGAGAGCCCGAACGGCCCGGCGCCGGCCAGCGGCATCAGGACAACCATGGCGAGCAGCCAGGTGACGAGGCCGAACGCCATGCCGCGCGCGGTGTGGGTGCGCCCCGGCAGGCGCGGCGAGAAGGCCGCGAACAGCCCGCCCCAGAGCACCGTCCCGATGAGGAAGTGCGCGATCCACGCCACCGCCGGCGCGCCCTGCGCCCAGAGCACGCGGCCGAACATCGCCACCGCGGCGAGCTGCGGCATCAGTCCGAGCGCCACCGCCGCCAGCACGAGCAGCGAGAACACCATCGTCGCGACGAAGCCCGCCGCCATGCCCCGGCCGATGTCCACCATGGTCGCTCCCTCCCCCGCGCCTCCGCGCCCCCGCCCCGCCGCGCCATGACGTCAGGCACGGCGACCCCGGGCAAGGCCCTGGCCTGGGCGCTCTACGACTGGGCCAACAGCGCGTTCCCGACGGTCGTCTCGACCTTCGTCATCGCCGCCTATTTCGCCAGCGGCGTCGCGCCCGATCCGGTCACCGGCCAGGCGCAGTGGGGCTGGATGCAGACCGCCGCCGGCCTCGCCATCGCGCTGCTCTCGCCCGCGCTCGGCGCGGTCGCCGACGCCGGCGGGCGGCAGCGGCTGATGCTGCTCGCCTGCACCGTCGTCGCCGCCGGCGCCACGGCGCTGGTCTGGTTCGCGCGGCCCGACCCGGCGTGGACCCTGTGGGCACTCGCCTGCGTCGGCGTCGCCACCGTCGCGTTCGAGCTCGGCACGGTGTTCTACAACGCGATGCTGCCGCGCGTCGCGACGCCGGAGCGGATCGGACGCCTCTCGGGCCTCGCCTGGGGCCTCGGCTACGTCGGGGGCCTCGCCTGCCTCGCCATCGCGCTGTTCGTGCTGGTGCGGCCCGATCCTCCGCCCTTCGGCCTCGACCGCGACGAGGCGGAGCACGTGCGCGCCGTGGCGCTGCTGGTCGGCGCCTGGATGATCGGCTTCGGCTGGCCGGTGCTGCTCGCGCTGCCCGATCCGCCGCGCGTCCTGCGCCCCCCCCTGGGCACGGCGGCGCGGACCGGCCTGCGCGACGTCGCCGCGCTGCTGCGCACCCTGCCCGGCAACCCGACGCTGCTCCGGTTCCTGGTCGCGCGACTGTTCTACACCGACGGCCTGAACACGCTGTTCGCCTTCGGCGCGATCTTCGCCGCCGGCGTCTTCGGCATGGGCATCGAGGAGGTCCTCGTCTTCGGCATCGCGCTCAACGTCACCGCCGGGCTCGGCGCCGCCGGCTTCGGGCTGGTCGAGGACCGGCTCGGCTCCCGCCGCACCGTCCTGCTCGCGCTCGGCTCCCTGATCACGATCGGCGCCGCGCTGCTGCTGGTCGAGGGCAAGACCGCCTTCTGGGCCCTCGCGCTCGCGCTCGGCCTGTTCTTCGGCCCCGCGCAGGCGGCGAGCCGCACCCTGATGGCGCGCCTCTCGCCGCAGGGCGAGGAGGCCGCGCATTTCGGCCTGTTCGCCCTCTCCGGCCGCATCACCTCCTTCCTCGGCCCCGCGACCCTGGCCGCGGTGACGGAGGCGACCGGCAGCCAGCGTGCCGGCATGGCGACGGTGCTGGTCTTCCTCGGCGCCGGCGCGGCGATCCTCGCCACGATCAGCGAGCCGCCGCACGCGGCGGCCGCGCCGGCGACGACCGGACCGGCGGCGGCACCGGCGGCCGCGCCGCCTCACGACGCCACGTAGATGAAGGCCGGCACCGGACGCGTCTGGTCCTCCACCTTGCGCACGCCCGGCACGTTCTCGGCGAGCACGCGCAGCGCCCGCTGCACCGCGTCCGAGCGCCGGAAGCCGTGGAAGGTGACCACCCCGTCCTTCACCTCGACCATGGTGTAGAAGGTGTCCACCCAGGGCTCCCGGCGCATCGCCGCCAGCACCGCGCGCCGGATGCGCTCGTCGGACAGTTCCGCCGATTCGGGCTGCGGCGGCGCGATCAGGGCGTGCAGCAGGTCGGCGCGGCTGACGATGCCCCTGAGGCGCCCGCCCTCCGTCACCACCACGCGGCGGATGCCGCGCTCCTCCATGATGTGGGCGATGCGCTGCGCGGTCTCGTCCGGCCCGACGGTCACGACCTGCTCGGTCATCACCTCGTCGGCGGTCAGGCCGTGGGTGCGCGCGTAGCGGTCGGCGAGCGCCTCGGGGTCGGCGAAGAGGCTGCCGAGCCAGCCCGGCGGCTCGTCCTCCTCCCCGGCCAGGCGGCGGATCAGGTCGGCCTCGGTGACGATGCCGCGCAGCGTGCCGTCCGCCTCCGTCACCGGCACCGCGGAGATGCCCCGCTCGGCGAGCAGCCGGGCGATCGCGGTCACCGGCGTGTCGGGGGGCACGGTGACGACGTCCGGGGTCATCAGGTCGCGGGCGCGCAGGCCTTGCATGGGGAGAGCCTCCTCCGGTCTCGCGGGCCGGACGTTGCGCGGCCCGCCTCAATTGCGCATTGCGCCAGGTCAAATCCGCGGACCCCGCCGCCCAGCGCGAAAACGCCGTGAACCGCCGGCGCGGCCGTCGCGCCCCGGGCCGGCCCGTGCTAGCCGGGGGCCATGCGCCGCCGCCGCCGCGCGCCGTTGCCCGTCCTCCTGCCGCTCGCGGCCATCGCCCTCGCGCCCGGCTGCGGCCAGACGACGATGGGCGACGTGGCGCGCGCGGCGCTCTGGCCGTTCGGCGAGCTGATCCTGCCGCGCCGCGACGGCATCGAGCCGGAACGCCCGGTGGACTGGCGCGCCGAGCCGGGGCAGGACGCCCCCTCCGCGGAGGAACCCGCGCTCTCGCTCCGCCTCGGCAGCCGCCGCGCCCGCGCCCTCCTGATCCAGCAGCAGGGCGAGCGCCGGCTCTGGCGCAGCGTCGGCGGCGTGGTGGTGGCGACCGACGGCGCGCGCGTCGTCGCCACCGCCGGCCTCGCCGAGCGCGTCACCGCCACCCGCTTCGACGACCCCGACCCGCTGGACGATCCCCGCGCCCTGGTCGGACGCGAGCGGCGCGCCCGCCGCACCGTGGACCTCGCCCGCGCCGGCGGCGGCCCCGCCGGCATGCGCTTCGGCCTCGTGCTCACCTGCCGCCTGCGCGGCGCCGAGGCGCCGGAGGAGGAGGTCCTGCTGATCGAGGAGCGCTGCGGCGGCGACGCCCGGTTCACCAACCGCTTCTGGGCCGATCCGCGCACCGGCGCCGTGTTCCGCTCCGTGCAGTGGATCGGCGAGGACACGCCGCCGCTGGCGATGGAGGTGCTGGCGCCGCCCGGGCCCGGCGCGGCCGCCCGCTAGAGCAGATCGCGGACGGCCGGGAACAGCCGGGAGCGTGGATCGGCTCGGCAGACAACGAGCGGGAGCCGTTGCAGCGAGCACAGCCGAGCGAAGACGGCTCTAGCCCCGCGCCGCCCCCCGCCAGCCGATCCCCGCCCGCCGCACCCGCAGCGCCACGTAAGCCAGCCACAGCAGCTGCACCGCCAGCGCCGGCAGCACCACCAGCGGCTTCGCCCACGGCGGCAGGCGCAGGAACAGCACCGCGAGGCCGGCGTGGAAGGCGACGAAACCCCAGTGCAGCGCCGCCACCGCGCGCACCGGCACGCCGCTCCGCTGCGCGAGCTGGTAGAGGTGCGTCCGGTGCGGCGCGCTCAGCCGCTCGCCCATCGCGGCGCGGCGCAGCAGGGTGAAGCCGGTGTCGAACAGCAGCCCGAAGAGCAGCAGCGGCACCAGCAGGAAGGAGAGCTGCGCCGCGTCGAACCTGGCGCTCGCCACCGCCAGCACGGCGATCACGAAGCCGCAGAACTGGCTGCCGACATCGCCCATGAAGATGCGCGCCGGGTGCAGGTTGAAGGGCAGGAAGCCGAGCAGGCCCGCGGCCAGGAACATCGCCGCGATGTAGACGAACCAGCCGCCCTCGAAGGCCGCGATGGCGGAGAGCACGGCGCAGGCGATCAGCAGCGTCCCGCCGACCAGCCCGTCGAGCCCGTCCATGAAGTTCACCGCGTTGGTGCAGGCGACGATCCAGAACAGCGTCAGCGCCGGCCCGAGCCAGCCGAGCTCCACCGGCCCGACATAGGGGATGGCGAGCCGCGTCAGGCCGAGCCCGCTGGCGAGCGCGACCAGCGCCGCCGCGGTCTGCGCCGCCAGCTTCACGGTGAAGCGGAAGTCGTGGATGTCGTCGGCGAGCGCCACCGCGGCGATCGCGGCCGCGGCCAGGATCACGCCGAGGAACTGCGGATCGGCCAGCCGCGCCGAGCGCGCCGCCGCGAACAGCACCAGCATGCCGAGGAGGAAGGCCAGCACGATCCCCACCCCGCCGCCCTTGGGCGTCGGATGGGCATGCGCCTTGCGCGCGTCGGGGTGGTCGAGGATCGGGAAGGCGATCATCAGCCGCACCGCGAGCGCGGAGACCAGGGCGAGCCCCCCGGCGAAGGCCAGGTGGCGAAGGACGGCTTCGGGCAGCATGGGCGCGCCGGCCTATGGCCGAGAAGGCGCGGGCGGGCAAGCGGCCGGCGGCCGCGCCCGGGCGGGCGCGCTCAGCGGACGAACCCCGCCGCGCCGCGCCGCAGCGCGTCCGCCCGCCCGTCGCGCGCCACCTCCCACAGCGGGTTGTCCACCGCCAGCCGCTGGCCGCCGTCGCGCTGCACCGGCCGGATCAGCGCCTCCGCCCGCCCGCGCGTCTCCACGCCGAACAGGTCGAGCGGGATGCGGACATAGATCCCCTTGTCGAAGCTCCCCTCGCCGAAGCGGTCGAAGGGCACGTTGGTGAAGGTGGCGAAGGCCCCGACCTCGATCCCCGAATCGAAGCGCCGGCCGAGCTCGACCGTCGTCCCCCAGTCGCCCGCGAGGTAGCGCCCCGCGCGCAGCACCGCATAGGTGTTCCACCACGGCAGGTCGGCGTAGAGCGAGAGGTGCCCCGTCGCCACCCGGTAGCGGCGCAGCCCGAAATGCTGGTCGAAGGCCCGCTGCGCCACATAGCCGAGCTCCAGCCCGAGCGCGATGGGCGACTCCCGCGGCCGCCACAGCACCTCGCCGGAGAGGCCCGCGAACATCGGCTCCAGATAGCCGGCGGTGGCGCGCGCGAACCAGTCCGGCGCCGGGTTCCACAGCCGCTCGAGATAGAGCGCGGGGATCGCCGTGCGGCCCTCGCGCGCGTAGCGGGCGAAGTCGCTGCGCACATGCGGCAACCGGCTGTCGGAGGGCAGGCCGCGGTCGAGATCGCCCGCCACGGTCTGCCGCACCCCGCCCGCCAGCGCGAACCCCGCCGGCAGGGAGAGCCGCGCCCCCGCCACGCCCGCCGCCTCCCAGCGCGCCGTCCGCGAGGCGTCCCCGAGCAGCAGCCGCAATTGCGGCTCGATCCCCCAGTCGGGTCCGACCGCCGGCCCGGGCACCGTGCCGGGCCAGGGATCGCCGCCCCCGGCCGGCAGCAGCAGGGCGCCGGCGAAGATCTCCTCGGCGCTGCCGCGGCCGGCGGCCGCGTCCTCCAGCGCGCGGCGCGGCAGCTCGAGGCGCGCGACCTCGACGCCGAGCAGCGACCAGGCGATCTCCACGCGCTCCACCGCCGCCGGCAGGTGCGGCTGCGCGGCGCGCAGCACCCGCCCGGCGGTCTGCGCCAGGGTGCGGTGCCGGCCGCCCTCGACGGCGATGCGCGCCGCATCGCCCGCGATCGCGAGGGCGAGCGGCCGGAATCCCGCCGCGCGCAGCGCCGCGAAGACACGCTCGGCGACCATCCCGGCATCCCCCGCGCCG
Organism: Caldovatus sediminis; assembly: GCF_014644455.1. GTDB lineage: Bacteria > Pseudomonadota > Alphaproteobacteria > Acetobacterales > Acetobacteraceae > Caldovatus > Caldovatus sediminis. The sequence continues at coordinate 186,272 of NZ_BMKS01000005.1, read as the reverse complement.
CCCACCGGGCGCGGCGCCATGCGCGGCGGCGGCGGCCGCTCCGCCTCCGGCGGCCGCCAGGGATCGAGACGGAAGGAGAGGCGGAACAGCAGGTCGGTGCCGTGCACGAAGTGCAGCCCGGCGTCCATCCAGCCGTTCGACCATTGCAGCCCGGCGTTCAGCCGCGTCCGCGCCCGCCCCGCCGCGCGCGGATCGAGGCGCGCCGGATAGCCGCCGCGCTCGTCGCGCAGCGCGTCGCCCGACCATTCGAGCTTGGCGCGCAGCCCCGCCAGCTCGCCCCAGGGCGCGGGCAGCGGCGGCACGCTCCATTCCAGCCCGGCGAAGACCGCCGCGCGCTCGCCGCGGAAGAAGCCGGGCACGCGCACCGTGCCGCCCTCGCCGACGCTGCGCGGGCGGTCGGCGAAGCCGCGGTGCAGTGCGGTCAGCGGATTGCCGAGATCCGCCCCGGTGCCGAGCCGCCCCCAGCCGATCCCGAGCGTGACGTCGAGATCCCACCAGCGTTTCGACGCCACTAGGTACTCGCCGGCGTAGAGGCCGGTGCCGATCGCGTCCTGCAGGCCGATCGCGAGCGCCGGCCGCCAGTCGCTCTCGGTCCAGAGCCGGATCTTGAGGTCGAGGGCGCGGTCGGAGGTGGTGCCGCGGCCCCGTGTCGCGTCCAGCCGCTCGGTGACGCGGAAGGTCGTCTCGAGCCAGGGCAGCGCCTGGAAGCCGGCGAACCAGAACCGCCGCTGGCGGCGCAGCGCGGTGCCCGCCTCCAGCGTCCCGTCGGGCCGGAAGCGGGCGTTGCGCATCTCGATCAGCCCGACGCCGCCGTAGTCGGAGGCGGTCGCCGGCACCTCCTCGGAGCGGACGGCGGGGACGAGGCCGAGGGCGGCGAGCAGCGCCAGAAGGCGGGCGCCGGCGCGGCAGGAGGCCGGGCTCCGGGGCCTCCCGGCCCCGCGCGGCGGGATCGCCGGCCCGGGGCCGGCGATGCGGCGAAGCCCCCCGCAGGCAGCCCGCGCCACGCCGTCAGTTCCGCACCTGCCGCCCGATCACCGCCAGCGCCGCGCTGCTGATCGAGACCTGCGTCAGCACCTGCGTCAGGTCCCGGACGAAGCCCCAGGTCTCGTAGGGCGAGGGGTCCTGCGGCACGACCACGAGGCTCCCCGGCGGGATCGGCGGCCCCCCCTGCTGCCAGGCCGAGAGCCCGGCCGGCGTGGACTGCCCGTTCGGCAGCACGACGAAGGCGCGGCTCGTGTCGGCGAAGCGCTGCGCGCCCCCGGCGGCGCGCAGGTAGTCGGCGGCGCGCCAGCCCGAGACGAACTGCAGGCTGCCCGGGTTCAGCACCGCCCCGACCACGGTGACCTCGTTCGGCCGCTTCGGCATCACGATCAGGTCGCCGGGCTCGAGCAGCACGTCCCGCTCCGGCCGCGCCGCGAGCACGGTCGGGTTCGCCTCGACCACCATGCGCCCGGCGGCGCGCGCCTCGCGGATGGCGTTGGCGAGCTCGCGCCCGGCGGTGATGGCGCTGCCGAGATCCGCCGGCGAGCCGCGCGAGCCCGCCACCGCCTGCCCCGCCGCCACCTGCAGCAGCGAGGTTTCCAGCTCGCGCGCCGTGCGCAGGAACCCCTCCTGCTGGCGCTGGCGCACGCTCTCGCGGGTGAACACGGCGCCGTAGGGATAGGCCTGCGGCGTCAGCCCGCCGGCGCGCGCGATCACCTCGGAGAGCCGCTCGCCGCGGCGGATGTCGTAGACGCCCGGGCGCTGGAACTCGCCGAGCAGCGTCACCGGCCCGATGTCGCGGTCGGCGAAGCCGCGCGGCAGGCGCACCGCGTCGCGCGGCGAGAGGCGCACGGCGGCGAAGTTGCGGCTGCGCAGGTCGAGCAGGTTGCGGGCGAGCGGGATCGCCGCGCTCTGCTCCACCGGCTCGCGCGCGAACTCGACCGCGGAGAGGTCCACGGCGTCGGTCGTCCCGCCCGCCGCGGCGAGCAGGGCGTCGAGGCCGGTGTCGTTGAGGATCGGGTAGAGTCCGGGCTGGCGCGCCTCGCCGGTCAGCAGCACGGTCTGGTCGAGCAGGAAGGGCAGCAGGGCCGGGTAGTCGAGGAAGATCCGCGGGCAGGGCGGCGCGCCGATGTCCGGGAAGCCGGCGCCGCGCGCATGGGCGAAGCGGTGCGGCGAGGCGCGCGCGGCGACGGCGAGCTGGACGAGCGCGGGGCAGGCGCCCGGCCCCTCCTCGCCCGGGGCCTCGCCGCGCAGCGCGCGCTGCACCGGCGGGCTCGCGAGCCACTGGATGTCGGCCTGGCCGAGCACCACCACCTCGTCCGAATCGGCGAGGCGCATGTCGGCCTGGCCGCGCAGCACCCGCCCCAGGTCAAAGGGCAGGAAGCGGCGCACCCGCGTCGCCGGATCGGCGCGCCACACCACGCCGAGGCGCGGATAGGGGTCGGGACGGATCAGGCGCGGATCGGCGAGCAGCGCGCGCAGCGACAGGCCGTCCCGCCCGCCGCTCGCGCGGGTGAGCGGCGCGACGACGTGTCCGCTCAGCCGAAGCTGGTTCACCGTGACGTCGGCGCCGGGCTCGACCCGCACCGCGTCGCCGCGGCGCAGGATGTCGCGGAGGCCGGTCTCGGCGACGTTGCGCCGTCCCTGCGCGTCGGTGCGCTGGACGAGGAAGCGGTTGCCGGCGGGTCGCAGCGTGCCGCCGGCGATCTCGACCAGGGCGGCAAGCGGCGCGCCGCTCGCGCCGGCGGGCAGCTCGTAGATCCCCGGCCGCGTCACCTCGCCGGCGATCGCGACGGTGGCGCCAAGCGGCGGGACGACGACCCGCTCGCCCTCCTGCAGCGACAGGTCCGGGCGCCCCGGCGCGCCGGCGATGACGGCGTAGAGGTCCACCGTGCGGCTCGTGCCCCCCGGCCCGTCGATGCGGATCGCACGCAGGCTGCCGGTCTTGCGCACGCCTCCCGCCGCGGCGAGGGCGTCGAGCACGGTGGCGAGCGCGGTCAGCGCGTGGATGCCCGGCCGCGCCACCTCGCCGGCGACGAAGACGCCGATCTGGCGCACCTGGCCGATGCTGACGAAGACCTCGGAGCCGCCGAGGTCGCGCTGGGCACGGGCCTCGAGATCGGCGCGCAGCTCGCGCAGCGTGCGTCCGGCGGCGGGGACGGGCGGCAGGTCGGGCAGCAGCAGCATGCCGTCGCGGCCGACGCGCACCGTCAGGGTCTGCCGCGCGCGGCCGCGGAAGGCGAGCACCAGCTCGTCGTCGCGGCCGAGCCGGTAGTCGTCGGGCAGCAGGCCGAGCGGCGGCGGCGCGGCCGCGCCGGGTGGCGGGACGCGGAAGGTGTCGTAGCCGAACTGGCGCAGCGGCGGGTCCGGCGCGGGATCGAAGCGGGCGGCGAAGAACGCCTCGAGGTTGGAGAGCGGCTCCTCCGCGGAAGCGGGCGGGGAGGGCGGCGCGGTCACCGACGAAGGCGGCGGCGACGGCGCCGCGGCCGGCGCGCCGCGCGGCGTCCCCGGGGCACCGCCTGCGCGCCCGGCGGAGGCGCCGATGATCCGCTGCAGGATGTCCTCCTGCGCGCTCGGCGGCAGGGACGGGAGGGGCGTGCCGTCCGGCAGCACCGGCGGCAGGCGCGGCGGCGAGAGGAGCTGCGATCCGGCCCCGCCGCCCGGGGCGCCGAGCTGCCCCGCCGCCGGCACGGCCCCGAGGGGCACCGACGCCAGCGCGAGGAAAACCGCGACCCGCGCCGCGCCGCGCACGGCCGCGCGGCGGCGCGGCACCCCGGGCGGCACCGCGGTCGCCGCCGCGCGCGCGGCCGGGGGCGGCAGGAGCCGGAGCCGCGACACGACCCTCATGGACAGCGCGTCGCCTCGCCTCGCATCGCAGAACCGATTTCGGTATGTGAAAGTCCTGGTCTTTCAACCAAAAGGCGGTCCGCAGGATGGGTCCAGACGCGTCCGGGTCTCGATGCGGGGATTAACCCTGAATTCACGATCGGCCCCCGAGGACACGCCGCGTCCGGAACAGCGCCCGGCTGGAGGCGCCCGGGCGCTGGCGCGAGCCGCGCGGCGGCGCCTGCGCCAGGCGGCGGTCGCGGCGGATGCGGCCTGGCGCCTCGGCCCGCGGGCGGTGGCCCGCTATGCGCTGCACCGGGCGCAACGGGCCGCGGGCCTCGCGCGACGCGCGCTCGGCGAGGCGGCGGTCCCCGCCGGGCCGTTCCTGCCGCCGTCCCTGCCGCGCCCGGCGCCGGCGCTGCCGCCCGGGCATGCCGCGCGCGTGCTCGGCGCCGCCGCGGCCGCGCCGTCGCCGCCGCAGGACTGGCACGGGCCCTTCCCGGCGACGGCGCATGCCCTCGCGCTCGACCTGTTCGGCCCCGGCGACGTGCGCCCGGTGTGGGAGCGCAGCCGGCTCGCCGCGCTCCCGCTGCTCGCCCAGGCCGCGCGGCTCGACCCCGCCGGGCCGCACCGCGCGCGGATGGAGGCGCTACTCGCCGACTGGGTCGCGCGCAACCCGCCCTGGCGCGGCCCGAACTGGGCCTGCGGGCAGGAGGCGGCGCTGCGCGTGCTGCACCTCGGGCTGGCCCTCGCCCTGCTCGATGCCGACCGCGATCGCACCGCGATGCCGGGCGGCCTGCGCGCGCTGATCGCGCTGCACGCGCGCCGCATCGCCGCCACCGCCGCCTATGCGGAGGCGCAGGACAACAACCACCCGGTCTCCGAGGCCGCCGGCCTGTTCGCCGCCGGCCTGCTGCTCGGCGACCCGGCGATGTCCCGCCGCGGCGGCGCGCGGCTCGCGGCGACGGTCGCGCGCCTGGTCGCCCCCTGCGGTGCCTTCGCCCAGCCCTCGCCCGGCTATCACCGGCTGCTGCTCGACACGCTGGCGGTGGCGGAGTGGCTGCGCCGGCGGCACGGCGCGCCGGAGTTCCCGGCGCCGTTCGCCGGGCGCGCCCGCGCCGCCGCGCTCTGGCTGCGCCGCGTCATGGAGCCGACGACCGGCGCGCTGCCGCGCATCGGCCATTGCGACGATTCGGCGCTCGCCGATCTGTCGCTCCTCGGGCCCGCGGACGCGCGCGGCAGCATCGCGCGCGCGCTGCGCCTGTTCGTGCCGGACGAGGCGGCGGACGAGGCGGATCCGGGATGCGCCTGGCTCGACCTCGCCGCTTCCGGCCGGGGCGGGCAAGGCGCGGCGACGGCGGCCAGGCACGCCCCCGCGCGCTGGCGCTCCGAAGGCTGGCTCGGCCTGTCCTGTGCCGGCGCCCACGCACTGCTGCGCACCGGCCACCCGCTGCGCTTCCGCCCCGGCCATGCCGACCTGCTGCACCTCGAGCTGCGCGACGGCGCGCTCACGCTGCTGCGCGACGGCGGCACCGGCGCCTACAACCCGCCGCCCGAGCACGCCTGGTGGCACGCGCACCTCACCGGCACCGCCGCGCACAACACCCTCGCCTTCGACGGCGAGGACCAGATGCCGCGCGCCGGCCGCTTCCTCTTCGCCCGCTGGCCGCGCACCGAGGCCCTGCCGGACGGCGCCGGCTACACCGACCACCGTGGCCGGTCCCACGCCCGCACCCTCGCCGCCGAGGGCCGCACCTGGCGAATCGAGGACCGCGTCGCTGGCGTCTTCCGTGAAATCGTCGTTCGCTGGCGCCTCGCCCCAGGCGACTGGACGCTCCTGCCGGACGGCGTGCGCGGCCCCCTCGCGCAGCTCTCGGCGCAGGCCGACGCGCCGCTGCAAGCCGCGCTCGTCCAGGGCTGGGAGAGCCCCGCCTACGGCGTGGTCCGCCCCGCCCCGGTGCTCGAGCTGCGCGCCCGCGCCCCGGTTTCACGGATCGTCACGGTGCTGCGCCTGCCCTGAGCGGCCATTGCCGGCGCGCGCGCTCGTGCCGCAGGGTCGGCCATCGGCATGCCGCTCGAGCTCCTCCTGCGCGCCCTCTGGCGGATGCGACGCGCCGCGCTGCTGGCGACGCTCGCGCTCTGGCTCGCGGGCGCGGCGCTGATCCTGTCCTGGCCGCGCCGCTACGTCGCGGAGGCGGTAGTGGCGCCGGCGGAGACGACGGCGATCGCCGTCTCCTCGCTCCTCGCCCCGGCGCCCTTCCCCGCGGCCGGGCTGCTCGACCCGCGGCCGACCGGCAACTTCGCCGTCTATCTCGGCGCGCTGCGCTCGCGCGAGGCGGCGCAGCTGCTGGCGCGCGAGACCGGCATCCTTGCCGACCTCACCGGGCAGCGCGCCTCCGGCCCGACGGGCTGGCTGCGCGGCCTGCTCGGCCTGCGCGTCGAGGCCGATCTCGACGACGTGCAGGCCTGGCTCGCGCGCAGCCTCGCGGTGACGCAGAGCCTCACCTCCGTCACCTGGTCGGTCGCGCTCGCGCATCGCGACCGCGCCGCCGCGCTCGACGCGCTGCAGCGCCTGCACGCCTTCGCCGAGGCCAAGGTCCGCGCCGACCTCGCCGAGGTGGCGCGGCGCCGCGTCGCGGCGCTGGAGCGCCGGCTGGCCGAGGAGCGCGACCTGTTCCTGCGCCAGAGCCTCTACGAGCTGCTCGCCCAGCAGCAGCGCGCCGGGCTGATCGTGGCGGCGGACGAGGCGGTGGCGGCGCGGCTGGTCGCCGCCCCCGCGGTCGAGCTGCGCCCGTCGCTGCCGAACCGCCCCCTGCTGCTCGCCCTGCTGGCGCTCGCCGCGCCCATGGCGGTGCTCGGCGCGGCCTCGTGCGCGGCGCTGCTGCGCGGCGTCGCCGACGCGGAACCGCGCGCGGCCCCCGGTGCGGATCGCCGGTCCGGCTCGCCCCGGGCGCCGCCCCGACCGGACGGGCCGCGCGCGCCGGAGGCGCTTCCGGCCGGCGGGCCGATACCGCGCCCGCCACGTCCGCCCGGCGAGGGCCGCTTCGGCCATGGCTGACGGCTCCGCCGGCCCGGCGATGGGCGCCGCCGCGCCGCCCGCCGTCCTTGCCGGGCTGTCCGGCGCCGCGCTGCACTTCGCGGGCGCGCTGAAGTCCACGCCGCCCGGCGCGGCGCTGCCCTTCGACCTGACCCTCGCCGCCCTGGCGCTCCTGCTCCCCGCCCTGGCGCTGATGCTCTGCGCCGAGGCGCGCCGCTGGCGGCTCGCGCCCGCGCTCGGCCTCCCGCTCGCGGCGGCGGCGGCGCTGTGGCTCTGGCTCGTGCTGGCCGGCGCCTGGTCGCGCTCGGCCGGAATCCTTGCCGCCAAGCTGCCGGAGGCGGTGCTGCTCGGCCCGGCGATGCTGCTCGCCGGCCTCGCCATCGGCGCCGAGGCGCGGGCGCGGCGTGCCTTCTGCGCCGCCACCCTGGCGATCGGCGCGCTCACCGCGGCCACCGTCGCCTGGGGGCTGGCGACCGAGCAGGTGGTGCTGGGCGGCACCGCCGGCACGACGCCGCCCGACCAGCTCCGCGTGCAGTACCAGCTCGCCGGCCTCGCCATCGCCTCCGCCGCCGGCCTCGCCGCCATCCGCGCCGCCGAGGCGCGGCTGCACCGGCGGCCCGCCGCCGCGCTGCGCTGGGGCGCGGTGCTCGCCGGGCTCGCGCTGGCGGCGCTGCTGCCGGGGGGGCGGGCGGCGCTGGCGGGGCTCGTCCTCGCCGCGGGGCTCGCGCCGGCGCTGCGCCTCTGGCGCGGCGGCCGTCCGCTCGACGCCCTGGCCTGGGCGCTGCTGGCGGCGCTCGCCATCTTCGCCGGCCTCGCCCTGCTGCTCCTCGACCCGTCCCGGGTCGAGGGGTTGCGCACGCTCGAGCGCCTGGCCGATCCCGCCATCGGCATCTCCTCCGGCCGTGCGCCGCTCTGGGCCGCGGCGCTGCGCGAGGCGGGCGGGACGGCGCCCTTCGGCCTCGGCCCCGGCGGCTTCGCCATCGCCGCCGGGCACGGCGAGCGGCGCGGCCTCCACCCCCACAGCCACGCGCTGGAGGCGCTGGCCGAGGGCGGATTGCCCGGCTTCGCGCTGTGGCTGATCGCCTTCGGTGGCGCGGGGGTCGCAGCGTGCGCGCTCGGCGCGCGGGCGGAGCCCGGCCGGGCGGCGCGCATCGCCGCGCTGGTGCTGCCGATGGCGGTCGCGGTGCTGGTCTCGACCGACCTCGGCAACCGGATGGCGTGGTTCGCGCTCGGCCTCGCGCTCAGCCTCGGCATCGGGGCGGGGCCGCGCCCGGCGGCGGCCATCCCCGGGAGCCGTCGGCGCGATGTATGAGCGCTGGGGCAAGCGCGCCCTGGACGTCGCCGCGGCGGCGGCGCTGCTCGTGCTGCTCGCGCCGGTGCTGGCGGCGGCGGCACTCGCGGTGCGCGCCACGCTCGGCCGGCCGGTGCTGTTCCGCCAGCGCCGCGCCGGGCGCGGCGGCGCGCCCTTCACGCTGCTCAAGCTGCGCAGCATGCGCGACGGTGCGGGCGAGGACGCGGCGCGCCTGACCCCGCTCGGCCGCTGGCTGCGCGCCACGGCCCTCGACGAGATCCCGCAGCTCGTCAACGTGCTGCGCGGCGAGATGTCGCTGGTCGGCCCGCGGCCGCTGCCGCCGGACTACACGCCGCTCTATACTCCGCGCCAGGCGCTGCGCCTCGCGGTGCGGCCGGGCCTCGCCGGGCTCGCGCAGGCAGCGGGCCGCAATGCGGTGCCCTGGGAGGTGCGGCTGGAGCTCGACGCCCGGTATGCCGAGGCGCCGCCATGCCTCGCGCGCGACCTGCGCCTGATCCTGGCCTGCCTGGGCGTGGTGCTGCGCGGCCACGGCGTCAGCGCGCCCGGCCATGCGACCATGCCGCGATTCGCCGCCGCGCCGGGGTCGGGCGCCGAACCGCCGGCCGCGCGCGGCGAGGCGTGACGCCCTCCGTCAATCCTCGGTTGCGCGCGCGTCAAATCAACAAACCGCGAGGAACGGCATCAACCGCAGGCCTTGTTCTCGGCCATCATGCTCGCGCGAGAGCGAGCAGCCAAAACGGTGATGACCCAGCCCCGCCTGGTCCCGCGATCCGCCGATCCGCTCCTGGCGTTCCGGCCGCCGGAGGCCCGGCAGGCCATCCCCGCCCGACCCGACAGGCGCGCCGACACGCTCGCCCCGACGGGCGAGGACGCGGCCATCGTGCCGCGCCGCCTCCACCTCTCCCCGCCGCACCTGACCGGCGGCGAGCTCGACCTCCTGCGCAGCACGCTGGAGAGCGGCTGGGTCGCCCCCGCCGGCCCGGTGCCCGAGGCCTTCGAGGCGGCGATCGCCGCCGCCACCGGCTTCCCGCACGTGCTCGCCGTCGCCTCCGGCACCGCGGCGCTGCACCTCGCCTATCGCTGCCTCGGCCTCGGGCCCGGCGACGAGGTCTGGACCCAGACCCTGACCTTCGTCGCCACCATCGCGCCCGCGGTGCAGATGGGCGCCATCCCGCGCTTCCTCGACGTCACGCCGGAGAGCTGGACGCTCGATCCCGCCCTGCTCGGGCGCGAGCTGGCGGCGGCGGCGGCGCGCGGGAGGCTGCCGCGCGCCGTGGTCAGCGTCGGGCTCTACGGGCAGAGCTGCGACCTCGACGCCATCCTCGCCGTCTGCGACCGCTGGGGCGTGCCCGTGGTGAGCGACAGCGCCGAGACGCTCGGCGCCCTCTACCGCGGCCGGCACGCCGGGCGCGGCGCGCGCTTCGCCGCCCTCTCCTTCAACGGCAACAAGATCGTCACCGCCGGCGGCGGCGGCGCGCTCTGCGCGGAGGACCCGCTGCCGATCGCCCGCGCCCGCCACCTCGCCGCCCAGGCCAAGGAGCCGGCGCCGCACTACCAGCACGAGACGACCGGCTACTCCTACGGCCTCTCCTCGGTGCTCGCCTCGGTCGGCCTGGCGCAGATCGCGGCGCTGGAGGAGCGGGTCGCGGCGCGGCGCGCGATCTTCGCGCGCTACGCCGCCGCCTTCGCCGAACTCCCCGGCGTCTCCCTGATGCCCGAGCCGCCCTGGGGCCGCAGCACCCGCTGGCTCTCCGTGGCGCTGTTCGACCCGGAGGCCTTCGGCGCCGACCGCGAGGCGGTGCGCCACGCGCTCGCCGCGGCCGGCATCGAGAGCCGGCCGGTGTGGAAGCCCCTGCACCTCCAGCCCGCCTTCCGCGACGCCCCGGCCGCCGGCGGCGCCGTCGCCGCGCGGCTGTTCGAGCGCGGCCTCTGCCTCCCCTCCGGCAGCGCCATGACGGAGGCCGAGCAGGCGGTGGTGATCGAGGTGGTGCGGCGCTGCTGCCGGCGGCGCTTCGGCTGAACCGGGGCGCCGAACGCCGATGCGCGTCCTCTACCTGCACCAGCACTTCTCCCTGCCCGCCGGCGCGACGGCGACGCGCGCCTTCGCCATGGCGCGGGCGCTGCTGGCGCGCGGCCACGCCGTGACGCTCGCCTGCGGGCGCTACGCGGGCGCGACCACCGGGCTGGAGTCGCTCGCGTTCCGCGGCGGCCGCCGCACGGGCCGGGTCGCCGGGCTCGACCTGGTCGAGTTCGCCATCCCCTGCGGCAACGCCCAGGGGATCGCCGCGCGCAGCGCCGCCTTCCTGGCCTTCGCCGCCGCCGCCGCGCCGCTCGCCCTGCGCCGGAGCTGGGACGTCGTGGTGGCGAGCTCGACCCCGCTCACCGTCGCCCTGCCGGCGCTGCTCGCCGCGCGCCTGCGCGGCACGCCCTTCGTCTTCGAGATCCGCGACCCCTGGCCCGAGCTGCCGCGCGCCCTCGGCGGCGTGCCGCGCCCGCTGCTCGCGGCGATGGAGCCGCTCGCCACCGCCGCCTGCCGCCGCGCCGCCGCCGTGGTGGCGCTCTCCGAGGGCATGGCGGAGACGGCGATCGCCCGCGGCGCCGACCCGGGGCGCGTCGCCGTGGTGCCGAACGGCTGCGACCTCGACCTGTTCGGCCCGCAGGTCGCGCCCTGGCGCCCGCCCGAGGCGGCGTCCCGGGAGGTGCTGGCGGTCTATGCCGGGGCGCACGGGCGGGCGAACGGGCTCGACCGGCTCCTCGACGCCGCCGCCTGGCTGCAGGCGCGGGGCGAGCGGCACCTGCGCCTGGTGCTGGCCGGCGAGGGGGCGGAGAAGCCGGCGCTGGTCGCGCGCGCGGCGCGCGAGGGGCTCGGCAACGTCACCTTCCTCGACCCGCTGCCCAAGACGCGGCTCGCCGCGCTGCTGGCGGGGAGCCAGATCGGCGTGCAGTGCCTCGCGCCGGTCCCCGCCTTCGCGGAGTGGACGGCGCCGAACAAGCTGATGGACTACCTCGCCGCCGGCCTGCCGGTGGTCTCCAACCTGCCGGGCCGAGCGGCGCGCCTGCTCGCCGACGGGCCGTGCGGGGTCAGCGTGCCGCCCGGCGATGCGGCGGCGCTCGGCGCCGCCCTCGCCGCGCTGGCCGCCGATCCCGAGCGGCGGCGGCGGCTCGGCGCGGCGGCGCGGGCGCAGGCGGTGCGGCGCTGGGACCGGCGGCTGCTCGCCGAGCGGTTCTGCGCCGTGGTCGAAGCCGCGGCCCGGTCGCGCGACGCGGCCGGCGCGGCGGCGACGGTGCCGCAGCCCGGACGGGCCGGCTGATGGGCGGCGGCGACCGCCTGCCGATCGTGCATCTCGTCGCGGCGGCGCGGCCGAACCTGCCCAAGCTCGCCGCCCTCTGGCACGCGCTGGCGGAGGCCCCGCCCGTCTGCGCGCCGCGCCTGCTGCACACGGGCCAGCACCAGGACCCGGCGATGTTCGGGGCGCATCTCGCCGATCTCGGCCTGCCGGCGCCGCACATCGCGCTCGGCGTCGCCGGCGGCGGCGGGCATGCCGCGACCACCGGCCGCACCCTGATCGCCTGCGAGGACGAATGGCGCGCCCGCCGGCCGGCGCTGGTGGTGGTGGCGGGCGACGTGGACGGCGCGCTCGCCGCCGCGCTCGCGGCGCGCAAGCTCGGCATCCCGGTGGCGCATCTCGAGGCCGGGCTGCGCTGCGGCGACCGCGCCATGCCGGAGGAGATCAACCGCCGCGCCGTGGACGCGATCAGCGACCTGCTGTGGGCGCCCGACGCCGCCACGGCCGACCGCCTGCGCGCCGAGGGCCATCCGCCGGAGGCGGTGCGCGCCGTCGGCAACGCCATGATAGACAGCCTGCGGCGCGCCCTGCCCGCGGCGCGCGCGCGGCCGCTGCCGGAGGGCCTGGCGCCCGGCGGCTACGGCGTCGTCACCCTGCACCGTCCGGCCAATGTGGACGCGCCGACGCCGCTCGCGCGGCTGCTCGCGGCGCTCGGCGAGGCGGCGCGGCGCCTGCCGCTGGTCTGGCCGCTGCATCCGCGCACGCGGGCGCGGCTCGCCGCGTTCGGCCTCGCCCTGCCGCCGGGGGTGCGGGCGCTGCCGCCGCTCGGCTATCTCGACTTCCTCGGGCTGCTCGCGCGCGCCCGCCTGGTCGCGACCGACAGCGGCGGGGTGCAGGAGGAGGCGACCGGCCTCGACCTGCCCTGCCTGACGCTGCGCCCCTCGACCGAGCGGCCGGTGACGCTGGAGGCCGGCTCCAACCGCCTCGTCGCGCCGGAGGGGCTGGCGGCGGCGGTGGCGCGCGCGCTCGCCGGCGACTGGCCGCGCGCGGCGCCGATCCCGCTCTGGGACGGCCGCGCCGGCGCGCGCATGCGGGCGCACCTCGCCGAATTCCTCGGCGCCGCGCGGGCGGCGGCATGAGCGAGGCCGCCGCGCCGCTCGTCGTCATGCTCTCGGCGGCGCATCCGCCCGAGGACATCCGCGTGGTGCGCAAGGAGGGCGCGACGCTCGCCGCCGCCGGCTGGCGGGTGCGCCACATCTGCCCCGCCATCGCGACGCGCGGTCCCGCGCCGCCGCGCGCGGCGCTCGCCGGCGTGGCGCTCGCGCCCTACGCCCGCGCCCCGGGCTGGCGCGGCCGGCTGCTCGGCCTGCCGGCGCTCGCCCGCCGCGCCGCCGCCTCGGGCGCCGCGGTGCTGCACGCGCATGAGCCCGATTCCTGGTTCGCCGCGCTCTGGGCGGCGCGGCGGACCGGCGCGCGGGTGGTGCTCGACGTGCACGAGCACTATCCCTCGCGCCTGGACACGCGGCTGCCGGCGCCACTGCGCCCGCTCGCGCGCGCCGCGATCGGCGCCGCCTGCCGTCTCGCCGGGCGGCTGGCGGACGCGGTGGTGGTGGCGCGCGCGGGGCTGGACGCGGACTTCGCCGTCCCGCCGGAGCGCATCGTGCCGGTGCGCAACTGCGTCCTGCCGCAGCCGGTCGCGCCGCGCCGCCACGCCGCGGGCCCGCTGACGCTGGTCCATGCCGGCGTGCTCGGCCGCACCCGCGGGGCGCTGCAGATGGTGGAGGCGCTGGCGCTGGCGCCGCCCGGCACGCGGCTGCGGCTGATCGGGCGCTTCACCGACGATTCGGCGGCGGCGTTCGCGGCCCGCGCCGCGGCGCTCGGCGTCGCCGACCGCATCGAGGACCTCGGCTGGCTGCCGCAGGAGCGCCTGCCGGCGGCGCTCGCCGAGTGCGACGTCGGCCTGGTCGCGTTCCAGCCGGTGGACCGCAACCACCGCCTCGCCCTGCCGCACAAGCTGTTCGACTACATGCTCGCCGGCCTGCCGGTGATCGCCCCGGACTTCGCCCCCGAGACCGCGGCCGTGGTGCGCGAGGCCGGCTGCGGCCTGCTCGTGGACACCGCCGACCCGCGGGCGATCGCGCGGGCGGCGGCGGAACTCCGCGATCCGGCGCGGCGGGCGGCGCTCGGCGCGGCGGGCCGGGCGGCGGCGGAGGGGCGCTTCGGCTGGGCAGCGGAGGCCGAACGGCTCGTCGCGCTCTACCGGCGCCTCGCGCCGCTCCCCGCTGCCGGGGCGCGTCAGGGCCAGGCCGATGGCTGCGGCGATTGAGGCCCGGCCGGCCCTCGCGGCGCGCCGGGAGACGGGTGCGCCGCGGGCGGAAGGGCCGATCAGGGGGCGCGCGCCGGCGCGGGGGCCGGAGGACGCCCTGGCGCGGCCCGCCGCCCGGCCCGCCGGCGCGCCCATGCTGGCCGGGCGTCGGCCGGGGGCCTATAGCGGTCGCGTCATGGCCCGCCTCGCGCCGCACCGCATCCTGCTGAACGTCACGCTCGACGGCCTGATCGGCATGCTTGCCCTGCCGGCCGCGCTGTGGATCGCCGCGCCGCCGGGGGTCGCCGGACCGGAGTCGCGCCTCTGGTGGGCGCTGGCGCTGCCCGGGGCGGGGCTCGCGCTGCTCGCCGCCGGCCTGCCGGTGCGCCTGCCGACGCAGTACTGGCGCTACGCCGGCCTGCCCGACCTGCTCGCCCTCGCCGGCGCCTCGGTCGGCGCGGCGGCGCTGTTCTGGGCCGCGCTGCATCTGCTCGGCGCCTGGCGGCCGGCGAATCCGGCCTTCCCCGTGGCGCACGCGCTGGTGCTGACGGCGCTGCTCGCCGCGCCGCGCATCGCCGGGCGGGTGCGCCATGCGGGCCGCGCCGGAGGGGAGGCGAACGGGCAGGCGCCGCCGCAATCGGCGCTGCTGGTCGGCGCCGGCGACGGGGCGGACCTGTTCCTCCGCGCCCTCGCGCAGGAACGGGCGCCGCGCTACCGCGTGGTCGGCATCCTCTCGCTGCGCGCGCGGCAGACCGGACGGCGCATCCACGGCCACCCGATCCTCGGCACGGCGGAGGACATCGGCGCGGTGCTCGACCGGCTGCGCGCGCAGGATCGGCTGCCGGACCTGATCGTGCTGGCCGGGCCGCAGATCCAGGGCGTCGCGCTGGAACGGCTGCTCGACGCCGCCGACCGCCACGGCGTGCCGGTGCGCCACGCGCCGCCGCGGCTGATGCTGCTCGAGACCCGGGCGCGCCGCGGCCCGGCCGCGGCGGACCCGGCGCGGCGGATCGAGCTGCGCCCGGTCTCGATCGAGGAGCTGCTCGACCGCCCGCAGGTGCCGCTCGACCGCGAGGGCATGGCGCGGCTGATCCAGGGCCGCCGCGTGCTGGTCACCGGCGCCGGCGGGACGATCGGCGGCGAACTCGCGCGCCAGCTCGCGGCCTTCGGCCCGGCGGAGCTGACGCTGCTCGATCACGGCGAGTTCCTGCTCTACGAGATCGAGCTGGAGCTGTCCGAGCGCTATCCCGACCTCCCGCGCCGCGCCGTGCTCGCCGATGTGCGCGACGAGGGACGCATCCGCCGGCTGTTCGAGGACCTCCGCCCCGAGCTCGTCTTCCACGCCGCCGCGCTCAAGCACGTGCCGATGGTCGAGCGCGACCCGCTGGAGGGGCTGCTGACCAACGCCTACGGCACGCGCGTCGTCGCCGACGCGGCGCGCGCCGCCGGCGCGGCGCTGATGGTGCTGATCTCGACCGACAAGGCGGTGAACCCGACCTCGGTGATGGGTGCCTCCAAGCGCCTCGCCGAGATGTACTGCCAGGCGCTCGACCGCCAGGCGCGGACCGAGGGCAGGGGGATGCGCTGCGTCACCGTGCGCTTCGGCAACGTGCTCGGCTCCACGGGCAGCGTGGTGCCGCTGTTCCGCCGCCAGCTCGAGCGCGGCGGGCCGCTCACCGTCACCCATCCGGAGATGCGCCGCTACTTCATGACCGTGCGCGAGGCGGTGGGGCTGGTGCTGCAGGCGAGCGTCGTCGGCGCCGAGGACCGCGAGGACCGCCCGCGCGAGCTGGCCGAGGGCGGGATCTTCGTGCTCGACATGGGCAAGCCGGTGAAGATCGTGGACCTGGCGCGGCGCATGATCCGCCTCGCCGGCCTCAGGCCCGAGGTGGACGTGGAGATCCGCTTCACCGGCCTGCGCCCCGGCGAGAAGCTCTACGAGGAGCTGTTCCACGGCCAGGAGCCGCCGCGCGGGACGCCCTTCCCGGGCCTGCTGATGGCGACGCCGCGCACCGCCGACCCGGCGCTGGTCGGCCGCGCCATTGACGAGATCGCCGCCGCGTGCCGGGCCGGGGCGCGCCGCGCCGCGCTCGCCCAGCTCGCGCGGCTGGTGCCGGAGTTCGAGCGTGGCGCCGAAGGCGGCGGCGAGCGGCCTGGCGCTTCCGCCGCCGAGCCGGGCAGCCGCGGCGCGGCCTCGTGAATCTCGGCCTGACCGTCGCGGAGGCGCTGATCGCGCGCCTTGCGGCGCGGCAGGCCCGGATCGGCGTCGTCGGGCTCGGCCATGTCGGCCTGCCGCTGGCGCTGCGCTTCGCCGAGGTGGGCTTCGCCGTCTCCGGCTTCGACATCGACGCGCGCACGGTGCGCGCGGTGAACGCGGGCCGCAGCCCGCTGCACGGCATCGCCGACGCCCGCGTCGCGGCGGCGCGGATCGCGGCGCATGGCGAGCTCGACGCGGCGGCGGAGTGCGACGCGATCCTCGTCTGCGTGCCGACGCCGATCGGCCCGCACAAGGAGCCCGACCTCACCGCGGTGCGCCGGACGCTGGCCGGGCTCTCGCTGCACCTGCGGCCGGGCCAGGCGGTCGGGCTCGAGAGCACGACCTATCCGGGGACGACGGAGGGCACCGTGGTGCCCGCGCTGCGCGCCGCGGGGCTGACGCCGGGCGTGGACGGCTTCGCGATCTACAGCCCGGAGCGCGAGGACCCGGGCGATCCGGAGCACACCGTCGGGCGCGTGCCGAAGCTGGTCGCGGGCCACACGCCGGCCTGCCTCGAGGTGGCGAAGGCGCTCTACGGCGCGGTGGCGGGGTCGCTCGTGCCGGTCTCCTCGCTCGCGGTCGCGGAGCTGACCAAGCTCTACGAGAACGTGTTCCGCGCCGTGAACATCGGCCTGGTGAACGAGCTGAAGCGCCTCTGCCACGCCATGGGCCTCGACGTGCACGAGGTGATCGACGCCGCCTCGACCAAGCCCTTCGGCTTCATGCCGTTCCGGCCGGGCCCGGGGCTCGGCGGGCACTGCATCCCGGTGGACCCCTGGTACCTCGCCTGGAAGGCGCGCGAGATGGGGCTCGCGGCCGACTTCATCGAGCTGGCCGGGCGGGTGAACGACGCCATGCCGGCCTACGTCGTGGGCCGGCTGCGCGACGCGCTGGACGCGCGCGGGCGGACGCTGCGCGGCGCGCGGGTGCTGCTGCTCGGCCTCGCCTACAAGCCGGAGGTGGCGGACACGCGCGAGAGCCCGGCGATCGAGATCTTCCGCCTGCTCGTCGAGCGCGGGGCGGAGGTCGAGTACCACGACCCGCTGGTGCCGCGCTTCCCGGCGACGCGGCGGCTCGGCGGCGCGGCGCCGGACCTGAGGAGCCGCGACCTCGATCCGGCGGTGCTTGCGGCCTGCGACGCGGTGGTGGTGGTGACGCCGCATCGCGCGATGGACCTCGACCTGGTGCGCCGCCATGCGCGGCTGGTGGTGGACACGCGCGGCGTGCTGCGCGGCGACGGGCACGGCGCGGCGCGCGGTGCGGCGTTGCACGCGGACACGAAGGGTGACTTGGCCGGCGCGGCGCCGCCGGCTAACCGGGGGGCCGAAATCATCCAGGCCTGACCGGCCCCGCCCCGAGCCTTCCGCGAAGGCGCCGGGGCGAGCGGGAGCCGGTCGCGCGATCCCGGCCTCGGCACCTGCGGGGAGGGTCGCGGGAGGCCGTCACGGATCGAGGCTTCGCATGACCGGCTCCGGCCCCATCGCCCTGTTCGACATCCAGACGCAGCAGGCGCTGATCCGCGCCGATCTCGACCGGCGCATCGCCGCCGTGCTCGACCACGGCCGCTACATTAACGGGCCGGAGGTGGAGGAGCTGGAGGCGCGGCTCGCCGCCTTCTGCGGGGAGGGCGTGCACTGCGTCGGCGTCTCCTCGGGCACGGACGCGCTGCAGATCGCGATGATGGCGGAGGGGATCGGGCCGGGCGACGCGGTGTTCCTGCCCGCCTTCACCTACACCGCCACCGCCGAGGTCCCGCTGGTGCTGGGCGCGACGCCGGTCTTCGTGGATGTCGAGGAGACGAGCTTCAACCTCGACCCGTCCGACCTGGAGCGGCGCGTCGCCCTGGTCCGCGCCGAGGGAAGGCTGCGGCCGCGGGCGGTGGTCGGCGTGGACCTGTTCGGCCTGCCGGCGGACTGGCCGGCGATCCTCGACATCTGCCGGCGCGAGGGGATGTTCGCGCTCGACGACGCGGCGCAGGCCTTCGGTGCGGCGCTGGACGGCGTGCGGCTCGGCGCCTGGGGCGACGCGACGGCGCTGAGCTTCTACCCGACCAAGACCCTGGGCTGCTACGGCGACGGCGGCGCGCTGCTGACCCGCGACGCGGAACGGGCGGAGCTCTACCGCAGCCTGCGCACGCATGGCGAGGGCAGGACCCGCTACGAGGTGCTGCGCACCGGCATGAACGGCCGGCTCGACACCCTCCAGGCGGCGGTGCTGCTCGCCAAGCTGCCGCTGCTGGAGGGCGAGCTGGCGGCACGCGCCCGGATCGGGGCGCGGTATGACTCGCTGCTGGCGGGCAGCGGGATCGGGGTGCAGGCGGGGCGGAGCGCCGGGGCGGTGAACGCGCGCGGCCTCTACACGGTGCGGCTGCGGGACCGGGCGGAGCGCGATCGGGCGGCAGCCGCGCTCAAGGCGCAGGGCATCGCGACGGGCATCTACTATCCGCGGCCGCTGCACCGGCAGCCGGCCTATGCGGAGGCGCACCGGACGGCGATCGCGGGCGGGGCGCCGTCCCTGGCAGTCAGCGAGGCGCTGGCCGAGCGCGTGCTGTCCCTGCCGATGCACCCCTATCTCGGCGACGCGCAGGTGGATCGGATCTGCGCCGCGCTGCTCGCCGCGCGGGGCTGAGGCCGAGGCGGGCGCGGCGCCCGCGCCGGATGGCGACCGGTTCCGATCGTGCATCCGCCGGGTGCGGCCGCAGGTCGGCCCGCACGGCTCGCTGCCGCCTCATTCCCCCCTCAGGCGGCGCGCGACGCGACGAGGTCTGCGGGCCGACGGGTCAGAGCGGGTCGTTACCGCCCGCCGGTGCCGCCGCCCCGGCGGCGGCGCTTGCGACGGGCCGCCGCCTCGTCCTCCGCAGCGACCCCGCGCTCGACGCCGGTCGGCGCGACCTGCACCTGGCTTGGTCCGCTGCTCGTCGAGGCCGTGACGTCGAAGGCCGTGCGGGCCTCGGCGCCGGACGAGGCGGGCATTGCAACAGCCGCCAGGCCCAGCAGGCCGAGCGACGAAAGCAGAACCTTGCGCATGGAAAACTGGCCCCCTGCATGCGTCTGACGCGCAGACTGCGCGCGTCGCCACCTAACATATATGTGAACGCTTCTCGGGGAGCATTCCGCAATGTGACAGGGGTTTAAGTCCGCCCGCGGAGGCAACCTGACAATGTCAAAACATTGCGCTCGGGGCAGTGCCCGGGGCGCACCCGGCCGGGGTGGGTACCGGTTGAGGCAGAAGGCTCGCGATCCGGAACACGACCGCCGGTTGCCGCCCGCCGGCGCCAGCTCGCAGGATCGGCCGACGGCGAGCCGGCGAGCGGCGCGCTATCGGGTGTGCGGGTCGAGCAGCCGAACCAGCCCGTCGAGCTGATCGAGGTCGCGATAGGCGATGGTCAGCTGGCCGCCGCCGCCGCTGCGTGGGTGGATGGTGACGCGCAGGCCGAGGCGTTCGGTCAGGTCGCGGGCGAGGGCAGCGGTGTCGGGGTCGCGCCTCGTCTCGCCTTGATCGCCTCCGGCCTCCGCGCCGGGCTCGCGCGGCCTGGCTGCCGCGAGAGCCTCGGTCTGCCGAACGCTGAGGCCGCGAACCACCACGGCGGTGGCAAGTTTCTCCGGATCATCCGCCGCCAGGATGGCGCGGGCGTGGCCGGCGGTGAGCTGGCCGTTGCGCAACAGTTCGCGCACGCGCGGCGGCAGGCCGAGGAGACGCAGCGTGTTCGCGACGTGACTGCGACTTTTGCCGACCGCCTTGCCCAGCGCGTCCTGGGTGAGGCCGAATTCCTCGATCAGGCGGGAGTAGCCCTCGGCTTCCTCGAGCGCATTGAGATCCTGGCGCTGCAGGTTCTCCACCAGCGCGGCGGCCATGGCCTCGCGATCGCCGAAGGGGCGGACGATGACCGGGACCTCGTGCAGCCCCGCGGCCTGCGCCGCGCGCCAGCGGCGCTCGCCGCCGATGATCTGGTAGATGCCGGGCGCGCCGGGCTTGGGTCGGACCAGGATGGGCTGCAGCACGCCGTGCTCGCGGATCGAGGCCGCGAGTTCGGCTAGGCCCTCCGGCTCAGCCGGTCCGCGTGGCTGGAAAGGCCCGGGCTCCAGCGCTTCGATCGGCAGAGCGCGCTGGCCGCTGCCAGCGGCCGCAGGGGGGGCCAGGCCCGGACGGTCGGGCTCGGCGAGCGGCGGGGCGTCGCCGATCAGGGCCGAGAGTCCCATGCCGAGACGGGACGTCTTGCGAGTGGCGCTCATGCGGCCGTGGTCTCTCCCCTGTCACGCTCGCGCTTCAGCAGCTCGGCGGCGAGCTGAACGTAGGCCTGCGCGCCGATCGAGCGGAAGTCATAGAGCAGCACCGGCAGCCCATGCGACGGTGCCTCGCTGACCCGCACGTTGCGGGGAATGACGGTGTCGAAGACCTTCTCCTTGAAGAAGCCGCGCACGTCCGCGGCGACCAGCTCGGAGAGGTTGTTCCGGCGGTCGTACATGGTCAGCACGATGCCCTCGAGCGTAAGCCCCGGATTGAGGGCCCGCTTCACCCTGTCGAGGATGCGGGTGATCTGGCTGACGCCCTCAAGGGCGAAGAATTCGCATTGCAGCGGCACGATGACGCCATCGGCCGCGACCAGGGCGTTCAGGGTCAGAAGGCCAAGCGAAGGCGGGCAATCAAAAAAGATGTAGTCGTAGTCGGCGAGGAAATTGCCGGCGGCCGAAAGCGCCTGGCGGAGCCGGCGGTCGCGATCGGGCAATGCGACGAGTTCGACCTCGGCCCCGGCGAGTTCAGCGTCTGCAGCAACCAGGCTAAGAGTCGGCACCTGGGTGGGGCGAACGAGCTCAGCGAGGCCTCGATCGCCCGCGAGCAGTGCATAGCTGCCCATGCCGCGCTCGGATCGGGGGATCCCGAGCCCCGTCGAGGCATTACCCTGGGGGTCGAGATCGACAAGCAGGACCTTGCGCTTTGCGGCAAGGGCCGTGGCGAGGTTGATCGCCGTCGTGGTCTTGCCCACACCCCCTTTCTGGTTGGCGAGGGCAAGGAGCCGCGGATTGCGGCGTTCAGGCGCCGGCACGGCGGATATCGCTCAGGCGGAGGATGGTCGCTTCCGGATCGGTGCGGCTCTGGAACCGCTCGATTCGCATTGTCCAGTCACGGGCAGCTTCCGTCAATTCGGCTTCGGCGTTTCGCCCCTTGGGGAACACCGCCACGCCACCAGGCGCGAGAAGCCGGACCGCGTGGGGGAGCAGATCGCGGACGGGCGCCAGCGCGCGCGCGGTCACCGCGGCCATCCCGGTGAGTGGCACGGCTTCGATCCGCATGGCGTGCACCTGGACATGGGCAAGACCGAGAACTCGGCTGGCCTCGGTGAGAAACGCCGCCTTGCGCCGGTCGGATTCGATCAGGTGGATAGGTCTTTCCGCGACCAGGGCGAGTACGAGGCCGGGGAAGCCGGCACCGGAGCCGAGATCGACAAGTGGGCCCCTGATGGGCAGCAGGGGCCAGAGCTGCAAGGAATCGACGATGTGTCGCCGTTCGATCGCACCTTCGTCGCGCTCTGCGACGAGATTGATCCGCCTGTTCCAATCCAGCAATAGAAATTTGAGGCGGTCGAGCCGCGCGCGCGTTTCACGTGAAACCTCGACCGGGGGGATCGAACGCCGCTCAGTGGCCATCGGTTCGGCCAGCGGTGCGCCGCAGGTGGGCCGCGAGCGCCGCCAGAGCGGCCGGCGTTATGCCCGGTATCCGCCCCGCGCTGCCCAGGGTCGCCGGACGGGCGATGGAGAGACGCTGGCGCATCTCGATCGACAGTCCCGCCACGGAGGAAAAATCCAGCCCCTCGGGGATCGGCGTGCGCTCCTCACGCGATAGCATCCGTCGCTCCGCCTCCTGCCGGCGCAGGTAAGGCGCATAGAGCGCTTCCGCCTCCAATTCCGCCAGGACACCCGGAGGCAAGTCGCGCAACCAGGGAAAAACGGCAGCCGCTTGCTCTTGCGTCACGCCTGGCAGCGCAAGGATTTCGATCAGGCTTCGCCGCCGGCCATCGAGGCTTACCACCACGCCCGAGATCGCCAACTGCGCCGGCGTCGCCGTTTCCGTGCGGGCGCGCTGGAGCGCCTCTGCAACGGCCGAGGCGAAGGCGCGATGCCGAGCCCCGCGCTGAGGACCGACGACGCCCCAGGCCATCCCACGGCCAGTCAGCCGAAGCCCGGCGTTGTCGGCGCGCAGCGAAAGGCGATGCTCGGCGCGCGCGGTCAACATCCGATAGGGCTCGCTCACACCCTGTAGCACCAGATCGTCGATCAGCACGCCGATATAAGCTTCGGTGCGGGTCAGCACGCGATCGGCCTGTGCGCCGCCAGCCCGTTGTGCGGCGTTCATTCCCGCCATCAGGCCTTGCGCGGCGGCCTCCTCGTAACCTGTCGTTCCGTTGATCTGTCCAGCGAGGAACAGCCGTGGCACGGAACGGACCTCAAGCGTCGGGCGCAAGCAGCGCGGGTCAACGTGATCGTACTCGATGGCGTAGCCCGGGCGGAGGATGCGCGCTCGCTCGAGTCCAGGGATCGTCGACACCATCGCTGCCTGCGTTTCTTCCGACAGGCTTGTAGATATGCCATTGGGGTAGATCGTCTGATCGTCCAGACCTTCTGGCTCGAGGAAAATCTGGTGGCGGTCGCGCTCGGCGAAACGGACCACCTTATCCTCAATGGAGGGGCAATAGCGCGGACCGGCCCCCTGGATCCGTCCGGCATATACCGGCGCCTCGTGAAGACGCGAACGGACGAGCGCGTGGGTCTCCGGCGTCGTCCAGGTGATGCCGCACCGGACCAGCGGGTTGCTGATCGCCTCGGTCATCCACGACATCGGCTCCGGTGGGTCATCGCTCGGTTGGCTATCGAGCGCGGCCCAGTCGATCGTCCGGCCGTCGAGCCGCGGTGGTGTGCCGGTTTTCAGGCGCGCCATTGGCAAACCCAACCGCTCGATCGACAGGGCGAGGCCGATCGACGGCGGATCACCCGCGCGTCCCGCCGGCAACCGGCGTGCTCCGATGTGAATCGTGCCACGCAAGAAGGTGCCGGCGGCGATCACCAGCGCGCCGCAGCGGACCCGACTCCCGCCGTCACAGACGATGCCGCTGACCGCTCCCTCGGCATCGCGTTCGATGGCCTCAACCGCTGCAGCGCGCAGGGTCAACCGAGGCTGCGCCTCAAGCAGGGTGCGCACAGCGCGCCGGTACAAGGCTCGGTCCGCCTGGACCCGCGGCCCGCGCACCGCTGGTCCCTTGCTCCTGTTGAGTTGCTTGAAATGGATGCCCGCCAAGTCGGCAGCGCGCCCCATGATGCCGTCGAGTGCGTCAACTTCCCGCACTAGGTGCCCCTTGCCGATACCACCGATGGCGGGATTGCACGACATCTCGCCGATGGTTGCGAGGCGATGCGTCAGCAGCAGCGTCCGCGCGCCGCAGCGCGCCGCCGCTGCCGCCGCCTCGGTGCCGGCGTGCCCGCCCCCGACCACGACGACATCGAACCGATCTTCCTCCATGGCCGGCGATATAGGCCCATCACTTTCCGATGCAGAAGTCGGCGAACACTCGATCAAGCACTTCCTCGACCCCCACGCGGCCCGTCAGCCGACCGAGCGCCCGCAGCGCCGCCCTCAGCGCCTCCGCCGACAGTTCCGGAAGCGGCGCGGTCTCGGCGTCCTGCAGCCAGGCGGCGGCCTCCCGCAGCGTGGCACGGTGGCGCGGACGAGTCAGCGCCGCAGTCCCACCGGGCGCCGCCCGCGCGCTTGCCGTCTCGGCAAGGCGAGCGCGCAACTCTGGCAGGCCCTCTCCAGTCCTCGTACTCACACCGAGCGGGATCCGCCCGCCGACCTGCCGCGGCGCCGGAGCCAAGTCGACCTTGCTCACCACCGCGAGGGCCTCTGGTTCGGACCGTTCGAGAAATGCCAGGGTGGCCCCATCCGGCGGCCGATCCGCGGCAAAGAGCGCCAAGACCAAATCAGCCCCTTCGGCGCGACGGCGCGCCCGGCGCACCCCTTCCGCCTCGATCTCGTCCGCTGCCTCCCGCAGTCCGGCCGTGTCCGCCAGCGTCACCGGCACTCCGCCCAGATCGAGCCGGGCCTCGATCACGTCACGGGTCGTCCCCATGCGGGTTGATACGATCGCCGCATCCCGTCCGACCAGCGCATTCAGCAGGGAGGATTTTCCGGCATTCGGGGCGCCCACAATCACCACTTCAAGCCCCTCGCGCAGCCTCTCCCCACGGCCACCATCGTCGAGATGCCGTTCGATCTCGGTCCGCAGTGCCGCTGCCCCGTTCCGCGCCTGGTCGCCCAGGTCGGTCGGCAGGTCCTCGTCGGCGAACTCGATTGCCGCCTCTTGGTGCGCCAAGAGGCGTGTCAGGCGCGACGTCCAATCCTCGTATAACGCGGCCAGGGCGCCTTCCGCCTGGCGCAGCGCCTGTCGCCGCTGTCCGGCAGTTTCCGCCGCTATCAAGTCGGCGATGCCCTCGGCTGCCGTCAGATCCAGCTTGCCGTTGAGAAAGGCGCGTCGTGTGAACTCTCCCGCTTCCGCCGGACGAGCACCGAGCGCGACCAGCGCCTCGGCAACACCAGCGATCACCGCCGGACCGCCATGCAGATGCAGTTCTGCCGCGTCCTCCCCCGTATAGCTGCGCGGCCCGGGAAACCACAGCACCAGTGCCCGGTCCAGCGTTTCCCCCGTCGCGGGATGTCGGAGCCGGCGCAGCCCGGCCATGCGCGGCGGCGGCACTCTGCCACCGGTCAGACGATCAAGGATCCCCTTGCAGCCGCGCGCGCCCGAGAGGCGCATAACAGCGACAGCCGCCCTGCCAGCGCCGGAGGCTAGAGCGAAGATTGCGTCGAAAGGCTCTCTTCGGTCCATACGCAATCCGGAGCGTTTCACGTGAAACGCTTCCGGCCTCAGCCCTTGGGAGACGGCCTATCCTGCTCTGTGAGCATCAGCCGCCGCACCCGTCGGCCACGCACCAGATGCATCTCGAGAATTTCGTCCACTTCCTCGCGCGTCTTCGGGCTGTACCAGACCCCTTCCGGATAGATCACGAGGGTCGGGCCGAATTCGCACCGATCCAGGCAACCCGCCGCATTCACTCGCACACTCTGGAGCCTGAGCTCCTTCGCTCGCGCCTTCATGTAGTCGCGTAGCCCTTCGCTGCCCTTGGCTGCGCAAGATCCGCGCCGGTGCCCTTCCGGGCGCCGATTGCAGCAGACGAAGACATGAGCCCGGTAATAGAGGGGCGGATCAGCCTCATCCGACCCCGACTGGGCCTGCAGAGCAGCATCATTCACGGGGGCGATTCCCTGGCTGGGCAGCTGGCGGGCGACGCCCCATGTAGCGGCGTGCCCCCGCGCCGGCCAGAGGTTCCCATGCCCGAAGCACCCAGCCTTCCGCCGCCCGAGAACCTGCTGCGGCACACCACCAGCCCCTATCTGCTCCAGCACGCCGACAACCCCGTGCACTGGCGCCCCTGGGGACCGGAGGCGCTCGCCGAGGCCCGCGCCACCGGCAAGCCCATTCTTCTCAGCGTCGGCTACGCCGCCTGCCACTGGTGCCACGTCATGGCCCACGAGTCCTTCGAGGACCCGGAAACGGCTGCCCTGATGAATCGCCTCTTCGTCAACATCAAGGTGGACCGCGAGGAGCGCCCGGACATCGACGCCCTCTACATGAACGCGCTCCATCTCCTCGGCGAGCAGGGCGGCTGGCCGCTCACCATGTTCCTCACGCCCGAGGCCGAGCCCTTCTGGGGCGGCACCTACTTCCCGCCGGAGCCGCGCTGGGGCCGGCCCTCCTTCCGCCAAGTGCTGCTCGGTGTGGCCGAGGCCTATCGCAAGGAAGGCGGCAAGGTCGCGCAGAACGTCGCCGCGCTGAAGGGGGCATTGACGCGGATGGCAGCGGCCACGCCCGGCCCGCTCCCCATCGAGGCCACCTTCAACCGCGTCGCGCTCGGCCTGGTGCGTGCGACCGACGCACGCGAGGGCGGCCTTGTCGGGGCGCCGAAATTCCCCAATCCGCCGATCTTCCGCTTCCTCTGGCAGATGCATCACCGCCTCGATCAACCCGCCTGCGCGGAGGTCGTGCACCTGCTGCTCCGGCGCATGAGCCAGGGCGGCATCTACGACCATCTCGGCGGCGGCTACGCCCGCTACAGCGTGGATGCCATCTGGCTTGTTCCCCACTTCGAGAAGATGCTGTACGACAACGCCCAGATCCTTGAACTGCTCGCGCTCGCCCACGCCGGCGCCCCCGCCCCCCTCTACGCCGCGCGCGCGGCGGAGACGGTCGGTTGGCTCGAGCGCGAGATGCTGACCGCCGGCGGCGCCTACGCATCGAGTCTCGATGCCGACAGCGAGGGCGAGGAAGGAAGGTTCTACGTCTGGACCGAGGCAGAGGTGGACGCGCTGCTCCCGCCCGAGGAGGTGGCGCTCTTCAAGGCCACCTACGACGTCACCGCGCAGGGAAACTGGGAGGGCAAGACCATTCTCAACCGCCGCCGGCACCCGCAGCGGCTGTCCGATGATGCCGAGGCGATCCTCGCTCGCTGCCGCCGCATCCTCTTCGAGGCCCGCGCCAGCCGCGTGCCCCCCGGACGCGACGACAAAGTGCTGGCGGACTGGAATGGCCTTGTCGTCGCCGCCCTCGCCCGCGCGGCGGCGGTGTTCGACCGGCCGGACTGGCTCGCTCATGCGCGCCGCGCCTTCCAATTCGTCTCCGAGACGATGTGCGCCCCCGACGGCCGCCTGCTGCATGCCTGGCGGGCGGGCCGTGCCGGAGCCGCCGGCCTGCTCGAGGACCATGCGGCGATGGCGCGCGCCGCCCTGGCCCTCCATGACACGACGGGCGACCGAACCTATCTGGAGCGTGCCGCCACCTGGGCGGGAATCGCCGACCGGTACTTCGCCGCTCCGGAGGGCGGCTACTACGCCTCCGCCGCCGATGCGACCGACGTCCTGATCCGCGGCCGCAGCGCCGTCGACAACGCCACCCCCTCGGGGAACGGTCTGATGGCCGAGGTCCAGGCCAGGCTGTTCCTCCTGACCGGCGACGATCGCTGGCGGAAGGCGGCGGAGCGGACCATCGGCGCCTTTGCCGGCCATGAGGGAATCGCCGCGATGCCGACCCTCCTCGCCGCCGCCGACCTGCTGGCGGAGGGCGCGACCGTCGTCGTCGCCGGCGATCCCGGGCACGGCACGGCCCAGGCCCTGGCGCGCACCGCGCTCGCCCATCCCGATCCGGCCCTGGCCGTGCTGCGCGCGCCGGACCCGTCGGCCCTCCCCGCCGGACACCCGGCGCACGGCAAGGGACCGGTCGGCGGCCGGCCGGCCGCCTATGTCTGCCGCGCCGGCACCTGCTCGCTCCCGGCCACCGATCCGACGACGCTGCGCCGCGCCCTCGCCCGCCGAGCCGCGCCCCTTGGTGACGAGGTCGCGACAACCGCTTGACGGCCTCGTTGCAACGGTGCATCCGCGCCCCTTCGTCGCCATGCCCCAGTTCTCGCTTTACACCCCCTGCGGCGAGCTGACCCTGACCGAGGAGGACGGGGCGATCGTCGCGCTCGACTGGGGCCGCGGCCGCGACCAGGAGTCGACGCCCCTGCTGTGTCGTGCCGTCGAGCAGCTGCACGACTACTTCGATGGCCGCCGCGCCGGCTTCGATCTGCCCCTGGATCCGGGCGGCACCCCTTTCCGGCGCCGCGTCTGGGCCGCGATGCGCGCCATCCCGCCCGCCGAGACCCGGACCTACGCCGAGCTCGCCCGCCTCCTCGGCAGCGCGCCGCGCGCCGTCGGACAGGCCTGCGGCGCCAATCCGATCCCCATCCTCATCCCCTGCCATCGCGTCGTCGCGGCGAACGGCGCGCTCGGCGGCTATTCGGGCGGCGAGGGCCCGGCTACGAAGCGTTATCTCCTGGACCTCGAGCACCGCGCGCTCCGCCGCGCGGGCGCCCCATGGTCCGAACCCCAGGGACGGACGAGCCCCTCATGAACCACGCCATCCGCATCCACGAGCACGGCGGCCCTGACAAGCTCGTTTGGGAGGAGGTGCCGCTGCCCGACCCCAAGCCGGGCGAGGTGCGCGTCCGCCACAAGGCGGTGGGACTCAACTTCATCGACGTCTACTTCCGCACCGGGCTCTACAAGGTCCCCTCCCTCCCGGTGACGATCGGCATGGAGGGCGCCGGCGTGGTGGAGGCTGTCGGCGAGGGCGTCACCGACCTCAAGCCGGGCGACCGTGTCGCCTATGCCGGCGCGCTCGGCGCCTATGCCGAGGCGCGCTGCGTCCCGGCCGACCGCTTGGTGAAGCTGCCGGACGACATCGACTTCACCCAGGCCGCGGCAATGATGCTCCAGGGCATGACCGCCCAGTACCTGCTGCGCCGGACCTACAAGGTGCAGAAGGGCGACACGATCCTGGTGCACGCCGCGGCGGGGGGCGTGGGACTCATCCTCTGCCAGTGGGCGAAGCATCTCGGCGCGACGGTGATCGGCGTGGTCAGCACCCCGCAGAAGGCGGAGCTCGCCAAGGCGCACGGCGCCGACCACGTCGTCCTCGCCGGCGAGAACCTGCCGCAGCGGGTGAAGGAGATCACCGGCGGGGCGATGCTGCCCGTGGTCTACGACAGCGTCGGGCGCGACACCTTCATCGCCTCGCTCGACTGCCTGCGCCCGCTCGGCCTGATGGTCAGCTACGGCAACGCCTCCGGCCCCGTCTCCATCCCCGATCTCGGCATCCTCGCGGCCAAGGGTTCGCTCTACCTGACGCGGCCGACGCTGAACACCTACACCGCCTCGCGCGCCGACCTGCTGGCGACCGCGAACGACCTGTTCGAGGTGGTGCGGAGCGGCGCGGTGAAGATCCGCGTCAACCAGACCTTCCCGCTGAAGGACGCGGCGGCTGCGCACGCGGCGCTCGAGGGCCGCAAGACGACCGGCAGCACCGTCCTGATCCCCTGAGCGGTGCGCCCTCGCCGCGCCGGGGGACGATCCGCTACCCCCCGGCCCGCGCCTCGGCCAGCGCCGCCTCGACCGCCTGGCGCAGCGCCAAGGGGTCGCGCAGCACCAGGGCGCGGCGGCCGACCTCCACCAGCCCGCGCCGCGCGAGGTCGGCCAGCTCCCGCGACACCGCCTCGCGCCGCGCGCCGATCCGCGCCGCGAGGTCGCGCCGCGCCGGCGGCGGGCTGACCACGATCCGCTCCGGGTTCCCCGGCGCCGGCCGCGACAGCCGCAGCAGCTCGGCGTAGAGCCGGTGGCGCACCGGCAGCGCCGAGCGCTCCAGCAGCCGCGCGTTCTGCGCCCGCACCCGCGCGGTGAACAGCCGCAGCAGACGCAGCGCCACGGCCGGCGAGGCGGCGAGGACGGCGAGGAAGGCCTCCGCCGGCAGCACGCAGAGCCGCGACCGCAGCAGCGCCCGCACCCCCGCCGCCGGCGGGGCGGCGGCGCCGCCGATCGCTGCCATCTCGCCGAAGAACGCCCCGGGCCCGATCTCGTCGAGGATCGCCTCGCGCCCGCCCGCGGCGCGCAGCAGCACGCGCAGCGCGCCGCGGTCCACGAGGAACAGGTCCGTGCAGGCGTGGTCGAAGTCGAGCACCATCTGGTCGGGCTCGACCTCGATCCAGCGCGCCGCGGCCGCGGCGCGGGCAAGCGCGGCGCGGTCGGCCTCCGCGAAGAGGGGGAAGCGCGCCAGCCATTGCGTCGTGCCGCCCGCGGCCGCCAGCGCGGCGCCCTCCGCTGCGGATGTCGGGGCGGTCGTCGTCGCCGGCCCGGCGGGGCGAGAGGCGGTGGGAATCATGGTCGGTCGCTGCGCCTTCGGCACCACGCCGCTCCGGGATGGAGCGGGCAGGCGGATATGCAACTTGCCCGCGCCGTGCCGCACCGCAAGGGGTCGCGGCGCCTCGACCGCGGCATCGGCGCCCCCCGCGGGAGCCGCAGCGCCGTCGCCTCGCCGTGCTCAGGCCTCGGCGGCGAGGCGCGCGCAGGCCTCGCGGTAGGCGGCGTCGAACAGCGCATCCAGCGCCGGGTTGACGCCCTCGAGCCCGGCCGCGACGCGGCCGGCCCGGCCGACTTACTCGAGGCGACGGGCGTGGTCCCAGCCGCGCGGCGGGCTCGCCGTGATGGCGCGCAGGTTGGAGATCTTGTCGGCGAGCTTGATCTGCTTCGCCGCGTCGGATCGGCCGTTGGCGTGGCGGATCTGCAGCGCCTTGCGCGTCTCCTTCGGCAGCGACTTGTCGTCCGCGACCTCGGCGACGATGGCCGCGACCCGCTCGCCGAACTCGGCGGCGAGGCGGTCGAGCGCCACCGGCTGCGGGTCGTCGCCGCTGTCCTCCACCGTGTCGTGGAGCAGGGCGGCGATCTGCGCCTCGGGCGGCGCGCCGTGCGCGGCGAGGATCTCCGCCACCTCCAGCACGCGGTTGACGTGGGGCTCCTCGGCGGCGCCCTTGCGACGGTGGGTGCCGTGCACCCGCGCGGCGAAGACCTCGGCGCAGAGCAGCGCCGCGACATGGTCCCTCGGGGCCTCCATCGTCTCCCCTCCCTCGGCTCCGGGCGGCGATGCCGCCCGTCGCGGAGGAGCGGCGGGCGTCAGTACCGGTAGTAATAGCCCGGCGGCGGGCCGTAGGCGGGGGCATAGGCCGAACCGTAGGCCGGCGGCGGCGCCCCGTAATAGGACGTGGCCGGCGGCGGCGGCGACGGGGTGGTGGCCGCGCCGACCGCGGCGCCGCCAATGCCGCCGATCAGCGCCCCCGCGGCGGCGCCGCGCCCGCCGCCCGCGAGCCCGCCGATCGCCGCCCCGCCGAGCGCGCCGATGCCGGCACCGCCCAGCGCCCGCTGGCCCGGGTCGTAGGGATTGGTGCAACCGGCAGCGCCGGCCAGGGCGACGCCGGCCAGCAGCAGGGCGGTGGTCTTGCGGATCATCAGGACTGGCTTCTCCCCGAATCGGGACCGCGACATGAACGGCCCCGGCGAGGCCTGAATACCATATCTCCATCGCCGCTCAACGCGGAAGCGAGTCCCGCGCCGTCCCCGCAACCGTCGCGGGCACATCGAGGCCTGCGCCCGCGCCGGCCGGGGCGAGGCCACCGCGCCGCCCCGGCGCGGCGGATCAGGTGTTCATGGCGTCGAAGAAGTCCTGGTTGGTCTTGCTGTACTTCAGCTTGTCGAGCAGGAACTCCATCGCGTCCATCGTGCCCATCGGGTTCAGGATGCGGCGCAGCACCCACATCTTCGATAGCGTCGCGCGGTCCACCAGCAGCTCCTCCTTGCGGGTGCCGCTCTTGGTGATGTCGATCGCCGGGAAGACGCGCTTGTCGGAGAGCTTGCGGTCGAGGACGATCTCGCAGTTGCCGGTGCCCTTGAACTCCTCGAAGATCACCTCGTCCATGCGGCTGCCGGTGTCGATCAGCGCGGTGGCGATGATGGTGAGGCTGCCGCCTTCCTCGATGTTGCGCGCGGCGCCGAAGAAGCGCTTCGGCCGCTGCAGCGCGTTGGCGTCCACGCCACCGGTCAGCACCTTGCCCGAGGAGGGCACGACGCTGTTGTAGGCGCGGCCGAGCCGGGTGATCGAGTCGAGCAGGATCACCACGTCGCGCTTGTGCTCGACCAGGCGCTTGGCCTTCTCGAGCACCATCTCGGTCACCTGCACGTGGCGCGTCGCCGGCTCGTCGAAGGTCGAGGCGATCACCTCGCCGCGCACGGTGCGCGCCATGTCCGTCACCTCCTCCGGCCGCTCGTCGATCAGCAGCACGATGAGGAAGACGTCGGGGTGGTTGGCGGTGATGGACTTGGCGATGTTCTGCAGCATCACCGTCTTGCCGGTGCGCGGCGGCGCCACGATCAGCGCGCGCTGGCCCATGCCGATCGGCGCGATCAGGTCGATCACCCGCGGCGTGTAGTCCTTCTGCGGGCCCTTGGCGACCGACTCGAACTCCGGATGCTCCATCCGCAGCCGGCGGGTCGGGTAGAGCGGGGTCAGGTTGTCGAAGGTGATGCGGTGCTTGAGCGCCTCGGGCGGCTCGAAGTTCACCGAGGTGACCTTGAGCAGGGCGAAGTAGCGCTCGCCGTCCTTCGGGGCGCGGATCTGGCCTTCCACCGTGTCGCCGGTGCGCAGCCCGAAGCGCCGCACCTGCGCCGGCGAGACGTAGATGTCGTCCGGCCCGGGCAGGTAGTTCGCCTGCGGCGAGCGCAGGAAGCCGAAGCCGTCGGGCAGGATCTCGAGCGTGCCGTCGCCGTGGATCGGCTGCTCGTTCTCCGCCAGCTGCTTCAGGATCGCGAACATCATGTCCTGCTTGCGCAGGCTGGACGCGTTCTCGATCTGCAGGTCCTCGGCGAAGGAGAGGAGGTCGGAGGGGCTCTTGGCCTTGAGTTCTGAGAGGTGCATGGCTTGGACGCGTCCGGCAGAGATGGGCTGGATCGGGACCCTGGCTGCGACCGATCGGCCCGCGCGCCCGTCCCGGCAATGGCCAGGAAAGGCGCGACCGGCCCCCGTCGTTCCGCCGGATGCGCCCCGCCGGGGCGGGGCAAGGTCCGGCGATGTCCCGAGGAGGAGGAGGGAAGGCTAGCGGCGCGGATCGGCGGTTCCTCCGCCTGCGCCGCTGCCGGAAAGCCTCGCAACCCTATGCGGGGCGGGATTTTCCGTCAACCCGAAGGTTGTGATCCTTGCCGCGGTTTCAAGGGGTTGTGCGCCCGGGCTGCTGCCGCTCGCCGCTGCCGACGTCGCCCCGCCCACGGGGCGCTACCGCCGCGTCAGAACGGCTTGACGATCACCATCACGACGATCAGCACCAGCGCCAGGGTCGGCACCTCGTTCATCCAGCGCCAGTAGCGCGCGGAGTGCCGCCGCTCGTCCGCGAGCAGGTCCTTCCGGGCGTAGCCGAGATGGTGGTGGAACACCGTGAGGGCGATAAAGCCCGTCATCTTCGCGTGCCACCACCCGGCCCGCCAGTCCACCACCCCCGGGGTCAGCACCAGCGCCAGCCCGAACGCCCAGGCCGCGATCATCGCCGGGTTCATTATGCCGCGCAGCAGCCGGCGCTCCATCACCTTGAACAGCTCCGACGCCTCGGAGCCCGGCGCCGTCCCGCTGTGGTAGACGAACAGCCGCGGCAGGTAGAAAAGCCCCGCCATCCAGGCGACCACCGAGATCAGGTGCGCCGCCTTGACCCAGGCATACCAGGGGCCGAGCGCCTCGATCGTCATGCCGCCCCCCCTGCCGGGCCGTGCGGGGGCCGGCGGCGGGCGGCCATCCTCCTGCGCATGGCGGCGGCCTGCGGCATGTCCGGCATCACGGCGCGTCGCGGCAACGGCATCGGCGATCCCCCTCGCGGCAGCGTTCGTGACGCTAGCAGTCCGACCGCCCCTCCGGCGAGCCGAGGCCGAGCAGCCCCGGCAGGGCCTCCATCGCGAAGAACGGCTCCGCCCCGAGCCCGGCGAGGATCGCGGCCTCCGTCTCGCGCACGAAGCCGAGCACGCGGCATCCCGCCGCCAGCCCCGCGCGCACGCCGAGCAGGCTGTCCTCCACCACCACGCAGTCCGCGGGGTCGGCGCCGCAGGCCGCGGCCGCCGCGCGGTAGAGGTCGCCCGCGGGCTTGGGCCGCGGCACCTCCTCGAAGCTCAGCATGCGCCGCGGGCCGAACAGCGCGGCGAGGCCGAGCCGCTCGAGCTTCGCCACGAGCTCGAGCCGCGCCGAGTTGGAGGCGCAGGCGACCGGGATGCCCGCCGCCGCCACCGCGCGCACGGCGGCGGCGGCGCCGGGGATCGGCTCCACCTCCTCCCGCAGGGCGCGGGCGATGCGTTCCGACAGCTCGCGGCCCCAGCGCGGCGGCAGGGGGCCGGTGCGGGCCTCGATCACCGGCACCATGTCCGGCAGCGCCATGCCGAGGAAGGTCTCGCGCGCCTGCTCGCCGGTCATGCGCCAGCCGCGGGCGGTGAGCGCCTCGGCGACGATGCGGTTCACCAGGCCCTCGCTGTCGGCGAGCACGCCGTCGCAGTCGAACAGCACCGCGGCGGGGCGTGGGCGGCGGCGGGACGCGCTCACGGTGCGGCGCCGCTCCCCGCCCCCGGCGGCCGGCCGCTACTCGACGGCATAGATCGTGGGCTGTCCGACCGCCCGCCGTGGCAGGGCGTAGATGACGAAGGGTTCCGACTTCGGGCCGGGCATGCCGGGGGAGCCGAGCGGCATGCCGGGCAGCGCGATGCCCCGGATCGCCGGGCGCTCGACGAGCAGCCGCTCCACGACGCCGACCGGCACGTGGCCCTCGACCACGTAGCCGCCGACCAGCGTCGTATGGCAGCTCCCCAGCGCCTCCGGCACGCCGTGCTCGCGCTTGATCCGCGCGAGGTCGTCGGTCGCCACCACGCGCACGGCGTGGCCGCGCGCGCGCAGGTGGTCCGCGTAGTCCCCGCAGCAGCCGCAGTTCGCGTCGCGGTAGAGCACGGCCTCCGCCGCGCCGGGCCGGGCGGCGCGCGACGGCGCCAGAGGCGCGGCGGCAGCAGCGGCGAGCGTCGCGGCGGCGGTCCGACGGGTGATCTTCGAGGCCATGGGTCCCTCCATCATCCGGTCGCCGGGGCGGCGGCGCGCACGGCGCCGGCCCCGGCAAGGCCGTGCGGGCAGGCAGTGTGCGGCCGCGGGCACTGCCGCGCGCCGGCGAAGCTGCAGAGCGCCCGCCCGCTCGCCCGCGCCCGGCGCACCAGCCCGGCCAGCGCGGCGACGAAGGCGGCGTCGGCGTTCTGCGCCGGGGCCCGGAAATAGCCCGGCACGCCGAGCCGCTCGGCGAGGTGGCGGTACTCGACGTCCAGCTCGACCAGGGTCTCGGAGTGCTCGGAGACGAAGGCGATCGGGCAGACCAGCACGGCGACGCCCTCGCGCGCGGCGCGCCCGATCTCCTCCTCGGTCGAGGGGCCGATCCACCTCTGCGGCGTCACCCGCGACTGGTAGCAGATGGCGTGGTCGAGGCCGGGGATGCCGAGCGCCGCGCGCACCGCGGCGACGCTGCGCTCCACCTGCCACTGGTAGGGATCGCCGGCGCGCACGATGCCCTCCGGCAGGCCGTGCGCGGAGAACAGCACCCGCAGCGGGACCTCCGCCGGCAGCGCCGCGCGCGCCTCGTCATGGGCGCGGCGAAGGATCGCGGCGGTGGCCCGCACGAAGGCGGGGTCGGAGTGCCAGCAGCACAGCGTCGTCGTCGGCACGCCGCCGAGCCCGGCGCGCCCCGCCGCCTCCGCCCAGGCCGCGACCGAGGAGCCGGTCGTGGTGGTGGAATACTGCGGATAGAGCGGCAGCAGCAGGATCTCGTCCGGCGCCCAGGCCTTCACGGCCTGTGCCGCCGCGTCGCTCATCGGGTGCCAGTAGCGCATGGCGACGAAGCACTTCGCCTCGACGCCCGCCTCCTCCGCGAGCGCCGCCTCGAGCGCGCGCGCCTGCCGTTCGGTCAGCTCGAGCAGCGGCGACCGGCCGCCGAGCACCGCGTAGTTCTCCCGCGCCGGCCTGGTGCGCCGCCAGGCGATCAGCCGGCCGAGCCAGGGGCGCACGAAGCCCGGCACGCGCAGGATCGCGGGATCGGTGAACAGGTTCACCAGGAACGGCCGCACCGCCTCCGGCGAATCGGGGCCGCCGAGGTTGAACAGCACGATCGCGAGCCGGCGGCGGGGGATGGGCTGGTCCATCGGACTGGCAGATGAGCCTCGCGCGCCGGCGGTCAAGGCGCGCTCCGGGCGCGGACGGGCCGCCCTCAGGCGAGCCCGACCGGCGCCTGGCCCTCCGGCGCCTGCGCCCCGCCGCGGCGGCTCTGCCACAGCGCCACGAAGTCGATCGGCGCGAGCAGCACCGGCGGGAACCCGCCGTCGCGCGTCACGTCGGCGAGGATGTTGCGCGCGAAGGGGAAGAGCAGGCGCGGGCACTCGACCAGCAGCACGGGCTCGAGCAGGTTCGGCTCGATGGTGATGGTGAAGATGCCGCAATAGACGAGCTCGGCGATGAAGGCGGTCCGCTCGCCCGCCCGGGCGTCGCAGCGGATCTGCAGCGAGACCTCGTAGACGCCGGGCTGCTCCAGCGGCCGCGCCTGCACGTCGAGGGCGATGTCGATGCGCGGCTGCTCGCGCAGCGTGATGAAGATCTCCGGCGCCCCGGGCACCTCGAAGGAGAGGTCCTTGGTGTACTGCAGGTTGAGCACCAGCGGGCCCGGCGGCTGCGGCGCGCCGGCCGCGGGGTCGCCGGCGGCGCCGTTGCCGCCCGGAGATGGCGGAACCGGGGAGGAAGCATCGGACATGGGCGGACTCGGGCTCCGTCTGCGGCGAGGAAGGGCGGCGAGCGCTAGCACGGGCCGCGCGGAGCGGCCAGCCGCGCCGCTCGGCTGCCGGAACCGCGGGGTGGCGCCGGCGGCCATCGGGCTTCCGCCAGGTCCTGCTATCCAGCGGCCGATGACCTCCCCCGTCCCCCCGGCGCCGCCGGCCGCCGAGCGCCTCGACCGCTTCATGGCCCGCGCCGCCGCCGCCTACTACGCGGCGCGCGATCCCTTCGGCGCCGCCGGCGACTTCACCACCGCGCCGGAGATCAGCCAGGCCTTCGGCGAGTGCCTCGGCCTCTGGGCCGCCGTCACCTGGGCGCTGATGGGCCGCCCCGATCCGGTGCTGCTGGTCGAGCTCGGCCCCGGGCGCGGGACGCTGATGGCCGACGCCCTGCGCGCCGCGGCCGAGGTGGCGCAGCCCTTCCGCCGCGCCGTGCGAGTCCACCTGGTCGAGGCCTCGCCGCGGCTGCGGGCGGCGCAGCGGGCGCGGCTCGGCGATGCGGTCGCCGCCTGGCACGACGACCCCGCCGCGCTGCCGCCGGGCCCCGCCCTCCTCCTCGCCAACGAGTTCCTCGACGCCCTGCCGGTCCGCCAGTTCGTCCGCCGCGGCGCGGCATGGCGCGAGCGCTGGGTCGCCGACGGCGCCTTCCTCGAACTGCCGCCGGGCGAGGACGCCCCGCCCCTGCCGCCCGAGGCGCCGGAGGGCGCCGTCCTCGAGGTGAACGAGGCCGCCCGCGCGCTGGCCGCCGCGCTCGGCGCGCGCCTCGCCGCGCAGGGGGGCGCGGCGCTGATCCTCGACTACGGCCCGGCCGAGGGCGGTTTCGGCGACAGCCTCCAGGCCGTGCGCGCCCACGCCCGCGCCGATCCCCTGGCGGAGCCGGGCAGCGCCGACCTCACCGCCCATGTGGACTTCGCCGCCCTCGCCGCCGCCGCGCGCGCCGCCGGCGCCGCGGTGCACGGGCCGCTGCCGCAGGGGGTGTTCCTGCAGCGCCTCGGCCTCGCCAGCCGCGCCGCCATGCTCGCCGCGGCGCGGCCGGCGCAGGCCGCCGCGCAGCTTTCCGCCGCGCACCGGCTGATGGCGCCGGAGGGCATGGGGCGGCTGTTCAAGGCGCTCTGCCTGTGCCATCCGGGCCTCCCCGCCCCGCCCGGATTCGAGACCGCATGAGCGCCGCCGAATTCCTCGCCGCCGATTCGCTCGCCGGGCTGCGCCACGGCTTCTTCACCCGGCGCGGCGGCGTCTCCGGCGGGCCCTTCGCCACGCTCAACTGCTCGCTCAACGGCAGGGACGACCGCGAGTCGGTGCGACGGAACCGGGCGCGGGCGATGGACGCGCTCGGCCTGCCGCCCGCCGCGCTGCTCGGCCTGCACCAGGTGCACGGCGCCGCGGCCATCACGGTGGCGGCGCCCGGCGCCTGGGGCGAGGACGACCGCCCGCAGGCCGACGCGCTGGTGACCGACCGGCCGGGCGTCGCCCTCGGCGTCGTCACCGCCGACTGCGCCCCGGTGCTGCTCGCCGACGCCGCGGCCGGCGTGGTCGGCGCCGCCCATGCCGGCTGGCGCGGCGCCGTGCTCGGCGTGCTCGAGGCGACGGTGGCGGCGATGGAGCGCCTCGGCGCCGTCCGCGCCCGCATCGCCGCGGCGATCGGCCCCTGCATCCGCCAGCCGAGCTACGAGGTCGGCCCCGACCTGCGCGAGGCGGTGCTCGCGCGCGATGCCGCGGACGCGCGCTTCTTCGCCCCCGGCCGGCGCGAGGGGCGCTGGCAGTTCGACCTGCCCGGCTACTGCGCCGCGCGCCTCGCCGCCGCCGGTCTGCGCGCCGTCGAGACGCTCGCCGCCGACACCCTCGCCGACGAGGCGCGCTTCTTCTCGCACCGGCGCAGCATGCTCGCGGGCGGCGGGCCGATCGGGCACCAGCTCTCGGCGATCGCCCTGGCGCCGGCGTGAGGGGCCGCAGCCGATGCCCTACCTGGTGATGTTCCTCGTGATGATCCTGCTGACGCTGCTGGTCTCCTGTGTCCTGGCGATCTGACCGGCGCGCCCCGCGGCGCCGGCGCGCGCCGCTGCTGGCGCTGCTGGCGCCGCTCGCCCTGGCGGCCTGCGGCGACCTGCCGCAGCCCTTCCGCGGCCGGCCCGGCGCGCTGGGCGCGCAGCTCGCCGCGCCGCCCGCGCTGCGCATCGCGGTGCCGAGCCCGACGGAGGCGCTGCTCGCCGCCGACTCCGCCGACCTGCTCGCGGAAGCCCTCGCCGAGGCGCTGCGCGCGGCCGAGATCCCGGCCGCCGCGACCGAGCCGCTGCCGCTCGACTGGCGCCTCCGCGTCGAGGCGCGGCGCGAGGGCGGCGCGCGCGCCGTGGTGCCGCGCTTCGCCCTGGCCGACGCCGACGGGACGGAACTCGGCGCCGTCACCGGCGCCCCGGTGCCGCTGCGCGCCTGGGCGGAGGGCGACGCCGAGGCGCTGCGCGCCGCCGCGCGCGCGGCGGCGCCGGGCATCGCCGAGATCGTCGTGCGGGTGGAGGCGGCGCGCAAGGCGACCGACCCGGCGGCGCTCGCCGCCGGCCCGCCGCGGCTCCGCCTGATGCCGGTGCGCGGCGCGCCGGGCGACGGCAACACGGCGCTCACCGCGCGCATGCGCGAGTTCCTCGCCGGCCGCGGCTTCCTCGTGCAGGACGGCGCCGACCGCGCGGAGTTCGGCGTGGAGGGCGTGGTGGCGATGGCGCCGGGCGCGAGCCCCGCGGTGCAGCGCGTCGAGGTCCAGTGGATCGTCACGCGCCGCGACGGCCAGGAGCTCGGCCGCGTCCTGCAGCTCAACGAGGTGCCGCGGGGTTCGCTGGACGGCCTGTGGGGCGACGTCGCCTACGTGGTGGCGCAGGAGGCCTCGGGCGGCGTGCGCGACGTGATCCGCAATGCCGGCGGCCTGCCGGGGCCGGCCCCCGCCGCATCGCCGGCCTCCGCCGCCCCGCAGGCGCGACCGCCGGCGGACCCGCCGGCGCCGCCGCGCCTGCGCTGAGCGGGGTCGGGACGCCGCCGCAAGCGACTGCGCGATTTACACGATTCGGCCGCATTGCTAGACACCCGCCGCCCGCCGCCCGGACGGCGCCCGGAGTGTCCCCGCGGATGAAGATCGTCGCCTGCAACTCCAACCGCCCGCTGGCCGAGGCGGTGGCCGCGGCCCTCAACCTGCCGCTGACCAACGCCTCCATCCGCCGCTTCGCGGACATGGAGGTGTTCGTCGAGATCCACGAGAACGTCCGCGGCGAGGACGTCTTCGTCATCCAGTCCACCTCCTACCCGGCCAACGACAACCTGATGGAGCTGCTGATCACGCTCGACGCGCTCAAGCGCGGCTCGGCGCGGCGCGTGACGGCGGTGATCCCCTATTTCGGCTACGCGCGGCAGGACCGGAAGAGCGGGCCGCGCACGCCGATCAGCGCCAAGCTCGTCGCCAACCTGATCACCGCGGCCGGCGCCAACCGCGTGCTGACCATGGACCTGCACGCGGCGCAGATCCAGGGCTTCTTCGACATCCCGGTGGACAACCTGTTCGCCGCCCCCCTCTTCGCGCGCGACATCCAGCAGCGCTACGCCGGGCGCGAGCTGATGGTCGTCTCGCCCGACGTCGGCGGCGTGGTGCGCGCGCGCGCCATCGCGGCCCGGCTCAACGTGGACCTCGCCATCATCGACAAGCGCCGCCCGCGCGCCGGCGTCTCCGAGGTGATGAACGTGATCGGCGAGGTCGAGGGGCGCGACTGCATCCTCGTGGACGACATCGTGGACTCCGGCGGCACGCTCTGCAACGCGGCGGAGGCGCTGCTCAGGAACGGCGCGCGCTCCGTCAGCGTCTACGTCACGCACGGCGTCTTCTCGGGCGGCGCCGTGGCGCGCATCGGCGCCGCGCCGATCGAGATGATGACCGTGACCGACAGCATCGCCGCGACCGAGGCGGTGCGGGTCTCGAAGAACGTCCGCCAGCTCACCATCGCGCCCCTGATGGCCGAGGCGATGCGGCGGATCTCGGAGGAGAGTTCCGTCTCCTCCCTGTTCTGCTAGCCTTGGTCCCCGGCCCGCGCCCGCGCCGCCGCCAGGCGGGCGGCCCGCGGGCGCGACGACGCCCTGGGGAGAGGAACGCATGAAGCTCTACTACTCGCCCGGCGCCTGCTCGATCGGCATCCACCTGCTGCTCGAGGAGATCGGCAAGCCGTACGAGACGGTGCTGACCAACACGCGCGAGGGCGCGCAGTTCAGGCCCGAGTTCGTGGCGATCAACCCGAAGTCCAAGGTGCCCACCCTGGTGCGCGACGACGGCTCGGTGCTGACCGAGTACCCGGCGATCGCCTTCTGGCTCGCCCGCACCAACCCCGAGGCGAAGCTGCTGCCGGACGACCCGGAGGCGCAGGCCCGCGCGCTGGAGTTCATCGACTACTGCGTGGCGACGATGCACATGCAGGGCTTCTCGCGCATCTTCCGCCCGGCGAATTTCTCGCCCAACGAGGCCGACCACCCGGCCGTGCGGGCGCGCGGCGAGGAGATCTTCAGCCGCGGCCTCGCGCTGATGGACAAGGCGCTCGAGGGCAGGGAGTACCTGCTCGGCCGCTTCTCCATCGCCGACTCGGCGCTGTTCTACTGCTGCTTCTGGTGGGCGGAGCGGCTGGGGAAGCCGCTGCCGCCCAACGTCGCCGCGCACTACGCGCGCATGCGGGCGCGGCCCGCCGTGCAGCGCACGCTGCAGGCCGAGGGGCTGGGCTGAGCGGCATGGCGGCAGAGCGCCTCGACCCCGTCGCCTTCTGGTTCCTCCGCCACGGCGAGACCGACTGGAACGCGCGCGGCCTGTCCCAGGGCAGCACCGACATCCCGCTCAACGCCGTGGGCGTCGCCCAGGCGCGGCGCGCGGCGCTGACCCTCCTCGGCAGGGGCGTCGCCGCCATCGTCTCCTCGCCGCTCGAGCGCGCGCGGCACACGGCCGAGATCGTCGGCGAGGCGCTGAGGCTTCCGGTCGCGATCGAGGAGGACCTCCGCGAGGTCCGCTTCGGCGCGCAGGAAGGCCAGCCGATGGGCGACTGGTACGACGACTGGATCGCCGGCGCCTACACGCCCGAGGGCGCGGAGACCTTCGCCGAGCTCCGCGCCCGCGCCGCCGCCGCGGTCAACCGCGCGATCGCGCGGCCCGGGCCGGTGCTGGTGGTCGCGCACGGGGCGCTGTTCCGCGCGCTGCGGCAGGTGATGGGCATGCAGCCCAACGTCCGCACGCCCAACGCCCTGCCGCTGTGGATCGAGCCGCCGCCGCCGGGCGCGGCCGCGTGGCGGATCACCCCGGCGGAACTGGCGCCGGAGACGGCGCAGTAGCGGCGGGGGCGGCGCCCCCTCCCCCGCGCGGCCGGCGGCTGCCGGCCCGGCGCGCGGTTGCGCCGCCCGCCCCGATCGGCTATCCGCCCCCTTCGCGCCGGCACCCCTGGAGGCCGGCGCCATTCGTTTCCCGACACACTCAACCTCGCGAGGAGCACGGACGGGCCATGGTCCAGACGATCCGGATCGAGGCCGTGGCGCGCGAGCGGGCCGGCAAGGGGGCGGCGCGCGCGACCCGGCGGGCCGGGCAGGTGCCCGGCGTCATCTACGGCGCCAAGCGGGAGGCGACGCTGATCGCCCTCGACCCGCGCGACCTGATCAAGGAGCTGCAGAAGGGCGGCTGGCAGAGCCACCTCTTCGAGGTCGCCGTCCGCGACGGCGCCACCGAGCGCGCCCTGATGCGCGACGTGCAGTTCCACCCGGTCACCGACCGGCCGATCCATGTGGACTTCCAGCGCCTGGCCCCGGGCCAGCGCATCCGCGTCCGCGTGCCGGTGGCGTTCCTCAACGAGGGCAGCTCGCCGGGGCTGAAGGCCGGCGGCGTGCTCAACCTCGTCCGCCGCGAGGTCGAGGTCCAGGCCGACCCCGACGCGGTGCCGGAGCGGTTCGAGATCGACCTCGGCGCGGCCGAGATCGGCGACACGCTGCGCTGGTCCGCCATCAGGGACCATTTCGGCACCCAGCCGGTGATCGCCGACCGGGACTTCGTGGTGGCGACCATCGCGCCGCCCACGACCGAATCGGCCGAGGCCGCGGCCGGCGCGAACCTGCCGCCGCCGCCGCCCGAGGCGATCCGCCAGAAGGCGCCCGCGGCGGGCGCGACCTCCGCCCCCGGCGGCGGCAAGGGCGGCGCGAAGGCGGGCGGCAAGGGCGGCAAGAAGTAGGGACCCGCCCCCGCCATGCTGCTCTGGGTCGGGCTCGGCAACCCCGAGCCATCCCAGGCGCGCCACCGCCACAACATCGGCTTCATGGCGCTCGACGCCATCGCGCGCCGCCACGGCTTCGGGCCGTGGCGGTCGCGCTTCAAGGGGCTCGTCGCCGACGGCACCATCGCCGGCGAGCGCATTCTCGCGCTGAAGCCGATGACCTATATGAACCTCAGCGGCGATTCGGTGCAGCCGGCCTGCGCCTTCCACAGGATCCCGCCCGAGGACCTCTGGGTGTTCCACGACGAGCTCGACCTGGCGCCGGGCAAGGTGCGGGTGAAGCGCGGCGGGGGCGTGGCGGGCCACAACGGGCTGCGCGACATCAAGCGCGCGCTGGGCACGCCGGACTTCTGGCGGGTGCGCATCGGCATCGGCCATCCGGGCCGGAAGGAGCTGGTGACGGGCCACGTGCTGGGCAATTTCGCCAGGACCGACGCGCCCTGGGTCGAGGCGCTGCTCGACGCCATCGCCGAGGCGGCGCCGCTGCTCGCGCAGCGCCGGCCCGAGGAGTTCATGACGCGCGTCGCCCTGCTGACGCAGCAGGCCGAGGAATCGTCGCGGTGATCGGGAGCGGCGCCGAGGAGGAGGCGGAGGCCGGGCTCGCCGGCGGCGTCGGCGGCCCCTCGCCCGAGGACTGGGCGAACGGCGAGGCGGCGCTCGCCGCCGGCCTGGTCCGCGGGGCGCGGGCCCTGGCCGAGACCGCCGCGGCGCTGCGCCGCGCGGCGGCGCCGGCGCCGGGCGAGCCGCCGGGCGACGTGCGGCGGCTGCGCGCGGCGCTGCACGCGGCCGGCGAGGCCGCGCTGCGCGCCGCCCTGGCGCTCGAGGCGGCCGAGGCGCTGGCGCAGCCCGGGGCCGACGCGGCGGCGCGGGCGCGCCGGATCGCCGAGGCGGCGCGGCGCGCGGGCGCGGCGCCGGCCGCGGTGGCGCCGCTGCTGCGCGCCGCGGCG
Organism: Caldovatus sediminis; assembly: GCF_014644455.1. GTDB lineage: Bacteria > Pseudomonadota > Alphaproteobacteria > Acetobacterales > Acetobacteraceae > Caldovatus > Caldovatus sediminis. The sequence continues at coordinate 142,771 of NZ_BMKS01000005.1, read as the reverse complement.
CTCGCCTTCCGCAGCGACGACGCGGCGGCGCGGATCGCGGCGGGCCTGGCGGCGCAGGAGCTGGCGGCGCGGCTCGCGGCCGAGCCGGCCGTCGCCCCGCCCGGCGCGGCACGGGGCGGGTGAAGGCCCAGGGCGGACCGCGGACGGCCGGGAACAGCCGGGAGCGCGGATCCGCCCGGCAGACAACGGGCGAGGGAGGCCCCCTCCCCGCGGACAGGAACGGCGCCGCGACGCGGCGGCGCATCGGAACGAGACCATCATGGGATTCAATTGCGGCATCGTCGGCCTGCCGAACGTCGGCAAGTCCACGCTCTTCAACGCGCTGACGCAGACCGCGGCGGCGCAGGCGGCCAACTACCCCTTCTGCACCATCGAGCCGAACGTCGGCCGCGTCGCCGTGCCCGACCCGCGGCTCGAGGCGATCGCGCGCGTCGCGAAGTCGGCCAGGATCGTCCCGACCAGCCTGGAATTCGTCGACATCGCCGGCCTGGTGCGCGGCGCGAGCAGGGGCGAGGGCCTCGGCAACCAGTTCCTCGCCAACATCCGCGAGGTGGACGCGATCATCCACGTGCTGCGCTGCTTCGAGGACCCCGACGTGACGCATGTCGAGGGCGGCGTGGACCCGATCCGCGACGCCGAGACGGTCGAGACCGAGCTGATGCTCGCCGACCTCGACAGCCTGGAGAAGCGCGTCGTCGGCCTCGCCAAGCGCGCCCGCGGCGGCGACAGGGAGGCGGCCGCGCAGCTCGCGCTGATCGAGCCGATCCTCTCGGCGCTGCGCGCCGGCCGGCCCGCGCGGACCGCCGTGCCGAAGGGCGAGGAGGCGGCGGCGCGGCGGCTGCAGCTCCTGACCACCAAGCCGGTGCTCTACGTCTGCAACGTGGAGGAGGCCGCCGCGGCGACCGGCAACGCGCACAGCGCCCGGGTCCTCGCCCGCGCCGCGGCGGAGGGCGCCGGTGCCGTCGTCGTCTCCGCCGCGATCGAGGCCGAGATCGCGCAGATGCCGGAGGCCGACCGCAGGGAGTTCCTCGCCTCGCTCGGGCTCGCGGACAGCGGGCTGGATCGCGTCATCCGCGCCGGCTACGCGCTGCTCGGCCTGATCACCTTCTTCACCGCGGGGCCGAAGGAGACGCGCGCCTGGACCGTGCCGCAGGGCACCAGGGCGCCGCAGGCCGCGGGCGTCATCCACGGCGACTTCGAGCGCGGCTTCATCGCCGCCGAGACCATCGCCTACGAGGACTACATCGCCTGCGGCGGCGAGCAGGGGGCGAAGGAGGCGGGCAGGATGCGCGTCGAGGGCAAGGAGTACGTCGTGCGCGACGGCGACGTGATGCTGTTCCGCTTCAACGTCTGAGCGGCGCGCCTACAGCCCCGCGTCCTCCGGCACCACCACCCGTCCGTCCGGCTCCACCCGCGCCGCCACCGCCTCGAGGTGCTCGTTGTAGCAGGGGCCGGAGAGGCAGAGCCCGTCCTCGACCCGGAACCGCGCCCCGTGCGCGGAGCAGACGATCTTCTCCCGCTTCGCGTCGAGGAAGCGGTCCGGCGCGGGCTCCAGCGGCAGGCCGATATGCGGGCAGGAGTTCACATAGACCCAGACCCGCCGCCCGCGGCGGATCGCGAACAGCCCGGTGAAGGCGCCCGGCGCCGGCGGGAAGCCCTTGGCCCCGCCGTCCGGGATGTCCTCCAGCCGGCAGAGGACCCGCTCGCCCGCGGCGATGCCGCTCATTCCCGCGTCAGGCCCAGCCGGGCGTGCCATTCGGCGATGCTCTCCTCGGGGTAGCGCCGGTGCCGGCGGTCGCGCGGTCCGGCCTCGACCTCCACCCAGGGCGCCTTGAACTCCAGCATGACGTGCGTGCGCTCGGGCGGCACCGGCAGTGGCGTGTCGATCGCCGAGGCGAAGGGGTGCACCAGCTCCGGCCAGCGTTCGTCGTAGAGCCACAACGCCGAGCCGCAGCGGGCGCAGAAATGCCGCTCCGCCGGGCTGGTGTGGGCGCGCGAATCCTCCGGATCGCGGATCCGCGCGTGGTAGATCGCGACGTGCTTCCGCCCGGTCACGCGCAGCGTCGCGCTCTCGGCGCCGAGGTTGATCGCGTAGCCGCCCCCGCCCTGGGTCTTGCGGCAGACCGAGCAGTAGCAGCGCTGGTAGGGATAGGGATGCGCCGACTCCACGCGGAAGCGCACCGCGCCGCAGTGGCAGGACCCCTCGAGCAGCATCACCCGCCCTCCTCCCATCCGCCCATCCGCGCCAGGATGCGCCAATGGTCGGGCGAGACGGGCATCACGGACAGGCGCGGCTGCCGCACCAGGGCGAGGTCGGCGAGAGCCGGCTCCGCCTTGATCGCGGCGAGGGTCACGGGCCTCGGCATCGGCCCCAGCGCCTTCACGTCCACGCAGACCCAGCCCCGGCCGGTGTCGTCCGTCGGGTCGGGATAGGCCTCGCGCACCACCTCGACGACGCCGACGATCTCCCTGCCGGTGTTCGAGTGGTAGAAGAAGGCGCGGTCGCCCTTGCGCATCGCGCGCAGGTGCCGGGCGGCGAGGGCGTTGCGCACCCCGGTCCAGGGCTCGACGCCGTTCCTCACCTGCTGCTCCCAGGAGAAGGCCTCCGGCTCGGACTTCACCAGCCAGTAGCGCCGCGCGTCCTGCGGCATCGGCGTCAGCCCGCCCGCGCCCCGTCCCCGCGGACGAGGCGGAAGCGCCGGATCCCGGCGGCGCAGGGATCGGATGCGGCCAAGGGCCGGGCGACGACGGCCTCGTCCGCCGCCCCGACCGCGAAGGGCGAACCGGGCGGGGCGCCGGCCGCGCCCGGCATCGCCCGCGCCGCCACGGCGCGGCGCTTGCGGTCGCGATGCGCCGGGCGCGCGGCCGGGCGCGTCCCGCCCGCCCCGGCCCGGTCCCGGCAGATGATGGCGTACAGCATGCGTCCCGCTCCCCCGCCCCGGCGGCCCCGTGCGTCCCGGCACGTAACGTCCGGCGCCCGGCGCTTCAATCCGGCGCGAGGGTAGCCTAGGTAGGGGCCGTGGACGCCACCCCCCCGATAACCGCCGCCGCGGCGCCGCCGGCGCCGCGGTCGCTGCACCGCTTCGCCAATCCCGGCCGCTTCCTGCGGGCGAGCGGGCGCGTGCTGCCCTGGCTCTCGGCGGCCGCGGCCGGCGTGCTGGCGGCGGGCGTGGCGTGGGCTCTCGCCTTCTCGCCGCCGGACTGGCAGCAGGGCGAGACGGTGCGGATCATGTACGTCCACGTGCCGATGGCCTGGCTCGCCATGGGGGGCTACCTGGCGCTCGCCCTCGCCTCGGCGGCCGCGCTGGTCTGGCGGCATCCGCTGGCCGACCTCCTCGCGCGGGAGCTCTCGCCGGTCGGCGCGGTGGTGACGGCGCTCTGCCTCGCCACCGGCAGCCTCTGGGGCAGGCCGATGTGGGGGACCTGGTGGGTGTGGGACGCGCGGCTGACCTCGGTGCTGGTGCTGTTCTTCCTCTGGCTCGGCCACGCCGCGCTGGTGCGCGCCTTCGACGAGCCGGAGCGCGGGGCGCGCGCGGGCGCGATCCTCGCCCTGATCGGCGTGGTGAACCTGCCGATCGTGAAGTTCTCGGTGGACTGGTGGAACACGCTGCACCAGCCGGCGAGCGTGACCCGCCTCGGCGCGCCGGCGATGCACGTGGAGATGCTCTACCCCCTGCTGGTCTGCGCGCTCGGCTTCGCGCTGGCCTTCGCCGCGCTGGTGCTGGCGCGCACCCGCGCGGCGGTGATGGAACGCCGCATCCGCGCGCTGGAGCTGGCGCGGGCGCGGCGGGAGGAAAGGGGCATGGCGGCGTGACGCTGCACTGGGCGCATGTGGCGGCCTCCTACGCGCTGGCGGCGCTCGGCCTCGGCGCGCTCGCCCTCGGCGCCTGGCTCAGGCACCGCGCGGCGCGGCGGCGGCTGGCGGCGCTCGACCCGCGCGCCGCGGCGCGGGACGGCGCGGCATGACCCGCAAGCGGCGGCGCCTCGCCATCCTCCTGCTGTGCGGCCTCGGCCTCGGCAGCGCGACGGCGCTGACGCTGGCGGCGTTCCGGGACAACCTGGTGTTCTTCCTCTCCCCCTCCGACCTCGCCGCGAAGCCGCCGCCCGCCGACCGCGCCTTCCGCCTCGGCGGCCTGGTCGAGGCCGGCAGCGTCGAGCGCGCGACCGGCGCCGACGGCCGCCCCACCGCGCGCTTCCGCGTCACCGACGGGGCGCACGCGATCAGCGTCGTCTACGCCGGGATCCTCCCCGACCTGTTCCGCGAGGGGCAGGGCGTGGTGACGCTCGGCCGGCTCGGCCCGGACGGCGTGTTCCACGCCTCCGAGGTGCTGGCCCGCCACGACGAGACCTACATGCCGCCCGAGGTCGCGGACGCGCTGAAGCGCGCCGGGCACTGGGACCCGTCGCAGGGCGCGGCGCCGCCGGCGGGCGGCTGGAACACGCTCTCGCCGCGGCCGGGAGGGTGAGCGGCATGGGCGGCTTCCCGGCCCGCGGGGCGACCCTCCGCTCCCCGGCGCGCGGCGGCGGGGCGTCATGATCCCGGAGCTCGGCCACTTCGCCCTCGCGCTCGCCTGCGTCCTCGCGCTGGCGCAGGGGGCGGTGCCGCTGCTCGGCGCGCAGCGGCGCGACCCCCGGCTGATCGCGCTCGGCCCGCCGCTCGCCGCCGGGCAGCTGGTCGCCGTCGCCGCCGCCTTCGCCGCGCTGCTGTGGAGCTTCGCGGTCAACGACACGACCGTGCTCGGCGTGGTGCAGAACAGCCACTCCGCCAAGCCGCTGCTCTACAAGCTGACCGGCACCTGGGGGAACCACGAGGGCTCGATGGTCCTCTGGGTGCTGATCCTGGCGCTGTGCGGCGGCGCGGTGGCGGGCTTCGGGCGGGACCTGCCGGGGGCGCTGCAGGCGCGCGTGCTCGCCGTGCTGGGGCTGGTCGGCGTGGGCTTCCTGCTGTTCATCCTCGCCACCTCCAATCCCTTCGCGCGGGTCTGGCCGCCGCCGGCGGACGGGCAGGGGCTCAACCCGGTGCTGCAGGACCCCGGCCTCGCCCTCCACCCGCCGCTGCTCTACCTCGGCTATGTCGGCTACGCGGTGACCTTCGCCTTCGCCGTCGCGGCGCTGATCGAGGGCCGCGTGGACGCCGCCTGGGGGCGCTGGGTGCGGCCCTGGGCGCTCGCCGCCTGGGCGTTCCTCACCCTCGGCATCGCGCTCGGCTCCTGGTGGGCCTACTACGAGCTCGGCTGGGGCGGCTACTGGTTCTGGGACCCGGTGGAGAACGCCTCGCTGCTGCCCTGGCTCGCCGGCACGGCGCTGCTGCACTCCGCGATCGTGGTGGAGAAGCGCGAGGCGCTGAAGGTCTGGACCGTGCTGCTGGCGCTGCTCGCCTTCGCCCTCTCGCTGCTCGGCACCTTCCTCGTGCGCTCGGGGGTGCTGAACAGCGTGCACGCCTTCGCCAGCGACCCGACGCGGGGCGTGTTCATCCTCGCCCTGCTCGCGCTCTACGTCGGCGGCGCCTTCGCGCTGTTCGCCTGGCGCGCGCCGGCGATGGCGCCGACCGGGGTGTTCGCGCCGCTGTCGCGCGAGGGCGCGCTGGTGCTGAACAACCTGTTCCTGTGCTCGATCTGCGCGGTGGTGCTGGTCGGCACGCTCTACCCGATGTTCGCGGACCTGGTGCTCGGGGTGAAGATCTCGGTCGGGCCGCCCTTCTTCAACGCGGCGACCCTGCCGCTGGCGGCGCCGCTGATCCTCGCCATGCCGCTCGGCGCGCTGCTGCCCTGGAAGCGGGCACGGCTGTGGCCCGTCCTGCAGCGCCTGTGGTGGGCGGCGCTCGCCGCGGCCGCCGCGCTGCTCCTGGCCCTCGCGCTCGCCGGCGAGCGGGTCTGGCCGGCGCTCGGCTTCGCCGCCGCGGTCTGGCTGGTGGCGGGCGCCGCGGCCGACCTCGCCGACCGCATCGCGCTGTTCCGTCGGCCTGCCGCCGCCTGGGCGCGCGCGCGCGGCCTGCCGCGCGCCGCCTGGGGCGGCGCGCTCGCCCATGCCGGGCTCGGCGTGACCTGCGCCGGCATCGCCGGGATGGGCCTCGCGACCGACGCGCTGGTCGCCCTGAAGCCCGGCGAGAGCGCGCGCCTCGCCGGCTACGAGTGGCGGCTCGAGGGGGTGCGCGACGCGGCGGGGCCGAACTGGACCGCGCGCCGCGCCACCGTGACCGTCGCCCGCGACGGCGCCGCGGTCGCCGTGCTCGAGCCGGAGCGCCGCTTCTTCCCGGTCGGCCGCGAGACCACCACCGAGGCGGCGATCCACACCAACGGGCTGCGCGACCTCTACGTCGTGCTCGGCGAGGAGCGCGACGGCGCCGCCGTGCTGCGCCTGCACCACAACCCGCTCGCGCCCTGGATCTGGCTCGGCGCGGCGGTGATGGCGCTGGGCGGCGGGCTGTCGCTGTCCGACCGCCGCGTCCGCGTCGCCGCGCCCGCCCCGAAGGGAGCGCCCGCCCCCGCATGAGCGACACCGGCACCACCACGACGACGCCCGCCGCCGCCCCGCCCGGGCGCGGCCCCGGCCACGACCGCGACGCGCGCCCCGCCGGCGAGGCGGCGGCCCCGCCGCGCGCCGCCGGGACGCGCCGGCGCTGGGTGCTCTACGCGCCGCTCGCGCTCGCCGGCGGCGCCTTCCTCGGCTTCTACGCCCTGCTGCGCGGCCTGGGGACGGGGAGCTACGACCCGCGCGGCGTCCCCTCGGCGCTGATCGGCCGGCCGGTGCCCGACTTCGCCCTGCCGCCGCTCGAGGGCGCGGAGCTGCCCGCGCTGGGCGCCGCCGACCTGCGCGGCGGCCTCGCCGCGCCGGTGCTGGTCAATTTCTGGGCCTCCTGGTGCGTGCCCTGCGTCGTCGAGCATCCGATGCTGATGCGCCTCTCGCGCGAGGGCGTCCCGGTCTTCGGCATCAACTACAAGGACCGGGCGGAGGACGCCCGCGCCTTCCTGCGCCGCCACGGCAACCCCTACGCGCGGCTCGGCGTCGACCAGCCGGGGCGCGTCGCGATCGACTGGGGCCTCTACGGCGTGCCGGAGACCTACCTGGTGGACCGGACCGGCGTCGTCCGCTGGCGCTGGGCCGGGCCGATCACGCCGCAGATCCTGGAGAGCGACCTCCGACCGCTGCTCAGGCGACACGCGTGACGACGATCCGCCCCCGGCGCGCCGCGATCCTGCCGGCGCTGCTGCTCGCGCCGCTGCTGTTCCCGGCGGCGGCGCCCGCCGCCGTCGGCGACCCGCGCGAGCGCCTCGCCGATCCGGCGCAGGAGGCGCGCGCCCGGGCGATCGGGCGCGAGCTGCGCTGCCTCGTCTGCCAGAACCAGTCCATCGAGGACAGCAACGCCGACCTCGCCCGCGACCTGCGCCTGATCGTGCGCGAGCGGATCGCGCAGGGGGCGACCGACGCGGAGGTGGTCCGCTACCTGCACGAGCGCTACGGCGACTTCGTGCTGCTGCGCCCGCCCGTCACCGCCGCCACCGCGCTGCTCTGGGCCGCGCCGGCCCTGGCGCTGGCGGGCGGCGCCACGGCGATCCTGCTCGCGCTCCGCCGCCGCCGCGTCGCGCCGGACGCCGTGGTGGAGGAGGCCGCCGCGCCGCTGACCGAGGCGGAGCGCGCGCGCCTCGCCGCGATCGAGGCAGCGGCGGCCGAGAGGGACCGGCGCCCGTCGTGACCTGGCTCGCCCTCGCCCTGCTCGCCGCGGCGGCGCTGGCGCCGCTCGCCCTAGCCCTGCTGCGCCCGCCGCGCCGCGCGCCGCGCGGCCGGCGCGAGGCCGACCTCGCCCTCTACCGCGCCCAGCTCGCCGAGCTCGACCGCGAGCGCGAGGCCGGGCGGCTGGACGCGGCCGCGCACCGCGCCGCGGTCCTCGAGGTGCAGCGCCGCCTGATCGGCACGCCGGACGAGGAGACGGCGGCGCCGGGCCGCCGTCCCTCCTCCGCGCTCGCCCTCGCGCTGGTCCCGGCGATCGCGGCGCTGTCGCTGGGGCTCTACCTCTGGCGCGGCGCGCCGGGCCTGCCCTCCGCGCCCCATGTCGAGCGCGCCGAGGCGGCGCGGCGCGAGGAGGCGCTGCTGGCCGAGCTGCGCGCCCGCCTCGCCCGGCTCGATCCGGCGAGCGAGACGGCGCGGCAGGGCTACCTGCTGCTCGGCAACGCCGAGCGCGCGCGCGGCAACCTCGCGGGTGCGGCGGAGGCCTGGACGCGGGCGCTGGGCGCGCGCTTCGACCCCGGCCTCGCCGGCGACCTCGCGGAGGTGGAGCTGGAGCGCGGCGAGACCGAGGCCGCGACGCGCTGGATCACCCGCGGCCTCGCCGAGGCGCCGCGCGATCCGCGGCTCCGCTTCCTCGCCGGGCTGGCCGAGGCGCGGGCCGGGCGGCCGGAGACGGCGCGCGCGGCCTGGCGCGCGCTGCTCGCCGACGCGCCGCCGGACGCGCCGTGGCGGACGCTGGTCGAGCGGCGGCTGAACGAGCTGCCCTGAGCCGCGCGGCGGCGCGGGGTCAGGCCGCGCCGCGGCCGTGCCGGCCCGGATCGTTCGCCGGGCGCGGCGGCGGCTCGCCGGTGTCCACCGCCGGCACGGCGGTCGCCTGGGCGATGGTCAACACCCCGTCGAGCAGCATCCGCGCGGCGACGAAGGCGAGCAGCCCGATCAGGCCGAGCGCCGGATTGGCCAGCGCGATCACGCCGAAGGCGATCGCCACCGCCCCGCGCAGCAGGAACAGCCACCAGCGGCGCGCGAGGCCGCGCACCGCGGCATGTTCGCCGGCCGCGCCGGGATGGCCGAGGGAAGGCGGCGCCGCAGCGCGCCGGGGATCGGTGGCGGACGAGGCCATGGCGCGGCGCGTTCCTTTCGCTCGGGGCGGTCGAACGCCGGGCCGCATGGGCCCGAGGCGATCCGGGAGCGAACGCCGCGCGGGGGGCGGGATTGCCCCTGCCGCGGGCCGCGCCATGCGCGCCGACGGGCGGGGCGATGCATCGCGCGCCGGCCTCCCCATCTTCCGGGGCGGCGGCCCCTGTGGCGATGCTCGGCGCGGCCGCAGCGGGGCGCCTTGCGCCCGAGGAGGAGGCGATGGAGCGGGAGATCCGGACGGTCGGGCCCACCGGCGTCGCGGAGACGGTCGGCGCGGCGCTGCTCGCGCAGGGCTTCGCCCATGTCCGCGCCCCGCGGATGCGCGCCCTGCTGGAGGCGGCGGGCGCCGCGGACTGGGAGGGCTTCGCGGCGAGCTGGGACGACCTCGGCCTCGACACCTACATGGCCGACGGCGGCCGCTACCGCCGGCGCCGCTTCGCCTGCTTCGCCGCCACGCCCGCAGGCATCCGCCGCAAGCCGCACCAGCCGCACTACCAGAGCCGCGACTACAACCCGCTGAACGGCGGCATCGAGCGCTGGTTCGAGCCGGTGACCGAGGCGATTGCCGCGCATCCGACGATGCGCGCCGTCCTCGCCACCTGCCATCGGCTCTTCGACCGGCTGACGCCGCCCGGCACACGCCCCGACTCCTGGCATGTCGAGGTCCACCAGTTCCGCATCGAGGCCCGCCCCGGCGAGGCCGGCCGGCCGACGCCCGAGGGCATGCACCGCGACGGCGTGGACTGGGTGCTGGTGCTGCTGGTGCGGCGCGAGAACGTGGCGAGCGGCGAGACCTCGATCCACGACCTGCAGCGCCGGCCGCTCGGCAGCTTCACCCTGGCCGAGCCGATGGACGCCGCCCTGGTGGACGACAACCGGTGCTATCACGGCGTGACGCCGGTGCTGCCGGTGGATCCCGCCCGCCCGGCCTATCGCGACGTGCTGGTGGTCACCTTCCGGCGCGGCTGAGGAGCGGCGGTCCGGCCGGCGCGGCGGACGAAGGGCGGACGCCGCGCGTCCGCGCCCGAGGCGGCCCGCGGGGGGGGGCGAACCCCGGAGCGAGGATCGCAGGGCTAGGCACAGCCGCCGATTGAGGCATTATGGTGTCCCCGTGCCGAGCGTCATGCCGGGGGGAAAGCCGCCCGCCGCCGGAGAGGCCGGCACGGCGCCCGCCCTGGTGCAGGAGGCCCGCATGCCGATTTCCGCCGCCGCGCGTCCGCGACTCGCCGTCCGCCTCGGCGCCGCCGCCCTGCTCGGCCTTGCCGCCGCCTGCGCGCCGCCGACCACCAACACCACCGTCGGCGTCGGCGCGATGGGCGTGCAGGGCTACGCGACCTACGGCACGATCGTCCAGATGCGCCCCGTCCGCATGGCCGGCACGCGCAGCGGCGCCGGCGCGGCGATCGGCGCCGGCGCCGGCGGCCTGGTCGGCAGCACGATCGGCCAGGGCTGGCGCGAGCGCACGGTCGCCGGCGTGGGCGGCGCGCTGATCGGCGGCCTCGCCGGCGCGGCGATCGAGGAGGGCGCCACCGGCGGCGTCGGCTACGAGTTCATCATCCAGGAGGACGGCCGCCCCACCCCGATCACGGTCAACCAGACCAACGAGGAGGGGCTGCGCCCGGGCGAGCGCGTGGTGATCACCCGCACGGACCGCGTGCGCATCGCCCGCGCGGTCGGCGCCCCGCCGCCTCCGGCCTACGGCTACGGCGCGGCGGTGAAGTAGCGCCGCCGCGGCTCTGGCCGCGCGGCGGCGCGGCGTGTATGGAGGCGCGCCGCCATGCTCGCCCCCAGCCCTGCCGAAACCGCCGCCACGACGATCCCGGTGCGGCACTTCGACGCCGCCGCGCCGCGGCGCCTCGAGCGCGCGCTCGCCGACCTCGCCGAGGGGGCGCGGCGCTGGCGGCTGGCGGCGGCGCTGGCGCGGCTCGACATCCGCAACCGCTACCGCGGCTCGGTGCTCGGGCCGATCTGGCTGACGCTGTCCACCGCGGTGATGCTGGCCGCGCTCGGCTTCCTCTATTCCCGGCTGTTCCAGCTTCCGGTCGGCGACTACCTGCCCTGGCTCGCGGTCAGCCTGATCCTGTGGAACGTGATCGCCGTCTCGGTCGGCGAGGCCTGCACCTGCCTCACCGCCGCGGAGTCGGTGATCCGCCAGCTCCCGCTGCCGCACACGGTGCACGCGCTGCGCTGCGTGATGCGCAACGCCATGGTCGCGGCGCACAACCTGCCGCTGATCGCGGTGGTGTTCCTGGTCTTCGGCGTCGCGCCGGGCTGGGGCGCGCTGCTCGTCCTGCCCGGCCTCGTCCTGTTCGCGCTCAACGCCTTCGCGGCCTCGCTGCTGCTCGGCATGCTCTGCGCGCGGTTCCGCGACATCGGGCCGATCGTGGCGAGCGTGATGCAGATCGCCTTCTTCGTCACGCCGGTGATCTGGAAGCCGGAGCTGCTCGATCCGGCGTCCCGGCGGCTGCTGCCGCTCAACCCCTTCCATGCGGTGATGGAGACCGTGCGCGGGCCGCTGCTCGAAGGCGGTGGCGGCGCGTGGGTCTGGGCCGCGGCGTTCGCCTGGACCGCGGCGCATTGCGCCCTGGCCTTCGCCTTCTTCGTCCGCTTCCGCGGCCGGGTCGCCTTCTGGGTCTAGCGGAGGCCGCCCGCCGATGGCCCGCATCCTGGCCGAGGGGATCTCCGTCGAGTTCCCGCTCTACCACCTCGGCGCGCGGTCGCTGAAGAAGCGCCTGCTCGCCGCCACGCCGCTCCGGCTGCGCACCGACGACGCCAACCGCGTCGTCGTCGCCGCGCTGCGCGACCTCAGCTTCGAGATCGCGCGCGGCGAGCGGGTGGCGCTGGTCGGGCGCAACGGCGCGGGCAAGACGACGCTGCTCCGCACCCTCGCCGGCGTCTACGAGCCGGTGGCGGGGCGGCTGACGGTGGAAGGCGCGGTCGGCTCGCTGATCGACCCGGCCGCCGGGATGGACCCGGACGCGACCGGGCGCGAGAACATCGTGCTGCGCGCGCTCTACCGCGGCATGACCGCGGTCGAGGGCACCGCGCTGGCCGAGGAGGTGGCGGCCTTCGCCGGCCTCGGCGAGTTCCTCGACGTGCCGGTGCGCACCTACTCGGCGGGGATGCACGTGCGGCTCGCCTTCGCCATGGCGACGGCGATGACGCCGCAGGTGCTGCTGATGGACGAGTGGTTCCTGGCCGGCGACGCGGAGTTCATGGAGAAGGCGGAGCAGCGCCTCTCCCGCCTGGTCTCCGACGCCGACATCCTGGTGCTCGCGACGCACGACCTGGCGGTGGTGCGCAACTGGTGCACGCGGGCGATCCGGCTCGAGGGCGGGCGCATCATCGGGGACGGGCCGGTCGCCGAGGTCCTCGCCGCCGACTGAGCGATCGCCGCCCGTCCGGGGCGGGGCGGCGCCCGTCGCGGAACCGGGGCCGGCCGCGCCGGCGCCGCCTGACGGGCGTGGCGCCGCGCGGCGCCGCGGAACCGCGGCCTCGCCCGGCGCCCGGCGGGCTCCGTTCCGCATCGGTTCCGGCCGCGCCGGCCATCGCATCGGGAGCGCCCAGGCCGCGCCTGGCGGGGACTCGCCGGGCATTCGCCCCACAATCCGCCGCGCAACGATCCGAATATCGTTACGAAACGACTCGTTCTCGAATCCCTGCAATCGTGCTTCTTTCGAGACGAAGTAATGTAACTGTTGCGATTTCGTTTTTCTCCTGAAGGTTTCCCATCAGAACGCGACTTTCCTGTCCAGACGCATTTTGGTGTTGCCTCACGGTTTATGTCTGATCTTTTCTCTCCCCCGCTACGCGATCACGCGATCGCGAGACAAGGGGGGTCTCAGCACCTATGAC
>NZ_BMKS01000005.1:0-129994 GCF_014644455.1 Caldovatus sediminis | reverse complement strand
GCGCGGTGGTGCGCGAGGTCCTGCGCGCCGACGGCGTCCCCGTCACCATCTACCGCTACGGCTGGGGCGACGACGTCGTCCGCCTGCCCGGCGTCAGCGGCGTCACCCGCGAGCAGCTCGAGCAGCCCGGCGGCGCCCCGCCCGCCGCGCCGGCGCCGGGCAGCGACGCCGACCAGAACGCCTGGAAGTTCCGCGAAACCTTCTTCGACGGTTTCGACGGGAACTCGGTGGTGCACGCCAACTGGCCCATGATCTACGGCGGCACCACCTACTGGAACGGCGCCTTCTACTGGGATCCGGGCGAGGTCTCGGTCGGCAACGGCATGCTCACCATCGGCCTGAGCAAGCAGAGCAACGGCATGTGGAGCGTGGGGGGCCTGTCCACCGGGCCCTACCCGGGCGCGCCGGAGGGCATCGGCTACACCTTCACCTACGGACGGGTCGACATCCGCGCCAAGGTGAGCGAGGAGGTGAACGGCGCCGGCCCCTGCTTCCTGCTGTGGCCGGCCGATCTCAGCCGCTGGCCGCCGGAGGTGAACATCCTCGAGACGCCGTACGGCGACGGCATGTTCACCAACCACTGGCGGGGCCCGGGCGGCAACAACGACGACCGCTACGAGTCCCACTTCTTCGACATCGACTACAGCCAGTGGCACACCTACACGCTGGACTGGACGCCCGACCGCCTGGCGCTCTACGTGGACGGCCGCCTGATCCACGAGTTCACCGAGAACATCCCGAACGAGCCGATGAGCGTCGGCCTGCAGGGCCATGTCGGCGCGGCGCACGAGGCCTGGTACGGCTCGCCGAACGGCACCGGCGTGGACCGCGTGGAGATCATGGTGGACTACGTGCGCGTCAGCGAGTGGATCGGCGGCTGAGCCGCCGCGGCGGCGGGTCGCCCCAGCGGGGACGGCCCGCCTGCCGACGGCCCATGCGCCTGGCGGAGGCGCGGCGGATTTCGCGCGGCGCCGCGCGCGATGAGGCGGAGGACCGGGAGCGGCGGTCCCGGTCCCCCGCGCCGTCCGGCGGCGCCGGATGCCGCGCCCCCGCCGGGGATGACGCGCGCCCGATCGGCGCGGGGCGGTGCCCCTCGGCGGGTTCTGCCCGGCGGCCGATCCGCGCTAGGCTCGGTTCCGCCGCCCGCCGAGGAGTCCGCCGCCATGCCGCGCCCGCCGCGCCGCCTGCCCGATCCGCGCGCCATGATCGTCGCGCCGCAGCCCGAGGCGGCGGAGGCGGGCGCCGCGGTGCTCGCCGCCGGCGGCAACGCGCTCGACGCGACGCTCGCCTGCGCGCTGACCCAGGGCGTGGTGGACCCGCTGATGTGCGGCGTCGGCGGCCTCGGCACGCTGCACGTCTTCGATCCGCGCGGCGGCGGGCGGCTCGTGGTGGTCAACGGCCTCTCCACCTGCCCCGCCGCCTGCCGGCCCGACATGTGGGCCGACATCTTCGAGCGCGAGTGCTCCGACGGCTTCGGCTACGCCGTGCGCGGCGGGGTGAACGAGCTCGGCCACCGCGCCGTCGCCGTCCCCGGCATCCTGCGCGTCTTCGCCGAGGCGCATGCGGCGATGGGGCGCCTCCCCTGGGCCTCGCTGTTCGGGCCGGCGATCGCCTTCGCCGAGGAGGGCTGGATCGTCCGCCCCCACGTCGCCGAGCAGTTCGCCAAGGACGAGCGCGCCTACGGCCGCCTGCCCTACGCCGCGAAGCTCGCCTTCTCCGCCGAGGGGCGCGCGCTCTACCTGCGCCCCGACGGCACGCCGAAGCGGATCGGCGATCCGGTGCGCAACCCGGACCTCGCGGAGACCCTGCGCCTGCTCGCCCGCGAGGGGGCGGAGGCGTTCTACGCCGGCGCCCTCGCGCGCCGGATCGTCGAGGACATGGCGCGGAACGGCGGGCTGCTGACCCGCGACGACCTCGCCGCCTTCCGGCCGCGGACGAGCCCGCCGCTGCGCGTGCCCTACCGCGGCTTCACCGTGGCGCTGCCGGAGCCGCCGGCGGGCGGCGTGGTGGTGGGCGAGATGCTGCGCATCCTCGAGCGCTTCGACCTCGTCTCCCTCGGCCACAACAGCCCGGACTACATCCGCGTGGTGGCCGAGGCGATGAGGATCGCCGGGCTCGACAAGGAGCGGCACGTCGGCGATCCGGCCTTCCGGCCGGTGCCGGTGGAGTGGCTGCTCTCGGACGCCTACGCCGACGCGTGCGCGGCGCGCATCCGGCGCGGCGAGCGCGCCTCCCTGCCGCGGGTCGGGGCGGACGGGCGGGACACGACGCATGTCTCCTGCGTGGACGCCGACGGCATGGTGGTGTCGCTGACGCACACGCTCGGCACGCCCTCCGGCGTGATCCCGCCGGGGACCGGCTTCATGCTGAACGGGGCGATGAACTGGTACGACCCGCGGCCGGGCCGGGCGGGCTCGATCGCGCCGGGCAAGCGGCGCTACTCGGCGATGTCGCCGGCGATCGTGCTCGACGCGGAGGAGCGGCCGGTGGCGACGCTCGGCGCCCCGGGCGGGGCGTGGATCACCGTGGCGGTGCTGCAGGTGCTGCTCAACCTGCTCGACTGGGGGATGGGGATGCAGGAGGCGGTGGCGGCGCCGCGCTTCAGCGCCACCTCGGACGTGATCGACATCTCCAACCGCATCCCGCGCGCGGTGCAGAAGGCGCTGGAGGCGGAGGGCTACGCGGTGCGCCGCTCGCCGCTGAGCTTCGCCTTCGCCGGGGTGCACGGCATCGCGATGTTCGACGGCCGGCTCGAGGGCGGGGCGGACCCGCAGCGCGACGGGCTGGCGATGGGCGTGGGGTGAGGGTGCAGTCCGCGACGACCGCGCGGACCGCCCGTCGCCTGGCGGCGCGCCGTCGCGTCCTCATGGATTTGACGGCGTCATGATCCGGGAGCCAGGGTGCGAGGATCGCCCCGTCAAGGGAGGACCGCGCCGCCATGGCGTCCGCCGATGACCTGTGTTCCCCGCATTTCTCCGCGCTCTTGCTGCCAACGGGATTCGCCGCGGTGCGCGCGCGCCGCTGGGTGCGGAGCACCAAGGCGATGGTGCGGGAGGTCTTCGAGATCCAGGCGTTGAAGGGAAATCGGTTCTCGGCGCGCTGGGGCTTCAGCCTCGATTTCGTTCCCGCCTGCCGCAACCGGAGACTCCGGTGGAAAGGGACCGACGGCGCCGCCGACTTCGACCTCTGCATCGACCCCATCGACGAGGCCGGCTCCGTCCCCGACTGGTGCTCCTTCAGCGATCCGTCGGCGACCTGGCGGGGCGCATCGAAGCTCGCCAGGGTCGCCTCCGAGGCGGTCGCCGCCGCACGGAAGGATTCCGACGCGGTGTGCTCGCCGCGCGACGTCGTGCGGCTGTTCGAGCGGCGCTCGACGATGCGGTTCGCCCGATTCGGGCTCGACGATTACGTCCAGACGCATCTCGCCTGGGGGCTGGCGCTGATCGCGGCGGGCCGGCCGGCGGAAGCCGAGCCGCATATAAGCCGCTTCTGCGACGAGTTCGGCATCGCTCGTGGCGACCCGCTTCTCGCGAAGGCGGCCGCGATGGCGAGCGCCGCGGCGACCGGAGGCGGACCCTAGCCCAGATCGCGGACGGCCGGGAGCGTGAATCGGCTCGGCAGGCAACGCGCGGGAGCCGTTGCCGCGGGCACGGCCGGGCGGAAACGGCTCTAGCGGGCCGCCAGCGGGCCCGCCGCCGCCTCCCGCCGCAGCCGCCGCCACTCGCTCCCCAGCGCCATCGTCACGGTGAGCAGCATGAACCCGACCGCGGCGGCGAACACCCCGCCCGGCGCTCCCTGATCGAGGATCCAGCCATAGATCACCGGCCCGATCGCGCCGGAGACGTTGAACCCCGTCGAGACGATGCCGAACACCCGCCCCGCCGCGCCCGGCGGGGCCGCGGCGCGCACCAGCATGTCGCGCGAGGGCATGATCAGGCCGGAGAAGAACCCCGCCGCGCCCATCGCCAGCGCCAGCGGCACCGGCCCGAGCGGCACCGCGCCGACGAGGGCGACCAGCGCCGCGGTCAGCGCGAAGCTCCCCGCCGCGACCAGCCCGTGCCGCCGCGTGCGGTCGGCGAGCCAGCCGCCGGCCAGCACCCCCGCCGCGCTCAGGCCGAGGAACGCGGTCAGGGCGACGTTCGCCGCGCCCAGCGCCACGCCGTAGCCCTGCGTCAGCGCCGCGACGGAGAAGTTCTGCACCCCGCCCGTCGAGAGGTTGAGCAGCAGGAAGAACACCGCCATCGAAAGCACCGCCGGCGTCAGCACCGCGCCGGGCGGAACCGCGGCGGCCGACGCCTTCGGGGCGGCCGGTCCGGCGGCGGCGCGCGGCGTCGCCTCCCCGGCCAGGCCGCGGCGCGAGGCCAGCAGCAGCGGCACGGCGACCGCCGGCCCGACCAGCCCCGCGAGGATCAGCGCGGCCTCGAGCCCCGCCGTCGCGGCCACGCCGAGCACAAGCGCCGGCGCCATCGCGCCGCCGAGGAAGCCCGCGAAGGTGTGGATCGAGAAGGCGCGGCCCATCCGCTGCTCGCCGATCGCGCGCGTGAGGATGGCGTAGTCGGCCGGGTGGTAGACGCTGTTCGCCGCCCCGGCGAGGGCCGCCGCCACCAGCAGCCACGCGTAGCTCCCGACCAGCCCGAGCGAGACGAAGGCGGCGCCGCCGAGGCAGAGCGCGCCGGCCAGCATCCGCACCGGCCCCAGCCGGTCCACCACGAAGCCCATCGGCGCCTGGGCGAAGGCGGAGACCACGTTGAACACGGTCAGCGCCAGGCCGAGCTCGACGAAGCCGACCTCGAGCCGGTCGCGCAGCAGCGGGAACAGCGGCGGCAGCACCAGGATGTGCAGGTGGCTCACGAGGTGGGCCGCCGAGACGAGCCAGAGGGTGCGGGTCTCCTCGGCGCGGCGGTCCGCCGCGTCGGGCGTGGCCACCGCCCGCCCCGCCTCCGTGCTGCTGCTCATGGCGGGCGTCGCCTCCTCCAGGTCCGCCCGCGCCGCCTCGCGCGTCGCGCGCCGCTGCGCCGGGTCGCGGCCTCAAGCCCTACACCGGAGGACCCCGCGCGTCGAGCGCGGGGCCGGGATGCCGGTCCTGCCCTTGCGCCGGGCCCGGGGCGGGGCAGGATCAGGACCGCGGCGGGCGGAGCGCGGGCACGGACGGGCGGCGAGGACAGCGGTGCGGTGAACGACGGCACGGGAGCGGCGGCGCCAGGCGCCGCTCAGCGCTCCACCACCCGCCGGTACAGGTGCCAGGTCGCGTGCCCGAGCACCGGCATTACCACCGCCAGCCCGACGAAGAAGGGCAGCGAGCCGAGGAACAGCAACCCCGCCACGATCAGCCCCCAGAGCGCCATCGGCACCGGGTTCAGGGCGACCGCGCGCAGCGAGGTCCGCACCGCGGTCCCCGGGCCGAGTTCGGGGCGGTCGAGCAGCAGCGGAAAGGAGACCACCGTCAGGCTCAGCACCAGCACGGCGAACAGGAACCCGACCCCATTGCCGATCAGGATCAGGCGCCAGCCCGCCTCGGTGGTGAAGACCCGCTCGAGGAATTCCCCCACCGTCGCCGGCGGCGGGCCGGCGGCGCCGACCGTCGCCTGATAGATTGCGTGCGCCGCGGCAAGCCAGGCGAGGAAGATCGCGAGCAGCATCACCGCGAGCACCGCGATCGCCCCGATCGCGGGCGAGCGCAGCACGTCGAAGGCATTGAGCCAGGAGACCGGCAGCCCCCGCTCCCGCCGCCGGCTGATCTCGTAGAGGCCGAGCGCGACGACCGGCCCGACCAGCGACAGGCCGGAGACCAGCGGCCAGAACAGCGGCATCAGCGGTCCGCCCCAGGCCGCCCGCGCCGCGATCAGCCCGACGACGGGGTAGATCACGCCGAGGAACAGGAGCTGGGTCGGGGCGGCGAGAAAATCGGCGACGCCGGCGCCGAGCGCCTCGCCCAGCTCGCGCGGCCCGATGCGGCGCAGCACGGGCTGGCCGGGAAGCTCGGCGGCGGCGGTCCGGACACCAGGCATCGCTTGTTCCCTCCGCGGCAGGCCGCTGCGGCGGCCGGAGAGGGCCCGATCCGGTCGGCCGGCGGGGCCGGGCGCCGACGGCGCGGGAAGATCGCGCCCTGCCGACGCCCGCCCCTGCCGTCGTCGGCCACCGGCGGACCTCGATGCGAAGGAATCTGGGGCCGCCGCCGCCCCGCGGCGGTCACAGGCCGGTGAGGCGGCGGCGAACGCCGCGCGGCGCTATGCCTCCCCGACGCAGTCGAGCATCGCCGCGGCCAGGGCATCGGCCGGGCTGCGCCCGCCCCAGAGGACGAACTGGAAGGCCGGGAAGAACCGCTCGCACTCGGCGATCGCGATGTCCACCATGTCCTCGAGGCTCTCGGCGCTCGCCCCCGGTGCGCCGCGCAGCAGGACGGAGTGGCGGAACACCGGCACCCCCTCCTCGCCCTCCAGCCCGAAATGGCCGAGCCAGAGCTTCTCGTTGGCGAGGGCGAGCAGCTCGAACAGCCTGTCCCGCCGGCCGTGGGGCACCTTCAGGTCGAAGGCGCAGGTGAAGTGCATGGCGCTGATCTCGGGCGACCAGGAGAAATAGAGCCCGTAGTCGCACCACTTCCCCGGCGCCTCGGCCGCCATCTCGCCGTCCGAGCGGCGTTCGAAGGCCCACTCGTTCGCGGCGAGAATCTGTTCGAGGACATCGAGGGGATTGGCGGCGGCACGCTCGCGGCCGAAGCCCAAGGTGGCGGGCATCGCGAACCCCTCCTTCTCTTCCCGACGGGTCCCCCCTGTCGTCCGGATGGCCCCCCGGGTGTTGGGGGATTCGGACGGACCCGCCACAAATGCTAGATTAGCCAAGCACGCCGGAGTTCCGCAAGAGCTTGGTCCCCCGCCGGTTGCGCGGCGGAGTTCAAGTTCCCGCAGAAGAACCGCCCGCCCCGGCATTGGGCATCCCGGCCGGAGCCTCGGCCGCGGCGCTGCCCTGCGGCGGCGTGCCGGTCGGCGGCGCGGCGGGCGCGGGCGCCCCGGCCGCGGCGCCGGCGTCGAGCCGCGCCTCCAGCGCGGCGACGCGCGCGGCAAGCGCCTCCGCCTCCTCGCGCGCCCGGCGGGCGACCTCCATGGCCGCGTCCAGCTCCTCGCGGCGGACCAGCTCGAGCCGCTGGATCATGGCCTCGACCTGGCTGCGCGCGGCGGCCTCCACCTCCTGGCGCAGCCCGGCAAGGGCCGCGAAGGCGCCGCCGGCGACGCCCGCGAGGTCGTCGAACAGCCCGCCCCGCCTGCCGCCGCCGCGCTCGCCGCCGCCCGGGACCTCGCCGCCGCCTCTCGTGTGCTCGCCCATGCCCGTGCCGCCTCCTGCTGGTCGCCGCCTTGCCCGGCTCCTCGGGCGCAGCCTATACCGCGCCGGCGCCGTGCCGCGCGAGGCCGGCCGGCCTCCTGCCCGCAGCACGCACGGGACGCGCTCCGCATGTATCTCGTCACCGGCGGCGCCGGTTTCATCGGCTCGAACCTGGTCGCCGCGCTCTGCGCCCGCGGGGCGGAGGTGATGGTGGTGGACCGGCTGGGCCGGGAGGACAAGTGGCGGAACCTCGCCCGCCACCCGATCGCCGGCATCCTGCCGCCCGAGGAGATCGAGGACTACCTCGCCGCCCGCCCGCCGGTGGCCGCGGTGCTGCACCTCGGCGCCATCAGCGACACCACGGCGCGGGACGGCGACCTGGTGGCGGCGGTGAACTTCGCCCTGCCGCTGCGGCTCTGGGCGTGGTGCGCGGAGGCCGGGGTGCCCCTGATCTACGCCTCCTCCGCTGCGGTCTACGGGGACGGCGCGCTCGGCTTCGACGACGACGCCTCGCCCGCGCATCTCGCGCGGCTCAGGCCGCTCAACCTCTACGGCTGGTCGAAGCTCGCCTTCGATCGGCGGGTGGCGGACCTGCTCGCGCGCGGGGCGCCGGCGCCGCCGCAATGGGCGGGCCTGCGCTTCTTCAACGTCTACGGCCCCAACGAGTACCACAAGGGCCGCATGGCGAGCGTGCTGTTCCACAAGTTCCGCGAGGTCATGGCCGGCGGTCCGGCGACGCTGTTCCGCTCCGACCATCCGGACATCGCCGACGGGGCGCAGGCGCGCGACTTCGTCCACGTGGACGACTGCGTGGACGCGATGCTGTGGCTGCTGGACAACCCGAAGGTCTCGGGGCTGTTCAACCTCGGCACCGGGACGGCGCGGACCTTCCTCGACCTGGTGAATGCGCTGTTCGCCGCGCTCGGCCGGCCGCCCGACATCCGCTTCGTCGAGATGCCCGCGGACCTGCGGGGCAGGTACCAGTACTTCACCGCGGCGCGGATGGACCGGCTGCGCCAGGCCGGCTGGACCCGCCCGCCGACGCCGCTGGAGGAGGGGGTGCGCCGCACCGTGCGGGACTTCCTGCTGCAGCCGGACCCCTACCGCTGATGCTCCACGCCATCCCCTTCCCCCGGATCGACCCGGTGCTCGTCGAGATCGGGCCGTTCGCCATCCGCTGGTACGCGCTGGCCTACATCGCCGGCATCGTGATCGGCTGGCGGCTGGCGCGGCGGCTGGTGCAGCGCCCGCCGCGGGCGGCGACGCCCGAGCAGCTCGACGACTTCATCGTCTGGGCGACGCTCGGCATCGTGCTCGGCGGGCGGCTGGGCTACGTGCTGTTCTACCGACCCGGCCACTACCTGCTCCATCCGTGGGAGGCCCTGTACATCTGGCAGGGCGGCATGAGCTTCCACGGCGGCATGCTGGGGGTGATCCTGGCGCTGTGGTGGTTCGCGCGCTCGCGCGGGCTCGACTGGCTGCGCTTCGCCGACCGGGTGGTGTGCGTGGTGCCGATCGGCCTCGGCCTCGGGCGGATCGCCAACTTCATCAACGGCGAGCTGTGGGGGCGGGTGACCGAGGTGCCGTGGGGGATGGTGTTCCCCGGCGCCGGCCCGCTGCCGCGGCACCCGAGCCAGCTCTACCAGGCGGCGCTGGAGGGCGCGGTCCTGTTCGCGGCGATGATGGTGCTGGTCGGGCGGCCGGGGCTGCGGGCGCGGAGCGGCTTCCTCTCCGGCGCCTTCCTCGCGGGCTACGGCGTGGCGCGGATCACCGGCGAGTTCTTCCGCCAGCCGGACGCGCATCTCGGCTTCCTGTGGGGCGGAGCGACGATGGGGCAGCTCCTGTCGCTGCCGATGGTGGCGGTGGGGGCGTGGCTGATGCTGCGGAGCAGGGCGGAGCCGGAGCCGGCGCGGCCGGCGGCGTAGGCAGGCGGTCGGGCGCGTCTCCCCCTCGTCCCGCGGCTTCCCCGCCTCATCCTCGTGGCGACGGCCCATGAGCGCGCGCTTTCGACCTTCCGCACCGCCGAGGGAGGCGACAGGCCTTGCAGCTCGGCGGTTGCGGCGGAGGATGGCGACCTTCCGCGCCGCTCCCCCTCACGCCCTCCAGACCACCCGCTCCGGCCCCGGCGCCGTCGGGTCGCAGCGCAGCCACTCCCCGTTCGCCACGCTCCGGCCCGTCAGGCACAGGATGAACCCCCAGTGGGAGACCACCAGCGTGTCGTTCCAGTCCGGCAGCGCCGCCATCTCGGCCCGGAACAGCGCCGCGCGGGCCTCGACCTGCTCCGCCGGCTCCTCGACGGCGGGCCACCACACCTCCTCGATGCGGGCGAGGTCGAGGTGGGGGAAGCGCTGCGCCAGCTCCGTCGCCGGCGTGCCGATGTCGCAGGTGAAGGCGTAGCGCTCGCGCACCGTCGGGGTCACGGTCACCGGCAGGTTGAGGCGGCGGGCGATCGGCTCCGCGGTCTGCAGCGCGCGGGTGTAGGGGCTGGCGAGGATCCGGCGGATGCCCTCCCCGGCCAGCGCCTCCGCCGCCGCCTCCGCCTGGCGGCGGCCGAGCTCGGTCAGCGCCGGGTCCGGGATGCCGGGGTCGCGCCGGGTCGCGGTGAAGTGCAGGTTGAACTCGCTCTGGCCGTGGCGCAGAAGGATCATCGGGGCGCTGGGACCGGCATGGGGTGGCGGCGCGGGACGCAGGCGCCCCGCAGCCCGCCGATACCGTGCCGGGCCGCCCCCCGGCAAGCGACGGGACCGGCGCCGTTGCGGCGGCGGCCGCGCGTCCCTAAGTCTGCGCCGAAGGAGTCCATGGAATGCAGGGCGGCGGCATCCCGATCGATCTGATCCTCTACGCCATGGTCGCGGCGTTCCTGGTGCTGCGGCTGCGCAGCGTGCTCGGCCGCCGGACCGGCTACGAGCGGCCGCCCCAGCCGGAGCGTCCCGCCGCCGGCTATGATCCGCGCGCCGCCGCGGCGGGCGAGGCGGAGGCGCCGGACGCCCTCCCCCCTGCCCTGACCGCCGGGCAGGCGCGCCGCATCGTGCCCGACCCGCGCTCGCCCGTGGGCCAGGCGCTCGCCCGCATCCGCGGCGCCGACCCGGGATTCGACCCCAACCGCTTCCTGGAGGGGGCCGAGGCCGCCTTCCGCATGATCGTCGAGGCCTTCGCGCGCGGCGACCGCGACACGCTGCGCGCCCTGCTCTCCGACGACACCTATGCCGGCTTCGAGCAGGCCATCTCGGCGCGCGAGGCGGCCGGAGAGCGCCAGCGCACCGAGATCCGCGCCGTCCAGGAGACGGCCATCGAGGCGGCCGACCTGCGCGGCACCGTCGCCGACGTCACGGTCCGCTTCGTCAGCGATCAGGTGAACGTGACCACCGGCCCGAACGGGGAGATCGTCTCCGGTACCGAGGCGGTGACCGAGCTGACCGACATCTGGACCTTCCAGCGCGACCTGACGAGCGGCGACCCGACCTGGAAGCTGGTCGGCACCCGTTCCGGCTGATCCGGGCCGGCCCCCGCCCCGCCCGCCGTCGCGGCGACGCGGCCCGTGCCGCGCGCGTCATGATTCGCGCGCGGCACCGAAGGCGGGTATCCTGCGGCGCGCTGTGCCGCGCCCTCGCAACGCCGCCGCGCTCTGGCTCGCCCTTCTGCTGCCGGCCGCTCCTGCCGGCGCCGGGGCGCCGGCCTCCCCTCGCGGGGCGGCGGGGGCAGGCGCGGCGGTGGAGGCCCCGGCGCCGCTGCGGCCCGCCGCGTGGCGCGCGCTGCCGGGCTGGGCCGAGGACCGGCCGTCCGAGGCGCTGCCCGCACTGCTGGAGAGCTGCCGCGCCCTCGCCGCCATGCCGGCCGGGCGCGAGCTGGGCGGAGCGGGCGAGGCGGCGCGGCGCGGCGGCAGCCCGGCCGCCTGGCGCGACGCCTGCGCCGGAGCCGCCGCCCTCGACGCCGCGCTGGCGCGGCTGACCGAACCGCGTCTCGCGGCCGACGGCCGTCGGGCCCGGATGCGCGCCCGCCTGGTCGCCGAGGCCCGGGAGTACCGGGCGCGCCGCTTCTTCGAGCGCCGCTTCCAGCCCTTCGCCGTCGCCGAGCCCGGCCTGCTCACCGGCTACTACGAGCCGGTCCTTCGCGGCGCCCGGGAGCCCGACGAGACCTACCACGTGCCGCTCTATGCCCGCCCCCCGGAGCTGGCCGAGGCGACGATCGCCCCGCTCGCCCAGGGCGGCGTGGCCGGCGGCCTCGCCGCGCGGCGCGCCTTCGGCCGGTGGCGCGACGGGCGGCTCGAGCCCCTGCCGACCCGGGCGCAGATCGAGGACGGGGCGCTCGCCGGCCGCGGCCTCGAGCTCGTCTACGTGGACGATCCGGTCGAGGCCTTCTTCCTGCACATCCAGGGCTCCGGCCGGGTGGTGCTGCGGGACGGCACGCTGCTGCGCGTCGGCTACGCCGGACAGAACGGCCGTCCCTACCACGCGATCGGGCGGACCCTGATCGAGCGCGGCGAGATTCCGCGCGAACGCATGTCCATGCAGGCCATCCGCGACTGGCTGAACGCCTCCGACTGGGAGGGCTGGGAGCGCGGCATGCGGCTGATGCGCGAGAATCCCTCCTTCGTCTTCTTCCGCCTGGTGGAGGGGCTGCGGCCGGACCAGGGGCCGATCGGCGCGCTCGGCGTGCCGCTGACGCCGATGCGCTCGATCGCAGTGGACCCGGCCTTCGTGCCGCTCGGGGCGCCCGTCTTCGTCGCGACACGGGCGCGCGAGGGGGAGGGCGAACGCGCGGCGCCGCCGCTGCGCCGGCTGGTGGTGGCGCAGGACACCGGCGGGGCGATCCGCGGGCCGGCGCGGGGCGACCTGTTCGTGGGCTGGGGACCGGAGGCCGGGGACCGCGCCGGGCGGATGCGCGAGCCGGTCGAGATGTTCGTGCTGCTGCCGCGCCAGGGCGCGACGGAGATGGCGGAATACCACGAGCCGCCGCCTCGCCCGTAAGGGGTCCGGACCGGAGCGGCCTCGACGCCGCGGCCGGCGGATGCCACTACAGGAACGCCATGCCCGTCCGCAGACCCCGCGTCGCGCTCTTCGTCACCTGCCTCGTGGACCTCTACCGGCCGAGCGTCGGCTTCGCCGCGCTGCGCCTGCTGGAACGCGCGGGCTGCGAGGTGGTGGTGCCGCGCGGCCAGACCTGCTGCGGCCAGCCCGCCTACAATTCCGGCGACCGCGCCGATGCGCGCGACCTCGCCCGCCGGGTGATCGAGGAGTTCCTGCCCTACGACCACACCGTCGCGCCCTCCGGGTCCTGCGCGGCGATGATCCGGCACCACTACCCCGCGCTCTTCGCCGACGACCCGCAGGAGCGCGCCCGCGCCGAGCGGCTGGCGGCGAAGACGCACGAGCTGGTCTCCTTCCTCGCCGACGTGATGGGGGTGGAGCGGGTCGAGGCGCAGTACGACGGCGTCGCCGCCTACCACGACTCCTGCTCCGGCCTGCGCGAGCTCGGCATCCGCGACCAGCCGCGCCGGCTGCTCGCCTCGGTGCGCGGGCTGACGCTGAAGGAGCTGGCGGAGCCCGAGGTGTGCTGCGGCTTCGGCGGCACCTTCTGCGTCAAGTATCCGGACATCTCGACCCGCATGGTCGCCGACAAGGCGCGCGACGTGGCGGCGACCGGGGCGGACACGCTGCTCGCCGGCGACCTGGGCTGCCTGCTCAACATCGCCGGGCGGCTGCGGCGCGAGGGCTCGCCCGTGCATGTGCGCCACGTCGCCGAGGTGCTCGCCGGCATCACCGGCGAGGTGGCCCCGATCGGCGAGGCGCGCTGAGGCGCGCGCGGGCTACAGGGCGGCGGCGGCCGGCACCGCCACCTCCAGCCAGCCGCGCGCATCCATCCGCGCCGCGTCGCCGGGGAGCAGCAGCACGGTCGTCGTGTCGCTCTCGACGATCGCCGGGCCGTCCAGGCGCTGATCGGGGGCGAGGGCGGCGAAGTCGAACACCGGCGCCTCCGCCGCGCCGCCGTCGGCGAGCAGGATGCGCCGCCGCGCGACCGGCGCGGCGGGCGCGGCGGCGGCGGGCGCCTCCGGCGCCGGCATCGGCGGCAGGCGGCCGACGACGGCGACGCGGGCGTTCACCAGCACCACCTCCTCGCCGCGCAGCGCGTAGGTGAACAGCGCCTCGTGGCGGCGGTGGAAGGCCTCGCGCACGCGCTCCGCCAAGCCCGGCGAGTCCCAGTCGAGCCCGTCGAGCGGCACGGCGATCTCGAACACCTGCTCGCCGTAGCGCATGTCGGCGGCGCGGCGCGTCTCGACCGCGCCGCCGAACCAGGCGGCGACGCGGGCGCGGCCCTCCTCCTCCAGCGCGGCGTAGGTCGCGCGCAGGGCGTCGTCGGCGGGCACGCCGGCGGCATCGGCCTCGCTGCGCGCCACCTCGTAGCGCAGGTCGGTGTGCAGCATCCCCCAGGCCGAGAGCCCGGCGGCGAAGAGCGGCACGGCGACGCGGCGGATGCCGAGCTCGCGCGCCACGGCGCTGACGTGCAGCCCGGCGGCGCCGCCGAAGCCGAGCAGCGTGTAGTCGCGCGGGTCCACCCCGCGGCGCACGGTGGCGAGGCGGATGCCGTCGGCCATGTGCACGTTGGCGAGCCGGTGCGTGCCCGCCGCCGCCTGCATCGCGTCGAGGCCGAGGCGCGCGCCGAGCGCGGCGAAGGCCCGCTCCGCCGCCGCGCGATCGAGCCGCCGCCGCCCGCCGAGGAAGTTCGCCGGGTCGAGATAGCCGAGCAGCAGGTTGGCGTCGGTCACGGTCGGCTCGCTGCCGCCCTGGCCGTAGCAGACCGGCCCCGGGGCGGCGCCGGCGCTCCGCGGCCCGACCCGCAGCGTGCCGCCCGGGCCGAGATGCGCGATCGAGCCGCCGCCGGCGCCGAGGGTGATGATGTCGAGGCTCTCCAGCGCGATCCGCTCGCCGCCCACCGTGCGGCCGCGGCCGAGCGCCGCCTCGCCCTCCGTGACCAGCGCGATGTCGGTGGAGGTGCCGCCGACGTCGAAGGTGACGAGGTTGGCGGCGAGCCCGCGCCGTGCCAGCGCCAGCGCCGCCGCCACGCCGCCCGCCGGGCCGGAGAGCGCGGTGCCGGCGGCGAGCCGCGCCGCCTCCTCGACCGGGGCGACGCCGCCGTGCGAGAGGATGACGAACACCGGCCCCGCGTAGCCCGCCCCGCCGAGCCGCTCGCGCAGGCGCGAGAGGTAGCGCGCGACGACCGGGCCGACATAGGCGTTCACCGCGGCGGTCGAGAAGCGCTCGAACTCCTTGATCTGCGGCAGCACCTCGGCGGAGAGGGTGACGTAGACGCCGGGCAGCGCCTTCGCCACCGCCTCGCCGGCGCGCCGCTCGTGCGACGGGTCGCGCCAGGAGTGGAGGAAGCAGACCGCGACCGCCTCCACCTGCTCCGCGGCGAGCGCCGCGATCGCCTCGGCGAGCGAGGCCTCGTCGAGCGGCACCTCGACGCGCCCGTCCACGCGCAGGCGCTCGCGCACGGGCAGGCGCAGGCGGCGCGGCACCAGCGGCGGCGGGGGGGGGAGGCGCAGGTCGTAGCGCTCGGGCTTCAGGCCCTCGCGCATCTCGATCACGTCGCGATGCCCCGCGGTGGTGAGCATGGCGACGCGCGCGCCCTTGCGCTCGAGCAGCGCGTTGGTGGCGACGGTGGTGCCGTGGACGATGCGCTCGGTGCGCGCGAGCAGGTCGGGGAGGGGGAGGCCGAGCGCCGCGGCGAGCACGCCGAGCGCCGCGACCACGCCCTCGCTCTGGTCGGCCGGCGTGCTCGCGGCCTTGGCGAGGGTGGTGCGGCCGTCCGGGCCGATGCAGACGACGTCGGTGAAGGTGCCGCCGACGTCGATGCCGATGCGGAAGCCGCTCATCGGGTGACGTAGCCTTCGGCGCGGTCGGCGGCGCGCGCCGCGGGATCGCGCTTCTCCGGCGGGCCCCAGCCGCCGCCGCCCGCGGCGCGCACGTGCAGCACGTCGCCGGGGGCGAGCGGGATGCCGACCTCCTTGGTGCGCAGCACGCGCTCGGTCCCGTCGGCGCGGCGCAGGCGGTAGTCGTGCGGCGGCGAATCGCGCCCGCCGAGGATGCCCGCGGAGCCGTGGCGCGCCCCGTCGCCCGCGGTGTTCGCCACCGCCGGCCCGTCGGTCTCGATCGCCAGCTCGAGCTCGCCGCCCAGGCCGCCGCGGTGCTGGCCGTCGCCCGCCGAGTCGGGGCGGAACTCGTGGCGGCGGAAGAACAGCGGGAAGCGCGCCTCCGCCATCTCGACCGAGCCGAATTTCAGCCCGCCGGCGGAGTGCCACTCGCCCACCGTGGACCAGCCGTCGCCCCTGGCCGAGCCGCCGCCGCCGGGGCGGGCGTGGAACATGTGCCAGACGAACTCCCGCCCCGGCCGCCGCGCGTCGCGGCCCTTGATGGCGACCCGGAAGCGCCGCCCCCAGCCGCCCATCGCCCGCTCCGGGCAGGCGTTGGCAAGCGCCTTCACCACCGCCTCGACGATCTCGTTCGAGCAGTGGGAGGTGCACATCGTCACCGGCGCGCCCTCGCGCGCCCAGACCACCGTGCCCTCGCGCGCGATCACGGCGAGCGGGCGGAAGGCGCCGTCGTTCTTCGCCACCTCCGGGTCGAGCAGGAAGGCGAAGGCCATGCGCACCGCGCTGACCATGTTGGGATAGGAGGAGTTGACGAAGCCCGGCGTCTGCGGGTCGCTCTCGGAGAGGTCCACGGTCAGCGAATCGCCGCGCTTGGTGACGGTGGCGCGGATCGCGATGTCCTCGCCGCCGAAGCCGTCGTCGTCGAGGAACGCCTCGCCGCGCCAGGTGCCGTCGGCCCAGGTGGCGACGATGCGCCGCGCGTGCCCCTCCGCGAGGTCGAGGATCGCCTCCACCGCGGCGTCGAGCAGCCCCGCGCCGTGGCGCGCGAGCAGCGCGAGCAGGCGCCGCTCGCCGAGATGCGCGGCGCCGATCATCGCCATCAGGTCGCCGCGCACGTCGCGCGGCAGGCGGGTGTTGGCGGTGATCATGCGGAGCAGGTCCTCGCGCGGCCGCCGCCCCTCGCCGAGGCGGATCGGCGGCACGCGCAGCCCCTCCTGCCAGATCTCGGTGGCGGCGGGGTTGTAGCCGCCGTGGGTCGCGCCGCCGATGTCGGTGTGGTGGGCGCGGACGACGCAGAGGAAGCGCAGCGCCCCCTCGGCGAAGACCGGCACGATGGCGGTGAGGTCCGGCAGGTGGCTGCCGCCGTGGTAGGGGTCGTTGAGCAGGTAGATGTCGCCCTCGGCGATCGCGTCGCCGAACGCCTCCACCACCGCCTGCGCGGCGAAGGGCATGGCGCCGACATGGACCGGGATGTGGTCGGCCTGCGCCACCAGCCGGCAGCGCGCGTCGCACAGCGCGATCGAGAAGTCGCGCGAGGAGTTCAGGATCTGCGAGTAGGTGGTGCGCAGCATCGCCTCGCCCATCTCCTCGACGATGGCGCGGAAGCGGTTGTCGAGGACGGCGAGGGTGACGGGATCGGGCGCGGCGGGGCGGGGCGGCATGGCGCGACCGTCGGGGCTGCGCACCTCGCCGTCAAGCCGCCCCGCGCGTCCGGCGGGCGCCGGGAACACGGCATTGTCGCTTGCGCGCGCGCGGCGCCGCCGGAAGGGTCGCGGCCGGCGGAGGCGGGGCCGCCATCGCCCGCGAGATCGGGGCGGACCGCCAGGGAGAGCGCCGGGCGAGCGATGATCAGACAGCACCTCGACACTGCGGACGCCACCCTCGCGCCGCCCGCGGCGGCGCAGGCGGCCGCGCGCCGCATCGCCGACCGTCCGCCGCGCGGCCGGGGAGCGGGCGCCGCGCCGCGGGCGCGCTCCGGCCTCGGCCTGGCCCTGGCGCTCGGCCCGGCGGTTCTCCTGCTCGTCGCCCTGCTGCTGCGCTGGCCGTCCTTCATCCCCTCCGTCATAGACCCCGACGAGGGGCTCTACGTCCTCCAGGCGCGCGAATGGCTGCGGGGCGGCTGGCCCTTCGTCGCGGTCTGGGACCTGCACCCGCCGGGCGCGCCGGCGCTGATCGCGGGCGCCCTGGCGGCGTTCGGCGAGACCCTGTTCGCCGTCCGCCTGCTCGGCGCGCTCGCCGTGGCGGCGACCGGCCTCGCCCTGCATGCCCTGGTGCGGGCGGCGGGGGGCCCGCGCCTGCTCGGCCTCGGCGCCGGCCTGCTCTATGTCGGGTCGAGCGTCACGCTCGGCGGCCTCGCGACGAACACGGAGATCCTGTTCGCGCCCTTCGTCGCCGCGGCGATGGCGCTCGGCGTGCGCGCCGCGACCCGGCTCGCCCGCGACGGCGCGCCGCCCTCCTGGGCCGAGCTCGCGCCCGCCGGGCTCGCGATCGGCGTCGCGCTCACCATCAAGCCGGTGGCGGCGCCGGAGGGATGCCTGGCCTTCGCCCTGCTCGTCGGGCCCGCCTGGTGGCGCGGCGTGCTGCCGGCCGGGCGCGCGCTCGCCATGGCCGGCGCCTACGCCGCGCTCTGCGCCGCCCCCACCGCCGCGCTCGCCCTCGCCTACGCGGCGCAGGGGGAGTTCGGCACCTTCCTCGACGCCGTCATCCTCGCGCCGATGCGCTATGTCGAGGAGCCGATCGAGGCGGTCCGCGCGGCGCGCATCACGCTCGGCGCGGCGGTCACCCTCGCGCTGCCCCTCGCGCTCGCCGCCGTTGCGCTGCTGCCGCGGCCGCGCCGCGGCGCCCGGCCCGCCGCGGGCGCGCCGACGCTCGCCCGCATCGGCGTGGTCTGGCTCGCGGTCGCGACCGTCGCGGTCGTGGCGCCGGGCCGGTTCTTCCAGCACTACTTCCTGATCTGGCTGCCGCCCCTCTCGCTGCTCGCCGCGCTCGGCGCGCGCCGCCTGGCCCGCCTCGCGCCGGTCGGCCGCGGCGCGGCGGCCTTCGCCGGGCTGGTCGGCGCCGTCGCGCTGGACGCGGCGGCCGGCGCGACGGCGCCGGCCCTGCTGCACGGGATCGGCCTGCGCGAGCCGGATCCGCCGCGGCGGCTGGCCGCCCTGATCGCCGCGGACCTGCCGCCGGGCGAGCCCATCTACGTGGTGAACTACCACCCGGTGACCTATTTCCTGGCCCGGGCGGGCGTGCCGACGCGCTTCGCCTTCCCCGCCCACCTCGCCGGGCGCGAGAGCGCGGTGACCGGCCTCGATGCCGATGCCGAGCTCGCCCGCGTGCTCGCCTCCCG
Organism: Caldovatus sediminis; assembly: GCF_014644455.1. Classification (GTDB taxonomy): domain Bacteria; phylum Pseudomonadota; class Alphaproteobacteria; order Acetobacterales; family Acetobacteraceae; genus Caldovatus; species Caldovatus sediminis. The sequence goes on along the minus strand of NZ_BMKS01000005.1, from coordinate 111,470 downwards.
TCCCCGCCTCATGGTGGTGGACCGCGGGCGCTGGTGCGAGCTGCGGCCGGAGGCCGCGGCGATGGTCGCCGCGGCGCTCGGCGAGGCCTACGCCCTGTCCGCCACCGTTCCCGGCGAGCGGGGCTCGGTCGAACTCTGGCGGCGGCGCTGAGCGCGCCGCCGCACGGCTGATCGAGGGCGGGGCGGGCGGCGATCGGCGCCCCTCCCGGCCGGGCTTCACCCCGCCGGGGCTTCGCGCCGCGCCGCCGCTGGCGCATGATCGCCGGGTTCCGATGGGGGGAATGCCGCGATGCCGAACGCCGTCACCGCCGAAACGCCGCGCGAGCTGCGCATCCTCGCCGAGGGGCTGCGCTTCCCCGAAGGCCCGGTCGCCATGCCGGACGGCTCGGTCGCGCTGGTCGAGATCGAGGCGGGACGCATCACCCGCGTCGCGCCGGACGGCACGAAGAGCGTGATCGCGCGCCCCGGCGGCGGGCCGAACGGCCTCGCCCTCGGCCCGGGCGGCAGCCTCTACGTGACCAACAACGGCGGTTTCGCCTGGCACGAGGAGCCGGGGATGCTGCGTCCCGTCGCCCCCTCCGCCGACTACCGGGGCGGGCGCATCGAGCGCATAGACCCGGCCACCGGCGCCGTCACCGTGCTCTACGAGCGCTGCGGCGAGCACCTGCTGTCCGGCCCGAACGACCTGGTCTTCGACGGCCAGGGCGGGTTCTGGTTCTCCGACCTCGGCAAGGTGCGCCCGCGCGGGCGCGACCACGGCGCCGTCTACTGGGCGGCGGAGGACGGATCGCGCATCGTCGAGGCGGCGCATCCGGTCCCCGGCGGGGCGAACGGCATCGGCCTCTCGCCGGACGGGAGGACCCTCTACGTGGCGGAGACCGAGACCGGGCGGCTCTGGGCCTTCGACGTGCTCGGCCCCGGCGTGCTGCGCAAGGAGCCCTGGCCGAGCCCGCATGGCGGGCGGCTGGTCTGCCAGTTCCCGGGCTTCCGCCGGCTCGACAGCCTCGCCGTGACCGCCGCCGGCAACATCGTCGTCGCGACGCTGGTGGCCGGCGAGATCAGCACCGTCGCGCCCTCGGGCGAGATCCTGCGCGTGGTGAAGATGCCGGAGCGGATGCCGACCAACATCTGCTTCGGCGGGCCGGACATGCGGACCGCCTACGTCACCCTCTCCCTCACCGGCCGGCTCGCCGCGCTCGAGTGGGACGAGCCGGGGCTGCGGCTGCCGCATGCCTGAACGGCCCGCGGCCCGCGGCGGCGGACGTTGACACGCCGCCCGCGCAGGCGGAGGTTTGCCCGCCAGACGGGAAGCCTCGCGCCCACGGGAGGGGATGCCATGCACATCGCTCCGACGCTCCGCCGCCGCGGACTGCTCGCGGCTGCCGCCGGCCTGCCGCTGCCCTTCGTCCGCGCCGCCAGGGCGCAGCCCTCCGGCGAGCCCTACGTCATGGGCACGCTGTTCCCGATGAGCGGCCCGAACGCCGAGTACGGCGAGGCCTTCACCCGCGGCGCGCAGCTCGCCCTCTCGCACATCGCCGCCGACAACATGCTGCGCCGCCCGATCCGGCTGCAGGCGGAGGACAGCCAGGCGCTGCCGCAGCCCTCCGTGGTCGGCATGAACAAGCTGGTCAACGTGGACCGCGCGGTCTGGGTGCTGGTGAGCTGGACCGCGACCTCCAAGGCGGTGGCGCCGATCGGCGACCGCGCCAAGGTCATCATGGTCAACGGCGGCGCGGTGGGGCCGGACCTCGCCGGCCTCTCGCCCTACTTCTGGAACGTCATCGCGCTGGCGCATCTCGAGGTGCCGGTGATGGTCGGCTACCTGACGCGCCAGCGGAACGTGAAGCGCGTGGCGCTGATCTACGTGGACGACCCGCTGGGCGACGCGATCCTCGGCCAGCTCCGCGCCGAGCTGCCGAAGGCGGGGGCGGAGCTGGTCGGCAGCTTCAGCGTGCCGCGCGCGGCGCAGCAGTTCGGCCCGGTGGCGGCGCGGGTGCGCCAGACCCGGCCGGACGCCGTGTACGTCGCGAGCTTCGGCGGCCAGCAGTCGCAGATCATCAAGGGGCTGCGCGACAACGGCGTGACGCAGATCATCTGCTCCTACTCCGCCTTCTCGATCGACAGCGTGCGCCAGCTTCCGGAGGCGGTGGGCGCGCTCTACACCACGCAGAAGCTCGACTTCGAGAGCGGCGACCCGGTGACGCGGCGCTTCGCCGCCGAGTTCCGCGCGCGCTACAACCAGACCCCGGTGGCCTACCACGCCAACTACTACAACGCCGCCTACCTGTTCGGGCTGCTGGCGCGACAGGTGGAGCAGGCCGGCGGGGAGGTGAACGGCGACGCGCTGCGCGAGGCGATGCTGCGCACGCGGAGCTTCGACCTGGTCGGCGGCCGCGGCACCTTCGACGAGCAGGGCAACCTGATGACCCAGATGCAGGTGAACGAGATCAAGGGCGCCGGCCGCTCCGAGATCGTCCAGGGCTGAGCGCGCGGCGGTGCTGTTCCTCCAGCTCCTGCTGAACGGGCTGCAGACCGGGGCGATCTACGCGCTGACCGCGGCGGGGTTCGCGCTGATCTTCGGCGCGACCCGCATCTTCCACTTCGCGCACGGCACCGCCTTCACCCTCGCGGGCTACGCCTACCTCTTCGCCTGGCGCGCCGGCTGGCCGGGCTGGGTGGGCGCGCTGATCGCCGTGGCCGTCGCCACGCTGTTCGGCATGGCGATGGAGCGCTTCGTCTACCGTCCGATCCAGCGGCACGAGGGCTCCTTCTTCACCGTCTTCGTCGCCGCCTTCGGCGTCGGCATCGTGGTGCAGAACCTGGTCGGCATGTTCGCCGGCCGCGGGCTCGCCACGGTGGACACGCGGCTCAGCTTCGCGACGGAGGTGATGCCGGAGATCTTCGTCGCGCCGATCCTCTGGATCGCGATCGCGACGGCCGCGGTGCTGTTCGCCGCGCTGACGGTGTTCCTGACGCGCACCCACGCCGGCGTGGCGCTGCGCGCGCTGGCGCAGAATCCGGACCTGATCCGCACCTACGGCCTGTCGGCCAACGGCATCTCCGTGCTCGCCTTCGCCATCGGCTCGGCGCTCGCCGCCCCGGCGGCGATCGTCACGGCGATGACCTCGGGCCTCAACGAGGCGATCGGGCACCACGTGATGCTGATCTCGATCGCCGCGACCATCGTCGGCGGGATCGGCAGCCTGCGCGGCGCGGCGCTCGCCGGGCTGATGCTCGGGGTGGCGGAGAGCCTCGCGCTGCAGTTCGTGGACACGCAGTGGGCGGAGGCGGTGTCCTTCCTCGCCCTGTTCGCCTTCATCCTCTTCCGCCCGAGCGGCATCTTCGGCGTGGCGATGGCGCGATGATCGCCTATCTCTCCAACCTCGCGACCCAGCTCGCGATCTTCGGCATCCTGGCGGCGACGCTGAACTTCATCGTCGGCTACGCCGGCATCTTCTCGATCGCGCACGCGGTGTTCTTCGGCCTCGGCGCCTATGCCGGGGCGCAGATCGCGCTGCTGCTGGTGCCGGACGTGGTGCTGGCCTGCCTTTTCGCGGCGGCGATCGCGGGCGGGCTCTCGCTCTGCCTCGCCCTGCCGGCGCTGCGGGTGCGGGGCGAGTACTTCGTCGCCGCCTCGCTCGGCCTGCAGATGGTGGCGGTGACGCTGTTCGCGGAGCTGAAGCCGCTGACGGGCGGCATCGGCGGCCTGGTCGGCATCCCGCTGCCCACCCTGTTCGGCGTGCCGGTCGGCGTGCTGCCGGTGGCGCTCGCCGCGCTGGCGCTGGTCCTGCTCGCCACCGCGCTGCTCGCCCGCGGCGCCTTCGGGCGCACGCTGACCGCGATCCGCGACGCGGAGAGCGCGGCGGAGGCGCTCGGCAAGAACGTCGCGGCGGCGAAGACGCTCGCGGTCGGCTTCGCCTGCGCCGGGGCGGGGGTGGCGGGCGCGCTCTACGCGCTGCACACCTCCTTCGTCAACGTCGAGAGCTTCACCATGGAGTACTCGGTGCTGGTGATGGCGATGGTGATCATCGGCGGCACCGGCACGCTGTGGGGGCCGCTGATCGGCACGGTGATCCTGCTCTCGCTCCCCGCCGGCCTCGCCTTCCTGCCCTTCATCCCGCCCAGCGAGGTCGGCGCCATCCAGCAGATCCTCTACGGCCTCGCCATGACCCTGCTGATGATCTTCCGCCCCGCCGGGCTGGTCGGCGACCTCAGTCGCGGGCGGGCCACGGCATGAGCGCCGCGCGCGAGGACGCGCCGCTGCGCTGCGAGGGGCTGGCGCGCTCCTTCGGCGGTCTGCAGGCGGTGGCCGGCGTGTCGCTGGCGCTGCCGGCGGGGCAGGTCACCGCCCTGGTCGGGCCGAACGGCGCCGGCAAGACGACGCTGTTCAACCTGATCACCGGCAACCTCCGCGCCGACGCCGGCGCGGCCTGGGTGCGCGGGCGGCCGATCACCGGGCTCAAGCCCTGGCAGGTGGCGCGGCTCGGCGTCGCGCGCTCCTTCCAGGACCTGCGCCTCTTCACCCACATGACGGTGCGCGACAACGTCCTCGCCGCCACCGAGCGCAGCGCCTGGTTCTGGCAGCCCGGCGGCGCCGCGGGCCGCAAGCGGCGCCAGGCGGCGGCGGAGGCGGCGCTGGAGGCGACGGGCCTCGCCGCGCTCGCCGGGGCGCGCGCCATAGACCTCGCCTATGCGGAGCGGAAGTTCCTCTCGCTCGCGCGCATCCTCGCGGCGGAGGCGGACATCTGGCTGCTCGACGAGCCGGCCTCCGGCCTCGATCCCGCGTCGCGCACGCGCTTCGCGGAGCTGCTGCGCGCCGCGACCGGGCGCGGCGTCGCCATCTGCCTGATCGAGCACAACCTCGACGTGGTGGCCGAGCTGTCGGACCGCATCGCCTTCCTCGACCAGGGCCGCGTGATCGCCGAGGGCGATCCGCGCTCCATCCTTCGCGACCCCGCCCTCGCCGCCATCTACTTCGGCGACCGGCACGAGCCCGCGACCGCCGCCGCGGAGACCACGGCTTGAGCGCCGCCGTCGAGACCGCCCGCGCCGCCGCGCCGCCCGCGATCGAGGCGCGCGGCCTCTGCGCCGGCTACGGCGGGCGCGAGGTGCTGAGCGACGTCTCCCTCACCCTCGGCGCCGGCGAGATCCTGTGCCTGATCGGCCACAACGGCGCCGGCAAGTCCACGCTGCTGCGCGTGCTGTTCGGCCTGCACCGCCCCGCCGCCGGCACGATCCGCGTGTTCGGCGAGACCCTGCCGCGCCACGTGCCGGCCGCGCTCGGCGCCGCGGGCGTGGCGCTGGTGCCGGAAGGCCGCGGCGTCTTCCCCGACCTGACGGTGGAGGAGATCTTCGGTCTCGCCCTGTGGTCGGCCGGGGTCCGCGCCTCCGAGCGGGAGGAGCGGGTCGAGGAGGTGCTCGGCGTCCTGCCGCGCATCCGGGAGTTCCGCAACCGGCGCGCCGGCACGCTTTCCGGCGGGCAGCAGCAGATGGTCTCGATCGCCCGCGCGCTGCTGACGCGCCCGCGCGCGCTCCTGCTCGACGAGCCCTCGATCGGCCTCGCGCCCAAGCTGTTCCAGGACCTGATCCGCCCGATCGCGGCGCTGCGCGAGAGTCGCGGCATGGCGATCCTGCTCGTCGAGCAGAACGTGCGCGAGGCCTTCGCCGTCTCCGACCGCGTGCTGGTGATGAAGTCGGGCACCTTCATCTTCGAGGGGGCGCCGGCCGAGCTGTCCGACCACGCGCGGCTGATGGAGCTGTTCTGATGCTCCGCCTCCGGCCCGAGACGCTGACCGAACTGCTGGAGGGCGCCGCGGCGCAGGCGCCCGACGCGGTGGCGATCGCCGGGCCGCGGCGGCGCCTCGGCTATGCGCAGTTCGCCGCGGCGGCGCGCCGCGTCGCCGAGGGGCTGGCGCGCGAGGGCGTCGGGCCCGGCGACCGGGTCGCGGTCTGGATGCCGAACCGGCCGGAGTACCTGGTGCTGCAGTTCGCCCTCGCCCGGCTCGGCGCCTGCGCGGTCCACGTCAACACGCGGTTCCGTCCGGCCGAGGTCGCGCACCTGCTGGGCCGCGCGCGGCCGAGCGCGCTCGCCACCGCCTGGGGCTTCCCGGGCGTGGACTTCCCGGCGCTGCTCGCCGAGGTGGCGGCGGATGCGCGCGCGCCGCTGCGCTTCGTCGTCGGTCTCGACGCGGGCGGGGCGCCGCGCCTGGCCGGCCTGCCGGTGCTGCCCTGGGAGGCGCTGGACGGCGCGCCGGAGCGCGCGCGCGACGACGCGGCGCCGGATTCCGCCTGTCTCACCTTCACCACCTCCGGCACCACCTCCGGCCCCAAGCTCGTGCTGCACCGCCAGGGCGCCATCGCCGGGCACGCCCACGACGTGATGCGCCACATCGGCACCGACGCGGCGGGGGCGGCGGTGCTGATCGCCGTGCCGCTCTGCGGCACCTACGGCAACGCCTCGGCGATGTGCGGCATCGCCGGCGGCGCCAAGCTGGTGCTGATGGACCGCTGGGACGCCCAGGCCGCCGACGCGCTGATCCGCGCCGAGGGCGTGACCCACTGGCACGCCATAGACGAGATGATCGAGGAGGTGCTGGAGGTCGCCGAGGGCCGCCCCTACGCGCCCTTCCGCGTCACCGGCATCGCCGGGCTGCGCCCCGGCGTCGCGCGGCTCTACGCGCGGGCGGAGGCGCTGAACCTCGCGCCGCTGAACCTCTACGGCAGCAGCGAGATGCAGGCGCTCTACGCCTACCAGGACCCCGCCGATCCGGTGCGCCGCACCCTCGGCGGCGGGAGGCCGGTCAACGCCGACGCCCAGGTGCGCGCGCGCGACCCGGCGACCGGCCAGTTCGCCGAGCGCGGCGAGCTGGAGTTCCGCGCCCCCTCCATGTTCATCGGCTACCTCAACGACGAGGCCGCGACGGCGAAGGCGATGACGCCGGACGGGTTCTTCCGCAGCGGCGACCTCGGCGCGGTCCATCCGGACGGCTTCGGCTTCGACTTCGAGACGCGGATGGGCGACGCGCTGCGCCTGTCCGGCTTCCTGGTCAATCCGGAGGAGATCGAGGCCTTCCTCAAGCGCCAGCCGGGCGTGCGCGAGGCGCAGGTGGTGGGCGTGGAGGGCGGCACCGTCGCCATCGCCTTCGTCCAGCCCGAGGCCGGCGCGACGCTCGAGGAGGCGGCGCTGCTCGAGGCCTGCCGGCGCGACCTCGCGCGGTTCAAGGTGCCGCGGCGCATCCTGCCGATCGCCGAGTTCCCGGTGACGCAGAGCCCCAACGGGGTGAAGATCCAGCGCGTGAAGCTGCGCGAGATGGCCGAACAGGTGGCGGCGGGGGCCTCGCGCCAGGGGTCCTGACCGGCGCGTCCTCGCCCGCTTCAGGCTGCGGCCGCGGCGATCGCCCCGGCGGCGGCGACCCGGCTGCGCGGCAGCAGCAGCGAGGCGCGCGCGCCGATGCCCGGCGCCGCCTCCAGCTCCAGCCCTCCGCCATGGGCCTGGAGCAGGGCGCGGGCGACGGCGAGGCCGAGTCCGACGCCGCGCGTGCGCCCCGCCGCGGCGGGCAGGATGGCGACCGGATCGCTCTCCACGGCCTCGGGGGCAAGGTCCTCGCTCGGCACGCCGCTGCCCTCGTCCTCGATGACGATGGCGATGCTGTCGCCGCGGTCCGGGTCGAGGCGCAGCTCGATGCAGTCGCCGGCGCGGGAGAGGCGCGCGGCGCGGGCCAGCACGGAGCGCAGCACGCCGCGCAGCGCCCGGCGGTCGGCGTGCAGGGACAGCGCGGCGAGCTCGGGCGCGATGCGCCAGTGGCGGCCGCCGGCGCCGGGCTCCGCCGCGACGGCGGCGATCGCCTCGTCGAGCAGGGGGCGCAGCGGGAAGGTGTCCTCGCGCAGCGCGGGGGGGCCGGGCTGCAGGGCGAGCAGGTCGTTGAGCTGCTCGGCGAGGCGGAGCAGGTCGCGGGCCACCGCGGCGAGGGCCTCCGCCTCGATCCTTGCCGCGCCGGCGGCGGGCCGGCGGTCGGCGGCGGCGTCGAGGCCGCGCAGCAGCCGCTCCGCCTGGCCGAGCATGGCGAGGCCCGGCCCGCGCAGCTCCGCGGCCACCAGGCCGAGCCGGCGCTCCGCCGCGGCGGCCCGCTGCTCGGCCGCCTCCGCGCGCGCGAGGGCGGCCGCGGCGCGCCGCCGCCCCGTCGCGCGCAGCATAAGCGCGATCCCGACGGCGAAGGCCGACAGCCCAAGGGCGACCAGCATCTGTGGCAGAAGCGCGGCGGCGGCGGTCATGCACCGCCAGCCTACGCCGCAAAGAGTGAACGAGGGGTTAACCCCGCCCCGACGGAACGCGGCCGGGGCAGGCCGCGCCCCGTCAGGCCGCCGCGGCGGCCGACGCCTCCCGCTCCGCCTTCGCGCGCTCGAGCCGGCGCTTCAGCGCGCGCGCCTCCTCCGGCAGGCGCCGGTCGGGGGTGCCGAGGAGGAAGGCGTCGATCCCGCCGTTGTGCTCGACGGTCCGGATGCCCCGGGTCGAGACGCGCAGCCGCACCGGGGCGCCGAGCAGGTCGGAGAAGAACGACGTCTCCTGCAGGTTGGGCAGGAAGCGCCGGCGGGTCTTGTTGTTCGCGTGGCTGACGTTGTTGCCCGTCAGCACGCCCTTGCCGGTGATGGCGCAACGGCGGGCCATGGCGGAGTTTCCCGATCTCGCAGGCGCGCGGCAGGCGGCAGGCGGCGCCGCGCGCGGGCTGGTCTCGAACCGAAGGCCGGCTATGTGGCCGAGCGGCAGGGTGCCGTCAAGCCGGCCGCCGGCGGCGGCGCCCAGCCGCAGGCCGCGAGGGCCGGCCGCATCGCCGGCGGCGGCTCGGCCTCGACGCGCAGCGGCGGCCAGTCCTCGCCCTCGCCGGGCAGGCCGACGGCGCGCGCCAGCAGGTGCAGGCCACCCGGATGGTCGCCGCCGCCGTAGCGCGCGTCGCCGAGGATCGGGCAGCCGAGCTCGGCGCAATGCGCGCGGAGCTGGTGCGTCCGCCCGGTGCGCGGCCGCAGCTCCAGCCAGGCGAGGCCGCCCGCGCCGCGCCCGAGCACCCGCCAGGCGGTGCGCGCCGGCTGCCCGCCGGCGGCGTCCGCCACCATGCGCCAGCCCCCGGCGGCGGTGGAGACCTTGCGCAGCGGGGCCGCGATCTCGCCTTCGGCGGCGGGCGGGGCGCCGCGGACCACCGCCCAGTAGACCTTCTCCACCCGGCCGGCGGCGAACTGCGCGCCGAGCCGCGCCAGCGCCGGCCGGGTGCGGCCGAGCACGAGGCAGCCCGCGGTGTCGGCGTCCAGCCGGTGCGCCGGCTGCGGGTCGCGCCGCTTGCCGAAGCGCAGCGCCGGCAGCCAGTCCTCGAGCGACGGGCCGCCGCGCGGTCCGCGGTGGACCGGCAGGCCGGCGGGCTTGTCGAGCACCAGCCGCGCCCCGTCGCGGTGCAGCACACGGCGGGCGATCCCCTCCGGCGGCGCGGCGGGGGCTTCCCAGCGGCGGCCCGCCGGCCGAACCTGCCGGGCAGGAGCGCGATCACGCCGCATGCCACCCTCCGCCGCCGTCCGCCGCCCCGATGCCCCGCCGCGGCCGCTCGTCATCTGCCTCGGCACCGTCGTGGCCGACCACACCTTCTGGGTCGAGGAGATACCCCAGCCGCCGGCCAAGGCCACCGCCCGCGCCTACCGCCTCGGCCCCGGGGGGCTCGCGGCCAACGCGGCGATCGCGGTGGCGCGCCTGGGCGGCCGCGCGGCCTTCTGGGGCCGGGTCGGCGACGACCTGAACGGCGAGCCGCTGGCCGAGGCGCTGGCCGAGGAGGGCGTGGACGTCACCGCGCTGCGCCGGGTGAGCGGCGCGCGCACGCCGGTCTCGGCGGTGCTGGTGGACCGGACGGGGGAGCGGACGACCCTCAGCTTCCGGGGCGAGGGGCTGGACCGCGACCCCTCCTGGCTGCCGCTCGACGCGCTGGACGGGGCCTCCGCCCTGCTCTGCGACCCGCGCTGGCCGGAGGGCGCGGCGGCGGCGCTGGAGGCGGCGCGGGCGCGCGGCGTGCCGAGCGTGCTCGACGCGGAGAAGAGCGAGACGCGCATCCTGGTGGACCTGGTGCCGCGCGCGGACCACGCGGTGTTCTCGACCACCGGCCTGCAGAACTTCGCCCGCGCCCTGCGCCCGGCGGAGGGGCTGCGGCGGGCGCTGGCGCGCGGCCACACGCGCCTCGCCGCCGTGACGCGGGGCGAGCGGAGCACGCTGTGGATGACGCGCGACGACATGCGGCTGCGCGAGACGCCGAGCTTCCGCATCGAGGCCACCGACACCACCGGCGCCGGCGACGTGTTCCACGGCGCCTACGCGCTGGCGATCGCCGAGGGGCAGGACATCGCGGCCGCCATGCGCTTCGCCGCCGCCGCCGGCGCGCTGCGCGCGCGCGACGGGCGGACGCCGACACGGGCCATGGTGGAGGCGCTGCTGGCCGGAGAGTGAGGCGGCTCCGGCCGCGGCGCGGCGGCCCGGGCGGGCCGGCCGCGGCGGGGAGGGCGGCGGCGGATCGGCGCCTGCCGCCGCGCACGTTGACCCGCCGTCGAGGCAAGGCTTAGGGTCCGGCGGACTTCCGAGCGGGAGGAGAGGCGGTGCGATGACGATCCACTTCGTCGTCCATGACGAGGGCGACTCCGTCGGCGTGGTGGTGGTGGAGGGGCTGAAGGCCGGCCAGAAGCTCACCGGCTGGATCATGGACCAGGACAGGACGATCGAGTTCGACGCCAGGTCGGACATCCCGATCGGCCACAAGCTGGCGATCCGGCCGATCAAGGCGGGCGACACCGTCATCAAGTACGGCGTGGACATCGGCCGCGCGGTGCAGGACATCGGCGCCGGCGAGCACCTGCACGTGCACAACGTCAAGACCAAGCGCTGGTGAGGGGGAGCGGCGGGCGATGGGCATCAACCTCAAGGCCGCGACCTTCGAGGGCTGGCGGCGCGAGAACGGGCGGATGGGCGTGCGCAACCACGTCATCGTCCTGCCCGTGGACGACCTCTCCAACGCCGCCTGCGAGGCGGTGGCGAACAACATCAAGGGCGCGATGGCGATCCCGCACAGCTACGGGCGCCTGCAGTTCGGGGCCGACCTCGACCTGCACTTCCGCACCCTGATCGGCACCGGGACCAACCCCAACGTCGCGGGCGTCGTCGTGATCGGCATCGAGCCGGGCTGGACCGGGCGCGTGGTCGAGGGCATCGCGAAGTCGGGCAAGCCGGTCGAGGGCTTCGCCATCGAGCAGAACGGCGACATCAACACCATCGCCAGCGCCTCGCGCGCCGCCTACCGGATGGTGAAGCACGCCTCCCGCCTGAAGAGGACGCGCGCGCCGCTCAGCGAGCTCTGGGTCTCGACCAAGTGCGGGGAGAGCGACACCACCTCCGGCCTCGCCTCCTGCCCCACCGTCGGCAACGCCTTCGACAAGCTGTGGGAGAACGGCAACACGCTGGTCTTCGGCGAGACCACCGAGCTCACGGGCGGCGAGCACCTGGTCGCCGCGCGCTGCCGCACGCCGGAGATCCGCGCGAAGTTCATGGCGATGTTCGACCGCTACCAGCGCGTGATCGAGGCGCACAAGACCAACGACCTCTCCGAGTCCCAGCCGACCAAGGGCAACATCGAGGGCGGGCTGACGACGATCGAGGAGAAGGCGCTCGGCAACATCCAGAAGATCGGCAAGAAGTGCCTCGTGGACGGCGTGCTCGACAAGGCCGAGACGCCGACCGGGCCGGGCCTCTGGTTCATGGATTCCTCGAGCGCGGCGGCGGAGATGGTCACGCTCTGCGCCGCCGCCGGCTTCGCCGTGCACACCTTCCCGACCGGCCAGGGCAACGTCATCGGCAACCCGATCCTGCCGGTGATCAAGCTGACGGCGAACCCGCGCACCCTGCGCACGATGAGCGAGCACATCGACGTGGACGTGACGGGCATCCTGCAGCGGCGGATGAACATGGACGAGGCGGGCGAGGCGCTGCTCGACTGCATCCTCCGCACCGCGGACGGCGAGCTGACCGCGGCCGAGCTGCTCGGGCACCGCGAGTTCTCGCTGACCCGGCTCTACGAGAGCGCCTGAGGCGGCGCGGGGGCGGCAGGCGCGCCGGCCGGTCAGCTCGCGGCGGGCAGCGGCGGCGCGCCGCCCGCCGCGCCCGCCTCCGGCCCGCCCGGCGTCGCCTCGCGCGCCGCCGCGGTGCGGGCGGCGCGCAGGCAGAACGCCACCGCCTCGCGCAGCGAGGCGAGGACCTCCTCCCTCTCGCCCTCGGCGGAGGCCTCCGCGCGCAACGCCGTCAGCGTCGGGCTGCCGGGCGCGGCGTGCCACAGGCCGAGCACCACCGGCACGCCGGGCAGCCGGCGCCGGACGCGGCGCAGGAAATAGCGGATGCTCGCCACGCTGCTGCCGCGCTCCAGCACCGAGAGCACGCACAGCCGCACGCGCCGCGGGTCGAGCCCCCCGGCATCGGCGGCACGCAGCACCGCGTTCGGCTCGGCGCGCGCGCCGATGCCGTGCATGCCGAGAAGCTGGGCGAGCATCCCCGCCGGGAGATCGTCGAGCCGCCCGCGCCCGGCGATGCAGAGCACGCTGCCCGGCGCGGCCCAGACCGGGGAGATGCGCCCCGTCGCCGGCCGCGCCGCGCCGGCGGCCTGCGCCGCCTCGCCGTCCGGGCCGCCCACCAGCGGCTCCGGCGGCGCCTCGTCCCCCTCGTCCGCGAGGTCGTCGAGCAGCGCCTCCACCTGCCGGCGGATGATGGACAGCCGCTCGGCATCGAGCGCATCGCGCGACCAGTCCGCCTGCGCCAGCGCGAGCCCCTTCAGCGCCACCTCGTCGTAATAGGCCGAGAGCGGCGCGTCGCGCAGCGCGCGCTCGGCCTGCTCGACCAGCGCGTCGCCGTCGCCGGCGAGGGCGCGCTGGTAGAAGACCTCCTCGGGCTCCAGGGCCGGCTGGTCGCCCAGCATCACGGCGAGGAATTCCAGCCGGTCCACATGCCGCCCGAGCACCACCAGGCAGACGGTGAGCGGCACCGCGACCAGCAGCCCGATCGGGCCCCAGAGCCAGGTCCAGAAGGCCGCCGCGGCGATCACCGCGATCGGCGAGAGGCCGGTGGAATGGCCGAAGACCAGCGGCTCGAACACCTGGCCCATCGCCAGCTCGCCGACCAGGAACAGGGCCGCCACCGCGAAGGCGAGCGACCAGCCGGGCCCGGTCGCCAGCGCCAGCAGCAGCGGCCCGGCCACGGCGATGAAGGAGCCGATGAAGGGCACGTAGCGCATCAGCCCCGCGACGATGCCCCAGAGCACCGGGTTGGGGACGCCGAGCAGCCAGAGGGCCACGGCCATGGCCGCGCCATAGATCGCGTTCATCGCCGTCAGCGCCAGGAAGTAGCGCGACAGGCGCAGCGCCGCGTCGTCCATCGCGGCGACGGTGCGGTGCAGGTCGCGCGCGCCGGCGAGGCGGATCAGCCGGTCGCGCAGGTCCTCGCGGTAGAGCAGGATGAACACCACGAGCACGACGACGATGCCGGTGACGGCGAGCGGCGCGAGCAGGGGCTCGGCGACGGCGCGCAGCCGCTCGACCGGCGAGGGCTCGGGCCGCCGCAGCTCGACCGGGAGCGGCGGCAGGGGGCCGGGCCCCTCGGCGCGCCGCGGCGCGGCGCGCGGGGCCTCGGCGGGCGCGGTCTCCGCGGGCGGCGCGACGGCCGCACCCTCCGCCGGCCCGCGCTCCCCGGACCCGTTCCCGCCGGCGCGCTCGAGGCGGCGCAGCGCCTCCGAGACGCGTTCCAGCAGGCTGTCCGGCTCGCGCAGCGGCGCGAGCTTGCGGGCGATGCTCGCCTGGTATTCCGGCAGCCTGCCGGCCAGCACCGTCACCTGCGCGCCGATCACCGTGCCGAGGCCGGCGAGCACGGCGAAGGCGAACAGCACGCTGGCGATGACCGCCAGCGCGCGCGGCAGCATCAGCCGGCGCAGCGCGCGCACCACGGGGGCGAGCACGAAGCTCAGCAGCACCGCGAGCGCCAGCGGCACGAACAGGTCGCGCCCGAGATACAGCACGGCGACCGCGACCAGCCCGGCCAGCGCCACGCCGGCGCCCGGCCCCGGCATGCCGGCCGCCGGCACGCCGCGGCGCGCGGCGGGAAAGGGGGGACGCGGATCGGGCATCGCAGAGGCGCCTGACGGGCGGGCCTCCAACGCCCCCCGGCCGCCCGGGTTCGCCGCGGCCGGCCCGCATCGCCCGGCGGGGGCGGACCGCGCCGCCCGCCGCATGGCGCGGCGGCGCGAATCGGCTAGGCTGGACGCGACCGTGGTTTGCGGAGGCAGCGAGATGGCCGTCACCTGGCTGAAGAAGGCCGCCAAGACACCGGCCTCGGAGGAGGGCGCGGCGCGCGCCGTGGTGACCGAGATGCTGGCGCGGATCGAGGCCGGCGGCGAGCAGGCGGTGCTCGACTACGCGAAGCGCCTCGACGGCTGGGAGGGCCCGGTCGTCGTCGGGCCCGAGGAGATCGCGCGCCGCGCCGCCGAGGTGGACGAGGGCACGCGGCGCGACATAGACCGCGCCATCGCCAACGTCCGCCGCTTCGCCGAGGCGCAGCGCGAGAGCGTGCGCGAGTTCTCGGTCGAGCTGGCGCCCGGCCTCGTCGCCGGGCAGCGGCTGGTGCCGGTGAACTGCGTCGGCGCCTACGTTCCGGCGGGGCGCTACGCCTACATCGCCTCCGCCTACATGGCGATCGCGACGGCCAAGGCGGCGGGCGTGCCCTTCGTGGTCGCGGCCTCCGCCCCGTACAAGGGCGGGCCGATCAACGCCAAGCAGCTCTACGCGATGCACCGCTCGGGCGCCGACATGATCCTGACGCTCGGCGGGGTGCAGGCGATCGCGGCGATGACCTTCGGCCTGTTCACCGGCCGGCCGGCGGACGTGATCGTCGGCCCCGGCAACAAGTACGTCGCCGAGGCCAAGCGCATGCTGTTCGGCCGCGTCGGCATAGACGTGCTGGCCGGCCCGACCGAGATCTGCGTCATCGCCGACGCCACCGCCGATCCCGAGATCGTCGCCGCCGACCTCGTCGGCCAGGCGGAGCACGGGGCGGAAAGCCCGGCCTGGCTGGTCGCGCTCGACCGCGGCCTCGCGGAACACTGCGTGAGGCGGGTGCCGGAGCTGATCGCGGCGCTGCCGCCGACCGCGCGCGAGGCCGCCGCCGCCGCCTGGCGCGACTACGGCGAGGTGGTGACGTGCGACACGCGCGAGGAGGCGGCGAAGGTCTCCGACGACTACGCGGCGGAGCACCTGGAGGTGCTGGCCGCCGACCTCGACTGGTGGCTGCAGCGGCTGACCAATTACGGCAGCCTGTTCCTCGGCGAGGGCTCGACCGTCGCCTACGGCGACAAGGCGGCGGGGCCGAACCACATCCTGCCGACCAAGGGCGCGGCCCGCTACTCGGCCGGGCTCTCGGTGCACAAGTTCCTCAAGCCGCTGACCTGGCAGAAGGTGACGCGCGAGGCGAACCGCGCGCTCGGCCCGATCGTGGCGCGCATCTCCCGCCACGAGGGGATGGAGGCGCATGCCCGCACCGCCGACCTGCGCCTCGGCAAGTGGTTCCCCGGCGAGCGGTTCGACACGGGCGTGCCGGTGCAGTCCTGACGTGGTGAGGCTCCCGCTCGCCGAGGCCGAGGCGCTGGTGCGGCGCGCCCTCGCCGCCGCCGGCGCGAATCCGGCGATGGCCGCGGCGACGGCGCGCGCCCTGGTCGCCGCCGAGGCGCAGGGGCAGTCGGGCCACGGCCTCTCGCGCGTGCCGCAATACGCGGCCTTCCTGCGCAACGGCCGCGCCGACGGGCGGGCGGTCCCGGCCGTCGTCGCCGGGCGCGGCGGCGCGGTGCTGGTGGATGCGCGCGACGGCCTCGCCTACGCCGCGCTCGACCTCGCCCTGGCCGAGGCGGCGCGGCGCGCGCGGGCGCACGGCGTCGCCTTCGCCGGCGTCACCAACAGCCACCACGCCGGCGCGATCGGCCTGTTCGTCGAGCGGCTGGCCGCGGAGGAGGGGCTGGTCGCGCTCGCCTTCACCAACTCGCCCGCGGCGATGCCGGTGCCGGGCGGCCGGCGGCCGCTGATGGGCACCAACCCCGTCGCCGCCGCCTTCCCGCGCCGCGGCGAGGGCTTGCCGCCGCTCGTGGTGGACCTCGCGCTCAGCGCCGTGGCGCGCGGCAGGATCATGGTCGCGGCGCGCGAGGGGCGGCCGATCCCGGAGGGCTGGGCGCTGGATGCCGCGGGCGCGCCGACCACCGATGCGCGGGCGGCGCTGTCGGGCGCCATGCTCGCCATCGGCGGCGCCAGGGGCGCGCTGCTCGCCCTCGTCGTCGAGCTGCTCTGCTGCGCGCTGACCGGGGCGCAATTCGGCTTCGAGGCCGACAGCTTCTTCGCCGACGCGGGCAACCGTCCGCGGCTCGGCCAGGCGCTGGTCGCGATCGCCCCGGACGCGCTGGCCGGGCGCGAGGTGTTCCTCGACCGGGTCGAGGCGATGGCCGCGGCGATGCTCGCGGAGGAGGGGGTGCGCCTGCCGGGCGCGCGCCGCGCCGCCCTCGCCGCGCGCGCCGCGGCGGAGGGGATCGAGGTGCCGGAGGCGCTGCTGCGGCAGATCGAGGCGCTGGCCGGGTAGGGCCGCGCCCCGCCCGCGCCGTCACGCCCCCGCCGCCTGCTTCGCGGCGCGCAGATCGGCCACGAAGCGCGCGTATTCCCGCGCCGCCACCGCCGCATCGGGCAGGCTCAGCACGCGGGAAAGGGCACGCCCTCCGGCGTGCGCAGCCCGTCGAGGCGGCGAGGGCGGCTTCGGCGTCCCGCCGCGTGGCGGCGGTGTCGGCGCTCGGCATGGCCCCGGGACAACGCGGCAGGCGGCGGCGCGATGCCGGCGCGCGCTCAGCGCGGGTGCGCGACCCCGACCTGCCGGCACATCGGGCGCAGGACGCAGCCGGAGCAGCGCGGCCGCTCCCTGGTGCAGACGAACTTGCCGAAGGGCACGAGCCGCTCGTTGATCTCGATCCAGTAGCGTCGCGGCAGCACCGCCTCCAGCGCCGCCTGGGTGCGCTCCGGCGTCGGCGCCGCGACGTAGCCCCAGCGGTTGACGACGCGGTGGACGTGCACGTCCACGGCGATCGCCGGCCGGCCGAACCCGACCCCGAGGGTCAGCGCCGCGATCTTCGGGCCGACGCCGCGGAAGCGCCTCAGCGCCTCGGCGCTGTCCGGCACCCGGCCGCCATGCTCCTCCAGGATGCGCCGGGCGATGGCCTTGAGGTCCCGCGCCTTCGCCTCGGGGAAGGTGACGCCGCGCAGCAGCGCCGCCAGGCGGTCCTCGTCGAGCGCCGCCAGCGCGGCCGGCGTGCGCGCCACCGCGAACAGGCGGAGGCAGGCCGGGACGGTCGTCTCGTCGCGCGTGCGGGCGGAGACCAGCGCGGCGACGAGCTGCTCGAAGGGCGAGCCGTAGCCGCGGTCGCGCAGCTCGAACATCGCCGCCTTGGGCAGGCCGGCGGTGGCGCGGCGCAGCCGGCGGAACGCCACGGCGATGTCGAAGGGTTCCTTGTCCGGGCGGCCCTGCGCGCCGGCGGACGCCGCGGCGGATTTCGGCGTGGCGGCCATGGCGCCGGAACGCGCGCCGGCGCCCGCCGCCTCCCGCCGCGCCGCGCGGGTGCCGCAGGCGGACCGGATCAGCTGCCGGTCGGCGACCCGGGCTTCCGCATGACGCTCTCCGGCCTGATTCCCCCTCACCCTGGCGCCCGCGCTGGGGGGCTGGCCGAGTGTGCCCCTGGCCTCGCGCGCTGCGCGGCGGCGCGCAGCTGGCTGGCGTGACGCGCAGCGGCGGAGAGGTTCAGCGGACGCTGTTGCCCGCCGCCTGCGCGTTCGCCGCGTTCCGGGCGCGCAGCGAGCGCACGATCGCCACCCAGGCGCCGGCCGCGCCGACCAGCGCCGTGCTCAGCGCCGCCCAGAGGAACAGCAGGGACAGCATGTGGCGCAGGTCCTCCGCCGAGATCCAGCCGAAGGACAATGCGCCGCACAAGACGATGCCGCAGAGCAGGAGGACCTCGATCGTCTCGGATCGCATGGGGCGGTGTCCTTCTGGGACAGGGGCGGGGCGGCTGGCGGCGCCGTGGTGACGCTAATGTTATGTTAAATTGTAGACAACACACGGATGTGAGGCAAGCGCGGAGCGATCCGCCCCCGGCTCCTCGCAACCCCCGCCGGAGTGGAGGCGCCGCCGACCGCTCAGGCCGCCCCGCCTCGGCCCGGCCCGGCGGCGCCCGGGGTCAGGCCGAAGGCGGCGCGGAACGCCGCGCCGAAGGCGGGAGCGCTGGCATAGCCCACTGCCGCCGCCGCCCGCGCCGGAGGCACCCCCTGGGCGAGCAGGGCCGCCCCCTCGACCAGCCGCAACTGCTGGCGCCAGCGCGCAAAGCCCATGCCGGCGTCGCGCCGGAACAGCCGGGCCAAGGTCCGCGCGCTGGCGCCGCACCGCACCGCCCAGTCCTCGAGCGTCAGCGGGCTCGCCGGGTCGGCCGCCAGCGCCGCGGCGAGCCGCGCCAGCCGCGGATCGCGCACCGCCGGCACGCCGAGCGGCAGGCTCGGCGCCCGCGCGATCTCCTCGACGATCAGCGCCGCGATGTGGCCGCCCCGCCCGCCCTCGTCCCACTCCAGCGGCTCGGCGCAGGCGGCGAGGATCAGCTCGCGCAGCAGCGGCGAGACCGCGAGCACCGCGGTCCGCGGCGGCCCGGCGCGGCGCGCCGCGTCCTCGCGCAGGAACAGCGCGCGCATCGCCACCGGCCCGCGCATCGTCACCGCGTGCGGCAGCCGCGCCGGGACCCACAGCGCGCGGCCCGGCGGTACGACGAAGTCCGCCGCCTCGGTGGCGATGCGCATCACCCCGCGCGTGGCGTAGAGGAGCTGCACCCGGGCGTGGCTGTGCCAGCCGGTGGCGTGGCCGTCCGCGTAGTCCTGCACGAAGCCGGCGAGGGGGCGGTCTACCGCCTCCTGCGGGAAGCGGCGGAGCGGCGCGGCGGCGGGGGCCTGTCGGCCTGGCGACATGATGTGACCGGACATCGCGGGACGGCCAGGATAGGCTGCTCGCCCGCCTGAGGGAACGACCGACGGAGCGCCACGCGTGAAGGACCCCGTGACGCGGCAGATCGCCTTCATCAACGCCGCGCATGTGCTGACGCACTACAGCCTGCTGATCCTCGCCACCGCCGTGCTCGCCATGGTGCCGCCGGCCGGCGACGCCTTCGGGCTTGGGCTCGAGTACGGGCCGATCCTCGCGCTCGGCACCGGCATGTTCGTCCTCTACGGCCTCGGTTCGCTGCCGATGGGATGGCTGGCGGACCGGGTGGGGCGGCGCGCGCTGATGGTGGCGTTCTTCCTCGGCACCGGCGCGTTCATGGCGGCCGCCGGTCTCGTCACCTCGCCCTGGGCGCTCGGCGTCGTGCTGGCGCTGATGGGCGGCTTCGCCGCGATCTACCACCCGATCGGCACCGCCATGCTGGTCGAGGCGGCGGGCGACCGGGTGGGCCGCGCGGTCGGCGTGAACGGCGTGTTCGGCAATCTCGGCGTGGCGCTGGCGCCGGTCGTGACCGCCTTCGTCGCCGCGCAGGCGGGCTGGCGCTGGGCCTTCCTGCTGCCCGGCCTCGCCTGCATCGGCGTCGGCCTGCTCTACTGGCGCGAGCCGCCGATCGATCTCGCCCGGGCGCGGCCGACCGCGCGGCCCTTCCCGGCCATCCCGCCCGCGGTGGTGCGCCGCGCCGTGCTCGTGCTGCTCGCCATCGCCGCGACCTCCGGCCTGGTGTTCAACGCCTACACCCTGCTGCTGCCCAAGCTGATGGAGGAGCGGCTGGCGAACTCGCCCGGGCTGCTGCCGGTGGTCGGCATGCTCGCCTTCCTGGTCACGCTCTGCGGCGGCCTGACGCAGTTCACCGTGGGGCGGCTGATCGACCGCAACACGCTGCGCGCGGTGTTCATGCCGCTCGCCCTGACCCTGGTGCCGGGGCTGCTCGCGCTCTCCTTCCTGGAGGGCTGGCTGGTCCTGCCGGTGGCCGGCGCGGTGGCGGCGGCGGTGTTCGGCCAGGTGACGGTGAACGAGACGATGACGGCGCGCTACGTCGCGCCGGCGCTGCGCGCGAAGCTCTACTCGGTGCGGTTCACGATCGGCTTCCTCGGCGCCGCCGCGGCCTCGCCGCTGATCGGCTTCCTGCACGAGGCGACCGGGAACCTCGCCGCGGCGATGCTGGTGCTCGGCGGCTTCAGCGCGGTGATCCTGGCCTGCGCCTTCGCCTTCCCGGACCGGAAGGAGGAGCTGCACCCCGAGCTGTGGGAGAAGGCGGCGCTGCCGCGCCCCTCCGCGGCGGCGGCGGAATAGTCGCGCGGCCGGCGGCGCGGCGGCCGGTCCTTCCGGCCGGGCGGATCGCGCGCCATCTGGTCCCCCACGCCCGCGCGGCGCCGCGGAGAGGAACAGACCCCATGCCCGAGATCCCCGCCTCCACCGCCCTGATCGTCGTGGACGTGCAGAAGGATTTCTGCCCCGGCGGCGCCCTCGCCGTGCCGGAGGGCCACGCCGTCGTCCCGGTGATCAACGCCCTCGCCCGCCGCTTCGCGACCGTGGTGCTGACCCAGGACTGGCATCCGGCCGACCACCGCTCCTTCGCCTCGCAGCACGCGGGCCGCGCGCCCTTCGAGACGGTGGAGATGCCCTACGGCCCGCAGGTCCTCTGGCCCGACCATTGCGTCATGGCGACGCCGGGCGCGGCCCTGCATCCGGACCTCGACATCCCCCACGCCGCGATGATCCAGCGCAAGGGGATGCACCGCGAGGTGGACAGCTACTCGGCCCTGCTCGAGGCCGACCGCCGGACGCGCACCGGCCTCGACGGCTGGCTCTCGGCGCGGGGTGTCCGCGCCGTCGTCGTCTGCGGCCTGGCGACGGATTTCTGCGTCGCCTGGACGGCGCTCGACGCGCGCCGCTTCGGCTTCGAGGCGAGCGTCGTCGAGGAGGCGAGCCGCGCCATAGACACGGGCGGCTCGCTCGCCCGCGCCTGGGCCGAGATGGCGGCGGCCGGGGTGCGGCGCATCGCGCGCGCCGAGGAGGTCTGAGCGCCGCTGGCCCCCATTGACCCGCGCCCCGCGGCCGGGCTTCCTGCGCGCCATGCCGATCCTCAGCGGTCACGCGCGCCTCGCCGGCATCCTGGGCTGGCCGGTGGCGCATTCGCGCTCGCCCCGGCTGCACGGCTTCTGGCTGGAGCGGCACGGGGTGGACGGCGCCTATGTGCCGCTCCCGGTCCGCCCGGAGCGCTTCGCCCAGGCGGTGCGCTCGCTCGCCGATCTCGGCTTCCGCGGCGCCAACGTCACCATCCCGCACAAGGAGGCCGCCTTCGCCGTCTGCGACGAGGTCGCGCCCTCCGCGCGCCGCGCCGGCGCGGTGAACACCCTCGTCTTCCGCGAGGACGGGACGATCGAGGGCAGCAACACCGACGGCTACGGCTTCCTCGAGAGCATCCGGGAGGAGGTCCCGGGATGGCGCGCCGATCGCGGCCCCGCGGTGCTGCTCGGCGCCGGCGGCTCGGCCCGCGCCGTCGCCGCCGCGCTGCTCGACGCTGGCTGCCCGCGCCTGACGCTGGTCAACCGCACCCGGGCGCGCGCCGAGGCGCTGGCGCGGGAACTCGGCGGGCCGATCGGCGTCGCGGAGCGCGCCCCGCTCGGCGACGCGGCGCTGCTCGTCAACACCACCTCGCTCGGCATGCAGGGCCAGCCGCCCCTGGAACTCGACCTGGCGCCGCTGCCCGCCGGGGCGGTGGTCGCCGACCTCGTCTATGTGCCGCTGGAGACGCCGCTGCTCGCCGCGGCGCGGGCGCGCGGGCTCGCCGCCGTCGGCGGCCTCGGCATGCTGCTGCACCAGGCGCGGCCCGGCTTCGCCCGCTGGTTCGGGGTGGAGCCGCAGGTGGACGCGGCGCTGCGCGACTTCGTCGCCGCCGGCATCCCGCCGCGATGAAGGTGCTCGGCCTGACCGGCGGGATCGGCATGGGCAAGTCCACCGCGGCGGCCGTGTTCCGCCGGCTCGGCGTGCCGGTGTTCGACGCCGACGCCACCGTGCACCGCCTGCAGGCGCGCGGCGGCCGCGCCGTCCGCCCGATCGGCGAGGCCTTCCCCGGCACGGTGCGCGACGGCCGCGTGGACCGCGAGGCGCTGCGCAAGGCGGTGCTCGGCGACCCCGCGGCGCTCAGGCGGCTGGAACGCATCGTCCACCCGCTGGTGCGCGAGGAGGAGCGCCGCTTCCTCGCCCGCGCGCGCCGGCGCGGCGCGCCGCTGGTGGTGCTCGACATCCCGCTGCTGTTCGAGACCGGCGGCGAGCGCCGGGTGGACCAGGTGGTCGTGGTCAGCGCCCCGCCCGCGGTGCAGCGCGCGCGCGTCCTCGCGCGCGGGGGCATGACCGAGGAGCGGCTCGCCGCCATCCTCGCGCGCCAGATGCCGGACGCGCTGAAGCGCCGCCGCGCCGACCACGTGATCCGCACCGGCCTGTCGCGGCACCACGCGCAGCGCGCGATCCGCCGCCTGGTGCGCAGGCTGAGGCAGGCATGACGATGCGGCAGGTCCTGCTCGACACCGAGACCACCGGCCTCGATCCCGCCGCGGGCGACCGCCTGCTCGAGGTCGCGGCGATCGAGCTCGTCAACCTCGTGCCGACCGGCCGGGTGCTGCACCACCTGCTCGACCCCGAGCGCGACGTGCCGGAGGAGGCGACGCGCGTGCACGGCTTCACCGCCGAGATGCTGCGCGGCAAGCCGAAATTCGCCGACATCCTGGACGAGCTGCTCGCCTTCCTCGCCGAGGATCCGATCGTGGCGCACAACGCGCCCTTCGACTTCGGCTTCCTCGACGCCGAACTCGGCCGCTGCGGCCGCCCGCCGCTCGACCGCGCGCGGATGGTGGACACGCTGGAGCTGGCGAAGCGCCGCTTCCCCGGCCTGCCCAACAGCCTCGACGCGCTGTGCCGGCGCTTCGGCATCGACCTCTCGCAGCGGACGACGCACAACGCGGTGCTGGACTGCCGGCTGCTCGCGCAGGTGTATCTGGAGCTGATGGGCGGGCGCCAGCCGGGCCTCGCCCTCGCCGCGGCGCGCGTCGGCGCGCCGGCTGCCGGTTCGACGGCCGCCGGGACGGCGGCGCCGGTGGCGCGGACGTCGCGCCCGATCGTGCCGAGCGAGGCGGAGCGGGCCGCGCACGCCCGGTTCGTCGCGACGAAGCTGAAGGACGCGCTGTGGCTCAGGCCGCCCTACGCGCCGCCGCCGGAGGGCGTGGCCGACTGACCGACGCCGGCCGGGCGCGCCCTCACCCCGCCCGCACCAGCCGCGCCAGCGCGGCGACGTGCTCCGGCGGGGTCTGCGGCACGATCCCGTGGCCGAGGTTGAACACGAAGGGCCGCCCCCGCATCGCCGCGAGGATCGCGCGCGCTTCCACCTCCAGCGCCGCACCGCCGGCGACCAGCGCCAGCGGATCGAGGTTGCCCTGCAACGCGATGCCCGGCGGCACCGCCTGCGCGGCCCAGCGCGGTTCCATCGCCGTGTCCATCCCGACGGCCCCGAGGCCGGCGACGCGCTGCGCGTATTCCGCCAGCATCGGCCCCGCGAGGCGCGGAAAGCCGATCAGCGGCACCTCCGGATGCCGGCGTCGCACCGCGCGCGCCACCGCCGCGGTCGGCTCGATCACCCAGCGGCGGAACTGGGCCGGCGGCAGCAGGCCTGCCCAGCTGTCGAACAGCATCAGCGCCTCCGCCCCGGCCTCGGCCTGGGCGATCAGGTAGTCCGCGGTCGCCTCCGCGAGCAGGCGGATCAGCCGGCCGAACCAGGCGGGATCGCGATAGGCCAGCTCGCGCGCCAGCGCGAAGTCCCGGCTGCCGCGTCCCTCCACCATGTAGCAGGCGACCGTGAAGGGGCCGCCGGCGAAGCCGATCAGCGCCGCCCTTGGCGCCTCCTGCGCCAGCATGGCGCGCGCCCGGCGCACCGTCTCGAGCACCGGCGCCGTCCGCGCCACCGCCCCCCGCGCGTCGAGCGCCGCCAGGCCCGCCGCGTCGCGCACCGCCGGCTCGAGGATCGGGCCCTCGCCCTCCGCGAAGCGCAGCGGCTGCCCCATCGCCCAGGGCAGGATCAGGATGTCGGAGAACAGGATCGCCGCGTCCATGCCGAAGCGGCGGACCGGCTGCAGCGTCACCTCCGCCGCAAGCGCGGGCGTCGTGCAGAGCGCGACGAAATCGCCGGCCTGCGCCCGGACGGCCCGGTATTCCGGCAGGTAGCGCCCGGCCTGACGCATCAGCCAGAAGGGCGGCGGCCACACGGCCTCGCCGGCCAGGGCGCGGAGCAGCGGCTTGTCCGCGCCGCCCGCGCGCGGCGCCTCGCGATCGGTCTCCATGCCTCTCCTTATCCATTGAAGAGGGATTCAAGAAGGCGGGAGTCCCTGTTGGCGCTGTGGATGACGGGGATGCAGGGCGCCCGTCGGCCGTCCACAGGACCGTCCACGCGAGGGTCGCCGCGCAAACCGTTCCGGGCGTTGCGCAATTCCCGCCCTCCCCGGCTTCCCGACGGACCCCCGCGGGGCGTCCGCGACGCCGCGAGGGCGCGGCTCGCCCCCGGCTTGCGCTTCGCAGCGCCGGGGGACGGCGCTATGTCCCCGCTGTCCACAGCGATCCACGCTCTTCCCGTGACGACGACCGGCCGTTCGATCAATCTCCACCTGGTCTCGGACTCCACCGGCGAGACGCTGAACTCGATCGCGCGCGCCACCATCACGCGGTTCGAGGACGCGCACGTGATCGTGCACCGCTGGAGCCTGATCCGCTCCCGGCTGCAGCTCGACCGCGTGCTGGAGGGCATCCAGCACGATCCCGGGCCGGTGCTGTTCACGCTGGTGGACCGCTCGCTGCGCCACGCGCTGGAGGAGACCTGCGCGCGGCTCGGACTGCCCTGCATGTCGGTGCTCGATCCGGTCATGGATCTCCTGCAGGGCGCGATCGGGCGGCGGGCGAAGGAGAAGCGCGCCGCG
This sequence comes from Caldovatus sediminis, assembly GCF_014644455.1. Classification (GTDB taxonomy): domain Bacteria; phylum Pseudomonadota; class Alphaproteobacteria; order Acetobacterales; family Acetobacteraceae; genus Caldovatus; species Caldovatus sediminis. The sequence continues at coordinate 86,396 of NZ_BMKS01000005.1, read as the reverse complement.
CAGCACGTGCTCGATGCCGACTACTTCCGCCGCATCGACGCGATGCACTTCGTCCTCTCGCACGACGACGGGCAGGGCCTCGCGGGCATCGCCGAGGCCGATGTGGTGCTGGTCGGCGTGTCGCGCAGCAGCAAGACGCCGACCTGCTTCTATCTCGCCAACCGCGGCATCAAGGCGGCGAACGTGCCGATCGTGCCGGGCGCCCCGCTGCCGCCGGAGCTAGAGAACCCGCCCTGCCCGGTGATCGGCCTCACCATCGAGACCAACGCGCTGATCGAGATCCGCCGGCATCGCCTGCGGCTGATCGGCGCCGGCGGCGTGCGCCAGGACACCAACGCCTACATCGACCCGGACGCGGTGAAGGCGGAGATCCTCGCCGCGCGGCGCCTCTGCACCCAGCGCGGCTGGCCGGTGATCGACGTGACGCGGCGCTCGATCGAGGAGACCGCGGCGACAGTGCTGCAGCTGATGGAGGCCTGGCATGCGCGCCGCGGCCGGGCGGCGGAGCCGGTGCTCGCCCATGCCCCGGCGGATCCGGCGGCGCCGGTGCTCGGCCGCGTCGGGAAGGCGGAGCCAGCGCCGTGAGGACCTCACCGGCCGTCGCCCTGCAGTCCGAGGCGCCGCGCCTGGTGCTCGCCTCCGCCTCGCCGGCGCGGCGGGCCGTGCTCGCCGCCGCGGGACTGCGCTTCGAGGTCGCGACCGCCGCGGTGGACGAGGACGCGATCAAGGCCTCCGCGCGGGCCGAGGGCATCCGGCCCTCCGACGCCGCGCTGCTGCTCGCCGAGGCCAAGGCGCGGCGGGTCGCCGCGCGCGACCCCGAGGCCCTGGTGATCGGCGCCGACCAGATCCTGGTTTGCGAGGGCCGCTGGTTCGACAAGCCCGCGGACCTCGAGGCAGCGCGCGCCCAGCTCCGCACGCTGCGCGGCCGGACGCATGAGCTGGTCACCGCCGTGGCGTGCTGGCGCCAGGGCGAGCGCGTCTGGCAGCACGTCGCGGTGCCGCGGCTCGTGATGCGGGACTTCTCGGAGGCGTTCCTCGATGCCTACCTGGCGTGCGAGGGCGAGGCAGTGACGGGCTCGGTCGGCGCCTACCGGCTGGAAGGGCTCGGCGTGCAGCTCTTCTCCCGGATCGCCGGCGAGCATGCGGCGATCCTCGGCCTGCCGCTGCTGCCGCTGCTCGAGTTCTTGCGCGGCCACGGCGTGCTGCTGCGCTGAGGCGGGCGCCCGCCCGGCGGGACGCCCGGCCCGCCCGCGCCCGGTCAGAGGAAGATCCGGTCGATCACGTGGATCACGCCGTTGCTTGCCCGCAGGTCCGGGCGGGAGATGGTCGCCGCCGGCCCGACCCCTTCCGCTCGGGTCGGCGACGGCGCCGGCCGGGCACCGGACGCGGCGGCGACGCGCACCACCTGCTGTCCGCCCGGCGCCACGCGCACCTGGCCGCCGTCGAGCGTGGTGACCAGCCCGTCGCGTGCGGCGATGTCGGCGCGCGAGAGACGCCCGCGCGCAATCAGCCCCCGCATCACCGCGGCGAGGCGCTGCGGGTCGGCGGCGACCGTCGTGCCGGTGCCGCCGCCGGCCTCGGGCGGCACGGAGGCCCAGGCCGCATCGGTCGGTGCGAAGACGGTGAAGGGACCGTCGCCGCGCAGCGTCTCGGCCATGCCCGAGCGCTCGAGGAGGACGACGAAGCGGCGAAGGTCCGGCGCGTCCTCGAGGATCGCCATGATCGGGTAGCGGCCGTCGGCGGTGACCGGCGGCCGCTGCGTGCAGGCGGAGGCGAACAGGGCGGCGAGCGGCGTGGCGCTGCCCGCGCGAAGGAGTAGGCGGCGAGAGATCACGGTGGCGGTTCTTCCTGGATCCGGGGACTCGGCCGGTTGCCTCGGAGGAGCGGTGCCGACGGAGGGCGGGCGCAGGGATTACCGCCGGGTCCGGGCCGCGTCCAGCGGGCGCGTGGGCATGCTCCGGGCCGGACGCAGGGGCGTTCCCGCCCGCGTCCGGTCCCTTCCGCAGCGCCGGCGGCGAACCGGTCAGGTCTGGACCATCGGGCAGCCGCCCTCGGCCATCGGGCGGAAGGCCTGCTCGGCCGGAATGGTGCGCAGGCGGCGGTAGTAGTCCCACGGCCCGCGGCTCTCGGACGGCGCCTTCACCTGGTAGAGGTAGGCCGGGTGGATCTTGCGGCCGTCCGGCCGCACCACGCCGCGGCCGAACAGCGGATCGTCCGTCGGCATCTCCTTCATCCGCCGGATCACCGCGGCGCCGTCCGCCTTGGCCTCGGCCACGCCCATGCTCGCCACCGCGCGCAGGTAGTGCAGCGTCGCCGAGTAGCCGCCGGCGTGGATGTGGGTCGGCATGATGCCGCGGTAGAGCGGCTGGAAGCGCCGGGCGAAGGCGCGGCTCCCCTCGTCCTGGTCCCAGTAGAAGGTGTCGCTCGCCACCAGCCCCTGCGCGGTGTTGAGGCCGAGGGAATGGATCTCCGGCAGCAGGATCAGGGGCGCGGCGATGCGCATCCCGCCGCGCACCAGGCCGAACTCGGCCGCCTGCTTCACGCAATTGGCGGTGTCCACGCCGCCGTTGGCGAGGCCGAGCACCTTCGCCCCGCTTGCCCGCGCCTGCACGAGGAAGGAGGAGAAGTCCGTCGTGCCCGGGAAGGGATGGCGCGCCGCGCCGAGCACGCGCCCGCCGCCCGCGCGCACGAAGTTGGCGGTGTCGCGCTCGAGCGCGTGGCCGAAGGCGTAGTCGGCGGTGATGAAGTACCAGGTGTCGCCGCCCTCGGCGACCAGCGCGGTCGCGGTCGCGTGGGACTGCGACCAGGTGTCGTACACCCAGTGCAGGTGGTTCGGCCCGCAGGCCCGCCCGGTGAGGTCGGAGGAGGCGGCGCCGGTGAAGATCGCGACCTTGTTCTTCTCCTTCGACAGGGCCGCGACGGCGAAGGCGATCGCCGAGTTCGGCACGTCGAGGATCATGTCCACGCCCTCGCGGTCGTACCAGGTCCGCGCCGCGTTGAGCCCGACCTCGGGGCGGTTCTGGAAGTCGGTGACGAGGACCTCGGCGCGGATGCCGGTCCGCTCGCGCATGAAGTCCTCGATGGCGAGCCGCGCGGCGACGGCCGAGCCCTCGCCGGTGTTGTCCGAGTAGGGGCCGGAGAGGTCGGTGAGCACGCCGATGCGGATCGCCGGGCTCTGCCCCCGGGCGCGCCGAGCCGGCAGGGCGCCGGCGAGGGGGAGGGCGGCGGCGGCGAGGGCGGCGCGCCGGGTGATCCCGCGGGCGGTGGCTGTCATGGACGTCTCCCTGATGCTTCGGCGCCGGGTCGTTCGGCGGGCTGCCCGGCTGGCGGGCAAGGCTAGACCCGGCCGCGCCCCGGGACCAAGGCTTTCCTCCGGGCGGGAGCGGGCGCGCCGGCGCCCCTGGCCGGCGGGGACGTCCGCGCTACATTCCGCCCACGCTCCGTGCCGCACCGGAACCCTTCGCCTTGCCCCAGATCACCTCCCCCGCCTTCAAGGAGAACGCCGCGCGCGCCCTCGCCGACGCCGCGCTGCAGAAGGCGCTCTCCGGCAGCCGCGGCGCCTTCCTCGCCCGCCGCCAGGCGGCGATCGCGGCGCTGCCGGAGTTCGAGCGCCTGCGCGAGATCGGCCGCGACATCAAGAACCACACCCTCGCCCATCTCGACTTCTACCTCGAGGCCTACGCGGCGAAGGTCGAGGCCGCCGGCGGCACGGTGCACTGGTGTCCGACGGCGGACGACGCGCGCGCCGCGGTGCTGGCGATCTGCCGCCGCGTCGGCGCGCGCACCGTCACCAAGGGCAAGTCCATGATCTCCGAGGAGCTCGGCCTGAACGAGCACCTCGAGGCGCACGGCATCACCCCCGTCGAGACCGACCTCGGCGAGTACATCCTCCAGCTCCGCCGCGAGCCGCCGAGCCACATCATCGCCCCCGCCTTCCACCTCAACCGCGAGGACTGGGAGGCGAGCTTCCGCGCCGCCCACACCGACCTGCCGCGCGAGCGCGTCTTCCGCGAGCGGCGCGACATCCTGGCCGAGGCGCGCAGCCGGCTGCGCGCGCGCTTCCTCGCCGCCGACGTCGGCATCACCGGCGCCAATTTCCTGATCGCCGAGACCGGCAGCAGCGTCATCGTCACCAACGAGGGCAACGGCGACCTCACCCAGACCCTGCCGCGCGTGCACGTCGTGCTCGCCTCGATCGAGAAGGTCGTGCCGACGCTGGAGGACTGCTGCGCGCTGCTGCGCCTGCTCGCGCGCAGCGCCACCGGGCAGGACTTCTCCGTCTACACCACCTTCTCCACCGGCGCGCGGCGGGCGGGCGACCTCGACGGGCCGGAGGAGTACCACGTGGTGCTGCTCGACAACGGCCGCTCCGGCATGATCGGCACCGGGTTCCAGGACATGCTGCGCTGCATCCGCTGCGCCGCCTGCATGAACCACTGCCCGGTCTACGGCGCGGTCGGCGGGCACGCCTACGGCTGGGTCTATCCGGGGCCGATGGGCGCGGTGCTGACGCCCTCCCTGGTCGGGGTGGACAAGGCCGGCCACCTGCCCAACGCCTCCACCTTCTGCGGACGCTGCGAGGCGGTCTGCCCGGTGAAGATCCCGCTCCCCGGCATGATGCGCCACTGGCGCGAGCGGGAGTTCGAGCGCCACCTGACCCCCGCCACGGTGCGCGGCAACCTCCGCCTCTGGGCCTGGTTCGCGCGGCGGCCGGGCGCCTATCGCGCCGCCACGCGCCTCGCCGTCGGCGCGCTGTCGCTGCTCGGCCGCGGCCGGGGCGCCTTCCGCTCCCTGCCGCTCGCCGGGGGCTGGACCAGGGGCCGCGACCTGCCGGTGCCGGAGCCGGGCGGCACCTTCATGGCGCGCTACGCCAGGGCGCAGCGGGAGCGGCGGGCCTGATGTCGAGGGACGCGATCCTCGGCGCCATCCGGCGCGGCCTGCGGCGCGGCCCGCTGCCCGCCGACCAGGCGGCGATGCTCGCCGGGCGGCTGGAGCGCCACCCGCGCCACCTCGTCCCCGCCCGCTCGCGCGTGCCGCGCGCCGAGCAGCTCGCCCTCTTCGTCCGCAACGTCGAGAAGGAATTCGGCACCGTCGAGCGCGTGCCCGACGCCGCCGCCGTCCCCGCCGCGATCGCCGACTATCTCGCCGCGCAGAACCTCCCCGCGCGGCTCGTCCGCGCCCCGCATCCCGAGCTCGACGCCCTCCCCTGGGCCGCACGCCCGATGCTGCAGGTCGAGGCGCGCGCCGCGCGGCCCGAGGACGCCGTCTCCGTCCAGCACGCCTTCGCCGCGGTCGCGGAGACCGGGACGCTGGTGCTGCCCTCGGCCCCGGAGCGCCCGACCACGCTCAACCTGCTGCCCGACACCGCGATCGTCGTGCTGCGCGCGCGCCGCGTCGTCGGCGCCTACGAGGAGGCGTGGGACCTGCTGCGCGCGGAGCACCGCGACGCGGCCTCCGGCGGCTTCATGCCGCGCAACGTCATGCTCGTCACCGGCCCCTCGCGCAGCGCCGACATCGAGCAGACGCTCGAACTCGGCGCCCACGGCCCGCGCCGCCTGCACGTCGTGCTGATCGAGGACGACGCGGCGGCCGCGCCGTCGGGGCATGCGGGCGCCGGCCCGGGGGCCGCCATGCATGGCCCGCCCGCCGGGCAGGATGCCGCGGCGGCGGCACCATCCCCACATGAGGGGTGAGTCGCCGCCCGATCCGCGCCACACCGACCCATGTTCGACGCCCTGCCCCCGCCCCGCCGCCGCGCCGCGCGCGGCCTGACGGACGAGGACCGCGCCCTCTGGCGCGCCTTCGTCGCGCGCGGCGTGGTGCCGCTCCGGGCGCGCGGCGCGCCGGAGGATCCGCCGGCGCCGCCCGCGGCGGACCCCGCCGGAGGCGGCATGGCGACGGCGCCCGCCGCGCCGTCCGGCGGCGCCGCCCGGCCCGCCCCGTCCGCGCCCCGGCCGCCGCCCGCGCTCCCGCTCAACGCGCCGCCTCCGGGGCTCGACGCGCGCCGCTGGCGCGACCTCCGGCGGGGAAACACCCGGCCGGAGCGCACCCTCGACCTGCACGGGCTGCGCGCGGCGGAGGCGCACGCGGCGGTGCGCGCCTTCCTGCACGCGGCGCAGGCCGAGGGGCTGCGCTGCGTCGCCATCGTCACCGGCCGCGGCGCCGGGCCGGAGGGCGGCGTGCTGCGCCGCGAGCTGCCGCACTGGCTCGAGGCGCCGGAGCTGCGCGGCCTGCTGCTCGGCGCGGCGCATCCGCACGCGGCGCGGGGCGGCGCGGTGCACCTGCTGCTGCGCCGCCGTCGCCCGGGGCGCGGCGCCGCGCCGGCCGGGGCGCGCCGGCGATGACGCCCTTCGGCGCCCGGCTGCGCGCGCTGCGCGCCCAGCGCGGCGTCACCCTGCGCGAGCTGGCCGCGGCGCTGCAGGTCTCGCCCGCCTATCTCTCGGCGCTGGAGCACGGACGCCGCGGCCGCCCCTCGCCCGGCCTCGTGCACCAGATCAACGAGTTCTTCGGCCTGATCTGGGACGACGCGGAGGAGCTGGCGCGCCTCGCCCGGCTGTCGCATCCGCGCGTCCGGCTCGACACGGCCGGCCTCAGCCCGGAGGCGACGGAGTTCGCCAACCGCCTCGCGCGCGAGATCCGGCGCCTGCGGCCGGAGACCATCGCCGCCCTCAACGCCACGCTCGACCGCGACGCGCCGGCGCCGGGGACGGAGACGGGCCGGACGAGCGGCTGAGCCGGCCCGCTCCGCCCGCGGCCGCCGGGCGGATCGCGGGCGGCGGGAAACGGCCGGGGGCGCGAGAACGGCGCTCCGTCTCAGGCCGGAGAGGCCGGCGCCCCTGCCGCCTCGCCGCGCGCGGCGCCGGGGGGTCGCTCGGGCGCGCTGCGCGCCGCCAGCTCCTCCGGCGTCGCCGCCACCCCGTGGCGCGCGAGCAGGGCGGAGAAGCCCGGCGCGGCGGTCAGCACGCAGAGCGGGATCGCGAGCACGAGCCCGGCCAGGAAGGGCAGGCCGAACAGCAGCGCCGACCAGGAGGTCGCCGCCAGGGCCGCCGTCAGCGCGAGGCCGAGCGCCGTCTCCGGCCAGAGCATCCGCGCCGCGTCGCCCCAGGCCACGCCGCGCTCGGCCCGGTTCTGCGGCGCCCAGCCGGCGCGCGTGCCCCCGGTGGCGAGCCGCAGCAGGAAGCGCGCCTGGTGCACCAGCCGCACCGGCTGGAACAGCAGGGCGAACAGCATTGCCGCCGCCGCCCCGAGCGCGAACCGCCCCCGCCCGCCGTAGCGCGCGGCGAGCGCCGGCTTCAGCAGCACCTCCGCGTGGCCCGTCAGCTCCGCCGCGTAGTAGGCGCCCCAGCTCGCGAGCAGGAAGGCGGCGAGCGCGCCGGGCGGCGTCCCCTCCCCGCCCCCGCTCGCCGCGTTCGCCACGGCGAGCACCAGGATCAGGCACCACAGCGGGGCGGCGGCGAAGAGCAGGATCGCCTGCGCGAGCTGCCAGCGCGCCATCGCGGTCAGCCCCGGCTGCCGGAGCAGCGCGAGATACTGCATGTTCCCCGCCGCCCAGCGCCGGTCGCGGGCGAGGAATTCCGGCATGGCGGGCGGGTTGGCCTCGAGGCTGCCCGTGTCGTCGGGCAGCACCCGCACCTTCCAGCCGGCGGCGTGCAGCCGCGTCGCCTCGACCTGGTCGTGCGAGAGGATCGGCCTGCCGTCGGGCAGGGTCTCCAGCCGGCAGTGGCGGCGGAACGGCTCGATGCGGAGGATGGCGTTGTGGCCCCAGTAGGGGCCCTCGTCGCCCTGCCACCAGGCCTGGCCGGTGGCCCAGCTCCGCATGCCCTGGCGCATGTTGAACTGGAACAGCCGCGGGAAGGCGGCGCGCGCCGGCCGCCCGGCGATCAGCGGCTGCACGATGGCGAGCGCGGGATCGGCCTCCATGCAGGCGACGAGGCGCAGGACCGCCGCGGCGCTCATCTCGCTGTCGGCGTCGAGCGGCAGGAGCAGGTCGTGGCCGGCGGCGTGGCGGTCGAGGAAGTCCATGAGGTTGCCGGCCTTGAAGCCGGCGTTGTCGGCGCGCCGGCGGTAGCGCACCGGGACCGGCCGGCCGGCGCGCGCCTCGGCGAAGCGGCGCACGGCCGCCTCCTCCGCCGCGGCGAGCGCGGGGTCCAGGGTGTCGGAGAGGATCCAGAGCGCGAAGCGGTGCCCCGCGCCCGCCGCCTCCAGCCCGTCGAGCAGCCGCGCCAGCGGCGGCAGCACCGCCGCCATGTCCTCGTTGCGCACGCAGACGGCGATCGCGGTCGAGAGGCGCGGCACGCCGCCCGGGGGCCGCGCCGCCCGCAGCGCCGGCAGCACGGCGCCGAGCGGGTCGCGGCTGCCCATCCGGATGGCGAAGCCGATCAGCGGATTGGCGGTGGACAGCGCCGACCACGGCGCGGCGCCGAGGTAGCAGAGCAGGATCGCGACCTCCGCCGCGCTCCACCCGCCCGGCGCCAGGGCGGCGACGGCGAGCGCGACCAGCCCCGCCAGCACGGCGAGGACCAGCAGCAGGAAGGCGGCGCGGCGGGCGCGGATGGCCTCGGCGGCGGGGATCACGCGGGCCGGTTATTGCAAGACCGTGGCGGAGATGCGGCAGCGCGGCGCGGGCCGGCAGATCGGGAACGACCGGGTCGGCGCCACGGCGCGCACCCTTCCGCTGTCGGCGCAGGGGCCGCGACCCACGGCGCCGCCGCCGTTCTTAACGCTTGCAGAACCAAGGGCCGCGGGCGATCCTTCGGCGCCTCACAGGCTGATCGACGGCGGGGTTGGTACGGCGACATGTCCGAGGACCCGAAGGAGGGCAGGGCCGGTCGGCGCCTGCTGGTGCTGCGGCTCGCCGGCCTCGGCGGGGTGGCCGCCGCATTGCCCGGCTGCGTGCCGGTGCCCGTGCCGGTGGCGCCGCCGCCGCGCGTGAGCGACGCCGATCCCTACGATGCGCCGGGGCAGGGCCGGGGCGGAATCGCCTATCGCCCGCCCGGCACCGGCTACACCGATGCCGATCCCCATGACGCGCCGGGGCGCGGGCGCGTCGGCCCGGTCTATCGCGCGCGCACCGGCTACACCGATGCCGATCCGAGCGACGGTGTCGGCTACGGCCGCGGCGGCTACCGAGGCACCGGGCTGACCGACGCCGACCCCCGCGACGCGCCCGGCCGCGGCCGCGGCGGCTGGCGGCGCACCGGCCTCTCGGATTCCGATCCCCGCGACGCCCCCGGCCACGGCCGGCGCGGCTACTGACCCGGCGACCGGCCGACAAGGAAAGGGAAGGGCGCGCACCATGAGCGACATCCAAGACCGCCGGCGCCTCGGCCGCAGGCTGCTGGTGCTGCGGCTCGCCGGGGCCGGCGGGGCCGCGGCGATCGCGGCGGGCGCTCCGGGCGCGGCCGAGGCGCAGGGCGGCGGGGTGAAGCGCATTCCGGCGCAGACCGGCTATTCGGACAGCGACCCGCGCGACGCGCCCGGCTACGGGCGGCCGCGCACCGGGTATTCGGATTCCGATCCTCGCGACGCGCCGGGCCACGGGCGCCCCCATACCGGCTGGTCCGACTCCGACCCGCGCGACGCCCCCGGGCGCGGGCGTCCGCAGACCGGCTACTCGGACAGCGACCCGCGCGACGCGCCGGGGCGCGGGCGTCCGTACACCGGCTATTCCGATTCCGACCCGCGCGATGCCCCGGGGCGCGGCGTGCCCTATACGGGCCGCAGCGACAGCGACCCGCGCGACGCGCCGGGCCGCGGCCGGGGACCCTATCGCTGAGCCAGCCGACGCCGCCACCCTTCGCCACCCTCGCCGAACAGGCCTGGGCCCTCGCCTTCGCCCCGCTCTCCCTCGAGGAGGGCTTCGCGCTGCGCGAGGCCGCCGCATGGCGCCACCTGCCCGGCCCCGACCCGGCGCGCTTCCGTCCGCTGCTCTCGGTCGCCGACCTCGACGCCTTCCTGCGCACCGACGCGGCGCGCAGCCCCCGCGTCTCCATGGCCGAGAGCGCGCGCCAGGGCAGCGCCGCCGTGCCGGAGCACGAATACGCCGACGAGGACGGGCGGGTGGACCTGCCGCGCCTGCTCGCCCGCTTCGACGCCGGCGCGACGCTGGTGGTCTCGCAGTTCCACGAGCTGCACGCGCCGCTCGCGCGCTTCTGCCGCGGGCTGGAGCGGGTGTTCCTGCATCCGGTGCAGGCCAACATCTACCTCACCCCGCCGGGCAGCCAGGGTTTCCGCATCCACTACGACACCCACGACGTGGTCGTGCTGCAGGTGGAGGGCGCGAAGCGCTGGCGCGTCTGGCCGGGCCAGCCGGTGCCGCACCCGACGCGGCGCATCCCCTGGGCCGGCAGCGGCTCGGTGCGGCCGGAGGGCGAGCCGGCGACGCTGACGCTCGCGCCCGGCGACGCGCTCTACCTGCCGCGCGGCGTGATGCACGACGCGGAGGTGGAGCAGGGCGCGGCCACGGCCTCGCTGCACATCACGGTCGGCCTGTTCGAGCCGGCCTGGGCCGAGGCGCTGCGCGACCTGCTCGGCCTGCTGGAGGCGGAGACGGCGGCGGGGACCGCCCTGCGCCAGGGCTTCCCGAGCTGGCGCCTGGCCGAGCCGGAGGCGGCGGCGGCACTCGCCGCCGGCGCGGCGGAGCGCCTCCGCGCCCTGGCGACGCCGGCGGCGATGGAGCGCCTGGCGCTGCGCCTCCTCGACCGGCTGGCGACGGACCGCCTGCCGCTGCCGGCGCGCGGCCTGCTGACCCCGCCGCCGGGTCCGGAGGACCGGCTGCGCCTCGCCGACACCATGCACCACCACCTGGTGCCGCGCGAGGACGGCGGCGCGGTGCTGCGCTGGAGCGGCGGGGCGGAGACGCTGGACGCCACCCGGCTCGCGTGGCTGCAGCGGCTGGAGGACGGCGCCACGCCGGCGGAGCTCGGCGGCGAGGACGCGCTGGCCTTCTGCCGGCGGCTGGCCGGCTGGGGGCTGCTGGAGAGGGCGGCATAGGCGGCGGAGCGGCCGAGGCTTCCCGTCCTCCGCCGCGACGGCCAGACTGCGGCGGACCACGCAGGCCAGCCGAGGCGCCCGATGACCGTCCCCCTCGACGCCCTCCTCTCCCACATCGACGCCAACCTCGACGCCTCCCGCGCGCGGCTGTTCGAGTGGCTGCGCATCCCCTCGGTCAGCGCCCAGCCGCAGCACGCGCAGGACTGCCGCCGCGCCGCGGAGTGGCTGCGCGACCAGCTCGCCGGCCTCGGCTTCCGCGCCGAGATCCGCCCGACCGCGGGCCATCCCTGCGTCGTCGCCCACCACGACGGGCCCGGCAGGGCGGACGCCCCGCACCTCCTCTACTACGGCCACTACGACGTGCAGCCGCCGGAGCCGCTCGACCTCTGGGCCTCGCCGCCCTTCGAGCCGGTCCTGGTCGAGGGCCCGCACGGCCCGCGCATCCGCGCCCGCGGCGCGGTGGACGACAAGGGCCAGGTGATGACCTGGCTCGAGGCGCTGCGCGCCCATCACGCGCTCGCCGGCACCCTTCCCGTGCGCGCCACCGTCCTCGTCGAGGGCGAGGAGGAGATCGGCAGCCCGAGCCTCGACGCCTTCCTCGAGCGGCAGCGCGCGGAGCTGCGCGCCGATGTCGCGGTGATCAGCGACACCGGCATGTGGGACATCGCCACCCCCGCCGTCACCACGCGGCTGCGCGGCCTTGTCTACGTCCAGATCGACCTGCGTGCCGCCTCGCGCGACCTGCATTCCGGCCTCTACGGCGGCAGCGCGCTCAACCCGATCAACCTGCTGACCCGCATCCTGGGCGAGCTGAAGGACGCCGAGGGCCGCATCCGTCTCCCCGGCTTCTACGAGGGCGTGGCGGAACTCGCGCCCGAACAGCGGCGCGAATGGGAGGCGCTCGGCTTCGACGAGGCGGCCTTCCTCGGCGAGGTCGGGCTTTCCGTGCCCGCGGGCGAGCGCGGCCGGGCCGCGCTCGAACGGCTCTGGGCGCGGCCGACCGCCGACATCAACGGGATCTGGGGCGGCTACACGGGCCCGGGCAGCAAGACCGTGATCCCGGCCGAGGCGCATGCGAAGCTCTCCTTCCGCCTCGTCCCCGGCCAGGACCCGCAGCGCGTCATCGCCGGGCTGCGCGCCTTCCTCGACGCGCGCCTGCCCGCGGACGCGAAGGCGGAGATCCAGGTCTTCGGCGCCAGCCCCGCGATCGAGGTGCCGGCCGAGTCCCGCTGGGTGCGCGCCGCCCGCGCCGCGCTCGCCGAGGAATACGGCCGCCCCGCGGTGCTGATGGGCAGCGGCGGCTCGATCCCGGTGGTGGAGAGCATGCGGCGCATCCTCGGGCTCGAATCCCTGCTGATGGGCTTCGGCCTGAACGACGACCAGGTGCACAGCCCGAACGAGAAGTTCGAGCTGCGCTGCCTGCGCCACGGCATCCGCAGCCACGCGCGGCTGCTCGCCGCGCTCGGCGCGGGGTAGAGCGGATCGCGGGCGGCCGCGGCAGGCCGGCGGCGCGGAGCGCCAGCGCGAACGGCGCGCGAGGGCGGTGCGGCGGGCGCGGCCGGGCGCCGCCTCAGCGCTCCGGCAGGAAGCCCACGATCTCCTGCGTGCGCGCCACGATCGGGTCGGCGATCGCCCGCGCGCGCTCGGCGCCGGCGTGCAGCGCGGCGTCGATCGCGTGCGGGTCGGCGAGCAGGCGCCGGATCTCGGCCGCGATCGGCGAGAGGTGGGCGACCAGCGCCTCCGCCAGCACCTCCTTGAACTGGGCGAAGCCCTTGCCGCCGTGCTCGCGCAGCACGTTCTCGGGCAGCGTGTCGGTGATGGCGGCGAGGATGCCGACCAGGTTGCGCGCCTCCGGCCGCCCCTCCAGGCCGGAGACGTGCTCGGGCAGCGGCAGCGGATCGGTCTTGGCGCGGCGGATCTTGAGCGCGATCGTGTCCGGATCGTCGGTGAGGTTGATGCGCGACTGGTCCGAGGGATCGGACTTCGACATCTTCTTCGTGCCGTCGCGCAGGGACATCACCCGCGCGGCGACGCCCCGGATCAGCGGCTCGATCGCGGGGAAGAACGTCACGCCGTAGTCGTGGTTGAACTTCTGCGCGATGTCGTTGGCGAGCTCGAGGTGCTGCTTCTGGTCCTCGCCGACCGGCACGCGCGTCGCGTGGTAGGCGAGGATGTCGGCCGCCATCAGGTTCGGATAGACGTAGAGCCCGGCGGAGGCGTTCTCGCGGTCCTTGCCCGCCTTGTCCTTGAACTGCGTCATGCGGTTCAGCCAGCCGAGCCGCGCGACGCAGTTGAAGATCCAGGCGAGCTGCGCGTGCGCCCGCACGTGGCTCTGCACGAACAGGATGCACTTGCGCGGGTCGAGCCCGCAGGCGAGCAGCGCCGCCGCCATCTCCCGCGTCTGCTGCGTGAGCTGCTTCGGGTCCTGCCAGACCGTGATCGCGTGCAGGTCCACGACGCAGAAGATGCAGTCGTGGTCGTCCTGCATCGGCACCCAGTTGCGGATGGCGCCGAGGTAGTTGCCGAGGGTCGGCACGCCGGAGGGCTGGATGCCGGAGAAGACGCGCTGCATGGCAAGCGGGACCGTGCGCTGGGGGAGTCGCCGGCGGTTTCCCGCGCGCCGGCGGGGGCGTCAAGCGGGACGGGGCCGCGGGCGGCCGGGCCGGCCCCGTCGGGACCTCAGGGCCGGGGCCGGGCCCCGAACACCGCGGTGCCGATCCGCACATGCGTCGCCCCGCAGGCGATCGCGACCTCGAAGTCGGCGCTCATGCCCATGCTGAGCACGCCGAGCCCGTGCTTCGCGGCGAGCCCGGCGAGGTACTCGAAATGCGGCCGCGGGTCCTCCCCCGCCGGCGGGATGCACATCAGGCCGGCGATCGCGAGCCCGTATTCGTCGCGGCAGGCGCGCAGGAAGGCCTCGGCCTCGGCGCGGGGCACGCCCGCCTTCTGCGGCTCGTCGCCGGTGTTGACCTCGACGAGCAGGGTCGGGCGGCGGCCTTCCCTGCGCATCGCCTCGGCCAGCGCGGCGGCGAGGCGCGGGCGGTCGAGGCTCTCGATCACGTCGGCGAGGCGCACCGCCTCGCGCGCCTTGTTGGTCTGCAGCGCGCCGATCAGGTGCAGGCGCAGCGCGGGATGCGCGGCGCGCAGCGGCGGGAACTTGGCCGCCGCCTCCTGCACGCGGTTCTCGCCGAACACGGTCTGCCCGGCGGCGAGGGCGGCCCGCACCGCCTCGGCCGGCTGGGTCTTGGAGACGGCGACGAGGGTGACGCTGCCCGCCGGCCGGTTGGCGCGGGCGACGGCCTCGGCGATCCTCTCGCGCACCCGGGCGAGGTTGGCGGCGATGGTCGCGGCGGAGGCGGAGGCGGCGGGGAGCTGGTCCATGCGATGCGGACGCTAGAGGCGGCGGCGCGGCGGCTCAACCCGCCCCCCCGCCTGCCCGCGCTCTGGCTGGTGAGCGACCCGGTGCGGCTGCCCGATCCCGTGCCGGCGGCGGCGCGGCTGCCCCGGCGCGGCGCGGCGGGGGTGCTGGCGCGCGGGCTCGCGCCCCCGGTGCTGGCGCGGCTGGCGCGGCTGGCGCGCGGGCGCGGCCTGGTGCTGCTGGTCGCCGGCGACGGCCGCGCGGCGCTGCGCCTGCGCGCCGGGCTGCACCTGCCGGAGCGGCGCGCCAGCACCGGGCTGCTGCCGTTCCTGCGGGCGCGGCGGGCCGGGGCGCCCTGGGCCCGCCTCAGCCTCGCCGCGCATGGCGGGGCGGCGGGGGCGGCGCGGGTGCGGCGGCTCGGGGCCGACCTCGCCTTCCTCTCCCCGGCCTTTCCGACGGCGAGCCATCCCGGCCAGCCGGCGCTCGGCCCGCTGCGCTGGGCGGCGCTGGCGCGGCGCCTGCCCCGCGGCGGGCGGGCGGCGGCGCTGGGCGGGGTGGGGCCGGCGACGGTGCGGCGGCTGCCCCGCGCGCGGCTGCTGGGGCTGGCGGCGATCGGGGCCCTCACCGATTCGTGTGGCGGCCGCGACACACTGTCTCGGGGATGTCGCGATGACGGTCCGACCCCTGTTGCTCCGGTTCGTTCCGCTGACCCATAGTCTGGCCAGGCCTGCCGAGCCCCGCCCGGGGAGCGGCATTCCTGTCCGGGGGGGCAGGAGGGGGGCCGAACGGAACAGGCCGGGGGCTCCCGGCACGTGAGGAGGACTGGAATGCGCAAAATCCTGCTGGGCACCACGGCGGTGGTCGGCGCGGCGCTGCTGGGGCCGTCGGTGGCCGAGGCGCAGCAGGCCCCGACCGTCCGGATCGGCGGCTTCTTCCGCGCCTATTACGGCTACACGCAGCAAGGCGGCCAGGAGTCGATCGCGAACAACACGACGCCGACCAACGTCGCCGCGGGCAACGCCGACCAGTCGGTGCCGGCGGCCAACAACCGGGCGCGCCTCGGCAAGCACGACTTCTCGACGAACGGCGAAGTGCACGTCTTCGTCGACGGCAAGGCCGCCAACGGGATGACCTACGGCGCGGTCATCGAGATCAACTTCGACGGCCAGGAGGGCCGCTCGATCGACCAGACCCGCGGCTCTACGCCGAAGACCTCGGCGGCGCTGGACGAGGCCTACGTCTTCATCGGGCACCCGACCTTCGGCCAGATCCGCTTCGGCGACGAGGACGGGGCGATCGGCCTGATGAGCACGGGCTGGATCACCGGCTTCGGCACCGGCGGCATCTTCGGCGAGTGGGAGGACTTCGTCACCCGCCAGATGGGCGCGCGCACCCAGACGACGCCGGGCGGCATCGGCGACAGCACGAAGATCATCTACCTCTCGCCGCAGTTCTTCGGCTTCGACTTCGGCGTGAGCTACGCGCCGAACTACAACGAGGGCGCCGACCACGGCTGCGTCAACAACGTCGCCTCGGTGTGGTGCGACCGCAGCTACGCGGCGACCGGCGCGAGCAACTTCGGCATCCCCGGCGCCGGCCCGAACATCGCCGCCCGCCGCAACGAGATCCAGCTGATGGGCCGCTGGCGCGGCAGCTTCGGCGGCGTCGGCCTCGCCGTGACCGGCGGCTACCTGACCTCGACGGCGCAGCGCGAGCTGACCGCGGCCAACATCGTCTCGACCAACCCGAACGCGCCCGGCGTCATCCTCTCCGGCACGCAGCACCGGGTGTTCAACAACCTGAACGTCTGGACCATCGGCGCCCAGGCGACCGCCTACGGCCTCACGGTCGGCGGCAACTGGACCTACGGCGACGCCAACTTCTTCTGGGGCAACACCTTCCGCGGCGACCGGCCGATGAACCAGTACACCTTCGGCCTCAGCTACACCAACGGCCCCTTCACCATCGGCGCCAACTACGTCTTCGGCACCTTCGAGGGCGGCAGCCGCAGCTCCTACAACCCGGCGGCGGCCGGCGTGGGCAGCGACACCGGCCTTGTCAGGGTCACCTGCGCCCCCGGCGCCTCCTGCACCGCGGCCTCGATGCGCCGCTGGGGCTGGGGCATCGGCGGCAACTACCGCCTGGCGCCGGGCCTCGACCTGGTCGCCCAGTACAGCCAGTTCCGCGTGCAGGAAACCAACCGCGACCTCGACCCGGTGCGCCCGGGCATCCAGGACCGCGCGGTCGCCGACGTGTTCCTCACCGGCGTCCGTCTGGCCTTCTGAGCGGGCACGCCATCGGATCCGCAACTCCGGGGCGGCGGGGCAACCCGCCGCCCCTTCCTTTTTGGCCCTTGCATGTCGGCCCGCCTCGCCTATCGTGCCGCCGCCATGTCGTCGCGCACCAGCCGCATCGCCCTCGCCCTCCCCCTCGCCGCGCTGACCTTCGCCGCGGCCTGCGGGGAAACCCGTGCTGTCCGCAACGACGAGTACGTCGACGACAGCCGGCGCGCCCAGGTCCGGGGCCGCCTCAGCGGCAGCTCCGACGGGCTGCTGGTGTTCGGCGTAGATCGCTCGCGCCCGCCCGGCAATGCCGGAGACCCGGGGGGCGCAGGCGGCGGCCTCGGGGTCAACGCCTATCTCTGGCGCGCCACGCTCGACACGCTCTCCTTCATGCCGCTCGCCTCGGCCGATCCCTTCGGCGGCGTCGTCATCACCGACTGGTACACCCCGCCCTCCGAGCCGTCCGAGCGCTTCCGGGCCACCGCCTACCTCCTCGGCCGCCAGCTCCGCTCGGACGGCGTGCGCGTGTCGGTGCACCGCCAGGTGCGCGACCGCAATGGCGCCTGGGTGGACCAGCCGGTCTCCCCCGGCACCGCCGCCGCGCTGGAGGACAACATCCTCGCCCGCGCGCGCGAGCTGCGCAGCCAGGCCATCGCGGCGCGTTAGAGCCGATTGCGGACGACCGGAAACGGCCGGAAGCGCGGATCGGCTCGCCGGACGACGCGCGACAGCCGGTGCCGCAAGCGCAGCCGCGCGAAAACGGCCCTCGCCCGCGAACGTCCCGAGCCTGCCCGCATGACCGGAACGCCGCCGGAGCGATCCGGGTCCATGCGGCACCGCGCCGGCGCGGCGCCCCTCAGCGGCGCGCCGCCGCCTGGCGCGCCAGCGCGAGCACGGCGCCGCGGGCGATCGCGGCATCCGGCATGCCGGTGCTCTTGGCGCGGCGCTCCGCCTCCAGCAGCGCCTCGCCCGCCGCGGCGAGCTGATCCGGCCGCCAGAGCCGCAGCGCGCGCTCGAAGGCAGGCCTGTGGCGGAAGAACACCGGCGGGCGCAGGCCCGCCGCGGCCGCGGCCGGCGCGGCGCCCTCCAGGGCCACCGCCAGGGCGGCCAGGTGCAGCCGCTGCACGTGGCGCAGCGCCGCGCGCACCACCCCCACCCCGGTCGCGCCCTCGGCGAAGGCGGCGTCCAGCGCCCGGTCGGCGGTGGCGAGGTCGCCCCCGGTCGCCGCCATCAGCGCCTCGTCCAGGTCGAGCGCGGCGCCGCCCTCGGCCATGGCGGCGAGGGCGAGCTCCGCCGTCACCGTCCCGCCCTCGCCCGCCAGCAGCGCGAGCTTCTCCAGCTCGCGCCGCAGCAGCATCCGGTCCTCGCCGAGCCGGCCGGCGAGCCAGTCGAGCGCCGCCGGCTCCACCGCGCCGACGCCGAGCTCGCGCAGGACGCGGCCGATGCTCGCGGCGAGCTCGGCGCCGCGCTCGCGGTAGCAGGCGATCACCGCGGCGGCCTCGGCGGGCTCGAGCAGGGCGCGCAGCCGGCTCCGCGCCGGCAGTTCCCCGGCCTCGAGCACGACGAGGCCGGGTCCCTTGCCGGCCAGCGCCTCCTTCGCCGCCGCGGCGAGGCCGTCGGTCGCGTCGCGCACGCGCACGGCGCGGCGGCCGCCGGTGAGCGAGGGGGTCGCCGCCTCGGCGGTGAGCAGGCCGGGGTCCTTCGCCGCCGCCTCGCGCGGGATCTCGACGATGCCGAAGGGATCGTCGGGCGCGGCGACGGCGCGCAGCAGCGCCTCGGCGCGCTCGCGCACCAGCCCGGCGTCGTCGCCGAACAGCAGCGCCACGCGCCAGTCCGGGCCGGGGCCGAGGAGGAAGCCGGGGAGGCGCCGGGCGTCGAGCTTGGCCACGGCGGGCGGGCGGAGCGGCGCCGCGCTCAGCCGCGGCCGGCGCCGGAGGCGGCCGCGACCTCCGGCGCGGCGCGGCCGCGGAAGTGGATGGCGAGGCGCTGCGCGATCGAGAAGGCGAACTGCTCGACCATCCGCCGCTCCATCGCCTCGCGCGCCACGTCGGCGGCGAAGAACTGCTGGTCCGGGATGTTGTAGGCGTCGTTCTCGCGCTCGGTGCCGGAGGCGACCTCCCTGGGCGGGGTGGTGCGCGTCAGCAGCCACCAGCTCGCCGTGCCGCGGTAGCGCACGCGGCTCGGCGTGCCGTCGCGGCGGAAGCCGAGCGGCTCGGCGGCGAAGGCGAGGCTGACGCGCAGGTCGTAGCGCGGCGGCACCGGGGGATGGGCGCCGTGCAGCCGCTCGCCCAGCGCGCGGCGCAGGAGCTGGCCGTTGCGCTCGGGGATGCGCATCACCTCGACCGCGGCCAATTCGGCCCGCACCGGCGCCTCCGCCGCGATCGCCTCGCCCCCGCCCTCGCCGTAGAGCGGGCGGAAGCCGCAGCCGGGGAGGAGGAGCGCCGCGGCCGAGGCGGCGCCGCCGCGCAGCAGCCCGCGCCTGGAGCAGGCCGCGGACGGCCGGAAGCGGCCGGGCGCGTGGACCGGCCCGCCACACGACGAGCGGGAGCCGTGCGGCGACCACGGCCGAGCGAAGGCGGCCCTAGACGACGAGATTGACCACACGGCCCGGGACATGGATGCGCTTCCTGATCGGCTTGCCGCCGAGCGCACGCTGCACGTTCTCCTGCGCTTCCGCCAGGGCGAAGACGGTGGCCTCGTCGGCCCCCGCCGGCACCTCGATGGTGGCGCGGAGCCTGCCAAGGACCTGCACGGCGAGGGTGACGGTCTCGGCCTTGAGCAGCGCGGGATCGGCCTCCGGCCAGGGCAGCTCGGCGACGAGCCGGGCCTCGCCGGGCCGCAGCAGCGACCAGAGCTCCTCGGCGAGGTGGGGCATCATCGGGCCGATCAGGCGGGCGAGCGCCTCCAGCGCCTCGCGCCGCGCGGCGGCGAGGCCGGCGTCCGCATGCGCGCCGGCCGTCTCGGCCTCGGCGATGGCGTTGGCGAGCTCGTGGATGCGCGCGACGGCGACGTTGAAGGCGAAGCTCTCCAGCGCCTCGGTCACCGCGGCGATGGCGCGGTGGGTGGCGCGGCGCAGCGCCCTCGCCGGGCCGTCGGCGGTGGCCGGGACCGGCGTGCCGGGCGGCGGCAGGGCGGGCAGCGCGGCGGTGGTCAGGCGGTGCAGGCGCTGGGTGAAGCGGAAGGCGCCGGCGACGCCCGCCTCGGTCCACTCCATGTCCCGCTCCGGCGGGTTGTCGGAGAGGATGAACCAGCGCGCCGTGTCGGCGCCGTAGCGCTCGATGATCGCGCCGGGGTCCACCGTGTTGCGCTTGGACTTCGACATCGCCTCGACGCGGCCGATGGTCACCGGCGCGCGCGTCGCCTTCTCGATCGCCTGGCGCGAGCCGTCCGGGGCGACGGTGATCTCCACCTCGTCCGGATAGAGCCAGCGGCCGTCCGCGGCGCGGTAGCTCTCGTGCGTGACCATGCCCTGGGTGAACAGGCCGGCGAAGGGCTCCTCCACGGCGAGGTGGCCGGTCGCCTTCATGGCGCGGGCGAAGAAGCGGCTGTAGAGCAGGTGCAGGATCGCGTGCTCGATGCCGCCGATGTACTGGTCCACGGGGAGCCAGGCGTCCACCGCGGCGCGTGTCACCGGCACCTTCGCGCGCGGGGAGCAGAAGCGCGCGTAGTACCAGGAGCTGTCCACGAAGGTGTCGAAGGTGTCGGTCTCGCGCCGCGCCGGCCTGCCGCAGCGCGGGCAGGGGACGTGCTTCCAGCTCGGGTGGTGGTCGAGCGGGTTGCCCGGCTTCGAGAAGTCCACGTCCTCCGGCAGGGCCACCGGGAGCTGGTCCTTCGGCACCGGGACGATGCCGCAGGACTCGCAGTGGATCACCGGGATCGGGCAGCCCCAGTAGCGCTGGCGGGAGACGCCCCAGTCGCGCAGCCGCCAGTTGATCTCGCCCCTGCCCTGGCCGGTCGCCTCCAGCCGCTCGATCGCGGCGCGCCTGGCGGCGGCGACGCCGAGGCCGTCCATGAAGCCGGAGTTGAAGATCGTGCCGTCGTCCACATAGGCGGCGTCGCCGATCGCGAAGGTCTTCGGATCGGCGCCGGGCGGCAGGACGACGGGGCGCACGGGGAGGCCGTACTTGCGCGCGAACTCGAGGTCGCGCTGGTCGTGCGCCGGGCAGCCGAAGATCGCGCCGGTGCCGTACTCCATCAGCACGAAATTGGCGATCCAGACCGGGAAGGTCGCGCCCTCGACGAAGGGATGCGCGACGCGCAGGCCGGTGTCGTAGCCGCGCTTCTCCGCCTGCTCGATCGCCGCCTCGGAGGTGCCCATGCGCCGGCACTCGGCGACGAAGGCGGCGGCCTTCGGGTCGCGCGCGGCGGCCGCGGCGGCGAGCGGGTGCTCGGCGGCGACGGCGAGGAAGCTCATGCCGAACAGCGTGTCGGGACGGGTGGTGAAGACCTCGACCTCGCGCAGCTCGCCGAGCGGCTCGGTCAGGCGGAAGCGCACGCGCGCGCCCTCGCTGCGGCCGATCCAGTTGGCCTGCATGGTCTTCACGCGCTCCGGCCAGCGGTCGAGCGTCGCCAGCCCGTCGAGCAGCTCCTGCGCGTAGCGGGTGATGCGGAAGAACCACTGGCTGAGCTTCTTCTTCTCGACCGGCGCGCCGGAGCGCCAGCCGCGGCCGTCGATCACCTGCTCGTTGGCGAGCACGGTCTGGTCCACCGGGTCCCAGTTGACCCAGCTCTCCTTGCGCTCGACCAGGCCGGCGGCGAGGAAGTCGAGGAACAGCGCCTGCTGCTGGCCGTAGTACGCGACGTCGCAGGTGGCGAACTCCCGCGCCCAGTCGAGCGAGAGGCCCATGCGCTTCAGCTCGGCGCGCATGGTGGCGATGTTCTCGTAGGTCCACTTCGCCGGATGGATGCCGCGCTCGCGCGCCGCGTTCTCGGCCGGGAGGCCGAAGGCGTCCCAGCCCATCGGATGCATCACGAGGAAGCCGCGCGCACGCTTGTAGCGCGCCACCACGTCGCCGAGCGTATAGTTCCGCACATGCCCCATGTGGATCTTGCCGGAGGGGTAGGGGAACATCTCCAGGACGTAGTATTTCGGCCGGCTGCCGTCCGGCACGTCGGGCACGGCGAAGCAGCCGCGCCGCTCCCACTCGGCCTGCCAGCGCGGCTCGGCGACGGCGAAGTCGTGGCGCGGCGCGGCGGTGGGGGATGGGGCGGCGGTGTCGTTCATCGGGCGGGGTGCGGATTTGCGGCGATGTCGGTTCGAGCGAGAGGCATAGGGCGCGCGGCCGCGGCTGGAAAGGGCGCGGCCCGGCCGGGCCGGCGCGGCGCCGCGGCCATCGCCCTGCTCGCCGCGCTGTCGGCCGGCGCGGCCCCCGGCGCCGGCGCCGCCGCCCCTGGTGGCGCGGCGTGCGGCGCGAGGCCTGCGGCGGGGGGTGAGGCGCGGCGGACCGCGGCCGCGTCAGCCGCCCGGCGGTCCGCGCCGCGGCTCGGTTTCTTCGAAGAAGCGGGGGTCGTTGAACTCGAAGATGCGGGGGTCGATGCGCACGCCGGTCTCGATGCGCGACAGGCTGACCCGCGTCTCGCGGGCCTGGGCGTCCACCACCGCCCACTGGCGCAGCTCGATCGGGTCCTCCTGGAACACGAGGGTCAGCCGGCCCTCCGCCGGGGCGGCGGTGCGGTGCAGCGTCACCCGCAGGAAGCCGCCGCCGCGCTCGACACGGGTGACGGTGACATCGCCCGAGAGCCGCAGGTTCTCGCGCAGGAGGAAGGCAAGCGGGGTCTGCGAGACCGGCACGGTGGAAGGCTGGCGCAGCTCCCGGTCGTAGAGCAGGAACTGGCCGTGGCTGGCCACCAGCAGCAGCGGCTCGGGCGGGTCGTACTCGAAGCGCATCCGGCCCGGGCGCCAGATCCAGGCGGTTCCCTCGGCCGTGGCGCCGTTCTGGGCGATCTGCAGGAATCGCGCCCGCAGGGTGGTGAGGCCGTTGAGATAGGCCTCGATGCGGGCGAGGTCCGCGCGGTCGCGCTCCGACAGCGCCGTGGCCTGCGCCGCGGCGGGCGGCGGAACGGCGGCGGCGGACAGGACCGTGGCGGCCAGGACGGCGCGTCGGGAGAGGGCGCGGCGGGGCGGCGTGCTCGTCATCCGCCCCGATGTGGCGCGGCGGCCCGCCCGGGGGAAGGGGCTGACGCCTGCGGTGGCGCGCCCGCTCCGAAGCCGGGCGCGCGAGCGCTCCCTCAGCGGCCGGCGGTGCGCGTCGGCGGGGCCTCGCCTGCCGGCGGCGCGGCCCGCATGGACCGGTAGCCGGGCGGCGGCTCGAACCGGGCCGGATCCTGCGGGCCGTAGGCGACGGCCACCGCCTCCAGCGCGCCGCCATCCCCTGTCCCCGCCGGCCCCGGCCCGCTCGCGCGCAGCAGGACCCCGTCGGCCGTGATGCAGGCGCGGCCGGACTGCTCGCGGTCCCGGTAGCGCCAGACCGTGCAGGGCAGGCCGGCGACCCGGTCCTGCCCCTCGCGCACGAGCTGCGCGCCCGGCGGCAGCTCCCCGAGGCGCGGCAGGTCGCCGCCGAGCGGCAGCTCCACCACCAGGCGCTGGGGGTCCATGACCATGAAGGCGCGCTGGGCGTGGCGGTCCACCAGCATGACGCCGCCGAGTTCCGCTGGCAGGTCGAGCCGCAGGCGGCCCGCCGCAGCCAGCCAGGATATGCGCATCTCCTTCGCGCCGCCGAGGCCCGCGAGGCGGTAGGTCACCGCGACGTCGCGCACCGGCAGCAGGGGCGGCGCGGCGCCTTCCGGCGCCTCCTGGTCGGAGGCCGCCGCCGAACCGCCGGGAACCGGCGCCGCGGCCAGGGCCACGACGGCGATGGCGAGTCCACGCAAGGGGCGGAAAAGGCGGCATGACCGGTGTGCCATGCGGGTCCCCCGGACGGGCGTTACGGGCTCGCGGGAGCGGGGCGGTGCCGCCGCCTTCGCAGCCGCGCGCACCGGACGGGCCTCAGCGCGACCGCTGCGGGGCGGCGCCGTACGGAGCCACCACCGCGGAGGATGCGGAGGAGGAGCTTCCGGTCGAGGTCGCTCCGACCGCGCCGGCCGGCGGCAGTGCCGGCAGCGCGCCGAACGGCATGGCGCCGGGCGGCACGGCCCCGCCGAACGGGGGCGGCCCGGCCGGACCGGAGGCGATCGGCGGCGGGCCGGCCGGCGCAGGGCCGGGCAGCATGGACAGCAGGGTGTAGTCCTCCGGGGGACGGAACCGGCTGGGGTCCTGCGGGCCGTAGGCGATCGTCCGCGCCTCCATGGATTCCTCCGGCCCGGCGGCGCTCTCGACGCGCAGCACCACGCCATCGTCGGTGATGCAGGAACGGCCGGTGCGTCCGCGCTCCTGGTAGGCCCAGATCGTGCAGGGGGCGCCGGCGACCCGGTCCTGCCCCTCGCGCGTCAGCCTCGCGCCGGGCGGGAGCTGGCCCATGCGCCGCGTGTTCTGGGCGAAGGGGATCTCCATGACCATGCGCTGGTCGTCCATGACCATGAAGGCGCGCTGGGCGCGCTGATCGATCACCATGTAGCCCTGGCCGGGCATGTCGAGGCGCATGCGCTGCTCCGCGGTGAGCCAGGAGAGGCGCATCTCCTCCGTCGGCCCGCCGGCGCCGAGGCGGTAGGTGACGGCGACGTCGCGGGTCGGCGAGGCGAGCGGGCGGTCCTGCGCGGCACCGGCCGAGGCGGACCCGGCCAGCAGGGCGGCGGAGACGGCGGCGAGCGGCGATCGGCGACGCATGGTCATGGCCCCCCGGTCCGTGGGCGGTTTTCACGATCCCGCATCATTCGGGTTGCGGTCAAGGGACGAAGCACAACCGCGGGGCAGGCGCCGCGGTCCCGGCGGCCGGAGGAGGCGGCCGCCGGCCGCGACAGTCGCGGACGACCCGCCATCCGTCCGGAATTCGGAACAGCGCCGGGTCCTGCACGGCGTAGATGACCTCGAGCGCCTCGGCGCGCTGGCCCCCTTCCTCGGCGCGCAGCATCGCCCCGGCCTCGGTGAGGCACACGGTCAGCGGCGGGGCGCCGGGCATGGGCGGGATGATGCGCCAGAGGGTGCAGGCGTGGCCGGCGATGCGCTCCGTGCCCAGGCGGGCGAACCGGGTGCCGGGCTCGGGCTGCCGAAAGGTGCGGAGCTCCGGCTCGGAGAGGGGGTGAACCCGCGCCGCGCGCTGGTGTTCGAGCAGCAAGATCAGGCGGCGGTTGGCGATGTCGGCGATCACCGGGCCGGGCGGGCCGAAGCCGGCGTAGTCGGTGCGGATCGCCTCCGCCGCGGCGGAGTGGGCGATGCGCATCTCGCCCTGGTCGGGGCCGGTGACGCGGTAGCGGATGGCGACGTCGCGGGTCGGCCGCAGGTTGGTCGGGCGCTCCGCCGCCGGTTGCGCGCAGGCCGGGGCGGCGAGGAGCGGGACGAAGGCGGCGAGGAGCGGGCGGCGGCGCATGGGGCCTCGCGGGACGGGCGCTGCGGGGATGGGCGAGACCCGGCCCGCGGCCTGGACGACGATGCGGGCCGCGTGGCAGGCCCGGCGCGCCCGCCGCCGGCCGAAGGGGCGCCGCCTCAGCCCCCCGCCGTCGCGAACCGCCCGGCGCTGGCGCCGGAGAGCCGCCCGAACACCGCGCCCGACATCAGCCCCGCGCCGCCGAGGTAGTTCTGGTAGAAGATCCCGCCCACCAGCTCCCCGGCCGCGTAGAGGCCGGGGATGGAGCGGCCGGTCACGTCCTGCACCTCGCCCTGCGTGTTGATGCGCAGGCCCCCGAAGGTGAAGGTGATGCCGCAGGTGACGACGAAGCCGGTGAAGGGCGGCTCGTCGATCGGCAGCGCCCAGTTCGACTTCGGCGGGGCGATGCCCTCCGTGCGCTTGCCGTCGAGGATCGCCGGGTTGTAGTCGCCGGGCCGGCAGGCGGCGTTGAACTCCCGCACCGTGCGCGCGAGCCCCTCGGGGTTGATGTCGAGCGCGCGGGCCAGCTCCTCGATCGTGTTCGCGGTGGCCTTGGTCACCTGCCGGATGCGGTACTCGTCGCGCACCATGCCGATGGTCTTGGCGTCGAAGATCTGCACCGCCGTGCGCTGCGGCTGCTTCATCACCTCGCGGCCGTACTTCGCGTAGGTGTGGTTGCGGTAGTCCGCGCCCTCGTCCACGAAGCGCTCGCCGTTCAGGTTGACGATGATGCCGAGCGGGTAGGAGTGCTTCTGGAAATTGTCGAGCACCTGGCGGTCGCCGTAGGGCGGGGCGCTGATGTCCCACTGCACGGCGTGGCAGGTGGACCAGCCGCCATAGGGCTGGGCGCCGATCTCGAGCGCGGCGCGCAGGCCGTCGCCGGTGTTGTGGCGCGTGCCGCGCACGCGGCAGAGCTCCCAGCCCGGGCCGAGGTAGCGCACGCGCATCTCGGGGTTGGACTCGAAGCCGCCGCAGGCGAGGACGACGGCCCTGGCGTGGATGTCCTCGTAGCCCTCGGGGCCGAAGACCTGCACGCCGACGACCCGGCCCTTGCGGTCCTGCAGCAGCCTGCGCAGGCCGGTCTCGTAGCGGATCTCGATGCCGTGGCGCTCGGCGGCCTTGATCAGGAAGTCCACCAGGCCCCAGCCGCCGCCGACCGCCTCGATGTTCACGCCGCCGTAGAAGTGGTGGATGCCGTTCACGACGTAGGACTGGCGGCCGAACATCGGGATGAAGCGCACGCCGCCCCTGGTGCGCATCCAGACGATCGTCTCGCGCGAGCGGCGGATGAGGATGTTGGCGAGCTCCTCCGTCGTCAGCCCCTCGGTGACCCGGATCAGATCCTCCATGTAGCGGTCCACGGACTGCGGCGGGATGTAGATCTGCTTCGCCTCGGCCTCGGAGAGGTCCACGAGGACGTCGCGCCGCAGGTCCTCGAGCCCGTCGTGGACGAAGCGGAAGCCGCCGGCGGTGAAGGTGGAATTGCCGCCGCGCTCCTCGACCGAGGCCTTCTCCAGCACCAGCACCCGGGCGCCCTGCTCCTGCGCCGAGAGGGCGGCGCAGAGCGCGGCGTTGCCGGCCCCGACCACGATCACGTCATACGCCGCCGCCGCGTCCTGTCCGGCCATGCCGATCCTCCGCTCCTGCCCGCTGCTGGTCGGCGCAGACCCTAGGCACCGCGGCAAATTCGTGTCAACGCGGGGCGTCCGCCCCGCCTCGCGGAGGGAGGCCGCCCGCCATGCCGAACCAGCGCTTCATCCCCGCCGTCTTCATGCGCGGCGGCACCTCCAAGGGGGTGTTCTTCCACGCCCGCGACCTGCCGGCGGAGCGCGCGGCGCAGGAGCGCATCTTCCTCGGCGTGCTCGGCAGCCCCGATCCCTACGGGCGGCAGCTCGACGGGATGGGGGGCGGCATCTCCTCGCTGTCCAAGGCCGTGATCATCGGGCCGCCGACGCATCCGGAGGCCGATCTCGACTACACCTTCGCCCAGGTCGCGGTGGACCGGCCGGCGGTGGACTGGGCCGGGAACTGCGGCAACCTCTCCTCCGCCGTCGGGCCCTTCGCGGTGGACGAGGGGCTGGTGCGCGCGCCGCGGCAGGGCGAGGCGCTGGTGCGCATCCACCAGACCAACACGCGCAAGCTGATCCACGCGCGCTTCCCGGTGCGCGACGGCCGGGCGGAGGTGCGCGGCGACTTCGCCATCGCCGGCGTGCCCGGCACCGGGGCGCGGGTGCGGCTCGACTTCCTCGCGCCCGGCGGCGCGGCGAGCGGGGCGCTGCTGCCGACGGGGCGCGTGCTCGATGCGCTGGTGGACGAGGGGCGGCGCTACCGCGCCTCGCTGGTGGATGCGAGCACGCCGGTGGTGTTCGTGGAGGCCGAGGCGCTGGGCCTGACCGGGGCCGAGACGCCGGAGGAGATCGAGGCGCGGCCCGGGGTGATGGCCCGGCTCGACCGGCTGCGCCGGGTGGGCGCGGTGGCGATGGGCCTGGCGGCGTCGCCGGAGAAGGCGGGACTCGGGGTGCCGAAGGTGGCGATGGTGGCCGCGCCCGCCGCTTACCGCACCATCGGTGGAGAGACGATCGGGGCGGAGGCGTATGACATCGCGGTGCGCGCGGTCTCGATGGAGCGGCTGCACCGCGCGGTGCCGCTGACCGCGGCGCTCTGCCTCGGCGTCGCCTGCCGGATCGAGGGGACCTTGCCGAACCTGCTCGCCCGCCGCGGCGCCGGGGCGGCGGAGGAGGTGCGGATCGGCAATCCCTCCGGCGTGCTCGCCGCGGGGGCCGAGGTGCGGCGCGGCGCGGACGGCGCCTGGGTGGCGGAGAGCGCGCTGATGTTCCGCACCGCGCGGCGGCTGATGCAGGGCGAGGTGGCCTGGCTGCCGCCGGAGTGAGCGCCAGGGGCGGGCTTCCGGCGGCGCGGGCCGGATGCCACGATCGCGGGGCGTTCCAATGGGAGGGGGCGATGGCTGAGATCGGCGGCACGCGGGCGGGCGCGATCGCGCGGGCGCAGGCGGCGTTCGACGACGGGCGGTTCCTCGCCGACCTGCGCCGGCTCGTCGCCCTGCGCACCGAGAGCCAGATGCCGGGCAGCCTGCCCGAGCTGCGCCGCTACTGCGAGGAGGCGCTGCCCGCGGTGCTCGCCGGCATGGGCTTCGCGACGCGCGTGCTGGAGAATCCCGCCGAGGGCCGCGGTCCGGTGCTGCTCGCGACCCGGATCGAGGACCCCGCCCTGCCGACGGTGCTGATCTACGGCCATGGCGACGTGGTGCGCGGCCTCGCGGGGCGCTGGCAGGACGGGCTCGACCCGTGGCAGGTCACGGTGCGCGGCGACCGCTGGTACGGCCGCGGCACGGCGGACAACAAGGGCCAGCACCTGATCGCCATCCACGCGCTGCGCGCGGTGCTGGCGGAGCGCGGCGGGAGGCTCGGCTTCAACGCGAAGGTCGTCGTGGAGACCGGCGAGGAGCAGGGCTCGCCGGGCCTGCGCGCGCTGATCCGGCGCGACCGCGACCTGCTGGCGGCGGACGTGTTCATCGGCCTCGACGGGCCGCGCCAGACCACCTTCATGCCGGAGCTGAAGCTCGGCGCGCGCGGCGGCGTCGCCTTCGACCTGGTGGTGGAGTGCCGCGAGGGCGAGCACCATTCCGGCCACTGGGGCGGCGTGCTGACCGACCCGGCCTTCGTGCTGGCGCACGCCCTCGCCTCCATCGTCACGCCGCAGGGGCGCATCCTGGTGGAGGGATGGACGCCGAAGGCGATCCCGGAGTCGGTGAAGCGCGCCTGCGCGGAGCTGGTGTTCGAGGACATCCCCGGCCTGCCGGAGGCCGATCCGGACTGGGGCGAGCCGGGGCTGACCAGGGCCGAGAAGATCTTCGCCTGGACCAGCGTGATCGTGCTGGCGCAGATCACCGGCCACCCGGACGCGCCGACCAACGCGGTGCAGGGAAGGGCGCGCGCGCGGCTGCAGGTGCGCCACACGGTGGACGTGCCGGGCGACGGGATCGTGCCGGCGCTGCGGCGCCACCTGGACGCGCGCGGCTTCCGGCGCGTGCAGATCGTCCCGGTGGTGGAGCGCGACATGTTCGGCGCCGCGCGCACCGACCCGGACGATCCCTGGGTGGGGATGGTGGCGGCCTCGATGGCGCGCACGGCGAACCGGCCGCCGAACGTCGTGCCGAATTCCTCGGGCTCGAACCCCTCCGACATGTTCCTGGAGGAGCTCGGCATCCCGGTGATCTGGATCCCGAGCAGCTACGCCGGCTGCAACCAGCACGGCCCGAACGAGCACGCGCTGGCGCCGCTGCTGCGCGAGGGGCTCGGGCTGCTGGCCGGAATCTGGTGGGACATCGGCGCCGGCGCCGCGCCGGCGCGGCGGCGGTGAGGCGCGCGATGCGCGCGATCGTCTGGCGCCGCACCGGACCGCCGGCGGAGGTGCTCGAACTCGTGGAGCTGCCGCGGCCGGAGCCCGGGCCGGGGCAGGTGCTGGTGCGCGTCGCCGCCTCCGGCATCAACCCGCACGACACCAAGGCGCGCGCCGGCTGGCGCGGCGTGCGCGGCTGGCACGCGGCGGAGGAGCCGGGCTACATCCCGCATGGCGACGGCGCCGGCGTGATCGAGGCGGTCGGCGCAGGGGTGCCGCGCGCGCGCATCGGCGAGCGCGTCTGGGTGTTCGGCGCGCGCGGCGGCCGCGGCACCTGCGCCGAGTACTGCGCCGTGCCGGCGGAGCAGGCCGTGCCGCTGCCGGCGGAGGTGGAATTCGCGCAGGGCGCCTGCCTCGGCGTGCCCTGCCTGACGGCGCATCTCGCGCTGTTCTCCGATGGCCCGATCGCCGGCCGGACCGTGCTGGTCCACGCCGGCGCCGGCGCGGTCGGCCAGGCGGCGGTGCGCTTCGCCGCGCGCGCCGGCGCGCGGGTGATCGCCACCGCCAGCACGCCGGAGAAGCAGGCCCGCGCGCGCGCGGCCGGCGCGGCGGAGGTGCTCGACTACCGCGCGCCGGACGCGGCGGAGCGGGTCCTGGCGCTGACCGGCGGGCGCGGCGTGGACCGCATCGTCGAGGTGGATTTCGGCGCCAACCAGGCGCTGGACGCGGCGGCGATCGCGCCGCACGGCGTGATCGCCTCCTACTCCTCGACGCGCGAGCCGGCGCCGGTGCTCGACTACTACGCCTTCGCGCGCAAGGGCGCGACGCTGCGCTTCGTGCAGGCGATGCTGCTCGACGGCGCGGCGCGCAGGGCGGCGGTGGCGGCGACGCGCGCCGCGGTGGCCGAGGGCTGGATGCGCCTCCCCGTCGCCGCGGCCTTCCCGCTGGAGCGCGCGGCGGAGGCGCACGCGCTCGCGGAAGCGGGGGCGGAGGGCAAGGTGGTGGTGCTGGTCGGCCGGCCCTAGCCGCCTTGCAGGCCGAGCTGGCGCACCACCTCGCCCCAGCGCCTCCAGTCCTCCTCGATCGTGCGCTGGAAGGACTCGCGGCTGCCGCCGACCGGCTCGGCGCCGAAGCTGCGCAGGCGCTCCAGCACGTCAGGGAGCTTCAGGATCTCCTCGACCTCGCGGTTGAGCCGGTCGAGGATCGCGGGCGGCGTGGCGCGCGGGGCGATGAAGCCGGACCAGAAGGGCACGTCGTAGCCCGGCAGGTACTCGGCGAAGGCCGGCACCTCGGGCAGGATGGCGGAGCGCCGCGCCGTGGTCACCGCGACCGGGCGGATGCGGTTGGCCTCGAGCAGCCCGCGGGTGGCAAAGGGCGAATCGCTGGCGAGGTTCACGTCGCCGCGCATCAGGGCGTTGAGCGATGGCTGGTTGCCGTTGAACGGCACCAGGGTGAACTCGGTGCCCGTGCGCTGCATGAAGATCGCGAGCGAGAGGTGGTTGATGCCGCCGATGCCGGGGTGGGAGATGGTGATCCGGCCCGGCTGCGCCTTCGCCATCGCCACGATCTCCGGGATGGTGCGCGCCGGGAAGTCGTTGTTCGCCACCAGGATCATCGGCGAGGCCTGGGCGATGGCGACGGCGGCGAAGTCCCGCGGCACGTTGAGGGTCGAGCTGCGGTTGATCAGCGGCGTGATGACGGTGGAGGAGGAGGCGTACATCAGCGTGTAGCCGTCCGGCGCCGCGCGCGCGACCGCCTCGGCCGCGAGCAGCGTGCCCGCGCCGGGCCGGTTCTCGACCACGAAGGGCTGCCCGCCGAGGCGCTCGCTGAGGCGGCTGGAGAGCAGCCGCGCCATGATGTCGGTCGCGCCGCCGGCGGCGAAGCCGATGATCACGCGCACGGGGCGCGTCGGGTAGTCCTGCGCCGCGGCGCCGCGCGCGGCGCCGAGCAGCAGGGCGGGTGCGGCGGACAGGACGCTCCGCCTGGCGATGCTCATCGCGTTTCCTCCGGTTCTTCATGGTGGCGGGTTCTTCTGGTGGCGGGCCACGTTGCGGCTGGCCGGCCGGTCACGCTAGAAGAATGCCGGATCGGGAAGGAGGCGCCAATGCCGCCGACAATCGGGCCGACCGGGGCGATCCCGGGCGCGACCGTCCGCGGCGCGGACCTCGCCCGCCCGCTCGACGACGCGACCTTCGCCCTCGTGCCGCGGGCGCTCGGCCCCGCGCCGGCCGCCGCCTGAACCACGAGACCCGAGACGGAGCCGTTCCAGCATGAACGTCAGCGCCGACCGCGTGCGCCAGCAGATCCTCAACATCCTCCGCGCCTGGGGCATGGCGGAGGACCTCGCCGCCACCACCGCCGAGGCGATGGTCGAGACCGACCTGATGGGCGTGGACTCGCACGGCATCTCGATGCTGATGACCTACGAGCAGCGCGTGGCCGAGAAGCGGCTGAACCTGAACGCGCGGCCGCGGATCGTGCGCGAGAACGCCTGCACCGCGCTGGTGGACGGCGACGCGGGGCTCGGCCACCCGGTCTCGAGCTTCGCGATGAACCTCGCGGTGGACAAGGCGCTCGCCGCGGGCGTCGGCGTGGTCGGCGTGCGCAACTCGCACCACTTCGGCGCGGCGGGGGTCTATGCGCGCATCGCGGCGCGGCGCGGCGTGATCGGCATGGTGACGAGCGCGACGCGCGGCATCGCCATGGTGCCGACGCGCGCGGCGATGCCGGTGCTCGGCACCAACCCGCTCGCCTTCGCGGCGCCCGCGAGGCGCAACCGCCCCTTCGTGCTGGACATGGCGACGACGACGACCGCGGCGGGCAAGATCAAGGTCTGGGACCTCAACAACCGCGCCATGCCGCCGGGCTGGGTGGTGGAGGGCGACGGCCGCATCGTCACCGACCCGAAGCGCGGGATGGAGATCCTCTACAAGGAGAAGCCGGGCGGGCTGACGCCGCTCGGCGGCACGCCGGAGCTCGGCAGCCACAAGGGCTACGGGCTCGCGATGATGGTGCACATCCTCGGCGGCACGCTGACCGGCGCCTCCTTCTCGCCGGTCCGCGAGCGCGACCACCGGCCGGGCCGGCCCGACAACATCGGCCACTTCTTCCTGGCGCTCGACCAGCGCGCCTTCCGCGAGGAGGGCGCGTTCGAGTCCGACCTCGACGAGGTGATCGACATCCTGCACGCCACGCCGCCCGCCGACCCGGCGAAGCCGGTGCTGGTCGCGGGCGACCCGGAGGAGATGGAGCGCGAGCGCCGCCTGCGCGAGGGCATCCCGATCCCGGACAGCCTCGACCGGCTGATCCGCGGCATCTGCGAGCGCTCCGGCGCCGCCTACGTGCTCGCCTGAGGGGCGCCGGCCGCCGCCTGGCGGTGGGCGAAGTTGGTCACGTTCAGCCTGCGGCGGTGGTCGGCGTAGAGCAGCGGCCCGTAGCGCGGCGGGTTGCCCGGCCCGATGCAGCTCGGCACGACCTCGATCACCGCGTCGTTGTCCGGCCCGTAGAAGAACGGGATGGCGTGGCGCAAGCGGCCGCTGTGGTTGATCACGCGGTGCGGCGTCGGCGCGAAGCGGTCGTTGGAGTAGCGGCCGAGCATCTCGCCCGAGTTCACGACGAAGGTGCCGGGAATCGCCGGCGGGCGGATCCAGGTGCCTTCCTTCGTGCGGACCTCCAGTCCCGGCACCTCCGACTGCGCGAGGTAGGTGGTGAGGTTGGTGTCGATGTGCGGGGCGAAGCCGAACTGGTCCTCGGCGTCCCTCGGCTGCGGCTGGTAGCGGATCAGCCGCAGCGTGCAGGTCGGGTCGCGGAAATCGCGGTAGAGATAGTCCGGCGGCATGCCGAGCGCCGCCGAAAACACCGCCAGCATGCGGTGGGCGAGGGTCTGCATCGCCCCGAAATACGCCGTCGTCGCGGCGCGGAACTCCGGCATCCCGTCCGGCCACTTGTTCAGCCCGACGAAGGGCTTGCCGGCGAGGATGTCCGGGTCGTCCGGCGCCCGGTCGCGCACGATGTAGAAGCTCTCGTTGAGGTTCGGCTTGCGGTTGTCGTGGATGCGCGAGGTGCGGATGGTCTGCGTGCCCGGCGGCAGGTAGCCGATGTTCAGCTCGCCGACCTTCAGCGGCAGCTTGCGCTCCGCAGGGAGGTCGAAGAAGCGCCGGGCGGCGGCGAAGCACTCCTCGATCAGCCGCGGCTCGATGCCGTGGTTGGCGAGGACGAGGAAGCCGGTGTCCTCGCAGCTCCGCGCGACGTGGCGCGCGAGCTGCTCGAGCGCGCCCGGCGCGCCCGCGAGGTAGGGGCCGATGTCGAGGACGGGAATGCGGCCCTCCGGGCCGACGGCGGTCATGCTCTCTGCTGCTCCGTGCATCGCGCGGCGCGGCGGTGCCGCGGCTCCGGCACAGGTTGCCCTTCGGCCGCGGGCGCGGCAAGCCGCGCCGCACCGGCCGGACGCCGGGTTTGCCGCCCGCGCGCCGACGTGATTAGCCTCCGCCCGAAGCCGCGCCGCGCGCGAGGAGTCCCGCCATGACCCGCACCATCCGCGTCTCCACCTTCGACGGCCCCGGCGCCGCGCCGGTGATCCGCGAGGTCCCCTGGCCGCGCGTCGGCCGCAAGGCGGCGCTCATCAGGATCGGCGCCTGCGGCGTCTGCGGCACCGACCTGCACATCCTCAAGGGCCACTGGCCGAAGCCGCTGCCCTGGCCCTTCACCCTCGGCCACGAGATGGCGGGCATCGTCGTCGAGAAGGGCCCCGACCTCGCCACCG
The DNA here is from genome assembly GCF_014644455.1 of Caldovatus sediminis. GTDB lineage: Bacteria > Pseudomonadota > Alphaproteobacteria > Acetobacterales > Acetobacteraceae > Caldovatus > Caldovatus sediminis. The sequence goes on along the minus strand of NZ_BMKS01000005.1, from coordinate 52,184 downwards.
ACTGGATGGACCAGCCGATCGCGGTCGGGTCGAAGGTCATGATCCCGCCCTTCATGCCCTGCGGCGCGTGCTACTACTGCAAGCACTACCCGGAGCACTCCAACCGCTGCCAGACGCCGGTCTACTACGGCCGCTACCTCGGCTTCGACCGTCCGCCGCACCTCTGGGGCGGCTTCGCGGAATACGTGTACGTGGATCTCGAGGCGCTGCCGGGGACGAAGATCTACCGGCTGCCCGACGACATGCCGCTGCGCCTCGGCGCGCTCGCCGAGCCGATCACCTCGACCATCCGCGGCTTCGCCCGCGCCCAGCGCATGGGCGGGTTCAGGTGGGGCGACACGGTGGTGATCCAGGGGTCGGGCCCGATCGGCATCCTCGCCATCGCCGCGGCGCGCGAGATGGGCGCGGGGCGGATCATCTGCGTCGGCGCGCCGGAGACGCCGCGCCTCGCCCTCGCCCGCAGGTTCGGCGCCGAGGCGACGGTGGACATCGAGGAGTACGCCACGCCCGAGGCCCGCATCGCCCGCGTGCGCGAGATCATCGGCGGCGCCCGCGGCGGCTTCGGCGCCGACGTGGTGATGGACTGCACCGGCCACCCGAGCGCCGGGCCGGAGGGCATCGAGATGCTGCGCGACTGCGGCTTCTACATCGAGATGGGCCAGTTCACCGACGCCGGGCCGATCATGACCAACTGGCACCGCTTCGTCGCCAAGGACATCACCATCATGGGCTCCTGGGCCTTCACCGAGAACGACCTCGCGCTCGGGGTGCAGATGCTCCACCAGGCGCGGGAGAGGTATCCGTGGTACGAGATGCAGGCGCTCTATCCCTTCGACCGGGACGGCGTGGCGCGCGCCGTGGCGGACGCGATGGCGATGCGCACGGTGAAGTCCACCATCGTGCCCTGGCCGGAACTGCTGGAGGCCTGAGGCCGCGCCCGCCGTCGCCCCGCGCCGCCGCCGACCCCGGCTTCGCACCAGCCTCAGCGAGGAGCCCGCCGCCGCCCATGCCGCGCATCACCTTCATCCAGCCCGACGGCGCCGAGCGCACGCTCGACCTCCCGGTCGGCACCACGCTCATGCTCGGCGCGACGCAGAACGGCGTGCGCGGCATCGTCGCCGAGTGCGGCGGCTGCTGCTCCTGCGCCACCTGCCACGTCTATGTGGACGAGGACTGGGCCGACCGCCTGCCGCCGCCCGAGCAGGCGGAGGACGAGATGCTCTTCGGCACCGCCGCGGAGCGGCTGCCCAACAGCCGCCTCTCCTGCCAGCTCACCGTCACCGAGGAGATGGACGGGCTGGTGGTGCGCATCCCCGACCGGCAGGTCTGACGCGTCAGACCCCGTCCGGGATGAAGCCGGTGCGCAGCGCGTAGGCCCAGGCGCGGCTGCCGAGCGATTCGGCGCGGCGGCCCGCCGCCTCCCAGTCGTAGCGCAGCGCGATCAGGTCGGCGCCCGGCGCGCCGCCGTCCTCCGGCAGGTGCAGGATCGCGTAGCGCGCATGCGGCGAGCGCGCCTCGGAGCGGTGGGGGTGCGGCGGGCGCGTCACGCGGAAGGCGGGGCAGCCGAGACTGCCGGGGTTCACGACCATCGGCCCGCCGTCCGGCAGGTGCACGACGCTCGCCTGGTGGCTGTGGCCGCAGAGCACGACGCGCGCGGCGAGGCCATCGGCGCCGAGCCGCGCGCGCACCACCTCCGGCGCGGCGGGACGCAGGTGGCCGTCCGCCGGCTCCTCGAGCAGGTTCGCCGTGTCGCTCCCCGGCGTGCCGTGGCAGGCGAGCACGCCCGGCGCGGGCAGGAGCCGCGTCGGCAGCCCGCCGAGCCAGGCGCGCTGGTCGGGGGTGAGCTCGCCATGGGCGAAGGCGTCCTGCCGCCCCATCGCCGCGGGCTCCTGCTCCGCCACCCAGCGGTCGTGGTTGCCGCGCACCGTCGGGATCCCGCGCGCCATCAGCAGCGCCGCGGTCTCGCGCGGCCACAGCAGGCCGGAGGCGCAGTCGCCGAGGTTCAGCACCATCGCGACGCCGCGCGCGGCGATGTCGTCGAGCGCCGCCTCGAGCGCGGGCAGGTTGCCGTGGATGTCGGCGATCACCGCGATGCGCATGCTCCGCCCCCTCTCGGCGCCGAGTGTAGCCGCGGCCCGCTTCGCGGGAAGCGGCCCTCGCGATCGCGCCCGGTGCGCGCCTCGCGGCGCGTCGCGCCTGGACCAGGGGGAGCGGCACCCGCCGAAGGAGGAACGCCGGAGTTCCGGCGGTGGCGGCGGGATCGGCGCTCCGGCCGGGCCCCGGGGAGAGGCCCGGCCGTCGCCCCGCCGGCGCGCGGTTACTGGGTGCGCGCCGGCGGCGGGCTCGCCGGGGCGATGCCGCCGCCCATGGCGTCGGGACGCGCCGCCGGGCGGTCGGCGCCGGTGGCGGTGCCGGTGGCCCGATCGGTGTCGTAGGCGAAGATAGGCAGCGCCTCCAGCGACTCCCGCGTCGCGCCGGGCAGCACCCAGCGCTCGCGCTCCGCGTCGAACTGGAGCCGCTCGTAGGGCACGGCGACGAGCTTGGCGCCGATGCCGAGGAAGCCGCCGACCGAGAGCACGGCCACCGGATTCCCGCCGCCGCGCGGGATGATCAGGTCGTCGACCGAGCCGATGCTGTCGTTGCCGCTGCCGCCGTAGACGGTCGAGCCGATCACCTTGCTCGCCCGCCGGCCTTCGCGGAGCTGCGCGCGGTCCACCGCGAGGCCTTGCGCCGTCGGCGCGGCGGTCGGGGCCGTGGTGGCGGCGCCGGGCGCCCCGGAGAGCGGGCCCTGCTGCGGCATGGTCTGGGTGGTCTGCGGCTGCGCCGAGCTGCCGCCGGTCGTCGTCTGCCCGAGGGCGAGCGCCGGCACGGCGGCGAATCCGGCCGCGGCCGTCATGCCGAGCAGCGTCTTGCGGGTAAGCATGAGCATCACGCCTTCTGCCTGTTCTTTCCGTCGCATCAACCTCGGCCGCAGCGGCGGCCGGAGGCACGCGCCAGAAACGCCCCCTCGGGACGCAAGGTTTCGACAGGTCCCGGATCGCAGGGCAGTCCGTGCCACGCGCGGCCCGCGGCGTCCGTCCGGCGGGACGCGGGCGGCGATCAACCCGGCCGGTCGCGGCTGGCCGGGCCGCGTTCAGCTCCGCAGCCGCCAGCCGCGGCGCAGCAGGACCAGCGCGCCCCACCACAGCGCCGCATCGAGCAACGCCAGGGCCGCCAGGCCGAGCCCCGGCGCGCCCCGCGTGGCCGGTGAGGCCGGCGCGGAAGGCGTCGATCATCCAGAACAGCGGTCGGCCAGGGACGGCAGGCGGAACGGTTCGGGCAGCCGCACCTCGCGGCCGGCGAGCGCGAGGCCGCCGCGCGGCACGGCGGCGCGGTCGCGTGAAGGCGGCGGCGGATTTCGCAGGGGCGCCGGACCATGGCAGAGTGCCGGCATGGCACAAGTGCGCGAGGACACGCGGCGGGGCGACGGGCGGCGCGCCCCCGCCTGCGGCCCGCCGCCGGACGAGGCGCGGCTGCACGAGGCGGCGCTGCGGCATCTCGCCCGCTTCGCCGCCACCGAGGCGGGGCTGCGCCGCGTGCTGGAGCGGCGGGTCGAGCGCTGGGCCCGCCGCGCCGAGGGGGAAGGCGCGCTGGCGCCCGAGGAGATCGCCGCGCGCGTGCGCCTCGGCCGCGCCGCGGCGGCGGCGGTGGCGCGGCGCCTCGCCGCCGCCGGCGCGGTGGACGACGCGGCCTTCGCCGCGGCCCGGGCGCGGCGGCTGCACCGCGCCGGCCGCTCGCGCCGGGCGATCGCCGCGCATCTCGCGGCGCGCGGGGTGGATCACGCGACGGCGCGCGCGGCGCTGCCCGAGGACGAGGCGGCCGAACTGGCGGCGGCGCTCGCCCTGTGCCGGCGCCGGCGGATCGGACCCTTCGCCGCGCCGGCGGGCGAGGAGGCGGACGAGGAGGCGCGCCGCCGCGCCCTCGGCGCGCTGGCGCGGGCGGGGTTCGCGCGCGAGGTGGCGGAGACGGCGCTGCGCATGGCGCCGGCGGAGGCGGAGGAGCGGCTCCTCGCCAGCCGGCGGGACTGAGCGGGGGAGGGACGCTCCGCCCGGGACGGGCCGCGCCCCGTGCCGCGCGCGGCCTGTCGCGTGGCGGCGGGCCGGCCCATGAGGGCGCCCGCGCTCAAGCGAGGGGCAACCGCGCGGGAGCAGATCAGGAACGGAGGAAGAACCCGTTGCCCCTGCGGGAGCCCATGGTTTACAGGTTCTTCAGATGCTGCCAGCGCGGCGCCATGGGACCGAGCCAGGGAGGAGCACGGGACCGATGACGATCACGAGCATCAATACCAACCCGAAGAACGACTCGAAATATGCGCGCCACCGCTCGATCTGGAGCGGCAGCCGGAACAAGCTTCGGTCCGTTGTGGATGACCTGAGAAGAACCCAGAACGTGACCGTCCACGAATATTGCGGACCGGTCGGCAATATCTTCGGCGGTATCGTCAGGAATTTCCAGGACGATTGGAATGTGCGCCTCGGCGTCAACCGGATGGTCGGCACCGTCCTCGGCTACTGGGCGCCGCGCGGCAAGGTGTCGGATCGGCTCCGCAACGCGGTGCCGCCCTCGCTGCGCGGCGACCTCGACCTGATCTGGCTCGACTTCAACACGATCCTCGGCCGCAGGATGGGACTCTCGGACGGCGCCGGCGCCGGCACCACGGAGTCCCAGCAAAGATACCTGGAGCGGATGGAGAGCCTGATCGTCTTCGCGCCGGGCAAGGACAGGTTCGACCTGATCGTCTCGAAGTACGGCTACGGCGACAACCTCAAGAGCAACCACCACTTCTACCACTGGCAGGCGCGCGGCAAGCTGACCGGCGACCAGACCCACGTCGACGACCTGCTGCTGGAGGCCTGACCGCGCCCGGCGGCCGCGAGACCGCGGCGCGGGGCACGGCCCCCTCCTCGTGCCGCCGCGCCCGCGGCACGAAGGGGGCACGTCAGCCGCGCGGGGAGGACGCCCTCCGCGCGGGCCGGCGGCCTCGGTCACCGCGTCGGGCGCGGCGGGTCCACGCTGTAGTCGTAGAAGCCCTTGCCGGTCTTGCGGCCGTACCAGCCGGCCTCGACGTACTTCACCAGCAGCGGGCAGGGGCGGTACTTCGAATCGCTCAGCCCCTCGTAGAGCACCTGCATGATCGAGAGGCAGGTGTCGAGCCCGATGAAGTCGGCGAGCTCGAGCGGCCCCATCGGGTGGTTGGCGCCGAGCCGCATCGCGGTGTCGATGCTGGTGACGGTGCCCACGCCCTCGTAGAGCGCGTACACCGCCTCGTTGATCATCGGCACCAGGATGCGGTTGACGATGAAGGCCGGGAAGTCCTCCGCCGTCGCCGTCTGCTTGCCGAGCCGCCGGGCGAGCGCGAGGGTCGCCTGGTAGGTCGGCTCGTCGGTGGCGATGCCGCGGATCACCTCGACCAGCTTCATCACCGGCACGGGGTTCATGAAGTGCATGCCGATGAACCGCTCCGGCCGGTCGGTCGCGGCGCCGAGGCGGGTGATGGAGATCGAGGAGGTGTTGGAGGCGAGGATCGCCGAGGGCTTCAGCCGCGGGCAGACCTGCTGGTAGATCTGCCGCTTGACCTCCTCCTTCTCGGTCGCCGCCTCGATCACCATGTCGCAGTCGCCGACCAGGGCGTAGTCGGTGCCGGTGGCGATGCGCGCCAGCGCCTCCTCCTTGTCCTCCGGGGCGATCAGCTTGCGGCCGACCTGGCGGTCCATGTTGCGGGCGATGGTCGCCATCGCCTTGCCGAGCTGCGCCGCGCTGATGTCCACCAGCGCCACCGGCAGGCCGGCGAGGGCGCAGACATGGGCGATGCCGTTGCCCATCTGGCCGGCGCCGATCACGCCGACCTTCGCGATCTCCGGCGGCGCGACGCTCGCCGGCGCCTCCGCGGGCATCGGCTTCACCTCATGGTTCACTTGGTGCGCTCCAGCTCGGCCTCGAGCTCGGGGACGGCCTTGAACAGGTCGGCGACGAGGCCGTAGTCGGCGACCTGGAAGATCGGCGCCTCCTCGTCCTTGTTGATCGCGACGATCACCTTGCTGTCCTTCATGCCGGCGAGGTGCTGGATGGCGCCGGAGATGCCGACGGCGATGTAGAGGTCGGGCGCCACGATCTTGCCGGTCTGGCCGACCTGCAGGTCGTTCGGCGCGTAGCCCGCGTCCACCGCGGCGCGCGAGGCGCCGATGGCGGCGCCGAGCTTGTCGGCGACCCCTTCGAGGATGCGGAAGTTCTCGGCCGAGCCCATCGCCCGGCCGCCGGAGATGACGATGCGCGCCGCCGTCAGCTCCGGCCGCGCGCTCTTGGCGAGCTCGGCTCGCAGGAAGCGCGAGAGGCCCGGGTCCTCCGCCGGCCGCACCGCCTCGATCGGCGCGCCGGGGCCGCCCTCGGCCGGCACCGGGTCGAAGCTCGCCGCGCGCACGGTGAGCACCTTCCTCGCGTCCGCGCTCTTCACCGTCGCCAGCGCGTTGCCGGCGTAGAAGAAGCGGCGGAAGGTGTCGGCGTCCACCACGCCCGCGATGTCGCTGACGATCTGCACGTCGAGCAGGGCGGCGACGCGCGGCATGATGTTCTTGCCCTGCGCGCTGCCCGGGGCGAGCAAGTGCGTGTAGTTCGGCGCGAGCGCGACGAGCAGCGCGGCGGTGGGCTCGGCGAGCGCGTGCGCGTAGGCCTCGCCCTCGGCCTTCAGCACCTTCGCCACGCCGGGCAGCTTCGCCGCCGCCTCCGCCTGCTCGGCGCCGAGCACGAGGAGGTGCACCTCCCTGTCGATCTGCCCCGCCGCGGCGACGGCGCTGCGCGTGGGCTGGTTGATGGCCGACCCCGAGCGGTCGGCGAGCACCAGGACGGCCATGACTCAGATCACCTTCGCTTCGTTGCGCAGCTTGTCCACCAGCTCCTGCACGGAGGCCACCTTCTTGCCGGCCTGGCGCTTCGGCGGCTCCTCGACCTTCAGCACGGTCAGGCGCGGCGCGGGGTCCACGCCGAGGTCGGCGGGCTTCAGCGTCTCGATCGGCTTCTTGCGCGCCTTCATGATGTTGGGGAGCGAGGCGTAGCGCGGCTCGTTCAGCCGCAGGTCGGTGGTGACGATCGCCGGCAGCCTGAGCTCGACCGTCTCCAGCCCGCCATCCACCTCGCGCGTCACCGTCGCCTTGCCGTCGGCGATCTCGAGGCGGGAGGCGAAGGTGCCCTGCGGCCAGCCGAGGAGGGCGGCGAGCATCTGGCCGGTCGCGTTCATGTCGTCGTCGATCGCCTGCTTGCCGAGGATGACGAGCTGCGGCTGCTCCTTCGCCACCACGGCCTTGAGGATCTTCGCCACCGCCAGCGGCTCCAGCGCCCCGTCGTGCTCGACCAGGATGCCGCGGTCGGCGCCCATGGCGAGGGCGGTGCGGATCTGCTCGGCGGCGGCGGCGACGCCGATGGAGACGGCGACGATCTCGCTCGCGATGCCCTTCTCCTTGAGGCGCACCGCCTCCTCGACCGCGATCTCGTCGAACGGGTTCATGGACATCTTGACGTTCGCCGTCTCGACGCCGGTGCCGTCCGACTTCACGCGGACCTTCACGTTGTAATCCACCACCCGCTTGACGGGGACGAGGAGCTTCATGGGTTCGGCCGTGTCCTGCGCTTGGGGCGGCGGCGCACCCCCGAGAGCCCAACGCCGCCTGCGGCGACGCCGCCGTTGCGGCGTCGTTTCGCATTGCACAATGGCGCCGGAACATAGGGCCGGGGCGGCCAGGGTGTAAAGTCGCCCGGTCCGGCCGGGCGCTGCCGGGGCGCCGCGGCGGTCAGTTCCGCAGCGCGAACATCAGGAGCACGAACAGCGCCAGCGCGACGCCCTGGAGGATCACCCGCCAGCGCATCAGCCGATTCGACCGCGCCGCGTCCCCGTTGCCGCGCACCAGGCCGGCGATACCGGCAAACAGCGTGGCGAGCACGGCGAGCATGGCGAGGACGAGCAGGATCGTGAGCAGGGTCTGCATGGGCCGCTAAGCTGGGGCGTCGGGCAGCGATGGCAATGCCGCCGGCTGCCGCGCCGGCGCATGCCTGCCCGCCGCGCGGCGACGGGCGGGCTTGACCCGGGCACCCCCGATGGGGTCCACCGGCCGCGATGAACTCGTTCCGCCACCCCGCCCGCGTTTCGCGCCGGCCGGCGCTTCGCGTCGTCCCGTTGCTCGCACTGATGGTCGCCGCCCTGGCGGCGGTCGCCCTGGCCGGCGGCCAGGGCGCGCGCGCGCAGGACCAAGCGCCGCCGCGCGCGGCCGCGGCGTCCGCCGCCCCGCAGGAGGCGCCGGCGCCGCCCCCCGCCCCGCCGGCGCCGGTCGGGGCGGGGAGCGGCGGCGCCCCGCAGGGCGCGGCGGGGGCGGCCCCGGCGTCGCCCGCGGCGGCCGGCGCGCCGGTCCCTGCCGACATCCAGCAGCTCCTGCGCCTGCTCCAGGACGACACCCGGCGCGCCGAGCTGATCCGCATCCTGGAAGCGCTCGCCGCCGCCGAGCGCGGCGCCGCCGCGCCCCCCGCCGGAGCCCCGCCGGCGCGGGAGCCCGCGGCCCCGGCTCCGGCCGCCCCCGCGGCCGCGGAGCCGGCGCTGCTCGCCCCGAACACGCTCGGCGCGCAGCTGCTGAGCGGCGCCTCGCAGCGCCTCTCCGCCCTGTCCGACGAGCTCGTCGCCGCTGCGCAGGCGCTCACCGACCTGCCCGCGGTGGCCGCCGCCGTCTCCGAGCTGGCGCGCGACCCGGTGACCCGGCGCCGCGTGCTCGACGCCTCCTGGAAGGTCGCGCTCGTGTTCGGGCTCGGCCTGTTCGCGGAGTGGGCGGTCTGGCGCATGCTGCGCCGCCCGCGCGACGCGCTGGACGCGATGGCGCCGCGCCCGGGCAGCGCCTGGAACTGGCTCAGGCGCGTGCCGCTCGTCGTCGGCCGGCTGGCGCTCGACCTGGTGCCGATCGCGGCCTTCGCCGGCGTCTCCTACGGCCTGATCGGGGTGGTGCAGCCGCTGCCGACGACGCAGCTCGTCATGCTCACCGCCAACCACTCCTACGTGGCGCTGCGGGCGGCGATGGCGGCCTCGCGCATGCTGCTCTCGCCGGCCTCGGCGCATTTGCGCCTGGTCCCCTGCAGCGACGAGACGGCGGCCTACGTCACCATCTGGCTGCGGCGCATCCTGCTGGTGCTGGTGCTCGGCGCGGCCGCGGCCGAGATCGGCCTGCAGTTCGGCCTGCCCTGGGGGGCCTATGACGCGATCCTGCGCGTCTCCCTCCTCGCCGTCTCGCTGCTGCTGGTGGTGGTCATCCTGCAGAACCGCGCGCCGGTGGCCGACCTGCTCCGCGCGCCGGCGCTCGCCGAGGGCGAGTCGCCGGAGCGGGCGCGGCGCTTCTTCCGCGGGCTGCGCGACCGCTTCGCCGAGGTCTGGCACCTGCTCGCGATCCTCTGGCTGTTCGCCGCCTGGGGGGTCTGGGCGCTGGAGATCGAGGACGGCTTCCAGCGCCTGATGCGCGTCTCGGCGATGACGCTGCTGATCGCGGCGCTCGCCAAGCTCGCCGATTCCGGGGCGCGGCGGCTGATCGGCCGCGCCTTCCGCATCAGCCCCGACCTCGCCGGCCGCTACCCGGGGCTGGAGGCGCGGGCGAACCGCTACCTGCCGGTGCTCAAGGGCATCGTCTCGGGCATCATCGTCTTCATCGCCCTGCTGTTCCTGCTCGAGAGCTGGGGGGTGGACGCCTTCGAGTGGTTCGGCCGCGGCCAGCTCGGCAACCGGCTGCTCGCCTCGCTGGTCTCGATCGGGCTGACGGTGGTGGTGGCGATCGCGGCGTGGGAGGCGGCGAACGCGGCGATCGCGCGTCACCTCGCCCGCCTCTCGCGCGACGCCCAGGCGGCGCGCTCGGCGCGGGTGCGCACGCTGCTGCCGATGCTGCGGACGGCGCTGTTCATCGTCATCGCCGTCTTCGTGGTGCTGAACACGCTCTCGGAGATCGGCGTCAACGTCGCGCCGCTGCTGGCCGGCGCAGGCGTGGTCGGCCTCGCCATCGGCTTCGGTTCCCAGAAGCTGGTGCAGGACGTGATCACCGGCGTGTTCCTGCTGTTCGAGGACGCGGTGGCGGTGGGCGACGTGGTGCAGCTCGGCGGGCTCTCGGGCGTGGTCGAGCAGCTCTCGATCCGCTCGATCAAGCTGCGCGCCCTCGACGGCAGCGTGCACATCGTCCCGTTCAGCGCCGTCACGACGGTGACCAACATGACCCGCGACTTCGCCTTCGCGGTGCTCGACCTGACCGTGAGCTACGGCGCGGACACCGACAAGGCGGCGGAGGCGATGCGGCGCGTGGCGGCGGAGATGCGGGCCGACCCGAAGTGGGGCGCGGTGATCCGCGACGACATCGACGTCTGGGGCGTGGAGCGGCTGTCCGATTCGGGCGTGACGGTGCGCGCCCGGATGAAGACCGACCCGCTGCAGCGCTGGAACGTCGCGCGCGAGTTCAACGGCCGGATCCGCAAGGTTTTCGAGGCCGAGGGGATCGCCTTCGCCGCCTGGCCCTGGGCGCGGCCTTCCGGCGATGCCGCGCCGGGCGGGCCCGGCGAGCTCCTCGCGCCGCGCCGGGCGACGGAGTAGCGCGGCGCGACTTCCCGTGCGCGGCCTGGCAGGGCGGCGGCAGCCTGCCGCCCGCGCTCGCCGCGGCGCCGGCCGCCGGGCGTCAGAACGCACCGCGCGCGAGCGCGACCGTCGCCACCCCCGCCGCGATCGAGGCGGCGAGGTTGCGCGTCGCCGCCTGCACCGCGACCACAGCCGCGGCCCCCATCCAGGCGGCGAGGTCCTGCGCCGCCATCGCCGGCGCGACGTAGGCGACGAACAGCGGCCCCGGCAGGTGGCGCAGCATCGCCTCGACGAGGCGCGGCGGGCGCGCCGCGCGCAGCACCACGTAGCCGCCGGCGCGGCACAGGTAGGTCACCGCCGCCATCCCGAGGATGACGGCGAGCGCGTCGGGGCGGAGCGTCATCGGCGCGGCGCCGGCGCCCCGTGCCGCGCCTCCCGCGCCGCGGCGAGCGCCGCGCCGGACAGGGCGCCCGCGAGCAGCGGCCAGGGCGGGCCGAGGCCCGTCCCGTGCAGCGCCAGCGCCACCGACGCCGCCAGCGCCCAGGGCGCCGCGTCCTGCCGCACGCCGCGCCAGAGCGGCACCAGCAGCGCGACGAACACCGCGACCGGGGCGAAGAACAACGGATGCGCCGGCGCCAGCCGCACCGCGCCGGCGAGCGCGTGTCCCGCCCCCACCGCGACGATCCAGAACAGCCAGAGCAGCAGCCCGACGCCGAACAGGAACCCCGCATCGCGGCCGAGGCCGCGGCGCTGCTCCGTCGCCGCCAGGGCGAATCCCTGGTCGGTCAGCAGCCCGAGCGTCGCCCACAGCCGCCAGCCGCGCACCCGGTCGAACCAGGCGGCCAGCGCGGCGCCCATCGGCGCCATGCGGAGGTTGACGACGAAGGTGGCGAACACCGCCGCGAGCAGCGGCGCCGGTTCCGCCCAAAGCTCGAGCGCCACGAGCTGCGCCGTGCCGGCGAAGGCGAGACCGCTCATCAGCAGCGTCTCGAGCAGGCTGAGCCCGCGGCCGCTGGAGGCCACGCCGACCACCAGGCCGAACGGAAAGGTGCCGACGACGAGCGGCAAGGCCACGCGCAGGCCGCGGCGCACGCCCGCGCCGGTGAAGGAAGGTCGGAGCATGGCGCCTCTTGGCCCGCGATCGCCCCCGAGTGTGCACATCGGAGGCGGGCACGCCAGGGCGCGAATCGCCGGCGCGAACGGGACCGGGTCCGAACCGCTCGGATCCGGCCGGAGCGATCCGGGCCTGGCGGGGCGGCCGCGGCGCGGCGGCGCGCCCTCCCTCGGGCCGCGGGCTGGGCGCCCGCGCGCCGGCCTCGTAAGGTCGCCGCGGCGCGTCCGATGGGGGAGGGACAGGGTGCCGATCTCCGCACAGCACGGCGGCCCGCCGCGGGCCTCGGGGCCGCGCATCGCCGTGTTCACCAAGAACGGCGTGAACCCGAACTACCGGGCCTTCCTGCTCGGCGCGGAGCGGGCCGCCGCCGCGCTCGGCGCGGTCACCCTGCCGCAGGTGCCCGCCACGCCCGACGACCCCGCGGAGCAGGCCGCGCTGGTCCGCCGCGCGCTCAGCGGGACGCGGCCGGACGCGATCCTCCTCGCCCCCGCCGACGACCGGGCGATGGAGGGGCCGGTGGCGGAGATCAACGCCGCCGGCATCCCGCTGGTCGGCTTCGTCAACCGCATGCGCGGGCGCTTCGTCACCTTCGTCGGCGCCGACGACGTGGCGATGGCGCGCGCCGCGGCCGCCCACCTGATCGCGGCGCTGCGCGGCGAGGGCCGGGTGGTGCTGATCGAGGGGCCGGAGACGGCGCCGACCAGCCGCGACCGCGGCCGCGGCTTCCGCGAGGAGATCGCGCGCCATCCCGGCATCGCGCTGCTCGGCACCGCCCCGGGGCGCTACCTGCGGCCCGGCGGGCGCGAGGCGATGCGCGCGCTGATGGCGGCGCATCCGCGCATCGAGGGCGTGATCGCGACCAACGACCTGATGGCGCTCGGCGCCCTCGACGCGCTGGAGGAGCAGGGGCGGCGCGCGCTCGTCGTCGGCAACAACGGCACCGTCGAGGCGGCGCGCGCGGTCGGCGAGGGGCGGCTGCTCGCGACCATGGACTACGACGGGTTCCGGATGGGCGCCCTCGCGGCGATGGCGGCGATCCGCCACCTGCGCGGCCTGCCGGTGCCGCCCGAGATCCTGCTGCCGGCGCAGGTGATCCACCGCGGCAACCACGCCGCCTGGCTGGTGCCGGTCGCGGAGCGGCCGCTGCCGGAGTGGGACGCGATCGTGCGCGGCGGCTGACCGGCGGCCGCCTACATCCGCGGCACCAGGAGCCCGCCGTCCACCGGGAAGGCGTGGCCGGTGCTGAACGGCATCGCGCCGGCGGCGAGGGTCGCGATGGCGCGGCCGATGTCCTCCGGCTCGCCCCAGCGGCGGATCGGCGCGACCGCGCCCTGCGCGATCTGGCGCGTGTACTGCTCGGCGACGGCCGCGGTCATGTCGGTGCGGATCACGCCGGGGCGGATGTCGTAGGTGTTGATCCCGTGCTCGGCGAGGCGCAGCGCGAACAGCCTGGCGATCATCGAGACCCCGGCCTTGGAGACGCAGTACTCGGCGCGGTTGGTCGAGGCCGCCACGGCGTTGACCGAGGAGATGAACACCAGGCTGCGGTGGCCGCGCCTCGGCGCGCCCTCGGCGATCATCCGCCGCGCCGTCCTCTGCGACAGGAAGAAGGTGGCGCGGGTGTTGATGCCGAGCAGGCGGTCCCAGCTCTCCGGCGTCGTCTCCAGCATGTCGGCGCGCACCGCGACCTGCACGCCGGCGTTGTTGACCAGGCATTCGAGGCCGCCGAAGGCGCCCCAGGCGGCGTCCAGCAGCGCCTCCTGCGCCGCGAGGTCGGCGATGTCGGCGCGGTGGAAGACGAAGCGCCCGCCGGCGGCCTCGACCGCCTTGCGCGTCTCCTCGGCGCCGTCCTCGGCGATGTCGGCGCCGACCACGTCGAAGCCGGCGGCGGCGAGGGCGGCGCAGGTGGCGCGGCCGATGCCGCGGCGCGCGCCGGTGACGAGGGCGGCGGGACGGGGGGCGGGGGCGCTCATGGACGGAGGCTCCTTGTCGGCGGGTGGGCGCGATCCTGCCCCGCCAGGCGGGCGCCGCGCAAACCTTCCGCCTCGCCGCCCGCCCACCGGACCGGGCGCGTCACGCCCGCGGCCGAGCAGGCGTGGCGCGCCGGTTGCGGCAGCGCCGCCGAGCCGGACGTTTCCCCGAGGTCCTGCCGGGGATCGGGCGGGCATGGCCGCGCTACGGTCGATCGGGCCGATGTGCGGCGCGACATCGCCCCCCGGGGTGCGGAGGAGGCTGCGCCGCGCGCTTCCCGATCGCGTCCGCCCGGCCCGCGTCCTCAGCCGCCGCGCGCCCCGGCTGCGGCGCGACACGTCACGGGACGAGCGCCTCCGCGGGGGCGAGGCGCGGCTGCCGCGCCGCCCAGCCGAGCAGGTGGTCGGCGATGTCGCGCCAGTCGAGGTCGAGCATCATCGCGTGCCCCGGCCCGTCGAACAGGGTCGCCGCGGCGCCGTGGAAGGCGGCCGTGCGCAGCACCGTGTCGGCGGGGATCAGCCGGTCGCCGGCACGCGCGACCGCCAGCACCGGCCGGCCGAGCAGCGCCGCGGGCAGCAGCGGCTGCGGCGCCTGCGCCTCCAGCACCGCCACGGCGGATTCGCGGGTGAGGCGCCGGAGGTGGCGCAGCGCCGTTGCCTCCGGCAGGTCGGGATGGAACAGCGCGGCGCGCAGCGCAGCCCGCGCGGCGCCGAGGCCGGCCGGCGAGGCGCCGTGCGCGCCGCCATCGGCCATCCGCGCCACCCCGTGCGCGAGCAGCGGGTCGAGCGCGACGAGGCGCAGGCTCGACCACCACAGCCCCTCCGGCGGCACCGGCGCCAGCAGCGCGGCGCCGCGCACCGCGGGCTCGGCCAGCAGCCGCTGCGCGAGCAGCCCGCCGAGGGAATGCCCGACCAGGAGCGCCGGCCGGCGCAGCGCGGCGAGCGCGGCGCGGGCGTCGGCGGCGTAGTCGGCGAGCGACGCCTCCGCCCCGTCGGCGCGCCGCCGGCGCAGGTCGAGCGCGGCGACGAGCCATCCGGCCTCCGCCAGCCGGGCGGCGAAGCCCTCGCACCACATCCAGGCGCCGCCGGCGGCGCCGTGCAGCAGCAGCAGCGCCGGCGCGCCCGGCGCCGGCCGGGCCGGGCGCCAGAGCAGCGCGCGGCCGCGCGCGGTGGGGAGGATCTCCGTGGGATGCGGCATGGGCCGGCCGGAATACAGGAGGGGCGCTCCTTCGGCCAGCGCAACGTCGGCGGCGCCGCGGACGCGACCGCGCCGCGCCGCCTGGCCGGGGCCCCGGCCGGCGGGTCCAGGGTGCCATCGCCGCCGCATCCGGCGGCGGAGGCCGGCGGCGCGTGGCGGGCTCGGCGCATGCGCCGGATGCGCCTCGCCCTCGCCCGGCTCGGTGCGCCGCCGGCCGCGCGGCCGCGGCCGATTTCGCCTGTCCGCCCTTCGTGGATGTCGAGCCCCGCCCCGGCCTGCGCGTGCCCGAGGGCTGGCGCCCCTGCCCGCAGCCCGAGCGCCACTGGCTGCGCGGCGCCAGCCTGTTCGACGGCGACCCCGCCGGGCTCGCGCAGCTCCGCGACGACACCGACCGCGGCGGCCGGCGCGCCTGGTGGGACCTCGATCCGCGATCGCCGCAGACCTGGCACCTGGTCTGCCTCTACGAGGGGCTGGAGAGCGGCCTGACCGCCCCGCTGCCCGCCGGGCTGCGCCGCTGCACGAGGGAGACCTGGCGCGAGGCCGCGCGCGGCGCGCGCCACGGGCGGGTGGTGATCGGGCCGGACGACCGGGTGCGGGTGGTCTGCCGCTGACGCTCAGGCGTCGCGGGCGAGGGGCAGGCGCGACCAGGCGAGGAGGAGCGGCGCCGCCCGCTCCCCCACCCGCGCGCCGAGCCGCGCGGCGGCTTCGTTGACGCGCGAGATCACGCCGTCGCGGAAGGAGGAGGCCGCCTCGCCGATGCGTGCGCTGTCGGCCGCGACGGTGAAGGCGGCGATGCCGCGGGCGTCGAGGGCGGGGAGGCGGGTGGTGCCGGCCTCCTCGATGCCGATGCCGGCGTCGTTGAACACGGCGGCGAAGGCCGGCGCGCGCAGCGCCATCGCCGGATCGCCGCCGACGAGGCCGCCATGCGAGCCGGTGACGACGATCTGCCCCGCATCCTCCGCCGGCCGCACGAGGGAGGCGGAATCGAGCAGCAGGATGCGGCGCGGGTGGCCGGCGGCCTCGGGCGCCTCCGCGCGCGCCTCGCCGAGCGGCGGGGGGTGGGCGACGCGGCGGTGCGGGGCGGCGCGGAGGCGTTCCGCCGCCTCGCGGCAGGGCATGCCGGGGGCGAGGCCGGCGGCGCGGGCGGGGGCGTTGGCGTGGCTGATCGCGCCGCGGGCGAGCATGTCGGCGGTGTCGCCGACGCGGCAGGAGCGGTGCGAGACGGTGGCGGCGGCGATGCCGAGCGCCTCGCAATAGGCGAGGGCGCCGATGCCGGCCCGGTCGCGGCCGATGCCGGCGTCGTTCAGGATGACGGCGCGCGCGCCGGCGCGGGCGGCGAGGTAGCCGGGATAGCGGCCGCCATGCGAGCCGGAGACGATGACGGCGCCGTCGGCCTCGGGGGGGAGCTTGGTGATGGTGTCGGCGGGGAGGATGGCGGGGGGCATGGGGGAAGCATGCTGCCCGGGCCGGGGGTGCGCCATACCCGTTTCGCCGCGGCCGCTCCCCGCCGGACGCGGCCGGCGCGCCGCCGGCGCTATCGGATCAGCCTCACTTCCACACCCGGACCGAGCGGCGCCCGCATCCGCTCGGCCGTCAGCGCCGGCAGGCCCAGCCACTGCGCCGTCGCGATGCAGGCGCGGTCGCCGAGCGACAAGCCTGCGCGGCCGATCGCCAGCCGAGCCGCTGCGCCGGCGAGGCCGGCGCCGAAATCCACGACACGAAGCCGCCGCCGTAGTCGCGCTTCTATCGTGGCGAGGCGGTCCTCGGGCACACCGTCCCGCGCCAGGCGTCCGAGGACCTCCGCAAGGTTCACCGCGGAGATCGCCGCGTCGGCAAATGCTTCCGCCACCCGTTCGCCGCCAGGCTCCTCGAACAGCATGGCGAGCACGGCGGACGCATCCAGCACGACGCCGGTCGCTGTCTCAGCAGCCGTCACCGACGCGCCCAAGCTGTGCAAAGATGGCCGCACGCGCGGAGTGCGCGGCTTCACGGTCCACATCCTCGACGGCTTCGAGCGCCGCTTCGATTCGCCGCTCGGCAAGCAGCTGGTCCACGGCCGACCCGTGCTCGCGCCGCCACGGGCGGACGAGGTCGCGCAATTCCTTTACCTCCGCCGCGACGGTGACGGCGCGCAGTTCGCCGTCCTCCACGCTCAGCCGCAGGTCGCCGCCCTCGGGGATGCCGAGCTGCTCCCGCATGTCCCTCGGGATCACGAGCTGGCCCGAGGCGTCCACCTTCACCGTGACTGCGCCCATGCCGCACCTCCGCGCCTGGTCGGGCAGGGATATCGGACCGCCGTCGCGCCGATCAATGGCGTTGCGCGGCGATGCGGCGCCACCATCCCTGCGCTTCGCGATACAACGGGGGGAGGGGGCAGGGGGCGGGGGTAACGACCCTACCCCGGCGCCATCAGCCCGCCGCTACGCCGCCTCGCTCTCCCCCCGCCGCGCCTGCCGCTTCCGCTCGTGCGGGTCGAGGTGCCGCTTGCGCAGCCGCACCGCGCCCGGCGTCACCTCCACCAGCTCGTCGTCCTCGATGTAGGCGATCGCCTGCTCCAGGCTCATCCGCCGCGGCGGCGTCAGCAGCAGCGCGTCGTCCTTGCCGGCGGCGCGGATGTTGGTCAGCTTCTTCTCGCGCAGCGGGTTCACCTCCAGGTCCTCGCCGCGCGCGTTCTCGCCGATGATCATCCCGACATAGACGCGCTCGCCGGGGCCGATGAACAGCGTGCCGCGCTCCTGCAGGTAGAACAGCGCGTACTGCACCGCCTCGCCGTCGGCGTTGCTGATCAGCGCGCCGTTGCGCCGGCCCTCGATCGGCCCGGCCCAGGGGCCGTAGCCGTGGAACAGCCGGTTCATCACGCCGGTGCCGCGCGTGTCGGTCAGGAACTCGCCGTGGTAGCCGATCAGCCCGCGCGCGGGGATCAGGAACGCCAGCCGCTGCCGCCCGGCGCCGAGCGGGCGCATGTCCTGCATCACGCCCTTGCGCAGCGACATCTTCTCGACGACGACGCCCGCATGGGCCTCGTCCACGTCCACCAGCACCTCCTCGTAGGGCTCCTCGCGCGCGCCCGTCTCCGGGTTCTCGCGCGTCAGCACGCGCGGGCGGCCGATGGTCAGCTCGAAGCCCTCGCGCCGCATGGTCTCGATCAGCACGCCGAGCTGCAGCTCGCCGCGGCCGGCCACCTCGAAGGCGTCGGTCTCCTCGCTCTCGCGCACGCGGATGGCGACGTTGCCCTCGGCCTCGCGGAACAGGCGCTCGCGGATCTGGCGCGAGGTCACCTTCTTCCCCTCGCGGCCGGCGAGCGGGCCGTCGTTGATGCGGAAGGTCATGGCGAGGGTGGGCGGGTCCACCGGGATGGCGGGCAGCGCCGCCGCCACCTCCGGCGCGGCGATGGTGTCGGGGACGGTCGCCTGGGCGAGGCCGGCGATGGCGATGATGTCGCCCGCCTCCGCCTCCTCCACCGGCACGCGGTCGAGGCCGCGATAGGCGAGCAGCTTGGTCAGCCGCCCCGTCTCCACCACCGCGCCGTCGGCGCGCAGCACGCGCACCGGCATGTTCACCCGCGCCCGGCCCTGCTCGACGCGGCCCGTCAGGATGCGGCCGAGATAGGGGTCGTACTCCAGGATCGTCGCCGTCAGCGCGAACGGCGCCTCCGGGTCGAGGCCGGGCGGCGGGACGTGGCGCAGGATCAGCTCGAACAGCGCGGAGAGGTCGCGGCGCGGCCCCTCCAGGCTGTCGTCCGCCCAGCCCTGGCGGCCGGAGGCGAAGAGGGTCGGGAAGTCGAGCTGCGCCTCGTCGGCGCCGAGGGCGGCGAAGAGGTCGAAGACCTCCTCGTGCACCTCGTGCGGCCGGGCGTCGCCGCGGTCCACCTTGTTGATGACGACGATCGGGCGCAGGCCGCGCGCCAGCGCCTTGCCGACCACGAACTTGGTCTGCGGCAGCACGCCCTCCGCCGCGTCCACCAGCACGATGGCGCCGTCCACCATGGAGAGGATGCGCTCCACCTCGCCGCCGAAATCGGCGTGGCCGGGCGTGTCCACGATGTTGATCCTGGCGCCGCGCCAGGAGACGGCGGTGCACTTGGCGAGGATGGTGATGCCCCGCTCGCGCTCCAGGTCGTTGCGGTCGAGGGCGCGCTCGGCGACCTGCTGGTTGGCGCGGAAGGCGCCGGCCTGGCGCAGCAGGCTGTCCACCAGCGTGGTCTTGCCGTGGTCCACGTGCGCGATGATGGCGACGTTGCGGAGGTCCATGAGGAAGTGCTCGGTTTCCGGGTAGGGGCCGGCCGGCCCCGGCGCGGCGGAGCGGCGCGGAGCGGACGGAACCGCGGCGCGGTCCGGCGGACGACCGACGAGGGGCGGCGGAGAGGCGTGCACCGGACATAGGCGCTGGCGCCGCGAAAAGCGAGCCCGGGCGAGCGGGCGCAGGGCCGGGACGCACGTGCCGCTTCGCCCCGGCCGCCGCGGGTGCCGTCGGCCCCTCGTCCCCCCCTGCCGTCCGAGGCCGGCGGCGGGCGACCGCCTGGGCGGATCACTCGCGCAGGGCGGCGGTCCGGATCACGGGATGGATGAAGCCGTGGGTGGGGAACACCGTCCGGCCGTAGTCCCGCACCGGCGGGTACCAGACGCGCACCGCCGACCAGTCGCCGCGCGGCGAGACGTCGAGCACCGGCTGGTCGCGCGCGACGCGGCCGCGGCTGGCGCTGCCGCCCGGCGCCCAGTTCGCGTGGTCCACGCGGATCTCCCGCGCCGAGACGACGCGCGAGACCACGGCGAGATGCCCCTGCGGCAGGCGCGGCGTCCGGGCGAACACCAGCACGCTGCCCGGGCGCGGGGCGCCGGAACGGTCGTAGCGTCCCGCCGCGGCGTCCCACCACTGCCAGGCGTCGCCGGCGAGCTGGATGCCGGAGCGCGCGCGGGCGAAGGGCACGCAGGAGAGCTGCAGCCCTCCGCCGGCGTCATAGCCCGGCACCCCGCGCGGCGTGCCGCGCGAGGAGCCGCAGGCGGCGAGCAAGAGCAGCGCCGCGGCCAGCGCGGCCTCGCGGAGCCGGACACGCATCCCCTGATCCCCCGGGCGCAGCATAGCGCATTCCGTTGCCGCCGCGGTACGGCTTTCTGCGCGCGCCTTCCCGGCCGGGCTCTCGAGCCGACCGCGGACGGCCGGGAACAGCCGGGAGCCAGACAGCGAGCGAGAACCGTTGCAGCGCGCACGGCCGAGCGGAAACGGCTCTCGCGCGGCCGCGGCGGGCGACGGCGACGGAAGGGGCGAAGGGCGCCTGGCGGCGCCGCGCCGCCGCCCCGTCCGGCCCGGAGCGGGTCGCGCCTGCCCGGCGACGCGCGGAGGCATGGCGCATCGCACCGCCGCGTGGCAGCGTTCCGGCCGCGATCCAGCGCAACCGGGACCCGACAGGTGACCGCCACCCCGCATCGTCTCCGCTTCGCCGCTGCGGCCTGCGCTCTCGCCGTGCCGCTCCTGCTGCCGTCCTTCGCCGGCACGGCGCGCGGCCAGCCGCAGGCCCTGGCATGCCCCGACCGCCTCGCGCCTTCCGGCCCCGGCGATCCGCGCTTCGAGCAGATCGGCCCGCCGCCCGCCGCCGCCGTCCCGCTGCGCGGCGCGCGGATGTTCGACGGCCCGCCGGGCGAGGAGCAGGAGCCCGAGCCGATGGAGGTGCAGCCGAATCGCCTGGGGCGCGACGGCCGCAGCGATGTGCGCGGCTGGCCGGTGGCGCTGCACGGCAGCGGCCTGCTGCTGGTCTGCCTCTACGCCCGCACGGACACCTATCTGCGCGCGATGGTCCCGCGCGAGCTGGACCGCTGCGAGATCGCCTCGCGTCCGGGGGGCGGGGTGGCGGTCACCTGCCGATAGAGCCGATCGCGGACGGCTGGAGACGGCCGGGAGCGTGAATCGGTTCGGCGGACAACGAGCGAGCGCCGTTGCAGCGGGCACGGCCGAGCGGAAACGGCTCTCGCGCGGCGGAAGGGCAGGGCGCCGCCCGCCAGGCCGGCGGCGCCAAACGGCGCCCGCGACGTCCGATCAGGGGCCATCCGTCGCCCGCCCCGGCGCTACCCGGACCGGCGACCCGGCCCGCCCTCGCCCAGCATCTCCCCGAACACCGCCGCGTTGTGCTGCCCCGCCGCGGGGCCGGGCCAGCGCACCATCGCCCGCGGCGGTACGCCCTGGAAGCGGAAGGGCGGCGCCGGGTGCAGTACCGTCCCGAGCAGCGGGTCCTCGACCTCCATCACCAGCTCGCGGGCGCGGAAATGCGGGTCCTCGGCGCAGTCGCGGATGTCGTAGAGGCGCGAGCAGGGCACCTCGGCCCGCTGCAGCGCGGCCTCGGCCTCCGCCGCCGTCCGCCCGCGCGTCCAGGCGGCGATCGCGGCGTCCAGTTCGGCGACGTTGGCGCAGCGGTCGGCGTTGGTGGCGAAGCGCGGGTCCTCGGCCAGCTCCGGCCGGCCGATCGCGGCCATCAGGCGGCGGAAGATCAGGTCCGAGTTGCCGGCCACGCACAGCCACTTCCCGTCCGCGCAGGGATAGGTGTTGGTCGGCGCCGCGGTCGGGATCGCCGCCCCCGCCGGCTGCCGCACCCAACCGAACAGGCCGTATTCCGGCAGCATCCCCTCCATCAGGCTGAACACCGAGGAGACGAGGTCCACGTCGATCACCGTCCCCTTCCCCTCCGCTCCCGCCCGGTCGCGCCCCCAGCAGGCGGAGACCACCGCCATCGCCGCGTACATCCCGGCGAGGTCGTCGCTGATCGAGATGCCGCAGCGCGGCGGCGGCAGGTCGGTCTGCCCCGGATGGGCGGTGAGGTGGCGCAGCCCCCCCATCGCCTCGCCGATCGCCCCGAAGGCCGGGCGGTCGCGATAGGGCCCGTCCTGCCCGTAGCCCGAGACGCGCGCGATGACGAGCCGCGGGTTCGCCTCGTGCAGTCGCTCCGGCCCGAGGCCGAGGCGCTCGAGCTGGCCGGGGCGGAAATTCTCCACCAGCGCGTCGGCCCAGGCGGCGAGCCGCAGCGCCTTCTCCCTCCCCTCCGCGCTCTTCAGGTCGAGCGTGACCGAGAGCTTGTTCCGCCCGTGCACGCTGAACCAGACGGAATGGCCGTTGTGCTTCGAGCCCCAGCCGCGCTGCGGATCGCCCTCCGGCGGCTCGACCTTGACCACCGTGGCGCCGAGATCGGCGAGCAGGCGGGTGGCGAAGGGCGCGGCGATGTAGTGGCCGAGCTCCAGCACCTTCAGGCCGGTGAGCGGCAGCATGGCGTTCCTTCCTCGCGGCGGTCGGGCGGACGGCGCGGCGACGGATAGAGCAGATCGCGGACGGCCGGAAACGGCCGGGAGCGCGAATCCGCCCGGCAGGCAACGCGCGGGAGCCGTGCGGCGCGCACGGCCGAGCGAGACGGCTCTCGCCGCGCCCCCGCGTGCCGCAAAGCCGCCACGGGGACCCTCGCGGCGCCATCGGCGCGCCATCCTGGTGCCGCGGCCGGGCGCGATCCTGCCTCCGTCTCTCCCAGACGCGCCGCGCGGGCGGCCTTGCTCCGCGGCGCCACCTCGGGGGCGGAGCCGCCCGGTTCCGCCCCCGCTTCTTTTGCGCCACCATCCGGCCCGCACGGGCAGAGGACGAGCCGGGATGGGCAAGGACGAGGCGACGGAACGCGAGGCCGAGGCCCTGGCGCGCGCCGCCGGCCTGGCCAGGGCCTGGGAGGAGCACCGCGAGGCGGTCCTCGAGGCCGTCGCCGCCGCGCGCGGACTGCGCACGGGCTTCGCCCGTCCGGCCGACCCCGCGGCGGAGCCGATGCCGGCCTACCGCGTTCCCGCCGCGCAGGAGGGCGGCCGATGAGCACGCTCCCCGCCGCCCCGCACGAGCTCACCCTGACCGAGGCCGCGGCGCTGATCCGCGGCAGGCGGCTCTCGCCCGTCGAGTACCTGCGCGCCTTCCGCGACCGCGCGGCCGCGCTCGAGCCGCGGCTCAACGCCTTCGTCCGCCCGCTCTGGGACGAGGCGGAGGCGGCGGCGCGCGCGGCGGAGGCGGAGATCGCCCGCTCCGGCCCGCGTTCGCCGCTGCACGGGCTGCCGGTCGGGCTCAAGGACATCATTGATCTCGCCGGGCACCCGACGACCTGCCACTCCCGGATCCTGCTCGACAACCTGAAGCGCGAGGACGCCGCGGTGGTGGCGCGGCTGCGCGCGGCGGGGGCGGTGTTCCCGGGCAAGCTCGCGACGCACGAGTTCGCGCTCGGCGGCCCGACCTTCGACCTGCCCTTCCCGCCGGCGCGCAACCCGTGGAACCCGGCGCACCACCCGGGCGGCTCCTCCTCCGGCTCCGGCGCGGCGGTGGCGGCGCGGATGCTGCCGGCGGCGCTCGGCTCGGACACCGGCGGGAGCGTGCGCAACCCGGCGACGCAGTGCGGCATCGTCGGGATGAAGCCGACCTACGGCCTGGTCTCGCGCCGCGGCGTGTTCCCGCTCTCCTTCACCCTCGACCATGTCGGGCCGATGACGCGGACGGTGGCGGACAACGCGCTGCTGCTGAACGCGATGGCGGGGCATGACCCGCTCGACCCCGGCAGCGTCGAGCGGCCGGCGGAGGACTACACGCGCGACCTCGACCGCGGCCTCAGGGGCCTCTCCATCGGCTTCGTCCGCCACTTCCACGAGACCGACACGCCGGCCACCGCCGACGTCGCCGCCGCGCTCGAGGAGGCGGCGCGCCTGCTCGCGCGCGAGGGCGCCGCGGTGCGCGACATCGCCCTGCCGAGGCTCGGCGACTTCGCGGCGGTGAACCGTGTGATCCTCACCAGCGAGGCGGCGGCGGTGCACGAGCCCTGGCTGCGCGCGCGCCCCGGCGACTACGCCCCGGTGACGCTGCGCCGCCTGCTGCCGGGGATGTTCGTCTCCGGCGTGGACTACGTGCAGGCGCAGCGCCGGCGGCGCGAGCTGGTGGCGGCGGTGGAGGCGGCGTTCCGCGAGGTGGACCTGCTGCTCTGCGCCTCCTCCATGGACCCGCCGAGCCGGCTCGACGACCCGGCGGAGACGGAGCGGACCTACCCGCGCCAGGCGCGCACGCCGTTCAACGTGACGGGCCACCCGGCGGTCTCGGTGATGTGCGGGCTGAGCGCGGCGGCGGCGCTGCCGATCGGCATGCAGCTCGTCGGACCCTACTGGTCGGAGGCGCTGCTCTACCGCGCCGCGGCGGCATACGAGCGCGCGGCGGGCTGGGCGGAGCGGCGGCCGCCGCTATAGCGGCCGCCCGGTCCGGTCCGCCGCGTCGGGCGGCGGGGGCGGCCCGCGCAGGTCCGTCGCCGCGACCGCCGCCGCGACGGCCGACAGTGCGAGGCAGGCGCCGAACACCGCCGCGTGGCTCTCCCCCGTGGCGGCGAACAGCGCCGCCAGGACGAAGCCGACCGCCGCCTGCGCCACCGCATAGCTCGCCGTCATGCGGGCGAACGCCAGCCCGGCCGCCTCGCCGGCCCGCTCGCGCGCGGCGGCGAGCGCCACCGCCGTCACCCCCATCCCCGCGAAGCCGCCGAGCCAGGCGCCGGCGGTCAGCGCCGGCACCGCCGGCGCCAGGCAGAGCCCGACCGCCGCCACCTGCACCAGCAGCCACAGCACGAAGGCGCGCCGCCCGCCGATGCGGTCCGACATGCGCCCGCCGGCCAGCGTCCCGGCCACGCCGCCGAGGCCGAACAGCAGCCAGATCCACGCCCCGGCGGCGACACCCAGCCCCCGGCCGCGCACCGCGAGGTCGGCCAGGTAGACCATCGGCGCCACCATCCCGGCGCCGGAGATCCCGTAGGCGACCAGCGGCCGCACCATTCGCGGCATCGCCCGCGCCGGCGCCACCGCGGCCCCGGGGGCGCCGTCCCGGTCCCCGCTCGCCTCGCCCGCCGCAGGGCGCGGCCAGCGCGGATGCGCGAAGGCCCAGAGCGCGGCCACCAGCCCCGCCAGCCCGAGCCACGCCCCCGGCAGCCCGCCGCGCCCGAGCAGCACCGGCACGGCGAGCGAGACCAGCATCACCCCGCTCCCAACCCCCGAGATCACCACCCCGCTCGCCATGCCCCGCCTCGGCGGCGGCACGACGGAGAGCACCGCCGGTCCGGCCAGCGCCATCAGCACGCCGCCCGCCACGCCTGCCAGGGTCCGCCAGGGTACGAACCACCACAGGCCGAGATTCGCCGCGCAGGCGGCGAGGCTCGCCACGACCAGCGCCATCGCCGCGTCCAGCGCCCGCGGCACCCCCACCGCGCGCGCCAGCGGCCAGCCGGCCAGCGTCCCCGCCAGGTAGCCGGCGAGGTTGACCGCCCCGAGCAGCGCCGCCTCGCCGCCCCCCACCCAGCCGGCGGCGACCATCGCCGGGAACAGCGGCACGAAGCCGAAGCGCGCCAGGCCGTTGCCCGCACCCGTCGCGCAGGCCCCGGCCAGGGCCGGCCGGAGGATGCCGGCGGCACTCACCGGCCGCGGCCCGAGAGCGGCCCGGGAGAACCGGCTTCGGCGCGGCGCGGCGCGGCCCGCGGGTCCTGCCCGCGCGGCGCCGGGCGGCGGCGGCCGCCCGCGCGGTCACTCCGGCCTGGCGAGTCGGATGGCGCGGCGCAGCCTGGCCACGCCGGTGCGCACATGGCCGTTGCCGCACAGCCGCATTCCGTCCGCCGCCAGCGCCAGCGCAGACGGCGGCGCCACCGCGCGCAGCGCCGCGAAGCGCTCGGCGAGGGCGAGGCAATACTCCCGCGTGTCGGTGGTGACCCGCACCGGCGTGGTGTCTTCGGCCGGTGCGCCCGGCAGCGGGGCGAGGAGGCAGAGCAGGACCGCGGCGAACCCACGACGCATTGCCGGGAGACTGCGGCGCGGCGCCATGCGTCGCGCTGTCCCGCGGATGACGCTTCGGTCATCCCGAGGCGAGCCGCAGCCTCGCCCGCAGCCCCGGCGGACGCCGCCCGGGCTCGGCGTCCTCCAGCGCCAGTTCGCCCTGGTGCAGGTGCGCCACCGCCAGCACCAGCGACAGGCCGAGCCCCGATCCCGGCGTGCCGCGGGAGGAATCGGCGCGGAAGAACCGCTCGCCGGCGCGCGCGCGGTCGGCGGGGGCGAGGCCGGGCCCCTCGTCGGAAACCGTCACCTCGGCGGCGAGGGGCGCCCCGGCCGGACCCGGCTCGTCGAGCGTGCGGGCGGAGAGGCGCACCGTGCCGCCGGCCGGGCCGAACTTCACCGCATTGTCGAGCAGGTTGGCCACGGCCTGGAGCAGAAGGTCGCGGTCGCCGGTCAGCCGGACCGAGTCCGGCAGCGCGGTCTCCAGCCGCTGGCCGCGCGCCTCCGCCGCGGCGCCGTAGAACTCGGCGAGGTCGGCGAGCAGCGGCACCAGGTCGAGCGGCGCGAAGGCGGCGCGGCGGGCGCCGGCCTCGGCCTCGGCGATGCGCAGCAGGGCCTGGAAGACGCGGGTGATGGCGTCGAGGTCGGCGATGCCGGCCTCCACCGCCGCGCGGAGCGCCCGCCCGTCCGGCGTGCCCGGCTCCGGCGTGCTGCGCAGCGCGTCCTCGAGCTTGGCGCGCGCCCGCGCGATCGGGGTGCGCAGGTCGTGCGCGACGGCGTCGGAGACGCCCTTCACGCCGGCCATCAGCCGGTCGATCCGGTCGAGCATGGCGTTCATCGTCGCGCCCAGCCGGTCGAACTCGTCGCCGAGCCCGGTGAGCCGGACGCGCTGCCCGAGATCGCCGCCGGCGATCGCCGCCGCCGTCTCGAAGGCCGGGCGCAGGCGGGTCTCGAGCGCGCGGCGCAGCAGCCAGGCGCCGAAGAGGGCGAAGAACAGGGCGAAGCCCGCCGCCCAGATCAGCCCCTCCGCGATCAGCTCGCGCAGCGCGAGCTTGTCGGCGACGTCGCGCCCGACCAGCAGGCGGTAGCCGCCCGGCAGCGTCGTGGCGTAGAGCCGCGCCTCCGAGCTTTGCCCGTCATGGGTGACGAGGAGGTTGGCCCAGGCCGTGACCGCGTCCTCGATCTCCGGCGGCCAGCGGTCCAGGTTGCCCGCCAGGCGCTGTCCGTCGGGGCCGTGCAGCAGGTAGATGGAGGCGGCGTCCACGTCCACCGCGAGCCGCTCCTCGATCGCCTCCGCGGTGCCGGGTGCGCCGGCTTCGCGCCAGCGCTCCGCGAGCGCCAGCGCGTCGGCGCGGAGCAGCGCGTCGGTCTGGCGGTCGAGCGCGACGGCGGTGCCCCACCAGAGCACCAGGGCGAAGGCGAGGATCGAGCCCGCGAACAGCGCGGCGAAGAGCAGCGCGAAGCGGAATCCGGCGCTGCGGAGCAGGCGCAGGAGCGGACCGGGGGGCGGAGCCCCCGGCGACAGCCCGTCGCCGCCGTCCCGGTCCGGCGCCGCGCGGCCCGGCGCCGCGGCGGCGCGGGCGCGGGGGGGCAGGTGGTTCATGGGCCCGCGACCCCGGCCGCCTAGTCGGCGCGGATCATGTAGCCGGCGTTGCGCACGGTGTGGATCAGCGGCTTGTCGAAGCCCTTGTCCAGCTTCTGGCGCAGGCGGCTGACATGCACGTCGATCACGTTGGTCTGCGGGTCGAAGTGGTAGTCCCAGACCTTCTCGAGCAGCATGGTGCGGGTCACCACCTGCCCGGCGTGGCGCATCAGGTGCTCGAGCAGCCGGAATTCGCGCGGCTGCACCTCCACCCGCTTGCCGCCGCGGGTGACGGTGCGCGAGAGGAGGTCGAGCTCGAGGTCGGCGACGCGCAGCTTGGTGGTGGGCGCGTCGGTGGCGGGCCGGCGGCCGAGCGCCTCGACCCGCGCGAGCAGCTCGGCGAAGGCGAAGGGCTTCACCAGGTAGTCGTCGCCGCCGGCCTTGAGACCCCGCACGCGCTCGTCCACCGCGGAGAGGGCGGAGAGGAACAGCACCGGCGTGCGGCTGCCCTGGCTGCGCAGCGTCTCGACCAGGCGGACGCCGTCCACGCCGCCGGGCAGCATGCGGTCGAGGACGAGCAGGTCGAATTGCTCCGAGGCGGCGAGGAACAGGCCGTCGCGCCCGTTGGCGGCGTGCTCGACGACATGGCCGGCCTCCTGCAGCCCCTTCTTCACGAAGCGGGCGACCTCGGCATCGTCCTCGACCAGCAGGATGCGCATCGTGGCTCCTCGGCAGCGGTGGCGGCAAGGGTAGCGCGGTTGCGGGCGGCGCCGAAGCCAGGGCGGGCGCGCTCCGCGTCAGCCCTCGCGGTTCGGCGGCGGGCGTCGGCCGACCTGGACCCGGAACTCGCGCTCCCGCCCGTCGCGCAGCACGGTCAGGCGCACGGTCTGGCCGGGAGGCACCGCGGCGACGTTGCGCACCAGGGTGCGCGAGCTGTCCACCCGCTCCCCCTCGATCGCGACCACCACGTCGCCGGGGCGGAGGCCGGCGCGTGCCGCCGGGCCGCCGCGCTCCACCGCCGCGATGAGCACGCCGGCGCCCGGCCGCGGTCCGGCACCGTCGAGATCCTGCACGCTCACCCCGAGCCAGCCGCGGTCGATGCGCCCCTCGCGCAGGATCTGGTCGATCACGCTCCGCGCGAGGTCGGAGGGCGTGGCGAAGCCGATGCCGGCATAGGCGCCGGTCGGCGAGTAGATCGCGGTCGAGATGCCGACCACCTCGCCGGCCGTGTTGAACAGCGGGCCGCCGGAATTGCCGGGGTTGATCGCGGCGTCGGTCTGGATGAAGTCGTCGAACGGCCCGGCGCCGATCTCGCGGCCGCGGGCGGAGACGATCCCCGCCGTCACGCTGCCGCCGAGCCCGAAGGGATTGCCCGCGGCGAGCACCCACTGCCCGACCCGCAGCGCGGCCGAACTGCCCCAGGTCAGGTAGGGCAGCGGCTGGCGCGCGTCGATCTTGAGCAGGGCGAGGTCGGTGAGGTCGTCGGTGCCCACCACGCGGGCCGGGAACTCCTGCCCGCCCTGCAGCGAGACGGTGACGCGCGTCGCGTTGCCGACGACGTGCTCGTTCGTGACCACGTAGCCCGCCGGATCGACGATGAAGCCGGAGCCCGCGCCCCGGATGATGCGGCGCGCGCCGCGCAGCCGCTCGCGCAGGAAGCGCTCCGCGGGTGTGCCGCGCAGCTCGGGGGGGATCTGCACGGCCTGCTCGCCGGTGATGCTGATGTTGACGACGGCGGGCAGCACCCGGTCGGCGAGGTCCGCGAAGTCCGGCACCCACTGGCCGCGCTGCGCCTGCGCCGGGGCGGGCGCGAGCAGCGTGGCGACGGGCCCCGGCGAGCAGGCCAGCACGAGGGTGGCAAGCGCCGCTCCGGAGAGGAAGGCACGGCGGCGGGCGGCTCCCGCGGGCGGAGGGGATGGGGGCATCGGTCGGCGGATCCTCAGCATCAATGGACCAGGGACGGCTCGGCGGGCAGGACGGCCGGTCGGGCAACGGACGGCCGGTGTGCGGAATCGGCGCGGCGATGCCGCCGATGACGGGAGTCTGGGGGGGCGGCGCATGCCGTTCAACGGGCCGACGGCACGGGGCGCTGGCCGTCCGGCCGTCCCTGTCGCGGCGCCTGCGGCGGCAGCGGCCGTGTCGGATCCTCCGGCCAGGCGTGCTTCGGGTAGCGGCCGCGCATCTCCTTGCGCACCTCCGCCCAGGCGCCGCGCCAGAAGCCGGCGAGGTCGCCGGTGACGGCGATCGGCCGCCCGGCCGGGGAGAGCAGCGCCGCCTGCAGCGGCACCCGCCCCTCGGCGAGCCGCGGCAGCTCGGCGAGGCCGTAGAGGTGCTGCGCGCGCGCCGCGAGCGTCGGCGTCTCGCGCGCGTAGTCGATCGCGGCGCTGCGGCCGCCGGGCAGCGCGACGCTGGCCGGCAGGGCGGCGTCGAGGCGGCGGCGCTGCTCCCGGGTGAGCAGGCCGGCGAGCAGCGCGCAGAGGTCGAGCGCGGCGAGGTCGGCGAGGCGCGTGCCGCGGCCATGCAGATGCGGCGCGAGCCAGTCCTGCGCGCGCGCGGCGAGCGCCGTGTCGGAGACGTCGGGCCAGTCCGCGCCCTCCACCCGGCGCAGCCAGAGGATGCGCGCCTGGAGCTGGCGCGCGGCGTCCGTCCAGTCGAGGTCGCGCAGGCCGCGCGCGGCGGCGGCCTCGGCCAGGGCGGCGGCGATGGCGGCCGGGTCCGCCTGCGGCAGCGGCGCCTCCTCCAGCACCAGCGCGCCGAAGCGCAGGCGGCGGCGGGCGACGACGGCGCCGGCGCGCGGGTCGAAGGCAGCACCCTCCTCGCGCACGAAGCGCTCGGGGAAGCGGGCCTCCAGCGCGGCGCGGGAGAGCGGGGCGGCCATGCGGATGCGCGCCTCCGTGCCCTGGAGGTCGAGATCGGCCACCGCGAGCAGCGGCGCCCGGCCGAGCGGATCGGTCGCGGGGAGCCGCGCGCCCTGGCCCGAGGCGAGGCGGAAGGCGCCGTCCATCACGCCGCGCCGGGCGGCGATGCGGTCCGGGAAGCCGGCGGCGAGCAGCGCGCCCGCATCGCCCTCCGGCGCCGTGCCGCCGTGCAGGCCGAGCCGGCGCCGGTGCAGCGCGGCGGCGCGGCGGATGCGGTGGATCGCGGCGCGGTCGGCGGCCGGGTGGTCGCCGCCATGCAGCAGGTCGAGGCGCAGGCGGATGTCCGCCGGCGCGTCGCGGCCGCGGATCGGGTCGCGCTCCTCCAGCAGCGCGGCGAGGTCGGCGGCGAGCGCGCCCTCGCCCGGGCCCTCGGCCGCGACGAGCATGCGGGCGAGGCGCGGATGCGTGCCGAGCCGCGCCATGCGGCGGCCGATCGCGGTGATGCGCCCTTCCGCGTCCAGCGCGTCGAGCTCGCGCAGCAGCGCGCGCGCGGCGGCGAGCGCCCCGGCGGGCGGCGGATCGAGGAAGGGGAGCGAGGCGGGCTCGGCGCCCCAGGCGGCGCAATCGAGCGCCAGGCCGGAAAGCTCGGCCTCGAGGATCTCCGGCGTGTCCTGCGCGGGCAGGCCGCGGTGCAGCGCCTCGCTCCACAGCCGGATGGCGACGCCCGGCGCCTCGCGACCGGCGCGGCCGGCGCGCTGCTCCGCCGCGGCGCGGGAGAGGCGCAGCGTGACGAGGCGCGTCAGCCCGGTCGCCGGATCGAGCCGCGGCGCGCGGCGGAAGCCGCCATCCACCACGATGCGCACGCCGGGGACGGTGAGCGAGGTCTCGGCGATCGCGGTGGCGAGCACGACCTTGCGCCGCTCCGAGGGCGCCAGCGCGCGGTCCTGATCGGCCGGCGGCAGCTCGCCGTGCAGCGGCAGCACCTCGGCCTCGATCCCGCCGAGGCGCTCGGCGGTGCGGCGGATCTCGCCCCAGCCGGGCAGGAAGGCGAGCAGGTCGCCGGGATGCTCGCGCAGCGCCTCGCGGATCGCGGCGGCCATCGCCTCCGGCAGGTCGCGCGGGTCGCGCAGGTCGCGCGCGCGGTGGCGGACGGCGACCGGGAAGGCGCGGCCCCGGCTCTCGACCAGCGGCGCGTCGCCGAGGAGGCGCGCGAAGCCGGCCGCGTCGAGCGTCGCCGACATGGCGAGCAGGCGCAGCTCCGGCCGCAGCGCCCGCTGCAGGTCGAGGCAGAGGGCGAGCGCGAGGTCGGTGTCGAGATGGCGCTCGTGCGCCTCGTCGAACAGCACCGCGGCGACGCCCTCGAGGCCGGGATCGGACTGCAGGCGGCGGACCAGCAGGCCCTCGGTCACCACCTCGACGCGGGTCGCCGGCGAGACCAGGCGCTCCAGCCGGGTGGCGAGGCCGACCGTGCCGCCCGGCCCCGCCTCCCCGAGCAGCGCCGCCATGCGCCGCGCGGCGGCGCGGGCGGCGACGCGGCGCGGCTCGAGGACGAGGATCCTCCCGGAGGCCGCCCAGGGCTCCTCGCGCAGCACCAGCGGGACGAGCGTGGTCTTGCCGGCGCCGGGCGGGGCGACGAGGACGGCGCTCGGCCCCGCGCGCAGCGCGGCGCGCAGGGCCGGGAGCGCCTCGGCGACGGGCAGGGCGGGCAGGGCGGGGGCTTGCACGCGGCCGATCTATCCGGGGCGAGGGCGCTTGTCACAGCGGAGGCGGGCGCGCGGCGGCGAGCGGCGTCGCGGCCCGCCCCGCCGCCCGGCGCTGCGCCACCCTACCGCCGCCCGCGCTGCGGCGCGGCGGGCACCGCGCCGATCCCGCGCGGCTCGATCAGCACCTCGCGCACCACGGCGCGCATGGCGTCGAGGAAGCCCTGCTCGCGCGCGCCCTCGACGCGGAAGGCGATGCGCCGCAGCGGGTCCGCGGTGGGCAGCTCGGCGACGAAGCCCGGCGCGCGGGCGGCGTGGAGGGAGATCAGCTCGCGCGCGGTCAGGGCGTTGCGCGCGCCGCGGAACGCGGCCGGGACCTGGAGCAGCATGTCCGGCCCGAAGGCCGCGACCAGGCGGGCGAGGTCCATGCTGACCTCGACGAAGTCGCGACGGATCTCGAATTCGAGCGGCCCGGCGCGATCGGATGTTCGGGGGTCGTCCGCCGCCACGCGTCTGCCCTTTCCCCGGTCCGCGGCGATCCGGCGTGGATGCCGCGGGAAAGATAGGCGGCGTCGCCGGTCCTGGCAGCGGGGGCGTCGCCCTCGCCGGCGCAGCGGCCCGCGGCGCGGGAGGCTGCGGCCGCCCCCTGTCGTGCCGGCCGGAGGGCGCGCGGCGGCGTCCTCGTCCCGCGCGGCGCCGGCGTCGCCCCGGCCGGCGGCACCGCGGCGGGCGCCGTTGCATGCCCGGGCTTCGATCCG
The DNA here is from genome assembly GCF_014644455.1 of Caldovatus sediminis. Classification (GTDB taxonomy): domain Bacteria; phylum Pseudomonadota; class Alphaproteobacteria; order Acetobacterales; family Acetobacteraceae; genus Caldovatus; species Caldovatus sediminis. Next base: position 19,599 of record NZ_BMKS01000005.1, on the reverse strand, counting down.
GATACTCGCCGCGTCTCCGGCCCTGCCCGGGGACGCGCCTCTCGGTCCCGGCCCGGCACCGCCGGCCGGTCGCGCCTCGCCCATCCCTCCGGCCGTCCGCGCGGCCGCCGCACAGGAGATCCGATGCCCGCCTCCCGGGTCCCGCTGCTCGCGATCGCGGCGGCCCTCGTGCTGGTGCCGTGGCTGCTCTGGCGCCTGCGCGGGGTGCGCCGGGCGGCGCCGCTCGCGGTGGTGCAGATCATGGTCGGGGTGGCGCTCGGCCCCTCGCTGCTCGGCCGCGCCGCGCCCGAATTCCACGCCGCGGTGTTCACGCCGGAGGTCCTCGCCGCGCTGCAGGGCGTGGCGAATGTCGGGGCGATGCTCTACGTCCTCGTCGCCGGCATGCACCTCGATCCGCAGGCGCTGCGCGGCCAGGCGCGGCGGCTCGCCGCCCCCGCCCTGGGCAGCTTTCTCCTCCCCTTCGGGCTCGGCATGGGCCTCGGGGTCTGGATGGCGGAGGCGGTGCCGGGCGCGGTCGGGCCGCGGGGCGACGGCCTGGGCTTCGCCGCGGCGATCGGCGCCTGCGTCGCCTGCACCGCCCTGCCGGTGCTGGCGGCGATCCTGCGCGAGGCGGAATGGACCGGAACGCGGCTCGGCCAGGTCTCGCTCGCCCTCGCCGCGCTCAACGACGCCGCGCTCTGGCTGGTGCTGGCGGTGGTGCTGGCGCTCTCCGCCGGCCGCGGAGCGGGCGCGCTGTCCACCCTGGCCCTCGCCCTGGCCTGGGGCGGGGCGCTGGTCTGGCTGGTGCGGCCGCTGCTCGCGCGGCTGGAGGCGGCGGGCGCCGGGCGCGACGACGGCGGGCGCATGCTGGTCGCGGCCGTCGCCGCCGCCCTCGCATCCGGCGCGGCCGCGGAGGCGATCGGGATCGGCTACATCGTCGGGGGCTTCGCGGCCGGCACCGTCATGCCGCGCGGCAGCCGGGCGGCGCTGCTCGCGCGGCTCGAGCCGGCGGCGGCGATCGTGCTGCTGCCGTTCTTCTTCATGGCGACCGGGCTGAAGGCGCTGATCGAGCCGGATTCGGCGGCGTTCCTCGCGGTCTTCGCCGCCGCCACCGCGGCGACGGTGGCGGGCAAGGTCGCCGGCGCCGCCCTGCCGGCGCGCGCCGCCGGGGAGCGCTGGTCCTTCGCGCTCGCGCTCGGGGCGCTGCTGCAGGCGAAGGGGCTGATGGAGGTGGTGGTGCTCGCCGTGCTGCTCGACGCCGGGCTGATCGGCCGGACGGCGTTCTCCGCGCTGGTCGCGATGGCGATCGTCTGCACCCTCGCCGCGGCGCCGCTGGCGCGGCTCGCCCTCGCCTGGCGCGGCGGCACGCAGGCCGCGGCCGGCACGGGGGCGACCGCGGCGGCGCCGCGCGCCGGGGGGTAGGCCCTCGCGCCGGCGACGGCGGCGCGGGCTCCCGCCGCGGCCGGCCGGTGCCGCGCTGCCCGGCGGGCATGCGGGCGCCTTGCATCCGCGCCCGGCCCGCGCGACGTTGCGCGCATGAGCGAGCCCCTCCCCCCCGTGCTTCTCGTCGGCTGCGGCAAGATGGGCGGCGCGATGCTGTCCGGCTGGCTGGAGCGCGGCCTCTCCCGCGCCGTGGTGGTCGAGCCGCGGGCCGCGGCCGCCGCCGCCTTCGCCGGGCGCGGGGAGGTGGAGGTCGTCGCCGCGCCCGCGGCGATCCCCGCCGGCTTCGCGCCGGCCGCCGTGGTGCTGGCGATCAAGCCGCAGGAGGCCGAGGCGGCGCTGCCCGCCTATGCCCGCTTCGCCGCGCCGGGCACCGTCTTCCTCTCGATCATGGCCGGGCGCACGGTGGCGGCGATCCGCCGCGGCGTGGGCGAGGGCGCGGCGGTGGTGCGCGCCATGCCCAACACCCCGGCGGCGGTGCGCCAGGGCTTCACCGTCGCCTGCGCCGGGCCCGGCGTCTCCGCCGCGCAGCGCGCGCTGTGCGACGCGCTGCTCTCCGCCATCGGCGAGGTCGCCTGGGTGGAGGAGGAGGCGCTGCTCGATCCCGTCACCGCCGTCTCCGGCGGCGGCCCGGCCTACGTCTTCCTGCTCGCCGAGGTGATGGAGGAGGCCGCGGTCGAGCAGGGCATCCCGCGCGACCTCGCCCGGCGCATGGCGCGGCGCACGGTCAGCGGCTCCGGCGCGCTGCTCGCCGCGAGCGGGCAGGACGCGGCCGAGCTGCGCCGGGCGGTCACCAGCCCGAAGGGCACGACCGAGCGGGCGCTCGCCGTGCTCATGGCGCCCGACGCCTGGCCGGCGCTGATGTCGCGCGCCATCGCCGCGGCCACCGCGCGGGCGCGCGAGCTGGCGGGCTAGGCGGCGGCGACGCGGGACACGCCGCCGATGAGCGCCACCGCGCACCCCGCCGACGCGCCGCTCTCGCCCGAGGCCGAGGCGCGGCTGCACGCCGCCTTCTGGCGCGCCGTGGCGGCGCAGGGCTGGCACCGGCTGACCATGCGCCGCCTCGCCGCCGAGAGCGGCCTGCCGCTCTCCGCCCTGCGCCGCGCGCTGCCCGCCCCGCTCGACGCGCTGCGGCTTCACCTGCGCCTGACCGACCAGGAAGTGCTGCGCGGCACGCTGCCCGGGCAGGGCGGCAGCGCGCGCGACCGGCTGTTCGACGTGCTGATGCGCCGCTTCGACGCGCTGCAGCCGCATCGGCCCGGCGTGCTGCGGCTGCTGCGCGACCTGCGGCGCGACCCGCTGCTCGCCCTCGCCCTGGGACCCGGCCTCGTCGCCTCGATGGCGTGGATGCTGGAGGCGGCGGAGATCGGGTCCGCCGGCCCGGCGGGGCTGCTGCGCGCGCAGGGGCTGGCGGGCGTGTGGCTCGCCGCGCTGCGCGCCTGGGAGGACGACCCGACGGAGGATCTGGCGCACACGATGGCGGCGCTCGACCGCCTCCTGGGCCGCGCCGAGCAGGTGGTCCGCACGCTCGGCCTCGGCGACGGCGGGGAGGGCGCCGGGAGCGCCTGAGGCGGCGCCGCGCCGACCGGGCCGGCCGAGCCATGCGGCACGGCGCCGCGGCGCGCGCCGGGCGCGGCCGGCTTCCTCGGCGCGGCGGGGCCGGTCTAGGATCGCCCGTCGTTCCCGCCCGCCGCGGCCCTGGCGGCCGCGGCCCAGGTCAGGATGGAGCCGCCCATGCCCTCCGATTCCCCCGGATCCAGGCCCGAGATGGACGTGCTGCGCATGTTCGCCGACTTCCGCCTGCCGGCGATGCCGGACCTCGAGGCGCTGACGCAGGCGCAGCGGCGCAACCTCGAGGCGCTGTCGGCGGCCAACCGGGTGGCGCTGGAAGGCGCGCAGGCGGTGGCGCGGCGGCACATGGAGATCCTGCAGCAGGCGATGTCGGAGACGACCGAGGCGATGCGCAGCCTCGCCGCCGCCGGCGAGTCGCCGCAGGCCCGCGCGGCGAAGCAGGCGGAGCTGCTCAAGGCCGCCTACGAGCGCGCCGTGGCCAACCTCAAGGAGATCGCCGACCTGATCCAGAAGTCCAACGCCGAGGCGCTGGCGGTGCTCAACCGCCGCTTCGCCGAGGCGATGGACGAGGTGAAGGCGATGATGAACAAGCCGGGCTGAGGCCCGACGGCGCGCGCGACCGGGGGGGCCGGGTGGTCGGACCGGCCGGGCTGCGGCGCGCCGACCCGCGTCACCCTCGCCCGTCCCGGCTAGGCCGCCGGGCTGCCCCGGCGGAGGGGATGCCGGGGCATCCTCGCCGCGCCGGCAGGCGTGGGCGAGCCGGGAGCCCGTGGCGCGGGCAGGGTGCGAGGCCGCACGCGGCGGACCGCGGCCCGGCGGCGCTCTCCCGCACCCCCGGCTTGCCGCGCCGGTGAGGCGCGACTATGGTCCGCGCGCGCCGCGCCTGCCCGCCGCCTGCGGGCCGGGCGCGCCGCGCGGGCCGGCCGGGCGCGGCGGCCCCCCTTGAGCGGGATCGGACGCGGGCGGAATCACGCACGGGCGCGGGACCGCGATGCGGCCCGACGGTTGCGGACGACGACGACGGGATACGGGATGCGGGTTTCCAACGAGGGCGGGTGGCGCTTCGGGACGGCGGGAGTGCGGCGCGTCGGCGCGCGTCTCGCCGCGGGATTGGCGATCGGGCTGCTCGCCGCGGGCGCGGCGCTGGCGCAGTCCTCGGGCGGCGTCGGGGCCGAGCCGGCGCAAGGCGTCGGCGCGCCGGTGCCCTGGGGCCTCGGGCTGCAGCCCTCGGGCGGGCCGGTGAAGACCGCGATCTCGGACCTGAACACGATGGTCCTCGGGATCATGATCGCGATCACCGCGTTCGTGACCGCGCTGCTCGGCTGGTGCCTCTGGCGCTACCGCGCGGCGGCGAACCCGACGCCGTCCAAGACCAGCCACAACACCATGCTCGAGATCGCCTGGACGGTGATCCCGGTGCTGATCCTGATCGTGATCGCGATCCCGTCCTTCCGGCTGATCTACTACCAGGACCGCGCGCGTGACGCCGACCTCACGATCAACGTGCAGGGGCGGCAGTGGTACTGGCACTACCGGTATCCCGACCACGGCGACCTCGCCTTCGACAGCCGGCCGATCCCGGACGACGAGATCCGGCCGGGCCAGCTCCGCGCCCTGTCGGTGGACGAGCCGCTGGTGGTGCCGGTCGGCAAGAACGTGCGGGTGCTGACCACGGGGCAGGACGTGATCCACTCCTTCTTCGTGCCCTCGCTCGGCGTGCAGAAGTACACGATCCCGGGCCGTACGCTGGAGACGTGGTTCCGCGCCGACCGGCCGGGCGTCTACTACGGCCAGTGCAACCAGATCTGCGGCACGAACCACTGGTTCATGCCGATCGAGGTGCGCGCCGTGCCGGAACCCGAGTTCCAGGCCTGGGTGGAGCGGGCGCGGCAGCGCGCCGCGCAGGGCCTGCCGCCCGGCGGGGCCCCGGCCGTGGCGGAAGGCGCCCCGGCGAACCAGCAGACCGCGGAGGTCCGCCGGTAGTCCGGCGGTCCCAGGGAAGAGGCATCATGGCGACCGCGACCCACGCGCATCACGACCACCACGACCACAAGCCCGGCTTCGTGGCCCGCTGGCTGTTCTCGACCAACCACAAGGACATCGGCACGCTCTACATCGTCTTCTCGATCATCGCCGCGCTGATCGGCGGCGGCATCTCCTGGGCGATGCGGTTCGAGCTGCAGAACCCGGGGCTGCAGATCTTCGCCGACGGGCAGATGTGGAACGCCTGGGTCTCGGCGCACGGGCTGATCATGGTGTTCTTCGTGGTCATGCCGGCGCTGATCGGCGGGTTCGGCAACTGGTTCGTGCCGATCATGATCGGCGCGCCGGACATGGCCTTCCCGCGCATGAACAACATCAGCTTCTGGCTGCTGGTGCCGTCCTTCCTGCTGCTCGGCGCGAGCCTGTTCGTCGGCGAGGGGCCGGGCGCGGGCTGGACGATCTACCCGCCGCTCTCCTCGGGCCAGTACCATCCGAGCCCGGCGATGGACATGGCGCTGTTCTCGCTCCACCTCGCCGGGGCGAGCTCGATCCTGGGCGCGGCCAACTTCATCACCACCATCCTCAACATGCGCGCGCCGGGAATGACGCTGCACAAGATGCCGCTCTTCGTGTGGTCCATCCTGGTGACGGCGTTCCTGCTGCTGCTCGCGGTTCCGGTGCTGGCCGGCGCGATCACCATGCTGCTGACGGACCGCATGTTCGGCACCGCCTTCTTCCGGCCGGAGGGCGGCGGCGACCCGGTGCTGTTCCAGCACCTGTTCTGGTTCTTCGGCCATCCCGAAGTCTACATCATGATCCTGCCGGCCTTCGGGATCATCAGCCACGTCGTCTCGACCTTCTCGAAGAAGCCGGTGTTCGGCTACCTCGGCATGGCCTACGCGATGGTGGCGATCGGCTTCGTCGGCTTCATCGTCTGGGCGCACCACATGTTCACCTCGGGGATCGAGGTCGACACGCGCGCCTACTTCATGGCCGCGACCATGGTCATCGCCGTGCCGACGGGGATCAAGATCTTCTCCTGGATCGCCACCATGTGGGGCGGGTCGCTCGACCTGCGCACCCCCATGCTGTGGGCGATCGGCTTCATCTTCCTGTTCACCATCGGCGGCGTGACCGGGGTGAAGCTCGCCAACGCCGGGCTCGACACCATCCTGCACAACACCTACTACGTGGTGGCGCACTTCCACTACGTGCTCAGCCTCGGCGCGGTGTTCGGCATGTTCTGCGCCTTCTACTACTGGATCGGCAAGATGAGCGGCCGCCAGTACCCGGAGTTCTGGGGCAAGGTGCACTTCTGGCTCGCCTTCGTCGGCGCCAACCTCACCTTCTTCCCCCAGCACTTCCTTGGCGCCCAGGGCATGCCGCGGCGCTACCCGGACTACCCCGACGTCTTCTGGGGCTGGAACTTCGTCTCCTCGGTCGGCTCGATCATCTCCATGATCTCGGTCGGCGTGTTCCTCTACGTGGTGTACCGCACCTTCACCTCGGGCGAGCGCGTCGCCGAGAATTACTGGGGCGAGGGGGCGACCACGCTCGAGTGGCAGGTGAGCTCGCCCCCGCCCTTCCACACCTTCGAGGAGCTGCCGCGCGTGCGCTGAGCGCGCGCGGCGGACCGCACCCGACGCGACGGAGCAGACGCGGCGATGAGCGAAAGCGCCGTGGAGGACGCGGCGAAGGGGGGCAGCGGCGCCCCCCTTCGGCTTTCCGCGCCCGGCACGACGGCGGACCTTTCCGAGGTCCGCGACTGGATCGCGCTGCTCAAGCCGCGGGTGATGTCGCTCGTCGTCTTCACCGGCCTCGTCGGGCTGCTGCTGGCGCCGCAGCGGCTGCACCCCACGCTCGCGCTCGCGGCCGTGCTGTGCATCGCGGTCGGCGCCGGCGCTGCGGGCGCGATCAACATGTGGTACGACCGCGACATCGACGCGCGGATGCGCCGCACCGCGGACCGCCCGATCCCGGCCGGGCGCATCGCGCCCGAGGCGGCGCTCGGCTTCGGCGTGACGCTGGCCGCGGCCTCCGTCGTGGTGATGGGGCTCGCGACCAACTGGCTGGCGGCCGGGGTGCTCGCGCTCTCGATCGCCTTCTACGTCTTCGTCTACACGATGTGGCTGAAGCGGCGCACGCCGCAGAACATCGTCATCGGCGGCGCGGCGGGCGCCTTCCCGCCGGTGATCGGCTGGGCGGCGGCGACCGGCGCCGTCGGGCTCGAGCCGCTGGTGCTCTTCGCCATCGTCTTCGTCTGGACGCCGCCGCACTTCTGGGCGCTGTCGCTCTTCGCCCACCAGGACTACGCCCGCGCCGGGGTGCCGATGCTGCCCGTCGTCGCGGGGGCGCGCGAGACGCGGCGGCAGATCATGCTCTACTGCCTGCTGCTCGCCCCGCTCGGCCTCGCGCCCTGGGCGCTCGGCTTCGCCGGGCCCGCCTACGCGGTCGCGGCGGCACTGCTCGGCGCGGGCTTCCTGCGCCAGGGCTGGCGGGTGCTGCGCGACGCGCAGGACGCCGATGGGCGCAGCCTCACCGGCGACGCGCCGGCGCGGCGCTGCTTCCGCTACTCGCTGGTCTACCTCGCCGTGCTGTTCGCCGCGCTCGCGGCCGACCGGCTGGCCCTCGGCGGAGCCGCGGGATGACGCCGGAGGAGCGCCAGGCCTTCGAGCGGCGGCGGCGCGGACGCAACATCGCGCTGCTCGTCGCGCTGCTCGCGCTCGTGGTGCTGTTCTATCTGATCAGCGTCGCGCGGCTCTCGCGCGCCGCCGGACTGTCCTGAGGGAGACGCCGCGCCATGCCGCCTCCGCCGCGCCGCCCCGCCGCCGACCTCGCGCGCCGCAACCGCCGGCTCGCCGCCGGCGCCTTCGCGGTCGTGTTCGGCATGGTCGGCCTCTCCTTCGCCGCGGTGCCGCTCTACCGGCTGTTCTGCCAGGTCACCGGCTACGGCGGCACGCCGATGATCTCCGCCGGCGCCGCGCCGGGGCAGCCGGGCGAGGCGGTGGTCACCGTCCGCTTCGACGCCACCACCCACCCCGACCTTCCCTGGCGGTTCGCGCCGGCGCAGGGCCCGGTCCGCCTGCGCGTCGGCGAGGAGGCGCTGGCCTTCTACACCGCGCGCAACCTCGCCGACCGCCCGGTCACCGGCGTCGCCACCTACAACGTCACGCCCGAGAAGGTCGGGCGCTACTTCAACAAGATCGCGTGCTTCTGCTTCGACGAGCAGACCCTCGCGCCGGGCCAGGAGGTGGAGATGCCGCTCGCCTTCTGGGTCGATCCCCGCCTCGCCGAGGACCCGAGCACGCGGGAGGTGCGCACCATCACCATCCACTACAGCTTCTTCCGCAGCCTTTCCGACGCCGAACGGGCCGGGGCGCTGGCGAACGCCGGCGCGCATGTCGGGCGGCGCGACGCGGCCGCCCCCGGCGGCGCCGCGCCGCGGGCCAATTGATGCGCGCCGCCGCGCCGGCATCCCGGCTCCCGGGCTTGATCGGGCACGGCTTTTCGGCATTCATGCGCCCGACCTGCATCCAGCACGACATGTCGTTGCGACGCACCACCCGGGCATCGGCCCGCCCCCTGCGCCGCCCCGCCGCCTGAGACCAGGACAGACCATGGCCAGCACCGCCGCGACCACCGCGACCCCCATCCCGGCCCAGCACGGCCCGGCGGCGACGAGCGCCGCCGACGAGTACGAGCCGCCGCCGCCGCACAAGCATCCCTACCACCTGGTCGACCCCTCTCCCTGGCCGATCCTCGGCGCCTTCGCCGGCGCCGCGCTGGTCAGCGGCTTCATCCTGCTCGGCCACTACGGCCAGACCTGGCTGCTATTCGTCGGCCTCGCCGCCACCCTCGCCGTCATGGCGCTGTGGTGGCGCGACGTGATCCGCGAGGCGAAGACGCCCGGCCTGCACACCCCGGTGGTCCGCATCGGCCTGCGCTACGGCATGGCGCTGTTCATCGCCTCGGAGGTGATGTTCTTCGTCGCCTTCTTCTGGGCCTACTTCCACTACGCCCTCTACCCGGAGCACGTCGCCGGCGCCGAGGTCGCGGTCTGGCCGCCGCAAGGCGTCAAGACCTTCGATCCGTTCGACCTGCCCTTCCTGAACACCCTGATCCTGCTGCTCTCCGGCACCACCGTCACCTGGGCGCACCACGCGCTGCTCGAGAACGACCGCAAGGGCCTGATCACCGGGCTGGCGCTGACGGTCCTGCTCGGCATCGCCTTCACCGGCTTCCAGGCCTACGAGTACTCGGTGGCGCCGTTCAAGTTCTACGAGGGCGGGGTCTATCCCTCGACCTTCTTCCTCGCCACCGGCTTCCACGGCTTCCACGTCATCATCGGGACCTGCTTCCTGACCGTGAACCTGGTGCGGGCCATCCGCGGCGACTTCACGCCGCGCCGCCACTTCGGCTTCGAGGCGGCGGCCTGGTACTGGCACTTCGTGGACGTGGTCTGGCTGTTCCTCTTCGTCTGCATCTACTGGTGGGGTGCAGGCGAGATCGCCGCGCACTGAGGCGCGTTCCGGGGCGCGATGCCCGGCGAGCCCTCATCCGCGGCCCCGCCGGACCCCGGCGGGGCCGCGCCGCTTTCGACGGCGGCGCTGTTCGGCCGCTGCCCGCGCTGCGGGCGCGGCGCGCTGTTCCACGGCCTGCTCGCCGTCCGCGAGCGCTGCGCCGTCTGCGGGCTCGACCTGCGCGCGCAGGATGCGGGCGACGGGCCGGCGGTCGCGGCGATCTTCGTGGTCGGCGCGCTCGCGATGCTCGCCGCCTTCGTGGTCGAGTTCCGGTTCGAGCCGCCGCTCTGGGTCCACGCGGCGCTGTGGCCGGCAGTGGTGCTGCCGGTCTCGGTGCTGACCATGCGCGTCGCCAAGGCGGCGCTGATCGCGCTGCAATGGCGCCATCGCCGCTCCGCCGGGGGGGTGTGAGCGGGCCGGGCGGCGGCCGGGCGCCGGTGCCTGCGGGGCCGCGGCGGCCCTGGCGCGGGGTGCTCCTGGCCGCGCTGGCCGTCCTGCCCGTGCTGCTGGCGCTGCTCGGCCTCGGCACCTGGCAGGCGCAGCGCCTCGCCTGGAAGACCGACCTCCTCGCCCGGCTGGAGGCCATGGAGGCGGGGCCGCCCGTCCCGCTCGACGCCCTCGCCGGCCCCCCGGAGCCCTACGCGAAGCTCGCCGCCGTCGGGCGCTTCCTGCACGGCCGCGAGGCGCTGCTCGGCTTCGCGGTCCGCGACGGCCGGATGGGCGCGCACCTGCTCACCCCGCTGGAGCGCGAGGGCGGCCGCCGCCCGGCCCTGCTGGTGGACCGCGGCTGGGTGCCGCTCGCGCCCGACGGCGCCGCGCCGGACCCGGCCGCGGGCATCGCGCGGCCCGAGGGCGAGGTGACGGTCGTCGGCTACGCCCGGCCCGGGCAGGCGCGGGAGTGGGTGTCGCCGGCCGACGACCCGGCGCGCCGGCGCTTCTTCGTCTTCGATCCGGGGGCGATCGGCGCCGCGCTGGGCCTGCCCGCGGTCGAGCCCTTCGGGCTGGTGGCGCTGGCCGAAGGCGACGCCCCCGCCCGCGGCCCGTTCCCCGTCCCGGCCACGGCCCTGCCGCGCCCGACCAATCCGCATCTGGGCTACGCGATCACCTGGTACGGGCTTGCCCTCGCGCTCGTCCTCGTCTTCCTCGCCTGGGCCCGTCGCCTCCTGAAGGATCCCGGCCCCGCATGAGCACTCCCCGCGCCGCCGCCTATGCCCGGCTGAAGGCCCGTTTCGCCCGCATCGCCGCGCTCGGCGAGGCGGCCGCCATGCTGCACTGGGACGCGAGCGCGATGATGCCGCCGGGCGGCGCCGCGGCGCGCGGCGAGCAGCTCGCGGTGATCGCCGGCCTGTCGCACGAGCTGCTGACCGCGCCGGAGGTCGCCGAGGACCTCGCCGCCGCCGAGGCGCAGGGCGCGTGGGACGAGGCCAACCTGGCGCTGATGCGCCGCGCCCATGCGCGCGCCACGGCGCTGCCGACGGCGCTGGTCGAGGCCACGGCGCGGGCCAACAGCGCCTGCGAGAAGGTCTGGCGCGAGGCCAAGGCGCGCGCCGACTTCGCGATGGTCCGCCCGCACCTCGAGGAGGTGGTGGGGCTGCAGCGCGAGACGGCGCAGGCGCTCTCCGCCGCCCTCGGCCTCGACCCCTACGACGCGCTGATGGACGGCTACCAGCGCGGCGTCACCGCCGCCGAGGTGGAGCCGATCTTCGCCCGCTACGAGGCCTTCCTGCGCGACGCCCTGCCGCGCGCCGAGGCGATCCAGGCGGCGCGGCCGGCGCCGATCCCGCCGCGCGGGCCCTTCCCCGTCGCCGCCCAGCGCGCCCTCTGCCGCCGGCTCTCGGAGCGGCTCGGCCTCGACTACGCCCACGCGCGGCTCGACGAGTCGCTGCACCCGTTCTGCGGCGGCATCCCGAGCGACGTGCGCATCACCACCTTCTACGCCGAGGACAATTTCGCCAAGGCGCTGCTCGGCGTGCTGCACGAGACCGGGCACGCCCTCTACGAGCGCGGCCTGCCGGAGGCCTGGGCGCGCCAGCCGGCGGGCGAGGCGGCGGGCATGGCGGCGCACGAGTCGCAGAGCCTGATCATGGAGATGCAGGCCTGCCGCTCCGACGCCTTCCTCGCCTTCCTCGGGCCGGAGCTGCACGCGGCCTTCGGCGGCGACCCGGCGCCCTACGCGCCGGACAACCTGGCGCGGCTGTGGCGGCGCGTGGAGCGCGGCTTCATCCGCGTGGACGCGGACGAGCTGACCTACCCCGCGCACGTGATCCTGCGCTTCCGCCTGGAGCGCGCGCTGATCGGCGGCGCGCTGGCGGTCGCCGACCTGCCGGGGGCGTGGAACGAGGGGTTTTCCCGGCTGCTCGGCCTGACGCCGCCGGACGACGCGCGCGGCTGCCTGCAGGACATCCACTGGTACGACGGCGCCTTCGGCTACTTCCCGAGCTACACCCTCGGCGCCATGGCCGCGGCGCAGCTCATGGGCGCGGCGCGGCGCGACCTGCCGGGGCTGGACGCCTCGCTGGCGCGCGGCGAGGTGCGGCCGCTGACCGGCTGGCTGCGCGAGAAGGTGCATGCCGAGGGCGCGCGGCTCGGCTTCCAGGACCTGCTGCGCGCGGCGACCGGCAAGCCGCTGGACCCCCAGGACTTCCTCCACCACCTGCGGGCGCGGTACCTGGCGGCGGGCTGAGGCCGCCATCCCGGCGCCGCAGGGTTGCGTCGCGGGCGTGCGCCGGCGAATGGTGCGCCGGACGCGGGGCGGGGGCGGCGCATGGCGACCTTGGGGACGGCGGAGCGGAACGTGATCCTGATCGCAGGCTATCCGCGCTCCGGCACCACCTTCACCTCCGGCGTCTGCGCCAACGCCGAGCGCGGCTACAACCAGGCGATCGGCCGCTTCGGGCCGCATCTGCGCGGCGCCGTGCGCCCCGGCCATCAGCTCGACACCGGCTTTGATCCGGACTTCTTCGCGCGCTCGCGTGCGGCGCTGGAGCGCGTGGTGGCGCGCACGCACAGCCGCCCGGCGACGGTGGCGCGGCGGTTCCCGGAGGTGTGGAACGCGGTCGGACGCGTCCTCTACGTCCAGCGCCACCCCTTCGACGTGGCGATCTCGGTCTGCAAGTACGTCATCGCCAACGACCGCTCCGTGCCGGGGACCGGCGCGGGGGCCGGGAGCTTCGAGGAGGCCGTCGAGAAGGGGCTGTTCGCCCGCTACTTCGAGCGGTTCTGCGCGCTCGGCGGCGCGCCGAACTTCGCGGAGGGCGGGGCGGACGCCTACGGCACCTGGCTCCAGCACCTCGCCGAGTGGCACGCCTTCCTCGCGCAGGGGACGGTACCGGGCCTCGTCCTCTCCTACGACCGTCTGACGCGCGAGCCGCTGCTGCGCTTCCGCCTCGCCGCCCGCGCCCTGGACCTGCCCTGGCGCGAGCAGGACATCGCGGCGGCGCTGCGGCACATGTCGCCGGAGGGCGTGCGGTCGCGCCTCGGCGACCACTTCGTCTCGCCCGAGCCGCTCGAGCTCCGCTATCCGGAACTGCTGAGCCCGGAGCAGGTGCGCCGCGGCCTCGACAGCTTCGGCGAGGCGATGCTGCGCTACGGGCTCTGAGGCTCCGGCGGCGCCGTCGCGCCCTCCGGCAGCGGCGCGAAGACCCCTGGCTGCCACCAGTGCTCGGCCGAGAACAGCGCGCGCCCCTCGCCGCGCAGCACGAAGTGCCGGGTCGCGATCGAGCGGGCGAGGAAGTCCGTGGGCTCGCGCGCCGTCATGCCGAGGATGCGATCGAGCGTCAGCGCGCCCTGCGCGATCGCCTGGCGGCGCTGCTGGCGCGCCTGCTGGTCGAGGAGGGTGAAGGCGACGTTCTCGGCGCTCGGGCGCAGCGCGGCGACCGGATTGCCGAGCCGGACCGGCGGGTGCGGCGGGCCGCGGCGACGCCGGCGCCAGAGGTCGAAGCAGAGGAAGCGGCCGACATAGTCCGCGAAGCTGTTCTGCAGGTGCCAGAACAGCACCGGCCGGCCGTCGAACAGGTCCAGCCCGTCCCGTCGCGCCACGACGATGGGCGGCGCCCCGGGCGGGTGCGGGGGGTTGAGCGGGTTGACGAACACCGCATGGTCGCGGCGGAGCGCGGCGGCGCCGGGCGCGCCGAGCCGCCCCGCCTGCTCGAGGCCGCGCAGCAGGTCCTGGTCGCTGGCGATGCGCGCGCGGCGGCGGTGGCCCTGATAGCCGATCGCCGCCTCGAGCGCGTCGCGGTCCCGCGCGACCGCCTCGATCGCCTCGCAATAGGCGTCGAGCCAGGCCGGGTCCGACACCGCCACCAGGCAGGGGCTGCCGAAATGGCAGGTCCGGCCGGCGAAGAGCGCCGCGACCTCCGCGAAGGGGCGCTGGAAGAACAGGTCGAGGTCGAGGTGCAGGAAGGGCTCGCCGGCCAGCATCTCGCGGATCAGCGGCCAGCGCAGGAAGCAGAGCACGTCGTAGCGGCTGGCGATGCCGGCGAGGCCGGGCAGCCGCGCGGCCAGCGCCTCCGTCGCGGCGCCCGCGTCCACCAGACGGACGTGCCCGGCGGCGAGGTGCTCGGCGTAGCGCGGCGTGATCTTCGCGAACCCCTCCATGACCAGGACGGTCAGCGGATGCGCGGCGGAGGCGCGGCCATGCTCGACATGCACGCCGAGGCAGGTCTCGAGCTCGAACTCCTCGAGCGTCGCGGGGATCCAGGCGGTGGAGACGAGCCTCATGGCGCGGCGGCGCCCGCGCCCGCCGCGTCGCCAACCCGGCCGCGGGCATCCCTGGCCCGGTGCAGCACCGCGGCGATGCCGCGCGCGGCGAGGGCGGCGAGGTCCCGCGCCGGCACCGGCGGCGCCTCGCCGATCCGCACCCGTCCCGAGGCGAGGCGTAGCGCCTCCCGCCCGCCGAACCAGCGCGCGTTGATCCGCGCCACGGCGGCCTCGTTGTGGCGGCGGAAGGCCTCGAAGGCGGCGGCGCCGACCCAGACCTCGCTCCGCTCCGTGGCCGGCGCGTTGGTCAGCGCGTCGCTCACCGCGAGGCAGAGCGGCCCCGGCTCTGGCTCGGCGTTGAGCGCCTCGTAGAGCAGCATCTCGAGGCCGGTGAGCGAGCGGTTGACGAGCGGCGCCGGCGGCAGGACCGGCGCGGCCGTCCCCGGCGGCAGCGCGATCCGCAGCACGGCGCCGGGGATGTCGGCGCGGTGCTCGTCGTAGGAGAGGACGGCGAGGTTCGTCTCGCCGAGCGTCCCGGCCCAGGTCTCGATCTGGCGCGCGAAGCCGGTGCGGTGCCGCGCGACGAAGCCGTCGAGGTCGGCGAAGCGCGCCCGGTTCAGCGGCAGGCGGCCCTGCTTGAGCACCTGCTGGTACAGCGCCACCGCGTGGTCGAGGACATGCCGCACGAAGAGGATCGCGCGCAGCCGCCGGCCCTGGCCGGCGACCAGGCGGGCGAAGGCGGCGATCTCCTCGGCCGGGGCGCCGGCGACCATCTCGTGCGAGAACAGCACGGGACGGGGGCCGGCGGCGCGGCAGGCCTCGACGACGTAGGCCTCGCAGGCGCCGCGGTCGAAATCGGAGCGGCGCATGGAGGGCTGCAGCAGCCAGGCGACCGGCCAGCCATTGCCGGCGCTGACCAGGCCGCGCCGCGCGCGGTCCTCCGAGGCGTCGCCGGAGACGGGGTACCACAGCCCGGCCGCGGCCAGGGCCGCGCGGCCCTGGGCGAAGCAGGTCTGCAGCGCCGAGGAGCCGGTCTTCATCGCCCCGATGTGCAGGAAGCAGTCCATCCTCGCCCGTACCGTGCGCGGCGCGGCTCGCCCGCGCCGGTTGATGCGTTCCGTGGCCCATAGCGCGGAATGCGACGCGGCGGCAGCCCCGGACGGAACGCCCGCCCGGCACCGCGCCGGCGCCAGGCTTCCCCGCCGCAGGGCCGGCCCCTACTGTGCCGGCCCCATGCGATACGTCTCCACCCGCGGCAAGGCCGCCCCGCGCGATTTCGAGGGCGTGCTGCTCGCCGGCCTCGCCGAGGACGGCGGGCTGTTCGTCCCCGAATCCTGGCCCGTGCTGTCGCCGGCGGAATGGCGCGCCCTGCGCGGCCTGCCCTATGCCGAGCTGGCGGCGCGCCTGGTCCACCCCTTCTGCGGCGCCTCCCTCTCCTTCGCGGCGCTCTCCGCCATGGCGCGCGAGGCCTATGCGGGCTTCGGCCACGCCGCGGTGGCGCCGCTCGTGCAGCTCGACCACCGGACCTTCGCCCTCGAGCTCTTCCACGGCCCCACCCTCGCCTTCAAGGACATGGCGATGCAGCTCCTCGGGCGGCTGTTCGACCATGTGCTGGCGCGGCGCGGCGAGCGCATCACCATCGTCGGCGCCACCTCCGGCGACACCGGCTCCGCCGCCATCGAGGCCTGCCGCGACCGCGCGGCGGTGGACGTCGTGATCCTCCACCCGCACGGCCGCACCTCGGAGGTGCAGCGGCGGCAGATGACGACGGTGCTCTCGCCCAACGTGCTGAACATCGCCGTCGAGGGCAGCTTCGACGACTGCCAGGACCTGGTGAAGGCGATGTTCGCCGACGCGCCCTTCCGGCGCGAGATGCGCCTCGCCGCGGTGAATTCGATCAACTGGGCGCGGGTCGCGGCGCAGATCCCCTACTACGCCTACGCGGCGCTCGCCCTCGGCGCGCCGGACCGGGAGGTGGCGTTCAGCGTCCCGACCGGCAATTTCGGCAACGTCCTCGCCGCCTGGGCGGCGCGGCGGATGGGGCTGCCGGTGGCGCGGCTGGTGGTCGGCTCGAACCGCAACGACATCCTGGCGCGCTGGCTCGCCGCCAACGACATGTCGGTGCGACCGGTGGAGCCCTCCCTCTCGCCCTCGATGGACATCCAGGTCTCGAGCAATTTCGAGCGGCTGCTGTTCGAGCTGCTCGGCCGCGACGCCGCGGCGACGCGCGAGGCGATGCGCCGCTTCCGCGCCGAGGGCCGCATGCCGGTCCCCGACGCCGCCTGGCGCGCGGCGACGGCGCTGTTCCAGGGCCTCGCCCTCGACGACGCGGGCACGCTTGCCGAGATCCGGCGCCTGCACGCCGGGAGCGGCTACCTCGCCGACCCGCACACCGCCGTCGGCACTGCCGCGGCGCGGGCGCTGGCGCCGGAGGACCCGGCGGTCCCCGTGGTCGCCGTCGCCACCGCCCACCCGGCGAAGTTCCCGGACGCGGTGGAGCGGGCCACGGGCCGTCGCCCCCCTCTGCCGCCACGCCTGGCCGACCTATATGAACGACCCGAGCGCTGCCGCGTGCTGCCGCCCGACCTCGGCGCGATCGAGGCCGCCGTGCGCGCCCACGCCCGCCGCAACGACCCCGCCTGAGACCGGAAGAAGACAGAAGAATTGAGCGAATCCGTCCGCCTGACCCGCCTGCCCGGCGGCCTGACCGTCGTCACCGAGCACATGCCGCGCGTCGAGACCGTCTCGATCGGCGCCTATGTCGGCGCCGGCACGCGCAACGAGCGGCCCGAGGAGAACGGCGTCTCCCACTTCCTCGAGCACATGGCGTTCAAGGGCACGGAGCGGCGCGACGCCGCCGCCATCGCGCGCGAGATCGAGGACGTCGGCGGCCACCTCAACGCCTACACCGCGCGCGAGCAGACGGCCTACTACTGCAAGGTGCTGAAGGAGGACCTGCCGCTCGCCGCCGACATCCTCGGCGACATCCTGACCCACTCCACCTTCGTCCCCGACGAGCTGGAGCGCGAGCGCGGCGTGATCCTGCAGGAGATCGGCCAGGCGCACGACACGCCGGACGACATCGTCTTCGACCACTTCCAGGCCACCGCCTATCCGGGCCAGCCGATGGGCCGCCCGGTCCTCGGCACCGAGGAGACGATCAAGGGGATGCCGCGCGAGGCGCTGGTCGGCTACATGCGCCGCCACTACGGGCCGCAGCACGTCGTCGTCGCCGCCGCCGGCGCGCTGGAGCACGAGGCGGTGGTGGAGCTGGTGCGCCGGCACTTCGCCGACCTGCCGCAGGCGGCGCCGCCCCCGCCCGAGCCCGCCCGCTACGAGGGCGGGGAGTTCCGCGAGGAGCGCGATCTCGACCAGGTGCACATCGTGCTCGGCTTCCCCGCCGTGCCCTACCGGCATCCGCTCTACTGGCCGACGCAGCTCCTCTCGACGCTGCTCGGCGGCGGCATGGCGTCGCGGCTGTTCCAGGAGATCCGCGAGAAGCGCGGGCTGGTCTACTCGATCTACGCCTTCGCCTCGCCCTTCCGCGATTCGGGGATGCTCGCGATCTACGCCGGCACCGGCGAGGAGGAGGCCCGCGAGCTGATGCCCGTCACGCTCGAGGAGCTGCGCAAGGTCCAGCGCGACGTGACGGAGGAGGAGCTCCGGCGCGCCAAGGCGCAGCTCCGCGCCTCGCTGCTGATGTCGCTCGAATCCACGAGCAGCCGGATCGAGCAGCTCGCCCGCCAGCTCCAGGTCCACGGCCGCGTCATCCCGGTCGAGGAGACGAAGGCGAGGATCGCGGCCGTCACCATCGGGCAGGTGCAGGAGGCGGCGGCGCTGGCATTCCGCGGGCGGCCGACGCTCGCCGCCATGGGGCCGGGCGGGAAGGTGCCGCGCGTGGCCGAGATCGCGGAGAGGCTGGCGGCATGACGACGACCGATCCCGTCGCGACGCTGCAGGAGCTCGTCGCCGCCGCGCGGCGCGCCGGCGCCGACGCGGCGGATGCGGTCCTGGTCAACGGCCGGTCCCTCTCGGTGCAGCGGCGGCTCGGCAGGATCGAGCAGCTCGAGCGCGCCGAGGGCGTGGACCTCGGCCTGCGGGTGTTCGTCGGGCGGCGGCAGGCGGTCGTCTCCACCACCGACCCCTCGCCGAAGGGCTTCCCGGCCCTGGCCGAGCGCGCGGTGGCGATGGCGCGGACCGTGCCGGAGGACCCCTTCGCCGGCCTCGCCGAGGCGCCGGACGGCGACCCCGCCCTCGCCTCCGCGCTCGACCTCGAGGACCCGGCGGAGCCCTCCGCCGAGGAGCTGATCGCCCGCGCCGCCGCCGCCGAGGAGGCGGCGCTCGCGGTGCCCGGCGTGACCAACAGCGAGGGGGCGGAGGCCGGCTGGTCGCGCACGCTGGTCGCGCTCGCCGCCACCAACGGCTTCGCCGGGGCCTTCGTCCGCACCGGCCACTCCGTCTCCGCCACCGCGCTGGCCGGGCAGGGCACGGCGATGGAGCGCGACTACGACTTCTCCAACGCGGTGCACCGCGCCGACCTGGAGGACGCCGCCGCCATCGGCCGCCGCGCCGGCGAGCGCGCGGTGGCGCGGCTCAACCCGCGCCGGCCGAAGACCGCGCGCCTGCCGGTGGTGTTCGACCAGCGCGTGGCGGGCTCGCTGCTCGGCCACCTCGCGGCCGCGATCAACGGCGCGGCGGTGGCGCGCGGCACCTCCTTCCTCAAGGACCGGCTCGGCCAAAGGGTGATGGCGGCGGGCCTCGTCGTGCGCGACGACCCGCTGCGCCGCCGCGGCCTGCGCTCGCGCCCCTTCGACGGCGAGGGCATGGCGGGCGCGCCGCGCGCGGTGGTCGAGGACGGCGTGCTGACCACCTGGCTGCTCGACTGGCGCAGCGCGCGCCAGCTCGGCATGGCCTCGACCGGCCATGCGAGCCGCGGCACCTCCGGCCCGCCGGGGCCGGCGCCGAGCAACCTCTGGCTCGCCCCCGGGCCGCTGACGCCGGCGCAGCTCATGGCCGACATCGCCGAGGGGCTGTTCGTGACCGAGATGATCGGCATGGGCGTGAACATGGTCACCGGCGACTACAGCCGCGGCGCCGCGGGCTTCATGATCCGGGGCGGCGCGCTGGCCGAGCCGGTGAGCGAGATCACCGTCGCCGGCAACCTCAAGGACATGCTCCTGCACCTCACCCCGGCGGACGATCTGGCGTTCAGGCGCGGGACGGATTCGCCGACGGTGCGGGTGGAGGGGCTGACCATGGCGGGGGCGTAGCCCCCGACATCCGTCCGCGGTCGAGGATGTAGCGTGATACCAACTCCCACTGATCGGAACCCATGAGCCCATTCGCGCAGGCCGATGGACATGATGCGCCATGGCTGATCGACGAGGCTGTTCCAGTGATGGCAGCA
>NZ_BMKS01000004.1 GCF_014644455.1 Caldovatus sediminis | reverse complement strand
GCGCTCGCCGCAACGCCGCCCATCAGCCGACTGACCAGCGACAACCTCCTTGGCAGCGACAGCTAGGGCGTGCGTGCCTGCGCCGGGATGTCCGACGCCGGATAGTGGCGGTAGAGGAAGGGCGGCAGCTCCGCCGCCCTGTCCTCGGGGAGGACGCAGCCCGCACCGTCCTCGAGGAAGCGGTAGACCATCACTCGGTCGAAGCCGGTGAGGCGCCGGAACTCGCGCGCCGCGGCCCGGCATGTGCCGGGCAGATCGGGCGCGGCGTCCATCGCCCGCACCGTGGGAGCAGCCGCGCCGCCGACAGGCAGACCGCCGCCGACGCGCCTCGCCGGTCCCGCCCGCCGGGCGAAGGTTACGGTGCCGCGACTGGCCCGGCAGGGCGGCAAGGACCGGCGCGGCATCACCGCCGCTCCAGCGTCCTCGGGCGCCACGGCCCGGATGCGGGCGGCGCGCGGCGGGAGGAAGGCAGCACGGAGAGCGGGAACGAACGTCTCGCGGCTTGCTGATCCCTCTCATACTTCCTGGGCCTTCTTGGGCGATCCCGCGACGGTGTCAGGCGACGGCGGGCGCAGCCCGGCGCCCGGCCATGGCGAGGGGCCGCGCCCGGCGAGGTGCGCCCCCGACCAGGCGACGCGCTGCGCGACGGGCCGCGCCGCGGCTGACGCTCCGCCCGCCGCGCGGCCTCAAGCCGGGGCCGCCGGGGCGCGGCGCCGGGACGCCCGCAGCCAGTTCACCGCCACCACCGGCGCCAGCAGCGCAAAGCCCGTGATCGAGAGCGGCCCGCTCGGCGCGATCAGCAGCAGTGCCGCCAGCACCAGCAGCGCTTGGCTGAACGGGCCCATGTGCGTGAAGGCGTACCCCGTGAGCCCGGCGCCGAGCGCGGCGACCCCGATCGCGCAGGTCAGGGTGGTGACCAGGAAGTCGCCCCAGGTGAAGCCCTCGATCACCACCAGCATCACCGGCGCGTAGGCGAAGACGAAGGGCACTGTCGCCTTGGCCATGCCGAGGCGGAAGGCGGTCAGCCCGGTGCGGAACGGATTCGCCCCGGCGATCCCCGCCGCGGCGTAGGCGGAGACGCAGACCGGCGGCGTCAGGTCCGCGAGGATCCCGAAGTAGAGGATGAACAGGTGCGCGGCGAGCGGCGGCACGCCGAGCTGCACGACCGCCGGCGCCGCGATCGCCGCCAGCACGATGTAGAGCGCCGTGGTCGGGATGCCGGCGCCCATCACCACGCAGACGAGGGCGACGAAGACCAGCGTCAGGAACAGCGTCAGCCCCTGGACGGAGGCGACGTCCGCGGGCAGCAGCGCGATCAGCGGGCGGAACATCTCCGCCGTGCTGGCGGCCGCCTGGGTGACCATGAAGCCGACGCGGAATCCGGCGCCGGTCAGCGTGACCACGCCCACCACGATGCCGACCGCGGCCGCCGCCGCGCCGACCGCCAGCGCGTAGCGCGCGCCGACGTCGAAGGCGTACCAGAGGTCCTTCGGCGTCAGCCGGTTGCGCGGGTTGAGGAACCCCACGACGATGCAGGCGGTGATGCCCCAGAACGCCGCGAGGTAGGGCGTGTAGCCCTCGACGATCACCCCGACCAGCAGCACGAGCGGGATCACCGTCGGCCAGCCGTCGCGGATGGTGGGCCAGAGGCGCGGCAGCTCCTCCTCCGACATACCGCGCAGGCCAAGGCGCTTGGCCTCCAGGTGGACCTGCACGAACACGCCCCAGAAGTGCATCAGGGCCGGGATCGCGGCGGCCACCAGCAGCGTCGTCAGCGGGATCGCCAGGAACTCGATCATCACGAAGGCGGCCGCGCCCATGATGGGCGGCGTGATCTGCCCCCCCGCGCTCGCCGCCGCCTCCACCGCACCCGCGAAATGCGCGCGGTAGCCGATCTTCTTCATCGCCGGGATGGTCAGCGACCCGGTGGTGACGGTGTTGGCGATCGAGGAGCCGCTGATGCTCCCGAACAGCGCCGAGGACACCACCGCCACTTTGGCCGGCCCGCCCGGGTACCGCCCCGCCGCCACCGAGGCGAGGTCGATGAAGAACTGGCCGAGTCCCATGCGCGTCGCGATGACGCCGAACAGCACAAAATGGAAGACGTAGGTCGCGACGACCTTCGCCGGGATGCCGAAGATCCCCTCCTGCGTCAGGTAGACGTGGTTGACGAAGCCCTCCCAGTCCGCTCCGGGATGCGACAGGACGCCGCCTATGCGGTGGCCGAGCAGCGCGTAGGCGATGAAGACCAGCACGATCGCTGGCAGCACCCAGCCCATCGCGCGGCGCACCGCCTCGAGCGTCAGCACGACCATCGCCGTGCCCATCACCACGTCCGTGGCGTTGGGCATGCCGATGCGGAAGGTCAGCTCGTCGAAGACGACCGGCAGGTAGATCGCGGCCGCGGCGACGGCGGCGGCGAACGCCCAATCGAGCAGCGGCACCCCGCCGATCCGCGGCCCCGGCGGCGGGCGCCGCGTCGGGAACAGCAGGAAGGTGAGCGCGAGCACGGCGGCGAGGTGGATGGACTTGTGCCAGTGCTCGGTCAGGATGCCGAAGCCGGCGGTGTAGTAATGGAACGCCGACAGGGCGACGAGCGCCGCCGAGACCAGCCCCGCGACCGGCCCCCGCAGCTCGCGGAAGCGCAGCTCGGCGTCGTAGCGCGTCTCCAGCCTCGCCGCGCCGGCGAGGTCGAGGCGGCCGGCGGGCGCCGCGCCCGCCGCCGCGGCGCCGTCGCCCTGCACCACGCCGGCTCAGTTCAGCATGCCGGCTTCGCGGTAGTAGCGCTCCGCCCCGGGGTGGAACGGCACCACGCCGCGGCCTTGCAGCGCGTTCTGCCGCACGATCTCGCGCCCCTTGGCGTGGCCGCGCTCGAGCAGATTGCGGGTCACGTCCGACCACAGGGCGCGGGTGATGCCGTAGACCAGCTCCTCCGGCACGCTGTCGCGCACCAGCCAGACGGCGCCGACGGTGAGGGTCGGCACGTCCTCCTCCAGCCCCTCGTAGGCGCCGCGCGGGATCGTGCCGGTGCCGTAGAAGGGCGCGCGCTCGATCACGCGCTGCGCGTTGGGACCGGCGATCGGCAGAAAGCGGCAGCCGCTGCGGGCGCAGAATTCGGAGAAGGCGGCGGCGGGGTAGCCGACCACGGTGAAGGTGGCGTCGAGGCCGCGGTCCTGCATCCGCTCCGTGCCCTGGGCCTGGTTGAGGAACTCCGCGGTGTAGTCGCGGCCGGCGCGCAGGCCGTTGGCCTCGAGGATCAGTTCGCTGCCGATGCGCGCGCCGGAGGCCTGCAGCCCGATCGCGATGCGCTTGCCGCGCAGGTCCTCGAAGCCGCGGATCGGGCTGTCGCGGCGCACCACGGCGTGGATGTGCTCGGGGAACAGGTGGGCGATGAAGCGCAGGCGCTCGAGCTTCGGGCGGCCCTCGAACAGGCCGGTGCCGGTGTAGGCCCAGTGGGCGACGTCGGACTGGCTGAAGGCGCTCTCGGCGTTGCCGGACTGGATCAGGTTGACGTTCTGCACGCTGCCCTGGGTCGCCTGCGCGACCGCGACCAGGCCCGGCACGCCGGCGGTGCCGCCGGCCTCGCCGCAGGGCGCGCCGGGCGGGCAGGAGATGGCGTTCGCGATGATGCCGCCGATCGGGTAGTAGGTCCCGCCCGCGCTCCCCGTGCCGATGCGGAAGAACTGCGGCGCGGCCTGGGCCAGCGCGGCGGCCGGCGCGCAGACGGCGGCCGCGGCGACGGCGGCCAGGACGGTTCGGCGGAGCGTCATCGGGCTGATCCCCCAGCGTCGTGTGCTTCCCGGCGGCGGAAACTAGCCGATCGCCGCGGGCCGCCACAACCGCCCCTCCCGCCGGGCCGACCGGCCGCAGGCGGCGCGCTGGACGGGCGCGGCAAAATCCGCGACGACGGCGCCGCAGGCGCAGGCGCGCGCGGCGCCCGCCCCGGGGGACCACCGATGCTCTCGCTGTTCGAGCTGGGCGCCCTGCTGCTGACCCTCTCGGCCGCCTTCGCCTGGCTGAATTACCGCTACGTGCGGCTGCCCCACACCATCGGCCTGCTGGTCATCGGCCTCGCATCCTCCCTCGTCCTGGTGCTGTTCGAGCTCGCGGTGCCCGAGGAGCAGCTCTACGAGGCGCTCACCGGGGCGCTGCGTCAGATAGACTTCACGGCGACGGTGATGGAGGGGATGCTCGCCTTCCTCCTGTTCGCCGGTGCGCTGCACGTGGACCTGGAGGAGCTGCGCGGTCGCGCCGGATCGGTGGCGCTGATGGCCTCGGTCGGCGTCGTCGTCTCGACCGCGGTGGTCGGGGTGGGCATCTGGCTGCTCTCGGCGCCGCTCGGCATCCCGATCCCGCTCCCCTGGGCGCTCGTCTTCGGCGCGCTGATCAGCCCGACCGATCCGGTCGCCGTGCTCTCGACGCTGAAGGTCGTGCGCGTGCCGGCCGCGCTCGAGACCGAGATGAAGGGCGAGAGCCTGTTCAACGACGGCGTCGGCGTCGTCCTCTTCACCGTCCTCCTCGCCATCGCCATCGGCACCGGCCCCGAGCACGACGCGGCGACGCCGCTCGGCATCGCCCGGCTCTTCGTGGTGGAGGCGGGCGGCGGCGCGGCGCTCGGCGCCGCCGCCGGCTGGCTCGCCTACCGCATGATGCGGCAGGTGGACGACTACCCGATCGAGGCGCTGATCACCCTCGGCCTCGTCACCGGCACCTACGCACTCGCGCAGGCGCTGCACCTGTCGGGCCCGATCGCGGTGGTGGTCGCAGGCCTGCTGGTCGGCCACCGCGGCCCGCAGGACGCGATGAGCGAGGACACGCAACGCCACGTCTTCGGCTTCTGGACGCTGCTCGACGAGGTGCTGAACTCGGTCCTGTTCCTGCTGATCGGGCTGGAGGTCCTGGTGCTGCGCTTCGACCCGGGCTTCGCCGGCCTCGCCGCCGCGGCGATCCCGCTCGCCCTGCTCGGCCGCCTGGCCGCGGTGTCGGGCCCGGTCGTCGCGCTGCGCCCCTGGCTCGACTTCGGCCCGGGCACGGTGCGGCTCCTCACCTGGGGCGGGCTGCGCGGCGGGATCTCGGTCGCGCTCGCCCTTTCCCTGCCGGAGGTGGAGGCCAAGCCGGCGCTGCTCGCCGCGACCTACGCCGTGGTCGTGTTCAGCATCGTGGTGCAGGGCTCCTCGCTCGCCGCGGTGGCGCGGGCGGCGTCGCGGCCGGCGGTTCGGTGAGGGGCGCGGTCACGCGGCCGGCTCCGCCTGCGGCGCCTCGGCCGGGTCCGCCAGCTCCTCCCGCAGCCAGGCGGCGAGCAGGCGGCCGTCGCGCTGGCGCAGCAGGCCCGGGCGGGTGACCAGCCAGTAGGCCGTCCCGCTCGCCACCGCCGGCCCGAGCGCGACCACGCGGCGCGCGCCGAGGTCCGCGGCGCAGGCCGGCAGGCGCCCGAGCGCCACGCCGAGGCCCTGCGCCGCCGCCTCGAGCCCCATGTGCGCCGTGTCGAAGCGCAGCCCCCTCCTCGGATCGGGCGGCGCCGCCATTCCCGTCCGCGACGCCCAGGCCGCCCAGTCCTCGCTCACCGTGGTCAGGTGGATCGCCGGCAGCCGCGCCAGCGCCGCCTCGAGCGACAGCCCGGCGAACGCGGGCGCCGCGACCGGGACCAGGCGCTCCTGCACCAGCCGGTGCCACTCGCCCGGCCCCGACGGCTCCCGCGCCATGCGGATGGCCAGGTCGCGGCGCCCGTCGCCGAGATCCACCCAGTCCTGCTCGGTGGTGATGCTGATCGCCAGGGCCGGATGCCGCCGCCGCAGCGCCGGCAGGCGCGGCAGCAGCCAGCGCGCGGCGAAGGTCGGCGCCACGCTGATGCGGAGCCCCGCCTCGTGCCGCGCCGCGACGAGCCGCCCGACCGTGCCCGCGAGCGCGTCGAAGGCCCGGCTCGCCTCGGCCAGCAGCGCCTCGCCCGCCGGCGTCAGCGCGAGGCCGCGCGGATCGCGCCGGAACAGCGGCAGGCCGAGATGGTCCTCCAGCGTGCGCACGGCGTGGCTGACGGCGCTCGGCGTGACGCCGAGTTCCTCGGCCGCGGCGGTGAAGCCGCCGCGCCGGCCCGCCGCCTCGAACACCCGGAGCGCCGCGAGCGGCGGCAACTGCCTGCGCATCATGCCGGTCGCCTCTTTGCTGCATTGCAACCAGAAAGGCCGGTGCCGCTCCACGCCAAGGGCAGCATGACTGACCTGTTCCCGGCGCGCTCCTCGCGACCGCGGGCGTCGCGGCGGGCTGGTGAACGACGCTCATCGCACTTGAGGAGGTCTCGGTCGCGACGGCCGCGCGCGCCGTGCAGGCTCGCATCGCTGCCAGACCGGAGATGCGACCATGACGACCGAGACCGACCTCCGGCCCGCCCGCCGCCGCGCCCTCGCCCGCGAGGCCGAACCGGACCTCCCGATCGCGGGCGCTTGCCGCGCCGGGCCGGCGGGCCCACACCCGCGCCCGTCCGATCCGCGGATGGGGGTGCCTGCGGCCCGGGCCCCCGCCCTCCCGCGTGCCGAACCGGTCGCCGCGCGCCTCGCCGCCCCGGCGGACGCCAACGGCATCGCGACCGGCGTGCCCCGGCGCCGCCCGGAGGGAACCGCCGGCGTCGCCCTCGCGATCGAGCGCGCGTCGCGGACCCTCGGGCTGTGGCTGGAGCGCGCGCGGCAGCGCCGCCGCCTCGCCGCGCTGACCGACGCCGCGCTCAGGGACATCGGCATCAGCCGCCACGACGCGGCGCGCGAGGCGTCCAAGCCCTTCTGGCGCGCATAGGGGAGCGCCATGCACATCGGCCGTCGCGACATCGCGCCCTCCTGCGACCTCGAACGATGCAGCCGGGGTGCCGGCGCGGCCTCCGCCGTGCCCGCGACGCCGGCGGGCAGGCCTAGCTGCCGGCCCCTCGGCGGACGGTTCGCATCGCTCCTGCGCCTTCCGGCAACGCTGTTCCTCCGATGGCGGCGGCGCATGACCGAGGCTCACGAGCTCGCCGCCCTGTCCGACCGCGAACTGCGGGACATCGGCCTGAACCGCTACGAGGTCGCGCGCACGCTGGGCAGGCCGTTCCGGAGCCCGTGGTGACGGCGCGGCCGGACGCCGCCCGGCCGTTCCGCCCGCTCCCGGGCGCCCGTCGGCCGGCGCGGTGCCGCTCGACCCGTCCCGCCGGCGCCGGCCTCCGGCGCCCGCCGCCCGCGCCTCACCGCGTCGTGATGCGCGACCGCGGCCGCCCGCAGCCCGGGCGATGGCGGGCCCCCGTGCCTCGCCCCCATCTTCCGCCCCGCCAGGCCGCGGCGGCGGCGAAGGAGAGGGCGAGAGATGCGGCAGCAGCACCAGTCGGCCATCGCGCAGCCGATGCGCTACCTCGACAGGGCGATGGGCGCGCTGCGCGACCTCGGCCTGCCGCTGCCCGAGCCCTCGGCCCGGGAGAGCCCGATCACCGGCCTGCTCTCGCGCATCGGCGAGCTCGACCCGAACCGTGTCGCGCTGATCGCGCGCGTGCTCAACCAGGCCACCGTCTTCAACGAGGTGGTGCGCGAGCAGATCCGCGCGATGGAGATCGGCAGCCGCTACGAGACCATCACCGAGAGCTTCAACTCGATCCGCGACGACGCGCGGACCATGGTGCGCCAGATCGAGGACGGCCGCATCTCCACCCTCGAGCGCCTGTCCAACATCTGGCAGAAGGCCAGGCGCGGCGACATCGCCCAGCGCTTCGACCGCATCCGCGCCGCCTACCTCGACGTTTCCCGCGACACCAAGGAGAACATCGAGCGCGAGCGCGCCATCCTCGAGGCCTACCGCGACTTCCGCGGCGCGCTGAAGGAGGCGGAGGTGATGGCGCTCGAGCTGCTGCACGCCGCCGAGCGCCACCTCGAGGAACGGCGGCGCGCGATGGAAGCGGCCTCCGCCGCGGTCGAGAACGCCACCCCCGCGGACCCCGCCGCCCGCGCCCGGCTCGAGCTCGCGCGCGACGAGGCGCTGCGCGCGCTCCAGCAGGAGGAGGCGCGCTACCAGATCGTCAAGGACCTCGCCGACAACCTAACCGTCTCCTACAACACCTCCGAGGTCATCATGGCCCGCCTGGTGCAGATCACCAGCGCGAAGGAGCGCGTCTACCAGCAGTCGGTCAGCTTCTTCTCCACCAACGAGGCGGTGCTGACCGCGCTGACCGCGAGCTTCACCGGCATGCACGGCCTGCACGAGAGCACGCGCACGCTGGAGGGCATGAAGGCGGGCGTGGAGCGGAGCCTGGAGACGCTGGCCGAGATCGGCGGCAAGGTGCAGGAGGAGGCGCTGCGCGCCGGCTACGGCCCGACGATCCGCGCCGAGGCGGTGAAGAGGCTCGTGGACAGCGTCGTCAATTACCAGGAACGCTCGCGCGAGATCATCGCCGAGATGCGCCGGCTCGCCACCGAGAACAGCGAGGAGATCCGCCGCAGCGTCGAGGACGCGAAGCGGCGCATGGCGCGCCTGGCGCAGGAGGCGGCCGCCCTGCCGCCGGCGCCCGCCGCGGCCGCGGGGGCACCCGGTCCGACGCATGCCGCCTGACGCCCCCGCGGCGCCGGCGCGGCCCGATGCCGCCCCGCCCCGCCCTCCCGGGGAGCCGCCGCCCCCCGCGCTCGACGAGACCATGCTCGCGATGGACGTGGTGGACACGCTCCGCCACGCCGAGACCCTGGTCGAGCGCGAGCTGCAGGGCGACGCGCGCCGCGCGCGCCTCAAGCAGCGCCTGCGCGAGATCTACGCCACCCAGGGCATCGAGGTTCCGGAGCGCATCCTCGACCAAGGCGTCGCCGCGCTCGAGCAGCAGCGCTTCGCCTACCGGCCGACGCCGCCCTCCTTCCAGCGCAGCCTCGCGACCCTCTGGGCGACGCGCGCGCGCTGGGGGCGCGCGGCGCTGTTCGCCCTCGGCGCCCTGCTCCTCCTTGGCGGCGGCTGGTGGTTCGGCATCCGCCTGCCGGCCGAGCGCGCCCGCGTCGCCCTCCAGGCCGAGCTCGAGACCGGCCTGCCCGGCGCCCTGCGCGCCGAGCGCGAGCGGGTGCTCGCCGCCACCGAGGCGCCGGAGGCGCGCGCCGAGGCCGACCGCCTGGTCGCGGAGGGCGAGGCGGCGGCCCGCGCCGGCGCGGCCGCGGACGCCCGCGCGCGCCTCGCGCAGCTCCAGGCGCTGCGCCAGCAGGCCTCCCTCGCCTACACGGTGCGCATCGTCAGCCGGCCCGGCGAGCCCTCCGGCGTCTGGCGCGTGCCGGAGGACAACCCGCGGGCGCGCAACTTCTACCTGATCGTCGAGGCGGTGGACCGCGACGGGCGACCGGTGGAGGTGCCGGTGACGAGCGAGGAGGACGGGCACCGCGCCACCGTCTCGCGCTGGGGCCTGCGGGTGACGCCCGAGGAGTTCGAGCGCGTGCGCCAGGACAAGCTCGCCGACGGCGTGATCGACCGGCCGGTGGTCGGCGTGAAGCGCGCCGGCGCGCTGCGGCCGGAGTGGAGCGTGGACACGACGGGGGGCGCGATCCTGCGGTGGTGACGATGGACTGGCGGGGCAGCGCGATCCGTGGCGGCGGCCGACGGGGCGCCGACCGCGGCGACGGCGCGTTCACCGGCGGCGACCTCATGCAGGGCGTGGACGAGCGCCTCGCCCGCGCCGAGCGCGAGGCGCGGGCCGTGCAGGAGGAAGCCGACAGCCTCGCCGCCCGGCGCGACGCGCTGCGCGGCGAGGAGGCCGAGGCGCTGCGCGAACTCGCGCGGATGCGGCTCGACGCCCTGCGGCGGGGCGCGGACGGCGGCGTGGTGCTCGAACGGCTCGACGAGGCCGGGCGGAGGGCGCGCGCGCTGATCGAACGGGGCACGCAGGCCCGGACCGCGTTCGAGGCCGAGCTCGCCGAGCGCCAGGCCGCGCTGCTGGCGGCGAACGCGGCGCGCGACCGGGCGGCGGCGCGGCTGGACGAGGCGGAGGCGGCGGCCGAGCGGGCGCTCGAGGAGACGCGCGCGCGGCTTGCCGCCGCCGACCCTGAATGGCGCCGCCGCCGCGACGCGGCCATCGAGGCCGCGCAGGTCGCCCGGCACGCCGACCGGAAGGCCGCCTTCGCGCGCCGCGACCGCGAGGAGAAGGGCAGGCCCTACGAGGCCGATCCGCTCTTCCTCTACCTCTGGCGACGCGGCTACGGCACGCCCGCCTACCGCGCCGGCCCGATCGCGCGGCTGCTCGACGGCTGGGTCGCGCGCGTCGCGCGCTACGAGTCCGCGCGGCGCAGCTACGCGCTCCTGACCGAGCTGCCCGAACGCCTCGCCGAGCACGCCGCGCGGATGCGCGACGCCGCCGAGGCGGCGGCGGCCGACCTCGCCGAATACGAACGCGCGGCGGCGGCGGGCGCCGCGACGGTGCCGGAGGCGCTGCGCCAGGCGCTCGAGCGCGCGGAGGACGCGGTGGAGGCCGCGCACGCCGCGCTCGAGGAGACCGAGCGCCGCCGCGCCGCGCTGACCGCCGGCGAGGACGCCGCCACGCGCGGGGCCGTCGCGGCGCTCGAGGCCGCCCTCGCCCACGCCAGCGTGCGCGAGCTGCGCGAGGCCGCCGCGCGCACGCCGACGCCGCAGGACGACGCGGTGGTCGCCCGCATGGAGCGCGCCGCGGCGGAGCGGGCGGAGGTCGAACGCCGCCTCGGCGAACGGCGGACCGAGGCCGAGGCCGCGCGGCGGCGGGTCGAGGAGCTGCTCGCCATCCGCCAGGAGATGCGCCGGCGCGGCTACGCCCAGGATCGCTGGAGCTTCGGCGACGGCGCCCTGGTCGGCATGCTGCTGAGCGAGCTGCTGCGCGGCGCGCTGAGCCGCGACGGCTTCTGGGACCGCATGGACCAGCACCGCATCCCGCAAGGCGGCGGCGCCTCGCCGGGCGGCACGGGCGGCGGAAGCTTCGGCGGACGGGGCGGCTTCCGCACCGGCGGCACCATCCGCGGCGGCGGCTTCAGGACCGGCGGATCGTTCTGAGCCGGAGCGGGCGGCCGCGCGGCGTCCGGGAAGGGATGCAGGGGCGCGGCGGCGGCCGGAGCGCTGGAATCCGATTGTCGGATCACCTTCCTAATGGTATATATCTCTCGTTAGGTTTCCACCCTTGGTTTAGAAGGAGCCGGCTATGGGCAGCGACCTCCTGGCCACCCTCCGGGCCGAGGAGATGCGACTCTGCGCCGAGTTGCGCGCCACCACGACCTTCCGCCGGCTTGCGGCGGTGGGGCGGGTGCTGGAGCTCTACCGCGACGAGCCGTCCAGTCCGCGGTCGCCGTCGCACGAGATCACCGCGTCGCCCGAAACCGCCCTGCCGGTGGCGGCCGCCATGGACCCGCCGACCGGGTCCGCGGACGCGCCGCCGACGGTGTCCGTTGCGGTCGAGAGCCCCTCCCCACAGACCGAAGCGACGGTGGCCGCGGCCGAGCCGCCGCAGGCCGCCGAGGCCAGCGCCCCGAGCCGCGCCGTGTCCGCCGTGCGCGCCGCGCTGTTCGCGGCGCTCGCGCAGCCCGATCGGGCCGCCGCCCGCGCCTGACGCTCCCGTGCCGGAGGGGCGGCGCGGCCGCTCGCGCCGCGGGCAGCGGCTGATGCCCGCCCGTCCTGCCGGCGGTCCTCGCCCAGGCGCCTCGGAGCCGGTCCCGTTCACGCCGACGATCCACACCCTGGCGTCCGGCTGGCGGTCCGCGGCCGGGACGATCGCGGGTAGGCTGGCGCGCTAGCCCTGCCAAGGGGCAGGCGGCGGCACCGACGGGGCCGCCGCGGCGGCTGCGGTGCGCGAGTTGGCCGTCAGCAGGCGCAGCCGGAGGAACTCCCGGGTGCGGTCGGGCGCCTCCGCCGGGCCCGCCGCCGGCGGCGAACGGCGCTTCCAGACGAGCTGGGGATTGAAGCAGAGCAGGTCGCCGGGCCGCGTCTCCATGCGCAGCGCCAGCGCCGGATCGGTGCACGCCGCGTCCAGTGCGTCGAGCGCGGCGCGCTGCGCCGGCTCCAGCGGAGCAACGCCCGGCGTCGCTGCCGCGTCCTCGATCGCGGCGCGGTTGTAGCGTGCGCTGAACGCCCCGCCCGTCACGCTGAACACCGGCCGCGCCGCCACTGAGCCATCGGCCTCGCGATGCGGCAGCGGCTGGTACAGCGCTTCCAGCGCCGCGCGGTCGCGCTTAAGCAGCGCGTTGTGCACCGCCATGGCCGAGATCAGGGCCGAAGCGCCGGAGGCGGGAGGCTGGCGCAGGCAGAGCAGCAGCACCGCGTCGCAGGGATCGGCGTGGAACGGCGCGGCCGTCGCGCCCCCGATCGGCGCGCTCGCCAGATGCGTCAC
Organism: Caldovatus sediminis; assembly: GCF_014644455.1. GTDB lineage: Bacteria > Pseudomonadota > Alphaproteobacteria > Acetobacterales > Acetobacteraceae > Caldovatus > Caldovatus sediminis. The sequence goes on along the minus strand of NZ_BMKS01000004.1, from coordinate 436,777 downwards.
CGGGCCGCCGGGCTCCGCCGCATCCTGCGGCAGGGGGATGCCGAGGTGCAGGCCGAGCGCGAGCAGCAGCGCCTCCGCCCCGGCCGTGCCGTGGCGGTCGAAGGGCAGGCCGCGCAGCAGGGCGAAGCCGCGCCCGTGCTCGAGCCGCGCGCGGAGGTCGGCGATCACCGGGGAGAGGGTCGGCAGCGGCACCTCGGCCGCGCGCTCCGGACGCCGGCCGCCGAGCGCGGTGATCGCCGCGTCCAGCTCCGCCTCCGCCTCCTGGCCGAGCGGGATCATCCAGTCCGAAGGCGACAGCTCGCCGGCCTGCCAGAGCGCCGGACCGGTCTGCGGGACGAGGCGCGGCGGGCGCACCCGGGGGGTGCCGAGCGGGGAGGACATTGCGGCACCCTAGCAGCCCCGCCGGGCCGCCGGGGAGGGTGTAGCGTGACAGGCGAATTTGGACGCCGTGCCATCAGATTTGGAATTGGCGGGGGTGTTCCTAAGCGGTATTTAGGACATTTCTCCCAGTCCTAGTTAGGACAAATGTCCTGCCACCGGCTGACACGGCCGGCCGGCGGCACGCGCCCGCCGATCAGTCCCCCGGCAGCAGGCCGCGGGCGGCGTGCCATTCCCAGGCCCGCCGACCGTGGTCGCGCTCCTTCCAGCGGAGCGCGAGGTCCATCGCCGCGCCGCGCCAGGTCCCAGGCGCTCATGCCGGGCTGCCGGCGGCCTCGTCCGGGGTGCCGTCGGCGAGCACCGCCGCGGCCTCGCTCTCGGTCAGGAGCCCGGCGGCGACCATGGCCGCCACCCCGGCCCGGGTCTCCGGGGCGTCGAGGTCCACGAAGCGGCTCGCGGCCAGGTCGTCGAGGAACACCTGCAGCGTCGGGTCGCCGGCGGCCAGCGCCTGCGCGGCGGCGAGGGTGATCGCGGCGCGCGTAGCCGGCGGGAAGCGCCGGCGGAAGGCAAGCGGCGCGAGGCGGCGCACCGGCGGCGGGGGCGGCGGCGCGGGCGGGTCGGCGAGCTCCGGCCGCCCGTCCGCCCCGGGGATGATGCGCTTGCCGGCGGCCTGCCCCGCGAGCAGGGCGGCATGCTCCTCGCGCGAGATCGGCACCGCATCCTCCGGCACGCTGGCCGGGGCATGCAGCTGCGGGTCGTAGAAGCCGCGGGTCGCGGCAGAGAAGAGCACAGCCATCGTCTTGCCCCCTAAACCCCGATCCCGAGTGCCCATAGGGTCGTGGGATTGATGCTATCGGCCCACTCTTGCAGCCGCCACGTGATCCCGGACGCGGTCTTGGTCGTCACGCGCGCCACGGACTTCCCCTCACTCGCAGCATCGTCCTGCAGCGAGACGAAGGCCGCCAGGCAGGCGGCGGGGAAGACGATGGGCCAGGCGAGCGTCCCCGCCGCCTCGCCGGTGCCGGCGCCCCAGTCCGGCACCGCCGTGCTCGCCCACTGCAGGATCAGCCCGCCCGGGAACACCTTGTACCCGGCGGCGGTGAGCAATTGCGGCGTGTTCAGGGCGGCGGCCACCGCGCTCGCCGCACCGGCCGCGACCAGGCCCTGGATCGCGGCCAGCAGCTGGCCCCAATTGGCCTCGTTCGGCGTCAGCCCCGCTCCCTCGATGACGCCGAGCACCTCCTCCTGCAGCCCGTTCAGGAACGCGGCGGTGACCTGCGTCCCGCTGAGGCCGGCGAGGAGGTTGCGGTCGCGGAAGCCCCTGCGGCCCCCGCCGATGTCCACGGTGTTGGCGCCGTTGATCCGGTCCATCAGGCAGCCTCCGGGTAGGAGAAGACGGGCGTGGTGTGGGCGGGGGCGAGGCGGCGGATCACGCACTCCACCAGCGCGGGCACGATCTCGCCGAGCGGCGCGCCGGCTTCGGCGCCGCCGGCCTCGAACTCGATCACCCGCGTCGGCGGCAGGTGCATCCGCCAGACGAAGACCTCCGCGGGCGGGACGAGCTCCATGCCGGCCTCGGCGCCGCCGCAGACGAACGGGCGGCTCTCCTCGACCCGGGCCTCCGGCACGCCGAGCTGCGCCGCGATCGCCTCGAAGTAGGCGGGCGTCTGCAGCCCGCCGGCGGTCCAGCGCTGGTGCGCGGCGCGGCGGCGTTCGTCGAGGCCGGTCAGGAGCAGGTCGCGGCCGCACGGGTCGGGGCCGAGCACCCGCTCGTAGTCCGGCAGCAGCGCGTCCGCCGCCCGCAGGTCCACCTGCGCCAGCAGCGCCGCGGCGGCGGCCTCGATGCGGGCGATCTCCGCCGCCGCCCCCCGCAGCAGGCGGGCGAGCGCGCTGTCGGCCTCGCGCGGCCAGGCCCAGCCCGAGGGCAGCAGCGCCAGCAGCTCGGCGAGGACGTCCTCGGCGCTGCGCAGGCGCGTCTCTGGCCCGGCGCCCGGCTCGGGGCCGGGGGCGGCCGCCGCGCCGGCCGGTGCGGTGGCGAAGGGGGCGGTGGCGACGGGCCAGGTGGCGGGCGTCATGGCGGGCCCCTACTGCAGGAGCGCGACCACACGGCGACGACGGAGGGCGACGGCGGAGCCGACGAACCACACCTCGGCGCCGGCCGCCGTGACCAGCATCTCGGTGCGGTTGAAGAACCACACCTCGGCGCCGGCGGCATCCATCCGCAGCGTGCCGGGATCGCGCGCCCACACCTCGGCGCCGGCGGTGCTGGCCACTGCGTGGGTGATGGCAGTATCGGTGGTCCAGCCGGCGGTGAAGCCGCCCGGCACGGCGCCGACCAATGCGCTGGCGCCGAAGTTGGCCACGGCCTGGTCGTTGGCGGCGCCGAAGCCCGCCATCGGATACCAGTTGGCCCCGCCGCCATAGCCGAGGCTCGCCAGCGACACCCCGCCCTGGCCGGTGGCCGGGTTGTGCGCGGTCGAGCCGTTCCAGTTGCCGCTCGCCCCGGCGCGGAACCACACCTTGCCGGCGTCGAGGTCGAGGGCGATGCCGATCACGTCGCCATTGGCCCGCGCCCCCAGCGAGAGGCCGGTGCTCGCGCTCCCCAGATAGATGCCGCCGTCGCGACGCACCGTCACGGCGAAGGCGGGCGGCGTGCTGGCGCCGAAACTGCCGACCGTCGCCGCCGCCGTGCAGGCGCCGACCCTGGTGTTGGCGTTGGCCCAGGTCGGCAGCGTGATCTCCCAGTACCACTTGCCGCTGCGGTTGGTGCCCTGGCCGCGCACGCCGCCGGCGCCGCTCGCGGTCGCCGTCAGGTTGCCGTTGCTCAGCGTGACGGCGCTGAGCTGGCCCGGGTCCCAGGTGGCGAACGGCATCGGCTAGGCGCTGATCTTGGGGCCGAGCTGCAGCGCGTCCACAGCACTCGGCGTCCACGCCGCCGAAGTCGCCGGGTCTGTGCCCAGGAACCCCACCAGGCGCTGGTAGGAGAGCGACACCGCGTCGCTGCCCGCCGCCGCCGCCTCGACACCACCGGACTTGGCGATCACCTGCAGCGTGCGTGTACCGCTGTCGGAACGCTTGGCGACCACGAACGGCGCCACCCCGACGATCGAGGCCGGCGCGACCCCCTTGCTGGCCAGCGTCTCCACCCCGTAGAGGTCCTGGGCGCCAACCGTCGCCGCGTAGACGTAGCCGGCATCGCCGTCCGTCGGATGGCGCAGCAGCGAATGCTGGACCGGGTTGGCGAGCGCCAGCGCCAGCACAGGCTGCGCCGCCGATCCTGGCGTTCCCGGCACCATCGGGTTGGGGAAGCTCGCGCCGTAGGTCAGCGACTGGCCGGCGCGTGTGCCGCTGGCGCCGGCCGCGAAGGTGCAGTTGGCGCTGGCCCACAGCGCTACCCACACCGGCCCCTGCGGCACCGTCACCGGTGCGCCCTGCAACGGGATCGTCACCAGCCCGGCAGTGGGGTTGGTGACGCCCGATCCCTGGGCGATCAGGGCGCCGGGGGCGCCGTTGTTGTCGGCGTAGAGCGCGGCGTTGAGACTGCCGGTGATGGTGGAGGTCAGCGTTACGCCGATGCTGCTCGCATGCCCCTGCGCCGGCGACTGGTAGAGGAAGGCAGCGATGGTGTTGGCGTTCTCGCTGCGCGTCGTGGTCTGGGTGATGTTGCCGATCGCGGCCGGGCCGGGCGTGAACTGCGCCTGCACGGTGCTGGCTGGGGCGAGCGTCACCGCCCGCACGTCGCCGAGCCAGTCGTTGGGCGCTGCGCCGCTGCCGGACCACACCAGCAGGTCGTCGCAATGCGACACCGCCCCGCCGTTGTTGGTGCCGAGCACGAGCCCGTTGGCGTAGGCGTTGGTGCTGCCGCCACGGGTATTGACACCACCGACCAGCAGGGTCGGGGTAGCGCTGCCGTTCTTGCGCACCTCGACGCTGCCGGCGGTGTCGTGGACCACCGCCTTGATCTGCCAAGAGTCCCAGACGTTCTGGGCGGTGGCGCCGGTGGCCTGGCCCCGCTGCGTGCCAGTCGCACCGCCGGTGTGGACGGTGAGCGAGCCGTCATCGTTCCAACGCACCGTTGCCTGCGCCGCAGCGCCGTCCAGCAGCTGGAGGTAGAAGTAGTGGGAGGAGGAGGTGGTCCGCTTGAGGCGGAGATTGACATAGAGGGTACCAACATTCTGCCCCAGTGCTCGAGTCAGCCTGAAGCCGCCGAGGTTTGCGATGGTCGCCACCGCACCGCCGAGGCCAAAGGCGGTGGCGGAGGCCGGCAGGACGATGTTGCCGGTGTGGCCGTCCTGGAAGATGCTGTCCCAAGCCGTCAGCAGGTCGCTGGTGGTGCTGTAGACGTCGAAGCCGTCGCCGAACAGGTAGGCCATAGGTCAGCTCCCACGGAGGAAGGCCAGGGTGACGGCGAGGTCGGCGAGCGTCGCATCAGCGGTGGCCGGGCACGCCAGGTAGACCGTCGTGCCGGCCGGGATCGCGGTCTGCGCGTTGCCGCCGCGGGTCGCGGTGGTGGCGGCGGCGGCAAAGGTCAGGGTCGCATTCGCGATCGGCGTCGCCCCGGCGCGGAGCTGGAACACGCTGTTGGCGGTCGCCGCCGTCGCCGCAGTGGCCGAACACACCGCCGGGGCGGTGGCACTGCCGACCGTGACGCTGCCGGAGAGGCCCGCCGGCAGGGTGAGGTCGACAGGCGCGACGAACAGCGGGATCAGCTCGCCGTCCGCCGGCTTGCCCGCGATCCCGACCGTCACCCGGAACACCCGGGCCGCGGCGGTGGCCTCGTCGGCCACGCCGGCGGCGGCCTTGCCGTCGAGCGCCGCCTGGATCTCGCTCCGCCGCATCGCCGCGGCCGCGGGCAGGGTGATGAAGACGTGCTTCGTCCCGCCGCTGAAGGAAACGCGCCCCCCGCCGCTGCTGCTGCTGTGGATCGCCCCGCGCTGCAGCGTCGTCGGCCCGACCAGCGTCGCCTGGCAGACCTCCCACTCCCCGCTCGCCGGGTCCTCGATGCAGACGTCGGTGGTGTCGCCGATCGCCATGACGGCGGCGAAGGTGGCGAACCCGCCCGGCGCGGCGCCGCCGAGCGTGAGGGCGCCCGGGCCGGTGCTGGCGGTCACCTCCTTGACGCGGTCGGCGTAGACGTGGGCCAAGGCTCGCTCCCTCCTAGGCCGGGCTCTGGAAGGTCAGCGTGCCGAGCACGGGCAGCTCGGTCGGGCCCGGCTCGACGTCGGCGGCGGGGGCGATCAGCTGGTGGCTGTACTCGCCGGCGGCGGCGCTGATCGCCTCGGAGAGGCGGGAGCGGGCGAGCCGCGCCCCGATGCGGGCGTCGCGCGCGAAGTGGGTCTCGAGCGCGGCCTGCACCGCGGCGCGGGTCTGCACCGTGTCGGGATCGAGCACCAGGGTGACGTCCACGGGCAGCGGCACCGCCGCCAGCACCGTCACCTGCGCCGTCACCGGGCGCAGCGGCGCGAGCGCCGCCGCCACCATGTCCAGCTCGGCCGCGGTCGGCGCGCGCGGGCCGCGCATGCCCACCACCACGCCGACGCCGCCCGGGCCCGCCCAGGACGGGTGGACGGCGACGTGCGCCACCTCGGGCGAGGCGGCGCGGGCCCAGGCCTCGTAGTCGAAGGCCGCGCCGCCGTGCGGCGGCTGGCGGATCCGCGCCAGCAGCCGGGCGCGCAGCGCCTCGTCGTCCTCGGCGTCGGCGCCGCCGCTGAGGCCGCCCGCGGCCACCACCGCGGTCTGCGGGGCGAGCCCGGCGACGGGCGAGACGAGGCTCAGCGCCGTGCCCTCGGCGAGGTTGCCGGCGGCCCCGGCCGCCGCCGCCCGGACCGCGACGGTGGCGGTGCCGCCCCCGATCGTCGCCGCCTCTGTCGTCAGGTAAAGCGCGCCGGAGGGGGCGCGCAGCGCGATCCCCACCGGCAGGGCGGTGCCGTCGGCGCCGGTGAACACGGCCTGGCCCACCGCCGCGGCGGCGGGCAGGCGCGCGATCCCCCAGACGTCGGCGTGGCGCTGCAGCGCCTCGCCGGTCGCCGTGTCGGGCATCAGGTCCTCGGCCAGCGCCCGCTGGTGGAGCCAGAGGTCGAACACCGCCATGGCGAAGACGCGCGCCAGCACGCCGAGCACGGTGTTCGGCGAGCGCGCGTCCACCCGCGTCTCGCCGGCCTCGAAGGCCTGCTCGATCGCGGCGCCGACGCGCTCGGCGATGGCCGCCGGCTCGGGGATCGGCCAGGTCACGCGCCGGCCTCCGCGGCCGTGGCGGGGGCGGCGACGGGGCGGCGGATCGTGATCCGCGCCGCGCCGGGGCCGGTGCCGGCGCGGGCGGTGATGGCGAGCAGGCCGGGGCGCGCCCAGTCCACGGCGAGCGCAAGCGCCAGGCCGCGCTCGGCGCGCAGCCAGTCGAGCCCCTCGGCCGCGTAGGCTTCGGCGCGGCGGCGCGTCTGCTCGCCGCCCTTGGCGCGCTCGAGCAGCCAGAGGCGGCAGCCGATGCGCCGGCCGCGCCGGTCGAGCGCGTCGCCGCACCAGCCGCGGCGCGGCGCGAGCGCGGCGGGCTCGGCCGCGTCCGCGGCGGGCGTGGCCGAGGGCTCGTCGGGCAGCGCGTCGTCGGCGCGGGCGCGGCCGTCGCTGCCGAGCGAGACCAGCATGGCGGTCGCCGCGGTCCGGTCCAGCGCCAGGTCGCCGTCCTGCACCACCAGGTCGCAGCGGCGCGCGGCGGGATCGTGGCGCAGCATCAGGTCGGCGATGGGGACGGCGGGGCCGGGCATGGCGCGGCAGCCTCGCGCGCGCGCGGATCCGGCGCGACGCGCGCGGGCGCGGGCGTCAGTCCATCGGCGGCGTCGGCGGCGGGCCGGCGCCCGGGTGGCCGTGCGCGTTGTAGCGCTCGCGCATCTCCTGCATGGAACCGGCGTGGTCCTCGACCTCGCCGCTCACCCGCAGGTTGCCGACGATCTCGACGTCGCCGGTGATCCGCAGCCCCTCGGCGCTCGCCTCGATCTCGACCCGCCTGGTCGAGACCAGCACCCTGGCGCCGACCTTCAGCTCGCAGAGGGAGCCGTTGCGGAAGTGCAGGCGGTTGCCGGCAGCGTCGTAGAGCACCGTCTCGCCCGGGGCGAGGGCGCCGAAGCGCACGCTCGGGTGGGCGAGGGGCAGCGCCACCATGTCGGCCGGATCGCCGCCGAGGGCGAGCAGCACGGCGAGCGCCCCCTCGCCCTGGGGCACCGAGCCGAGGCCGAAGGGCTGCAGCACCTCGACGCTCGAGCGCACCACGCCCTGGTGGGTCTCGACATCCACGGTCTGCGTCTGGCCGCCATCGGCCACGCGCACCACCAGGCCGCGCACGGCGAGGCCGCGCAGCGCCATCGCCAGCTCGGTCAGCGCGTCCATCTCAGCGGCCTCCCGCCGCGGGCGGCGGGGCGGCGGTGAGCTCGCTCGCCGTGCTCGCGCCGCCGGCCGCCGGCCGGGCGCGGGCGCGGCGCTGGTCGGCGCCCTCCGGCAGGATCTCGAAGGCCTCCGGCCCCACCAGCGTCAGCGTGGTGCGGTGGCCCTCCGCGCCGTAGGCGTAGCGGACCGCGGCGACCAGCCGGTCGCCGTGGATCCCGGCGTAGGGGTCGTCCACCAGCACCAGCTCGTTGGGGCGCCAGAGCCGATCCTCCTCGCCGGCGCGCCAGTCGGCCACGGTGTAGGTCAGCCGCTCGGCCTCGGCGCGCGCGGTGCGCATCAGCCACTCGGCCTGCTGCTGCACCGAGACGCCGCCCGACTGGGTCTTGGCGACGACGACGCGCGGCCGGTGGCGGTCCACTGCGGCGTCGCGCGCCCGGCCGGTCATCACCACCCCCGCGCGCTCGCCGGCGCCGGGCAGGCGCGCCGGCGCCGGCATCTCCGGCGTCAGCGGGCTCGCCGTGGCGCTGAGGGCGGGGGCGTCGCCGCGGCCGCCGGCGGCGCGTTCGGTCTGGCCCTTGACGATGGTCTCGCTGAACCGTCCCTTCCAGGAGAGCAGCGCCGTCGCCTCCATCACGGTGCCGGGCAGCGCGAGCGGCGCCGGGCCGCGGCGCGCGCCGGAGCGGGTCAGCACCAGGCCGCCGGTGCCGTCGGAGACGACCAGCAGCGCCCGCTGCCGCGCCGCCTTCTCGAGCGCGGCCATCGCCGTCTCCGCCGGGTCGATCGCGAAGCGCGGCAGCGGCGGGCCGACGTCCACCTCGGCGCGCACCGCGATGCCGAAGGGGGCGCAGAGGCGCTGGGCGATCTCGCTCACCGTCAGGCCGCGGTACTCCGCCGGGCCGTCGGGGGCGGCGGCGCAGTCCACCAGGTCCCCGGTGCGGTCGCGCCCCGCCACGCTCGCCCGCAGCTCGGCGCCGCTGATGCTGAGCTTGACCTCGTCGAGGTAGCCGGTGAGCACCGGCTCGCCGTCGATCGCCAGCACCACGGCCTGGCCGGGCTTGAGGGCCGCCGGGACCGGCGCCGGGCCGGCCGCGGCCGGGAGCGTGGCGCGGCTGCGCGCGGCGTCGTGGTATTCGAGCAGGAAGGAGCCGGCGATCTCGGCGAGGTCGCGGACGATCTCGACCTCGGTCCAGGCGTCGAACTGCTGGCCTGCGACCTTCAGCGCGACGCGGCGGGTGGGGGCGAACTCCCGGCGCTCTCCCGCGCCGGCGCTGTGATCGCCGCGCGCGCCGCTCATGCCGGCCGCCCTGCGGGCGCGAGGTATTCGAGGCGCGTGCCGCCCGCCACCGCGCCGGGCAGGCGCAGGCGATTGCGGCGCACCAGGTCCTCGAGCACGGCCACGACGCGGCCCGGATCGTCGCCGGCCAGGTGGTGGGCGGCGAGCCAGGCCGGCATGGCCGCGGCGCCGGCGGGCAGGCGCAGCGTCGCCACGCCGGGCAGGCGGCCGATGCGCTCGTTCAGGTCGGCGGCGAGGGCGGTGCGCAGGGCGGTGGCGGCGCGCCACAGCGCGCCGGGCGCGGCCACCCGTCCGGTCGCGGCCTGGCGTGCGGCCTCGGTCGCGGTGGCGGCGAGCGCCGCGTCGAGGCGGGCGCGCCAGGCCAGCGCCTCCTGCCGGCTCTCGAAGGCGAGGTCGGCGACGCAGGCGGCGGCCTCGGTGCGGGAGGCGGCGGCGAGGGCGAGGGCGAGGCTGGCGGCCGGCTCCTGGTCCGCCGCGGCGGGCGCGAGCGCGGCGGCGGCCTCGAGCAGCACGCGGGCGGCGTCCGCGGCGGCCACGCGGGCGCGCGGCGCGGGCGGCGCGGCGAGCGCCTCGGCGGCGGGGCCGATGGCGGGCGCGGGCGGCGGGGCGGCGGCGGCGGAAAGCGCCGCCGGGGCGGCGAACAGCCGCGCCGCCACCGCATCGGGGTAGCCGTCGTCCAGCGCCAGCGCGCCGATCGCGCCGAGCCCGCCGAGCGGCGCGGCGAGCGCGGCGCGCAGCGCGCCCGAGCCGCGGCCGGCGGCGGCGAGGCGCGCCCAGAGGGCGCCGGTCGCGGTCGCGAAGTCCTGCACCGCGGCGAGGGCGGCGAGCGGCAGCAGGGCCGGCGCGAGGGCGGCGCGCAGCAGGGCGCGCGCCTCGGCGCGCAGCCCGTCCACCGCGGCGAGCAGCCCGCCCAGCGTGTCGAGCCGGGCCGGGACGCGCTCGATCCAGGGCTCGAACAGGGCGTCGAAGCGGGCGAGGCGGAGCTCGCGCTCGGAGAACAGGATCTGGGCCGGGCGGGCGAGCACGACCTGCAGCTCGCCGAGCCAGGGGTGCACCAGGGTGCCCGGCCCCGGCGTGCGGAACGCCTCGGCCAGCGCCTCGGCGCGGCGGACGTAGTCGTCGCCGAGGAGGAGGCCGGTGACGGCGATGCCGCCGTCGAGGGCGCCGAGGTCCTCGTGGACCGTCGCATCGAGGCCGGGGAAGAAGAAGCGCACGACGCGGCGCCCGACCTCGTGGCGGACATCGGGCATGTGGAAGGCGACGCCGCGGAAGGAGGCGGGGAAGAGGCCGTCGAGCAGGGCGCCGAGAGGGGTGTTGGCGAGCAGGCCGGAGGCGGCGAGGAGGCTGCCGGACATGGTCAGGGCCTGCCGAGGATGCGGCCGCGGTCCACCGTGATCGGCACCGCCGGGTTGGTGCTGCGCGTCTCCACCACCTCGGTGCCGGGCGCGGCGCGCACGACGATCTCGCCGCCGACCGCGGCCCGCCCGCCGCCCGCCGGGGCCGGCAGGGCGGCCTCGGGCGGGTAGTATCCGCCGGCGCGGCCGCGCTCGCGGAAGTTCTGGCGGCGCGCGGCCTGCGCCTCCGGCTGGAACGCCGGGCCGGCGCCGCTGCCCTGCAGGCTCCGCGCCGCCCGCTCGATCTGCTCGATGGCGGGGCGGATGCGCTCCCACACGGCGCTGAAGGCGGCAACGACGTCGTCCCACAGGCCGCGGAAGAACGCGCCCACGCGCTCCCAGGCGCGGAGGATGCCCTCGATCGCCGCCGTCATCGCCCCGCCGGTCCAGCCGTCCACCCAGGCGGTGAAGGCGGTGAAGGCGCTCCGCACCACGCCCCAGAGGGTGTTGAACCAGGTCGTCAGCACCCACCAGGTGCCGCGGAGGAGCCACACCGCGTCGGCGACCGCGCCGGCGATCCAGCCGCGCAGCCAGGCCACCCAGCCCTGGAAGGCGCCGACGACCCGCTCCCACAGGCCGCGGAAGAACGCGCCGACGCGCTCCCAGTGGCGCCAGAGCAGGGCGGCGGCGGCGGCGGCGGCGAGCAGCAGCCCGCCCGGCGAGACCAGCAGGCCGAGGCCGCTCGCGATCGCGCCGAGCACCGGCACCAGCAGGCCGAGCGCGCCGGCCGTCACGGCGAGGGCGCCGGCCCAGCCGAGCGCGCCGTCGACCAGCCCGGGATAGGTGTCGTCGAGCCAGCGCAGCAGGTCGCGCAGCCGGAACAGCAGCGCCACCAGCGGCCCGAGCTGCGCGGCGAGCCCGGCGCCGAGGCGGTTGCCGAGCTGGGTCAGCGCCTCCTCGAAGCGGACCATGTTGGCCGCGACGCCGGCCATCCGCAGGGCGAGGCTGTCCTCGATGATCTGCGGCGTGGCGCCGGCGACGCTCTCCCGGATCCGCAGGTAGTCCTGCACGAACTGGATCAGGGGGCGCAGGGCCTCGATCGCCTGCATGTCGCCGAACAGCTCGCTCATCCGGAAGGGGTCGTTGCCGGCGATCTTGCGGATTTCCTGGATCAGCGCCTCGAACGGGTTGATGCCGCGCCGCGCCGCGTCGGCGAGCAGCCCGGGCAGGTCGACGCCGAACTCGCGGAAGTGCCGCACCGTCTCCGGCGCGGTGAACTTCTGCAGCAGGTTGCGCAGGTTGTTGGCCGCCGTCGCCTCGTCGCCGGCGCCGCGGCGGGCGATCTGCAGCGCGGTGGCGAGGGTGCGGATCGCCGCCTCGCCGGTCAGCCCGAGGTTGCGCGCCGAGGCGCCGAGCACCGGGAAGTACTCGGCCATCGCGCGCATCTCGAAGGAGCCCTCGCGGCCGGCCTGGATCATCATCGCCATCGCCTCCCGGATGCGCTCGGGGGCGATCTCGAAGGTCTGCAGCGCGGTGACGCCGAGCCGGGCCAGGTGCTCGAGCGACACCCGCTCCGCCTGCGCCACCTCGGCCAGCGCGGGCAGGATGCGCTCGATCTGCTCGGTGGGCAGCGCGTTGGCGATCAGGATGCCGGCGGCGTTGGCGATGTCGAGCGCGCGCAGGGCATAGGTCTGCGCCAGGTCCTCGAAGCGGCGCTGCCAGCGCCCGATCGCCTGTTCCGCCGCGGCCCCGGTCAGGGCGGCGGTGTTGGCGACGTCGCGCAGCGCGGTGTCCAGGGCTGCCGCGCCCTGCGCCGGCCCGGCGAAGGAGAGCCCGCCCACGATCGCGCCGATCGCGCCGATGCGCCGCGCCACCGCGGAGAGGCGCTCGAAGCGGCGCTGGATCGCCGAGAGGCCGGCCGAGAGGCCGTCCACCAGCCGCAGCGTGAAGCGCGCGGTCAGTTCCCGTCCCGCCGCCATGGCCTCATGCCTCCTGCTGCCGGCGCCGCCGCTCCAGTTCCGCCGCGGCCGCGTGCCAGAACCTGGCGTCCTCGTCCGTCAGCCCCTCCAGCTCGGCGCGCGACCAGCCGTAGTAGGCGCCGAGGGCGGCGAGGATCAGCGGCCAGTCTTCCGGCCAGGCCCGAAAAAATGCTCGAGCACCCGCGCGGCGGCGTCGAGGTCGGCGGCGTCCATGCGGTCGAAGATGGCGCCGAACTTGCCCTCCGGGATGCGGGCGGAGCGGGCGATCGCCACCACCGCCCGGTTCGCCTCGCTGGCCGCCGTCACGGCGCGCAGATCGGCGCCGGTGAGCCGGTGCAGCACCAGGCGCTCGATGCGCTCCTCGCGCACCGCCTCGGTGCCGGCCGTGCGCCAGCGCAGCACCACCGGATGGCGCAGGGCCAGGGCGATGCTGCCGTCGGCGCGCCGCGCCGCCTGCCGCGGCAGGCCCTGGCCGTCCTCTCCGTCCTCGCCGAGCTCGACCACGTCGGGCGCCGCCGCCGGCGCGGTCTCCGCCGCCGGCGCGGCGAGCGGATGGCCGTCCTCGCCGAGCTCGATCACCGCCTCGGCGGCCGGCGGAATGTCAGCCATTGAGCAGCTCCTCCGGCGCGCCGGCCGCCCACTTCAGCTCGATCTTGCCGCCCTCGCCGGAGGTCATCTCCGGACGGTCGGTGAGGAAGGCGTCGGCGAAGACGTAGGTCTGGCCGGTGTCGCAGATCACCTGCAGCTCGCCCTCGTCCACCGCGTAGAGGTCGCTGAAGCGCTGGCCGCGCCGGAGATGCGTCGTGGCCGTGATCTCCGAGGGCTCGAACTCCTGCGCCCGCCCGACCTGGCGGCCGTAGGGGATGGCGTTGTTCTTGAGGCCGCCGAGCTTGAGCTTCGCCCCCTTCTCGACGGGGATGCGCCGCCCCTGCCAGACGATGTCCACGATGCCGAGGAGCTGCATGGGCCCCGGTCCTCCTCCGTCGCGCTCACGCCTCGAACTGCAGCATCGCCGCGAGCACCATCAGGTTGCCGATCACGCGCACCTTCTGGCGCGCCTCGAGCCGGTTGCGGTCCGAGGCGCTGCGCTGGAACACGCTCTCGGCGACGGTGCGCTCCGCGTCCTCGATCCAGCCCTGGCGCTCGTAGAGCTTGCAGCGCGCCGCCCAGGCGCCGTGCATCTGCCGCGGCGTCACCACCGCCTCGGCGTGCTCGGCCGCCGGGCTGCCGTCGTCGGCCAGCTTGTGGCGCGCGTAGGTGAGCGAGACGTAGCCCGACCAGTCGTAGCGGATGCGGCTGAGGGTCTTCGGCACCATCACGTCGAGCCAGGCGGTGTCCTCCACCGCGAGCGGCGAGGTCTGGTAGGTCGTGATGACGCGCGACAGCCGCACCGCGCCGTCGCGCGCCACGTCGAAGGTGCTGATCCCGTCGCGCAGCAGCAGGTCCTGCTCGGTCGGGGTGAAGCGGTCGGCCTGCGCCGGCGCCGCGATGCCGGGCAGCGCCAGGCTGCGCAGCTGCCGCGCCGGGTCGTTGGCCAGGTGGAAGGTGGCCACCCCGCAGAGCGCCGCCGCCCAGGCCCAGGGCGGGCTGGGCGAGGCCCTGGCGCCGATCAGCGTCAGGTGCGGGCTGTTGAGGGCGGCGCCGGCGGCGGCGAGCTGCCCGAAGCTGCCGGCGAGGCCCGCATAGGCGTGCGCGTCGAGCCTGCCCATCGCGGCGTAGCGGGCCGCGAGCTCGCTGGTCAGCGCGAGGAGGTTGGCGCTGTCGGTCCAGGCGACGGCGATGTCGGTGTACCACTCCGCGGCGATCGCGGCGAGCGCGGCGCCGACGTCCGGCGCCCCGGCGCCGCCCGAGAGCGGGGTGATGGCGACGGCGAGCCCGGGCGGCGTCGCCTCGCCCGGCAGCCGGTTGAGCCGCACGTCGATCTGGTTCCCCACCGCCCCGGCGTGCTTCGCGGTCAGCGTGACGGTGGCGAGGGTGCCGCTCGCGGTCACCGGCAGGTCGGGATCGGCGGCGATCGCCGCGCGGATCGCCGCGGCGATGTCGTTGAGCGCGGCGCCGGCGGCCACGGTCACCGGCACGCGCCGCCCGGCGATGTAGAGCGCGAGCACGCCGCTGGCGCCCGGCGTGCCGGACAGCGTGAGGCTGCCGCTCGCGGCGACGCCATCCCCCGGGTCGGCGAGGCCGATCATCGTCAGGTCGGAGGTGGTGTTGGCGGCGAGGAAGGCCTCGGCCATGGCCGCCGCCACCGAGCCCGCGCCGAACAGCCGCTTCGCCTGGTCGAGCCGGGTGATGCGGTAGGGCGTGGCCGGCGTGGCGGTGCCGGCGGCGAGCTGCTGGCCGATCAGCAGGGCGCGGGCCGGGAAGCCGAGCACGCCGAGGTTGGTGTAGCTCGGCCGCACCTCGACATAGGTGCCGGGCACGCGCCAGTCGTAGGGGATCTCCTCGAAGGAGAGGGCGATCGTCTCGGACATGCGGCTCTTGGCCCCTCGCTAGTCGCGGTCCGCGCGCCGGCGCGGCGTGCCGATGGGGGACGCGGCGGCCGCGGGGCGCTCCCCCTCGCCGGTGGCGGCCGCCGCGTCCGGCGCGCGCGCGGCCTCGGCCGGCGGCGCGATCTCGAGGTCGCCTGCCGCCAGCAGCCGGCGCACGAAGGCGTCGTCCGGCAGCTCGGCGCCCTCCGCGGGGATCGGCCGCCCGTCCAGGGGGCTGCGCACGCGGCGCCCCGCGGCGGGCCGGACGCGCACCCGCGGTTCGGGCGTGATGGTCGTCATGCGCTGGACCTCATGTCGTAGCTGTCGTCGGCGCGGGGCGGCGCCGCGGCGGCGTCGCCGTCGAAATGCCAGGCGGCGCCGAGGCGCAGGAAGTCGTCGAGCTCGGCCGGGTCGGCGAGCGCGCAGCCGAGGCTGAGGTTGAGGCCGGCGACCGCCGCCGCCTCGTCCTGCCAGTGGTCGGCCTGCAGATGGGCCACCTCCTCGACGAGGACCGTCCCGACGGCGGTGCGCGCCGGCTCGGGCCCGAGGATGGTGAAGCCGTGCAGGGCGAGCGCGGCGACCTGGACCATGCCGAGCAGGCCGGGACCGAGGCGGTCGCCCTCGAGCCGCGCCGCGGGCGCGCCGAGGTTGCGCGCGATGAGGAACACGGTCCACTGCGCGCTGCCCCGGAGCAGCCGGCCGTTCTGCGCATCCGGCCGGAGGCCGCGCCAGCCGAGGCCGACGAAGGGCGTGCGGCGGGTCAGCGCGTCCCAGCCGCGCGGCGAGAGGTTGGCCGGCACCACGGCGTGCGCGAACTGCGCCTCCGGGAAGAAGGCCCTGAGGCGGGCCTGGATCTGCCGCTGCGCGCGCAGCAGCGGCCCGTCGGTGGTGAGGTCCGCCATCACCAGCCCCGCAGGCTCTCGGCCGAGAAGGCGCGGGCGCGGTCGCTCGCCATGGCGCCGGCGCCCGCGGCGCCCGCCGCCGGCACCGCGCCGTCGAGCGCGGCGGCCCCGTCGGCGAGCGCCGCCAGCCACTCGATGACCTCCTTGCGCGCGAGCCGCATCTGCTCCGAGGGCTCGCGCTGCTCGCCGTGCGCCAGGTCGTAGCGGGCGAGCACGCAGCAGGCGCGCACGATCTCAACCGGCACCGGCGCCGCGAGCGGCACCGCCCAGCGGCGCCGCAGGTAGCTGTCGATCAGGCCGGTGGCCTCGGCGAGCGCGGTCTCCACCCGCTCGGTGACGACGCCGCCGTCGAGCGCGCCCTCGGCGGCGGTGAGGCGGGTCAGCTCCGCCTCGCCGAACCGCGCCAGCATGTCCGCGACGGTGGCGTAGGGCATGGCGTCAGCCCCGCTGCCGGGGGGCGGGCGCGGCGCGGGCCGGCCTGGCCGGCGCCTCCGCCGCCGCCTCGCCGGCGGCGAGCTCGCGCACCTCGAGCATCGGCTCGGCGCGCAGCTGCGCGAGCTGCGCCGCCGTGAAGAAGCCGGCCGGATACTCGGCCCGCTCCGGATGCGCGAGGCCGGCCCGACGGAAGCCGGGCCGGCGGCAGCGGATCACGATCAGGCCAGCCACGGCACCACCAGCAGCTCGGCCGTGCCCCGGTAGACGTTGGTCGCGCCGGCGGCGTCGCGCTCGGCGTTCAGGATCTCGAGCGCGCTGCCCTCGAGCGCGGGCGGCACCACGAGCAGGTTCGGCATGATGCCGAGCGGGCGGCCATGGTCGCCCTTCATCGCCATCAGCGCCTCGCGCGCCGCCTTGTAGGCCGCCTTGTCGAGCGTCTGGCGGGAGCCGTAGGCGAGCTGCCAGAAGCCGAAGCCGACGTTGCAGCGGCCGTCCACCCCGTAGCGGTACTCGGCGCGGTCGAACACCACCTCGTCGGTCGGGGCGTCCATGCGGCGGAACTCGAAGGCCCGGCGCTGCTGGAAGATGATCGGCTTCAGCGGGCGGCTGACGTCGAGCAGGAACCACGGCGTCCCGCTGCCGCCGCCGCTGTTGCTGACCGAGACGGTGTTGCCGTCCGCGTCCAGCACCGGGTGGTCGGTGTCGAAGAAGTACTGGCCGTCGTAGCAGGGCGTGGTGAAGCCGGCCTTCAGCAGCGGCCAGACCAGCTCGTCCGGGAAGGCGGCGGTGGCGCGCCCCATCTCCTGGAACAGCGGCGTGAGGATGCCGACGTTGTCGTCCTCGATGTCGTCGCGCTTGACCGCGATGGTCAGCTCCCAGGACTTGTTCTTGATGGCGTAGTCATGGGTGGCCAGGCCGTGCACGACCCGGTCCCCGATCCACTCGCGGATGCGCGGGAACTGGCCGAGCCAGCCGTACTCGTTCTGGCGCGTCGCGCTCGGCACCGTCGTCGCGACGCGGGCGTAGAGCGGCTGCACCCCGGCGAAGCCGTCCTGGAAGGCCGCCGAGAAGCCGGTGTAGAGCGTGCGCAGATTGGCGCTGTTGATCAGCATGGCGGGGCGGCCTCCTCAGATCTCGACCCAGACGCCGGCGGCGTCCACGCCCCGGCAGATGCCCGCGGCCGAACGGGTGCCGCCGCCGCTGGTCCGCGCGACCGTCTGGTCGTCCACGCAGTAGACCGCCGCGCCGTAGTCGGCGTCGGTGACGGCGTCGCCGCCGCCGGCGTTGGCGAAGCGGAACACGCCGCGGCGGACGGTGACCCGGCCCGGATCCTCGGCGGTGCCGGTCTCGGCGCGCCCGGCGGCGACCAGGCCGGTCGCCGTCCGGCCCGCCACCGCCTCGCCGGCCTCGAGCATGACCAGGGCGCCGCGCCAGATCGTCTCGCCGGCCTTCACCGGGAAGGTGTAGGTGTGGCCCGAGCGCTCGGGCGTGTTGCGGTCTCGGCTCAGCGCGGTCATTCAGGCGGCTCCCGCGATCTGGCCCAGGCGGGCCTTCTCCTTGGCGAAGGCCTCCGGATCGAGGCCCAGCAGGGCGACGACCTCGGCCTCGTCCGCGCCCAGCCCGGCCTGGCCGGCGCCCGGCGGCGGCGGCACGCGGCCGCCGAGGCCGCCGCCGTGCAGCGACGGCAGGGCCGCGAGCTCCTTCTCGACGCCCGCCGGATCCTGGACGTGGCGCGCGATGTAGTGCTCGCGCAGCACCGCCGGGATCGGCTTGCCGGCGCGGATCGCCGCGTCCACCGCGGCGATCGCGCGCTCGCGCGCCCGCTCCTGCTGCAGCGCCGCGATCTGGGCCTGCAGCGCCACCACCTCCCGCGCCAGCTGCCCGGCGTCGGCGGCGGCCGCGGCCTGCGTCTGCAGCGCGGTGACGATCTGCTCGGCGTCGGCCGCCTCGGGGTTCGGCACCTGCGCCGCCTCGGCGATCCGGCGGAGCTGCCGCGCCTGCGTCTCGACGGCGATCCGCGCCGCCTCGGCGGCGGCGAGAAGCGCCGCCTCGTCCGCATCCTCCGCCAGGCCGAGCGCCTTGCGGAGCTTCGTCAGGTCCATCGGAAGCCCCTGCTCCTGGGTGGTGTGGAGGGTGGCGAGCTGCGGCAGGTTCGGCGTGTTGGTCAGCGCCGCCCGCAGCAGCTGCCGGACCTCGCCCGTCGCCCGGTCCACGACGAGGGCGGGCGAGATGCCGCGGTAGGCGCGCTCGGCGAGCAGCGCCTGGCCGGCCGGCGTCCATTCGACCCGGCCCCAGATGCCGTCCGCGCGCGCCTCCAGCGCGACGATCCAGCCGCGCGCCGGGGCGGCGCCGCCGGTGCGCATGGCCAGGTCGGTGGCGTGGTTCTCGTCGATCGGCAGCCGCCCCGCGGCCATCGAGGCGCGGATCACCGCCGCCGGATCGCGCAGCGTGTAGGGCCCGCGGCCGTCGGCGCCGCGCACCGTGCCGGCGGGGATCAGGTGCACCCACTCCGGCACGCCGGCGGTGCCGGCCTCGGGCAGCGTGCCGTGGAGGGAGACGATCAGCATCGCGCGCACAATGGGCGCCCGGGCACCCCGCCGCGACGCCCGCCGATGCGGGCGCGAACCGCAGGCCCCCGCGGAGGGGTTCCGGGGGCTGTCCGCGCCCGACCGATTTTCCGGGCCGTAGAGGCCGCCTTCGCGCGGGGGGGTAGTGCCCTAGCCGGAAGAATTTAGAACCGCCTCTTAGTGGCCTCTTTGGGCCGGCGCGACCCATGTCCCGGGGCCGCCTGGGGGGCGCGCCCCGCCCAACCACTCCGGGTCCACACCGAGGGCGGCGGCGAGCGCCACGAGCTCGGCGGCCTCCGCCGCGCCATCGCCCCACTCCCAGGCGCGCAGCCGGCCGATGGGCACCCTGGCCGCTGCGGCGAGCGCGGCAAGGGTGAGCCCGGCGCCGACGCGCGCCGTGGTCAGCCGATAGGCGAAGCTCCCGCTCGCCCGGGGGTCCTGAGGCGGCCGGACGAAGGGGCTCGGGCCGATGCCTTCGCTCAGCCATTCGCGGGGCACGCCGAGCGCACTCGCGAGGAGCCCCATCAGCGTGCTCGGCGGCCGGCTCCTGCCGGCTTCCCAGCGCACGATCTGTGCCGCGCGGAGGCCGAAGCCGACGGCGCAGGCGAGGCCATGGACCGTGAGGCCGCGCGCGGCGCGCGCCTCGGCGATGCGCGCGCCGACCGCGCGGCGGTCCGCCGCCGCCATTCCGCCCGCCCCTCGTCGCACCGCCCGGCGCATGCCGACCCTCCCGTCCCGTCCCCGCGATGATGCCACGGCGCCGCCTTCCCGGGCGATGGCGGCCGCCGCTCAGGGCCCGCGCGCGAAGAACGTCTCGGCCACCTCCAGGATCGTCCCCTCGTCGGCCCGCGAGAGGCCGAGATAGGGGCGGGCCGGGATCGTCACCTCCTGCGCCGCGCCCCACGCCTTCCCGTCCGGCGTGCGGAAGACCAGCCGCGGCGCGCGCTTCGCCCGGATCGTGGCGCCGAACTGGTGCGCGGCGCCGTAGATCTTGCTGGTGCCGACCGCGACCTCGCGCCCCGCGACGTCGAAGGTGACGCTCCCCTGCAGGCCGCCGCGCATGCCGGCCTCGCGCAGGATCCCGGGCCCGCGCTTCAGCGCCGCGTAGGCGGGGTGGAGCGGCGTCCAGGGGTTGCCCTCCGGATCCTCGCCGGCGGCGATCCGGTCGCGCACGTTCTCGGCCAGGCCGACGCCGATCGCGCGCAGCAGCGGCCGCGGGTCGCGGTCGAGGCGGATCCACCGCGCGAGGGCGCGGCGCAGCGCGCGGTCCTGGATCTCGACGCGGATGGTGGCGCCGGCCATCAGCCTGGCCGCCCGGCCGCTGGAAACGGCCCGCCGCGCCTCCCATACTCCAGGGCGTAGCCGGGTCCGCGTAACGCTGTATCGGCCTGGTCGTCCGGCCCTGGCAGCCGTCGAGACCTTGAGGGGCGTGGCGTACCCCCCCGGCTACACCCGACCATCAATCACCTCGTATTCGCTCCGGCGGCGGAGCTGGCCGGGATCCACCAGTCCGCCGCTCTTCACCCCGTTGAAGAGGCGCGCGCGCCGCGCGCCGCCCGCCGTGCCCTCCCGCACCTTGGCGACGAAGTCGAGGTGCACGACCAGCTTGCCCACGCGCGCCAGCGCCGGATCGGAGGGGGTGAACACCAGCAGCAGGGCGCCGGTGCGCCGCTCGATCAGAACCGCCTCCGGGGCGGCGACCAGCTCGGGCAGGCGCCGCAGGTCGGCCAGCGGGATCGCCTTGCCCGCCCGCGCCTTGGCATCGCGGGCGAGGTGGCGCAGCTGCTCGGCGGTGATCGCCACCGCCGTCGTGGCGGGCGGCCGGCCGCGCGCAGCCAGCGCCGCCACCGCGGCCTGCGGCAGCTCGCCCAGCGGCTGGACACTGCCGTCCGGCCGGAAGCCCGCCGCCTCGCGCCGCGCCAGCCACGCCCGATAGGTCTCCCCCGGCGCCGAGGCCGGCGGCGGCAGCGGTTCCGGCGCCGGCGGCGGGTAGCCGCGCGGCGGGGCCTGCCAGCGCCCCCCGCCCGGGATCTCGGGCGGGCCGCGCCAGGCCTCGCCGGGGTTGTAGTCGAAGCCGGGATCGATCCCCTCCGGCACCTGCTCGACCCGGCCGGTGCTCGGGTTGGTCCAGGGCCGCGTGACGACGGGTGGCGCCGTGTCCGGCCCGCTGCGGCCCTGGCGCGCCAGCCCGCGGGCCGAGAGCGGGCGCACCCGGCAGCCGCAGCGCCAGCCGTTCGGGGGGTAGTGGGTCTTCCAGAACGGGTCGTCGGCGCGCAGCACCAGCCCGTCCCAGGCCTGGTGCTGGCGGCGCGGGTGCCGCGCGCGCGAGTGCACGTACTGCCAGTACGGGTAGGCCGCGAGCGTCTCCGGCTCGGTCATCTGCGCGTAGCGGCCGGCGCTGTAGGCGGTGGAGAGGTTGGTCTCGTAGATGATGCGCGCGCGCCAGCCCGGCGCGCCGGCGTGCACCCAGCCGTGGCGGGCGACGATCTCGTCGAAGCGCGTGCGGAACTCGGCCAGCGTGGTGCCCTGCTCGAGCGCGCGCGCGATCTCCGCGCGGAAGTCGGCGAGCAGCGCGTCGGAGGCGGCCCCGGCCACCATGAAGCTGCGGCTGTGCGCGGCGCGCCAGACATCGGTCCAGCGCCGGGTCGGCGTGTTGGTCTTCTGCAGGAAGAACGCGATCGCCTCGCGGAACGGCAGGCCGATGCCCGCCGCGGTGCCGGTGGCGGCGGTGCTGCCGGACATGCTGCGCCCGCGCTCAGCCGCGCCGCAGCTCGTCCAGCAGCGCCGCCTGGCCGACCAGGTGGGCGAGGGCGAGGCCGCGCCCCATCGCCTCGGCCAGCGCCCGCGGGTCGAGCTGCAGCAGGCTCAGCCGCCGCGCCAGGTCCTGCATGTCGGTGGCCTCCTCGAAGGCGCGGCGGATCGGCGCGGCGAGGCCGGCCAGCGCGCCCTGCGCGTCCTCGGCCAGCCGCTCGGTCAGCGCCTCCACCAGGTCGGGCTCTGGCTCGCGGAGATGGCGCGCGAGCAGGCCGCGCAGCGTGGTCTGCAGCGCCGGTGCGGGTGCCGGCGGCGGTCCGCCCCCCGGCGCCGGCGCCGCGCGGCCGCCGAGCACCTCGGCCTCCGGCGCCGGCTCGGAGAGGCCGAGCCGGTCGCGCACCTCCGCCGCCTCGACCGTGAGGCCGAGCGGGACCAGCTTGTGCAGCGCCTCCACCTGCTCGCGCAGCGGCACCTCGTCCGGGCGGCCGATGCGGATCTGCGGATAGGCGGCCTGCGGCCCGAAATTGAAGGCGATGATCGGATGCGCGACCTGGCGCGTCAGCGTCACCGCCACCATCGCCGCGTCGGCGCGCTCGATGTCCTCCTGGACCAGGCGATGCTCCTGCGCCACCGCGTGGCCGCCCGAGATCGCCTCGGTGGTGGTGGTCTGCCCCAGCACCGCCTTCGAGATCTCGCGGTTGAGCCAGTCCGCGCGCTTCAGGTAGAGCTCGGCGCCCTCCTTCAGCCCGGCGGCCTCGACGAACTCGATCTCCATCCCCTTCGGGATGATCGCGGCGCAGTCGCCGGCGATGTTGGCGACCGCGCGCCACAGCACGCGGCGGTCCTCCTCGCTCGCCTCCGGCCCGTAGCGGCCGAGGCGCAGCGGGGCGCCGTAGTTCTGGCAGAAGATCGCCCAGTCGCGCAGCGTGAAGCTCTTGTACATCCACGCCCAGGAGACCAGCCGCGCCAGGCCGGAGCGCATCGGCAGGCCGCTCTTGGCCGGGTGCTTGTGCACCACGAACTTGTGCGGGGCGAGCGGGGCGAGGCCGACGCCCTCGCGCAGCATGATCGTCTCGCCGTCCTCGAGGGGCACGCCGAACCACCGCTGCGGGCGGTAGATCAGCCGGGCCGGCACGATCATCCCGGGCTCGGTGCGCCACTCGATCTCGAGCACCGAGAAGCCCTTGCCGATGGCGTCCAGCAGGTCGAACAGCGCCGCGCCGAGCACCCCGGTCTTCAGCCACTCGCGCAGGAAGTCGGCGTGCCGGACGTGCTCGGGATCCTCGCTCGCCGCCTCCACCGTGACCGGGAGCTGGCAGAGGGCGCGCTTGCGGGTGCCGAGCACCGCGGCGTAGTGCAGGTCGCGCTCCTCGATGTCCTCGGCCAGCTCGAGGTAGGCGAGCGCGTCGCCCTGCGCCGCGGCGCGGTGGATCGCGGCGAGCCGCGCCGGCGTCAGCCCCTCGGCCGGATGGCCGGCGAACACCGGGCGCACGCCGGCCAGCGTCGGCCCCGCCACCGGCTCGCCGAGGCGCCGCAGCGCGGCGGGCGGGACCGGCCGGCCGGACGGGTCGAGGATCGTCGCCGCCATCTATCCCTCCGCCGCGGCCGCCGGCCCCCGGCCGGATCGCGCCGCCGCCCGCAGCGCGAGGCGCATGCGCCGCGCGGCCAGCTCGGCCAGGCGATGGCGGCCGCCGCGCCGCCCCGGTCCGCGGTAGAGGGCGCGCAGGAGCTGGCGCGCGCCCCGTTCGAAGCGGTCGGTCATGCGAACACCCTCCCCCTCAGCCCGCCGCGGCCGGCGCCGAAGCCGCCCTCGCGCAGCGCGTCCTCGCGCTCCTCGTCGCGCGCCGTCGGCGGCGCCCCCGCGCCCCGGGCCCCGAGGCCGAGGCCGCGCGCCGGCGCCGCCTGGTAGCCGTACTCCTCCGGCTCGGCCCGCGAGGCGGCGTAGGCGAGCGCCGCGGCGATCGCCGCGTCGCCGTGGCGCTGCCCCGCGGCCGCCTGCGTCCGCTGCTCGGGCAGGCGGGCGACGCCGCGCACCAGCCTCAGCGCGCGCAGGTCGGAGAGGATCTCGCGATCCCGCGGCACCTCGATCGTCGCATCCTCGAACGCCGCCTTCAGGGCCGGCATGTGCTCCCGGTACCAGGCCTCGGTCAGCATCACCTGCTCGATGCGCGCCGCGCCGTAGCGCTGCATGGCGCGCTCGGCCAGGAACTGGCCGTTGCCGCGGGCGTCGAGCTTGCCGGCGCGCAGCCGCGGCAGCCGGTCCGCCAGGTAGAACAGCACCTGCTCCTGCTGGCTGAAGGGCACGTTGCGCAGCTCCGCCACGAAGGGGGTGCGGCGCACCAGGTCGCGGCCGATCGCGAGGGGCCAGATCACGGTCAGGTCGCCGCTGCGCCCGAAGTCCTCCCCGAAGCAGTGCGGCGTCGCCGGGTCGAGCCGCTGCAGCTGCGGCAGCAGCTCCCGCTCGCACCACGCGCGGGCCTCGGCCTCGCGCAGGTGGTCGGGCCAGTGGACGAAGTCCGGCCGGCACTCCCAGCGCAGCACCGGGATCTCGGCCACCATGCGCGCCTCGATCAGCGGCGCGGGCAGGAAGCTCCCGCTGCTGGCGGAGGGGATGCAGAACAGCTCCTCGTCGGCGTTGCCGGCGTAGCGGGAAAGGATCGCCGCCCGCCACTCCGCCTCGGCCTCCGGCGACCAGGGCTGGCCGGTGGTGAAGCAGATGCGCCGGTACAGCCCCTCGGCCAGCGCCTCGTCGAAGGTCAGCCGCTCGAGGTGGTAGGGCAGGCGCCCGGCGCGGATGTCCTGCACCAGCGCGTTGAAGGGGCTGCTGTCGCCGTTGTGGGTCGAGACGACGACCACCTTGCCGCCCCAGATCAGCAGCGCCAGCGCCGCCTTCAGCACCTCGGCCAGGTCGTCCATGAACGCCGCCTCGTCGAGGATGACCAGGCCCTGCTTGCCGCGCAGCGCGCGCGCCACGCTCGGCAGCGCCACCACCTCGAAGCCGGAGGCGAAGCGGATGCGGAAGGCGCCGATCGCCGCCTCGGGCCGGTCCGGATCCGCGAAGACGAACTCCTCCACCGCGCCGGCCGCGAGCTGGAACGCCTTCGCCCAATCGGCCACGTAGCCGATGAACTCCCGCGTCATCTCCTTCTCGTAGCCCATGTAGAGCACGTCGGAGCCGCCGGCGGCCCGGGCGAGCGCGGCGCGCGCCGCGGCGATCGCGCCGAGGGCCCAGGTGTAGCCGGTGCGGCGGCTCTTCTCGACCACCACGACCGGATGCGCGTCCACCGCCGCCCACAGGCGCTGCTGGTAGGGCAGGAAGACGTCGGGAAGAGGCGTCGGCGTCATGCCGGCCGCGCCGCCGCCGTCGGCGCCGCCCTCACCCCGAAGATCCCGGCCTTGATCGCCGCCGCCATCTCCGCCGAGAGGCCGCGCTCCCGCGCCACCGCGTCCACCGCCGCCGCCGCCTCGCGCTTCGCCCGCGCCGCCGCCCGCGCCTCCACCTTCTCGATGAACTCCTGGTCGTGGCGGCTCGCCTTCGTCAGGTGCTCAAGCGCCTTGGCGAGCAGCATCGCGCCCATCGGGTTGCCGGCCAGCGCGGCGCGGCCCTCCCCGTCCACGCCCTCCTCCTCGCCCTCGCCCGCCTTCATGAACAGGTCGAGGATCGCGGTGTGCAGCAGCTCGATGTTCAGCCGCGCCGTCCGGCTCTCCGGCGCCTCGCCGAGCTGGCGCACCAGCGCCTCCGCCACCGCGCGCGAGCGGCGCAGCTTCTCGCCGAGCTCGGCCAGCCCCTTGACGTGCCGGCCGAGCGCCGAGCGGCTGACCGCGACGTCCATCGCCCTGAGGTGGGCGAGGATCTCGTCGATCGTCCGCCCCGCCTCGCGCAGGCGCCCGATCTCCGCCCGGATCTCCGGCGGCAGGCGGCTGATGCTGGACGGGCGCGGCATGGGCGGGGCGTCCTGGCCCGCTCAGCCCGGCGCCGGCCGGGCCACGCCCGGGTGCGGCCGCCCGCGCGCCACGTCGGCGCCGTCCTCGGTCAGCGTCGCGACCCACAGCTCGCCGCCCCCGCCGCCGATCCGCTCGAGGCGCAGCAGGCGCTGGTCGGCGAGCCACTGCAGGTCGCCGCGCACCATGGAACGCGAGACGCCATGGCCGAAGTGCGCGAGCACGCGCTTCAGCGTGCCGTCGTTGAGGCTGAAGTCGTGGTCCTCGGCGAGGGCCCGCAGGATCACCAGGCGGCGGTCCTCGGCCAGCAGGTCCGCGAAGCTCATCCGCCCGCCTTCTCCCCCTGCAGCTGGTGGCGCACCAGCAGGTCCACCATCCGCTCGACCCGCTTCACCACCTCGCCGGTGCCCCGCACCGCCTCGCCGACGACCGCGACGCCGCGCTCCACCTCGCCGACGCGGGCGGACAGGCGGGCGATGTCGTCGTGGCTCGGCATCCCCGTCAGGCGCGCCTCCACCTGCGCGAGCCGCGCCCGCGCCTTCTCGACCTCCTCCCGCACCGCCGCGATGTCGGCGGCCGGCGCGAAGTCCCCGGCGAGCCTGAGCTTCAGCCAGGCGAACAGCAGGCCGCCGACCGCGATCAGCGGGCCGATCAGGCTCGCGATGTCCTTCCACTCCTGGCTGATCACCGGCCCATTTCCCTCTCGATCGCCTCCTGGCAGCCGACGCAGGCGCACGCCTCCGGCACGGCGCGGCGCCGCGCCTCCGGGATCGCGGCGCCGCAGGCAAGGCAGGTCTCCCGCTCGGGCGCGGCGTCGCGCGGGCGCAGGCCCGCGTTCAGCCGGCGCAGCGCGACCTGCAGGTACAGCTCCGCGACGCGCTGCGCCTGGTCTGCCGCGTCCGTCATGGCGGCGCCGCGCCCCGCTGCGCCTCGACCCACGCGCGCGCGCGGCCGAGGCGCGCGCGGCAGTCCTCGCCGGCCTCGTCGAGGTCGAGGATCCAGGCGGCGAGGTCGGCGTCGCTGCGCATCTCAGCGGGCGGCAGCGGCCGCGGCCTGCAGCGCAGGAGTTCCGCCGGCGGCGCCAGGACCACCGTCCGCGTCTCCGGCGGGCCAAGCCCGCAGGCCGTCAACAACAGCGCGCACGGCAGGAGCGGCAAGGCACGCGGCGGTCGTCGGGGCGGCATGGACGGCCCTCCGGATCGGGACGGCGCGGGCGGCGCGCTCGGCGATGTCCTGGGCGACGCCGGCGAGCGCGGCGACGGTCGCCTCGCGCTCCCGCCGCAGCGCCGCCAGGGCCTCGGCATTGGCGCGGGCGACGCGCTCGGCCGCCTCGGCGCGGGCCGTGGCGGAGAGGCGCCCGGCACGCTCGGCCTGGGCCCAGGCGCACAGGCCAAGGACGAGGACGGCGGCGCCGAGCAGCGCGTGGAGGCGCGGCACTCAGCCCTCCCCGGCGGCCGCCAGCAGGCGCCGCCAGTGGGCGATGCGCGCGACGTAGGTGGCGGTCTCCCGCGCGTTGCGCTCGCCGGTGACACGCGGCAGGCATGGCGCGATGGCGGGCCAGTCGCGGCCCCCGGCGCACAGCGACTGCGCCCGCAGGATCGAGCCGAGCCCGGCATTGTAGCTCGCCTGCGCCAGGGTGTGCCGCTCCCCCTGCGGGCGCGGCGCCGACCAGGCGCGGCGCAGCTTCGCCATGTAGTAGGCGCCGGCCTCGATCGCGATGTCCTGGTGCGGCGAGGCGCCGGGCGGCAGGCGCAGCTCGCGCGCCACCTCGCGCCAGGTCCCCGGCATGAACTGCGCCAGTCCCGCCGCTCCGGCGGGGCTCACCGCCCGCGGGTCGAGCCGGCTCTCCTGGTAGAGCTGCGCCTTCCAGGCGAGCCAGTCCGGGTAGTCCGGCCAGTAGCGCTCGACCGCGCGGCGGATCGTCGGGTCGTAGCGGTCGGCGAACGGCGGCCCGGCCTGCGCCGCCGCGCAGCCCACCAGCAGGCCGATCAGCAGGCACACCGCGAGGAAGCGGCCGGCGTAGTAGAGCGCCGCCGCCACCGGATGGGTGCCGATCACCGCGCGCAGCATCGCCCCGAAGCGCACGCCGAGCGTCCAGTCCAGCCAGCGCAGGAACAGCACCGCGAGGATCAGGCCGACCCCGGCGTAGAACAGCCGGATCGCCATCGCCTGGAAGAGGAAGTCGTCCATCGCCCGCTCCGCCGCGCCGCCGCCGGCGCGCGCCAGGCGCCAGCATGCGGGGCGGGGCGGGGCGCGGCGACGCCCGCGGGCGCGGGCGCGCGCCGCTCAGGTCTCGGAGAACAGGTCGGTCTGGCGCGCCTCGCCGGTCATGCGCGCGGCGTGGAGGATGCGCCAGACGCCGCTCTCGTCCATGCCGAGCCGCCGCGCGATCGCCTTGTAGCTCTCGCCGCGGGCGCGGTAGACGCGCACCCGCCAGTGCCGGCACAGCGGCACCTTGAGCCAGGTGCTGCCCCACTCGGCGGCCAGCGCCCGCGCCGCCTCGAGGCCGATCGTCCGCGCCAGCGGGTGGCCCTGGTTGGGCCGCGCCGGCACGAAGATCCGCGTCCCGCCATGCGCCTCGATCAGGCGCAGCGTCGCCTCGCCGCCGATCAGCGCGGCGAGGCGCGACAGCTCGGCCGGGGGCGGGATCTCGACCATGCCGGACGCCGCGGTCAGCCCGCCTGCGGCGCGGCGAGCAGCGCCAGCGCCGTGCGCAGCGGCACCGAGAAGCTGTGCTCGACGACCAGGCACTGGGCCTCGCCGCCGACGCCGCGCCGCCGGTGGGCCCGCACCGCGGGCTGTAGCGTGAAGCCGGCGCCGCGGAGCGCATGGTGCATTTCGGCGAGGAAGGAGGGCACAAGCTGCGGGATCAGCGCCGCCTCCACCGCCTGCAGGCGCCGGCCGCGCCGGCGGCGGCCGGCGTGGCGGCGCAGCAGCGCCGCAACCTCGGCCGGGCGCGACGCGGCGCTCACGGCGCGGCGCTCCCCGCCGGCGACGGCGCGCCCGCCGCGCGCCGCTCCGCCGCGCGCAGGCCGGCGAGCGCCACCAGAACCTCGGCGGCGAAGCCGGTCTGGGCCAGGCGCGCCCGGGCGCGGTCGCCCGCCGGCGGCCCGGCGGCGCGCGCCCGCGTCGAAGACCTCTCCGACGACGCGGATGATCCGCTCTCTCAGCGCGGCCTCCGTCACGACACCACCTCGATCGAGACCGTCATGCGCAGGCGCCGCGCGCCGTCGGCCTGCGAGGCAGGCCACCCGGCGAGGTCGGCCGAGAAGCAGGCGAAGCGCATCCCGCCGCTGGCCTCCGGGTCGGCGAGCAGGGCGGCGCTCCGCGCGGCGCGCCGGAACAGCAGGCCCAGCCGCTGCGCGACCGCCGGCTCGGGGGCGCTGGCGGCCGGCGCGGGCGCGGCAGGCCCGGGCAATCTCGGCATCGGGTCCTCCTCCGGCGTGGTGGTGGGGATCGGCGTCGTCACAGCGCCACCCGGCTGTTGCGCGCGCCGCAGGGGTCGCACAGGAAGCGGTGGCGGTGCTCCGGCCGGAAGGGGCGGCGGCAGTTCAGGCAGCGGCGCGGCGCGAGGGCGGGCGCCGGCGGCGCCGCCTCGGCCGTCGCCCAGGAGCCGTCGGCCGCGGCGACGACGCGGAAGGGCCTGGTCCGCAGCCGCCGGATCGTGATCAGCCCCGCCGCCTCCGCCGCCCGCAGCCGCCACTGCACCTGCTGCGGCATGCCGAGGCCGAGCGCCGCGGCGAGCTCCCGGTTGGAGGGGCACGGCTCGCCGCGGCGGGCGGCCGCCGCGAGCTGGCGGAGCAGGGGGCCGGCGAAGCTGTCAGCCATGGCACGCCGCCGCCGGCGGCCGCTGCAGCCGCGCGCGCCAGGCCTTGAGCCCCTCCAGCACGCGGTTCGCCATCGCCGCGTCGAGGAATTCCGGCGCGTCCACGCCCTCCGGGTGCAGCGGCGTCCGGGTCTGGCGCCGCACGAAGGCGCGCAGCGCCCGATCGGCGTCTTCCGCCGCGAGGTGCGGGCGGATCTCGGCCCACACCGCGTAGATCATGCGCAGCTGCGGCCTGGCCGCGCGCGGCCGGCGCGGCCTCGCCTTCCAGCCGAGCCGGCGGAACTCGGCGAGCACGGCGTCGAGCCCGCTGGCGGAGAGCGCGGCGGCGCTCTCGGCGCCGGTGACGCGGCGCAGCACGTCGCGATAGGCCTCGTCCGAGAGGCCCATCTGCGTCTTCGCGACGTGCACCTTGGCGAGCATGGCGCGGCGCTCGCCAGGGACGGGCGCGGCGGCCATCGCCCGGCGCCTCAGCCGGTGGCCGCCGCCGGCCGAGGCGCGAGCGCCAGCGCCGCCGGCTGCACCACGAAGTCCTCGCCGCCGGAGGCGATGCTCACCCCCGGCACCGCACGCGCGGCCTCCGGCTCGCGCAGCATCGCCTCCTTGTCCACCTCGGTCTTGATGCGCAGGAAGCGCGTCAGGCCGAGGCGCTGCAGCGCCGCGATCACCTCGGCGGTCCGGGCGATCCGCACGCTCGGCGGCCGGGCGCGCCAGCCGATCTCGCCGGCGGGCAGCTTCACCGTCTTGATGCGGCCGCCCTCGGTCAGCGCCGCGCGGTTCGCCTCGGCCCAGAGCTGCAGGCCGCGCGTCAGCCGCTCCGCCTCGGCCGCGAGCGGCGCCGCCTCGGCCTCCGCCTGCGCCTTGCGCCGCGCCACCTCCTCGTCCAGCGCCGCCTGGATCAGGGCGCGGACGCGCGCGATCTCGCCGAGCCGCGCCAGGTAGCCGTTCGCCTCCTCCCGGTCGCGCGGCGCCGGCACCGCCTCGGCCGGGCGCTTCAGCCTCGTCGTCACCCGCTGATCCTCCCCTGCTCAGGAACCTCCTCGCCCCCGCGCGCGGCCGCCTGCCGCCGCGCGGCGGCGGCGATCGCCTCGAGCCGCGCGGCGAAGGCGGGATCGGCCGCGGCGCGCGCCGCGATCCGCCGCACCGCGTAGAGCACGGTGCTGTGGTCGCGCCCGAAGGCGCGGCCGATCGCCGGCAGGCTCGCCCCGGTCAGCCGCCGCGCCAGGGCCATCGCGACGTGGCGCGGCGGCGCGCCCTGCCGCCGGGCCGAGCGGATCTCCGCCTCGGGCAGGCCGAACGCCGCCGCCGTGGCGGCGATGATCGCCCGCAGCCGGGGCGGCGCCGGCAGCGGCTCCGCCGCCGGGGCCGCCGCCGCGCCCGCCGGCCGCTCCAGCCGGCCGACGCGCGCCTCCAGCCGGGCGAGCCGCAGCGCCAGCGCCGCCGTCGTCGTCGGCTCCGCCCCGCCGCTCATCGGTCGCTCCAGGCGAAGCGCGGCGCCGCCGCGTCCGCGGCGCGCCCGCGCCGCGCCTCGGCCTCGTGGCGCCGGCTGTGCGCGGCGCAGGCGAGCAGCTCGATGCGCAGCAGGCGCACCTCCTCGGGCCCGAGCCGGCAGCCGGTGTCGATGTACTTCTCGAACAGCCCGGCGACGGCGAACAGGCGGTCGGAGACCGCGGGGATGCCGCTCATGCCGCCGCCTCCGCCGCCGGCTGGCCGCCGACCGGCGCGCCGGAGAGGCGCTCCCAGGCCATGCGGATGTGCGCCTCGGCCACCGCCGCCGCGCCCTCGCCGCCGGCCAGCATGTGCGCGACCCGCAGCACCTTGGTCAGGTTGCGCAGCGCCCCCGGCTTGCGGGCGATGACCTGCAGCAGGCCCCGCTCGCCCTTGCCCGCCACGCCCCAGGCGTCGAGCAGCGCCTCGATGTCGCCCCGCTGCGGCCGCGGCCGGGCGAGGCGCATCCCCACCCGGCTGAACAGCTGCGCGTAGTGCGCGGCGCGGGCGCCGCCCTCGAGCCGCGCATAGACGGTCTCGTTGCCGACCAGCGCCACCCCGACCTCGGCCAGGTCGTGGATCATGCGCAGCTGGTCGAGCGCGACCGAGGGCAGGTGCTGCGCCTCGTCCACGACCACCAGGCCGCCGCTGCCGCGCAGCCGCTGCGCGATCGCCCGCGACAGGCGCTGCGAGGACAGGCCGCGGTCGGCGATGCCGACCGCCTCCGCCAGGTCGTCGAGCAGCGCCCGCGGCGTGGCGTGCACCGGCTCGGCGGTGAGGATCCACACATTGGGGGCGCGGGTCTGGTAGGCGCGGCAGGCCGCCGTCTTGCCCACCCCCGGCGCGCCGGTCACCACCACCAGCTCGGGCAGGTGCTGCGCGTGCTCGAAGGTGGCGAAGATCGCCTCCGCCGTCGGCGTCGCCACGAAGCCGGGCGCCGCGGGCAGCAGCGCGCGGGTGCGCGCCTGCGCCTGGCGCGAGGCCAGCCATCGGCGCGCCTGCTCCGCGATGCGCTCGCCGCGCCCCTGGTAGTGCCCGCCCATCCAGGCGGTCAGCGAGCCATAGGCGATGCCGGCCTGGCGCGCGATCTCGGTCATCGCCAGCCGCTCGGCGGCCATCACCGCGCGGATCTCGGCGCGGACCGCCTCCTGCGCATCGGCCGCCGGCGCGCCGGCCTCGGCACGCTCGGCGGCGGCTTCTGCGGTGTCCACTGGCATGCTATGAACCCCCCGTTGCCGGTGCGATGCGGCCGGGGCGCAGGCGCCGTCCCCCACGGATCAGTCCTCCGCCCCGGCCTCCTCCTCGGCCACGACGCGCAGCTGCGGGCCGGACCGCCCGGCCCGCAGCGCGCGCACCGCGGCCACGAACAGCCGCTCGTCCAGCGGCGTGTCGTCCTCCTCCTCCGCGGCGGCAGGCCGCAGCGCGGCGCCGCCCTGCACCAGGCGCACGACCTTCGGCGGCGGCGCCGGCGGCTCGGCCGGCGCCTTCGGCAGCAGCGCCGCGACCTGCTCGACCGAAAGCGTGCGCTCGGCCGCCGCCATCTGGCGGTAGCCCTTCAGCCAGGCGCGCCGGCGGCGCGCATGCTCGCGCGCCGCCGCGACGTCGGCGAAGCCCGCCGCCTCGACGCAGGGCGCGGCGCCGAGATAGGTGCCGTCCAGCCGGTAGACGTGCACCTCCTCCTGCAGCGCCTGCGGGTCGAAGCGCACCACCGCGCGCCTCCCGCGATGGGCCAGCAGGAAGTCGGCCCAGTAGCGGTTGCCCTCGAGGTGGATCGAGGCGTCGGCGCGCCGCACCATCACCCCCTCCGCCGCCATCAGCCACAGCCGGCGCTGCTCCGCGCTGGCGCGGCGGATCGGCGCGCGCGCGTAGCTCTCCGCGAAGGCCTCGGCGAAGCTCCGCCCCCGGCAGACCTCGGACTTCCGCCCGGGCCGGGCGTTGTGCTCGGCGATGCCCGCCGCCACCACCTCGAGGAAGGTGTCGAGCGGCACCGCCCGCGAGGCGTAGTTCGCGGGCTTCGCCCTCGGGTCGTTGCCGGTCCAGGCCCCGGCGAAGGCGGGGTGCTTGGCGAGGCCCTGCGCGAAGTCGCGGAACGCCCGCTCGATCGGCTTCGACTGCCCGCTGTAGGGCGTCGTCCAGTGCACCTGCACGCCGAGCGCGGTCATCAGCCCGTGCGGCTCGTCGTCCCGCACCTTGAAGCGGTAGCGGTTCGGGACGCCGCCGGTCAGCCACTTGCTCGCGAAGTTGCGGCCGTTGTCGAGCCAGCAGTGGTCCGGCACGCCGTAGCGCTCGACCAGGTCGCCGAAGGCAAGCCGCACCGCCTCCTTGTTCTCGGTGCGGTCCACCCGCCAGGAGAGGATCATCCCCGAATAGATGTCCTGGAAGGCGACCATCACCGGCCGCGCCACCTCGCCATCCGGCCAGCGCACGAACACGTCCCACACGTGGCCGTCGGCGTTCACCGCCTCGAGCGCATGGAACACGCCGCGCTCGCGCGCCTGCGCGGGGTAGAGCCGCTGCAGCGCCGCGGCGCCCTGGCGCGTCAGCACGCGCAGCCCCTCCGGCAGCGCCGCGAGCCGGCGCAGCAGCGTGCGCGCGGAGGGGACGGTCCAGCCCGCCTCGGCGGCCGTGGCGGCGAGGCGGCGATAGCAGTCGGCGAAGTTCGGCTGCTCCGGGCGGAGGTAGTCGGCCTTGAGGAACTCCCACGCCTCGGGGCTGCACGCGGCGCCCCGCCCCGCCGTGCCGTACTGCGGCGCGAGGCGCGGCAGCCAGTCCTGCCGCGGCACGCCCGCCACCAGCCGCTGCCAATTATAGAGTGTCGTCGGCGCGACGCCGCGCAGCGCCGCGACCTGCCGCACCGCCGCGCGCCTGCCGACGCCGCTGCGCACCAGCGCCGCCACGGCCTCGAGCGCCTCGAGCCGCGCGCGGGCGGTGGCCTTCTTCGTCTCGGGCTGCCGCTCGAACCACGCCCAGAGCTCGCCGGCGACGAGCGCCTCCCGTGCCGCCCCGCCGGCGGCCCCCGCCGCGCCGGCGGCGAATATCCGCGCCAGCGCGGCCTGCGCCTTGGCGGGCAGGACCGAGCAGTGGTATTCGATGCCGCCGCCGCCCCCCCGGCGCCGCCGCCAGAGCCGCCCCTCCGCCTCCGGGTGCTGCCACCCCGCGCGCTTCGCCAGGGCGGTGACGTTCTTCTTGGCCCGCGGCAGCCCCGGCAGCGCCAGCGCCGCCAGCGCCGCGGCGGTGAACCACTCCCGGCTCAGCATCCGGCGGCCCCCTCCCCGTCCGCCGGCGTCTCGCACAGCACACCGTAGAGCGCGGCCGTCCACCGCCGCAGCCGCGCCGCATCGGGCTCGCGTCCGAACCGCTCGCGGTGGACCTGGCGGGCGATGGCATGGGCGGCCACCAGGGCCTCCAGATCCACCGCCGCCAGCAGCGCGAGCAAGGCCGCCCGGCCGTCGCCCTCCGCCGCGCCGGCGGCGGACATCCGCGCCAGCACGGCCTGCGCCGCGGCGGGCAGGACCGAGCAGTGGTATTCGACGCCGCCGCCGCGCCCCCGGCGCCGCCGCCAGAGCCGCCCCTCCGCCTCCGGGTGCTGCCACCCCGCCCGCTTCGCCAGGGCGATGACGGCCGGCTTGCTCCGCGGCAGCCCCGGCAGCGCCAGCGCCGCCAGCGCCGCGGCGGTGAACCACTCCCGGCTCAGCATCCGGCGGCCTCGCGGGCCAGGGCGGCGAAGCGCCGCGCGTCGCGCCGGTGCGCCGCGGCCAGCGCGGCATCGCCGGCGGCGAGCGCCGCCCAGGCGTCGGCCCGGCAGCCCAGCGCCAGCAGCCGCAGCTGCGCCGCCGCGCGCTGCGGCGTCGCGCGCGGCATCGCCTCGGCGGCCGCGCGCGCCGCCGGCAGCGCGGCGAGCAGCGCCAGCGCCCGGCCGGCGCGGCGGATGCCGGCCCGCGCGGCGCGGCGCCGGGGGGCTTCGGGGGCGCGCCGGGCCGTCATGGCGCCAGCCCCGCCAGCACGGCGCGCAGCGGCGCGCGCATCGCCTCGGCCGCGGCGATCAGGCAGAGCAGCAGCGGCACCCCGACCAGCCCGCAGGCCAGCGCCAGGATCAGCACCCGGTGCCCCGGCGTCGGGTCCGGCAGCCGCGGCTCGCGCCACAGCTCGCGCGCCGGCGCGCGCCGCGTGCAGGGCGCGATGCGGATGTCGCGGCGGGCCATCTCACGCGCCTCCCCGCCGCGGGCGGCGTCCACGGCGCCGCTCTCGACCATGTGGTCCACGAACAGCCGGCGTGCGCTCGGCCTCGATCAGGTCGAGCGGGATCTGCACGACGGCGCCGGCCGGGTTCATCGGGCGCCTCGCTTTTGACGGTGCGGGGAGGAGGGCGAGCGGCTAGCCTGCGCCGTGCCAGGGCGGCGCCCGCGGAGGGGCTGCCCGGAGGCGTCGTAGCGGCTGGGCCAGATGTCCTGGGGCCGGCGGCCGAGGTGGGCGGCGACGATCGCCTCCACCCGCGGCCAGGGCTTGATCAGCGTCACCCGCACGGCCGACCCGGCGAGGCCATGCCGCTGGGCGAGCGCGGTCAGGGTGACGCCGGTCTTGCGGACCGCCGCCTTGATGTCCTCCGGGTGCCAGTCGGTCGGTTCGGTGGCTGGGCTGGGCATTCCGGCCTCTCCAGAGCGGCGCGTGGCCGTTAGAGAGTGACCGTTTGGTATCTGATGTCAACACCAAACGGTTCTGCCTGACTGGTCGAAATGTTCGTTGGGTGATTGCGCCATGCCACAGCGCAGCGAAGCAACTGGCGAGACGGCCAAGGTGGGGGGACCACCTGGGGCTATAGCTCCAAACGGTGATTTTGGTGATTACCCCAACGAGGAAGCGGGAATAGCCGCGCGCGCCGCACGGCTCCGGCAGGCGGTGAGGCGCGCCGGCGGTAATCAAGCGGTCGCACAGCGGGCCGGAATGCCCGTCGGCACGCTCAATCGCTACATCGCCGGCCGCGACATGAAGGCCTCGGCCTTGGTCGCGCTCGCCGCCGCCTGCGGTGTCCGCGTCGAATGGCTTGCCACCGGCCGCGGCGCCATGACGCCCGGCGAGGCGCTGCAGCGCGAGCGCGCCCGCGCCGAGGAAGAGCGCGCGGCGCCGGCGGCGGCGCCCCCGGAACCGCTGGCCCTGGCCGGCATCCCGCTGCCGCCCGAAGCGCTCGCCCAGCCCTGGCGTTGCCTCCTCGACCTGCGGGCGCTGGCCTGGGCGCTCGCCTTCGCCGAGCAGCTCCTGGCCGCCCGGGGCGGCGGCCTCGCCACGCCGGAGGTGCGCCTTCACCTCGCCTTCGACACCCTCGAGGAGCTGCGCCGCGCCATCGGCCGCCCCCTGCCGGATGGCTGGCGCGCCGGGCTCGACCTCGACACCCTCGCCCGCATGCTCGGCCTCGTCGAGATGGTGCGCGCCCCGCGGCCGGAGCGCGCCGACGCCCTCCGGCGCCTGCGCGGCGCGCTGATCAATTACGACCTCGCGCTCTACGACCACACCCCCGGCGCGGAGCCCCCCGCCGACCAGGCCGACGAGGGCTGGGAGCTGCTGCCGCCCGAGCCTCCGAAGGAGCCGCCCCCGTGAGCCCCCGCCCCCCGGCCGCGCCGCCCGGGTCGCCCCGCGCCCGCCGCCCGGCGGGAAAAGTCTAGGAAAATGATCCCAGACGCTTCTTCCGTCCGCTCGCGGAACGAAATCGCGCCTAACCCATTGGTTTTCAATGACAGTTACGATCAATATGGCGAAATTGTGATGCGTACCAGTTCGCCTTGGTGTTTCACGCGTGAAACGCGCCGCCGTTCCGCGCGCGGAACATCGCCGCGCCGCAGAAAACCGCCACTAAGAGCGCCTTGAGAGACCCCCTGATGGCCCCTCTCGGAAGTCTAAAATCAAATGGCAAAACCGCCGCCTCTTTCCATAATGTCTGACATTCCAGAGCTGGAACGAGGCCGCGCCTGATATGCCCGAACCCCGCAGACTTCCGCGAAAAATCCCACTCCATCCCCAGTCGTCCCGCCGGGGCCCGGAATTCCAAATTCCTGTGTCAGACGACAGAGGGTCTCGCTGCGGGCCGGCGTGGTGCAGTGGCGCGGATCACGCCCCGGCACCGTCCGGGCCCGGATGCCCGCCTGCGCCGGATCGCCGCGCCTCCCGCCCCGGGACGCGGCCGCCACCCCGCCCCCTTGCCCCGCCGCCCGGTCGCGCGCAGCCTTCCCCCGTCACTTCCGGAGAGAGAGCCGCCGCGATGCCCGCCGACCCGATCGCCGCCGTCCTGGACCTGCCCTTCGACCAGGAGGCGATGCTTGCCGGCCTCTGCCGCTGGGTCGCCTGCGAGAGCCCGACCTTCGACGCCGCGGCCGTCGAGCGGATGCTGGACATGGCCGCGCGCGACCTCGCCCTGCTCGGCGCGCGCATCGAGCGCATCCCCGGCCAGATGGACTTCGCCGGCTGCGTCCGCGCCCGCTTCCCGCACGCCGCGCCGGAGGGCACGCCCGGCGTGCTCGTGCTCGCCCACCTCGACACCGTGCATCCCGTCGGCACGCTGGAGAGGCTGCCGATCCGGCGCGAGGGCAACCGCTGCTACGGCCCGGCGATCCTCGACATGAAGGGCGGCACCTACATCGCCCTCGAGGCGATCCGCCAGATCCTGCGCGCCGGCCTCGCCACGCCGCTGCCGGTCACCGTGCTGCTGACCAGCGACGAGGAGGTCGGCAGCCCCTCCACCCGGGACCTGATCGAGGCCGAGGCGGCGCGCCACAAGGTGGTGCTCGTCCCCGAGCCGGCGCGCCCGAGCGGCGGCGTGGTCACCGGCCGCTACGCCATCGCCCGCTTCAACCTGCGCACCACCGGCCGGCCGAGCCACGCCGGCGCGCGCCTCGCCGAGGGCCGCAGCGCGATCCGCGAGATGTGCAGGCAGGTGGTCGCCATCGAGGCGATGACCACCGACGACTGCACCTTCTCGGTCGGCGTGATCCGCGGCGGGCAGTGGGTGAACTGCGTCGCCACCCATTGCGACGCGGAGGCGCTCTCCATGGCCAAGCGCCAGGCCGACCTGGACGCGGGCGTGGCGCGCATGCTGGCGCTGAAGAGCACGAATCCGGACGTGACGCTGGAGGTGACGCGCGGCGTCACCCGCCCGGTCTGGGAGCCGGACGAGCGCGTGATGGCGCTCTACCGCCTGGCGCGCGGCATCGCCAACCGCATCGGCTTCGACATCGGGCACGAGAGCAGCGGCGGCGGCTCGGACGGCAACTTCACCGGCGCGCTGGGCATCCCGACGCTCGACGGCCTCGGCGTGGCCGGCGCCGGCGCGCACACGCTCGAGGAGCACATCCTGGTGGACAGCCTGGTGCCGCGCGCGAGGCTGTTCGCGGGGCTCCTGGCCTCGGTGGAATAGCCGCGCGCCGGGGAGGCAGCGACCCGCGCCCCGGTCTCCCGCTCCGCCCTGCGTCCCGGCCGCCGTCCGGCCCCCAGGGCAGATCGCGGGCGGCCGGGAGCGTGGACCGGCTCGGCGAACAACGCGCCGGAGCCGTTGCCGCGGGCGCAGCCGAGCGAAAGCGGCCCTAGCCTTCGGTCGTGCGGTGCACCTCGTTGACCGTCGCGTAGAGCGGGAACCGGCCGAACAGGTCCGCCAGGATCGCGTCGAGCTCGCCCAGCTCGCCCGCATACTCCCCGATGTTCGGATCGAAGGCGTGGATCGAGGCCCGGTGCACGTTCCCGCTGACCGGGACGAGCCCGCGGAAGCCGGCGATCGCATGGCCCCCGCCTCCGGCGAAGCGCATGGACCAGGTCGCCGCCGCGCCGATCCGCCCGAGGTCGGCGGCAAGCCGGGCACGGATCCCGACCATGCCGACGCAGGCCCGCATGACGGTGGTCTGCGCCGCGTAGTCGAGCCCGAGTCGCGCCCCCGCCTCGCGCCGCGCCGCGTCGCGGCCGACCGCGGCCCGCCGCAGGGCATAGGCCTGCTGGTGCCGCAACGCCTCGGGGATGCGCTGCGCCAGCATCCGCATGCGGTTCACCGGCGGCAGGTCGGGGAAGCGCTTGATGATGGCCAGCCAGTGGTCGCAGAGCGCGACGCAGACGCCGTTGCGCAGGACCGGATCCTTGACCGACCGCAGATGGGCGTCCTGCGAGAACGGGGCAAGGGTGAACATGCGGCCAGCTTCCTCACGTCGGGCGGCCCGGCACATGCAGGATAGCACCGCGCCCCGCGCCCACCAACGAGCGCGCCATGCGCATCGTCGCGGCGCGCCCCGGACAGGCCCGGTCCGCCCGGCGGACGCGGCCGCCGCGCTGTCTCGGCCGCATCGCCGCCGGGGCCGGCGCGCAGCGGACCGCCCTGGCGCCGAGCGGCGCTTCCGGCAAGCATGCCGACCGCCGTGGTCGTCCTCCTCCTGCAAGCCGCGCCTCTGCTGCTGCTGATCGGGCTGCTCGCCTCCGGGCGCGCGGGCCCGGTCGCGGCCTGCCTCCTCGCGCTGGCGCTGGCCGTGCCGGCCGCCCTGGTCTCGCTGCCGTCCGGCGCCCACGGCGCCCTCTTCCTCGCCGAGGAGACGCTGCGCGGCGCCTTCCTCGCGGCGCAGCCGATCGGCGTGGTGGCGGGCGGGCTGCTGTTCCACGCCGCCGTCGCACCGAATGCCGCCGCGCCGGGCGCCGCCGCGCCCTCCGCGCGCCGCGTCTTCGCCGCGACGCTGCTCGCCGGCAATTTCCTGGAGAGCGTGACCGGCTTCGCGGTCGGCGCGGTGTTCGCCCTCTCGGCGCTGCGCGGCATGGGGATCGGCGGCCCGGTGGCGGGCGCCATGGCGCTGCTGTCGCTGAGCCTCGTGCCGTGGGGCGGGCTCGGCCCCGGCACCGCGCTCGGCGCGGCGCTGATCGGCCTGCCGGCGCAGCGCATCGCGCAGGTCGCGGCCTGGCCGAACGCGGCCTGGCTGCTGGCGCTCGGCCCGGTGCTGTGGCGCCTCTGCGCCGCCGCGCGCATCGAGGTGACGCCGCGCGAGAAGGCGGCGCAGCTCGGCCTGCTCGGCGCCATGGCGGCGATCCTGCTCGCCAGCAACCACGTCCTGCCCTTCGAGGTCGCCGGCATCCTCGCCGCGGGCCTGCCCCTGCTGTGGACGCTGTGGCGGCTCGATCCGCCGCGCGGCGCGGCGGCGTGGCGCCGCGCCCTCTCCGCCATGGCGCCCTACCTGGCGCTGACCGCGGCGCTGCTCGGCGCGCGCGCGCTTCCCGCGGCGCCGGCGCTGAAGCCGTGGGAGGACCTGCCCGGCTTCCCGATCACCCATGTCGCGGTGGTGCTGTGGCTGGTCTCCGGCGCGCTCCTCCTCGCGCGCCCGCATCCGGCGCGCGAGGCGCTCGAGGCGCTGCGCCGCGCCGCGCGGCCGGCCCTCGCCATGCTGCTCTACGTCGTGCTGGCGCGCCTGCTCGCCGGCAGCGGCGCCGCGGCGGCGCTCGCCCAGGCGGCGGCGGAGGCGCTCGGGCCGCTCGCTCCCTACGCCGTGCCGCCGCTCGGCCTGCTCTCGGGCGTCGTCACCGGCAGCAACGTCGGCTCCAACGCGGCGCTGATGCCGGTGCAGGCCGGGCTCGGCCAGGCCGCCGGCATGCCGGACTGGCTGGCCCCGGGCCTGCACAATTTCGCCGGCGCCGCCGGGGCCGGCATGAGCTTCGGCGTCACCGCGCTGATCTGCGGGCTGCTCGCCGACGGCACGCGGCCGGCGCAGCTCTGGCGCCTGCTCGCGCCGTCGCTGCTCGCCGTGGTCGCCATCGGCTGGGCCTGCGTGTGGTTGCTGACCTGATGCCGTCGCGCTAGGCGGAAGCGATACCGCTCCGCGTCCCAGGGAGAAGCGAGACTTGCCCCCGCGTTTCCGTCGCCGCGCCGCCCTCGCCGCGCTGCCCGGCCTGCTCGCCGCCCCCGCCGTGGCGCGCGCCCAGGGTGCCTTCCCGACCCGCCCCCTGCGCCTGATCGTCCCCTACCCGCCCGGCGGCGTCACCGACATCATGGGCCGCCTGATCGCCGAGCCGATGGGCAAGCATCTCGGCCAGCCCATCGTCGTGGAGAACCGCCCCGGCGCCGGCGGCAACATCGGCGCCGTCGCCGCCGCGCAGGCCGAGCCGGACGGCTACACCCTGTTCCTCGGCACCATGGCGACGCACGGCGTCAATCCGGTGATCTATCCCGACGCCCGGCTCGATCCCGTGCGCGACTTCGTCGGCGTCGGCATGATGTGCGACATGCCGAACGTGCTCTCCTGCAATCCGCGCCGCCTCGACGTCACCTCCGTCGCGCAGGTGATCGAGCGCGCGAAGCGCAGGCCCGGCGAGCTGATCTTCGGCTCGGTCGGCAACGGTTCCTCCTCCCACCTCTCGCAGGCCCTGTTCGCGCGCATGGCGGGCCTCGAGTTCACCCACGTCCCCTACCGCGGCTCCTCTCCCGCCCTGACGGCGATGATCGCGGGCGACCTCGACCTCCTGTTCGACGCTTCCGCGACCTCCACCGCGCACATCCGCGCGGGCGCCATCCGCGCGCTCGCGGTCACGACCAACCGGCGCATCTCCTCGCTGCCCGACGTCCCGACCATGGACGAGGCAGGGGTGCCCGGCTACCACCTCAGCGTCTGGAACGGCGTCTTCACCCAGTCGCGCGTGCCGGCGCCGGTGCTGGAGAAGCTGCAGGCCGCCTTCAATGCCTAGATGGACGAGGCGATGCTGAAGCGGCTGCGCGACAACCACACCGAGCCGCTCCTCATCCCCTCCGCCGACCTCCAGCGCTGGCTGCGCGAGGACCAGGCGCGCTGGATGCGGATCGCGCGCGAGGTCGGGCTGCGGGTGGACTGATGACGCCGGAGGCGCTGCGGCACCTCCGGCGCGACCCCGTCCTCAAGCGGGTGATCCGCGCCGTCGGCCCCTGCACCCTCGCGCCCGTGCGGCGCGAGCCCTACGAGGCGCTGGTGCGCGCCATCGCGCACCAGCAGGTGCACGGCCGCGCGGCCGAGGCGATCCTCGGGCGCTTTCTCGCCCTCTACCCGGGCGAGCCCTTCCCCTCGCCGGCGATGGTGCTGGCGACCGAGGTCGGGGCGCTCCGCGCCTGCGGCTTCTCCGCGAGCAAGGTCGCCGCGATCCGCGACATCGCGGAGAAGGCCGTCGCCGGCGTCGTCCCGACGCGCCGCGGCGCCGCCCGCCTCTCCGACGAGCAGCTCATCGAGCGGCTCTGCACCATCCGCGGCGTCGGCCGCTGGACGGTGGAGATGCTGCTGATCTTCACCCTCGGCCGCCCCGACGTCCTCCCGGTGGACGATTTCGGCGTGCGCGAGGGCTGGCGCGTCGCCGCCGGCCTCGCGGCGCAGCCGAAGCCGCGCGCCCTCGCCGCGATCGGCGAGGCCTGGGCCCCGTTCCGCACCACCGCCGCCTGGTATCTCTGGCGCGCCGCCGACGCCGCCAAGCGCAGCGCCTTCAAGCCGCAATAGAGCCGATCGCGGATGGCCAGGAACCGCCGGGAGCGTGAATCAGCCCGGCAGACGACGCGCCGGCGCCGTGCCGCATGCACAGCCGCGCGAAGGCGGCTCCGGGGCGCGACGCGCTCAGTCCGCCAGGAACGGCCGCACCACCGCCAGGAACCCCTCCGGGTTCTCCGCGTGCAGCCAGTGGCCCGCCCGCGGCACCGTGGCGAAGCGCGCGTTGGGGAACAGCGCGCGGAAGAGCGCATGGTGCTCCGGCCGGATGTAGTCGGAGCGCTCGCCCGCCACCACCAGCACCGGGCCCTCGTAGCGCGCCCCCTCCGGCACGCCGTCGAACCCCTCGATCGCCGGCATCCCCGCGGCGATCCCGTCGAGCCCCAGGCGCCAGCGCGGCGGGTCCGTCTCGAAGCGCAGGTTCTGCAGCAGGAAGCCGCGCACCGGCGCCTCCGGCACCGCGGCGGCGAGCGCCGCGTCCGCCTCGCGCCGCGTCAGCCCGGCGCGCAGCGGCAGCGCGCGCATCGCCGCGACATGGCCGCGCAGCCGCGGCGGGTAGCGCACCGGCGCGACGTCGGCGACGACCAGCCGCGCCACCGCCTCCGGCCGCGTCAGCGCCAGCATCATCGCCGCCTTGCCGCCCATCGAGTGCCCGAGCACCGCCGCCGGCAGCGCGCCCGCCGCGGCGAGCGTCTCCGCCACGTCCGCGGCCATGGCCGGGTAGTCCATCGCCGCCGCGCGCGGCGAGGTGCCGTGGTTGCGCAGGTCGAGCGCCAGCACGCGGTGCCCCGCCGCGGCCAGCGCCTTCTGCACCGTGCCGAAGTTCTGCGCGGCGCCGAACAGCCCGTGCAGCAGCGCCACGGGACTTCCCTGCCCCGCCTCGACCCAGTTCAGCCGCATCCTCGCCTCATCCCCGCGCCGCCAGCGCCACGCTGGCGACGATCAACGCGCCGCCGGCCAGCACG
Source organism: Caldovatus sediminis (assembly GCF_014644455.1). Taxonomy (GTDB): domain Bacteria; phylum Pseudomonadota; class Alphaproteobacteria; order Acetobacterales; family Acetobacteraceae; genus Caldovatus; species Caldovatus sediminis. Next base: position 393,630 of record NZ_BMKS01000004.1, on the reverse strand, counting down.
TCCCACCCCACCGGCTCGCCGAGCCAGAGCGCGGCGAGGATCACGCCGACCGCCGGCACCAGCAGGAAGCCGACCGAGCTGACCGCGCCGGGCAGCCTGCGCCCGACCTCGATCACGCACCAGGTCCCGACCGGCGCCGCCACCCCCCCGACGGCCAGCATGTGCGGCCAGGCCGCCGCCGGGATGCCGCCCCGCGGCTCCGCCAGCAGCGCCAGCGGGCCGAGCACCAGCGTGCCGAGGCCGAAGCACCAGGGCAGCTGCTCCAGCATCGGCCGATGCGGCGGCCAGCGGCGCGTGACGACGATGGCGACGCTCCACAGCAGCGCCGCGAGCATCAGCATCCCGTGCCCGAGCAGCTCCCGCGCCGAGCCCCAGTCCACCGCCCAGGGCCCGGCCAGCGCGCCGACGCCGGCGAGGCCGAGCGCCGCCGCCACCCAGCGCCGGGCGGAGACGCGCTCGCCGAGGAACAGCATGGAGAGCGGGATCAGCCAGTAGGTGACGACATTCGCCAGCACCGACGTCCGCCCCGCCGGCACCACCAGCAGGGCGAGGTGCGCCAGCGCGAAGAAGCCGCCGATCTGCAGCAGCCCGATCGCCGCCACCACCCGCCAGTCCTGCCGCGACGGCAGCCGCAGCCGCCCGAGCGCCGCGAGCAGCATCGCCGCCATCAGCGCCGCGAGCCCGGCGCGCGACAGCCCGAACCAGAGCGGCGTCGCCCCGGCGTCCACGGCGGCCTTCGTGACCGGCCAGGTGCCGCCGAACAGCACCACGGAGACGCCGAGCATCGCGAAGGCCGGGCCCATGCGGCCCGGCGATCCCGCCGCCGCCCCGGCGCGCGCGCTTCCCTCAGGCGAAGCCGGCCTCCATCTCCGCACGGATGCGCACCGCCTCCGAGGCGGGATCGAGCGCGACATCGGCGCGCGTCACGATCGCCCCCTCCGCCACGTCGCGCAGCAGCCTCACCCGATGCGCCAGCCCGATCGGCAGCGCCCCGAGGGCGCGCGAGCGCGCCGCGGGGACGCACTTGCCCCACACCGTCGCCCCGCCGTCGCCGTCCAGCACCTCCCCCGCCCTGAGCGCGCGCTTGGCGACCGCCACCACGTCGGCGCGCCACGCCTCCGTGCTCCCCGTCGGCTCCCCCCGAAGGGCGGCGGAGGCGACGGAGACGCCGAGCTCCAGCCCGATGAGGTGATAGGGCCGCCAGAGCGCCGCGTAGCGTCCCGTCTCGTCGGTCGCGACGCCGTACTCGGAGAAGCAGCGGCGCGCGTACTCCGTCTCGCCCTCGAACACCGCATAGACGCCCCAGCGCAGATCGTCCGGGATCGCCGTGCCGTCGCGCCGCACCGAGGACACCACCTCCACCATCCCCTTGCGCGCCAGCACCCCGCCCTCGTCGCGCGGCCGCAGCACCCGGGGCAGCTCGGAGGTGCCGGCGGGCGGGAACAGCAGCCCGTCCTCCGGCGGGGCGAGGCCGGTGGCGTTGGCGATCGCCGCCATCTCGATCCCCGACTTCGTGCCGTCGAGGAAGGAGTTGAACATCTGCGGGTTCATCCCGCCGGCGCGCGCCTGCTCCTCCGTCAGCCCGTAGAACCCCCAGACGGTGGCCGGCGTGGAGGCGTGGAAGTGCGGCAGGTACTTCGTGCCCTTGCCGGCGGCCACCACGGGGAAGCCCGCGGCGCGCAGCGTGTCCACCAGCTCGCACACGAGCGCCGGCTGGTCGCCATAGGCCATCGAGTAGACGACGCCCGCCCTCGCCGCCTCGCGCGCCAGCAGGGGGCCGGCGAGCACGTCCGCCTCCACGTTCACCATCACCACGTGCTTGCCGTGGGCGATGGCGTGGCGCGCGTGGCGCAGGCCGGCGGCCGGATCGCCGGTGCACTCCACCACCACCTCGACGCGCGGATCGGCGATCAGCGCCATCGCGTCCTCGGTGAGGTGCGTCGTCCCGCGGCGCGCCGCCTCGTCGAGCGACGCCGCGGCATGGGCCTCCGGCGGCCAGTGCACGCTCGCGAGCCGCTGGCGCGTGCGCGGCAGCGACAGATCGGCGATGCCGAGCACATGCAGCCCCGGCGTGGCGCGCGCCTGGTGCAGGAACATCGCGCCGAACTTCCCGGCCCCGACCTGCGCGACGCGGACGGGCCGGCCCTCGGCGGCGCGGCGGAGCAGCAGGCGGTGGAGGCTCACCGCCGCCGCCCCGGCCCGGCGGCGCGCCTCACCGCGCCACCTCGAGCATGATCTTGCCGATGTGCGCGCTGCTCTCCATCAGCGCGTGCGCCTTCGCCGCCTCGCGCAGCGGGAACACCGCGTGGATCACCGGCCCCGCGCGCCCCTCCGCCAGGATCGGCCAGACCTTCGCCTCCAGCGCCGCCGCGATCGCGCCCTTCTGCGCCGTGGTGCGCGGCCGCATGGTGCTGCCCGTCACCGTCAGCCGCCGCAGCATGATCGGGCGCAGATCCGCCTTCTCCGCCTCGTGGCCGCCGAGGAAGGCGATCAGCACCAGCCGCCCGTCCCAGGCGAGGCAGCGCAGGTTGCGCTGGAAATACGCCGCCCCGACCATGTCGAGCACGACGTCCACCCCGCGCCCGCCGGTGAGCTTCCTCACCTCCTCGGCGAAGTCCTGCTCGCGGTAGTTGATGGCGGCGTCGGCGCCGAGCCTCAGGCAGGCCGCGACCTTCTCCGCGCTTCCCGCGGTGGCGAAGACCTTCGCCCCGAACTCCTTGGCGAGCTGGATCGCCGTGACCCCGATGCCCGAGGTGCCGCCGTGCACCAGCGCCGTCTCGCCCGGCGCGAGGCGCCCATGCCCGAACAGATTCGCCCAGACGGTGAAGTAGGTCTCGGGCAGCGCCGCCGCGCGCAGCGCGTCGTATCCCTTCGGCCAGGGCAGGCACTGCGCCTCCGGCACGGTGCAGAATTCGGCGTAGCCTCCGCCGTTGGTCAGGGCGCAGACCCGGTCGCCCGGCTTCCACCGCCGCACCTCCGGGCCGACGGCGACGACCTCGCCGGCCACCTCCAGGCCGAGCACCGGGCTCGCGCCGGGGGGCGGCGGATATTCGCCCTTGCGCTGCTGGACGTCCGGACGGTTCACCCCCGCGGCCAGCACGCGGATCAGCACCTCGTCGGCCTTCGGCTGCGGCACCGGGCCGGTCGCGGGGACCAGGACCTCCGGCCCGCCGCCGTCGCCGTGGGCGATGTAGGTCATCGTCTCGGCCATGGCCCCTCTCTCCCCTCCAGGTGCGGCGCCGACGTGAACCCGCCGCTTCGCCGCCCGTCAAGCCCGTCCGGCGGGGTTGCGCCGCGCCCGATCGCGTCCGAACATCCGCCGCGCCTCGCGTCGCTTCCGGGAGTGGAACCCGTGTCCGCCGCTCAGCTGCACCGCCGCCCGCTGCTGCTGGGCACCGCGGCGTTCGCCGCGACGGCCGCGCCCGCGGCCGTGCCGGCGCGCGCGCAGCCGCAGCTGCAACAATCGCCACAGCCGCAGCCGGCGGCCGAGATCCGGCTCGGCGCGCTCTACCCCCTCTCGGGCCCGTTCGCGCTGCTCGGCGACGAGAGCTTCCGCGGCCTCGAGCTCGCGGTCGAGGAGTGCAACGCGCAGGGCGGCGTCCTCGGCCGCTCCGTCCGCCTGGTGAAGGCGGACGCCACCGACCCCGCCCAGGCGGTCGCCGAAGCGCGGCGCCTGATGGCGCAGGAGCGCGTGTTCGCGATCCTCGGCACCCGCTCCTCGGCGCTGTCGCTCGCCGCGAGCCAGGTCGTGGAGCTGCAGGGCGTCCCCTACATCGAGCTCGGCGCCACCGCCGACGCGATCACCGAGCGCGGGTTCCGCAACCTCTTCCGCACCTGCCCGCGCGCCTCGGACTACGCCGCCGTCGCCCTCGACGCCATCGTCGAGGTGCTGGCCCCGCCGCACGCCACCGATCCGACCGCCTTCAAGCTCGCCCTGGTGCACGAGGACGCGCCGGGCGCGCAGTCCGCCGCCGCGGCGATCGAGCAGCAGGCCGCCCAGCGCGGCATGCAGCTGGTCGAGAAGATCGCTTACCCGCCGCGCTCGGGGGACCTGGCCGGGCTCGCCCCGCGGCTGCGCGGCATCGGCGCCGACATCCTGCTGCACCCCGGCGGCCAGCAGGCCGACATCGTGCCCCTCTTCCGCGGCATGCAGGAGGCGGGCTGGCGCCCGCGCATGGTGATCGGCACCGGCGGCGGCTATTCGCTCGCCGAGACCGCGCGCACCGTCGGACCGGACTTCGAGGGCGTGATGAACGTGGACGTCACCCAATTCGCGGTGCAGGAGCGGATCGCCCCGGGCGTCGGCGCGTTCGCGGAAGGCTACAAGCGCAAGTACGGCTCCGAGCCGCGCACCGGCGATTCCCTCGCCAACGCCTTCGGCGCGCGGGTCTTCCTCGACGCGCTGCGGCGCGCCGGCGCCGCCGAGAAGGACCGCCTGCGCGCGGCGCTGCTCGCCACCGACATCGCCGAGGGCACCACCGCCACCGGCTGGGGGGCGCGCTTCGACGACAAGGGGCAGAACCAGCGCGCCCGCCCCTTCCTCGTGCAGTGGCAGGGCGGCCAGCTGGTGACGGTGTTCCCGCCGCCCGCCGCGGTCGCGCCGCCGCGCCCCCGGCTCGGCCCGCCACCGGGCTGATTCCCGATCCCGCGATCGCGGCCGATCCGCCTACGGCGCGGCGAGCCGCTCCACCACCGGCCGCAGCACCTCCGCCCCGATCGCCGCGGCGATCGCGGTGGCATGCGGATCGAGCGGCGCGTCGAACTCCGCCGCCTCGAGCCCGACGACGCGCCCCGTGTCCGCGAGCGCGGCGAGGCAGGCGCGCAGCTCCGCCGGCTGCAGCCCGCCGGGCACCTTGTATTCGGCCGGGAAGGCGGCGGGGTCGAGCACGTCCCAGTCCACGTGCACGAGCAGCGGCCCCTCACCGGGCAGTGCCCGGCCGAGCCGCGCCACCAGGTCCGGCCCCGGCGGGACGCGCCGCACGCCATGCGCCTCGATCAGCGGCACCTCGGTCGGGTCGAGGTCGCGCGCCCCCACCATGACCAGCCGGCGCGGATCGAGGCCGCTGCCCAGCCCGCTGTCCCACAGCCCGGCTGCGGCGCTCAGCACCATGCCGCCGAGATAGCCGGTCGGCGTGCTCTCCGGCGTGTGGAAGTCGCCGTGCGCGTCGAACCACACCACGCCGAGGCCCCGATGCGCGGCGGCGAAGCGCGGCAGGGTGGCGATGCTGTTGGCGCAGCGTCCGGCGATCACGATCGTCCGCTCGCCGGCGCCGAGGCCGCGCGCCAGGCGCTCCGACACGGCCTCGAGCAGCGGGCGGGCGCGGCGCAGCGCCGGCTCCCACGGCTCGCGCCGCGGCGCGGCGTCCGGCTCGCCGAACGCCTCGGGCGTCAGCCCGTGCCGCTCGGCCAGCGCCCGCGCGAGGGCGGCGGCGCCCCGCATCGCGCCCGGCGTGCGGTCGCTGACGGGGCCCTGGACCAGGATCAGCCGAAGGCCGGGAGCGTTGCCGCTCATGGCGGCCCAACGCGACGGCGCCGGGGCGGGTTCAGTTCACCGTGATGCCGGCCTGGCGGATGATGGCGCCCCACTTCTCCATCTCGCCCTGCATCCACCGCACGGCGCCGGCCGGCGTGGTGTCCGAGGCGAGCTGCATGGTCAGCTCGGTCAGCCGCTGCCGGATCGCCTCCTGCTGGAGCACCCGGTTCACCGCGGCGTTCAGCGCCTCCACGACCGGCTGCGGCGTGCCGGCGGGCACCAGCATCATGTGCCAGGTGTAGGCCTCGTAGTCGGGCACGCCGCCCTCGATGAAGGTCGGCAGGTCGGGCGCGAAGGGCGCGCGCTCCCGCGTGCTGATGGCGAGGCCGCGCAGGTCGCCGCGCTGGATGTAGGGCAGCGCGCTCGCCGCGACGTCCACGATCATCGGCACGCGCCCGCTCAGCACGTCCGGCAGCGCGGCGGAGGAGCCGCGGTAGGGGATGTGGTTCACGCGCAGCCCCCCGGCCTGGCGCAGGAACAGCTCGGTCGCGAGGTGCACCGCGCCGCCGTTGCCGGAGGAGGCGTAGTCGTACCGTCCCGGATTCTCCCGGCACAGCCGGATCAGATCGGGCAGGGTCTGGGCTGGGAAGTCCTTGTTGACCATCAGGATCATCGGGATCTGCCCAACCAGGACGACCGGCGTGAAGTCGGCCACCGGATCGAACGGCAGGCGCGGGAACAGCGCCGGCAGAACGGAATGCGCGATGGTGGTGTAGAGCACCGTCTGCCCGTCCTTCGGCGCCTTGGCGACCACCTCGGTGCCGACCACCACGCCGGAGCCGGTGCGGTTCTCCACCACCACGCGCTGCGGCAGGACCTTCGAGAGCTCCTCCGCGATCAGTCGTGCCGGAACGTCGGTCGGACCGCCGGCGGCGAAGGGTACGACCATGCGCACCGGCTGGTTCGGCCAGTTGCCGGCGGCGCCCTGGGCGGCGGCCGGGCGGCCGAGCGTGGCCGGCCCGGCGGCGCCGATCGCGGCGGCGGCCGAGCCGAGGACGAGATGGCGGCGGCGATGCATGGGGCCTTCTCCGATGTCCCGGCAATTCCGCGCATCTCAATGGGATCGCCCGCGCCCCGCGTCAACGGCGTCGCACCGCGGGCCGCCTCCCCCGGGGCTCAGGCGGGCAGGGGATCGAGCCGCCGGCCGGTCTCGGCGTCGAAGACGTGCAGCGCCTCCGCCGGAAGCAGGAGCGGCAGGACCGTGCCCGCCTGCGGCGCGCCGGCGCCCGGCAGCCGCGCGGTGAAGGCCTCGCCGCCGGGCAGGCGTCCGTGCAGCACCGTCTCCGAGCCGAGCGGCTCGGCGAGGTCCACGGCGAGCGGAATCCCGTCCTCTCCCGCCGCGGCGGCGCGCACATGCTCGGGCCGCACGCCGAGGACGAGCCGCCGCCCCTCCGGCCCCGGCCGCGCGCCGTCCGCGAAGCGCAGCACCGGCCCGGCGGCGAGCGCGGCCGCGCGTCCCTCCGCGGCGAGCCTCGCCTCCAGGAAGTTCATCGCCGGGCTGCCGATGAAGCCGGCGACGTAGGTGTCCGCCGGCCGCGCCCAGACCTCCATCGGCGTCGCGATCTGCGCCGCGCGGCCCTGGTGCATGACGACGAGGCGGTCGCCGAGCGTCATCGCCTCGGTCTGGTCGTGGGTGACGAACAGCGAGGTCACGCCGAGCCGCCTCTGCAGCCGCCGGATCTCCGCCCGCATCTGCACGCGCAGCTTCGCGTCGAGGTTGGAGAGCGGCTCGTCGAACAGGAACAGCCGGGGCTCGCGCACGATCGCCCGCCCCATCGCCACGCGCTGCCGCTGCCCGCCGGAGAGCTGGCGCGGCCTGCGGTCGAGCAGCGCCGAGATGCCGAGCAGCTCCGCCGTCTCCTGCACGCGGCGGCGGATCTCCGCGCGCGGCACGCGGCGGATCTTCAGGCCGTAGGCCATGTTGTCGAACACGCTCATGTGCGGATAGAGCGCGTAGTTCTGGAACACCATGGCGATGTCGCGGTCCGCGGGCTCGAGCGGCGTCACGTCCCGCCCGTCGATCAGCACGCGGCCCCCGGTCGGCGTCTCCAGCCCGGCGACGATGCGCAGCAGCGTGGACTTGCCGCAGCCGGAGGCGCCGACGATCACCACCATCTCCCCGTCGGCGACGGCGAGGTCGATGCCGTGCAGCACCGGCACGGCGCCGAACGACTTCCTCACGCCCGCGAGCTCGAGGGTGGCCATGCGCGCGCTACTTCTCCGTCTCGGTCAGGCCGCGCACGAACCAGCGCTGCATCAGCACCACCACCGCCACCGGCGGCAGCATCGCCAGCACCGCCGTCGCCATGATGGTGTTCCACTCGTTCTGCGCGTCGCCGGTGCCGATCATCTTCGAGAGGCCGACGACGATCGTCTCCAGCGAGCTGTCGTTCACCACGAGCAGCGGCCAGAGGTACTGGTTCCAGCCGTAGATGAACAGGATCACGAACAGCGCCGCGATGTTGGTGACCGAAAGCGGCACCACCACGTCCCGGAAGAAGCGCAGCGGGCCGGCGCCGTCCATCTTCGCCGCCTCCACGTACTCGTCCGGGATGGTGAGGAAGAACTGGCGGAACAGCAGCGTCGCCGTGGCGGAGGCGACCAGCGGCACCACCAGCCCCGCCATGGTGTTGATCAGGGCGAGATCCACCATGACCTGGAAGGTCGGGATGATGCGCACCTCCACGGGCAGCATCAGCGTGAGGAAGATCATCCAGAAGAACGCCATGCGCCCGGGGAAGGAGAAGAACGCCACGGCGTAGGCGGAGAGCAGCGAGATCGCGATCTTCCCTGCCGCGATCAGCAGCGCCATCAGCGCGCTGTTCCAGAGCATCACCGCCGCCGCCGTGGTGCGGAACCGCCCCCCGCCTTCCGCCCAGGCGGTGGCGTAGTTCCCGATGGCGTGATGCCCCGGCAGCAGCGGCACCTCGCCCCGCCCGATCGTCGCCGCGTCGTGCGTCGAGCCGACCAGGGTGATCCAGATCGGCAGGGCGAAGACGAGCACGCCGAGGACCAGCCAGCCATGCGTCCAGGCGCGGTCGAGCAGGCGCCGCCGCCGCGCCGCGGCCGCCGCCCTGCCCTCCGCCGGGCCGATGCCCTCCGGCGCGCGCATCAGTAGTGCACCCGGCGCTCGACATGGCGGAACTGCACCGCCGTCAGGGCGATCACGATCGCCATCAGGATCACGCTCTGCGCCGCCGAGCCGCCGAGGTTCAGGTTCTGCACCCCGTCCACGTAGACCTTGTAGATCAGCGTCTCCGTCGCCTTGCCCGGCCCGCCGCCGGTCAGCGCGTGGATCACCCCGAAGGTGTCGAAGAAGGCGTAGGTCAGGTTCACCACCACCAGGAAGAAGGTGGTGGGCGAGAGCAGCGGGAACACCACGGTCCAGAACCGGTAGGCCGGCCGCGCGCCGTCCATCGCCGCCGCCTCCAGCACCGAGCGCGGGATGGACTGCAGGCCCGCGAGGAAGAAGATGAAGTTGTAGCTCACCTGCTTCCAGGCCGAGGCGAGGATCACCAGCGCCATCGCCTGCGCCCCGTTCAGCTTGTAGTCCCAGGCGATCCCCGCCGCGTTCAGCGCCCGCCCGACGAGCCCGATCGAGGGATGGAACAGGAACAGCCAGAGCACCGCCGCCACCGCCGGCGCCACGGCGTAGGGCCAGATCAGCAGCGTCTTGTACGCGCCCGCGCCGCGGATCTGCTTGTCCGCCAGCACCGCGAGGAACAGCGCCGCGCCGAGCGCGAGCGCCGCGACCGCGGCGGAGAACACCGCCGTGTTCCATACCGCGTTCAGGTAGAGCGGATCGGCCAGCACCTCGCGGAAATTCTCGAGGCCGACGAATTCCGAGCGCAGCCCGAACGGGTCCTCGCGCAGCACGCTCTGCCGGATCGCCTGCCCCGCCGGCCAGAAGAAGAAGACCAGCGTCACGGCGATCTGCGGCGCGAGCAGCAGGTAGGGCAGGACCTTGCCGCGGAAGATGACGCGCCTGCGCATGGCCCTGGCCGAGGGCGGCGGTCAGCCGCCCCGGTTCTGCCGCTCGAAGTTGCGCAGCACCTGGTTGCCGCGGCTCGCCGCGTTGTCCATCGCCTGCCGCGCGTCCTGCTGCCCCTGGAAGGCCCGCTCCATCTCCTCCTGGATGATGTTGCGGATCTCGACGAAGCCGCCGAGGCGGATGCCGCGGCTGTTCTCGGTCGTCCGCCCGCCGCCGCGCAGGAGCTGGCGGATCGGGATGTCGGCGCCGGGGTTCCGCTCGTAGTAGCCGCTCGCCCGCACCTGCTCGAAGGCCGTGCGCGTCACCGGCAGGAAGCCGGTCTCGGTGTGCCACCTCGCCGCCACCTCGGGCCGGGCGAGGTAGCGGAAGAACTCCGCCACCGCGCGCCACTCCTCGGCGCTGCGGCCCTGGTTCGGGCCGCGGTTCATCGCCCAGAACGCCGCGCCCCCGATGATCGAGTTGATCGGCGCCCCTGGCACGTCCGGATAGTAGGGCAGCATCGCCACCCCCCACTCGAACCGCGCCTCGCGCAGGATGCGCGCGCGCAGGCCGGAGGAGGCGAACAGGACCGCGCACTCGCCGGAGGGGAACAGCGCGTCCCCCGCGGCGTCGCGCCCGCCGTAGCGGAACAGCCCCTCGCGCTGCCAGTCCACCAGGTTCTGCACGTGGCGCACCAGGGTCGGGTTGTTGATCCTGAGCTCCGCGTCGAGGCCCTCGAACCCGTTCGCCCGGGTGGCGAGCGGCAGGTCGTGGATGGCGCTGAACTGCTCGATCTGGATCCAGGTCGGCCAGGCCGTGCTCATCGGGCAGGCGACGCCGGCCGCCTTGAGCCTGCGCGCCGCCTCCGCCACCTCCGGCCAGGTCTCCGGGAAGCGTTCCGGGTCGAGCCCCGCGCGGCGGAACGCGTCCTTGCTGTAGAAGGCCACCGCGGTCGAGGAATTGAACGGCATCGCCATCTGCCGCCCGTCGGCCGTCGCGTAGTAGCCGCGCACCGGGGCGAGGTAGTCGTCGAAGTCGATCTCCACCCCCGCCTCGCGCAGCAGCTCGTGCACCGGCTTCACCGCGCGGCCGGCGGCCATCATCGTGCCGGTGCCGACCTCGAACATCTGCACCACATGCGGCGCGCTGTTGGCGCGGAACGCCGCGATCGCCGCCACCATCGTCTCCGGGTAGGAGCCGCGTTAGGCGGGCGCGACGCGGTAGCGCGGCTGGCTGCCGTTGAAGTCGCCGACGATGCCCTCGAGGATGCCGCCGAGCGGCTGCGGCAGCCCGTGCCAGAACTGGATCCCGACCGTGGCCTGCTGCGCCCGCGGCGCCGCGAGGGGCAGCGCGGCGGCGAGGCCGAGGCCGGCGGCCCCGGCGGCCAGGAAGCGGCGCCTCATGACCTTGTCCTCTCCCGTGGATGAGCCCGGGCGGCTCCCGGCTACATGGCCGCCATGGCGCCCCTATTACAGGAACGCGTCAGTCCGATGAAGCGCCGGCCACCTGCTCCGGCCTCCGCCCGACCAGCCGCGCATAGACCTCGGGGTCGGTCGCCCCCTCCGTGCCGAACAGCAGCACGCGGCTGTCCGGCCCGAGCCCCAGCGCGGTGCGCGCGATCGGCTCGCGCGCGGCGAGCAGCAGCCCGGCAAGGCCGGCGACCGCGCTCTCCCCCGCCACCACCGGCGGGGTGCGCGCGGCCAGCGCCTTCATGCACGCCACCGCCGCCTCGTCCGGCACCGCCATGAAGGCGAAGGCGCCCCGCTCCAGCTCCTGCCAGGCGAGCAGCGAGGGCTCGCCGCAGGCGAGGCCCGCCATCAGCGTGTCGAGCTCGCCGCGCACCGTCGCCGGCTCGCCGGCCTCCGCGCTCTCGAGCAGGCACGCGGCCCTGTCCGGCTCGACCACCACCACCTTCACCGCGTCCCCGTAGCGCGCGCGCATCTGCGCCGAGACCGCGGCCGCGACGCCGCCGACCCCGCCCTGCACGAAGGCGTGGGTCGGCGGCGCCGGCATCTGCTCCGCGGCCTCCTCGGCCATCACCCGGTAGCCCTGCATCACGTCGCGCGGCACCTCGGTATAGCCGGGATAGGAGGTGTCGGAGACGACGAACCACCCCTCGCGCTCCGCCGTCCGTTGCGCCTCGCGCACGGAATCGTCGTAGGTGCCCTTCACCTCCCGCACCTCGGCGCCGTAGCGGGCGATCGCGTCGCGCCGCCCCCGGCTGACATGCTCGTGGACGAAGATCACGCAGCGGCAGCCGAAGCGCCGGGCGCCCCAGGCGACGGAGCGGCCGTGGTTCCCGTCGGTCGCGCAGGTGACGGTGATGCGCCCGGTCGCCTCCCGGTACTTCCCCTCGACCAGCTCGGCCGAGGTCGCCGCGCCGGCGACGCCGCGCCTCGCCAGCTCCGCGACCAGCAGCCGCGCCACCGCATAGGCGCCGCCCAGCGCCTTGAACGAGCCGAGGCCGAAGCGCCCCGCCTCGTCCTTGTAGCGCACCGCCGCCACGCGCGCCGCCTCGGCCACGTCGGGCAGGTCGAGCAGCGGCGTCGGGGCGTAGCCGGGCCAGGAGGCGATCTCCTCCTTCGCCCGGCGGAAGCCGGACTCCGGCAGCACGACGGTGCCGGGCGTGCCGTGCCGGCGGTTGAGCAGGAAGCGGAACGGAAGGGCGGGGATCATGGCCGGCACCTTGGCGCGCGCCGCGCGGCGCGGCAACCTCCGCGCGTGGAGAGGCAGGAGGCGGCGATGCGCGTCACGATCCTCGGCGGCAACGGATTCCTGGGCCGCAAGCTGGCCGCGCGCCTGGCCCGCGACGGCGCCCTCGGCGGCCGCCCGATCGCGGAACTGACGCTGTTCGACCTCACCGAGCCGGCGCGGCTCGAGGCCCCCTTCCCGGTGCGCCGGATCGCCGGCGACGTCGCCGACCAGGCCGCCGTCGGCGGGGCCATCCCCCCCGGCACGGAGGTGGTCTTCCACCTCGCCGCCGTCGTCAGCGCCCAGGCGGAGGCCGACTACGATCTCGGCCTGCGCGTCAACCTGCACGGCACCCTCGCGGTGCTGCAGGCCTGCCGCGCGCTGGGGACGAAGCCGCGCGTGGTGTTCACCTCCTCCGTCGCCTCCTTCAGCGGCGGGCAGGAGGCGGTGCTGCCGGACGACGCGCGCCAGCTCCCCACGAATTCCTACGGCGCGCAGAAGGCGATCGGCGAGCTGCTGCTGCAGGACGCCTCGCGCCGCGGCTTCCTCGACGCGGTCAACCTCCGCCTGCCGACCGTCATGGTCCGCCCCGGCCGGCCGAACCGGGCGGCCTCCTCCTTCGTCTCCGCGATCATCCGCGAGCCGCTGCTCGGCCTCGCCACCGATTGCCCGGTCCCCGAATCCTTCGCCGTCTGGATCTGCTCGCCGCGGAGCGCCGTCGGGTGGTTCCTGCACGCGGCGACGATGGACACGGCGCCGCTCGGCCTCGACCGCGGCATCAACCCGCCGGGACGCAGCGCCACCGTCGCCAAGATCCTGGAGGCGCTGGAGCGCGTCGCCGGCCCCGAGGCGCGCGCCCGCGTGCGCTTCGTCCCCGACCCGGAGGTCCAGGCGATCGTCGAGGGCTGGCCCGCCGCCTTCGAGGCCGAGCGGGCGCGCCTCCTCGGCTTCGCCGAGCAGGAATCCCTCGAGGAGCTCGTGCGCGCCTTCGTCGCGGAGGACCTCGAGGCGACGCGGCGCGACCGCGGCCTCTGATCGGGTTCAGGCCCGCCGGCGCCCGCACGGCGCGGGCGGCGCGCCGACCATCAGCCCGCTGGCGGCGGCGAGGAGGTACCACGTGGCCCGGTCGGTGTAGCGCCCGGCAAGGGCGTTCGGGAGCTGCTCGATCGGCGCGTCGGTGGCGGGAGACCGAGCGCGAGCACGATGGCGCCGACGATCAGCAGCCGACGCCGGCGATCCGGCTGGTGGTCATGGCGGGCCGCCTTCCGGTTGGCCGGGCATCGCCCCGGCACAACGCAACGGACCGGACATGGTCGCGCGGACGGCCCCACCGCCGCGCAGGCGGGAGGGCGGGGCGCCTCGCCCGACGCGGACGGTCCCTTCAGCCGCCGCTCTCGTCAGTCGCTCCGTCCACCTCCAGCAGCGCGCGGCGCACCTCGGGCGGGATCGCCGTCTTCTCGCCGCTGCGGCTGCGCACCAGCACGCAGACGGCGCGCGCCGAGCACACCAGCCCGTCGCCGCGCCGCCACATCGCGTACTCGTGCACGAAGCTCGATCGGCGGAAGCTCGGCGTGCGCTGGGTCAGCAGCACCTCGTCGTCGAAGCCGGCGGCCTTGAGGTAGCGGACGTCGAAGTGGATCACCGCCGGCCCCGGCTCGCCGGGCCCGAAGCCGCCGCCGCAGCGCAACCACCAGGCGACGCGCAGGTCCTCGAACAGCACCAGGTAGGCCGTGTGGTTGACATGCGCGTGCATGTCGCACTCGGACCAGCGGATGCGGTGGTGCCGCGCCTGGCTCCAGTCGCCCTCGACCAGGAACCGCGCCCGGTCCGACTCGGTGATCGCCGACCTCATGCCGCCTCCCCCGCGTGCCATGGCCGCGGCGTTCTTGCCCGGAGGCGCGGGGCAGACGCAAGGCCGGGCGCGAGGCGCGGTGGCCTCCGGCCCGGCGGTCCGGCCGGTGGCCCGCAGCGTCCGATCCGTCCGCCCGGCGGCCGGGCACGGTCACGGAGGCCGCCGCATCGCGCCCGCGCCGCGACGCGTGCCCGGAGCCGGGCGCCACGGCCCGCCGAGCATGCCGCGATCGTCGCGGCGCGAGCGCCCCTGCCGTACGGAATGCTTGAAACCGGCGAAGCCGCCGGGCCACCCTTCCGGGCAAGGAAGCGATGAAAAGGAGGAACGTCATGCTCACCCGCCGCCAGGTCGGAGCCGCGACGCTCGGCGCCGCCGCAGCGCTCGGCGCCCCCGCGGTCGCCGGCGCGCAGCCGTCCGAGGCCTGGCCGAACCCGAACCGCCCGGTCGAGGTGATCGTCCTCGCCAACGCGGGCGGCCCGGTGGACGTCATGACCCGGCTGATCCTGCCCTTCGTCGCCGAGCGCATCCCCGGCCTGCGCACCGTCGTCACCAACCGCCCCGGCGCCGGCGGGCAGATCGGCCTCGAGGCCACCTTCAACGCCGCGCCGGACGGCTACACCCTCGGCGCCACCACCATCCCCGCGCAGATGGCGATCCCGATCGAGCGCCCGACGCGCTACCGGGCGATGGACTTCACCTTCATCGCCAACATCGTCGAGGACCCCAACGCCTTCTACGTCCCCGCCGACAGCCCCTTCCGCACCATCGGAGACCTGATCGAGCGGGCCCGCGCCGCCCCGGGCACGATCCACTGCGCGACCACGGGAATCGGCTCGGACGACCACATCTTCCTGCTCGCCTTCGAGGCGGCCGCGCGCATCCCGCCGCTGGTCCACGTGCCCTTCACCGGCAACGCGCCGCTCTTCTCGCAGCTCCTCGGCGGGCACCTCCAGCTCGCCGCGGTGAACATCAACGACGCGATCGCGCTGATGCGCGAGGGCCGGGTCCGCGCCCTGGCGATGGCCGGCACGGAGCGGAGCCGCTTCGCCCCCGAGGTGCCGACCCTGCGCGAGCTGGGCTTCGACATCGTCACCGGCGCCTCGCGCGGCATCCTCGGCCCGCCCGGCTTGCCCGGGCCGATCGTGGCGAAGCTGGAGGAGGCGTTCCGCGGCGCCCTCTCCGACCCCCGCTTCGTCGCCGACGCGGAGCGCCAGTTCATGCCGCTCCGCCCGCTGGTCGGCGCGGAGTACAGGCGCATGGCGCAGGGCGTGGATGACATGGTGCGCAGCCTGTGGGAGGTGCGCCCCTGGCGCGAACGCTGAGGACCGGCGCGCGGCACCGGGGCGCGGCCCGCCGCCCGGCCCGTCGCCGGGCGGCCAGCGCCTCCGCGCGCCGCAGCAGGCGCCGCGCCGCAAGATAGGTCGGCACCTCCACGAACAGCCCGTCCACTTCGGCGCGGTCCTCGCCGCGGGCGCGCGGTGACGCGCGGGCTCGCCCGGGCGATCGCCAGCGTCCGCACCACCCCGGCGGCGGTCTCCACATTCGGGACGATCTCGGTGCGCCCCGGCACCCGTTCCAGCGCGGCGATCGCCTCGTCCAGCGCCTGCACCTGCCCGTGCGAGACCACCTTGCTCATCATCACCACGTCCGACTCGCCGGCCATGGCGGCGGCGAGATCCTCGCGCCCGCAGTCCTCGAGCGGGTTGATGCGCACCGCCGCCACCACCCCGGCCGCCCGCCAGGCGAGGAACAGCGCGGCGCACAGCGCCCGCGCCTCGGGCCGACGCCCGGGCGGCGTGAAGTCCTCCAGCTCCTGGATCAGCACGTCGGCGCCCAGCCCCGGTGCGGCGCGCAGCACCGTCTCCTCCGCGCCCGGCAGGAACAGCCAGGAGCGGCGCAGCGCAGGGGGCCGGACGCGGCGATCCGGACCGGGGGACCCGTCCGGGCTCTGGCACGGCATGTCCCGAGCCTATGGGCCGACGATGCCGCCGGCAACCGCGGCCGCGCCCCCCATGCGAGGCGCCGATGCGCGCGCGACGCGCCCAGCCCGCCCTTTTCGTGACCCTTGAACCGCGTCGCGCAGCGAGCGACGCTCGGCCTCGACGATCCTCCGGAGGAAAGGACAGCCATGACGACCACGCCGATCCGCCGCCGCGCCGCGCTCGGCGCAGGCGCGGCCCTGCTCGCGGCGCCGCCCGCGCTCCGCGCGCAGACCGCCGCCGCGGCCTGGCCCACCGAGCGGCCGATCGAGGTGATCGTCCCCTTCCCGCCCGGCGGCGGGGTGGACGTGATGACCCGGCTGATCCTGCCGCTCGCCCAGGCGCGGCTGCCCGGCAGCAACTTCGTCGTCCTCAACCGTCCCGGCGCCGCCGGCCAGATCGGCCTCGAGGCGACCTTCAATGCCGCGCCCAACGGCTACACCATCGGCGCCACCACCATCCCCGCCCACAGCGGCATCGCCATCGAGCGGCCGACGCGCTACCGCCCGCTCGACTTCACCTTCCTCTGCAACATCGTGGACGACCCGAACGCGATCTTCGTCCGCGCCGACTCGCCGATCCGCAGCCTCGGCGACCTGATCGAGCGGGCGAAGGCGGGACCGGGGCAGATCAATTACGGCACCACCGGCATCGGCTCCGACGACCACATCTTCATGCTGGAGCTGGAGCACGCCGCGGGCCTGCCGCCGCAGACCCACATCCCCTTCGCCGGCTCCGCGGTGCTGACCCCGCAGCTCCTCGGCGGCCACCTCGACATGGCGGTGGGCAACGCCGGCGAAATGATCACCCTCGGACGCGAGGGCAAGGTGCGCGGCCTTGCCGTCGCGACGGCCGAGCGCATGCGGCAGGCGCCCGACGTGCCGACCTTCCGCGAGCTCGGCTACGACCTGGTCGCCGGCGCCTCGCGCGGCCTGGTCGGCCCGCCGGGCATCCCGGAGCCGATCGCCGCCCGCCTGCGCGCCGCCTTCGGCGAGGCCATGGCCGACCCCGCCTTCCAGCGCGACGCCGAGCGACTGGTGATGCCGCTGCGCCCGCTGCTCGGCGAGGACTACAGGAAGATGGCGTCGGAGGTGGACGCGCAGCTCCGCGCGCTGTGGCAGAGGAGGCCGTGGCGCGGCTGACCGGCCCGGGGCGCCGCCCGCGCGCCGCGGCGCGCTACCGGGCCGGCGGCATCGCGGTCGCCGCGGCCGTGCCGCCGGCCGGCCCTCCCCCGCCTCCCGCGGCGCGGCCGCGCGCTCGGCCCCCGCTCAGAGGCCCGTCCTGTCCAGCCGCAGGATCGCGCGGGCCAGCGCCTGCGCCCGCGGCACCATGCTGTCCACCATCAGGTACTCCTCGGGGCTGTGCGCCCTGCCGCCCACCGGGCCCACGGCGCAGAGCGTCGGCGTCCCGACCGCCGCGGTGAACCCCGAGTCCGCGCAGCCGCCGGAGAACTCGCCGTCCGCGGTGAAGCCGGTCTCCGCCGCCGCCGCGCGGTACAGCTCGAACAGCCTCGCCGAGGCCGGCGTCTGGGTCAGCGGCAGGAACTCCCCCTTCACGGCGAGCGTCGCGCGCGTGCCGGGCACGAAGCTCCGCGCCACGATCTCGTGGATCTTCCCCACGATCTCGTCGCGATCCGCCGGCTCCACATAGCGCAGGTCAATCTGCCCCTGCGCCCAGGGCGCCACCGTGTTCACGCTCTGCCCGCCGCTCACCAGCCCGACGTTGAGGGTGATGCCGCGGTTGAGGTCCGTCAGCGCGTGGATCGCCTGGATCTTCCGCGCCAGCTCCTCGATGGCGCTGATGCCCTCCTGGAAGTTCCCGCCCGAATGCGCCGCCCTGCCCTCGATCTCCATCGCCATGAAGACGCCGCCCTTGCGCCCCGTGACGACGTTGCCGGAGGGCCGCCCGGGCTCGGCGTTGAACACCACCCGCGCCTGCCGCGCCTCGGCCTCGATCACCGGCCGCCCCTCCGGCGAGCCGATCTCCTCGTCGCCGGTGAACAGGCCGACCAGCGGGCCCGGCGCCCCGCCGAACTTCGCGAAGGCGGCGAGGACGAACATGTTCATCACGATGCCCGCCTTCATGTCGGCGACGCCCGGGCCGTAGGCCTTGTCGCCCTCGATGCGGAAGGGCCGCCGCCGCGGCTCCCCCTTCGGGAAGACGGTGTCGCGGTGGCCCATCAGCACGATGTTCCGCTTCTGGTTGCCGCTGGCGGCCCGCGCCGCCGCCCCGCCCGCCACCGTCGCGCGCAGGCAGTCGCCGTGCTTCTCGCGCGGGATGGTCTCGACCGGGATGCCGTGGGATTCGAGGAAGCGCCGCACCTGCGCGCCCACCGCGTCCACGCCCGCCTTGTCGTAGCTGCCGCCGTCGGTGTTCACCATCTCGCGCAGCGCCTCGATCATCGCCTCGCGCTGCCCGGCGAGCCAGGCGGTGATCCGCGCCTCGATCGTCTCCCCGTCCATCCGGCCGGTCCCCCCTCAATCCACCTTGCCGATGCGCTGCACGGCGCGGATCAGCCGCGCCGAGTCCTCGCGGAAGAAGCGCTCGAACGCCTCCCCGTCGCGGTAGTCGATCGGGCTCCCCGCCGCCTCCAGCGCCCGCCTGAGCTCGGGGTCGGCGACCGCCTGGCGCAGCGCCGCGCGCAGCCGCTCCTGCACCGCCGCGGGCGTTCCCGCCGGCGCGAACAGCCCGGCCCAGATGTAGAACTCGACCTCCGGATAGCCCTTCTCGATGAAGGTCGGCACCTCCTCGAAGCCCGGCGCCCGCCGCGCCCCCCAGCAGGCGAGGGCCCGCAGCTTCCCCTCGCGCACATGCGGCAGCGCCGGCCCGGGTCCGGAGGAGAGCGCCTGCACCGTCCCCGACAGCAGCGCCGTCATCGCCGGCCCGCCGCCCTGGTAGGGCACGTGCAGCAGGTCGAGCCCCGCCGCGCTGGCGAACATCGCCATCGCCACGTGCAGGGTGGAGTAGTTGCCGGCCGAGGAGTAGGTGATCTGCCCCGGCCGCCGCTTCGCGTCCTCGACGAACTCCTCGAGCGTCCGCCAGGGCGCGTCCGCGCGCACCACGAGCAGCGTCGGGTCGGCGGTGATCAGCGCGATCGGCGCGAACTGGTCCACCGTGTAGGCGGGCGGCCGGCCGTACAGGCGGTCCGCCTCCGGCAGCACCGCGAGCGAGGAGAGCGCCATCAGCAGCGTGTGGCCGTCCGGCGCGGCGCGGGCGACGAAGGCGTTGCCGATCGCCCCGCCGGCGCCGCCGCGGTTCACCACCGGCACCGGCACCCGCCAGATCCGCTCGAGCGCCGCCGCCACCGGCCGCGCCACGACGTCCGCCTGCCCGCCCGGCGGGAAGGCCACGACCATCGTCACCGCGCGCGAGGGGTAGGCCGCCGCGTCCTGCGCCGCGGCCCGTCGCGGCGCGACGACCGGCGCCGCCGCGACCGGCGCGATGGTGGCGAGGCCCCTGAGCAGGTGCCGTCTGCGCATGTCCGTCTCCTCTCCGCTTCAGCCCACCGGGTTCTCCAGCACGCCGATGCCGGAGACCTCGATCCGCACCACGTCCTTCGGCCTGAGGAACCGCGGCGGCTGGAAGCCGATCCCCACGCCCGCCGGGGTGCCGGTGGCGATGATGTCGCCCGGCTCGAGGGTGATGCCGGCGCTGATGGTCTCGATCAGCGTCGGGATGTCGAAGATCAGATCGGCCACCGTCGCGTCCTGGCGCAGCTCCCCGTTCACCCAGGTGCGCAGGCGCAGCGCGCCCGGGTCCGGCACCTCGTCGGCGGTCAGGATCGCCGGCCCCATCGGGCAGAACCCGTCCAGCCCCTTGCCGAGGATCCACTGCCGGTGCCGGTGCTGCAGCGTCCGCGCCGTCACGTCGTTGACGATGGTGTAGCCGAAGACGTGCCGCATCGCCTCCGCCCGGCGGATGCCCCGCCCGCCGGCGCCGATCACCACCGCCAGCTCGCCCTCGTAGTCCACCGAGCCGGTCGGATCGAGATAGGAGGGGATCGGCTCGCCCGGCCCGATGACCGAGGTCGGCGGCTTGGAGAACACCACCGGCGCCTCCGGCACCACCTCCTTCGCCGTGGCGTCGAAGCCGGAGCCGGCGAACTCCTTCGCGTGCTCGCGGTAGTTCTTGCCGACGCAGAAGACGTTCTTCGCCGGACGCGGGATCGGCGCCAGCACCTGCGCCCCCGCCACCACCGGCGCGGCCGGGAGACGCGCCGCCGCCCGCGCCAGCGCCGCCGGCCCGGCCGCGATCACCGCGCGCATGTCCTGCGGCAGCGCCGCGTCCACCAGCACGAGGTCGCGCACCAGCCCGTGCGCGTCCAGCGCGCCGACCCGCACCCCGCCCTGCGGATCGCGGAAGGTCACCAGCCGCATCAGCCCCTCTCCTCTCGCCGCGCCGCCGCCTCCGGATCGGCGAGCGGCACCGCCGCGGCCCGCTCGATCGCCCGCGCCCCGCGCAGCGCCAGATCGTCCCGGTACATCGCCGCCACCACCTGCACCGCCCTCGGCATCCCCTCCGCGTCGAGTCCGACCGGCACCGTGACCGCCGGCTGGCGCGTCAGGTTGAAGGCGAAGGTCCAGGGCGCCCAGTCGCGCCACAGCGCCTCCGCCGGGCGCAGCGTCGGCGCGTCGGCGGCGAAGGCCGCGGTGGGGGTGGCGGCGGTCAGCACCAGGTCGTAGCGCTGGTGGAACCGCGCCATGGCGTGCGCCGCCTCCAGCCGCATCGCCTCCGCGGCGAGGACGTCGGCGGCGCCGACCGCACCCTCCCGCGCCGCCACCTCGCGGATGCCGGGCTCGAGCAGCTCCCGCTTCTCCTCCGGCGTCAGCGCCACCACGCGGGCGAGCGCCACGGCCCAAACGCGGCCGAAGATCGCGCGCGTGTCGGGCAGGCCGGGATCGGCCTCCTCGACCACCGCGCCCTGCTCCTCCAGCAGCCGCGCGGCGGCGGCGAGCGCCGCCTCGCCCTCCGCGTCCAGCGGCGGATCGAAGCCGAGGCGGCGCACCAGCGCGACGCGCAGCCCGGCCACGCCGTCCTCGATGCCCTGGCGCCAGTCGCGCGGCTCGTCCGGCAGGCAATAGGGATCGCGCAGGTCGAAGCGCGCCATGGCGGAGAGCATCAGCGCCGCGTCGCGCACGCTGCGCGTCATCGGCCCCGCCACCGCGATGTGCCCGAAGGCCCCGTGCGGCCACTGCGGCACCCGCCCGAAGGTCGGCTTCACCCCGACCAGCCCGCTATAGGCCGCGGGGATGCGGATCGAGCCGCCCGCATCGGTGCCGATGTGCAGCGGCCCGAAGCACGCCGCCCCCGCCGCCCCGGCGCCGGAGGACGATCCCCCCGGCGTGCGCCGCGGGTCCCAGGGGTTGCGCGTGATGCCGTGCAGCGGGCAGTCGCCCGGCGACTTCCAGCCGAACTCCGTCGTCGTCGTCTTGCCGAGGATCACCGCCCCCGCCGCCTTCAGGCCGAGCACGGCGGGCGCGTCCTGCGCGACCGGCGCCGGGTCGGTGGTGCGGCTGCCGCGCCGCGTCGGGAAGCCGGCGAGGTCCAGCAGGTCCTTCACCGTCGCCGGCACGCCGTCGAGCGGCCCGATCGGCCGCCCGGCCATCCAGCGCGCCTCGCTCTCCCCGGCGGCGACGACCGCGCGCGGGTTCATCACGGCGAAGGCGTTGACCCAGGGGTTGTAGCGCGCGATGCGCTCGGTCACGGCCTGCAGCGCCTCCACCGGCGAGAGCGCGCGGCGCGCGTAGAGCGCGAGCAGGGTCTCGGCGGTCATCAGGGCAGGATCGGTCGCGTCCATCGGCAGGCCTTCGGCAGGCGTGCGCAGCATGACGGCTCCCCCGCCCGAGGCAACCCCTGCCGCGCCGCAGGGGCATCGCGCCAGCGGGCGAAGGCGTGGTCGCGTCCCGCCGCCGCCCGCTCGCCACGCCGCTGGGCAGGCCGCGCGTCATCGCGTATCGCAACGGCAACGCCGATCCGCGGATCGCCCCGCGCCCCGAAAGGACGCACCGACATGCAGGCCGACCACCCGCCCGCCGCCCCCGGCGATACGCCTTCCGCCGCGGCCGCGCCCCCGGAGCCGGCTCCGGCCGCGCCGGGGCGCGATCCGCGCCTGTTCGCGCCCCCGCTCGGCGGCGAGAGCTATCTCCAGGTCCTGACGCGCCTGCACAGCGTCCTGCAGCCGCGCACCTATCTCGAGATCGGCGTGCGCACCGGGGCGTCGCTCGCCCTCGCCGCCTGCCCCTCGATCGGCGTGGATCCGGCGATGGAGCCGTCGGCCGCCGCCCTCGGCCGGAAGCCGGCCCTGTTCCTGTTCCAGATGCCGAGCGACCGGTTCTTCCAGCAGCACGACCCCTGCGCGCTGCTCGGCGGCCCCCTCGACATGGCCTTCCTCGACGGCCTGCACGAGTTCGAGACCCTGCTGCGCGACTTCCTCAACACCGAGCGGCACTGCCGGCCGAACTCGGTGATCGTGCTGCACGACTGCCTGCCGACGGATGCGGGAATGACCCGGCGCGCCCAGAGCGGGCCGCGCGGCCCGACGCGCGACCCCAACGTCTGGACGGGCGACGTCTGGAAGCTGGTGCCGATCCTGCGCCGGCACCGGCCCGAGCTGCGCCTCCACCTGCTGAACGCCCGCCCGACCGGCCTCGTCCTGATCACCGGCCTCGACCCGGGGAGCACGGTGCTCAGCCGGCGCTACCACGAGATCGTCGAGGAGTTCGCGCCGCTCGACATCGCGGAGATCGGCGTCACCGCGCACCTCGCCTCCCTGCCGGTGCGCGACACCCGCGCCTACCGCGCGCCGCAGGACCTGCGGCGCCACTTCTGGCTGTAGCGCCGACGGGCCGGGCTTCCCCCGCGCCGCGCCGGGGCGCAGCATCGCCGCGCACCCGCCGCGACCCGGAGGATTCCCCGCATGCCCGACACCTCGCCGCCCGGATCCGCCCGGCCCTGGGAATGGCCGGAGTCCCATTGGCGCAAGATCGTCGGCCGGGCCCGCGCCGGACGCTCGCTCCGCCCCGCCTCCTGGCCGGGCGGCGCCCGGTGCTGCGTCGCCCTCTCCTTCGACGCCGACCACGACACCATCCCGCTGCGCGACGGCGACGAGAGCCCGATGCGCATCAGCCAGGGCCAGTACGGCAACCGCCAGGGCGTTCCGCGCATCCGCGCCCTGCTCTCCCGCCACGGCATCCGTGCGAGCTTCTTCTACCCCGCCGTCTCCGCCCTCCTGTATCCGGAGGAGGTCCGCGCCGTCGCCGACGACGGTCACGAGATCGGCCTCCACTCCTGGATCCACGAGGCCAACACCCGCCTCCCGCCGGGCGTCGAGCGCGACCTCACGCTGCGCGCCGCCGAGGTCCTCGAACGCCTGTCCGGCCGCCGTCCGGTCGGCATCCGCACCGCGAGCTGGGACTTCTCGGCCGACACCCTCGCGATCATCCGGGAGATGGGGCTGCTCTACGACTCCAGCCTGATGGCCGACGACGACCCCTACGAGCTGCTCGACGACGGCGAACCGACCGGCATCGTCGAGCTGCCGCCGGAGTGGATCCGCGACGACGCGGTCTACTTCAACATGGTCCGCTTCTCGGCGCTCCGCCCCTACACCCCGCCCTCGGCGGTCGAGGAGATCTTCCGCACCGAGTTCGACGGCGCCTATGCCGAGGGCGGCCTGTTCCTCCTCACCCTGCACCCGCACGTGATCGGCCACCGCAGCCGCATCGCCCTGCTCGAGCGCCTGGTGCGCCACATGAAGAGCCACCCCGGCGTCTGGTTCGCGACCCACGAGGAGGTCGCGCGCCACTGCCTGGCCGCCGCGCCGCGCTGAGGGGCGGGCGGGCGCAAGGCGCGGCCGCCGCCGGCTCTACTGCGCCACCGCCGCGCTCCAGGGCGAGATGGCGTCGCTGATCCCGACCCGCTCGCCGTCCGCCCGCACCTGGATCAGGTTCGGGCAGGCGAAGTTCACCGGCAGCACCGCGTGCTCCACCGACTCCACCGGCGCCCCATCCGCGGCGATCGCCTCCACCACCGCTCGCGGCAGCCGGCGGTCCGCGGTCACCCCGTCCGGCCCGGAGACGTCGATCCGCGGATGATGCGCCGCCCGCTCCGGGTCCATGCCGAAATCCGCCACCAGCGACAGCATCTGGAACACCGACGCCATGATCCGTCGCCCGCCGGAGGCGCCGCACGCGATCTCCGGCCCGCCGCGCTCGCCCGCCGCGATCACCGGGCACATGTTGGTGAGCGGCCGTCTGCCCGGCGCGATCGCGTTCGGCGTGCCGGGGCGCGGGTCGAACCACATCACCCCGTTGTTCATCAGCACGCCGGTGCGCGGCAGCACCACCCGCGAGCCCATCGAGGAGAGCAGCGTCGTGGTCATCGCCACCATCGAGCCCTCGGCGTCCACCACGCTGAGGTGCGTCGTGCAGCTCTCCGCCGCGCGCGGCTCGCTCTCGCCGAGCCCGGCCAGGCGCTCGGCGTAGGCGGCGCGCATCACCCGGGCGAGGCGCGCGTACCAGGCCGGCCCCGGCTCGGTCCCGCCGAAGGGCGCGTCGGCCATGCCCTCGAGCACGCGCCGCAGCGTCGGCGTTGCGGTGAGGCCGTTGGAGAGCATGAGCCGCCGTCCGCGCCAGGGCACCTCCACCGCCGGCAGCACACGGGCGCGGCAGCCGGCGAGGTCGGCGGCCGACAGCACGCCGCCCATCTCCCGCACGTCCGCGGCGATCGCCGCCGCGATCTCCCCCTCGTAGAAGTCGCGCAGTCCGGCCCGCTGCAGCCGCTCGAGCGTCGCCGCCAGGTTGCCCTGGGAAAGGAAGCCCGGCGTCCCCTGATAGGGCGGCACCGGCGGTAGCCCGTTGGGCAGGTAGATGCGCGCGCTCTCCGGATAGAGCCGCAGCACCGCCGCCGAGCTCGCGATCTTCAGCGTGGTGAACCAGTCCTGCGGCAGCCCCCGCTTGGCCAGCGCCACCGCCGGCGCCAGCACCTCGGCGATCGGCAGGCGTCCGTGTCGCTCGTGCAGCAGGGCATAGCCCGCCACTGCCGAGGGGATGCAGAAGGAGAGCGGGCCGTGGATGTTGCGGTCGCCCTCCACCTCGGGCCAGGCGAACAGATCGAGCTTCATCCGCCCGGTCAGCGGGAAGGCGGAGGGATCGAGCCCGCGCGGCGCCACCGGCCCGAAGTCGAAGGTCTCCGCCCGCGCCGCGCCGGCCGCCATGTGCTGCGCGAAGCCGATGCCGCCGATGCCGCTGTTCCATGGCTCGAGCGTGGCGAGCGCGAAGGCGGTCGCGACGGCGGCGTCGGCGGCGCTGCCGCCGGCGTCGAGGATCGCCACGCCGGCCTCGGCGGCGGCCTTGCATTGCGCCGCCACCATGCCGCGGCGCCCGCGCGCGGCGGGCTTCGCCAGCACCCAGTGCTGGGTGGTGTGCGGGGAGGGGGTGAAGTCGAGGGCCATGCGGGTTCGCGTCCTCTCTCGCCATGACGCGTCCGCGCCGGCAGGGGGCGGCGGCAACGCGTGCGCGCCGCATCGTCGGACCGATGCCGCATGCCCGCAAGCCGGACCGGGCCGGCGCCCGCCAGCCCACCCCGGCCGGCGCATGCGAAAAGGGCGCCGCCCGCTCGCGCAGGCGACGCCCCTTCGCCGGGATCGCTCAGTGCGTCACATGGAGGAGGGCTCGCCGCCCTCGCCGCCGGCCGGAGCGGCCGCCGCCGCGGCGGCCGCCGCGGCCTTCTTGCGCGCGCGGGTCGCGGCCGCCTTCTTCGCCGCCTCGGAGCGCGAGGTGGTGCCGGCTTTCGCCGCCGCGGCGCGGCGCGCCGGCGCCTTCCGCGCCGTGCCGGCCGCCGCCTTGCGGGCGGTGGTCTTGCGCGCGGTGGTGCGCTTGGCGGCGGCGCGCGGCGTGGTCGCCCTGCGGGCCGTGGTCCGCTTCGCCGCCGTGGTCCGCTTGGCGGGCGCCTTCTTGGCGACGGTCTTGCGCGCCGCCGGCCGCTTCGCCGCCGTGGTCCGCTTCGCCGCCGTGGTCCGCTTCGCGGTGGTGGTGCGCTTCGCCGCCGGCTTGCGGGTGGCCGGCCGGCGGGTGCCTGCGGTGCGGCGGCTGCCGGACATCGCCATCGCCTGGGCGCGCGGCGCGCCTTCCGCGTTCACGGTGGTCTCGTTGGTGTCGGTCGTCATTGGGTCAGGATCTCCGTTAGCGTTCCCTGGAGGAGCGGCGGCGTTTGGCCGAATGCGCGCCGGATGGCCGGAAGGGGCCGGCCGGCCGCATCGGGACCGTGCGTCGCGCCGCGGAGCAGCGGGGAGGGGCGTGCTGAGGTCCGGGTGGACCGCGCGGAACCGCGCGGCCCCCCTTCGGCGGCGGCGCGCGGATCCCGAATCGCGCGGCGCCGTTCCTGTCGCCGTCCGGTGTCGCAGGCGCCGCGGGGGTGCACGATGATCTTCGCGGCATCGCCGGGCTGCATCGCGCCTTCCTCGGCCTCTCTCCCGCCGGCACGGAGCGCGCTGTGTCCGCCCCTTGGCGGCGGCGCCTCCTGCGGCGGTGCGGCCTCCGCGCCTGCGGGGGCCACGAGCCTGCGGTCCATGGACCGTCCTTCCCTGCTGCGCGGCGTCGCCTCGACGATGCTCGGTGCGAGCCGTCCGACTTGCTGCGGCGGAACTCGCTTCGACGAATCGCGTGCAGCGACGCGCGCGCGAATCACGCTATCTGCACGCGCACCATGCATGTCAACAAAATCCGTCACATGCGCACGGGATTTGTGTGCGTCACGGCCTGCGCAGCGCGCGTCCGTGCCGAGCGATCATCCCGATGCGCCGGACAGGCCCGGCGCCAGCGCGGCATGGCGTCTCCGCGCCGGCGCCGCGCGTGCCGCCCGTCAGCCGCGCTGCGCCAGCGGCACCACCGGGCGCTGCTCGACGCCGGTGTACCAGGAGAGCGGGCGGATCAGCCGGTTGTCGGCCATCTGCTCCAGCACGTGCGCCGCCCAGCCGGTGATGCGGGAGGCGACGAAGATCGGGGTGAACAGCGGGATCTCGAAGCCCATCAGGTAGTAGGCGGGCCCCGCCGGGAAATCGAGGTTGGGGTGGATGTTCTTCCGCCGCAGCATCTCGGCGGCGAGGATGCGGCTGATCTCCATCCAGCGCCGGTCGCCCACCACCTCCGCCATCCGCTCGGCGTACTTGGTCATGGTCGGCACCCGGCTGTCGCCCGACTTGTAGACCCGGTGGCCGAAGCCCATGACCAGCGCCCGGTGGTCGAACTTGCCCTCGAGCCAGGCCGCCGCCTTCTCCGGCTCGCCGATCTCCTTGAGCATGTGCATCACCGCCTCGTTGGCCCCGCCGTGCAGCGGGCCCTTCAGCGCGCCGATCGCGCCGGTGATGGCGGCGTGGATGTCCGCCCCGGTCGAGGCGATGGTCCGGGCGGTGAAGGTCGAGGCGTTGAAGGTGTGCTCGGCGTAGAGGATCAGGCTGACGTCGAAGGCCTTCACCACCTCCGGCTGGGGAACCTTCCCGAACACCACGTGGAAGAAATTCTCGCTGAAGGAGAGCTTCGGGTCCGGCGGGACCGGCGCCTGGCCCTTCGAGAAGCGGTGCGCCGCCGCGATCGCGGTCGGGATCTTGGCGAGCAGCCGCATCGCCTTGCGCCGCGTGGCGGCGTCGGAGACGTCCGCGACCTCCGGGTCCTCCATCCCCATCAGGGAGACCGAGGTCCGGATCGCGTCCATCGGGTGGGCGTCGCGCGGGTAGCCCTCGATCGCCTTGAGCAGCCGGGGGGAGAGCGCCCGGTTCGCCGCCTCCTCCTTCCGGAAGGCGTCGAGCTGGGCGCGGGTCGGCAGCTCCCCGTTCCAGAGCAGGTAGGCGACCTCCTCGAAGCTGCAGTTCTCGCAGAGGTCCTGCACCGCGTAGCCGCGGTAGGTGAGGCTGTTGGTCTCCGGCATCACCTTCGAGATGGCGGAGACGTCGGCATAGACCCCGACGAGGCCCTTCCGGATCTCGGGCTGCGGCTGGGTCGTCGCGTCGCTCATGGCTGGGCTTCTCCCGTTGCGTGCAGGACCGGGCGGAGCCGCCGGCGCCCCGCTCCGGGGCACGCGGCGGACCCGCCCCTGGCGTTCACCGCGCCGCCGCCGCTGGCGCGACGGAGGCGCAGCCGGTGTCGTTCAGGGAACGCGCGACGGGCATGGTTGCGCCGGATCGCGCGCCGCGCCAAGCCGGCGCCGGCGCGCGGCCGGGCGATCACCTATATATATGTGCGCGGCGCCACGGCCCCGGCACGGGCGCGCGGGGACGGCGGGTGCCGCCGGCCTCAGAAGATGCCGGGCCGTCCCTTGACCAGCGCGCCGTCCGGCAGCGCCACGTTCAGCCGGTGCAGCTCGCCCGGCTTCAGCCGCCGCAGCTCCTGCGCCGCCTCGAGGAAGCGCTCGGACTCCGCCGGCGCGATCAGCCCATCGGTCAGGATGCGGAACTTGCGGATGTAGTCCTCCCGCCCGAAGGGCCGCGCCCCGAGCGGGTGGGCGTTCGCCACCGCCATCTCGTCCTCGATCCGCGAGCCGTCGCTGAGGAAGATCTCCACCCGCGCCCCGAACGCCTTCTCGTTCGGGTCGTGGGAGTGGTAGCGCCGCGTCCACTCCGGGTCCTCGCGGGTCTCGATCTTGTGCCAGAGCCGCACCGTGTCGGGCCGGCCGGCGCGCTCCGGCGTGTAGCTGTCCACGTGGTGCCAGCGCCCGTCCTGCAGGGCGACGGCGAAGATGTACATGATCGAGTGGTCGAGCGTCTCCCGGCTCGCCTTCGGGTCCATCTTCTGCGGGTCGTTCGCCCCGGTCCCGATCACGTAGTGGGTGTGGTGGGAGGTGTGGATGACGATCCGCTCGATCGCCTCGAAGTCCTTGATCCGCTCCCGCATGCGGAAGGCGAGGTCGATCAGCGCCTGGCTCTGGTACTCGGCCGAGTGCTCCTTGGTGTAGCTCGCGAGGATCGCCCGCTTCGGCTCCCCCGCCTCCGGCAGCGGCACCTGGTAGTAGACCGGCTCGTAGACGCTCGCCCGCCCGTCCCGGTCCGCCTTGGTGCGGCCGGAGAGGATCCAGGCGACCACCGAGTCCTCGCCCTCGTAGATCGGGCTCGGCGCCCCCTCGCCGCGCATCGCCCGGTCCACCGCCTCGACCGCGAGCTTGCCGGCGTGCGCCGGCGCGTAGGCCTTCCAGGAGGAGATCTCCCCCTTGCGGCTCTGGCGCGTGGTGATGCTGACATGCACCGCCTGCTGCACCGCCTGGTAGATCGTCGCCTGGTCGAGGCCGAGCAGCGTCCCGATCCCCGCCGCCGCCGCCGGGCAGAGATGGGCGATGTGGTCCACCTTGTGCTCGTGCAGGCAGATCGCGCGCACGAGATCAATGTGGATCTCGTAGGCGGTGGCGAGGCCGCGGATCACCTCCTCGCCCGACCGCCCCATGCTCTGCGCCACGGCGAGCACGGGCGGGATGTTGTCCCCGGGGTGCGAGTAGTCGGCGGCGAGGAAGGTGTCGTGCATGTCGAGCTCGCGCACCGCCGTCCCGTTCGCCCAGGCGGCCCACTCCGGCGAGAACCGCCGCCCGGCGTCCACGCCGAAGATCGTCGCCCCCCCGTCGCGCGGATGGCCGAGCGCCATCTGCCGCGCCGAGACCACCGGGCGCCGGTTGACCGCGGCGATCGCCACCGCGGCGTTGTCGATCACCCGGTTGACGATCATCTCGGCCACCGCGTCCTCGACCGGCACCGGGTCCACGGCGACCCCGGCGATCTTCCAGGCGAGCTGCTGCTCGCGCGGCAGCAGCGCCTTGGACGGATGGACCTTCACGGGATGGAGCTGCATCGGCGGGCGATCCCTCGCGCTGGTTCAGGCCGGGCGGCGTTCTCCCGCCGGCGGTCCACGGCGTCAATTGCGCCCGTCCGGCCGCCTGCCCGCGACCGGCGCGCCGCGACGCGCCGCGGCGGCTGTTCGCGCCCCGCGCGCCGGCCTAGGGTGTCGCCATCCCCTGCCGGCGAAGGCCGACGACACCGAGGACCCGACGCGCATGGACCAGCCGCCCTTCGACCGCCTCATCCGTGGCGACCTCGTCCTCCCCGACCGCGTGCTGCGCGACGGCTGGATCGCCGTGCGCGGCGAGGCCATCGCCGCGATCGGCGAAGGCCCGCCGCCGCCCGCCCGCGAGACCGCCGACCATTCCGGCCGCCTGGTCCTCCCCGGCCTGGTGGACGGCCACATGCACACCTCCTCCTCGACCGGCTGGCCGGGCATCGAGGGCGCCACCATGTGCGCCGCCGCCGGCGGCGTCACCACCTGCGTGGACATGCCCTACGACGTCCCGCGCCCCGTCACCGACGCCGCGATCCTCCGCGAGAAGGTCGAGTGGGTGGAGCGCCTCGCCCATGTGGACGTCGCGCTCTACGGCACCATCCGGAAGACGGGCGGCGTGGACGCCATCCCCGGCCTCGCCGAGGCCGGCGCCTGCTCCTTCAAGCTCTCCACCTACGAGTACGACCCGGTCCGCTTCCCGCGCATAGACCACCCGACCATGGTCGAGGCCTTCCGCGCCATCGCCCAGACCGGCCTGATGGTCGCCGTGCACAACGAGGACCAGGAGATCGTCGTCCGCCTCACCGAGGAGGCGAAGGCGCGCGGCGACACCTCGCCCATCTGGCACTGCCGCACCCGCCCGCCGCTCTGCGAGACCATGGCCGACCTCGAGATCTTCGAGATCGGCCTGGAGACCGGCGCCCACGTCCACATCGCCCATTCCTCCCTCGCGCGCGGCTTCGAGATCGCCGAGGTGTTCCGCCGCATGGGCGGCAAGGCCACCGGCGAGGCCTGCATCCAGTACCTCTGCATGACCGAGGAGGACATCGTCCGCCTCGCCGGCTTCGGGAAGTGCAACCCGCCCTTCCGCACGCGCGAGGAGGTCGAGCGCATGTGGCGGGCGCTGGCCGCCGGCCAGGTCGCCTACGTCTCCACCGACCACGCCCCCTGGCCGCGCGAGCGCAAGGAGTACAGGGGCGACATCTTCGCCCTCGGCGCCGGCCTCACCGGCCTGCAGAGCTTCGCGCCGCTGATGTACACGCTGCTCACCGAGCGCTCGCTCCCCCTCACCTGGATGGCGCGCTACTGCGCCGAGCGCCCGGCGCGCTTCCACGGCCTGTTCCCGAAGAAGGGCGCGATCCGGGTGGGAAGCGACGCCGACCTCTGCGTGCTGGAGCCCGGCGACTTCACCTTCGACGAGCGCGACATCCGCGACCGCGAGGACGCCAGGTGGTCGCCCTATCACGGCCGCCCGATGGCCGCGCGCGTCGCCGCCACCTACCTGCGCGGCCGCTGCGTCTGGGACGGGCGGGAGGTGAAGGCCACGCCGGGCACCGGCCGCTTCGTGCCGCGGCAGACCACGGGCACCTATCTCGGCGAGGAGTGATCCGCGCGAGGGCCGCGGGGCGGGGCCGTCATGCCGGGCGCCCGCCGCCCGGTCCCCGCTGCGGGGCGGCCGCCGGGGGGCGGCAGGCGCCCTCGGCCTGCACCGGCGGGCATGGCGTGTCGCCGTAGGAGCAGAACACGCAGCAGTCGCCCGCCCTGGGCCGCAGCGCCGCGCCGCAGCCCTTGCAGTCGTAGAGGATCCGGCAGGCGTCGGTCGGCATCGTCTCGGTCCGGCGGTGGCCGCACAGCGGGCAGGTGATGGTGGACGAAAGGATCATGACCGCAGGATAGGGCGGCCAGGCCGAGGCTTCACCCGTCGTCGCCCGGCTCCGGCCCCGGACCGGGGGCATCCGGTCCCGCCGCGGCGTTGCGCGCCCGATCATGTTCATCGCATGTTCGCCCTTCCATCCGGCGCGCGCAGCGTGCAGCCGGCCGCGCCCCCGCTCCCGCCCACCGCCGTGTGCCGCCGCCCCCCTGCCCAGCGCCGCCCGGCCCTGCCAATCTGGCCCCCTCCGCGCCGCAAGGACGATCGCCGTCATGACCGCAAGCTCCCGCACGATCCGCGTCGCCGGCGCCCAGATGGGCCCAACCCAGCGCGCCGACTCCCGCGCCCACACGCTCGACCGCCTGATCGCCCTGCTCGAGAACGCCGCCGCGCAGGGCGCGCAGCTCGTCGTCTTCCCCGAGCTCGCCCTGACCACCTTCTTCCCGCGCTGGCCGATGGAGGAGGCCGAGCTCCTCAGCTACTTCGAGCGCGCCATGCCCAACCCGCAGGTGCAGCCGCTCTTCGACCGCGCCCGCGCGCTCGGCGTCGGCTTCTATCTCGGCTACGCCGAGCTCGCCGAGGACGGCCGCCGCTTCAACAGCGCCATCACCACCGGCCCGGACGGCGTGATCCTCGGCAGGTACCGCAAGGTCCACCTCCCCGGCTCGCGGGAGATCCGCCCGGGCCAGCGCTACCAGCAGCTCGAGAAGCGCTACTTCGAGTACGGCGACCTCGGCTTCCCCGCCTTCCGCGGCCCGCGCGCCTGGGGCTCGCCGGTGCTCGGCATGCTGATCTGCAACGACCGCCGCTGGCCGGAGGGCTGGCGCTGCTACGGCCTGCAGGGCGTCGAGCTGATGCTGATGGGCTACAACTCCGCCGCCTACGACCCCAACGGCGGCGAGAGCGAGAGCGCGGAGCTGCGCACCTTCCACTCCACCCTCGCCGTGCAGGCCAACGCCTACATGAACGCCACCTGGGCCGTCTCCGTCGCCAAGGCGGGCGTCGAGGACGGCGCCGGCCTGATCGGCGGCAGCGTCATCGTGGACCCGAACGGCCTCGTCGTCGCCCAGGCGAAGACGCTGGAGGACGAGGTGATCGTCGCCGAGGTGGACCTCGACGCCTGCCGCCAGGGCAAGGAGAAGATGTTCGACTTCGCCGCCCACCGCCGCCCGCAGCACTACCGGCGCATCGTGGACCAGGTCGGCGCGGTCCCGCCGGCGTGACCGGAGCCGGGTTGCCGCACCACGGGGCGGGGCCCAGTATCCCCGCCAAGCGCCCGCGCCGGCCCGCCCCGCCGACGCGGCCATTCCGGAGGAGACTCGCGCCATGGACGGCACCCTGATCGGCACCTCGGCGGAAGCGGCCGCCACCGCATGGCTCGACGCCTTCGAGCGCGCCCTGTCCGGCCGCGACCCCGCGCGGATCGGGGCGCTGTTCCATGCCGACAGCCACTGGCGCGACATCCTCGCCTTCACCTGGGACCTCCGCACCGCCTCCGGCCCCGCCGCCATCGCGGAACGCCTCGGCGCGGCGCTCGCCCGCATGCGGCCGCGCGGCTTCGCCCTCGCCCGCGGCCGCACGCCGCCGCGGCGGGTGCGGCGCGCCGACACCGAGGCCATCGAGGCGATCTTCACCTTCGAGACCGCGATCGGCCCCTGCAACGGCGTGGTGCGGCTGGTGGAGGCCGGAGGCGCGCCGCGCGCCTGGACGCTGATGACCGCCCTCGACGAGATCCGCGGCCACGAGGACCCCGCCACCGGCCGCCGCTGGAAGGAGGTGGACTGGACGCGGAACTTCGGCGGCGAGAACTGGCTCGACCGCCGCAACCGCGCCCGCGCCTACGCGGACCGCGACCCGGCGGTGCTGGTCGTCGGCGCCGGGCAGGCGGGCCTCTCCGTCGCCGCGCGGCTCGGCCAGCTCGGCGTGGACACGCTGGTCGTGGACCGCGAGGCGCGGCTCGGCGACAACTGGCGCCGCCGCTACCACTCGCTGACGCTGCACAACGAGACGCGCGTCAACCACCTCCCCTACATGCCCTTCCCGCCGACCTGGCCGGTCTTCATCCCGAAGGACATGCTCGCCAACTGGTTCGAGCTCTACGCCGAGGCGATGGAGCTGAACGTCTGGACCGGCACCGAGCTCGCCGGCGGCGCCTGGGACGAGGCGGCGCGGCGCTGGGAGGTGCGCCTGAAGCGCGCCGACGGCACGGAGCGGGTGATGCGCCCGCGCCACCTCGTCTTCGCCGTCGGCGTCAGCAGCATCCCCGTCACGCCCGACCTGCCGGGCCTCGAGGAGTTCCGCGGCACGGTGCTGCATTCCGGCGACTACGGCAGCAGCACGGAATGGCGCGGCAAGCGGGCGCTCGTCCTCGGCACCGGCACCAGCGGGCACGACGTGGCGCAGGACCTCTGCACCGGGGGCGCCGAGGTCACCATCATCCAGCGCAGCCCGACGATGGTGGTCAGCCTGAGGGAGGCGCAGTCCGCCTACGCCCTCTACGACGAGGGCATCCCCTTCGAGGACTGCGACCTCCTCGCCACCTCCTTCCCCTATCCGGTGTTCCGCCGCGCCCACCAGCTCCTCACCGCCAAGGGGCGGGAGGCCGACCGGGCGCTGCTGGAGGGGCTGGAGCGGCGCGGCTTCCGCCTCACCTTCGGCCCCGACGACACCGGCTGGCAGATCATGTACCAGAACCGCGGCGGCGGGTACTACTTCAACGCCGGCTGCTCGGAGATGATCGTCGAGGGCCGCGTCGGCCTGCTGCAGTACGACGCGATCGAACGCTTCGCGCCGGAGGGCGCGCTGCTCAGGGACGGCACGGTGAAGCGCGCGGACCTGATCGTGCTCGCCACCGGCTACGCGAACCAGCAGGAGGTGGTGCGCCAGGCCCTCGGCGACGCGATCGCCGACCGCGTCGGGCCGGTCTGGGGCTTCGACGCGGAGGGCGAGCTGCGCAACATGTGGCGCCCGACCGCCCAGCCGGGACTGTGGTTCATCGCCGGCAGCCTCGCGCAGTGCCGCATCTACTCGAAGACGCTCGCGATGCAGATCAAGGCGCGCGAGCTCGGCCTGGTCGGGTGACGGGCGGGCCGGAGGAGCACCGCGCC
This sequence comes from Caldovatus sediminis, assembly GCF_014644455.1. Taxonomy (GTDB): domain Bacteria; phylum Pseudomonadota; class Alphaproteobacteria; order Acetobacterales; family Acetobacteraceae; genus Caldovatus; species Caldovatus sediminis. The sequence continues at coordinate 358,817 of NZ_BMKS01000004.1, read as the reverse complement.
ATGCCCCGCATCGTCACCCTCGCCGCCGCGCAGCTCGGCCCGATCCAGAAGGCGGATGGCCGCGAGGTCGCGGTCGGCCGCATGGTCCGCCTGATGGAGCGCGCCCATCGGCGCGGCGCCGAGGTCGTCGTCTTCCCCGAGCTGGCGCTGACCACCTTCTTCCCGCGCTGGTACCACGAGGACCTCGCCGATGCCGACCACTGGTACGAGACGGCGATGCCCTCCGACGCCACCGCCCCGCTGTTCGAGGCGGCGCGCAGGTACGGCATCGCCTTCCACCTCGGCTACGCCGAGAAGACGCCGGAGGGGCGCCGCTTCAACACCGCGATCCTCGTCCATCCCTCCGGCGAGATCGTGCTGAAGTACCGCAAGGTCCACCTCCCCGGCCACGCCGAGTACGACCCGCGGCGCAGGGTGCAGCACCTGGAGAAGCGCTATTTCGAGGTCGGCGACCTAGGCTTCCCGGTGGTGCGCGCCCCGGTCGGCGCGCAGGAGGCCAACGTCGGCCTGATGATCTGCAACGACCGCCGCTGGCCGGAGGCCTGGCGCGTGATGGGGCTGCAGCAGGTCGAGATCGTCATGCTCGGCTACAACACGCCCTCGCTCAACATGGAGAACCGCGGCTTCGAGGCGCACCACCTGCGCGTCTTCCACTCGCATCTCAGCGTGCAGGCCGGCGCCTACCAGAACGCCTGCTTCGCCGTCGCCACCGCCAAGGCCGGCACCGAGGACGGGCACGAGCTCTTCGGCCACTCCATCATCGTCAACCCGCAGGGCGAGATCATGGCCCAGGCGACGAGCTGGGACGACGAGCTGATCGTCGCCGACTGCGACCTCGACATGTGCGCCCTCGGCCGCAGCACGATCTTCGACTTCGCCCGCCACCGCCGCCCGGAGGCCTACCGCCGCATCGTCGAGCAGACCGGCAGCGTCGCGCCGCCGGCCTGGCGGCCGGGCGGCGGCACGGCGCAGGCGGCGGACTGACGCGGCAGCCGGATCCCGCGCGGCGCCGGCGCGGTCTCGCGCACGGGCTCGCGGCGGCCCGGTCCTCGGATATGATGCCGCCTGTGCGGCCGAGGACCGGGCCGCAGGGAGGCAAACGCATGCGACCTCACACCACGTCCGCCCCGGCCAAGGGACCCGCGGCCGGCACCCGCCGCGCCGTGCTCGGCCTCGGCCTCGCCGGCTCAGCCGCGGCCGCCGTGTCGCCGGCGCGGGCGCAGCAGCGGGCCCAGGGCCCGGACTGGCCGACCCAGACGATCCGGTACATCAACGTGTTCGCCCCCGGCGGCACGACCGACATCATGGGGCGCATCTGGTGCACGAAGATGTCGGAAATCACCGGCCAGCAGTTCGTGATCGACGTGCGGACCGGCGCGGCGGGGACGGTCGGCTCCACGGCGATCGCCCGTGCGGCGCCGGACGGCACGACGATCGGCCTCGGCTCCATCGCGCCGCTCGCCATCGCGCCGTCGCTCTACCCGAGCCTCGCCTATGACGCAGGGCGCGACTTCACCTACATCAGCGGGATGTTCCAGATCCCGAACATGCTGGTCGTCAACAACGACCTTCCCGCACGCACCGTGCCGGAGCTGATCGCCCTGCTGAAGCGCGAACCGGGGAAGTACGTGTTCGGCTCCGGCGGCACGGGCACGACGGTCCACCTCTCGGGCGAGATGTTCAAGCAGATGGCCGGGGTGGACATGGTCCACGCGCCCTACCGCGGCGAGGCGCCGGCGTTGACCGACATGCTCGGCGGCCGCGTGCACATGGTGTTCGGCAACATCCCGAGCGCCATCGCCCATGTCCGCCAGGGCACCGCGCGCGCCCTCGCCGTCACCGGGGCGCAGCGCAGCCCGGTCGCGCCCGACGTCCCGGCCATGGCGGAGTTCCTCCCGGGATTCGAGATCACCTCCTGGGGCTGCGTGGTCGGCCCCGCAGGCATCCCCGCACCGATGGTCGAGCGCATGGCGGCGCTCTCCAACCGCGCGCTCGACAACCCGGATCTGGTGAGCAGGTTCCAGGAGAGCGGCGCGACGCCGTGGAAGATCGCGCCCGACGCGCTCAAGGCCTACCGGGCCGAGCAGGAGGCGCTGTTCGCCCGCGTCATCCGCACCGCCGGCGTGCGCCTGGAATAGGCCGCGGGGGAGCGAGGGGAGCGGGGCGTGCCCCGCTCGCTCCCTGCCCGCCCGCTCAGACCGGCCGCTCGCCCTTGATCGTGACGCGGTTGCCGTAGCGCGTGTGCGGCCAGTAGTCCCACATCGCGCGGTGCTGGACGCAGCGGTTGTCCCAGAAGGCGATGGAGTTGGCGCGCCAGCGGAAGCGGCACTGGAACAGCGGGTGCTCGGCGAGGTCGAACAGGTAGCGCAGGATGCCGTCGCTCTCGTCGCGCGGGATGCCGTTGATGCGCACGGTGAAGCCGCGGTTGACGAACAGCGCCTTCTTCCCGGTGACGGGATGGGTGCGGATCACCGGGTGCTCCGCGCGCGGATAGCTCGGCTTGTCGGCAACGCCGAGGTCCGCGTAGAGGCCGCGATAGACGTGCTCGCCGTCATGGATCGCGGTCAGGCCCTCGAGGTAGGCCTTCATGCGGTCCGACAGCGCCTCGTAGGCGGCGTACATGCTGGCGAACAGCGTGTCGCCGCCGACCGGCGGGACCTCCTTGAGGTAGAGGATCGAGCCCATCGGCGGCTCGGGGTCGCAGGAGACGTCGCTGTGCCAGCCCTCGCCGTTGGCGCGCGACGAGTTCTTCTCCGTCCTGATGATCATCAGCTCGGGGTGGCCCGGCTCGTGCGGCGCGGCGGGGTGGATGTGCAGCTCGCCGAACTGGCGGCCGAAGGCGAGGTGCTGCTCCGGCGTCAGGTGCTGGTCGCGGAAGAAGATCACCAGGTTCTCGGCCAGCGCGCGGTGGATCTCGTCCATCTGCCGGTTGCTGGGATTGCCGAGGTCCACGCCGCCGATCTCGGCGCCGATGATCGGCGTCAGCTTCTCGACGGTGATGGTCTCGTAGGGCGTGCCCTCGGGCGCGAGGTGCTTGTAGCGGGGCCCGGCGTTGCCGCGCATCGCCGAGGCGCTGATGGTGGCGGACATGCGTCTCTCCCTCTGCGTGTCGTTCCGGGACGGTCGAAGGGGGCCGGATGCGGAGCGCCCGCGCTACTGCGCCGCGTCCGCGAGCGCGGGCGTCGCCGCGCCGCGCCGCGCCGACAGCACCGCGAGCAGCGCCTGCGCCGCCGCCGCCTGGCAGGGCTCCACCACCGGCACGCCGGCCGCGTCCTCCGCCGCCGCGAGGTGGCCGGCCATGCCGGCGCAGCCCAGCACCACCGCCTCGGCGCCCATCGCGACCAGCTCGCGCGCCGCGGCCTGCAGCCGCTCGCGCGGCGCGACCGGGTCGGTCAGGCTCTCCATGTCGAGGCCGAGCGGGATCGAGCCGACGCAGCGCTGCTCCGCGCCCATCGCCTGCAGCACGCGGCGCTGGCGCGGGCGCGAGGTCTCGAGGAAGGCGACGATGCCGAACCGCTCGGCGCGCGCCAGCGCCGCCGCGACCGCGCAGCGCATCATGCCGAGCACCGGCCGGTCGGTGACCATCCGCACCGCCTCGAGCCCGGGATCGGAGACGCAGCCGATGACGTAGCAGGCGGCGGGCTCGCGCTCCACCAGGCGGCAGAGCGGCTCGGCGACGGCGTACCAGTCGCGCCAGGTGGCGATGGCCGGCGGCCCCCCGGGCAGGCTGGTCACCTCGATGCGCGGCAGGCCGGGCGCGGCGAACCGGGCCATCGCCGCCGCGATGCCGGCGGTGCAGGACGCCGAGGTGTTGGGGTTCACGACCAGGATGCGTTCGGCGCTCATGGGGGCAAATTCCCTTAGGCGCCGCGCCTCGGCAAGCCGCTTGCGCAAAGATGAGGGTTGGATTCCGTCGCCGTGCCGCCTAGATTGTGCAGCGCACAACAACCGGCGCATGGCGTGGAGGTCCGGCCGATCGGGCGGGGACCCGTTCCCTCTTCAACCGCGGCGCGCCGGAGGAACAGGAATGCCGCCATGCGCTGGGAACCGAACCGCTTCCCGCCCGCATCGCCGCCGCACCAGCCGCCCTCGTTCTGGACCGGCCTCGGGCGTGGCGCCTCCGGGCGCTGCCCGGCCTGCGGCGACGGCCGGCTCTTTGCCGGCTACCTGCGCCTCTCGCCATCCTGCACGGGCTGCGGCGCCCCGCTCGCCGCGCTGCGGGCCGACGACGCGCCTCCCTACTTCACCATCTTCCTCGCCGGTCACCTGCTGCTGCCCTTCGTGCTGTGGATCGAGCGCGCCTGGCAGCCGCCGATGTGGCTGCACATGGCGCTCTGGCTGCCGCTGTTCACGGTGATCTGCACACTGATGCTGCGCCCGGTGAAGGGCGCGGTGGTGGGCTGGATGATGCGCCTCGGCATCACCGGGACGGAGTACCAGGACGCGCCGCGGGCCATCGCCGCCACCGCGCGGGACCGGCGCGATGCCTGACCGGCGCCTGGCCGACCCGGCGCCGGCCGGCGCGGGCGAGTCCGCCGCCCAGCCGCCGTGCGACCTGATCCGGATCGAGCTGCCCGAGGCGGCGCCGCCGCCCAGCCCCTATGCCGAGGCAGATCGTCGTCAGGCGGTCCGGGACCTGCTCTGCGGCAACCGCTTCCGTCCCGCCGGCGTGCCGCGCCCCGGCCCCTTCGCCCTGCGCCTGTGGCTCCGCGACGGACGCCTCGTGCTCGACATCCGGGATGGGCAGGACGGCCGGCCGCTGCGCGCCGTCGCCCTGGCGCTCGGCCCGTTCCGCAGGCTGATCAAGGACTACCAGATGGTGGTCGAGAGCCACGAGCGCGCGGTGGCCGAGCACCAGGGCGAGGCCCGCATCCAGGCCATCGACATGGGCCGGCGCGGCCTGCACAACGAGGGCGCCGAGATCCTCGCCGAGCGGCTGAAGGGGCGGGTCGCGGTGGACTTCGAGACGGCGCGCCGCCTGTTCACGCTGGTCTGTGCGCTGCACCAGAGGGTCTGAGCCGCCGTCCCGCCTCCGGCGGCCAACCCCGCGCCGCGCCGCGCGCTGCCCCGCCCATCCGGAGGCAAGCCCGAGCACATGGACGTGAGGCTTCTGGGAATCCCGGCGGTGACCCAGACGGCGCTGTCGCCGGTGCCGGGCGGCGCGCGGCCTGTCCCTCGGCCCTCGCTCTCATGGCGACGCTGCGGATGGCGGCGAACCTGGCGGTCTCCTTCGTCCGGACCCTCCCGGCCGACATCGCGACCGGGAACTGCACCACCCCCGCACCGGGGCGGGAGGCGCTGCGCCTCCAGTGGGAGTATTCCCGCGCGGCACGCGGTGCTCGCCGCGCCGGCACGCCGCGGAGGGCCGGAGAGCCCGCAGATTCACGAGGATGTCGCCATGAGGATCGCCGGCAGGCACTACCGCAGCGTCTGGGTGGACGAGGAGGACGGCTGGTCGGTGCGGATCTTCGACCAGACGCGGCTCCCCTGGTCGCTCGAGATCCTGCGCCTGACCGATGCGGGCCAGGTGGCGCACGCCATCCGCTCGATGCAGGTGCGCGGCGCGCCGCTGATCGGCGCCGTCGCGGCCTACGGCGTGGTGCTGGCGATGCGGGCGGACCCCTCGACGGCGCATCTGGACCGGGTATGCGAGGCGCTCGGCCGCACCCGCCCGACCGCAGTCAACCTGCGCTGGGCGCTGGAGCGCATGCGGGCGGCGCTGCACGACCGGCCGGCCGGGCGCCGCGCCGCCGCCGCCTACGCCGAGGCCGCGGCGATCGCCGAGGACGACGTCGAGACCTGCCGGCGCATCGGCGCGCACGGCCTGCCGCTGCTGCGGGAGATCGCGGCGCGCAAGGCGCCGGGCGAGGCGGTGAAGGTGCTCACCCACTGCAACGCCGGCTGGCTGGCGACGGTGGACTACGGCACCGCGCTCAGCCCGATCTACCAGGCGCACGACGCCGGCCTGCCCGTCCATGTCTGGGTGGACGAGACCCGCCCGCGCAACCAGGGCGCGGCGCTGACCGCCTGGGAGCTCGGCAGGCACGGCGTGCCGCACACGGTGGTCGCGGACAACGCCGGCGGGCACCTGATGCAGCACGGGGAGGTGGACATCGTCATCGTCGGCACCGACCGGGTGACGCGCCGGGGCGACGTGGCGAACAAGATCGGCACCTACCTCAAGGCGCTGGCGGCGCGCGACAACGGCGTGCCGTTCTGGGTGGCGATGCCGCACTCGACGCTCGACATGCGCGTGCGCGACGGCCTCGCCGAGATCCCGATCGAGGAGCGCGACGCGGCGGAGGTGACGGAGCTCACCGGCCGCACCGCCGACGGGCGGATCGAGACGGTGCGCGTCGCCGCGGAGGGCAGCCCGGCCGCCAACCCGGCCTTCGACGTCACGCCGGCGCGCCTTGTGACCGGCCTGATCACCGAGCGCGGGCGCTGCGAGGCGTCGGAGGCGGGCCTGCTCTCGCTCTATCCCGAGAAGGCATGAACCGTCCCCTCCCGCCCCGTGCCGCGGCCGGTCCCGGCGCGCGGCGCGGTCAGCGCGGGGCGAGCGCCGGGCGGCCGCGGTGCCCGAGCTCGGCCGCCGGCCGCCGCGGCTCGACCAGGAACAGGCCGGTCAGCAGCATCGCCCCGCCCAGCACCGCCAGGATGGCGGCCAGGCCGGTCGGCAGGCGCCCCGGGACGAAGCCCTCGCCGAGGATCAGCACCACGAGGATGAGGTCGAGCAGGAGCCCCCCGACGACGAGGCCGAGGGCGAGGATGGTCCGCAGCGTGCCGCGGGTCGTGCGCATCGGTGCCGCATCCCTTCGGGTTCGGTCGCGCGTTTCCTGGCCCGCCTCCAAGGCGGCGGCGCGACGCCGATGGGGCAATTCCGTGGCAGGCGGGCGGCGGGCGGCTCGCCGGCAGTTCCGCGCCGGGCGCGGCCGGCGGTCCCTCGGCGGTTGCCATCGGCCGGTTGTTCTGGGATCGTCCTCCGATCGCGATGTCACAAGCGGGAGACGACAACAGATGTTGCGACGCCCCCGACTCGCCGCGGCCCTGTCCGGGGCCGCCGCCGCCTTCGCCGCCGCCTTCGCCGCCGCGCCGGCGGCCGCCCAGCAGGCGCAGGCCCAGCCGCCGCTGCGCTGCGCCGTGGACGGCACCTTCGCCCCGCACGCCTTCCCCTCGCTCCAGGGCGGGGTGCAGGGCTTCCAGATCGACCTGTTCCGCGAGGTCGCGCGCCGCATGGGGCGCGAGATCGTCATCGATTCGGCGAGCTTCTCCGGCCTGATCCCGGCGCTGAACGCCGGCCGCTACGACTTCCTCTGCGCGCCGACGACGGTGACGCGCGAGCGCGCCGAGAACCTGCTCTTCACCGAGGGCTACCTCTGGACCGAGCTGCAGTTCGGCATCCGCCGCGGCACGCCGCCGATCCGCTCCGAGGAGGACCTGCGCGGCAAGGCGATCAGCGTCAACAAGGGCACGCCCTACGAGCAGTGGGTGACGCGGAACGCCGAGCGGCTGAACCTCACGCTGCTCGCCTTCGACACCCAGCCGGACGCGGTGCAGGCGGTGCTGCAGGGGCGGGCCTACGCGAACCTCTCGGGCAACACGGTGATCCGCTACAGCGCCTCGCGCACGCCGCAATTCGTGGCCGACTGGGTGCTGCCGGGCACGCGCTTCCACTGGGCGACGCCCTTCCGGCGCGACAGCGCGGCGCTGCGCAACCAGGTCGAGGAAGTGATCGAGTGCATGAAGCTCGACGGCACGGTCGCGCGCCTGTCCGAGCGGTGGTTCGGGAACCGGCCGAGGCCGGACCAGGCCGAGAACATCGTCTTCCCGGGCTACGGCGTGCCGGACATGCCGGGCTACGACCCGACGCCGCACACGCCGCGCTGCGGCGGGTGAGGGCCGGGGCGAACGCGCCGCGCCTGCGGCGGGATGCGGCGGCGTGACCAGCCGCCCGATCGTCGAGGCGCGCGGCGTCCACAAGCATTTCGGCACGCTGCACGTGCTGAAGGGCGTGGACCTGGTGGTGGCCGAGCGCGAGCTGGTGTTCGTGATCGGCCCCTCCGGCTCGGGCAAGTCCACGCTGCTGCGCTGCCTGAACCGGCTGGAGGAGCCGAGCGCGGGCTCGATCGTCGTCGACGGGATAGACCTGCTCGACCGGCGCACGGACATCAACAAGGCGCGCCGGCGCATCGGCATGGTGTTCCAGGGCTTCAACCTCTACCCGCACATGACGGCGCTCGGGAACGTCACGCTCGCGCTGCGCAAGGTGCTCGGCCTGCCGCGGGCGGAGGCGGAGGCGCGCGGGCGGGTGGCGCTCGAGCGCGTGCACCTCTCCGACCGGGCGGACCACTACCCGAGCCAGCTCTCCGGCGGGCAGCAGCAGCGCGTCGCGATCGCGCGCGCGATCGCGCTGGAGCCGCGCGTGATGCTGTTCGACGAGCCGACCAGCGCGCTCGACCCGGAGCTGGTGGGCGGCGTGCTCGCCGTGATGCGCGAGCTGCGCGAGGACGGGATGACGATGGTGGTGGTGAGCCACGAGATGGGCTTCGCCCGCGCCGCCGCCGACCGGGTGCTGTTCATGGACGACGGCCTGGTCGTCGAGGAGGGCACGCCGGAGCAGATCTTCGGCGCGCCGCGGCACGAGCGCACGCGGGCCTTCATCTCGCAGATCGAGCGCCATTAGTCCCGTGACCGCCTGGGAACGCTTCGCCGATTCCTTCCTCAACGCCCGTGTGGCGGCGGAGTACCTGCCGAAGATCGTGGACGGCTTCCGGCTGACGGTGGTGCTCGCCCTGCTGATCGTCGTCAGCGGGCTCGCCGCCGGGCTGCTGCTCGCGCTGGTGCGCTCGCTCGGCGTGCGGCCGCTGAACTGGCTGATCATCTTCGTGGTGGACCTGTTCCGGGCGCTGCCGCCGCTCGTCGTCATCGTGCTGCTGTTCTTCGGGCTGCCGGCGGCGGGGATGCAGCTCTCCGGCTTCGCCTCGACCTGGCTCGCGCTGTCGCTGGTGCTGATGGCCTTCGCCGAGGAGATCTTCTGGGCCGGCATCACCTCGGTCCCCAAGGGGCAGTGGGAGGCGGCGCGCTCGACCGGGCTCACCTTCGTCCAGACGCTGCGCTTCGTGGTGCTGCCGCAGGCGATCCGGCTGACCATCCCGCCGCTCACCAACCGCACCATCGCGATCACCAAGGGGACGGCGCTGGCCTCGGTGGTGGCGGTGCAGGAGATCCTCGGCGCGGCGCATGCCGGCGTCTCCTTCAGCTTCAACCCGACGCCGCTCACCCTCGGCGCGCTGGCCTACCTGGTGCTGTTCATCCCGGTGGTGGTGTTCGGCCGCTGGGTCGAGACGCGCTTCGCCTGGAGGCGCTGAGCATGTCCTGGGAGGACTTCGCCCTCGCCTTCCTGAACCTCGAGATCATGCGCGAGGCCTCGCCGATCCTGGTCCAGGGCCTCGTGCAGACGATCCTGCTGTCGCTGCTGGTGGTGCCGCTCGGGCTGGTCGGCGGGACGGTGCTGGCGCTGCTCTCGACGGTGCGGCACCCGCTGGTGCGCTGGCCGCTGATGGCCTGGGTGGACACCTTCCGCGCGCTGCCGCCGCTGGTGCTGCTGGTCTTCATCTACGCCGGCATGCCCTTCGCCGGGCTGGAGCTGCCGGCCTGGGGGGCAGTGGCGATCGGCTTCTTCCTCAACACCGGCGCCTACTACGGCGAGATCCTGCGCGCCGGCATCGAGAGCGTGCCGCGCGGGCAGATGGAGGCGGCGCGCTCCACGGGCCTCACGCGCGGCCAGGCGATGGCCTATGTCGTGATGCCGCAGGCGGTGCGGAACGTGCTGCCCGACCTCATCAGCAACACGCTGGAGGTGGTGAAGCTGACCTCGATCGCGAGCGTGGTGGCGCTGCCGGAGCTGCTGTTCCAGGCGCGCCAGGCGCAGAGCGTGACCTACAACGCGAGCCCGCTCGTCGCGGCGGCGGTGGTGTACTTCGTGCTGCTCTGGCCGGTGGTGCGGCTGCTGAGCCGCCTCGAGAACCGGCAGCTGGCGGGGCGGGGCTGAGCGCGCCCCGCCGCCGGCGGTTCACCGCACCGCGTACACGTCGTACACCGGCCCGCCCGGCGGGCGCTGGCCGACGCCCACCGCCAGCACCCGGTTCAGCCAGCCGAAGGCGGCGTCGCCCGTCTCGAACCGGATCGCGGTGCGGAAGTAGTACTCGCTGGGGTCCACCGTCTCGCCGCGCGCCAGCCGCGCCAGCACCTCGGGCGGGGCCGTGCGCAGGCCGGTGTAGTGCATGTAGACGATCGCGCCGGAGGCGAGGCGCAGCGTCAGGCGCACGTCCATGTGCGCGGTGCCGTCCGGCTCCACCCGCAGCCAGTCGGCGGCGGTCGCGGGCAGCACCTCGCCCCTGAGCTGCGGGCCCTCGATCCGCCCGCCGGTCACGGGGATGATGCGCAGCTCGCCGCCGCGCACGCCGCCCACCATCTGCGGCGCGCCGGCGTCGAGCGACATGCGGAACAGGAACTCGGTCTTCAGCGGCAGCGGCGCGTCCATCGCGTCCTCCTTCCTCGGGGCCCGGGCGCGGCCAGTCTGCTACGGCTTCACCGCTGCCGCCAGGGCAGTCCCTCCGCCTTCCAGCCGCCGCGCGTGCCGCGGTGGCCCTCCTCGTCCACCGGCCCCTCGAAGCCGTCGGCGATGTTGAAGGCGTGCGGGAAGCCCGCCGCCTGCGCCGCCTGCGCCGCGGCCAGGCTGCGCGCCCCCGAGCGGCAGAGGAAGTAGAGCTTGTGCAGCGGCGTCAGCCCCGCCTTGCGGAGCTGCTCGACGAAGTGGCCGTTGAGCTGCATCGAGGGGTAGAGCTGCCACTGCACCAATACCGGCTGCTTCCCCGCCGCGCCGAGGTCGGGCAGGCCGACGAAGGTCCACTCCGCCTCGGTGCGCACATCCACCAGCGCCGCCTGCGGGTCGTCGCGCAACGCCTCCCAGGCGGCGCGCGGCGGGATGTCGGGAACGCCCGCGCCCATGTTCAGGCGTTCACGTCCACGTAGCGGAGATAGGGCTTCTTCGCCTCCCAGCCCTGGGGGAAGAGCTTCCTCGCCTCCTCGTCCGGGATCGAGGCGAGGATGATCGCCTTCTCGCCGGGCTGCCAGTTCACCGGCGTCGCGACCTTCCGCCGCGCGGTGAGCTGCAGCGAGTCGATCACCCGCAGGATCTCGTCGAAGTTGCGCCCCGTGCTCATCGGATAGGCGATGATCAGCTTGATCTGCTTGTCCGGCCCGATGACGAAGACGTTGCGCACCGTCTGGTTGTCGGCCGGCGTACGCCCCTCCGAGGTGTCGCCGGCGCTCGCCGGCAGCATGCCGTAGAGCTTGGAGATCCGGAGGTCGGGGTCGCCGATCATCGGGTAGTTCGGGGCGGCCCCCATCACGTCCTCGATGTCCTTCGACCAGCCCTTGTGGGATTCGACCGGATCGACGCTGAGGCCGATGATCTTGACGTTGCGCTTCTGGAACTCGGGCATGAGCCTGGCCATGTAGCCGAGCTCGGTCGTGCAGACGGGGGTGAAGTCCTTCGGATGCGAGAAGAGCACGCACCAGGAATCGCCGATCCACTCGTGGAAGCGGATCCGGCCCATCGTCGTGTCGGCCTCGAAGTCGGGCGCGACCTGGCCGAGCTGGAGCGCCATGAGTCCCTCCTCCTCGATTGTTCCGGTCCGGAATTGGGTTCCCGCCCGCCTCCGGGGCAGCGCTAAGATGAGCGCGGCGGCGCGGCGTCGCAACCCGCGCATCGCGCGCGCCCCCCTTGGCGCGGAGGGGCCGGCTGGGCCTTAATCCGCGCCGTCTGCCGGCCGCGCCGGGGCCGGATCGTCAGGGAGGTTCGCGTCCATGCTGGGGCTGATGCAGGACTGGCCGCTGCTGCTCCACCGCCTGATCGACCACGCCGCCCGCCACCACCCGGGGCGGGAGATCGTCACCCGCTCGGTGGAGGGGCCGATCCACCGCACGACCTGGGCCGAGGCCCGCCAGCGCTCCCTCCGCGTCGCCCAGCGCCTGGCGCGCGACGGCATCCGTCCCGGCGACCGCGTGGCGACGCTCGCCTGGAACACCGGGCGCCACCTGGAGGCCTGGTACGGCATCGCCGGGATCGGGGCGATCTACCACACGGTCAACCCGCGCCTCTTCCCCGAGCAGATCGCCTGGATCCTCAATCACGCGGAGAGCCGCGTGATGATGGCCGACCTCACCTTCGTCCCCCTGCTCGAGGAGCTGGCGCCGAAGCTCGCGCACGTCGAGCGCTACATCCTGCTCACCGATGCCGCCCACATGCCGGCCTCGACCCGGCTGCCGGACGCGATCCCCTACGAGGACTGGCTCGCCGAGGCGGACGGCGACTTCGCCTGGGCGAGCTTCGACGAGAACACGGCCGCGGGGCTCTGCTACACCTCCGGCACCACGGGCGAGCCCAAGGGGGTGCTCTACTCGCACCGCTCCAACGTGCTGCACGCCCTCACCTGCACCATGCCGGACGTGATGAGCCTGTCCTCGCGCGACCGGGTGATGCCGATCGTGCCGATGTTCCATGCCAATTCCTGGGCCATCCCCTTCGCCGCCGCGGCCGCCGGGGCGGCGCTGGTGATGCCGGGCGCGAGGCTCGACGGCGCCTCGGTCCACCAGCTCCTGGAGGAGGAGCGCGTCACCTACGCGGCCGCCGTGCCCACGGTGTGGATGATGCTGCTGCAGCACCTGGAGGCGACGGGCGGGCGGCTCTCGACCCTCGAGCGCACGATCATCGGCGGCTCCGCCTGCCCGCGCGCGCTCGCCAAGGCCTACCAGGAGAAGTACGGGGTGCAGGTCCGCCACGGCTGGGGCATGACGGAGATGTCGCCCGTGGGCACGGTCTGCGTCCGCAAGCCGGAGACGGAGGGGCTCGACGCCGAGGCCTGGCTCGACGTGCAGGAGAAGCAGGGCATCGCGCTGTTCGGCGTGGACATGAAGATCACCGACGACGCGGGGCGGGAGCTGCCCTGGGACGGCAGGACCTTCGGCCGGCTGAAGGTGAGGGGCCCCGCCATCGCGCGGCGCTACTTCCGGCGCGAGGAGGAGGAGATCCTCGACGCCGAGGGATACTTCGACACCGGCGACGTCGCGACCATAGACCCGAACGGCTACATGAAGATCACCGACCGCTCGAAGGACGTGATCAAGTCGGGCGGGGAGTGGATCAGCTCGATCGACCTCGAGAACCTCGCGGTCGGCCACCCGGACGTGGCGGAGGCGGCGGTGGTCGCGGTGCCGCATCCGAAATGGGGCGAGCGGCCGCTGCTGCTCGCCGTGCCCAAGCCGGGGCGGGCGCCGACGAGGGAATCGCTGCTCGACTTCCTGCGCCCGAAGGTCGCCAAGTGGTGGCTGCCGGACGACGTGGTGTTCGTCCCGGAACTGCCGCATACCGCCACCGGCAAGCTGCTCAAGACCAAGCTGCGCGAGGACTACCGGGACCACCGGCTGCCCGACTGAGCGCGGGCAGGGCGGCGCCGCAGGGGAGCGAGGGGAGAGACCCGCAGGTGAACGAGACCGCGACCCGCGTCCTCGGCGTGCTCGGCGGCATGGGGCCGCTGGCGAGCGCGCAGTTCATGCTTCGGCTGACGCTCCTCACCCCCGCCGAGCGCGACCAGGACCACATCCCCGCGGTGCTGTGGTCCGACCCGCGCGTGCCCGACCGCACCGCGGCGCGGCTCGCCGGCGGCGAGGACCCGCTGCCCTGGCTGGTGCGCGGGCTGCGCGGGCTGGAGGCGGCGGGCTGCGGCGCCGTCGCCATCCCCTGCAACACGGCGCACGGCTGGTACGACGCGATGCGCGCGGCGACGCCCCTGCCCATCCTGCACATCGTGGACGCCGCGGCGGCGGAACTGCGCCGCCAGGGCATCGCGGGCGGCCCGGTCGGCGTGATGGGCACGGCCGGCACCCTGGCCATGCGGCTCTACCAGGACCGGCTGGAGGCCCTCGGCCACGCCTGCCTCACGCCGGACGAGGCGGAGATGGCGCGCCTGGTCACGCCGGCCATCGCCGCGGTGAAGGCCAACCGCGTCGCCGCGGCCTACGCCCCGCTCGCCGAGGCGGCGCGGGCGCTCGCCGCGCGCGGCGCGCGGGCGGTGGTGCTGGGCTGCACGGAGATCCCGCTCGGCATCGCCGCCGGGCCCGCCCTTCCGTTCCCGGTCGTGGACACGATCGACGCCCTGGCGCGCGCCGCCATCGCCTGGGCCCGGGACGCCTGAGCGCCGCCGCGCCAACCGCCGCGGCGCCGTCAGCCGCCGGGCGGGACGAACATGTAGCCGACGCCGCGGACGGTGCGGATCGCCTCCGGCCGGGAGGGGTTGCGCTCGACCTTGCGGCGCAGGCGCATGATGCGGAGGTCGATCGAGCGGTCGAAGGCCTCCGGCTCCTCGCCCTCGCTCGTCGCCTCCAGCAGCCAGTCCCGCTGCAGGGGGCGGTTCGGGTGCCGGACGAGCAGGTGGAGCAGGGCGAACTCGCTCGGGGTCAGTGGAGCCTCGGAGCCGTCGGGCAGGATCAGCACGCGCCGCGTCACGTGCAGCAGCGCGGCGCCGACGGCGACGCAGTCGGGCGGCAGGGCGGGGCGCTGCGGCCCGGCGGTCTCGGCAACGCCAGGGCCCGGAGCAACGGCGGGGACGGCGGCGCCCCCGCCGCTGCGCCGCAGCACGGCCTTGACGCGGGCGAGCAGCTCGCGCGGCTCGAAGGGCTTCGGGATGTAGTCGTCGGCGCCCGATTCGAGGCCGACCACCCGGTCCACCAGGTCGCCGGCGGCGGTCAGCATGATGATGCCCACCCGGGCGCTGCGGCCGCGCAGCCAGCGCGCCAGGGCGAAGCCATCCTCGCCCCCCGGCAGGCCGACATCGAGCAGGACGACGTCGGGCATCGTCGCTTCCACGGCGGCGCGGAAGGCGGCGCCGTCGCCCACGGCGGCGACCCTCAGGCCCTGCATGGCGAGGTATTGCTCCACCGTCTGGCGTTGGAAGGGATCGTCCTCCACCACCAGCACGGCCGGCATCGCCGTGCCCGTCATTCGCCGCCACCCCCTCGATACCGCAGCGCAACGCCTAATTGCCGCCGCCGGCGCCCCGGCGTCAAACGCCGCGATCGGATCGGGGGAGCCCGCCCCGGCCCCGGACCGCGCCGCCGAGGAGCGATCGAAACCGCGGTGAAACCGCGGCGAAACACTTCCGGCACGATGGAAACCGCAGTGAAACACGCCCCCGCATGGCCTGGGGCAGGATCGTGAGAACATGGCCGCCGCCCCGCCCATGCCAGCGACTGCCGCGGAAACCGCTGCGCCGCCTCGCCCGGAATGCCTGCCGGAGCTCTGCGCCGAGGCGTTCGCGGGGATGGAGGAGGGCATCGCCCTGTTCGGCCCGGACCGCCGCCTCGTCCTCGCCAACGCCGCCATCGCGCGGCTGCTGCCACAGGGGGCGCCCGAGCTCGCCCCCGGCACGCCGCTCGACGCGCTGCTCGGCGCGGTCGGCGCCCATGGCGCGGCGCACAATCCGGAGGTCCCGGAGGCGGCCGATCCCGCCCGCTGGCGCCCCGGCCCCGGCGAGGCCGAGCGCGTCACCGAGTGGCGCCGCGCCGATGGCGGCCGGGTGCGCGTGCGCGTGCGGACCAGCGCCCACGGCGTCGTGGTGCGGAGCACCGACCTGAGCGAGATCTCGGCCCGCGACGCGGCGCTCGCGGCCGCGCGGCGGGCGCAGCAGGTCGTGCTCGACCACATGACCGACGGCGTGGCGCTGTGGGACGCGGCGGAGCGGCTCGTCCTGATCAACCGCCGCGCCGCCGAGCTCCTCGACCTGCCGCCCGACCTCACCCGCCCCGGCCTCGCGCTGCGCGCCATGATGCGCTTCCAGGCGGCGCGCGGCGACTTCGGCCCGCCGCCGACCGACGAGGCGGCGATGCAGGCGCTGTGCGAGCGCCGCGCCGCACGGCTGCGGCACCCCGAGGGCGCGCGCTACCTGCGGCGGACGCCGGGCGGGGCGTGGCTCGAGATCCATGCGGTGCCGCTGGCGGAGGGCGGCCACGTCCTCGTCATCCGCGACGTCACGGCGCTGAAGCGGCGCGAGGCGGAGCTCGAGGAGGCGGAGGTCCTGCACCGCCTGATCCTCGACAACGCCGCCGACGGGGCGGCCCTCTTCGACCGCGACCTGCGCTGCCGCGTGATCAGCCGCCAGGCGCTGCGCCTCCTCGACCTGCCGCCGGAGCTGGCCCGGCCCGGCGCGGACGGGCGCGACATCCTGCGCTTCATGGCGCGGCGCGGCGACTTCGGCCCGGTCCCCGCGCCCGGCGACGCAACGGCGCTGGAGGCGGCGGTCGAGGAGCGCATCCGCTGGATGCGCCAGCCCGGCGGCGCGCGCGACCTGCGCCGCACCGCCGCCGGGTTCTGGGTGGAGTGCGCGACCGTCGGCGTCGGCGACGGCGCGCTGCTCGTGGTCTGCCGCGACCTGACGGCCCTCAAGGAGCGCGAGGCGGAAGCGGAGCGCGCGCGCGCGACCCAGGCGCTGGTGCTGGAGAACACCACCGACGGCCTGCTGCTCTGGGACCGCGACTTCCGCGTCCGCCTGGCCAACCGGCGGATCGTCGAGCTCTATGCCATCCCGGAGGCGCTGGCGGCGCCGGGCGCGGACGGGCGCGAGATCCTGCGCTTCATGGCACGGCGCGGCGACTTCGGCGCGGTGCCGGGGAACGGCGCAGCGCTCGAGGCCTATGTGGAGCGGCGGGTGGCGGAGATCCTGCACCCCGTCGGCACCGAGCCAGACCTCCGGCGCACGCCGACCGGCGCCTGGGTGGAGATCACCCGCGCCCCCCTGCCCGACGGCAGCGTGCTCAACACCTACCGCGACGTGACCCGCCTGAAGTCGCGCGAGGAGGAGCTGAAGGCGGCCCGCTCGACGCAGCAGCTCATCCTCGACCACATGACCGACGGCGTGGTGCTGTGGGACCAGGATTTCCGGCTGCTCTTCTACAACCCGAAGGCCACCGAGCTCGGCGAGTTCCCGCCCGACCTCGCCGGCCCGGGCACCTCGGTCCTCGAGGTGATGCGCTTCCAGGACCTGCGCGGCGACTTCGGCCCGCCGCCGAAGGACGAGGCCGAGCTCGAGGCCCGCGTGCAGCGACGCGCCGCGGTGCTGCGCCAGCCGGGCGGCGCGAGCTACATCCGCAGGAGCCCCTCCGGCAAGTGGATCGAGGTCAAGACGACGCCGGTGCCCGGGGTCGGGCACATCCTCGTCTATCGCGACGTCACCGTGCTCAAGCAGCGCGAGCAGGAGCTGGCCGAGGCGCGCGCCATCTACCAGCAGGTGGTGGACAGCATGACCGACGGCGTCGCGCTGCTCGACGCCGAGGAGCGCCTGCGCCTCGCCAACCGCCAGCTCGCGAGACTGTTCGACCTGCCGAACGAGCTGATCGCGCCGGGCACGCCGGGGCGCGACGCCCTGCGCCACATGGTGCGCCGCGGCGATTTCGGGCCGCCGCCGGCCGACCCGGCGGCGCTCGAGGCGATGGTCGAGCAGCGCGCCCGGGCGATCATCGCCCTCCAGCCAGGCCAGCGCCCGGTGCGCCGCACCGCCGCCGGCTACTGGGTCGAAACCTCGACGGTGCCGCTCCCGGACGGCGGGCGGCTGCTCCTCTACCGCGACGTCACGCGGCTGAAGGACCGCGAGGACCAGCTCGAGCGCCAGCGCGCGACGCACCAGATGGTGCTCGACAACCTGACCGACGGCGTCGCGCTGTACGATTCCGAGTTGCGGCTGCAGCTCGCCAACCGCCCGCTGATGCGCTTCCAGAGCCTGCCGGAGGAGTATGTCCGCCCCGGGCCGCTGCTGCCCGACGTCCTCCGCATGCAGGTCCTGCGCGGCGACTTCGGGCCGGTACCCGGGGACGAGGAGGCGGTGGCGGCGCTGGTCCGGCAGCGGCTGGAGCTGATGCTCCGGCCCGGCGGCAACCGCTACGTCCGCCGGTCCGCGGGCGGCTACTGGATCGAGTACTCCTTCCTGCCGCTCGCCGACGGCGGGCTGTTCTGCCACTACCGCGACATCACCGGCCTCAAGGAGCGCGAGGAGGAGCTGGCGCAGGCGCGGGCGACCAACCAGCTCGTGCTCGACACGATGACCGACGGCGTGCTGCTGCTCGACGCCGATCTCAACATCCGCCTCGCCAACCGCCAGGCGCGGCTGTTCTACGACATGGAGGGCGGCGGGGGGCGCGGCCTGACCTCGATGCGCGAGGTGCTGCGCCTCATGGCGCGGCGCGGCGACTTCGGCCCGAGGCCCGAAACCGAGGAGGCGCTGGAGGCGCTCGTCGCCGAGCGCGCCGCGCGGCTCCGCCGGCCCGGCCTGGAGCCCGCGCTGTTCCGCAGCTCGAAGGGCTACTGGATCGAGATCAACCGCATCCCGCTCGACGACGGCGGCATCCTCAACGTCTACCGCGACGTCACGCGGCTGAAGGAGCGCGAGGAGGAGCTGGCCCGCGCCCGCGACGAGGCGGAGCGGGCGCGCGACGCCGCGGACGCGGCGCGCCGCAAGGCCGAGGAGGCGGAGGCCGCCCTCACCGCCACCATCGAGAGCATGAGCCAGGGGCTGATGATGCTCGCCCCGGATCGCACGCTGCGCGTAATCAACCGCCGCGCCGTCGCGCTGCTCGGCCTGCCGCCCGACTTCGCCGTGCCGGGGCGGCACATCCGCGAGATCCTCGACTGGCAGATCGGCGCGGGCGAGTTCGACAACGCGCCCGACCTGCACGTGCGCGCGCTGCGCGAGGTCGAGGCGCCGACCCTCCACGCCGGCACCTACGAGCGCGAGCGGCCCGACGGCACGGTGCTCGAGGTGCGTTCCGAGCTGATGGGCGACGGCGGCCTGGTCCGCACCTTCACCGACATCACCGAGCGCAAGCGCAACGAGCGCGCGCTCGCCGCCGCGCTCGCCGCGGCCGAGGCGGCGCGACGGGCGGCGGAGGCGGCGCGCGCCGAGGCGGAGGCGGCCGACCGCGCGAAGTCCACCTTCCTCGCCGCGATGAGCCACGAGATCCGCACGCCGATGAACGGCGTGCTCGGCATGATGGAGGTGCTGGAGCGCACGCGCCTCGACCAGGACCAGTCGCGCTGCGTCGCGGTGATGCGCGAGAGCGCGGGGGCGCTGCTGCGCATCATCGACGACATCCTCGACTTCTCGAAGATCGAGGCCGGGCGGCTCGAGCTCGAGGACCTGCCCTTCTCGCTCCGCAGCCTCGTGGACGGCGCGGTGGACACCCTCGCCGTGCAGGCGAGGCGCAAGGGGCTCACCCTGTTCGCCGACCCGCCGGGGATCGGTCCCGACATCGTCTCCGGCGACCCGGTCCGCGTGCGCCAGATCCTGTTCAACCTGATCGGCAACGCGATCAAGTTCACCGAGCGCGGCTACGTCCGCGTGATCTGCGACACCCGCGCCGCGAAGGACGGGCGGTCGGTCGCCGTGACGCTCGGCGTCGAGGACAGCGGCATCGGCATGACCGAGGAGCAGGTGGCGCGCCTGTTCCAACCCTTCGCCCAGGCCGACAGCTCGACGACGCGGCGCTACGGCGGCTCCGGCCTCGGCCTCTCGATCGTGCGGCGGCTGGCGCAGATGATGGGCGGCGACGTGACGGTGGAGAGCACGCCGGGGCGGGGCAGCCGCTTCACCGTGCGCCTCGTCCTCGCCGCCGCCGCGGCGGAAGACGTGACGCCGCCGGCGGCGGAGGGCGCCAGGGCCGCGGTACGGCCGGAGCGCGAGGCGACGGGCGCCTCGGGGCACGACCGCGGCGAGGCGGCGCCGCGGCTGCTCGTCGTGGACGACCACGCGGTCAACCGGGAGGTCCTCGCGCGCCAGCTCGAGCTGCTCGGCTACGGCGCCGACATGGCCGAGGACGGGGCCCAGGCACTGAGGATGTGGCGCGAGGGGCGGCACCGCGTCCTGCTCGTGGACGTGCACATGCCGGTGATGGACGGTCTCGACCTCGCCCGCGCCGTGCGCCGCGAGGAGGTCGCGACCGGCCGCCCGCGCACGGTCCTGATCGCCGTCACCGCCAACGCGCTGCGGGGCGAGGACGACCGCTGCTTCGCCGCGGGCATGGATGCCTTCGTGCCGAAGCCGGTCGCGATGGACACGCTGGAGCGGACCCTGGCGCGCTGGCTGCCCCCCGCCGGCGCCGCGGCGACCGTGGCGGGCGCGGCGCCGGCCGGCGCCGCAGCGCCTTCCGGCGCCGACACGGTGCCGCCCGACGGCCAGGGCGAGCTGTTCGACCCCGAGACGCTGCGGCAGCTCTTCGGCGCCGATCCGGCGCGCCTCTCGAGCCTGCTCGGCACCTTCGCGGAGACGGTGGAGCGCGACGGCGCCGCGCTCCTTGCCGCGGTCGAGGGCGACATGCTCGCCGAGGCGAGCGGCACGGCGCATCGCCTGAAGGGCGCGGCGCGGATGGCCGGGGCCCGGCCGCTCGCCGACCTCGCGGCGCGCATCGAGGCGGCCGCCCGCGGCGGCGACCGCGCGGCGGCCCGCGCCGCCGCTGCGGAGCTTCCCGCCCTCGCGGAGGCCACGCTTGCGGCGGTGCGGCGCAACGGGGGCTGGCAGCCTCCGCCGCCCGAACCAGGCCCGGCCCCGCGAGGCACCAACCGCCCCCGACGGCGAGCGCGGGCCCCCTGACGGCGCGCCCCCGTCGCGGCAGCGCCCGCCTCAGCGCTCGTCCAGCCGCCGCGCCAGCCGCCGCGCCAGCAGGTAGCCGATCGCGCCCGAGACGGGGGCGCCCGGCAGCAGCAGCAGCCAGCCGATATGCGCCCCCTGCACCAGCAGGCCGAGCCCGATGCCGAGCATCAGCCCGCCCACGAGCCCGCCGGTCACGCCCGCGGTCAGGCCGAGCACCAGGATGTCCTCGCGCGTCACCATGGGGCGGCACTAGGCGGCCGCGGGCCGGTTTGACAAGCCCCGCGCGCGGCCCCTATAGGCCGCCCGCTTCCCGGGAACGCGGACATGCCCTCGGGGCATGCGCCCGCCCGCGCGCGCCGCGCGGGACTACCGGGACAACGCCAGCGAAGAAGAAGGATTCGCGCAGCGCCATGACCAAGCGCGTGGAAGCCAAGTACAAGATCAACCGCCGCCTCGGCGTGAACCTCTGGGGCCGCTCGAAGAGCCCGATCAACAAGAAGGCCTATGGCCCCGGCCAGCACGGCCAGCGCCGAAAGTCGAAGCCGACCGACTACGGCGTGCAGCTGATGGCCAAGCAGAAGCTCAAGGGCTACTACGGCAACATCGGCGAGCGGCAGTTCCGCCGCTACTACCAGGAGGCGGTGCGCCGCAAGGGCGATACTTCCGAGAACCTGATCGAGCTGCTCGAGCGGCGGCTCGACACCGTCGTCTACCGGATGAAATTCGCCATCACCCCCTTCGCCGCGCGGCAGTTCGTCAACCACGGCCACGTGCTGGTCAACGGCAGGCGGGTGAACATCCCCTCCTACCTCGTGCGGGACGGCGACCAGATCGAGGTGAAGGAGAAGTCGAAGCAGCTCGTCGCCGTGCTCGACGCGGCCCAGAGCGCCGAGCGGGACGTGCCGGAATACATCGAGGTGGACCACCGCGCCATGCGCGGCCGCTTCCTGCGGGCTCCCAAGCTCTCGGACGTGCCCTATCCGGTGCAGATGGAGCCGAACCTGGTGGTGGAGTTCTACTCGCGCTGATCCCGGCGGATCCGCTCCGGGGCTGACGGCGCCGGCGCCCGCCTCGCGCGGAAGGGCGGCGCTCTGCGTCCTGCAGGCGTGCTCGCGGGCCCTTGCCGGGGTAGGCTCGGAGGCGACGCCGCCGCGCTGGAGGAGAGCGATGCCGCCGAACGCCTGCCGCCGCCCCGCGGCCCCGCCGCCGCCCTCCCCGGGCGCGGGCGGCGGCGGTCCTCCCGGCCGGCCGCAGACCGGGCGGAGGACGCCGTGATCGGACCCCCGGCAGGCAGGGCCGATCGGCTGCGGCAATGGAGCACGATCCTGCTCGCCCTGGCCCAGCCGCTGGTGGGGGCGCTGGCGCCGGTGTTCGGCATCGGCCGGCCGATCGCCGCCGTCGCGGCGGAGAGCCAGACGCCGGTGGTCCCGGCCGGCTACGCCTTCCTGATCTGGACGCCGATCTTCGCCCTCGCCCTCGCCTACGCCGTCTGGCAGGCGCTGCCGGCGCGGCGGGAGGACCCGCTGCTGCGCCGCCTCGGCTGGTGGATCGCCGCCGCCTTCGCCGGCAACGTCCTCTGGATGCTGGCGGCGCAGATCACGGGCCGGAACGGCTGGCACCTGTTCGCGCTGATCCTGCTCGCCCTGGCGCCGGCGCTGGTCGCCTTCCTGCGCGAGCGGCGCGGGCGGCGCGCGCCCGCCGAGCCGACCGGGCCGTGGCGGCGCTGGCTGCTGCGGCCGCTCCTCGGCCTGCAGGCGGGATGGGTGACGGCGGCCGCCTTCGCCAACCTCTCGGGCGCCGCGCGGGCGGAGGGGGTGGCCTGGTTCGGCCTCGGCGAGACCGCGGCGGCGGTGCTGCTGGTGCTGGTCGCCGGGCTCTGCGCGGCGGCGATCCTGTGGCTGTCGCGCGGCTCGCCCTGGTACGCCGGCGCCGCCGCCTGGGCCTTCGCCGCGATCCTGCTCGCGAACATGGGCGAGCGGGAATGGAACCTGTTCGTCGCCGCGGCCGCGGCGGCGGCGCTGGTGCTGCTCGGCGTCGTGCTGCGCGCGGCCTGGCGGCGGGAGGACCGGCAGGGCGTCGCCTCGCCCGCGCCGGGCGGGTAGCGCGGCCGCGCGGTGGCGGTCGCGTTCAGCCCGTCTCCTCCACGGCTTCGGTGAGGGCGGCGAAGACCCGGTCCGGCGCGTAGAGGGCGCAGTAGTCGAGCGCCGCGCGCTCGCGCCGGGCGAAGCCGGCCTCGTCGGCGGCGAGGCGGGCGGCCTCGCGCGCGAAGGCCTCGGCATCGGTGGCGACGGCGAAGGGGCGGTCCGGCGTCGGGGCGAAGCCCTCGGCGCCGACCGGCGTCGTCACCACCGGCAGGCCGTGCGCGACGCAGTCGAGCAGCTTGATCTTGAGGCCGGAGCCCGCCAGCACCGGGGCCACCGCGCAGGCGGCGCGATGCAGCACCGGCGCGAGGTCCGGCACGATGCCGCGCGCCCGCACGCCGCGCGGCAGGCCGGGGCCGAGCGCGCGCCCGACGCTGCCGCAGATCTCGAGCCGCGCCCCGGGCAGCAGGCGGCGCAGGAGCGGCCAGACCTCGGCGAGGAACCAGCGGATGCCGTCGAGGTTGTGCACGCTGTCGCTGCCGACGAAGGCCAGCAGGCCCGGCTCGCGCGCGACCGAGGGCGGGCGCGGCCGCGGCACCGCGGGCATCGGCGCGCAGAGGACGCGGCGGTCCGGCAGCAGCGCGCGCAGCAGCGCCTCCTCCTCCGGCTGGATCGCGGCGACGACGCGCGCGAGCCGCAGCAGGCCGCACTCCTCCTCGCGCGTCAGGCTCGCCGGATGCAGGCGCAGGCCGCGGGCGCTGAGCGAGGCGTGGCGGCGGTGGAACACGTCGTGCGCGATCAGCACCGAGCGGGTCCCGGCGAGGCGCGGGTCGCGCAGGAGGGGCGCGCGGAAGATGGTGTCCACCAGCACCGCGCCGGGCGCGAGATCGGCGATCCGCGCCGCGGCCCAGTCGGCGGCGGCGGGCTCCAGGAACCGGCCGAGCACCGCGTCCACCAGGCCATACTCCCCGGCCCGCGCCCGGCGCCGCAGCCGCTCGCGCGGGCCGACCGGCAGCAGGCCGAGGGCCTGGCGCGCGAGGATGCGAAGGGCGGGCCGCGGCGGCACCGCGATCCAGCCGCGCCCGCGGAGCAGGCCCCGCCCCTCCACCCGCACGCGCGAGGCGGGCTCGAGTCTGGCTGGCGCGAGGCGCTGCACGGGCCAAGGCAGGCGCGGCTGCGCGAGCAGCACGATGACCTCGTGCCCGCGCGCGGCGAAGTGGCTCAGGATGGCATGGTTGACGGCGAGATGGCCGGCGAGGCCGGGCCGGGGCACCTCGTCGGTGACGAGGACGAGGCGCATCGGGCGGGC
Organism: Caldovatus sediminis; assembly: GCF_014644455.1. GTDB lineage: Bacteria > Pseudomonadota > Alphaproteobacteria > Acetobacterales > Acetobacteraceae > Caldovatus > Caldovatus sediminis. Next base: position 334,731 of record NZ_BMKS01000004.1, on the reverse strand, counting down.
GGCGGTGCTCTCCACGCGCACGCATTAGGGGTGCGTGCGCCACCGGCGCCACTCGAATCCCCGCGACGCGCGAAAGCGTTTGCCGCCCGGCCGGCCGAGGGCGCGGGCGCGCCGCGCCCGCCCCCGGGCTCAGGCGCTCGCGTCGTGCGGGATGCCCTTCTCCTCGAGCAGCTGCGCCAGCTCGCCCGACTGGAACATCTCGGTGACGATGTCGCAGCCGCCGACGAACTCGCCCTTGACGTAGAGCTGCGGGATGGTGGGCCAGTTGGTGAACTGCTTGATGCCCTCGCGCAGCTCCATGTCCTCGAGGACGTTCACGCCCTTGAAGGGCACGCCCATGTGGCTGAGGATCTGCACGACGCGCGCGGAGAAGCCGCACTGCGGGAAGACCGGCGTGCCCTTCATGTAGAGCACGACCGGGTTCTCCTCGATCTCGGCCTGGATGCGCTGGAAGACGGGGTTGGTCATCGCGGTGGGTTCCCTGCGGGGCTGGCTCAGTCGGGAGCGGAGGTCTGCAGCGCCAGCGCGTGGAGCTGGCCGCCCATGCGGCCCTGCAGCGCGGCATAGACGATCTGGTGCTGCTTGACGCGGGGCAGGCCGCGGAAGCGTTCCGAGATCACGGTCGCGGCGTAGTGGTCGCCGTCGCCGGCGAGGTCCTCGATCGTCACCTGGGCGTCGGGCAGGGCCGCCTTGATCAGCGCCTCGATCTCCTGCGGCTGCATCGCCATCCGCGCTATCTCCCCTCCATGAGGGCGGGCAGGACGCCTTCATGGGCCTCCCGCAGCCCCGCGAGCGATATGGACCGTCCGCCGGGGAGAACCAAGGCCCCGCCGGGGGCGCCGGCGCGGCCGATGCGGGCGGCGGGGACGCCGGCGGCCGCGGCGGCGGCGAGGAGCGCGGCGCCGTCCTCGACCGCGAGGACATAGCGGCCCTGGTCCTCGCCGAACCAGAAGGCGTGGGCGGGGATGCCGGCCGGGGGCGGCTCGAGGGCCGCGCCGACATCGCCGGCGAGCGCCATCTCGGCGACGGCGACGAGAAGGCCGCCGTCGGAGACGTCGTGGCAGGCGCGCACGCCCCCGGCGAGGATGCGGGCGCGGACGAAGTCGCCGTTGCGGCGCTCGGCGGCGAGGTCCACGGGCGGCGGCGCGCCCTCCTCGCGCCCGGCGATCTCGCGCAGCCAGAGCGACTGGCCGAGATGCCCGCGCGTCTCGCCGACCAGGACCAGCTCGCAGCCGGGGACGAGGGCGAGGCCGACCGCGCGCGCCGCGTCCTCGATCACGCCGACGCCGCCGATCGCCGGGGTGGGGAGGATCGCACGCCCCACGGTCTCGTTGTAGAGCGAGACGTTGCCGGAGACGACCGGGAAGTCGAGCGCGCGGCAGGCCGCCGCCATGCCGCGGATGCAGCCGGCGAACTGGCCCATGATCTCCGGCTTCTCCGGGTTGCCGAAGTTCATGTTGTCGGTGATGGCGAGCGGCGTGGCGCCGGTCGCGGTGATGTTGCGCCAGGCCTCGGCGACCGCCTGCTTGCCGCCCTCCTCCGGGTCGGCGGCGCAGTAGCGCGGCGTGCAGTCGGTGGTGAGGGCGAGGGCGCGGCGGAGGCCCTCGATCTTCACGATCGCGGCGTCGGCGGCGCCGGGGCGGCGGACCGTCTGGCCGCCGACCGTGCTGTCGTACTGGTCCCAGATCCAGCGCCGCGAGCAGAGGTCGGGCGAGCCGACCAGGCGGCGCAGCGCCTCCGCGACGCCGACCGGATCGGGGACGGAGGCGGGATCGAGCGGGGGCGGCTTCGGCGTCTCCGCGGCGGGGCGGCGGTAGAGCGGGGCCTCGGATTCGAGCGGGGCGAGCGGGATGTCGGCCTCGACGACGCCCTTGTGGCGGATGACGATGCGGCCGGTGTCGGTGAGCCGGCCGATCACCGCGAAGTCGAGCTCCCACTTGCGGAAGATCGCCTCGGCCTCGGCCTCGCGGCCGGGCTTGAGGATCATCAGCATCCGCTCCTGGCTCTCGGAGAGCATCATCTCGTAGGCCGACATGCCCTCCTCGCGCTGCGGCACGGCGTCGAGGTCGAGCTCGATGCCCATTCCCCCCTTCCCCGCCATCTCGACCGAGGAGGAGGTGAGGCCGGCGGCGCCCATGTCCTGGATGGCGACGATGGCGTCGGTGGCCATGAGTTCGAGGCAGGCCTCGATCAGCAGCTTCTCGGTGAAGGGGTCGCCGATCTGCACGGTCGGGCGCTTCTCCTCCGCGTCGGCGGAGAATTCGGCGGAGGCCATGGTGGCGCCGTGGATGCCGTCGCGCCCGGTCCTGGAGCCGACATAGACGACGGGATTGCCGACCCCGGTCGCCCTCGCGGTGAAGATGCGGTCGGCGCGGGCGATGCCGACCGTCATGGCGTTGACCAGCGGGTTGCCGTTGTAGGCGGGGTGGAAGTTGACCTCGCCGCCGACGGTCGGGACGCCGACGCAATTGCCGTAGCCGCCGATGCCGCGCACCACGCCGTCCAGGATGCGCCGGGTGAGCGGCAGCTTCGGGTCGCCGAAGCGCAGCGCGTTGAGGTTGGCGACCGGGCGCGCGCCCATGGTGAAGACGTCGCGCAGGATGCCCCCCACCCCGGTCGCCGCGCCCTGGTAGGGTTCGATGAAGCTCGGGTGGTTGTGGCTCTCCATCTTGAAGACGGCGGCGAGGCCGTCGCCGATGGCGATCACGCCGGCGTTCTCGCCCGGGCCCTGGATCACCCAGGGTGCCCGGGTGGGCAGCTCGCGCAGCCAGACCTTCGAGGACTTGTAGGAGCAGTGCTCCGACCACATGACCGAGAAGACGCCGAGCTCGGTCAGGCTCGGCGCGCGGCCGAGGATGGCGAGGACGCGGTCGTATTCCTCGGGCGTGAGGCCGAACTCGGCGGCGAGCTGTCTCGCGCGCCCGGCGGGGAGCGGCTGGGGGGCTGCGGTCGTCATCGGCGGTCTCAGGCGGGGGCGGCGGCGAGCGCGTCCACCAGGCTCTCGAACAGCGGCAGGCCGTCGGTGCCGCCCATCAGCGGGTCCACGTAGTCCTCGGGATGCGGCATCAGGCCGAGGACGCGGAGGTTGGGCGAGAGGATGCCGGCGATGTTGCGCGCGCTGCCGTTCAGGTTCGCCTCCGCGGTCGCCTCGCCGCGGGCGTCGCAGTAGCGGAAGGCGACGAGGCCCTCGCCCTCCAGGCGGTCGAGCGTCGCGGCGTCGGCGAAGTAGTTGCCGTCGCCGTGCGCCATCACCGAGCGGAACACCGCGCCCTTCTGCCAGCGCCCGGTGAAGGGGGTGCCGGCGCGCTCGACGCGCAGGTGGCAGTCCATGGAGAGGAAGCGGAGCGAGGCGTTGCGCAGCAGGGCGCCGGGCAGCATCTGGGCCTCGCAGAGGATCTGGAAGCCGTTGCAGACGCCGAGCACGTGGCCGCCGCGCGCGGCGAACTCCCGCACCGCGCGCATGATCGGCGAATGCGCCGCGATCGCGCCGCAGCGCAGGTAGTCGCCGTAGGAGAAGCCGCCGGCGAGGACGACGAGATCGGTGCCGCGCGGCAGCTCGGTCTCGCGGTGGAACAGCATGGCGGGCGGGCGGCCGGCGGCGCGCTCCAGGGCGATGGCCATGTCGCGCTCGCGGTTGGTGCCGGGGAAGAGGACGATGGCGGCGTTCAGCGGAGCCTCCTGCTGACCGGTACGGACGGACGGGGCATAGATGGCGTGCGGCGGGGCGAGCCGGAAGGCCGCCGGGGCGCGCGGAGGTCCCTCACCCGCCCTGCCAGACGCGCAGCCAGTGCAGCCCGCCGAGCGTGACCATCGTGACCAGCACCGCGATGGCGGCGGCGGTGACCCAGCGGTTCAGGGCCCGCTTCCGGGCTGCGAGCCAGCCTCCGGCGAGGCCCGGGCGGCGCCCGCCCTTGACCGCGCCGGCCGCCCGGGCCGCGGCGTCCATCCGCTCCTCGCGCCAACGCAGGACGACGGCGATCACCACCGTCAGGCCGAGCATGAGGAAGAGGCTGGCCTTGATCACCGACGGCGCGCTCCCGGCGGCGGGGCGGCGGGCGCCACTTCAGCCGATCTCCACGCGGTAGCTCTCGATTACCGTGTTGGCGAGCAGGCGCCGGGCCATCTCCTCGGCCACGGCCTTCGCCTTGGCGGGGTCGGTCTCGGCCAGCTCGAGCTCGATCACCTTGCCGGCGCGCACCTCGCCGACACCGGCGAAGCCGAGGTTCGCGAGGGCATGGCCGATCGCCTTGCCCTGCGGGTCCAGCACGCCCGGCTTGGGCATGACGGTGACGCGGGCACGGATCGTCACTGCATCAGCTCCGGGCCTTTGAGGTCGCGCACCCCGGCCTCGGGCAGGATGCCGAGGCGGCGCGCGACCTCCTGGTAGCCTTCCTCGACGCGGCCGAGGTCGCGGCGGAAGCGGTCCTTGTCCATCTTCTCGCCGGTCTTGGCGTCCCACAGCCTGCAATTGTCGGGGGAGATCTCGTCGGCGAGGACGATGCGCATCTCGTCGTTCTCCCACAGCCGTCCGAACTCGAGCTTGAAGTCCACGAGCAGGATGCCGACGCCCAGGAACAGGCCGGAAAGGAAGTCGTTCACCCGCAGCGCGAGGCCCACCATGTCGTCGAGGTCCTGCGTGGAGGCCCAGCCGAACGCCGTGATGTGCTCCTCGCAGACCAGCGGGTCGCCGAGCTGGTCGTTCTTGTAGTAGTATTCGACGATCGAGCGCGGCAGGCGCGTGCCTTCCTGGATGCCGAGGCGCTGGGAAATGCTGCCGGCCGCGATGTTGCGCACCACCACCTCTAGCGGGATGATCTCCACCTCGCGGATGAGCTGCTCGCGCATGTTCAGCCGGCGGATGAAATGGGTCGGGATGCCGATCTCGCCGAGGCGGAGCATCAGGTACTCGCTGATGCGGTTGTTGAGCACGCCCTTGCCGGTGATGGTTCCCTTCTTCTGTGCGTTGAAGGCCGTGGCGTCGTCCTTGAAGTACTGGACAAGGGTGCCGGGCTCGGGACCTTCGAACAGGATCTTGGCTTTGCCCTCGTAGAGCTGCCGGCGTCGCGCCATGGTCGGGAAATCCTCAGATCGCCGCGGTCCGAGGGAGGGGGCCGGGCGTGTCGGGCGCGGTATAGCAAGGCAAGGCTGGCGAGACCACCCGGCGTCCGGAGCATGGCAGGGAGCCACGGCGCATGCCGCACGGATGCGCCCTGCGATCCGGGAACCGGCGGTTGCCGGCGACGGCGCGAGGTTGCGCCGTCTTGCCGCCCGTTCCGGTCCAGGCCCGTTCCGGATCCATCCGCGGGGGTCGTCGCGTTCCGAATTCCATTCGGCGCCGGGATTCCCGGAAGGGTTCGGCGCAAATGGAACATGCCTGGTATGTCGAATTCGCATCCACCGCCGGGTCGGCGTCGCCCGGGATGCACGCCTGACACCATGGCCGACCAGCAAGGGCTTCCATTGTGTTCCGGGCGCGGTTGGGGTATTCGAGGCTAGGTCCATTCCCTGGCATGGGGCGATGCCGCCCTGCCGGGACACCATCTCGGAAAGGCAGGAGCCCATGCCGAACGACCCGAGCGGCACCGAAGCGCCGCGCCCCCGCTCCGGCGACATCGCCTGGATCCTCGTCTTCATCGGCGTGACGGCGTTCGCTGTCGCCGGCATGATGGGAGTGGTCAGGCTGTAGCGCGCCAGGCTCCGCCGCAGCGCAGAGGCCGCACGCCAGGGTCCGACCCGGCGAGGCGCCCGAGCGCGGCGCGGCGCGCGAGGGTTCGGCGCTACTCCGGACGCCCGCGGCGCATCCGCCCGCGCGAGAGCTCGGTGACGACGCCGTGCAGGGTGCGCAGCTCCTGTTCGGTGACCTCGCCGCGCTCGAACCAGTGGCGCAGGTTGCGGATCATGCCGGGGCGCTTCTGCGCATGATCGAGGAAGCCGCTGGCGTCGAGCTCCGCGACCAGGCGGTCGAGGAAGGATTCGAGCTGGGCCTTGGTGGCGGGGCGCGTCTCGTTGGTCATCAGCACGCGCGGCGGCGTCGTGTCGGCCGCGGTCCACCATTCGTAGGCCAGCACCATCACCGCCTGCGCCAGGTTCAGGCTCATGAAGACCGGGTTGAGCGGATAGCGCACCAGCGTGTCGGCGCGGGCCAGATCCTCGGCGTCAAGCCCGGCGCGCTCGGGCCCGAAGAGGACGGCCGCGCGCAGCCCGCGCGCGGCGATGGCGCGCAGCTCCTCGGCGGCGGCGCGGGCGGTGAGCACGGGGATGATGACGTGGCGGGGCCGCGGGCAGGTGGCGAGGACGCGGTGGCAGTCGGCGACGGCGCTGGCGACGTCCGGGAACACCCGCGCGGCCTCGAGGATGCGGTCGGCGCCGGCGGCGGCGCGCCAGGCGTAGGGCTGCGGCCAGCCGTCGCGCGGGGCGACGAGGCGGAGATGGAACAGGCCGCCATTGCCCATGGCGCGGGCGACGGCGCCGATGTTCTCGGCGAGCTGCGGGCGGACGAGCACGACGATCGGGCTCTCGCCCGGCGGCGGGGAGAGGTCGGCGCCGCCGTCGCGTCCGGTCATGCCCGGCGCCAGGTGGTGCCCTGGGGCCCGTCCTCGAGGAGGATGCCCCGGGCGGCGAGTTCGGCCCGGATGCGGTCGGCCTCGGCGAAGTCGCGGCGCTTGCGCGCGGCGGCGCGCGCGGCGATGGCGGCCTCGATCGCGGCGGCGTCCACGCCCCCGTGCAGCCACGCCACCGGGTCGGAGGCGTAGAGGCCGAGCAGCGGCGCCGCGGCCTGCCGGAACGCCGCGGCGGCGAGGCCGGGGATGACGGGCCAGTCGCGGCCGATGCGGTTGAGCACCGCCGTCGCCGAGCCGCCGACGCTCGCCACGTTCTCCAGGGTGCGCAGGTCGCGCAGCCGGGCGAGCGCGAGCGGGGTGTTGAGGTCGTCGAGCAGCGGCTCGGCCGCCCAGTCCGCCATCTCGGCGATGCGCGCCTCGTCGGCCGGCGGGGCGGGCGCGCGCGAGAGCATGGCGTAGCCGTCGTTCAGCTCCACCCGCGCCTCCTCCAGCGCGGCGAAGGTGAAGTCGATCTCCTGGCGGTAGTGGGTGCGCAGCAGCAGCAGCCGGAACGCCTCGCCGGCCCAGGCGCCGCGGGCGAGGATGTCGCGCACGGTGAAGAAGTTGCCGAGCGACTTCGACATCTTCTCGCCGTTCACCAGCAGCATGCCGTTGTGCAGCCAGTAGCGCGCCATCACCGGCGTGCCGAAGGCGCAGCGGCTCTGCGCGATCTCGTTCTCGTGGTGCGGGAAGATCAGGTCGTGGCCGCCGCCGTGGATGTCGAACACCTCGCCGAGGTGCTTCCAGGACATGGCGGAGCACTCGATGTGCCAGCCCGGCCGGCCGCGGCCCCAGGGGCTGTCCCAGCCGGGGAGATCGGGCGGCGAGGGCTTCCACAGCACGAAGTCGCCGGGATCGCGCTTGTAGGGCGCGACATCCACGCGGGCGCCGGCGAGCAGCTCCTCCGGCGAGCGGCCGGAGAGGCGGCCGTATTCCGGGAAGGAGGCGACGGAGAACAGCACGTGGCCTTCCGCGACATAGGCGTGGCCCCGCTCGATCAGCCGCTCGATGAGCGCGATCATCTCGGGGATGGTGCCGGTGGCGCGCGGCTCCACGTCGGGCGGCAGGCAGCCGATCGCGGCCATGTCGCGGTGGTAGTCCGCCGTGGTGCGCGCGGTGATCGAGGCGATCGGCTCGCCCGTCTCCGCCGAGCGCGCGTTGATCTTGTCGTCCACGTCGGTGATGTTGCGGACGTAGGTCACGCGCGGATAGAGGCGGCGCAGCAGCCGGTAGAGCACGTCGAACACCACCGCCGGCCGCGCGTTGCCGAGATGCGCGAGGTCGTAGACCGTCGGGCCGCAGACGTACATGCGCACGTGCTGCGGATCGAGCGGGACGAAGCGCTCCTCGCGGCGCGTCAGGCTGTTGTGCAGGATCAGGTCGGGCATGTCAGCTCGCGGCGGTGGCGGCGATGCGGAGGCGCTGCGCGGCGCGCGCGCGTCCGATCAGCGGCAGCAGGGTCTTCAGGTCGGGGCCGTGCTCCTCCGCGGTGAGGGCGAGGCGCAGCGGGCGGAACAGCGCGCGGCCCGAGCGGCCGGTGCGCGCCTTGAGCGCCTCGGCCCAGGCCTGCCAGGTGGACTCGTCCCAGGGCTCGGGCGGCAGGGTGTCGAGCGCGGCGCGCAGGAACTCCCCCTCGCCTTCCAGCGCCGGCGGGACGACGGTGCCCTGCACCACCTCCCACCAGTCGCGCGCCTCGGAGAGCAGGTCGAGGTTGCCGCGCACGGCGAGCCAGAAGCGCTCGTCCGCGCCCTCCGGCAGCCGGTCCCGCACCGCCTCGAACGGCGCCTCGCGCAGCGCGCGGCGGTTCAGCGCGAGGAGCTGCTGCGGATCGAAGCGCGCGGGCGAGCGCGAGACCTGGGAGAGGTCGAACTCCGCCACGAGGTCGCGCGGCATCGCGGGATGCGGATCGCGCGAGGTGCCGAGCGCGGCGAGATAGCCCGCGAGCGCCGCGGGCTCGATGCCGTCGCGGCGGAATTGGCGCAGCGAGACGCTGCCGAGCCGCTTGGAAAGCGGGCCGCCCTCCGCGTCGGTCAGCAGCGGCAGGTGGGCGAAGCGGAGCGCCGCCGCGTCGCCGCCGAGCGCCTCGTAGAGGTCGATCTGGATCGCGGTGTTGGTCACGTGGTCCTCGCCGCGCACCACGTGGGTGATGCCGGTCTCGAGGTCGTCCACCACCGAGGCGAAGGTGTAGAGCGGCGTGCCGTCGGCGCGGATCAGCACGGGGTCGCTGATCGTCTGCAGCCTCACCTGCCGGTCGCCGAGCACCAGGTCCCGCCAGGCGACGGAGCGCGCGGAGAGCAGGAAGCGCCAGTAGGGCGACCTGCCCCTGGCGAGGGCGCGCTCGTACTGCTCGCGCGTCATCTTCAGCGCCTCGCGGTCGTAGACGGGGGGGCGACCCTCGCGCAGGCGCCGCTCGCGCCTGGCGCGCAGCTCCTCCTCGCTCTCGAAGCAGGGGTAGAGGCGGCCTGCGGCCTTCAGGCGCTCGGCGGCGGCGGCGTAGCGGTCGAGCCGCTCCGACTGGCGCAGCGGGCCCTCGTCCCAGTCGAGGCCGAGCCAGCGCAGGTCCTCCTCGATCGCGGCGGCGAATTCCGGCTTCGAGCGTTCGCGGTCGGTGTCGTCGAGCCGCAGCAGGAAGGTGCCGCCGTGCCGGCGCGCGACCAGCCAGTTGACGAGCGCGAGGCGCGCGTTGCCGACATGCAGATAGCCGGTCGGCGAGGGGGCGAAGCGGAGCTTCATCCCGGCGCCCGCCGCCTGGGGCCGGGCGCGGCGCGGCCCGCGTCCTCGGAGCGCGCGGCGGGGGCCGCGGCGCGGCGGCACGCCTCGACGCCGGCGCGGACGAAGCGGCCGCTCACGAGTCCTCGTCCCCCTCCTCGTCGTCGGCGTAGCGCCGCGGGTCGAGGGCGCGCCAGTTGCGCTCCTCCGCATCCGTGACGGGGATGCGGGCGAAGTCGCGCAGCTCGGCCGCGCTGCGCCAGGCCTGGTCGTCGCCCCCGGCGATCTCGGCGTCCTCGCCGTAGGCGAACCAGGCCTCCAGCACCTGCTCCGGCGTCATGCCGGGGGCGCGGCAGCGCTCGACGGAATCGCGCACGTAGCGGCGGGCGAAGGCGTTGGCGTGGGCGAGCGTGGCGAAGCCGCGGACGACCTCGACCGGCTCGCTGCCGCTGGCGCCGGAGAGGTCGCGGATGCGCACCTCGTAGCCGCCGGGGGCGCCGAACAGGCCGCTGTCGAGGACGCTGCCGCCGCTCACGCGACCAGCCCCGTGAAGCCGTTGGTGATGGGGTAGCGGCGGTCGCGGCCGAAGGCGCGCTCGGTGATCTTCACCCCCGGCGGCGCCTGGCGGCGCTTGTACTCGGCGCGGTCGAGCATGCGCCAGACGCGCAGCACGGTGGCGCGGTCGAAGCCCGCGGCGACCATCGCGTCCACGCCCTTCTCGCCCTCGACGAGGCCCTCGAGGATCGCGTCCAGCACCTCGTAGGGCGGCAGCGTGTCCTGGTCGGTCTGGTTCGGCTTCAGCTCGGCGGAGGGAGGCTTGACGATGACCCGCTCCGGCATCACCGGGCCGCGCGGGCCGAGCGCGCCGGGCGGGAGGTTGGCGTTGCGCCAGCGCGCGAGGGCGAAGACCGTCGTCTTGTACACGTCCTTCAGCACCGAGTAGCCGCCGCACATGTCGCCGTAGAGCGTGGCGTAGCCCACGCTCATCTCGCTCTTGTTGCCGGTGGTGAGCAGCATGCCGCCGAACTTGTTGGACAGCGCCATCAGCGTGACGCCGCGGATGCGCGCCTGGATGTTCTCCTCGGTGGTGTCGGGCGGGAGGTTGCCGAAGGCCGGCGCCAGCATGGCCCGGAAGGCCTCCATCGCCGGGCCGATGCCGATCGTCTCGTAGCGGATGCCGAGCAGGTCGGCGACCGCCGCCGCGTCCTCCAGGCTCTCGCGGCTGGTGTAGGGCGAGGGCATCATCACCGCGCGCACGCGCTGCGGCCCGAGCGCGTCCGCCGCGACCGCGGCGGAGAGGGCGGAATCGATGCCGCCCGAGAGGCCGAGCACCACGCCGGGGAAGCCGTTCTTGCCGACGTAGTCGCGCAGGCCGAGCATCATCGCGCGGTAGATCTGCTCGAGCCGCGGCACCGGCGGCGGCAGGGGCTGCGGCGCGCAGACCAGGCGCCCGCCCTCGCGCCGCCACTCGGTGAGCGTGATGGCCTCCTCGAACATCGGCAGCACGGCGGCGAGCGAGCGGTCGGGATTGAGCACGAAGCTCGCCCCCTCGAAGACCAGCTCGTCCTGGCCGCCGATCTGGCCGAGGAAGACGAAGGGCAGGCCCGTCTCCACCACCCGCGCGATGCCGAGCTGGAGGCGGCGCTCGTGCTTCTCCGCCTCGAAGGGCGAGGCGTTGATCGAGAGCAGGATCTCGGCCCCGCTCTCGGCCAGCGTCTCCGAGACGGCCTGGAACCACCAGTCCTCGCAGATCATCAGGCCGAGGCGGAAGCCGCGGAAGGCGACGGGCCCCGGACACGGACCGGGATCGAAGACGCGCTTCTCGTCGAACACGCCGTAGTTCGGCAGCTCGTGCTTCGCGCGCCGGGCGAGGATGCGGCCGCCCTCGAGCACGAACAGGGCGTTGTGGAGCTTCCCGCCCTCCTGCCAGGGGCCGCCGACGACGAGGCCGGGCCCGCCGTCCGCGGTCTCCTGCGCGAGGTCGGCGATGGCGGCGGCGCAGGCCTCGACGAAGGCCGGCTTGCGCACCAGGTCCTCGGGCGGATAGCCGGAGATCGAGAATTCCGGCGTGACCACGAGGTCGGCGCCGAGCCGCGCCCCCTCCGCCCGCGCCCGGCGGAGGCGCTCCGCATTGGCGCGCAGCGCGCCCACGTGCGGGTTGATCTGGGCGAGGGCGAGGCGGAGCGTGTCGGCGGCCATGGCTGCCGGAACCTAGGGATGCGGCGGGTGGGGGTCAACGCGCGCGGCCCGGCCCGCGCGGCCGGCGCCGATCGCTCGGCGGCGCGTCAGTCCCCGGCTTCCGCCGCCCCGATGCCGCCGCGGCGGCGGGCGCCGTTGCGGCGGAGGAGGAATTCGCGGCCGACCTTCACCCGGGGCGTGCCGTCGTACTCGACGATGTCGGCGGTGGCGTAGGTCTCGCTCCAGGCCTCGGGGAGGAAGCTGCCGGTGCCGACGACGTCGATCGGCGCCCGGGCCTCGGCCATCACCCGGCACTTGGCGACGCCGAAGCCGGAGGAGGCGACGATGCGCACCCGCGGGAAGCCGGCCTCGTCCAGCGCCTCGCGCATGCGCCAGACGGCGGCAGCGGAGACGCCGGTGCCGACCAGGTAGCGCAGCTCCGTCTCGCTGCGGTAGCGGCGGATCACCTGGGGCGCGTGGCGCTCCAGCACCGCGTAGCTCTCCGCCGGGTCGAGCGTCTCGAGGAAGCGGCCGCCGTGGGTGTCGAGGCGCACCGCGAGCCGGCCGGCGGCGGCGAGGTGGGGGAAGCGGCGGCAGACGGCGAGGCCGTCCGTCACCTCGCGGCCGAAATAGTCGGTGAGGACGGTGAGGTCCTCGTCCGGGAAGGTCTCGTGGAACATCTCGGCCGCGCGCACGGTCGAGCCGGCGTAGCCGATCAGCGCGTGCGGCATGGTGCCGCGGCCGCGCGTGCCGCCGAAGTAGTGGGCGGTGGCGTCGCTGGCGCTGCCGACGAAGCCCTTCGCGCCCTCGCGCCGCGCCGCGGCGCTGCCGACGGCGGCGGCGTACTCCATCATCTCCTGCATCTCGAAGCCGGCGCAGTGGCGCGCCTCCATGGCGAGGAAGGCGACCTGCGGCAGCTCCAGGCACATCTGGTAGGCGTTGTGCGCGGCGACGCAGGGCGGGCCGAGCTTCTGCAGATAGATCGTCTCGAGGTCGGCGAGCTGCGCGAGCGGGCCGGTGAGGTAGAAGATCGGGTCGCCGGCGCCGACCCAGCGGCCCTCCTCGTGCATCAGCTCGATCTCGAAGCGGGTGCCGCGGGCGGCGGCGACGCGCTCCAGCCACTCCACCGCGAGGCGGGGGGCGGAGATGACGGGGCGGCGCATGAACACCGCGTAGGTGACGCGGCAGTCGCCGAAGCGCGAGACGATCGCCCGGGTGCGGTTGAAATAGCTGTCGGTGCGCGCGGCGATGGCGGCATCGGAGACGTCGCAGGCCGGCGGCCCCTGCCTCGCCGCCGCCTTCGCCACCGGCGCGGTCACGGAAGGGCCGCCCGCCCGCCCGTCACTGCGCCGCCTGCGCCGGCGCGGCGTCGGCCCGCGCGCGGCGCGCCTTCAGCTCCTCGGCCACCAGGAAGGCGAGCTCGAGCGACTGCTCGGCGTTGAGCCGCGGGTCGCAGAAGGTGGCGTAGTTCGCCGCGAGGTCGGCTTCCGAGAGGCGGTGCGCGCCGCCGAGGCACTCCGTCACCTCCTGGCCGGTCATCTCGACGTGGACGCCGCCGGGCCAGGTGCCCTCGGCGTGGTGGACGTCGAAGAAGCCGCGCACCTCGGCGAGGATCGCGTCGAAGCGGCGGGTCTTGTAGCCGTTCACCGTGGTGGTGTTGCCGTGCATCGGGTCGCACAGCCAGACGACGTTGCGCCCGGCCCGCTGCACGGCGCGGATCAGCGCCGGCAGCTTCGCCTCGACCTTGTCCGCGCCCATGCGGGAGATGAGGGTGAGCCGCCCCTTCTCGTTCGCCGGGTTGAGGATCTCGGTCAGGCGGACGAGCTCGTCGGGGTCCATGGTCGGCCCCACCTTCATGCCGATCGGGTTCCTCACGCCGCGCAGGAACTCGACATGCGCGCCCTCCGGCTGGCGGGTGCGGTCGCCGATCCAGAGGAAGTGCGCGGAGCAGGCGTACCAGTCGCCGGTGGTGGAATCGACGCGCGTCAGCGCCTGCTCGTAGGGCAGCAGCAGGGCCTCGTGGCTGGTGTAGAAGTCGGTCTCGCGCACCTCGCGCAGCTCGGCCATGCCGCAGGCGGCCATGAAGTTCAGCGTCTCGTCAATCCGGTGCGCCAGGTCGGCGTAGCGGTCGGCGAGCGGGCTGCGCTGCACGAAGCCGAGGTTCCAGCGGTGCACCTGGTGCAGGTCGGCGTAGCCGCCGGTGGCGAAAGCGCGCAGCAGGTTCAGCGTGCCGGCGGACTGCAGGTAGGCGAACTCCATCCGGCCCGGGTCCGGGGTGCGCGCCTCCGGCGTGAACTCGGCCGCGTTGATGATGTCGCCGCGGTAGGAGGGCAGCGTCACGCCGTCGCGCGTCTCGGTGTCGGAGCTGCGCGGCTTGGCGAACTGGCCGGCCATGCGGCCGAGCTTCACCACCGGGACCGCGGCGCCGAAGGTCAGCACCACCGCCATCTGCAGCAGCACGCGGAAGGTGTCGCGGATGATGTTGGCGTTGAAGTCGGCGAAGCCCTCGGCGCAGTCCCCGCCCTGCAGGACGAAGGCCTGGCCGTCGGCGACGCGGGCGAGCGCGGCCTTCAGGCGCCGCGCCTCGCCGGCGAAGACGAGCGGCGGGAAGCCCGCGATCCGGCGCTCCATGGCGTGCAGGCGGGCGGCATCGGGATAGTCCGGCACCTGCCGGATCGGCATGTCTCGCCAACTGTTCGGGGTCCAGGCGCGGGCGGCCATGGTCGCAGTCTCCAGGAAAGCGCCGGACTCTAGCCGACCGGCGCGGCCCGGTGAACCCGCCCCGGCCCGGCCGCTCCGCCGCCGCCCGCCCCGCGCGCAGGGCGAGGAAGGACGGCCGCCGGGCGCGACCGTGACCGCGCCCGGCGGGACGCATGGCCACGCGCCCGGGCGTGGCGGGGCGCGCCCCCGTCCCGCAGGACCCGGCGATCGGGGCGGCGCCGGTGCCAGGCAAGGGCGCCGCCTCCGCCGGGCGCGACGGTCTCCGCGCGGGAAGGCCCGGCCCAGGCGAAGGCGACGATCCGACGCGGCCCCCCTCGGCGCACGGCTACTGCGCCGCCGCCCTCTCCGGCAGCCCGACCTCGCGGACCCGGGTGCGCAGGGTGACGAACTCCTCGGCCGCGGTCGGGTGGATGCCGATGGTGCGGTCGAAGTCCTCCTTGGTCGCGCCCATCGCCACGGCGATGGCGATGCCCTGCATGATCTCCGGCGCGTCCTCGCCGAGCATGTGGGCGCCGAGGACCTGGCGCGTGCGCTGGCAGACGACGAGCTTCATCAGCGTGCGCCGCGGCCGGCGGCTGATGGTGTGCCGCATCGGGGTGAAGCGGGCGAGGTAGATGTCGCAGGGCCCCTGCGCGGCGGCGTCGGCCTCGGTCATCCCGACCGTGGCGATCGGCGGGGAGGAGAAGACGGCGGCCGGGACGTTGCGGTAGCTGGCGCGGCGCGGGGCGTCGCCGAACAGCGTGTCGGCGAGCGCGTGGCCGACGGCGGTCGCCATCGGCGTGAGGTTCAGCCGGTCCGTCACGTCGCCGATGGCGAAGATGTGGGGCCGGGTGGTGGCGTGGTCGTCGTCCACGATCACCGCGCCCTCCTCGGTGCAGCCGACGCCGGCCGCCTCGAGGCCGAGGCCGTGGGTGTTGGGCTCGCGGCCGGTGGCGAAGAGGACGCAGTCGGCCTCGATCTCGCCGCCTTTCAGGGTGCGGAGGACGACGCCGCGGCCGCGGCGCTCGACCGCGGCCGGCTGCTGGCCGGGATGCAGGCGGATGCCCTGGGCGTCGTAGGCGTCGCGCAGCGCGGCGCGCAGGTCCTGGTCGAAGCCGCGGAGCGGCAGCTCGGCGCGGTAGACCAGGTCCACCTCCGCGCCGAGGCCGTGATAGACGCCGGCGAACTCCACCGCGATGAAGCCCGAGCCGACGATGGCGATGCGCCGCGGCAGGGCGTGCATGGTGAAGACGTCGTCGGAGACCAGGCCGAGCCCGGCGCCCGGGATGTCCGGCCGCACCGGGCGTCCGCCGGTGGCGATCACGATGCGCTCGGCGGTGACGCGGGACTCGCCGACCTGGAGGGTGTGGGGGTCCACGAAGGCGGCGCGGCACTCGAACACGGTGCAGCCGGCGTTCTCCAGCATAGTGCGGTAGAGGGCCGAGAGGCGCTGCACCTCCGCGTCGCGGGCGGCGGCGAGCTTCGCCCAGTCGTGCGGGCCCTTGCGGACCTGCCAGCCGAAGGCCGGGGCGTCCTCGATCCAGGCGCCGTATTCGGCGGCGTTGACCATGATCTTCTTGGGCACGCAGCCGACATTGACGCAGGTGCCGCCCCAGAAGCGCTCCTCCGCGATGGCGACGCGCGCGCCGTGCCCCGCGGCGATGCGCGCGCAGCGCACGCCGGCGGAGCCGCCGCCGATCACGAAGAGGTCGAAGTCGTAGGCCATGCGTCTCTCCCCTGCCGGCGCGCGCCGCGCCCGGCTGCTTCGCCCCGGCGGCCGCGCGGTCGCGGCGGGGCCGGCGGCGCGCCGCTCAGGTCCCGATGCCGCCGAGGGCGAGGTACTTGATCTCCAGATACTCCTCGATGCCGTAGTGGCTGCCCTCGCGCCCGAGGCCGGACTGCTTGAAGCCGCCGAACGGCGCCTCGGCGGTCGAGATGATGCCCTCGTTGATGCCGACGATGCCGTATTCCAGCGCCTCGGCGACGCGGAAGATGCGGCCGACGTCGCGGGCGTAGAAGTAGGCGGCGAGGCCGAACTCCGTGTCGTTGGCCATGCGGATCGCCTCCTCCTCGGTCCTGAAGCGGAAGAGGGGAGCGACGGGGCCGAAGGTCTCCTCCTTGAAGATCAGGGCGTTCGGCGGGACGTCGGCGAGGACGGTCGGCTGGAAGAAATTGCCGCCGAGCGGGTGCCGCTTGCCGCCGGTGACGATCCGCGCGCCCTTCGCCGTGGCGTCGGCGATGTGCTCCTCGACCTTCGCCACCGCGGCGGCGTTGATCAGCGGGCCCTGGGTGACGCCGGGCTCCATGCCCGGGCCGACCTTCAGCGCCTCGACCGCGGCCTTCAGCTTCTCGGCGAAGGCCTCGTAGACGCCGTCCTGCACCAGGATGCGGTTGGCGCAGACGCAGGTCTGGCCGGTGTTGCGGTACTTCGAGGCCATCGCCCCCTGCACGGCGGCGTCGAGGTCCGCGTCGTCGAAGACGATGAAGGGCGCGTTGCCGCCGAGCTCCATCGAGGTCTTCTTGATCGTCGGCGCGCACTGCGCGAGCAGCACCCGCCCGACCTCGGTCGAGCCGGTGAAGGAGAGCTTGCGCACGATCGGGTTGGAGGTGAGCTCCTTCCCCGTCTCGCCCGAGGGGCCGGTGATGACGTTGCACACGCCGGGCGGCATGCCCGCGCGCTCGGCCAGCACCGCGAGGGCGAGGGCCGAGAAGGGCGTCTGCGAGGCGGGGCGGATCACGCCGGTGCAGCCCGCGGCCCAGCCCGGCCCGGCCTTGCGGGTGATCATGGCGGAGGGGAAGTTCCAGGGCGTGATCGCGGCGAAGACGCCGATCGGCTCCTTCTGCACGATGATCCGCCGGCCCTTGGCGTTCTGCGGGATGGTCTCGCCGTAGACGCGGCGCGCCTCCTCGGCGAACCACTCGATGAAGGAGGCGGCGTAGGCGACCTCGCCCTTGGATTCCGCGAGCGGCTTGCCCTGCTCGGCGGTCATGATCGCGGCGAGGTCGTCGGCGTGCTGGTGCATCAGCTCGGCGAGGCGGCGCAGGATCGCCGCACGTTCCTTGGCCAGCATGGCGCGCCAGGCGGGCCAGGCGGCGTTCGCCGCCTCGATGGCGCGGCGGGTCTCGGCGGCGCCCATGGCGGGGACGGTGCCGACGAGCTCGCCGTTGGCGGGGTTCCGCACCTCGATGGTGCGGCCGCTGTCGGCCTGCACCCACTTCCCGGCGATGTAGTTCGCCTGGCGCAGCAGCTCCGGGTCCTTGAGCGGCAGCTTGGCGGTGACATCGAGCATGGCGGCGTCTCCCCGTTCGGGCGTGCGGGGAAGATAGGCCTGCCGCGCCGGGCTGTCAGCCCGGCGGCGCCGGGCGCCCGCCCCTACTCCACCGTCACGCTCTTGGCGAGGTTGCGCGGCTGGTCCACGTCCGTGCCCTTCAGCACGGCGACGTGATAGGCGAGGAGCTGCACCGGGATCGCGTGCAGGATCGGCGCGACGAAGGGGTCCACCCGCGGCAGCTCGATCACGCGCTCGGCGAAGCGGCGCAGCGCCGGGGCGCCCTCGGCGTCGGTGAAGGCCATCACGCGCCCGCCGCGCGCCGCGGCCTCCTGCAGGTTGCTCGCGGTCTTCTCGAACAGCGGGCCGGAGGGGCAGAGCGCGATCACCGGCACCGCCGGGTCGATCAGCGCGATGGGGCCGTGCTTCATCTCGCCGGCGGCGTAGCCCTCGGCGTGGATGTAGCTGATCTCCTTGAGCTTGAGCGCGCCCTCGAGGGCGATCGGGTAGAGGTTGCCGCGGCCGAGGAACAGCACGTCGCGCGCCGGCGCCACCTCCTGCGCCAGCGCCTGGATGGTCCTGCCGTCCTCGAGCAGCGCCGCGGCGTGGCCGGGCAGCTCGAGCAGCGCCGCGGTGAGCCGCGCCTCCTCCTCCGGCGCGAGCCGCCCGCGCGCGCGGGCGAAGCCGATGGCGAGGGAGGCGAGGACCGAGAGCTGCGCGGTGAAGGCCTTGGTCGAGGCGACGCCGATCTCCGGCCCCGCGACGGTGAGGAGGCGCGCGTCGCTCTCGCGCGCCATGCTGCTCTCGTCCACGTTCACCACCGCGAGCGTCCGCTGGCCGCCCGCCTTGAGCAGGCGCAGCGCGGCGAGGGTGTCCGCCGTCTCGCCGCTCTGGCTGACGAGGAGCGCGGCGCCGCCCTCGGCGAGCGGCGGGTCGCGGTAGCGCAGCTCGCTCGCGATGTCGGCCTCGACCGGGATGCGGGCGAGCCCCTCGATCCAGTAGCGGCCGACCAGGCCGGCGAGGAAGGCGGAGCCGCAGGCGGTGACCGTCAGCCGCGGCACGGCGGCGGGATCGAAGGGCAGCGGCGGCAGCGCGACGGCGCGGGTCGCGGGCTCGACGTACTGGCGCAGCGTCTCGCCGATCACCACCGGGTGCTCGTGCAGCTCCTTCTCCATGAAGTGGCGGTAGTTGCCCTTCCCCGTCGCCGCGCCGGAGAGGGCCGTGACGCGGACCTCGCGCTCCACCGGCCGGTCGCGGGCGTCGAAGAAGCGCGCGCCGGTGTCGGACAGCACCGCCCAGTCGCCCTCCTGCAGATAGGCGATGCGGCGCGTCAGCGGCGCGAGGGCGAGCGCGTCGGAGCCGACGAACATCTCGCCCTCGCCGTAGCCGACGGCGAGCGGCGCGCCCTGGCGCGCGGCGATCAGCGTGCGCGGATGGCCGGCGAAGACCATCGCCACCGCGAAGGCGCCGTGCAGGCGCCGGAGCGCGCGCGCCGTCGCCTCCTCCGGCGAGGCGCCCCGGGCGAGCAGCCGGTCGAGCAGGCGGGTCAGCGTCTCGGTGTCGGTCTCGGTCTCGAACTCGGCGCCCCCGGCCTCCAGCTCGGCGCGCAGCTCGGCGTGGTTCTCGATGATGCCGTTGTGCACGACGGCGACGCGCGCGGTGGCGTGGGGGTGGGCGTTGCGCTCGGTCGGCGCGCCGTGCGTCGCCCAGCGGGTGTGGCCGATGCCGGTGGTGCCGGGCAGCGGCGCGCGCTCCAGCGCGGCGGCGAGGTTGGAGAGCTTGCCCTCGGCGCGCCGCCGCTCGATGTGGCCGTTGACCAGGGTGGCGATGCCGGCGCTGTCGTAGCCGCGGTATTCGAGGCGCCGCAGGGCCTCGAGCAGACGCGGCGCGGCCTCCGCGCGCCCGACGACGCCGACGATGCCGCACATGCGTCAGCCTCCCTTGCCCGGCTTGCCCTTGAAGCCGCGCCCCGGCTTCACCGCCTGGCGGCCGCGCGCGATGGCGAGCGCGTCGTCCGGCACGTCCTCGGTGATGACGCTGCCGGCGCCGACCAGGGCGCGCGCGCCGACGCGCACCGGCGCGACGAGGGCGGTGTCGGAGCCGATGAAGGCGCCCTCGCCGATCTCGGTGCGGTGCTTGGCGAGGCCGTCGTAATTGCAGGTGATGGTGCCGGCGCCGATGTTGGCGCCGGCGCCGATGGTGGCGTCGCCGAGATAGGCGAGGTGGTTGGCCTTCGCCCCCTCCCCCAGCACCGCCGCCTTCAGCTCGACGAAATTGCCGACATGGGCGCCGGCCTCGACCACCGTGCCGGGCCGCAGCCGCGCGAAGGGGCCGACGATCGCCCCGCGCCGCACGACGCAGCCCTCGAGGTGGGAGAAGGCGCGGATCTCGGCCCCCTCCTCCACCGTCACGCCCGGGCCGAACACCACGTTCGGGCCCACCGTCACGTCCGCGCCGAGGCGCGTGTCGTGGCTGAGGAACACCGTCTCCGGCGCGACCAGGGTGGCGCCCGCCTCCAGCGCCGCCCCGCGCAGCCCGGCCTGCACCTCCGCCTCCGCCGCCGCCAGCTCGGCGCGGCTGTTGATGCCGCGCAGCTCGGCCTCCGGCGCCTCCACGGCGACGCAGCGCCGGCCCTCGGCGCGGGCCAGCGCGACCACGTCGGTCAGGTAGTACTCGCCCTTGGCGTTGTCGTTGCGCACCGCGCGCAGCCAGCGCAGCAGGTCGGCGGCGCGGGCGCAGACGACGCCGGCGTTGCACAGCCCCTCCGCGCGTTCCGCCTCGCTCGCGTCCGCCCATTCGACGATGCGCGCCACGCCGCCCGTGCCGTCGCCGATCACCCGGCCGTAGCGGCCCGGATCGGCGGGGCGCATGGCGAGCAGGGCGAGGTCGGCCTCGCGCCGCGCCGCGCGCAGGCGGCGCAGCGTCTCCGGCCGGATCAGCGGGTTGTCGGCGTAGAGCACGGCGGCATCGCCGCCCCAGCCCTCGAGCAGCGGCGCCGCCTGCAACGCGGCGTGGGCGGTGCCGAGGCGCTCGGCCTGCACGACCGTCGGGTGCGGCGCCGCGGCCTTCTCCGGCGCCGGCATCTCCGGGCCGACCACGACCACCACCCGCTCGAACACCGGCTCCACGGCGGCGAGCAGGTGGCGCAGCATGGGCCGGCCGGCGATCGGGTGCAGCGCCTTGGGCAGCGCCGAGCGCATCCGGGTGCCGAGTCCGGCGGCGAGGACGATGGCGACGGCGGGAGCGGCCGAATCGGTCATGCCGACCGGGTTAAGCCGCCGCCCGCGCCGGGGCAAGCACGGCCCGGCAGGGCGCCGGTCAATCCGTTTTGCGCGATGTGACGGGCGTTGGGAGGCGACCCTCACGCGGACATGAGAAACGCCGGCGCCGCCGCCCGGCCCGTGCCGCGGAAGGGCGCGGCGTGCGTCCGGCGGATCCGCGCCAGAGCCCGGGGCCTGCTTGCGGCCCCCGCCCGTTCGGCGCAGCCTTGGGCAGCGCACGACGGCGAGAGCCGCGCCATGATGCCGGAAGGACGCCCGATGACAGCGACACCGCGCTACGCCCACCCCGAGGCCATCGTCGATACCCGCTGGCTGGCGGACAATCTCGGCGCCCCCTCGCTCCGCGTCTTCGACTGCACGACCTATCTGCACTACGAGACGGGGACCGGCCGGCCATACCGGGTCGAGAGCGGCCGCGGCGACTACGACAAGGCGCACATCCCGGGCTCGGCCTTCCTCGACCTGCAGGGGGAGCTTTCCGACCGCGCGAGCCCGCTCAACTTCACGATGCCGGCGCTCGACGACCTCGCAGCGCGATTCGCGGCGAAGGGCATCGGCACGGGAACGCGCGTCGTCCTCTATGCGCGCAAGAACCCGCAGTGGGCGACGCGCGTCTGGTGGATGCTGCGGGCGATCGGCTTCGACGACGCCGCGATCCTGGACGGCGGCTTCGACAAGTGGAGCGCTGAGGGGCGGCCGACCGAGACGACCGAGACCCGCTATCCGGCGGCGACCCTGGCCGCCAGGCCGCGGCCAGGGCTCTTCGTCGGCAAGGAGGAGGTCAGGGCCGCCATCGGCGATGCGGCAAGCTGCACCATCAACGCTCTCGCCCCGGACCTGCACAGCGGCGCGAACCCGCGCTACGGCCGCCCCGGCCGCATCCCGGGGAGCGTCAACGTCCCGGCACTGTCGCTGGTGGACACGGCCTCGATGACCTTCCGGCCGCCCGAGGCGGTGGCCGCGGCCTTCGCCGCGGTGGGCGCGGAGCCGTCCAAGCGCATCCTGGTCTATTGCGGGGGCGGCATCGCGGCGACGCTCGACGCCTTCCTGCTGCACCAGCTCGGCTACCCGGACGTCGCGGTGTACGACGCCTCGATGAGCGAGTGGGCGAAGGACGAGTCGCTGCCGATCGAGCGGGACTGAACCGCGGCGCCGGTCGGGCGCCCCTCGGCACGGACGAGGGGGGCCCTCGCTCAGTGGAAGACGCGGCCGGAGTCGATGACCACCGTCTGTCCCGTCATCGTCTCGGTGCGGCACATGGCGACCACCATGTCGGCGCAGTCGTCCTTGTCGGCGGCCTTCTTCAGCAGCGAGCCGGCCGCCGATCGCTCGATCTGCTCGGGCCGGAGGTTGGCGGTCGCGCGCGTGCCCTCCAGCAGGCCCGGCGCGACGCAGTTGACCAGCGTCGCGGGCGCCAGCGCCACCGCCATGCAGCGCGTCAGGTGGATGAGGCCCGCCTTCGACACCGCGTAGGCGATGGACGAGCCGGTCGGCCCGAGCCCCGCCACGGACGCGATGTTGACGATGCGGCCCCTCCCCTGCGCCTTCATCAACGGCGCCACCGCCTTCATCAGCCGCAGCGGTCCCGTCAGGTTGACGGCCATGATCCGGTCCCACACCTCGGGCGTCAGGCCGTCGAGGTCGTCGAAGGGGATCGCCTTGTTGTAGGCGGCGTCGTTGACCAGGATGTCAAGGCGGCCGAAGCGCGCCGCGACGTCGCCGACGAGCCGCTGCACCGCCGCGCCGTCGGTGACGTCGCAGGCGAAGGCGGCGGCGGCGACCTGGTGGTGCGACGCCAGCTCGCGGGCGACGCCCTCCGCCTGGTCGCGGCTGCGGGCGTAGACCACGGCGATGTGGGCGCCCTCCCTCGCCAGCGCGTGGCAGATGCGCTGGCCGAGCCCGCCGTTGCCACCCGTCACCAGCGCGACCGCGCCCTTGAGATCCATCGGCGTCCTCCCCTGCCCAGGCGTCGGTCGCCCGGCCGCAGACTTCCCGCGTCGGCGGGGAGATTGCGGCCCGCCCGGCCGGACAGGCAAGCGGCGCGGCGCAGCGGGCGGGCGCCTACCGGAACTCGAACTCCCGGTAGCCCTGCGCGGCCACAGCCTCGATCTTGCGGCGGTAGGCGACGGCACCCCCGTAGTAGCCGAGGGTGCGGCGCACGTCCCGGCCCTCGACGTTGCGGTTCACGCCGGTCTGCCAGGAGTTGACCCGGCTGAACAGGAGGCGCGACGCGGCCTCCTCCACATGGGCGGTCCATTCGGCCACCGCCTCGGGCCGCGGCTCCACCCGCGTCAGGCCGTGGGCGCGCATGTGCCGGATCAGGCCGGTCAGCCAGTCCACGATCTCCTCGATGTTGCGCGGTATGTTGCCGCGCGCGGTGTGCGGGCCGAGGACCATGAGCATGTTGGGAAACCCCTCGGCCTGCATGCCGAGGAAGGTGCGCGGCGTCCCGGCCCAGTCGTCCTTCAGCCGCCGCCCGCCAGGGCCGCGGATGTCGATGCGGTCGTAGGGGCCGGTGACGCCGTCGAAGCCGGTCGCGTAGATGAGCACGTCGAACTCGTGCTCGGCGTCGCTGGTCCTGATGCCCTTGGGCGTGATCCGCTCGATCGGCGTCTCGTTGATGTCCACCAGCAGGACGTTGTCCTGGTTGTACACCTCGTAGTAGCCGCTCTCGAGCGGCAGGCGGCGCGTGCCGAAGCCGTGGTTCTTC
Organism: Caldovatus sediminis; assembly: GCF_014644455.1. Lineage (GTDB taxonomy): Bacteria > Pseudomonadota > Alphaproteobacteria > Acetobacterales > Acetobacteraceae > Caldovatus > Caldovatus sediminis. The sequence goes on along the minus strand of NZ_BMKS01000004.1, from coordinate 311,285 downwards.
GGGATCAGCTTCTCGGCGACCTTCGGGTCCCTCACCCGCTCGCGGATCTTGCGGGCCACGAACTCGCTGGCCAGGGCGTTGGCCCGCGGGTCGGTCAGGACGTCGCGGAAGTTGCCGACCCAGATGCCGAAGCCGGGCTCGGCGTACAGCTTCTCCCAGAAGGCCTCGCGCTCCTCCGGCGAGACCTCGAGCGCGCTCCGCGGGTCGGCCTGGTGGATGAAGCAGGTGTCGGTCTGGCGACAGCGCTCGAAGATCTCGCGGTAGCTGGCCTTGATCCGCTTCTGCTCCTCCGGGGTGATCGGCCGGTTGTGCAGCGGCGCGGCCCAGTTGGGGGTGCGCTGGAACACCGCGAGGTGTCCGACCTCCCCGGCGATGGTCTGGATGACCTGGATGGCGGTGGCGCCGGTGCCGATGATGCCGACCCGCTTGCCCGCGAGGCTCATCGGCTCGCGCGGCCAGCGGGCGGTGTGGAAGGCCGGCCCCTCGAAGCTGTCGCGGCCGGGGATGTTCGGCAGCGTGTGGGCCGAGAGCGGGCCGAGCGCGGTGATCAGCAGCGGGGCCCGGGCCTGTTCGCCGCTCTCCAGCGTGACGGTCCAGCGGTTCGCGGCGTCGTCGAAATGCGCGGCGACGACGCGGCTGTCGAACCGGATGTCCCGGCGCAGGTCGAACTTGTCGGCGACGTGGTTGAGGTAGCGCAGCGTGTCCGGCTGGGCGGCGAAGTGCTCCGGCCACTCCCATTCCTGCAGCAGCTCCTCGGAGAAGGAGTAGCCGTAGGACCAGCTCTCCGAGTCGAAGCGCGCGCCCGGGTAGCGGTTCCAGTACCAGGTGCCGCCGACGTCGGAGCCGGCCTCGAACACCCGCACGCGCATCCCGAGCTCGCGCAGGCGGTGGAGCTGGTACATGCCGGCGATGCCGGCGCCGATGATGATCGCCTCCCAGCCGGCGGCCGGGTCCGACTCGGCGCCTGCCGTGGGCGCGGGCGAGGCAACCATCCGAATTCTCCCAGGATGAGGACGTTTCCGGCGAGGCCGCCGGCCTGGCCACCGCTGTCGCATTCCAGAGCCTTTCGATGGCTGCGGCAAGTCGTGGGGCCACGGGCCGGCCAAGGGCAGGCGGCCGCGTTCCCCTTCCCGCCCCCGATCGGGAAGCCGGGGCGGTCCCCGGCTTCCGTAGCCGGATTGGCGGACGCGGGCGGGGAGGGCCGGTCGGCAGCGCGTGACGCAGCCGATCCCGCGGCGCGCCGGCGGCCCTTTCGTTCGCCTGCGGGGGCTGGGTCGGGTGGGCGCCACCGCCCACGCCGGCGCATGCGCGCCGGCGCGCCCGATGCTGGCCATGGGTCGCGAGGCCCGGCGGCCAGTCGGCCGGAGGCTAGACCTCGGCGGGCGGCAGGCCCAGCTTCTCGACCCGGTACTTCTCCCAGTGCTGCAGCCAGGCCTCGTCCCCCTGGCCCCGGAACTCCCTCTTCGCCGCCTCCCACCCCTCCTGGATCCGCCGCAGCCGCGCGAGGCGCCGGTCGTGCCAGGCCTGGTGCTCGGCCTGCCAGATGCCCTTCTCCTTCAGGTAGCGGATCGCGCCCTCGTGCCACGGCGCGTCGGCCGGCGGCTTGCCCGACAGCTGCGGCGCCCAGTTCCCCGCGCTGCCGGTGATGTTGCGGATCTGGTCCATCGACGCGTCGATCGCCGCGACCAGCGCGTAGACCTCGTCGGGATCGGTGTTCGCGTAGGTCGCGATCATCGGGTAGCGGAAGCCGATCAGGTCGATGGGATTGTCCGGCGAGACGCCGGCGCCGGTGGTCTCCTTGTACGGCTCGAAGAAGTCGGCGACCCGGCGGATGCGTTCCCAGCCGGCGGCGTCGCCGGGCGGGAAGGGCGGGTAGGTGAGGCCGCGCGGGCTCGCCTCGATCTCGCGCATGTTGGCCGAGGTGGTGACGCTGCTGAAGCAGTCGAGCTGGTTGTTGATCACCGCGGTCTTCATGGCGTTGTAGCTGCCGAACCAGACCACCTGGACGTCGGCGCGCGTCAGTCCGCCGAACGCGAGATACGCGTCGGTCTTTACGTTGACGGAGGGGTTGCCGCGCACGTAGCCGATGCGCCGTCCGCGGAGATCGGAGAGGGCCCTCGCGCCGATGTCGCCGGCGCAGGCGAGCGCGGCGCCGGCCGGGCGGGCGAGCACGACGCGCACATCCTGCGGCCCCCAGGACTGGGCGGCGAAGTCGTAGGTCCCCTCGGCGGCGAAGTAGAGCTCATTGGCGAGGAAGCCGTAGGTGGCGCGCCCCTGGCGCAGCGGCAGCAGGCGTCCGATCGAGGTGCCGGAGGGCATGATGCGCACCCGCGTCGCATGCTTCTGCATGATCGCGTCGGCGATGCCCGACGCCTCGGCGTAGCCGGAGGAGCCGAGGTCGTAGGCGGTCCAGACCGAGGTGGCGGGCAGCCTGGCCTGCGCCGACCGCCCGGCCAGCAGGGCGGCGGATGTCCCGACCAGCACGTCGCGTCGTGTGACCATCGCGAAATCCTCCCAAGACCGTTTTGTGTGCCCAGGCTTTTTTGTGCGCCTAGCATGCTGTCGCCTTGCACGGCTGTCAATTTTGGGGAAGGAGATTCCAAAACAAAGCACGACGGTCAGGGAGGCCAACAAGGATGGGCGGCGACACGGGGGCCGAGCCGGCCAGGCTCGCGCCGGCCGAAGGCGGCGGCGACCGGCTGCGCGGCTTCGCCTACTGGATCGCGTTGGTCCTGGGCTGCGGCGGCATCCTGCTGACCATCAACCAGACCTTCAACCTGCACCTGACCGGCGCGCCGATCATCGACACGTCGTTCTATTACCTGCTGCTCGGCCTGTTCCTTTCGCTCGCCTTCCTCGCCTATCCGGCGCACGGGGCCGCATGGCGGACGATCCCCTGGTACGACTGGGGGCTGTTCGCCGCCTGCCTCGGCGCGACCTCCTACCTCGCCTGGAACGGCTCCCGCATCGTCAGCGAGGGCTGGGACCTCGCGGCGCCGCCCGAGGCGGTGGCGGTGGCCGGCATCGTCTGCGCGATCGCCCTCGAGGCGGTGCGCCGCGCGGCCGGAATCGTGCTGTTCCTCATCTGCGCGGTGTTCGCCGCCTATCCCCTGTTCGCCGATTCGATGCCCGGCTTCCTGTGGGGGCCGGGCAGCGGCTTGGCGGAGACGCTGAGCGCGCACGCGATGGGGGTGGAGAGCATCATCGGCGTGCCGCTGCGCACCGTGGCCTCGCTCCTGGTCGGGTTCCTGATCTTCGGCTCGGCGCTGGTGGTCACCGGCGGGGGCGAGTTCTTCATGGCGCTCGCGGTGGCGCTGCTCGGCCGCACGCGCGGCGGACCGGCCAAGGTGTCGGTGATGGCGAGCGGCTTCTTCGGCTCGCTCTCGGGCAGCGTGATCTCGAACGTGGTCACGACCGGCCGGCTGACGATCCCGACCATGAAGCGGGTGGGCTATCCCGCGCACTACGCCGGCGCGGTCGAGGCCTGCGCCTCCACCGGGGGCGCGCTCATGCCGCCGGTGATGGGCGCGGTGGCCTTCGTCATGGCCGAGTTCCTCAACGTGCCCTATAGCACGGTCCTCATCGCGGCGATCGTGCCGGCGCTGCTCTACTATGGCGGGCTGCTGCTGCAGGCCGACCACTACGCCGCCAGGAACGGCCTGAAGGGCCAGCCCGCCGAGGAGATCCCCCCCCTCCTGCCGATCCTCAAGGAGGGATGGCACTTCCTGTTCAGCCTCGGGCTGCTCGTCTACCTGCTGCTGGTGATGAAGCGGGAGGCGCTGGCGCCCTACATCGCCACCTGCGTGCTGCTCGGCACCACGGTCGCGTTCGGCTCGAAGCGCTTCGGCCTGGCCGGGCTGCGCGACCTCGCCATCGACACCACGCGCAGCATCGTCAACCTCGTGGCGGTGCTGGCGGGGGTGGGGTTCATCGTCGGCTCGCTCTCCTACACCGGCGTGGGCGGCGCCTTCTCGCGCGAGCTGCTGCAGTTCGCGGGCGGCAACATCTACCTGCTCCTGGTGCTGGGGGCGCTGACGAGCTTCATCCTCGGCATGGGGATGACGGCGACGGCCTGCTACATCTTCCTCGCCGTGACGCTGGCGCCGGCGCTGATCAGCGGCGGGCTGCATCCCACCGCCTCGCACCTGTTCATCCTCTATTGGGGGCTGATGAGCTTCATCACCCCGCCGGTGGCGCTGGCCGCGATCACGGCGGCGAGCATCGCCAAGGCCGACCCCTGGCGCACCGGCACGCAGGCGATGCGGCTCGGCGTCGTGAACTTTTTGGTGCCGTTCCTCTTCGTCCTCAACCCGACGCTGATCATGGTGGGCGAGCCGCTGCACATCCTGCACGACGTAGCCACGGCGTGCTTCGCCGTCTGGATGATCGCGGCGACGCTCGAGGGCTGGCTGGTCGGCATCGGCCGCATCGCGTGGCCGGCGCGCGCGTTGCTGGCGGTCGGCGCGCTCGGGATGCTGACGCCGGGGCTCACTTCCGACCTCGTCGGGGGCGCGCTGCTCGCCCTGGTCTATGGCGGCACCGCGCTGTTCCGCCGGCGCGCGCCGGCGCGCGGCGCGTGAGCCGTGGCGCGGGCCTGCGCATCGTTGCGCCGCTGCGGCGGCCCGGAACCGCCCGCCGGCGCCGGCTGCGACGGGGCAGTGGGCGGAGCGACGCATGCGCCGCGCGGCCCGCACCATCGCCGTTGCCCCGCGCGTGCGGCCCGGGGCATGATCCGTGCCAGAGCAGCGGACGGCAAGCATCCGCGCCCCGGGGAGGGAGACATGACGGACCTCGAAAGGGCGTTCCTCGGCGCGCCGCGCGCGTGGGCCGGGCTTCCCGCCGGGGCATCGAGGTCCCAAGCCGCCCGAGGGCGGCCCGGGCGGCGGCAGCGCGGCGCCCGGTCCGGCCGACAGGGCCTTTCGGCGCGGCCGGTCGCGGGCGGCGCAGCCGGGCGGCGAAGGCTGCAGGCGCGCCATGCCCCGGCGCCGGATGACCCGAACGGGCATCGCCGGCACGGGGCGGCGGCCCGCCACCGGAGAGAACCGGGATCGAGCCCATCGTGAAGACACCCGCCCGGCTGCGCGCCAGCCAGGCGCAGCCGACGGCCAGCAGAGGGAATGCGCGTGGACACTCTGGTCCGTGCCGTCAGCGCCATCGAGGCGATCAACCGCGTCGTCGGAAAGGGCACCGCGTGGCTGACACTGGCCACGGTCCTGATCTGCGCCACCGTCGTACTGCTCCGCTACATGTTCGGCATCGGCTACGTCTGGATGCAGGAGCTCTACGTCTGGACCCACGCCATGACCTTCCTGCTGGCGTCGGGGTTCGCCTACCTCCTGAACGCGCACGTCCGGGTGGACATCTTCTACGCCGGCATGAGCCAGCGCGGCCGGGCCTGGGTCGACCTCTGCGGCGTGGTCTTCCTGCTGATGCCGTGGCTGGCGCTGCTCGGCTGGACGGCCTGGACCTACGTCTCCTACTCCTGGCTGACCAACGAGAGGTCGGTGCAGAACGACGGCATGCCGGCGGTATACGTCCTCAAGGCGACGATGCTCGGCTTCGTCGCGCTGCTGGGGCTGCAGGGCCTGGCGTGGATCGGCCGCTCCGTCCTGGTGCTCGCCGGGCGCCAGCCGCCGCCGGCCGAGACGCTGACCGGCCCGGCGGGCTGACGCGCGCGCCATGTCCCCTGCCCTGATCGGCGACCTCCTGGCCGTCGCCCTCTTCGTCGTCGGCACCTTCGGCGTCCTGCTGGGATTCCCGATCGCGTTCAGCCTGGCGGGCTTCTCGCTGGTCTTCGCGGCCATCGGCTGGGCGCTCGGCGTCTTCGACCCGATCATCCTGACCAGCCTGCCCTCGCGCTACTTCGGGCTGATGACCAACGAGGTGCTGGTCGCGGTGCCGCTGTTCATCTTCATGGGCTCGGTCCTCGAGCGATCGAAGATCGCGGAGGCGCTGCTCGAGACGATGGGCCAGCTGTTCGGAACGGTGCGCGGGGGCCTCGCGATCTCCGTCGTCATCGTGGGCGCGCTGCTCGCGGCGTCCACCGGCGTGGTCGGCGCGACCGTCGTCACCATGGGCCTGCTCAGCCTGCCGGCGATGATCCGCGCCGGCTACGACCCGAGGCTCGCCACCGGCGTGATCTGCACCTCGGGCACGCTCGGCCAGATCATCCCGCCGTCGGTCATCCTGATCTTCGTCGGCGACCTGCTGATGGGGGCCAACCAGCTCGCGGCGCAAAGGATGGGCCGGGCGGTGGAGCCGGTGTCCGTGGGCGACCTGTTCGCCGGCGCCTTCCTGCCCGGCCTCGGGCTGGTCGTGCTTTACATCCTCTACATCGTCGCGATGGCCCTGGTACGTCCGTCGAGCTGCCCGGCGCTGGAGATGGACAGCGTGCGGAGGGCGGCGCTCGGGCGGCGCGTCGTCCGCGTCCTGGTGCCGCCGCTCCTGCTGATCGTTGCGGTGCTCGGCTCGATCCTCGGCGGCCTCGCGACGCCGACCGAGGCGGCCTCGATCGGCGCCGTCGGGGCCATGGTCCTCGCCGCCTTCAACCGCGCCTTCTCGTTCCAGATGCTCCTGGGTGCGATGCGCAACACCGCGGTGATCAGCGCGCTCGTGTTCGCCATCGTGCTCGGCGTGTCGGTGTTCTCGCTGGTCTTCCGCGGGCTGGGCGGCGAGCACCTGGTCGAGCAGCTCCTCACGGACGTGCCCGGCGGCGCCTTCGGGGCGGTGATGGCGGTGATGCTGCTGATGTTCGTGCTGGGCTTCTTCATGGACACGATCGAGATCGTGCTGATCGTGGTGCCCATCACGGCGCCGGTCCTGATCGCGATGGGCGTCGATCCGCTGTGGCTCGGCGTGATGATCGGCATCAACCTGCAGACCGCGTTCCTCACCCCGCCGGTCGGCTTCGCGCTGTTCTACATGCGCGCCGTGGCGCCGCCCTCGATCACCACCGGCGACATCTACCGCGGCGCCATCCCGTTCGTCTGCCTGCAGGCCGCGGCCGTCGCGACCCTCTGGGCGGTGCCGGAGATCGCGACCTGGCTGCCGAAGATCGTCTTCCCCGACGCCGTCCCCGCCCTCGCCGCCGACGGCGCCCAGCCCGGCTCGGTCCTCGACGACATCCTGCGCGGAACCATCGGCGACGCGCCCGCCCTGCCCGGCTCTCCGCTGGACCAGATCCTCGACCTGCCGCGGGCCGAGCCGCAGCCGCAGGGCGACCCCATCCTGGACCGGCTGCTGAGGGGCAACTGAGCGTTCGGGCCGATGCCGCCAGGGCACATCCCGGCCGGGCCGCCGATCGGCCGGCACGAAGGCGCGAGGCTGGAGCCGCGCCGGCTCCGCTCCTCGTCGGTTGCGGTCGTTCGCCGCCGCACCGCGCGCATCCGTGGCGTCACGGGACACGGCGCGGGGACCGGCGATTGGCCGGCGACCCGCGGGCGCCGGCAACCGGCGTGCCTGCCCCGCGCCCTTGATCGCCGCTCCGCCACACGCGGCCCGGGCGCGCTCCGGCCCGCGACGATGATCGCAACCGAAGGGATCGGGAGCGGGCGTCGCCGCCAGCCCCCGCGCCGCGGCGGCGTCAGGTGGCCCGCAGGGCCATCAGCCGCGCATTGAGGTATTCCTGCATGCCGATCCGGCTCCATGCCGTCTGCTCGCGCAGGAACTTGTAGTACGAGTCGAGCGTCCGCTTCGTCAGGTCGTCGCCGGTGTCGCGCAGCTCGGTCAGCACCTCGTTCCACGCCCGCCCGTAGGCCTGGAGGAAGTCGTCCGGCAGCCTGCGGAGCTGCACGTTGTGCTGCCGCACCAGCACCTCGAGCGAGCTTCCGTTGTTGGCGTCGTTGTCGGCGGTGACCTGGTTGTGCTCGTCGCCGCAGCCCCAGGCGAAGATCTGCTGGATGTCCTTCGGCAGCGCATCCCAGCGTGCCTTGTTCACCGTGATCTCGTTGATCGTCGCCGGTTCGTGCATGCCCGGCCAGTAGTAGAAGCGGGCCACCTTGTAGAAGCCGGCCGCCAGGTCCTGCCAGGGCCCGACCCACTCGGTGGCGTCGATCGCGCCGGACTGCAGCGCGCCGAAGATCTCGCCCACCGGCAGGTTCACGATGGTGGCGCCCATCTTGCGCAGCGCGTCGCCGCCGAAGCCCGGGATGCGGATCTTGAGGCCGCGCACGTCGGCGGCCGAACGGATCTCGCGGTTGAACCAGCCGGCCATCTGCACGCTGGTCGAGCCGGCGTGGAAGCCCTTCAGGCCGAACTGCGCGTAGGCCTCGTCCCACAGCGCCTGCCCGCCGCCCAGCCGGAGCCAGGCCACGTGCTCGTAGTTGGTCATGCCGAAGGGCATGGTGGTGTAGATGCTGAGGATCTTGGACTTGTTCTGCCAGTAGTAGGGCGTGGAGTGCATGCAGTCGGCGGTGCCGCGCTGCACGGCGTCGAAGGCCTCGAAGGCGGGCACCAGCTCGCCGGCGGCGAACAGCCTGATCGTCAGGCGCCCGCCCGTCGCCTCACCGATGGTCCTGGCGAAGCGGTCGGCGGCGGTGCCGCCGCCGGGGAACATCCTCGGCCAGCTCGTCACCATGCGCCATTCCTGACGGCCCTGCGAGATCGCGGGCGCCGCAAGAGTCGCCGCCCCGGCCGTCGCGGCGACGCCGCCCACGGCGGCCCGGGTCAGTCCACGGCGTCGGATTCCTGCCATCGTCTGTTTCCTCCCTGACACGCGTCACCGTTCCACCGCCGCCCTTCTCGCGCGGCTGGCCTGACGCGGCCTCCGCGGCAGGATCGGCGAGCGCCGCCGGAAGGCGCCGCAGCACGCCGCGCCACGCCAGGGATGGAACGCTAATGCCTCGCCCCGCCACGTTCAACTTGCGCATGCGCGCCGGCGTCCGCCACCGGCGGTCGGGCGGCGGTTCCGTTGGCGTCCTCGAGCGGAGGGCGGGAGAGCGACGACATCCGACCGTCCGACCGAGACCTTCGCCGAGCGGTGCGGCGCGATCGCGCAAACCATCCGTCGCGCCGCCGGGAGGATGCGCACCGGCGCTGCAACGGCCCGGAGCGGCCGGGCCTGCGCCTGGCCGGCTGCGCGGCACCCGCTCGGCGTCCGGGCCGGGCGATCGCGGCCTGGATCCGTGCCGCCACGGATGGCAGCGTGCCTCGCCGCGCACCGGAGGCGCAACGCAGCGCCGCGAATGCGCACGGCGTTGGAGTCGACCTGCGAGCCTGGCGGAGGCGCTGCTGCCGGCGGGCGCGGGCTCCAATCGCCGGCTGGAACGCATCGCCGGCCTGGTCGCCCGGGCGCCGATGGATTCCCTGCTCGCCCCGCTGCGCGCCGGCAGGGGTGGTCCGGCTACCCGCCGCTGGCGCCGTTCCGCGCGCTGCTGCTGGCGCAGTGGTACCAGCTTTCCGATCGCGGTCTCGAGGAGGCGCTGGCCGACCGGCTGCCGTTCCGTCACTTCTGCGGCTCCGGCCTGGACGGCGGCACGCCGGACGAGACGACGTTGAGCCGCTTTCGCGTCGCGCTGACCGAGCGCCGCCTGGCCGAGGCGGCGGTGGCCCGCCCGCCGCAGAGCGGGGCCGGAATCTCCGCCAAGGACCCGGAGGCCGGCTGCACGCGGCGCAGCCGGCGCGGCTTCTTCGGCTTCAAGGCGCAGGTCGCTGCGGATCTCGGCTCGGACCTAATCCGTGATGCGGTGCTGACCGGCGCCGATGTCGGCGACAGCCTGGACGCCGAGGCCGTCGGCTACGAGCTGCACCACCGCGAGGGCTTGGCCCGGCTCCTCGGGGATGGCCGGATCGAGCTCGACACCAACGCCGCCGAGCGCACCATCCGCCCGATCCGCCTCGGCCACAGGGATGCGCCGCTCGCCTCCGGCGACGATGGCGGGGCAAGACGGGCCGCCGTGGCCTCGCCGCTGGAGACATGCGAGCTCAACGGCGTCGACCCGCAGGCCATCCGGCCGAGGCGCCGACCCGCCTCGTCAACGGCTGGTCCAACAGCCGTCTCGAAGAACCCACGCCGTGGTGCTGGGCCGCAGCCGAAAAGGGCTGGCCGTCAAGCGCGACCGCAAAGAGCCCGTCGCCGCGCTTACCGACGACACCACGAAGGGTTCGAAGAAGCACCGCTCCTCGTTCGACAGCGGGCCAGGATCAACGCCGATCTCCGCCCAAGAGATCAGCCTCGGATCACAGCCGCGCCAGGAGGAATCCCCCCAGACTCTCGCTTGTCCATGCAACCTGGATCTCTCGACGTCAGGGTCGCGGATGAGCGGGCGCCCGTCCGCGGCGACCGGGACCGAGCGGGGGTGTGACGGGCGCATTCCCGCGCGTCCGGTTTGACTGATGTCAACCCGGAAACGCAGGGGAAGTGCTTTATTTGCATCGCCTCGAGGCTGAACCGCCGTGCGACGGGTGCCCGTCCTCGAATGGTGCGATGACGAACCATCCCCGGCGGCCGCGACGAGGAACGGCGCGCCTATGCCACGAACATCCGTGGGGACACCCTCGCGGAGACCGGGGTCGCGAGGCGGCGCTTCGCAGCGGAGGCGGTCCCGACGACGTCGCTGGTGGCCGGCGGGCCGGGCGGAAAGCGGAGGACGAGAACGATGCGCAGGACGACGATGCCGATCGGCGCGGGTGCGGCGATGGGAGCGGCTCTGCTGCTGGCGCTGCCCGCGGGGGCGCAGCCGGGGCCGCAGCAGGATCCGCACCATCCGGCGGCCGGCGCCGCGACAGCGCAGGCCGCGTCGCCAGGCCCCGCGCCGGGCGGCGGCCCCGCGGGCAGCCCAGGGGCTCCCGGCGCCGCCCCCCGCGGCGCCGGCCCGATGGGCGGCCCGGGCATGATGATGGGCCCAGGAATGGGCATGGGCGGGCCCGGCAGCATGCCCGGCATGGGCATGACGATGATGGGCGACGAGGGCCGCGGGCCCGGCATGACGATGCGGCGCCACGGGTTCGGCGGCGCGCCGATGAACGTCATCATCAACGTCGGCCCGGGGATCCGCGTCGAGGTCGAGGACGACGGCGGGCGCGCGGGCCGGATGATGGGCATGCCGCGCGGCGGCGCCATGGGCCCCGGGATGATGATGGGTCCGGGCGCGATGCGCCCGTTCGAGCGCGTCGAGGGCCGGCTCGCCTATTACCGCGCCGAGCTCGGCATCACCGAGGCGCAGATGCCGCAGTGGAACGCCTTCGCGGAGGCCCTGCGCGCCGCCGCCGGACGGCTGCGGCAGGCCCATGCCGAGGCGATGCGGGCCGCCGCCGATCGGCCGGGCACCGTGCCCGAGCAGCTCGCGCGGCGGATCGCGCTGCTCTCGTCCCTGCTCGAGACCACGCGGTCGGTGGCGGAGGCCGCGAGGCCGCTCTACGAGGCGCTGTCGGAGGAGCAGAAGCGCACCGCCGACGCGCTGATGGCGGAGCATCTGCGCATGATGCGGATGCGCGGGCCGTGGGCGGCGCCGGCGCGATGGTGAGGGCGGCGCCCGGGCGGGCAGCCCGAACCCCCTCGTCCTGACGGCGTCAACGACGGGCGCCGCACCGGCGGGTGCGATCGCCCTGCCGCGTGCGGGCACGGGCCGCGCCCCGCCCGCAGCCGCCGTGGAGGCGCGGCCAAGGCGGGGGCCGCTTCGAGGCGGTCGCGCCAGGAGGCGCGGTCCGCTGCCCCGAGGCGCGGGCGATGCCGGCGCTCGGCCGCCGACCGCCGGTCCCGTCCGGGCGACGAGAGGCTCCCCTTCCCATGCCCGAGCGCAGGCGCGAGGGCGATCGTTTGACCTGGGTCAATGCCTCGCGCCGGCCCGAGGATGTCCATTCCGGCAGCAGGGAGATGCCGCGGGATGCCGGCCCTGGAGCCCACGGAGCGCGCTGGCAACGGGCGGGCCCACCCGTCTCCGCCGGTCCGCGCCGCGCGCGATCCGGCCGCCGCCCCCAACGGCCACCGGGCCCTGTTCGTCACCTCCGAGATGGCGGATTTCGTCAAGGCCGGAGGGCTGGGCGAGGTGTCGGCGGCCTTGCCGCGCTCCCTGCGCCGGCGCCTCGACGTCCGGGTGCTGATCCCGGGCTACCGCGAGGTCCTCGCTCGCGGCGGCCCGATCGCCGTCGTCGGGCGGCTGCCGGCGCTCGGCGAGATTCCGACGTGCGAGATAGGGCGGCTGGAAACGGCGGACGGCCTCATCGTCCACGCCCTCCTCTGCCCGGCCCTGTACGACCGCGAGGGCTCGCCCTACGGCGACGCCCACGGCGTGGACTGGCGCGACAACGACCTCCGCTTCGCCCGGCTCGGCCTCGCCGCCGCCGCGTTCGCGCGCGGCCTGGCCGACCCCGGCTGGCAGCCCGACATCCTGCATCTCAACGACTGGCCGACCGCCCTCGCGCCGGCCTACCTCGCCTGGTCCGGCACGCCGGTGCCGAGCGTCCTGACGATCCACAACCTCGCCTATCAGGGCCTGTTCGCCCGCGAGCGCGCCGGCAGTTTGGGGATCCCCGACCATGCCTTCCGGATCGACGGCGTCGAGTTCCACGGGAAGCTCTCCTTCCTGAAGGCCGGCCTGTTCTACGCCTCGCACCTCACGACGGTGAGCCCGACCTACGCCGAGGAGATCCTCAGGCCCGAGTTCGGATGCGGCCTGGAGGGCCTGCTCCGCACCCGCGCCGCCGAGGGCCGGCTGTCCGGCATCCTGAACGGCATCGACGAGAGCTGGGATCCGCGCACCGACCGGCATCTCGCGGGCCGGTTCGGCGTGGACGACTGGCGGGGCAAGCAGGCGAACGCCGAGCACGTCCGCCGCGCCCATGGCATGTCCGATTCGGCAGGCCCGCTGTTCGCGATCGTGTCGCGCCTGGTGCATCAGAAGGGGGTGGACCTGGCCGCGGCCGCCGCCGAGGCGATCGTCGAGCAGGGCGGCCAACTCGTGGTCACCGGCCGGGGCGAGAGCCGCCCCGAGGCGGCACTGCAGGACGTGGCGCATCGGCACCCGGGCGCGGTGGCGGTGCGGATCGGCTTCGACGAGACCGAGGCCCGCCGCACGTACGCGGGCAGCGACTTCCTGCTGATGCCGTCGCGCTTCGAGCCGTGCGGCCTGAGCCAGATGTACGCGCAGCGTTTCGGCTCGCTGCCCGTCGCCCACCGCACCGGCGGGCTCGCCGACACCATCGAGGACGGCATCACCGGCTTCCTGTTCGGCGAGTGCTCGCTCTCAGCGCTGACCGCCGCCATCGCACGGGCCTTCGCCGCCTTCCGCTCGCGCGAGCGGCTCGACGCCATGCGGCGCGCGGCGATGACCCGGCCGCGGGGATGGGAGGAAGCGGCCTCCGCCTACGAGGGCGTCTGCGCGCGGCTGCACGCCGCGGCGCGCCGCTCCACCCTCGTCCGGACCCTCGCCGGGCACACGCCGCGCGAGGCGCGATGAGGCGACCGGCGCCGCCCTGCCCCGCCGCGCATGTCCGCGCGGCGTACCGTCCTTCCGGGAGCGCCGCGGGCCTCCGGCGTCGGGCGCCCGGGGGGCGCCGAGGTGCCGGCCTGAGCCCCCAGCGCGCCGCCGGCGCATCCTGGCGCAGCGCCCCCGCCCGCCGCCGGAGCGTCCCGGCAGGTCCCGGCGAAGGCGAGCCGGTGCGCCGCCCCTCCCGCGCGCGGCCGGGACGCGACGGGCGCGTGATGGCGGGCGCGATCGGCATCGAGCCCGGCGAGCCGCTGCCGCTCGGCCTGAGCGAGACCCGCGACGGCTTCAACCTTGCCGTCTTCAGCCGCAACGCGACACGCCTGACGCTCCTGCTGTTCGAAGGTGCGCGCGGCGCGGCGGCGGCGGAGATTCCGCTCGACCCGGTCCGCCACCGCACCGGCGACCTCAGGCACGCGCGCCTCGTCGGGCTGCCGCGCGGCACGGCCTACGCGCTGCGCGCCGACGGCCCCTTCGCACCGCAGGCGGGCCACCGCTTCGATCCGAGGCGAGTGCTGCTCGACCCCTACCCCGCCGCGGTCGAGACGGAGGCGGACTGAACCGCGGGCCGCTGCCTCGTCCCCGACCACCGGTTCGACTGGGGCGACAACCGGGCGCCGCGCCATCCGTGGCGCGAGACGGTGATCTACGAGACCCACGTCCGCGGCCTGACGATCCATCCGTCCGCCGGCGTGCGGCGGCCAGGCACCCTCGCGGGCGTCGCCGAGATGATCCCCCCACTTCCGTCGGCTGGGCGCGACGGCGGTGGAGCTGATGCCGGTGGCCGAGGCGCCCATGCGGGCGGCGGCGGGCCGGCGCCGCGATCCCCGCACGGGAGAGCCCCTGCGCAACCACTGGGGCTACGACCCGGTCGCGCTGTTCGCGCCGCGCGCCGCCTACGCCGCCGGCGGGGCCGCGTCCGCCGTCGCCGAGTTCGAGGCGATGGTGCGCGATCTGCACCGCGCCGGGATCGAGGTGATCCTCGACGTGGTCTTCAGCCACACGGCCGAGGGCGGCGAGGACGGGCCGACCTTCTCCTTCCGCGGCCTCGACAACGCCGTCTACTACCTGCTCGGGCCGGGTGGCGGCTACCTCGACCTCACCGGCTGCGGCAACACGCTGAACTGCAACCACCCGGTGGTGCGCACGCCGATCGTGGACTGCCTGCGGCACCGGGTGATGCGCGGCCACGCGGACGGGTTCCGCTTCGACCTCGCCTCGGTGCCCGGCCGCGGTCCGGATGGCGCGCCACTGCCGAATCCGCCGCTGCCCGAGCAGATCGCGGAGGATCCGGTCCTGCGCGAGGTGAAGCTGATCGCCGAGGCGTGGGACGCCGCCGGGGCGTTCCAGGTCGGCGCCTTCCCGCACCGCGCCTGGGCCGAGTGGAACGTCCGCTTCCGCGACGACGTGCGCCGCCTCTGGCGCGGCGATGCGGGCATGACCGGCGCCTTCGCGACCAGGCTCGCCGGCAGCTCCGACCTTCATGGCGCCGGCGCCGGTCCGCTGCGCAGCGTGAACTTCGTCACCTCGCACGACGGCTTCACGCTGAACGATCTCGTGAGCTACGCCCGGCGGCACAACGGGGCGAACGGCGAGGACAACCGGGACGGACCCGCCGAGGAGTTCAGCGAGAACAACAACGGCGCGGAGGGCCCGAGCGACGACCCGGCCGTGGAGGCCATGCGCCGGCGCCAGGTCCGCAACCTGCTCGCCACGCTGCTCCTCGCGCGCGGGGTGCCGATGCTGCTCGGCGGCGACGAATTCCACCACACCCAGCGCGGCAACAGCAACGCCTGGTGCCAGGACAGCGAGATCTCCTGGTACGATTGGGACCTGGCGCGGCGCAACGCCGACCTGGTCCGCTTCGTGAGCGGCCTCGCCGTTCCGCCGCTCCCACCCCGTGCCGGCCGCCGAGCGCTTCTACGCCGCGGACGAGATCCGCTGGTTCGGGCCCGACGGCCGGCCGCCGGACTGGCACGGTCCCGACAACCGCCTGAGCTGCGCCATCCGCGAGGCGGACGTCTCCGGCGGCGGTCTCTGCCTGCTGCTCAACGCCGCCCGCGGCCCGGCCCGCTTCGTCCTGCCCGCGCCGCCCGCCGGCCCCCGGCGGGTGGCCCTGAACGCCGCGGCCCCCCGCCCGCGGACATCGCCGCGCCCGGGTCCGAGCCGCCGCTGGCCGACCCCGCGCCGCACCTGCTCGTGCCGCCCCGCTGCACGCTGGCGCTCGTCTCGCGCCGAGGAGCCCGTCATGGCCCCGCCTCTCGACCCCTTCCTCGCCCGGACCCGCGTCGCCTACTTCACGATGGAGATCGCGCTGCGGCCGGAGATGCACACCTATTCGGGCGGGCTCGGCGTGCTCGCGGGCGATACCGCGCGCGCCGCCGCCGACCTCGACCTGCCGATGGTGTTCGTCAGCCTCGCCAGCCGCGAAGGCTATCTGCGCCAGGAGATCGGGCCGGACGGCGCGCAGATCGACCACCCGGATCCCTGGGATCCGGCGGCCCACGCCGTGCCGCTCGACGCCGCGGTGGCGGTGCGGCTCGAAGGGCGCAGGGTCTGGGTCGTGGCCTGGCTCCACCTGCTCTCCTGCCCGCTCGGGCACCGGGTGCCGGTCGTGCTGCTCGACACTCGCCTCGAGGTGAACGCGCCCGAGGACCGCGGCATCACCGACCGGCTCTACGGCGGCGAGGAGACGATGCGCCTGAAGCAGGAGGCCGTGCTCGGCATCGCCGGCGAGCGGATGCTGCGCGCCCTAGGCTTCGAGATCGAGACCTACCACCTCAACGAAGGCCACGCCGCGCTGCTGCCCCTGGCGCTGCTGCGCCGGCACCGGCGGGCGCCGGACCGCCCGGCGGAGGGCCCGCTGTGCTACGACCTCGCCCCGGTGCGCGAGCGCTGCGTCTTCACCACGCATACGCCGGTCGAGGCCGGGCACGACCGCTTCCCCTACGGGCTCGTCGAGCGGGTCCTGGGCGAGTTCTTCGAGACCGACCAGCTCCGCCTGCTCGCCGGCGCGGACACGCTGAACATGACGCGCCTCGCGCTCTCCCTCAGCGGCTGGGTGAACGGCGTCGCGAGCCGCCACGCGGAGACGGCGCGCCGCATGTTCCCCGGCTACCGCATCAGCGCGATCACTAACGGGGTGCACGCCGCGACCTGGGCGCACCCCGCCTTCGCGCGGCTGTTCGAGGAGGCCGCGCCCGGCTGGGCGCACGAGACGGAGGTGCTGGCGCGCGCCGACCGCCTGGCGGATCAGGCGGTGCTCGGGGCGAAGGCCGAGGCCAAGGCCGAGCTGCTGGAGGAGGCGCGGCGGCGCGCCCCCGACGCGGCCCGGGCGCTGCGCGCCGACCTGCCGCTGCTCGTCTTCGCGCGCCGCATGACAGGCTACAAGCGGCCGGACCTGCTGTTCTCGGATCTGGACCGGCTGCGGGCCATCGCGTCCCGCCTGCCGTTCCAGGTCCTCGTCGCCGGCAAGGCGCACCCGCGCGACGGCCACGGCAAGGAGCTGATCCGGACGCTGCATGCGCAGGCGGAGGCGCTGCGTGGCGCCGTGCCTGTGGCCTTCCTGCCCGGCTACGACCTGGCGCTGGCGAAGTGCCTCGTCGCCGGCGCCGATGTCTGGCTGAACACGCCGCTCCCGCCGCTCGAGGCATCGGGCACGAGCGGCATGAAGGCGGCGCTGAACGGCGGGCTGAACTTCAGCGTGCTCGACGGCTGGTGGGTCGAGGCCTGGGAGGAGGGCGTCACCGGCTGGGCCATCGGCGCCGACGGCGCGGCGCCGCCGCCGGAGGAGCACGCGCGAGACCTCTACGAGAAGCTCGAGCGCGTCGTGCTGCCGGTGCAGCACGGCGACCCGGCGCATCGGGCCTGGATGATGTGCCAGGCGATCGCCCGCATCGGCGCGCGCTTCAGCAGCCACCGCATGATGCGCCGCTACGCCACCGAGGCCTACCTGCGATGAGCGCCGACGGCCGGCGCCGCAACGCGATCGGAAGCCTGCCCGCCACCCGGCCGCCGCGGATCTCCCGCCGCGACCATTCGGCCCCGCCCGGTCCGCCGGTTCAGCGCCGCCCGGCCGCCCAGAAGATCAGCGCACGGGCGGGCAGCACCCAGAGCACCCCGGCAACGGCGAAGTACAGCGCCTCGAGCGCCCAATGCAGCCCGCGAACCCGGTCGGCGAAGGCGACCACGCCGGCGAGGTAGAGGGCGAAGCCGATCAGGCCGATCAGCAGCGCGATGCCGGTCCGTGCGGTCATGGCGCCCCCATGCCACGGCGCCCCGACACGGCCAAGACCGGCCCCCGCCCGCGCCGGCATCCGCGATTGCCGGCCGCGGCGCGCTGCGCCACAAACGGCGGCGCCTCGCAGGCGCAGCCTGGCCCGCCCGCCCCGTCCCGCACCCCAGGAGGATCGGCCGAAGCATGTCCCTCGCCGACACCGACCCGAACACGATCGACCTGCGCGAGCACATCCGCGGCATCCCGGATTTCCCGAAGCCGGGCATACTCTTCTACGACATCTCGACCCTGCTCCGGCACGGCCCCGCCTGGCGCGCCGCGATGGCCCGCCTCGCCGCGATCGTGCGCCCGCACCGGCCCGACCTGCTCGCCGGCATCGAGAGCCGCGGCTTCCTCGTCGCCGCCCCGCTCGCGCTCGAGCTCGGCCTCGGCTTCATCATGCTGCGCAAGCCGAACAAGCTGCCGGGCCTGACCATCGGCCTGAACTACGCGCTCGAATACGGCACCGACCGGATCGAGATGCAGGCGGACGCCGTGCAGAAGGGCCAGCGCGTGGTGCTGCTCGACGATCTCCTGGCCACCGGCGGCACCATGGCGGCGGGGATCAACCTGCTGCGCCAGGCCGGCGCGGTGGTGCCGGCCGCCGCGTCGCTGATCGAGCTGACCTTCCTCGGCGGCCGAAGCCGGCTCGACGTCCCCTTCGAGGCGCTGATCGCCTACGAGAGCTGAGGGGCCCCGCGCCCCTCTTCGCCACAATTTCGCCGCATCCGGTCCGGAGGAGGGTCCGCCCACCGCCCGCCGATGCCCCGCCGTGGCGGTCGGCCAAGCGTTCGGTCGGGACGCGAGCCAGGGAGGAGAAGGCGGCGATGCCCGTACCCGCTACCACCGGTCCTGCCTTGCGGCGCCGTGTCTGGCTGCTGGGCGGCCTTGCGGCCGCCGCGGCCGCCCTGTCCTCCAGGCACGGCGGCCACGCCATGGCCGCCCTTCCCGCGGCCGCCGTGCTGCTGGCCCCTGGCCCCGAGGACAGTTCGCAGGGCCGCTGGGCGGCGAGCTTCGCCGCCGCCCTCGGCCGCCGCACCGCGCCGCAGCCGACCCGGCTCGAGCCGCAACCGCTCGGCGGCGCCGACGGCGTGACGGCAGCCAACCGCTTCGCCACCTCCGCCGCTCCGGACGGGCGCACCCTGCTCGCCATGGCGGGCGCCGCGGCGCATGCCCGGATGATCGGCGATGGCCGGGCCCGCTACGAACCCTCCGCCTGGCTGCCGGTTTGCGGCCTCGTGCAGCCGACGGCGCTCCTCGTCCGTTCCCCCGCCGTGGCAGCCCACCTCGTCGCCGTCCGCCGCGCGGAGAACGCCACGCCGGCGCCGCTGCGCCTTGGCCTGCCGGGGCCGGAGGCACCCGAGGCCGCCGCCCTCCTCGCGCTCGAGCTGCTCGGCGTTCGCGCCCAGCCGGTCTTCGGGGTGGACGTCGCCGCCGCCGAGCCGGCCCTGGCGGAAGGGCGGGTGGACGCCATCCTCGCCAGCGGCGCGAATCTCGCGGCGCGCGCCCGGGCGATCGGGGCCGAACCGTGGTTCGCCGCGGCGCGCGCCGAAGCGGGCCCCCACGCCGCGGCGCGGCGCGACCCCGCGCTGCCCGGTGTGCCGAGCCTGGCCGAGCGCATCGCCCTCCGCGTCGCCGCGGGCGTCGCCTCGCCAGCGGCCGAGATGGTTCTCGCGGCCGATGCCGGCCTCGCCGCCGCGCGGATGCACGCCGCGATCGTCCTGCCGGCGCTGACGCCCGCCGATCTGGTCGCGCTGTGGCGCCACGCCGCCGCCCGCCTTGCCGAGGAACTGCTCGAAGATGGCGCACCGGAAGCCGAGACAGCCTGCCCGCTGCTGCCCGGCACCGAGGCCGCCGCCGCCTACGCCGCGGCCTGCGCCGTGCCGGAGCCGGTGGTGCAGGCCTATCGCGGCTGGCTGGCCCGTCGGCTCGACTGGCGCGGCAGTTGAGGCGCGGAAGCGCGCCGGATCGCCGCCGCCGGCGCGCGTCAACGCTTTCTCAACCCCTCTCCCGCAAGCTGGGACGCGGGTCACACCGCGCGATGCCAACCGATCTTCCCCCGCTCCGTCCCCTGTCCGCGGCCGAGGCGCATCCTCGTGCCGCCAGCAGGCCGGCCGAGGCGGTCGCCCCGGGTGCCCCGCACCCGGATGCCGGCGGCCCGGCGGGCGAGGCCGGTTCGCGGCGACCGCCTCCGGTGCCCGAGATGCCGGAGGGCCGGGTCATGGTGCCGAATCCGGCGCTGCGGATCGACCACGCGCTGGGCATGGTGGTGATCGAGTTCCGGAACAGCGCGGGGGGCCTCTCCTGGAGCATTCCGTCCGCACGTGAGCTCGCTGCCTATCGGGCCGCCGTGCAGGCGGACCCCGTCCCCAACGCGCGTGCGGTGCCGCCAGCTCCCTTGCCGTCCACCGACGCGCCGTCGGAGACTTCGCGGCCGGACGCGCGCAGCGCTTCCCGCGACCAGGCGGCCGTCGCGCCTTCCGCGCCAGCGCGGGGGCAGCGTTCGGGCTGATCCGCCCGGGCAGCGCGCCGGAGGTCCGTCGCCCTGCAGCACAAGACCCATGCATGGCGCATCCGCCGCGGCTCCGCGGCGGTGGCCCTCGCTTCGGGGCCTCCCCGTCTGCCGGCGGGCAGCCTGCCGTCAGGCCGGCGCAGAACCGGCCGCGCCTGCCGGGGCAGCGGCCGGCGGCGCTGCTGGCCGGAACGATCGGGGCTTCGTCCTCATGCGAACAGCGCGACCAGCGGGGATGGCGCCCCGGCCAGGCCGGCCGGCCCAGCCTCACCCGCGCGGGCCAGGAGATAGCGTTCGGCCAACTGCCCCGCCACCCGCGGATCGGCCAGGGTCTTGACCTGGAGCCGCGACGTGATCGCCCGGGCCTGGGTCTCCACCGGCTGGATCGCGATCTCCATCGGCAAGCCGAGCGCCCCCGTCACCACCCGGCGGAGCACCGGATCGCCCAGGATCTCGTAGGCGCTGTTCACCGACGCGGCGCGCCGGCGGAAGTGCAGCGCGTCGGAGAGGCCCGGATGGGACGAGTCCAGATCGGCGTGCCAGCGCTGCCGGCGCAACCCTTCTTCCAGCCTCGCCTGCACCGCAGGGTCGCGCAGCGCGTCCATCCCGCGCCGTCGCAGATCGAGCGTCGCCGCGGCCTCGCGCCATCGCTTGTCGGAGAGCCGCATCAGCAGCCCCTTCGGATCCGACGGGTCGGCCATCAGCGCCCGCGCGGCGAGCCCGCCCTGCCCGACCGCATCCGGCATCCCCATCGCCGGCAGCAGCACCTCGAGGATGCGCGGATCGCGCAGCGCGCGCGCCGGATCGGAGGTCGCCGCGGCAGCGGCGCGGAACCGCTCCATGGCGCGCCCGAGCCCGTGGTCCCGCGCAAGCCGCGCCAGCGCCCGCGTCTCCTCGCCCGGCGCGCTCGCGCGACGCAACGCGGCGATGGCGCCCGCGCCGTCGCCCGCGGTGAGGGCGCCGATACCGCCCCCCGCGCCGTAGAGCGCGGCGAGGATCGGATCAGCCACGGGCGGCAAGCCCCGCAGTGATCTGCTCGTTCACCCCGATCAGGAAGCCGATGTCGGGAGATGGCAAGTCCAGCTCGCGCTGGACCGCCCGGGCGAGCGAGACCAGATCGGCGCGCAATGGCGCCGGAAGCACGTTCGCCGGATGCAGCGCCGCCGCCTCCACCGCAAGCCACAGCCGCCGGTTGTCGGCAAGCGCCCGTGCGCGGGCCGGACCGCCCTGGGCCGCCGCCCCCCCTTCCACCCCGGCGACCGCTCGCAATGCGCCCGTCACGCGGCGGAACACGTCCGCCTCCCGCTCGCGCGGATCGAGTGCCGCATGGGCGGCGCCATAGGCGCGGCGCAGCGCCATCAGCGTCGGACTCATGCCGGAATCCCCTCCTCCTGCTCGGCCGCGCCCCCCGCCGGATCACCGCCGAGCACGGCCTCCTCGTGGCGGATCACGCGCCGCACCAGCTTCAGTGCGACATAGCACTCATCGGCCTCGGCCGCGGCCAGCGCGCGGTCCAGCAGCATCTTCGCGAGCGAGGAGGTGGTGGCGGCCTGGAACTCGGCGATCAGGCGATGCGCGACGGCGAGGGCGCGCTCGCGCTCCTCGTCGGTGCCGATGTAGGCGGTCTGCAGGGCGAAATAGATCCGCCGCGCCGGAGTGGTCGCCTGCTCGGGCGGCATGACCTGCTTGCCGAACAGGAAGCGCGCCTTGGCCGTCAGCTCGATGCGACAGCGGTTGCGGAAGCGGATTGGCGCGCCGTTGACGACCATCGTGTCGCCCGGGCGCAGCTCGAGGACCAGGGTGGACATCGTCTTGCGCGCGCTCCTCGCGGACGGATGGCGGGGCGGCCGCGGAGCGGCGCGCGCCGGCCCCGAAGGGCCCAGCGCGCGCCTCCCCGCCCGCGCCTCAGCGGAACAGGCTCAGCAGCGTCTGCGGCGACTGGTTGGCGATCGAGAGCGCCTGGGTGCCGAGCTGCTGGCGGATCTGCAGCGCCTGGAGCTGCGCCGACTCCCTGGCCAGGTCGGCATCCACCAGCGCCCCGATGCCACCCTGCAGGCTGTCGATCTTCTCCTTGTTGTAGGTGATCTGCGCGTCAACGTAGCGGTTGTGCGCCCCGAAGGCGTTCAGCGCATCGTTGATCGCGGCCTCGACGACCCGGAAGTTGCCGCCGGCGGCGAGCGCCGCCTGCGCCGCCGCCGCATCCGCCGGCGGAGTGGCCGCCACGATCAGGTCGGCCTTGGTCACCCCCGTGATCGTGTAGGTGTCGCCATTCTCGTTGCGGGTGGTGACGATGCTCGCCGTGATCGTATCGTCGAGCAGGTTGCCGTTGTTGTAGGTGGCGTCGTCGATGAAGTTCGTGATCTGGTCGACCAGCGAGACGTACTGCGCCTCATACTGCGTGCGCTGATCCGCGCTGAGGTTGCCGTCGGCCAGCTTCACCAGCACCGACCGCACCTCGATCATCGTCTCCGACACCTTGGTCAGGCCGGCCAGGGCCGTGTCCAGGATGCCCTTCACGCCGCCGAGCTGCTCGTTGGCGGAGGTGAGGCCCGCGATGTCGGCGCGCACCGTCTGCGCCACGGCGAAGGCCGCGCCGTCGTCCCGCGCGTCGGCGACACGGAAGCCGGTGGAGATGCGCTTCTGGGTGACGCCCAACGCGTCGTTGGTCCGGTTGAGCGCCTGCAGCGCCACCATCGCGTTGACGTTGGTGTTCACGGAGTTCATGGCCATCGGGATATTTCCCTGGACTGAGAGGCCCCAGCGGGGCCGGGTTGCACGCCGCGTCTTGCGGTGAGGAGTGAAGCTTGCCCCGGGCCGCCTTAACGCCCGCTGAACGCCGCGCCGGTCAGCCGAGGAACCGCGCGAGGCTCAGCGAGCCCAGCACCGAGATCGCCCGATAGCTCGCCTCGAGCTGCATGCGCGCCCCCTGAAGGCGGACCAGCGTCTCCGCCATGTCCACCTCCTCGATCGCGGCGAGCTGGCCGCGCAGCGCGACGGTGACGTCCGCATGGCGGGTCCGCAGCGACTCGAGCCGCGCCTCCGCGGCGCCGAGCAGGCCCGCCTCCTGGCCGAGCGCCCGCACGGCGCTGCGCAGCCCCTCGCGCACCGTGCCCACGAGCGCGACGAAGTCGTCGCCGAGCTGCGCCTGCGCCGGGTCCAGCGCGGCCAGCGTCGCCAGCCCGCGCAGAAGGTCCCGCGCCCACGACCCGGTCGTCTCCCCGGTGGAGACCGCGCGCGCATTGCGGTTGGCCAAGAGGCCGTAGCCGACCCGCTCGCCGTCCGCGGCGAGGAGGTCGCGCGGCGCCTCCGTGCCGCCCCGGAGCGGATCCGAAAGGAAGGCGGAGAACGGCGTCACGCCCGGCGCGTCATCGAGCGCCGCCGCCATGGTCGCCGCCGCCACCGCGGCGGCGTTGCCGCCGCCGAGCCCCGCCACCGCGGCGGCGATCTGCTGCGCCATGCCGCTCGCCGCGATCCCGTTCGGATCCGGCACGGGCGGATTCAGGGAATCGCTGCCGCCGAACAGGTACTCGCCCGCGTAGCGCTCGTTCAGCAGCCCGGCAACCTGCACCATCGCCGCCCGCGCCATGCGCGCCGTGGCGGCGATGCGCTCCGGCACGACGCCGTTGAGGTGCATGGTCTCGGCGAAGAACTGCTCGGCGATCGCGGCGAGCTGCCTCAGCGCCCCCTGCGCCGCCGCGGTTCTTCCGAGCACGCGGCCGATCACCCCCTCATAGGCCTCCCGTCGCGCGATCTCGCCGCGCAGGTCGATCGCGAGCCGCGCCTCGGGCGCGATGTCGCCGTACAGCACCCCGCGCCGCCCGTCCGCCACCTGGCGCGCCAGCACCTCCATGCGCGCCCGCAGCAGCGCCGACTCCGCCGCCAACCCGCCGAGAGCGCCGACCGTCGCCGTCATGACCCCTCCCCCGTTCAGCGCAGCGCGGCGAAGAGCTGGTCCCACATCCGCTGCACCACCTCGACCACCTTCGCGTTGGCCGCGTAGGCGTTCTGCAGCTGCACCATCGCCGCCATCTCCCCGTCCACGTCCACCCCGGAGCGCGCGGCGAAGCGCGCCTCGAGGCCGGCCGCCAGGCCGTCGGCGGCCTCGCGGGCGGCGGTCGCGGCGGCGCGGTCGCCGGTGTGCGCCGCGGTCACCGCCATGGCGTAGCCCGTCAGCGTGGGCGGCGCCGCGAAGGGCGAGGCCAGGGTTCCGTCCGGGCCGAGGCCGGTGGTGGCGATCGCCGGCCAGGGCGCGCCGGCAGCCGCCTCCGCGCCGAAGGAGAAGTCCAGAACCCGGTCGAGCAAGGTGACGAAGCCCGCCGGCCCTCCGGGCGGGTTGGGCGTGAAGGCGGACGGCCCGCCCGGCGCGCCCGTCACCGCGTGGGTGCCGTCGCGCAGCAGGCTCGGCGCCGCGCGCACCGCCGGATTGAGGCGGATCGCCGCGGCGAAGCCGACCTGCGACGAGCCCGCATAGGGCTGCGACGGATCGGGGACCGCGCCGGCGGCGTTGGTGAACAGCCGCAGCCCCTGCGCCTCGAGCCGCGCGGCGAGCTGTGCCGCCGCGATGTCGAGCTCGGCCTGGTAGCGCGGCAGGGTGGCGTCGCGCAGCGCGACGTACTCGGCGAGCCGGCCGCCGCGCAGCTGCGCCGTGACGTCCACCCCACCGAGCATGATCCCGGGCAGCGTCCCCCCCGCCCAGGAGGCGCCAGGGCCGACCTGCGCGTCCGCCGTGGCGAAGGCGTCGCGGTCGGGATCGAGCGGCAGCACCATCCCGCCGCGCGCGATCAGCGTCATGCCACCGTCCGGCCGCGCCACCGCGCGCAGCTCGAGCGACTCCGAGAGCCGCGCGATCGCCGCGTCGCGCCGGTCCTGGAGCGCGGCCGCGCTGCCACCGCGCGCGATCTCGGCCCGGATGTCGCGGGTCAGCGACGCGACCTCGCGCAGGCCGGCGTTGAGCCGCGCGACCTCGGTGACGATGCCCTCCTGCGCCCGCTGGCGCGCCGCGCCGATCGCCTGCGCGACCTCGTTGAACCGGCCGGCGATGTCCTCGGCGGCGAGCAGCACCGCCGCCTGCCGCCCCGAATCCGACGGTTCGGCGCGCAGACCGAGGAAGGCGTCGCGCAGCGCGCCCATCAGGTCACCGAGCGACTCGCCGGCCTCCGCCCGGCCGTGCGCCAGCTCGATGCCGCCGAGCAGCGCCTCCCGCACCCGCGCCGCCGCCAGCGCCGCCCGCTGCGCGTTGAGCGCGGCGACCAGCGCCGCGTCCACGTCGCGCTGCGCGTCAAGCGCGCGCACGCCGAAGGACAGGCCCGCCGCGGCCAGCGTGACCGCGGCGACCGTCTTGTTGGTGTGCCCCGCGACGCCGGCCGCGGCGATGTCCTGGGACGTCGAGGCGAGCGCCCGCTGCACGTAGAGCAGGCCGGAGCGGGCGGTCAGGAGGGCGGCTTCGAGGCTCATGGCGGCTCCAGCCTCCGGGATTCCGGTTAACGCGACCTTGCCGGGCCGCGCCGGTCAGCGACGCATGTTGATCGTGTCCATCAGCATCTGGTCGGACGCCGACACGATCTGGGTGTTCGCGGTGTAGGCGCGCTGCGCGACGATCAGCTTCGACAGTTCGGTCGCGAGATCCACGTTCGAGCGCTCCACCGAGCCGACGGCGAGCTTCCCCGCGCCGTTCGAGGCCGCGTCGGACAGGCTCGCCTCGCCGCTCGCCATGGTCCGCATGAAGGCCTGGCCGTCGAGGCGCTCGAGCCGGTCCGGATCGGGGAAGGTGGCGATCGGCACGCGCGCGATGACGCGGCTCCGGCCGTTGTCGTAGGTGATCGCCACGTCGCCGTTCTCGCGGATCGCCATCGAGGAGTAGGCGCCGGGCGGCACGCCGTCCTGCGTCCAGTTGCGCACGCTGTACTCGCCGCCCGCGTACTGCGTGACGCCGCCGGCCTGGCCGAACACGCCGAGGTTCAGCGTGATGCTCTGCGGCCCCTGGCCGAAATCGGCGGCGAAGGTCAGCTCCGCCGGGGCGCCGGCGGCCGCGGGCACGATGCCGATGCTGCCGGTGGCGTTGGCGAACTCGCCGATCGTGCCGTCGGCCACCGGCGTGGCCGCGGCGCCGCCGAAGCGGACCTCCACCGTGCCCAGCGCGGCCGGCGCCGCCCCGGGCGCGCTGAGCGAGAGCGTCCAGGTGTTGGGCGCCGTCTGGGTCCAGTCGAGCGTGACCGTCTCCGGGCGGCCGAGGCTGTCGTAGACCTGGACCTGGCTCGTCATCGGCGTCGTGTCGGGATCGGCCGGCAGATTCGCCACCATGGCGACCCGGCCGGTCGGCACGGGATCGGAGACGAGCTGGCTCACCTGGATCGGCAGCAGCGCGCTGCGGTCGGGGTTGCCGGCGGCGTCCACGGCCCAGCCCTGCAGGTAGTAGCCGGCGCCGTTGACCAGGTAGCCGGCGTCGTTCAGCCGGAAGTCGCCCGCGCGCGTGTAGAACTGGCGCTCGTCGAACAGCGTCTGGCCGTTCCTCTCGCCGCGCGCCAGGGCGACCGAGAAGAAGCCCTGGCCGGCGATGGCGAGGGCGATCGGGTTCTCCGACTGCTCGACCGTGCCCTGGACGGTGTTGGTGTAGTCGGGGCGGGCGATCACCGAGCCTGGGCGATGCAGCGTGGCGCTGCTCTCGGTCAGCAGGTTCACGAAATTCGTGTCGGTGCGCTTGAAGCCGACGGTCTGGCTGTTGGAGACGTTGTCGGCGATGTGGCCGAGGGCACGCGACTGCGCGGTCAGGCCGCTGATCGCGGTGTTCATCGAGCCGAACAGGGACATGGCGGGCGGACCTCCGACGTGCGACGCGACGGGTCGCGACGCCGGCGGCCGCGCAAGCGCCGTGCCAGTGGCGGCCGCGTCTCGGAGGCCCGGCGTCCTCGCCGATGGCGCGCCGCGTCGTTCTCCGGCGGGCAAGGATTGCCGCCGCTGCGGCGCATCCTGCCGAGGCGCGGAGCCCAGGGGCGACGCACGGGCTGGCAGGCCTCTTGCACGTCCGGGGTTCGCGGGGCCGCCCGCCGAAGGCGCGGCGGGGCGGGTCGCCGCAGTCCGCGACCGGGCGGCGCTTGCGCCGCGCCCCATGGAGCCCGCCGATGGAACCCGCACCGACCCTGACGAACGCCACCGCGGCGAGGACGGTTGGAACCCCGTCGGCCGCGCCGGGCCCGTCCGCCGTGCTGGTCGCGCTCGGATCGGCTCCGGAGGGCGGATTCGCCGCGCTGCTGCGCGGCCTCGGCGCGCCGGACATGGAGGTCGCCGACACGCGGGAAGTGCGCGGCGGCCGCGGGCCGGCGCTCCTGCGCGCCGCGCGCGCGGCCATGGTCGAGGAGCCGCCGGTGCCTGCCGTGCCGCCACCGCCGGGCGGGGCGGTCGCCGGCGCCGCAGAAGCCCGACCAACCGCCGCGCCTTGCGGGGGGGAGGGGGAGGCGCGTCTGCCGGCGCCGGAGGCGTCCGAAGGTCGGCAGGCCCTCCTTGCGGCCGGGCCGAGCGCGGCCGGAGAGGGCCGGGCGCGCCCCGACGGGGACCCCCCACCCCCGCTGCGGCCGCGCATTGCCGATCCCCCGGCGCCACCCCCGCCGCCGCCGGCGATCCCCGCGGCGCCGGTGGCACCCCATCCGCCCGAGGCCGCGGCGGCGCGGTGGCTGCCCTCCGGCGACCCCATGCCCGCATCCGGCGACGCCCCGTCCGCCTCGCCGCCGCCGGGGGTGGTGCGCCCTGACGATCGGGCCGGGGCGCCCGGCCCGGCCCGGGAGCCCTCCCGGCCGATGCCGGAGCCGGGATCGGCGGCGCCCTTGCCCGGGGGCGGCACGGCCGTCGCCGCGGCGGCATCCATCGGGGCCGGAGCGAGCCGGTCCTCGGCCGCCGCGTCCGACGACGGCCAGGGACAGCGAGCGGCCGCGATCCGGCCTCGCGCCGGCGCCCCGGACCGTCCTGCGGCGGAAGGCGCCGCGCCGGCCGCCGCGCCTTCCGAGGATCCCGCCTTCCCCGCGGCCCCGGCGCTCGGAGGCCGGGCGACGGACGAGAGGGGCGCGAGCGGTGTTCCGGCCCCGCCGCCGCAGGACGACGCCACCATGGCGCCCGCTCTGCCGGCCGTCGCCCGGCCTCCGAGCGCCGGGGCCGGCGCGGCGATGCCGGCCGGCGCCGCGCCGTCCGTGCCCGCCGCCGGCGGTGCGCCGGAGTTCCCCCCGCTGCCCCTCGCCGCGGCCACCGGCTCCGGCACCCCCGCATCGGGATTCGCCGGCGCCGCCGAGGCTTCCGGGGCGCCGTCGTCCGGCGGAGCGGTCCCCGGACAGCGCCCGGCGCCGCCCGCCCGCCAGGTGGCGCCGGCCGTCGTCGCGCTCGGCCTCAAGGCGGGCGGAGCGGAAGGATCGGGCGCCGGCCGGATCGAATTGCTGCTCGAGCCCGCCGAGCTCGGCCGGGTGGAGATCCGCGTCGAGCCCCGCGGCGGCCCCGGAGAGACCACCGCCGTGCGGATCCTCGCCGAGCGGCCCGAGACCCTGGCCCTGCTCCAGCGCGACGCGCGCGAGCTGGACCGCGCGCTGACCCAGGCCGGCCTCGGCGGCGCCGACGGCCGCGGCCCGGGCGGCGGCTGCACGCTGAGCTTCGCGCTCGGCGACGGGGCGCGGCAGGGCTTCGGCGCGCACGGCGAGCGCGAGGGCGCGCCGTCCGGCACGCGGCGCGACCTCGCCGCGGCCGGCGCGTCCGCCGCGGCCGCCGCTCCGTCGCGCACCGGAGTCTCGCTCGCCCTGCTCGACATCGCCGTCTGATCCTGACCGCCGGAGGCCACCGCACCCCATGCCGACCATCCAGAACACCCCGTCCATCGCGTCGGCCACGGCCGCCGCCAACACCGGGCGCGGCCGGACCGGCGCGACGCTCGGCGACTTCAACGTCTTCCTCAGCCTGCTCACCACCCAGCTGCGCAACCAGAACCCGACCGAGCCCATGGACACCAACCGCATGACCCAGGAGCTCGCGATGTTCGCCTCGGTCGAGCAGCAGACCCTGATGAACGAGCAGCTCGAACGGCTCGTGGCCCTGCAGCAGGCGGCCCAGCTCACCGCGGCCGCTCCGCTGATGGGCCGGGTGGTCGAGGTCGAATCCGACCACCTGGCGCTTCAGGAGGGCATCGCCGTGCTGCGGCTGCCGCCCGCCGGCGCCGCGGCCGAGGCGCGCATCACGATCACCGACGCCGCCGGGCGCGTGCTGCGCGAGCAGCGCCTGCCGCTCGCCGTCGGGCAGCGGAGCGTGTGGAGCTGGGACGGGCGCGACGCCCAGGGCCGCCTCCTCCCGGACGGCGCCTACCAGGTGCGGGTCGAAGGGGCCACGCCCGAAGGCCAGACTCTCGGCCTCCTTCCCTTCACGGTGCTCGGTGTCGCCACCGCCGCGGAACGGCAGCAGGACGGCGTGCTGCGCCTGATGCTCGGCCCGCTCGCGGTCGGCTTCGAGAAGGTCCGCGGCATCGGCGACACGCTCGGCTGAGCGCCATCGCGGCGCGGCCGGCCGCCGCCTCGCGCCGCGCCTCGCCCGTTAACCGCCACGCAAGCGGGTCGCAGGCAAGACTTGCCGCGACGGCGGGACGAGGCCGGGGCGGGAGAGTGCGAGGGGGATGTCGGATGCGTCGGATCGGGGCGCTGGCGGCGCGCGGCAAGGCGGCGGCATGCGCGGCGGTGGCGTGATCGCGCAGCTGCGCGCGTTCGGGCCGGCGCGGCTCGCGGCGCTCGGCGGCGTCGCCGCGATGGTGCTGGCGCTGCTCGGCTGGCTCGTCCTGCGCGCCGGGGAGCCGCCGATGGGGCTGCTCTACGCCGACCTCGAGCCGCGCGACGCCGCCGCCGTGGTGCAGGCGCTGGAGCGCGCGGGGGTGCCCCATCGCATCGCCGCCGGCGGCGGGCAGGTGATGGCGCCGGAGGACCAGGTGCCGCGCCTGCGCCTGATGCTGGCGCGCGAGGGTCTGCCACACGGCGGCTCGCTCGGCGGCGGCGCGGTCGGCTACGAGATCTTCGACCGCGCGGAATCCCTCACCACCACGCCCTTCCAGCAGGACATGAACCGCGTCCGCGCGCTCGAGGGCGAGCTCGCGCGCACGATCCGCGGCCTCGCCGGCGTGCGCGCGGCGCGGGTGCACCTGGTGCTGCCGCGGCGCGAGGCCTTCTCGCGCGAGCGCGGCGAGGCGCAGGCGAGCGTGGTGCTCACCATGCAGGGCGCGCAGCGGCTCGACGGCGAGGGCGTGCAGGCGGTGCTGCACCTGGTCGCGACCGCGGTGCCGGGCCTGCGGCCGCAGAACGTCTCGATCGTCGACAGCCGCGGCGCGCTGCTCGCCCGCGGCGGCCAGGCGCTGTCCGCGGCGCAGTCGGCGCAGACGCAGGAGGAGATCAGGCGCGCGCAGGAGCTGCGCCTCGCCCGGGCGGTGGAGGAGATGCTCGAGCGCATCCTCGGGCCCGGCCGGGTACGTGCGGAGGCGGCGCTCGAGTTCGACTTCGACCGGGTGCAGACGACCGAGGAGCGGTTCGATCCGGACAACCAGGTCGCGCGCAGCCAGTCCAGCACCAGCGAGCAGACCCGCAGCACCGAGCCGGGGGCGGTGGGCGTCGCAGGCAACCTGCCCAATCCCGATCCCGCCGGCGCGGGCGCCGCGGGCAGCCTGGAGAACCGCCAGGAGGAGACGATCAACTACGAGATCGGCCGCACCACGCGCCAGGTGCTGCGCGAGGGGCCGGTGCTGCGCCGGCTCTCGGTCGCCGTGCTGGTGGACGGGGTGCGCGAGCCGCCCGCCGAGCCTGGCGGCGAGCCGGCCTTCCGCGAGCACAGCGCCGAGGAGCTGGCCCGCCTGACCGCGCTGGTGCGCAGCGCCGTCGGCTACGACGAGCGGCGGGGCGACCGCGTCGAGCTGGTCAGCATGCGCTTCGCCGACCCGCCCGACATGGCGGCGGAGCAGCCGAGCCGGCTCGAGCGCCTGCTGACCCCGGCCGTCGTCGCCCGGCTCGCCGAGAGCGGGCTGATCGCCCTGGTCGCGCTGGCGGCGATCCTGCTCGTCGCGCGCCCGATCGCCGGACGGTTGGCCATCGCGCTGGCCCCGCCGGCCGCGATCGGCGGCCTCGGCGCCGCGCCGGCCCTGGCGGCCCCCGGCGCGAGGGCCGGCGGGCCGAAGCTCTCCGCTCCGGACGCGGGCGCCGCGAATGCCGAAGCGTCCGCCGCCCTCCCCGAGCCCGACGAGGCCATGGTGCAGCTCGCCAATGTCGAGGGGCGGATGCGCGCCTCCTCGCTCGCCCGGATCGCCGAGCTGGCGGGCAGGCACCCGGACGAGACCCTCACCGTCCTGCGGCGCTGGCTGAGCCCCCAGGAGGACCGCTGAGACGGCCATGCGGCTCACCGGACAGCAGAAGGCCGCGGCGCTGATGCTCGCCCTCGGCGAGGAGAGGGCGGCGGACATCCTCTCGCGGATGCACGAGGACGAGATCCGCGACATCTCGGGCGCGATGGCCAACCTCGGCACCATCCCCGCGGCCGTGGTCGAGGACCTGTGCCGCGAGTTCGCCGAGAGCATCGGCCAGACCGGGGCCCTCACCGGCTCCTGGGAGAGCACGGAGCGCCTGCTGATGCGCTCGCTGCCGCGGGAGCGCGTACTTCAGATCATGGAGGAGATCCGCGGTCCCGCCGGCCGCACCATGTGGGACAAGCTGGGCAACGTGAACGAGGCGGTGCTCGCCACCTACCTGAAGAACGAGTATCCGCAGACGGTCGCGGTGGTGCTCTCCAAGGTGAAGCCGGATCACGCCGCGCGCGTGCTCGCCCTGCTGCCCGAGGCCTTCGCGATGGAGGTGGTGATGCGCATGCTGCGCATGGACACCATCCAGAAGGACGCGCTGGAAGGGCTCGAGCGCACGCTGCGGACCGAATTCATGTCCAACCTCGCGCGCGGGCACCGCCGCGATGCGCACGAGATGCTGGCCGAGATCTTCAACAACCTCGATCGCCAGGCCGAGGCACGCATCCTCGGCGCGCTCGAGGAGCGCAACCGCGAGGCGGCCGAGCGCATCCGGTCCCTGATGTTCACCTTCGAGGACCTCCAGCGCCTCGACGGCCCCGCGCTGCAGGCGCTGCTTCGGGAGGTGGAGAAGGACCAGCTCGTGCTCGCCCTCAAGGGCGCGAGCGAGGCGCTGCGCGACCTGTTCCTGCGGAACATGACGGAGCGCGCCGGGAAGCTGCTCCGCGACGACCTCGCCATGCTCGGCCCCGTCCGCCTGCGCGACGTGGACGAGGCGCAGGCGGCGATCGTCGCCACCGCCAAGGAGCTCGCGGCGCGCGGCGAGATCACGCTGCGCGACGGGCGCGACGAAGTCATGGTGTACTGACCGGTGGCCGCGCCCTTCGAGCCGATCCATGCGCCCCGCGACCGGCAGGCCGGCGCCTTCGCCGCCACGGCCCTGCTCCCGCCCGTCGGGCGGAATTGCGGGCCAGGGCACGGGGATCACGGGCGGCCGGGTGGATGGCTGGCGGCGGCGGCGGCGGAGAGCGCCGCCCTGCGAGAGGCCGAGGCCGCCGCGGCCGAGCGGGCCGCCGCCGCGCACGCGGCGGGGCGGGCGGAGGGCTTCGCGGCGGGCCGTGCCGCCGGCCTGGCCGAGGCGGCGGAGCGTGACGCCGCCCGGCTCGCCGCGGCGGCCGAGGCCACCGCAGCCGCGTTGCGCGACGCCTCGGCTGCCGCCCGCGCCGCGGCGGAGGCGCATGCCGAGGAGGTGGCGGAGGCGCTGGCGCGGCTGCTGCTCGCGGCGCTCGATGCCGCGCTGCCGGGGGCGGCCGCCGACGGTGCCGCGGCGCCGTCCCGCCTCGCGGCCCTGATCGCGGCGCTGCGCCCCGCCCTCGCGGAGGAGCCGCGCGTCCTCGTGCGTGTTGCGCCCGATCTCGCCGCCGCGCTCGCGGCGCATCTCGCCCCGCTCGACGCGCGCTTCGAGGTAATGGCGGACGAGGCGCTCGCCCCCGGCGACGCGCGGCTGGAGTGGCGCGGCGGGTCTGCGGAAGCGGTTCTGGAAAGACGGCGGCGTGCGGTGCGTGCGGCGCTCGCCGCGATGGGCCTGGAGGGTTAGGGGATGACGACGGTCGGCGGGGTCGGTGGACCGGGCGGCGAGTTCGAGGCGGCGGGGACCGCCGTGGCGCCGGACGCGGCGGAGCAGCCGCCGGCCCCGCCACGGGCGGCCGCGGGCGCCACGCCGGCGCGCGAGCTCGGCGCGGTCTACGACATCCCGGTCCAGGTTAGCGCGGTGCTCGGCCGCGCGACCA
This sequence comes from Caldovatus sediminis, assembly GCF_014644455.1. Lineage (GTDB taxonomy): Bacteria > Pseudomonadota > Alphaproteobacteria > Acetobacterales > Acetobacteraceae > Caldovatus > Caldovatus sediminis. The sequence continues at coordinate 277,777 of NZ_BMKS01000004.1, read as the reverse complement.
TCCAGGTCTCGCAGCTCCTCAAGCTCGGCCGCGGCGCCGTCGTCGAGCTCGACCGCAAGCTCGGCGAGGCGGTGGACATCTACGTCAACAATCGCCTGGTCGCGCGCGGCGAAGTGGTGCTGGTGGAGGACAACCGCCTCGGCGTCACCATGACCGAGATCGTCAAGGCCGACCGGGGCGGGTGATCCGATGCCGCGGCTGCTGATCGTCGGCTCGCTCGAGGGCGAGCTTGGGCAGGCGGCGCGGATCGCTGCGGCGCGCGGCGCGACGCTCGCCCAGGTGGAAGGCGCGGCGGCCGCGCTCGAGCGGCTGCGCGCGGACGGCGCCGACCTGGTGCTGTGCGACGTGCGGCACGACGTCGCCTGGCTGATCGGCGCCATGGCGGGCGAGCGCATCGCCTGTCCGGTCGTCGCCTGCGGCCGCAACAGCGACGCCGCGGCGGCGGTGCGTGCGATCCAGGCCGGCGCCAAGGAGTTCCTGCCCCTGCCGCCGGAGCCCGACCTGATCGCGGCGATGCTGCAATCCGTCGCCGGCGAGCCGGACCGACCGGTGCACCAGGACCCGGCGAGCGCGGCGCTGCTCGCGCGCGCCGCCCAGATCGCGCGCGCCGAGGCAAGCGTGCTGATCACCGGGGAGAGCGGCACCGGCAAGGAGGTCCTGGCGCGCCACATCCACGCCGCCTCGCGCCGCGCCCGCGGGCCGTTCGTCGCCCTCAACTGCGCGGCGCTGCCCGAGAGCCTGCTCGAAAGCGAGCTGTTCGGCCACGAGAAGGGCGCCTTCAGCGGCGCCGTCGCGGCGCGCAAGGGCAAGTTCGAGCAGGCGCAGGGCGGCACCCTGCTGCTCGACGAGATCGGCGAGATGGACCCGCGGCTGCAGGCCAAGCTCCTGCGCGCGATCCAGGAGCGCGAGATAGACCGCCTCGGCGGCACGCAGCCGGTGAAGGTGGACGTGCGCATCCTCGCCGCCACCAACCGCGACCTGGCGCAGGAGGTGGCGCGCGGCCGCTTCCGCGAGGACCTCTACTTCCGCCTCAACGTGGTGCGGCTGCGCATCCCGCCGCTGCGCGAGCGCCCCGCCGACATCCTGCCGCTCGCCGAGCACTTCGCGCGCCGCTACGCCGACGCCAACGGGCTGCCGCGGCGCGGCTTCTCGCCGGCGGCGCGCGCGGCGCTGCTCGCCCACCCCTGGCCCGGCAACGTGCGGGAGCTGGAGAACGCGGTGCACCGCGCGGTGCTGCTCGCCGAGGGCGAGGAGATCGGCGCGGCGGCGATCGAGCTCGGCGAGGGCGCGGCCCCGGCCGCGCCGGCCGCAGCCATTCCCGTCGCCGCCGCACCCACCGCCCCCGCCACGCCTGTCGCCGCCCTGGTCGGGCACCGCGTCGAGGAGGTCGAGCGCGCGCTGATCCTCGAGACCCTGTCGCACTGTCTCGGCAACCGCACCCGCGCGGCGGAGATGCTGGGCATCTCGATCCGCACCCTGCGCAACAAGCTCAACGAGTACCGCGGCCTCGGCCTCGCCGTGCCGCCGGCGCCGGGCCATCTCGTGCCGCCGGCGCCGGGCCATCTCGTGCCGCCGGCGGCGCCGGCGGGGGTGGCGAGCGGGCACGGGACGGGCTGACCGGCGATGCCCGCGCTCGCCTTCCCCGCCTGGCTCTCGGCCGCGCGCCCGGGAACGGATGTCGGGCTCGCCCTCGGCGTCGCGGCGCTGCTCGCGGTGCTGGTGGTGCCGCTGCCGCCCCTGCTGCTCGACGCGGGGCTGGCGCTGTCGATCACGCTCGCCGTGCTGGTGCTGATGACGGCGCTGTTCCTGCACCGCCCCCTCGACTTCACCTCCTTCCCCCAGCTCCTGCTGCTGACGACGCTGCTGCGCCTCGCGCTCAACGTCGCCACCACCCGGGCCATCCTGACCCAGGGGCACGAGGGGCCGGCGGGGGTGGGCCATGTCGTCTCGGCCTTCGGCCGCTTCCTCATGGGCGGCGACCTGGTGGTGGGGATGATCGTCTTCGCCATCCTGCTGGTGGTGAACTTCATGGTCGTCACCAAGGGCTCCGGCCGCATCGCCGAGGTGGCGGCGCGGTTCAGCCTGGACGCCCTGCCCGGCAAGCAGATGGCGATCGATTCCGACCTCTCCGCCGGCCTCGTGGACGAGGCGGAGGCGAAGCGCCGCCGCAAGGAGCTGGAAGAGGAGACGGGCTTCTACGGCGCGATGGACGGCGCCGCGAAATTCGTGCGCGGCGACGCGATCGCGGGCCTCGTCATTACCTTAATCAACCTGATCGGCGGCCTCGCGATCGGGGTGATGCGCCACGGCATGGCCCTTGCCGACGCCGCGGGAACCTTCGCCCTGCTCACCGTCGGCGACGGTCTGGTCACCCAGATCCCGGCGCTGCTGGTCTCGGTCGCAGCCGGCATCGTCGTCACCAAGGGCGGCGTCGAGGGCAGCGCGGACAAGGCGCTGGTCGGCCAGCTCGGCGGCGGTTCGAAGCCGCTCGCCATCGCCGCCGGCGCGGCCGGGGTGATGGCGCTGCTGCCGGGGATGCCGCTGCTGCCCTTCCTCGCCCTCTCCGGCGCCGCCGGCACCGCCGCCTGGTTCCGGCGCGAGGCCGAGCGCCGCGCCGCCGCGCAGCCCGACCCCGCGCCGCTTCCCGCCACGGCGCAGGAACTGCCGATCGGCGAGACGCTGCGGATCGACCTGCTGCGGCTCGAGCTCGGCTACGGCCTCCTCTCGCTCGCCGCCGGCGAGGCGCCGCGCCTGACCGAGCAGATCCGCGGCCTGCGCCGCTCCATCGCGCAGGAGATGGGGTTCGTCCTGCCCGCCGTGCGCATCCAGGACAACCTCCAGCTCGACCCCGACACCTACGTCATCCGCATCAAGGAGATCGAGGCCGGGCGCGGCCGGCTGCGTCCGCCGCTCCACCTCGCCATCGATCCCGCGGGCGGCGTGCCGCCGCTCCCCGGCGAGCGGGTGAACGAGCCGACCTTCGGCCTGCCCGCGCTCTGGATCGAGGAGTCGCGGCGCGACGAGGCGCTGGCGCGCGGCTGCACCGTGGTGGACGCCGCCGGCGTGCTCGCCACCCACCTGACCGAGGTGGTGCGCGAGAACATGGCCGAGCTCCTCTCCTACGCCGAGACGCAGAAGCTGCTCGACGAGCTCCCGCGCGAGCAGCAGAAGCTGGTCGCCGACCTGATCCCGGCGCAGATCACCGTCGGCGGCGTGCAGCGCGTGCTGCAGGCGCTGCTCGCCGAGCGGGTCTCGATCCGCGACCTGCCGACCATCCTCGAGGGCATCCAGGAGGCCACCACCGCCGGGCTGCGCGCCCTGCCCGCGATCCTCGCCGTGGTGCGCCAGCGCCTGGCGCGCCAGATCTCGGAGGCGGCGCGCGGCCCGCAGGGCTACATCGCGATGGTCACCCTCTCGCCCGAATGGGAGCAGGCCTTCGCCGAGGCGCTGATCGGCCCGCCGGAGGAGCGCCAGCTCGCCATGGCGCCCTCGCAGCTCTCCGCCTTCATGCAGCGCCTGCGCGAGGTCTTCGACGCCGCCACCGCCGCCGGCGAGGCGCCGGTGCTGGTCTGCTCCGGCGGCCTGCGCGCGCACCTCCGCGCGATCGCCGAGCGCTTCCGCCCCGCGACCCAGGTCCTGGCCCAGGGCGAGATCCACCCCCGCGCGCGCATCCGCACCGTGGGGAGCATCTGACCCGACGGCCGGATGGTCAGTGGAGGATGTCGCCGCCGTTCGGCGAGAGGCAGGCGCCGACGTAGAACGCGCCGCCCGGCCCGGCGAGCAGCAATGCGGTCTCCGCGATCTCCTCCGGGCGGCCGAGCCGGCCGGCGGGCAGCGCCGCCTCGATCGCGCGCCGCCATTCCGCGCCGCGCGCGCGCGTGAGGTCGGTGTCCACGGGGCCGGGCGCGATGGCGTTCACGCGGATGCCCTTCGGCGCCGCCTCCAGCGCCAGCGCGCGGGTGAAGCCGAGGACCGCCGCCTTCGCCGTGACATAGGGCGCGACCCCGGCCCCGCCCTTCAGCGCGAGCTGCGAGGAGAGGGTGATGATCCGCCCCCGCCCGCGCGCCGCCATGCCCGGATAGACCGCCCGGCAGGCGGCGATCGTGCCCTTGAGGTGCACGGCGAGCAGGCGGTCGAACACGGAATCGTCCAGCGTCTCGAAGGCGCCGCGGATGTTGATCCCGGCGTTGCAGACGAGGATGTCGGTCGGGCCGAGCGTCGCCTCCGCCTCGGCGATCGTGGCGCGCAGCGCGGCGGCGTCGGCCACGTCGCAGGCGCGCGCGAAGCCGCGGCGGCCGGCGGCGGCGATGGCGCGCGCCGTCTCCGCCGCGCCCTCCGCGTCGTCGAGGTGGCAGAAGCCGACGTCGGCGCCGGCGCGGGCGAAGGCGCGCGCGATCGCGCCGCCGATGCCGCGGCTGCCGCCGGTGATGAACGCGACCTGTCCCTGCAGCGTGTTGCTCATGCCCACAGCCTCCGCATCGCCCGGGCGAACGCCTCGCCGATCTCGAGCCGCGCGACGTGCCGCCCCGCCTCCACCACCGCGCGTCCGCCGCAGACCACGGTGCGCACGGGATTCCCCTGGCCGGCGAACACCCAGGCGTCGAGCAGCGCATCGCCCTCCCGCCCGACCAGCGCCGGGTGCTCGGGATCGAGCTCCACCAGGTCGCAGCGCAGCCCCGGCGCGATGGCGCCGAGCCCGCGCCCGCTCGCCTGCGCCCCGCCCGCCAGCGCCGCCTCCAGCAGCGCGCGGCCGGGATGCGGCCGCGCCGCGTCGGCGGCGACGGCGCGCGCCTGCAGGGCGAGGCGCTGGCTCGTCTCCAGCTGCCGCAGCTCGTCGCGCGGCGCGACGCCGACATGGCTGTCGGTGCCGACGCCGAACCGCCCGCCGGCGGCGCGCCAGGCCGGCAGCGGGAAGATCCCGTCGCCGAGATTGGCCTCGGTCGTCGGGCAGAGCCCCGCCACGGCGCCGGTGGCGGCGAGATCGCGCGTCTCCGCCGCGTCCATGTGCGTGGCGTGGACCACGCACCAGCGCGCGTCCACCGGCGCGTGGTCGAGCAGCCAGCGCACCGGCCGCGCGCCGGTCGCGGCGAGGCACTCCTCCACCTCGCGCGCCTGTTCGGCCGCGTGGATGTGGATCGGCCCCTCGGCGCCGGCGACGGCGCCGAGCATCTCCGGCGTCACCGCGCGCAGCGAATGCGGCGCGAGGCCCGCGGCGGCCTGCGGATCGCCGGCCACCGCCGCGCGCACCCCCTCGACGATGCGCGCGAAGCCGTCGAGGTCGTTGAGGAAGCGCCGCTGCCCCGGCGCCGGCTCGCGGCCGAAGATCCCGCCGTGGCGGTAGAGGCTCGGCAGCAGCGTGATGCCGATCCCGGCGGCGCGCGCCGCGGCGAGGTGCCGCTTCGCCATCTCCGCCGGATCGTCGTAGGGCGTGCCGTCCGGCCGGTGGTGCAGGTAGTGGAACTCGCAGACGGCGGTGAAGCCCCCCTCCAGCAGCTCGGCATAGAGCTGCGCCGCCACCGCCTCCGCGTCCTCCGGCGTCAGGCGCGCGACGAAGCGGTACATCGTCTCGCGCCAGGTCCAGAAGCTGTCGCGCCCCTCGGGCGAGCGCCGCTCCGCGCCGCCCGCCATGGCGCGCTGGAAGGCGTGCGAGTGCAGGTTCGGCACGCCCGGGATCACGGCCCCGCGCAGCCGCCGCGCCCCGCCGGGCGGGGCGCCGGGGAGGACCGCCGTGATCCAGCCCGCCGCGTCGGCCTCGATCCGCACGTCGGCCGCCCAGCCGGCGGGCAGCAGGGCGGCCCGGGCGAAGAACGCCGTCGTCATGCGACTGTGCTTTGCCCTCCCGCCGGCCGTGGCTAGGCTGCCACGCATGGCCGATCCCGCGCGCTTCCGCAACGCCCCCGCCATCCGCGCCCCGCGCGGCCCGGAGATCACCTGCCGCTCCTGGCAGACCGAGGCCGCGCTGCGCATGCTGATGAACAACCTGGACGACGAGGTGGCGGAACGCCCCGGCGAGCTGGTCGTCTATGGCGGCATCGGCCGCGCCGCGCGCGACTGGCGGAGCTACGAGACGATCGTCTCGGTCCTGCGCCGGCTGCGCGAGGACCAGACGCTGCTCGTCCAGTCCGGCAAGCCGGTCGGCGTGTTCGGGACGCACCCGGACGCGCCGCGGGTGCTGATCGCCAACTCCAACCTGGTGCCGCGCTGGGCCACCTGGGAGCACTTCCACGAGCTCGACCGCAAGGGCCTGATGATGTACGGGCAGATGACGGCCGGCTCGTGGATCTACATCGGCAGCCAGGGGATCATCCAGGGCACCTACGAGACCTTCGCCGAGGCCGGGCGCCGGCACTACGGCGGCGACCTCTCCGGCCGCTGGATCCTGACCGCGGGGCTCGGCGGCATGGGCGGGGCGCAGCCGCTCGCCGGCGTGTTCGCCGGCGCCTCCGTCCTCGCCGTGGAGTGCCAGCCGAGCCGCATCGAGCGGCGGCTGGAGACGGGATACCTCGACCACCGCGCCGACGCCCTCGACACGGCGCTGGCGATGATCCGCCGGGCCTGCGCGGAGAGGCGCGCGATCGGCGTCGGCCTGCTCGGCAACGCGGCCGAGGTCCTGCCGGAGCTGGTGCGCCGCGGCGTCAGGCCCGACATCGTCACCGACCAGACCAGCGCCCACGATCCGGCGAACGGCTACCTCCCCGCCGGCTGGACGCTGGCGCAGTGGGAGGAGATGCGCGCGCGCGATCCCGCCGCCGTCGCCGCCGCGGCGCGGAAATCCATGGTGCGGCACGTGCGGGCGATGCTCGACTTCCAGCGCATGGGCGCGGCGGTGTTCGACTACGGCAACAACATCCGCCAGATGGCGAAGGACGAGGGGCTCGCCGACGCCTTCGCCTTCCCGGGCTTCGTCCCCGCCTACATCCGCCCGCTGTTCTGCCGCGGCGTCGGCCCCTTCCGCTGGGTCGCCCTCTCCGGCGATCCCGAGGACATCCGCCGCACCGACGAGGCGGTGCGCGAGCTGATCCCCGACGATCCGCACCTGCACCGCTGGCTCGACATGGCCCGCGCGCGCATCGCCTTCCAGGGCCTGCCCGCGCGCATCTGCTGGGTCGGCCTCGGCCAGCGCGACCGGCTCGGCCTCGCCTTCAACGAGATGGTCGCGCGCGGCGCGCTGAAGGCGCCCATCGTGATCGGCCGCGACCACCTCGATTCCGGCTCCGTCGCCTCGCCGAACCGCGAGACGGAGGGGATGCTGGACGGCTCCGACGCGGTCTCCGACTGGCCGTTCCTCAACGCGCTGCTCAACACCGCCTCCGGCGCCACCTGGGTGAGCATCCACCACGGCGGCGGCGTCGGCCTCGGCTATTCGCAGCACGCCGGCATGGTGATCGTCTGCGACGGCACCGAGGCGGCGGCGCGGCGCCTCCGGCGCGTGCTGTGGAACGACCCGGCCAGCGGCGTGATGCGCCACGCCGACGCCGGCTACGAGGCCGCCATCGCCTGCGCCCGCGCGCACGGGCTCGACCTGCCGATGCTCGGCGCATGATCGCCCCCGGCGCCGCCACCCTCGCGCAGTTGCGCACGGTGATGGAGGGGGCGCGGCTCGACCTCGCCCCCGGCTGGCGCGCGGCGACCGAGGCCGGCGCCGCCGCCGTCGCCGCGCACCTGACCACCGGCGAGACGCTCTACGGGATCAACACCGGCTTCGGGAAGCTCGCCTCCACGCGCATCCCGCCGGATCACCTGGCGCAGCTCCAGCTCAACCTGCTGCGCAGCCACGCCGCCGGCACCGGGGCGCTGCTGCCGCCGCCCGTGGTGCGCCTCGTCCTCGCGCTGAAGGCGCTCTCGCTCGCCCGCGGCGCCTCCGGCGTGCGGCCGGAGGTCGTGGAGGCGCTGCTCGCCCTGCTGAACAACGACGTGCTGCCGGCGATCCCCTCCAAGGGTTCGGTCGGCGCCTCCGGCGACCTCGCCCCGCTCGCGCATCTCGCCCTCGTGCTCGTCGGCGAGGGCGAGGCCTTCGCCGACGATTCCGTGCTCGGCGGCGCCGAGGCGATGGCGCGCGCGGGCGTCGCCCCGCTCACGCTCGGCCCGAAGGAGGGGCTCGCGCTGCTCAACGGCACGCAGGTCTCGACCGCGCTCGCGCTCGCCGCGCTGTTCGCGGCGGAGACCCTGCTGCGCACCGCCCTCGTCGCCGGCGCGATGAGCCTCGAGGGCGCGAGGGGCAGCGACACCCCCTTCGATCCGCGCATCCACGCGCTGCGCGGCCATCCGGGCCAGGTCCGCGCCGCCGCCGCGCTGCGCGCGCTGCTCGCCGGCAGCGCCATCCGCGAGAGCCACCGGGCCGGCGATGCGCGCGTGCAGGACCCCTATTCGCTGCGCTGCCAGCCCCAGGTCGCCGGCGCCTGCGCCGACCTCCTCGCCCACGCCGCGCAGGTGCTGGAGCGCGAGGCGAACGCCGTCACCGACAACCCGCTGGTCGTCGAGGGCGGCGCGATCCTCGCGGGCGGCAATTTCCACGCCGAGCCCGTGGCCTTCGCCGCCGACGCGATCGCCCTCGCCCTCGCCGAGCTCGGCGCGATCAGCGAACGGCGCACCGCCCTGCTCATGGACCCCGCGCTCTCCGGCCTGCCCGCCTTCCTGGTGCGGGAGGGCGGACTCAATTCCGGCTTCATGCTCGCGCAGATCACCGCGGCCGCGCTGGTCGCCGAGAACCGCGCCCTCGCCGTGCCGCGCAGCACCGACAGCCTGCCCACCAGCGCCAACCAGGAGGACCACGTCAGCATGGCGACCGGCGCCGCGCTGCGCCTCGCCGAGATGGCCGACAACCTCGCCGGCATCCTCGCCATCGAGCTGCTCGCCGCGGCGCAGGCGATCGAGTTCCATCGCCCGCTGCGCTCCTCCGCCCCCCTCGAGTCGGCGCACGCGCTGGTCCGCGGCGCCGCCCTGCCCTGGGTCGAGGACCGCGTGCTCGCCCCCGACATCGCCGCGGTGAAGGCGCTGGTCGAGCGCGGCGAATTCGCCGCCCTCGCGGAGTGGCCCTGACCGTGCCCGGCGCGCGCTTCGACCGCGTCTGGCTGAACGCCCGCCTCGCCACGATGGACGGGCCGCCCGGCGACCCGCTCGGCGCGATCGAGGACGGCGCCCTCGCCGCCAGGGACGGCCGCATCGCCTGGCTCGGCCGCCGCGCCGACCTGCCCGGCCCGGCCGCGCAGACGACGGATTGCCGCGGCGCCTGGATCCTGCCCGGCCTGATAGACTGCCACACCCACCTCGTCTTCGCCGGCGACCGCGCGGCGGAGTTCGAGCGGCGCCTCGCGGGCGCGAGCTACGAGGAGATCGCCAAAGCCGGCGGCGGCATCCTCGCCACGGTGCGCGCGACGCGCGAGGCGGAGGAGGACCGGCTGCTGCGCGCCGCGGAACCCCGCCTGCGCGCCCTGATGGCCGAGGGCGTCACCACCGTCGAGATCAAGTCCGGCTACGGCCTCGACCTCGCCACCGAGCTGCGCCAGCTCCGCGTCGCCCGCCGGCTCGCGGCGGAGGAGCCGGTCTCGGTCGCCACCACGCTGCTCGCCGCCCACGCGACGCCGCCCGAATACGCCGGCCGCCGCGCCGACTACGCCGCGCACGTCGCGCGCGAGATCGTCCCCGCCGCCGCCGCCTCCGGCCTCGCCGACGCCGTGGACGCCTTCCTCGACTCCGCGATCGCCTTCACCGCGGAGGAGACGGCGCAGGTGCTCGACGCCGCCCGCGCGCACGGGCTGCCGGTGAAGCTGCACGCCGACCAGCTCCGCGACGACGGCGGCGCGGCGCTCGCCGCGCGCCACGGGGCCCTCTCCGCCGATCACCTCGAATACGCGAGCCCCGAGGGCCTCGCCGCGATGGCCCGCGCCGGCACGGTCGGCGTGCTGCTGCCCGGCGCCTTCCACTTCCTCGGCGAACGGCGCCGCCCCGACATCGCGGCGATGCGCGCCGCCGGCTTGCGCCTCGCGGTCGCGACCGACATGAATCCCGGCTCCTCCCCGGCATTGTCGCTGCTGCTGATGCTCAACCTCGCCTGCACCCTGTTCCGCCTCACCGTCGCCGAGGCCCTGCTCGGCGTCACGCGCCATGCCGCGGCGGCGCTCGGCCTCGACGACCGCGGCCGGCTCGCGCCCGGGCTGCGCTGCGACCTGGCGCTCTACCGGATCGGCCGTCCGGCCGAACTCTGCTACTGGATCGGCGGCAATCCCTGCGTCGGCCGCGTGGTCGGCGGGCGATGAGCGGTCCCGACGCCGCCGAGATCCGGCGCATCCTCCACGCCGGCGTCCCGTTGGCCGAGGCCTGGGGCGTCGAGGTGCTGGAGGCGGCGGAGGGACGCGCCCTGCTGCGCCTGCCCCCCTCCCCCGTGCTGCTGCGCCCGGGCGGCACCGTCTCCGGCCCGGCGATGATGGGGCTCGCGGACATGGCCGTGTGGTGCGCCCTGCTTTCCCTCACCGGCGGGCGGGACGAGAGCCTGACCGCGAACCTCGCGATCAACTTCCTCCGCCGCCCCGGCGCGGCGGCGCTGCTCGCCGAGGCGCGCGTGCTGCGCCGCGGCCGCCTGCCCTTCGCCGAGGCCTGGCTGCGCGCCGAGGACGCGGCGGAGCCCTGCGCCCACGTTACCACCACCTGGGCGGCGGTGACGCGGCCACCGCGCTGAGGCCGTCCGGACGCGGACGGTCCGGCGCGGCCCTCCCCGCGGCGGTCGCGGTTGCGCCGGGTCAAGGCGGCCCGCTATCACGCCCGCCAAGACGACGCTACGCCACCCAGCCGGAGGACGCCGCCCATGCGCGCCCGCGACCTGATGACCACCTCGCTCGTCACCATCCCGCCGGACGCGCCCGTCGAGGCCGTGGCGCGCGTGCTCTCGGACCGCGGCATCTCCGGCGCGCCGGTGGTGGACTCCTCGGGCAGGCTGCTCGGCATGGTCACGGAGGGCGACCTCATACGCCGGCTCGCCGCGGTGGAGGACCGGCCGAAGAGCTGGTTCGTCGGCCTGTTCCAGTCCGCCGAGGCGCAGGCCGCGCGCTACGCCCGCACCCGTGGCCGAAAGGCGCGCGACGTGATGACGACCGACCTCGTCACCGTCACCGAGGACACGCCGGTCGAGCACATCGCCCATCTCATCGAGGAGAAGAACATCCGCCGCGTTCCGGTGGTGCGCGACGGCAAGCTCGTGGGCGTGGTCTCGCGCGCCGACCTGCTGCGCGCCCTCGTCGCCCCGCCCCAGTCGATCTCCGCCGAGGCGCCGGACTCGCGCATCCGCGTCCAGCTCGTGCAGGCGATGCGCGAGCAGCCATGGGTGGACACCTACTTCATCTTCCCCGAGGTCAAGGACGGCATCGTCACCTTCTACGGCTTCTGCCGCTCGGAGACGGTCAAGCAGGGCCTGCGCGTGCTCGCCGAGGGCGTGCCGGGCGTGAAGGAGGTGCGGTTCGAGACGGAGGCGGCGCCCGCCTACATCGTCGGCGCGCCCTGACCGGCCGCCGCGGCGGCGGCACCTCCGCCCCCACCCCACGCGACGAAGGGGCCGTTGCGGAACCCCGCGGCGTGCTTGCCGTAGAGGAATGCCGCCCCGTCCGGCGTCGCGACCCGCCCCCCGGCGGCGACGAGCACGGCGTGGCCGGCGGCGGTGTCCCACTCCATGGTCGGGCCGAAGCGCGGATAGACGTCGGCCTCGCCTTCGGCGACGAGGCAGAACTTCAGCGACGAGCCGATCGAGCGGCAGCTGGCGATCGGCAGCCGCGCGAGGAAGGCGTCGGTTTCGGCGTCGCGGTGGGAACGGCTGGCGACCGCGACGAGGCCCTCGGCCGGAACCGGGCGGACGCGGATCGGCGTGCCCCGCGCGGCGCCGGCCTCGCGCCGCTCCGCCTGCCCGGCGACGACGTCGCCGAGCCAAAGCCGCCCCTGCAGCGCCGGCGCGAGCACCACGCCCAGCACGGGCCGGGCGTCCTCGATGAGCGCGATGTTGACCGTGAACTCGTCGGTCCGGCCGAGGAATTCGCGCGTGCCGTCCAAGGGATCCACCAGGATGAAGCGACGGCCCGGCGGCGGCGCGCCAGCGCCGGCGCCCTCCTCCGAGAGCACCGGGATGTCCGGGCAGAGCGCCGCCAGCCCGGCGGTGATCGCCTCCTCGGCCGCGAGGTCCGCCTCGGTCAGCGGGGTGCCGTCGGCCTTGGCGGCGGCCCCGACCGGCGCGGCGCCGGAATAGATCGCCATGATCCGATCGCCTGCGCGGCGCGCGATCCGCGCGAAGCCTTCCAGGAGCCGGGAACGGTCCGGCGCGTTCGCTCCTCTCATCCGGCCTGGACCCTTTCCTTGTTTCCTTGGCGAGACTTGCGGTCGTGCCGCGGGCGTGAGATACGCGCCCTGCGCTAGTTGAACAATGCCCTGCACTATTCAGCGTCGAGGATCGCCCGGCGACACGGTCGCCGGCCCGGGGGGACCGGATGACCGTCAACGCAGACACCACCGAGACCGCTCCCGCGCGCGCCGCCGGCGCGCCGCGCCGCCTCACGCCCCATCTCGCGCGGCTCGAGGCCGAGTCCATCCACATCATCCGCGAGGTCGCGGCCAGCTTCCGCCGGCCGGTGATGCTCTACTCCATCGGCAAGGACTCGAGCGTGATGCTGCACCTCGCGCTCAAGGCCTTCCATCCCGGCAAGCCGCCCTTCCCGCTGCTGCACGTGGACACGACCTGGAAGTTCCGCGAGATGATCGCGTTCCGCGACGCCACCGCGCGGCGCCTCGGCCTGGAGCTGATCGTCCACGTCAACGAGGAGGGGCTCGCGCGCGGCATCAGCCCCGTCGCCTCCGGCTCCGCGCTGCACACCCAGGTGATGAAGACCGAGGCGCTGAAGCAGGCGCTGACGCGGCACGGCTTCGACGCCGCCTTCGGCGGCGCCCGGCGCGACGAGGAGAAGAGCCGCGCCAAGGAGCGCATCTTCTCCTTCCGCGACGCCGCCCACGGCTGGGACCCGCGCAACCAGCGGCCGGAGCTGTGGACCCTCTTCAACACCCGCATCCGCGAGGGCGAGTCGATCCGCGTCTTCCCGCTCTCGAACTGGACCGAGTTCGACGTGTGGGACTACATCCTCGCCGAGGACATCCCCGTCGTGCCGCTCTACTTCGCCAGGCCGCGCCCGGTGGTGCGGCGCAGCGGCACCTGGATCATGGTGGACGACGAGCGCCTGCCGCTCGGGCCCGGCGAGACGCCGGAGATGCGGATGGTGCGCTTCCGCACCCTCGGCTGCTACCCGCTGACCGGCGCCATCGAGTCCGAGGCCGACACGCTGGAGAAGATCATCGCCGAGATGCGCGCCGCGCGCACCTCCGAGCGCCAGGGCCGGCTGATCGACACCGACGAGGAAGCCTCGATGGAGCGCAAGAAGCGCGAGGGCTACTTCTGATGACGCATCACCGCCCCGCCTCCGCCGGCCAGCGCGAGCTGCTGCGCTTCCTCACCTGCGGCTCGGTGGACGACGGCAAGTCCACGCTGATCGGCCGCCTGCTCCACGACACCCGGCTGATCCTCGACGACCAGCTCGCGGCGCTGGCCAGGGATTCGCGCAGGCACGGCACGACCGGGGAGGAGATCGACCTCGCCCTGCTGGTGGACGGGCTGGAGGCCGAGCGCCAGCAGGGCATCACCATCGACGTCGCCTGGCGCTACTTCTCGACGCCGCGGCGCGGCTTCATCGTCGCCGACACGCCGGGGCACGAGCAGTACACGCGCAACATGGCGACCGGCGCGTCGCATTCCTCGCTCGCCGTCCTGCTCGTGGACGCGCGCAAGGGCGTGCTCACGCAGACGCGGCGGCACTCCATCATCTGCGCCCTGCTCGGCATCCGCGACATCGTGCTCGCGGTCAACAAGATGGACCTCGCGGGGTTCGACCAGGACCACTTCGACCGCATCGTCGGCGACTACGTCACCTTCGCCTCGACGCTCGGCTTCCGCTCGATCGTGCCGATCCCGCTCAGCGCGCGCCACGGCGACAACGTGACCCGGCGCTCCGGCAACACGCCCTGGTACCACGGGCCGACCCTGCTCGAGCACCTGGAGACGGTGGAGGTCGAGCAGGACCTCGCCGACAAGCCCTTCCGCTTCCCGGTCCAGTGGGTGAACCGGCCGAGCCAGGAGTTCCGCGGCTTTTCCGGCACCGTCGCCTCGGGCCGCGTCGCGGTGGGCGACCAGGTGGTGGTCGCCGCCTCCGGCCGGTCGTCGCGCATCGCGCGCATCGTCACCGCCGACGGCGACCTGCCGAGCGCGGAGGCCGGCCAGGCGGTGACGCTCACCCTCGCCGACGAGATCGACATCGCGCGCGGCGACCTCCTCGTCCCCGCCGCGGCGCGGCCGGAGATGGCCGACCAGTTCGCCGCCCACCTCCTCTGGATGGACGAGGAGCCGCTGCTCCCCGGGCGCACCTACCTGATGCGCATCGGCACCCTCTGGACCCAGGCCTCGGTCACCGCGGTCAAGCACCGGCTCGACGTCAACACGCGGGAGGAGCACGCGGCGCGGACGCTCTCGCTGAACGAGATCGGCTTCTGCAACCTCGCCGCCGCGCAGCGCGTGCCCTGCGACGCCTACGCGGAGAACCGCGCGACCGGCGCCTTCATCCTGGTGGACCGCTACACCAACCGCACCGCCGGCGCCGGCATGATCGCCTTCCCGCTGCGCCGCGCCTCCAACATCCACCACGCGGACTTCGTGGTGGACAAGCTGGCGCGCGCCGCGCTCGACCACCAGAAGCCGGCGGTGCTGTGGTTCACCGGGCTCTCCGGCTCGGGCAAGTCCACCGTCGCCAACCTGGTCGAGCTGGCGCTGCACCAGGCCGGCCGCCACACCTACACGCTGGACGGCGACAACCTCCGCCACGGGCTGAACAAGGACCTCGGCTTCACCGCCGCCGACCGGGTGGAGAACATCCGCCGCGTCGGCGAGGTGGCGAAGCTGTTCGTGGACGCCGGCCTCATCGTGCTCTGCAGCTTCATCTCGCCCTTCCGCGCCGAGCGCCGGATGGTGCGCGACCTGCTGGAGGAGGGCGAGTTCGTCGAGATCTTCGTGGACACGCCGCTCGAGGAGTGCATGCGGCGCGACCCGAAGGGCCTCTACGCCAAGGCCAGGGCCGGCGCGATCCGCAACTTCACCGGCCTCGACAGCCCCTACGAGCCGCCGGAGGCGCCGGAGCTGCACCTGCGCACCCTCGGCCGCACGCCGCAGGACTGCGCGGAGGAGGTGCTGGCGCGGCTGCGTGCGCTCGGGCTGATGGCGTAGGCGCGCGCCTACCCGACGGCCCGCGCCGCCGCGCCGGCCGCCCCGAAGATCGAGCCGGCCGGCACCCGCGACATCACCGCCGGCAGGTCGGACTCCGCCGCCAGCGCGGCGAGGCTGCGGGTCGCGGCCGCGCGCGCCCGATGCAGCGCCACCTGCCAGGCGGCGAGCCGCGGCACATCTCCGCCCGGCACATCTCCGACTGCCCCGACGCCGCGCGGCGCGCCGAGCCAGCGCCGGAACGGCCCGATCAGGTCGCGGAGCAGGGCGGCCAGCGCCACCCGGTCGAACGCGCTCGCCAGCCCGTCCAGACCATCGAGCGCCAGGCCGTCGTCGCCCGGTGCCGCCACCACCACGCCCGCGACCGGAAGCGCAAGGCCCGGATTGTCCGCCGCGCGCCAGTCCGCGACCAGGCCGGCCTCGCCGTCGCCGCCGAGGCGGAGCCGCCACGCCAGCCGCGGCAGCGACAGCGCCGCGAGACGCAGCGCGGTGGCGGTCACCTCCAGCGCCTCGCCGTCCTCCGCCGGGGTGAAGGCGAAGCCTGAGGCCTCCACGGCGAGGTGCCGCGCCATCCACCGCCGGCCGATCAGCAGCGGCAGCGCGTCCTCGGCGTCGGTCGCGCCCTCCGGCACGCGGCCCTCCGCCGCGCCCGGCTCCAGCACCACGCAGGAGACGGCGACGCCGAGCCGGCGCCCCCCGGGCGCGTCCGGGCTCGGCATCCCCTCCGCCCGGGTTTCCGGCACCGCGATCCAGAGCTCCGCCACGTCCTGCCCTGCCATCGCGGCCGCCGGCCAGGCGAAGCCGAGCACCTCCATCGCCCCCTCGGACCGCGGCTCGATCGTCATGGGATGACCGTTGAGGAACACCTCCACCCCCCCCGGCACCGGCTCGACCAGGTGGATCTCCCCCCTTCCCGCCCCCCCGCAGCGGAACGGGATGCGGAGCGAGGCGAGCCGCCCCGGGCCGGACCAGCGGAAGCCGATGCCGTCGCGCAGCTCCGGCGGATACCAGCCGAAGCCGTCGATGCGGAACATCAGGTCGTGCACCTGGCGCGGCCGCCAGAGCAGGGCGTCTCCGGTCATGCGGCGAGCCCTTCCGCCGGCGCGTCCTGCCCTGCCGCGACGAGGCGGTGCGCGTGCCGCTCCACCAGGCGCACGATGGCGAGGCCGAGCAGCGTCCCGACGCCGTGGTTGATCTGCGCGCCCATGTAGCCCGCGCGGGCGTCGAACCGGATCGCGCCGACCAGCGTGTCCATCACGGTCGCCGTCAGCATGTCCGCCCCGTCCTCGCGCAACAGGCGCGCGCGCTCCGCCTCCAGCCGCGCGCGTGCGGCGCCGATCCGGCGCACCACCAGGCCGATGGCGCGCTCCCAGTTGCGCGTGCTCCAGGCCTGCGCGTGCGCGAGGTGGCGCGCGGAGGGGTTCTGCACCAGCACCACCGGTACCCCCCTGAGCAGCGCGTCCAGCGCCATCCAGTAGTCCCACCACGGCACGCCGAGGGCGAAGCCGCGCATGTCGAGCCGGCGCATCACCGCGCGCGGCATGACGAACAGGTCGTACCCGTAGCGGTAAAGCGGCCCGATCCGCTGGCCGGGGTGGCGAAGCTCGGTCCGGTTGTAGATCACCAGCGCGCCGTCGCGCGCGCGGGCGGCGACGGCCGCCCGCTCCGCCGGCGACATGGCGAGCTCGATGTCGGAGTTCACCAGGCCGACCAGCTCCCCCTCCGCCTCGCGCTCCAGCGCGGCGAACAGGTCGTCGATCCAGACGAAGGGGCGGCCGTACTCGGCCTCGGCCGAGCGGCCCACGGCGCGGATCTCGAGCCCGGGATGCGCGGCCGCGAGGGCCGCGGCCTCCGCCTCCGGGTTGACCGAGATCGCCCG
This sequence comes from Caldovatus sediminis, assembly GCF_014644455.1. Lineage (GTDB taxonomy): Bacteria > Pseudomonadota > Alphaproteobacteria > Acetobacterales > Acetobacteraceae > Caldovatus > Caldovatus sediminis. Next base: position 260,606 of record NZ_BMKS01000004.1, on the reverse strand, counting down.
CCAGCCCGTGCCGCCCCAGCTCGCCACGCAGCGCCGTTGCCAGAGCGCCCCGAGGTCGCCTGCGGGCGCCACCTCGCGCTTCAGCGCGGGCGGCACGGAGGTGGCGAGGCAGACGGCGGGAGGGACCAGAGGGCGCATGGCGGACAGGCTCGGATCACGCGCTTCTAAATCGCCCGAGGGTTGAGGTCCATCGCGCGGGACCGCGGCGCCCCGTCTCGCGTCCGGCGCCGCGCTCTGGCACGCTCGCATCGCGGCGGTCCCGTACCAATCGCCGCCGCTCGCCCTGCGGCACCCCACCACCGGAGGCCCGTCCTTGCCGAAGCCCCCCGCTGCCGCCGATGCGCCGCCACCTCCCGAGGGAGGCGGCAAGACCTACGTCCTGCTCCACGGCGCCTGGCATGGCGGCTGGTGCTGGGCCAGGGTCGCCGACGCCCTGCGCGCTGCCGGCCACCGGGTGTCGACGCCGACCCAGACCGGGCTGGGGGAGCGTCGGCACCTGATGTCGGGCGCCATCACCCTCGAGACCTTCGTCCTCGACCTCGTCAACCACCTCGAGGCGGAGGAGCTGCGCGACGTCATCCTGGTCGGCCACAGCTTCGGCGGATCCGCCATCTCCGGCGCGGCCGACCGCATGCCGGAGCGCGTCCGCCATCTCGTCTACCTCGATGCCGTGATCCTCGAGGACGGGCAGACGCCGTTCGACATGCTGCCCGCCGACCTCGTCGCCGCGCGCCGCCGCCTCGCGCAGGAACAGGGCGGGGGCATCGCCATCCCGGCCCCGCCACCTCCGGCCTTCGGCGTCCCGGCGGACCACCCCGAGGCCGCCTGGGTCGCCCGCCGCCTGACGCCGCACCCGCTCGGCACCTACGAGACGCCGCTGCGGCTCCGGAATCCGGTCGGCAACGGCCGGCCGCGCACCTACGTCGCCTGCACCGATCCGCTCTACGGCCCGCTCGAGGGGGCGCGCCGCTGGGTGCGCCGGCGGCGGGGCTGGAACTGGCGCGAGATCGCGACGGGCCATGACGCGATGGTGACGGCGCCGGCCGCGCTGGCGCGGATGCTGGCCGAGATCGAATAGGCCGGCGCGGCGCACGGACTGCGCCGCCGGCGCGCCCTGCGGTTGCGCCGGCGGCGCGCTCGCCTATGGTTGCCGCGAGGGAGATCCGCCGACCATGCCCGCCCCCGCCGCGACGCCGCGCGTCGTCGAGTGCTTCTACACCCTGTCCTCGCCCTGGATGTATCTCGGCGGGCCGCAGCTCACGCGGATCGTGCGGCGCCATCGCGTCCGCCTGGTGCTGCGGCCCTACGATTTCGCGGCCGTGGTGCCGGGCAACGGCGGCATCCCGCTGCGCAGCCGCCCGGAGGCGCGGCAGCGCTACCATGCGCTCGAGCTCGACCGCTGGCGGCGGCATCTCGGCCTGCCGCTCAACCTCCGCCCGCGCCACTACCCGCCGCGCGACCAGCGCCCCGCCGGCCGCATGGTGATGGCGGCGCAGGCGCACGGATTCGACGCGATGCTGCTGTCGCACGCGCTGCTGCGCGCCCTCTGGGCCGAGGAGCGCGACATCGCCGACCCCGCCGAGCGGGCGCGCATCGCCGACGAGGCCGGCCTGCCCGGCCGCGACCTGGTCGCCGAGGAGGAGAGCCCCGCGATCCTCGCCGAATGGGCGCGCAACAACGAGGACGCCGCGGCGCGCGGCGTGTTCGGCTCGCCGACCATCTTCTTCGGCGATCTCTGGCTCTGGGGCCAGGACCGGCTCTTCTTCCTCGAACGCGCGCTCGCCGGCGAGGCCGTGCACGACGACTTCCCGGACGGCGCGCCCTGAGATGGGTCCGCCCCGCCACGTCGTCGTCATCGGCGCCGGCATCGTCGGCGCCGCCTCCGCGATCGAGCTGCTGCGCGACGGCCATCGCGTCACCATCCTCGAGCCCGGCGAGCCGGGCGGCGAGCAGAGCGCGAGCTACGGCAACGGCTGCTGGCTCTCGCCGATGTCGGTGATCCCGCCCGCCGTGCCGGGGCTGTGGCGCAAGGTGCCGGGCTTCGTCGCCGATCCCCTCGGCCCGCTCGCCATCCGCTGGACCTACCTGCCGCGCGCGCTGCCCTGGCTCGCCCGCTACCTGCTCTCCGGCTGGACCGAGGCGCGGGTGGAGCGCGCCGCGCACGCGCTGCGCCCGCTGCTCGTGGATGCCCCGGCGCTGCACAAGGCGCTCGCCGAGGAGGCCGGCGTCGGCCACCTGATCGAGCGCCGTGGGCTGCTCTACGTCTTCCCCTCGCGCGCCGAGTTCGAGGCCGATGCCATGGCCTGGCGCATCCGCGCCAGGACCGGCGTGCGCTGGATCGAGCTCGACGAGGACGAGCTGCGCCAGCGCGAGCCGGCGCTCGACCGCCGCTACCGCTTCGCCCTGCTGGCGGAGGAGGGCGGCCACTGCCGCGATCCCGGGGCCTACGTCGCCGCGCTCGTCTCGCACGCGCGCGAGCGCGGGGCGGACCTGCGCCGCGCGCGGGCACGCGGCTTCCGGATCGAGGCCGGCCGCCTGCGCGCGGTCACCACCGAGGGCGGCGAGGAGATCGCCTGCGACGGCGCGGTCATCGCCGCCGGCGCGCGCTCGAAGGCGCTCGCCGCGGCTGCCGGCGACCGCGTGCCGCTCGAGACCGAACGCGGCTACCACGCGGTGATCGCCGACGCGGAGGCCGGCCCGCGCACGCCGCTGATGCCCTCGGACGGCAGGATGTCCGTCGCCTGGACCGACCGCGGCTTGCGGGTCGCCGGCCAGGTGGAGATCGCCGGCCTCGACGCGGCGCCGAACTGGAAGCGGGCGGAGATCCTGCGCGACCATCTGCTGCGCCTGTTCCCGGCCCTGCCGCGCGACCTGCCGCCGGAGCGGGTGCGCTTCTGGATGGGCCACCGCCCGAGCATGCCGGACGGCCTTCCCTGCCTCGGCCCGGCGAGCGCCACGACGGACGTCGTGCACGCCTTCGGGCACGGCCATGTGGGGCTGGTGGCGGGGGCGCGCACGGGCCGGATCGTGGCGCAGCTCCTCGGGGCCAGGCCGCCCGAGATCCCGGTCGCGCCCTACGATCCGCGGCGCTTCCGCCGAGCGTTTTTTCCCCCTCGCTTTCCGCAGGCCGGGGTGCCATGCTTGGGATAGCGGCCCCGCACCCCGTCGGGCCGCAAAAACAATTGCGGATCCATTAAGACGTGTCTCCCGAGAACGAAGAAAACCAGAACGGCGCCACCAACGGCGGCGATGCCGCGCCGTTCGAGGCCGAAGTGAAGTGGTACAATGCCCGGAAGGGCTTCGGCTTCGTGCTGGGGCCGGACGGCAACGACGTGTTCTTCCACGCCTCAGCCCTGACCGAGGCCGGAATTGAACCGCCGGCGACCGGCGACAAGCTCGTCGTCGAGATCGGCACCGACCGACAGGGTCGGCGCCTCGTCACGCGCATCCTGGAGCACAAGCCGGGCGAGGGCGGTGCCGGTGCCACCGGCGGGGGCGCGGGCTTCGGCGGTCCGCGGCGCTCCTTCGGCGGACCGGGCGGCGGCTGGGGCGACCGCCCGCCGCGGCGCGAATTCGGCGACCGGCCCCCGCGGCGGGATTTCGGTGCCGGCGGAGGCGGGGGCTTCGGCGCCGGCGCGGGCGGCTGGAGCGACCGGCCCCCGCGGCGGGATTTCGGTGCCGGCGGAGGCGGAGGCTTCGGCACTGGCGGCGGCCGCTTCGGCGGCGGCAGCGGCCCCGGCGGCGGCCGCTTCGGCAGCGGCTGGGGCGAGCGGCCGCCGCCGCGGCGCGACTTCGCGCGCGACGAGGGCGGTCCCACCTACAGCCTCAGCGGCACGGTGAAGTGGTTCGACCAGGTGCGGGGCTTCGGCTTCGTCACCCCGGACGACGGCGGGCAGGACGTGTTCCTGCACTCCTCGGTGCTGCACCGCGCTGGCAAGCACGACATCCAGCAGGGCCAGAAGGTCTCGCTCGAGGTCCGCGACGGCCAGCGCGGCCGCCAGGCGGTGACGATCAAGGAGTAGGCGGGGCGCGACGCCGCCCGGCGCGCGGGGGAGGCGGCGCTCGCCCGTCCCTCCCCCGTCGGCGCCCTGGCCGAGGCGCCTCAGCGCGGGAAGCGCCGCGGCCGCAGTCCGATGTGGAACCAGCGGATCATCGAGTGGATGTCGTACACCGGCAGGCCCAGCGCCTCGCGCAGGACCGCGGCGTAGGGCGGCATGTTGGTGCACTCCAGCACCAGCGCGCCGACCTCCGGATGCCGCGCGAGCAGCGTCCGCGCCGCGTCGAGGATGTCCTGCTCGGCCGCGGCGACGTCCAGATCCTCCTTCTCGGCCTTGATCAGCACGCGGAAGAATTCGCGCCCGTCCTCGGTGCCCGCGACCGGCGTGTCCGGCGGCGCGCCGGCCGCGGCGAGGTGGGCCGGCGTCAGCGTCGCCGCGCAGACCGTGAGGACGCCGACGCGCCGGCCCGGCGGCAGCGTCGCCTGCACCCAGGGTACCTGCATCAGCGCGGAGGTCGCGACCGGCACCTTCGCGCGCTCCGCCAGCTCGCGCTGGAACAGCGACAGGAAGCCGCAGTTGGTGGTGATAGCCTCGGCGCCGAGCGCGACCAGCTCCTCCGCCGCCTCCAGGAAATCCGGCAGCAGGCCGTTCGCGCCCCCCAGCACCACGCGCTCCGGCGTCGCGCCCCGGACCACGCGGTAGAGCACCGGAAAGGGCCAGGTCTCCGCATTGCCCATGTCGCCCGGGATGCGCGGGAAGCGCGCCTCCAGCATCAGGATGCCGAGCGGCGCGCCGTAGATCGCCTTGCCGCCGCGGGCGATGCCGGGCCGGACCAGGGGGGCAGGCGGCGAAGGGGCCGTGTTCATGCGACAAGCCTAGCGCACTACACTGTCGCCCCGAACGCCGAAGGAGAGACCCGATGCGCCACGCTCGCCTCCGCCGCCGCGCCTTGGCCGGGGCCCTCGCGGCCTTGCCCCTGCTGCCCGCCGTCGCACGCGCCCAGGGGGGCAACGAGTCCTGGCCCAGCCGCCCGATCGTCATCATGGGCGGGTTCCCGAACGGCTCGGGCGTGGACATCTACGCCCGCCGCCTGGCCGACCGCCTCTCCCGCACGCTCGGCGCGCCGGTCGTGGTGGACAACCGCTCCGGCGCCGGCGGCAACATCGCCTCCGACCTGGTCGCGAAGGCGCGGCCCGACGGCTACCTGTTCCTGCTCGGCACCGCCGGCACCCATGCGATCAACGCCTCGCTCTACCGCTCCCTGCCCTTCGACCCGCTGCGCGACGTCACCCACATCGCGCTGCTCGGCGACGTGCCGAACGTGCTGCTGGTCAATCCGGAGAAGCGGCCCCAGTTCCGCACCTGCCAGGACGTGATCGCGGCGGCGAGGGCGCAGCCGGGGGCGCTGAACTACTCCTCCACCGGCAACGGCGCCTCGACGCACCTGGCGGGGGCGCAATTCTCCACCGCCGCCGGGGTCGAGCTCACGCACGTGCCCTATCGCGGCCAGCCGGGAGCGATGCAGGCGCTGCTGCGCGGCGACGCGGACTTGTTCTTCAACCAGACCGGACCCTCGATCGGGCCGATCCGCCAGGGCCAGCTCCGCGGCCTGGCGGTGACGACGCGGACCCGCGTCGCCGCGCTGCCCGACATCCCGACCGTCGAGGAGGCCTGCGGCCTGAGGGGCTTCGAGAGCACCACCTGGTACGGCCTGTTCGCCCCGCCGGGCCTGCCGGAGCCGATCCAGCGGCGGATGAACGCCGAGGTCGTGGGCATCATCAACGCGCCGGAATTCCAGCGCTGGCTGATCGAGGAGCAGGGCATCACCCCGCCCACCGAGAACACGCCGGAGCATTTCCGCGCCGTCCACGAGCGCGACATCGCGCGGTGGCGCGAGGTGGTCCGCCGCTCCGGCGCGACGCTGGACTAGCGCCGGAACGGCGCGCACGCGGCGGCAGCGGCCGCCCGACCGATCCGGCGGCGCCACGGTCCGGAGCCAGGGCCGGGTCGGCCCGGGCGCCGGCCGACCTACGCCGACTGGCCGTGCGCCGTCGCCTGCCCGGACCTGGGCGCCCCGGCGTCCATCATCCAGGCCGGCGGCACCGCCCCCCGCTCGATCGCGGCGATGCGGTCGCGCACCGCGAGCTTCTCGCGCTTGATTCGCCTGACCGTCGCCTCATCCGGCCGAGGACGTTCCATCTCCTCCGCGAGCGCGCGCTCGAGTTCGGCGTGGCGCTCGGTGAGGCGATCCAGCAGCCAGGAACGGGCCGGAGAATCCAGGCTCATGCGCAGTCCTCCATCATGCGCGGGGCCCACGGGGGCGCCGCGTCGCCGTGCTGGTCGTCGAAGGATGGGAAGGCAGGGCCGGTGACTGCCCCGGCGCCGCCCGGGGCAGGGCGGCGCCGGAGGAGGTCCGTCGGGACGCAGGCTCCGTCCTCGGGAACATCCGAGCCCATGCGTGGACCTTGGGCGCGCCGGGGGCCCGGTTCAAGTCCGCGATGCCGAGTCGGCCGGCGGACGTGCGGTGCAGCACACCCCCGGCCCGCCCCGTCAGGCCGCCGCGAGCGGCGCCAGACCGGCCCAGTCGAGTGCCACCCCGTGGCCGGGTCGCTCCGGCGCCACCGCGCGGCCTTCCTCGAGCCGGAGCGGGTGCTCCAGGAAGCGGTCCAGCCCGAAGCCGTGCACCTCCAGGTAGGAGGCGTTCGGGCAGGCGGCGAGCAGGTGCACCGTCACGTCGTGCGCGCCGTGCGAGGTGACGGGCAGGTGGTGCGCCTCGGCGAGCCGCGCGATCTTCATGAAGGCGGTGACGCCGCCGCAATTGGTCGCGTCCGGCTCCGGATAGCTGACGCCCCCCGCCGCGATCAGCGCCTGGAATTCCCAGAGCGAGCGCAGGTTCTCCCCCGCCGCGACCGGCAGCCCGCCCTCGCGGACCACGCGCGCATGGCCGGCGACGTCCTCCGGCGCCACCGGCTCCTCCAGCCAGAGCGGGGCGTAGGGCGCGAAGGCGCGCGCCGCGCGGATCGCCACATCCGCCGTCCAGGCCATGTTGGCGTCCACCATCAGCGGGAAGTCCGCGCCGAGATGCGCGCGCATGGCGGCGAGCCTCTCGACGTCCTCGCCGAGCCGGGCACGCCCGACCTTCATCTTGATGGCGCGGAAGCCGCGCGCGAGGGTGCGCCCGGCCTGCGCGACCAGCTCCGCCGCGGAGAGGTGCAGGTCTATCCCGCCCGCGTAGCAGGCGACGCGCGGCTCGTGCCCGCCGAGCAGCAGCCAGAGCGGCAGCCCGGCCCGCTTCGCCTTCAGGTCCCACAGCGCGATGTCGAAGGCCGAGAGCGCGAGCACGCTCGGCCCGCCGCGCCCGCCGTAGTGCAGCGCCCACCACAGGCGCTGCCACAGCGCCTCGATGCGCTCCGCCTCCGCGCCCGTTGCGAGCTCGGCGATCTCGCGTGCGGCGACGGCGTGGATCGCGGCGCCGTTGCGGCCCGTGGTGTAGGTGTAGCCCAGGCCCTCCGCGCCGTCGGCGTCGCGCACGCGCAGCGTCACCAGCTCGAAGGCCGCGATCGTGCCGTGGGTAGAATCCGACAGCGCCTCCGGCAGGGGAATGCGGTAATACCCTGCCTCCACCCGTTCGATCCGTGCCATCGCCCCGCTCCTCGCCGACCGGGCGAAGCGTAGGGCGAAAGCCCCGCCGGATCACCCGTCGGGGCCGCGACCGGGGCCGACGGCACGCGCGGCGGCGATGGGGCGCATCCGAGGCAAAGAAAAGGGCCGGCCGGAGCGATCCGGCCGGCCCAGCGGCGTGCCCAAGGGGCCGCCAGTCGTGCGGCGGCCTGCCGGGAAAAGAGCCGCCGCCGAACTCCGCCGCCCCCGGACGTCCGGGGCACGGCACGGCGAAGAGTGCGCAAAACCGGCTGACCGCGGCGTGGTGCCGGGCTTAACTCTGTGCAATCCATGTGGAGCGAGGCGAGGGGAGGACGATCGGGATGCCCGCAGCAGCCACGCACGGCCCGGCTGGCCGCCGGCGCAATCGCCTGGCGCGCGCGTTTGCCCTCGTCCTTGCCGCGCTGGTCCTGTCCGTTCCCGCGGCCGTGGCCTGGGCCCAGCAGGGGCGGGTCGCGCTCGTCCTCGGCAACGGCGCCTACCGCAGCGTGCCGCGCCTCGCCAATCCCGGCCAGGACGCGCAGGGCATGGCGCAGACGCTGCGCGGCATCGGCTTCCAGGTGGAGCTGGTCCGCGACGCCACGCGCGCGCAGATCGAGGAGGCGCTGCGCCGCTTCGGCCGCGCCGCGGACGGCGCCGAGATCGCCCTGTTCTTCTACGCCGGCCACGGCATGCAGGTCGGTGGCGAGAACTACCTGATGCCGGTGGACGCCCGCGTCGCCGACGCGCGCGACATCGACTACGAGCTGATCGCGCTGCCCCTCGTCACGCGGGCGATGGAGCGCGCGCGGGTGCGCATCCTCATCCTCGACGCCTGCCGCGACAATCCCCTGGCGGCGCAGATCCGAGGGCTCTCGGGCACGCGCTCGGTCGGGCGCGGGCTGGCCCGGATCGAGCAGGTGGACCTTGGCACCCTGGTCGCCTTCGCGACCAGCCCGGGCGCCGTCGCTCTCGACGGCGCCGGGCGCAACAGCCCCTTCACCGCCGCCCTGCTGCAGCACCTGCCGACGCCGGGGCTCGAGATCCGGCAGGTGATGACCCGGGTGCGGGCGAGCGTGGTGCAGGAGACCGGCGGCCAGCAGATCCCGTGGGACAATTCCTCGCTGATCACGGAGGTCGTGCTGCGCCCGGGCGCCGGCGGGGCGGTCGCCGCCGCACCGCCGCCCGCGCCCCGACCCGCGCCGGAACCCGCCCAGCCCCAGCGCCTGGCCGCGCCGGGCGGCCAGCCGGCCCCGCCGCCGGCCGCCACGCCGGCGGCGCCCGCCGCCCTGCCCTCCGCCGCCGCGGGCTTCGCCGGCGCCCGCGCCGTCGCGGCGGAACGGCAGATCCCGCTGCCTGCCGCGCTGCCCGCGCCGACCCAGCCGCGCTCGACCTCCGGCCTCGGCCGGTTCCTCGGCGCCTGGGGTGGCCGGACGATGTGGAACCAGCTCGGCCGCGAGGTGCTGCTGATCGTGCTCGCCGTGGACGAGAACGCGGGCACCGCGGAGGTCCTGCTCGCCGGCAACCTCGGCAATCCGGGCACCTTCAGCGACGGGCTGAGCCCGGGCTTCGAGCGCGCCAGGGCGCGCTACCAGTTCGGCAAGCTCGTCTGGACCGACAGCGCCGGCGAGCGCTACGAGGTCTCACCCCTGCTCGCCGGGGACGGGCTGGAACTGGTGCAGACGCGGTCCCTCGCCAGCCCCCGGCAGAGCGGCGCCCAGGCGCGAACCCACCTCCCGCGGATCGAGTAGCGGGCGCGCGCCGGTTCCGTTCCGGCACCGCCTCAGATCAGGCAGAGCTCCGCCAGCTCGCGCCGCAGCCGCGGCGGCAGGCGTTCCAGGCCGCGCGCGGGCGGCGCTTCCGCGCGCCGCGCCGCGACGTCCGGCGGCGCATCCTCCGGCGCGAGGTAGCGCCAGCCCTGGAAGGCCTTCACCGGCCGCGCCTCCACCGGCACCAGCGCCGGATCGAGCACGATCGCCGCGCAGGCGCTGCCGTCCTTCATCCGGTCCTCCCGGATGTCGATGACGCGCTGGCGCACGCGGACGAAGCCGGCCACCACCCAGTAGATCGAGCCGCCGCCGACGATCTCCGCCGCCCGGCGCGGGAACATGCGGGTCCGGTGGCGCAGCGGCGGGTCGGCGCGCCGCCGCTCCGCCTGGAGGGCGCGCAGTTCGGCCACGTCGCGCGGCCCGACCGAGAGCTTGATGAGGTGCAGCACGGCCGAATCGGTGGACCGGCGGGCCGAGTCCGCGCAAGCCCCGGGCAGGCCCGAGCGCGGCGGCCGCGAGCGGTCCCGCGCCGTCGAGCGCGAGCCGCCGCGTCACCCCGGCCTTGCCGGCGGCGTGGCGCTGGCGGGCCCCGGCCGCGGCAGCGGCCGGCTTGCGCACGCGCTCGGCGGCTCGATGCGCCCCGGCTCCTGCCCGGGATCGGCGCGGTGCGGGCCATGCTCGACCGCAGCCGTCTCGCGCGAGCGCTGAGCCGCGGGACGCGCCACGGGCGCCACGGCGGCCGGCGCGTCACCGCGCCGCGCCGTGGCGCAGCGCGCCGCGCCGCATCAGCCACTTCTCCGCCTCGATCGCGACCAACACGAGGGCGGACACCGCCACGCAGAACGCCAGCTCGCCGGCCGTCAGCGGCTGCGTCCGCATCGCCTCGTTCAGCCACGGCACGTAGATCACGGCGAGCTGCAGCGCCGCCCCGCCCAGCACCGCGCCCAGCATCGCCCGGTTGGAGCCCGGTCCCGCCCGGAACAGCGACTCCCGCTCGGTGCGGATCGCCATCGCCTGGAACAGCTGGCAGAACACCAGGGCGGTGAACACCATCGTCTGCCAGCGCGGCGAGTCGCTCGCCAGCCCGCAGGCCTGGACGGCGAGCGACAGGGCGCCGATCAGCAGGCCGATCCAGACGATCCGCGCCGCCAGCCCGCGGGCGAAGACGCTCTCGGCCGGCGGGCGCGGCGGACGGCGCATCACGTCCCGCTCCTCCGGCTCGGCGGCGAGCGCGAGGCCCGGCAGGCCGTCGGTGACGAGGTTCACCCAGAGGATGTGGACCGGCAGCAGCGGGATCGGCAGGCCGAGGAAGGGCGCGACGAGCAGCACCAGGAACTCGCCGAGGTTCCCGGCCAGCACGAACTGCACGAACTTGCGGATGTTGTCGAAGATCCGCCGCCCCTCCCGCACCGCCGCGACGATCGAGGCGAAGTTGTCGTCGAGCAGCACCATGTCGGCCGCCTCGCGCGCGACATCGGTGCCGATCCGCCCCATCGCCACGCCGATGTCGGCGCGCTTCAGCGCCGGGGCGTCGTTCACCCCGTCGCCGGTCATCGCCACCACCTCGCCGCGGCGCTGCAGCGCCTCGACGATGGCGATCTTCTGCGCCGGGTCCACACGGGCATAGACGCGTAGATGCGCCGCCCGCTCGGCCAGCGCCTCCGGCCCGATGGCGGCCAGTTCCTGCCCGGTGAGCACGCGGTGCCGCCGCTCGCCGTCCGCCGGCGCGTCGAGGATCCCGAGGCGCCCGGCGATGGCGAGCGCCGTCAGCGGATGGTCGCCCGTCACCATCACCGGCGTGATCCCCGCCGCGCGGCACTCGGCGACCGCCTGCGCCGCCTCCGGCCGCGGCGGATCCATCAGTCCGACCAGGCCGAGCAGGACGAGATCCCGCTCCGCCGTCTCGGGCGCGAGGGGCTCCGGCGGCGCCGGCCAGTCGCGCCGCGCGAAGGCGAGCACGCGCAATCCCTCCGCGGCCATGCGCTCCGCCTGCGCGAGCAGGCGCGGCGTGTCGAGCGGCGCCGGGCCCGCCTCCGCCAGCCGGGCGGAGCAGAGCGCGATCACCGACTCCGGCGCACCCTTGGTGAAGGCGACCACCCGGCCCCCGCCCTCGGGCGCGCGGTGCAGCGTGGTCATCCTCTTGCGCTCCGCGTCGAAGGGCAGCTCGGCGAGGCGGGGCGCGTCGCGCTCGAGGACCGACCGGCCGAATCCGGCCTCGCGCGCCGCCACGGCGAGCGCGACCTCGGTCGGGTCGCCGACCAGGCGGCCGTCCGCCTCCGCGCTCGCGTCGTTGCAGAGCGCCATCGCCCGGAGCAGGGACCGCCACGGCTCCCGCTGCGCCGCCCCCGGCGGCACGACCGGGCCGTGCCGCGCACCGCTTTCCTCCAGCACGAAGGCCTCGGCGCGCATGCGGTTCTGGGTCAGCGTGCCGGTCTTGTCGGAGCAGATGACCGTCACCGAGCCCAGCGTCTCCACCGCCGGCAGGCGGCGGATCAGCGCGTTGCGCCGGACCATGCGCTGCGCGCCGAGCGCGAGCCCGACCGTGACCACCGCCGGCAGCGCCTCCGGCACCGCGGCGACGGCGAGGCTCACCGCGGTGAGGAACATCAGCGCCGGCGGCTCGCCGCGCAGCATGCCAAGCGCGAACACCACCATGCAGGCAACGATCGCGGCGAGGGCGAGCTGCCTGCCGAGCCGCGCGAGCCGCCGCTGCAGCGGCGTGCGCGTGTCCCCGGTGGCGGACAGGAGGTCCGCGATGCGGCCGAACTCGGTCGCCATGCCGGTGGCGACGACCACGCCGCGGCCGCGACCTCGCGTCACCATCGTGCCGCCATAGGCCATGTTGACGCGGTCGCCGAGCGCCAGGCCGGGCGTGGCCAGCGCTTCGGTCCCCTTCTCCAACGCCTGGGATTCGCCCGTGAGCGCCGCCTCCTGCACGTGGAGCCGCACCGCCTCGACCAGGCGTAGGTCGGCCGGCACGACGGCGCCGGCCTCGAGCAGCACCACATCCCCCGGCACCAGATCCGCCGCCGGCAAGGGGACGACGCGGCCGTCGCGCACCGCCGTCGCGCGCGGCGCGGCCATGGACCTCAGCGCCAGCAGGGCCCGCTCGGCGCGGTACTCCTGGACGAAACCGACCACGGCGTTGAGCGCGACGATCGCGAGGATCGCCGCCGCGTCCACGGCCTCGCCGATCGCGCCGGCGACGACGGCGGCGGCGACCAGCAGCCCGACCATCACGTCCGCGAACTGGCGCGCCAGGATCGCGAGCGGCCCGCGCGGGGGCTGCGTGCGCAGCCGGTTCGGTCCGTGCTCGGCGAGGCGGCGCCTCGCCTCCGCGGCGGTCAGGCCGGTCCGGAGGCAGGTGCCGAACCGCGCCGCCACCGCCTCCGGCTCAAGCGTGTGCCAGGGCGGCGCCGCCTCGCCCGGGATCGCGGCGGCCGCGGCGGGCCGGTCCCCGCCGGTCAAGCCGCCGAAGCCCCGAGGGCGAGCACGCCGCGCGCGGACGCCGGCAGCAGGGCGGCCGACGGGTCGGCGGCCGAGACCCGCGTCCCCTCGCCCGCGAAGGGCACCGGAACGGCCGGTAACGCCATGTCCTCGATCCTGCACTCGGCTCGCTTCGCCATGTCCCCACCGCCGCCGATCGCGTCGCCGCCCCCGCTCCGTCCGCGGCCGAGCACGCACCATCGCGGTGCGCCGCGGAGGGGGAGCGCCGGCGCCGCCCCCGCGGCTCTACAGCCCGCAAGGGCATGGCGCCGGGCGCCCGGCCCGCCCCCGGCAAGGCGGCCCGCATCGCGCGACGCCGCGCGCGGCGCTGCCGGCCGCCCCGAACGAGGATGGAACGCACCCAGGCACTGCCGCGCGGGAGGGCCCCGCGCGTCGCCCCGCGCCCATGCCGCCGCCCGCCACCGCGCCACGGCCGGCCGGCGACGGCGTGCGGCCGGCAGCGGCTCGGGACCGTCGCCGGGCAGCCCGCGCATCCTGCGGCGGCGGCCGGCGCGAGCGCAATCTCCGGAGCGTCCCGGATCGTCCCGGGCGCCGCACCATCCCTTTCGGCCACCATCGGAACACGACATCCGGGGCGGTGATCGCGCGCATCGCGGCGCCCGGCGAGGGGCCCGATGCGCGGCCCGCCGCATCGGTCGCGCTTTTCGGCCGAAGTCCCGCCGCAGCGGCGAGCCCCCCTGCGTGCCGGCCCCGGCGCGGCTGCGCGCCATGGCCGCGGCCCGGCGCGGCCACAGCGACGGCATCGGCGATGCCGGCCGGGGGGACGCCCAGCCATCGGACGGTGGTCGCCGCAGCGGGCGGGCCGCGGGCGCTTCATCAGCGGTTAAGCGCGACCGGTTCTCCTCCCCGCCGATCGAGCGTCGTCCGAGGGAGTTCCCCCGTCATGCGTTTCTTCCGCGACCTGTCCGTCGGCCGGAAGCTGGCCGCTTCCGCCCTGTTCGCCCTGCTGCTGATCCTCGGTCTGGTGACGCTGGTGCGGCTGCAGGCGGCGACGGTGGCGGAGCAGCAGGCCGCCCAGGGCCGCGCGATCGAGGCCCGCCTGAGACTGGCGGAGGCGCTCGCCAACCGCGCCGCCGGCCGCGCCGCGGTGAGCGCCGCGGCCGGCGCGCAGACCGGCGCCGAGCTGGACCGCCTGGCGGCGGAGGCCGGAGAGCTCGCGGCCACCCTTCGCCGGCTGGTCGAGTCCGCCGCCGCGGTCGCCGCCAGCCCGGCGACGCGCGAGGCGGTTCTCGCGGCCCTGCCGCCGGTCGAGGAGTGGCACCGCGCCTTCGGCACGCTGGTCGGCCACCGCCGCACCCTGATCGAGCGGCGCGACAGCCGCTTCTTCCCGCTCTCGCGGGACTACGATTCGGCGCTGGAGGCGGTGCAGGGCGCCCTCGAGTACGACATTCCGCCGGAGGCACGGACCGACGCCCGGGATCGCTTCCAGACCTTCCACGCCGCCGTCTCCGAGATGCGCATCGCGTTGCAGGCGTTCCTCGCCACGGACAGTGCGGACCAGGCGCAGCGCGCACGGCGCGGCCTGACCCTGACGCGCGTGCACCTGCGCGGCGTCCAGTCTGCGGTCGGCGACGGACCGGCGGCCGCGCCCTTCCGCCGGCTCGGCGAGACCGCGCTCGGCCTCGCCAGCGCGGCCGAGGAGATGCTCGCCGCCGCGCAGGCGGTGCTCGCGGCGCAGTCCGAGGGAACGCGGCCCGCCGGCGAGCGCCTCGAGCGCGCGCTCGGGGAGGCAAGCGCGGCGCTGCAGGCGGAAGGCGAGGCGAGCCGCGCCGCCGTCTCCGCCGCCGTGTCGCACATGGACCTCGCGGTGCTGCTCGGCGGCGCCGCGGTGGCGCTGGTGCTGGCGCTCTCCGGCGCGCTGACGGCGCGGGCGATCGGCGCGCCGCTGCGCCGCGTCGCCGAGGTCATCGCCCGCATCGCCAAGGGCGAGACCGCGCTCGAGGTGCCTGGCCGCGGCCGGCGCGACGAGATCGGGCGGATCGCCGAGGCGCTCGAGACGCTGCGCGGCGAGGTGGGGCGCGCCTTCGCCCGCGGCCAGATGCTGGAGCAGATGCCGATCGGCGTCATGATGGCCGACCCGCGCGACGCCTGCCGCATCACCTACGTGAACACGCGCACGGTCGAGATCCTGCGCCGGGTCGAGGATGCGCTGCCCGTGAAGGCAGACGCCCTGGAGGGCCAGAGCGCCGACATCTTCCACCGCGACCCCGCCCGGGTGCGCGCGATCCTCACCGACCCGACGAAGCTCCCCTACAAGACGCGCATCCGCCTCGGCGCGGAGACGCTGGAGCTGAACGTGAACGCCATCCGCGACGCCGCGGGCGGCTATGTCGGCCCGATGCTCACCTGGTCGGTGGTGACGGAGCAGGCGCGCCTCGCCGACAGCTTCGAGGCCCAGGTGGGCGCGGTGGTCGAGGCGGTGGCGGCCTCCGCCGCGCAGGTGCAGTCCGCGGCGCAGGCGCTGGCCGGCTCCGCCGAGACCTCCGGCAAGGAGGCGGCGACGGTGGCCGAGGCCGGCAACCGCGCCAGCGCCGAGGTGCAGGCGGTGGCCTCCGCCGCCGAGGAGATGGCCGCCTCGGTCGAGGAGATCACCCGCCGCGTCGCCGAGGCCGCCGAGGTCGCGAGCCGCGCCGTGACCGAGACGCGCGCGACCGACGCCACGGTGCAGGGCCTCTCCGAGGCGGCGGCGCGCATCGGCGACGTCGTGCGCCTGATCGGCGACATCGCCGGCCAGACCAACCTGCTCGCGCTCAACGCCACCATCGAGGCGGCGCGCGCGGGCGAGGCCGGCAAGGGCTTCGCCGTGGTGGCGAGCGAGGTGAAGGGCCTCGCCGGCCAGACCGCCAAGGCGACCGAGGAGATCGCCCGGCAGATCACCGGGATGCAGCAGGCGACCACCCAGGCGGTGGAGGCCATCCGCGGCATCGGCGCCACGGTCGAGCGCACCTCCGAGATCGCCACCGCCATCGCCGCCGCGGTCGAGCAGCAGGGCGCGACGACGCGCGAGATCGCCCGCAGCGCCGCGCAGGTCGCCGAGAGCGCCGGCACGGTCGCGAGCCGCATCGAGGCGGTGCGCCGCGCCGCCGGGGAGACAGGCGAGGCGGCGGACGCGCTGCTCGGCGCGGCCGGCGGCCTCGCCGAGCAGTCCACCGCCCTGCGCGGCCGCGCCGCGGAGTTCCTCGCCGCCGTGCGGCGGGCATAGGGCGGATCGCGGACGGCGGGAAACCGCCCGGCGCGCGAACCGGCGCGACGCACAAGGGGCGGGAGCCGCCGCGGCGGGCGCTGCCGGGCGGGGACGGCCCCGCGCGCGGGCGGGCCGATCAGCGCGGGGGCGGCGCGGCGCGGCCCATCTCGCGGTAGGTGAAGCCCTCCTCCGCCCCCGCCGCCTCCCGCACCGCGAGGTCGAGCAGCGCGTGGTGCGGCGAGAGTTCGCAGGCCGGATCGGTCGCCGCGGCGTCGCCGGTGAGCGCGAAGGCCTGGCAGCGGCAGCCGCCGAAATCCACCGCGCGCCGGTCGCAGGAGCGGCAGGGCTCCGGCATCCAGGCGGTGCCGCGGAAGCGGTTGAAGGCCTCCGAGCGGTGCCAGATCTCGGCGAGCGGCACCTCCCGCACGTCGGGGAAGGCGAGGCCGGGCAGGCTCTCCGCGGCGTGGCAGGGCAGCGCCTTGCCGGCGGGCGTCACCGCCAGCACCCGCCGGCCCCAGCCGCCCATGCAGGCCTTCGGGCGCCTGGCGTGGTAGTCGGGGATCACGTAGTCGATCACCAGCCGTCCCCTGTGCGCCGCGCGCGCGGCCCCGACCGTCGCCGTCGCGGCGTCGAGCTGCGCGCGCGTCGGCAGCAGCGCGGCGCGGTTGGCGAGCGCCCAGCCGTAGTACTGCACATGCGCCACCTCCAGCCGCCCGGCACCGAGCGCGAGGGCGAGCGCGATCAGATCCGGCAGGCGGTCGAGGTTCTGCCGGTGCACGACGGCGTTCAGCGTCAGCGGCAGCCCGGCGGCGCGGACCAGCCGCGCCGCCTCCAGCTTGCGCGCATGCCCGCCCGCGAGGCCGCCGATGCGGTCGGCGGAGGCCGGCGCGGCGTCCTGGACGGAAAGCTGCACGTGGTCGAGCCCCGCCGCCGCCAGCGCCTCGACCTTCGCCGCGTCGAGCAGCACGCCGGCGGTGATCAGGTTGGTGTAGAGCCCGGCCTCGGACGCCGCGCGCACCAGCTCCGGCAGGTCGCGCCGCGCCGTCGGCTCGCCGCCCGAGAGATGCACCTGCAGCACGCCGAGCGCGGCGGCCTCGCGGAACACCCGCGCCCAGGCGGCGGTGTCCATCTCCTCGCCGGGGCGGGCCAGCGCCACCGGGTTGGAGCAGTAGGGACAGCGCAGCGGGCAGCGATGCGTGAGTTCCGCGAGCAGGCCGAGCGGGGGCTCGATCTCGCCGGCGGCGCTCACGTCGCGATCACCCCCTTGGCGGCGAGGTCCTGCAGCATCTCCGTCACGTCCGCCGCGATCTCCGCGCGCGGCGCCGCGAAGCGGGCGGCGAGCGCGTCCACGATCGCGTCCACGCTGCGCGCGCCGTCCACTAGGCGCAGCACCTCGAGCGCGATCTCGTCGGGGACGAACATGCGCTCCGGCGCCATCACCACCCAGCGGCCGCCGCGCGCCGCGTCCTCGCGCAGCCGCACGCCGCGCGCGAGGCGCGGGACGGTGGCGCCGGCGATCGCGGCGGCCGTCACATGCCCTCCGGCCGGAAGGCGCCGGGCGGCGGCAGCCGCGGCTCCACATAGGCGAAGTGCAGCGCGTCGAGCTGCGCCCAGAGCAGGTCGCACTTGAAGCGCAGCGCGCCGAGCACGAGCTCCTGCTCCGCCCGCGTGCGCGCCTCGCGCTTGACGTAGGCGAGCGCGAAGGCGGAGTCCTGCGGCGCCTGCGTCAGCCGCGGCGTGAAGTAGGCGAGCGTGTCGGGCGAGACGAAGTCGTAGCTGCGCAGCATCCCCTCGACGCGCTCGCTGATGATGGCGGGCGAGAACAGCTCCGTCAGCGAGGAGGCCACCGCCTCCAGCACGCTGCGCTCCTGCACGAAGGCGACGTAGGCGTCCACCGCGAAGCGTGTGGCCGGCAGCAGGCCGGCGAGCGAGGTGACGTAGCCGCGATCGAGGCCGAGCCCGTCGGTCAGCTTCAGCCAGCGCTCGACGCCGCCGGGCGTCACCCCGTCGCCGTCGTGGTCCACGAGGCGCCGGCGCCATTCGCGGCGCAGCTCCGGCGTCGGCAGGCGGGCCAGCAGGCTGGCGTCCTTCCTCGGGATGGAGGCCTGGTAGTAGTAGCGGTTCAGCGCCCAGGCCTGCACCTGGCCCTTGGTGAGCTTCCCGCCGTGCAGCAGCCGGTGGAAGGGGTGCAGGCTGTGGTAGCGCTCCGCGCCGATGGCGCGCAGGCGGCGCTCCAGCTCCTCGGGCGAGAGCGGGGCGCCCTCCTCGTCGTCCTGCCTCACAGCGTGATCTCCATGCCGTCCTCGGCGACCTCCCAGCCGGCCGCCTCGACGGCGGCGCGCTCCGGGCTGTCGGCGAGCAGGACGGGGTTGGTGTTGTTGATGTGGATCAGGATCTTGCGCCGCACCGGCAGATCGCGGAAGGCGGCGAGCGTGCCGTCGGGCCCGTCGAGGCTCATGTGGCCCATGCGCGCGCCGGTCTTGGGGCCGGCGCCGGCGCGGATCATCTCGTCGTCGCGCCAGAGGGTGCCGTCGAACAGCACCGTGTCGGCGCCGGCGATGCGCGCGCGCAGCGCCGGGGTGAGGGCGGCGCAGCCGGGGATGAAGAGCAGCGTCGGGCCGCCGGCGGCGGCGCGCAGCGCGAGGCCCACCGTCTCCCCCGCCTCCGCCCGGCCCGGATCGGCGCCGTCGGGCGGTTCCTGGAACAGCGGCACCTTGCCCGGCACGGCGAAGGCCTCGACGCGGAGGCCGAGCGGCTCCCCCGCCGCGTCCGCCAGCAGGACCGGCGCGCCGGGCGGCAGCGCCCGCCGCGGCACGATGGCCGGGTTGACGGCGTTGAAGATCGGGTTGTCGCGCAGCACCGCGAGCACCGGCGCGCCGGCGTAGAGGGCGAAGGCGTGGCGCTCGCGCAGGGTGAGCAGGCCGGCGATGCCGTCCACCTCGCCGCCGGTCAGCACCACCGCGGCGATCGGCGAATGCCGCACCGCGCCGGGCGCGGGCCGGGGGTGCAGCGGCGGGTTGGCCTCGATCTGCGCCCGCAGGTCGGGCGCCGCGTTGAGCAGCGCCCAGCGCTCGCCGTCCGCGGTGACGGCGAGCGAGGTCTGGGTCCGGGGCCTGGCCGCCGGGTCGCCGGCACGGGCGCGGCGGCATCCGGACCCGGCCGAGTTCCACTGCGGGAACCCGCCACCTGCCGCGGAGCCGAGGACCAGCGCCCGGAGCACGGCCATCCCTCACTCCCGGGACCGGAACGGCCCGCGGCGAAGCCCGTCAGGAGCGCGGCGGGCGGCCTCGGCCCGGGCCGGCCCTCGCCGCGAGGCCCGGATCAGGCCTCGGCGCAGGCGTAGCAGTTGATCTCCATGGCGAGGGAGACCTCGGTCACGCGGGGCTTCTTCCAGGCCATCGGTATGTCCTCCGCTCCTTCCGCCGGGCAGGATGATCCCGCCGCGCCCATAGGAGCGGGCGCCGGCGGCGGAGGTCAAGGCCCATCCCTTCGCGGGGCTCAGGGGTGTCCCGCGCGCCCCGCGCTTGAAGCGCCGGCCCGCAGACCGTAGAGGGTCCCCGCGGCCCCGAGGGACAGGGCCGGAATCACGGGAGCCATCGGGTCATGGGCTATCGGGTCGCGGTCGTCGGCGCCACCGGAGCGGTGGGGCGCGAGATGCTGAAGACCCTCGCGGAGCGGGATTTCCCGGCGGACGAGGTGATCGCCCTCGCCTCCGGCCGGTCGGCCGGGCAGGAGGTCTCGTTCGGCGAGAAGGCCGTGCTCAAGGTCCAGAACCTGGAGAAATTCGACTTCGCGGGGGTGGACATCGGCCTGTTCTCGCCCGGCGCCTCGGTCTCCGCCGTGCACGCGCCGCGCGCCGCCGCCGCCGGCTGCGTCGTGATCGACAACACCAGCCACTTCCGGATGGAGCCGGACATCCCGCTGGTGGTGCCGGAGGTGAACCGGCACGCGCTGCGCGGCTTCCGCAAGCGCAACATCATCGCCAACCCGAACTGCTCGACCATCCAGATGGTGGTGGCGCTGAAGCCGCTGCACGACATCGCCCGGGTGAGGCGGGTCGTGGTCGCCACCTACCAGTCGGTCTCCGGCGCCGGGAAGGAGGCGATGGACGAGCTGTGGTCGCAGACCCGGGGCGTGTTCGTGAACGATTCGCCGAGGCCGGAGCAGTTCACCAAGCAGATCGCCTTCAACGTCATCCCCCACATCGACCGGTTCCTGGAGGACGGCTCGACCAAGGAGGAGTGGAAGATGGCGGTCGAGACGCGGAAGATCCTCGACCCCGACATCGCGGTGATGGCGACCTGCGTCCGCGTGCCGGTGTTCATCGGCCACGCCGAGGCGGTGCACGTCGAGTTCGAGCGCCCGATCACCGAGCAGCAGGCCTGGGAGGCGCTGCGCGCCGCGCCGGGCGTGACGGTGCTCGACCGGCGCGACGACGGCGGCTACGCGACGCCGGTCGAGATCGCGGGCGAGGACCCGGTCTACGTCTCGCGCCTGCGGAAGGACCCGACCGTGCCGCACGGCCTCGCCTTCTGGTGCGTCGCCGACAACCTGCGCAAGGGCGCGGCGCTGAACGCCGTGCAGATCGCCGAGGAGCTGGTGCGCCAGGGGGCGTTCGAGCGGCAGGCGGCGTAGCGCGGCGGCGGGAAGGGCGGCGCGTCGCGGCGCTGATGGGGCCCTTGGGGGCGATCGGCGTGCGGCGCCTCGGTGGCGCCGCCCGGCTGTCCCGCGAGGCCGGATGGCACGCCCGATGGGGCGAGGCGGGCCTGAAGAGCGGCCCGACCCGGCCGGAAGGAGCTCGGCCTCCTTCGCCCGCCACCGCCTGGCGGCCAGTGCTCGCGATCGCCGGCGCGGCCCGCGCCGCGGTGCCGCGCTGATCCCGTGGCCGTGCCGCCGCCTCGCCCGGATCGGCGCCGCATGACGCCCTTCGCACCGGAATGGCTCTGGCTCTCGGTCGCCGGCCTGTCCGAGGTCGTCTGGACCGTGACCCTGAAATACACCGACGGCTTCACCCGCCTGAGCTGGAGCCTCGCCACCCTCGCCGCCATGGCGGTCAGCTTCTACTGCATGTCGCGAGCCCTGCAGGTGCTGCCGATCGGCACGGTGTACGCGGTCTGGACCGGCATCGGCGCGGCCGGCGCGGCGCTCTGGGGCATGGCCGTGGAAGGAGACCCGGCAACGCCGCTGCGCATCCTCTGCCTGGTGCTGATCCTCGCCGGCGTCGCGGGGCTGAAGCTCGCGCACGGGTAGGTGGCGGTCGCACACCGCGCCATGGCGCGCGGCGAGAGCCGTTTTCGCTCGGCTGTGCTCGCGGCAACGGCTCCTGCCGTCGTGTGCCGGGCCGGTTCACGCTCCCGGCGGTTTCCAGCCGTCCGCGATCGGCTCTAGCTCCGCGCGCGCCGGCATGGTTCCGGTTGCCACGGCACCGCCTCTCGCCAGGCGCCCCGAGGCCGGCATCCGTCCGGCACACACCTGGAGGGGGGTCAGCGGGGCGTCGCCGGACGCACGCAGCGAGGGAGGCCGCCGCCAGGGGGCGCGCTCCGCAGGCGGAGCTTCGGGAAGGCTACTCGGCCGCCATCGTGCGCGCGGCGGCCGGCGCCGGGCGTGCCGCCGCTGCGGCCTTCCGGACCGCCCGCGCGGCGCCCTCCGCCCCGCCCATGCAGAGCAGCGACAGGCCGAGCAGTCCCGCCACCGCCGGCAGCACCAGCTCCGGATGGCCGAGGTCGATCAGCACCCCCATCGGCACCGGCATGATCGCCGAGCCCAGCGGCAGGCCGGAGGAGACGAAGCCGAACACCTTGCCGATCTGCCCCGGCGGCGAGGCGTCCTTCAGCATCACGTCGCGCGGCGTGCGCGACGAGCCGAGCGCGAGGCCCGCCGCCGTCGCCACCACCGGCATCAGCACCTCCGGCATCGGCACCAGGCCGAGCGCGAGCAGCAGCGCCATCGCCACCAGCGTCAGCAGGACGACGAAGCCGACCAGGCTGCGCCGCGTCCGGTCCGCCACCCAGCCGCCGACCAGCGTGCCCAGGGTCGCGCCCACCATGTAGCCGGTGAGCACCATCGAGCCGACCGCGACCGGCGTGCCCCAGATCTGGCCGAGCACGGCGATGACGAAGCTCTGCACGCCGGACCCGGCCATCGCGGTGAGCAGGAAGAAGCCGAAGAACAGCAGCATCGGCCTGGACAGCAGCAGCGCCCGCCCGCTCGGCGCCGTCTCCGCGCCCGCCTCGCCGGCCGGCTTCGGCGCCGGCTTCGCCTGGTCGCGCAGGATGCGGCTCTGCCACAGGATCGCCGCGACGACGGGCACGCCGAGCAGGCCGACGAGCAGCAGGGCGGCGCGCCAGCCCATCACGGTCATCAGCAGGGCGATGACCGGCGGCGCCAGGGCGAAGCCGAGATTGCCGCTGAAGGTGTGCAGCGCGAAGGCGCGTCCCATGAACGACTTGTTCACGCTGCCGGCGAGGATGGCGTAGTCCGCCGGGTGGATCACCGAGTTCCCCACCCCCGAGAGCAGCGCCAGCGCCACGATCATCCAGAAGGCCGGCGCGAACGCCATCGCCGAGACCGACAGCGCCATCAGCAGCGTGCCGCCGACCAGGAAGGGCCGCGCGCCGTGGCGGTCGATCCAGAAGCCCATCGGCGTCTGCAGCGCCGCGGTGGTCGCGCTCATCACCGCGGTGGCGAGGCCGAGGGTCGCGTAGGAGACCTCGAACTCCGCCCGCCAGGCGAGGAACAGCGGCGGCAGGCAGAGCATGTAGAAATGGCTGAGGAAGTGCCCGCAGCCGATCAGGGCGCAGATGCGGACGTCCTGGCGGCGCGACAGCGGCGCCTCGGGGCCGGCAGGGGCGGCACCGGGTGTGGTCATCGGCGGGCCTGTCCGTACGGTTCCGCGCGAGACTGCGCCGCCGCCCGGAACGGGTCAATGCGGCCGGCCGGCGCGAATCGGCGCGCCAGCCATGCCGAAACGGGGATGCCGGCGGGCCGCGCCTGCGCCGATGCGCGGAGCGGATGCGACGGCCCCGCCCTCCTGGCTTGACGGGGCGATGGCGCACGTCCTTTGCTGCCCGACCGCGGCATCGGCGCTCCGTCGAGAGGGCGCGGCGACCGCCGGCCGGGAACAGGCCCGGGAGGAACGGAACCGATGCCCAACGCCAGCGCAACCACCCGGCGCGGGCTGCTGCAGGCGGGCGCCGCCGGCGCCCTCGCCGCCACCGTGCCGGCCACCGCCCGCGCGCAGCAGAGCGGGCCGGCGCGCGGCGAGCCGCTGCGCGTCGGCGTGATGACCGACCTCTCCGGCCCCTTCGCCGGCGCCGGCAGCCAGCCCCTCTTCTGGGGCGCCGAGGTCGCGATCGAGCTGTTCAACGAGCGCGGCGGCGTGGACGGCCGCCCGGTCCAGGCCGTCACCGCCGACAGCCAGTCCCGCACCGAGACCGCGATCAACGAGGCCGAGCGCCTGCTCGGCCAGGAGCGGCTGGAGGTCATCACCGGGATCTACTCCTCCGCCCACGCCGTGCCGCTGGCCCAGCGCTTCGAGCAGGCGCGGAAGGTCATGTGGATCACCAGCGCGATCTCGGTCGCGGTGCTGAAGGTCCGCAACCTGCGCTACGTCTTCCGCCCCACGGTGCATTCCGACCAGTACGGCGAGGCCTCCGTCTCCTTCGTGCACGAGCACGCGCAGGCGCGGCTCGGCATGCCGCCCGAGCGCGTGCGGCTGGCCGCGATCTACGAGGACGGCCCCTACGGCACCGGGGTCGCCGCGGCGATCGAGGCGCAGGCGCGCAGCAGGAACATGCCACTGGTGCTCAAGGAGGGCTACAGCGCCAGCGCGCCCGACCTCTCGACCCTGGTGACGAAGCTGCGGCGCGAGCGGCCCGACGTCGTCCTGCACACCGGCTACAACCCCGACATCACCCTGTTCCTACGCCAGGCCAAGGCGGGGGGCCTGCGCTTCCGCGCGCTGATCGGCCACGGCGCGGGGCATGCGCAGATCGACCGCCTGACCGAGACCTTCGGCAACGACGTGAACCACATCTACAACGTCGACCCGGTCGGCACGCAGATGCTCGACTGGTCGAAGCTCCGCCCTGGCGTCGGTGACCTCGCCCGCGTCTTCGTCGAGCGCTATCAGGCCAAGCACCGGGTGCGCGACCTGCCGGCGCACGCCTCGATGGGCTTCAACAACACCTGGGTGTTCCTCGAGCACGTGCTCAAGCCGAGCGTGCGCAGGACCGGCGGCCTTTCGGCCGACGCGCTGCGCGAGGCGGCGCTCGAGGTGGACATCCCGGTCGGCGGCACCATCCAGGGCTACGGCGTGAAGTTCGTCCCACCCGGCAACCCGATGTCGGGCCAGAACGAGCGCAGCTTCCCGGTGGTGATGCAGTTCGAGGGCGGCAGGGGTCGCGTCGTGTGGCCGACCGCGATCGCCGGCGGCCCGCCGGTGCTGCCGCTGCCGCCCTCCAGCCCCTTCGCCCTGCGTTCGTGAGCGGCGCCGCCCCGCTCCTCCGGGTCGCGGGTCTGACGAAGCGCTTCGGCGGCTTCACCGCCGTAGACCAGGTCTCCTTCTCCGTCGCGGAGGGGGAGATCCTGGGGCTCCTCGGACCCAACGGCTCGGGCAAGAGCACGACCTTCAACTGCATCGCCGGCGCGCTGCGGCCGATGGCGGGCCGCGTCCTGTTCGACGGGCAGGAGATCGCCGGCCGCCCGGCCGACGAGGTCTGCCGCCGCGGGATCGGCCGCACCTTCCAGATTCCCCGCCCCTTCCGCCGCCTCACGCTGCTCGAGAACGCGGTGCTCGCCGCGCATTACGGCGCCGGCGGCGCGATCCCGCGGGCGGAGGCGGAGGCGCGGGCGCGCGACGCGCTCCGCCTCGCGCAGCTTCCGGACGATCTGCACGCGACCGCCGCGGGGCTGGGCGCGGCCGGGCTCAAGAAGCTGGAGCTCGCCCGCGCGCTCGCCACGGGGCCGCGGCTGCTGCTGGCCGACGAATCGCTCGGCGGGCTGGACGCGGCGGAGATGCGCACCGCTGCCGACATGCTCAGGCGCATCCGCGACGAGCGCGGCATCACCATCGTCTGGGTCGAGCACATCATGGGCGTGCTGCTCTCGGTCGTGGACCGCGTGGTGGTGCTCGACCACGGCGCGGTGATCTTCGAGGGCACGCCGCAGGCGGCGCAGGAGGATCCGAAGGTGGCGGAGGTCTATCTCGGTCCGCCCGAGGCGCGCGCCGCATGAGCGCGGCGACGCACCGCGCCCCGGATACGGGCGATGCGGCGGCGGCACGGCTCGAACTCTCCGGAGTCCGGGCCGGCTATGGCGACTTCCAGGCGCTGTTCGGCGTGGACCTGCACGTCGCGCCCGGCGAGGCGGTGGGCGTCGTCGGCCCGAACGGCGCGGGCAAGACGACGCTGCTCCGCGTGATCTCCGGCCTGCTGCGCCCGACGGCGGGGACGCTGCGCTACGGCGGGCAGGACCTGACGGCGGTCCCAGCGCACGCGCTGCCCTCGCTCGGCATCGCCCATGTGCCGGAGAACCGGCGCCTGTTTCCGCACCTGACGGTGGAGGAGAACCTCAAGGTCGGTGCCTTCGCGCCGAGCGCGCGGGCGAGATTCGCCGAACGCCGCGAGCACGTCTTCGCCCTCTTCCCTCGCCTCGCGGAGCGGCGCCGCCAGCCCGCCGGCACGCTCTCGGGCGGCGAACAGCAGATGTGCGCGATCGGCCGCGCGCTGATGTCGGGGCCGCGCATCCTGCTGCTCGACGAGCCCTCCGCCGGCCTCGCGCCGATCGTGGTGCAGCAGGTCTTCGCCCTGGTCCGCCGCATCCGCGAGGAGGGGCTCACGGTGCTGATCGTCGAGCAGAACGTGGCGCAGGTGCTGCGCGTCGTGGACCGCGCCTACGTGCTGGAGACCGGCCGCGTCGTCGCCGCGGGCCGCGCCGCCGACCTCGCCGCCGATCCGGCCATCCGCCGCAGCTATCTCGGGATGCACTGATGGATCCCTTCCTCCTCGAGGCGCTGGTGAACGGGGTGCTGCTCGGCGGGGTGTTCGCCCTGCCGGTGCTCGGCCTCAACCTGGTCTTCGGCGTCGTGGACGTGATCTGGCTCTGCTACGCGGAGCTGGTGATGGTCGGCATGTACGCGGTGTGGTTCCTCCACACCCAGGCGGGCTGGCCGCTCGCCCTGGCCTTCGCCGCCTGCCTGCCGGTCGTCGCCGCGCTCGGCGTCGCGCTGCACCTGCTCGTGGTGCGCCCGCTGCTCGGGGCGCCGCCGATCAACCAGGTGCTGGCGACGGGCGGCGTGCTGTTCGTGCTGCAGGGCGGCGCGACCCTGGTCTTCTCGACCGACTTCCGCAGCCTCGGCGTCGAGATGCCGCCGATGGAGGTGGGCGAGGTCTTCGTCTCCGGGACCAAGCTCGCCGCCTTCGTCGCGGCGCTTTTCGGCGCGGCGGCGCTCTGGGCCTTCCTCAAGTTCACCTATGTCGGCACCGCGATCCGCGCCATCGCCCGCGACCGGGAGGTGATGCCGCTGATGGGGGTGGACCCGCGGCGGAGCTACCTCGTCACCTCCGCGATCGGCGGCACGCTCGCCGGCTTCGCCGCATGCCTGCTCGTCGTGCAGCTCGACGTGCACCCCTTCGTCGGCCTCTCCTTCGGGCCGATCACCTTCATCATCTGCGTCATGGGCGGCCTCGGCAACATGCTGGGTGGCTTCCTCGCGGCCTTCCTGATGGGGATTCTGGTCTCGGTCGGCGGCTTCTGGTGGAACACGGAGATGTCCTACGTCGTCGCCTTCGCGTTCTTCATCGTCGTGATGTTCCTCCGCCCGCGGGGACTGTTCGCCCGATGACGCGCGACCTCGCCCTGCCGCTCCTCGTCCTCGCCGCCCTCGCCTGCGTGCCGCTGCTCGGGCCGCCCGAGTACTTCATGCACCTCGCGATCACCGCCCTTCTCGTCGCGCTCGCCTGCACCGCATGGGCGCTGATGGGGCGGTTCGGGCTCGTCTCCTTCGGGCACGGCGCGTTCCTCGGCATCGCCGCCTACACCATGGCGCTGCTGTGGAACTTCCAGGGGATCACGCCCTGGATCGGCCTGCCGGTCGGCGTGGCGCTCGCCGCGCTCGCCGGCGCGCTGCTCGGCTGGCCCGCCTTCCGGCTGCGCGTCGTCGGGCACTACTTCGCCCTCGTCACCCTCGCCGCCGGGGAAATCGTGCGCATCCTGGTCACCGCGACGCGCTCGGTCACCGGGGGCTCGCTCGGCATGACGCCGGACCAGGCGCCGCCGGGCGAGGCGCTGGCGGCGATGCAGCTCGGCAAGGCCGGGTTCTGGTGGCTGGGGCTGCTCGCCTGGGCCTGCGGGCTGCTCGCCTGGCGGCTGCTCGACCGCTCGATGACCTCGAAGGCGCTCGCCGCGGTGGCGGAGGACGAAGACGCCGCGGCCTCGATCGGCATCCGCGTGGCGCGGGAGAAGCTCAAGGTGACGCTGATCTCGACCGCGCTCGCCGGCCTCGCAGGCGGGCTGACCGCGCAGTACCGGATGTACCTCAACCCGGAGTCGCTCGCCGGCCTCGGCATCTCGCTGCAGATCGTGTTCGGCGCGATCGCCGGCGGCATGTACAGCCCGCTCGGCCCGACCATGGGGGCGCTGTTCACCATCGGGCTCGACGAGACGCTGCGCGTGACCTTCGGCACGCAGTTCATCGGCGCGGCGCCGCTGGTCTACGGCCTGCTCCTGGTGCTCTTCATGCTGTTCCTGCCGCGCGGCATCGCCGGGCTGCTGGAGGTCCGCGGCCGGACCGCCACGGCGCCCGCGGCGCGCGGCGCGGCGACGGTGCCGGCGGCGCAGCCGCCGCGCGCATGATCGGGAAGGGAGGACCCACGCCATGGCGGACTGGCTTCGTCTCCAGGGCCTCGCCTGCGTCGTCACCGGCGGCGCCGGCGGCATCGGCCGCGCGATCGGCGCGGGCTTCGCCGCGGCCGGCGCGCGCGTCGCCCTGCTCGACCGCGACGGCGCCGGCGCCGAGGAGGCCGCCGCGGCGCTGCGCGGCGCGGGCGGCGCGGAGGCCATCGGCCTCGCCTGCGACACCACCGACCCCGCGGCGGTCGAGGCCGCCGCGGCGGAGGTCGCGAAGCGGCTCGGCGGGGCCGACGTGCTGGTCAACAACGCCGGCATCCTGCGCCCCGGGCCGCTGGACGCGCTCCCGCTCGCCGACTGGAACCAGGTGCTCGCGGTCAACCTGACCGGCTACCTGCTCTGCGCCCAGGCCTTCGGGCGGCAGATGCGCGAGCGCGGGCGGGGCAGCATGGTGCACGTCGCCTCGATCGCCGCGCTCGAGCCGCAGACCAACAGCGGCGCCTACAGCGCGAGCAAGTCGGCCGTCGCCATGCTCTCGCGCCAGATCGCCGCCGAGTGGGGCCCCTGGGGCATCCGCAGCAACGCCGTCTGCCCGGGCCTGGTGCGCACGCCGATGTCGCGGGCCTTCTACGCCGTGCCGGGGGTCGAGGAGCGCCGCAAGGCGATGGTCCCGCTCCGGCGCATCGCCGAGCCGGCGGACATCGCCGACGCCGTGCTGTTCCTCGCGAGCGAGCGCGCCGCCTACGTGAACGGCGCCGAGCTGCTGGTGGACGGCGGGCTCGCCTGCATGCTGATGGACCTCATCCCGCGTCCCGGCTTCGACCGGGCGCAACCGCCGCCGCGGGCGTGACGCCGCCGGCGGGGTCGCCGTCGCCCGGCCTGCCCCGCCTTTTCCACCGCCCCGGGCGGCGCCTATCCTGCGCGCCTCGCGAGAGGACCCGCCCGCATGACCGCCCAGACCGACACGCCTCCCGCGCGCAAGCCGCGCGGCCGCCTGTTCTTCGCCAATCCGGGCCCGACCAACATCCCGGACTCGGTGCTTCTCGCCTGCGCGCACAACAGCGTGGACTTCAACGACGACGACTTCTTCGCCCTCTACGCGGACTGCGTGGCCGGCCTGAAGCGCGTGCTCAAGACGCGCCAGGAGGTGTTCCTCTACACCGCCTCCGGCCACGGCGCCTGGGAGGCGAGCCTGGTCAACCTGTTCTCGCCCGGCGACCGCCTGCTGATGCTCGAGACCGGCTACTTCTCGGAAGGCTGGGCGCAGATGGCGCGCGACCTCGGACTCGCGGTGCAGACGGTGGCGGCCGACTGGCGGCGCGGCGTCGAGATGGCGGCGGTGCGCGCGGCGCTCGCCGCGGACCGCGCCCACGCCATCAAGGGCGTCTGCGCCGTGCACAACGAGACCTCGACCGGCCTGATGCTGCCGGTCGAGGAGGTGCGCGCGGCGCTCGACGAGACCGGCCATCCGGCGCTGCTGCTCGCCGACACCATCTCCTCGCTCGCCTCCTTCGACTTCCGGATGGACGAGTGGCGCGTGGACGTCGCGGTCGGCGGCAGCCAGAAGGGGCTGATGCTGCCGACCGGCTTCAGCTTCACCGCGGTCTCCGAGAAGGCCATGGCGGCACACCGCGAGGCGCGCCTGCCCCGGCACTACTTCAACTGGACGAACATGCTCGGCCGCAGGCACCGCAGCTTCGTCGGCACGGTGCCGATCGCGCTGTTCTACGGGCTCAAGGAGTCGCTCCGCCTCATCGAGGAGGAGGGTCTCGACCAGGTGTTCGCGCGCCACGCGCGCCTCGCGCGCGCCGTGCGCGCCTGCGTCCAGCGCTGGTCCGGCAACGACGGGCCGCGGCTGTTCTGCACCAACCCCGCGCGCTGCTCGGACTCCGTCACCACCGTCCTCATGCCGCCGGGCCACGACGCCGAGGCGGTGCGGCGCACCGCGCTGCAGCGGTTCAACGTCTCCACCGGCGGCGGACTCGGGCGGCTCGGCGGCCAGGTGTTCCGCATCGGCCATCTCGGCGACCTGAACGAGCCGATGGTGATCGGCACGCTCGGCGCGGTCGAGATGGCGCTGCGGCTGAACGGCGTGCCGCACGCGCCGGGCGGGGTCGAGGCGGCGCTCGGGTCGCTTACCGACTCGGCGCGCGGCTGAACCGGCCGGCAGGCGCGGCGCGCCTGGGGCGCCAGCGCCCGGCTCGCGACCGCACCATGCGGCGACGCGGCCGCCTGCCTTCCCCACCGGGACGCGAGAGCGCGCCGGTGGATCGCCCCTGGCACGCCACGCGCAGCGGCGGTGACCGCCGATGGCGGCCTGCGACGGGCGCGCTTCCCTGTCGTGCCCCCCGCGCGACGGCTGCACCGCCGCCCGCGGACGCACGTCACACCGCCGTGCGCCGGGCAGGGCATCGTTCAGGCATGGCCAGCCTGCCCGCGTTCCGCAGGGGTTCTCCGGGCACTGATCAACAATGCGTGAAATTTGGTGTTGTAGCGTCAATCCCGACTCGCGCGAAGCCGCTACGGTGTCGTTTCTTTCTCGAAATCCGCGCAGGATCGGGGCCGGACCGCGCGTAAGGTTGCCCAGCCTGCGCGGCACCACAACCGCCGGCGCGGTGCCTCGGAAACCCGCTGCAAACACCCCCGAAGGAGCGAGTCATGACCTACCTGCACAAGCCGACGATCCTCACCAGCGAGCCGGCCCGGACCTCGAGCGGCGCCGAGGTCGGGCCGCGGCTCGGCGTGCCGGGCGCCGGCTCCTTCGCGCCGGCGCATCTCGAGGTCGCGGCGCTGCGCTACGACAACCTCGAGGTCGCGCTCGACACCGAGCACCGCTGCTTCTGGGCCTGGCAGCGCCCCACCGGACGGCCGAGCTACACGATGGCACTGATGCAGGACATCAGCGCCATGCAGTCCGACATCCAGCGCCTGTTCGCCGCGCGCGCGCAGGGCGGCGAGCGGCCCTTCGACTGGTTCGTCATGGGCTCGCGCGTGCCGGGGATCTTCAACCTCGGCGGCGACCTCGGCCTGTTCGGCGAGCTGATCCGCAAGGGCGACCTCGCGGCGCTGCGGCACTACGGCCACGTCGCGGTCGAGGCGATCCACCGCAACCACGTCGCCTTCGACGTTCCGGTCGTGACCATGGCGCTCGTGCAGGGCGACGCGCTCGGCGGCGGCTTCGAGTGCGCGCTCTCCTACGACCTGATCGTGGCGGAGAAGAGCGCGAAGCTGGGCCTGCCCGAGATCCTGTTCAACATGTTCCCCGGCATGGGCGCGGTGAGCTTCCTCGCGCGCCGCCTCGACCGCGCGCGGGCGGAGAAGATGATCCTCAGCGGCCGCGTGTACACCGCGGAGGAGCTGCACGAGATGGGCGTGGTCGACATCCTCGCCGAGGACGGTATGGGCGAGGCGGCCGTCGAGGAGTACATCGAGCGCAACACGCGCAAGCACAACGCGCTCTACTTCGCGCAGAAGGCGCGCCGCCGGGTGAATCCGATCACGATCGAGGAGCTGCGCGACATCGTCGATCTCTGGGCCGAGGCGGCGATCAACCTGGGCGAGTCCGACCTGCGCAAGATGGCTCGGCTGACCGCGGCGCAGGACCGGCGGATGAACGGCCTCACCCCGGCCGCGCCGGCGCTCGCCGCCGAGTAGAGCCGGTCGCGGACGGTGGAAACCGCCGGGAGCGTGGATCGGCTCGGCAAACAGCGCGCGGGAGCCGTTGCCGCGAGCTCAGCCGCGCGAAAACGGCTCTAGCGGCCGCTGCCCGGCACGCCGCGGGAGAGGGGGCCCGCCGGTCGCCCGGCGGGCGGGGGGGATGCATGGCGCGGCCGCCTATCCCGGCTGGCCGCTGCCGCCGGCCTCGCCCGGCACCGCGCCGCTGCGATAGGGCGCGAGCGCGCGACCGACGCGCTCCAGCTCGATCTGCAGGCGCTGGATGTGGCTCGGGCCGCGCGCGGCGATCTCGGCCGCGCGCATCTGCTGGCCCGCGCGGCACAGCTCGCCCAGGCCGCGCGCGCCGATGTTCGAGGCGCCGCTACCGAGCGCGTGCGACTGCTGGCGGAACCGCGCCGTGTCGCCCTCGGCCACGGCGTTCGCCAGGTCGCGCACCAACCCCTCCGCCTCGGCGAGGAAGTCGTCGATCAGCCCGGCGAGGAAGTCCGCGCCGCCGAGCGCCTCCAGGTCCGCGAGCGTGTTCTCGTCCACCGCCAGCGGCGAGCCGGCGGGCCGGAACCGGGGATGCGAGGCGATCTCCGTCACCGCCGGCGCAGCCGCATCCCATCGCGCGGCCTCCTGCGCCGCCGGGGTTCCGTCGGCCGCGGAAGCGCCGGGCGGCGCCTCGGCCCCGGCGGCGTCCGCCCGCGACCCGCTCACCGACTCGATCACCTCGAGCAGGCGCTGGGGCTCGACCGGCTTGATCACGCAGGCGTCCATGCCCGCCTCGAGGCAGCGGGCCGTCGCCTCCGGCGTGGCGTCGGCGGTCAGCCCGATCACCGGCACATGCCGCTGGCCGAGCGCCATCATGCGGTAGAGCTTGACCGCCTCGATGCCATCCATCACCGGCATGTTGAGGTCCATCACCACCAGGTCGAACGCCCCGGACTCCAGCGCGTCGAGCGCCTCCTCGCCGTTCGAGACGAGCTGGCAGGAGTGGCCCGCGCTCTGCAGGATGCGCTCGACCACCCGCCGGTTGACGCGGTTGTCGTCGGCCACCAGGACGTGCAGCGGCCGCGCAGGGCCGCGCAGCGGCTCGGCAGCGCGGGCCGCCTCCGCGGCCGCCGTCGCCGCGCCGCGGGCGATCCGCAGCGCGCGACGCAGCGTGTCGGCCTCCGGCGCGGGCGGCACCACGGTGACGAAGTCGCGCCGCACCGCGAGCGCCCGTGGCAGCTCCGCGCCGGGCTGTGCCGCCGCCTCGTCCACCAGGACGATGCGCAGCCCGCTGGCTGCGCCGGAGGCCGACGCGCCGCCCGCGGCGAGCCCGTGCAGCGTGGTCGCGAGCGCCTGGGGCTCGGCGCCGAGGCCCCGAGGGTCGAGCAGCAGGATCCGCTGCTCCTCGGCGGCGTCCGCGGCCGGCCGCGCGGCGCCGCGCAGCAGCGCCACCGCCTCCGCCACGCTACCCAGCCTGCGACAGCCGACGCCGAGCGCGGCGAGGCGATCCTCGAGCTCCGTCCCGCGCTCGCCGGCGAGGAGCAGGACGCGAAGGCCCCCGGGCAGGGGCGGCCCCGCCTCGGTCGCCTCGGCGGCCTCGAGGGCAAAGGTGAAAAAGAAGGTGCTGCCGATCCCGGGCTGGCTCTCCACGCCGATGCGGCCGCCGTGCAACTCGACCAGCCGTCGGCAGATGGCGAGGCCGAGGCCGGTGCCGCCGAAGCGGTTGAGGATCGAGGCGTCCGCCTGGGTGAAGCTCTCGAACACCCGCTCGGTGGCCTCCGGCGCGATGCCGATGCCGGTGTCGCTCACCTCGAAGCGCAGCATCAGCCGCCCGCCGGCCTCCGGGGCCGCGAGGTCGGCGGCGAGCACGACGCTGCCGGCGGCGGTGAACTTCACCGCGTTGCCGGCGAGGTTCGTCAGGATCTCCTGCAGGTGCCGGCGGTCGCCCCGCAGGCGGAGCGGGGTGCGCGGCGTGACGTGCAGCGCCAGCACCAGACCCTTCTCCGCCGCCGCCACCGCGACCAGGCGCCGCACCTCGTCGAGCAGGTCGAGCAGTTCGAACTCCACCGTCTCGACCCGCACGTCGCCGGCCTCGATGCGCGAGAAGTCGAGGATGCCGTCGATCAGGCCGAGCAGCGACTTGGCCGCGCTCCCGATCGTGCGCGTCATCTCCTGCTGCGCCGGCTCGAGGCGCGTCTCGGCGAGCAGCCCGCCCATGCCGATGATGGCGGTGAGCGGGGTGCGCAGCTCGTGGCTGACGCTCGCCAGGAACAGCGTCTTCGCCTCGTTCGCCTGCTCCGCCTGCCGGCGCGCCTGCTCCAACTTGCGGATCAGGGTGCCGGCGTAGCCCGGCACGATCAGCATGCCGAGCCAGAGGCCGATCGAGAGGTGGATCTGGTTCCACCAGAACTCGGTGGACAGGACGACGGCGCCGAAGGCCAGCAGCCCCGCCGCCATGCTCGCGCGCAGCCAGGGGATGCCGAAGCGGAAGCCGTTGCCGAGGATCACCCAGAGATAGATGAAGTAGAACAGCGCGAGCGTCTCGCCGCCGAGGTGCAGGACGGCCGAGAGGAAGGCCATGTCGAGCGCGAGCGCCACCGCACGCCGCGGCTGGGAGATCCCCGGCCGCGCCAGCAGATGGGCGACGACGCCGAAGGCGAGGCAGAAATAGACGCCGAGCACGGCGAGGATCGGGCCGGCGGCCGCATCGGCGAGGACCACGGTGTAGACCGCGATGAGCAGGGCGAAGACGAGCCGGTTGCGGCTCATCTCGTGCTCGGTGTCCGGCCGGTTGCTCAGGCGCGCGGCGAGCCGCGCCCGCAGCCCCCGGGATGGCGGCAGCGGCGCGGTGCCGACGCTGCCCGACTCGGATGCGGCAGTCGTCGCGTTCATAGGCCATGTCTAGCAGATTGATCCGCGGAAGGCCCCAGGCTTCGCACGTCCCGGCTGCAGCGGAGCGGGGGCTGCGCCGCCCCGCCGACGGACGGAAGCCCTCCCTGCTCCCTTCCGCCGTCTGCCGGGACGGGGCCGCGCCGCGCGCCGCCGTCCGCAGCGCGCGACGGCATCGCCCGGGGAGCAACCTCCGGCTGCGCGCCCGGCGGCGAGGCCGCCCGCAGCCGCTCTCCGCCGCGGCTGCCCGGCATCGCGCCGGTCAGGCGGGGCGCGGCGGCGGCGCGGGCGGAACGGCGTTCATCCGCCGCACCAGCGCCTGCAGCTCGCGGGTCCCGATCGGCTGGCTGTAGTAGTGGCCCTGGATCTCGTCGCAGCCCTCCGCGATGAGCTGCGTCACCTGCTCCACCGTCTCCACCCCCTCGGCGATGACGCCGAGCCCCAGGCTGTGCCCGAGGTTGATGATCGCCCGGACGATCGCCGTGTCGGATGGATCGGTGCGCAGGTTGCGGATGAAGGACTGGTCGATCTTCAGCCGGTCCACGGGGAAGTTCTTGATGTAGTTGAGCGAGGAGTATCCGGTTCCGAAATCGTCGATCGAGAACCGCACGCCGAGCCGGCGCAGGTCGCGCAGCACCGCCGCCACCCGCTCGTCGTTCTCGAGCAGGATGCCCTCGGTCAGCTCGAGGTCGAGCAGCAGCGGATCGAGGCCGCTCGCCTCCACCGCCGAGACGACGATCCGCCGCACGTCGTGCTTGCGGAACTGCACCGGCGAGAGGTTGACCGAGACGCGGAGCGGCGGCAGGCCCTCGCGCTGCCAGGCGACCGCCTCGGCGCAGGCGGTGCGCAGCACCCACTCGTTGATCGGCCCGATCAGCCCCGTCTCCTCGGCCAGGGCGAGGAAGTCCGCGGGCCGCGCCAGGGTGCCGCCGGGGCGCTGCCAGCGCAGCAGCGCCTCGGCGCCGACGATCTGGCCGGTGCGCAGGTTGACCTGCGGCTGGTAGTGCACGACGAACTGGCCGCGCGCCAGGGCGGCGCGCAGCTCCGCCTCCAGCGCCACCGCCTCCCGCGCGCGGCGGTCCATGTCGGCCGCGAAGAAGCGGAACACGTCGCGCCCCTCCTCCTTCGCCTGGTACATGGCGAGGTCGGCGTTGCGCAGCAGCTCGTCCGCGTCGGCGCCGTCCCGGGGGTGCAGCGTGATGCCGATGCTGGCGCTGAGGCGGAACTCCTGCGCGTCGGAGAGGAACGGCTCGGCCAGCGCGGCGATGGTCCGGCGCGCCAGCGCGGCGGCGTCCTCCGGATTGTCCACGCCGGCCTGGAGGATGGCGAATTCGTCTCCGCCGAGCCGCGCCACCGTGTCTCCGGCCCGCGCCAGGGATCGCACCCGGTCCGCCACCTGGCACAGCAGCCGGTCGCCGAGGTGGTGGCCGAGCGCGTCGTTGACCGCCTTGAACCGGTCGAGGTCGAGGAAGTGCAGCGCGAAGCCCCGCCCGCCGCGCCGGCTGCGCGCCAGCTCGCGCTGCAGCCGCTCGCGCAGCAGCACGCGGTTGGGCAGGTCGGTGAGCCCGTCGTGGTGGGCGAGGTGGCGCAGCCGGCTCTCCGCGAGCTTGCGGTCGGTGATGTCGAGCGCGGTGGTCAGCACGCTCACCACCGTGCCGTCGGCGTCGCGCAGCGGCGCCTTGGTGGTGAGGAACACCCGGCGCACGCCGTTGGCGTCGAGGATCTCCTCCTCGTAGCTCGGCAGGGGCTCGGCCGACTGGAACACCAGCCGGTCGAGGGCGCGGCTGCGCTCGGCGTGCGCGCGCCCGAACGGCTCGCCGGGGTCCTGGCCGACCAGGTCGGTCGTCGTCGAGCCGGCGAGCGCCGCGTGGTAGGCGTTGACGAAGACGCAGCGCCCGTCGCGGTCGGCGGCGCTGATCATCGCCGGAACGGTGTCGATCACCTGCGCCAGCGACTCGCGGCTGTTGCGCAGCAGCGCCTCGCGCGAGCGCTCGCTGCGCTCGAGCTCGCGCTCCAGCGTGTTGGCGCGCTGCTTGACGATCTGCTGCTGGCGGCGCAGCTCGAGCAGGTTGCGCACGCGCGTCGTGAACTCGTAGCGGTCCGCCGGGCTGAGCAGGAAGTCGGTCGCCCCCGCCTCCAGCGCGCTGAGGCGGTAGCTGCGGTCGTTGTAGGCGGTGATGACGACGATCGGAACGTCGGCGCAGGGCGGCTTGGCGCGCACGCGGCGGACGAATTCCGATCCGTCCATGCGCGGCATCTTGTAGTCGGTGATGATCAGGTCCACCGGGTTGCGCTCGATCCAGTCGAGCGCCTCCTCGGCGTCGCCGAACGCCTCCACCGTCACGCCGTCGCCGACCGATTCGGCGAGGCGCGAGTAGATGTTCCGGTTGGTGACCCGGTCGTCGAGGATCAGGACTACGGGCATGCCGCGGCTGCGCCCCCTTGGCCGGCGCGACGACCGGCGGTCGGGCGCACATATCGCACTTCGGGCGACGGCAAGAAAGCGGGCAATACGGCCGCGTCTTCCCCCCGGTTCCGGAGGCGCCGCGATGCGCCGGCCTGTCGGGTCGATGCCCGCGATGCGGGGCCGGAACCCGTG
The DNA here is from genome assembly GCF_014644455.1 of Caldovatus sediminis. GTDB lineage: Bacteria > Pseudomonadota > Alphaproteobacteria > Acetobacterales > Acetobacteraceae > Caldovatus > Caldovatus sediminis. Next base: position 223,526 of record NZ_BMKS01000004.1, on the reverse strand, counting down.
CGGCGCGCCGCCCGGGGCCGGTCGGGCCCGCCCTGGCACCTCCGGCGGGGGCGACCGAGCGCGACGTTGCGGGGCGATGGCGGAGGAGGCGCGGCGCGGCCGCGTTCTTGACCCAGGCAAACACCCAGGGCAGGGCCCTCGCCCCGAGGCGGAGGCCGAGCGGCGGGCGGCGCCCTGCCGAGCGGCCCGGCGGCCCGGGACCTCGAATCGCGCATCGCGGCCCTGCGCGCGTTGGGGCGCTTCTACACCCCGCGCCTCGGCGGAACGCGGCCCGGATTGCTCGGCGGCGGCCTGCCGCTCGCCGAGGCGCGCCTGATCCACGAGCCCACGCAGGCGCCGGCGCTGCACGGCGGCCGAGCTGGCGCCGCGGCCCGGCCTGGATCAGGGGCACCTGCCGTGGATCTTGCGCCGGCTCGAGGGCGCGGCCTGCTGCGTCGCCATCGACTCCGCCGACGGACGGCGCGCGTGGATCTCGCTCACCCGCATCGGCCGCGCCGCCTTGGCCGGTCGCGACCGGACGCGCGGGATCAGGTCGAATCCCGGCCCGCCCCCGTCCCGAGGCCGCGCAATGCCGGCTCGTCGCGGCCGTCGAGGAGACGCAGCGCCTGCTCGGCGCGGCCGGTGCGGACCCGGCGCCGGTCGCGCTGCGCACCCACCGGCCCGGCGCATCGGCTGGATCGGCGACCGCCACGGCGCCCTCTACGCCGAGGAGCAGGCTGGGACCAGGGCTTCGAGGCCCTTGTCGCCGAGATCGGCACCGCCTTCTTGCGCGGCCGCGTCCCCGTCGCGCGCCGCGGCGGCGGCGCGGCCTACTCGACGCGGGCGCCGGAGCGCCGCACCGCCTCGCTCCAGCGGCGCCGCTCGGCCTCGAGGAAGGCGGGCAGCCCGTCGCGCGGGATCGGCATCGGATCGAAGGCCCGCTCGGCGAAGAGGCGCCGCACCTCCGGCGTCTCCAGCGCCTTGCGCGTCTCCGCCTCGAGCCGGTCCAGCACCGGCGCCGGCGTGCCGCGCAGGCCGAACAGGCCGGTCCAGTTGGTCGAGAGGAAGCCCGGCAGCGTCTCCGCCACCGGTCTCACCTCCGGCAGCGCCGGGTGCGGCGCCTCCGCGGCGACGGCGATGGCGCGCAGCGTCCCCGCGCGCAGATGCGGCAGGGCGCTGCCCAGCCCGTCGAACATCATCGGCACCTGCCCGGCGATCAGGTCGGCCACCGCCGGGCCGGCGCCGCGATAGGGCACGTGCACGATGTCGATCCCGGCCTCGGCGGCGAGCATCGCGCCGGTGAGGTGGAGCTGGGTGCCGGTGCCGGCCGAGGCGTAATTCAGCTGCCCCGGCCGCGCCTTCGCCTGCGCGATGAGGTCCTGCAACGTGTGCACCTGGGGCAGCACGCGCGGATTGACCACGAGCACGTTCGGCTGCTGGGCGAGCAGCGCGATCGGCACGAATTCCGCGTCCGGATCGAAGGGCAGGTTCGGCCGCAGCGCCTTGTTGATCGCGACCAGCGAGGCGGTGGCGACGAGCAGGGTGTGGCCGTCCGGCTCGGAGCGCGCGAAGGTCTCGCCGGCGACCACGCCGCCGGCGCCGCCGCGATTCTCCACCACCACCGGCTGGCCGAGCTGCGCGGCGAGTCGTTCCGCCAGGGCGCGGGCCACGATGTCGGTGGTGCCGCCCGCCGCGAAGGGAACGATGATGCGGATCGGCCGGGTCGGATAGGCGCCCGCTCCGCCTCCCTGCGCCCGGGCCGCCGCGGAATGGGCCGCCGCCGCGCCCGCGGCGACGGCCAGCGCCGCCGCACCGCGCCGCCCGATCATGCCGACGTCGCTTGCCATGTTCGCCTCCGCGGCTGCCTTGCGCGCAGCCTAGGCCGCCCGGCGCCCTGCCGCAAAGCGCGCCCCACGTCACGTCCGTCCGGTTGGGGGGATCGGTGGCGGGCGTGAGGCGTGGCGCTGCCCCCGGCGGTCTGGGGTTGCCCCGGATGGGTGGACGGCGATGATGCCCTTCGCGTGCGGTGTCCTCCGGCGCCCGAGGCCCGCCCCCGCCCGCGCCGGAGTTCCGGATGCCGGCCTCGCGGGCGGCGTGTCCCCATCTGCCGCGCTCGGCGCGCACCGGCGCGGTGACGCGCGCCCGGCCGCCAGGCAGCGGCTCGGCGTCGAGCGCAAGCCGCCGCGCGCCGTCGGGGCCTCAACCGAGCACGGCGAGGTCGCGCGGCAGAGCGGAGAGCCGCTCGCAGCCGGTCTCGGTCACGATGACGTTGTCGATGATCCGCGCGCCGACGCGCTCCTCGTGGATGAACACCGGCGGCTCGACGGTCACCACCATGCCGGCGCGAAGCACCGCGGCGCTGCCGCCGAACAGGTTGATCGTCGGATCGCCCCAGGAGGGCGGGAATCCCGGCACCAGCCCGTAGCCCGAGGTGTGCAGCCGGTAGCGGTCGAGCCCCGCCCGCGCGATCACGCGTTTCGCCGCCTCGTGCGGCTCCGCCGCCGGCACGCCGTCGCGGATCGCGGCCATCATGGCCTCGCCCGCCTCCTCGACGACGGCGAAGATCTCGCGGACCCGCGCGGCAGGCTCGCCGAGGCTGAACTGCCGGCCGAGCGTGGCGGTGTAGCGCTTGTACGCCGCGCCGATCTCGACCGTCCCGGCATCGCCGCGCCGGAGGCGCCGCCGGGTCGGCCCGCCGATCGGGTAGCAGAGGCGCTCGCCGGTCACGAGGTTCATCTGGCTGGCAGGCAGGGTGCAGCCGGAGGCGAGCAGCGCACGATGCGCCTCCGCCGCCAGCTCGAGTTCCATCCGCCCCTCGGCGACGGCGGCGAACAGCGCCCGCATGGCGGCGTCGGCGCGCGCCGCGGCCTCGCGCACCAGCGCGAGCTCGGCCGGCGACTTCACCGCCTTCAGCGCATGGATGAGGTTGGAGGGCTCGGCCACCAGCGCCGCGCCCAGCAGGTCCCTGATGCGCACGTAGTGGTGCGGATGCAGGTAGAAGCCCGGCACCTCGATGCCGACGCGGGCGCCGAGAAGCCCCTTGTCGCGGGCGAGGCGGGCGAAGGCGTCGACCGGGTCCTCCGGCTCCGGCCCGCCCCAGCCGTGCACCTCGTCCGCCAGCGAGTCGTCCCGCCATTCCGCGACGTCCGCGCCGTTGGTCAGCAGGGTGAGCGGACGCTCGTCGGCGGCCAGCAGCAGGCACTGGAAGGCGCGGTAGGACTTCGCCTCGCCGCCGGTGAGCCACAGGATCGAGACCGGATGGAACAGCACCATCCAGTCGAGGCCGGCCGCGGCGACCGCGCGGCGCGCGCGGGCCAGGCGATCGGCGAACTCGGCGGCGGTGAAGTCGTGCTTGGACATCGGCGTGGCCCCTCCGTGCCGCGATGCTAGGGCGGCGGTCGGCGCCCCGAAAGGGCATGGACGGCCGCTCCGGGCGTCTCTAGCCTGGGCGCGGGACTCGAGGCGGGGAACGCATGAAATTCGGCCTGATGACGCAGATCCAGCTGCCCAAGCCCTGGACCGCGACCTCGGAGCGCGAGGCGTTCTGGAACAGCATCGAGCAGGCCGTCGCGGGCGAGCAGGCCGGCTTCGAGTACTTCTGGATCACCGAGCAGCACTTCTTCATCGAGATCGGCCATTGCCCGACGCCGGAGATGGTGCTCGCCGCGATCAGCCAGCGCACCACGCGGATGCGGCTCGGCTTCGGCGTGATCCTGGTGCCGCTGCACAATCCGTTCTTCGTCGCCGAGCGCGTCGCCACGCTCGACGTGCTGAGCAACGGCCGCTGCGAGTTCGGCGCCGGGCGCGGCACCTCGCCCTACGTCGTGGAGGGCCTCGGCTTCGACCCCGCGAAGGGCCGCGACATGGGGCGCGAGGCGATGGAGGCGATCCTGCGCATGCTGGAGAGCGACCTGTTCCCCGGCTACGAGGGCGAGCACTACCGACTGCCGCCGCGCCACGTCGTCCCGCGCCCGATCCAGCGTCCGCATCCGCCGCTCTGGGTTGCCGCCTCCGCGCTCGATTCATGGCGCTACGCCGGCCTCCAGGGCTTCGGCTGCATCGGCGTGACGCGCAACACGCCCGACGAGACCGCGCCCTTCGTGCGCGCCTTCCGCGAGGGCCTGCGCAACGCCGACGCCTCCTCCCTCGTCGCGCGGGTGAAGAACGACCAGGCCGGCGTCTTCGCCATCTCCTGCGTGGACGAGGACGACCGCAGGGGCCGCGCGCTCGCCTGCGCGGCCGCGCGCTGGTACTACGGCGACAACGACGCCGAGGTGAACCGTGTGCGCTTCGCGACCGACGGCGGCGTGAACAGGGTCAACGACAAGATCGCCAGCCGCAGCGACGACCAGCTCATCGAGGACGCGATGGCGATCGGCGGCAACCCCGACACGGTCTGCCGCCAGGTCGAGCGGTGGGCCGAGATCGGCATCGACCAGTTCATCTTCTTCCTGCAGGCGGGCCGCACCACCCACGAGCAGGTGATGCGCTCGATCGAGCTGATCGGCAGGCACGTGATCCCGCGCTTCGCGGGTTGAGGGAGGAGAGGCAGGGATGGGCATCACGCGACGTGGCATCGCGCTCGGCGCACTGGCCGCGCCGGCTCTCCTGCGCGGCGCGGCCGCGCAGTCCGCCCCGAAGGTGCGCATCTGGGGTGCCTCGGCGACGGTCGAGGCCTATCACGGCTTCCTCTTCCTCGGCATCCCGCTCGGCTTCTACCGCGAGCAGGGCGTGGAGGCGGAGTTCGGCACGGCGGCCGGCTCCGCCGCCACGCTGCAGCTCGTCGCCACCAACCAGGCGCAGCTCGGCTACGTCGGCATGGAGACGCTGATCCTGGCGAAGTCGCGCAACCCCACCCTGCCGGTGGTCGCCGCCTACCTCCAGGACCGCGGGAACATCTACGAGGTCGTGGTGCCGGAGGAGAGCCCGGTCCGCAGCCTCTCCGACCTGCGCGGCAGGAACATCGGCGTGGCGAACCTGGCGAGCGGCGCGATCCCGTCGCTCCGCGCCATGCTCGCCGAGGCCGGCGTCGACCCGGAGCGCGGCGTCTCGCTGCTGCCCGTCGGCAACGGCGCGGCAGCGGCGACGGCGCTGCGCACCGATCGCGTGCAGGCGCTGGCGCTGTTCCGCGCACAGCACGCGATCATCGAGACGCTCGGCTTCAAGCTCCGCTACTTCACGCGCGACCAGCCGAGTTCCGTGCTGGCGGTCAACGCCAATTTCCTGCGCCAGAACCGGGACGCCGTGGAGCGCACGCTGCGCGGCGTGATCGCCGGGTCGGTGTTCTGCCAGGTCGCGCCGCAGGCCGCGGTGCGCGAGCACTGGAAGATGTTCGGCCGTCCGACCGGCGTCTCCGAGGAAGAGGCGCTGAACCGCGCCGCCTACGTCGTGCAGCGCGCCTCGGAGCTGTGGAAGCGCTGGGACGATCCCACGGTGAAGTGGGGCGAGATGACGCAGGCGCAGTGGGACGCCATGCAGCGCTTCATGGTCGAGCAGAAGCTCATGGAGCGGCCGATCGACAGCGCCGGGCTCTTCACCACCGAGCTGATCGAGCCGATCAACCGCCTGGACGTCGCGCCCATCGTCCAGCGGGCGCGCGCCGCGACCTGAGCCGTGCCGGAGGGACTGCCGGCCGGCCTCGCCGCGCTTTCGATCCGCGGCCTCGGCATGGTGTTCGAGCGCGGCGCGGCCTCGGTCGAGGCCCTCGCCGCCGTGGACCTCGAGGTCGCGGACCGGGAGTTCGTCGCGATCGTCGGCCCGTCCGGCTGCGGCAAGAGCACGCTGCTCAAGCTGGTCGCCGGCCTGCGCCGCCCGACGCGCGGCGAGATCGCGCTCTACGGCCGGCCCGTGCGGGGGCCGCGCAGCGACGTCGGCATCGTCTTCCAGAGCCCGGTGCTGCTGCCCTGGCGGACGGTGCTCGACAACGTCCTGCTGCCCGCCGATGTCCTGCGCCTGCCGCGCGCCGAGTACCGCGACCGGGCGGCGGCGCTGCTCGAGTTGGTCGGCCTCGCCGGCTTCGAGCGCCATTACCCCCAGGAGCTCTCCGGCGGCATGCAGCAGCGCGCCGCCATCGCCCGCGCCCTGGTGCACGACGCCCCGCTCCTCCTGATGGACGAGCCGTTCGGCGCGCTGGACGCGATGACACGCGAGCAGATGAACCTCGAGCTGCAGCGCATCTGGGCGGCGCAGCGCAAGACCGTGATGTTCATCACGCACTCCATCCCGGAGGCGGTGTTCCTCGCGGACCGCGTCGTGGTGATGTCGGCGCGGCCGGGGCGGGTGCTGGAGGTGATCGATAACCCGATGCCGCGGCTGCGCACCCTGGACGACACGCTGAAGCCCGAATTCGGGGAGCTGGTGCGCCGCGTCCGCCTGCTGCTCGGCGGCCACGGGGTCGCGCTGTGACGGCCGCGGCGCGGCGCGCGGCGCTGCCGCTCGTCGTCCTCGCCCTGGTCCTCGCCGGCTGGGAGGCGGTCGTCCGCGGGTTCGAGATCCCCGGCTACCTGGTCCCGGCGCCGAGCGCCGTTCTCGCCGCCTTCTTCCGCGGCTTCGCCGAGGCGAACTACCTCGGCCACGCCGCGATCACCGCCTTCCAGGCGGTCGCCGGCTTCCTCGCGGGCAGCGCGCTCGGCATCGCGATCGGCGTCTGGGTGGTGGTGTTCCCGACCGCGGAGCGCATCGTCTATCCCTATGTCGTCGCGCTCCAGACCGTGCCGAAGGTGGCAGTGGCGCCGCTCATCATCGTCTGGTTCGGCTTCGGGATCGAGTCCAAGATCGTGATCGTCGCGCTGGTCTCGCTGTTTCCCGTGCTGGTGAACGTCATCGCCGGCCTCAAGTCCGTGGACCAGGACCGGCTCGACCTGATGAGCGCGCTTTCCGCCAGCCGCTGGCAGGTGCTGCGCTACCTGCGCCTGCCCAACGCCCTCCCCTTCGTCTTCGCGGGGCTCAACACGGCCATCGTGTTCAGCGTGATCGGCGCCATCGTCGGCGAGTTCGTGGGTGCCAACCGGGGCGTCGGGTTCCTGATCATGCAGGCCCACTACGCGCTCGACATCGCCGGGGCCTTCGCGCTGTTCGTCGTGCTCTCGATCATGGGCGTCGCGCTGCACTGGTCGCTGCAATGGGTCGAGCGGCGGGTCGTGTTCTGGGCCAAGGCGGAAGAGCACTTCCGGGGTTAGGGCCGCCGCAGCGGGATCCCGGGCCGGTGGCGCGGCGCGCCCCGGCTACTGGAGAAAGCCGATCCAGCGCCCTGCGACCACCGCCCCCACCCAGACGAGCAGCGAGACCAGCGCCGCCGCCCGCACCGAGCCGTGCACGCGGCCGTCGGCGCCATCCACGGCCCGGCGCCAGTGCGGGTTGCAGCGGAGTCCGAGCACGTTGATCAGCCCCAGCCCGACCAGCCCGAGCTTGGCCAGGAACGCCGGGTTCTCCGCGTAGGCGACCGGCCGGGTGCTGAACAGGAGTGCACCCGTCGCCACCGCGAGCAGCAGCCCGGCCGCCGCGACGCGCTGCAGCGGCGGCCCGAGCTCCGCGATCGGGTGGGCCCGGAAAGCGCCGAGCAGCCGCAGGTCCAGCGTCGCGATCGCGCCGATGAGGAGCCCGATCGCCAGGATGTGCGCCGCGTTCAGCAGCGGGTAGCCGACGCCGGACCGGCGCAGGGCCGCCGCGAGCGGCCACTCGGACAGGGCCTGCAGCGCGGCCTCCACGGCGGGGCGCTCAGCCGCCCCGGATCCGTTCCGGGTAGAGATCGTAGGTCCGGTCGCCGACCCGGACGCGCACCGCCTTCATGCGCCGCTCCCCGCGGGCGGCGGAGCGGTGGCCATAGGCGACCACCGGGTCGCCGGCCCGGGCGGAGGCGGCGGAGAAGCCGGCGCGCGCCGTCTGCCGGGGATTGGCGAGCTCGACGATCCAGATCCCGTCGTCCGGGGTCTCGACGCGCAGCGTGGGATGGGGCTGGCCGATGTAGACCTCGCGGACCGTGCCGCGCAGCTCGATCTGCTCGTCCTCGGCCCACGACCAGCCGTGATGCGCGCCGCCGCCGCCGGGCGCGCCCAGCACGACCGCGGCGGCGAGGATCGCCGCCGGCCGCCTCCCGCTCCGCCGCTGGCACGTCATGCCCTCCTCCCCTCGATCGCCTGGTGCGGGCAGAGTTGGGGCGGACGCCCGGGCTTGTCGAGCGCCGACCGGCGGCCTGTCGCGGCGCCGCGGCGCCCGCCGAGGGTTCCGGCACCGCGCGCCGCGCGGCATCCCGGCTGGCCAGGGGACGTTCTGGCCCCCTACCCTCGCGGACGGGATCGCAGTGGAGGGCTGGCCCATGGACAACAAGGTGCGGCGCATCGGCATCCTCGCCCCGCCCGGCAACGTCGCGATGGAACGGGAGCTGCCCCTCTTCCTGCCGCCCGGCGTGGTGATGAACCACAACCGCCTCTCCCGCCCGGGCAACGCCATCAGCCGCGAATCCCTGCTGGCGATGGCGGAATCCCTCGACCGCGCGGCGTACGACCTGGCCCAGGCCCACCCCGAGATCATCGTCTACGGGTGCACCAGCGGCAGCTTCCTCGAGGGCGTCGGCAAGGAGGCGCGCCTTGCCGAGCGCATCACGCGGCTTACCGGCATCCCCGCCGTGACGACCTCGACCGCGGTGGTCGAGGCGCTGCGCGCCCACGGCGCGCGCCGCATCTTCCTGGTCACGCCCTATCCGGACGCGGTGAACGAGCACGAGATCGCCTTCTGCCGCCACCACGGCTTCGAGGTCGTGGCGCTCGAGAGCTTCCGGTGCCCGGTCAGCGAGGACATCCGCGCGATCTCCTCCGACCAGGTCGCCGAACTGGCGCTCGGGAACGCGGAGGCGATCGGCAATTGCGACGCGATCTTCATCAGCTGCACGAACCTGCTGACCATGGACCGGATCGAGACGATCGAGGCGCGCAGCGGGCGGCCGGTCGTCACCTCGAACCAGGCCTCGCTCTGGGCCGCGCTCGCGCGCATGGGCGCGCCCATGCGGGACGTCCGCGCGGGCAGCCTGTTCCAACGCGCCGCCGCCAGGGCGGCGTGAGACGGCGCCGGCGCGCCGGCGCCCGCGGCGGGCGGCCCGCGCCCGCGGCGCGCGTCACTCCACGCGGATGTTGCCGCGCGTGATGACCTCGCGCCAGGTCTCGGCCTCGCGCCGCAGGAAGGCGGTGAACGCCGAGCGGGCGAGCGGCGCCGCGTCGAACCCGATGCCCTCCAGCCGGCTCCGCAGCTCGGGCCGCGCCAGCGCCTCGGCGACCATCTGGGCCAGCCGGTCCGCGATGCCGTCCGGCAGTCCCGGCGGGCCCGCCATGCCGTACCAGTTCATCGCGACCAGGCCGGGGACGGCCTCCTGCATCGCCGGCGTGTCGGGGCTGCGCGGCCAGCGCTCCGCGGAGGTGACGGCGATCAGGCGCACCTGGCCCTGCTCCACCGCCGCCCAGGCGGAACTGTCGCTGAAGAACAGGTCCGCGTTGCCGGCGACGACGTCGGTCAGGGCAGGCGCCGTGCCGCGGTAGGACGGGTGCAGGAAGCGCCCGGCGCCCAGCCGCTGGTTGAAGAGCTCGGCCGCGAGGTGGGTGACGGTGCCGACGCCCGCATTGGCGACCCGCAGCGTCGCCGGGTTCGCGCGCGCCCGGGCGATCAGCGCCGCCAGGTCGCGCTCTGGCAGGTCGCGGCGGGCGACCAGGAGCAGCGGGCTGGTGCAGATGCGCGAGACGTGCACCAGCGCGAACGGATCGTAGGGCGAGGGCCTGAGCTGCGGGCCGATGGTGACCGTGCTCGGACTCGTCATCGCCAGCGCATGACCGTCGGGCGCCGCCTGGGCCACGGCCTGCACGCCGATGGCGCCGCCGGCGCCGGAGCGGTTCTCCACCACGACGGGCTGGCCGAGGCCCGGGGCGATCGCCTCCGCGAGCATGCGCGCCGTCAGGTCCACGCCGCCGCCCGCCGGGAAGGGAACCACGATGCGCACCGGACGGTCCGGCCATGCGGCACGGGCCGGGCGGGCGACGGCGACGATGCCGGCGCCGAGGAGAAGGCGGCGGCCCAACGGCCGCGGGGCGGGATGGTGGCGCATGACCGATCCTCGCCGGACTGGCCGCGCGACCGCAAGCGTCATTGCGGCGCAGCCGAGGTCCCGCCCGTTCCCGACGAACGTCCGCGCCCGCCGGGCACGCGGCCCTTCCGATGCGGGAGCGCATCGGTTACGGTTCCCTCCGCCGCACCGCCGGCGCGGCGCCGAGGGGGGGAAACCACCGTCCATGCGATGGCCTGAAGCCGCAGGGCATCGGCTCGCCCTGCTTGCGGTGCTCGTGCTCGGCGCCTGCGCCGGCACCGAGGGGGGAGGCGCCCCCGGCACCCTGGCGGTCCGCGGCCCGGCCGCGGCGACGCTGCTCGCCCACGACATCGCCCAGAGCCTTCGTCTCGCCGATGTCGGCGGCGCGCTCTACCGCGCCGATCCGCGGCCGCGCGACGGCTACGCCTACTGCTCGAACAGCATCGCCCTCGCCGAGCGGGGCGAGTTCCGCGCGGCGGTCGAGGAGGCGGCGAAGGCGCTGTACCTCGGGCAACGCTCCGGCGACCAGTTCCTCATCGCCAGCGCCGCGCGCGACCTCGCCTACGCCTTCGTCCTCGCCGGCGCCGCCGACACCGCCGAGTTCTGGGCGAACGAGGCGCTCGCGGCCGCGGGGCGCTCCATCCGGCCCCCGCAGGCGCTGCGCGAGGTGCTCGGCCCGGCACGCAAGACGCTGGGCGACGTCGCCCTGCGGCGGCAGCGCCCGGCCGAGGCTGCAGCGCTCTACCGGCAGGCCGCCGAGGCGGGCACCGAGGCGTTCCGCCCGCTGGCCGAAGCCGGCCTCGCTCGCGCCCTCGCGGAGGCGGGCGACCTCGGCGGCGCCACGGCGGCACTGGAACGGGCGCGATCCGGGGCGCCGCACCTGGCGGCCTGGCACGACCGCCTGGCCGGCGAGATCGCGCTGCGCGGCGGCGACGCCGCGCAGGCGCGCGAGCTGTTCCGGGCCGCCGCGGAAGGCGCGCGCGCCGACGAGGATTCCGCCTACCACCGGGTCTGGGCGCAGGCCGGGCTCGCGCGGGCGGAGCGCGCGCTGGGCTCCGACCGCGCGGCGCTCGAGGCCTACCGCGCCGCCCTCGCCGGCGCCGAGGCGGTGCGCGCGCGCTTCCGCACCGAGGAGTTCAAGGCGGGCCTCTTCGGGGACCTTCAGCAGGTCTTCGACGAGGCGGTCGCGCTCGCCTGGACCACGGGCGACCGCGACGGCGCCTTCGCGATCGCGGAGCAGGGCCGGTCGCGCGCCTTCCTCGACCTGGTCCGCGGGCGCGGCGGGGCCCGGCACGCGCCGGCGCCCGGCGCGGCCGCGGCGGCGATCCGGGCCGCGCTCCCGCAGAACCTCGCCCTGGCGGTCTATCATCTCGGCGACGGGACCGGCCGCGCCTGGGTGCTGCGGCGCGAGGGCATCACGCCGGTCGCGCTCGACATCGGGGGGACGGAGGCTGCGGCGCTGGTCGTCGCCTGGCGCCGGGCCGCGGGCGGGCGGGGCGACGAGGCGGCCGAGGCGCGCCGCCTCCACGTCCGCCTGATCGCCCCGCTCGGCCTGCGGCCGGGGGAGGACCTGATCGTCGTCCCGCATCGCGCGCTCTTCGCCTTCCCGTTCCAGGCGGCGCTCGGCCCCCGCGGGCGGCTGATCGAGGAGCGCGCGGTCGCCTACCTGCCGGCGGCCTCCCTCGCGGCGGCCGCGAGCCGGGCGCGCGGATCGGCGCCTCTGGTGGCGCTCGCGAATCCCGACCTCGGCGCTCCCGACCTCGATCTGCCCGGCGCGGAGCGGGAGGCGGGCCGCATCGCCGCGCTGGCGGGCGAGGGCAATGCGCGCCTGCTCGTGCGCGGCGCGGCGACCGCCGCCGCACTCATGGCCGAGGCGCCGCGGGCGGGGATGCTCCACCTTGCGGCGCACGCCCGGGTGGACCCGCTGGACGCGCTGTCCTCGCAGATCTTCCTCGCGCCCTCCGGCGGCGACAGCGGCGTGGTGCAGGCGCGCCGCTTCTACGAGCTGGACCTGACGCGGGCGCGGCTGGTGGTCCTGAGCGCCTGCGAGACCGGCCTCGGCGTGGTCGGCCGCGGCGACGAGTTCTACGGGTTCCAGCGCACGATCCTCGCCGCCGGGGCGGGCGGCATCCTGGCCACGCTCTGGGAGATCGCCGACGAGTCCACGGCGCCGCTGATGGAGGGCTTCTACCGCCACCTGGGGGCGGGCGCGACGCCGCGGCAGGCGTTGCAGCGGGCCGCGGTGTCGCTGCTGCGCGACGGCCGGCACGCGCACCCCTACTACTGGGCCGCCTTCAATCTCGTCGGCGCCTTCTGACCGGGACGCCCGCCGCGACGGCCGGCGCGATCCGGACGCCCCGACGGCGCCGTTCCGCGGTTGACGGCCCGGCCCGTCGCGTCGTGCCGTGGGCATCGGCGGCGAACCGGCGGAAGCCGCCGGGTGACCAGACCGCCGGGAGGGCGAGCGCCCATGTCGTCGGCGCACCGCTCACCTTCGTCGTCTGCGCCGCCGAGGTGCTGACGATGCTCGGCTTCTCCGCCTACGCCGTCCTGCTTGCGCCGCTGCGCGACCTGTAGGGGCTGAGCAACGCGGAGGCGGGCCTCGTCGTCGGGGCGTTCTTCGCGGGCTACACGCTCGCGGTGCCGGTGCTCGTGAGCCTGACGGATCGCGTCGAGCCGCGCCGGGTCTGGATCTCCGGCGCCGTTCTGGCGGCGCTCGGCCACGCCGGCTTCGCCCTGCTCGCCGACGGGCTCGGCACGGCCCTGGCGTTCCACGCCCTGGCGGGAGCGGGGCTCACCGGGACCTACATGCCGGGCCTGCGGCTGCTCGCCGACCGCCTGGAGGGGCGGGCGCAATCGCGCGCCGTCGCCTTCTACACGGCGGGCTTCGGCATCGGCACCGCCTCCTCCTACCTCCTCGCCGACTGGCTCGCGCGCACGGCGGACTGGCGCCTCGCCTTCGGCGTGCCGGCGATCGCGGCCCTGCTCGCGGTCGGGCTGGTCCTGCTGGGCGTGCGCGGCGGCGCCGTCCCGTGCCCCGCCGGCCACGCGCCTGCTCGACTTCCGCCCGGCGCTGCGGAACCGGCATGCCTTCGCCTACTCCCTGGCCTACCTGGCGCACAGCCCGGAGCTCTATGCGGCGCGCTCCTGGCTCATCGCCTTCCTCGGCTTCGTGGCAGCCGGCGATGCGGCGGCGCCCGCCTCCGGCGCCTGGTGGCCGACCGCGGCGCAGGTCGCGTTCGCCGCGGCGACGCTCGGCATCTTCTCGATCCTCATCGGCAACGAGCTCTCGATCCGTTGCGGGCGGAAACGCGCCGTGGCGCTCCTGATGTCGTTGTCGGCCGCGACCGGCGCGGCGCTCGGGGCATTCGGGCACAGCTATGCGCTTGCGGTGCTGCTCGCGCTGCTGCACGGACCGCTGATGACGCGCGAGAGCGCGTCGGTGACCGCCGGCGCTCTCGGCAACGCCGATCCGTCGCAGCGGGGCGCCACGATGGCGCTGCACTCGATGCTCGGCTTCGCCGGCGGGGTGTTCGGCCCCTTCGCCTTCGGGGCCGTGCTGGACGCGGCCGGAGGGAGCGGAGCGGCGGGGGCCTGGAGCGCGGCCTTCGCGATGCTCGCGGCCGTGGCGCTGCTCGGCCCGGTGGCGCTCATGATGCCTCGGCCGGACGACCTGCCCGGCGATGCGGCCCATCGCGCCGGCCGGCGCGGCGCTTCGCCCGCCCATCGTGGGCACCAACGCGCCGGCGGCGGCGCGGGAGACGGGCGCTGACCGCCGGCGGCCGGCGCCCGGCGCGCGCGGGCGTTGCCTGCGGCCGCATGCCAGGCGCCGCGGCACCGGCGCGCAATCCGCGGTCCCGCGCGCCCGCTGCCGCACCGCGCCCCTGCCCGCGCCCCGGCAGGGGCCGGCGCCGCGCCGCCGCTACAGGAAACCCGCGGGGGCGCGGCCGAGCAGAACCTGTCCCGCCGCGGCGAAGTGCGCGCTGCGCGACTGGATCTGCTGCGAGAGGGTGTGCATGTCGCGGAAGCGACGCTCGAACGGGCCGCCGGGGAAGATCGCGTCCACCCCCGCCGCCCGGTACATGGCCTGCGACACGGCGATGGCCGCCTGGATCGCATTCGCGCTGCCGAGCCGGACCCGGGCGCGCGCCTCCACCCCGATCGGCGCATCGGGCGGGGCCGCGGCGTGGATCTCCTCCAGCATCTCGCGAAGCCAGGCGCGGGCCGAGCTGATCCCCGCCTCGGCCCGCGCCACCTCGGCCTGCACCAGCGGGTCCTCGGCCAGGGGGGCGAGGCCGCGCGGGGTCTTGCCGCCCCCGGCCAGCGCCACGAAGGCATCGAGCATCGCCCGCGCGATGCCGAGCGCCACTCCCGCCACGCCGACCGCGTAGAGCCCCTGCATGGTGAAGGCGTAGAGCGGACCTGGCTCGCGCCGCAGGGTCGGGTCCTCGCGGGTGGTGGCGAACGCCTCGGGCACGAAGAGGTCGGCGACGGCGTAGGAGTCGGAGGCGGTGCCGCGCAGCCCGATGGTGTCCCAGGTATCGAGCAGCTCGGCCCGGTCGGCCGGGAACAGCAGCGTGCGGACCGCCGGGCGGCCGAGGTGGTTCGTCCGGAAGGAGCCGTCCGGCTCGCGCACGCGGCAGTGCACGCCCATCCAGCTCGCCATGCGGCAGCCGCTGGCGAAGTCGAAGCGGCCCGTCACGCGGTAGCCGCCGGGGACGGCCTCGGCGACGGTCGCATTGGGCGGTCCCCAGGCGACGACGGCGCGCGGGTCGGCGAAGATCGCCGCCGCCTCGGCGGGGCCGAGATAGGCGGCGATCAGCGCGGCGCTGTTGGCGACGAAGACGTTCCAGGCGATGGAGGCGTCATGGCGGGCGAGTTCCTCGAGGGCGAGGAGATAGGCCGCGGGGTGGACCTCCTCGCCGCCGACCGAGCGCGGCAGCAGCAGGCGCAGCAGCCGCGAGGCGTGCAGCGCCTCGACCAGCGGGCCGGGGATGCGGCGCGTGGCCTCGATCTCCGCCGCGGCGGCGGCGATCGCCTCGGCCAGCCCGCGGGCGCGCGCGAGCGGGTCGGCGCTGGTCGGCGGGTCCATCGCGGCGGTTCCCGTCCCCTGGCCGGCTGCTCCGCGGCCCATTGCGGCCGAGGCGGGGGGCGGCGTCAAGCGGCCGCCCCGGTCGTCGCCCGGCGCGCCGGCCAAGGGCGGACGACGGTCCAGGGGGACGGGGACGAACCAGGAGCCGCGCGGCTCCTGGCGGTCGCCCCGCGCGGCGGGCGTCACCGCTTCGCCGCCCGCATGCCGGCGTTCGGGTGCCAGCGGAACGGGCCCGCCGGCCGCGTCCGCCCGCGACGGCTGGAGGCGCGGCTTGCCCGCCTTCCGGGCGGAAGATATATCGCCATTCGACGATGACCGAAGAGGGAACGCGAGCCCTGAGCCGACGCACCATTCCCCGCCCCGACGCCGCCGACGCGGAGCTCGCCCGGCTGGCGAGGGCGCTCGCGCACCCCGCCCGGGTGCGGGTCCTGCGGCTGCTCGCCCGCCGCGACGGCTGCATCGGGTGCGACATCGTGGCCGACCTCGCGCTCGCCCAGTCCACCGTCTCCGAGCACCTGCGCATCCTCAAGGCGGCAGGGCTGATCGAGGGCGAGGTGGACGGGCCGCGCGTCTGCTACCGCCTCCGCCGCGAGGGCCTTGCCCGCCTCAAGGCGCTCGCCGCCGCGCTCTAGCCACAGGAACCCGCCCATGACCGCCGAAGCGGCGGCGCCGCGCCGCCTGTCCTTCCTCGACCGCCACCTGACGCTCTGGATCTTCGCCGCGATGGCGTTCGGCGTCGCGCTCGGGAACCTTGTCCCCGGGCTGCCTGCCCTGCTCGACGCCGCCTCGGTCAACGGCACCAACCTGCCGATCGCCGTCGGCCTGATCCTGATGATGTACCCGCCGCTAGCCCGCGTGCGCTACGAGGCGCTGCCGCAGGTCTTCGCGGACACGCGCGTGCTGCTGCTCTCGCTGGTGCAGAACTGGGTGATCGGCCCGCTGCTGATGTTCGCGCTCGCCGTGCTGTTCCTCTCGGACCACCCCGAGTACATGACCGGGGTGATCCTGATCGGCCTGGCGCGCTGCATCGCCATGGTGATCGTCTGGAACCAGCTCGCGCGCGGCGACAACCAGTACGTGGCCGGACTGGTCGCCTTCAACAGCGTCTTCCAGCTGCTGTTCTTCGGGCTCTACGCCTGGTTCTTCCTCTCCGTGCTGCCGCCGCTCGTCGGGCTGGAGGGGCGCGTGGTGGAGGTCTCCTTCGCCACCGTCGCCGGCGCCGTGCTGCTCTACCTCGGCCTGCCCTTCGCCGCCGGGTTCCTGACGCGGCGGATCCTCGTCGCGCGGCGCGGGGAGGCGTGGTACGCGCGCGCCTTCCTGCCGCGCATCGCGCCGATCACGCTGGCGGCGCTGCTCTTCACCATCGTCGCGATGTTCGCGCTGAAGGGCGGCGAGGTGGTGCGGCTGCCGCTCGACGCGCTGCGCATCGCCGCGCCGCTGGCGATCTACTTCCTGGCGATGTTCCTGGTCAGCTTCTGGATGGGCCGGCTGATCGAGGCCGACTACCCGCGCACCACCGCCGTCGCCTTTACCGCCGCCTCCAACAATTTCGAGCTCGCGATCGCGGTGGCGATCGCCGCCTACGGCCTCGCCTCCCCGGTCGCCTTCGCCACCGTCATCGGGCCGCTGGTCGAGGTGCCGGTGCTGATCCTGCTGGTCAACGTGGCGCTGCGGCTGGGGCGGGCGTGGTTCCCGCGCGACGCCGCAGCGGTCCGGTGAGCGCGTCGCGCCCGCGCGTCGGCTCAGCCGCCCAGGGCGAAGCCCTCGTAGCCCCGCGCGGCCACCTCGTCGCAGATGGCGCGGTAGCGCGCCATGCCGCCGGCGTAGGGCATGAACACGCGCGGCTTCCCGGGAACGTTGGCACCGAGGTACCAGGAGTGCGGCACCGTCGGCAGCAGCGTGGCGTTCGCCGCCTCGTTCACGTGCTCCACCCATCGGTCCACGGCCTCGGGCGTGGCCTCGATGCGCGCGATCCCACGCGCGCGCAGGTGGGCGATGCAGTCGGTGACCCACTCCGCGTGCTGCTCGATCGGCACGGGCATGTTGCACAGCACCGAGGGACTGCCGGGGCCGGTCAGGATGAACAGGTTCGGGAATCCCGCGACCTGCAGGCCGAGGTAGGTGCGCGGCCCCTCCCGCCACGCCTCGCGCAGCGACAGCCCGTCGCGGCCGCGGATGTCCATCCGCAGGAGCTGGCCGGTCATGGCGTCGAAGCCGGTGGCGAAGACGATGATGTCGAGCGCGTGCTCTGCGCCGTCCCGCGTGCGGATGCCCCGCGGCGTGATGCACTCGATGGGCGTGGCGCGGAGGTTCACCAGCGAGACGTTGTCGCGGTTGAAGGTCTCGAAGTACTCGGTGTCGATGGGCGGGCGCTTGGCCGCAAAGGGGTGGTCGATGTCGGCAAGCACCGCCGCCTTGGCCGGGTCCTTCACGACCTCGCGGATCTTCGCGCGGATGAACTCCGCCGCGGTGTCGTTCGCCGCCTTGTCCACCAGCAGGTCGCGGAAGGTGGCGCGGAACTGCAGGCCGCCCTTCTCCCACGCCGCCTCGTAGATGGCCTCGCGCTCCTCCGGCGTGACGTCGAAGACCGAGCGGTCCGCGATGGGGAAGGGATGGCCGTTGGGGGTGGCGTGCATGATGCGCCGGAGCTCGGCGTAGTTCTCCTTGAGCCAGCGCTTGAATTCCGGGGTCAGGGGCGCGTTGCGGGCCGGGATGCTGTAGTTCGCGGTGCGCTGGAAGACGGTGAGGTGCGCCGCCGCCTTCGCGATCACCGGCGCCGCCTGGATGCCGGTGGAGCCGGTGCCGATCATCCCGACGCGCTTGCCGGTGAAGTCCACCCCCTCGTGCGGCCACTGGCCGGTGTGGTACCAGCGGCCCGCGAACTCCCCGAGGCCCGGAATGTCCGGGATGTTCGCCGACGACAGGCAGCCGACCGCCGTGACCAGGAAGGGCGCAGCGAACCGCTCCCCGGCCTCGGTCGCGACGTGCCAGCGCCTCTCGGCCTCGTCCCAGCGCGCCGCGGCGACGCGGGCGCCGAAGCTGATGTCGCGCCGGAGGTCGAACCGGTCGGCGACGTGGTTGAGGTAGCGGAGGATCTCGGGCTGCCCGGGGTAGCGTTCCGACCACTCCCACTCCTCCAGCAGTTCCCTGGAGAAGGTGTAGCAGTAGGAATGGCTCTCGGAATCGCAGCGCGCACCGGGGTAGCGGTTCCAGTACCAGGTGCCGCCGACGCCCTCCGCGGCCTCCAGCACCCGCACCGACAGGCCGAGCCGGTCGCGCAGGCAGAGGAGCTGATAGAGGCCCGAGAAGCCGGCGCCGACGATCAGCGCGTCGAACCCTTGGACCACGCCCGGTCCGCCCGCTTGGTGCCGCGTCGTGGTGGTGTCGAGCATCGCGTTCGGAGTCTCCCCTCGTTGGTTTCGATCCGCTGCCGGACGGGACGCCTCCCCAGGACCCATGCCGCCGGCGGGACTGTAGCAACCGCCCCGGCCGCCGGGCGAATCGGAGCCGGCCTGCGGGGCCGGTCGGACGTGCCGGGCATCGCGGGCGAGCGCCGTCGCCGCCTGTCGGCGCCAAGGCGCGGCGGGAGCATGCCGGCGCGCTGCCCGCCCGCCTCCGGTCGGCCGCTGGTCGAGATGTCGGGTGGGGCAGCGCGAACTCGCGGAACCGGAGGTCGTTCCCCGGCACGTGGCGGACGGTCCCGCCGCGGCAGGCGATGCCCGGGCCCGCGCGGACCGGCGCGCAGATGTCCGCCATGGCGCTGGTGCGGGCGAAGCGCGGGGCGGCGTGGATCGCCGCCGCCCCGCGCTTCGCCCGCATGACGAGGCCGACGGCGACGGCGCGGTTCTCCGCCCGCCGGCCCCCATCACCGGGTCGCAGTCCGGCTTGGCGAGGCCCGCTGCGGCATGGTCGCCGCGACCCTCGGGCAGAGCGTGCCCTGGTTCACCGGACCGCGCAGGTCGCCCTCCACCGCGATGGGCCTGCCGTCCTGGCGCAGATGAGCCGCGCGCGGACGGCCGGCGAGCTGGCGCGGCGCCGGCCGGTCGCGCGGGAATCCGATGGCTTGATCCGCCATGACGTGGCGCGGCCGGTCATGCCGCGGCGACGGGCCGGCGGCGTCCGCTGCCGCCCGGCATGGGCTCATCCCTTCGCGGCCGCGCGCCGGGCGGACGACGCCGCGCGGCGTGCGGCCGACCGGATGTGGTAGCCTCCGCCCCGCCGAGGGTGCCCCGGCCCGTCGCATCCGGAACCGGCGCGGAGCGGCCGGCGCTTGACCAGGGCACCCCATCCCGCAAGCAGAGAGGCAAGGCGATGGCGATCACCTTGAAGGAGGAGCGCAGGCTCCTGACGGCCGCCGAATTCGAAGCCGTGGAGCCGACCCACTACCCCCGGATCTGCGGACTCTCGCGCGACGAGCTCGTCGCCGCGGAGCGGCGGCTGCGGGAGTTCCGCGACAAGGCGCGCGACATCGCGCGCCAGCAGCGCCGCGAGATGCGCGGCAAGTCGGCGCCGCGCGGCGCCGCGCCGGCGCGCGACAACACGGGCACCACCAGGAAGAAGCAGATCTTCGTGCAGGGGCTCAAGCGGGTGCGCCGCGAGCTGCGCCGCTTCGAGCAGGCCGAGGCGAGGCCACCGAGCCAGGCGGAGATCGCGCGGCGCGCCCTGGAGATGAAGCGCGCCAGCCGCATGCGCCATCATCCCGACGCGGGCGCCACCGCGCATGGCGGCATGCGCGCCACGCCGAACCCCGGCGACACGGTGCGCGTAGACCCGCGCGAGATCGGTCGCGTCTCGCAGTTCGTGAAGGCGGCGCAGGCGCGGCGGGACGCGGGCTGAGGGGACGCGGCGCGGCCCCGGCCGCGCCGCTTCCCGCCGCCGCGGCCCGGCACAGGGGGCCCGCGCGGTCGCCGGTACGGCCCGATCCGCGTAGGATCCGGACGCCGACGCCGGCAAGAGAGGGAGAGGGACCATGCTGCGCGCGCGCCGGATTCCGCCGCCCCACATCTTCCCGCCCGACCCCTGGGCGCTGGAGGCGACGCGGTTCGGCCCGGAACTCGCGGGCGAGTTCGTCGGCCAGGCGGAGACCATGTTCGCGCTCTCCAACGGCCGGCTCGGCATCCGCGGCATGCTCGACGAGGGCGCGCCGGTGGAGGAGCCCGGCGTCTACCTCAACGGCTTCCACGAGCTGCGTCCGATCACCTACGGCGAGCGCGCCTACGGCTTCCCCCGCGTCGGGCAGAGCATGCTCGGCCTCCCCGACGGGACGCCGATGCGGCTCTACGTGGAGGGCGAACCCTTCCAGCTCGACCGCGCCGAGGTGCGCTCCTTCCGTCGCCGCCTGGACATGCGCTCGGGCGTGCTCGAGCGGCACGTGGCCTGGCGCGCCCCGGCGGGCCAGTGCCTGACGCTGCGCACGCGGCGGCTGGTCTCGTTCGACGACCGCCACCTCGCCGCCATCGGCTGGGAGCTGTCGGTCGAGGACGGCGCGGCGGAGATCACCCTCTGCTCGGAGCTGGTGCTCCGCCCGCCCCTGCCCGCCGACCCCGAGGATCCGCGCCTCGCCGAGCCCTTCGCCGGCAGGCGCGTGCTGTGCCCGACGGGCCAGGAGGCGACGGGCCTGCGCGCCATCCTCGGCTTCAGGACCGAGGGCTCGGGCCTGGTCCTCGCCTGCGCGATGGACCACGCGGTCGAGGATCCGGAGCGCCTCGCCGCCCGGCTCGAGTGCAAGGAGGACTGCGCCGTGGTGCGGTTCCGCGGCGAGGTCGCGCCCGGCCGGCCGATCCGACTGTGGAAGGCCCTCGCCTACTACTACGACGGCGGCGGCGTCGCGCCCGAGGAGGTGCGCGCGCGCGCCGCCCTCACCCTCGACCGCGCCCTGGAGCGGGGCTTCGACGGCGTGCTGGAACGGCAGCGGATGCACGTCGCGCGCTTCTGGGAGCGCGCCGACGTCGAGCTGGAGGATGCCGACCCGCACCGCCAGCAGGTGGTCCGCTGGAACCTGTTCCAGCTCCTGCAGGCCTCGGAGCGCGCGGAGGGCCACGGCATCGGCGCCCGCGGCCTGACGGGCCGCACCTACGAGGGCCACTACTTCTGGGACACCGAGATCTACGTCCTGCCGTTCCTGATCTACACCAACCCCCGGATGGCGCGCAGCCTGCTGATGTTCCGCCACGGCATGCTCGACAAGGCGCGCGAGCGCGCGCGCGAGCTCAACCACCGCGGCGCCACCTTCCCCTGGCGCACGATCGACGGGCGCGAGGCGTCCGCCTACTACGCGGCGGGCACGGCGCAGTACCACATCAACGCCGACATCGCCTACGCGCTGCGCAAGTACGTCGAGGTGGCCGGCGACGAGGAGTTCCTGCTCGACTACGGCGCCGAGATCCTGGTCGAGACCGCGCGGCTCTGGCACGACCTCGGCTTCTTCTCGCCGCGACGCGGCGGGCGGTTCTGCATCAACGCCGTGACCGGGCCCGACGAGTACAACACGGTGGTGAACAACAACCTCTTCACCAACCTGATGGCGCGCGAGAACCTGCGCTACGCCGCCGACACCGCGGAGGCGATGCGGCGGGACCATCCCGACGCCTTCGCCGAGCTGGTGCGCCGCACCGGCCTCAAGGACAGCGAGCCGGTCGAGTGGCGCGAGGCGGCGGAGCGCATGTACCTGCCCTGGGACGAGCTCCTGCGCATCCATCCGCAGGACGACGAGTTCCTGTACAAGGAGCGCTGGGACTTCGCGAACACGCCGGCGGATCACTACCCGCTCATGCTCCACTACCACCCTCTCAACCTCTACCGCGCGCAGGTGATCAAGCAGGCGGACACGGTGCTGGCGATGTTCCTCCTCAACGGCCAGTTCACGCCGGAGGAGAAGAAACGCAACTTCGACTACTACGACCCGATCACCACGCACGACAGCTCGCTCTCGGTCTGCATCCAGGCGATCGTCGCGGCCGAGATCGGCTACGCCACGAAGGCGATGGAGTACTTCCGCTTCGCCGCCGAGATGGACCTCTCCGACGTCGGGGGCAACATGCGGCACGGGGCTCATATCGCCTCGATCGGCGGCACCTGGATGGCGCTGACCTACGGCTTCGCCGGCCTGCGCGACGGCGAGGGGCGCATCTCCTTCTCTCCGCGCCTGCCGTCCGAGTGGCGCGCGCTGCGCTTCCCGCTGACCATCCGCGGGTGCCGGCTGCGCGTGGAGGTGCGCCACGACGTGACCACCTATCGCCTGGAGGCGGGCGACGAGCTCACCGTCTTTCATTGCGGCGAGGCCGTGACGCTGAGCGCCGCGGCGCCCGTCGCCACCCGCCCGACCCCGCCGCCGCCGCCGGAGCCGGTGCCAGAATTCCCGCAGCAGGAGCCGCCGGCCCCGCGGCGCGGCTGAGACGGCTCACGCCTCGGCCGCGACCTCCGTCAGGTCGCGCACGACGACGTCGGCGCCCCGCCGGCGCAGCGCCTCCGCCTGGCCGCCCCGATCCACGCCGACCACGAGGCCGAAGCCGCCCCGCCTGCCCGCCTCCACGCCGGCAAGCGCGTCCTCGAACACCACCGCGCGGGCCGGTGGCACGCCGAGGCGCCGCGCCGCCTCGAGGAAGGTGTCGGGGGCGGGCTTGCCGGCGAGGCCGAGCGCCGCCGCCATCTGCCCGTCCACGCGCAGGTCCACGAGCCCGTCGAGTCCGGCCGCGGCGAGCACGGCCGCGCAGTTCCGGCTGGCGGAGACCACGGCGAGCGGCATGCCGAGCCGCCGCAGCGCCCGCATCAGCGCCACGGCGCCGGGAGCCGGCTCCACCCCTTCGCGTTCCAACGCCGCCGTGAACAGGCCCTGCTTGCGCCGCGCCAGGGCGGCGACGGTCAGCGCCTCCTCCGGATCGGCCTCCGAACCCTCGGGCAGCACGATGCCGCGCGAGGCGAGGAAGGCCCGTACCCCGTCCTCGCGCCGCTTGCCGTCCACGAACGCCAGGTAGTCGGCCCGCAGGTCGAAGGGCCGGAACGGCTCCCCCATCTCCGCCGCGCGGCGGCGCAGCACCTCGTCGAACAGCGCCTTCCAGGCGGCGGCGTGGACCCGCGCCGTGTCGGCGAGCACCCCGTCGAGGTCGAACAGGACCGCGTCCCAGTCGCGGCGGGACAGCCTGACCCGGATCGTGGCGTGTTCACCCATGCGTGATTCTCCGGCCTGCGTCCGGCGGCGGCCCCAGCCGGCATCTGGGTGTCGGCCCGGCGGAGGGCCGTGGCTCTCCCCATGGCCGCGGCGCGCGGCGACCGGCCGCTCCCGGCGGCGCCGGGGGAGCGGATGCGGCCGAGCGGGAAACATGATAGCAGGACGGCGACGACGGCGCCGCCGGGGGCGCCGCCTGCTGGCGCGCGACGGCGCGGCGTCCGCCCTCTTCGCGGCGGCGCCTGCCAACGGAGCGGAGCCGCGTGCGTTGCCCCCGCAGCCGGACCGGACCGGAGCCGCCGCCCCGTCGCAGGCGGAGCCCTCGGGTCCGATCGCACGGGAGGGGGTCAGGTGCAGGACGACGCAGCGCAGGGCGAGGCGCCGGTTGCGACGCGGGATGGACCCGCGCAGGACGTGGGGACGCCCCCCTGGCACGCGCTGCCCGCCGAGGAGGCGCTGCGACGCCTCGGCGCGGACCCGGCCGGGCTCGACGCCGCGGAGGCGGCGCGGCGCCTCGCCGAGCACGGTCCGAACCGGCTGCCGAGCGCGAAGCCCCGCGGCCCGCTGCGCCGCTTCCTCGCGCAGTTCGACAACCTGCTGATCTACGTCCTGCTGGCGGCGGCGGCGGTGACCGCGCTGCTCGGCCATCCGCTGGACACGGCGGTCATCCTTGGTGTCGTGGTCGTGAACGCGGTGATCGGCTTCATCCAGGAGGGCCGCGCCGAGGAAGCGCTCCGCGCGATCCGCGACATGCTGACGCCGCACGCCTCGGTCCTGCGCAACGGTCGGCGCCTGACGATAGACGCCGCGGAGCTCGTCCCCGGCGACATCGTGCTGCTCGAGGCCGGGGACAAGGTGCCGGCCGACCTGCGCCTGGTGCGCGCGCGGGGGCTGCGCATCGAGGAGGCCGCGCTGACCGGAGAGTCCGTGCCGGTCGAGAAGTCCCCGGCGCCCGTCGCGCCGGATGCGCCGCTCGGCGACCGCGGCTCCATGGCCTACTCCGGCACGCTGGTCGCGGCCGGACAGGGCACGGGGGTCGTCGTTGCGACCGGCGCGCGGACCGAGCTCGGCCGGATCAGCACCATGATCAGCGAGGTCGAGCAGCTCACGACGCCGCTGCTGCGCCAGATGGACGAGTTCGCGCGGCGGCTCACCGTCATCATCCTCGGCCTTGCCGCCCTGGTCTTCGTCTTCGCCTGGATCGGCCGCGCCTACGACGCCGAGGAGGCGTTCATGGCGGTGGTCGCGATCGCCGTCGCGGCGATTCCCGAGGGGCTGCCGGCGGTGCTGACCATCACGCTGGCGATCGGCGTGCGCCGCATGGCGGCGCGCAACGCCATCGTGCGCCGCCTGCCTGCGGTCGAGACCCTGGGATCCGTCTCGGTCATCTGTTCCGACAAGACCGGCACGCTGACGCGCGGCGAGATGTCGGTGGCCACGGCGCTGACCGCGGTCGGGACCTTCAGGGTCGCCGGCTCCGGCTACGCGCCCGCCGGCGAGGTCGCCGCGGAGGGCAACGCCGAACCCGGGGCCGAGGCCGTGCTTGCCGAGCTCGCGCGCGCCGCGGCGCTGTGCAACGACGCGGCGTTGCGCGAGGATGCGGAGGCCGGCTGGATGGTGGACGGCGACCCGATGGAGGGCGCCCTCCTCGCCTTCGCCGCCCGCGCGGGCCAGCCGCCGGACGCGGTGCGCCGCCGCTTCGCGCGCCGCGACGAGATCCCCTTCGACTCCCGCCACCGCTACATGGCCACGCTGCACCGCGACGAGGATTGCGGCGACACCTTCGCCGTGGTGAAGGGCGCGCCGGAGCGGCTGCTCGCGATGTGCGACCGCGAGCGGCGCGTCGCCGAGCCGGAGGCGGAGGACGCGCCGCTCGACCGCGACCTCTGGCGGCAGCGGGTGGACGCGCTGGCGGCGCAGGGACAGCGGGTGATCGCCGTCGCCACCTGCCGCACGCCGCCCGACACGCACCACCTCGCGCCCGAGCAGGTTGAGGCGGGAGGGCTGACGCTGCTCGGCCTGCTGGGCCTGATCGACCCGCCGCGCGAGGAGGCGATCGCCGCCGTGGCCGAGTGCCAGGAGGCCGGCATCCGGGTGAAGATGATCACCGGCGACCACGCCGCGACCGCGGCCGCCATCGCGCGCCAGGTCGGGCTGCGGGGGGCGGGGGAGGTCGTCACCGGCCAGGACCTCGAGGCGATGGACGAGGCGGCGCTGCGCGCGCGGGCGCGAGAGGCCGACGTGTTCGCCCGCACCAGCCCCGAGCACAAGCTGCGGCTGGTCGAGGCGCTGCAGGCCGAGGGCGCCGTCGTCGCGATGACCGGCGACGGGGTGAACGACGCCCCGGCGCTCAAGCGGGCCGATGTCGGCGTGGCGATGGGCCGCAAGGGCACCGAGGCGGCAAAGGAGGCGGCCGAGATCGTCCTCGCCGACGACAACTTCGCCTCGATCGCCGCGGCGGTGCGCGAAGGGCGCACGGTCCACGACAACCTCACCAAGGCCGTCGTGTTCCTGCTGCCGATCAATGGCGGCGAGTCGCTCAGCATCGTCGCCGCCATCCTCCTCGGGGCCGAGCTGCCGGTCACGCCGCTGCAGATCCTGTGGGTGAACATGGTGAGTTCGGTCGCGCTCGCCCTGACGCTCGCCTTCGAGCCGACCGAGCCCGACGCCATGCGGCGGCCTCCGCGGCCGGCGGGCGAGCCGCTCCTCTCGGGCTTCCTCGTCTGGCGGATCGTGCTGGTGTCGGTGCTGTTCCTGGCCGGCGTCTTCGGCATGTTCGAGTGGGCGCTGCAGCGCGGCATGACGCTGGAGGAAGCCCGCACCGCCGTGGTCAACACCATCGTGGTGCTGGAGATCGCCTACCTGTTCAGCGTCCGCTACCAGCGGACGACCTCCTTCACCTGGCGCGGCGCGCTCGGGACGCCGGCGGTGCTGGCCGGGGTGGGGATGGTCACGCTGTTCCAGCTCACCTTCACCTACGCGCCGCCCATGCAGGTGCTGTTCGCCACCCGCCCGCTCGATCCGATCGCGGACGGCCTGCCGATCATCGGCGCCGGCCTCGCGCTGATGGCGGTCCTGGAGGCGGAGAAGCAGATCCGCAGGCGCATCGCCGGCCGCCTCCGCTGAGCCGGCACGGATCGGGAGGACCTCGCATGCAGGTCGCGGTCTTCAGCGCCAAACCCTATGATCGGCAGTTCCTCGACGCGGCCAACGCAGCGGCGGGCGGGCGGCACCGCCTCGCCTACCTGGAGGCGCGGCTCTCGCCGGAGACGGCGGTGCTGGCGCGCGGCGCCGGCGCGGTCTGCGCCTTCGTCAACGACCTGGCCGACGCCGCGTCGCTCGAGGAGTTCGCGCGCGCGGGGGTGCGGCTGCTCGCCCTGCGCTCGGCCGGCTTCAACAACGTGGACCTCGCGGCGGCGCGGCGCCTCGGCATCACGGTCGCGAGGGTGCCGGCCTACTCGCCGGAGGCGGTGGCCGAGCACACGCTGGCGATGATCCTCTCGCTCAACCGCCGCATCCATCGCGCCTACGCGCGGGTGCGGGAGGGCAACTTCGCGCTCGACGGGCTGCTCGGCTTCGACCTGAAGGGGCGCACGGTCGGCGTCGTCGGCACCGGGCGGATCGGCGCCGCGGTGGCGCGGATCATGGTCTGCCTCGGCTGCCGCGTGCTCGCCCACGACCCCCGCCCGGATCCCGCCCTCGAGGCGCTCGGCGTCTCCTACACGACGGTTTCGGAGCTGCTCGCCGCCGCCGACATCGTCACGCTGCACTGCCCGCTGACGCCGCAGACGCGCCACCTGATCGACGCCGGCGCGGTGGCGCGGATGAAGCGCGGCGTGATGCTGATCAACACCAGCCGCGGCGCCATCGTGGACACCCGGGCGGTCATCGACGGCCTCAAGTCGGGCGCGATCGGCCTGCTCGGCCTCGACGTGTACGAGGAGGAGGGGGACCTGTTCTTCGAGGACCTCTCCGAACAGGTGATCCAGGACGATGTCTTCGCCCGCCTGCTCACCTTCCCCAACGTGCTGATCACCGCCCACCAGGCCTTCTTCACCGAGGAGGCGCTGACCGCGATCGCCGAGACCACGATCGCCAACATCACCGCCTTCGAGGAGACGGGCCGCGCGGTGCACGAGGTCTCGACCGAGAAGCTCGCCTGAGCATGGGCGCGGGGAACGGCGCGGCGGCGCTCGCGGCGCTGCTGCCCGTCGGGCTGATCCTGGCGCTGATGGTCGGCCTGCGCTGGGCGGCGGCGCCGGCCGGGCTGGCCGGCCTCGCGGCGGCGCTGCCGGTGGCCCTCCTCGTCTTCGGCTGGCGCGGGCCGGAGGCGGCGGGCGGGATCGGCATCGCGCTCGCCGGCGTGGCCGCGGAGGCGGGCTTCGCCGCGCTCACCATCCTCTGGATCGTCGTTCCAGCGCTCGTGCTGCACGAGCTCCAGCTCGCCACCGGGGCGACCGAGACGCTGCGGCGGGCGCTGGTGCGGCTGTCGGACGATCCGCGCCTCGCGGCACTGCTCGTCGCCTGGTTCTTCGCGCTGTTCTCGGAGGGCGCGGCCGGGTTCGGCGCGCCGGTGGCGCTGACGGCGCCGATCCTGGTCGGGCTCGGCTTCGACCCGGCGCGGGCGGTGGCGCTGGCGCTCGTCGGCCACGCCGTGGGCGTGTCCTTCGGCGCGATCGGAACGCCGGTGGTGCCCCAGGCCGCGGCGAGCGGGCTCGATCCGGGGGCGATCGCGGGTGCGACCGCGCTGCTGCACGCGGCGCTCGGCTGGACCATGGCGCTCCTCGTCCGGCGCATCGCGGGCGAAGGCCGCGCGGGGCCCGGCTGGGGTCTCCTCGCCGCAGCGTTCTTCCTGCTGCCCTCGGCGGCGATCGCGGTCTGGGTGGGGCCGGAGCTGCCGACGCTCGGCGGCGCGCTGCTCGGCGGCGCCGCCTTCGCTCTCGCCGTACGGTGGCGCGGCGGCAGCGCGGGCGGGAAGCGCCCGGCCGCGGCCCGTGCGCTGCTCCGCGCGTCGCTGCCCTACCTGGTGCTGCTCGGGCTGATCCTCGCCACCCGGCTCGTCCCGCCGCTGCGTGAGGGGCTTGCCGGGATCAATTGGCGCTGGACGCTGTTCGGCGAGTTCCAGGGGAGCGTGCAGCCGCTCTACCACCCCGGGACCATGCTGCTGCTCGGCCTGCTGGTCGGCGGCCTTGCGCGCGGCGACGATGCGGCCGCGTTCCGCGCGGCAGCGGCGCGCGCGGCGGCGCGGTTGCCGCCGGTGGTGCTCGCTCTGCTCGCGATGCTCGCCCTCGCGCGGCTGATGGTCCATGCCGGCCTGATCGAATCCCTGGCCGAGGCCGCGGCGGCTCTCGCCGGCACGGCCTGGCCGCTGTTCGCGCCGACGGCGGGGGTGCTCGGCACCTTCGTGACCGGCTCCGCCACCGCCTCGAACATCCTGCTGACCGACTTCCAGCTCGCGACCGCCGCCGCGCTCGGCCTGCCGGCGCTGTGGATGGTCGCGGCGCAGGGCTTCGGCGCGGCGGTCGGCAACATCGTCTGCCCCCACAACATCGTCGCCGGCGGCGCGACCGTCGGTCTCGCCGGGCGGGAGGGCGAGGTGATGCGCCGCACGCTGCCCGCCTGCGCCCTCTATGCCGCGCTCGGCGGGGCGCTGCTCCTCTTCCTGATCGCGGCCGGCGTTGCGCCCGTGGTCACCGCCTAGAGCCGATCGCGGACGGCCAGAAACGGCCGGGAGCGTGGATCGGCGACGCGCGGGAGCCGTTGCCGCGGGCACGGCCGAGCGAAAACGGCTCTGGCGGCCTGTCGGATTCCCGAGCGGCCTGAAACCGGCGATGCATGGGCGGCATGGCGCGGCTCATCCCGTGCGGCCGCGACCGGGCCTTGCTGCTGCCGCTCGTGGTGGTGGCGACGGTGGGGCGGATGCCGGCCGGCGCCGTCGCGGTGCGGCCGATCCCCGGCGGCAGGGCGCAGGACCGCCCGCGGCGGCCGCTGGCGCTGCCGATCTCCCGCCGCGCCAGCGGCATCTTCTCCTCGCGCCGGATCGAGCGGGCGACGCACCGCGACCGCGGCGTGCGCTACGTGGCGGCGAACCTGCATCCCGACCACGACACGCTTGCCGCCTTCTGCCGCACCCGGCCGCGCCGGCCCCACGACTTCCGCCCCGGCCACGCCGAAGACCCCGCCCGCTCCGCCGAACCCTGGCGCCCCGCCATGCCGGCCAGGCTCGGCACCCCCGATGCCAAGGCCCGCTGCGCCCGCCGCAAGCAGACCGCCGAGCCCGCCTTCGGCATCGTCAAGGCCACCCCCGCCTCGCCTGACCTCGGCCACGGCCCCCCATGCACATGCACAGGCCGCAGACGCAAATCCGACAGGCTGCTCGCCGGCTACGCGCCGCCCCAGCCGGTCAGGAAGCGCTCCAGCAGGGTGCCGATCAGGCCGACATTGTAGCCGCCCTCCTGGATGATCGCGGCGGGCAGGCCGATCGCCCGGATCGCCGCGCCCGCCCGGGCGAAGCCCTCCGCGGTGACGCGCAGCGCCGCGAGCGGCTCGTGCTCGGAGGCGTCGAAGCCGAGGGAGACGACCAGGGCATCGGCGCGGAAGGCGCGGATCGCGGCGATCCCCGCCTCGATCGCGGCGAGCCAGCCGGCGTCGCCGGTGCCGATGGGAAGCGGCAGGTTCAGGTTGCAGCCCTCGCCCGCACCGGCGCCGCGCTCCTCCGGGTGGCCGACGAACCAGGGGTAGTAGCGGTTCGGGTCGGCGTGGACCGAGACGGTCAGCACGTCGCCGCGCTGCCAGAAGAGGCCCTGGGTGCCGTTGCCGTGGTGGCTGTCCACGTCGAGCGTCGCCACCCGCGCCGCCCCGGCGCGGCGCAGCGCCTCCACCGCCAGCGCGGCGTTGTTGAGGTAGCAGTGCCCGCCGGCGCGGGCCGCGTAGGCGTGATGGCCCGGCGGGCGGCACAGCGCGTAGGCGCTGCGCCCCTCCGCCGCCTCCGCCGCCGCCGCCAGGGCGCAGCCGGCGGCCGCCCGCGCCGCCTCCCAGGTGCCGGGGCCGATCGGGCAGGCGGCATCGGCCATGTACCAGCCGGCGCGGCCGACGACGCTCTCCGGCGGCCGCCCGCCCTGGGCGAGCACCTCCGGCGTCGGGTGGACGTTCGCCACCACCTCCGGCCCGCGGTCCGGCAGGGCGTCCCACGCC
This sequence comes from Caldovatus sediminis, assembly GCF_014644455.1. Classification (GTDB taxonomy): domain Bacteria; phylum Pseudomonadota; class Alphaproteobacteria; order Acetobacterales; family Acetobacteraceae; genus Caldovatus; species Caldovatus sediminis. The sequence continues at coordinate 193,031 of NZ_BMKS01000004.1, read as the reverse complement.
GCGGCGGCGCCCGCGAGGAAGTCCAGGTAATCCGGCGCGTGCACCGTCTCCAGCGCGGCGCGCGGCGCCGGCGCCGGCTCGGCGGGGCCCAGCCCGAGCCGGTGCAGCGCCGAGAGCAGCGCGCCCGCCCGCTCCGGCACCTCGTAGTTCGGCCGCACCGCGCCGCGCACGAGGAAGAAGCGCGGCGTGTGCCGCATCTGGTCGGGATGGGCGAAGGTCCTCATGGCGCGGCACGCTAGGCCCCGCCCGCCGCGCCTGTCCACCGCCGGCGCCGCGGCCGCTGGACAGACCGCGCCGCGCGGGCTGGATTGCCCCACCGCCCTGCCCGCACCCTGCCCGAAGGAGGGACGATGAGCCTCGACCCCGGCGCCCGCCGCGCCATCCTCGACGCCGTGGACGCGCTGCGCGAGGAGAGCGTGGCGACACTCCAGCGCCTGGTCCGCTGCCCCTCGACGCTGGGCCAGGAGGCCCCGGCGCTGGAGGAGATGGCCCGCCTCTACGCGAGCCTCGGCCTCGCCCCGCGCCGCATCCCGACCGACCCGGCCGCCCTCGCCGCCCATCCCGGCTTCTCGCCGCCGCTGATCGGCTACGAGGGCCGCGACAACGTCGTCGCCGTGCATGCGCCGCGCGGGGCGCGCAAGGGCCGCAGCCTCGTCCTCCAGGGCCATGTGGACGTGGTGCCGGAGGGCGCGGCCGACATGTGGGCGACGCCGCCCTTCGAGCCCGCGATCCGCGGCGGCCGCATGTACGGCCGCGGCGCCGGCGACATGAAGGCCGGCCTCGTCTCCGCCTGCATGGCCTTCAAGGCGCTCCGCCTCGCCGGCCTGCAGCCCGCCGCCGAGGTGCAGATGCACGCCGTGGTCGAGGAGGAGTGCACCGGCAACGGCGCCCTCGCCTGCATGCTCGCCCTGCCGAAGGCCGACGCGGTGATCATCCCGGAGCCCGGCCCCGGCGTGGACGGCCTCTACACCGCCGAGGTCGGCGTCGTCTGGGCCTGGATCACGGTCAGCGGCCGCCCGGCCCATGTGCGCGACATGCAGGCCGGCATCAACGCGATCGAGGCCGCCACCTTCATCGCCGCCCGCTTCAAGGACTACGAGGCGGAGATGAACCGCGCCGAGCGCATCCACCCCGCCTTCCGCGGCGTCAACCACCCGGTCAACGTCAACCTCGGCACCATCGAGGGCGGGGAGTGGAACAGCTCCGTCCCGACGCGCGCCCGCATCGGCCTCCGCGTCGGCGTCATGATGGGCTACACCGCGGCGCAGACGCGCGCCGACATCGAGCGCCTCGTCGCCGAGGCATCCCGCGACGAGCGCCTGCGCGGCGCCCGGGTGAAGCTGGAGTTCAAGGGCTTCATGGCCGACCCCTGCCTCTTCGACACCGAGGCGGAGATCGTCCGCCTCGCCCGGCGCAGCTACGCCGAGGCCACCGGCGGCACGCTGCGCGACTACCCCGCGACCGGCCTCACCGACGGACGGCACTTCGTCCTGCACCAGGGCACGCCGGTCGCCTGCTTCGGACCGGACGCGCAGGACATCCACGGCATAGACGAGAACGTCGGCCTGGAGAGCATGCACGGCATCACCCGGACCATCGCCCTGACCCTGGCCGAGTGGTGCGGCGTGGAGGGGAGCGAAGCATGAGCGCCGCGAGCAACCTGCCGCTCTCCGGAGCGCGGCTGTGGGACAGCCTGATGGAGATGGCGCGCATCGGCGCCACCCCGAAGGGCGGCTGCAACCGCCAGGCCCTGACCGACCTCGACGGCGAGGCCCGCCGCCTGCTGCAGCGCTGGGCGGAGGCCTGCGGCCTGACCCTGAGCGTGGACCGCGTCGGCAACATGGTCTTCCGCCGCGAGGGCCGCGACCCGTCGCGCCCGCCCGTCGCCATCGGCAGCCACCTCGACACCCAGCCCACGGGCGGCAGGTTCGACGGCGTGCTCGGCGTGCTCGCCGGCCTCGAGATCATGCGCGCGCTGCACGAGGCGGGCGCGGAGACCGAGGCGCCGCTGCTGCTGATCAACTGGACCAACGAGGAGGGCGCGCGCTTCTCGCCGCCGATGATGGGCAGCGGCGCGGCGATGGGCATCTTCCCCGAGGCCGAGGTCCTCGCCAGGACCGACCCCGCCGGCGCCGTCTTCGGCGAGGAGCTGCGCCGCATCGGCTGGCAGGGCAGCGCCGACCCGGCCGGGCTGCAACGCCTCGGCGCCTATTTCGAGCTGCACATCGAGCAGGGCCCGGTGCTGGAGCGCGAGGGCAGGGAGATCGGCGTCGTCACCCACGCCCTCGCCCAGACCTGGTACGAGGTCACGGTGGAGGGCGAGGAGGCGCACGGCGGCTCCGCCATGGAGCACCGCCGCGACGCGCTGATGGCCGCCGCCCCGCTGATCGCCGCCGTGGAGGAGATCGCCCTCGCCACCGGCGGCGACGGCCGCGGCACGGTCGGCTGCGTCACCGTCCGGCCCGGCAGCCGCAACGTCGTCCCCTCCCGCGTCTGGTTCAGCGTGGACACGCGCCACGGCGACCCCGACCGCCTCGCCTGGATGGGCGAGCGGCTGCGCGAGCGGGCGGCGGAGATCGCGCGCGCCCGCAACGTCGCCATCCATGTGGAGGAGTTCTGGCACGCGCCGCCGACGCCCTTCGATCCCGTCCTCGTCGCGCGCCTGCGCGAGGCGGCGAAGGCGCGCGGCCTGCTCTGGCGGGAGATGGCCGCGGGCATCGGCCACGACGCCGTCTATTGCGCCCGGCGCGTGCCCTCCGCCCTGCTCTTCGTCCCCTGCGAGGGCGGCATCAGCCACAACGAGGCGGAGAGCATCACCCCCGCCTGGGCCGAGGCGGGCCTCAAGGTCCTCGCCGACGCCGTGATCGCCACCGCGAACGGATGAGCCCGCCCATGCGCATCGCCCTCGGCGGCTTCCTGCACGAGAGCCACTCCTTCGCCCCGCTCCCCGCCGGCTGGCGGGAGTTCCAGAAGCCCGGCGGCTTCGCGCCGCTGCAGCGCCCGGCGACGCTGGTCGAGACCCTGCGCCCGACCAGCGTCGGCACCGCCGGCGCGATCGCCGTGGCCGAGGAGGAGCTCTCCGCCGACCTCGCCCCCCTCACCTGGTGCTTCGCCAACCCCTCCGGCCCCGTCACCGCCGAGGCCTTCGAGCGCATCGCGGCGCTGCTCGTCGCCGCCCTCTCCGACGCGCTGGAGGCCGGGCCGCTCGACGGCGTCTATCTCGACCTGCACGGCGCGATGGTCGCCGAGGGCTTCCCGGACGCGGAGGGCGAGGTGCTGCGCCGGGTGCGCGCCGCGGTCGGCCCGCACGTGCCGATCGCGGCGAGCCTCGACCCGCACGCCAACCTGACGGCGCGGATGGTCGCGCTCGCCGACGTGCTGGTGCCCTACCGCACCTACCCGCATGTGGACATGCGCGAGACCGGCGCGCGGGCGATGCGCCTCCTCGGCGCGCGCATCCGGCGCGGCGCGCCCTGGGCCAGGGCGTTCCGCCAGGTGGACTTCCTCATCCCGCTCGGCACGCAATGCACGCTGGTCCCGCCGATGGCCGAGGTGATGGCGGAGCGCGCGCGGCTCGCCGAGGCGCACGGCCTCGCCGAGCTCGCCTTCTGCTTCGGCTTCCCCTACGCGGACTTCCCCGACTGCGGCGCCGCCATCGCCGCCTTCGGGCCGGACCAGGCGGCGGCCGACGCCGCGGCCGAGGCGCTCGCCGCCCACCTGTACCGGCGCGAGCCCGACTTCGCCGGCGCCGTCGCCGACGCGGCGGAGGGCGTGGCGGAGGCGATCCGCCTCGCCGCCACCGCCGCGCGCCCCGTCGTGCTCGCCGACACCCAGGACAATCCCGGCGGCGGCGGCCACGGCGACACCACCGGCCTGCTCGCCGAGCTGATCCGCCAGGGGGCGCAGGGCGCCGTCCTCGGCCTGATCAACGACGCGGAGAGCGCCGCCGCCTGCCACGCGGCGGGCGAGGGCGCCACGCTCGCGCTCCGCCTCGGCGGCAGGAGCGACGGCGCCCCCCTCGACGTCACCGCCACGGTCGAGCGCCTGACCGACGGCCGCTTCACCTGCACCGGCCCGATGGCGCGCGGCAATTCCGCCGATCTCGGGCCCACCGCGCTGATCCGGGTCGCTCCCGGCGTGCGCGTCATCCTCGTCTCGCGCAAGATGCAGGCCTACGACCAGGCGCTGTTCCGCCATGTCGGCGTGGAGCCCGCCGCGCAGAAGATCCTGGCGCTGAAGTCGAGCGTGCATTTCCGCGCCGACTTCCAGCCGATCGCGGAGCGCGTGATCGTCGTCGCCGCGCCCGGGCCCGTGGTGGCCGATCCGGCGGTGCTGCCCTTCCGCAACCTCCGCCCGGGCCTGCGCCTGCGCCCGCAGGCGAACTGACGGCGGCCGGTCCGCCGGCGCCCCGGCCTACCCGCGCGTGTCCTCCTCGCGCCGCAGCGCGCGGAGGCGGCGCAGCAGGTCCTCCGCCTCGGGGCTCGCCAGCAGTTCCTCCGCCTCCTCGACATCGGCGCGCTGGACGGAGCACCAGGCGCGCCCGGCGCGGGAGGCCCCCTCCCGCGCCTCCCGCATGGACGCGGCGTGCTTGAGGCGCGCCCCCTCCGCGGGCGAGAGGGCCAGCAACGCCGCCTCCAGCTCGGCGGCGCGGCGACGCGCCGCCTCGGCGAGGCGGATCCGGCACCCCTCGGCGACCCGCAGCGCCGTCACCAGGCTGACGACGGTGCGGCGGAGGTCGCGCTCGGCCAGGGACTGCGAGCGCGCCTGCGCCGGCCCCGCGGCAGCGGGCAGGGCGGCCCAGCCGAGCACCAGCAGCCCGGCCGCCCAGGGGGTCCAGGCGCGCCGCCGGCTCCGCCCCGTGCCGCCGCGCTCGGGGGACGGGGCCCGCACCGCCCGCCGCCTTGCCGCATCCTCGCCCGACGACGCCATGCCCGGCCTCCATGCTCCCCTCGGCTCCCCTTTGCTTAGACCAGCCGATGCCGGCCGGGAACCGCCGGCCGCCGGCGGCGCCCGCCTGATCGCTCCACTGTGTCGCGCCCGGGCCCGACGGAGCGTCCGGCGATGCGGGCCCCTTCCCGCTCAGCCCGCGCCCAACTCGCCGAGCAGCGCCAGCACCTGCGCGCGCCGGGGAATCGGCGCCACGGCGCCATAGCCGGTGGTGGCGAGCGCCGCCGCCGCGTTGGCGTAGCGCGCCGCGGCCAGCGGCTCCTCGCCGGCCGCGACGTGCCGGGCGAGGAAGGCGCCGGCGAAGGTGTCGCCGGCCCCGGTCGCATCCACCGCCTGCACCCTGTGGGCCGGGATGCGGGTGCGCCCCTCCCGCGTGCACAGCATCGCCCCCGCCTTGCCGAGCTTGAGCAGCACCAGCGGGCAGAGGCGCAGATAGAAGTCCGCCACGGCGTCCGGGTCGGTGAGCCCGGTCAGCGCCTCGGCGTCCTCCAGCGAGGGGAAGGCGATGTCGGCCATGCCGATCGCCGCGTGGATCACCGCCGCCGCCCGCCGCGCCGGCCACAGCCGCAGACGCAGGTTGGTGTCGTAGGAGACCCTCACCCCCGCTGCCCGGGCGATCTCGATGGCGCGGAAGCCGGCGTCGCAGGCGCTGGTCGAGATCGCCTGGCTGATGCCGGAGAGGTGCAGCACCCGCGCCGCGCGGATCGCGTCCTCGGGCAGGTCCTCCGGGCGGTAGCGGCTGGCGGCACTGCCGGTGCGGTAGAAGGTGAAGCGGTGCCCCTCCGGCCCGTGGGTGACGAAATAGACGCCGGTCGGCGCCTCCGGGTCGCGGCGCACATGCGTCGTGTCCACGCCCTCGCGCGCCCAGAGGTCGAGGAAGCTGTCGCCGGCGGCGTCGCGCCCGATCGCGGTGAGGTAGCCGGCCCGCGCCCCGCTGCGCGCCGCGGCGATCGCGGCGTTGGAGGTGTCGCCGCCGTGGCCCTCCAGGTAGAGCGTGCGCGGATCGTCCCCGCGGCGCGGGAGCTGGTTGAACTCCAGCATCGGCTCGCCGAAGCAGAGGATGTCCACCGGCGCCGCCGCGGTCTCGCCCATGGCCGTCACGCCTGCAGGATGCCGAGCGCGGCGCGCGCCACCGCCTGCACCGCCGCCCGGTCGCCCGCGGCGACGAGCCGCTCGTCCACCAGCCTGCCGCCGATGCCGACGAAGGCCGCGCCGGCCTCGAGGTAGTCCTGGACGGCCTCCGCATCCACGCCGCCGGTCGGGCAAAAGACGACATCGGGGAAGACGGCGCGCAGGCTGCGGATGTGCGCCGGGCCGCCGACCGAGCCGGCGGGGAAGATCTTCACCACGTCGGCGCCGGCGGCGAGCGCGGCGCGCACCTCGGTCGGCGTCAGCGCGCCGAGCATGACGCAGGCGCCCGCCTCCCGCGCCGGGGCGACGATGCTCGGCTCCACCCAGGGCGCGACGAGGAACTTCGCCCCGGCGTCGAGGCACGCCTCCGCCGTGCGGGCGTCCGGCACCGTGCCGGCGCCGACCAGCAGCTCCGGATCGGCGGCGAGGGCGCGGATCAGCGCCGGCGCCTCGGGCACGGTCATGGTGATCTCGAAGACGCGCAGCCCCGCCTCCTGCAGCCAGGCGACGGCGGTGGCGGCACGGGCGGCGCTGGAGGCGCGCACCACGGGAACGACCCGCAGCGCGCGCAAGCGGGGGACGAGCGGATGGGTCATGCGGCCTCGGCTCCGGCACTGCGGGCGATGGCAGGACAGCACGCGAGATGGGGCGCCGCCGCCGGTCCTGCGAGCCCGCCCCGGCGGCGGGCGGATCGGTCAGCCCCGGGCGCCACCCTCCGCCAGCGCGCGCATGGCCTCCGCCGTCGCATCGAGGGCCTGCGCGGCGGCGCGGGCGCGGTCGAGATCGGCGGCGGTGGCGGCGAGGCTGGCCTGGTAGCGGAGGGCGCCCTCGTGCAGCCCCGTCACGGCGCCATCCAGGGCCGCGAGCGCCGCGCGCCACTCGGCAAAGGCGTCGCCCTGCGCCGCGAGCGCCGCCTCCAGCCGCCGGAGGGCGAGGCGGAGGCGATCCTCGGGCCGGCTGGGGAAGGCCAGCAGGGCAAGCGCGGACCGGTCGGGAGGGTGCATGGAGTGCCTCGCGGGACGCGCAACGATTAATAAATCGGAAACGCATCCCACGCAACGCGACATCCGGACCGGCCTGCGCCCCGCCGTCCGGCGGGCGGAGGGCGGAAGTGCCGCCCATCCGGTCCGGGCGGCCCGCCCTGTCCACCGGAAGGGGGACAGGGTCACGGCGCCCGTCCCGCCAGGCGCCGCCCCGCCCACGCGGCGCCGCCGGTGAGCGCGCCGCGCCGCCGGGGCGCCGCGCCGGTGCATGCCACCGCAACGCCGGCGCCGCCGCTCGCGAGCGCGACAGCCCCGGGGCTGCCGGCGGGCGCCTTCCGCCGCCGCGCCGGCATCGCGGCGACGAGGCTCACCGTCACCGCGGCGGCGTAGGGCACCGACTGGACCAGCAGGATCACGCTCCACAGCACCGCCTCCCAGGTCGCGGCCTTGTGCACGAGGGTGACGCCGAGCGCCGCGCCCCACAGCAGCAGCAGCAGCGCCAGCTCCTGCCGCGCCATGGCGAGCCCCTGCACCAGCGCCGGCGCGTTCTCCATCTTCGGCGTCCGCAGGAACGGCGCCCGCCTCGTGAACAGCCCGGCGATCACCGCCTTGCCGATGGTGTGGGTCAGCGCGAGGCCCGCCACCGCCGCCCCGATCCGGTCGCGCCAGCCGCAGGGCACGCGCGCCGCGTAGAGCGCGAGGATCTGGAACAGCTTGAAGGCGAACAGCCCGAGGCTCGGCAGCAGGAACAGCAGGATCGGGAACTCGAAGCGCGTCCCGAACCGCACCGGCTCCGCCGTCGGCGAGAGGCCGAGCGCGTGGGCGAGGCTGCCCAGCGCCGCCTCCGCCCAGGGCATGGCGAAGACCAGCCCGGCCGACCAGGCGAGGCCGAGCAGCACGAACATCAGCCCCAGCGCGTCGCCGATCCAGGGCATCCAGCCCATCACGAAGTGCCAGCGCTGGCCCCGGGTGAGCTCGCGCCGGAACGGATCGAGCAGGGCGCCGAGATGCGCCTTGACGATCTGCATCGCGCCGTAGGCCCAGCGGTGCCGCTGCTTGCGGTAGGCGGCGAAGTCGTCCGGCATCAGCCCGAGCCCGAGGCTCTCCGGCACGTAGACCGCCTCCCACCCCTGGCGCATCAGCCGGAGGCCGAGCTCGCTGTCCTCGCAGATGCACCACTCCGCCCAGCCGCCCGCGGCCTCGAGCGCGGCGCGGCGGATCAGCGTCATGGTCCCGTGCTGGACGATGGCGTTGCGCTCGTTGCGCGTGACCATGCCGCAGCGGAAGAAGCCGGCGTACTCCCAGTACATCATCCGCTTGAACGGCGATTCGCCGGCGTCGCGGTAGTCCTGCGGGTTCTGGGTGAAGCCGACCTTCGGGTCGTCGAAGAACGGCACCATCCGGCGCAGCCAGTCCGGCGCGACCACGTAGTCGCTGTCCAGCACGCCGACGATCGCGGCGTCCGGCGCCGTCTCGCGCAGCGCGAAGTTCAGCGCGCCCGCCTTGTAGCCGGGCCACCGGCCGAGGTGGAAGAAGCGGAAGCGCGGCCCGAGGCGCGCGCAGTGCCGCTCGACCGGCTCCCACAGCGCCGGGTCGCGCGTGTTGTTGTCCACCACCAGCACCTCGAAGTCCGGGTAGTCGAGCCCGGCCAGGGCGTCGAGCGTGCGCGCCACCATCGCCGGCGGCTCGTTGCAGATCGGCAGGTGGATCGAGACCTTGGGCAGCCGCGCCCCCGCCGGCGCCGGCAGCGCCGGCCAGCGCCGCTTCCAGCGCCGCCCGAAGACGGTCTCCGCCAGCTCGAAGCTGTCCGAGAGCAGCAGCGCGAGCAGCAGGAGCTGCCCCGCCACCAGCAGCCCCCACACGATGCCCGCGGCGGGCGAGAGGTAGGTCTCGCTCATCGCCAGCAGGGTCAGCGTCGTCCCGGCGACGAAGAGCTGCGCCAGCGCCGCGAGCATCAGCTTGCCCGCGAGGCGGATGTCCGGCCGCCGCGCCAGGAGGAACAGGCCGGCGAGGAAGGCGGACAGCGTCGCCCCGGCGGCCCAGGCGGGCCAGTCCGGCGTCTCCCACACCGGCCCCGCGAGCGGCCACTTCGGCGCGCGGTCGAGGTCGAACATGCCCCAGTGGCCCGCGGCGCGGCCCTCGAAGCTCACCTTCCAGGGCTGGTCGAAGGCCTCCATCACGTAGTAGTCGAGCCCGCGCCGCTCGGCCTCGACGAAGAAGCCGCGCAGGAACGCCGCCTGGTTGATGCGGCTCGCCCGCGCCGCGCGGATGTCCACGCCGTTCGAGGGCCAGCCGACCTCGCCGATCACGATCGGCTTGCCGGGGAAGCGCGCGGCGACGGCCTCGTAGCGGTCGAGCACGTAGCGCAGCGCATCCGCGACCGGCACGCCTTCCCAGTAGGGCAGCAGGTGGATGGTGACGAAGTCCACCGCCGCGCCGAGCTCGGGGTGGTCGAGCCAGACGTGCCAGGGCTCGGCGGTGGAGATCGGCTGGCGCACCCCGGCGCGCCGCACCTCGGCGATGCGGGCGATGAGCTGCGCCGGCGTGAGGTCGCCGCGCAGCACCGCCTCGTTGCCGACCAGCAGGCGATCCACGTTGCGGCTGCGGCGCGCCGTCTCGACCAGCCGGGCGATCTCCGCGCGGTCCCGCGCCGGCCGGCCGTCGAGCCAGGCGCCGAGGGTGACGCGCAGATCGAGCCCCGCCGCCTCCGCGATCGCCGGGATGCGCTCGAGGCCCTGCTGCACCGAGTAGGTGCGGATGCGCCGGGTCAGGGGGGCGACGCGGCGCAGGTCCGATTCGATCTCCTCCGCGCTCGGCGGGGGTCCGCTCTCGGCGCCCTGGCCGCGCTGGTAGGGCGCGAAGGCGAGGCCCGCGACCGTGCCGCGGAAGTCGGGCACCGCCGTCGCCGGACGGTTCCATGCCCACCAGGCGCCGAGATGCAGCGCCGCGACCAGCGCCAGCGCCAGCAGCGTCGCCGGGTGCAGGAGTCCCGACCGCCAGCGGCCCGGGGCGCGCGCGGCGCGCATCGGGCGGGAGAGGCCGTCGGTCGTGCCGCGCGGGGGAAGCCCGGCACGGAAGGAAGCGGTCATCGCGGGGCGGCTCCGGCATGGGCGCGGGAGGCCGCCGCGTCCCGCGGAGCGGCCGCGCCGCCGCGCGCTTCACGGCGGCGGGATGCGGCATTCCGGGGCGGGCGGCGCCGCGCTCCTCGTGCGTCGCGCTGCTTGTGGCGCCGCGCTACGGCATTCGCCGGTCCGGAAGATGGCTCGTTTGCGGCGTCCCTGTCCTTGCTGTGGCGCCTTCGCCGCGGCGCGCCCGCTCGCTGCACCCGCGGTTGACGTCCGCGGCCCGCCGCTTGCGTCCGCGCCCGAACCGGCCGGCGTATTCGCCAAGCGGGGCCGGGCGTCGCTAAAGAAGGCGGCGCTCCGGACCAGGCGTCCGGGCCGTCGTCCCGAGGACCCGCGCATGGCCACCGCGATCGAGATCGGCGTCATCCTGTTCCTGGTGCTGCTGAACGGCGCCTTCGCGATGAGCGAGCTCGCCCTCGTCTCCGCGCGCCGGGCGCGGCTGCTGGCGATGCAGCGGCAGGGCCGCGCCGGCGCCGCCGCGGCGCTCCGCCTGGCGGAGGAGCCGCAGCGCTTCCTGCCCACGGTGCAGGTCGGCATCACCCTGGTCGGCATCCTCGCCGGCGCCTTCGGCGGCGCGCGCCTCGCCGGCACCCTCGCCGACGCGCTCCGCGGGCTCCCGCTCGTCGGCGTCAAGGCCGAGGCGATCGCCCTGGCCCTGGTGGTGCTGGCGATCACCTACCTCAGCCTGATCCTCGGCGAGCTGGTGCCGAAGCAGCTTGCGCTGCGCAACCCCGAGCCGATCGCCGCCCTGGTCGCGCGCCCGCTCGCCACCCTGTCGCGCCTGTCGGCGCCGCTCGTCTGGTTGCTCGGACGCTCCTCCGAGCTGGTGATGCGCGCGCTCGGCGTCTCCCGCCCGATAGACCAGTCGGTGACGGAGGAGGAGGTGAAGGCCGTCGTCGCCGAGGGCGAGGAGGCCGGCGCGCTGGAGACCGAGGAGCGGCACATGATCGAGCGCGTGCTCCGCCTCGCCGACAAGCCGGTGCGCGCGCTGATGACGCCGCGCACCGAGCTCGCCTGGCTCGACCGCGCCGCGCCGGCGGAGGAGATCGCCGCGCGCATCCGCGCCGCCCCGGTCACGCGCTTCATCGTGGCGGAGCGGCGCATCGACAACGTGCTCGGCGTCGTGGCGGCGAAGGACCTGCTCGACCAGCTCCTCGCCGGCGAGCCGCTGTCGCTCGCCAAGGCGCTGCGCCAGCCGATGGTGCTGCCCGACACGCTCTCCGCGCTGGACGCGATGCAGCGCCTGCGCGGCGACGCGCTCGGCCTCGCCCTGGTGATGGACGAGTACGGCAGCTTCGAGGGGGTGGTCACGCCCTCCGACCTGCTGGAGGCGATCATCGGCGAGCTCGGTCCCGCGGCGGCGCCGGTCCCGGGCGACCGGGGGCAGGAGGCGGTGCGCCGGCACGACGGCAGCCTGCTGCTCGACGGCATGATGCCGAGCGACGAGCTGAAGGCGCGGCTCGACCTGCCCCCGCTGCCCGCGGAGGGCACCTACCACACGGTGGCGGGGCTGATGCTCGCGCTGCTGCGCCGGGTGCCGAGGGAGGGCGACCGCATCGTCTGGGCCGGCTGGCGGTTCGAGATCGTGGACATGGACGGCCGGCGCGTGGACAAGGTGCTGGTCACGCGAGAAACTCCGCAAGCATAGCGCGAATCGCTGACGGCTGGAAACAACCGGGAGCGCGAATCGGCTCGGCGAACGACGAGCACAAGCCGTACAGCGATCTCGGCCTAGCGAAAACGGCTCTAGCCGCGCCCGCACTGGCGCCCCGGGCGCCGGCCGCCCCCTCCGCCCAGGACGCCGGGCCGGCGACGGCCGCGCCGCGGGGGACGCGCCTTCGCGACCTCAGCCGGAGAAGACCTGCTCCAGCCTCTCCAGCACCGCCCGCTCGGCCGCCGAGACCCGGCGGCCGAGGCCCAGGAACCCTCCCGCCGCCTCGGCGACCCGGCGCGCGCGGCCCACCACCTCGGCCTTCAACGCCTGCCGGGCCGCGTCGTCGAGGCTGGCCGACACGGCGCGGGCGTAGTCGGTCCAGGCGGCGACCAGTTCGCGCGGCGGCGGCTGCTTGAGCCACCGGTCGAGCAGCTCGCAGTCGACCTCCCGGCCGCCCGTCCCCGCCGTTTCCGCCGCCGCGGCGAGCACGGCCTCCCGCTCCTTCTCCTCGATGCTGCCGTCGGCCCAGGCGACCATCACGAGAGGCACCAGGGACAGTGCGGCCAGCGTGTCGCTGCCGAGGTCGAGGGCGACGAGCCGCTCCAGCACCGCCTCGTCGCTGATGCCCGAGGCCGCGGCGAGCGCCTGCTTGCGTGCCTTCGTCTCGTCCGCCTGGCGCAGCCGCTGCCGCAGCCTTTCGTTCTCCTTCGCGAAGAAGGCCTCTTCCAGCGCACGCTTGCGGTCACCGAGGAACTCGTCGCTCATCTCGCCCTCCGACGGGGAACAGCGCGCCCATCCTTTTCCGGATGCGCGGCGGGAGCAATCGCCCCCGGGAAGGCCGCGCCCTCCGGCAGCAACCGCCGTCCCTAGGCGCCGCTCTCCGGCGCCGCTGCGGCGGGAAGCGATTCGGCCGCCGCATGCGCCAGCGTGTCCACCACCAGCGCGGTGCCGCGCACGCCGACCACGCGCACCACCTCGCCCTCCCGCAGCGCGGCGCCGCCGGCCGGCAGGGCCAGCCACTCGCTGTCGCCGACCCGCACGCGCAGCTCCGGCCCGGCCGCCGACACGACCAGGGCGGTGCGGCCGACCAGGCCGGAATCGGGCGTGTTCACGCGCGGCCGCGGCAGGCGGCCGCCGCGCAGCCTCAGCGCCACCGCGATGCTCGCGGCCAGCAGCACGAGGAATACCACCACCGCGTCGGCCAGCCCGGCCGCCGGCGCCACCATCAGGTAGAGGCCGGTCCCGATCGCCGCCAGGCCGATCCAGAGGAGATACACGCCGGGCGCCAGGATCTCGGCGCCGAGCAGCAGCAGCCCGACCAGGATCCAGGCCAATCCGGGATTGAGCGACAGCCAGTCGCCCATCGCGTTCAGGCCCGGCTCCAGGGCGAGCCCGAAGTCGGCGATGGAAGGGTCACCTGCGCAAGCGCGGGGGGCGGGGGCGGAGGCGCCGATGGCCGCGACCCGGCCCCGCCTCCGCCGCCCCCGCCACCCGGGCGCGGGGCGGACGGCCGCGGGCCGGAGGATGGCGGCGCGGCGCCCCCACCGCCGCCCGGCCCCCGGAAGAGCTCGAGGGCCTGGCTGATGCCGGCGGCCAGCGCGGTGGCCTCCATCGGGACGATCACCAGCTTCTGCGCGTTGTTCTGGGCGAGCTGCTCGAACGCCTTCACGTACTTGTCGCTGATGAAGTAGCGCAGCGCATCGGCGCCGACGCCGCCCGCGACCTCGGCGACCATGCGGGTGGCCGCCGCCTCGGCCTCGGCGAGCCGCTCGCGCGCCTCGGCGTCGCGGAAGGCGGCCTCGCGCCGACCCTCGGCGGCGAGGACGAGGGCCTGCTTCTCGCCCTCGGCCCGCTTGATCTCGGCCTCCCGCTCGCCCTCGGCCCGGGCCACGGTCGCGCGTCGCTCGCGCTCGGCGGTCATCTGCAGGTTCATGGCGCGGACCAGGTTCTCAGGCGGCTCGATCTTGCGGATCTCGACGCGCGAGACCTTCACGCCCCAGGGATCCGTCGCGCCGTCGAGGATCGAGAGCAGCGAGGAGTTGATACGGTCCCGCGAGGACAGGGTCTGGTCGAGGTCCATCTCGCCGATCACCGCACGGATGTTCGTCATGGCCAGGGCCGAGAGCGCCTGGGTCAGATCCTGCACCTGGTACGCCGCCTTGGCCGGGTCCATGACGCGGTAGTACACGATCCCGTCCACGTTGACGGTCGCGTTGTCGCGCGTGATCACCGCCTGCTCTGGGATGTCGAGCACGACCTCCTGGACGTTCATCTTGCGCCCGATCCGGTCGACATAGGGCACGATCCAGTTCAGCCCCGGCTGCAGCAGCCGCGTGAAGGCACCGAAGCGTTCGACCGTCCACACCGAGCCCTGGGGGACCTGCTTGACCCCTTTGAAGATGGTGAGGACGGCGAGCAGGATCAGGACGATCCAGATGAGGTCGGCACCCGAGATCGGCATGGGTCACTCCGCGCTCACAATGACCGCAAGGTAACCTCAATCTCTCGCGACTGCGAGCCCGACTCGCACGGCCCGGCGCCGGCGCGCTACACCGCGGGCGAGGGCGTACACCGAGGGAGGACTCGCATGGTGGAAGGGGCATCCACGCCGCTGCCGGTGGAGCTGGCCGGGCTCCGGGTCGCGATCAGCGCCGGCGCCGGCGGCATCGGGCGGGTGATGGCCGACAGCTTCGCCGCCCGCGGCGCGCGGGTCTTCGTCTGCGACGTGGACGCCGAGGCGCTGGCCGCCTGCCCGCACCCCCATCTGCGCGCCGACATGGCCGAGGTCGCGGAGTGCGAGGGCTTCGTGGACGCCGCGGTGGACCACCTCGGCGGCCTCGACGTGCTGGTCAACAACGCCGGCATCGCCGGCCCGACGGCGCGGGTCGAGGAGGTGGCGCCGGAGGACCTCGAGCGGACCCTCCGCATCGACCTCGCCGCGATGTTCCACTGCGCCCGCCGCGCCGTCCCGGCGCTGCGCGCGGCCGGCGGCGGGGCGATCATCAACCTCTCCTCGGCGGCGGGGAAGTTCGGCTTCCCGCTGAGGAGCCCCTACGCCGCGGCGAAATGGGGCGTGGTGGGCTTCACCAGGTCGCTCGCCGCCGAGCTCGGCCCGGACGGCATCCGGGTGAACGCCATCCTCCCCGGCCTGGTCGCCGGCGAGCGCATCCGCCGCGTCATCGAGGCGAAGTCGCAGGCGCTCGGCGTGCCCTTCCGCGAGCAGGAGGAGAAGCTGCTCGCCGCGGCGTCGCTCCGCTGCTACGTCACGCCGCACGACATCGCCAACATGGCGCTCTATCTCTGCTCGCCCTTCGGGGCGACGATCAGCGGCCAGGCGCTGAGCGTGGACGGCGACCTGCAGTACCTGGGCTGAGGCGCCGGCGCGCTCAGGCCGCCGAGCGCCGCTTCAGCCGGTCGGCGAAGGTCTTGCGGAACTTCGCCACCTTCGGCGCGATCACCGCGCGGCAGTAGCCGCTCCACGGGTTGCGCGCGAAGTAGTCCTGGTGCTCCGGCTCGGCCGGCCAGAACGCGCGCGCCGGCAAGAGTTCCGTCACCAGCGGCGCGCCCCAGACGCCCGCCTGCCCGACCTCGCGCATCACCGCCTCCGCCGTGCGGCGCTGCGCCTCGGAGTGGTAGAGGATGATCGAGCGGTACTGCGGCCCGACATCGGCGCCCTGGCGGTCCCTGGTCGTCGGGTCGTGGATGGCGAAGAACACCCGCAGCAGGTCGGCGTAGGAGACGACCTTCGGGTCGAAGGTGATCTGCACCACCTCCGCATGCCCGGTCCCCTTGCCGCAGACCTGCTCGTAGGTGGGGTTCGGCACGTGCCCGCCGGCGTAGCCGGAGACCACGCGCCTCACGCCCTCGAGGTCGCGATAGACCGCATCGAGGCACCAGAAGCAGCCGCCGCCGAGCGTGGCGACCTCCTCCTCCCGATCCGCTGCCGTCCCCGGTTCCGCACCCTGCTGCGCCGCCATGCGTCCGCCTCCCGCCGCTCCGGCACTGCCCAAGATGGGGAAGCCGGCGGGGCCTGGGAAGGCTCCGCCACGCCCGCCCCGGACCTGCCGCCCCGGATCAGGCGACGAACAGGAAGTCCCCCGCCACCAGGGCCGCCTTCTGGACGTTCTGCAGTATCCCCCGATCCCCTTCGCCGAGATCGATCACCAGGTCGGCCCCGGCCTGCCGCGTGGCGGCGCGCAGCTCCTCGAAGCTCCTGATGCCGGTGCCGCGCAGCTCGATCCGGTCGGTCCCGGGAATGAAGTCGGTGATGGTGTCCACGCCGCCGCCGCGCGCGAGGACGAAGGTGTCGCGGCCGGCTCCGCCGGTCAGGATGTCCCGCCCGGCGCCGCCGAACAGCGTGTCGTCGCCGGCCCCGCCCTGGAGCGTGTCGGCGCCCGTGCCGCCGATCAGGAGGTTGTCGAGCGCATTGCCGATGCCGAGCCGCGCCGGCCCCTCGAGCCGCAGGTTCTCGATGTCGGCGGGCAGCCGATAGCCCTCGCGGAGGCGGACGATGACGGTGTCGGTGCCCTCGCCGGGCAACTCGATCACGAGGTCGTCGGGATGGTCCACGACGAAGGTGTCGTTGCCGGGGCCACCATACATCACGTCCGCGCCAGGGCCGCCGTCGAGCCAGTCGTGGCCATCGCCGCCGGTCAGCGTGTCCGAGGCCGCCCCGGGACCGCCGAGGAGGACGTCGTTGCCCTCCTGCCCGAACAGCCTGTCCCGGCCGAGACCGCCGTCGAGGGTGTCGTCGCCGGCGCCGCCGAGCAGGTAGTCGGGCCCGTCCTCGCCGAAGACCAGGTCGTTGCCGTCCATGCCGTAGATCGTGTCGCGCCCGTCGCCGCCCCGGATTGAATCGTCGCCGCCGAGACCGATCAGCAGGTTGTCCAGCGCGTTCCCGATCAGCGTGTTGTTCTCGTCGTTGCCGACGCCGTAGCTGCGGTTCGGCGCGGTGGCGGCGATCACCAGCGCCTCGACCGAGGGCGGGAGGCGGTACCCGGGACCCTCCACAAGGACGATGTCGAAGCCCTCGCCGGGCAGTTCGACGATCCGGTCCAGCTCGCTGTCCACCACGTAGTAGTCGTTGCCCGGGCCGCCCAGAAGGGTGTCGGTCCCCGAGCCGCCGAACAGGAGATCGTTGCCGTCGCCACCGGCCAGCCGGTCGTCGCCCGGTCCACCGAACAACCGGTCGTCGCCCGGCCCGCCGAACACCTGGTCGTCGCCCGGCCCGCCCAGCAGCGTGTCGTCGCCGCCGCCGCCGCGCAACGTGTCGGCCCCGCTGCGCCCCTCGAGGAGGTTGGCGAAGCCGTTACCGACGAGGAGGTCGCCGCCGGTGCCGCCCCACAGGCCCTCGATTCCGGTCAGCGTGTCGCCGCCCGGCCCGCGACCGGTGGCGAGCGAGACCGTCACGCCGGACGCCGCCCATGAGTAGTCGGCGATGTCGAAGCCTGCGCCGCCCTCGATCAGGTCGGCCCCGGGGCCGCCTGCGAGCACGTCGTCGCCCGCACCGCCGATCAGCCAGTCGTCCCCGACGCCGCCGGTCAGGGTGTCGTCGCCCGCACCGCCGCGCAGCATGTCGGCGAAGGCGCCGCCGATCAGGAGGTTCGCTCCGGACGAGCCGGTCATCCGGAGGGAGCCGGGGCTGACCGCGCCGTCCACCGCCTCGAAGCCGATCGCGATGCCGCCGCCGCCGACCTGGTCGGTGCCGTCCTCGCGCAGGACCACAGCGCCGACGCGCCAGTCCGCCGGCAGCACCAGGAGGTCGTAGCCTTCGCCCCCGTCCACCCAGGGGTCGCGCGGATCATAGACCACCGTGTCGTCGCCGGGACCGGCATCGATGCGGTCCGCACCCGCGCCACCGTCGAGCCGGTCGTTGCCGCTGCCGCCGAACAGGGTGTCGGCGCCCGCGCCGCCCTCGAGCACGTCGTTGCCGTCGCCGCCGTAGGCGAGGTCGTCGCCCGTGCCGCCGCGCAGCGTGTCGGAGCCGCGGCCGCCATACAGGCTGTCGTTGCCGGCCTCGCCGGCCAGGAGGTTGCGGTCCGTCGCCGCGTCGGTCTCGGCGTTGTCGTAGCCCTCGGCGAACAGCGCGTCGCCGCCGTCGCCGCCGCGCAGCGTGTCGGAGCCGGTGCCGCCCCAGAGCAGGTCGTCGCCGTCGTCGCCGAACAGCCTGTCGTTGCCCGGCCCGCCCTGCAGCCGGTCCGGACCGCCGCCCCCGTGAAGGGTATCGTCGCCGCGCAGCCCGAACAGGTGATCGGGGCCGGGTCCGCCGGTCATGCTGTCGTTGGCCAGGCTGCCGGCGCGCCCGAGGAAGGTACCGGCGACGAAATCCTGCTCGCGCAGCCGGTTGGTGCCACGGATGCGCACGACCATGTCCTGCGCGCCGAGCACCGAATCGCGATCGAGGTCCGCCACCAGCCAGCCGCCCACCTCGACGCCGCCCTCGACCAGCGGCAGCCAGAAGACCTGGACGTAGCCGTCGCCGACGTCCTTGCCGGACAGCACGAAGCCGAGCGGCGGCTGATCGCCGCGTCCGGTGACGTCGAGCGGCGGGCCCGAGAAGGGCACGCCGCGCCACAGCAGCGGCATCGGCCCGTCGGGCGTCATCACGAAGCCGTCCGCGGAGTCGAAGCCGATCCGATCGCCCTCGGCCGGGGCGAAGTCCTCGATGAGGTCGGGCGCCGCGCCGCTGGAGGCGGGCGCGCCGGGCAGGTGCAGCTCGACGACGAAGAGGTCGGCGTCGGCGCCGCCGATCAGGGTGTCGCGCCCGGGGCCGCCGACGAGCGTGTCCTTGCCGGGCCCGCCGACGATGCGGTCGTCGCCCGCGCCGCCATGGAGCCAGTCGGCCCCGGCGCCGCCCTGGAGCGTGTCGTTCCCGGCATCGCCGTAGATCAGGTCGCCGTCGGCGCCGCCATCGAGGAGGTCGTCGCCCGCCCCGCCGAACAGGCTGTCGTTCCCGTCCTCGCCGAGCAGGGTGTCGCGACCGTTGCCGCCGATCAGCAGATCGTCGCCCGGGCCGCCGAGCAGCAGGTTGCGGTGCGCCGGGGCGTCGAGGATGAAGGGGTCGCTGTCCTCGGCGTAGAGCGTGTCGGGGCCCTCGCCGCCGCTCAGCGTGTCGCCGCCCGGGCCGCCGCGCAGGATGTCGCCGTGCTCGCCGCCGTCGAGCAGGTCGTCGCCCGGGCCGCCCCAGAGCTGATCGGCGCCCGGGCCGCCCAGGATCGTGTCGTTGCCCCCCTCCCCCCAGGCGCTGTCGTCGAGGGCGCCGCCGACGATCAGGTCGTCGCCGGACCCGCCCCGCCAGCCGGCGATCTCGGCGAGGAAGTCCGCGGCCAGGAGGCGGTCCGGCGATTCGCCCTCCGCCGGGGCGAGGCGCAGAAACAGGTCGTTCGGCCCGATCCGGCCGTCGTCGTCGGCGTCGAGCCAGATCCGGAACGGCGCCGCCGCGTCCTCCGGATCGTAGCGCCAGACCAGGTCGGCGAAGCCGTCGCCGATCATCGGCTCCGGCAATTGCGGCGGCCCGCCGTAGCCGCCGAAGTCGAAGGCGACCGAGGCCAGGCTGAAGGCGATCGGCCGGCCGAGGCGGAGCGCCGGGGGCAGCGCGATCAGGTCGCCGCCCGGCGCGCCGGCGCCCTCGAAGTCGAGGATCCGGTCCGGCGCGGCGGGCGCGCTCTGCCCGGCGCCCGGCTCGGTGTAGAGGAACAGGTCCTCGCCGGGCCCGCCGCGCAGCAGGTCGGCCCCGGCGCCGCCGATGAGGGTGTCGTCGCCGGGCCCGCCCGCGAGGCTGTCGTTGCCCGCGCCGCCTTCGAGCCGGTCGGCCCCGCCGCCGCCGAGCAGCGTGTCGGCGCCCGCCCCGCCCAGCAGCGCCATGGCGGTGCCGAGCACCGCCCGTCCGTCCAGGTGCAGCGCATCCTGGGCCTGGAGTTGCCCGGTCGCGTCCACGGTGAACGTGGCGCCCGGCGCCGGCGTGGCGGTGGCGGCGGTGGCGTCGTCCAGCACCAGCCGCACCGGACCGCCGCCGCCGACGAGGATGCGCTCGATGCCGGTGACGGTGGCCGGCCCGAAGGTGACGTCGAGCGGCCCGGCGAGCAGGAGCGTGTCGGTCCCCGGGCCGCCATCGAGCCGGTCGCCGGCGTCGAGCGCGGTGCCGGCGACCAGCCGGTCGTCGCCCGCCCCCGCGGCCACGACATCCGCCCCGCCCTGGAGGATCGAGAAGTAGTCGCCGCCCGCCCCGCCGAGCAGCGTCTGCGGCCCGACCGCGTCGAATCGCGCCACGCTGCCGTCGGCGAAGACGAAGTTGGCGTCGCCGAGCGCCGTCACCGCGCCGAGATCGGCCAGGCGCACCCAGAGCCCGCCATGGGCGACGAGCAGGTCGCCCCCGGCGACCGAGAGGCTGAGCCCGGCGGCGGCGAAGCCGATGGAAAAGGCGAGCTGGTCGCGCGCCGGGTCGAATGCGATCCGCGTGCCGGCGACGCTGGTGAACGCGAAGACGGTCATGGCCGCGACCGCGGGCCCCCATCCGTGCGCGCGTGCCTCCTGCACGCCGCGGCGCGCCGCTTCCCCCTGCGCGCCCGGCGAGCAGGGCACGGATCGGCTTAACGAAACGTCAACGCGGCGGGCGAGGCGGGCAGGGCCGGACGCGGTTGCGCGATGGCGGCCGGCATCGCATCGTGCGCGCCGATGCGCGGCGATCGGCCGCCGCCCGTCCACGCCGCGATGGGGCGCGTGCAACCGCGGTGGGCCCGGAAGCTCCCGGTCCGGCGCCCGGCGGCGCATCGCCCCGCGCGCGGCGCGACCCGGCGCCGCGATGCGCGTTTCCCTTCCCTCGCGAGGAGCGTTCCGCCATGCCGGGCCTGAAGGCCGCCATCCTCCCCGTCACGCCGTTCCAGCAGAACTGCGCGCTGCTCTGGGACGAGGACGCGAAGCGCGCCACGGTCGTGGATCCGGGCGGCGACGTGGACCGCATCCTCGCCGCCGTGGCGCAGCTCGGCGTGACGGTGGAGCGCATCCTGCTGACGCACGGCCACACCGACCACGCCGGCGGGGCGGCGGAGCTGAAGGAGCGGCTCGGCGGCGCGGTCGAGATCGCCGGGCCGGCGGAGCAGGACCGCTTCCTGCTCGACGCGCTGCCGGAGCAGGGCGCGCGCTTCGGCCTCGACTGCCGCGCGGTGACGCCGGATCGCTGGCTCGCCGAGGGCGACCGGGTGACGATCGCCGGCATCGCGTTCGACGTGTACCACTGCCCGGGCCACACGCCGGGGCATGTGGTGTTCGTCGCGCCTCGGGAGGGCGTGGCGGTGGTGGGCGACGTGCTGTTCCGCGGCTCGATCGGGCGGACCGACTTCCCCTACGGCGACCACGCGGCGCTGGTGCGCAGCATCCGCGGCAAGCTGTTCCCGCTCGGCGACCACATCGCCTTCCTGTGCGGTCACGGGCCGGGCAGCACCTTCGGGGCGGAGCGGCGGACCAACCCCTTCGTCGGGGACGCGGCGGCGTCCGGATGAGTCGCCGCCGCGCCCGCGCCGATCCTCAGACCCGCTCCACCACCATCGCGATCCCCTGCCCCACGCCGATGCACATCGTCGCGAGGCCGTAGCGCGCGCCGCGCCGGTGCAGCTCGTGCACCACGGTCTGCACCAGCCGCGCCCCGCTCATGCCGAGCGGGTGGCCGAGCGCGATGGCGCCGCCGTTCGGGTTCACGTGCTCCGCGTCGTCCGGCAGGCCGAGCTGGCGCGTCACCGCGAGCGCCTGGGCGGCGAAGGCCTCGTTGAGCTCGATCACCGCGATGTCGGAGAGGGCGAGCCCGGCCTTCTCCAGCACCTTGCGCGTCGCCGGCGCGGGGCCGATGCCCATGATGCGCGGCGGCACGCCCGCCGTCGCCACCGCGACGACGCGCGCGCGCGGCGTCAGCCCGTGCTTCACCGCCGCCTTCTCGCTGGCGACGATCAGCGCGCAGGCGCCGTCGTTCACGCCCGAGGCGTTGCCGGCGGTGACCGTGCCGCCCTCCTTGCGGAAGGGCGTCGGCAGCTTCGCGAGCGCCTCGAGCGTCGTGTCGGGCCGCGGGTGCTCGTCCTTGTCCACGACGAGCGGGTCGCCCTTGCGCCGCGGGATGGTGACCGGGACGATCTCCTCCGCGAAGCGCCCGCTCGCCATCGCCTTCCCGGCGCGCTGCTGCGAGCGGAAGGCGAAGGCGTCCTGGTCGGCGCGGCTCACCTGGAACTCCTCGGCGACGTTCTCCGCCGTCTCGGGCATCGAGTCGATGCCGTACTGCGCCTTCATCCTCGGGTTGACGAAGCGCCAGCCGATCGTGGTGTCGTAGATCTCGGCGGTGCGCGAGAAGGCCTCGGTCGCCTTGCCCATGACGAAGGGCGCGCGGGTCATGCTCTCGACGCCGCCGGCGACCATCAGCTCCGCCTCGCCGGCCTTGATCGCGCGCGCGGCGATGCCGACCGCGTCCATGCCGGAGCCGCACAGCCGGTTCACCGTCGCGCCGGGGATGGTCTGCGGCAGGTCTGCGAGCAGCAGCGCCATGCGCGCGACGTTGCGGTTGTCCTCGCCCGCCTGGTTGGCGCAGCCGAGGATGACATCGTCCACCGCCTCCCAGTCCACGCCCGGGTTGCGCTCCCGGAGCGCCTTGAGCGGGATGGCGGCCAGGTCGTCGGCGCGCACGGCGGCGAGCGCGCCGCCGTAGCGGCCGATGGGGGTGCGCGCGGCGTCGCAGATCAGGGCTACGGACATGGGCGGTCCTCCGGTTGGATGAGGGGCCGTACACCGGGGCGAGAATGACGTCCAGCGCGCCGAATTGCCCAAAATGCCGGCACGGAGCGCGCCCACGAGGCAGAGACCTCCGGGCATCATGGCGCATTGCCCATTTTTCGTTCGGCACGGCTCTTGCTCGGGAAGGGGCGGCTACAGGCACGCCCCGGACTGTCCGCTCGCAGGAACCCGCCGATGCGCCGACCCTCCGCCCCCTTCACCCCAGCCTGCCCCTGCGGCCGCGCCCATGCGCCAGGCCTCGCCTGCGGCGAGCCCGTCGCCGCCGACGGCACCGGCGCCTATGGCGCGGCGGTGGAGGACGCCGTGCTGCGTGCCGTCCTGCCGCAGCCCGCAACCCGTCGCCGGCTGCTCGCGCTCTTCGGCGCCGGGACGGTGCTGGCGGCGATCGAGGCGGTGCTGCCGCTCGCCGCGGCGCGCGAGGCGCTGGCCCAGCCCGCCGGGCCGCCGGAGAAGCGCGACCTCAAGATCGGATTCATCCCCATCACCTGCGCCACGCCCATCATCATGGCGCATCCGATGGGCTTCTACGCGCGCCATGGCCTGAACGTGGAGGTCGTGCGCACCGCCGGCTGGGCGGTGATCCGCGACAAGGCGATCGCGCGCGAATACGACGCCGCGCACATGCTCTCGCCGATGCCGCTCGCCATGAGCCTCGGCGTCGGCGTCGCCGCCCCCGTGTCCTGGGCGGTGGCGGCGATTGAGAACACCAATGGACAGGCGATCACCCTCGCCACCAGGCACAAGGAACGGCGCGATCCGGGCACTTGGCGCGGCTTCCGCTTCGCCGTGCCCTTCGACTTCTCGATGCACAACTACCTGCTGCGCCACTACCTGGCCGAGCACGGGCTCGACCCCGACCGCGACGTGCAGATCCGCGCCGTCCCGCCGCCGGAGATGGTGGCCAATCTGCGCGCCGGCAACATAGACGGCTATCTCGGCCCCGACCCCTTCAACCAGCGCGCCGTGTTCGACGGCGTCGGCTTCCTGCACCTGCTCAGCCGTGAGCTGTGGGACGGGCATCCCTGCTGCGCCTTCGCCGTGCCGCGCGGCATGGTGCATGAGGCGCCCAACACCTTCGCGGCCTTGCTCCGCGCCATCGTGCAGGCCACCGCCCACGCGCAGGACCCGGCCAACCGCAAGGAGATCGCCGCCGCGATTAGCGGGCAGAACTACCTGAACCAGCCGCAGACCGTGGTCGAGCAGGTGCTGACCGGCACCTTCGCCGACGGCCTCGGCCGCGTGCAGCGCGTGCCGGAGCGGATCGGCTTCGACCCCTTCCCCTGGCGGTCCATGGCGGTGTGGATCCTGACCCAGATGAAGCGCTGGGGCCAGGTGCGCGGCGACCTCGACTATCGTCAGGTCGCCGAGCAGGTGTTCCTCGCGCTCGATGCCGGCCGCGCCATGCGCGAGCTCGGCATGGCGGTGCCGGAGGACACCTACCGCAGCCATACCATCATGGGCCGCGTCTTCGACCCGGGGCAGCCGGACCCCTGGGTGAACGCCCCGATCCGGCGGAGCTGAGGCGATGAGCCGTTCGACCCTCGCCGCGGCGCCGTTGTCGCTCGCCATGCTCGGCCTCGGCCTCGGCCTGTGGGAGATGGCTGCCGGCGGCGCCGCGCCCGGCGGCACGGCGGTGGATCCCGAATACGCCCGGCTCGTCGGCCAGGCGGCGGCGCAGGGCGGCCAGGCCCCCTTCCCGCGCCCGAGCGAGATCGGCGCGCGGCTGTGGGAGCTGCTCGCCGATCCCTTCTACCTCCGCGGCCCCAACGACCAGGGCATCGGCATCCAGATCGCCTATTCGCTGCTGCGCGTCGGCGCCGGCTTCCTGCTGGCCGCGCTGGTCGCCATCCCGCTCGGCTTCCTCGTCGGCACGAGCCCCCTGCTGCACGGCGCGCTCAACCCCTTCGTGCAGGTGCTGCGGCCGGTCAGCCCGCTCGCCTGGATGCCGCTCGCGCTCTACACCATCAGGGACAGCGCGGTTTCCTCCGTCTTCGTCATCTTCGTCTGCTCGCTCTGGCCGATGCTGCTCAACACCGCCTTCGGCGTGGCGAGCGTGCGGCGCGAATGGCTGAACGTGGCGCGGACGCTGGAAGCGGGGCGGGCCAGGACCGCGCTCCGCGTCATCCTGCCGGCGGCGGCGCCGACCATCCTCACCGGCATGCGCATCTCCATCGGCATCGCCTGGCTGGTGATCGTCGCCGCCGAGATGCTCGTGGGCGGCACCGGCATCGGCTACTGGGTGTGGAACCAGTGGAACAACCTGAGCCTCGCCGACATCGTCATCGCCATCCTGCTGATCGGCGTGGTGGGGCTTCTGCTCGACCGCATGCTCGGCGCGGTGGCGCACGCCGTCTCCTGGCAGGAGTGACGGCTTCATGACGCGCGCCTACGTCTCCGTCGAGGGCGTCTCCCGCACCTTCCCCGGCCACGCCGTGTTCCGCGACCTCTGGTTCGGCGTGGAGCGCGGCGAGTTCGTCTGCCTGGTCGGGCACTCCGGCTGCGGCAAGACGACGGTGCTCAACATCCTCGCCGGGCTGGACAAGCCGGACAGCGGCGGCGTGATCGTGGACGGGCGGGAGATCACCGGCCCGTCGCTCGATCGCGCGGTGATCTTCCAGGGCCATGCACTGATGCCCTGGATGACCGCGGAGGCGAACGTCGCCTTCGCCCTCTCCTGCCGCCACCCCACCTGGCCGCGGGCGAAGCTGCGCGAGGCCGCGCGCGCGGCGCTGGAGAAGGTGGGCCTGGCGGAGGCCGCCGAGCGCAAGCCGTCGCAACTCTCCGGCGGCATGAAGCAGCGCGTCGGCATCGCCCGGGCGCTGGCGCTCGATCCGAAGATCCTGCTGATGGACGAGCCGTTCAGCGCGCTCGACGCCCTGACCCGCGGCGCTCTGCAGGACGAGGTGGCGCGGCTGGTGGCCGAAGCGCGCCAGACCGCCTTCATGATCACGCACGACGTGGACGAGGCGATCCTGCTCGCCGACCGCATCCTTCTCATGACCAACGGGCCCGATGCGCGCTGCGCCGAAGTGGTGGTGAACACGCTGCCGAAGCCGCGCCACCGCGCGACGCTGCACCGGATGCCGGGCTACCACCGGCTCCGCGACCACATCCTCGAGTTCCTTCTGACCCGTTCGCGCACCCTCGCCGGTACGCCGCCGTCCGGTTGGGACCCGCGCGAGGTGCCCGTGGTGCGCCCGGCCGATGTCGCGATCGGCGCCGCCGAGACGGTGACGCCGCAGCGCGCCCTCGCCGCCGAGTGATCCGCCCATCCGACGAGGAGAGCCCCATGAACGACGATAAGGCAGCGCTTGCACGGAAGATCAGCAGGCTCAGGAAGAAGAAGGGCCTGAGCTGGGCGCAGGTGGCCGAGCGCATCGGCCGGAGCCCGGTCTGGACCGTCGCCGCCTGCCTGGGCCAGATGGCGATGGACGCGGAGACGGCGCGCCGGACCGCCGAGCTTTTCGGGCTGGACGCCGAGGAGCAGGCGCTGCTGGGCGAGATCCCCTACCGCGGCGCCCTGCCGCCGGGGCCGCCGACCGATCCCACCGTCTATCGCTTTTACGAGCTGGTGCAGGTCTACGGCGCCGCGTGGAAGGAACTGATCCACGAGGAGTTCGGCGACGGCATCATGAGCGCGATCGACTTCGAGATGACGATGGAGCGCCAGCCCGACCCGAAGGGCGACCGCGTGCGCATCGTCATGAGCGGCAAGTTCCTGCCCTACCGGCAGTATTGATCGCGACCGCACCTCGCCGCGCTACAGTGCGGCGAGGACCTCCCGCACGATCAGTCCGGGCGCCGGCGCCACCGAGACCGCGATCACGTCCGGCTCGCCGGCCGGGTCCTCGAGCGTCGCGAACTGGCTCTCCAGCAGGGCCGCGGGCATGAAGTGGCCCACCCGCGCCGCCAGCCAGTCCGCGATCGCCGCGAGCCACGGCCAACGGTCCGCATCCGTCAGCGGCGTGCCGGCGGCCATCTTCGCCACGTTCGCCGGCGGGTGGAAGGCGTCGCCGTCGGCGAAGGGCACGCCGAGCGCGGCAGCGAGCAGCGGCCCGACCGTGCTCTTGCCCGCGCCGGAGACGCCCATCACCACGATGCGCGGCGGCGTCACCTCGGCTCCTGATGCCCGCCGAAGCCCTTGCGCATGGCGGAGAGCACCTGGTCGGCGAAGCTCCGCTCCCGCCGCGAGCGGAAGCGCGCGTAGAGCGCCGCCGTCAGCGCCGGCGCCGGCACCGCGGTCTCGACGGCCTGCTGCACGGTCCAGCGCCCCTCGCCGGAATCGCCGACATGGCCGGAGAAGCCCTCGAGCGCCGGGTCCTCCGCCAGCGCCGCGGCGGTCAGGTCGAGCAGCCAGGAGGTGACGACGCTGCCGCGCCGCCACACCTCGGCGATGTCGGCGAGGTCGAGCGCAAGCCGCTCCTCCTCCGGCAGCTCGGGCGAGCCGGCGTGGCGCAGCAGGTCGAAGCCCTCGGCGATCGCCTGCATCATCCCGTACTCGATGCCGTTGTGGATCATCTTGACGAAATGGCCGGCGCCGTTGGGGCCGGCGTGCAGGTAGCCGCGCTCGACGCGCGGGTCGCGCCCCTCGCGATGCGGCGTGCGCGGGATGTCGCCGGGGCCCGGCGCCAGCGCGGCGAAGATCGGGTCGAGCCGGCGCACCGCCGCCTCCGGCCCGCCGATCATCAGGCAGTAGCCGCGCGCGAGGCCCCAGACGCCGCCCGAGGTGCCGATGTCGAGATAGTCCACCCCCTTCGCGCGCAGCGCGCGGGCGCGGCGGATGTCGTCCTTCCAGAAGCCGTTGCCGCCGTCGATCGCCACGTCGCCGGGCGCGAGCAGCCCGCCGAGCGCGGCGATCGCCTGCTCGGTCGCCTCGCCCGCCGGCAGCATCACCCACACCGCGCGCGGCGCGGCGAGCCGGCGCACCAGGTCGGCGAGGTCCGCCGCCGGCGCCGCGCCCTCCGCCGCCAGCGCCTGCACCGCCTTCGGGTCGCGGTCGAAGGCGACCACGCGGTGCCCGGCGCGCATCAGCCGCCGCGCGATGTTCGCGCCCATGCGGCCCAGTCCGACCAGCCCGAGTTCCATGCCCTCAGCTCCTCAGCGCCGCGCGCAGGCGGCGCATGAACCCCTCCTGCGCCGCCGGATCGAGCCAGCGCGCCACCACGACGAGCCCCGAGGAGGGCTCGATCCAGGTGAGGTTGCCCCCGGCGCCGACGGCGCAGAAGGCGTCCGGCGCGGCGGCCGGGAAGCGGCCGGCGGCGTTGAGCCACCACAGGAAGCCATAGTTGCGGTTCAGCGGACAGGGCGTGGTCGCGAGGTCGAACCACGCCGCGGGCAGCAATTCCCGCCCCTCCCAGCGGCCGCGATGCAGGGCGAGCAGCCCGATCCGCGCCTGGTCCTCGGCATGGATCGAGACGCCGCCGCCCCAGTGCGTCCCCCCCGGCACCGACTGCACGCGCCGCCCGTCCGCGAGCGTCACCCAGGAGGTCTCGTAGCCCTCCCAGCGCCAGTCGGCGGAGGCGCCGATCGGACCCATGATCCGCTCGGCGAACACCTCCGGCAGCGGCCGGCCGAAGCGGTGCAGCAGCGCGAGGCCGAGCGCGTTCACCCGCACGTCGTTGTATTCCCAGTGCGTGCCCGGGGCCTGCAGCGGCCGGTCGGGGTCCTTCCGCCCCTCCGCGCCGAGGTCGCGGCCGCGGTCTATCCGCTCGGACTTGCCGAACAGCTCGCCCTCCCACTCGGAGGTCAGGGTCAGCAGGTGCCGCCAGGTGACGGCGCCGTTGCGCGGCCCCGCGAAGGCCGGGTCGCGCACCGTGCGCGAGACCGGCTCGTCGAGGTCGCGGATCAGCCCATCGCCCCAGGCGAGGCCGGCGAGCAGGCTGAGATAGCTCTTCGCCACGCTGAAGGTCTGGTCCACCTGGCGCGTGTCGCCCCAGACGGCGACGCGGTGGCCGTGGCGCAGCACCAGCCCGTTGGCGGGCCCGCGCGGATGCACCGGGCCGACCGGCTGGTTGAAGGGGGGCGGGTCGAAGTGGCCGCGCGCCATCAGGGCGCGCAGGTCGCGCGGCCAGGGGGTCTCGTGCGCCGCGGCGAAGGCGACGGCCTCGGCCAGCGCCGAGGGGTCGAAGCCGGCCTGTTCCGGCGGCAGGGTGGTCCAGGCGCGGCCGCCCGAAGTCGCAGGCGGAGGGAAGGTCGGTGCGCTGTCCGGCATGAACGGGTCGTCTCCGCGGCGGTCCGGCGATGGGCAGGCCAACGACGATGCGGGAGGCGTCGCGCCTTCGCCAGGGGCGGACGGTTCCGGAGGCCGCGCGGATGGACGCCATTTCACGAATTTCTGATTCTCACAACTCCGTGAACGTGGTAGATTGCATGCGTTCGGGCATTGCCTTGGACGTCTCCTCCCAGGTTCTTCGGAACCGCCTTGCGGGCCGGGGGCGCAAGCCCCCGGCCCCCTTTTCCCGGGGCCGGCTTCGCCGCGCCGCCCGATGGCCCGGGATCACGCCTCCAGCAGCGCGGCGCGGACCGCCTCCCAGCTCGCACGGTCCGGCGCGCCGATCAGCCCGCCGGTGTGCTCCAGCGGCGTATAGGCGCTGCCGTCGAAACGCGCGGCGTAGCCGCCGGCCTCGCGGTGCAGCAGCCAGCCCGCGGCGTGGTCCCAGGGCATGAGGCGGTGGTAGAGGAAGGCGTGGATGTGCCCGCCCGCGGCCAGGCGGTAGTCATGGGCGGCGCAGCGGTACTGCACCGCCGCCGCCAGCCGCGGCAGGTTCGCCGGGACCCGCGCCCGCAGCGGCGCCGGCAGGTAGGCCCAGGACACGGCGGCCACCATCCGCCCGACCGGCACCGGCTCGGCGACGCGCAGGTCGGCCACCCGCCGACCCTCGGCGTCCTCCACCCAGGCGCCCTCGCCGCGCAGCGCGACGGCGGTGTCGTCGCCTACCGGGTCGTGGATCCAGCCCGCGACCACCTCGCCGCGCAGGATCGCCGCCGCCATGCAGCCGAAGAGGGGCAGGCCGGCGGCGAAGTTCGCCGTGCCGTCCACCGGGTCCACGACGAAGGCGAGCTCCGCGTCGCGCAGCCGGGCGAGCACGCCCGGGTCGGCCGCCGCCGCCTCCTCGCCGACCACGAGGCAGCCCGGGAAGCGCGCGGCGAGCCCGGCCTCGATCGCCCGCTCCGCCGCCTCGTCGGCGTCGGTGACGAGGTCGAGGGGCCCGGTCTTGGCGCGCACCGCCTCCGGCGCGAGGCGGCGGAAGCGCGGCAGGATCTCCGCGCGCGCCGCCGCGCGCAGCAGCGCGGCGATGTCGGAGGCGGCACGCGCGTCGAGGCGCGGATGCGCCGCCGGCCCGCTCACGAGGCGTGCCGCTGCTCGAACCGCGCGCGGTCGGAGGGGCGCAGGCGCACGGTGAGGCGGATGGCGTCGTCGGAATCCTCGCGCCGGACCACCTCGCCGTGCTCGTAGAGCCAGGCGAGGCGCGCCCCGTCGGCGGGCGGGATGGCGTATTCGGCGGTCTCCAGCCCGGCGGCGAGCCGCTCGTCGAGGAGCCTCCGCAGCGCCTCCAGCCCCTCGCCGGTGAGCGCCGAGACGGCGATGGCGGTCGCCGCCTGTCCGGGCACCTGCGCCACGCCGCCGAGCAGGTCGGCCTTGTTCAGCACCTCGATGACCCGCGACGGCCAGTCCGCATCGAGCGCGGCGTCCGGCCCTTCCGCCATGTCCGCCAGCACGCGCAGCACGTCGGCGCGCTGCGCCAGCGTGTCGGGGTGGGAGACGTCGCGCACGTGCAGGATGACGTCGGCCGCCGCCACCTCCTCGAGCGTGGCGCGGAACGCCTCGACGAGCTGCGTCGGCAGCTCCGAGATGAAGCCCACCGTGTCGGAGAGGATCGCGGTGCGCCCCGAGGGCAGCCGGATCGCCCGCATGGTGGGGTCGAGGGTCGCGAAGAGCTGGTCCTGCGCATAGACCCCCGCGCCGGTCAGCGCGTTGAACAGCGTGGACTTGCCGGCGTTGGTGTAGCCGACGAGCGCGATCACCGGATAGGGCACGCGCTCGCGCGCGCGGCGGTGCAGGCCGCGGGTGCGGCGCACCTGCTCCAGCTCCTTCTTCAGCTTGACGATGCGCTCGCCGATCAGGCGGCGGTCGATCTCGATCTGGGACTCGCCCGGCCCGCCGAGGAAGCCGAAGCCGCCGCGCTGGCGCTCGAGGTGGGTCCAGCTCCGCACCAGGCGCGTGCGCTGGTATTCGAGGTGCGCGAGCTCGACCTGCAGCGCGCCCTCCTTCGTGCGCGCGCGCTCGCCGAAGATCTCGAGGATCAGGCCGGTGCGGTCTATGACCTTGCAGCCCCATTCGCGCTCGAGGTTGCGCTGCTGCACCGGTGAGAGCGCGGCGTCCACCACCGCGACCGTCACGCCCTGCTCGGCGACCGCCTGCCTGACCATCGCCACCTGGCCCTCGCCGAGCAGGGTGGAGGGCCGCGGCGCGCGCAGCGGGAAGATCGCGGTGTGGACGACCGTCAGCCCGATCGAGGCGGCGAGGCCCACCGCCTCGGCGAGCCGCGCCTCGGCGGCGCGCTGCGCGCCGCCTTCCATCGCCGCACCGCCGCCGCTCGGCGCGCGCTGCGGGCGTTCGACGGGCAGGACGACCGCGGCGCGGGTCGGGCCGCCGCCCCCGTCGCCCGCGGCCGGCCGGCGCAGGCCGTGCTCAGCCGCCACCGGCGTGGGTCACCTCGCGCTGGCCGCCGAGCCGCATCGTGCCCTCCCGCGCCGGCGCGGCGGCCGCGCCCTCGCGCTGCGCACCGGCCTGCGAGGCGCCCGCCGCGGCGGCCGTCGCGTCGAAGAGCTGGATCGGCGCGCCGGGCATCACGGTGCTGATGGCGTGCTTGTACACGAGCTGGGTGTGTCCGTCCCGCCGCAGCAGGACGGAAAAGTTGTCGAACCAGGTGATGATCCCCTGAAGCTTGACGCCGTTCACCAGGAAGATGGTGACGGGGGTCTTGCTCTTGCGGACGTGGTTCAGGAACACGTCCTGCACGTTCTGGGACTTCTCGGCGGCCACGGCGCGGTCCTTCTTGTTGTTCGTCGGGCTCCCAGAGGTCTGCCGGACGGGCGTCCCCTGCCCTGCCACTCCCCGGTCCCTCCACCAATGGCGATGTCAGCCGCGCTTGGCAAGACGCAGGAGGTGCGCGGCCAGCGCATGCCCGTCCGCGAACGCCGCATCGGGCGCCGCGTTGCCGAGGCCGCCGTCGTGCTCGGCCGCACCGAGCAGCACCGCGACGCAGCCTGCGGCGCGCGCCGCCTGCATGTCGAGCGCCGTGTCGCCGACGTACCAGACGGCGGGGCCGGCGGCGACGCCACAGGCCGCGAGCGCCAGACGCAGCGGCGCCGGATCGGGCTTGTCGGCGGCGGCGTCGCCGGCGCCGACGAGGGCGCGGAACCGGCTTGCCCAGCCGAGATGCGCCGCCTCGGCCCGCAGCAGGGCGCCCTGCTTGTTGCTCACCACCCCCTGCGGCGCGAGCGCGGCGGCGGCGCGGAGCGCCGCCTCGGCGCCCGGCATCGGCGCGAGCACGGCGAGGTGGCGGGCGCGCACCTCGGCATAGAAGATCTCGCGCGCGGCCTCCCAGTCGGGGCCGAAGATCTCCGGGAAGCTCTCGCGCAGCGAGCGGCGCACGCGCGCCCTCACCTCGACGAGGCTCCACTCGGGCAGGCCGAAGGCGCGGAAGGCGGCGTTGAGCCCGGCGGCGATCGCCGCCCAGCCGTCCACCAGCGTGTTGTCCCAGTCCCAGAGGATGGCCTCGGGACGGGGCAGCGCGTCCGGCGTCACCGTCGCCCTCACGCCGCGGCCGCGTTGCGCGGCGGGCCCTTCACGTGGCGCGCGAACAGGTCGAACAGCCGGCGCGCCACCGGCCCGACCGCGCCGTCGCCGACCGGCCGGCCGTCGAGCCGCGTGATCGGCTTCACGAAGGAGGTGGCGGAGGTGATGAACGCCTCGCGCGCCCGGCGCGCCTCCTCGACGGTGAAGGCGCGCTCCTCGCAGGGGATGCCGGCCTCGCGCAGCTCGGCCAGCAGCGCGCCCCGGGTGCAGCCGGGCAGGATCGCGTGGTCAAGATGGCGCGTGCGCAGCACGCCGTGCTCGTCCACGATCCAGAAATTCGTCGCCGCGCCCTCGGTGACGATGCCCGTGGCCTCGTCGTAGAGCACGGCTTCCAGGGCGCCCCGCTCCTTCGCCGCCTGGCGGGCGAGGACGTTCGGCAGCAGGTTGACGCTCTTGATGTCGCGCCGCGCCCAGCGCAGGTCGGGCATCAGGATCGCCGCCGCCGCCCAGGAGTCCACCTCGGTCGGGTAGGGCGGGATGCGCCTGATGGTCACCACCAGCGCCGGCGGCACGGGCTTCGACGGGAAGGCGTGGTCGCGCCGGGCGACGCCGCGCGTCACCTGCATGTAGAGCAGGCCCTCGGCCACGCGGTTGCGCCGCGCCACCTCGCGCAGCACGAGGCGCAGCGCGGCGCGCGGCATCGGCATCGGCAGCCTGATCTCGCGCAGGGACCGCTCCAGCCGGTCGAGGTGGCGGTCCTCGTCTATCAGGCGGCCGTCGTGGACGTGCACCACCTCGTAGATGCCGTCGCCGAACTGGTAGCCGCGGTCCTCGATGTTCACCGCGGCGAAGCGCTGCGGCAGGTAGCGGCCGTTGACGTAGGCGATGCGCGACATGCCCCCTTCCTCGCCCTGCGTCGGGCGCTCAGGCGCCCGGCGTCGCCGCGCCCGACGCCGCCGCGGCGGCCGCCGGCGCGGCGGCCCCGGAGGACGATCCCAGCCGGTCCTCCGCCTGCACGCCGAGGAACTTCAGCTTGCGGTGCAGGGCGCTGCGCTCCATGCCGACGAAGTTCGCGGTGCGGCTGATGTTGCCGCCGAAGCGCAGGAGCTGCGCCTCCAGGTACTGCCGCTCGAACAGCTCGCGCGCCTCGCGCAGCGGCAGCGTCATGATCTCGCTCGACCGGTCGAGCTTGAGCATCGCCGGCGCCGCGGCGCCGACCTGCGGCGGCAGCATGTCGGCCCGGATCGGGTCCCTGGCCTCGCCGGGCGCCATGATCAGCAGCCAGTCGATCAGGTTGCGCAGCTCGCGGACGTTGCCCGGCCAGTCGTAGGCCTGCATCGCGGCGAGCGCGTCCTCGGCCAGCACGCGCGGCGGCAGGCCCGAGGTCTCGCCGGAGCGGGCCATGAAGTGGCGCGCCAGCACCGGCACGTCGTCGCGCCGCTCGCGCAGCGGCGGCACCTTCAGCGGCACGACGGCGAGCCGGTAGTAGAGGTCCTCGCGGAACCGCCCGGCGCCGATCTCGGCCTGGAGGTCGCGGTTGGTGGTCGCCAGCACGCGCACGTCCACCTTGACGCGCGTCGCGCCGCCGACCCGCTCGAAGCCCTGCTCCTGCAGGGCGCGGACGATCTTGCCCTGCGTCTCGAGCGGCATGTCGGCCACCTCGTCGAGCAGCAGGGTGCCGCCATGCGCGCGTTCCAGCACCCCGGCGCGGCGCGGCTGCGCGATCGGGTCGGACCCGGCCTCGACGCCGAACAGCTCCTCCTCGAAGCGCGCCGGGTTGAGGGTGGCGCAGTTGAGGGCGACGAACGGCCCGTCGGCGCGGCGCGAGCGGGCGTGGATCATGCGCGCCGCCACCTCCTTGCCCGATCCGGCCGGGCCGGTGATCAGCACGCGGCTCCCGGTCGGCGCCACCTTCTCGATGGCGCCGCGCAGCTGGACCATGCTGGAGGACACGCCGACCAGCTCGGTCTCCGGCCCGGCGCGCAGGCGCAGCTCGGAGTTCTCGCGCCGCAGGCGCGCCGCCTCCAGCGCGCGGGCGATGACCAGCAGCAGGCGGTCCGACTTGAACGGCTTCTCGATGAAGTCGTAGGCGCCCTGCTGGATCGCCTGCACGGCCATCTCGATCGTGCCGTGGCCGGAGATCATGACGCAGGGGACCTGCGGCTCCTCCCGCTGCATGACGGAGAGCAGCCCGAGCCCGTCCAGGCGCGAGTTCTGCAGCCAGACGTCGAGGATGGCGAGCGAGGGCCGCCGCTGCCGGAACGCCGCCAGCGCCGAATCGCTGTTGTGCGCCTGGCGGCACTCGTAGCCCTCATCCGTCAGGATGCCCTCGATGAGGGCGCGGATGTCGGGCTCGTCGTCCACGATCAGGATCTCATGCGCCATGCGCGAGCCTCATCCCCTCCCCCTCGATCCGCGACTCCGCCACGGACCCCGCCCCGCCGCGTTCCCCCGCCCCGGCCGTGCCGGGCCGCAGCGGCAGGGTCAGCACCGCCCGGGCGCCGGGCCCGTCCTGCCGGTCCTCCAGCACGAGCCCGCCCCCATGGTCCTCCATGATCTTCTTCACGATGGCAAGGCCGAGTCCGGTCCCCTTGGGCTTGTGGGTGACGTAGGGCTCGGCCAGGCGGTCGCGCTCCTCGCCCTGCGGCAGGCCGATCCCGTCGTCCTCCACGGCCAGGCGGGCCGCGTCGCCGCAGGCTTCGAGGATGACCGTGATCCGGCCGGCGGGCCCGGGCTCCGCGGCCGTGCTGTCGCTGACGTGATCGGACCCGGCGCGGTCCGGCCGGGCCGATTCGCGCTCCCGGCGCATGGCGATGGCGTCGGCCGCGTTCTGCAGCAGGTTCGTCAGGGCCTGGCCGAGCAGCCGCCGGTCGCAGGGGACGGCCGGCGCCTGGTCGGGCAGTCGCACCTCGTAGGCGATCTCGGGATGGGCGTCGCGCTGCAGGACCAGCGCCTCGCGCACCACCTGGGCCAGCTCCTCGGGCCGGATCACCGGCTGCGGCATGCGGGCGAAGGCGGAGAACTCGTCCACCATGCGCCCGATGTCGCCGACCTGGCGGACGATCGTGTCCGTGCACGCCCTGAAGGTCTCCGGATCCGACCGGATCTCCTTGAGGTAGCGCCGCTTCAGCCGCTCGGCGGAGAGCTGGATCGGCGTCAGCGGGTTCTTGATCTCGTGCGCGATGCGCCGCGCCACGTCCGCCCAGGCCGCCTTGCGCTGGGCGGCGAGCAGCTCGCTGATGTCGTCGAAGGTCAGCACGTAGCCCGCGACCGCCTCGCCCTGCGTCATGCCGCCGATCCGCGCAAGCAGGGTGCGCCGGTGCGCCGGGGGCCCGATGCGGATCTCCGCCGTGTGCGAGCGCGCAGGGGCGGCGCGCGCCTGCTCGAGCAGGGCCGCGAACTCCGGTACCACCCCGGCCAGCGGCAGGCCGATCGCGGCGTCCATGTCCACCCCGAGCAGGGCCGAGGCGCTGCGGTTGGGCAGGTTGACCCGCCCGTCCGGGTCGAGCCCGACCACGCCGGCCGAGACGCCGGCCAGCACCGTCTCGGTGAAGCGCCGGCGCTCGTCGATCTGGCGGTAGGCCTCCATCAGCTCGGCCCGCTGCGCGGCGAGCTGGCTGGTCATGCGGTTGAAGGCGCGGGAGAGGGAGGCGATCTCGTCGTCGGCGCGCCCCTCCTCGACCCGGGTCGCGAGGTCGCCGGCGCGCACCCGCTCCGCGGCGTGGATCAGGCGGGAGATCGGCCGGGCGAGCTGGTTGGCCAGCACCAGCCCGATCAGCACGGCGGCGAGCAGCACGAGCAGGGCGGCGATAGCGAAGATCACCGCGAAGGTGATCTGCAGCCCCCCCCGGTTGCGGTCGAGCTCCGCGTATTCCTGGTAGGCGAGCGCGGTGGTCCGCATGTGGTCGAGCACGCCGGGGTCGAGCGGGCGGTCCACCAGCAGCAGCAGGCCCGGGCCGACGTTGAGACTGACCAGGGCGCTCACCCGGCTCTCCGACCCGCCCGGCAGCACCACCACCTCGCCCGCCTGCGCCGCCTCCACGGCGTCGGCGGGCAGCAGCGACAGGTCGGGCGCAGCGCCCTCGCCGGCATGGGCGGCGAGGACGCGCGAGCCCGGCTCGAACACGGTGGCCGAGGTCAGGCCGAGCAGGCTGGTCTGGAAGGCCAGCGTGTCGGCGAAGGGGATCGGCCCCGGGCGCAGCACGACGATGCGATTGAGCTCGTTCGCCATCGCCAGCGCGTCGGCGCGGATCGCGTTGCGGTGCTCCTCGAGGTAGGCGCGGCTGGCCTGCAGGCTCGCCTCGAGCGCGGTCTGGACGCGGTCGCTGAACCACGCCTGGATGCCGAGGTTGAAGAACACGGCGGCCCAGCCCGCGACCAGCAGCGCCGGCACCACCGCCACCACGCCGAACAGCAGCACCAGACGCACGTGCAGGCGCGATCCGGCCGAGCCGCGGCGCCGCTCCAGCCACATCCGCACCAGCCGCGCCGCGAGCGAGGCGACGAGCAGCAGCACGAAGGCGGCGTTGACCAGCACCAGGCCGACCACCTGCCCCGGACTGGTCGGGCCGAGCGGACTGCCGCCCGAGAGCACCACGAAGGTCGCGACGCCCATCAGCAGCGCGCCGATGGCAAGGCCGAGCGTCACCGCCCGGCCGAGCAGCAGGTCGCCGAGCCGGCGCAGCAGCGGCGCGGACTCGCCTCCGGGCCCGGAGGCGCCCTGGTCCGCAATGCCGGCGGCGCCGCTCCCCGCCTGGCGCGCACGGCGCAGCGGCGCGGTCACGGAGGGGCGCCGCCGACGCCGCTGCCGCGCACGACCGGCAGGTCGAGGTCGCGCAGCTTCTTGCGCAGCGTGTTGCGGTTCAGGCCGAGCATCGCCGCGGCCTTGATCTGGTTGCCGCGGGTGGCGGCGAGCGCGAGGCGCAGCAGCGGCCGCTCCACCTCCGCCAGCACCCGGTCGTAGAGGTCGCGGATCGGCATGCCGTCGCGATGCGCCGCGACGAAGGCGGCGAGGTGGCGCTCGACCGCCTGCTCCAGCGTCGTCGGCCCGCCGGAAGCGGGGCCGCCGGCGCCGCCGCCGCCCTGCGCCGCGGCGGCGGCGCCGGCCTCCGCCTCCTCCAGCTCGGAGGCGACCACCTCGGCGCCGATCACCTCCTGCGGGTAGAGCGCGGCGAGGCGGCGCATCAGGTTCTCGAGCTCGCGCGCGTTGCCCGGCCAGGAGTGCCGCTTCAGCCGCTCCACCGCCTCCGCGTCGAGCTGCTTGGCCGGCAGCCCCGCCGCCCGCGCCCGCTCGAGGAAGTGGCGGGCGAGCAGGGGGATGTCCTCGCGCCGCTCGCGCAGGGGCGGCAGGCGGATCGGCACCACGTTCAGGCGGTAGAACAGGTCCTCGCGGAACAGCCCCTGGCGGATGAGCTGGCGCAGGTCGCGGTGGGTGGCGGCGACGATGCGGACGTTCGCCTTGATCGGCGCCCGCCCGCCGACGGTGGTGAACTCGCCCTCCTGCAGCACGCGCAGCAGGCGGGTCTGCGCCTCCGGCGGCATGTCGCCGATCTCGTCGAGGAACAGCGTGCCGCCGGCGGCCTGCTCGAAGCGCCCGACGCCGCGCGTCAGCGCGCCGGTGAAGGCGCCGCGCTCGTGGCCGAACAGCTCGCTCTCGATCAGCTCGCGCGGGATCGCCGCCATGTTGATGGCGACGAAGGGCCCGCCGCGGCGGCGCCCGTGCTCGTGCAGCGCGCGCGCGACCAGCTCCTTGCCGGTGCCGCTCTCGCCGGTGATCATCACCGTGAGGTCGGTCGTCGTCAGGCGCGCGACGGTGCGGTAGATCTCCTGCATCGCCGGGCTGCGGCCGATCAGCGGCAGGCGCTGGCCGGCGGCGTCCTCGGCCTCGGCCGGGGCCTCGGCGGCGGCGGGGGCGGCGGGGGCGGCGAGCGCCCGCTCGACGACGGCGAGCAGCTCCTTCAGGTCGAAGGGCTTCGGCAGGTACTCGAAGGCGCCGCGCTGGGCGGCCTTGACCGCGGTCAGGAAGGTGGACTGCGCGCTCATCACCACCACGCGCAGGTCGGGCCGCACGCGCCTGATGCGCGGCACGAGGTCGAGGCCGTTCTCGTCCGGCATCACCACGTCGGTGATGACGAGGTCGCCCTCGCCGTCCTCCACCCAGCGCCACAGCGTCCCGGCCGAGGAGGTGGCGCGCACGTTGTAGCCGCTGCGGCCGAGCGCCTGGCTCAGCACGGTGCGGATCGCGCGGTCGTCGTCGGCGATCAGGATGGTGCGCGGCGCCGCCTCGGCCATGGTCACTGCGCGCCTCCGGTCGCGGCGGCGCCCGGCGGCGCCGCGGGCAGGAAGAGCCGGAACACGGTGCGGCCGGGCCGGCTGTCGCACTCGATCAGCCCGCCCTGGTCGGCGACCAGCTTGGCGACCAGGGCGAGGCCGAGGCCCTGGCCGCCGCGCTTCGTCGTCACGAAGGGCTCGAACAGGGTCGCGCGCACCCGCTCCTCGATGCCCGGCCCGTTGTCGCGCACCGCCACCTGCAGCGGCAGGTGCACGCGCTCGCGCGAGCCCGGCACGGCGATCCGCACCCCGTGATGGTAGGCGGTGGCGAGCACGATCTCGCCGGCGCGCGGATCCACCGCCTCGGCCGCGTTCTTGACCAGGTTGAGCAGGATCTGCACGAGCTGGTCGCGGTTGCCCCAGACGGGCGGCAGGGAGGGGTCGTAGTCCTGCACGATGCGCAGATGGGACGCGAAGCCGCTCTGCGCCACCCGCCGGACGTGGTCGAGCACCTGGTGGATGTTGACCGCCGCCTTCTCCACCGGCCGGTCGGAGAACATCTCCATCCGGTCCACGAGGGTGCGGATGCGGTCGGCCTCGTCCTGGATGAGCTGGCACAGCTCGCGGTCGGCCTCGGAGGCGGACTGCTCGATGAGCTGCGCCGCCCCGCGGATGCCGGAGAGCGGGTTCTTCAGCTCGTGCGCCAGCATCGCCGCCATCGCGCTCGCCCCCCGCGCGGCGCCGCGGAAGTTGAGCTGGCGGTCGAGCATCTGCGCGGTCGAGCCGTCCTGCAGGGTCAGCACCACGCCGCCCGGCAGCTCCGGCAGCGGCGCGCCGTGCGCGGTGACGCCGCGCCGGCGCAGGCGCGGGCTCTCCAGCGTCAGGTCGTGGTCGGAGACCGGCGCCTCGAGGCGGCGCACCTGCGCGAGCAGCGCGAAGAGCCGGTTGTCGGCCGGCAGCAGCTCGGACAGCGGGGTGGCGGCGAGCGAGGCGGCGGAGAGGTCGAAGAACTGCTCCGCCGCGGGGTTGGCGGCGCGGAACCGGTCCTCGGCGTCGAGCACCACGGCGGCGACGGGAAGCGCCGAGAGGATCGCGGCGGCGTCCGGCGGCACGCCCAGCGCGGCGGGCGCGGCGCGCGGCGCGGCCGGGGCGGGGCGCGCGCGGGACGCGCGGATGGCGGCGCTGCCCTCGTTCATGCCGCCAGGCGCTCCGCATCGGCCCCGTCCGTCGCCGCCGCGCCGCGGGCGGCGAAGCCGGCGCGCACCGCGGCCACGCCGCGCTCGATCAGCGGCATGTAGAAGCCGAGGCTCAGCCGCTCCGCGGCCTCCGGCGTCTCCGCCTGGTTGATCGCGACGCGGAACTCCGCCGAGCCCGGGAGACCCCTGGAGTACCAGGCGACGTGCTTGCGCGCGATCCGCACCCCGGCCTGCGCGCCGTGATGCGCGAGCATGGCGCGGAAATGCCCGAGCAGGACGGCGAGCTGCTCGGCGAGCGGCGGCTCCTCCGGCGCGACGCCGGCGCGGAGGTACTCGGCGACCTGGCGCGGGAACCAGGGGCGGCCGTAGCAGCCCCGGCCGATCATCAGGCCGTCGGCGCCCGAGCGGAGCAGCGCCTCCGCCGCGTCCTCCAGCGTGACGATGTCGCCGTTGGCGATCACCGGGATCGAGACCGCCTCCTTCACCCGGCGGATGAAGTCCCAGTCGGCCTTGCCGGAGTAGAACTGCTGGCGCGTGCGGCCGTGCACCGTGACCATGCGGATGCCGCACTGCTCGGCGATGCGGGCGAGGCGCGGCGCGTTCAGCGAGGCATGGTCCCAGCCCATGCGCATCTTGAGCGTCACCGGCCGGTCCGGCACGGCCCTGACCGTCGCCTCCAGGATGCGCGCGGCATGGACCTCGTCGCGCATCAGCGCGCTGCCGGCCTGCTGGCCGATGGCGATCTTCTTCACCGGGCAGCCGAAATTGATGTCCACGATCGCCGCGCCGCGGTCGGCGACCATCCGCGCCGCCTCCGCCATCACCGCCGGCTCGCAACCGGCGAGCTGGACGGAGGAGGGGCGGTCGGGACCCTCGGCGGGCTCCACCTCGGCCATCTTCAGCGTCTGCCGGTTCTCGCGGACCATCGCCTGGGAGGCGATCATCTCCGAGACGACCAGCCCCGCCCCCAGCGCGCGGACGAGCCGGCGGAAGGGCAGGTCGGTGACGCCGGACATGGGCGCGAGGATGACCGGTGTGGCAATCCGGACGCCCTGACCGAGGTCAATCGGCCGCAGGGTAGGCACCGTCTCGTCCGGCCGGGATGGAGTGCTCATCATTTGGGCAAAATAGGCGGCGGCGGCCTGGGCCGCAACGCGGCTCGGAGACGAATCTGTCACGGCCGCCGCTCGCGCCGCCGCGCGGCAGCGGCTAAAGGCGCGCCATGAAGATCGCCGCGCTGCTGATGGCCGCGGGCCGGGGGAGCCGGTTCGGCGGCGGGACGCCCAAGCAGTTCCTGCCCCTCCTCGGCCGGCCCGTGATCCGCTGGGCGGCGGAGTCGCTCCTCGCCGAGGGCCGGATCGGCGCGCTCCTGCCGGTCTGCGCGCCGGAGGAGGCACCGCGCGTCGCCGCCGCGCTCGACGGCCTGCCGGCCGTGCGGCCGCCCGTCGTCGGCGGCGCGGCGCGGCAGGCGAGCGTTCGCGCCGGGCTCGAGGCCCTGGCCGCCGCCGGCACGCCGCCGCGCCTCGTGCTGGTGCACGATGCGGCGCGCCCGATCATCCCGCCCGGCACCGTCGCCCGGCTCCTCGAAGCCCTGGAGCAGGCGCCCGGCGCCATCCCGGCCCAGCCGGTGGCCGACACGCTCAAGCGCGGCGAAGCGGGCCGCGTCGTGCAGACGGTGCCGCGCGAGGGCCTCTACCGCGCCCAGACGCCGCAGGGCTTCCGCTTCGCCGCCCTGCTCGCCGCCCACCGCGCCGCGCGCGCCGAGGCGACGGACGACGCCGCGCTGCTCGAGGCGGCGGGCGAGACGGTGGCGCTGGTCCCGGGCGCCGAGACGAACGTGAAGATCACCTTCCCCGAGGACCTCGCCCGCGTGGAATCCCTGCTGCTCGCCCGCCTGATCCCCCGCACCGGCACCGGCTTCGACGTGCACCGCCTGGCCGAGGGCCGGCCGCTGGTGCTGTGCGGCGTCACCCTCCCCTTCCCGCTCGGCCTGGCCGGGCATTCCGATGCCGATGTCGGCATCCACGCGCTGTGCGACGCGATCTACGGCGCGCTCGCCGAGGGCGACATCGGCCGCCACTTCCCGCCCTCGGAATCGCGCTGGAAGGACGCCGACAGCGCCGCCTTCCTGCGCCACGCCGCCG
Organism: Caldovatus sediminis; assembly: GCF_014644455.1. GTDB lineage: Bacteria > Pseudomonadota > Alphaproteobacteria > Acetobacterales > Acetobacteraceae > Caldovatus > Caldovatus sediminis. The sequence goes on along the minus strand of NZ_BMKS01000004.1, from coordinate 151,009 downwards.
CGCGCATCGCCGCCCGCGGCGGGGTGCTGGCGAACGCCGACGTGACGCTGATCTGCGAGCGGCCGAGGATCGCGCCGCACGCGGAGGCGATGCGCGCGCGGCTCGCGGCGCTGCTCGAGGCGCCGGCGGAGCGCATCTCGGTCAAGGCCACCACCACCGAGGGGCTGGGCTTCCCCGGCCGCGGCGAGGGCATCGCGGCGCAGGCCGTGGCGACGGTGCTGCTGCCGGCCTGAGCCGGGACGGCGCGATCAGCCCTCCGCCCTCGCCGTCTCCGCCCGCACCCAGGCGAGGAATTCGGCGTCGCCGCGGGCGGCCGGCAGGGCGAGGAGGCAGGGCAGGGTGTAGCTGTGCAGGGCGCGGATGCGCGCGCGCAGCGCCTCGAACCGCGCGGCGGTGGTCTTGGCGACGAACGCCGCCTCGGCGGCCTCCTCGATCCTGCCTTCCCAGCGGTAGATCGCCGTGTGTCCGGGCAGCAGGTTCACGCAGGCCGCCAGCCGCTCCTCGACCAGCGCGCGCCCGATGCGGCGGGCCTCCTCGGCGTCCGCCGCGGTGACGTAGACCCAGAGCACCGGATCCTCGACCGTCGTCATGCCTCTCGCCATCCCTTCGCCGGGGGGCGCGGAGGAGATGGGCCCGACCCGGTCCGCCGGCAACGCGCGGCCATGGGCCCATGCCGCCCTGCGGTCAGCGGCGCGCGGCGTCGTTGTCGGCGAGGCGCGACGGGCCGCCGGCTGCATCGCCAGGCCGGCCGGCACGCTCCGGTTGGACCAGGTGGCGGCGGAGGAACCAGAGCTCGATCGGCGGCTCGTCGGGCCCGGGCAGCGGATGGGTCAGGCGCAGCAGCGCACGGTCGTCCTCGATGCGCACCAGCGCCCACTCGCTCGCCCGGAACGCGGTCAGGCACCGGCCTTCGTCGAAGGCCGCGACGATCGCGCTGCGGTGCTGGGTCGGGCTCAGGCTCGCCGGCCGCGCCGCCTCGCCGACCGCCACGCGCAGCGGGCCGGGAAGGGCGCAGCCGACCGTGCCGTCGGCCCGGACCCGCCAGACGCCGCCATCGTCGCCGTCCACGCCGGACGAGCCGCTCGCGGCCGATGCCGCATCGGCCGCAACCAAGCCGGTGTCGGCCGGAGTGCCCGCTCCCGCCTCGCCCCGCTCGGCGGCGCTGGCGGCGGGCGGCGCGGCGCCGGCCGGTCGCGCCGGCCCCCCGGACGCCGCCCGCGCCCCCCTGGCATCCGGCGCCGCGGGCTGAGGCCGACCGATGGAAGCCCCCGGCGCCTCCGCCAGCGACGCGCAGCCGCCCGGCCCGAGGCCGGCCAGCAGCGGCAGCAACAGGATCGCAGCCTGGACGCGCATGGCAAATCGGCCCGTGCAAGCGCGCACGCTGGCACAACGGTACGCCCGCGTGCCGGGTTCCGCCAATCGGCCGCCATCCGACCGCCCCTCCCGCGCCGGGACGAGGCCGTCGCGGCACGCCGGACGTCCGCTCCCGACCCTCCCGCGGCGGCCTCAGCGCAGCCGCTCGAGGATCGAGACGTAATTTGCCACCGCCGCGCCGCCCATGTTGAACACGCCGCCGAGATCGGCCTTCGGCAGCTGCATCGCCCCGGCGGTGCCGGTGAGCTGCATCGCCGCGAGCGCGTGCATCGAGACCCCGGTGGCGCCGATCGGATGCCCCTTGCTCTTGAGCCCGCCCGAGCGGTTCACCGGCAGGCGCCCGTCGGCCGCGGTCCAGCCCTCGAGCGCGGCGCGCGCGCCCTGGCCCTCGGGCGTCAGCCCCATCGCCTCGTACTCGATCAGCTCGGCGATGGTGAAGCAGTCGTGCGTCTCGGCGAAGGAGAGGTCGGCGAGCGTCACGCCCGCCTGGTCGTAGGCGCGCCTCCAGGCCTCGCGCGCGCCCTCGAAGCGGATGATGTCGCGCGCGGCGATGGGGAGGAAGTCGTTGACCTGCACGGCGGCGCGGAAGCGCACCGCCTTGTTCATGGCGCGCGCCGTCTCCTCGTCGGTCAGCACCAGCGCCGCGGCGCCGTCGGAGACGAGCGAGCAGTCGGTGCGCTTCAGCGGGCGCACGACGTAGGGGTTCTTCTCGCTCTCCTGGCGGCAGAACGCGTAGCCCAGGTCCTTGCGCATCTGCGCCCAGGGGTTGTCGACGCCGTTGCGGTGGTTCTTCGCCGCGATCGCCGCGAGGGCGTCGGACTGGTCGCCGTGGCGCTGGAAATAGGCCTCGGCGATGCGGGCGAAGACGCCGGCGAAGCCGCCCTCGATGTCCTGCTCCGTCCTGCGGTAGCTCGCGGTGAGCAGGATGTCGCCGACCTTCGGCCCGGGCACCGCCGTCATCTTCTCCGCCCCGACGACGAGCGCGAAGCGCCCGCGCCGCGCGGCGAGGAAGTCGAGCGCGCCGTGGATCGCGGCGCTCCCCGTGGCGCAGGCGTTCTCGAACCGCGTGATGGGCTTGAAGCGCAGCTCGGGAACCGACTGCAGCACGAGCGAGGCGGGGAAGCCCTGCGGCGTGAAGCCCTCGCCGAACACGCCGACGAAGCCGGCGTCGATCTCCGAAGGCGCGATGCCGGCGTCCTCGACGGCGGCGCGGGCGACGCCGGCGATCAGCGTCTCGAGGTCCGGCGCGTCCTCGAGCTTCCCGAAGCGGCTGTGGGCCCAGCCGACGATGCAGGCATTGAGCTCGGACATGGCGCGGCGCTCCGCTCGGGTGGTTCGGCACGGCAATGTAGGGTCGGGGAGGTCGTGCGGGAACCGCGCCGGCGCGCGGGCGGGGCGGAGCGGCCTATTCGCCGCCGCCCTCGGCCCGGCTCGCATGGACCCAGCCCCAGGCCCGCCCTTCCTCGCCGATCTGCAGCCAGGCGCCGTGCCGGGCGAGGATCAGCACCCACGCCCCGGCGGGGACGGTGCCGAGGACGGGCGCCGAGGCGTCCGGCGCGGCGCGCAGATTCGCAGGAAACGCGACGGCGATGTGGCTTCCCGCGGGCGCGGACGCCGGCGCCGGCGCGCGCCGGGGCGCAGCCGTCGTCGCGGCGGCCGCCCGCGACGACGGGTCGGCGGGCGGGGCGGACGCGGGCCTCGCCGACCGCATCGGCTCGGCAGGCGGCGCGCCGCGCGGCGCCGGCGCCGCGGGACCTTGCCCGGCAGCGGCCGGCGGCGCCGCGGCGACAGGCGCGGCGGAGGCCGCGTCGCCGGTCGGGGCGGGCACCGGGGCCGGCCCCTCCGCGGCCGCCGGCGCATCGGCCCGCGGCGCGGCGGCGGACGATGCGGCAGCCGCGGCCCGTGCCGACGATGCCGTGCGGCCGGCGCCGTCCTCGCCCGTGTCTCCGGTGGCGATGACCGGAACCGCGCCGGTGCGCGCGGCGCCGTCCGCCCCGGGCCAGGGCGGATCCGCCACGGCGGTCGCCGGCGGTCGCCGGTCGGGGCCGGGGCCAAGCAAGGCGAAGCCGGACAGGCCGGCCGCCAGCAGCACGACCAGCGTCGCGACGGCGAAGCGTCGGCGCCGCGCGTGCACCGCGCGCCGCCGGCGCCGATGCAGCCTGGCGGCATCCGGCGGCACGAGCAGCGGCGGCGGTGGCAGAAGGACGGTCGAGCGCGGCGGCGCCGGTGCCGGCTCGCGCGGTGCGGTCGAGGGGGCCGTTCCGCGCAGCCTCGCCGCCATGGCGGCCGGCTGGGCCGGCGCGGCCAGATCCGACGCCGCCGGATCGCCTCCGTCGGCCGCACCGCCCCGCGGGCCGGGATCGGGAACCGCATCCTCTCCCGCGGCGGGCACCGAGCCCTGTGACCCGGTGGCGACCCCGCTCGCCGGCGGAGGCGCGCCCTCGCCGCGTCCCGGCGCGGCCGCGCCCGCAGCGCCGGCGCCTGCGGCCTCACCCGCCGCGCTGCGCGCCTCCAGCGCATCCAGCTCGGCCTGCATGCGCCTCAGCGCCTGCACGAAGCCGGCCGCCGCCTCGGCGCGGCTCACGACATAGGTCTGGTCGAGACCCTCGGGGCCGCGGAGACGCAAGGTCCCATAGCGCAGGATCGGCAGCCGCCGGTTGTCGGGGTGCCTCAGGTCGGGCGCGCCGTCCTCGCGCAGCCGCGACCAGCCGTGCCCGACCACGGCCTCGGCCGCATCGGGCGGCACCGCGCCCGGCTCGAGCAGGCGCAGCACGGTGGCCTCGGCGCGCAGCTCGCGCAGGTCGAACACCGCGATCCGCGGGCCGCCCTCGCCGCGCGGCCGCGCCGCGCCCTCGTCGTGGAGGAGGCAGAAGCCGGGAAACAGGTCGAGCGCCGTGCCGGCAGCATCGACGAGGCGCAGCCCCTGCGGGTCGCTCGCCACCGGTCCGGAGCGGGCGGTGCCGAAGCTGACCGGACGACGCACGCCGCCCGGCTCCATGCCGGCCTCGCCCCCGGTGGCCGCGCCGCCCGGCGGGCAAAGCTCCCAGATCCGGTCGGTGGCCGCGAGCGCGGCGTGGGCCACGGCGAGAGCGGCGAACGCGTCGCGCGCCGGCGGATCGAGCTCCGCGGTGACGGGGACGCGACAGGCGGCGAGTCGGGCGGCGAGTTCCCGCGCCTCCTCGCCGGCCTCGGCGAAGGCCGCCTCGAGCGCGGCGATGCGGCGTCCGCGCAGGCGGCGGAACGGGTTGCCGAGGGCGCTCTCCAGGGCGCGGTGGGCGGCGTCGCGCCGGGCCAGGGCGGCGGGCAAGGCGGCGGCGAGGCGGGCGCGGCCCCGCGCGGCCTCGCGAAGCACGCGCTCCAGGACACGCAGGCCGGGATGGAAGGAGTCCCCGTGGGGGTCGGCCGCCGCGACGCCGGCGTCCCGGGCCGCGGGGCCTTGCAGCAGCGTCGCCCCCGCCCCCGCGACGGCGTGGCCGGGGCGGTCGGCGGCAGCGGCGGCCGCCAGCGGACGCATCCGCTCGCCCGGCGCGGACCGGCGATCGCGGCCGTCGGCAACCGGGCCCTCCGGGGGACCTGCAGGCGCTCCGGCGGCGTCGGCCGGCACGAGGATGCCGAGCCGGCCGCGGCGGGCACTCAGCCGGAGTTCGGGAAAGGGTGAGGCGGACGGTGCTCGGTGCAGCGGCATGGCTGACGAAGACGGCCCCTTCGGCCGCGCCCCGATCCCAGGGCGCGGGAGTCCGCGCGGCGATCCCCCGCGGCGCCGGGACGACAGCGGCGCGACCCGCACAGGGACACGCGGGCAGGTCGCATAATCGTTCGCGGGGCCACGGGTTCCGGCGGCCGCGGCGATCCCGTCCCGGCCGTGTCGGCCCGAGGGGGTGCGACCGCGCGCGATCCGGAGATCCGAAGGGCAGGGCGGCGGCCGCGCCGTCGCCGCAGGCGCGAATGCGGCCGGCACGAGGGACCTCACCCGATGGTCTCCGGCACACCCTGCCCGGACGGGCGCCAGGCGCAGCGCGCCCACCGCCTCCGATGGGCGGAAAGCGGCGCACGGCCGGGGCGGGGACGACGGCATCCGGACGCGTGGGCGCCCGGGTGGAGGATGGCCGGCCGCACGCCGGTCACGCCGATCGGGCGCCAGGTGCGGCACGCCGCGATCGGAGCGCCCCCGTCTGCCCTGCATTTCACGGTTGATCACGGAAATGTGAGGCAGTATATTGAAGCGCCACATCACGAAGACGTGATGACGGACAGAAGCATGAGGCCCGTCATGGCCGCTTCTTCATCTCCTCCTTCCGAAACGGCTCCCGGCGGCACCCCCGGGCGAGGCACGCACCGGCGGCCCGCATCCGGGCCAGGCGCAGCCCTGCGCGAGACGGAGCGGCGCGCCCGCGCCGCGTTCAACGACCGTAGGCGCAGCCTGGCCGCCGGCCCGCCCCCGGACGACGCCGAGGTGCAGCGCATGGTGGCCGAGTTCCACGCCCGCGGCGGCGAGGTGACGCGGTGCGCCACCGTCCACCTGCTGCCGGTGCACAACGGCGCCGGCCGCGACGCCAGGCGCTGGACGCGATGAGAGGGGCGATGCGGGTCCGTCTGCACCCCCATCCGCCGGCCTGGATGTCCGCGCTTGCCATCCCGCTCCGCCTCGGGCTGGCGTCCGTGGCCGGCTTGCGATGCCGGCTCGCCGGCTGGGTCCGCCGCGCGGGCTACCGCCCGGAGCGCCGCTACATGCGCGGCGGCACCGCGGGGAGCCAGGGCGGCCGAGGCTCGGCCGCCGCCGGACAGGGCTGACGCGCCCCCGCACGGCTCGCCGGGACGCGCCGGCGCCCGCTATCATGGCCCCGAAAGGGCGGCTCGGGACGCGCCGGCCCGTCCCGCCGGGAGAGGACGGCGCATGGGAGGATCCGAAGCATCCCGCATCAGGAAGCGGCTCCGCTTCCTGCTGGTCAACGCTTTCAGCCTGAGCGAGCGGGCGGCCTATCGGCCGCGGCCGCGCTCCGGCCCGAAGGAGGAGCAGCTCTACAACTACGCCGAGGTCGCGCCCGTGCTCGAGGACGTGGACTGGGAGCTGCATCCCGGCGCGCCGGCGACGCATGGCGACTGGCCCGTCGAGCTGCGCGAGGAGTTCGCGATCACCGGCGTCAACCGCCTGCCGATCGTGCGCGAGGCCTGCGCGAGCGGGCGCTACGACGCCGTGGTGCTGCTCGGCGGCGGCGACCCCGGCTTCTGGGAGGCGCGCGAGATCGGCCACCGCCACGGCGTGCCGGTGACGGCCTGCGCGCACGCGCAGATGCACATCGCGGGGATGCTCGGCGCGCGCTTCTCGGTGATCGACATCTCCGAGGTCCACAACATGCGCATGGCGGACCTGGTGCGGCTCTACGGGATGACGGAGCGCTGCGCCTCGATCCGCAACCTCGACCACCCGCTGCCGCGGCCGGCGGCGGCGGGGCGGAACACCCTGCTCGGGGAGCAGGAGAAGGCGGCGCGCGGCGAGGCCTCCTCGATGCTGGAGGCGGCGGTGGCGGAATCGGTCGCCGCGATCGAGGAGGACGGGGCGGAGGTGCTGATCCTCGGCTGCTCCGCCGCCTACTGGCTGCAGGGCCCGCTGCAGCGCCGGCTGGCCGCGCTGGGCTGGGACGTGCCGGTGCTCGAGGGCTACCGCTGCGCGATCGAGATGGCGAAGACGCTGGTCAATCTGCGCCTCGACGTCAGCGGCCTCGCCTTCCCGCACGACCCCCCGAAGCGGTTCCGGCGGCGGAAGCGCGTCTGAGCGGCGCGGCCCCGGCCCCGCCGCCCGCCCCGCGTCAGCAGCCCTGTTCGCGCAGGAACCCGTCGAACGCCCCGGCGATCGCCTCCGGCGTCTGCGCCGCGGAGTAGTGCCCGGTCGGCAGCTCGATCAGCCGCGCCCCCCGGATCGCGCGCGCCACCGGCTCGACCAGCGCGCGCGGGCGCAGCGTGTCGTGCGTGCCGGCGATGACCAGCGTCGGGCAGGCGACGCGGGCGAGGTCCGCCTCCATGTCGAGGTGGACGAGCATGCGGTAGATCGCCGCGAAGCTCGCCGGGTCGGTGCCGAGCCAGCGCGCGCGGAAGCGGGCGAAGCGCGCGGGGTCGGTGCGCAGCACCTCCGGGTAGCCCGCGGCCATCGCCGTCTCGACGACCGCGCGCAGCCCCTCGCGCTCCATCCGGTCGGCGTATTCGAGCAGGCCGGCCCTGCGCTCCGGCGCCACGCCGCAGGCCGGGCTCGCGACGATCAGCGCGCGCGTGCGCTCCGGCCGGCGCGCGGCGAAGCGGATGGCGATGGCCCCGCCCACCGCGTTGCCCGCGATCGCCACCGGCCCGGCGATGCCGAGCGCGTCGAGCAGCGCGGCGATGTCGGCGGTCAGCACGTCGATGTCGAGCCGGCCGCGCACCTTCTCGCTCATGCCCGCGCCGCGCAGGTCGAGGCGCAGCACGCGGCGGTGCCGCGCCAGCGGGGGCACGACGTCGTCCCAGCTGTTCAGCGTCCCGCCCATCTCGTGCACCAGCACCAGGGCGGACGATCCCTCGCCGCTGAGGTCGTAGCGCAGCGCCGTGCCGTTGACCTCGATCCAGTCCATCGCGCGCCTTCTCCTCCGAGCCGCGCCCAAGCCTACCGAGCCCGATGGCGGCGCGGCAACCGGCGGGCGCTGGCGGGGCGGCGGCGGCGGGGCTACGCTCGCCGCACCGCCGCCGCGGAGGAAACGCCCATGCCCACCGTCCCCGCCGACCGCCTGCGCGAGATCGCCCGCGCCCTCCTCGTCGGCGCCGGCGTGCCGGAGGAGGAGGCCGCGACCGTCGCGCGGTTCTGCATCGGCGCGAACCTCGCGGGGCACGACTCGCACGGCATCATCCAGATCCCCGACTACATCCAGCGCGTGAAGCGCGGCCACATCGTCCCCGGCGCGCCGTGGGAGATCGTGCGCGAATCCGCGACCACCACGGTCGTGGACGGCCACTGGGGCTTCGGCTACGTCGTGACCGAGCGGGCGATGCGGCACACGATCGAGAAGGCGCGCACCGCCGACGTCGCCGCCGCGACCGTCTTCCGCCAGGGCCACATCGGCCGCCTCGCGAGCTACCCGCTGATGGCCGCCGAGGCCGGCATGATCGGGCTGATCACCGCCGATTCCGGCCGCTCGCCCAAGGCCGTCGCGCCCTTCGGCGGGCGCGAGGCGCGCCTCGGCACCAACCCGATCGCGATCGCCGTGCCCTCCGACCTCGACGGGCCGCTGTTCATCGACATGGCGACCTCCGCCGTCGCGGTCGGCAAGGTGAAGCTCGCCGAGGCGCGCGGGCAGGAGATCCCGCGCGGCTGGGTGGTGGACAGCGACGGGCAGCTCACCACCGATCCGGCCCGGCTCTCGGGCGGCGCGCTGCTGCCGCTCGGCGGGCCCGGCGAGGGCTACAAGGGCTACGGCCTCGCGGTGATCGTCGAGATCCTCTGCGGCCTGCTCACCGGCCTCGGCTTCGGCGTCGAGCCGACGGGGCGGCACAACGACGGCTGCTTCCTCGCCGTGTTCAAGGTGGACGCCTTCCGCCCGCTCGCGCAGTTCCGCGCCGAGGTGGCGGAGCTCGCGCACTACCTCAAGGCCACGCCGCCCTCGGAGGGCAGCGAGGGCGTGCTCTACCCCGGCGAGATCGAGCACCGGCGCGAGCGCGAGCGCGCCGCGAACGGCATCGCGATCGAGGACGCCACCTGGGACAGGCTGCGCGCGCTCGCCGAGGAGTACGGCCTCGCCGCCCGGCTCGGCTTCGCCGGCTAGAAGGCGCGCCCGGCGGCATCGCCGCGGTGGACGACGCGCGCCGCGTCCTGCTCGCCCGGGCGCTGCGGGGCTTCGCCGACGGCAGCGCGGCGATCCTGCTGCCGGTGCACCTCTCCGCCCTCGGCTTCGAGGCGGTCGCGGTCGGCGCGATCACGGCGGCGACGCTGCTGGGATCGGCGCTGCTGACGCTCGGCCTCGGGCTGATCGCGCACCGCATGCCGCGGCGGCGCGGGCTGCTCGTGGCGAGCCTGCTCATGGCCTGCACCGGCACGGCCTTCGCCCTCCTCGAGGGGTTCTGGCCGCTGCTGCTGGTCGCGCTGTTCGGCACGCTGAACCCGGCGGGCGGCGATGCCGGCCCGTTCCTCCCCTTCGAGCACACGGTGCTGGCCGAGACCGCGAACGGCGGGGCGCGCACGGCGATGTTCGCGCGCTACAGCTTCCTCGGCACGATGGCGGCGGCGGTCGGCGCGCTCGCGACCGGCGCGGTGGACTGGCTCGCGCCGCTGTTCGGGCGCGAGGCGGTGGTGCAGGGGATGTTCCTGCTCTACGGCGCGCTCGGCGTGGCGAACCTGCTGCTCTACCGCCGCCTGTCGCGCGCGGCCGAGGCGCCGGCGGGCGGCGCCCGCCCCGCCCCGCTCGGCCCGTCGCGGCGCCGGGTGTACGGCCTCGCCGCGCTGTTCTCGCTCGACGCCTTCGGCGGCGGGTTCGTCGTGCAGTCGCTGCTCGCGCTCTGGCTGTTCGAGCGCTTCGGGCTCGACGTCGCGACCGCCGGCGCGGTGTTCTTCACGACCCAGCTCTGCGGGGCGCTGTCGCTCTTCGCCGCGGTGCCGATCGCGCGGCGGATCGGGCTCGTCAACACGATGGTGTTCACCCACCTGCCCTCCAACCTGTTCCTGATCGCCGCGGCCTTCGCGCCGGAGGCGTGGTCGGCGGTGGGTCTGCTCGTGCTGCGCAGCCTGCTCTCGCAGATGGACGTGCCGGCGCGCTCGGCCTTCGTGATGGCGATCGTCGAGCCGGCGGAGCGGCCGGCGGCGGCGAGCCTGACCAGCGTGCCGCGCGGCCTCGCCGCCTCCGTCTCGCCCCTGATCGCGGGGTGGATGCTCACCCTCTCCGCCTTCGGCTGGCCGCTGGTGGTCGCGGGCGCGCTGAAGCTGGCCTACGACCTGGCACTGCTGCGCGCCTTCGCCCGCGTGCGGCCGCCGGAGGAGGGCGGCTGAGCGACCGGCGGCGGACTTGACCGTCCGCGCCGCGGCGCCGACCTGCAGCCGGCGGACCAGCGGGCAGGCGGAGGAGGCAGGGCGCGCGATGATGCAGCAGAGGACGCACCGCATCGAGATCGCCACGCCGGGGCGCGGCCTCGTCGCCGTGAGCGCGCCGATCCTCGCCTGGGTCGCCGCGCAGGGGATCGCCACCGGGTTGCTGACGGTCTGGTGCCGCCACACCTCGGCCTCGCTGCTCGTGCAGGAGAACGCCGATCCGGACGTGCGCGACGACCTCGAGACCTTCTTCCGGCGCCTGGTCCCGGAGGGCGGCGGCGGGCGCTACCGGCACGAGACGGAGGGCCCGGACGACATGCCGGCGCACATCCGCGCCGCGCTCACCCAGACGCAGCTCTCCATCCCGGTGGAGCGGGGCCGACCCGTGCTCGGCACCTGGCAGGGGATCTACCTCTACGAGCACCGCACCGCGCCGCACCGGCGCGAGCTGGCGCTGCACCTGATCGGCGAGGCCGCCGAGCCGCAGCGGCGCCGCTGAGGGGCTTCGGCGCGGCCCGCGTCAGTGCGACATCAGCACCGGCACCGTCATCCGCTGCAGGATCGTGCGCGTGACCCCGCCCATGACGAACTCGCGCATGCGCGAGTGGCCGTAGGCGCCCATCACCAGCAGGTCCGCCGCCATGTCCGCGGCCTGGTTGAGCAGCACGTCGCCCTCGCCGACCTCGCCGGAGACGGTCTGCGCCGCCTCCACCTTGATCCCGTGGCGCGCCAGGTGCAGGGCGATGTCGGCGCCCGGCACCTCGCCATGGCCGTCCGGGCCGCGCCGCGGATTGACCGAGAACACCGTCGCCGCCTCCGCCCGGGCGAGCAGCGGCAGCGCGTCGTGCACCGCGCGGGTGGACTCGCGGCTGGCGTTCCAGCCGATCAGCACCCGCCGCCCGAGCGTCTCGAACCGCCCCGCGAAGGGGACGATCAGGACCGGCCGGCCGGAGGAGAACAGCACCCGCTCGATGATGACGCCCGCGGCGGGCTGCTCGCCCTCCGGGTCCTCCTGCCCGACCACCACGAGATCGGCGTAGCGGCCGTGGAGCGCCACGAGCTCGGCCGTGATCCCCTCGGCGGCGCGCCACTCGCCGCTGATCCCCTCGCGCCGCATGGTGTCGCGGAACCGCGCCTCGGCGGTGGCCGCGCCGGCCAGCGCCTCCTCGCGCAGGCGGTCGAGGATCGGGCCGATCCCCGCGCCGCCGTCGCCGAAGCTGCCGCCGAAGCCGACGGGCAGGACGAGGTCCACCACGTAGAGCCCGGTCAGATGCGCCTCGTGGCGCCGCGCGAGGTCCACCGCGAGGCGGAGCCGCACGTCGCTGCGCTCCGAGGCGTCGAGGTGGACCAGGATGTCCTTCAGCTGCATCTCCGCACCCTCCGGCCTGCCCGGCGCCGGGCAGGCAGCTTCTGCGCGCCCGGCGCCCCGGGCCCCGGCCCGCGGAGGCAACGCTGCACCCCGCGGTCCGGTCGCGCCTTGATCGGGATCAAGCAAGGATGGGGGGCGCGACGGCGCCCTCAAGTGGTGTAGGCGGTGAAGTCCGCGGTCTGCGCGCGCGCCTTGCCGTCGGTGACGACGTTCACCAGGGCGACCCTGCCCTCGGCCACGGCGCGCCTGGCGCGCTCGAGCGCGGGGCGGATCGCCTCCGGGTCCTCGACGTACTCGGCGTGGCAGCCGAGCGCCTCGGCCATCCTGTCGTAGCGCGTGTAGCCGAGGTTGCGGCCCGGCTTGTTGCCGGCCGGATCGGCGGTCCAGCCGCCGTTGAGGCTGATCACGACGAGGATCGGCAGCTTGTGGCGCACCGCCGTGTCGAGCTCCATCGCGTTCAGGCCGAAGGAGCCGTCGCCGTGTAGCACGATCACCTGCGCCTCCGGCCTCGCGGCCTTGGCGCCGACGCCGAAGGGCAGGCCGACGCCCATCGTGCCGAAGGGGCCGGAGTTCAGCCGGTGGCCGGGGAGGAAGGTGTTGATGGACTGACGGCCGAAATTGAGGATCTCCTGCCCGTCCACGACGAGGATCGCGTCGCGGTCCATGAAGTCCCGCACCTCCTTGCAGAGGCGGAGCGGGTGGATCGGCGTCTGGCCGGTGGAGAGCTTCTCCTCGTTCGCCGCGATGCGCTCGCGGTCGCCCCGGGCGAGCCGCCCGCGCCAGTCGGCGAAGCGCGCCGGCGTGTTCCTGCCGCGCAGCGCCTCGGTGAGCTGCTCGAGCGCGGTGCGGGCGTCGGCGCAGATGCCGAGCACGATGTTCGCCCCGCCGGCGTTCGCCTCCGCCGGGTCTATGTCGATGCGCACGAAGCGCGCGTTCGGCGAGAAGCGCGGCGGGCGCCCGTGGCCGATGACGTAGTTGAGGCGCGTGCCGACGACGAAGACCAGATCCGCCTCGCGCAGCGCCGTCGAGCGCATGCGGGGGTAGGAATACTCGTGGTCGTCCGGCACGACGCCGCGGCCCTGCGGCGTGGTGTAGAAGGGGACGCCTGCGGCCTCGACGAACTCCTGCAGCGCGCGCGAGGCCTGGCTGTAGAGGATGCCGCTGCCGGTGATGACGATCGGCCGCTCCGCCTCCTGCAGCAGCGCGACGGCGCGCGCGATCGCCGCGGGCGGCGCGGCCGGGCGGGCGACGGCGTCCGGCGCGGCGGGCGCGGGCCAGGCGATGTCGTCCTCCTCCACCTCCATGTGCAGCACGTCGCCCGGCAGGTCGAGGTAGACCGGCCCCGGCTTGCCCGCCATCGCCTGGCGGAAGGCGACGTCGATCAGCTCCGGGATGCGCTTCGGATCGTAGACGCGCTCGGCCCATTTCGTCACCGGGCGCATGATCGCGATCTGGTCGATCTCCTGGAACGCCCCGCGGCCGAGCGAGGCGATCGGGCTGGCGCCGCCGAGCGCCACCACCGGCGCGCAGTCCACCAGCGCGTTGGCGAGGCCGGTCGTCAGGTTGATCGCGCCGGGGCCGGAGGCCGCCATGCACACGCCGGGCCGCGCGCGCAGCCGGGCGTAGGCCTGGGCCATGAAGGCGGCGGCCTGCTCGTGCCGCACGTCGATCATGCGGATGCCCTCGGCGATGCAGGACGCCATGGCGCCGAGCATCGGCCCGCCCATCAGGAAGAAGGCGGTGTCCACGCCCTGCCTCCTGAGCGCGCGGCCGACCAGGTCGTGGGCCTTGATCTTCATCGCGTGGATGTCCTTCGTCCGTCCGTTCAGATGGCCTTCTCGGCGCGCAGCGCCGCGATCTCGTCCGCGCTCAAACCGAGCAGTTCGCCGTAGACCGCCTCGGTGTCCGCCCCCAGCACCGGCGGCGCCACGACCGGCACGTGGGAGGCCGACATCTTCACCGGCCAGCCCGGGATGACGAACCGACCGCGCACCGGATGGTCCACCTCGACGAACACCTCGCGCCGGCGCAGGTGCGGGTCGTTCACCAGCTCGCCGCAGTCGAGCACCGCGCCGGCCGGCACGCCGGCGTCGCCCATCAGCCGCATCACCGTGTGCTTGTCGTGCTTGCGGGTCCACTCGGCGATGATGGCGTCCAGCGCCACGTGGTTGCGGTAGCGCGCGTGCGGGTCGGCGAAGCGCGGGTCGGCCTTGAGGTCCTCGCGCCCGATCACCTTCAGCAGCCGCTCCCACTGGTGCTCGCCGGCGCGGGAGGTATAGATGAAGCAGTAGTCGTTGGGCCCGCCCGGCGCGCAGGGATAGGCCTCGCTCGGCGCATTGGCGCCGATCATGCTCTGGTTGCCGTAGCGTTGGGGCGTGCGGCCGGAGATGAGCTGCGCGGCGAAGGCGATGCGGCAGTAGTTGACCATCGCCTCCTGCATCGCGACGGTGACCCGCTGGCCCTCGCCGGTGCGGCTGCGCTGGATGATCGCGGCGAGGATGCCGAGGGCGAGGTGCAGCCCCGCGCCGGTGTCGCCCAGCGTCACGCCGGGCTTGAGCGGGCGCCCGTCCGGCTCGCCGGTGATGGACATGACGCCGCCGGTGGCCTGCGCGATCATGTCGAAGGCCGGGTAATTGCCGTAGGGGCCGTCCTCGGCGAAGCCCTTCACCTGGGCGTAGATGATGCGGGGGTTGATCCGGCGCACCTCCTCCCAGCCGAAGCCGAGGCGCTCGATGGCACCGGGGGCGAAGTTCTCGATGAAGACGTCGCCCTTCCCGATCAGGCGGCGCAGCAGCTCGCACCCCTTCTCGCTCTTGAGGTTGCAGGTGACGCTGCGCTTGTTCGCGTTCAGCACCATGAAGTAGTAGCTGTCCGCGTCGGGCCGGTCGGCGGAGGCGCGGCGGCCCTGCTCGCCGCGGTTCGGCTCCTCCACCTTGATGACCTCGGCGCCGAGCCAGGCGAGGGCCTGCGTGCAGGAGGTGCCGGCCTCGAACTGCGTCAGGTCAATGACCCGGATGCCGGCGAGGGCGCCGCCCTGCGCGCGCGCCGGTGCGGGTCGCTGCTGCATGCCTCCGGCCGCCTGGCTGTCGTCGTTCGGCACGATGGTCCTCCCGGTCCTTGTCGCGGCGCGCGGCGCGCCGGGTGGCGACGGCGAACGCCCCCGGAGGCGGCTCTCGCCGCCTCGTGCGGTGGCCCGCGGCGCCTGTGGGCCCGCATTACGCTTTGGAAAGCCGCGGTCGTCAATCGAGCGACCAAACCGTCGCGCAAGCCGTCGCGGCGCGCCCCGGCCGCCACCCCGCCCGCGCCGCCCCTCGGGCCGGGGCTCGCGACGGGCAGCGCCCTTCATTGTGGGGGCGCAGCGATCCGGCGCGGGGGGCGTGCCCTCGCGGCGCGGTGCCGCAGGCTGCTAGGCTGGCGTCCTTCCTCCCTCCCAGGGACCGTCCGGCATGCAGCGCAGCGAGCACCGCATCCTCACCACCCACACCGGCAGCCTGCCGCGCCCGCCCGCGCTGACCCGCCTCTACGCGCGCCGCGTCCGCGGCGAGCCGGTGGAGGAGGCGGCGATCGCCGCGGCCGGGCGCGAGGCGCTGCACGCCATCGTGCCGCGCCAGATCGAGTGCGGCCTCGACGTGATCAACAACGGCGAGCAGCAGCGCGAGGCCTTCGCCCTCTACCTGCGCCACCGCCTCAGCGGCATCGGCGGGCGGGGCGAGCGGCGCGGCTGGGCCGACGTGGACGCCTATCCCGAGTTCAAGGCGGCGTTCCAGCAGCAGTCCGCGGCGCGCGAGGCGGTGAGCAACACCGAACACCTGCCCGCCGCGATCGGCCCCGTCGCCTACCTCGACCGCGGCGCGGTGGAGGCCGAGTGCGCCGACTTCCGCGCCGCGCTGGCCGGCTTCGAGGGGCGCTACGCCGAGGCCTTCCTGACCGCGCCCTCGCCCGGCATCGTCGCGACGACGGTGCAGAACCGGCACTACGACACGGAACAGGCCTATCTCGACGCGCTCGGCGAGGCGCTGCGCGTGGAGTACGAGGCGATCGTCGGCGCCGGCTTCCTGCTGCAGCTCGACTGCCCGGACCTCGCGCTGGAGCGCCACTCCGCCTACCGCGACCGTCCGCTCGCCGACTTCCTCGGCTTCTGCGAGCGGGTGGTGGCGACCATCAACCGCGCCCTCGCGAAGGTGCCGCGCGAGCGGGTGCGGCTGCACGTGTGCTGGGGCAACTACGAGGGCCCGCACGACGCCGACGTGCCGCTCGCCGACATCCTGCCGGTACTGCTGACGGCGAAGGTCGGCGGCCTGGTGCTGCCCTTCGCCAATCCGCGCCACGCCCACGAGTACCGCTGCTTCGAGCGCATGCCGCTCGCCGCGGACCAGGTCCTCGTCGCCGGCGTCATCGACACGCTGACGAACTTCGTCGAGCATCCGGAGGTCGTCGCCGACCGCATCGAGCGCGTCGCCCGGGTGGTGGGCGACCCGCGCCGCGTGCTCGCGGGCACCGATTGCGGCTTCGACACCGCCGCCGGGCGCGGCCGCGTCGCGGCGGATGTCGTCTGGGCGAAGCTGCGCGCGCTCTCCGAGGGCGCGCGGATCGCCTCGCGGCGCCTGTTCGGCGGGGGCTGAGGCGATGTGCTGGCTGTGCGGCTTCCGCGGCGCGCCCCTCGCGGACGCGCCGGAGGACGGAACGGAGCAGCCGGAGCGCCGCGGCGGGGCTGCGGAGCCGCCGCGCGACGAGCGCGGCCGCGCCGCGGATGCCGCCGAGGACGCGCCCGCCGCACCCGGCGCGCCGTAGCCCTGGCGCGGCTACCGCCCCGCCGTCGCCCCCGCCACCTCGCGCCGGTGCGTCCGCCAGGCGACCAGGGCGCCGGCCAGCGGCAGCACCGCCAGCACGGCGAAGGCGAGCGCGTAGGAGCCGAGCAGCCCGACCACCAGCGCCAGCAGCGAAGGCCCCGCCACCACGCCGGCGAAGGCCACGGCGAGCACGCCGCCCGCAGCCTCCCCCGCCCGTCCCGGCGCGGCGAGCCGGGCGGCCTCCGCCATCAGCACGCCGTTCCAGCCGGCCGCGCAGAAGCCGAGCGCGCAGAACAGGACGATCACCGCCGCCTCGGGCCAGACGACCGCCGGCGGCAGCGCCAGCATGCCGAGCGCGGTCCCGAGGCCGATCGCGGCGAGCACCGCGAGCCCGCTGCGCCAGTGGTCGGCGGCCGCGCCCCATGCCAGCCGCGCCAGGGCGCCGACCAGCTGCGTCGCCGCCGCGGCGGCGCCGGCGGCAACCGGACCCCAGGCGAATTCCTCGACCAGCATCGTCACCGCATAGGCGCCGAAGGCGAGCTGGATCGAGGAATAGAGCCCGCCCACCGCGGCCAGCGCCGCGAGGCCGGGCCGCTCGCGCAGCGCCGCCACGCCGCCGCCCGAGGTGGCGGCGCGCAGCAGCGGCACGCGCGGGTCGCGCTCCGCGTCCCAGTAGGGGCGGAACACGCCGAGCGCCGCCGTCGCGGCGAGCAGCGCCGCCGCGACGCCGAGCGCCGCGCCGCGCCAGCCGAGCGCGAGGCCGACCGCGGGCAGCACGAAGCCGGCGAGCGCCGCGCCGATCGGCACGCCCATCTGCTTCACCGCGAACACCATGTTGCGCCGCGGCGGCGGCGCCAGCCGGGTCAGCACCTGCGACGCCGCCGGGTTGGTCAGACCGTAGCCGAAGCCGATCAGCGCCGAGCCGAACACCACGCCCGCCACGCCGCCCAGCACCATGGCAAGGCAGGCGCACGCCGCCGCGCCGAGCGCGATCTGCGTGCAGCGCGCCGGCCCGTAGCGGCGCAGCGCCCCGACCGACAGCGCCGAGGCGACGGAGGCCGCCGAATAGACGAGCGCGACCTGGTAGCCGATCCAGTGCGGCGCGATGCCGAGGTCGCGCGTCGCCGCCGGGGCCAGCACCGGCAGCACGAACACGGCGAGGGTCGCGAGCCCCTGCGCGCCCGTGGTGGCCACGAGCGCGGCGGCCAGTCCTCCCGCGGCCCTCATCCCGCGTCGGCGCCGCTGTGCCGCGGCCCCGGTGCGCCGCCCGCCCGCGCCAGGCCGACGGGCGCGCGGCCGGCGCGCGCCTTCCGGGGCGACCGGCCTGCGCGGCCCCATGCGATGCGCGGCGGAACTCGGACGAGAGGGCGGCGGCGTGGCGACGCGGGCACGGCTCTTCCGGCGCAGGGGATGCGCATCCAGCCTAGCCCGCGGGATTGACCCCGACAATGCGAGGCGCGCCGCGCGCCCTCTCGACTCTCCCGCCGCATCGGCTAGCGTCCGGCCCGCAAGGACGCCGCGGGACGGCGTGGCGCAGCCCACGACGAGTCACGCGCAGGAGGAGATCGCCATGACCGAGCCGCCCACCTTCGGCCGCGCGTCGCAGCCGACCGCAGCTGCGGCGTCCGCAGGGCCGCGCCTGCCGCGGCGGGCGCTGCCCGGCCTCGCCGTCGCCGCCCCGGCCGCGGCGCTCGGGCCGGCGCTCGCGCCGCGCGGCGCGTCGGCGGCCGATCCGCCCTGGCCGACGCGGCCGATCACCATGGTCATCGCCTATCCGCCGGGGGCCATCACCGACACGGTCGGGCGCCGGGTCGGCGACCGGCTGGGTGCCGCGCTCGGCGTCCCGGTGGTGATCGACAACCGCGGCGGGGCGGGCGGCAACCTCGCCGCCTCGCTGGTGTCGAGGGCGCAGCCCGACGGGCAGACGCTGCTGTTCACCTCCTACGGCAACCTGCTGATCGCCGCGGCGGCGGATCTCCGGCTCGACTTCCATCCGCAGCGCGACCTGACGCCGATCGCGCTGATCGGGCCGATGACGGTGGTGCTGCTCGTGCGCCCCGACCTGCCCTACCGGACCATCGGGGAATTCGTCGCCTATGCGCGCGCCAATCCCGGCAAGGTGAATTTCGCCTCGGTCGGCGTCGGCAGCTCCTACCACCTGCTGATCGAGCAGATGATGGCGCTCGGGAAGCTCGACATGCTCCACGTGCCCTATCGCGGCGGCGCGGCGGCGATGGCGGACTTCCTGGCCGGGCGGGTGGATGCGATGCTCGCCACGCTGCTGTTCGCGCGGCCCTACATCAACGACAACCGCGCGCGGGCGATCGCCGTGGCGAACGCCGAGCGCTCGCCCGTGCTGAGCGACCTGCCGACGGTGAGCGAGCAGGGGGTGCCCGGCGCGCGGCTGGTGGACGGACTCGGCGTGATGGGACCGGCGAGGCTGCCGGCGCATGTGGTGCGGCGGGTGAACGCCGCGGTGCAGGACATCCTGCGCGAGCCGGAGATGCACGCCTGGCTGACCCGCGAAGGCGTCGTGCCGCGCCCCGCGCCGCCGGAGGCCTTCGTCGACCTGCTGCGGGAGGAGGCCGAGCCGCTGCGGCGGCTGATCCGCGAGAACAACATCCAGCTGCAGTAGGGACCGGCGGGGCGCGCCGGCGGCAACGCCCGGCGCCCCCTTCCGGCGGCTACTCCGCCGCCACCGCCAGCGGCTTCGGCAGCACCGCCTCGAGGCTGGTGCGCACGATCGCCGCGAGCGGACCCGGCGCGCGCAGCGCCTCGGCGAGCCTCGGCAGGTCGGCCTCGGTCTCCACCCGCATCACCGGCACGCGGAACGCCGCGGCCCAGGTGGCGAAATCGGGGTTGGCGAGGTCGGTGCCGCTGACCCGGCCCGGATGCGCGCGCTCCTGGTGGATGCGGATCGAGGCATAGGTGCCGTTGTCGGAGAGCAGCAGCTTGATCCGGGCGCCGCGCGCCACGCCGACCGCGAGCTCGCCGCCCGTCATCAGCGCGCCGCCATCGCCCACGGCGCAGATCACCGTGCGCCCCGGATGGCGCAGCGCCGCCGCGACCGCGGCCGGCACGCCGAAGCCCATGGCGCCGGAGACCGGCGCGAGCAGCCGCTGCGGCGGGCGCCAGGCGACCTTGCGGTAGAACGGCACGCCGAAGGTGCCGGCGTCGAGCGTGACGATGGCATCGGCCGGCGCCAGCTCCCCGACCAGCTTCGCCACCTGCGCGAAGGCGACGCCGTCGGGGAAGCTGCGCGCCGCGACCTGGCTGTCGGCGGTCTGCAGCGCGCGCAGCCGGGCGCACCACGCCTCGCGCCCCGCCGGCGCGCCGGCCTGCTCGCGCCCGAGGGCGGCGATCACCGCGCGCGCGTCGGCGGCGAGCGCGATCTCGGCCGGGAACTGCCAGCCGAGGAAGCGCGGCTCGGCGCAGACATGCACGAGGCGCTGGCCGGCATGCGGCCAGGCGTAGCCCTGCGTCGTCAGGTCGGTCAGGCGCGTGCCGAGGGCGAGCACCAGATCCGCCTCGTCGAACGCCGCCGCCTGCGCCGGCGGCGTGCCGAAGCTGCGGTCGCCGGCGTAGAGCGGATGGTCGTTCGGGAACAGGTCCTGGCGGCGGAAGGAGACCGCGACCGGCAGGCGCCAGCGCTCGGCGAAGCCGAGCAGCGCCTCGCGCCCGCCCGGCGCGTCGAGGGCGTGGCCGGCGAGCACGACCGGGCGTTCCGCCGCGCGCAGCAGGGCGGCGAGGCGCGCCGCGTCCTCCGCGGCGGGCGGCGCCGGGCGGACGAGCGTCGCGGGCGGGATGGGGGTCGCGCAGGGCATCGCCAGCACGTCCTCCGGCAGGCTGAGCACCACCGGGCCGGGCACGCCCTGCATCGCCATGGCGTAGCCGCGCGCGATCAGCTCCGGCACCTGCTCCGGGTCCGTCGCCTCGCCGATCCACTTGGCGACGCCGCGGAACATGCTGGCGTAGTCGATCTCCTGGAAGGCGTTGCGGCGCAGGTCGCGCCTCTCCACCTGCCCGACCAGCAGGATCAGCGGCACCGCGTCCTGCTCCGCCGTGTGCACCGCGATCGCGGCGTTGCACGCGCCGGGGCCGCGCGAGACCAGCACGACGCCGGGCCGGCCGGTGAGCTTCGCGTCGGCCACCGCCATGAAGCCGGCGCCGCCCTCCTGGCGCGCCACGACCAGGTCGATCTGCGGGTGCGCGTGCAGCGCGTCGAGCAGCGCGATGTAGCTCTCGCCCGGCACGCAGAACGCGCGGTCGATGCCCTGGGCGGCGAGGAATTCGATCAGGCGTTCGGCGGCGGTGGCGGTCATGCGCGTCCCCTTCCCGGTCGCGCCTTGCTAGCGCCGGCGCGGCACGCGGCCAAGCCCGCGGCTTCCCCGATCGCGCCGACCGGGCCTAGGATCGCGCGGGCCCCATCGTCATCGCCCGGGAGGAAGCCGCCCCATGACCGAGGCGCTCGCGGAGATCAGCCTCGCCGGCATCGCCGCCGCCCCGCTCGCGGAGAAGCGGGCGGTCGCGGCGCGCATCGACGCCGAGCTGCGCCGCCTTGGCTTCTTCGTCGTCTCCGACCACAGCGTCCCGTCCGCGCTGATCGACGAGACCATCGCCGTCGCCACCGCCTTCTTCGACCTGCCGCTCGCCGAGAAGATGCGCATCCGTAGCGCGGCGCAGGGTTCCCCGCGCGGCTACCTCGACTACGGGCTGGAGACGCTGGCGCACACCACGGGCAGGGCCTCGCCGCCCGACCTCAAGGAGGGCTTCGGCATGGGGCCGCTCGAGGTCAACACGGAACGCGCCGTGATCGAGGGCCTTGCCGCGACCTACACGCCGAACGTCTGGCCGGAGCGGCCGCCGCGGTTCCGCGGCACCGTGACCCGCTACTACCGCGCGATGGAGGGACTGACGCAACGGCTGATGGAACTCTTCGCCATCGGCATGGACCTGCCGCCCGACTACTTCGTAGAGCGCTTCGCCGACCACAACTCGACGCTCCGGCTGATCCACTACCCGCCGCCCGACCGGCCGCCGGAGCCGGGCCAGCTCCGCGCCGGCGCGCACACGGACTACGGCGCGCTGACCATCCTGCTCGGGCAGGACCGGCCCGGCGGGCTGCAGGTCCGCACGCCATCGGGCGAGTGGATCGAGGCGCGCACGCGGCCGCACGCCTTCGTCATCAACATCGGCGACCTGATGATGACCTGGTCGAACGACCGCTGGCTCTCCAACATGCACCGCGTCGCCAACCCGCCGCCCGAGGCGGGCGAGGCCAGCCGGCGCCTCTCCCTCGCCTATTTCTGCAACCCGAACGACGCGCTGCGGATCGAGTGCCTGCCGACCTGCCACGGCCCCGGCAACCCGCCGCGCCACGCGCCGATCCGCGCCGGCGAGCACCGCTTCCGCAAGATCGAGATGTCCAAGGCCGCGCTGCGCGCCGCCGACGCCTGAGGAGGACCGCATGTCCGCGCCCCCGCCCTCCACGGCCGGGGTCGCGCGCCGCCTCGCCGCGGTGCGCGCCGCGCGCGCAGCATCGGCTTGGAGGAGGACGACGCCGCGATGGCCCCGCAGATCGACTACTTCCTGTCCCTGAACTCGCCCTGGACGCATCTCGGCGCGGCGCGGCTGGAGGCGATGGCCGCCAGGCACGGCGCGACGATCCGCATCTTCCCCGTGGACTTCGGCGCGATCTTCAAGGCCACGGGCGGCCTACCGCTGCCCCAGCGCTCGCCGCAGCGCCGCGCCTATCGCATGTGGGAGCTCAGGCGCTGGAGCGACCATCTCGGCATCCCGATCCGCATCGAGCCGCGCTTCTTCCCGATGCGCGAGACGCTCCCCGCCCACTGCGTCATCGCCCTGCGCGAGACGCAGGGCCATGCCCCGGCGATCCGCCTTGCGCATCGCGTGCTGAAGGCGCTGTGGGAGGAGGAGAAGGACCCGGGCGAGGAGGCGACCCTCGCCGCCCTGATCGCCGAGACCGGCCAGGAGGCGGAGGCGCTGCTGCGCCTCGCCGCCGATCCGCGCTGGGCCGCGCAGAGAGCGGCGGACACCGAGGCCGCGATCGCCCGCGGCGTCTTCGGCGCCCCGACCTGCATCGTCGGCGACGAGCCCTTCTGGGGCCAGGATCGGCTCGATTTCCTGGAGCGGCGCCTGGCGCGCGGCGACTGACCCCGCCCCGCGCTTGAGCCGTTTTCGCTCGGCTATGCTCGCTGCAACGGCTCTCGCGCGTTGTTGGGCGAGCAGAGTCGCGCTCCCGGCTGTTCCCAGCCGTCCGCGATCAGACCACTAGCGGCCTGCCGGATTCCCGTCTGGCCTGAAACCGGCGAGTCCGGCGTGCATGACGCGGTTCATCCCGTTCAGCCGCGACCGGGCGTTTCTCCTGCCGCCCGACGCGCAGGGCTGGCTTCCGGCCGATGATGCGGCGCATTGCGTGGTGGCGGCGGTGGAGCGGGTGGCGCTCGGCGCCCTTGCGGTGCGGCCGATCCCCGGCGGCAGGGCGCAGGACCACCCGCGGCTGCTGCTGGCGCTGATCTACGCTTACGCCGACGGCATCTTCTCCTCGCGCCGGATCGAGCCCGTCTTCGGCATCATCAAGTCAGCCCTCGGCTTCGCCCGTTCCCATCTCCGCGGCCTCGCCAACGTCACCGCCGAGTGGACCCTGATCGCCCTCGCCTACAACGGCCGCAGGCTCCACCGCCTGCGGCTCGCCCGACCTCAGACACCACCGCCCCATGCGCAGACCGCAGACGCAAAGCCGACAGGCTGCTAGGCGGCGGCGATCCGGACGCCGAGCCGCCCCGCGAGGTCCTGCACGCACTGCCACGCCACGCGCCCGGAGCGCGCGCCGCGTGTCACCGACCACTCGTTGGCCTCGCGCCGCAGCGCCTCGCCCTCGATCGGCAGGCCGTAGGCGCGCGCGTAGCCCTCGACCATCGCGAAGTAGGTCTCCTGGTCGCAGTTGTGGAAGCCGATCCACAGGCCGAAGCGGTCGCTGAGCGAGACCTTCTCCTCCACCGCCTCGGCGGGGTTGATGGCGGTGCTGCGCTCGTTCTCGATCATGTCGCGCGGCATCAGGTGGCGGCGGTTGGAGGTGGCGTAGAACAGCACGTTCGCCGGCCGCCCCTCGATGCCGCCCTCGAGCACGCTCTTGAGCGCCTTGTAGTCGGTGTCCTCGCGCTCGAAGGAGAGGTCGTCGCAGAACACCAGGCAGCGCCGGCTCTGGCCGCGCAGGATCTCGAGCAGCTCGGGCAGGGTGCGGATGTCCTCGCGGTGGATCTCGATCAGCGCGAGCGAGCCCGGCGTCTCGGCGTTGCACGCCGCGTGCGCGGCCTTGACCAGCGAGGACTTCCCCATCCCTCGCGCACCCCAGAGCATGGCGTTGTTGGCCGGCAGGCCACGCGCGAAGCGCAGCGTGTTCTCCAGCAGCAGCGCCTTCTGCCGGTCCACCCCCTGCAGCAGCCCGATCGGCACCGCGGCGACGCGGCGCACCGGCGCGAGGCGGGGCGCCGGAAGCGGATGCCAGACGAAGGCGTCGGCGGCGGCGAGGTCGGGCGGCGGCGGGGCGGGCGGCGCGAGGCGCTCCAGCGCCGCGGCGATGCGTTCGAGGGCGGGGAGGAGGCCGGGATCGCTGGCCGTCTGGGTGTGGCGGTCGGTCATTCGTTCGTTCTGCGCTGGCGGAGAAGCGGTATTGACGGGGAGGGGCGGATGGCTAGGGTGCGCCGCCTTTTCCCCGCAAACCGCCCGCGCCGGCAAGCCTCAGGCCCCGGCGCGACCGACGAATCGACAGGGACGCCGGATCCGCCATGTGGAACCTCCTCCTCTGGACCCTCGCCTGGTTCCCGCTCGTGATCGCGCCGGCCCACGCGCAGGCGGGCGGCGGCGGCGACATCCTGATCCAGCTCATGCCCCTGGTGCTGATCTTCGCCGTCTTCTATTTCCTGCTGATCCGCCCGCAGCAGCGGAAGATGAGGGAGCATCGCGAGATGCTCCTCTCGCTCAAGCGCAACGACCGGATCGTCACCGGCGGCGGCATCGTCGGGCGGATCACCAATGTCCGCGACAACTCCGACGAGATCGAGGTGGAGATCGCACCGAACGTGCGCGTGACGGTGGTGCGCGGCACGATCAGCAGCGTGATCCGCGCGGAGGGCAGCGGCGCGCCGACCGGCACCGCGCCCGCGAAGGCCGGCTGAGGCGCCGTCGGCCGCCGGGGCGGCCGGCGCTCCCGGACGTCGGGACCGGCCCCCCGGCGCCGCCGAGCGGAAGGCCGCCCGGGGACCCGGGCGGCCCTCTCGTCTCCGCGTCGCGCCCGCGCCGCGGCTCAGGCGCTCTGCCCGCTCTTCATCCCGCCCTGCTGGAGGAAGGTCGCCACCGCCTCCCAGTTCACCAGCCTGTCGAGGAAGTTCTGCAGGTAGTCCGGGCGGCGGTTGCGGAAGTCCAGGTAGTAGGAGTGCTCCCACACGTCGCAGCCGAGGATCGGCGTGCCCTCGCCGGTCGAGATCGGATTCGCGCCGTTCGGCGTCTTCGTCACCTTCAGCCTGCCGTCCGGCGCGACGATCAGCCACGCCCAGCCGGAGCCGAACTGCGTCGCGCCGGCCTGCTTGAACGCCTCCTTGAACTGCGCGAGCCCGCCGAGGTCCTGCTCGATCTTGCTCTTCAGATGCCCGGGCAGCTTGTCGCCGCCGCCATCGGGCGACATCACCTGCCAGAACAGGCAGTGGTTCCAGTGCTGCCCGGCCTGGTTCAGCACCGGCAGCCCGTCCGCGCCCTGCCTGCCGGCCTCGGCGACGATCTGCTCCAGGCTCTTGCCCTGCAGGCCCTTGCTCTCGATCAGGCCGTTCAGCGCGGTGACGTAGGCCTGGTGGTGCTTGCCGTGATGCAGCTCCAGCGTCTCCTGGCACATGCCCCGGGCGGCCAGCGCGTTGTGCGAATAGGGCAAGGACGGCAGGCTGAAGGGCATTGGAGTCTCTCCCGTGTTCTGCTGCGTGCGCGCGCGCCGGAGGACGGACCTCGCGCCCTCCCCCGGCCGCCGCGGCCAGAGCTAGGCGTCGCCCGATGGGGCGTCAAGCAAAGCCGGCACCGGCCGTCCGGGGCGCCGCCGCGCGTCGCGCGCCCGCCGCTGTCGCGCGTGTTCGCGCGGCCGCGGTTCCCGCCCGGCACGCGGGGCGCGCATGCGCCGTGGCCCTCGCCCGCCCGGCGCCGCTCCGGCCGGCCCGTCCGCGCTTGCGCCCGGGCCGCCGCGCCGCCATGAGCCGCTCCGCATGGCCGCTCCCGCCCTCTCCCCGCTCGCCCGCATCGCGCGCGAGCAGGATCCGGACCGCTTCCTCTGCGCCCTCTTCGCGCCGGCGGAGCGGCGCGAGGCGCTGTTCGCGCTGATCGCCTACAACGCCGAGCTCGCCCGCGCCCGCGCCATGGCCTCGCGCCCGATGGCGGCGCTGATCCGCCTGCAGTGGTGGCGCGACACGGTGGCGGAGGCCGCCGCGCGCCCGCCGCCGCGCCACGAGGTGGCCGGGCCGCTGGCGATGGCGATCCGCGCCGGCGCGCTCGATCCCGCCGACCTCGCCGCGATGGCCGATGCGCGCGAGGCGGAGACGGAGGAGCTGCCCTTCCCGACACGCGAGGGCTTCCACGCCTATCTGCGCGGCACCGCCGGCCGCTTCGCCATCGCCGCGGGCCGCCTGCTCGGCGCGCCGGCGGAGGCGCTGCCCGGGCTGGAGGCGCGCGGGGTGGCCTATGGCGCCGCCGGCGTGCTGCGCGCCGCGCCCGCCCTGGCCCGGCAGGGGCGCTGCCTGCTGCCCGCCGACCTGCTCGCCGCGCACGGCCTGTCGGCCGAGGCGGCCGCGCGCGACCCCGGCGCGCCGGCCTGGCGCGCCCTCGCCCGCGATCTGCTCGACGGCGGCGGCCTGGCGGCGCCGCCGGCCGGGCGCCTTCCCGCCGCCTGGATCGCCGCGGCGCTGCCCGCGGTGCTGGCGCGGCGCGACGCGCGGCGCCTGCGGCGCTCCGGCCTCGCCGCCCCCCCGCGGCCGGGCCGCCCCCTGGCCGACCGGCTCGCCGTCACCTGGGCCGCCCTGCGCCGACGCGCCTGACGGCGGCCTGCCCGGCATGGCGCCCCCGACCGGCACCCCGCGCGCGATCGTGACCGCGCCGGGGGGCCGCGCCTCAGGCGGCGCCGACCCGCCGGCGGGCGCGGCGCGGCGCCGCCTCCTCCCCGGTCGCCGCCGCCGGCGGCGCGTCGCGCGCGAGGATCGGCGCCAGGAACCGCCCGGTGTGGCTGCCCGGCGTCGCCGCGACCTGCTCCGGCGTCCCCTCGGCGACGATCCGCCCGCCGCCGTCGCCGCCCTCCGGGCCGAGGTCGAGGATCCAGTCGGCGGTCTTGATGACCTCCAGGTTGTGCTCGATCACCACCACCGTGTTGCCCTGCTCGACCAGCGCGTGCAGCACCTGGAGCAGCCGGCGCACGTCCTCGAAGTGCAGGCCCGTCGTCGGCTCGTCGAGGATGTAGAGCGTGCGCCCGGTGGCGCGGCGGGAGAGCTCCTTCGAGAGCTTGATCCGCTGCGCCTCGCCGCCCGAGAGCGTCGTCGCCTGCTGGCCGAGGTGGATGTAGCCGAGCCCGACCTCGGAGAGCACCTTGAGCTTGTCGCGGATCGCCGGGACGGCGGAGAAGAACTCCAGCGCCTCGTCTACCGTCATGTCGAGCACGTCGGCGATGGACCTGCCGCGGAACCTCACCTCCAGCGTCTCGCGGTTGTAGCGCTTGCCCTTGCAGGCGTCGCAGGTGACGTAGACGTCGGGCAGGAAGTGCATCTCGATCTTCAGCACGCCGTCGCCCTGGCAGGCCTCGCAGCGCCCGCCCCTGACGTTGAAGCTGAAGCGGCCCGGCGCGTAGCCGCGCGCGCGCGCCTCGGGCAGCTCGGCGAACCAGTCGCGGATCGGCGTGAACAGGCCGGTGTAGGTCGCGGGGTTGGAGCGCGGGGTGCGGCCGATCGGCGACTGGTCTATGTCGATGATCTTGTCGAGGTGCTCGAGCCCCTCGATGCGCTCGTGCGGCGCCGGCACCTCGGCCGCGCCCATCAGCCGGCGCGCCGCCGCCTTGTAGAGCGTGTCCACGACGAGCGTGGACTTGCCGCCGCCGGAGACGCCGGTGACGCAGGTGAAGGTGCCGAGCGGGATCGCCGCGGTGAGGTCCCGCAGGTTGTTCCCCTTCGCGCCGACCACGCGCAGCAGGCGCCGGCGGTCCACCTTGCGGCGCCGGGCCGGGACCTCGATGCGCCGCGCGCCGGAGAGGTAGAGCCCCGTCAGGCTGGCGGGATTCGCCGCCACCTCCGCCGGCGTGCCCTGGGCGACGACGCGGCCGCCGTTCTTGCCGGCGAGCGGGCCGATGTCCACCAGGTGGTCGGCGGCGCGGATCGCCTCCTCGTCGTGCTCGACGACGAGCACGGTGTTGCCGAGGTCGCGCAGGCGCCGCAGCGTGCCGAGCAGCCGCTCGTTGTCGCGCTGGTGCAGGCCGATCGAGGGCTCGTCGAGCACGTAGAGCACGCCGGTCAGCCCGCTGCCGATCTGCGAGGCGAGGCGGATGCGCTGCGACTCGCCGCCCGAGAGCGTGGTCGAGGAGCGCGCGAGGGTGAGGTAGTCGAGCCCGACATCCACGAGGAACTGCAGCCGGTCGTTGATCTCGCGCAGGATGCGGCGCGCGATCTCCTGCCGCTGCGGCGTCAGCGTCTCGTACACCCCGGCGAACCACTCGCGCGCCCTGCGGATCGAGAGCTCCGACGCCTCGCCGATGTGGCGGCCGGCGACCTTCACCGCCAGGGCCTGGGGCTTGAGGCGGTAGCCGTGGCACGCCTCGCACGCCTTCTCCGCCTGGTAGCGGGCCAGGTCCTCGCGCACCCAGGGGTTGTCGGTCTCGCGGAAGCGGCGCTCGAGGTTCGGGATCACGCCCTCGAAGGGCTTCCTCACCTCGTAGGCGCGCAGCCCGTCCTTGTAGCGCAGCGTGACGACCTCCTCGCCGGTGCCGTGCAGGATGGCGTGGCGCACGTGCTGCGGCAGCTCGCCCCAGGGGGTGGTGGTCGCCACCCTGAAGTGGCGCGCGAGGCTCTCCAGCGTCTGGTCGTAGTAGGGCGACTGCGCGCCGGTCCAGGGCGCGATCGCGCCGTCCTTGATGCTGCGCGCCTCGTCCGGCACCACCAGCATCGGGTCGAAGAAGGTCTGGGTGCCGAGGCCGTCGCAGGCCGGGCAGGCGCCCTGCGGCGAGTTGAAGCTGAACAGCCGCGGCTCGACCTCCTCGATGGTGAAGCCGGAGACCGGGCAGGCGAAGCGCGAGGAGAAGACGGTGCGCTCGCCGGTGTCCGCGTTCTCCGCGTAGGCCACGCCGTCGGCGAGGCCGAGCGCGGTCTCGAAGGAATCGGCGAGGCGGCCCGCGATGCCCTCGCGCACGACGATGCGGTCCACCACCACCTCGATGTCGTGCTTGAGCTTCTTGTCGAGCCTCGGCGCCTCCGAGAGCAGGTGGAGCGTGCCGTCCACCTTCACCCGCTCGAAGCCGCGGCGGAGGTATTCGGCGAATTCCTTGCGGAACTCGCCCTTCCTGCCGCGCGCCACCGGAGCGAGGATCAGGAGCCGCGTCCCCTCCGGCATGGCGAGCACGCGGTCCACCATCTGCGAGACGGTCTGCGCCTCGATCGGCAGCCCGGTGGCCGGCGAGTAGGGCACCCCGACGCGCGCCCAGAGCAGGCGCATGTAGTCGTGGATCTCGGTGACGGTGCCGACGGTCGAGCGCGGGTTGTGCGAGGTGGTCTTCTGCTCGATCGAGATCGCGGGCGACAGGCCCTCGATCGAGTCCACGTCCGGCTTCTGCATCAGCTGCAGGAACTGCCGGGCGTAGGCCGAGAGCGATTCGACGTAGCGCCGCTGGCCCTCGGCGTAGATGGTGTCGAAGGCGAGCGACGACTTGCCGGAGCCCGACAGCCCGGTGATCACCGTCAGCGTGCCGCGCGGGATGTCGAGGTCGAGGTTCTGGAGGTTGTGCTCGCGCGCGCCGCGGATGCGGATCATTCCGCTCATCGTGGGTCCATCGCAGGGGTTGGCGGCCCGGCCGGATCGTCCAGGTTCGCGTTGTGTTCCGGGCGATTTGGCACCATATTTGTCGCTGCGGGAAGGGGTTCCCGTGACCCGGGCGGACCGGGCCCCGCCGCGTGGTGGCGAGGGGTCCCCCCGTCCAGGCTCAGGCTGGCCGCACGGCCCGCCCCGGGCTAGGGTCGTGGCGCGAGAGCAAGGAACCGTGCGGCATGGCCGGCAGCGTGAACAAGGTCATCCTGGTGGGCAATCTGGGGCGGGACCCGGAGGTGCGGAATACCCAGGGCGGGCAGAAGGTCGTCGAGCTGCGGGTCGCCACCTCGGAGACCTGGAACGACCGCCAGACCAACGAGCGCCAGGAGCGGACCGAATGGCACCGCGTGGTGATCTGGAACGAGCGGCTCGGCGAGGTGGCGGAGCGCTTCCTGCGCAAGGGCCGCAAGGTCTATCTCGAGGGCTCGTTGCAGACCCGCAAGTACACCGACAAGGACGGCCAGGAGCGCTACGTGACCGAGGTCGTGCTGCAGCGCTTCCGGGGCGAGCTGGTGCTGCTCGACAGCCGCACGGAGAGCGGCGGCGAGGCGGGCGAGTACGAGCGCGGCGCCCCGGCCGGCGCCTCGTCGCGCGGCGGCCATGGCGGCGACCGGGGCGGCGGCCGCCAGGGCTGGGACCGGTCGTCCAGGGGCGGCGGCGGGTCCGATCTGGACGACGAAATCCCGTTCTGACATTCACCGGCCCGCCACCGCCGTCGCGCGGCGGGCCGGCTCCTTCTGCTAGGACGATAGCGTGAGCGACACCACTGCGGGCGGCGGCATGCCGCCTCCCGAGCGCCCGGAGGACACCGTCCCGGTCGCGCTCGAGGAGGAGATGCGCCGCTCCTACCTCGACTATGCGATGAGCGTGATCGTCGCGCGCGCCCTCCCGGACGCGCGCGACGGCCTCAAGCCCGTGCACCGGCGCATCCTCTACGCCATGCACGAGGCGGGCTACGCGCACGACAAGCCGCACCGCAAGTCCGCCCGCGTCGTCGGCGACGTGATGGGCAAGTACCACCCGCACGGCGACGCCTCGATCTACGACGCCATGGTGCGCATGGCGCAGCCCTTCTCCATGCGCGTCCCCCTGATCGACGGCCAGGGCAATTTCGGCTCGGTGGACGGCGACCCGCCGGCGCAGATGCGCTACACCGAGGTCCGCCTCGCCCGCGCCGCCACCGCGCTGCTCGAGGGCATCGACGAGGACACCGTCGCGTTCCAGCCGAACTACGACGAGTCGGAGCAGGAGCCGCGCGCCCTCCCCGCCGCCTTCCCGAACCTGCTCGTCAACGGCGCCAACGGCATCGCGGTCGGGATGGCGACCAACATCCCGACCCACAACCCGGGCGAGGTGATCGACGCGACGCTCGCGCTGATCGCCGATCCGGCGACGCCGCTCGAGGCGCTGATGCGGATCATCCCCGGGCCGGACTTCCCGACCGGCGGCGTGATCCTCGGCCGCGCCGGCATCCGCGCCGCCTTCGAGACGGGCCGCGGCTCCATCCCCCTCCGCGCCCGGGCGGAGATCGAGGAGCTGCGCGGCGGGCGCGCCCAGATCGTCGTCACCGAGATCCCCTACCAGGTCAACAAGGCGACGCTGCTCGAGCGCATCGCCGAACTGGTGCGCGGCAAGCAGGTCGAGGGCATCTCCGACATCCGCGACGAGTCCGACCGCGACGGCCTGCGCATCGTCATCGAGCTCAGGCGCGACGCGACGCCGGAGGTGGTGCTGAACCAGCTCTACCGCCTGACCCAGCTCCAGACCTCCTTCGCGGTGAACTTCCTCGCCCTCGACGAGGGGCGGCCGCGGCAGATGGGGCTGCGGGACGCCCTCCTCGCCTTCATCCGCTTCCGCGAGGAGGTGATCCTCCGCCGCAGCCGCTTCCGCCTCGCCAAGGCGCGCGAGCGCGGCCACACGCTGATCGGCCTCGCCATCGCGGTGGCCAACATCGACGAGGTGATCCGCCTGATCCGCGAGAGCCCGGACGCCGCCGCCGCCCGCGCCGCGCTGATGGCGCGCGACTGGCCGGCCGGCGACGTCGGCGCGCTGCTCGACCTGGTGGACGACGCGCGCAACCGCATCGCCCCCGACGGCACGGTGCGCATGACCGAGGACCAGGCGAAGGCGATCCTCGAGCTGCGGCTGCAGCGCCTGACCGGCCTCGAGCGCGAGAAGATCGCTGCCGAGCTGCAGGAGGTCGCGGCGCGCATCCGCGAGCTGCTGGAGATCCTCGCCAGCCGGCCGCGCCGGATGGAGGTGATGCGCGAGGAGCTGCTCGCCGTGCGCGCGCAGCTCGCCACGCCGCGGCTGACGCAGATCCTCGACGCTGACGCCGAGGTGGACGACGAGAGCCTGATCGAGCCGGGCATGATGGTCGTCACGCTGACGCGCGACGGCTACGTCAAGCGCACCCCGCTCGAGACCTTCCGCGCGCAGAACCGCGGCGGCCGCGGCCGCGCCGCCGCGGCGACGCGGGCCGACGACGTCGTCACCCGCACCTTCATCGCCCACACCCACCAGTGGGTGCTGTTCTTCACCTCGCGCGGCATGGCCTTCCGCGAGAAGGTCTGGCAGCTCCCCGAGGCCGGGCCGCAGGGCAAGGGCCGCAGCCTGCGCCAGGTGCTCCAGCTCCAGGCGGAGGAGACGGTGACCGCCGTCCTGCCGCTGCCGCAGGACGAGGCGCTGTGGGAGAACCTCCACCTCGTCTTCGCCACCGCGCAGGGCAACGTCCGGCGCAACCGCCTCTCCGACTTCCGCAACGTCCGCTCCTCCGGGCTGATCGCGATGAAGCTGGAGGAGGGCGACACCCTGATCGGCGTCGCCACCTGCCGCGAGGGCGACGACATCCTGCTCGCCACCCGCAAGGGCCGCGCCCTCCGCTTCGTCGCCGCGGCGGAGCAGCTCCGCGTCTTCGCCGGCCGCGATTCCTCGGGCGTGCGCGGCATCCGGCTCGCCCCGGGCGATGCGGTGATCGCGCTCGCCGTGCTGCGCCACGTCGAGGCGAGGACCGAGGAGCGCGCCGCCTACCTCAGGGCCGCCGCCCAGAAGCGCCGCGCCGCTGGGGCGGAGGATGCCGCCGCGGCGGAGGCGAACGGCAACGGCAATGGCGGCGCGATCGCCGCCGCCGCGGCCGCCGAGGAGGGCGAGGAGGCGGCCGCGGCCGAGATCACCCTCGGCCCCGAGCGCCTCGCCGAGCTGGAGGCCGCCGAGGAGCTGATCCTCACCGTCACCGACGCCGGCTTCGGCAAGCGCAGCTCGGCCTACGACTACCGGGTCACCGGCCGCGGCGGCCAGGGCATCGCCGGCATCGTCCTCACGCCCCGCACCGGGCGCGAGGTGGTGGCCACCTTCCCCGTCCGCCCCGGGGATGATGTGATGCTGGTCACCGACGGCGGGCGCCTGATCCGCCTGCCGGCCGACCAGGTGCGGGTCACCGGCCGCCTGGCCATGGGCGTGATGCTGTTGCGACTGGACGAGGGGGAACGCGTGACGAGCTGCTTCCCGGTCGTGGACGACGACACGGCCGAACACGCCGCCGAGGGCGCGGGGCCGGCGCCGCAGCGCCCGGCGCCGCCGGACCGGAGCGGGCCCGATGCGTGAGCGGGTCGGCCTCTACCCCGGCACCTTCGATCCGGTCACCAACGGCCATCTCGACATCATCGGCCGCGGCGCCCGGCTCTGCTCGCGCCTCGTCGTCGGTGTCGCGATCAACATCGGCAAGGGCCCCCTCTTCCCGCTCGAGGAGCGCGTCGAGCTGGTCCGGGCGGAGACCGAGACGATCGCCGCGCGCACCGGTACCGCGATCGAGGTCATCCCCTTCGAGGGCCTGCTGATCGAGTTCGCGCGCCAGATCGGCGCGCGGATGATCATCCGCGGCCTGCGCGCGGTGAGCGACTTCGACTACGAGTTCCAGATGACCGGCATGAACCGCCGCCTCGATCCCGAGATCGAGACGGTGTTCCTGATGGCGAGCGAGACGAACCAGTTCATCTCCTCGCGTTTCGTCAAGGAGATCGCCCATCTCGGCGGCGACATCTCGAGCTTCGTGCCGAGGCGCACGCTCGAGCGCACCCTCGCCCGGGTCGGCCGGGCGGCGGAGGCGTCGTCCGGCAGGGCCGACGGAGGCTGACATGGCACCCCCGACGATCCGTGGCATCGCCCGCCGCGAGGCCCTGGCGAGGGCCGGCGCGGCCCTCGCCGCGTCCGGCGGTGCCGGCACCGCCGCGGCGCAGACGCCCCCCGCGCCCGCGACCGATCCGGAGAACACGCTCGTCCTCGAGCTCAAGGACGGGCGGGTGACGATCCAGCTCCTTCCCGCGCTGGCGCCGCGCCATGTCGAGCGGATCAAGACCCTCGCCCGCCGCGGCTTCTACGACGGCACGCCGTTCCACCGCGTCATCCCCGGATTCATGGCCCAGGGCGGCGACCCCACCGGCACCGGTCGGGGCGGCTCCGACCTGCCCGACCTGCCGGCGGAGTTCTCGCCGCCCACCCGCGCCCGCTTCCTGCGCGGCACCTGCGGCATGGCCCGCACCGCCGACCCGAACAGCGCCAACAGCCAGTTCTTCATCATGTTCGCCCCGGCCCCGAACCTGGACGGCCAGTACACGATCTGGGGCCGCGTGGTCGCCGGCATGGAGGCGGTGGACCGCATCAAGCCGGGCGATCCCGCCCGCAACGGCCAGGTGACCAACCCGGACCGCATCCGCAGCATGAAGGTCGCGGCCGACCTCCGCGGCTGAGCGGCGGGGCCGCCGGGCGGCCCGCCTCCGGCCGACGACGCCGAGACACAGGAGCGCCCAGCGCCATGACGAGCGAACATCAGGACAGCATCCCGGCCACGCCCGCCCCCGACGCGCCGGCCGGGGAACCGGCGACGGAGCCCGCCACGGCGGCCGGGCCATCGGCGGCGACCGCCCCGCAGCCGGCGGCGGAGGACGAGAACCGGTTGCGCCTGGAGCTCAAGGACGGCACGGTCACGATCGAGCTGCTGCCCGACCTCGCCCCCCGCCATGTCGAGCGGATCAAGACCCTCGCGCGCCGCGGCTTCTACGACGGCACGCCGTTCCACCGCGTGATCGAGGGCTTCATGGCCCAGGGCGGCGATCCCACGGGAACAGGCACCGGGGGTTCCGACCTCCCGAACCTGCCCGCCGAGTTCTCGCCGCCCTCCAAGGCGCGCTTCGTGCGCGGCACCTGCGGCATGGCCCGCACCGCCGACCCCGACAGCGCCAACAGCCAGTTCTTCATCATGTTCGCCCCGGCCCCGTACCTCGACGGCCAGTACACGATCTGGGGGCGCGTGGTGTCGGGGATGGAGGCGGTGGACCGCATCAAGCGCGGCGCCGGCCAGCACGGGCAGGTGCGCGATCCGGACCGCATCCGGCGCGCCACGATCGTCGCCGACGCGCCCGGCTGACCCGCGCGGGCGGAGCGGGTCCGGGCTTGACAGGCCACGGCCCGGGGCGCTCTTGCGGGACTCCGGCGCGGCGGCAGTCCGGCCGACCGCGGGGCGGCAGGCCGCCGGGCATCCGGGCTCCGCGGGCCGGAACTCCGCGGTCCGGGCCGGTAGCTCAGCGGTAGAGCATCCGACTTTTAATCGGATGGTCCTGGGTTCGAGTCCCAGCCGGCCCACCACCGCGAGCCCTCGCCTGCCGCTCCCTCGGCAGCCGCGTCGCGTCCCGGCGCCACGCCCGCCCCGGCGGAGCCCGATTGCGCGGCCGCCGCGCCTCCCTTAAGCGGCGAGGAATGCAACGAACCGCCCTGTTCGACCTCGATGGGACGCTGGTCGACAGCGCCCCGGACCTGCACGCCGCGACCGACCGCCTGATGGCCCGGCTCGGCCTGCCGGGATTCGCGCGGGCCGAGATCGTTGCCATGGTGGGCGACGGCGCGCGGGCCCTGGTCGAGCGCGCGCTGGCCGCGCGCGGCCGGAGCTTCGATGCCGATGCGCTCGCGGATTTCCTCGCCGACTACACGGCGCATTCGGCGGTGCAGACCCGTCCCTTTCCCGGCATCCCCGAAGCGCTCGACGCCCTCGCGGCCGCCGGCTGGCGCCTCGCGGTCTGCACGAACAAGCCGGAAGCGGCGACCCGCGCCCTGCTCGAGGCGCTCGGCCTGCTCGGGCGCTTCGCCGCCATCGGCGCGGGCGACAGCTTCGCGGTGCGCAAGCCCGACCCCGGCCATCTCCTGGCGACACTGCGCCTGGCCGGGGGTGCCCCGGCGGCGGCGGTGATGGTCGGCGACCACCGCAACGACGTCGCCGCCGCCCTCGCGGCCGACCTGCCTTGCGTCTTCGCCACCTGGGGCTACGGCCCGCCCATGATGGCGGAAGGTGCGGCGGCCCTCGCCCGAACGCCGGGCGAGCTGCCCGCGCTGCTGCCGCGCGCGCTCGCGGCGGCGCGGGACCGTCAGCGCGGCGGCGCGCCGGCGACGAGATAGGCCTCGACGGTGCCGAGCCAGGGCG
This sequence comes from Caldovatus sediminis, assembly GCF_014644455.1. Classification (GTDB taxonomy): domain Bacteria; phylum Pseudomonadota; class Alphaproteobacteria; order Acetobacterales; family Acetobacteraceae; genus Caldovatus; species Caldovatus sediminis. The sequence continues at coordinate 114,857 of NZ_BMKS01000004.1, read as the reverse complement.
TCGGCAACGAGAGCCGCACCGGCACATGCGGGCCGCCGGGGACGAGCGGCGCCACCCACGCCTCGCCGCGCTGCGGCCGGGCCTGTTCGCCGGCGTCCCGATCGCGGCGGAAGCCCGCGACCTGGCGGCCCTCGAAGCCGCAGCGCAGCGCCTCCCCTGCCCACGCGTCGCGCCAGGGCGGCAGCACGTCGCGCCCGGCGGTGTGCAGCACGTAGTCCATGCGCCGGCGCCCGTCATAGACCGCTGCCGCCGCCTCGCAACGCCCGGTGGCGGCGACGACCCGCGCCAGCCGCACCAGCGCCGAGAGCGCGTCGAGCGTGCCGCGGCGCAGTTCCGCGGGCACCGGCTCGTGCTCGCCCGGCCCGGGCGGATCATGCAGGCGCAGAACCGGCTCGACGCCGTGCCAGTCGAGCGCGAGGCGCCGTGGCCGGCCACGCCAGATCCCCTCGGAGAGGTAGCGCCAGGGCAGCGCCTCGGTGCCGCGCAGCCGGCCCGTCGCCTCGCTGACATGCTCGCCCGGCGCGGCGAGGGCGACAAGGCCGCGCGTGCGCATGCGGGCGCTGAGGCGGTAGGTCTCGGCCCCCAGCTCGACCCGCGCCTCGATGTCGAGGACCGGCATGCCTGCGGCGAACACGCGGTACTGGGCCGGAAAGACCGCCTCGGCGCTCGCCGTCGCGCCCAGGGCGAGCAGCGCGGCCGACGACGCGAGGAGGGCGCGCATCGCGCCGGCGGCGGCAGCGGGGAAAGGGCGGCGCCAGGCCATGCGCGCCCATCGGGCGGGAGCGCGGCGCCGGAGTCAAGCGCAACGCGGCGCGAGCACCGGCGCCGGCAGCCCCTGCGGCTTGACTTGGCCCGTGCGCACACCTATCCGTGCGGTCCCTCGGGCGCGTAGCTCAGCGGGAGAGCATCCGCTTCACACGCGGGGGGTCGCAGGTTCAATCCCTGCCGCGCCCACCATTCCTGTCCCGGCCGCATCGGCGCGTCGCAACCTCGGCCCGGCGCGAGAAGCGTTCCGGGCCCGCCTGCGGCCTGAACGCGCCCGCAGGATCGAGGAACCCTGCCGCGGACCGCGGGGAGGCGACGGCAGCCTCCCGGCGGGACGCCATCCCTCCTCCCGCCACGCTGTCGCCGCCGGCCGACGGCCGCAGCACGAAGGGGGCCGGCTGCGGTCCCGGCCCTGGATGGACGCCCCGGACGCCCTGGCGACAGGCGGCGCCCGCGCGCCGGCCGGCGGCGTCTCGGTGACGGCTGGAGAACGGCCTGGCCCGCCGCGACCTCTGCGAGACGCCTTGCCGATGGCCGGTATCAGTTGTTGCCGACGACGGTGCCCATGACCTCGCCGATCCCGCGGTGGATCACGAGGTCGGCGATGTCGTCGAGCGGCGTCTCCTCGTTGTTCACGATCACCAGCCGCGCGCCGTTCCGCTTGGCCATCTCCGGAAAGCCCGCCGCCGGATAGACGACCAGCGAGGAGCCCAGCACGAGGAACAGGTCGCAGGCCCGCGTCTCGGCCTCCGCCCGGATCATCGCCGCCTCCGGCATCGCCTGCCCGAAGCTGACGGTCGCCGTCTTCACGAGCCCGCCGCAGGCCCCGCAGTCCGGCACGTCGCCGTCGCGCTCGAAGGCCTCGCGCAGCGCGTCGAGTTCGTACCGCTCGCCGCACTCCAGGCAGTGCGCGTAGGTGGAGTTGCCGTGCAGCTCGATCACCTTGTCCGCCGGCACGCCGGAGGCCTGGTGCAGCCCGTCTATGTTCTGGGTGATGACGGCGCTCGCCTTGCCCATGCTCACCAGCCGCGCCACGGCGCGGTGGCCGCGGTTCGGCCGGGCGGCGCGCAGCACCGGGTCGGAGGCGAATTTCCGGCGCCAGGCCTCGCGCCGCATCTCCGGCGAACCGACGAACTCCTGGAAGTAGATCGGCCGCATCTGCGTCCAGATGCCGGTCGGGCTGCGGAAGTCGGGGATGCCGGACTCCGTGCTGATGCCGGCGCCGGTGAACACCACGGCGCGGCGCGCGGCGGCGATCATCTCGCGCAGTGCGGCGATCCCCGGGTCGGCGGTGGGCATCACGCGCCCTTCCTCCTCCTCCATCGTCGGGGGCGGCAGGCCGCGGCGCCTCACTCGGCGCGGATGCCGAGCTGGCGGATCAGCGGGCCGAACGTCTCCCGAAGCTCGCGCAGCATGGCCCGGAAGCCGTCCGGACCGCGCGGTGACACCTCGAAGCCGATGGCGGCGAAGCGCTCCGTCACCTCCGGCGTCGCGAGGCCCTTTTCCACCTCGGCGAGCAGGCGGTCGATGATCGGCTGCGGCGTGCCCGCGGGCACCATCAGCCCGTTCCAGCCGCCGATGTCGTAGCCGGGCAGGTCGGCCGCCTCGGCGAGCGGCGGAATGCCGGGCAGCAGCGCGCTCGGACGCCCGAGGGTCTGGCCGAGCGGGCGCAGCTGCCCCTGGCGCACCAGCGCGCCGGCGCCGGCCGGGGTCTCGATCGCGTAGTCCACCTGCCCGCCAAGGAAGGCGGCCATCGCCGGGCCGCTGCCCTGGAACGGCACGTGCAGCGCATCGAGACCCGCCCGGGCGTTGAACAGCGCGGTCACCATGTGCTGCGCCCCGCCGATGCCGGAGGAGGCGTAGCTGTACTTGCCCGGGTTGGCCTTCACATGCGCCACGAAGGACCGCGCATCCGTCGCCGGGAAGCTCGGGCGCACCAGCAGCATGTAGGGCGCCGCGCCGAAGCTCGCGACCGGGGCGAAGTCGCGCTCGACGTTGTAGGGCGTGCGCTGCACCAGCGGCTGGAAGGTGATCGGCCCGATCGAGGCGGCGAGCAGGGTGTGCCCATCCGGCGCCGCCTTTGCCACCGCGTCCGTGCCGATCTGCCCGCCGGCGCCGGGCCGGTTCTCCGGCACCACGGTCTGGCCGAGGGCGTTCGTCAGGAACTGCGCGACGACCCGCCCGATCAGGTCCGTCGCCTGCCCCGGCGGCCAGGGGATCACCATGCGGAGCGGCCGGCTCGGCCAGGCCGCCGCCTGGGCGCCGGCGGGGCGCGGCGCGGCGAGCCCGCTCGCGGCGAGCGGCGCCAGGGCGGCAGCGAGCGAGAAAGCACGACGTCCGAGCATGGGACGATCCCCTCCCAGGTGAAGTCCGTTCTTCGCGAGAGACTACCGGCGAGGGCCGGATCCCGCCACCCTCGACGGGGCAGGCGGGCGGGCGCGGCGCACGGCCTCCCCCCACCGAGGCGGTGCGTCCCGCGACGTCCCTCCCCGCCTCGCCCGGCGCGTCCGCGGCCGCGCCGCCGGCCACGGGCGGTGCTAGGCTTCCCGGGCCGGGACGCGAAGGCGCCGGCGGCCGAGCCTGAGGAGCACGCGCCGCCTCGGGGCCGGGAATGCCGGGCGCGGCGGAGGGAACGGACGATGTTCGAGGGCTTCGAGCGAACGGAGATCGCGACCGCCGGCGGCGCCGCGCGCATCCATCTGCGCCACGGCGGCAACGGGCCGCCGCTCCTGCTGCTGCACGGCAATCCGCAGACCCACGTCGCCTGGCATCGCATCGCCGGGCGGCTCGCGGAGCGCTTCCACGTCGTCGCGGCCGACCTGCGCGGCTACGGCGACAGCGTCGGCCCCGATCCCAGGGACACGGCGAACTACACCTTCCGCGCCATGGCCCAGGACCAGGTGGAGGTGATGCGCGCCCTCGGCCACGAGCGGTTCATGGTCGCGGGCCACGACCGCGGCGCGCGCACCGCGCACCGCATGGCGCTCGACCATCCGGAGCGGGTGGAGCGGCTCGCCCTGCTCGACATCCTGCCGAACCGGCACATCTGGCGGAACGCCTCCGCGGAGTGGGCGCTCGGCTCCTGGCACTGGCTGTTCATGCCCCAGGGCAACGACCTGCCGGAGCGGATGATGGAGTCGGTGCCGCCCGACTGGTTCATGGAGCGCAAGATCGGCCGGCCCGGCGTGGGCATCTCGATCTTCGCGCCGGAAGCCTTCGCCGAGTACGTGCGCTGCTTCACCCCCAAGACCATCCGCGCCTCCTGCGCCGACTACCGCGCCGCGGCGACGCTCGACCGGGCGATGGACGAGGCGGACTGGGGCCGCCGCGTCGCCTGCCCGACCCTGGTCCTGTGGGGCGCCGAGAGCCACACGGGGCGGGTCTATGGCGACGTTCTCGCCGTCTGGCGCGACTACGCCGAGGACGTCACGGGCGGGCCGCTCGACTGCGGCCACTACGTGCCCGAGCACGCACCCGAGGAGACGCTCGCCCGGTTCCTCGGGTTCTTTGGCGCGGCGCCGGCCGGCCGTTAATGTGGCCGGCGGATCGGCCGGAGCGGAGCGGCCCGGGCCGGCGCCACGGCAGAGACACCGACAAGCGGGAGAAGCGCTCATGACCACCATCCTGTCCCTGGGGCGGCCTGGCCGCCGCGACCTGTTGCGGCTGGGTGCCGCCGGGCTTGCCGCCGCGGGCGCGCTGCCGGGCCGCGCCGCGCAGGCGCAGGACTTCGCCGGGAAGACCATCGAGTTCATCATCCCGCTCGCCGTCGGCGGCGGGTCGGACACCTGGGCGCGCTTCCACCAGCCCTTCCTGAGCAGGCACCTGCCCGGCCAGCCGACCGTCGTCGTCCGCAACATCACCGGCGGCGGCGGCATCAACGGCACCAACCAGTTCGCCGCCCGGGCGCGGCCGGACGGGCTGATGATCCTCGGCACCACCGGCTCGATCCAGTTCCCCTACCTGCTCGGCGATCCGCGCGTGCGCTACGACTACAAGGCCTGGGCGCCGGTGCTGGCGGGCCCGACCGGCGGCGTCTTCTACGTGCGGCCGGAGCTCGGCGTGCGCGGCGTGGCCGACTTCGCGAAGTTCAAGGCGGCGCAGGGGCTGAAGTACGGCAGCCAGGGGCCGACCTCGCTCGACATCGTCCCCGCGCTGGCCTTCGAGATCCTGGGCCTCGACGTGCAGATCGTCTTCGGCATGCAGGGGCGCGGGGCCGGCCGGCTGGCCTTCGAGCGCGGCGAGACGCCGGTCGACTACCAGACCACCTCCGCCTTCAACGCCCAGGTCATGCCGCTGGTGCGCGAGGGCAAGGCCGTTCCGCTGTGGTCCTGGGGCGCGCTGAACGCGCAGGGCGAGCTGGTGCGCGATCCGAACTTCCCGGACCTGCCGCACTTCGCCGAGTTCGCCACCGCCGCGCTCGGCGCCCCGCCCTCCGGTCCGGCCTGGGAGGCCTGGCGGACCCTGTTCGTCGCCGGCTTCGCGGCGCAGAAGTTCGTCGTGCTGCCGAAGGAGACGCCGGCCGCGATCCTCGACGCCTACCGCGGCGCCTTCGCCCGGACGCTCTCCGACCCCGAGTACCTGGAAAAGCGGGTCTCGGTGATCGGCGAGTACAACGAGGTGACCGGCGAGGCCTGCGACCGCGCCTACGCCGCGGCCACGACCATGAGCGACGAGACCCGCGGCTGGGTGCGCGACTGGCTCCTGCGCCGCTTCAACCATCGCCTGTGAGCGCGCACGCGCCGCGCCGGCGCTGTCGGCGCGGCGCGCCTCGTGGCGCGGCCCGATCCTCGGCTCCGCTCGGCCCGCCGCCGCCCCGTCGGCCGCGCGCGGCGACGGCCCCGCGCGCTGCCTGTCGAGCGGATCCGCGCTCCCGGCCGTTTCCGGCGGTCCACGATCCGCTCCGGGACGCCTCCCGCCCGCGCCGCTTCCACCCGCCGTCCGGACCAACCGCAGGCCGGCGCGATCCGGACCGGAACGGGGCCCTGCGCGGCACGCGAAAGACCGCCCTTGACCAAGGCACGTGCGCCCGGCAAGCCGCTCCGGCGGGGAGCGGCCGAATCGGGGCGGACGACGGGAACCGGCAACCGCAGCCCAGGCTTGGCGTGCCGCGCCGCCGGCGGATGCGCGGGCTCTCCCGCCGGGAGGACGGAACCGTGGACGAGACGCGACCGACCGTGTCCGGCAGGCATCGGCCTTCCGGCGCCTGGCGCGACGCGGCGAAAGTCCGTCCGGCGCCGCTGCTCCGCGCGCCCTCCGTCGCCCCGCTCCGAAGGCCCGCCGCGGCATGATCGCCCCCCTTCTCGACGCCCTCCTGAGCCTGCTGACGCCGGGGCATTTCGCCTTCCTCCTCATCGGCGTGGCCCTCGGGCTCCTGATCGGCGTGCTGCCGGGACTCGGCGGCATCGCCGGGCTGTCGCTGCTGCTGCCCTTCATCTACGGCATGGACCAGACATCGGCGCTGGCCATGCTGATCGGGCTGGTCGCGATCATCCCCACCTCGGACACCTTCACCTCGGTGCTGATGGGCATCCCGGGCTCGTCCGCGTCCCAGGCCACGATCCTCGACGGCTTCCCGCTCGCCAAGCAGGGCGAGGCGGCGCGCGCGCTCTCGGCCGCCTTCTTCGCCTCGCTCATCGGCGGGCTGTTCGGCGCTGCGGTGCTCACCGGCTTCGTGCTGATCGCCCGGCCGCTGATCCTCGCCTTCGGCTCGGCCGAGCTGTTCATGCTGACCGTGTTCGGCCTCTCGATGGTCGGCATCCTCTCCGGCGCCAACCTCGCCAAGGGGATCGCCGCGGCGTGCCTCGGCCTCGCCTTCGGCATGATCGGCTCGGCGCCGGCCACGGCCGAGTACCGAATGGATTTCGGCTCGCTCTACCTGATGGACGGCCTGCCGCTCGTCATCGTCGCGCTCGGCATCTTCGCCCTGCCGGAGATCCTGGACCTGCTGCGCGGCGGATCGTCGATCGCGCGGCAGGCGGCGCTCGGCCGCGGCTGGCTGCAGGGGGTGGCCGACACCTGGCGGAACAAGTGGCTCGCGCTGCGCTGCGCGGGGCTAGGCGCGATCGTCGGCGCGATCCCCGGGCTCGGCGGCAGCGTGGTGGACTGGATCGCGTACGGGCATGTCGTCCAGACGACCAGGGACAACGCGCGCTTCGGCAAGGGCGACATCCGCGGCGTCATCGCGCCCGAATCGGCGAACAACGCGAAGGAGGGCGGCGCGCTGCTGCCCACGCTGCTCTTCGGCATCCCGGGCTCCGGCGCCATGGCGATCTTCCTGGCCGGCATGATGCTGCTCGGGCTGCAGCCGGGCCCTTCCATGGCGGAGCGCGACCTCGGCGTGACCTATACGGTCATCTGGTCGCTCGCGCTCGCGAACGTCGTCGGCACCGGGCTCTGCATCGCGCTCGCGCCCGGCATCGCGCGCCTCACCGCGATCCGCTACGCGCTCGTGGCGCCGTTCATGATCATGGTGATCTTCTTCGCCGCCTTCCAGGCGACGCGGAGCCTCAACGACCTCCTCGCCCTGCTGGCCATCGGCCTGATCGGCATCTTCCTCCGGCGGTTCGGCTGGTCGCGTCCCGCCTTCCTGATCGGCTTCGTGCTCGCTCTGCTGGCCGAGCGCTACCTGTACCAGGCGGTGCAGTTCTACGGCTGGTCGTTCCTGACGCGGCCGCTCGTCCTCGTCATCCTGGCGGTCACGCTCCTCTCCGTATGGGCCGGCTTCCGCCGCCGGCCCGGCGGCGGCGGCGTCAACACGGAGGGCGAGGCGGAGACGGCCCGCGCCCGCCGCCTCTGGCCGCAGATCCTGTTCTCACTGTTCGTCCTCGCCCTGTTCGGCGTCACGCTGCAGCAGGGTCTCGCCGTCTCCTACCTGGCCCTCATCATGCCGGTCGGCGTCGCGGCGGTGGGCGCGTTGGCCACGCTGGCGGTGCTCGTCGCCCAGCTCCGCGGGCCGGTGGCGGCGGGAACGGCGAATTTCGACTCCGAGGCGGAGGCGCGGGACTGGGGGCCATGGCCCTTCCTGCTCTGGATCATCGGCTTCGTCGGCCTAGTCGCCCTGATCGGCTTCTTCCTCGCGCTGGTCGCCTTCTTCCTCGGCTTCCTGCGCGTCGTCGCGCGCTGCGGCTGGCTGCAGACGGCGGTGCTGACCGCCGCCGCGGCGGGCTCCATCCTGCTGCTCGCGCATGCGCTGAGCCTGATCTTCCCCGGCGGCCTGTTGCAGGAGCTGTACGACCTTCCCTGGCCGCTGCGCTGAAGGCGGCGCGCGCCCGCCGTCACCCGGCACCCGCCGCCGCGTTGCGCCTGGCGCCCGCGCCCGGTAGGGTCCCGGCCGCCCGCAGGACGCGGCGCCAGAGGCAGCACGGAGGATCGCATGCCGATCGAGGCGAAGGGCGCGACCTGGCTGATCACCGGAGGCGCGAGCCTGATCGGCTCGCACCTCGCCGACGCGCTGCTCGCCGCCGGCGCGCGCGAGGTCCGGCTGCTCGACAACTTCTCGCTCGGCACGCCGGAGACGATCGCGCACCTCGCCGACGAGCCGCGCGCGCGGCTGATCCGCGGCGACCTGCTGCGGCTGAACGAGGCGATCGACGCGGCGCAGGGCGCGGACGGGATCTTCGCCCTCGCCGGCTTCCTGACCCTGCCGATGGCGCAGAACCCGCCGCTCGGCGTCGCCGTCAACACCATGGGCCTGCTGCACACGCTGGAGGCGGCGCGGATCGCGCGGGTCCGGCGCGTGGTCTTCGCCTCCTCCGTCGCCGCCTACGGCAACGCCGAGGCGGAGACGCTGACCGAGGAGGCCGGCACCGTCGTCGCCGGCCTCTCCCCCGTCAGCGCGGTCTATGGCGTGAGCAAGCTGTTCGGCGAGGCGCTCGGCCGGCTCTACGAGCAGAAGTACGGCGTCGAGTTCAACGCGCTGCGCTTCGCCTCGGTCTACGGCGAGCGCCAGCACGCGCGGGCGGTGAACGCCAACTTCATCGCCGAGACCTACGAGCGCGTCCGCCGCGGCGAGCGCCCGGTCATCCCCGGCGACGGGCGCGAGGTGCACGACTACATCCACGTCTCCGACGTCGCCGCGGGCTGCCTCGCCGCGATGACCAGCGCCTCGCACGGCCAGGTGATGAACCTCGCGACCGGGGTGGACACCACGCTCGCGGAGGTGGCGCGGCTGGTGCTCGAGGCCTGCGGCGCGACGCATCTCGAGCCCGAGTACCGGGAGGACAGCCGCGCCGTCCGCTCCGCCGGCGGCACGCATCTCGGCTTCAGCCGCGCCAGGGCGGAGCGGGAGATCGGCTGGGTGCCGCGCGTCCCGCTCGCGGAGGGCATCCGGCGCTACGTCGCCTGGCGGGATTCGCTGCGCGCCTGACCGCGCGCCGGGAGGAACGGGCATGGACGCCATCGCGCAGGGCACGGGAGCGGCGGAGGCCGCGCCGGCGCGCCGCATCGCCGAGTTCGCCGCCGGCCTCGACTACGACGCGATCCCGGAGCCGGTGCGCGCCCGGGCGCGCATCCAGATCCTCGACGGGCTCGGCGTCGGGCTTGCCGCCAACGCCTATCCCTTCGCCGGGCGGGCGGTGGCCGGCCTCGTCGCCCTCGCCGGCACGGAGGGCGGCGACTGCACCGTGATCGGCCGCGCCGAGCGGCTGCCGGTGCGCGACGCCGCGCTCGCCAACGGCATCCTCGTCCACGGCCTCGACTTCGACGACACGCACCTCGCGAGCATCGTGCACGCCACCGCGGCCTGCCTGCCCTGCGCGCTCTCGCTCGGCGAGGCACTGGACGCGCACGGGCGCGACCTGCTCGTCGCCTACGCCGCCGGCATGGAGGTCGCGATCCGCATCGGGGCGGCGGCGAAGGGCGGCTTCCACCACGCGGGCTTCCACGCGACCGGCATCGTCTCGCACTTCAGCAGCGCGGTGGTGGCGGGGAAGCTGCTCGGGCTGACGGCGGAGCGGATCGCCGCGGCGCAGGGCATCGTCTCCTCCACCGCCGGCGGGCTGCAGGTGTTCCTCGAGGACGGCGCCTGGACCAAGCGCTTCCACCCGGGCTGGGGCGCGGTCGCCGGCATCACCGCGGCCCGCCTCGCGCAGCACGGCTTCGTCGGCCCGGCGCGACCCTACGAGGGGCGCTTCGGCCTGTTCGAGACGCACCTCCAGGCCCATGCCGGGGAGGCCGAGGTGGCGCGGCTGACCGAGGGCCTCGGCACGCGCTGGCTGCTCGCGGAGAGCGCGATCAAGCCCTATCCGGTCTGCCACTTCGTCCACGGCGCCGCCGACGCCGCCATCGCGCTGCACGCCGAGATCCCGGACCCGGCGGCGATCGCCGCCGTCCGCGTGCTGATCCCCGGCCCGACCCTGCCGATCGTCGCCGAGCCGGCGGCGGAGAAGGCGCGGCCCGGGACCGACTACGCCGCGAAGTTCAGCGCGCCCTTCGTCATCGCCACCTGCCTGCTGCGCGGACGCTTCGGGCTGCAGGAGCTGGCGCCCGAGGCGCTGCGCGACCCGCGCATCCTCGCCCTCTGCGCCCGCACGCGCTGCGAGGCCGATCCCGACACGGCCTTCCCCGCCTACTTCTCCGGCGGCGTGGAGGTCGAACTTGCGGACGGCCGGCGGCTGCGCCGGCATGTGCGCGTGAACAGCGGCGCCGGCGAGCGGGCGCTGGACGAGGCCGCCGCCTCGGCGAAGTTCCTCGCCGCGGCCGGCATGGCGTTCGACGCGGCGCGGGCGGAGCGCGCCCGGCAGGCGATCCTCGCCATTGACCGCGCGCCGGTGCGCGAGACGGCGCGGGCACTGGCCGCGCGGTAGCCCGGCGGTCGCGGCGCGCCGGCCCGATCCTCCGCAGGACGAAGGCGCGGCCGAGCGCCGGGCGTCGGCACGAGCGGCCTCGGCGTCGCCGCGGCGGCAGGGGTGGTTCCCGGCTCGGCCTCGGCGCGGCTCGCCGCCCGCGCGCGAGGCCGTCGCCGGACAGAGGGGGCGCGGCGTGCGCGTCGCCGCTCGGCTCCGCGTCATCGCGGCGTGCCGTGCGCGCCGCCATGCCGGGGCCGCCCGCGCGCCAAGCCCCATTCGCCAGGGCCTGCGCCGCGGGCTATCCCACGGCAAGGCGCCGCCGCCCAGGCCGCGCCGCCTCGAATCCCGGCGACGCCCGATGCCCGCGCCCAGCGCCTACGCCCTGCTCGACGAGGCCCGACGCCGGGCCGGGCGCGTCCTCGACGCGATCGGGCTCGGCCCGGCCGAGACGCCCTCGCGCGTCGCCGCCGCGATGCCCGGAGCGCGGCTCCGGGCCTACCAGCCCCCCGGACGGGACCCGAAGCGCCCGGTGCTGCTGGTCCTGCCGGCGCCGATCAAGCGCGCCTACCTCTGGGACCTCCTGCCCCCGGTCAGCGTCGTGCGCCGCTGCCTGCGCGGCGGCCTGCGCGTCTATCTGCTCGAATGGCTGGACCCGGGCGCGGCGGAGGATCGCTTCGGCCTCGCGGACTACGCCGAGCGCCTGCCCCTCGCGGCGCTCGACGCGATCGCCGGCGAGACCGGCGAGGGCGCGGCCGTGCTCGTCGGGCACTCGCTCGGCGGCACCTTCGCCGCGATCCTCGCGGCGCTGCGGCCGGAGCGCGCGCGCGCCCTCGTGCTGGTGGACGCGCCGCTCGCCTTCGGGCCGGAGCGGGGCGGGCCGCTCGCGCGCGCCGCCGCGGCCGCGCCGCATGCGCGCCGGCTGCGCCGCCTGGCCGGAAGCCCGGTGCCCGGCGCCTTCGTCGCCCAGCTCGCCACCGCCGCGGCGCCGGAGACCTTCGTGCTCCAGCGCTGGGCCGACCTCGGCGCAAGCCTCGCCGATCCGCTCGCCCTCGCCATCCGCGCCCGCGTCGAGCGCTGGCTGCTGGACGAGCTCGCGATGCCGGGCCGGCTCTTCGAGGAGGTCGTGGAGCGGCTCTACCGCGAGGACCGCCTCGCCGCGGGCACGCTCGAGATCGGCGGCCGGCGCGTCGGGCTGGAGCGGCTGCGCAGCCCGGTGCTCGCCGTCGTCAACCCGCCGGGGCGCGTGGTGCCGCCGGAGTCCATCCTCGCCGGCCTCGCCGCCCTGCCGGCGGCGCTGCCGCGGCGCGTGCTGCGCCACGAGGAGGCCGAGCGCGGCGCCGCCCTGCAGCACCTCGGCCCCCTCGTCGGCCCGGCCGCGCATGCGCGGCTGTGGCCGGAGATCGTCGCCTGGATCCACGCCTGCTGGTCGGGCGAGCCCGAGCCGCGCGCGCAGCGCCCGGCCGCGCGATGAGCCGCGGCATCCGCGCCCGCGGGCGCGGCCGGACCAGCGCGGCCGCCGCCGCGCCGACCGCGGGCACGGTCAGGAACGCGACGGCCCGGGCCGCCCGCCGTCGCCGAGGATTGCCGCCCTCGCGCGCCCCCTCACGCCCCGCCCGCCGCGCCCTGCGGCGGCGGCGCCGCGGGCCTCCCCGCCGTGCCGGCGGCGGCATTCATCGCCAGCAGCCCGGCCGCCAGCCGCGCCAGGCAGCGCGCGGCCCGCAGACGGACCGCCGCCGGACCCTCCACCCCCTCGGGCAGGGTGCAGCCGGCGAGCGTGATCGCCGTGCCGAGAAGGCGCGCCTCCAGCGCGGCGGTGACCGCCTCGGCCGTGGCCTCGCGGCCGAATTCCGCGTCCAGCGCCTCGCCCGCGCGGTCGATCTCGGCCTCGACGCGGGCGTCCTCGGCCGCGATGCCGAGGATCTCCGCCGGCGGGTCCGGCTCCTCGCCGGCGAGGACCGCCATCAGGCCGAGCGCGGCGAGCAGGGCCTGCATCGGCCCGGTCTCGCGGCCGCCCGCCGCGAAGGCGCCGAAGGCGACGGCGAGGGCCGCCTCGCCCAGCGCCTCGCGCTCCTCCTCGTCCATCGCCGCGAGGAAGGCGGGCATGTCGGCGCCGGCGGCGGTGCCGGGCGCCTCGCCGGCCGCCGCGGTGGCGCCGCGCGGCGCGGTCTCCGTCTCCGGCACGGCCGGGAGGCCGCCCTCGGCGAAGGCGCGGACGAGGGTCGCGAGGGCGAGGAACAGTCGCTGTTCGGAGGTGGCGGTCATGGCCCTGATCCTCTGCTGGCATGGGATAGCGCGCCGGGCCGGGGGGCCGTTGCCGCGCGGCCCTCGCCTGGCCGGCCCGGCGGGCGGGTTGCCGTTCGCCCGGCCGCGCCCCTACCCTGCCCGGCCCCATGGACCCGCCCGCATCCCCGCCGGCCGCGTCCCCGGTCCTGCCGGAGCGCGAGCGCCGCTTCATCGAGCGCCAGCGGGTCGGCCGGCTCGCCACCGCCGACCGCGCGGCGGCGCCGCATGTGGTGCCGGTCTGCTTCGCGCTCTCGGGCGATGCGCTCTACGTCACCGTGGACGAGAAGCCGAAGCGGCGGCCCGGCGCGCCGCTGAAGCGGCTGCGCAACATCGCCGAGAACCCGGCCGCCGCCATCGTCTTCGACCGCTACGACGAGGACTGGTCGCGCCTCGGCTGGGTGATGCTCCGCGGCCGGGCGGAGATCCTGGCGGCGGGGCCGGAGCACGACGCGGCGCAGGCCCTGCTGCGCGCCCGCTACCCCCAACTCGCGCCGATGCGCCTCGCCGACCGGCCGGTGATCGCGCTCCGCATCGCGCGGACCGTGAGCTGGGGCGACCTTTCGGCCGAGGGCTGACCCGTCGCCGTTCACGTCACGCCGGCCTCGGCCAGCGCGCGGCGGCGAGCGGCAGGACCCGCTCGACCAGCATCCGGGTCTGCGCCAGCACCTCCGCCTCGTCGGCGCCGACCGGCCGCAGGACGAATTTCGACACGCCCGCGGCCACGTATTCGGCGAGGCGCGCGAGGATCGCCTCCGCGTCGCCGATCGCGAAACGGGCGAGCGGGTCGCGGCCGGTGCGCGCCCGGTAGGCCTCCATCGCGCGCCGCGGCGCCGGGTCGTCGGGGCGGCCGAAATGGAAGGCGAAGCCGGCGCCGTAGTGGTCCTCGGCGATCGTCCGGCCGGCCTCGGCGGCGGCGGCGCGAATGGCGGCGAGGATGCGCGCGGCCTCCGCCGGCGTCTCCGGCCCGCCCAGCCAGCCGGTGCCGAGGCGCGCGGTGCGCCGGATCGCCGCATCGGACCCGCCGCCGATCCACATCGGCAGCTCGGCCTGCACCGGGCGCGGCGCGATCGCGGCGCCGGAGAGGCGGAAGTGGCGGCCCTGGAAGTCCACCCGCTCCTCGCGCCACAGGCGGGCGATGACCTCCAGCGCCTCGTCGGTGCGGGCGCCGCGCGTGCGCGTGTCGAGGTGGAGCGCCCCCCACTCGGGCGCGAGCGGGCTGCCGATGCCGAAGGCCGGCAGCAGCCGGCCCTCGGAGAGCACGTCAATGGTCGCGCACTGCTTCGCCACCAGCACCGGATCGCGGAAGGCGAGCGAGAGCACGTTCATGCCGAACTTCAGCCGCCGCGTGCGGCCGGCGAGCGCCGCCGCGGCGGCCAGGCATTCCAGGACGGGCGTCCGGCCGAGGAGGCGATCGGCCTGCCAGAGCGAGTCCACGCCGCCGCTCGCCTCGCACAGATCCACCCAGCGCCAGTAGCCGGCGGCCGTGGCGAAGGGGAACTCCGCGAGGCCGACGCCGATCGCGACGCGGCGGGCCATGACCGGCGCCCCGCCCTCAGCCGCCCGCGGCGGCGAGCAGCGGCACGTAGCCGTCGAGCAGCCGGAGCACCGCGTCGCGGTCGAGGTCCGGCACGTCCAGTAGGACGCGCGCGATCCCCGCCTCCCGGTAGGCGGCGAGCGCCGCCGGCTCGGTCGGCCCGCGGAAGACCGTGACCGGGAGGCTCGCCGGGTCGCGTCCCGCCGCCTCCGCCGCGCGGCGCAGCCGCGCCATCGCGTCCTGCGGGTCGAAGTCGCCGCGGCCGGCGCGGGGAATCCAGCCGTCGCAGAACGCGACGACGCGGCGCAGCGTGTGGTCGGTCTCGCCGCCCAGGAGGATCGGCGGGTGCGGGCGCTGCGCCGGCTTGGGCCAGCACCAGACCGGGTCGAAGTCCACGAACCGGCCGTGGAACTCCGCCTCCTCCCGCGTCCACAGCGCCTTCATGGCGAGGACGCGCTCGCGCATCACCTGGAAGCGCGTCTCGAAGCGCGTGCCGTGGTTCTCCATCTCCTCGGCGTTCCAGCCGGCGCCGATGCCGAAGAGGAAGCGGCCGCCGGAGAGCAGGTCGAGGCTGGCCACGCTCTTCGCCGTCACGATCGGGTCGTGCTGCGGCACCAGGCAGATTCCGGTGCCGAGCAGCAGGCGCCGCGTCGCGGCGGCGGCGAAGGACAGCGCGACGAAGGGATCGTGGGTGTGGGCGTAGCGCTTCGGCAGCGCGCCGCCGCCCGGGAAGGGGCTGCGGCGGCTGGTCGGGATGTGGGTGTGCTCGCACACGAACAGCGATTCGAAGCCGCGGTCCTCGAGCGCCCGCGCCAGCTCGGCGATCCCGATGCCGTAGTCGGTGGGGAAGTGGAAGACGCCGATGCGCATGGTGCTGTCCTTCCTGCTCCGCCGCCGGTGGCCCCGGCCCTGATCGGCCGGCCGGCCGGCCGCAAAGGCGGCAGCGGCCGGCATCCGCCTTTCCCCGGCGAGGGTGCCGCGCCGAGCCTAACGCCCCGCGCGGCGCGCCGAACACCCCCCTCTCCGAGCCGCGACCCTCACCCGGCAAAGGGCGCCCCCGCCGCACCGGAGGCCTGCCCCGGAAGAATCCAGCCCTTCCCAAGAAATTCCCAAGCCCCTCTCCAAGCTTGGCCGGCCCCGCCTGCGTAGCTTCCGCCGTGTCCTGAGCGGCCACGCCGCGGCGCACCGCCGCAGCCCCCCGACCAGGCCACGCAGCAGCGACCACCGTGCAACCCCGCGCGCGGCCGGACCAAGCCCCGCCCCGCGCCCCAGGCGTCCAGGAGACCAGGCCATGAACATGCGGACCGCCGCCCCGAAGCGCACCCCCGTCCCCCTCAACGGCGTGGACACCCCCGCCCTGTTCGCCACGATCGGCGTCGTCGCCGGCCAGCCGGAGCTCGCCAAGTTCCAGTTCCGCGCCCAGGGCAAATGGATGGGCGGCACGCACACCCAGACCACGATGTCCGGCTTCGCCGGCGCCGGCGGCGAGCACAGCCACAAGATGGCCTTCACCGCGGACGGCGACCATCCGGCCGTGCTCTGCGGCGCCGACAACGGCCCGACGCCGGTCGAGTGGCTCCTGCACGCCCTCGCCACCTGCCTCACCGCCGGCATCGGCAACATCGCCGCGGCGCGCGGCGTGAAGCTGGACGAGGTGACCTGCACCCTCGAGGGCGACATCGACCTCCAGGGCATCCTCGGCCTCTCGGACAAGGTCCGGAACGGCTACCAGGGGATCCGGGCGAAGTTCGACATCAAGGGCGACGCCCCTCCCGAGACGCTCGCCGCGATCGTCCGGCAGTCCCAGGCCCGCTCCGCGGTCTTCGACGTCCTCACCAACGGCGTCCCCGTCTCCATCGCGGTGAACGCCGGCTGAAGGCCGGCGGACGCGAGCCGCCGGCCGGCGGACGCAACCCGCTCCAGGAACGTGACATCATGAAGCGCGTCACCGCGGTCGTCATCGGCGCGGGCCAGGCCGGGCTCGCCATGAGCCACTGCCTCGCCCGTCGCGGCATCGACCATGTCGTGCTCGAGCGCGGCCGTGTCGGGGAGCGCTGGCGCAGCGAGCGGTGGGACTCGCTCCGCCTCCTCACCCCGAACTGGATGAGCCGCCTGCCCGGCGGCTGGTCCTACCAGGGCCCTGACCCCGACGGCTTCATGACGATGCCGGAGGTGGTCGCCTACCTCGAATCCTACGCCCGCTCTTCCGCCGCGCCGGTCGAGGAGGAGACCACGGTGCTCGCCGTGCGGCGCGCGCCCGGCGGCGACTACCAGGTCGAGACGGACCGCGGCACCTGGCGGTCGCGCGCGGTGGTGATCGCCACCGGGTATTGCGACGTGCCGCTGGTGCCGGCGATGGCGCGGAAACTTCCGCCCTCGATCCATCAGCTCACGCCGACGCAGTACCGCAACCCCTCGGCCCTGCCGGAGGGCGGCGTGCTGGTGGTCGGCGCCTCCGCCTCGGGCGCGCAGATCGCCGACGAGCTGCGGCGCGCGGGACGGAGCGTCGCGCTCTCGGTCGGTCGGCACACCCGGCTGCCGCGGCGCTACCGCGGCCGCGACATCCTCTGGTGGATGGACCGCATCGGCGTGCTCGACGAGCGCTGCGGCCAGGTGAGGGACATCGCGCGCGCCCGCGCGCAGCCCTCGATGCAGCTGGTCGGCGATCCGCAGGGTCGCAGCCTCGACCTCGCCGCGCTCCACGCGCAGGGCGTGCGCGTCCTCGGCCGCAGCGTCGGCATCGAGGGCACCGTGCTGCGCCTGCAGGACGACCTGGCGGAGAGCGTCGGCGCCGCGCAGCGCACGCTCGAGCGCCTCGCCGCTCGGATCGACCCGCTGGCCGACGCCCTGGGCGCGCCGCCCGAGCCGGAGGCGCTGCGGCCGATCGAGTTGCCGCCCTCCCCCGCCGCGCTCGACCTCGTGGCCGAGGGCATCGGCACCGTGCTGTGGGCGACCGGCTTCACGCGCGACTACCGCTGGCTGAAGCCGCTGCCCGGCGCGCTCGACCCCGAGACCGGCGAGATCGTCCACGAGGGCGGCGTGACGCCGCTGCCGGGCCTCTACGCGCTCGGCCTCCGGTTCCTGCGGCGCCGCAAGTCGAGCTTCCTCGATGGCGCCGGCCCCGATGCCGAGGAGCTGGCCCAGCACCTGCTCCGCCACCTGTCCACCCCCGGCCGCGCGGCGGCCTAGCGAAAGGAATGCCCGAGATGCGCAGCAGGAGCAGCGCGACGTACGACGCCCTGGTGATCGGCGCGCGCTGCGCCGGCGCCGCCACGGCGATGCTGATGGCGCGGCGCGGGATGCGCGTGCTGGCGGTGGACCGCGGCGCCTACGGCAGCGACACCCTGTCCACCCACGCGCTGATGCGCGGCGGCGTGCTGCAGCTCCACCGCTGGGGCCTGCTGCCGCGCCTCGCCGCGCTGGGCACGCCCGCCGTGCGCAACACCATCTTCCACTACGGCGAGGAGGTGGTGGACATCGACATCCGCCCGAGCGACGGCGTGGACGCGCTCTACGCGCCGCGCCGCACCGTGCTGGACGCCCTGCTCGTGGACGCGGCCTGGAGCGCCGGCGCGGAGGTCCGCCACGGACACTCGCTGATCGAGCTGGTCCGCCGCCCCGACGGACGCATCGCCGGCGCGGTGCTGGCCGACCCGGAGGGGCGGAGGGTCGAGATCGCGGCCGACCTCGTCGTCGGCGCCGACGGCATCGCCTCGACCGTCGCCCGGCAGGTCGAGGCGCCGGTGACGCGCGAGGCGCGGCACACGACGGCGGTGATCTACGGCTACTGGTCGGGCCTCGGCTGGCGCACCGCCTACAACTGGCTGTTCCGGCCAGGGTCGAGCGCCGGGGCGATCGCGACCAACGACGGCGCGCACTGCGTCTTCGCCGCCATACCGCCGGCGCGCTTCCGCGATTCGCTGCGCCAGGACATGGCCGCCGGGTTCCGCGAGGTCGTGGCTGAGGTCTCGCCGGCGCTCGCCGAGGCCGTGGCCGGAGCGCGCCTGGAGGGCCGGCTCTGGGCCTTCGCCGGGCGGCGGGGCTTCCTGCGGCGGCCCTACGGTTCCGGCTGGGCCCTCGTCGGCGACGCCGCCTACTTCAAGGATCCGCTGACCGCGCACGGCATCACCGACGCCTTCCGCGACGCCGAGCTGCTCGCCGCCGCCGCGGCGGAGGGGACGGAGGAGGCGTTCGCAGCCTACGAGCGGACGCGCAACGCCCTCTCGATGCCGCTGTTCGAGGCGACGGAGGCGATCGCGTCCTTCGAGTGGGACATCGAGGCGGTGAAGCGGCACCATCTGGCGCTCAACAAGGCGATGCGGCCGGAGGTCGAGCACCTGGTCGCGCTCGGCCCGGCCCCGCGGGCCGCCGCGTCGCCGCTCACCGGGGAGATCGCCGCATGACGACCACCTCCAATATCCCCGCCGGTCCCTGGGCCGCGACCATCCGCGGCAAGCCGGTCCCCGGCGCCGTCGCCGAGCGGACGCGGCGCACGAGCATGCAGGACGTCGAGATGTTCGCGGCGATGACGGGCGACCGGAACCCGCTCCACTTCGACGCCGACCTCGCCGCCGCCACGCCATTCGGCGGGCTGATCGTGCAGGGCGGCGTCACCTCCGGCCTGCTGAACGCCGTCGTCGCCGAGGACCTGCCCGGCCCCGGCACGGTGTTCCTCGGCGTCGAGTGGCGCTTCGTGAAGGCGGTGCGCGTCGGCGAGGAGATCACCGCGCGCGTCGAGGTGACCTCGGTGCGCGACGACAAGCCGATCTGCACGCTCGAGACCAGCGTGCGCGACGCAAGCGGCGCGCCCTGCCTCACGGGCAAGGCGACGACCTACACGGTGCCGCTCCGCCGGGCGGATCTCCAGGACATCTCCAGGGAATCGCCACCCCGGCCGAAAGACCCCGGGGCGCGCACCGGATAGGGTTTGCCCACGCCGCCGAGAGGGCGGCGCCGAGCACAAAGGAGACGGACGATGAGCACGAGCAAGACCGGCACCGCCACGCAGATCGGCCCCCAGCGCTGGGCCGGCCCCGAATGGACCCGTCACGTCGCCGGCAAGGCGCTGGCCGACCGCGCCGCGCCGCGCCCGCTGGGCCTCGCGGCGGCGATGGTGCCCGAGCTGACCCAGACGGGGTGGTGGAAGCGCGCCGTCGCCGAGACGCCCTTCGTCGCCTGAGGCCGGCCTGCGGCGGGCGGCGCGCTACCGCCCGCGCATCGGCGCCGCTGCCGCCGCGGCACCGGCACCAGAATCGGCGGCCGCCCGAGGCCGGATGCGCGGGACCCCCGCCGCGGCCGGCACCCCGGCCGCCGCGGGCGACGGCCGGGACGGCGCTTCCTCCGGGAGGCCGGCCCGCCTCAGCCCCTCGACGAAGCGCTCCACCAGCGTTTCGTTCGCGCAGAAGAAGAACTCGCCGCGCGCATAGGCGCAGCTGTAGCCCGGCTTGCGGCAAAGCAGTTCGTCCAGCACCGGCGCGGCCTCCTTGGGCCGTCCGAGCTGGCCGAGCGTGGCCGCCAGCGTCGCGAAGGCGCGGTAGCTCGCATTCGGCACACGGACGGCGCGCCGCGCGAAGGCCAGCGCCGCGTCGTATTCGCCGAGCGCGTAGTGCGCCATCGCCCGCAGGTCGTGGAAGGTCGAGAGGTGCGGGTCGCACGGGCTCAGCTCCGTCGCGCGCTCGATCAGCGCAATTCCCTCGTCCTCGCGCTCGCACCAGATCATGGCGTGGCCGAGGGCGAAGTAGCCTTGCGCGAAGCTCGGATTGAGCTGGATCGCCAGCTCCAGCGCCGCGATCCCCTCCTCGTAGTTGCGCCGCATCACATGGACGCGGCCCAGCACGCACTGGTTCATGCAGTCGCGCTCGTCGAGCGCGACCGCCTGGCGGGCGTGCCGCATCGCCTGCTCGAGCAGGGCCGGCCGCTCCTCCGGCTCGCGCAGCACGGCGCTCTGCAGCAGCACGTAGGAAAGCCCGCCATGCGCCCGCGCGAAGTCCGGGTCGAGCTCGATCGCGCGGCGGAACATCGCCTCGCCCTCCGCCAGGCCGGGCGTGGTGAAGCCCCAGAGATGCCAGAGGCCGCGCTGATAGCAGTCCCAGGCGTCGAGGTTGCCGGGTGGCTTGCGCGCCGCCGTCTCGCGCTCGACGCGCCCGAGCTCGGGCTCGATCACCGCCGCGATCTGCTGCGCCATCGCGCTCTGGATGTCGAAGATGTCGGCGAGCCGCAGGTCGTAGCGCTCGGACCAGAGCTGCCGCGCGGTCGCGGCGCAGATCAGGTCGGCGGCGATCCGCACCCGCTCGCCGCGCTTCCAGACGCTGGCCTGCACCAGGTAGCGCACGCCGAGCGTGGCGCCGATCTCGCGCGCGCCCACCTCCCGGCCGCGGAACTGCGCGGCGGAGTGGCGGCTCAGGACGTCTAGCCAGGGGTTGCGCGCGAGCAGGCGGATGATGTCCTCGGTCAGCCCGTAGGCGAAATACTCGGTGTCCGGGTCCTGGCCGAGATTGGCCACCGGCAGGACGACGACCGAAGGCCTGCGGGAGGCCGCGCTGCCGCCTTCCGCGGGCGCGGACCGGGCTTCGGCGCCCTCTGCCGCCACGGCCGACTCCGCCGGCGAGGGCACGGCCGCCGGGGGCGCCACCACGGGGGCGCCGCCGCCGTCCGGCTCCGCCAGCTCTCGCGCCTCGCCGACGAAGCGGAAGCCGCGCCGATGGATGGTGCGGATCAGCTCCTGCCGGTCGCCGTCGTCGCCGACCGCCTTGCGCGCGGCGTTGATCCGGCTGCTCAGCGCCGCCTCGGAGACGATGCGTCCGTTCCAGATCGTCTCGAACAGCTCGTCCTTGCTGACAACCCGGTCCCGGTTGCGCACCAGGTGCACGAGCAGGTCGAACACCTGCGGCTCGACGTGCACGAGCCCGCCGTCCGCGCGGCGCAGTTCCTGCCGGCGCAGGTCCATCTCGTGGCCGGCGAAGACCAGTCGCATCAGCGCCTCCCACGGATCGGGGCCGTCCCGACCCCCTTCTGCACGCTGCGCTTCCGCATGCTGCGCCCGATGCCGGCCAGGACACTGGGCCGGCGCCGTGGCGCGCTTATCCACCCCCTGCCCCCCGTCCTGCAAGGGCAGGCTGAGAGGCGAGCGATCCGCACGATTCCTAGGCCGCACGGACCCCTACCAAGCGGGCGCGGCCGCCCTCCCCGCGCGCTTCGCCGTCGCCGCGGACCGCGCCGCGCCCTCAGCCGGGGCGAGGCGCCCGGGCGGCGCGCCGATTCCACCGGCATGGCCCTCCGCCGGCAAGGAATGGCGCGACCGACCGGCCTTGGCCCCGGCCCTACCCGCCAGGGCTGCCCGCCGGCACCGTCCCGACCGCCGCCCCTTTCGGCGCCGCCGCGAACCGCGCCCGTCCGTCGGCGTTCGTCCCGCCTCACCCCGCCACCGGCTGCCGGCGGGCCCGCGGAAGGCGGAGCCGATCCGGAGAGAGATCCGGAGAGAAGGGAGCGACGCCATGGCCGCCACCGGGCTCGAGGCCTTCGACCGGACCCTGCAGACCACCCACATCTGGCTCGACGAGATCATGGCGGAGCTCGGGCCTGACCGTCAGGCCGCCTAACGCGCGCTCCCGGCGGAGCTGCGAACGCTCCGCGACCGTCTCCCGATCGAGCTTGCCGCCCATCTCAGCGCGCAGCTTCCGCTGCTGGTGCGCGGCGCCTACTACGACCAGTGGCGCCCGGCGGTGCAGCCGGCGCGCTTGCGGGACCTTGACAGGTTCCTCGCGCGGGTGAACGAGAAGCTCGCCGGCGTGCGACCGTTGGACGCGCGCGACGCCACGCACGCTGTGCTGCGGGTGCTCTGCCGCCACCTCGACCGCGGGCAGGTGCTCAAGGTGCTCGACGCCCTGCCGCAGCCGATCCGGGCGTTCTGGCCGCTCGGGGCCGTGCCAGCGGGCACCGGTGCGCGGGGCGCCAAGATGTCGGCGGCCGAGGCTCGCGAGACCGAAGCGTCGCGGGGAAAGGCGGGCGCCTGAACCGCCGACCGCTGCCCGGCAGGGCTGCCAACGGCAGAAGAGGCAGACGATGAGGCGCGCGGTGCGACTCGCGCATCCCGACGATACGATCCGCGACGCCGCCCGCACCGCGACCTCGCCATCCGCGCCATCGCCCGGGGGCAAGGACCCCGACGCGCGAGTGCACGAAGTGATGACCCCCGAAGTGGAGTATCGCTTCGAGGACGAGGACCTCGCGCATGTCGCGCGCAACATGGGCGAGATCCGGGTGCACCGCCTGCCCGCGGTGATGCGCGACAAGCGCCTGGCCGGCATCGTCTCGCCCGGCGACATCGCCATGGCCGCGGGGGCTCGGCCCGCCGGCGAGGCCCTGACCGGGATCTCCCGCCCGGGGCCAGCACGCCCGGACGGGCGGGGCCCGGCCCGCGACCGGCCGCGCCTGAGCGGCAAGGGCGCCGGCCCGCGGAGCGCCCGCCTTGCCCCGGCGGCGGGGGCTCAGCCGATCGCGGGCGCCGCGGCCGCTTCCGCCCGCCTCGGCAGCCGCGCCAGCGCCTCCGGCCGCGGTCCGCCGGCCATCCAGTCGAGCAGCTCCACCGTGTGGACGACGGGCAGCGCGCCGCCGGAGAGCTGCGTCAGGCAGCCGATGTTGCCGGTGGCGATCAGGTCCGCCCGCGTGCGCTCCAGGTGGCCGAGCTTGCGCGCGCGCAGCGTCGCCGCGATCGCCGGCTGCAGCAGGTTGTAGGTCCCGGCCGAGCCGCAGCAGAGATGCGCCTCCGCCGGCTCCTTCACCGCGAAGCCGGCGCGCTTCAGCAGGTCCTTCGGCAGCGCCGTGATCCGCTGCCCGTGCTGGAGGCTGCACGCAGCCTGGTAGGCGACGGTCAGGCCGGGCGGCTCGCGCGTCGGGGCGTAGCCGAAGCGCTCCAGCGCCTCGCTCACGTCCATCGCGATCGCCGCGACCTTCGCCGCGCGCTCGGCCCAGGGCGCGGGCTCCTCGCGGAACAGGAAGCCGTAGTCCTTCACCATGGTGCCGCAGCCGGAGGCGTTGACCACCACGGCGTCGAGTCCCTCCCCGCCCTCGATCTCCGCGCTCCAGGCCGCGATGTTGGCGCGGGCCAGGCGCATCGCCGGCGCGTGGCGGCCCATGTGGTGGTCGAGCGCGCCGCAGCAGCCCTGCCCGCGCGTCACCACGACCTCGACGCCCATGCGGGTGAGCAGGCGGATCGTCGCCTCGTTGATCGAGGGCGCCAGCACCTGCTGCGCGCAGCCGGCGAGCAGCGCCACGCGGCCGCGCCGCTCCCCCTGGGCGCGGTGCACCTGCGGGCGCTGCATCGGGCTCGGCGCCGGCACCGCGCCGGGGGCGAGGCGGAGCATCGCGCGCAGCCGCTCCGCCGTCACCGAGCCGCCGGGCAGCAGCGGCGCCAGCATCCGGCCGAGCCGTGCCGCGCGCAGCGCCGCCCGGAACCGCGCCGGATAGGGCAGCAGCAGGCCCAGCAGGCGCCGCAGCAGGCGTTCGGGCAGCGGGCGGCGAAAGGTCTCCTCGATGGTGCGGCGGGCGTGGTCCACCAGGTGCATGTAGTGCACACCGGAGGGGCAGGTGGTCATGCAGGAGAGGCAGGAGAGGCAGCGGTCTATGTGCCTCACCACCTCCGGCGTCGGCGGGCGGCCGCTCTCCAGCATGTCCTTGATGAGGTAGATGCGCCCGCGCGGCGAATCGAGCTCGTCGCCGAGCAGCACGAAGGTCGGGCAGGTCGCGGTGCAGAAGCCGCAATGCACGCAGGTGCGGAGGATCCGGTTGGATTCCCGCAGGTCCGGGTCGCGGAGCTGCTCGGGCGTGAAGCTGGTCTGCATCCGGTGAACCTCGCACGGGCGGCATGCGCCCTGCCCCACTAGTAGCCGCGCGGCGCGCGCGCGGCCAACCGCGCGGGAGCCGGCCGGGCGCGCGCCGCTCCGCCCCCCGCCAAGATTTCGCCCCGCCTGCCACGCCCCCGCCCCCGGCCGGCCCTTCCGATGCCCCTCCGGACCGATCTCCTGGCGCCGTCCGGAGGGGAGGACAGTCGGATGCTGCAGTCGGGCGAGGAGCGAACGGCGCCCTGCGGCGCGCCGCGCCGGGACCAGGCGGCACGGGTGCCGGGGGAGCGCCGCCGTCCCGGTCGCGGTGGCGCGACGCTCTGGCAGGAGATGGCGCGGCGCTGGACCGCGACCGGCGCCGGGGCGGCGCGCGCGGCTCAGTCGGCGGCGGCGCCGAGCTCCGGCTCGGCCTCTGCCTCGGCGGGCCGGGGCAGGAGCGACAGCCGGGCGTGGATCTGACCGTAGATCGAGGCCTCGAAGAAGCTGCGGTCGATCATGCCGCCGCCCGCCGCCTCGCGGCGCGGCAGGCGCGCCAGGAAGCGCTCGTAGACCTCCAGGTAGCGCCGGGCGTGGCGGGCGAAGCGCGGGTCCATCTCGAGCGTCCAGCCCTCGCGCGGCGCGGCGGGGAGCATGCGCAGGATGCGCAGCGCCAGCTCCTCCGGGCCGGGCAGCGGCACCTCCTCGAGCGTCGGCTCGTCGGGGTCGCCGCCCATGCGGCGCCAGCCGAAGGCGAGGCGGAACATGGCAGTGAGGAGCAGGGTCAGCTCGCGCACCGTGAGGTTCCATTCGGCGGCCAGGCGCAGGGCGCGCGTCTCCTGCGCGTGCTGGCCGATCGCCTCGATCTGGCGGCGGCCGACGCGCACGCCCTCCTGGACGATCTCGCCCTGGGCGCGCAGCACCTCGGTCTGGGCCCGGTATTCGCGGATGGCGACGCCGAGCTGCTGCTGCTGGAGCGTCAGCGCCTCGGCGCTGCGCGCCACGGCGTCGCGCAGCAGGCCGAGCTCGCGCCGCTGCAGCAGATGGGCGGCGGCGAGGAAGGCGAGCGCGGGCGGGGCGAAGAGGCCGGCAAGCAGGGCGCCCAGCTCCCCCGGCCCGGCGTCGAGCAGCGCCCGCGGATCGGGCAACAGGAACCAGAACCCCAGGGCCGCGAGGACCGGGAAGGCGGTGAAGACGAGCGTGAGGCCGACGAGGACGGTCCGCGCCATGACCTCTGAAACCCTGGGTGGAACTATATCAAACGATAGCACGCATCGGACGCCAGGGCAGCATATTCCGCAATCGGTAAACGTAACGAAAAGCCGGGGCGGCGATCACGCCCCGGCGCGCATCCGGCCCGGATTGAGCACGCCTTTCGGATCGAGGGCCGCCTTCACCCGCGCGGCGATGGCGGCGAGCGGCGGCGGCTCGGGCGGGAGGACCTCCACGGCCGCGCGCAGGGGTTCGGGGGCGCGGAACAGGGTCCAGGTGCCGCCGCCGGCGCGGGCCGCGGCCATGACGGCGGCGTGCGCCGCCTCGGTCGCCGGCCCGGCGACCCAGACGAGTCCGCCCCCCCAGTCGAGTAGCAGCCGCGCCGCGAAGGCCGCGCGCAACGCGTCGGCGACCGCCGGGCCGGCGGTCGGGGGGACGGAGACGCGCCAGACCGCCTCGGCGGCCGTGGCGCCGAGCAGGCCGGCTTCCCGCACCATGCGCCACAGCGCGCGGCTCGACTCGGCATCGAGCAGGCGCGGCGCGCCCAGGGGCGCGAGCAGGTCGCGCAGCCGGCCGAGCCGGTAGGCGACCGGCTCGGCGAAGTCCTCGATGCGCAGCACCGCCG
Source organism: Caldovatus sediminis (assembly GCF_014644455.1). GTDB lineage: Bacteria > Pseudomonadota > Alphaproteobacteria > Acetobacterales > Acetobacteraceae > Caldovatus > Caldovatus sediminis. The sequence continues at coordinate 88,838 of NZ_BMKS01000004.1, read as the reverse complement.
TCGGCCCCTCCAGCCCGAACGCGGGGGCGCCCTGCGGCAGCAGCGCCGCGCCGGTCGGGCCGAAGGGGCTGCCGAGGCCGGCCGACAGGGCGCGGACGCCGGCGGCGAGGTCGGCGACGCGCAGCGCCAGGCTGCCCGTGGACTCCGGCGCCGGCAGCACCTTGAGCGTGATCTCGGTGAGCACGCCGAGCGTCCCGTAGCTGCCGGTCAGCAGCTTGCAGAGGTCGAGCCCGGTGACGTTCTTCAGCACCCGCCCGCCGGAGCGGATCACCTCGCCCGCGCCGTTGACGAAGCGCACGCCGAGCACGTGGTCGCGCATCGCCCCCCAGGCGATCCGGCGCGGGCCGGAGAGGTTGGCGGCGACGACGCCGCCGAGGGTCGCCGGCAGCTCGGCGCCGAACAGGGCGCGGGTGTCGGGCGGCTCGGCGATCAGGTGCTGGCCCTTCTCGGCGAGCGCCGCCTCGATCTCCGGCAGCGGCGTGCCGGCGCGGGCCGAGAGGACCAGCTCCTGCGGCCGGTAGAGCGTGATGCCGCGGAGGTTGCGGGTCGAGAGGGTGCGCGCCGCCTGGACCGGGCGCAGCAGGGCGCGCTTCGTGCCGTTGCCCTCGATCGCGAGGGGTTCGCCGGCGGCCGCTGCCGCGGCGACGGCGCGGGCGACCTCCTCCTCCGAGTCCGGCGCGAGCAGCGCGGCGCTCATGCCGCGCGGGCGGCGGGCGCGGGCGCGGCGCCCTCGCCCTCCAGCGGGAAGACCTTCGAGGGGTTCAGCAGCCAGTCCGGGTCGAAGGCGCCCTTGATCCGCCGCTGCTGGGCGAGCTCGTGCGGCAGGAACTGCACGCCCATCAGGTCGCGCTTCTCGACGCCGACGCCGTGCTCGCCGGTGAGGCAGCCGCCGACCTCGACGCAGAGCCTGAGGATGTCCGCGCCGAAGGCCTCGGCCTTGCGCGTGCTCTCGGGGTCGTTGGCGTCGAACAGGATCAGCGGGTGCAGGTTGCCGTCGCCGGCGTGGAAGACGTTGGCGACCTGGAGGCCGTAGGCGCGGCTCATCTCGCCGATGCGGCCGAGCACGCGCGGCAGCTCGGAGGTCGGGATGGTGCCGTCCATGCAGAGGTAGTCGGGCGAGATGCGGCCGACCGCGCCGAAGGCGCCCTTGCGGCCCTTCCAGATCGCCGCGCTCTCCTCGGCGGTCCGCGCGACCCGCAGCGAGATCGGGTCGAAGCGGCCGCAGATCGCCCGGATGCGGCCGAGCAGCATGTCCTGCTCGGCCTCGCTGCCCTCGACCTCGATGATCAGCATCGCCTCGGCGTCCAGCGGGTAGCCGGCGTGGGCGAAGGCCTCGCAGGCGTGGATGCAGGGGCGGTCCATGAACTCGAGCGCGACCGGGATGATGCCGCTGCCGATGATGGCGGCGACCGCGGCGCCGGCGACCTCGATCGAGCGGAAGGCGGCGAGCATCGCCCGCGCCCCCTCCGGGCTGGGCAGGATGCGCACCGTGACCTCGGTGACGATGCCGAGCTGGCCCTCGCTGCCGGTGATCAGGCCGAGCCAGTCGTAGCCCGCGGCGTCGAGGTGGCGGCCGCCGATCTCCACCACCTCGCCCTCGACGGTGACGAATTTCACCCCGAGCAGGTTGTTCGCCGTCACCCCGTACTTCAGGCAGTGCGCGCCGCCCGAGTTCATCATCACGTTGCCGCCGATCATGCAGGCGAGCTGCGAGGACGGGTCGGGGGCGTAGAAGAAGCCCCGCTCCGCGACCGCGGCGGTGATGCCGAGGTTGGTCACCCCCGCCTCCACCACGGCGAGGCGGTTGTCGTAGTCCACCTCGAGGATGCGGTTCATCCGCATCAGGCCGATCACCACCGCGTCCGCGAGCGGCAGCGCGCCGCCGGAGAGCGAGGTGCCGGCCCCGCGCGGCACGACGCGGATGCCGTTCGCATGGCAGTAGCGCATCACGGCGGCGACCTGTCCGGTGCTGGTGGGAAGCACCACCGCGAGCGGCGGCTGCCGGTAGGCCGTGAGGCCGTCGGTCTCGTAGGGCTTGAGCTCGACCGGGGCGCTGATGACGCCCTCGCCGGGAACGATCGCGCGCAGCGCGGCGACGATCGCCTCGCGGCGGGCGAGGACCTCGGGCTTCGGCGGCGGCAGGGCGATCACGGCGACGATCCTCCGGCTTCGCCCGGAAGATGCGCATCGCGCCGCGGCCGGGCAAGCGTGGCCTGGCGGGCGGGGCGTCGCGCCCCGGCATCGGCCGGCGCAGCCTCGGCCCTCCGCTGCGGCGGCCGGCGGGCGCGGCGACGACCGGGAACCATGCGCCCCCTCCTCCCCGCCGCGGCGTCCAGGGCCAGGGCGCGGACGGGCGGCCCCATCAGGGCACGGCGACCGGCATCGGGCTGCCGATCGCCGAAGGGCCCCTGCTGGTCGTGGGCCACCTGATCGGGCCGGAGATCGCCGTCGTCGCCCATGCGGTCCTGCCCGGCCGGCGCCTGCGCGGCACCGGGACGCAAAGCGGCGGCGATGTCGGGTCCGAGACGCTGGCGCCCCCATCCGCCGCGCCCCGGAAGCAGAGGGGGAGGATCGAGCCCCCTCGCGGGGGGCCGATGGCCGGGGCATGCCGCCCCGGCGGCGCCTCAGCCCTGGCGGGCCTTCAGCCGGGGCTTCAGCTTGTTGATGACGTACACCCGCCCCTTGCGGCGCACGAGCTTGCAATTCTTGTCCCGCGTCTTGGCGGTCTTCAGGCTGTTGACGATCTTCATCTCGGGCCACCTCGCAAGGCTGCGGCTTCTAGGGTCGGCGGCAGTCCGGGTCAAGCCGAGCGGTCGGAACCCGGGCACGACCGGGCGGGAGGAACCCGTCGGCCGCATCGGGACGATCCTCGATGCTCCCCCCGAAAGCGCCATGCCGAGGAGGACATCCCGGGTGACCGCTTCCCCCGCCGCCCGCGGCCCGACGACCTTCCCTGCCCTACTCCGCCGCGGCGCGCCCGGCCGCGGCCTCCTCCGCCGCGAGCCGCAGCACGCCCTCGCGCGTCTGCGGCAGCTTGCGGCCGAGGATCAGCTCCGCGACCTGGTTGCGCAGCACCTGCGCGGTGCCGCCGGCGATGGCGAACATGCGCGCGTCGCGGACGTAGCGCTCCATCGGGTTGTCGCGCGAATAGCCGGCCGCGCCCCAGACCTGGAGCGCGGCGTTGGTCACCCGGATCGCCATCTCGGAGGCGAGGACCTTCGCCTGCGCGGCCGCCAGCCGGTCGGGGAAGCCGGCCGGCCCGGCGCTGCGCGCGGCGCGCCAGACCATCGCCCGCGCCGCCTCGATCTCGATCGCCATGTCGGCGAGCATCCAGGAGAGGCCCTGGAACTCCGCGATCGGCCGGCCGAACTGGCGGCGCCGCCTGGCGTAGCCGAGCGCATGCTCGTAGGCCCCGGCGGCGAGGCCGAGCGCCACCGTCGCCGCGCCGACGCGCTGGCCGTTGTAGGCGTCCATCAGCCGCCCGAAGCCGCGCGGGAAGCCGCCGGGCGGGCGCAGCACCATCGCGTCGGGCACCGCGACGCCGCGCAGCGCGATCTCCGCCTCCGGCATGCCGCGCAGGCCCATCGAGGGGATGCGGCGCACGCTCATGCCGGGCGGCGGGGCGTCGCCCTCGCGCACCACGAGGAAGCCGCCGATGCCCTTCTCCTCGCCGTCCTCGACGGCGCGGGCGAAGACCAGGTGCAGGCGGGAGACGCCGCCGCCGGTGATCCAGGTCTTGTCGCCGTCGAGCACCCAGGTGTCGCCGCGGCGCACCGCGCGGGTGCGCATCTCGGTCGCGGCGGAGCCGGCCTCGGGCTCGGTGATGAGGATCGCCGGCTTGTCGCCGGCGAGCACGAGATCGGCGGCGAGGCGCTTCTGCTCCGGCGTGCCGTAGGCCATCACCGCGCCGATCGCGCCCATGTTCGCCTCGACGACGATGCGGCCGCAGACGGCGCAGGCCCTGGAGAACTCCTCGATCGCCAGCACCGCGTCGAAGTAGGAGAGGCCGGCCCCGCCCCATTCGCGCGGGATGGTCATGCCGAGGAAGCCGGCCTCGGCCATGCGGCGGACCATCGGCCAGGGATACTGCTCGGCGCGGTCGGTCTCGGCGGCCTGCGCCGCGGCCTCGCGCGCCAGCTCGCGGGCGCGGTCGCGCAGATGGCGTTGCGCCGCGCTCAGGCCCTCCGCATCGGTCGTCTCGGCAGCGGCCATGTCGCGTCCTCCTCCGGCGGCCCCGTCGTTGCTACTCGGCGGCGATCGCCTCCGCAATGGCCGGCGCCAGGCCGCGGAACTCGGCCGCGCGGGGGCTGCGGGCGCGCCAGGCGAGGCCCAGGGTGCGCCCGACCTCGCGGTCCAGCGGCCGCACCGCGACGGCGGCGCCGGCGAGGACGCCGCCGCGGATCGCGAGGCGCGGCACCAGGGTCACCCCGAGCCCGCTCGCGACCATCTGCACGAGGGTGTAGAGCGAGGTCGCGGCGAAGGCCTCGCCGGCGGCCGCGCCCGGCAGGCCGCAGGCGTCGAGCGCGTGCTCGCGCAGGCAGTGGCCGTCCTCGAGCAGCAGCAGCCGTTCCGCGCCGAGCGCCGCGACCGGGACCCGCTCGCGCGCGGCCAGGCGGTGGTCCTCGGGCAGGGCGGCGAGGAAGGGGTCCATTCCGAGCGGTTCCGTCTCCGCCTCGCCGCAGGCGCAGGGGAGGGCGAGCAGCAGCAGGTCGAGGCGGCCGCCCTCCAGCGCCTCGACCAGGCGCTCGGTCAAATCCTCGCGCAGCCACAGCTTCAGGCGCGGGAAGCGGTCGCGCAGCCGCGGCATCAGCCGCGGCAGGAGGAAGGGCCCGATGGTCGGGATGATGCCGAGGCGCAGCGGCCCGCTGAGCGGCTCGCGCGCCGCGGCGGCGGTCTCCACCACCGCCTCCAGGGCGCCGAGCGCGGTGCGGGCGCGCGCCACGATCTCCAGGCCGAGCGGGGTGAACACCGGGCGCTTGGCGCCGGTGCGCTCGAGCAGCGCGGCGTCGAGCTGCTCCTCGAGGGCGATGATGCCGGCCGAGAGGGTGGACTGCGTGACCGCGCAGGCCGAGGCGGCGCGGCCGAAATGCCCGTGCTCGGCGAGCGCGACGAGGTAGCGGAGCTGGCGTGGTGACGGCAGCGTAGTCATCGGTCCGCTCGATGGAAATTTGCAGTATTATTCATTGGCACGGCAGAGCGCCGATGGCCACCCTTGCCCCGCCGCGGCCGGTCGGGCGGCCCCCGGCGAACCAACGGCCGCTCCGACGCGCCGCGGCTTCGCGAGGGAGGGAAGCCATGTTCCTGAGGATCGACCGGCTGCAGGTTGAGATGCCGATGCCGACCCAGCCGGACCCGAGCGCCGCCGCCGCGGTGCAGGAGCTGATGGGCGGGCGCTTCGGCGAGATGACGACGCTCAACACCTACATGTACCAGAGCTTCAACTTCCGCCAGCGCGACAAGCTGCGGCCGTTCTACGCGCTGATCGCCAACATCGCGACCGAGGAGCTCGGCCACATCGAGCTGGTCGGCGCGACGGTGAACGCCCTGCTCCACGGCGTCGCGCCGAAGGGCGACACCGGCAAGGGCGAGGCGCCCTTCGCCGACCCGTTCAAGACCGCCGCCGGCGCCGGCCCGAACTTCCACATCAACGGCCCGCACGGGATCATGGCGGCGAACGCGCTCGGCCAGCCATGGCGGGGCGACTACATATTCAACTCGGGCAACCTGATCCTCGACCTGCTGCACAACTTCTTCCTGGAGAACGGCGCGCGCACGGTGAAGCTCCGCGTCTACCAGATGACGGACAATCCGGCGGCGCGGCGCATGCTCGGCTACCTGTTCACGCGCGGCGGCGTGCACGCGGAGGCCTATGCCCGGGCGCTGGAGAAGCTCACCGGGGTGGACATGAAGAAGATGCTGCCGATCCCGAACATCCGGGCGGAGGAGATCCCGGAGAGCCGGAAGTTCCTGGAGGAGGGCTCGCACCGCCGCCTCTACCGCTTCAGCACCACCGACTACGACGAGATCCGCGGCATCTGGCAGGGCCAGGCGCTCGACGGCTCCGGCCCGCTGGAGGTGACGGACGGACCGCCGCAGGGCGGCCCGCAGTACCAGCTCGAGGGCGTCGCCCAGGCCTTCATTCCGGACTACCACCCGGAGGAGATCCTGGAGATCGCGCAGAAGCTCTACCAGAAGGCCAGCGGCTGACCGCGCTGCCGCCGCCCGGCCCCCGCAGGGCCGGGCGGCCATGATTGAAATATCCGATCATCGCGAACGAAACTATTCATTTGCTCGCTCTTTTGCGGCGCAGCATATGCGTCGCAGGGCGCCACGACCGGCGTCCCCTTCCCGAAACCAGAGCGAGCGAACGCATGCTGACCGTCGGCGACACGTTCCCTGCCTTCAGGCTAACCGCCGTGAAGGGCGGCAAGGAGGGCCTCGGCGGCCCCGGCAGGTCCTTCACCGAGATCACCGGCGAGTCCGACCCGGGCAAGTGGAAGATCGTCTTCTTCTGGCCGAAGGACTTCACCTTCGTCTGCCCGACCGAGATCGCGGCCTTCGGCAGGCTGGCCGGCGAGTTCGCGGACCGCGACGCGGTGGTCTACGGCGTCAGCACCGACAGCGAGTTCGTGCACCTGAACTGGCGCCTGCACAACGACGACATCCGCGACCTGCCGATCCCGATGCTCGCCGACGTAAAGCGCGAGCTGTCGGAGGCGCTCGGCATCCTCGACCGCGCCGAGGGCGTGCCGCTGCGCGCGACCTTCATCGTGGACCCGCAGGGGACGATCCAGTGGGTTTCGGTCTACGGGCTGAACGTCGGGCGCAACCCGCAGGAGGTGCTGCGCGTGCTCGACGCGCTGCAGACCGACGAGCTCTGCCCGTGCAACTGGGAGAAGGGCAAGGCGACGCTGGACCCGGAGGCGCTGTTCGAGCAGGCGGCGTAGCCGCCGGCCGGCGATCCGGCCGCCGCGCCGGCCTGGCCCCCGCCCGCTGCGCGGGCGGGGTCCGAGGCCGGGGGCTGCCGGGCCATCCCTGCGTCCCTCCCGAACCCCGAAGGAAGCCTCCGTCATGTCGCTCGAAGCGCTGCGCAACCGGCTGCCCGAATACGCCAAGGACCTCAAGCTGAACCTCGGCAGCCTGGCCGCGGAGCCGTCGCTGACGCCGCAGCAGCTCGCCGGGACCTTCGTCGCCTCGGCGCTCGCGGCGCGCAACGCCGAGGTCACCGCGGCCGTCGTCGCCGAGTTCGCCCCGCGCCTCTCGCCGGAGGCGCTGAACGCCGCCAAGGCCGCGGCGGCGATCATGGGCATGAACAACGTCTATTACCGCTTCACCCACCTCGTCGGCGGCGACTACCGCACCATGCCGGCGAAGCTGCGCATGAACGTCATGGCGAAGCCCGGCGTGGAGAAGGCGGATTTCGAGCTCTGGTCGCTCGCCGTCTCCGCCATCAACGGCTGCGGCATGTGCATGGAAGCCCACGACAGGGTGGTGCGCGAGGCCGGCCTCTCGAAGGAGCAGGTGCAGGCCGCCGTGCGCATCGCCGCGACGGTGCATGCCGTGGCCACCGCGCTCGACGGCGAGGCGGCGCTCGGCGGCCTCGCCCCGGACGCCCCCGGCATCGCCCGGGCGGCGTGACAGCGGATCGCGGACGGCTGGAACCGGCGGGGGCGTGATCCGCCCCGGGGACGGCGCGCCGGGCCCGGCGCGCCACGCGCGCAGCGGGCCGCGCGGCGGGGGGCGGGCGCCACCCCCCCGCGCGAGGACGGCGCTCAGCCCGCGTAGCCGGCCTGGCGCGGCAGCCAGAGCGCGATGCCCGGGAAGGCGATCAGCAGCGCCGTGCCGATGGCCAGCATCACCATGTAGGGCAGGACGCTGCGGCTCGCCTCGCCGATCGAGGCGCCGCTGATCGCCTTGATCACCATCAGGTTCAACGCCACCGGGGGCGTGATCAGCGCCATCTCCAGGCTGAGCGTCAGCAGCACCCCGTACCATACCTTGTCGATGCCGAGCTCCGCCATCACCGGCAGGATCGCCGGCATGGTGAGGAGGATGATGGAGAAGCTCTCCAGCACCAGGCCGAGCAGGAACAGCAGCACCATCATCGCCACCAGGAACTCGACCGGCCCGAGACCGAGATCGGCGACCAGCGCCACCAGCTCCTGCGGCACGCGCAGCTTGGTCAGCATGTAGCCGTAGATCGCGGCGCCGGCGATGATCATCAGCAGCATCGCCGAGGTGCGCGTCGCCTCCTGCACGCCGTCGAGCAGGTCGCGCAGGCCGAGCGCCCGGTAGACCAGCGCCGCGACGAGAAGCGCCCAGAGCGTGCCCGTGCCCGCCGCCTCGGTGGCGGTGAAGACGCCGAAGTAGATGCCGCCGAGGACGAAGGCCGGCAGGCTCAGGCTCCAGCCGGCGCGGCGCAGCGCGACGGCGGCGCGCGCCGGCGGCGGGTCGCCGGGCGGCGCCTTGGCGTGGCCCTCGGTGAGGAAGACCCAGGCCGCGAACATCGCCGCCATCATCAGCCCCGGCACCACGCCGGCGAGGAACAGCGCGCCGACCGAGCTCTCCGTCACGTAGGCGTAGAGCACCATCGGCGCCGAGGGCGGGATCAGGATGCCGAGCGTGCCGCCCCCCGCCACCACGCCGAAGGCGCCGCGGCGCGACATGCCGTAGCGCAGCATCTGCGGGATGGCGATCTTGCCCACCGTCAGCGCGGTGGCGACCGAGGAGCCGCTGATCGCGGCGAAGACGGTGCTGGCCGCGACCGTGGCGATGCCGACGCCGCCGCGCACCCGCCGCAGCAGCGCGAAGGCGGCGGCGTAGAGGTCATCCACCACCCGCCCGCGCACCATGATATGCGCCATCAGGAGGAACAGCGGGATGGCGACCAGCAGGTAGCCGTCGAGCTTGCCGACCACCAGCTCGCCGAGCGCCGGCACGCCGCCCTCGGTCCACAGCAGCACCGCGAGCGGCAGCAGGAACAGCGCCGCGAACATCGGCAGGCCGAGATAGAGCAGCGCGATCAGCGCCGCGAGCAGCAGCAGGAAGGTCACGCCCGCGCTACTCCCCGCGCACCAGGGTGTCGCGCGGGATCGCCTCCCCGCGGCGCGGCAGGTGGGGCGGCTCGCGCCCGGTCAGCAGGGCGAGCGCCTGGACCAGCGCGACCAGCAACAGCACCGCCGCGCCGGTCGGCAGCAGGGCGTGGATCCACCACTGCGGCACGCCCTCGACGTCGGTCATCAGGCCGACGAGGCGCCCGAACGCCACCGCCTCGATGCCGGCGTCGAGCAGGACCGCCGCGACCACGGCCACCGCCAGCACGCCGAGCAGGCGCGTGCACCGCGCGAGGCGCGGGCCGGCGCGGTTGACGAGCACGTCCACCCCGATGTGTTCGAAGCGCCGCTGCGCCTCGGGCGCGCCAAGCAGGACCAGGGCCACCACCAGCCAGCCCGCCGTCTTGTCGATCCAGGGCTGCGGCATGCCGAACAGGTAGCGCGCCGCGACCGACCCGCAGATCAGCACCAGGCACAGCCCCGTCGCGACCGCGGCGAGGGCGGCCGCGAGCCGCGCCGCGAAGGCCGCGAGACGCTCCAGCGCCGCCGTCGCCGCCCTCACAGCGCCTGCATCAGCTCGAGCACGCGCCGCCCGTTCTCCGGCGCGAGGCGGAGGAACGCCTCCATCACCGGCGGCTGCATGCGGGCCTTCCACGCCTCGGCCTCCTCCGGCGTCTGCTCGTGGATGGTCATGCCCTTGGCGCGCAGCTCGCCGACCGCGGCGGCGGCGGTCTCCTCGGTGACGCCGATCTGGTCCTGCTCCGCCTGGCGCGCGGCGGCCTCGATCGCCTGGCGCTGCTCCGGCCGCAGGCCGTTCCACCAGCGCGGGTTGACGTAGACATGGCTGATGACGGCGAAGTAGGGCGCGACGGTGCCGTAGCGCTGGATCTCGTAGAAGCGGCGCGAGACGGCGGCGGAGACGTCGGTGAGGCCGGCGTCGAGCACGCCCGACTGCAGCGCCTGTGGCACCTCGGGCCCCGGCATGGCCGAGGGCGCGGCCCCCACCGCGGTCAGCGCATGGTCGGTCAGCGGGTTGAGGCCGCGGATCTTGAGGCCGCGGAAATCCTCGACCGAGACGATCGGCTTGCGGTTGGAGGTGAAGATGCTCATCCGCGTCGTGTAGAGCCACATCAGGTTGCGCACCTGGCGCCGCTCCAGCAGGCCCTCGAGGAACTTCGCCGCCTCCGAGCCGGCGATGAACCTGCGGATGCGCGGGAGGTCGGTGAAGAGGTAGGGGATGGTCGGGGCGTTCATCTCCGGGATGGTGGTGCCCCACTGGAAGTTCACCGCCGCCGCCGCCTCGAAGGCACCGCGCGCGACGCCAGGGAAGTTCTCGCCCGCCTTGGCGAGCTGCTCGGCGGGGAAGACCTGCACCTGCACGCTGCCGCCCGAGCGCCGCGCCACGTCCTCGGCGAAGGCGGCGATGACGCGGGCGTTGTGGTGCGCCGGCGGGAACTGGTGCGAGAGGCGCATGGTCGCCGGCGCGCCCTGCGCCCGCGCGGCGCGGAGCAGCGCCGGCGCGGCGAGGATGGCGGCGCCCGGCAGGGCGGCGAGGAGGAGGCCGCGGCGGCTCGGCATGGCGTCGTTCTCCCGGAGGGTTGCGGCGGCGATGCCGCACAGGGTCCGTTCCGGCGCAGGTTTGGGCGAGGCGGCTTCCGGGGTCAACGGCGGACGCGCCGGCCCGCACGCGCCGTGCCCGCCGTTCGCGCCGCCTCGTTTGCACCGCGCCGGGCGCATACTACCTTGATGGCCCGCGCCGTCGCGGCGCGCAACGAACCGAGGCAGGAGGAACGACCATGCGCGGCAAGGCCGCCGCTCCCTCACCGGCCGGTGACGGGCAGGCGCGCCGCCCCCCGCGGCCCGGCCCGCGCGGGCGCGTGGCGACGCCCGAGGCGCGCGCCGCGGTGGCGGCCCTGCTCGGCGACCTGCCGCTCCGCCCCGATCTGCTGATCGAGCACCTGCACGCCATCCAGGACCGCGAGGGCTGCCTGCGCGCCGGCCGTCTCGTCGCGCTCGCCGCGCTGCTGCGCCTCGCCCCGGTCGAGGTGTTCGAGGTGGCGAGCTTCTACGCGCATTTCGACATCGTCGAGGACGACGCCCCGGCGCCGCCGCCGGTCACGATCCGCGTCTGCGACGGCCTGCCCTGCGCCATGGCCGGGGCGGAGGAACTGCTCGCCGCGCTGCGTGCCGACACGCCCGCCGGGGCGCGCGTGGTCCCCGCGCCCTGCATGGGCGCCTGCCACCGCGCGCCGGCCGTCAGCGTCGAGCACGGCGCCGTGGCCGGCCGGGTCGAGCGCGCCACGCCCGCCTCGGTCGCGGGCGCCGCCGCGCATGGCGTGCCGCGGCCGCCGCGGGCGCCCCTGCCCCCCTATGGCTGGTCGGTGCTGCGCGCGGCGCGCGAGGGGCGGCTGACGCGCGAGGCGATGCTGGCGGCGGTCGAGGCGTCGGGCCTGCGCGGCCTCGGCGGCGCCGGGTTCCCGGCGGCGCGCAAGTGGCGCGCGGTGCTCGCCCATCCGGGGCCGCGGCACGTCGTGGTCAACGCCGACGAGGGCGAGCCGGGCACCTTCAAGGACCGCGACTGCCTGGAACGCGAGCCGCGGCGGGTGCTCGAAGGCATGCTCCTCGCCGCGCACGCGATCGGGGCGGAGGCGTGCTGGATCTACCTGCGCGACGAGTACGCGGAGCTGCGCCTCGACCTCGCGGCCGAGATCGCCGCGCTGCAGGCGGAGGGGATGGCGGCCGGCACGGCCATCCACCTGCGCCGCGGCGCCGGCGCCTACGTCTGCGGCGAGGAGACGGCGCTGCTGGAGAGCCTGGAGGGCAGGCGCGGCTACCCGCGCCACAAGCCCCCCTACCCCGGCGAGCGCGGCCTGTTCGGCCGCCCGACGCTGATCCACAACGTCGAGACGCTGTGGTGGCTGCCGGAGATCCTCGGCACGCCGGACGGCGCCGCCCGCTTCGCCGGCGCGGGCCGGCGCGGGCGCGGCGGCAAGCGGCTGTTCAGCGTCTCCGGCCGCGTGCGCCGCCCCGGCGTGGTGGCGGCGCCGGCCGGGGTCACGGCGCGGGAGCTGATCGAGGAGTTCTGCGGCGGCATGGCGGAGGGCCACCGCTTCGTCGCCTACCTGCCGGGCGGCGCCTCCGGCGGCATCCTGCCGGCGGCGATGGCCGACCTGCCGCTCGACTTCGGCACGCTGGAGCCGCACGGCTGCTTCGTCGGCTCGGGCGCCGTGGTCGTGCTGTCCGACCGCGACGACCTCGCCGCGGCGGTGCGCAACCTGGTGCGCTTCTTCCGCGACGAATCCTGCGGGCAGTGCACCCCTTGCCGCGTCGGCACGGCGAAGGCGGCGCGGCTGCTCGAGGCGCCGCGCTGGGACCGCGCGCTGCTCGAGGAGCTGGCGGCGGCAATGGCGGACGGCTCGATTTGCGGCCTCGGCCAGGCGGCGATGAACCCGGTGCTGTCCGTGCTGCGCTTCTTCCCGGAGGCGGTGCCGTGACCGATGCGATCCGCTTCACCCTCGACGGCCGGGAGGTGGAGGCCGCGCCCGGCGAGACGATCTGGGAGGCGGCGACGCGCCTCGGCGTCGAGATCCCGCATCTCTGCCACCTGCCGCGCCCGGGCTACCGGCCGGACGGCAATTGCCGCGCCTGCCTGGTGGAGATCGAGGGCGAGCGCGTGCTCGCCGCCTCCTGCATCCGCGCCCCGGCGCCGGGGATGGCGGTGCGCACGGCGAGCGGGCGGGCGCGGCACGCGCGGCGGATGGTGTTCGAGCTGCTGCTCGCCGACCAGCCGGACGCGGCGGCGCGCGACGCGACCGGCGGCTTCGCGCGCTGGGCGGCGAGGCTCGGCGTGGCCGCATCGCGCTTCCCGGCGGAGGAGGCGCGCCCCGCGCCCGACCTGTCGCATCCGGCGATGGCGGTGCAGCTCGACGCCTGCATCGCCTGCGGCCTCTGCGCGCGCGCCTGCCGCGAGGTGCAGCACAACGACGTCATCGGCCTGGCGCGCCGCGGCATCGGCGTGACGGTGGCCTTCGACCTGCTCGACCCGATGGGCGCCTCCTCCTGCGTCGCCTGCGGCGAATGCGTGCAGGCCTGCCCGACCGGCGCGCTGCTGCCGAGGAGCGTGCTCGACGGGACGGGCCGCCGCGGCGCGCCGGCGGAGCGCGAGGTGGCGAGCGTCTGCCCCTATTGCGGCGTCGGCTGCCAGGTCGGCTTCCGCGTGCGCGGGAACCGGCTCGTCGAGGTGGTCGGGCGGGACGGGCCGGCCAACCGCAACCGCCTCTGCGTCAAGGGCCGGTTCGGCTTCGACTACGTCGCGCATCCGGATCGCCTGACGCGGCCGCTGGTCCGCATCGAGGGCGCGGCGAAGGACCCGGCCGACTGTCTCGACCCCGCCCGCGCGCGGGCGAAGTTCCGCGAGGCGAGCTGGGAGGAGGCGATGGCGCGCGCCGCCGCCGGCCTCGCGCGCATCCGCGACACCCACGGGCCGCGCGCGCTGGCCGGCTTCGGCTCGGCCAAGGGCTCGAACGAGGAGGCCTACCTGTTCCAGAAGCTGGTGCGCACCGGCTTCGGCACGAACAACGTGGACCACTGCACGCGGCTCTGCCACGCCGCCTCGGTCGCGGCGCTGCTGGAGGGGATCGGCTCCGGCGCCGTCACCGCGCCCTTCACCGCGGCGAAGGACGCCGACCTGATCCTCGTCATCGGCGCCCGGCCGACCGAGAACCATCCGGTCGCCGCGACCTTCCTCAAGGACGCCGCGCGCCGCGGCGCCACCCTGGTGGTGGCCGATCCGCGCGGCAACGGCCTCGACCGCTTCGCCACAGAGGTGCTGCGCTTCGCGCCGGGCAGCGACGTCGCGCTGCTCAACGCCCTGCTGCACGTGGTCGTGACCGAGGGGCTCTACGACCGCCAGTTCGTCGCCGCCCGCGTCGAGGGCTTCGAGGCGCTGCGCGCGCACCTCGCCGCCTACGGCCCGGAGGCGATGGAGCGCGTCTGCGGCGTGCCGGCGGCGCAGCTCCGCCGCGTCGCGCGGCTCTACGCGCGGGCGCGGGCGGCGCTGATCCTCTGGGGCATGGGGATCAGCCAGTCGGTGCACGGCACCGACAACGCGCGCGCGCTGATCGCGCTGGCCCTGCTCTGCGGCCAGGTCGGGCGGCCGGGGACGGGGCTGCATCCGCTGCGCGGCCAGAACAACGTGCAGGGCGCGTCCGACGCCGGCCTCATCCCGATGATGTTCCCGGACTACCGCCGCACGGACGACGCGGCGGCGCGGGCCTTCCTCGAGGATCTGTGGGGCGCGCGGCTCGATCCCGACCCCGGCCTGACCGTGGTCGAGATCCTGCACGCGGCGGAGCGCGGCGAGATCCGCGGCATGTACATCATGGGCGAGAACCCGGCGATGTCCGACCCCGACGCGGCGCATGCGCGCGCCGGGCTCGCCCGCCTCGAGCACCTGGTCGTGCAGGACCTGTTCCTGACCGAGACCGCGGCGCTCGCCGACGTGGTGCTGCCCGCCTCCGCCTGGCCGGAGAAGGACGGCACCGTCACCAACACCAACCGCCAGGTGCAGATGGGCCGCAAGGCGGTGGCGCCGCCCGGCGAGGCGCGGCAGGACCTCGCCATCATCGTGGACATGGCGCGCCGCCTCGGCCTCGACTGGTCCTGCGCGCATCCGCGCGAGGTCTTCGCCGAGATGGCGCGGGCCATGCCCTCCCTCGCCCACATCACCTGGGAGCGGCTGGAGCGGGAGGGCAGCGTCGTCTATCCCTGCCCCGCCCCCGACTCGCCCGGCGAGGAGATCGTCTTCCGCGACCGCTTCCCCACCGCGGACGGCCGCGCGCGCCTGGTGCCCGCCGGCCTCTCCGATCCGGGCGAGATGCCGGACGCGGACTTCCCCTTCGTCCTCAGCACGGGCCGCGAGCTGGAACACTGGCACACCGGCGCCATGACCCGGCGCGCCGCGGTGCTGGACGCGCTGGAGCCGGGGCCGACCGCCTCGCTCGCGCCGGCGGAGCTGCGCCGGCTCGGCCTCGCCCCCGGCGCGCGGCTGCGCGTGACGACGCGGCGCGGCGCGATCGAGTGCGCGGCGCGCGAGGACCCGGGCGTGCCGGAAGGGATGGTGTTCATCCCCTTCGCCTACCGCGAGGCGGCGGCGAACCTGCTGACCGATCCGCGGCTCGATCCCTTCGGCAGGATCCCCGGCTTCAAGTACTGCGCGGCGCGGGTCGAGCCCGCCTGACGGCGCGGCGGGGGGCGGGCCGGCCCGGCCCGACCGGCCGCGACGGCCTCGCCCATTGCCCGAAGGGCCGCTTCCCGCGATGGTAGGGGCGCGCCGGGCCGGCCCCGGCGAAGGAGGAGGTCCCGGTCGTGCCACGGCCCCGCGCGATTGACTGCGACCTGCACCCCGCGGTGACCGGCTTCGCCGCCCTCGCGCCCCATCTCGAGCCCTATTGGCGCGACAGCGTCGAGGACCGCGGGATGGAGGCGCTGGAGAGCGCCTCCTACCCGCCCAACGCGCCGATCACCGCGCGCGCCGACTGGCGCCCCGCGGGCGGGCGCGCCGGCGCCACCCTGGCGCAGCTCCGGACCGAGGCGCTCGACCGCTTCGGCGCCGACATCGGCATCCTCAACTGCCTCTTCCCGGTGCAGCTCCCCTTCAGCGAGGACATGTCCGCCGCCTTCGCGCGCGCGCTGAACGACTGGGTGCGCGCCGAGTGGCTGGACCGCGACCCGCGCCTGCGCGCCTCCATCGTGCTGCCGATGGCGAGCCCGGAGCACGCGGTGGAGGAGATCGAGCGCCTCGCCCCGGACCGGCGCTTCGTGCAGGGGATGATCCTGGCGATGGGCGAGGTCCCGGCGGGCCGCCGGACCTTCTGGCCGGTCTATGCGGCGCTGGAGCGGCACGGCCTGCCGCTCGCGATCCACGCCGGCAGCGCCTACCGCCATCCGGTGACCTCGGTCGGCTGGCCCTCCTGGTACCTGGAGGACTACGCCGCGCACCAGCAGGGCTTCCAGAGCACGCTGGCGAGCCTGGTGACCGAGGGCGTCTTCGCCAAGTTCCCGGGCCTCAGGGTGGTGCTGCTCGAATCCGGCGTGAGCTGGCTGCCGCCCTTCCTCTGGCGCCTGACCAAGACCTGGAAGGGCGTGCGCTTCGAGGTGCCCTGGGTGGACCGGCCGCCGGCCGAGATCGTGCGCGACCACGTGCGCCTGACGGTGCAGCCCTTCGACGCGCCCGACGATCCCGACCTGGTGCGCCGGCTGCTCGACCACCTGCGCTCGGACGAGCTGCTGCTCTGGGCCTCGGACTGGCCGCACTGGCAGTTCGACGGCGACGCCGTCGCGCCGCCCGGCCTGCCGGCCGATCTGCTGCCGAGGATCATGGTGGACAACCCGCTCGCCACCTATGCGCGGCTGCGGGAGGAGGGAGTGCCGTCATGAACGTCGTCCGCCCCATCGCGGCGCCCGGGCGTCCCGCCGTCGCGACGCTCGGCCTGTTCGACTGCGACATCCACCCGCGGCCGCTGAGCCTGGAGGAGTACCGGCCCTGGCTCTCGGCGGAGATGTGGCACCGGCTCTCGACCTACGGCATCCGGCCGCGGCACGGCTTCGCCAAGGGCTATCCCTTCCCCAAGGCGGCGCCGCTCGCGAGCCGGCGCGACGCCTGGCCGCCCGGCAAGGTGCCGGCCTCCGACCTCGACTTCCTGCGCGCCCAGCACCTCGACTTCCACGGCATCGACATCGGCGTGCTCAACCCGCTGCAGCCCTCCGGCCAGGGCGACCAGAACGACGCCTTCAGCGCCGCCATGGCCTACGCGGTGAACGAGTGGCAGCTCGAGCGCTGGCTCAGGGACGAGCCGCGGCTGCGCGCCTCCGTCGTCGTGCCCTACGAGGACGGCGAGGCGTCCGCGCGCGAGATCCGCCGCCGCGCCGGCGACCGCCGCTTCGTCCAGGTGCTGCTGATGAGCCGCACCGCCGAGCCGCTGGGACGCAAGCGCTACTGGCCGATCTACGAGGCCGCCTGCGAGGCCGGGCTGCCGGTCGCCTTCCACGCCTTCGGCTACTCCGGCTGGGCGATGACCAACGGCGGCTGGCCGAGCTTCTACATCGAGGAGGTGAGCGAGCACGCCACCTCCTGCCAGTCCCAGGTCATCAGCCTGATCGTCGAGGGCGTGTTCGAGCGCTTCCCGAGCCTCAGGATCCTGATGATCGAGTGCGGCTTCGCCTGGATCCCCTCGGTCGGCTGGCGGCTCGACCAGCACTGGCGGAAGCTGAAGGACGAGGTGCCGCACCTGCGGCGCGCCCCCTCGGAGTACCTGCGCGAGCACTTCCACGTCTCGACCCAGCCGATGGACGAGCCGGAGCGGCCCGAGCACCTGCTCGACGTGATGGAGTGGATCGGCTGGGACCGCATCCTCTACGCCAGCGACTACCCGCACTGGGACTTCGACGACCCGCGCACCGCCCTCCCCGCCTTCATCCCGCCGGAGCGGCGGCGCGACATCTTCGGCGCCAACGCGCGCGCGCTCTACGGCATGCCGGCGGCCTGATGGCGGCGCGCTACGTGGTGGCGCCGGCGGCGGAGATCCCGCCCGGCGCGCGCAAGGTGGTGGAGGCCGGCCAGGGCCGGCGCATCGTCGTGTTCAACCTCGGCGGCGAGTTCTTCGCCCTGCTCGACCGCTGCCCGCACCAGGGCGGGCGGCTCTCGGAGGGCAAGCTCTGCGGCCTGGTCGAGAGCGACGAGCCGGGCGTGTTCCGCTACGGGCGCAAGGGCGAGATCCTGCGCTGCCCCTGGCACCAGTGGGAGTTCGACATCCGCACCGGCAGGTCCTGGCACGACCCGGACCGCACCCGCGTCCGCGCCTTCCCGGCGCGGGTCGAGCGCGGCGCGGCGCTCCGGGAAGGCCCCTACGTGGTGGAGACCTTCCCGGTGCGGGTCGAGGACGACTACGTGGTGGTGGAGGCGTAGCGCGCCCTCAGACGTCGAGGAAGACGGTCTCGCCCTCGCCCTGCAGCCGGATGTCGAGGCGCCATTCGCCGGGCGCCGCGGTCCGGCGCGCGATCAGCGTGCCGCGGCGCGCCGGCTCGATCGCCTGCAGGACCGGGTCGTTCTCGTTCAGCGCCTCGCCGGCGAAGTAGAGCCGCGTGACGAGCTGCTTCAGCAGCCCGCGCGCGAAGATCGAGAGCACCACGTGCGGCGCCTGCGTCTGGTTGCCGCGGCCCGGCACCGGGCCGGGCTTCAGGGTGACGAAGCGGAACATGCCGTCCGCATCGGTGCCGCAGCGGCCGAAGCCGTGGAAGGCGCCGTCGTAGCGGCCCTCGGGGTCGGCCTGCCAGATCTCGACCATGGCGTCCGCGACGGGCGCGCCCTGGCCGTCCGTGACGCGGCCGGTGAGCACGATGCGCTCGCCGCCGGTGACGCCCGCGTTCGGCCCGTCGGCCCGCAGCAGGTCGGCCCATTCGGGGAAGTCGATCAGGTGCCAGTATGGCCCCGCCGTCTGGCTGGCGGTCGCGGCGGTCATGTCAGTGCGCTCCGTCGTTCTCGAAGGGCGTGGCCTCGCGGCCGCGCAGCACGATGTCGAAGCGATAGCCCAGCGCCCATTCCGGCTCGGTGATGTCGAGGTCGAACCGGGCGATCAGCCGGTTGCGCGCCGCCTCGTCCGCCGTGCTCAGGAAGATCGGGTCGTAGGCGAGCAGCGGGTCGCCCGGGAAGTACATCTGGGTGATCAGCCGCTGCGCGAAGCCCGCGCCGAACAGCGAGTAGTGGATGTGCACCGGCCGCCAGGCGTTGGGATGGTTCCGCCAGGGATAGGCGCCGGGGCGGATGGTGGTGAAGCGGTAGTTCCCCTCCTCGTCGGTGAAGACCCGCCCGCGGCCGAGGAAGTTCGGGTCGAGGGGCGCGTCGTGCTGGTCGCCGGGGTGGTGGTAGCGGCCGGCGGCGTTCGCCTGCCAGACCTCGACCATCGCGCCGCGCACCGGGCGGCCGTCCTCGTCCAGCACGCGGCCGGCGACGATGATGCGCTCGCCGAGCGCCGCCTTGCCGTTCAGCGTCGAGAGGTCGGCATGCGGCGCGTACCAGGCGGGCGAGAAGCGCGGGCCGCTGACCTCGGTGAGGGTGTGCGGCACCCGCACCGGCGCCTGCTTCGGGTGGCGGTGGTGCGTGCTGCCATAGGCCGGCACGTCGTAGGGCGGCTGCGTGGCCGGGTCGGGCCGGCGGTAGCCGATGGGGTCGGTCATGCTCGGGCTCCTTGCGGTAGCGCGGTCACCTGCGGGCGACCTCGGAACGGGGGCGGCGGTCCAAGATGCTTGCGGCCGCGCCGCACGTCTGCCAACGGGGATCGGCGCCCGCGGCGCGGCCCCGATCGCCGCGGGGCCGGCCGGGCCGTGACGCCTCGCCGCCGGGGGCGGGCGGGGAATTCGAGCGGGCAGAGGTCCTCTCATCGGCCCTTCGCGCAAAGGCACCTCGGGCGGACCGGCGGAGATTGCTGCGCCGCCGCGGGGAGCGCACGGGCGTCCGCCCCCGGCTCCAGCCCTTGCCCGGGCGCGCCGGCCCGCACCGCTTCCGCGCGAGTAGCCGGCGCGCGGCCTTCAGGCCTTGCGGTGGATCAAGGCATCCCCGAGCGCGGTGCCTCCCCATGCCGCCCCGACCAGGAGGAGACCGGCCATGCCGCGCACCATGAAAGCCGCCGTGTTCGTCGAGCCCGGCCGCATCCAGCTCCAGGAGAAGCCCATTCCGGAGGTGGGGCCCCTGGACGCCCTGCTGCGCATCACCACGACGACGATCTGCGGCACCGACGTCCACATCCTCAAGGGCGAGTATCCGGTGGCGAAGGGGCTGACCATCGGCCACGAGCCGGTCGGCGTGATCGAGCGTCTCGGCTCCGCCGTGCAGGGCTACCGCGAGGGCCAGCGGGTCATCGCCGGCGCCATCACGCCCTCGGGCCATTCCAACGCCTGCCTCTGCGGCTTCTGCGCGCAGGACGGGGCGGGGACGAAGCACGGCTGGAAGCCGATCGGCGGCTGGAAGTTCGGCAACACCATAGACGGCTGCCAGGCGGAATACGTGCGGGTGCCCGACGCGATGGCGAACCTCGCGCCGGTGCCGGACGGGCTGACGGACGAGCAGGTGCTGATGTGCCCCGACATCATGTCCACCGGCTTCGGCGGCGCGGAGAGCGGCGCGATCCGCATCGGCGATGCGGTGGCGGTCTTCGCCCAGGGCCCGATCGGCCTGTGCGCCACGGTGGGCGCGAGGCTGATGGGCGCCACGACGATCATCGCCGTCGAGCGCGTGCCGGAGCGGATGGCGGTGGCGAAGCGCCTCGGCGCCGATCACGTCGTGGACTTCACGCAGGAGGACCCGGTGGAGGCGATCCGCCGGATCACCGACGGGCGCGGCGTGGACGTCGCGATCGAGGCGCTCGGCACCCAGGCGACCTTCGAGGCGTGCCTGCGCGTGCTGCGCCCGGGCGGCACGCTCTCCTCGCTCGGCGTCTATTCCGGCGACCTGCGCATCCCGCTCGACGCCTTCGCCGCCGGCCTCGGCGACCACCGCATCGTCACCACGCTCTGCCCCGGCGGCAAGGAGCGGATGCGGCGGCTGATGGAGGTGATCGCGAGCGGCCGCGCCGACCTGCGGCCGCTGGTGACGCACCGCTTCAGGCTGGACCAGATCGAGGAGGCCTACGACCTGTTCAGCCACCAGCGCGACGGCGTGCTGAAGGTGGCGATCACGCCCTGACGCCCCCCGCGGCCGGGCGCGTCAGGCGTTCGGCCGCAGGATCTGCCGCAGCACGCTGCCTTCCGCGAGGCGGTCGAAGCCGGCGTTGATCTCCTCGAGCCCGAGGAAGCCGCTGCGCAGCCGCTCCACCGGCAGCTTGCCGCGCTTGTAGAGGCCGAGGAAGCGCGGGATGTCGCGCTCGGCGACGCAGCTTCCCATGTAGCTGCCGCGGAGCGAGCGTTCGTCGGTGACGAGCTCCGCGTGCAGGTAGGAGAAGGTCGCCTTCGCGTCCGGCAGGCCGGCGCTGATGGTGCTGCCGCCGCGCGCGGTGATGGCGGCGGCGAGCTGCATGGCGGGGATGCTGCCCGCGGTCTCGATCACCGTGTCGAGGCCGCCCTCCGTCGCCTCGCGCACCTTCCTCGCGCAGTCGGGGTCGGTGGCGAGGAAGGTGTCGGTCGCGCCCCACTGGCGGGCGAGACCGAGCTTCTCCGGGTTGGTGTCCACCGCGACGATCCGCTCCGCCCCCGCCGCCACCGCGGCGAACAGCGCGTTCATGCCGACGCCGCCGAGCCCGACCACGGCGATGTTCTCGCCCGGCCGCAGCCCGGCGGTGTTGAACACCGCGCCGGCGCCGGTCATCACCGCGCAGCCGAAGATCGCCGCGTCCTCGAGCGGCACGGAGGGGTCTATCTTGACCGCGGAGCGGCGGTGCACCACCGCGTACTGCGCGAACAGCGACAGGCCGCTGCCGTGGTTGACCGGCGTGCCGTCGAGCCGGCGGATGCGCCTGGCGCCGGAGAGCAGCGTGCCGGCGGAGCGCGCCGCGAAGCCGCTCGCGCAGATGTTCGGGCGCCCGCGCACGCAGTAGCGGCACTCGCCGCAGCTCGCGACGAAGACGGTGATGACGTGGTCGCCCGGCCTGAGGCCGGTGACGCCCGCGCCGACCTCGCGCACGATGCCCGCGCCCTCGTGCCCGATGACGATCGGCAGCGGGCGCGGGCGGATGCCCTCGATGGCCGAGAGGTCGGAGTGGCAGAGGCCGGCGGCGGCGACCTCGATCAGGATCTCGCCGGGGCCGGGCCCCTCCAGCTCGACCTCCTCGACGACGAGCGGCCTCGTCTCCGCGTAGGGGCGCGGGCGGCCCTGCTCGAACAGGATGGCGGCCTTCATGCGCATCGGTGTCGTTCCCCCTTTCGCGCGGGCATGGCCGCGCGCTTCCGTGTCCCCGGCCGCGCTACCCGGCGGCCGCCCTGGTGCCGGTGCCGCCCAGCACCTCTTCGGTGTGCTCGCCGAGGCGCGGCGCCACGCGGCGGATGCGCGGGCGCTCGCCGTCGAAGGAGAGCGGCAGGGCGACGAGGGAGAAGTCCTCGCCCGGCACCGGCTGCAGCATCTCCATCGCCGCGGTCTGCGGCTCGGCCAGCACCTCCGGGATGGTGTTGATCGGCGCGCAGGGCACGCCGGCGGCGATCAGCCGCTCCAGCCACTCCCCGCGCGGGCGGGTGCGCAGCACCGCGGCGATCTGCGCCAGCAGCTCCGCCTTGTGGGCGAGGCGTTGGCGGTTGGTGGCGAAGCGCGGGTCCTCCGGCCAGTCCGGGCGCCCGGCGACGGCGGCGAACTTCGCGAACAGCCGGTCGTTGCCGCAGCAGACCAGCATCGGCGCGTCGGCCGCCTCGAAGGCCTGGTAGGGCACGAAGTTCGGATGGCCCGAGGCGTGGCGCTCCGGCAGCTTCCCCTGGTTCACGTAGGCGCTGATCTTCTGCCCGGCCCAGAGCAGTGCGGTCTCGAACAGCGAGGTGTTGACGACGCCGCCGCGCCCGGTGCGGTGGCGCCGCTGCAGCGCGGCGAGGGCGCCGATCACCGTCCACATGCCGGTGCCCTGGTCCACCACCGAGGCGCCCATGCGCACCGGCGGCCCGTCCGGCTCGCCGGTGATGCTGGAGAGGCCGCAGAAGGCCTGGAACAGCGGCTCGTAGCCGGGGCGGAGCCGGAGCGGCCCCTTGTGGCCGAAGGCGCCCATCGCGCAGTAGATCAGCCGCGGGTGGCGGGCGCAGACCTCCTCCGGCCCGAGGCCGAGCGCCTCCGCCGCGCCGGGGCGCAGGTTGTGCAGCAGGATGTCGGCCGTCCCGAGCAGCCGGTGCAGCGCCTCCCGCCCCGCCTCCGCCTTCAGGTCGAGCACGACCGAGCGCTTGCCGCGGTTGAACTCGTGGAAGTTGAGCGCGTCGCCGTGGCGGAAGGCGGGGCCCATCTGGCGCGCGTCGTCGCCGCCCTCGGGCTTCTCGACCTTGATCACGTCGGCGCCGAGATCGGCGAAGATCGCGCCGGCGAAGGGGCCGGAGAGGACCTGGCCGATCTCGACGACGCGCACGCCCGCGAGCACGCCGCCGCCGTCATCCGTCATGCCGCGTCACTCCGCCGCCTTCGCCGGGCGCGCGCGGCGGTAGGCCGCGAGCGAGCCGCTGTGGATCAGGTGGCCCGAGAGCTTGCGGCCGATGATGCGCTCCGCCATGCGCCCGCACTCGATCAGCGCCTCGAGGTCTATCCCGGTCTCGATGCCGAGCTCGTGGCAGAGGAAGACCATGTCCTCGGTGCAGATGTTGCCGGCCGCGGTGGCATCGCCGTGGCTCGCGAAGGGGCAGCCGCCGAGGCCGGCGACCGAGCTGTCGAACAGGTCCACCCCCATCTCGAGCGCGGCGAGGACGTTGGCCGCGCCGAGGCCGCGCGTGTCGTGCAGGTGCAGCCCGATGCGCACCTCGGGCAGCGCCTCGCGCACCATGCCGACCAGGCGGCGGACGGAGTCCGGATTGGCCCAGCCCATGGTGTCGGCGAGGAAGAAGCGCGGCAGCCTCTGCCCGTACTCGCGGCACAGCGCGTCGGTCCAGCGCGCCAGCTCCACGACCCGCGCCGGCGGGATCTCGCCCTCGTAGTTGCAGCCGAAGGCCGCCATCACCAGGGCGTTGTCGATCGGCAGCCCGGCCTCGGCGTAGAGGTCCATCCAGCGGCGCTGCCGTTCCCGCATCTCCTCGGCCGAGCAGCCGTTGTTCTTCCACGCGAAGGCGTCCGAGGCGTAGAGCGACAGCTTCGCCGAGAGGTCCACGTTCGGCGTCCGCCGCGCCCGCTCGAAGCCCTTCTCGTTCAGCCAGAGCCCGGCGTAGTGCACGCCGGGCCTGCGCCGGATCGCGGCGAAGAGCTGCTCCGAATCCGCCATCTGCGGCACGTGCTTCGGGCTGACGAAGGAGGCGACCTGGATGTACTTCAGCCCGGTCTCGGCCAGCGCCTCGACCAGCGCGACGCGGTCGGCGAGCGGATAGACCTTCTTCTCGATCTGGAAGCCCTCGCGCGGGCCCTCCTCGCGGAACTCGACGAACTTCGGACGGTCCGACATCGCTGTTGCCTCTCCTTGCTGCCGCCCCGGGGCCCGGCCGCCCCGACCCCGGCCGCGCGCGCGCCGGGGGCGAGCATAGCGCGCCCCGCCGATCGCGACAGACCCGCGCCCCCGCGCCGCGGCCGGCCGTCGCGGCCCCGTCCCGAAGCCCTCAATCCGCCGTCGCGCCGGAGGAGCGCACGATCGGGATCCACAGGCGGAGCTGCTCGTCCCAGAACGCCTCCAGCTCCGCCGCCGTGCTGCCGCGCGGGTCCACGCCGACCTCGACCAGGCGCCGATGCGTGGCGCCGGTGGTCGCCGCCGCGCGCGCCGCGCGCTCGAGGCGCGGGACCACGCCCTCCGGCACGCCCGCGGGGGCGAAGACGGCGTGCCAGTTGTAGGTCTCGTAGCCGGGCAGCCCGGCCTCCGCCGCGGTCGGCACCTCCGGCAGCGCGGCGCTGCGCTCGCGCGTGGTGACGGCGAGCGCGCGCAGCCTGCCGTCGCGCACGAAGGGGATCACCGTCGGCAGCGTGTCCACCATGAAGTCCACCGTGCCGGCGATCAGGTCGTTCATCGCCGGGCCGGAGCCGCGGTAGGGCACGTGCACCACCTGGGCGCCCACCATCTGCGCCAGCATGTGCGCGGAGAGGTGCACGATCGTCCCCGCGCCGGACGAGGCGTAGGTGTAGCGCCCCGGCTCGCGCTTCAGCAGCGCGACGAACTCCTCCAGGTTCCGCGCCGGCACGCGGGGGTTGACGACGACGATGTTCGGCACCGTGCCGACCAGCGAGACCGGCAGGAAGGAGCGGCGGATGTCGAAGCTGAGGTTGCGGTACAGGCCGGCGTTCAGCACCGCCGAGGACATGGAGTGGAAGGCGATGGTGTAGCCGTCGGCCGGCGCGGCGAGCACCGCCTCGGTCCCGATCACCC
Source organism: Caldovatus sediminis (assembly GCF_014644455.1). GTDB lineage: Bacteria > Pseudomonadota > Alphaproteobacteria > Acetobacterales > Acetobacteraceae > Caldovatus > Caldovatus sediminis. The sequence continues at coordinate 63,778 of NZ_BMKS01000004.1, read as the reverse complement.
CGCCCGATCCGCCGCGGTTCTCGACCACGACGGGCTGGCCCAGCGTCTCGCTCATCCCTTGCGCGATCACGCGGGCCACGAGGTCGGCGGCGCCGCCGGCCGCGAAGGGCACGACCATGCGGATCGGCCGCACCGGATAGGCGCCGCCCGGCTGGGCGCGCGCGGCGACCGTGGTCCCGGCGATCCCGGGAGCGGCGAGGAGCAAGGTTCGGCGCGGGTGCATGGACATCCTCCGGTTTCCCGGCGACAAGCTAGGCCAGCCGGTTGCATTCGGCCAGGAGGGTGGCGATGACGGAAGTGACGGACGCGCTGCGGCGCCAGATCGCGCACGAGCTGCCGGAGGTCGAGGAGATCGCCGATGCCGCCCTGCGCGCCAAGGTGGTCGAGGCCTGGGCGCTCGCCATCGCGCGCAGCAGCTTCCGCTCGATCCGCGACATCCCGCCGGCGGGCAATCCCGGCTCGATGGTGCTCGTCCGCGGCGACCAGACCGACCACATCCGCGGCGTCACGCGCCTCGCCATGCGCATGGCCGAGGAGATGGCCGCGCTGAACCCGGCGATGCGGATCCAGCGCGACATCGTCGTCGCCGGCGGGCTCTGCCACGACGTCGGCAAGCCCTGGGAGTTCGACCCCGAGAACCGCAGGCGCTGGGAAACCGCGCCGCGCGCCGCGGGCCTGCCCTCGATCCGCCACCCCGCCTACGGCGTGCACATCTGCCTCACCGTCGGCCTGCCGGAGGAGGTCGCGCACATCGCCGGCGCGCACTCCGGCGAGGGCGAGCTGGTCGTGCGCAGCCTGGAGGGCACGATCGTGCACCTCGCCGACATCGGCTACTGGACCATGGCGCTCGCCGGCGGGCTGATCCGGCCGGAGACGGTCTCGGCCAAGTACCGCCGGCCGATCACGCTGTAGCCCCGTTTGCCGCCGGGGCCCCGCCGGATACAACTGCGCCCGTCCCAACCTCGCCGGAGCCGAGAATGTCCGCCACCGCCGCCGCGGCCGAGACGATCGCCGACCTGCTCAGCGCCCGCTACGGCGCGGTGGACCCGCCGGCCCCCGGGCCGAGCAACGAGGTGATCCGCACGCTGCTCAACCACCGCTCCGTGCGCTCCTTCCTGCCCGACCGCGCGCTGCCGGCGGGCACGCTGGAGACGCTGGTCGCCGCCGCCTCCTCCGCCTCCACCTCCTCCAACCTGCAGACCTGGAGCGTCGTCGCGGTGCAGGAGCCGGAGCGCAAGGCGCGGCTCTCGGTGCTGGCGGCGAACCAGAAGTTCATCCGCGACGCGCCGCTGCTGCTGGTCTGGATCGCCGACCTGTCGCGGCTGGAGCGCCTCGGCCAGGCGCGCGGGAAGGAGATGGAGGGCGTCCCCTACCTGGAGGCCTTCATCCTCGCCCTGGTGGACGCGGCGCTGGCGGCGCAGAACGCGGTGACGGCGGCGGAATCGCTCGGCCTCGGCTGCGTCTACATCGGCGCGATGCGCAACAGGCCGGCGGAGGTGGCGGCGGAGCTGAAGCTGCCGCCGAACGCGATGGCGGCGTTCGGGCTCTCGGTCGGCTGGCCCGACCCGGCGGTGCGGACGGAGATCAAGCCGCGCCTGCCCCTCAGCCTGGTGCTGCACCGCGAGACCTACGGCGCGCCGGCCGAGGCGGAGGAGCTGGCGCGCTACGACGCCGCCCTCGCCGAGTTCTCGCGCCGCAACGGCATGGGCGACACGGCCTGGACGCCGCGCGTGCTGCAGCGCATCGGCACGCTCGCGGGGCTCACGGGCCGCGACAGGATGCGCGAGGTCCTCACCGCCATGGGCTTCGGGCTGCGCTAGGCCCGGGCCGCGAAGGACGAAGGGAGCATCGCCATGAGCCAGCCCGCCGCCCGCCCGGTGCGCCGCGTCGCCGTGATCGGCGCGGGCACGATCGGCGCCAGTTGGGCCGCGTGCTTCCTGGCGCGCGGCCTCGAGGTGGTGGCCTACGACCCCTCGCCCGCCGCGCCGGACCTGCTGCGCCGCATGGTCGCCCAGGCCTGGCCGGTGCTGGAGCGGCTGGGCGCCGTCGCCCCCGGCGCCGACCCCGCGCGCTGGCGCTTCGCGCCCGACCCCGCCCGCGCCGCGCAGGGCGCCGACTTCGTCCAGGAGAGTGCGCCGGAGCGCTACGAGGCGAAGCGGCCGCTGCTCCAGGCGGTCGCGGCGGCGCTGCCGGCCGAGGTGGTGATCGCCTCCTCCACCTCCGGCCTGCTGGCGAGCCGGCTCTCGGAAGGCTGCGCGCATCCGGAGCGCGTGCTGATCGGCCACCCCTTCAACCCGCCGCACCTGATCCCGCTCGTCGAGGTGGTCGGCCCGCATGCGAGCCCCGCCGCGATCGCTGCCGCCATGGCCTTCTACCGCAGCGTCGGCAAGCGCCCGATCGAGATCCGCAAGGAGGTGCCGGGCCATGTCGCCAACCGCCTGCAGGCGGCGATGTGGCGCGAGGCGGTGCACCTGGTGGCGGAGGGCGTCGCCTCGGTCGCCGACGTGGACGCGGCGGTGTCGGAGGGGCCGGGGCTGCGCTGGGCGCTGATGGGGCCGACCCTGACCTTCCACCTCGCCGGCGGCGAGGGCGGCATGGCGCATTTCCTCCACCACCTGCTGCCGGCGATGCAGGGCTGGTGGGACACGCTCGGCCGGCCGGAGGTCACGCCGGAGCTGCAGCAGCGGCTGGTCGAGGGCGTGGCGGAGGAGGCGGCGGGACGCTCCGTCGCCGACCTCGCCCGCTGGCGCGACGAGGCGCTGGTGCGCCTGATCGCGGCGCGCGAGGCGGCGAAGCCCGACACGGGCGACACCGAGGCGTAACCTTCGCGGCGCGCGCCTCCGAGCGGGGCTCGGCAGGGGGCGTCGAACCAGGCGCCGTGGCCGCGACGGGGCGGCCATCGTCCGTCAACGCTGCCGGGCCATCGGCGTCCATCTGCCTGGCGGCATTCCGTCCGGCGCCCTGCCCTTCGGGGCGCAGGCCCGACCGCCGCTCGCCTCGCCCGCGAAGAGGCGCGATCAGACCAGGCGCCGCCGGGCGCGCGCCACGCGCTCCGCCGCGGCCCGCCTCGCAGCGGGAGCCTCGTGGGGCGCCCAGCGGGCCACCACCCCTTCGGCGATCGCCAGCAATTCGGCCGCCGCCCAGTGGTACCCGGCTTCCCGGCAGACATCGTCGAAGGCGTCCATGAGCCGCGCGACGAGCCGTTCCCGCGCCGCCGAAGCGGCGGCGCGAGGCGCTGGCGGCGCGATCCGCGGGCCTGGCGGGACGCCCGGGCGCCGCCTCGTCGCCGCCATTCCGCGATCGTTCATCGGCCTTCCTCCCCCGGCGCGATGCCGGCGCCTTCCGGCCGAGGGGGTGAGGACGACGTCCTCTCCGAACCGTCGTTCGCGGATGCGGCGCGGCGCAGGATGCCGAGTCGGCCCCCGGATGGCCACACCGGCTTGAACCGTGCCGCGCAGATGCACATAGATGTGATGTTGATCAACCTTCAGTTGATCCACCGACTGCCCGTGCCCAGAGTTTCCTTCCGTCGCGGCCGACGCCGCGCGACGAGCGACCGGAGGCGAGGCGATTCCATGGACGACCAGGGCCGACCGCGCGACCTCCCCCCCGCCGATCGGAACAGCGCCCCCGCGGACGAGGGTGGCAGTACCCCGCAGGCCACGGCGCGGCAAGGACCGCGGCGACGGCGGCTCTCGGACAAGCTTCTCGTGGCCTTCCATCAGGCCTGCGACCATGGGGAGCTGGAGGTCGCGTCGGAACTTCTCCGGATCCTCGAGACCGTGATCGCCCGGCCGGCGCCGCACGTCATGCGCGACCGGCGCCAGGTGGTCGAAAGTCTCGTCGCCGCCCATCACCGGCTGTGGGAGCTCCGCCACCCGGAGCTCCGGCACGCCGCCGACTGAGCGGAAGCGGGGCGGAGCTCCGGGTGGCCCCGACCTCCGTCGGTCGCGCCGCGCCCGTGCCGCCCACGCCGGAGTCGCGACGTCCCGGCGGCACCGCGGCGGTCGCCATGGTCCCGGCCTGCCCGCCCCGCCCCCGGCTCCCGGCCCCTGCCGGCGCGGCGGAAGGAACCGCGGCGCCGGGCGGCCGCCGCGAACCGCATCCGCGTTCAGGAAACCGGCCGCAGGGTCACCGCCTCCGGCCGCGCGTTCCCCATCCCCGGCCGCCACGGCGCGACCTGCGCCGGCCCGACGGCCGGCAGCCACAGGGTGACGACGGTGCCGCGGCCCACCGCGCTGTCGATGTGCATCGCCCCGCCCACCCGCTCGACGAAGCCCCGAACCGAGGACAGGCCGAGCCCGGTGCCGCGGCCGCGCGGCTTGGTGGTGAAGAAGGGCTCGCCCGCCCGCGCCAGCACCTCGGGCGGCATGCCCGTCCCGGCGTCCGTCACCGAGATCCGCGCATAGACGCCGGGCCGCAGCCGGACCGGGTGCGGCACGGCGGGATCGTCGCCTCCGGCCCCCACGCGCCCGGCCGCGAGCCGGACGACCACCTCGCCGCCCTCCGGCATCGCGTCGCGCGCATTGACGGCCAGGTTCATCACCGCCGCCTCGAGCTCGCCGCGGTCGCCCCGCACCAGGGCCGGCAGGCCCTCGGGCTCGACCTCGCAGCGGACCCGGTGCAGGGGCCCGATGGTGCGCGACAGCAGCTGGCACACGCTCGCCACGGCCTCCGCCGGAGCGGCCGCCGGATCGGCGGCGCCGTCGTCGTTCGCCGCGCCGGCGGCCTCGCGCCGGGAGAAGTCGAGCATCCGCCGCGTCAGCGCCGCGCCGCGGCCTGCCGCCTCGTCGAGCATGCGGGCAAGGAGGCGGATGCGCTCGGGATCGGCCGCGCTCTTCTCGATCAGGCGGGCCCCGCCCTGCACGGCCTGGACGATGTTGTTGAAGTCGTGCGCCACGCCGGCCGCGAGCCGGCCGAGCAGCTCCAGCCGCTGGCCCTCCTGCAGGGTCGCCTCGGCCGCCGCGCGGCGCCCCTGCTCCTCCGCGAGGCGGCGCGCCTGGCGCATCGCCGACAGCACCGCGCAGCCGAGCGCGCCGGCGGCGAGGGCGCAGATCCCGCCGAGGACCAGCAGGTGCCGCCGCCACACCGCGCGCACCGAGGCCACCGGGACGGCGTACTCGATGACCACCGGGTAGTTCCCGACGCCGGCATAGGCGGCGATTCGCTCGGCGCCGTCCACCGGGGAGGCCGCGCGGTACACGCCGCCCCGCGGCTCGGTCTTGAGGCGCTGCATCAGGGCGCTGGTCTGCGGCGCGAGGCGCGGCAGGGGCTCGCCCGTCTCGGGGTAGCGCGCCAGCACCTCGCCGTCGCTGCGCACCAGGCTGATCGCCGCGCCGTCCTGGCCGCGCACCGCCTGGGCCCAGAAATCGAGCAGGTAGGAGACCGCGACGCCGACATGCACGGTGCCGTCGAACGTGCCGTCCGGCGTGCTCCGCCGCCGGCTGATGCCGAGGGTCGGATGCCCGCCCGCCGCGCCGGCATAGGGGCGGCTGATGAAGGTGCCGGCGTCGTGCTCGCGCTGCGCCGACCAGAACTCGCGGTGCGCGATGCTCGGCGCATCCTCGGCCGGCGTCTCCGCCCCGGCCCGCGTGGCGGCCATCCACAGCCGGCCCTCGGCGTCGGCGAGGCCGAAACCGGAGAGCTGCGGCCGACTGGCGAGGATCGTGCGCATCTCCTCGGCCAGACCGTCCCGCAGGGCGCGGATCTCCCGCCAGTCCCGACCCTGGATGTGGCGGTCCAGGTGCAGGAGCAGCAGCTCCTTCGTGTCCAGGACCTTCAGCGCGTGCTCGCGCAGCATGGCCGCGGCCCGCGCGGCATCGTCGGCGGCGTCGCGCAGCAGCCGCTCGCGGTCGAACCAGGCGGCGCCGACGAACAGCAGGGCGGGCACGGCGACCGCGGCGATCAGCGCCCACCGCAGGCGGCGCAGCGTGTCGGCCGCCGCGCCGACCCGCGAAGGCGCCTCTTCCCGCTGCGCTCGCCCTTCCCCCATACGGCTGGCTCCGCCCGCCCCGGCTCGCCCCATGGGCGAGGAGAAGACCGCCCTCCGCTTCGCGGCTGGTTCCGCCCGCCCCGGCTCGCCGCTTCTAGCACGGGCGTCCGAACGTCGCGCAACCGGCTAAGCCGCGCCGCGCGCGACCGGCGCGACGAGGGACCTCCGCCGCGCGTCGCCCCGCGAGCCCCGCTTCCCGGGAGGCGAGGCCGCCCGCCGCGGAACCGGACCGACACCGCCGCGGAAGGGGCGCCGCAACGCCCTTGCGTCCCCTTCCGTCCGGTCCATATCGACGGGCCCCTGGCCGCGTCGGGTCGCGGAGCGACACGACGAGGTGCGGATGCGGCGGGCGTCGCGTGCCGCCGCGACCGCCGCGAGGCGGGCGGGCTGTGCCCGGGACGGGCACAGGCTCAAGAAGCCGTTCGCAGCCGTTCCGGCGGCGGCCCGCGGCTTGCCCGCCCCCCGGATGGCGCGATGAGATCACATCCGCGTCGTCTGGCCGGAGGCAAGGAGCGTTGACGGCTTGGACATAGGGCCGATCGGAACGGACGGCGTCGTGACGCCCGCGCGGGCAAAGGGCGGGCCACGAAACCTGCCTGCGACCGCAGGCGCCGCTCCACGCCCACGCGGGAACCCCCGCAGACTGCCCGGTCTGTGGGCGCACCTCGCCGGGCTGGTCCTTGCCGTCCTGATCCCGTCCCTCGCCCTCGGCGCCGTCACGGCGTGGTGGCTGGCCGAGAACTACCGGGTCGCCTTCGAGGAACGCCTCTCCGGCACCGCACGCGCACTGGCCGCCGCCGCCGATGCCGAGATCGGCGCCGTGATCACCGCGGCCGCGACGCTGGCCGCCTCGCCGCTCCTCGACACCGAGCAGGGGCTGAGCGCCTTCGACGTCCAGGCACGCCCGGTCGGCGCGGCATTCGGGACCTGGGTGGTCGTCGTCCGCACCGCGGACATGCGCCAGATCGTCAACACGCGCCTCCCGCCCGGCGCACCCCTGCCCGACGCCTTCTCGCCGGCGGCGGTGGCGGAGACCATGGGCGGCCACGACGCCGTCGTCCGCGACCTGGCCACCGTGCCCTTCCGGACCGAGCCGGTCGTCGCGGTGCTCGCCCCGGTCCTGCGCGGGGCGGAGGCGCCGGCGAAGGTCGTCGCCATCCCGCTCGACCCGGCGCGCCTGGAGCGGCTGCTGAAGCGCCAGGAGCTCGACGGCGGCGCCTTCGCGGCGCTGGTGGACGGCCGGGGGGTGATCGTGGCGCGTTCCCTGGACCACGCGCGCTTCGTTGGCCGACCCGCCCCGGACTGGTATCCGAGGGCCGTCGAGGGCCGCGCGCGTGGCCTGCTCCGCGGCCCCACGCACGACGGCGCCGAGATCATCCTCGCCTTCGAGCGGCTGCGCGCGGCGCCGCAATGGACGGTCGTGGTCGCCGGGCCGGTCGGCTCCTACTATGCGGCGTGGCTCGACCCGCTGCTCGGCCTCGCGGCGGGGGGCGCGGCCGCGATCGCGCTCGGGATCGCGCTCGCCGGAGGCCTCTCGCATCGCATCCTGCGCCCCGTCGCCGCCCTGGTCCGGCGCGCCGACGCCGCCGCGACCGACGCGGGACCGCCGCCGCCCGGCGCCGCTCCCGCCTTCTCCCCCCGGTTCGGCGTGGCCGAGTTCGAGGCGCTGCGCGACGCCACCGAACGGGCCGAGACGGCGCTGCGGGAGGCCAACCGCCGCACCGCCGAGGTGCTCGGCAGCCTCGGCGAGGTGCTCTACGCGCTCGATGCCGATCGGCGCTTCGGCTTCGCGAGCGCCCGCGCGCTCGCCACCTGGGGCAGGCGGCCGGAGGAGGTGCTGGGGCGGCGATTCGAGGACGCCTTCCCCGAGACGGTCGGCTCGCTCGCCTGGGAGGTGCACCGGCAGGCGATGGCGTCGCGCGAGGAGGTCCACCTCTGCCTGCCGTCCGCGGTCCTCGGCCGGTGGATCGAGATGGACGTCTATCCGCGCGGCGACGGCGGGATCACCGTCGCCTTCCGCGACATCGAGGACCGCCGGCGTGCGCACGTCGAGCGGGTGCGGGCGGAGAAGGCGCTGCGCACCTCCGAGGAGCGGCTGCGGCTGGCGCTCGACGCGGCGGCGCTCGGCGTCTGGGAGGTGGACCTCGAGACGCGCATCGTGCGGCGCTCGCCGCGCACCGTCGAGATCTTCGGCTTCTCGCGGGGGGCGGAGGTCGGCATCTATCCCTCCTGGCGGGACCGCATGCATCCCGAGGACCGGGCCGCCGTGGCGGCGGCCTTCGAGGCGGTCTGCGCCGGCCGGACCAAGATCTACCGGGCGCAGTTCCGGTCGCTGCGCCCGGACGGCCGCTGGGTCTGGATCGAGAGCCACGGCCGCGTCATCGAGCGCGACCCGGCGAGCGGCGCGCCGCGGCGCCTCGTCGGGATCTCGCAGGACATCACCGAGCGCAAGACGGCCGAGGCCGCGCTGGCCGCGAGCGAGGCGCGCCTGCGGCTCGCGGTGGACGCCGGGCGCATGGCGGTCTGGGAAGCAGACCTCGTCAGCGGCAGCGTGGCCGGCTCGGCGGAACTCAACCGGCTGCTCGGCTTCCCCGAGGACGCGACGCCGACGCTCGCCGACATGCGCGCGCGCTACTACCCGGGCGAGCTGGAGCGCCTTCGCGCCATCGGGCAGTTCGCCCTGGCGCGTGGCGAGCGGTTCATCGAGGCCGAGTTCCGCTACCTCTGGCCGGACGGCTCGGTCCGCTGGCTCCTGCTGCGCGCGGAGATCCACATCGAGGCCGGAAGCGGGCGCCCGTTCAAGGCGGTCGGCGTCGTCATGGACGTCACCGACCGCAAGACGGCGGAGGAGCGCCAGGCGCTGCTGATGCGCGAGCTGGACCACCGGGCGAAGAACGCGCTGGCGGTGGTGCAGGCGGCGCTGCGGCTGACGCCCAGGGACGACCCGGAGGCCTATGCGCGGGCGGTGGAGGGGCGGGTGGCGGCGCTGGCGCGGGCGCACACCGTGCTCGCGCGCGGCCGCTGGGAGGGGGCGGCGCTGCGCAGCCTGGTCGAGGGCGAGCTCGCCGCCTTCCTGCCGGCCGCCGAGATGTCCGGCCGGCCGGAGGCCGAGGCCGCCGCGTCGCGGATCGGCATCGAGGGACCGGCCCTGACGCTCGCGCCAGCCGCCGCGCAGGCGCTCTCCATGGCGCTGCACGAGCTGGCGACGAACGCGACGAAGCACGGCGCGCTCTCGGTGCCGGCGGGGCGGGTCGCGGTGTCGTGGCGCGTGGACGGGGCGGCGGGGCTGCTGCGGCTGCGCTGGGAGGAGCGCGGCGGGCCGCCGGTCGCGGCGCCGCCGGCGCGGCGCGGCTTCGGCTCGCGGGTGATCGAGGCGACGGTGCGCGACCAGCTCGGCGGGCGCGTGGCGCGGCACTGGAACGTATCGGGGCTGGCCTGCGAGATCGAGGTGCCGCTGGCGCGCGCGCTGGCCGCGAAGCCGGCAGCGCCCGGACGATCGCCCCAAGCGCCGCCGGCCCGCGCGGCCGCGGGGGTAGCAGGCGGCCCCGCTGCGCAGGCGTGACCTGCGCGCGGCCGGGGAGCCGGGCGCAGGACGGCGCGCGCTGCGGGGGCGCCGCCGCTCGCGGGGCGCGGGCGCCGCGAGGCCCGCGCCGGCGGCAGCGGCCGCCAGCGGGATCAGTCGCGCTTGCGCTCGATCACCTCCAAGGTCTCGGGGTGGAGCTTCAGGTCGTACTCCGCGCCGTCCGGCATGCGGGCGTCGTCCACCTCCCAGACGCCGTCCTCGAACTCGATCTCCTCCCAGGCGACGAAGCCGAGGCCGCGCAGCACGGCCTCGATGCGCGCGCGCTCCTCCGGCGTCGGGGGCCGGCCGGCCAGCGTGGGCCCGGGAGCGGCGGCAGCGAGCGCGGCGGCCCCGGCTGACGCCAGGCGGAGCATCGAGCGGCGGTCCAGGCCGACCATGGTGGCGACTCCTTCCGAAAGAACGGGGATGCGGGTCGAAACGGCGCCATCGTCCCGCGGTTCAGCGCGGGGGCGGCGCCCCGCCCTGCGCTGCCGCGCCGGCGGTGGTCGCCGGCCCTCCCCGGCGCCGCGGCAGCAGCGGCAAGGCCGCCAGGGCGAAGGCCGCGCCGGCGAGGAAGGTCGCCGTCGGCCCCGCCGCCTGCCACAGGGCGCCGGCGATGGCGCTGGCCAGCAGCAGCGCCAGGCCCTGGGCGAGGTTGAACACCCCGAAGGCGCTGCCGCGCAGATCCGCCGGCGCCGCGTCCGCGACCAGGGCGGCCAGCAGCCCCTGGGTCGCCGCCATGTGCAGGCCCCAGAACGCCGCGCCGGCGAGCGCCCAGGGCCAGGACGGCGCGAAGGCCAGCGCGAGGTCCGCCGCGACGAGGACGGCGACGCCGAACGCCAGCAGCCCCGCCCGCTCCACCCGGTCGGCCAGCGCGCCGAGCGGGTATGCACCGACCATGTAGACGAGGTTCATCGCGACCATCACCGCCGGCGCCCAGGCGACCGGCAGGCCGATGTCGGCGGCGCGCAGGACCAGGAAGGCCTCGCTGAACCGCGCGAGGGTGAAGACCCCCGCGACCGCCAGCACGCGCCAGAAGGCGCCCGGCAGCCGGGCGAGCTCGGCGCCCCGCAGCGGCCATGCGCGGCGCCCCCGCTCCGCCGGCGCGCGCGGCGGCGCCTCCGGCTCGCGCACGCCGAACAAGACCAGGCCGACCGCGACGAGGGCCGGCAGCACCGCCACCCACAGGACGAGGCGGATGTCGTCGCCTGCGGCCAGCATCAGCGCCATGGCGAGCAACGGTCCGGCGAAGGCGCCGGCGGTGTCCATCGCCTGGCGCAGCCCGTAGGCGGCGCCGCGCAGCTCGGGCGGCGTCACGTCCGCGACCAGCGCGTCGCGCGGGGCGCCGCGGATGCCCTTGCCGACGCGGTCCGCGAAGCGCGCGGCGGCGACCGTGCCGGCGCCCGTCGCCAGGGCGAAGAGGGGCTTGGTCGCCGCCGCCATGCCGTAGCCGAGCAGCACCAGCGGCTTGCGCCGGCCCATCCGGTCCGACAGCGCGCCGGAGAACAGCTTCGAGACGGCGGCGGCGGCCTCGGCGACCCCCTCGATCAGCCCGACGGCGACGAACGAGGCGCCGAGCGTGCCGACGAGGAACAGCGGCAGCAGCGCATGGATCGTCTCCGAGGACAGGTCCATGAAGAAGGAGACGAGGCCGAGCGCCCAGACCGTGCGCGGCAGGCGCCGCGACGCGCCGTCGTGCTGCCGGCCCCCTTGGGGGGATCCGCTCGCGGGCGGGCCGCGCCGGCCGACCGTCACGGCAGGCCGCCGCCGTGGCCGTAGCGCACCACCCGCACCGCCTCCAGCGTGACCAGGCTGCTGCCGAGCATCGGCTCCAGCGCCGCGAGCAGGCGCTCGACCTTCTCCTCCGTGTCCACGATCTCGATGACGAGCGGCAGGTCTTCCGAGAGGCGGAGGATCTTGGTGGTGTGGAGCCTGCTCGACCGGCCGAAGCCCATCGGGCCGCGCAGCACCGTCGCGCCCGCCAGCCCCATCTCGCGCGCCTTCAGCACGATGGCCTCGTAGAGCGGCCGTCCGGCGTGCTCGTCCGACTCGCCGATAAAGACGCGCAGCAGCATCGCCGGGGTCGTGGGGATCGTCATGGCCGCATCCCTCTGAGACGGTTCAGGCGCTGTGCCAGCAGGTGGCCGAGCCACGCCGCGGCCAGCCACAATACCAGCGAGGCCAGCACATAGGCGCCGGCGAGCCAGGGGGCGGCGGAGCTGGCAAGCCGCACGCTCTCCAGGCTGAAGATCGAGAAGGTGGTGAAGCCGCCGCAGAAGCCGGCCATCACGAACTGCCGCGTCGCCGGCGCGGCGAACAGGCGCCCGCCGGGCTCGGTCAGGGCGGCGTAGAACGCGATCAGGAAGGATCCGGCCGTGTTGACCAGCAGCGTCCCCCAGGGGAAGGCCGGACCGAGCAGCGCGAGCGCGCCGAGCGAGCAGAGGTGGCGGGCGACGGAGCCGAGCGCCCCGCCCGCGGCCACGGCGGCGTAGAGCCTGAGGCGTCCCGCCATCGTTCCCCGCTCAGCCCCCGAACAGGCGGGCGCCGCCGGACAGCCCGGCGACGGCCGCCCCCAGGCACAGGACCAGCGTGGCCAGCACGTTGAGGACGGCGCGGCCTCCCTCTCCGCCGCGGAGGAGGGCCAGGGTCTGGAGGCTGAACGAGGAGACCGTGGTGTAGCTGCCGAGCACCCCGACCACGAGGGCGAGCCACGGCGTTCCCCGCCCCCCGGCGGCGCCGCCATGCGGCGCGAGGAGCAGCGCCGCGAGGAACCCGACGGCAAGGGCGCCGCTGGCGTTCACCGCGAGCGTTCCCCAGGGGAAGGTCTCGCCGACGCGGCGGGCGACGACGCCGGAGAGCCAGAAGCGGGCGCAGGCCCCGACCGCCCCGCCGAGGGCCACCAGCAGCACCTGCGCCATCACGGCCCCCGATCCCCCGTCGCCGGCCCGTCGCCCCTGGGGGCCGCGCGGCGGCTCCGGCCGCCGGCCGGACGGCGCCCACGATGCGCCGGGTCGCGGCGAGCCTCCGCGCCGTCCCCGGGCCGCCACCGGGCATCCTTCCGCAACGCCAGGGCCCGACCCATCCGGAGCGCCTCCGCCCTTCGCACCGTCCGACAGGCCGCCGACATAGCAGGACCCGCGGCACCGGTCGAACGCGCGGGTTGTCGAACCCCGCGCTGGCGCCCCCTGCGGGCGAGGCCCGGTCCGCCGCGAGGCTCCCCCCACGAGGCCTGCTGGCGCCCGGCCCCGCAGTCTTCGGGGCACGCCGCTGCGGCATGCGACGATTCGCCGGCGCACCCGTTGATCTTCGGACGCGCCTGCGCGATATGCGCGCTGCGTGCCGGCCTTCGGCCCGGCGCGCCCCTTTTTCATCCCTGGAGTTCCCGATGGACGAGGCGAGCGGAAGTAGACCCCGCACGCACCACCAACGCCGCGCCGCCGCGCGGCGCCGGGTCCTGCGCGCGCCGGCCGTCGCCTGACGGTCCGCCGCCTCCGCCCCGGTGCCGCGCGACGGCGCCCCGGACCGGACGGAGACGGCGATGAGCGCCACCACCCTGCCGACCGCCACGGCGCCGCTGCCGCCGGAGGCGGCCACCACCCTCCACCCCGCCGACCTGGCGGCGCTGCTCGACCTGCGGCAGCCCGAGGCGGCGTGGGAGACCCTCGCCGCGCTGCCGCTGGCGCGCCGCGCCGAGACCTTCGGCTACCTCTCGGCGACGACCCAGGTCGCCGTGGCGGCCGTGGCGCCGCGGCGCGCCCTGGCGGAACTCGTCTCGGCCATGGACGCCGACGAGCGCGCCGACCTCTGGGCCCGCCTGCCGGAGGAGGCGCGGGAGGCGCTGGCGCCCGCCCTCGCCGCGGCCGAGCGGGAGGACATCCGCAAGCTCGCCTCCTACCCGCCCGGCACCGCCGGGGCGGTGATGACCAGCGACTACGCCGTGCTGCGCCCCGAGATGACGGCGCGCGACGCGATCGAGGCGCTGCGCCGCCAGGCCGCCTCCAAGGAGACGATCCACGTCGCCTACGTGCTCTCCACCGGGCGTCGCCTGCTCGGCACCGTCACGCTCGAGGACCTCGTGCTGTCCCCTCCCGACCGGCCCGTGTCGCAGATCATGCACGCCGACGCGCCGGCCGTCCGCGCCGAGGAGCCGGCCGAGCAGGCCGCGCGGATCGTCGCGCGCTACGACCTCCCCGCGGTCCCGGTGCTCAACGGGGGCGACGCGATGGTCGGCATCGTCACCGCGGACGACGCGATGGACGTGGCCGAGGCCGAGGCGACCACCGACTTCCACAAGGCCGGCGGCTCGGCGAGCCTCGGCGTGGCGCTGCGCGAGGCGACCATCGGGCTGCTCTACCGCAAGCGCATCGTCTGGCTGGTGGTGCTGGTCTTCGCCAACGTCTTCTCCGGCGCGGGCATCGCGGCCTTCGAGGAGGTGATCGCGGCGAACGTGGCACTGGTGTTCTTCCTGCCGCTGCTGATCGACAGCGGCGGCAACGCGGGAAGCCAGGCGGCGACGCTGATGGTGCGCGCGCTTGCCACGGGCGAGGCACGCCTCGCCGACTGGGGGCGCATGCTCGGCCGCGAGACGCTGGTCGCGGCGCTACTCGGCCTCACCATGGCGGGGGCGGTGTCGCTGCTCGGCCTGGTGCGGGGGGGGCCCGAGATCGCGCTCGTCGTCGCCGCGACGATGGTCTGCGTGGTGCTGGTGGGCAGCCTGGTCGGCCTCTCCCTGCCCTTCCTCCTGTCGCGCTTCGGGCTCGACCCGGCGACGGCGAGCGCGCCGCTGATCACGACCATCGCCGACGCCTCGGGGGTGCTGATCTACTTCGCCATCGCCTCGGCGCTGCTGATGGGCTGAGGCCGCGCGGCGGCGGCCGTGCGCGGCACCACGGCGCATCAGCGGCGCGGCGGCCGGGGACCGCGCGCGAGCGGCGCCGCCCCAGCCGCCGCGCCCTTGCGCCACAGCTTGCCCGCGGAGACCAGCAGGATGACGCCGAGGAGCAGCTTCAGCGCGCCGACCGGCAGGAAGCCCAGCAGCGCCGCGCCTGCGGCGGCGCCGAGGACCGATCCCGCGGCCATCGGGAGGCCGATGCCGAGCAGGGCGCCCCGGTCGCCGTAGCCCCCCGCCCGCGCGTGGCGGAGCACGCCCACGGCGACCGCGGGCAGGCTGATGATCAGGCTCGCGGTGCCGGCGGTGCGGATGTCGAGTCCGAAGCCGAAGAGCAGGGTCGGGATGATCAGTTCGCCGCCCGCGACCCCGAGCAGCGAGGAGACGAGACCGATCGCCACCCCGGCCGCCGCGCCCGCCGGCGCGCGCCACCAGCCGCCCGGCTCCGCCCCGAGATGCAGCGAATCGCCCGCCGCCGCCTCGGCCAGCAACAGCAGGCCGATCCCGGCGAGCAGCGCGGCGATGATCCGCTTGAGCCGGCGGGCGTCCAGGCGCCCGAGCAGGCCGGCGCCGAACCACGCCGCCGCGACCGCCGAGACGGTCAGCGCCGCGATCTCGGGCCAGTGCGCGGCGAGGCCCGGGAACTCCGCGACCCCGAACCGCGCGGCGGCGGAGGCGGCGAGCGTCACGAGGCTGACCAAGAGGTTCAGCCGCACGGCGTGGTGGGCGGCCAGCGCGAACAGGCCGAGCAGCACCGGCAGGCGGAACTCGGCCCCGCCGAGGCCGATCAGCCCGCCGAGGGTGCCGATGGCGGCGCCCCAGGCGAGTGCCGCGGCCGGGCCGTCAGCCCGCATGCCGGGCACCGGCCAGGATGATCGCGGTGCCGAGCAGGCAGACCGTCACGCCTGCCGCGTCCCAGCCCGAGGGCCGCACGCCCTCGACCGCCCACAGCCAGGCCAGCGAGGCGGCGACGTAGACGCCGCCATAGGCGGCATAGGCGCGGCCGGCGGCGAAGAGGTCGGGAAGGGTGAGCAGCCAAGCGAAGAGCCCGAGCGCGGCCGCGCCCGGCAGCAGCCACCAGGGCGAGGCGCCGAGGCGGAGGACGCCGAACAGGGCGAAGCATCCGGCGATCTCGGCGAGCGCCGCGGCGACGAAGATGAGGGCGCTGGTCATGGCACGGGGCCTCGCGGCGGCATGAGGTGGATCCCCTCCCGCAGCAGCGAGACGGTGCAGTCCTCGCCCGGCGCCAGGCCGTTGCGCCGCGCCGCGTGCAGGGGCAGGGAGAAGGCGAGCGTGCCGCCCCCAGGATCGCCGATGTCAAGCGTGACCTGCGCCTCCTCGCCCAGTGCCAGCAGGTCGAGCACGCGACCGGCGACCGGGTTCTCGCGCTCGCCGAAGGACGGCCGGCCGCGCCGGTGCAGCAAGACGGCCGAGCCGGGGACCAGCCAGTCCACCGTCCCGCCGGGGGCGAAGCCGGGCGCGTGTGCCGCCTCCAGGACGCGGCCGCCCCAGCGCAGGAAGGTGATGCCGGAGTCGGGGTCGTGGCGCTCGACGACGCCGCGGAACAGGTTGCGCAGGTCGAGGAGGCGCGCGACCTCGGCGCTCGCGGGCCGGGCGAGCATCTCCGCCGGCGGCGCCGTCTGCAGCCCGCGCCCGCGGTGCATCAGGCACATCCGGTCGGCGAGCGCCACCGCCTCGTCCAGGTCGTGCGTGACGAGCAGGATCGGGATCGACAGGCTGCGGCGCAGCGCCGCGAGCTCCCCCTGCAGCCGGCGGCGCGTCGCGCGGTCCACGGCGGAGAAGGGCTCGTCGAGCAGCAGCACGGCGGGGTCGCGCGCCAGCGCCCGGGCGACCGCGACGCGCTGCTGCTGCCCGCCCGACAGTTCGGCCGGGCGCCGCTCCTCGAGCCCGGCGAGGTGCACCCGGGCCAGCAGTTCCCGCGCCCGCGCCGCGCGCTCCGCCGGCGCCCGGTGGCCCATGGCGGCGGCGACATTGCCGAGCGCGGTCATGTGCGGGAACAGCGCGTAGTCCTGGAACACCATGCCGACGGCGCGGCGGTGCGGCGGCAGGTCGAGGCGCGCGGCGGTGTCGAGCCAGGTCGCGCCGCCGCAGCGCACGCTCCCCCGCGACGGCCGATGCAGGCCGGCGACGCAGCGCAGCGCCGTGGACTTGCCGGCGCCCGAGGGCCCGACCAGCGCCAGCGTCTCCCCGGGCGCGCAGCCGAAGGCGATGTCGAGCGGGATCGGCGCGGCGGCCTCGAGCCGGACCTCGAGGCCGCGGCCCTGCGCCGCCGCCGCGGCACCTTCGGCCGCCGGTGCCTCAGGCATCCCGCGTGCGCCGCCCGACGCGGCCCGAGAGCGTGTTGGTCAGGCCGAGCGCGACGACCGAGACGGCGAGGAGGACGGCGGACATGACCGCGGCGCCGCGCTCGTCGAAAGCCTGCACGCGGTCGTAGATGGCGATCGCGATGGTCTGCGTCTCGCCGGGGATCGCCCCGCCGACCATCAGCACCACGCCGAACTCGCCGAGGGTGTGGGCGAAGGTCAGCACCGCGGCGGTGGCGATGCCCGGCCAGGCGAGCGGCAGCTCGACGCGGAGCAGCACGCGCGCGGGGGTCATGCCCGAGACCGCCCCGGCATCGCGGAGCTGCGGGGGGATGGCGGCAAAGGCGTTGCGCACCGGCTGGACCGCGAAGGGGAGGTTGACCAGCACCGAGGCGAACAGCAGTCCCTCGAAGGAGAAGGCGAGGCCATGCCCGAACACCGCCTGCCAGGCCCGGCCGAGCGGCGAGAGGCCGCCGAAGGCGACGAGCAGGTAGAAGCCGAGCACGGTGGGCGGCAGCACCAGCGGCAGCGCCACCACGGCCTCGACGAAGCCGCGCCCGGGAAAGGGCCGATAGGCGAGCCTCCGGCCGAGCCAGAGCGCGAGGGGGAGCAGCAGCAGCAGGGTCCACGCGCCGAGCGCCACCGAGAGGCGGAAGGCCGTCCAGTCCATGGGCGCGGCGCTCATTCGTCCGGCAGCAGGAAGCCGTAGCGCACCATCACCGCACGCGCCTCCGGACCCTGCAGGTAGGCGTAGAAGCGCTCGGCGGCCGGTCCGGCGCGGCGCGTCAGCGCCATGCGCTGGCGGAGCGGCTCATGCAGGCTGTCGGGCAGCAGAGCATGGTCGCCCCGCTCGCGCATGGCGGGCGCGAGGGCGAGCGAATAGGCGATGATGCCTCCCTGGCTGCCGCCCGCGAGCGCGAATTGCGCGGCCTGCGCGACGTTCTCGCCGAAGGCGAGATGCGGGCGGATACGCTCCCAGAGGCCGGTGGCGCGCAGCGCCTGTTCGGCGGCGCGGCCATAGGGCGCGTGCTCGGGATTGGCGATGGCGAAGCGGGTGATGCGGCCGGCGTCGAGCGCCTCGCGGATGGCGTCCATGCCGCCGGCGGCGCGGATCGGCGAGCCGGGCGGCGTGAACAGGGCGATGCGACCGATGGCGTAGAGCGCGCCCTGGTCCCTCGTGTATCCCCCCTCGGCGAGGCGGAGGACGAAGGCCTCGTCGGCCGAGAGGAACAGCTCGACCGGACTGCCCTGCTCGATCTGGCGCGCGATGTTGCCCGAGGAGCCGAAGGAGAGGCGCACCGCCTGGCCTGTCGCCTCGCGGAACCGGGCCGCGACCTCGGCCAGAGCGAACTGCAGGTCGGCGGCGGCGGCGACCAGCGGGGGCGCGGCCGCGGGAACGCCGCCGGAAGCCTGGCCGGTATCCTGACCGGGCGCCGCGGCCGCGAGGACCGGCACGAGGGGCAGGGCGGCGAGGCGCAGCACCGTGCGCCGCGACGGGTCGGGAAGGACAGGTCGGAGCATGCGCGGTCCCTTCGCTATCTTCGTTCATGGATAGCGATCAGGCGCTGACAGCGCAAGGCGCAGGCGGCAGCGTGGGCGATTGGCGCGATCCCGGAAGCGTGGTTCCTTTCGTCGCATGGCAGGCAGGCGACGCCGCGGCGATGGCGGCACGGTCCGGCGCACGCTGACCCTCCGGCTGACGCTGGACGAGCGGGTGGAATTCGGGCCGGGCAAGGCGGACCTCCTCGAAGGCATCCGCGAGGAGGGCTCCATCGCCGGCGCGGGGCGGCGGATGCGGATGTCCTACCAGCGCGCGCACGATCTGGTGGCGGCGCTGAACGCCGACTTCCGCGAGCCGCTGGTGGCGACCGCCATGGGAGGGACCGGCGGCGGCGGCGCGCGCCTGACGCCGCTCGGCGAACAGGTGCTGCGCACCTATCGCGAGGCCGAGTCGCTGGCCGAGGCGGCGGTCGCCGAGCGCCTGGACCGGCTGCGCACCATGCTGGCGCGACGCGGCGGCTGACCGCGCGGCGCCGGCAGCCGGTCAGACCGTGATTCCCGCGGCAAGCCCCGTGTGCACCTCCCCGGCGCGAAAGCGCGGGTCGTCGAGCGCCGCGAGGAGGAAGGGGATGTTCGTCTCCGGTCCCTCGATCTCCATGCCGGCGAGCAGCTCGCGGAGGCCGCGGATCGCCTCCTCGCGCGATCGGCCCCGCACCACCGCCTTGGCGAGAAGCGGATCGTAGAAGGGGGTCACCTCCATGCCCTCCCGGTAGCCGGTCTCGATCCGCCAGGCGCCGTCGCCCTCGGGCAGCCGGAAGCGGACCAGCCGCCCCGGGGAGGGGAGGAAGCGGCGGGGATCCTCGGCATAGATGCGGGCTTCCACCGCGTGCCCCTCCACCGCCACGCGGGACGGCAGCACGCGCCCGAGCGGCTCTCCCGCCGCGGTGCGGATCTGCGCGGCGACCAGGTCGACGCCGGTGACCATCTCCGTCACCGCGTGCTCCACCTGAAGCCGCGTGTTGACCTCGAGGAAGCCGAAGGTGCCGTCCTCGGCCATGAGCATCTCGACCGTGCCGATGTTGTCGTAGCCGAGCCGCTGCAGCGCCGCGGCCGCGCGCTGCGCGATCCCGAGGGCGCGGTCGCGCGGGAGGTTGGGCGCCGGGGCCTCCTCGATCACCTTCTGGTGGCGGCGCTGGACCGAGCAGTCGCGCTCGAACAGGTGGCGCACCTGGCCGTGCCGGTCGCCGAGGAGCTGGATCTCGACGTGCCGCGCCCGCTCCAGGAAGCGCTCCAGGTAGACGCCGCCATCGGCGAAGCTTCGTTCCGCCGCGGCGCGGGCGCGCGCGACCGCGCGGAGCAGGGAGGCCTCGTCGCGCGCGATGGCCATGCCGATCCCGCCGCCGCCGCCAGCCGGCTTGACCATCACCGGGAAGCCGATCCCGCGCGCGGCGGCGAGGACCTCCCCCGGGTCCGCGGGCAGCAGCCCGGAGCCCGCGGCGACCGGGAAGCCGTTCCCGGCCATGATCGCGCGCGCGCGGGTCTTCTCGCCCATCGCGGCGATGTGGTGCGGCGAGGGGCCGATGAAGGTGATGCCCATCGCCGCGGTCCGGGCCGCGAAGGCCGCGTTCTCCGAGAGGAAGCCGTAGCCCGGATGCAGGGCGTCCGCCCCGGCCTTCGCCGCCGCGTCGAGCAGGGCGTCCTGGTTGAGGTAGCTCTCGCGCGCCGGGGCGGGGCCGATGCGCAGGGCCTCGTCCGCCTCCTCGAGGTAGGGCGCCCCGGCATCGGCGTCCGAATGGACCGCGACCGCCCTGCACCCCAGGGCGCGGACGGCCCGGATGATGCGGGCGGCGACGGCGCCCCGGTTGGCGACGAGCACGGTGCGGAAGGGCGCCGCGCGCGCGGGCGGCGGCGTGTCCGTCATCGTGTCAGCGGGCATCGTCGCTCCTCGCATGCGGGTTCGGTACGGGGCCGGGACCGCCGCCGACCGGCCGGCCGTTGCCTGTCCCGGAGGCGCGCGGCAAGCATGGGGGGCACCGCGCCCGGAGACGCGGGGAGCCTGCCACCAGGAGACCACCGCGGGGAATGATCCCGGCCGAGGCGTCGCATCCCTTTACCATCCGCCGGTACGGCCGGCTCGCCTCGACCAACGACACGGCGCGCGCGCTCGCCGCCGCGGGCGCGCCGCACGGCACCGTCGTCTGGGCGCGGTCGCAGTCGGCCGGCCGCGGCCGGCAGGGGCGGGCCTGGTTCAGCCCGCCCGGCAATCTGTACGTCTCGCTCATCCTCCGGCCGTGCGTCCCGGCGGCGAGGCTGGCCGAACTCGGCTTCCTCGCGGCGCTGGGCGTCGCGGACGCGCTGGATGGCGTGCTCGCGGCACGCCGGGCGGAGCTGAAATGGCCCAACGACGTGCTGCTGGAGGGCCGCAAGGTCGCCGGCATCCTGCCCGAGGCGGTGGTCGCCGCAGGCGCACCCCCCGCGGTCATCCTCGGCATCGGCATCAACCTCCGCGAGGCGCCGGCGGGCACGCCATACCCGGCAACGAGCCTGGCGGCGAACGGTGCCGCGGAGGTGACGCCCGAGGGGATGCTCGGCGCCCTGCTGCCGGCGCTCGCGCGCTGGCTCGCGCGCTGGGACGCCGAGGGCTTCGCGCCCGCGCGGGCGGCCTGGATGGGCCGGGTGCGCGGGCTCGGCCACCCCGTCCGCGTGCGCACCGGCGAAGGCTGGCTGGAAGGCCGCCTGACCGCGCTGGACGAGGACGGCGCGCTGATCGTCGAGACCGCCGCCGGGCCGCGCCGCGTCACGGCCGGCGAGGTCGCCTTCGCGCCGCGCGAGGCGGAGGACGCGGCCCCGCCCGCCGCGCCGGCCGGCCGATGAGCCATCCCGCGCGCCGGCTCACGGCCGCATGCCGAAGGCGCGCGGCCCCGGCTGGCGCAGCGGCTCAGCCTGGCGGGCGAACTCGCACAGCAGCGGCCGGGTGTCGCGCGGATCGATGATCTCCTCGACCCAGAAGGTCTCGGCGGTGCGGACCGGGGCGCGCAGGGCGGTCAGGCGCGCCTCGATCTCGGCGAGCTTCGCCGCCGGGTCGGGCGCGGCCTCGATCTCCGCGCGGTAGGCGGCCTCGATCCCGCCTTCGAAGGGCAGCGATCCCCAGCGGGCCGAGAGCCAGGCGTAGCGGAAGGCGAAGCGGCCGGCGGGCTGGTGGATCGCGCCGGCCACGCCGAAGGAGTTCCGCACGATGATCGAGCACCACGGCACGGTGGACTGGTTGACCGCCGCCATGGCGCGCACGCCGTGGCGGATGGTCGCGGCGCGCTCGGCCTCCAGCCCGATGTGGAAGCCCGGGCAGTCCACCAGGTAGATGACCGGCAGGTGGAAGGTCTCGGCGAGGTCCACGAAGCGGACGACCTTCTGGCAGGTCTCGCTGGTCCAGGCGCCGCCGTAGAAGTACGGGTCGCTCGCCATCACCGCGACCGGCAGCCCGTCCATGCGCGCGAGGCCGGTGATGATGGAGCGGCCGAACATCCGCCCCATCTCGAAGAAGGAGCCGCGGTCCACGATCGCTTCGACGATCGGGCGCATCTTGTAGACCTTGCGCGCCTCGCGCGGGACGGCGGAGAAGAGCGACTCCTCGCGCCGGCCCGGGTCGTCCCCCGACGGGACGCGCGGCGCGACCTGGTGCACTGAGGAGGGAAGGTAGGAGAGGAAGCGCCGCGCGCAGGCGAAGGCCTCCTCCTCGGTGTCCACCGCGTGGTCCACCGCGCCGCTGCGGGTCTGGATCTCCCAGCCGCCCAGCTCCTCCTTGCTCAGGTTCTGGCCCGTGCGCGCGACCACCGGCGGGCCGGCAACGAACATGGCGGAGGTGCCCTTGGTCATCACCGAGTAGTGGCTCGCCGCCATCCGCGCGGCGCCGAGGCCCGCGACGGAACCGAGGCCGAGCGCGACGACGGGCACGTGGCAGAGGTTCTCCGTCGTGTAGTGGAACTGCAGCGTGCCCGGCGTCAGGCCACCGGGGAGGTTGGCGCGGCCGGTCGTCTCGATGGTCCTGACCGATCCGCCGCCGCCCGAGCCCTCGATGATGCGGACGATCGGCTGGCGCAGCTCCTGCGCCATGCGTTCCGCGAGGACGTGCTTCTCCTTGATGTTCGCGTCCGCGGAGCCGCCGCGCACCGTGAAGTCGTCGCCGATGACGACGACGGGGCGGCCGTCGATCCGCGCGCGGCCCATCACGCAATTGGCGGGAGTGAGGGCCTGCAGCCGGCCCTCGGCGTCGTACTCCGCCTTGCCGGCGATCGAGCCGATCTCGAGAAAGCTGCCCGGGTCCACCAGGCGGTCGAGCCGCTCGCGCACCGTCAGCCGGCCGGCATCGTGCTGGCGCTTCACCTTGTCCGCGCCGCCCATGGCGCGCGCGAGGCGCTGGCGTCGGCGCAGGTCCTCCAGCTCAGGCGTCCAGTTCACCGCTCTCCTCCACCGCCTCGTTGCGCATCAGTCCTCCGCCATGGCGGGGCGCCCCGGCCGGCGCGAGGCGGAGCAGGGCGTCCACGACGACGGCGCCCTCGCCCTCCCGGCCGACCAGGACCGGGTTCAGGTCCAGCTCGCCGATCTCCGGGACCGCCACGGCGAGCCGCGACACGGCGGCGATCGCGCGCGCCAGCGCCGGCACGTCGAGGCGCGGCCGGTCGCGCGCGCCGTCCAGCAGCGGCCAGGCCTTGAGGCTCCGCAGCAGCGCCGTCGCCTCGGCCTCGCCGAAGGGGGCGGCGCGGAAGGCCACGTCGCCGAGGATCTCGACGAAGACGCCGCCCAGGCCGACGGCGACGAAGGGGCCGAGGATCGGATCGCGCTTGATGCCGATCATCACCTCGGCACGGCCGCCGCCGACCATCTCCGCCACGAGCAGTCCCTCGATCGCCGCGCCGGGCGCCTTCTCGCGCACGGCGCCGAGGATCGTCCGGGCCGCCTCCCGGCAGGCCGCCGGCGAGGCGATGCCGAGCGCGACGCCGCCGGCCTCCGTCTTGTGCGGGATGTCGGGCGAGTCGATCTTCACCGCGACGCCGTCCGCGCCGAGGGCGGCGAAGGCGGTCTCCGCCTCCTCGGGCGTGCGGACGCGCGCCATGCGCGGAACGCGCAATCCGAGCCGGCCGAGCGCGGGCAGGAGCGCCGCCTCCCCGATGACGCCCCGGCCCTCCCTCCGGGCCTGCCGCACGAGCGCGGCGACGGACGCGGCGTCCGCCGGCGCCGCGTCCGCCGGCGGCGCGGCGCCGCCGGCCGGCCGCGCCGCCGCATCGAGCAGGCGCCGCGCCGCCCTCGCGGCGCGCGACGGGTCGGTGAAGGTCGGGACGCCCGCGGCCGAGAGCGCGACGAAGCCCGCCGGCGCCGAGGCGAGCCAGGCCGCGACCATCGGCTTGGCCGCCGACCGCGCGAAGGCCGCCAGCTCGGCGGTGAGCGCCGCCGAGGCGGCGCGGATCGCGCCGAAGCAGCAGATCACGATGTCCACCCCGGGATCGTCCGCCACCCGCTGCAGCAGCGCCCGTGCCGTCGCCGGGTCCGCCTGCGGCAGCGACGCCAGGTCCACGGGATTCTGCGCCGGGAGGAAGGGCGGCAGGTGCGCCGCGATCTCCGCCCGCGTCGGCTCGGACAGCGACGCGAGCTCCAGGCCGAAGCGGTGCAGGTCGTCCGTGCAGAGGACGTTGAAGCCGCCCGAATTGCCGACGATCCCGACCCGCGCCCCGCGCGGCGGCGGCAGCGCGGCGCCGAGGGTGACGGCGGCGTCCACCAGGTCCTCCAGGCTCTCCTCCACCATGACGCCGAGCTCCGCGAACAGCGCGTCGTGCAGCCGCGCCGAGCCGGCGAGCGCGCCGGTGTGCGAGGCCGCGGCGCGCGCCGCCGCGGAGCTGCGCCCGGCCTTGAGGACGACCAGCGGCTTGCCCTTCTCCCGCGCCCGCAGCGCCGCGGCGCGGAAGCGCGCGACGTCGCGGATGCCCTCCAGGTAGCCGACGACGACGCGGATGCGCGGGTCCGCGGTCATGTGCGCGACGGCGTCGGCGAACTCGAACCCGGCCTCGTTCCCCGTGCTGACGAGGTAGCCGAGCCCGAGCGAGCGGGCCATGCACTCCGAGGCGATCAGTGCGCCGACGAGCCCGCTCTGCGAGACGATGCCGATCGGGCCCGGCTTCGGCTGCCCCTCCGAGAGCGCCGTCGAGAAGTTCACGGCGAGGCCGTTGAACAGGTTCGCGATGCCCTGGCAGTTCGGGCCGCAGACGATCAGGCCGGTCCGTTCGCAGATGCCGCGGATCTCGCGCTCGGCCGCGCCGCCCTCCGGCCCGACCTCGGCGAAGCCGCTGGTGTAGATCACCATCGCGCCGACGCCCATCGCGGCGGCCTGGCGCACCGCCGGCAGCACGCCCTCGGCGGGGATGGCGACGACGACCAGATCGGGCACCTCGGGCAGCGCGTCGAGGGAGGGGAAGCAGTCGAAGCCGAACAGCGCGCGGTGCCGCGGGTTGATCGGATAGACGCGGCCGGCGAAGCCGGTCTCGCGCAGGTAGGCGAGCGGGCGCCCGCCGGCCTTGGTGGCGACCCCGGACGCGCCGAGCACGGCGACGGAGGAGGGTTCGAAGAGGCGCCGGAGATTCGCCTCGCGCCTCGCCGCGCATCCGCTGCTCATGGCCGCTCCCCCAGGGGCATGCGTGTGCCTGGAAGCGGGATGTGAAGCCGCCCTTGCCGGGTGCGTCAACTCTGCCATGCTGCGCGCGACGCCGGCCGCTTGCGGGCGCGGCACCGAACTGCGCATGAGGGGGATGATGCCGTTCGAGCGCGAGATCGCCGAGCACGCGCGGCGCCGCGGGAAGGCGCTCGCCATGGGGTCGAAGCGGAAGCTCGAGGAGTTCGCCGCCGCCGGCCTGCTGAACGCGCGCCAGCGCATCGCGCACCTGCTCGACGAGGGGTCGTTCCAGGAGGTCGGCCTCTTCGCCGTCTCGGAGCGCGCGGCGGACCGCGACCGCTCGCCCGGCGACGGCGTCGTCACGGGCTACGGGCGCATAGACGGGCGCGAGGTCGGCGTGGTCGCCTACGACTTCACCACGCTCGGCGCCTCCAGCGCGCCGGTGGCGAGCCTCAAGTTCCAGCACGTGCGCAAGACCACCATCGCGCGCGGCATCCCGATGGTGATCCTCGGCGAGGCGGGCGGCGCGCGCATCCCGGACGTGATGGGCGCGCGCGGCATCGCCCGCACGCGCAGCCACCAGGTGTACGACCGGCGCCGGCAGACGCCCTGGGTGACGGCCATCCTCGGGCAGAGCTACGGCTCGCCGAGCTGGAAGGCCGCGATGTCGGACTTCGTGCTGATGCGCAAGGGCGCGGTGCTCGCCGTCTCCAGCCCGAAGGTGACGGCGGTCGCGATCTCCGAGGAGGTGGACCCGGAGGAGCTCGGCGGCTGGCGCATGCGCACCGAGGTCACCGGCGAGGTGGACCAGGCCTACGCGACGGACCAGGAGGTGCTGGGCGCGATCCGTCGCTTCCTCAGCTACATGCCCTCCAACGCGAACGAACCGCCACCGCGCGCGCCGGTCCCGCCGGGATCGGGCGAGGGGATGGCGCGCATCCTCGACATCGTGCCCGAGCAGCGCGAGCGCGTGTACGACGTGCGGCGGGTGATCGAGGTCGTCGTGGACCGCGACAGCTTCTTCCCGGTCAAGGAGCGCTTCGCGAAGGTCCTCACCTGCGGCCTCGCGCGCATCGGCGGGCGCACGGTCGGCATCATCGCCAGCAACCCGATCTTCAAGGGCGGCGCGCTCGACCCCCAGGCCTGCCGCAAGGCGACGGGCTTCATCGTGCTGTGCGATTCCTTCAACATCCCGCTGGTCTTCCTGACCGACACGCCCGGCTTCCTCGTCGGCGTCGAGGGCGAGCGGCTCGGCCTCGCCGGCCAGATCATGAACTTCAACCACGCGCTGGAGATGGCGACGGTGCCCAAGCTCGCCGTCATCATGCGCAAGAGCTATGGGCAGGCCTACATCAACATGGGCGGCACCGCCGACGAGATCGCCGCCTGGTACAGCGCCGACGTCAGCTTCATGGACCCCGCCGCCGCGGTGAACGTGCTGCACGGCGTGCGCCGCCAGGCCGACCCGGAACGCTTCGAGGCGCTGCGCCGCGAGCTTGCCCGCGACACCGGCGCCTACGACCTCGCGGCCGGGTTCCTTGCCCAGGACGTGATAGACCCGCGCGAGACCCGCGCCTGGCTGATCCGCATGCTCGCGGTGCACGAGTCACGCGCCTCCGGCGGCATCGGGCGCCACCACATGGCCACCTGGCCCTACAACTTCTGACGAGGCCTTCGAGGAGCAGGCATGAAGAGGATCGAGGTGAAGGCGGAGACGCCGGGCAGCGTCATCCGCCACGAGGTGGTTCCCGGCGATGCGGTCGCCGAGGACGACCCGATCCTGACCATCGAGTCCATGAAGATGGAGATCCCGATCCCGGCGCCGGTGGACGGGCGCGTGATCGAGATCCTCGTCGCCCCGGGCGAGGCGGTGGCGGCGGGCCAGACCGTCGCCGTAATGGAGGCGTGAACCGCCGGCCGGGCCCCTACGCCTCCTGCAGCATCGGGCCGGTCTCCGCCTTGGCGCCGGCGGCGACCGCCTCGTGGTGGTGGCAGGCGACGAGGTGGTCCGGCTCCGCCAGGCGCATCTCCGGCAGGCGGGCGGCGCAGGTCGCGTCGGCGTAGGGGCAGCGGGTGCGGAACAGGCAGCCGCTCGGCGGCGCCAGCGGGTTCGGCAGCTCGCCCTGCAGGCGCACGGCGCCGAGCGGCGCGTCGCCGGCGGCGAGCGCGACCAGGCGCCGCGTGTAGGGATGCGCCGGACGCCGCAGCACGCGGCGCGCCGGACCCAGCTCGACCAGGCGGCCGAAATACATGACGCCGACCGTGTCGCTCAGGTAGCGCACCACGGCGAGGTCGTGGCCGATGAAGAGGTAGGTCAGGTCCAGCCGCTGCTGCATCTCGCGCAGCAGGGTCAGCACCTGCGCGCGCACCGAGACGTCGAGCGCCGAGACCGGCTCGTCCAGCACGAGGAGCGCGGGGTCCACCGACAGCGCGCGCGCGATGGCGAGCCGCTGGCGCTGGCCGCCGCTGAACTCGTGCGGATACTTGCGCGCCGAGTCCGGCGGCAGGCCGACCAGGCGCAGAAGCTCGGGCGCCCGCGCCTCCGCCTCGCGGCGGTCCATGCCGTGGGCGCGCAGCGGCTCCGTGACGATGCGGTCGGCGCGCATGCGCGGGCTGAGCGCGCCGTAGGGGTCCTGGAACACCGCCTGGACCTTGCGCCGGTAGGCCAGCTCCTCGGCCGGCGTCTGCGCGAAGATGTCCTGCCCCTCGACCAGCAGGCGGCCCGCGCTCGGCGCCTCCAGCTTCAGCAGCAGCTTCGCGACCGTGCTCTTGCCGCTGCCCGATTCGCCGACCAGGCCGAAGGTCCGGCCGCGCGGGATGCGGAAGGAGACGTCCACGGCGGCGGCGACCGGGCGCGCCCTGCCGAACAGCGTCGCGGCCGGGATCGCGAAGGTCTTGGTCAGGCCGATCGCCTCGACCATCGGCGGGGCCGCGTCCGCGCTCATGCGGCACCCTCGCCCGCGCGCCAGCAGAAGACGCGGTGGCGTTCGCCGACCGTGCGCTCGCGTGGCCGCTCCTCGCGGCAGAGCGGGATCGCGGCCGGGCAGCGCGCGGCGAAGGCGCAGCCCGGCGGCAGCCGGGCGAGGTCGGGCACCTGGCCCGGGATCGGCTGGAGGACGACCTCCTCCTCCTCGATCCGCGGCAGGGAGGCGAGCAGGGCCTGCGTGTAGGGATGGCGCGGCGCGCGGAAGACCTCGACCGTCGGCCCCTCCTCCACGATGCGGCCGGCGTACATGATGACCACCCGGTCGGAGAGCCGCCGGATCGCCGACAGGTCGTGCGTGACGATGACGACCGCGGTGCCGGCGGACTCGCGCAGTTCCCGGAACAGGATCAGGATCTCGTCCTGGATCGAGGCGTCGAGCGCGGTGGTGGGCTCGTCCGCGATCAGCAGCCGCGGCGCCGCGGCCGTCGCCATCCCGACCAGCACCCGCTGGCGCATGCCGCCGCTGAGCTGGTGCGGGTACTGCCGCAGCCGCAGCTCCGGCGCGGTGAGGTGGACGCGGCGCAGCACCTCCACCGCGCTGCCCAGCCGCCCCGCTCCGCCGCCGCGCCGCCGCTCGCGCAGCACCTCCTCGAGCTGGTTGCCGATGGTGTAGAGCGGGTCGAGCGAGGTCATCGGGTTCTGCAGCACCATCGCGAGGTCGCGGCCACGCAGGCGCGCCATCTCCCGCTCCGGCAGCGAGAGCAGCTCCTTCCCCGCGAACTCGACCCTGCCCGAGACGCGCGCCGTGCGCGGCAGGGTGCGCATGACAGCGGCGCAGAGCGTGGTCTTGCCGCTTCCCGACTCGCCGGCGATGCCGAGGATCTCGCCGGGCGCGAGCGTCAGATCGGCGTCGGCGACGGCGCGCACGGGCCGCGCCGGCAGGCCGAACTCGACGTTCAGGCCGCGGATCGCGAGGAGGGGCTCGCCGTGGGGCATGGCGCCGCGGCCTACAGCCGGCCGCGCGGATCGAAGCCCGCCTTCAGCCACTCGCCGAGCGCGTTGAAGCTCATCACCGCGAGCACGATGGCGAGCCCCGGCCAGACCGTGAGCCACCAGGCGACGGTCATGTAGGTCCGCCCCTCGGCCAGGGCGAGGCCCCAGGACACGTCGGGCGGCTGGATGCCGAGGCCGAGGAAGGAGAGCGAGGATTCGAGGATGATCGCGCGCCCGACGTCGAGCACGCCGAGCACGAGGATGGAGGTGAGCGCGTTCGGCAGGATGTGCCGCAGCGCGATCGGCAGGGGGCGGAGGCCGGCGACGCGGGCGAGCAGCACGAAGTCGCGCTTCTTGATCGAGACCACCTCGCTCCGCACCAGGCGCGCGTAGCGGGCCCAGTTGGTCAGCATCATGACGAGGATGATGTTCCCGATCCCCGTCCCCAGCGCCGCCACGAAGGCGAGCGCCATCAGGATGAAGGGCAGCGCGAGGAAGGCATCCACGACGCGCATGACCACCGCCTCGACCACGCCGCCGAGATAACCAGCGGCGAGGCCGAGCGCGACGCCGACGGTGCCGCCGGCCAGCACCGCGGCGCCCGCGGTCAGCAGCGAGATGCGCGCCCCCGCGATCAGGCGGCTCAGCATGTCGCGGCCGAGCTGGTCGGTGCCGAGCGGATGCGCGAGCGATCCCCCCTCCACCCAGGCGGGCGGCGCGAGGATGGCGGTGAAGTCGGCCTCGTCCGGCACGTAGGGCGCGATCGCCCCGCCGCCGAGGGCGGCGACGACGAGCAGCAGGCAGATCGCGGTCGCGAACAGCGGCGGCCGCCCCGCGCCGGCCCGGATGCGCCCGCCGAACAGCCCGCCCGCGTCGCCGGGCCGCTCCCCCGCGGCGGCGCTCACGACCGGCTCACCCGCGGGTCGAGCACCGCGTAGAGGAGGTCCACGACGAGGTTGATGGTCATGACGAGCACGGCGGTCAGCATCACGGCGGCCTGCACGACGGGGTAGTCGCGGTTGAGGATGGCGTCCACGAGCATCTGGCCGACGCCCGGCCAGGCGAAGACCCGCTCGGTCACGACGGCGCCGCCGAGCAGCAGGCCGAACTGCAGGCCGAGATAGGTCACGATCGGCAGCGAGGCGTTGCGCAGCGCGTGCTTCAGCACGATCAGGCGGCGCGGGATGCCGAGCACGCGCTCCATCTGCACGAAGTCGCTGCGCAGCGCCTCGGTCATGTTGGCCCAGGTCAGCATGGTGACGGAGGCGGAGGCGTAGAAGCCGAGGGTGACGGCCGGCAGCACGAAGTTCGCCGCCGTCCCGTAGCCGGAGGAGGGCAGGACGGGAATGCTGATGGCGAAGACGAAGATCAGCATCAGGCCCGTCCAGAAGGTCGGCATCGCCTGGCCGAGGCTCGCATAGCCGCGCACCGTCGCGGCCAGCCAGGAGCCCGGCCGCAGCGCCGCCGCGATGCCGAGCGGCAGGCCGAGCAGGATGGCGACCAGCATCGAGACCCCGGCGAGCTGGAGCGTCGGGCCGATCGCCGCCAGCACCAGGTCGAAGGCGGGTTCCCGGTAGCGGAACGAGATCCCGAAGTCGCCGCGCAGCACGTTGCGGAGGAAGACGACGTACTGCTCGTGGACCGGGCGGTCGAGGCCGTACTGCTGGCGGAAGAAGGCGCGGTCGGCCTCGGTCGCCTCGGAGGGCAGCACCAGCGGCGTCGGGTCGCCGGTGAGCCGCGCGAGGACGAAGATCAGGACGGTCAGCAGCGCCAGCGTGACCAGCGCCTGCCCGAGCCGGGTGAGGAGGAAGCGCGCCATCCCGTTCTCGCCCTGCGCGGGTCCGGCCTAGGAGGCGCGCCTCACGTTCCACAGCACCGGCCAGGAGACGTGCGGCGTCGGCTTCCAGCTCAGCCCCCTGCCGACGCCGTAGATGGAGTCGACGGTCCACAGCGGGATCAGCGGCGCCTCCTCGTGCAGCCGCGCGAACAGACGACGGACGAACGCCCGCCGCTCCTCGATCGAGGCGAAGTCGTTCATGCGGTCGAGCATCGCGTCGATCTCGGGGTTCGAGTACCACGAATAGGTAGCGCCGGTGCGCACCTGGCGCAGCAGGCGGCCGGAGGGGTCCGCGTTGTAGTCGGTGAAATTGGCGAACACCATGTCCACCGAGGGGTCCTTCTGGCGCGCGCCGTAGACCGAGATCCAGGCGCCGTAGTCGAGCATGTTGATCTCGGTGCGGATGCCGATGCGGTTGAGGAAGGCGGCGACGCCCTGCAGCGTCTCCCGCGCCTGGGGGACGCGCCCGGTGCCCTGGCCGAGCAGCTTCAGCGGGCGGCCGAAATCGAAGCCGGCCTCGGTGAGGATCTGGCGCGCGCGGTCCGGGTTGTAGCCGTAGGGCGTCACCTGCGCGTCGCAGCCGAAGATGTCTGGGTGGCATGGCTGCTCGAGCTGCTGGGCGAAGCCGAGCATGGTCGCGCGCAGGAGCGCCGCCTTGTCCACCGCCATGTTCAGCGCGCGGCGCACATCGGCCCGCCGGAGGCCCGGATGCCCGTTCAGCGCGTTGATCGCGATGTAGATGTTCTGGAAGCTCGGCGCGCGGACGACCTGCACGTTGGGCAGGCGCTGCAGCGGCGCGGCCAGCACGGGCGGGACGTTGGTCACGATGTCCGACTCGCCCGTCTGGACCTGGGCGACGCGCGACTGGTCGTCGGGGATGATCTTGAGCGTGACCTCGCCGAAGGCCGGCACGCGGCCCCAGTGCTGCTCGAAGCCTCGCAGCTTGATGTAGGAGCGGACGCGGCGCTCGACGAAGGCGAAGGGGCCGGTGCCGATGGGCTGCCGGTCGAACGGGTTCTCCCCGCCAGCCTCCGCATGCTTCTTCGAAATGATGTACCAGTACTCGCCGCAGTTATCGAGGAAGGAGGCGTCGCGCTGCTTCAGCTTCACGCGGCACCGCCGCTGGTCGAGGACCTCGACGTCGGCGATGTTGGCGACCAGGACACTCGCCCTCGGGTTGCGCGTCTCGGGCGCGACGGCGCGCTGCCAGCTGAAGCGTACGTCCTCGGCGGTGACCGGCTCGCCGCTGTGGAAGCGCGCGTTCGGGCGCAGCGTGAACTCGTAGGAGAGGCCGTCCGGGCTCGCCGTGTGGCTCTCGGCGAGCAGCGGCGCGGGCTTGCCGTTCTCGTCCGGGCCGTAGAGGCCCTCGAAGACGTTGGCGAAGAAGAAGTAGTCGTTGCCGCCGGCGATGCGGCACGGATCCTGCGTGATCAGGTCGGTCCCGATGGCCACGGTGAGCGGGGGCCTCGCCTGCGCGCGCGCCGGCACCGCCGCGCCGGCCGCCATCGCCACCGCGGCGCCGGCGCCCGAGAGCAGCGCGGCGCGCCGCCCGATCCCCGGCGCCGAAGGGTTCGGCCGCGCGGAAGCGGCGTTGGCGTCGGCCTGTGTCATGGAGCGTCCTCCCTTCTTGTCGTCGGGTCTTGTCGTCGGGACCACCACGCCCGATCGCGCAGCGTCCCGACAATGGTGACCAATTCGTGCCGACCGTCCACCCCCGACCGCGCGCCGCCAGGAGAACCGGAACCCCATCGGCGCCGTGCCGGCGTCGGGCGCCGGCGGAGCGCCGGGTCGGGCAACGGGTTGCGGGCGCGCGTCGCGCCCCGCCCGATCAAAGCGGCGGCGCCGCCCGGCGGACCGGCGACGGTCGCGGGCTTGCCCTGCGGCCGGCACGGCGCCGGCGTCGGACCGGCAGACGGCGCCGCCCCCGCTGCTTGAGCCGTCATTCCGGCCCTTCTATGCTGCCGCGCGAGCGTCTCCGTTCGTCACAACAAGCGCAGCCGCGAAGCTGCGCGTCGGGAGGGAACCATGAAGCGCGTCAAGGCGTTGGCGGTCGGACTTTCCGTGCTGGCGGCGGTCGCCCTCGCCGCCGGCGCGGCCGCCGCGCAGCAGGTCCGCTGGATCGTCGCCACCGGCTTCGCCGAGACCAATTTCCAGACCCAGAACGTCCGACGCTTCGCCGAGGACGTCCGGGCGCGGACCAACGGCAGGCTGGAGATGGTCGTCCATTCCGGCGCCTCGCTGGTGCGCCTGCCGGACATCCTGCGCGCCGTGCAGACCGGCCAGGTGCAGGCCGGCGACATCCTGCTCTTCCTCTACGGCAACCAGGACCCGTTCTTCGAGATCGACACGATCCCCTTCGTGGCGGTCGGCTACGACGAGGCGCGGCGCCTCCATGAGCTACAGAAGCCGCATCTCGAGCGCCGTCTCGCCGAGCGGGGGGTGCGCCCGCTGTTCTACGTCCCCTGGCCGGGCCAGGGCATCGTGTCGCAGCGGCAGATCAGCTCCGCGCAGGACCTGCGCGGATCGCGCATGCGCACCGCGGGCCAGACCACCGCGCGCTTCGCCGAACTGCTCGGCGCGGCGCCGACGGTGGTGCAGACCTCCGAGATCTCCCAGGCCTTCTTCACCGGCCTGGTCGATTCCAGCATCTACTCGCCGACCACCGCGGTGGACACCCAGGCATGGGACTACGCCAGGTTCTTCCACAACACCCGCGCCATGCACAGCAAGGACGCCTTCGTGGTCAACCGGCGGGCCTTCGACGCCCTGCCCGAGGATCTCCGCCGCGCCGTGCTCGAGTCCGCCGCGATTGCCGAGACCCGCGGCTGGGAGATGAGCCAGCGCCGGGAGCAGGAGGCGCTGCAGGAGATCCGCCAGCACGGGCTGCAGGTGGTCGAGCCCAGCGAGCAGCTGATGAGCGAGCTGCGCAGGGTGGGCGACCGCATGCTCGAGGAATGGGTGCAGAAGGCCGGCGCGGAGGGCCGCGCGCTGCGGGACCAGCTGCGGCGCTGAACGGGACGCAGCGGCGGGACGGGCGCCCCCCGGCGCCGGCCGCCACCGCAGAGGGGACGCCAGGGACGGTCATGCGCAGGGCCCTCGATCGCCTCTACCTCGGCGCCGCCGTTCTGGCGGGGATGTGCCTCGTCGCCATCGCCGTGCTGGTGGTCGCCCAGATCGCCGGGCGACTGGCCGGGGTCTTCATCCGCGGCCTCGACCAGCTCTCGGGCTACCTGCTCGCCGCCGCGACCTTCCTCGCCCTCGCCCACACCTTCGCGACCGGCGGCCACATCAGGGTCGAGCTGCTGCTCGAGCGGCTGCCGCCCCGATCCCGCCGGGCCGTCAACCTGGCCTGCCTGCTCCTCGCGACGGCGGTGATCGGCTACTTCGCCTGGCACGCGGTGGTCACGACGTGGCAGTCCTACGAGTTCATGGAGGTCACCGTCGGCCTCCTCGCCGTGCCGCTCTGGATACCGCAGAGCGTGATGGCGATCGGGCTGTGCATCATGTTCGTCGCGGTGGCCGATGCGCTCGTCACCGCCCTCGACCGGCGGGCGCCGGCGCGCGGCGTCCCCCGGCCCGGCGGCCCGCCGCGGTGACGGCGCCCCGCCTCGCCGCGCCGGCCTAGGGCGCGGGACGCCGCATGGAACCGGTCGCGCTGGCCACGGTGCTGCTGATCCTGATGTTCGTCCTGCTCGGGGCGGGACTGTGGGTCGCGGTCGCGCTGGTCGCCCTCGGCGTGCTCGCCCTCGAGCTCTCCGGGGCGGCCCCGCCCGGCACGGTGCTCGGCGCGACCGTGTGGGGCGGCAGCACGAGCTGGACCCTCATCGCCCTGCCGCTGTTCATCTGGATGGGCGAGATCCTGTTCCGCACGCGGCTGTCGGAGCAGATGTTCCAGGGCCTCTCGCCCTGGCTCACCCGCCTGCCGGGGCGCCTGCTGCACGTCAACATCCTCGGCTGCGGCATCTTCGCCGCCGTCTCCGGCTCCTCCGTCGCCACCACGGTGACGGTCGGGAAGATCGCGCTGCCGGAGCTGGAGCGGCGGCGCTACGACGAGTCCCTCGCGATCGGAACCCTGGCCGGATCGGGCACGCTCGGCATCCTGATCCCGCCCTCGATCATCATGATCGTCTACGGCGTCGCGGCCGACGTCTCCATCGTCCGCCTGTTCGCGGCCGGCGTCGTGCCCGGGCTGATGGTGGTCGGGCTGTTCATGCTCTACGTCGCCGCGCGGGCCCTGGCCGACCCGAGCAAGGCACCGTTCACCGACGCCCCGCTGCCGCTGCGCGAGCGGCTCCGGCAGGCGCGGCACCTCATCCCGGTCCTGCTGCTGATGGCCGCCGTGCTCGGCTCGATCTACGGCGGGCTGGCCACGGCGACCGAGGCGGCGGCGCTCGGCGTCGTCGGCGCGCTGGCGATCGCGGCGATGAGCGGGTCGCTCACCTGGCGCAGCTTCTACGAGAGCGTCATCGGCGCGACCTGCGCGTCCTGCATGATCTGCTTCCTGCTCGCGGCGTCGGCCTTCCTGTCGGTGGCGATCGACTACGCCGGCCTCTCGGCCTGGGTCGCCGGGTCCGTGCTCTCGCTCGGGCTGTCGCGCACCGAGCTGATCGCGGTGCTGACGCTGATCTTCATCGTGATGGGGTGCTTCCTGGACGGCATCTCGATCGTGGTGCTGGCGACCTCGCTCCTGCTGGCCGCGGTGAAGCAGGCCGGCATCGACCCGCTGTGGTTCGGCGTCTACCTGGTCGTCGTCGTCGAGATGTCGCTGATCACGCCGCCGGTCGGGCTGAACCTGTTCGTGCTGCAGGGGATGACGGGCAGGAACCTGGCCGTCGTCTCGCGCGCGGCGTTCCCCTTCTTCCTGCTGATGGTCCTGTCGGTGGTGCTGCTGGTCGCGTTCCCCGGGCTCGCGACCTACCTGCCCGCCGCGGTGTTCGCGCGGTAGCGCGGGGACGGCCGGCGCGGCCGGGCCGCCCGCCCGCGGCTTGCCCGCGCGCGGCGCTCCTCTTGCCGTCCCGCGCCGGCGGAGCCTAGGGTTGCCGCCGATCGGACCATGAGGAGGAACGGACATGGCCCAGGGACACGTGTTCGCCGGCGTCGTCCGCTGGCCGGGAGGGGCCGACATGTCCTCGCCGCCCGGCACACTCGGCGGCATCTTCCGCCTGGCGGTCGGCGAGCGCGAGTGGGAGCAGGTGACGCGCGGCCTCCCCGCGGAATGCCATGTGCCCGGCCTGACCGCGGACCCGCACGACCCCGACCGCATCTACGCCGGCACGCAGGAGGGCCCCTACGTCAGCACCGACGGCGGCGCGAGCTGGCGGCGCCTGGACTTCCCGCGCCGCGACCTGCAGGTCTGGGCGATCGCTGTGCATCCGCGCGACCCGCGCAAGCTCTACGTCGGCACCTCGCCGCTCGGCGTCTTCATCAGCGAGGACGGCGGCGGCACCTGGCGGAGCGCGCCAAGCGCCGCGCTGCCCGACCACATGGAGATGGGCAGGTTCCGCAACCGGGTGATGCGTTTCGCGTTCAATCCCTCGCGGCCCGAGGAGATGTTCGCCGCGCTCGAGGTCCGCGGCGTGATCCGCAGCACGGACGGCGGCGAGACCTGGCAGGACTGCAGCGCCCACCTCGTGGAGCTCGCCGAGCAGCCGCACCTGAAGAGCGCCATCCTGACCCAGGACACGGCGGAGGGCATGCTGGACGTGCACGCCGTCGCGATCAGCGCCGCGGCGCCGGAGACGCCCTTCGTCGCCTTGCGGATGGGCCTGTTCCGCAGCGACGACCACGGCGCGCACTGGCAGGACCTGGAGATGCGCAAGCGCAGCCCGATCTTCTACGGGCGGGACATCCGCGTCAGCCCGCACGACCCGAAGACGCTCTACGCCACGCTCTCGACCTCCGCCGCCGGCGACACCGGCACGGTCTGGCGCAGCCCGGACCTCGGCGCGACCTGGGAGAGATTCGACACGCCCACCAGGGCGCGCAGCACCATGATGGCGGCGGTGCCGTCGCCGCGCGATCCGCGCGTGGTCTACGCCGCGGCGCGCAAGGGCCAAGTGTTCTGCACCCTCGATGGGGGCGCGACCTGGCAGGAGGTGCCGCTGCCGGCCGGCTGCAGCGCGGTGATGGCGCTGGCGATGAACTGAGCGGCGCTCGGCGCCGCCGGGCCGGCCCCCCGGGGCGGCCGCGCGGCGGCCGCGGCCGGAGGGCGTCGCGCCCGCCCGGGGCCGGCGGTGTCCCGGTTCCGGGGCGCCCGCCGATCCGCCGGGGGGCGGCGCGCAGTCAGCGCGCGGCCGCCCGCATCTCGGCGGCCGTCTCCAGCACGGCGCGGACGATCTTGTCGTAGCCCGTGCAGCGGCAGAGGTTGCCAGCCAGCCAGTAGCGCACCTCGGTCTCCGTCGGGTCCGGATTCCGGTCGAGCAGGGCCTTGGCGGCGACCAGGAAGCCCGGCGTGCAGATCCCGCACTGCAGCGCCGCCATCTCCACGAACTTCCTCTGCAGCGGGTGCAGGCGCTCGCCCTCGGCCATGCCCTCGATGGTGCCGATGCGGCGGCCTTCGGCCTCGGCGGCCAGCATCAGGCAGGAGCAGACCAGGCGGTCGTCGACCGTGATGGTGCAGGCACCGCAATCGCCCGAGGCGCAGCCCTCCTTGCTGCCGGTCAGGCCGAGCTCGTCGCGCAGCACCTCGAGCATGCTCTGCGTCGGATCGCACAGGAACTCGACCGGCTCCCCGTTGATGGTGGTGGTGACGTGCAGCTTGGGCATGATCAGTGCTTCCCCCCGGCAGCCGCGCGCTCGGCGGCGATGGCGGCGACTCGCTTGAGCAGGACGCCGGCGATCCTGGTACGGTACTCGATGGTGCCGCGCTTGTCGTTGATCGGCCTGCAGGCGGCGCGGCAGGCGGCGGCGGCGGCCTCCAGCGCCTCGTCCTCGAGCCGCGAGCCGATCAGCGCCTTCGCCGCGTCCTCGACCAGCAGCACGGTCGGCGCGACCGCGCCGAGGCCGACGCGGGCCGCGGTGCAGGTACCGCCCTGCATGGTCAGGCTGACGCCGCAGCCGACCACCGCGATGTCCATCTCGGTGCGCGGGATCAGCCGCAGATAGGCGTCGCCGGACCCGGGCGGCCGCGGCGGCAGGGTGAAGCTCACCACGATCTCGCCGCGCCCCAGCGTGGTGCGGCCGGGACCGGCCTGGATCTTCTCCACCGGCACCTCGCGCCGGCCGTCCGGACCCTGCACCGTGACCGTGGCGCCGGCGGCGACCAGCGCCGGCACGCTGTCGGCGGCCGGCGAGGCGTTGCAGAGGTTGCCGCCCGGCGAGGCGCGGCCCTGGATCTGGGTCGAGCCGATCAGGTTGATCGCCTCCACCACGCCCGGCCAGACCTGGCCGAGCCTCGGGTGATCGCCGATCTCCGCGCCGGAGACCGCGGCGCCGATCCGGAAGCCGCCGTCCGCGGTCTCCTCGATCGTCGTCATCTCGGCGATCTTCTTCACGTCGACGATGACGCCGGGGCTCACCGCGCCGGCGCGCATCTGCACCAGCAGGTCGGTCCCGCCGGCGAGGACGCGGCCGGCGCCGTCGGCAGCGGCCAAGGCGCGGACCGCCTCGTCGAGCGTTCGCGGCGCAAGGTATCGAACGTCGTTCATGCCTGTTCCCGTTGTCGTTTCCAGTCCCAGGTGCCGGCCCTTGGCTCGGAGGGTCCCTTTCGGCTCCGCATGCACCATAGGGCGATCGGTGGCGGGGCGACAGTTCGGAGTGGCGCCCGGCCGCGGACCTGACCGGAGCGGGCGATCGCCGGGCGCGCACCGGCACCGTCGTCCGGTCGCGCCGCGGCGACCGCTCCGTCGCTGGCGCGACGACGACGCGCGTCGGGTCGCGACGGCGACGACCGCCCGGCGCGCGGCGTCTTCCCGCTCCCTCGTCCCCCGCCGATCGGGCGCGGGCACGTCGCATCCCCGCGGCCGGCGTCCGCTGCCGTCCGAATCCCGCCCGCGGCCGCTGCGCGACACCGGGCGCCGTCCGGGCAGGCCCGTGATGCCCGCGGCCCCGGCCACCATATGGGCGGTCGCCGCAGCGCCGGCGGCGGACCACCATCCAGGGAGGCCGGAGGGACCAATGTGCGGGCGCTACTTCCTCCCGCGCGGGCCGGCAGCGATCGCGGCGCATTTCGAGACGGTCAGCCCGCTGCCCAACTTCCCCGCCACCTGGAACCTCGCTCCGACGCAGGACGGGCTGGTGGTGCGGCGGCACCCGGAATCGGGCGCGCGCCACCTCGACGCGCTGCGCTGGGGCCTGGTCCCCCGCTGGGCGAAGGACGCCTCCGTCGGCGCGCGGATGATCAACGCCCGCGCCGAGTCGCTCGCCGAGCGGCCGGCCTTCCGCGACGCCTTCCGCAAGCGCCGCTGCCTCGTGCCGGCGGACGGGTTCTACGAGTGGCCGGCGGGCGGCGCCGCGCCGAAGCAGCCCTACGCGATCGCGCTCGCCAGCGGCGAGCCGATGGCGCTCGCCGGGCTGTGGGAGGGCTGGCGCGCGCCGGACGGCGCGATCCTGCGCAGCTTCGCCATCGTGACGACGGAGGCCAACGCCAAGCTCGCCGCGCTGCACCCGCGCATGCCGGCGATCCTGCCGCGCGAGGCCTGGCCGCTCTGGCTGGGCGAGGACGCGTCCGAGGACGAGGCGGCGCTGCGCGCCCTGCTGCGGCCCTGCCCCGAGGCGTGGCTCGCCGCCTGGCCGGTCTCGACCCGCGTCAACCGGGTGGCCGAGAACGACGCGGGCCTCCTCGCGCGCGATCCGGGCGCCCGCCCGCCGCCCGGGCTGGACGACCCGCCGCCCGGCCTGGCGTGACCGGGCGGCGACATCCCGCCCCGGGCCGGCGCGGCGCGGGCCGTGCCGCGCTCAATCGTCGCGGTGGATGCGCTCCATGCGCTCGTGGCGCTCCTGCGCCTCGATCGAGAGGGTGGCGATCGGCCGCGCCTCCAGGCGCCTGAGGCCGATCGGCTCGCCGGTCTCCTCGCAGTAGCCGTAGGTGCCGTTCTCGATCCGCTCCAGCGCCTGGTCGATCTTGGCGATCAGCTTGCGCGCGCGGTCTCGGGTGCGGAGTTCCAGGGCGCGGTCGGTCTCGACGCTGGCCCGGTCGGTGAGGTCGGGCTCGGCGATCCCGCCCTCGGAAAGACTGGCGAGGGTGTAGCCCGCCTCGCGAAGAAGATCCTGGCGCCAGCGGAGCAGCTTCTGCCGAAAATACTCGAGCTGGCGCGGGTTCATGAACTCTTCGTCTTCACTCGGTCGGTAGTCCGGTGGCAGCGTGACAACGATCATTCGACGATCCCCCGCCCCCGGCGACACCGTGACGGACCGGTTCCGAAGGCGCGCGGACCATACAGTCAGCGCACAGAAGCCGCCAAGGGGGATCCGGAAGCAAACGGTTGATCGCGCGCGCTTTTCAGCCGCACGGCGCGACCGGCCGGAGGGGACGGCGGGCGAGTTCCACCCGGGCGCGCAGGACGATCGCCGCGATCGCCTCCCGTAGCACGGGGTCGGCCGCCTCCTCGGCCCCGGCAAGGGCAGCGAGCTCGGCCAGGCGAGCGGCATCGGCCGCCGCCGCCTCGAGCAGGGCGAGCTGGAGGGCGCGCAGGGCCCCGAGCAGTTCGGCGCCGCGGCGGCGCGCCCGGCGGTCGCGCTCCGCCGCGATGTCGGCGGAGGCCACCGGCGCGACGGCCGCGCCCACCTCCTGCAACGCCAGCAGGGCGGCCGGCCCGCCGATCCCGGCCGCCGCGGCAGGCGCCGCCGGGCGCCGGGCGGACCCGGCGTCGCCGAGGGCCGGCCGGAACGCCGCACCGCCCGGGGCGCGGCCGCGTCCCGGCAGGATGGCCCGCTGCGGCGCCGTGCCGCCCGCTGCGATCGGCGCACCGGCTCCGCGCATGCGCCCCGCCGTATCCATGCTCCTCCTCCTCCATCCGTGCCTTCCTGCCGGTCTGGCGGGCAGGCCTTGCCGGCCCCGGCAGGGTCTTCCCGGCGCGCCCGGGCGTATCGGTGGCATGCGCGTTGCACCGGGTCCCCCGGCTGCCGCCGCCGCTTCGCCCCCGTGCCGCCCGGCGCCGCGGCGCCGGGCGAAAGCGCTGGCGGCAGGAGGAGGGCAGTGTGGCGACAATTGCTTGCGCAAGGACGAAGACGAGACGCCGCGGCGGGGCGAGGCGCGCCCCGGTGCGCCGCCTGTTGGCCACCGTCCTGGCCGCGGCCCTCGGCCTGGCCGGCCCGGCGGAGGCGGTCGAGGTGCGGATCAAGGACATCGCCGACGTCGAGGGGGTGCGCGACAACCAGCTCGTCGGCTACGGCCTGGTGGTCGGCCTGAACGGCACCGGCGACCGCCTGCGCACCGCGATCTTCACCCGCCAGACGCTGATCGGGATGCTGGAGCGGCTCGGCGTTAACACGCGCGACCACGAGGCGCGGCTCGAGACGAAGAACGTCGCGGCGGTGATGGTCACCGCGAACCTGCCCGCCTTCGCCCGGCCGGGCAGCCGGATCGACGTCGCCGTCTCGGCGCTCGGGGACGCGACCAACCTCACCGGCGGGACGCTTCTCGTCACGCCGCTGCTCGGCGCCGACGGAGAGGTCTATGCGGTGGCGCAGGGCACGGTCGCGACCGGGGCGATCGCGGCACGCGGCATCGCCGCCTCGGTCACGCGCGGCGTGCCGACCGCCGGGCGCATCGCCAACGGCGGGATCGTCGAGCGCGAGGTGCCTTACCGCCTCGCCGGGCGCGAGGCGCTGCGCCTCGCCCTGCGCAATCCGGACTTCACCACCGCCCGCCGCATCGCCGCGGCGATCAACCGCGCCGCCGGCGGACCGGTGGCGAACGCGACCGATCCGCGCACGGTGGCGCTGGCGCTCGGCGGGCGCGACCCGGCGTCATTCCTGGCGCAGATCGAGCAGCTTCGGGTGACGCCGGACCAGCCGGCGCGGGTGGTGATCGACGAGGCCTCGGGCACCATCGTGATGGGCGCGGACGTGCGGGTCAGCACCGTCGCGATCGCTCAGGGCAACCTGACGATCCGCATCACCGAGACGCCGGAGGTCGCGCAGCCCCTCCCGTTCGCGCGCGGCGAGACCGTGGTGGTGCCGCGCACCCAGATCGAGGTGGACGACCAGGGCGAGCGGCGGATGGGGGTGCTGCGCGGCGGCGTCACCCTGCAGGAGCTGGTGCGCGGCCTGAACAGCCTCGGCGTCGGGCCACGCGACCTGATCACCATCCTCCAGGCGATCAAGGCGGCAGGCGCGCTGCAGGCGGAGCTCGAGCTGCGATGACGCCAGTGCCGCGGAGCGCCCCGCCCGGCGCCGCCCCGCCTCAGGCGCGACCGCCGGCGACGGAAGAGGCGCTGCGCCGCGCCGCCCGCGCGTTCGAGGCCCAGGCGCTCGGGGCCTTGCTGCAGCCGATCTTCGCGACCGTGGACGCCGCGCGCAGCCCCTTCGGCGGCGGCGCCGGCGAGGCGCAGTGGCGGCCGATGCTGGTCGACGCCTATGCCGCGGCGATCGCGCGGGCGGGCGGCCTCGGCATCGCCGGGATGGTGCAGCGCGCGCTGCTGCGCGCCCAGGAGGATGGCGCGGCGGCAGGGACGCCGCCGCGCGTGCGGGAGGGAGGAGGCACGTGACGGAAGGCCTGATGCTGGCGGGGCGGCGACTCGCCGAGGCGCTGCGGGCGGAGAACGAGGCGCTGGCGGCGCTCGATCTCGGCCGCGCCGCCGCGCTGGCGGCGGCGAAGGTGGAGGCGTGCAACGCCTTTGCGGCGGCGCAGTCGGCCGCCGCGAAGCAGGATGGCGAGGCGTCGGCGGGGCGCAACGCCACGGTCGCCGCGATCCCGCCGGCGGAGGATCGTCGGGCCGCCGAGCAGCTCGCCGCCCTGCTCCAGGCGCTGGGCGCGGAGAACCGGCGTCTGCTGGAGCGTGCCATCACGCTCCAGTCGCGGGTGATCGAGACCATCGCGGGCGTGGCGATCCCGCGTGCCGCCGGGCCAGGCCGCTACGAGGCGCGGGGGACGCCGCGCCGCCCCTCGCCCGGCCAGGGGATCCCGCCGCTCGCGCTCTCGGCGCGGGCGTAGCGGCCGGCGGGGTGGCGGACGCCAGCCCCGTCCTCGCCGGGCCGCGCCCGCCACAACGGCCCCGCCCGGCGGCTGCGGGCGACTCTCGCTCCCGGCCGCTTTCCGCCGTCCGCGATCGGCCCTAGGAGGCGACGACGGCGCGGCCGTTGTCCACCACCTTGGCGTTGCGCGCGCGGACCAAGGCGCGGAAGGACACCACCTCCCCCTCGCGCCACATCTCGACCGAGATGGTCTCGCCGGGGATGACGGGGGCCGAGAAACGGAGGTCGAAGCCGCGCAGCCGCGCCGGATCGTAGCCGCAGTAGCTGCGCAGCACGGCGTGGGCGCAGACGCCGTAGGTGCAGAGGCCGTGCAGGATCGGCCGCTCGAACCCGGCGCGGCGCGCCGTGGCGGGGTCGGAGTGCAGCGGGTTGAGGTCGCCGTTCAGGCGGTAGAGCAGCGCCTGGTTGGGAAAGGTGGGGAGGTCGCAGACCGCGTCGGGGGCGCGGCCCTCCGGGATGCGGTGCGGCGTGCGCGGCGCCTCCGAACTGCCGCCGAAGCCGCCGTCGGCGCGGGCGAAGGTGCTGCTCCAGAGGCGGGCGATCGGCGCGCCAGACGCGTCGTCGCTCAGCGTGCTCTCGACGTAGATGACCGCGCCCTTGCCCGGCCCCTTGTCCACCACGGCGCTGACCCGCGCCGCGCTGCGCACCCGCCCCGCCGGGGCGAGGGGGCGCAGCAGCTCCAGCCCCTGCTCGCCGTGCACGACCATGGTGCGGTTGATCCCGCTGCGCGGATCGGCCGAGATCGAGGGCGGGCGCGCCAGCACCACGGCCATGGTCGGGAAGGCGAGCAGGTCCTTCTCGATGGTGACGAAGCGGAGCTGGCCCGCGTCCATCGGGTCGGCGCCGAGGCCGATGCCGAGGTTGTAGATGGTAGTGTCGCGCTCGTTGTAGGCCTGGACGGTCTCCTCGAAGCGCCAGTCGAGCAGGCGTTGCGGATCGATCATGGACATCCTCCGTGGCTGTCGGACGGGGCGAGCTTCGTCCGGCCGCGCCGTCGCGTCGAGCCCCCGCCCGCGCTTGACCGCGCCCGACCCCGCGCCCAGCCTCCCGCCCGCACCGCATCGCATCCGGGGAGATGACCATGGACGACCTGAAGGTGATCCGCGTCGCCATCGAGGACCACGTCGCGGTGGTGACGATGGACAACCCGCCGGTCAACGCGCAGGACCGCCGATTCAACGAGGAGGTCGCGCTCGCCTTCGACCGCCTGTCGGAGATGGACGAGGTGCGCTGCGCGGTGCTGACCGGCGCGGGCCGCGTCTTCTCCGCCGGCGCCGACATCAAGGCGCGCGTCGCCATGGCGGCCGAGCGCCGGCCCGGCGACGGGCTGCAGCACCTGCGCCGCGCGCGCGAGTGCTACCACTCCGTCTACGAGTGCCGGAAGCCGGTCGTGGCGGCGATCAACGGTCCGGCGCTCGGCGCCGGCCTCGCCCTCGCCGCCTCCTGCGACATCCTGGTCT
The DNA here is from genome assembly GCF_014644455.1 of Caldovatus sediminis. Taxonomy (GTDB): domain Bacteria; phylum Pseudomonadota; class Alphaproteobacteria; order Acetobacterales; family Acetobacteraceae; genus Caldovatus; species Caldovatus sediminis. The sequence goes on along the minus strand of NZ_BMKS01000004.1, from coordinate 19,503 downwards.
GCTCGGAGAACGCGGTGCTCGGCCTGCCGGAGGTGGATGTCGGCCTGCTCGGCGGCGGGCGCCATGCGATGCGGCTGTTCGGCCACTCCCTGACGCGGCGGATGATGCTGACGGGCTACCGGGTGCCGGGGCCGGAGCTCTACCGCCTCGGCGTGGTCGAGGCCTGCGTGCCGCAGGATCGGCTGATGGAGGTGGCGATGGACCTGGCGCGCCAGGTCGCCTCCAAGAGCCCGGTCGCCACGCGGCTCGCCAAGCACGGGCTGAACGCGATCGAGTGGTCGAGCCTGCGCGACGGCTACCGCTTCGAGCAGGAGATGACCGCCGAACTCGGCAAGTACGAGGACTCGAAGGAAGCGATGCGCGCCTTTCTCGAGAAGCGCCCGCCGGTGTTCAAGGGGCGCTAGCGCCGATCGCCGGGACTGGCGGCCGGGAGCGGGGAACGCCCGCGGCCGACGGGCCAGGGCCGTTGCGGCGGACGCGGCCCGGCGAAGGCGGCGCCGGGCGCCGCCCCGGCTCACGCCAGCCGGGCCCGGTCCACCACGTCGGCCCGCCGGGCGGAGAGCCGGATCAGCCCCTGCTGCTCCAGCGCCGCGAGGGCGCGGGAGAGCGTCTCCGGCGTCATCCCGAGCCGGGCGGCGATCGCCGCGCGCGGCTCGGGCAGCTCGGCCGCGCCGGCGCCGGCCGCCTCCGGCACGCGGCGCGCGAGGAAGCGAGCCACCCGCCGCTCCGCCGGGCGGAGCTTCAGGTCCACCACCTGGTCCACCATCAGGCGCCAGTGGCGCGACAGCAGCTCGATCGTCGCCCGGGCCAGCGCGGGGTCCTGCGCGATACCCTCGCGGAAGGTCTCGGCCGGGATCATCAGCACGCGGACATCGGTCAGCGCCAGGCCGGAGGCGAGGTAGGGCAGGCTCAGCACCGCGGCCGGGACGAGGAACAGCTCGCCGGGGCCGAAGATCTCGACACAGGTGGCCGTGCCGCCCTCCGCCTCGGCCTTGAGGCCGACGCTGCCGGCGAGCAGCAGGTGCACGAAGTCCGGCAGCTCGTTCTGGTCGAACAGGATGGCGCCGCGCGGCAACTGCTGGGTGAAGCTCGGCCGCAGGAGCCGCGCCATCGCCGCCTCGCCGGCGGTGGCGAAGAAGGGGCTGCGGCGCAGCAGCTCGAGATTCGGGGTTCGGCTGGTGGTCGGCACGGCACCCTCCGTCTTCGGGCGTCGTATCGCATGCAGGATAGGCATTTTCCTTTGATTTGAATCAAGAAAAAACGCGGCTTCGATCGGGGTCAGCCTTGCGTTGGCTCGGCTTGCGTCGGATTTTCCTCGCGACCCCCACGCCAATGTTGATGTGAATCAACCGATCGGCCGGTCGTGAGGGGGAGAAGTCGCGTGCCTCGAGAAGCCCGGAGGGGGACGATGGACGCGACGGCTGGAAGCGGAGCGGCGGTGCCGGCGGACGGCGACCGGTCCCGCGCCCTGTGGGCGAGCACGGTGGCCTTCACCGTCTGCTTCGCCGTCTGGACGATCTTTTCCATCATCGGCGTGCAGATAAAGGCGGACCTGGACCTGAACGACACCCAGTTCGGCCTCCTGGTCGGCACGCCGATCCTGACGGGCAGCCTGATCCGCCTGGTGCTCGGCATCTGGGCCGACCAGTACGGCGGCCGGATCGTCTACACGGGCGTGATGGTGGCGGCGGCCGTCGCCACCTATCTGCTCACCTACGCCTACGACTACCCGACCTTCCTGCTCGCCGCGCTCGGCGTCGGCATCGCCGGCGGCTCCTTCGCCGTCGGCATCGCCTACGTCTCGAAGTGGTTCCCGAAGGAGAAGCAGGGCACGGCGCTCGGCATCTTCGGGGCGGGCAACGTCGGCGCGGCGGTGACGAAGTTCCTCGCGCCGGTGGTGATGGTGGCGTTCGGCTGGAAGGCGGTGGCGGAGCTCTGGGCGCTCGGGCTGCTGGTGACGGCGGTGGTGTTCTACCTCGTCACCAAGGACGACCCGGACCTCGCGGCGCGGCGCGCGCGGGGCGCGAAGCCGGAGCCGTTCTCGGCGATGATGGCGCCGCTCGCCAACCTCCAGGTCTGGCGCTTCAGCCTCTACTACTTCTTCGTCTTCGGCGGCTTCGTCGCGCTCGCGCTGTGGCTGCCGCGCTACTACGTCGGCGTGTACGGCCTCGACATCGTGACGGCGGGCCTGCTCGGCGCGGCCTATTCGGTGCCGGGCTCGATCTTCCGCATCCTCGGCGGCACGCTGTCCGACAAGTACGGCGCGCGGAAGGTGATGTACTGGACCTTCATCGGCTCCCTCGTCTGCACCTTCCTGCTCAGCTATCCGGCGACGCGCTACGTGGTCCAGGGCATCGAGGGGCCGATCGAGTTCACCCTCGCCCTCGGCTTCATCCCCTTCACGGTGCTGACCTTCGCGCTCGGCTTCTTCATGAGCCTCGGCAAGGCGGCCGTGTACAAGCACATCCCGGTCTACTACCCGAACCGCGTCGGCGCCGTCGGCGGCATCGTCGGGCTGATCGGCGGCCTCGGCGGCTTCGTCCTGCCGATCGCCTTCGGCGCGATGAACGACCTGATCGGCGTCTGGACCTCCTGCTTCATGCTGCTGTTCGCGATCGTGGCGGTGAGCCTGGCGTGGATGCACTTCGCGATCCGGCGGATGGAGCTGCGCGAGGTGCCGGCGCTCGGCGCGCCGCGCGACCTGCCCGAGCTGGAGGCGCTGCGCGCCGCGGCGATCGCCGCCGCGGCGGCGGCGAAGCAGGCTGCGGACGCGGCGGAACAGGCGGCGAGCGCGGCGCGGCGCGCGGCCGCCCGCGGCGGCAACGGGAAGGGCGCGGAGCACGCCGCGCTCCATCCCGCCGGGCGGTGAACGGGGCAACGGAGAGGCACGCACGTCATGGCCACCATCCTCGCCCCCGACGCCGCCGCCCCCGCCAAGCCGCGGAGCGCGAGCTGGCTCTCCCGCTGGGAGCCCGAGGACCCCGCCTTCTGGGAGGCGGAGGGCAGGGCCCGGGCCTGGAAGACGCTGGCGATCACCACCGCCAGCCTGACCATGGCCTTCATCGTCTGGTTCGTGGTCAGCGCGCTGGTGGTGCGCCTGCCGCAGATCGGCTTCCAGCTCACCACCGGGCAGCTCTTCTGGCTGGCGGCGATGCCGGGCCTCGCCGGCGGAACGCTGCGCCTGGTCCACACCTTCCTCACCCCGATCTACGGCACGCGCGCGGTGGTGACATGGTCCACCGCCTCGCTGCTGGTGCCCGCGCTCGGCTGGGCGGTCGCCGTGCAGAACCCCGCGACGCCCTACTGGGTGCTCATGGTCCTCGCCTTCCTGGCCGGGCTCGGCGGCGGGAACTTCTCCTCCTTCATGCCCTCCACCAGCCTGTTCTTCCCCAAGCGCCTGCAGGGCACGGCGCTGGCGATCCAGGCGGGGGTCGGGAATTTCGGCGTCTCCGTCGTGCAGTTCGTCACGCCCTGGATCATCGGCGTCGCCCTGTTCGGCAGCCTCGCCGGCTCGCCGCAGGTGCTGACGCTCGGCGGCGTCCAGAAGACGGTGTGGCTGCAGAACGCGACGCTGGTCTACGTGCCGCTGATCGCGCTCTGCGCGCTGCTCGCCTGGGCCATGCTGCGGAGCGTGCCGATCACGGCCAACATCCGCGAGCAGTTCGACATCTTCGGCAACGGCCACACCTGGGTCATGACCTCGCTCTACATCATGACCTTCGGCTGCTTCAGCGGCCTCGCGGCGACCTTCCCGCTGCTGATCAAGCAGATCTACGGCGCCCTGCCGGGCGCGCCGGACCCGCTCGCCTACGCGTTCTACGGGCCGCTCGTCGGATCGGTGGCGCGCGTGGCGGCCGGCCCGGTCTGCGACCGGCTCGGTGGCGGGCGGGTGACGCACTGGGCCGGGCTCGGCATGGTCGCCTGCGCGCTCGCGGTGCCGTTCTTCACCTCGGCCGCGTCGCTCGAGGCCTTCCCCTGGTTCGTGGCGGCGATGCTCGGCCTGTTCTTCTTCGCCGGCGTCGGCAACGCCTCCACCTTCAAGCAGATGCCGATGATCTTCCCGCCGCGCCAGGCGGGCGGCGTCATCGGCTTCACCGCGGCGGTCGCCGCCTACGGGCCGTTCCTCTTCGGCCTGCTGTTCGGCTGGGCCTTCGGCGCCTTCGGCGGACCGAACGTCGTCTTCTACGGCCTCGCCGGCTTCTTCCTGATCAACGTCGCGCTGAACTGGTGGCTCTACGCCCGTCGCGGCGCGAAGACCCCCTGCTGAGGGCCCCGCAGATGTCGCACTTCCTCGATCGCCTCGCCTTCTTCAAGCGCCACGTCGAGCCCTTCGCGGGCGGGCACGGCAGCGTCACCAACGAGCCGCGCGGCTGGGAGGACGCCTACCGGCAGCGCTGGGCCCACGACAAGATCGTGCGCTCCACCCACGGGGTGAACTGCACCGGCTCGTGCTCCTGGAAGATCTACGTCAAGGGCGGCGTGGTGACGTGGGAGACGCAGCAGACCGACTATCCCCGCACGCGGCCCGGCCTGCCGAACCACGAGCCGCGCGGCTGCGGGCGCGGCGCGACCTATTCCTGGTACCTCTACAGCGCCAACCGGCTGAAGCACCCGATGATGCGCAAGCGCCTGCTGCGGCTGTGGCGGGCGGCGAAGGCGCAGCACCCCGACCCGGTGCGCGCCTGGGAGAGCATCCAGTCCGACGAGGCGAAGCGCCGCGAGTACCAGCAGGTGCGCGGCATGGGCGGCTTCGTGCGCGTCTCCTGGGAGGAGGCGGAGGAGCTGATCGCCGCCGCCAACGTGTACACGGCGAAGACGCACGGGCCCGACCGCATCATCGGCTTCTCGCCGATCCCGGCGATGAGCATGGTCAGCTACGCCGCGGGCAGCCGCTACCTCTCCCTAATCGGCGGCGTCTGCATGAGCTTCTACGACTGGTACTGCGACCTGCCCCCGTCCTCCCCGCAGACCTGGGGCGAGCAGACCGACGTGCCGGAGAGCGCGGACTGGTACAACGCCGGCTTCCTGATGATGTGGGGCTCGAACGTGCCGCAGACGCGCACGCCCGACGCCCACTTCATGACCGAGGCGCGCTACCGCGGCACCAAGACCGTCGTCGTCACGCCCGACTACTCGGAGGCCTCGAAGTTCGCCGACCTCTGGCTGCACCCGAAGCAGGGCACGGACGCGGCGCTGGCGCTCGCCATGGGCCACGTGATCCTGAAGGAGTGGCACCTCGCCGGCCGCTCCGACTACTTCGCCGACTACTGCCGCCGCTACACCGACCTGCCGATGCTCGTGCTGCTCGAGCCGCGCGACGGCGTGCAGGCGATGGGGCGCCAGCTCCGCGCCGGCGACCTGCCGGACGCGCTCGGCGAGACGAACAACCCCGAGTGGAAGACGGTGGCAGTGGACGACGCCACCGGCCGGCTCTACTGCCCGACTGGCTCGATCGGCTTCCGCTGGGGCGAGCAGGGCAAGTGGAACCTCGAGGGGCGCGACTCCCGCACGCTCGAGGTCACGACGCCGCGCCTGACGCTGCTCGGCGACGGCGGCGAGACGGCGGAGGTCGCCTTCCCCTACTTCGGCGGCCGCGCGCCGGAGTTCTTCAACCCCTCCGCCCACGACGAGGTGCTGGTCCGGCGCGTCCCCGCCATGCGGGTGCGCCTCAAGGACGGCAGCGAGCGCCTGGTCGCCACCGCCTACGACCTGTTCGTCGCCAACTACGGCGTCGAGCGCGGCTTCGGCGACTGCGCGGCGAGCTACGACGACGACGCGCCCTACACCCCGGCCTGGGCGGAGAAGGTGTGCGGCGTGCCGCGCGCGCACATCGTCGCCACCGCGCGCGAGTTCGCCGCGAACGCGCACCGCACGCAGGGCAAGTCCATGGTGATCCTCGGCGCCGCGGTGAACCACTGGTACCACGGCGACATGATCTACCGCGGCATCATCAACCTGCTGGCGATGTGCGGCTGCATCGGCCAGTCGGGCGGCGGCTGGTCGCACTACGTCGGCCAGGAGAAGCTGCGTCCTCAGACCGGCTGGGTGCCGCTCGCCTTCGCCACCGACTGGCACCGCCCGCCGCGGCAGATGAACTCGACGAGCTTCTGGTACGCGCACACCGACCAGTGGCGCTACGAGAAGCTGCGGGTCGAGGAGCTGCTCTCGCCGACCGCGCCGCAGGCGCTCAAGGGCGCGCTGATCGACTTCAACGTGCGCGCCGAGCGGATGGGATGGCTGCCCTCCGCGCCGCAGCTCCAGGTTAACCCGCTGCGCATCGCGGAGATGGCGAAGGCGGCGGGCGAGGCCCCGGCGGCCTTCGTCGCGCGCTCCCTCGCCGAGGGCACGCTGCGCATGAGCTGCGAGGACCCCGACCATCCGGACAACTGGCCGCGCAACCTGTTCGTCTGGCGCTCCAACCTGCTCGGCTCCTCCGGCAAGGGGCACGAGTACTTCCTCAAGCACCTGCTCGGCACGGTGCACGGCGTGCAGGGCAAGGACCTCGGCGAGCAGGGCGGCGCGAAGCCGGAGGAGGTCGCCTGGCGCGACCCGGCGCCGGAGGGCAAGCTCGACCTGCTGGTCACGCTCGACTTCCGCATGAGCACGACCTGCATGTACTCCGACGTCGTGCTGCCGACCGCGACCTGGTACGAGAAGCACGACCTCAACACCTCCGACATGCACCCGTTCATCCATCCGCTCTCGGCGGCGGTGGACCCGGCCTGGGAAGCGCGCACGGACTGGGCGATCTTCAAGGGCATCGCCCGGCGCTTCAGCGAGCTCTGCGACGGGCACCTCGGCGTCGAGACCGACGTCGTGCTCTCGCCGCTGATGCACGACACGCCGCAGGAGCTGGCGCAGAACGCGGTGCGGGAGTGGAAGCGCGGCGAGTGCGATCCGGTCCCCGGCAAGACCATGCCGGCGGTGGCCGCGATCGAGCGCGACTACCCGCGCACCTACGCGCGCTACACCGCGCTCGGCCCGCTGATGGACAAGGTGGGCAACGGCGGCAAGGGCATCGCCTGGAAGACCGAGCACGAGGTCGAGTTCCTGGCGCAGCTCAACGGCACCGCCGTCGTCCCGGGCGTCGAGGGCCGGCGGCCGCGGATCGAGACCGACATCGACGCCGCCGAGGTGATCCTCGCCCTCGCCCCCGAGACCAACGGCCACGTCGCGGTCAAGGCCTGGGCGGCGCTGTCGCAGAACACCGGCCGCGACCACGTCCACCTCGCCAGGGGCAAGGAGCACGAGGCGATCCGCTTCCGCGACGTGCAGGCGCAGCCGCGCAAGATCATCTCCTCGCCGATCTGGTCGGGCCTGGAGAGCGAGGAGGTCTGCTACAACGCGGGCTACACCAACGTTCACGAGCTGATCCCGTGGCGGACGCTGTCCGGCCGGCAGCAGCTCTACCAGGACCATCCCTGGATGCTGGCCTTCGGCGAGCAGCTCTGCGTCTACAAGCCGCCGGTGGACCTGAAGGCGCACCAGGCGATGGTCGGGCGCGTGCCGAACGGCAACAAGGAGCTGGTGCTGAACTTCATCACCCCCCACCAGAAGTGGGGCATCCACAGCACCTACTCCGACAACCTGATCATGCTGACGCTGAACCGCGGCGGTCCCGTGGTCTGGATCAGCGAGACCGACGCGGCGAAGGCGGGCATCGAGGACAACGACTGGATCGAGGCCTTCAACCTCAACGGCGCGCTCACCGCGCGCGCCGTGGTCAGCCAGCGCGTGCCGGAGGGGATGATCCTGATGTACCACGCGCAGGAGAAGATCGTGAACACGCCGGGGTCGGAGGTGATGCGGACCCGCGGCGGCATCCACAACAGCGTCACCCGCGCGGTGCTGAAGCCGACGCACATGATCGGCGGCTACGCGCAGCTCTCCTACGGCTTCAACTACCACGGCACCATCGGCACCAACCGCGACGAGTTCGTCGTGGTGCGCAAGATGGCGAAGGTGGACTGGATGGACGAACCGGCGGCGTCCGACCAGGCCGCCCCGGCCGCGGCCGCGGAATAAGGAGCGACGACGATGAAGGTCCGCGCCCAGATCGCGATGGTGCTGAACCTCGACAAGTGCATCGGCTGCCATACCTGCTCGATCACCTGCAAGCAGGTCTGGACCAGCCGCGAGGGCGTCGAGTACGCCTGGTTCAACAACGTCGAGACCAAGCCCGGCATCGGCTACCCGAAGGACTGGGAGAACCAGGACCGCTGGATGGGCGGCTGGCGGCGCAAGCGCAACGGCAGGATCGAGCCGCGCATCGGCGGCCGCCTGCGCGTGCTGGCGAAGATCTTCGCCAACCCCGACATGCCGGAGATCGACGACTACTACGAGCCCTTCACCTTCGACTACGAGAACCTGCACAACGCGCCCGAGTCGAGGGCGATGCCGACCGCCCGCCCGGTCAGCCTGATCACCGGCGAGCGGATGGAGAAGATCGAGTGGGGCCCGAACTGGGAGGAGATCCTCGGCACCGAGTTCCGCAAGCGCTCGCGCGACCGCAACTTCGAGGCCGTGCAGAAGGAGATCTACGGCCAGTTCGAGCACACCTTCATGATGTACCTGCCCAGGCTGTGCGAGCACTGCCTCAACCCGGCCTGCGTCGCCGCCTGCCCGTCGGGCTCGATCTACAAGCGCGAGGAGGACGGCATCGTCCTCATCGACCAGGACAAGTGCCGCGGCTGGCGCATGTGCGTCTCCGCCTGCCCCTACAAGAAGATCTACTACAACTGGCAGTCGGGGAAGGCGGAGAAGTGCACCTTCTGCTTCCCCCGCATCGAGGCGGGCGAGCCGACCGTGTGCTCGGAGACCTGCGTCGGCCGCATCCGCTACCTCGGCGTGATGCTCTACGATGCCGACCGCATCGCGCAGGCGGCGAGCGTCGAGAACGAGCAGCACCTCTACCGCGCCCAGCTCGACATCTTCCTCGACCCGAGCGACCCGGCGGTGATCGCGCAGGCGCGCGCCGACGGCGTGCCGGAGCTGTGGCTCGAGGCCGCGCGCCGCTCGCCGGTCTACAAGATGGCGATCGAGTGGGGCGTGGCCTTCCCGCTCCACCCCGAGTACCGCACCCTGCCGATGGTCTGGTACGTGCCGCCGCTCTCGCCGATCCAGGGCGCGCACCAGGCCGGCCACATCGGCTGGGACGAGGAGAGCGGCCTGCCGGACGTGAAGTCGCTGCGCATCCCGGTCCGCTACCTCGCCAACCTCCTCACCGCCGGCGCCGAGGCGCCGGTGGTGCTGGCGCTGCAGCGCATGATGGCGATGCGCATCCACATGCGCGCCCGCACCGTCGAGGGGCGGATCGAGGCCGATGTGCTGAAGCAGGTCGGCCTCAGCCTCGAGCAGGTTGAGGAGATGTACCGGCTGATGGCGATCGCCGACTACGAGGACCGCTTCGTCATCCCGACGACGCACCGCGAGTACGCGGAGAACGCCTTCGACCTGAAGTCCGCCTGCGGCTTCACCTTCGGCAACGGCTGCTCGACCGGCGGCTCCACCAGCGCGAACCTGTTCTCGACCAGGCCGGCCTCCGCCGGCCTGCAGTCGCCGCGGGTGGAGATCCGGCGCGTGCCCGCGGCGGGCGGCGCGCAGCCCGCACCGGCGCGCCCGGCCGCCCGCGCCGCCGCGCCGCCGGCGAAGCAGGCGGAGGAGGTGTGACCGCCATGCGCCTCTCCCTCCGCGCCCTCGCCGCGCTCCTTGCCTACCCGACGGAGGAACTGCGGGTGGCGCTGCCCGAGGTGCGGGCGGCGCTCGCCGCCGATCCGGCGCTGGCGCCCGCGATGCCGGACCTCGACCGCCTCCTCGCGGAGCTTGGCGCCGGCGACCTGCTCGACCTGCAGGAGGCCTATGTGGGCTTGTTCGACCGCACGCGCGGCCTCTGCCTCAACCTGTTCGAGCACGTCCACGGCGTTTCGCGCGAGCGCGGGCCCGCCATGGTCGAGCTTGCCGGCATCTACGCCGCGGCGGGCCTCGCGCCCGCGGCGGGCGAGCTGCCGGACTACCTGCCGATGCTGCTGGAGTTCGCGGCGGTCGAGCCCGCGCGCGGGGCCGAGCTGCTCGGCAACGCCGCGCCGGTGCTCGACCTGCTGCACGGCCGCCTTCTCGCCCGCGGCAGCGCCTATGCCGCGGTGCTCCGCGCCGCGCTGCTTGTCGCCGGCGCCAGGCCCGGCGCCGTGCCCCTCTCCGACGCGCCCGACCCGACGCCGGAGGAACTCGACGCCGCCTACGCCGAGGCCCCCGTGGTCTTCGGCCCCGGCGCCGACGCGGAGGCCGAGTGCGGCGGCGCCGCGCTGGCGGCGAAGCTGCGCGCCGCCCGCCGCAACCCCGATCCGATGCCAACGCGCCGCCCCGCGCTCCGCCGCGTCGCGACGCTCAGCGGAGGCTGATTCCCGCCATGTCCGACTTCCTGCACCACCTCGCCTTCGGCATCTATCCCTACATCGCGCTCGCCGTATTCCTGCTCGGCAGCCTCGTGCGCTTCGAGCGCGAGCAGTACTCCTGGCGCAGCGGCTCCTCGCAGCTCCTGCGCGCGCGCCAGCTCCGCATCGGCAGCAACCTGTTCCACATCGGCATCCTGTTCCTGCTGGTCGGCCACACGGTCGGGCTGCTGACGCCGAAGGCGATCTACGGCCTCGTCATCACCCCGGCGCAGAAGCAGATGCTCGCCATCGTCTCGGGCGGCGCGGCGGGGATCATCTGCTTCGTCGGGCTGACGATGCTGCTGCACCGCCGGCTCTACGACCCGCGCATCCGCAAGACTTCCAGCGTGATGGACATCGCCATCCTCGGGCTGCTCTGGCTGCAGCTCGTGCTCGGCCTGGCGACGATCCCCTTCTCGCTGGCGCACCGTGACGGCTCGGTGATGACGCAGCTCTCGCTCTGGGCGCAGCACATCCTCACCTTCCAGGCCGACGCGGCGTCCTACCTCGTGGGCGTCGGCTGGGTGTTCAAGGCGCACATCCTGCTCGGGCTGACGCTGTTCGTGGTCTTCCCCTTCTCGCGCCTGGTGCACATCTGGTCGGCTCCGGTCGGCTACCTGGTCCGCCCCTACCAGATCGTCCGCCGGCGCGGCGGCGCCCGCACGGCCTGAGGGGAGCGCGCGCGATGATCCGCGTGGACGGCGTCGAGATCCCGGAGCGGAGCATCGCCGCCGAGATGCAGCACCACCCCGCGGCGTCGCGCGAGGCCGCATACCACGCGGCGGCGCAGGCGCTGGTGGTGCGCCAGCTCCTGCTCGCCGAGGCCGCGCGGCGCGGCTTCGACGGCGCGGAGGAGGAGGCGGTCGGCCGCCTCCTCGCCGCCGAGATCACGGTGCCGGAGGCGGACGAGGCGACCTGCCGCCGCTGGTTCGAGGCCAACCGCGACCGGTTCCGCGCACCCGAGGCCTGGCACGCGCAGCACCTCCTGATCGCCGCCGACCCCGAGGACGAGGCCGCGCGCCGCGCCGCCGAGGCCGAGGCGACGGCGCTGCTCGCCGAGGTCCTGGCCGACCCGGAGCGCCTCGCGCCCCTCGCCCGGGAACGCTCCGCCTGCCCCTCGCGCGCGCAGGGGGGCGACCTCGGCCTGATCGAGCCCGGCACCACGGTGCCGGAATTCGAGGCCGCCCTGCGCGCCCTCGCGCCGGGCGAGGTGCACCCGGCCCCGGTCGCGACGCGCTTCGGCTTCCACCTCCTGCGCCTGCTGCGCCACGAGCCCGGGCGCGACCTGCCCTTCGAGGCCGTCGCGCCGCGGATCGCCGCCTGGCTGCGCGAGGCGAGCTGGCGCCGCGCCGTCCATCAGTACGTCGGCATCCTGGCCGGCCGCGCCCGGATCGAGGGCTTCGCCCTCGACGGCGCCGCCACCGACGGGCCCCTCGTCCAGTAGAGGACGCCGTGCCATGCCCCCCGACGACGCGCCCCCCACCGCGTCCGGCGCCGACGTGGCGCCGATCCAGGCGGCGCTGCTCGACGATCCCCTCGCCTTCCTGAGCGCCGAGCACGCGCGCCAGACCGCGCTGCTCGGCCACCTCGAGCGCGTCGCGCGGGAGCCCCAGGCGCGCGCCGCGCGCGGCATCGCCGTCGTGCTGCTGCGCTGGCTGACGCGGGAACTGCCGCTGCACGTCGCCGACGAGGAGCGCTCGCTGTACCCTCGGCTCGCCGCCTTCGACGAGGCCGGCGTGCTCGACGAGCTGCGCGAGGAGCACCGGCGCGACCGCCGGCTCATCGCCGACATCGCCTCCGGCCTGCGCCGCATCGCCAGGGGCGGCGTGCCGGAGCCGGGATTCGCCGAGGCGGCGCGGGAGTTCGTCGCCGGCCACCGCAAGCACCTCGCCCACGAGGAGACGGTGCTGACTCCCCTCGCCCGGCGCTGGCTCGGGCCGGAGGCGATGGCCGCGCTGGCCGCCGAGATGGTCGCCCGACGGCAGCAGCAGCCCTGAAGGGACTTGGCGCGCGCATGGACGGGTCCGCCCACGGAACCGCCGACGGCGCCCTGCGCCGCATGGTGGAAGGCTTCGAACGCTTCCGCCGGCGCCACTTCGAGACCGACGCCGACCTCTACGACACGCTCCTGCGCGACGGGCAGCGGCCGGAGGTGATGGTGATCGCCTGTTCCGACAGCCGCACCGATCCCGCCATCATCACCGGCGCCGCGCCGGGCGAACTCTTCGTGGTCCGCAACGTCGCCGCGCTGGTTCCGCCCTACGAGGAGGACCGGCGCCCGCACGGGACCGCGGCCGCGATCGAGTTCGGCGTCGTCGGCCTCGGCGTCCGCCACATCGTCGTGCTCGGCCACTCCTTCTGCGCCGGCGTCCGCTGCCTGGTCGAGCACGACCACGCGGCGCAGCGCTTCGCCTTCGTTTCCGACTGGGTCGCGGTCGCCGCCGAGGTGCGCGAGGAGATGGAGGGCCTGGTCACCGAGGCCGACCGCGCGCTCGTCGGGCGCCTCGCCGAGCAGGCCGCGGTGCTGGCGAGCCTGCGTCACCTCGCCACCTATCCGTTCGTGGCGGAACGCGCCGCCGACGGGCGCCTCGACCTGCACGGCTGGTACTTCCACTTCGGCTGGGGCGTGCTGCTGGCCGCCGGCGGTCCGCGCGGCCCCTTCCGCCAGCTCGATGCCGGCACGCCGATCCCGCCCGCCATCGGGCGGCAGGCGGGCGCCGCCACCCTGACCGCCGGCTGAGGTTCCGCCCCGATGGATGCGACCGCTGCCTCCAACCCCCGTCCCCGCACGCGCCTCGCGCTGTTCGGGCAGGGATTCCGCCCGTTCTTCCTGCTCGCCGGCCTCGTCGCGGTGGCGGTGATCGCGGCCTGGGTCGCCGCGCTGCATGGCGCCGGCCTTCCCGAGGGACCGCTGCCGCTCGCGCACTGGCACGCGCACGAGATGCTGGCCGGATTCGTCGGCGCGGCGATCTCGGGCTTCCTCCTCACCGCCGTGCCGAACTGGACCGCGCGCCCGGCCTATGGCGGCGCACCGCTCGCGCTGCCGGTGGCGCTGTTCGTGCTCGCGCGCCTCGCGCTCGCGCCGGGCTCGCCGGCGCCGGTCGGCCTCGCCGCCACCCTCGCCCTGCTGCCGCTGCCGGCGCTGCTGCTGACCGTCCTGCCGGCCCTGGTGCGATCCGGCAGGGCGCGCCTGTTCGGCCCGCCCGCGGTGGTCCTCGGCTTCTGGATCGGCGACCTGCTGATGCTCGGGGACGCGGCGGGCTGGTTCCGGGACACCTGGGAGGCAGGCGAGCACCTGATGCTGAACCTCGCCCTCCTCCTGGTCGGGCTCATCGGCGGGCGCATCGTGCCGTCCTTTACGGTGAACGCGCTGCGCAGGCAGGGGCGCGACGCGACGCTGCGGCCGATCCCCGGCGTGGACGCCGGCGCCGTTCTGGCGCTGCTCGCCGTCGCGCTGGTGGACCTGGTGGCCAGGGAGACGACGCTCGCCGGGATCGCCGCCGCCGCCGCCGCGCTGCTCGCGCTGCTCCGCCTGTCGCGTTGGCACGGGCTGGCGACGCTCGGCGATCCGATCCTCTGGGTACTGCATCTCGCCTACCTGTTCATCCCGATCGCGCTGGGGCTGAAGGCGCTCCACCTGCTCGCCGGCGCGGACTGGGCGGCGAACTGGCTCCACGTGCAGGCGATCGGCGCGATCGCCCTGATGATCCTCGCGGTGATGACCCGCGCGACGCTCGGCCACACCGGGCGCGCGTTGCGCGCGCCGCCCTCCGCGGTGCTCGGCTACGTGCTGCTGCCGCTCGCGGCGCTCGCGCGCGCCTTCGGCCCGCTTGTCCTGCCGGGCAGCGCCGGCCTGGCGCTGGCCGGCGCGCTGTGGCTCGCCGCCTTCGCCCTGTTCCTGTGGGGCTTCGCGCCGATCCTGATCGCCCCGCGGGCCGACGGGAAGCCCGGCTGATCCCGCGGCGTCGCACCCCCGCCAGCAGAAGGAATCCGCGATGCAGAACCGCACCTCCCTGCCCGCCGCCGCCGCCCAGGTCGCGCAGGCCTATCCCGAGCTCTACCGCGCCTACTCCGCGCTCGGCGCCGCCTGCGCCGCGAGCGGCCCGATCGAGGCGAAGGCGCGGCGCCTGGTGAAGCTCGCCCTCGCCATCGGCGCCGGGTCGGAGGGCGGCGTGCACTCGCACTGCCGCCGCGGCCTGGAGGAGGGTCTCGCGCCGGAGGCGCTGCGCCAGGTCGCGCTGCTCGCCATCCCGACGCTCGGCTTCCCGCGCGCCGTGGCGGCGCTGACCTGGATCGAGGACGTGATCGGCAGGCCCGGACACCCGCCGACCACGACGGCCTGAGGCCCCGCCCCCTCCGGGGCGGTCCGTTGCGCCACGCGCGGGCACGGCTTAAGCCGTCCCTCCGACGACAAGCGGAGGGATCGGCGCGATGCGGCTCTACAGGCTTCCCCGCGCGGAGCGGATCGACGACCTCACCCTGACCGAGGCGGAGACGCCGCGCCCGGCGCGCGGCCAGGTCCTCGTGCGCATGCGCGCGGCCTCGCTCAACTACCGCGACCTGATGGTCGCGACCGGGCGCTACGGCCGCGGCGCCGGCGTGAAGCCGGGCCTGGTGCCGCTTTCCGACGGCGCCGGCGAGGTGGTCGGGATCGGGCCCGACGTCACCCGCTTCGCCCCCGGCGACCGCGTCGCCGGCCTGTTCATGCCGCGCTGGCTCGGCGGCGAGATCACCGAGGAGGCCGCGGCGGTCGCGCTCGGCGGCGGCACGACGGACGGCGTGCTGGCGGAGCACGTGCTGTTCGAGCAGGACGCGCTGGTCCGGCTGCCCGACCACCTCTCCTTCGAGGCCGGCGCCACGCTGCCCTGCGCCGCCGTCACCGCCTGGAACGCGCTCTATGGCGGGCCGCGGCCGCTGCAGCCGGGCGAGACGGTGCTGCTGCTCGGCACCGGCGGGGTGTCCATCTTCGCGCTGCAATTCGCCCGTGCCGGCGGGGCGCGGCCGATCGTGATCTCCTCGAGCGACGGCAAGCTCGCCCGCGCGACCGAGCTCGGCGCCGCGGCCGGCGTGAACTACCGCGCCCATCCGGAATGGCAGGACCGCGTGCTGGAGCTGACGGCGGGGCGCGGCGTGGACCATGTCGTCGAGGTGGGCGGCCCCGGCACCCTGCCGCGCTCGATCCGCGCCGCGCGCCTCGGCGGGCAGATCCACCAGATCGGCGCGGCGCTGGCCGGCGCCGGCGGGCAGATAGACCCGGCGCCGCTGATGCGCCGGAACATCCTCTTCCGCGGCATCTACGTCGGCTCGCGGGCGATGTTCGAGGCGATGAACCGGGCCATCGCGCTGCACGCGATCCAGCCGGTGATCGACCGCGTCTTCCCCTTCGAGGCGGCGCGCGACGCCTACCGCCACCTGGAGAGCCAGGCGCATCTCGGCAAGGTGGTGATCCGGATCGCCTGACCCGCGCCTGCCCCGGCACCACGGCCTCCCGGACGGCATGCACGCGCCTGCCGCGCACGAGGACGGGCTGCCGCCGGCGCAGCGGCGCCGGGCGGTGGCGTCGGTGCTGCTGGTCATCGGCATCTCCGTCCTGCTCGCCGCGCAGGTGAACGTCGCGCTGCCCGGGATCGCGCGCGACCTCGCGGCCGAGCCGGCGACGGCGGTGTGGATCGTCAACGCCTACCAGCTCGCCGTGGTCGCGACGCTGCTGCCCTTCGCCGCGCTCGGCGACCGCGTCGGGCACCGGCGCGTCTTCCTCGCCGGCACTGCGGTGTTCGGCCTCGCCTCCGCCGCCTGCGCCCTGGCGCCGTCGCTGCCGGTGCTGATCGCGGCCCGGCTGGCGCAGGGGCTGGGCGGCGCGGCGGCGATGAGCGTGCAGCCGGCGCTGCTGCGCTTCAGCTATCCGCACGCCCAGCTCGGCCGCGCCATCGGCAACACCGCGATGGTGGTCGCGATCTCCACCGCGGCGGGGCCGAGCGTCGCGGCGGCGGTGCTGGCGGTGGCCGACTGGCCGTGGATGTTCGCGGCGAACCTGCCGCTGGCGCTGCTCGGCCTCGCGCTCGCCGCGCCGAGCCTGCCGCGCGACGCGGCGACGCGCAGCGCGCTGGGCGGCCGCTTCGATGCGCTCGCCGCGGCGCTGAACGCCGCCGCGTTCGGCCTCGTCTTCGTCGGGCTCTACGGGCTCGCCGCGCGCCCCGTGCTCGGCCTGCTCGCGCTGTGCGGCGGCATCGCGGCCGGAGTGGCGCTGGTGCGGCGCGAACACGGCGCGCCGGCGCCGCTGCTGCCGCTCGACCTGCTGCGGGTGCGGGTGATCGGCCTCGCCGTGTCCGCCTCGGTCTGCAACTTCGCCGCCCAGATGATGGCCT
The DNA here is from genome assembly GCF_014644455.1 of Caldovatus sediminis. Taxonomy (GTDB): domain Bacteria; phylum Pseudomonadota; class Alphaproteobacteria; order Acetobacterales; family Acetobacteraceae; genus Caldovatus; species Caldovatus sediminis. Next base: position 2,708 of record NZ_BMKS01000004.1, on the reverse strand, counting down.
TCATCGCCCTGCCCTTCCTGCTCCAGCACGACCTCGGGCGCGACCAGGTGGAGACCGGGCTGCTGATCACGCCCTGGGCGATCGCGGTGGCGGTGATGGCGCCGCTCGCCGGGCGGCTGTCGGACCGCTTCTCCACCGCGACGCTGTGCGCGATCGGCGGCGCGCTGACGGCGGTGGGGCTCGCGCTGCTCGCGGCGATGCCGCGGACGGTCGGGGTCGCCGGCTTCATCGCGCTGGTGGCGCTCTGCGGCGTCGGCTTCGGGCTGTTCCAGACGCCCAACAACCGTGCGATGCTCGGCGCCGCGCCGCGGGCGCGCAGCGGCGGCGCGGGCGGGCTGCAGGGGACGGCGCGGCTGAGCGGGCAGACGCTCGGCTCGACCCTGGTCGCGCTGACCTTCCTCGCCGCGCCGCAGGTCGCCCCGGCCGCGGCGCTCGCGTTCGGCGCGGCATTCGGCCTGGCGGGCGGCGGGGTGAGCCTCGCCCGGCGGCGGCACGGCCGCGACGGCGAACGGGGCTGACCCCGACGCGCGCAACGGCAGGGCGGCATCCGCTGCGGCGCGACCGGACCGCCCGCGCTGAGGGTCGCGACAAGGCCGCGCCGGCCGGCGCGCTCCCGATGGCGGCCGGCTGGGCTCGGCGAACGGGGAAACCGGGGAACCGGGGCAGGGTTGCGTCATCGGCTGCGACATCGCGCCGCCGCGGCGAAGGAGGCCAGCCATGCTCAGCTGGGCGGCAATCGCCCTCGTCGTCGCCATCGTCGCCGGCGCGCTCGGCTTCGCCGGCATCGCCGCGGCCGCCAGCCTGGTGGCGCGGGTCCTGTTCGGCGTGTTCCTCGTCATCGCCGCGCTGCTGTTCGTGGTCGCCCTGATGGCGAACGCGGCGGTCGCCTGAGCACCGCGACATCGCCGGCGTGCCGGAGTCACGCGACCGGGAGGCAGGCCGCCTGCCTGATGCGCGCGCGGCAGAAACCCGGGGCCGCGTGGCGGCCTTGAGTCGCGATCAACCCACGACAGGGGAGCAGGCGCAAATGGCCTCCGAACTCAGCGGACGCAGCGTCGCCGTGCTGGCAACGGACGGGGTCGAGCAGGTGGAGCTCACGCAGCCGGTCAAGGCGCTCCGGGACGCCGGCGCGCAGGTGCACGTCGTCTCGCCCAGGTCGGGCACGATCCAGGGCTGGAACCATCACGACCGCGGCGATCCCATCCCCGTGGACCAGCCGCTCGGCCAGGCGAACCCGGAACGCTACGACGCGCTGGTGCTCCCGGGCGGCGTGATCAACCCCGATCAGCTCCGCACGGACCCGAAGGCGGTGCAGTTCGTCCGCCACTTCGTCGAGACCGGCAAGCCGATCGCCGCCATCTGCCACGGCCCCTGGATGCTGATCGAGGCCGACGGGGTGCGTGGCCGGCGCGTCACCTCCTGGCCCTCGCTGCGGACCGATCTCCGCAACGCGGGCGCCCGATGGGTGGACGAGGAGGTGGTGACCGACCAGGGCATCGTCACCAGCCGAAGCCCGAAGGACTTGCCGGCCTTCTGCCGCAAGATGGTCGAGGAGTTCCGCGAGGGCGCGCACGCCGCCCGCCGGCAGGACGCCGGCGCCGCCAACGACGCGGCGCGGACGGCGGGGCGACCGACCGGCGGCGCACACCGCGCGGCGCGGCCGTGAACCGTCCCCGGCGTGCCGCGTTCGAGCGGCGTGACCCCGCGCCGCCCGGGCCGCGATGCGGGAGGGGGGAGGATGGAATGGCGACCACCGGACTCGAGGTCTTCGACAAGACGCTCCAGACGACGCATGTCTGGCTCGGCGAGATCGAGGCGCGGATCGGCCCCGACCGCCACCTCGCCTGGCGGGTGCTCGGCGCCGTGCTCCACACGCTGCGCGACCGCGTGCCGCTGGAGCTCGCGGCGCATGTCGGGGCGCAGCTCCCGCTGCTTGTCCGTGGCCTCTATTACGAGGGCTTCGAGCCGACGCGGCAGCCGGACCGGGTGCGGACCCTGGAGGGCTTCCTGGCGCAGGTCGAGGCCGGCCTTCGCGCCACCCGGCCGGTGGCGCCGCGCGATGCGGCGCAGGCCGTGTTCCGCGTCCTCGCCCACCACATGGACCCGGGGCAGGTCGGCAAGCTGGTGCAGGCCCTGCCGCAGCCGGTGCGCGACCTGTGGACCGAGGTCGCGGCCGTCACCCTGCCCACGGAGGCGGCGGCGCGGCCCTCGCCGGGTCGCGGCGGCATCGCCTGAGCGACCGGCTCCCATGCCGGGAGTGGGCGCGGGCCGTGCGGTCCGGATGGCCCTGGCGATCTCCCGGGCCCGGAATGGGGCCTTCGCCTCGGTCCCGTCGCTGTCGGCAGGCGCCGGGCCCTCCCGCGCTGCGCGGCGGCCCGAAGGCGACCGAAACCCGCCAAGGCCGCGCGGGACGGGCGGCCCGCGCCCGCGCGAGAGAACCGGTCCGCCGTGGCAGCCCGACCCCTCGCGCAGCGGTCGGCCGCGCCCGGGGCTCCCGGCCCGGCAGCGCCGCAAGGCGGATGCCCGGGCCGCGATTCCTGCCGGGCAGCCTCGTTCCCTCCGGCGCTCCGCGTTGCGCAACGAGCGCCGCAGCGGCGAGGCCGCCGGCCCGCACCGGCGAGCAGGGGATCATACGCACGGCACCTGAGTCTGGCTCGTGGGGGATTCCGGCTTGGCTGTGATGGTGATTCGCTGTCTTCGCTGAGGAG
>NZ_BMKS01000003.1:27929-464232 GCF_014644455.1 Caldovatus sediminis | reverse complement strand
CTCCACCAGGGGCTTCGCTACGCGCCCCGGGCTCTGACCCTCCTACACCACCACACGGGACGCCACCCGAGCCGGTCGGGATCGACCTGATCCATGACCTCCGCCCGCCAGGTTGCCCGTGCGGCGGCGACATCGGGCCGTTCCTGCTCGCTCGCGTGCAGGTTTTTTCTTGCGCCGCAGGCCAGCACGCCGCAGCGCCCGGCACAGCACGGCCGGGCTGAACCGCCGTCCCACCCGCTCGGCCAGCATCGCGGCGTACTCGGCCAGCGTGGCGTCCGGCCGCTCGGCCACCAGGGCGGTCAGCTCCTCCGGCCCCGCACCACCAAGCGCGGCGCGCCCGCCGCGGCGGCGCAGCGGGGCGCGGCGGCCCGCGCCGGCCTGCCGCAGCCAGCCGTTCACCGTGCCAACCGCCACCCCAAACCGCTCGGCCAGCACGCGCTGGCTGCCCTCGCGCCGCTCATGCGCCGCCAGCACGCGCTCCCGCAGATCGACCGACAACGCCATGGCTTCGGACCCTCCAAAGCCAGCCCAACGCGGACCCGAACCGGCCGTTCAACTCACCAAGCAATCCGCTCTAGACCCTCCGGACCAGATCCGCATCTGAAGCGAGTCATTGCCATCAGAACCAACTTATGGTTGTATTTGAGGTGCCCCCTGCTGCGCCAGAGCGAGTCCGCCCCCCCGATGTCCCCCTCGTCCGATCCGTCCCGAAGGATTCCGATCGGCGGCCGCCAGACCGGCCTGCCGCTCCTGTGGAACGCTCCCGCCGCCGACCGCCGGCGGCGTCTGCCAGGACCCAAGGGAAGGTCCCGTGCCTCCCGGACCGGCGGCGCCGCGCCGCCGGGAGCGGGTGCGACCCTCGATCCCCTGCGGCTGCTGGTGCGGGCCCTCGTGCCGGGAGTCGGTCGCGACCTGACGCTGCGCCAGCTCGCCGTTCTGCTTGTCGTCCATGACGGAGAGGAGCCGCGCACCTGCTGCGCCCTGGCCGACATGCTGGCGATCCCGCGGCCGGCTATGACCCGGGCGCTCGACCGCCTGACGGCGCTCGACCTCGTGCGCCGCGTGAGCGACCCGGCGTGCCGGCGCAATGTTCTGGTGAGCCCGACGCCGGGGGGCTGGGCCTTCCTCGGCATGCTCCGCGACCGCCTGGTCGGGGACCCGGCCTGAGCGCCGCGCTTCGCGAGCCCGCCCTCAGCCGAACATCCCGGAGAGGGCGAGCCGCAGGCGGCTCCACATGCTCGGCAGGGCCTCCGCCCGCGTCGAAGCGAGCACATCTGGCCCCATCAGCGCAACCGCGCAGAGCGCCGCGGTGGTGGCGATGAGGGCCGTGGCGAACAGGGCGCGCGCCGCCTTTTCGCCGAACAGGAGCAGGCGCAGGGTGGCGTCGGTGCGGTGCCGTGCTTGCGCCTCCGAGCGGTTTTTCGCGACCGTCCAATCCTTGTGCCGCATCTTCGACCTCGTCCCGAACCGTCCCGACCGCTGCGCGTGAATGCCCGCGCGCCTCCGGCCATGGCGAGCGGGCCGCGCGGCATCGGGCCGCATCCCTTTCGCCCCGCACAAGAATGAGATCGTCGAAACGTTTTGCGCGTGAATACACAAGAACGAGAGCGGGCGGGCCGGTAGCGTCTCGCGCGCCGAGGCACGACCGTGCGGCGCCTGGCGCGACCGGGGCCTTCGCTCGCCTGCCGGCGGGCGGGACGGCGCCATGCCCCCGCGCTATAGATCGGACCCATGCCGCCGATCCGCCTCCGCCGCCGAGACCTCCTTGCCCTTGTCCATGGCCTGTTCCTTGCGGGTTTCGGCCCGCTTCCGCCGGTGCCGCGGGCCGCCCGCGCCCAGCCCGGCATCAGCGAGCCGCAGCCGCGCCTGCCACAGGAGACGCTGGTGATCGTCAGCCGCGACGGCGCGCGGCGTCACGCCTTCCGCGTGGAGATGGCGGTGGAACCCTATCAGCAGATGGTGGGGCTGATGTTCCGCGACCACGTCGCGCCCGACGAAGGCATGCTGTTCGATTGGGGCACCCCGCGCGAATCGAGCATGTGGATGCGCAACACTCTGATCCCGCTCGACATGCTGTTCATCGCCGCGGACGGGCGCATCCACCGCATCGCCGAGCGGACGGTGCCGCACAGCCTCGCGCCGATCCCGAGCGGCGGGCCGGTGCGGGCGACCCTGGAGCTTGCCGGCGGCACCGCCGAGCGGCTCGGCATTCGGGTCGGCGACCGGGTGCTGCACCGCATCTTCGGCACGGCGCCCTGACGCTCCTCTTCGTCAGGTCTGGCCGCGCCTGGCCGGGTCGGACGGCGAGGGTTGCCGGTGTCCCCTCCTGCCCATAGTTTGCGCTGCGCGTGCGGGGCGTGGCGCAGCCTGGTAGCGCGCCTGTTTTGGGTACAGGAGGCCGTGGGTTCGAATCCCGCCGCCCCGATCCCCGAGGCCATTGCCGGATCGCCGGAAGGGACATCCCGAGGCGATCGCCACCTTCCTCCCCATGGAAGCGCCGACCTGCCTCGCGACCCCTGGTCCGCAGCGCGCCCGGCATCGTCTCCGCGACGGGCCGCCGCACCGCCGAGGCCGGCCGGGCGGCGCACGATGCATTCGACGAGGGAGGGCCGGGCGATTCCGTCATCGCCCGGTCGTGCGCCGGCATCGCGTCGAGGCAATGCCGCGCCTTCCAGTCGGCGCCGTCCCTGCCAAGCCATGCCGGGTGGGCTGCACCGCCTCGGCGATCCAGGGCGGTCCGGCGCCGAGGAAGGCCGATGAAAGCGGCCCTCAGCCGCGAGGCCGGCGCCCGTTGCCCTGTTGCTCCCGCCCGTGTAGTTCCCCGCCCGACGCCGGCTCCCACCGCCCGCCCAGGCATGCGCGGGCGGTTCGGCATTGCTCCTTTCCACCACCCGATCCGGACGCGACTCCCATGGCGAAGATGCAGGCCAACCAGATGCGCCCTGGCATGGTCATCGAGTTCGAAGGCCAGCGCTACACCATCCTCAAGCAGAACATCATGATCCCCGGCAAGGGCGCGGCCGTGATCCAGGTGGAGATGCGCAACATCAAGACCGGCGCGAAGAAGGACCAGCGCTGGCGCACCTCCGACACCGTCGAGCGGCTGACGACCGAGGACAAGGAGTACGTCTACTCCTACACCGACGGGGACAACCTCGTCCTGATGGACCCCGAGACCTACGAGCAGATCTCCGTGCCGAAGGAGATCCTCGGCGACCGCCTGCCCTTCCTGCAGGAGAACATGACCGTCAGCCTCCGCCTGATCGAGGGCGAGCCGGTCTCGATGGAACTGCCCGAGACGGTGACGCTGACGGTGACCGAGGCCGATCCGGTGGTGAAGGGGCAGACCGCCGCCTCCTCCTACAAGCCCGCCGTGCTCGAGAACGGGGTGCGGACCATGGTGCCGCCCTTCATCACGGCCGGGGAGCGGATCGTGGTGCGGACCACGGACGGTTCCTACGTGGAGCGGGCGAAGGGCTGACGCGTGGCGCCGGACCGGCCGGGCGAGGCCCGGCGGGGAGGCGCGCGGCGGGGTGGATGGACGGGCGGAGGGGGCGCCTCGGACGCCTCGGGTGCCCCTCCGCCCCTCCATCCGTCCGGCCGCCGTCCGGTCCGCGATGCGCGCGGCGGGCCGGGGGTGGCGAGGACGTGGCGTCGTCGTGCGGCGCCGGCGGCGCCGACGAACCGGTGTTCCCTCGCGCGTTCAGGCCCGAGTCATGCCCCCGCCCTCTCCCCGCATGTCGCCTGCGATGCAGGTGCTCACCACCGCCGTCCGCAAGGCCGGGCGACGGCTGCTGCGCGACTTCGGGGAGGTCGAGCAGCTCCAGGTGAGCGTGAAGGGGCCGTCGGACTTCGTCTCGCAGGCGGACCTGCGGGCGGAGGAGACGCTCCGGGCGGAGCTCTCGCGGGCGCGGCCGGACTTCGCCTTCCTCATGGAGGAGAGCGGGGAGGGGGGCGAGGCGGAGTGGCGTTGGCGGTGGGTCGTCGACCCGCTCGACGGCACCACGAACTTCCTGCACGGCATCCCGCATTGGGCGGTGAGCGTGGGGGTCGAGCGGCGGGTCGGCGCCCGGGGCGGCGCGGCGTCGGAGATCGTGGCGGGGGTGGTGTACAGCCCGGTGGCGGACGAGATGTTCTGGGCCGAGCAGGGGAAGGGGGCGTTCCTCAACGAGCGCAGGCTGCGGGTGTCGGCGCGGCGGGACATCCGGGAGGCGGTGTTCGCGACGGGGATCCCGTTCGCGGGGGCACCCCGCAAGGCGGAGTTCAGCCACACCCTGGCGCGGCTGATGCCGCAGGTGGCGGGCATCCGCCGGTTCGGGTCGGCGGCGCTCGACCTCGCGTGGGTGGCGGCAGGGCGCTACGACGGGTACTGGGAGCTGAACCTCAAGCCGTGGGACATCGCGGCGGGGATCGTGCTGGTGCGCGAGGCGGGGGGATTCGTGACCGACCCGGAGGGCGGGGATCCCTACGCGAACGGGAACGTGGTGGCGGGGAACCCGGCGCTGCAGCCGCGGCTGCGCGAGGCGGTGGCCGAGGGGATCGCGGCGGCCGCGGGGCGCGGCGGGACGGTGCCGGCGGCGGCCTCGGCTGGCGTCCGGGAGGGCGCGGCGGAGGGGGACGGACGCCCGAGGCCATGAGCGGCGGGCCGCGCCGCCAGTGATCCGGGGCGCGCATGGACGCGAGGCCGCAGGCTGGCCTAGGGTGGACCGCGTGATCCGGCGGCGGGAATCGGGGCTTCGCCTGGCGCCGCGCCCCGGCGGCGCGGCGATGGCGGGGTGCGGACGCGGCGGCGCGGCGCGGGCGGCCGCGCTGCGGCTGGCGGCGGCCGTGGCGATGGCGGCCGCGGCGGGGAGCCTGGCGGCGTCAGGTGCGGCGATGCCGGGCGGAGACGGCGACGCCGGGGCGCCGGCGGCGGAGTTCGGGCCCGATGGCCTGCCGCTGCCGGGGAGGCCGCCGGCGGCGCCGCCCATGCCCTCGCCGCTGATCGAGCTGCTGCGCGCCCCGCCGACCGCTGGCGGGACGATGGAGGAGGAGCAGGGGACGCTGCGGACGGCGGCCCTGCTGCCGGAGCCGCCACCGGCGCCGCCGCCTCCGGTGGCGCTGGAGGCGCCGGTGGCGGCGCGGCGCGGCGGTGCGGCAGAGGCCTCCGCCGCCGATCCGCTCGCCGGGGTGGAGAGCGGGCCCGGAGGCGGGTATCGCCTGCGGGTCACGGCCGGGGCACCGGACGGTGCCGACGCCGCGGCGGCGCTCGATCCCGAGACGGCGCGGGCGGCCGAGTCGATCGGGCGGCGGCTCGCAGCGGCGGCGAAGGAGGGTGGCGGCCGGGTGACGGTGCTCGCCCAGGTGGCCGCGCCGCCGGGGATGGAGGTCTCGGCGCAGCGGCGGCTTGCGCTGGCGCGGGCGCTGGCGGTCAAGGGGGCGCTGGTGGCGGGCGGCGTGGACCCGACCCGGATCGACCTGCGGCCGCTCGGGCGCACGGAGGAGGGGGTGGATGCGGTGGACATCCTGCCGCCCGCGGACGGGCCGCCGGGAGGCCCGCGGCGCGACGCGGCGGGCGCAGGGGCGGTGACGCGATGACCTCGCCGGCCCGCTACCTCTGGCAGATGGCCGCCTTCCTCGGGCCGGTCGCGCTGCTCGCGGCGGTGCTGAGCCCCGAGCTCGCGCACGCCTTCGCCACCAACCCGATCCTCAACACCGTCATCGTCCTGGTGCTGCTGTTCGGGATCTTCTGGACCGTGCGGCAGGTGCTGGCGCTGCGGCGCGAGGTGGCGTGGCTCGAGGCCTACATCCAGCCGCTGCCGGGGGCGCCGGAGCTGGCGCCGCCGCGGCTGCTCGCGCCGATGGCGCACATGCTGGCGGCGCGGCGGAGCGACCGGCTGACGCTCTCGGCACTGGCGACGCGGACCATGCTGGACGGGATCCGGTCGCGGCTCGACGAACAGCGCGAGGTGTCGCGCTACATGACCGGGCTGCTGATCTTCCTTGGGCTGCTCGGGACCTTCTGGGGGCTGCTGCTGACGATCGGGTCGGTGGCGGAGGTGATCCAGGGGATGTCGGTCGGGTCGGGGGACCTGAACCAGCTCTTCAACCAGCTCAAGTCGGGGCTGGCGCAGCCGCTGCGCGGCATGGGGACGGCGTTCTCGGCCTCCATGCTCGGACTCGCCGGGGCGCTGGTGCTCGGGTTCCTCGACCTGACGGCGGGGCAGGCGCAGAACCGCTTCTACAACGAGCTGGAGGAGTGGCTCGCGGGGGTGACGCGGCTGTCCTCGGGCGTGCTCGGCGCGGAGGGCGAGGGCGGCTCGGTGCCCGCCTACGTGCAGGCGCTGCTGGAGCAGACGGCGGAGAACCTCGAGGGCCTGCAGCGCATCCTGGCGCGGGGGGAGGAGGCGCGCGGGGCGACCTCGCACGCGCTGACGACGCTGACCGAGCGACTCTCCGTGCTGACCGACCAGATGCGGGCGAACCAGCAGATCATGGTGCGGCTGGCGGAGGCGCAGACCGGGCTGGCGCCGACGCTGCAGCGGCTCGCGGAGGCGCAGGCGCAGGGCGCGATGGACGAGGCGACGCGCGGGCACATCCGCAACCTCGAGCTCTACATGGCGCGGCTGCTCGAGGAGGTGTCGCAGGGGCGCATCCAGGCGACCGAGGAGCTGCGCAGCGAGATCAAGCTGGTGGCGCGGACCATCGCGGCGCTGGCGGAGGAGCAGCCGCGGTGAGCGCCGCGGCGGCGCGCGCGGGAGGGGCCTGCCCTCCGGTGCCCTTCCGCCGGGCGCAAACCCGGCCCCGGGTCGGGTTGACCGGCCGCGGGAGGCGGGGATTGCGGGGCGGCGGCGCCCCCCCGCCCGTCCCGGCCTAGCCCGCCATGGCCGAGATCGGCGGCGGCCGGCGCGCCCGCGGCGGACTCAACGCCTGGCCCGGCTACGTGGATGCGCTGTCCACGCTGCTGCTGGTCGTCATCTTCGTGCTGATGGTCTTCGTGCTGGCGCAGGGGTTCCTCTCCGTCGCGCTGTCCTCGCGCGACCAGGCGCTCGACCGGCTGCACCGGCAGGTGGCGGAGCTCGGCGAGATGCTCGCGCTCGAGCGCGGGCAGACGGAGGAGCTGCGCAGCAGCCTCGGCCGCACCACCGAGGAGCTGCGCGCGGCGGCGGCGGCGCGCGAGGCGCTGGCCCGCCAGCTCGCCGGGCTGCGCGAGGAGCGCGACCGGCTCGGCGCGGAGCGCGACTCGGCGCGCGCCGAGCGGGACCGGCTGGCGGCGCGGCTCGCCGACCTCGACCTCGCCGCGCGCGGGGCGTCGGAGCGGGTGGCGACGCTGGAGCAGCGCCTCGCCGAGGCGCTCGCGCGGGCCGAGGCGGCGGGCGGCGACGCCGCGCGCACGGTGCGCGACCTGAACGAGGCGCGCCGCGGCCTGGCGCTGGAGCGCGAGGCGCGCGAGGCGACGGAACGCGAGCGCGCGGTGCTCGGGGAGCAGCTCGCGGCGACGCGCGCGCAGCTCGCCGAGGCGCGGGCGGCGCTGGAGGCGACGCGGCGCGACCTCGCGGCGATGCGGCGCGAGGCCGAGGCGCTGGACCGCCAGGTGCGCGTCGAGCGCGAGACGGTCGAGGCGCGGCTGTCCGACATCGCCCGGCTGAGCCAGCAGGTGCAGGCGCTCGCCGCCCTGCGCGACGAGCTGGAGCGCCAGGCGCAGGAGGCGATGGCGCGCGCCGAGGAGGAGGCGCGCCGCCGCCGCGCGGCGGAGGCCCTGGCGATGCGGGCCGGCGAGCAGGCGAGCGAAGCGGAGCGGCGCCGTCGCGAGGCCGAGGCCGCCGCAGCGCGGGCGGGCAGCCTCGCCGCGGAAGCGGAGCGGCTGCGGCGCCTGGCCGCGGGCGAGGCGGCGGAGGCCACGGCCCGGGCGGAGGAGGCCGAGCGCCGGCGCCTCGCCGCGGAGATGAGGCAGGCCGAGGCGTTGCGCCTCGCCTCGGCGGAGGAGGAGCGCCGGCGCTCGGCCGAGACGCGGGCCGAGGAGGCGGCGCGCCGCGCGGCCGAGGCGGCCGCGCGCGCCGAGGCCGACGCCCGCGCGCGCGAGGCGGCGCAGGCGCGGGCGGCCGAGCAGACGCGACTCGCCGACAGCGCGCGGGCGCAGCTCGCGCTGCTGAACCGCCAGATCGAGGCGCTGCGTGCGGAGCTGGCGCGCGTCAACGCCGCGCTCGCGGCGTCGGAGGCGGCGGAGGCCGAGAAGGACGTGCAGATCGCCAATCTCGGCGCGCGGCTGAACGCGGCGCTGGCAGCGCGGGTCGAGGAGCTGCAGCAGTACCGGTCCGACTTCTTCGGGCGGCTGCGCCGCATCCTCGGCGACCGGCCGGAGGTGCGGGTGGTGGGCGACCGCTTCGTCTTCCAGTCCGAGGTGCTGTTTCCGCCCGGCTCGGCCGATCTGAGCGCGGCGGGCGAGCGCAGCGTGCGCGACCTCGCGCGCGTGCTGCTCGACATCGCGCGGCAGATCCCGCCGGACATCGCGTGGATCCTGCGCGTGGACGGGCACGCCGACCGCACGCCGATCCGCACCGCGCGGTTCGCGAGCAACTGGGAGCTTTCCGCGGCGCGGGCGATCGCCGTGGCGCAGCTGCTGATCCAAGAAGGGCTGCCGCCCAACCGGGTGGCGGCGACGGCGTTCGGCGACACCCAGCCGCTCGATCCGGGCGACACGCCGGAGGCCTATGCGCGCAACCGCCGCATCGAGCTCCGGCTAACCGACCGATGAGCGGCGGGGCGGGGGCGGCGGGGGGGCCGCCGAATCTGCGCGTGGTGCGGCACGCGCTGCTGAGCGACCGGCTGGCGCGGCTGCGCGACGCGGCGACGCCGAGCGGCGCCTTCCGCCGGCTGCTCGGCGAGGTCGGCGCGATCCTCGCGGTGGAGGCGACGCGCGCGCTGGACGAGGCGGAGACGGCGGTGGCGACGCCGCTCGCCACCATGCGGCACCGCGTGCTCGCCGCGCCGGAGCCCTGCCTGGTGCCGGTGCTGCGGGCCGGGCTCGGGCTGCTGGAGGGGGTGCGGCGGCTGATGCCGGAGGCGCCGGTGGGGCACATCGGCCTGTTGCGCGACGAGGCGACGCTGCGGCCGAGGGAGTACCTGGTGCGGCTGCCGCGCGATCTGGGGCGCCGGGGGGCGCTGCTGCTGGACCCGATGCTGGCGACCGGGGGCAGCGCCGTCGCGGCGGTGGCGCGGCTGAAGGAGGCGGGGGCGCCCTGGGTGCGGATGCTCTGCGTGGTGGCGGCGCCGGAGGGGGTGGCGCGGCTCGGCGCGGCGCATCCGGAGGTGGAAGTGTTCGCGGCGGCGCTGGACGAGCGGCTCGACGCGCGGGGATTCATCGTGCCGGGGCTTGGGGACGCGGGGGACCGCTGCTTCGGAACGGGGGCGGAGGGTAGGCGGCAAGGGGCGTGACCGGGTTCTGGCTTGCGATCCGCAAGCTTCTTTGCTTGCATGATGCAAGTCATGGGGCGGAGGGCCTGCCGTGGTCCGGACCGACTTCACCCGCATGCGCTGCCCGGTGGCCCGGTCCATGGCCGTGCTCGGCGAGCGATGGGCGATCCTCGTGCTGCGCGAGGCCTTCTACGGGGCGCGGCGCTTCGAGGAGTTCGAGCGGCATCTCGGCGTCGCGCCGAACATCCTGAGCGCGCGGCTGCGCAGCCTGGTGGAGCACGGACTGCTTGAGCGCGTGCCGCTGGGCGCGGGGGCGGCGGGCGAAGCGGCGGGACGGGGGCGGCACGAGTACCGGTTGACGGAGAAGGGGCGCGACTTCTTCCCGGCCTATCTCGCCCTCAAGCGCTGGAGCGACCGGTGGATGGCCGACCCTGCGGGACCGGCGGCGGTGCTGGTGGAGCGCGCGAGCGGGGCGGAGGTGGTGGCGCCGGTGGCGCGCCGCGCCGACGGGGCGCCGCTCGGGCCGGAGGATGTTCGGGTGCTGCCGGGGCCGGGGGCCTCGCCGGCGATGCGGCGCCGCTTCCTGCTCGCCGCCGGGATCGGGGAGGGGGAGGATGACGGCCGCTGACGGCGGCGGGGCAGGGGGGGCCGGGGCGGCGCTGGCGGCCGCGGCCGAGGCGCCGCCGGCGCCGATGCCGCTGCGCGCGATCCTGCGCCGGATCCTGGCGCTGGCCGCGCCGACGAGCGCGAACGCGGCGCTGCAGGCGGCGGCGCAGGTGGCGGAGACCTGGCTCGCGGCGCGGCAGGGGACGGCGGCGCTCGCGGGGTGGGCGGTGGCGCTGCCCTTCGCGCTGCTGATGCAGCAGATGTCGGTGGGCGCGATGGGCGGCGGCGTGGTGTCGGCGATCGCGCGCTCGCTCGGGGCGGGGCGGCGGGACGAGGCCTCGGCGCTGGTGCTGCATGCGCTGCTGATCGCGCTCGGGGCAGGGATGGTGTTCGCGGTGGCGCTCGGCGGGTTCCCGCGGGCGGTGCTCGGCGCCGTGGCCGGGGCGGAGGCGGCCGAGGCGGGGGCGGCCTATGTCGTCTGGCTGTTCGCGACGGGGGCGGTGCCGGCGTGGGTGGCGAACACGCTGGCCTCGGTGTTGCGCGGCGGGGGGCGGCATGCGCTGGCGGCGCGGGTGCTGGGAGTGGTGTGGGTGGCGCTGCCGCCGCTCTCCTGGGTGCTGATGGAGCCGCTCGGGATGGGGCTCGCGGGGGCGGGGGCGGCGTTCGCGGCGCTGTTCTGGGCGGCGTCGGCGGTGATGGCGGTGGTGGTGCTGCGCGGCGGGGCGGGCTTCGTGCCATCACTGCGCGTGCGGCCGCGGGCGGCGTTGTTCCGGCGGATCCTGGCGGTCGGTCTGGTGGCCTCGATGCTGGCGGCGGTGGCGAACCTGACGACGGTGCTGGTGACGGCGCAGGTGGCGGTGCACGGGGCGGCGGCGGTGGCGGCCTACGGGATCGCGGCGCGGCTGGAGTTCCTGATGATCCCGCTTGCCTTCGGGATCGGTTCGGCGCTGACGGCGCTGGTGGGGGGCGCGGTCGGGGCGGGGGACTGGGCGACGGCGCGGCGGATCGCCTGGACGGGCGGACTGGTGGCGCTGGCGGTGGCGGGGGCGGTGGGGGTCGCGGTGGGGGCGATGCCGCGGGGTTTCGCGGGGTTCTTCACGAGCGACCCGGCCGTGGTGGAGGTGGCGACGCGGGCGCTCGCGGTTATCGGGCCGGCCTACGGCGGGTTCGGGATGGGGATGGCGCTGTATTTTGCCTCGCTCGGGGCGGCGCGGGTGCGGTGGCTGGCAGTGGCCGGCCTGTCGCGGCTGGCGCTGGCGGTGGGCGGAGGGTGGGCGCTGGCCTACGGGGCAGGGATGGGGCTGGAGGGGCACTTCCTCGGCGTGGCGCTCGGGATCACGGCGTACGGGCTGGTGATCGCGGCGTCGGTGCGGCCGGGGGTGTGGCCGGGGCGGGGCCAGGCGGTGGTCGCGGCGGAGGCCGGGCGCCCGTCGCCGCGGCGACGGTGAGGCCGGGCGCTGCCGGCGTCGACGGCCAGGGGATGAGCCGCCGCGACGCCGCCGCCTTGCGGTGGCGTCCGCCGAGCCTACCTGCGCGGTGGGGCGAGGACGGCCTCGCTCGTTTCGGCGACATCGGTGGGGACGGCCCTGCCATGGACCTTGCGGAGGTCTGTGATGGCCTGGGTCGTTCTGGTTCTCGCGGGACTGCTGGAGATCGGCTGGGCGGTCGGGCTGAAATGGACGGTCGGGTTCACGCGCCCGATCCCGACCGTGTTCACCCTGGCCTGCATGGCGGGCAGCGTCGGCCTGCTGGGCCTCGCGCTGAAGGCGCTGCCGCTGGGGACCGCCTACGCGGTGTGGACCGGCATCGGAACGCTCGGGACGGCCGTCCTCGGCATCGCGCTGTTCGGGGAGGCGGCGAGCGCGGCGCGGCTGGCCTGCATCGGCCTGATCGTCGCGGGCATCGTCGGCCTCAAGCTCGTGACGCCGTCCTGAGGCGACCGGGGAGGGAAGCGCGCCTAGAGGAGGCGACCCTCGAAGGGGGGCTTGAGGTCGGGGGCGTCGAATTCGAGGACCCAGAGGTCGGGGTCGCGCCTGACCTGGCGCTCGACGTAGGCGTCGGCGGCGGCCTGGTCCACGGGGCCGTTGCCGGTGGCGCGGAGCCAGGCGGGCCGGCCCTCGGCGTCGCGGATCTGGCTGAGGACGACGAGGCCCTCGCGGCCGCGGAGGACGCAGAGGACGCCGCCGCTGTCGGGGTCGCCCTTGCGCAGCACGGCGGCGGAGCGCCCGGCCATGTCGGACAGGCGCAGCGCCATCGAGACCCAGATGCCGGCTTTCACGCGTGCGTCCATGAGGGCGCATGGTGGCGGCTGCGCGCCGGAGCGCAAGCCGGGCCGCGCGGCGCTCTTGCGGAGCGGCTGCCGGGGCGTCACACAGCGCGCGATTCCTGGGGGCCGGGCGATGATGGGCGGCAAGAACGGCGGCGGGACCGATCCGCGGCGGATGAGCGAGGGCCAGCGCGCCTACGAGGCGCGCCGGGCGGCGAAGGCGGGGATGAGCCTCGAGAAGTGGCTCGCCGAGAAGGAGAAGCGGACGCGGGAGGAGATCGCGGCCGCCACGAGGGCGGAGGCGGTGAAGCCGGCGAAGAAGCCGGGGTTCTTCGCGCGGCTGCTGGAGCGGGCGCAGAAGCCGTTGTGACGATGGTCCGCCGGAAGGCGACCGTCTGCAGGGCGCCGCCTGGACGGACCGGCAGATGAGATTCCCAAGCGGCTGCGGACGTGATTGCGTGATCCGTGGACGTCTGGCGGACGAGGAGTGGTCCTTCTTCGAACTCTTCGCGGTGTCGGCCAGTCCGCTCGGCGGCAGGCCGGCCCGCGACCTCCGGCGGGTGCTGGAGGCCATCTTATGGATCGCGCGGCACTGGCGCGCCGTGGCGCGATCTGCCGGCCGAACCTGGGAACCGGAAGCTGGTGTTCCGCCAGTTCCGGCGCTGGACCGCCGCCGGTCGGTGGGAGGTGAGGCAGGAGGCCTTGGCCGATGGCGGCGGCGAGGCCGACCTGCTGCAGAGGATCGGCAGCACTATCGCCGGGGCGCGCCACTGCGCCGCCGGCGGGTTCAGGGCACTTCGCGCGATGGCCTCACGAGCAAGCTCCATATCCTGGCCAGCGCGCCGGTCTCGGTCTGCCCATCACCCTGCACGTGAGCTCCGCGCAGGAGGCCGACTGCTCGAACCATGACGCGCTGATGCAGGCGCGTGCCAGCGACCCCGCATCCTGATCCGCCAGAACCCGCGCGAGCGCAGCGCGGTACCGGAGATTCCGACCGAGCGGAACCGCCACCTCCGGCACAGCGTCAGCCGCTCCCGCCTCGCGCTGCGCAGCCGCCCCGAGCGCCTCATCAACCGCCTGAGGAACAGCCGCCGCATCGCCACGCGCTGCGACCAGACCGCCGACAGTTCCCCGGTTTCGTCACCCTTGTCTCCATCCGACTGTGGATCAGGTTTGCCCACACGACCTAGATGATGGAGACCGCGGTCAGGGTCGCGGTGAAGCCCTTCAGGATCAGCTGATCGCCCGCCTCCCAGGCGCTCGAGGTGAGGAAGGTGGAGTTCACCCCCTCGAACAGCCCGGTGCTGATGCTGAGCTGGCCCAGCGCCACGTCGAGATCGAGCTGATCGGCGATGTTCGGACCGTTGAAGGGGTTGAAGTCGGTGATGACGTCGGTGCCGTAACCCCTAGCGAAGACGAAGACGTCGTTGCCGCTGCCGCCGGTCAGCCGGTCGTTGCCGAGGCCGCCGTCGAGCCGGTCGTTGCCGCCGCTGCCGAACAGCCAGTCGCTCTGCAGCCCGCCGGCCAGGCTGACGCTGCCGCTGAGCGTGTCGGCGCCCGAGTTCCCGTCAATCCACGACGCCTGGTAGGGAACCTGGCCGGCGAGGCTGATGCTCTCGTTGCCGGAGGAGGTGGCGAGGATCACCACGCTCACCGTGCCGGTCGCGCTCGCCCCCCCGGCATCCTGGACCGTGTACTGGAAGCTGGCGGTGCCGGCCGTGCCCGGCGTGGTGATGTTGACGGTGCCGTTGACCGAGTCGAGGGTGACGCCGATCCCGCCCGTCGCGCCGCCGACGCCGGTGAGGGTCAGGCCGTTCGGCGTCTCAAGGTCGCTGTCGTTGGCGAGGAAGACCGCGAAGGGGAGCTTCGCGGTGGCGGAGCCGGTCAGGCCGGTGGAGAGGATGATCTTGTCGCTGCCGGCGGTCGGCGCGGTGTTGCTGACCGGCTCGTCCGCGCCGTGGATGGTGATGGTGACGGCCTGCGCGGTGCCGTCGGCGGAGTGGAAGGTGAAGCTGTCGCTCGCCGTCTGCCCGCTGTTCAGCCCCTGCACGGCGGCGTTGGCGACGCGGTAGGTCCACTGCCCGTCCGCCGTTATGCTGAACTGGCCGTAGGTGCCCGACGCGTTGCTCACCGCCTGGAAGAAGGCCTCGTTGTAGTCGGCGTCGCTCACCGTCAGGGTGCCGCTCGCCACCAGGTAGCCGTCGCCGTCGACGTTGCTGTCCTCGGTCACCGCGCCGGTCGTGGTGCCGCCGATCACCGCCGCGTCGTTGGCGCCCTCGATGGTGATGGTGATCGTCGCGGTGTCCGACCCGCCCGCCTCGCCGCCGCCCGCCAGCCGGTCGGTCGCCTCGACCGTGTAGGTCAGGGTCAGGGTCGTGCCGGCGTTGAGGAAGTCGAACTTCCCGCTGCCGTCGAAGCTCCAGCCGACCGTCGAGCCGGCCGGGCCGTCCGCCGCGATGCCGCTCGTCTGCGCCAGGGTGAACAGCGCCTTGAGCCCCGCCGCGTCGAGCCCCTTGGCCGCGAGCAGGCCGCCGAGCGTGTCGCCGCCGGCGAGCGCGAGCGTGCTCGTCGCCGCGACGCCGCTCACCGCGAGGTCCACCGTGTCGCTGGTGTCCGGGTCCTTCACCACCAGGCTGCCCGCGGCCGCGAGCGGCGAGTCGTCCTCGCCCACCGTGGCGGCGGCGACGGTCGCGCTCAGCTCCGGCGCGTCGTTGACGCCGGCGATGGTGATGCTGACCGGCACTTGCAGCGTGCTGCCGTGCCCGTCGGCGATGGTGACGGTGAAGCTCTCGGTGCGGGTCTCGCCGGCGGCGAGGTACTGCACCAGCGCGTTGTCCACCGCGTAGCTCCAGCCGACCGCGCCGCCCGTGCCCTGGTCGGGCTCGGTCAGGGTGCCGAGGGTGAGCGTGCCGAGGTTGCCCGTCCCCGCGACGCCCGCCGTGTGCGTGTCGTGCCAGTCCTTGTCGGCGAAGGCGATGCTGCCCGAGGCGGTCAGCGTCGCCGCCGCGTCCTCGGTCACCGCCCCCGTCGCCGTCGTCGCCCCCGCCTCCAGCACCACCGGGTCGTTGCTGCCGGCGATCGTCACCGTGACCGTGTGCTCCCCGGTCGCGCCGTGCTCGTCGGTGCCCCGCACCGTGTAGGCGAGCGTCAGCGTCTCGCCGACGCCGAGGAAGTCGAACGCCTCCGTCCCCGAGTCGAAGCTCCAGGCGACCGTCTCCTCCTGCGCCGAGGCATCGGTCAGCACCGTCGCCGGCGCGACGGAGAAGAAGCCGCGCAGATCGTCCGTGTCGAGCCCGCCGGCGAAGCCGCTCACCGCCAGCCCGCTCACCTCCACCGCGACGCTGTCGCTCTTGTCGAGGTCGCGCACCGTCAGCGTCCCGCTGCCGCTGAGGCCGTTGTCCCCCTCGGTCAGCGCCAGCGCGTCCGCATCGCCGGCGCGCACCAGCACCTCCGGCGCGTCGTTGGCGCCGGAGAAGCTGATCCAGACCCGCGCCGTGCTGAGCACGCCGTCGGCCATGCGGATGGTGTAGTCGAACCAGTCGGCGTTCTCCCACACCTCGCCCTCGCCGAGCGCCTGCACCGCGTCGGCCAGCGCGCTGCCCGCGGGATCGTAGCTGATGGTGCCGTCGCTGGCATCGTAGGTGACGAGAGCGCCGTTGGCCGTGACGAGCGTGAAAAGCTGCGTCCGCGGATCGCTGCCGTCGCTCAGCCCGTAGAAGGTCTTGGCGTTGCCGCCGAGATCGTTGGCCAGCAGGTCGCTGACCAGGATCTCGCCGCTGCCGTCCTCGGCCAGCGTGACCGCGTCGTCCCTCGCCTGCGGGGTCTGCAGGACCGTCTTGAGCTTGAACCTGGTCGCGTTCGCCATGGAACCTCCGCCTGGCTGGCCGCGCCCGCCGCTGCCGCGGCACCGTCGCCACGTCGCGAGGCGGCCGAGCCTCGAAACGCTTTTGCACCGTACCGTTCCGTGTTTGGAGAAGCGCGCGAACTGTAGCGAAAATTTTACCGTTAAATTTTCTACTTTTGATTTCAATCTCCTCAGAGTGGCGCGGCGGCGGCGCGGGCATCGCGCGTCAGACCAATCAACGGTTGCCGATGACCCCGTCCCTTTCGCGTCGTCCCGCTCGCCGCGGCGCCCTCGGCGCCGCCTACTTCCCCGCTGCGTCGGGTGTCGCCAGCAGATCCATCTGCACCGCCGTCGCCCCCGCCGGCGGCGTCAACCCGAGGTGCCGCCACCCCGGCTCCCCGAGCACCCGCCCCCGCGGCGTGCGCAGCACGAGCCCCTCCTGGATCAGGTAGGGCTCCACCACCTCCTCCAGCGTGTCCCGGCTCTCCGCGAGCGAGGCCGCGAGCGTCTCCACCCCGACCGGTCCGCCGCCGTGGTGCTCGGCGATGCGCCGCAGGTAGCGCCGGTCCAGCGCGTCGAGCCCGAGGTGGTCCACCTCCATCCGCAGCAGCGCCGAATCCGCCAGCGCCCGGTCCGCCGCCACTCCCGCCACCAGCGCGAAGTCCCGCACCCGCCGCAGCAGCCGCCCCGCCACCCGCGGCGTCCCGCGCGAGCGCCGCGCGATCTCCATCGCCCCGTCCTCGGAAAGCGCGAAGCCGAGCTTCTGCGCCCCGCGCCGGACGATCGCGTAGAGCTCCTCCACCGCGTAGAACTGCAGCCGGAGCGGGATGCCGAACCGGTCGCGCAGCGGCTGCGTCAGGAGCCCCGAGCGCGTCGTCGCCCCGATCAGCGTGAAGGGCGGCAGGTCGATGCGCACCGTCCGCGCCGCCGGCCCCTCGCCGATGATGAGGTCGAGCTTGAAGTCCTCCATCGCCGGGTAGAGGGTCTCCTCGATCGCCGGCATCAGGCGGTGGATCTCGTCGATGAACAGCACGTCGCGCGGCTGCAGGTTGGTCAGGATCGCCGCGAGATCCCCCGCCCGCTGCAGGATCGGCCCGCTCGTTGCGCGGAACCCCACCCCCAGCTCCCTCGCCACGATCTGCGCCAGCGTCGTCTTGCCGAGCCCCGGCGGCCCCGAGAACAGCGCGTGGTCCATCGCCTCGCCGCGCGCCTTCGCCGCCTCGATGAACACCTTGAGGTTCTCGCGCAGCGCCCGCTGCCCGATGAAGTCGTCGAGGCTCTGCGGCCGCAGCGCCCCCTCGCCCTGGTCCTCCTCCAGCCTCTCGCCGCTGGTCACGCGCGCCTCGGGATCGCGTTCGCTCATCGGCTCGACAGCTCCTTCAGGCTGTCGCGGATCACGCTGGCGAGCGGCGCGTCGTCACCGAGCCGCCCGACCACCCGCGCCACCGCCGCCGCCGCCTCCGGCCGCTTCCAGCCGAGGTTGAGCAGCGCCGAGACGGCGTCGGCGGCCACCCCGGCGCCCGGCCCGCCGTCGCCCGGCACGGCGACGGCGCCCTGCCCGTCGTCCGGCCGCATCCGGCCGGTGGCCCATTTCTGCATCGCGGGCTCGTCCACGATGCGGTTCGCCGTGGTCGCCCCGATCCCCTTGATGTCGCCGATCCGCTTGCGGTCCTTCGCCGCGATGGCGCGCGCGAGGTCCGGCACGCCGAGGCCGGAGAGCACGATGAGGGCCTTCTGCGGCCCGACCGTCTTCACCTCGATGAGGTTGCGGAACGCCTCGCGCTCCTCCTCGGTGGCGAAGCCGTAGAGGACGATGGCGTCCTGCCGCACATGCGTCTCGACCAGCACCTGCACGGTCCCGTTCGCCGACTGCAGCCGCCCCAGCGTCTTCTGCGAGCAGGACACCAGGTACCCCACCCCGCCCACGTCGAGGATGCATCCCCCCTCGACCACGCCGTCGAGCTTCCCCGTGAGCTTGCCGATCATGCCCGGACGAGGCCCTTCGCCCAGGCGAGGCGCGTTGCCCGGTGGTGCGCGTGGCAGATCGAGACGGCGAGCGCGTCCGCCGCGTCGGCGCGCGACAGCCGCGCGTTCGGCAGCAGCCGCCGCACCATCATCTGCACCTGCTCCTTGGTCGCGGCGCCGGTGCCGACCACGCTCTGCTTCACCAGCATCGCGCCGTACTCGCGCACCGGGATGCCGACCAGCGCCGGCGCCAGCATCACCACGCCGCGCGCCTGGCCGAGCTTGAGCGCCGATCCGGGGTTGCGGTTCACGTAGGTCTCCTCGACCGCCGCCTCGTCCGGCCGCCACTCCTCGAGCAGCGCGGTCAGGCCGCGATGGAGCTGCATCAGCCGCTCCGCCAGCGGCAGCCTGTCGTCGGTGGACACCACCCCGTCGCCGAGATGGCGCAGCCGGTTCCCCGCCGCCTCGATCACCCCCCAGCCGGTATGGCGCAGCCCGGGATCGAGCCCGATGACCCGAACGACGGCACCGGCGGCCCCCGCGCCGCTCACCCGCCCCCGCGCGCCTAGGCCGCCGAGGAGAGCCGCTGCATCACGGCCTCCGGCACCTCGTAGTTCGCATGGACCTGCTGCACGTCGTCGTGCTCCTCCAGCGCGTCGAGCAGCTTGATCACCGCCGCGGCCTGCTCCTCGCCGAGCGAGACGGTGGTGGTCGGCCTCCATTCCAGCCGGGCGCTCCCCGCCGGCCCGAACCGCGCTTCCAGCGAGTCGCGGACGGCGAAGAGGTCCTCGGGCGATGTTCTTACTTCGTGCTCATCGGGACCGCTGTCAACATCGGCCGCCCCGGCCTCGATCGCCGCCTCCAGCATGGCGTCGGCGGAGGCCATGGAGGCCGGATAGCGGATCACGCCGAGCCGCTCGAACTGGAACGCGACCGAGTTGGTCTCGCCGAGCGCGCCGCCGTTCTTGGCGAAGATCGCGCGCAGGTCGCCCGCGGTGCGGTTGCGGTTGTCGGTCAGCGCCTCGACGATGACGGCGACGCCGCCGGGCCCGTAGCCCTCGTAGCGGACCTCCTGGTAGTCCTCGCCGGGGCCGCCCTGGCTGCCGCCGCGCCGGATCGCGCGCTCGACCGTGTCGCGCGGCATGTTCGCCGCGCGCGCCGCGTGCACGGCGGCGCGCAGGCGCGGGTTCGCCGCCGGGTCCGGCAGGCCCTGCCTGGCCGCCACGGTGATCTCGCGGATGAGCTTGGCGAAGGCGCGCGCGCGCTTGGCGTCCTGCGCGCCCTTGCGGTGCATGATGTTCTTGAATTGCGAATGGCCGGCCATCGCCGCCCTGTCCTCCGAAAACCCGCGACGGAAGGGATATGGGTTTGCCTCGGCTTATAACGGCGCCCCCTGCCCCGCGCCAACGAGGCCGCGGGCGCCGCAGCCGGCGTCCGCGCCGCGGCAACGGGGCGGGCCGCCGGCGCACCGGCTCAGGCGGCCGAGGCGCGGTCGCGCTGCACCCGGTAGGGGCTCGGGTCGAGCATCCGGGCGCCCTCCGGATTGGTCCCGGAGAACTCGTAGAGCGGCCCTTCCCAGGCGCCGAAGTCGATCGGCTGGGATCCGTCGGGCCAATAGGTGTAACGCTGGGTGTCGCGGGCGGCGATCACGCGCGCCCCGCTCCACAGCGCGAGCTCGCCGCAGAAGCGCCTGCCGTCCCCCCAGGTGCCGCGGTTGGCCTCGTAGGTGTCGGCCGGGGCGCAGGCGAAGAGCACGATCAGCTCCACCAGCCCCTTCCAGGACGCGGTGAGGCCGACGTTGAACAGGTTGAGCCCCTCGCGGCCGAGCTGCAGGCCGAAGCCGCCATGCGCGGCCGGCACGCACATGCCGCTGCCAAGGTCCCAGTTGGCCTCGAAGCCGTGGCAGAGGACGTGCAGGCGGGCAAGCCTGCGCCTCTCGCGCGCGCCGGGCCACGGTGTCCACGATGTGGCGGACTCCGGTGCCGGTGTTCACCTGCATCACGAACGAGTACCAGGCCGGCGTGGCGCCGGTCAGCCGCCGGTCGTGGATGATCATGGAGGCCATGGGCCGTCCCCCGATGTCCTGCCTGAGGTTGGAACGTTCCCGCATTCCCGGTGCGCGGACAACGGCAATCGGCGCGCCCGGCCCGCCTCCGCCCGCCGGCCGGCCCCGGCACGCCGCACCCTCCCCCCGCAGCCGCCGCACCGGCGCGGCCTGACGCTGCGCGCCATTGCTGCGCGAGCCCGGTCCAGGCGACCGCGCCGCGACGCCGCCCGGCGCTCCGCGCCGTCCCACCGCCCTGCGGCGCCGCCGGGCGCAGCCAGGCGTGCGCTCGGCCTCGCACGCGCGGATCCCGGCGTCGGAGCGGCCCGGAGCAGGCGCCCCGCATACTCCGCCACAGCGTCGGCGGTGCGCGCCATCCCCGCCTCCGCCTGGCGCCAGACCTGCTGCCAGGACAGCCACGCACCGCCCGCCATCACGCGCGGCGGCAGCACCACGGTCGCGGGCAGCGGCAGATGCCGTGTCCCATGCCGACCGCGGCCCCCGCGACCAAAGATCAACCCCGCCTCACCAGCGACTCGCCCCGAACGATGATGCGCGCAATGGCCGGCGGGCCGCGCCCGCCGCCAGGTGGACCGTTCCGGCTTCCTCGAAGGTCCCCAGAGCCGTTTTCTCTCGGCTGCTCGCCGCAACGGCTCTCGCTCGTTGTTTATCGAGCCGATCCACGATCCCGGCTGTTTCCGACCGTCCGCGATCGGCGCTACCGCGGGCCGTCCCGACGATTTTCCCGGGGAGTCCGCGCCGCCTCGCCGGGCATGGCCGCGGCCCCCGCACCCCTGGCCGGCGTCCGGCCGCGGCCGGGCACGCCGAGGAACCGCCGCGCTCCGCTCACCTCGCGCCGCTCCGCGGCGCGCGCCAGCGCGTCGCAGGAGGCCCCGGCGAAGCTCAGCCCGCAGGCGGCACCGCCAAGGACGGAACGCCCGAGCACATCGCCCGCCGTGGCATCCTGCGGCATGGACGCCTCCCGCATCCGCTTGGCCCGGCGGACGCGCGGCCCGCCGGCGCCGCCGCCGATCCGTCCTATCCCGAAGCCAGATTGACGCCGACCCCCCGCCCGGCGCGGTGACGTTCGTGTGAGGGTGCGGCGGATCACCACTCCGGCATCGCCGGCGCGAGCCGCCCGCCCACCCGCACCGGCGCGATCCGCCGCGCGAGCCCGGTCGCGTCGTCGGTCTCGACGAACACGCCGCACACCGTCGCCTCGCCCTCCGCCGGCGCCAGCCGCTCGCCCGGCAGCCTGCGCCAGAAGCGAAGCGTCGCCGCGACCTTGTGCATGCCGATGACGCTGTCGTAGTCGCCGCACATGCCGGCGTCGGTGGCGAAGGCGGTCCCGCCCGGCAGCACCTGGTGGTCGGCGCTCGGCACATGGGTGTGGGTGCCGACGACGAGGCTCGCCTGCCCGTCGAAGCTGTGCGCCATCGCCGCCTTCTCGCTCGACGCCTCGGCGTGGATGTCGATCACCACCGCCTGCACGGTGCCGTGCGCGCCCAGTCGGTGCTTCGCGAGCTCCGCCTGCACGGCGCGGAACGGGTCGTCGAGCGGCTCCATGAACAGCCGCCCCATCGCCTGCATCACCAGCGCGCGGCGCCCGCCCCGCACCTCCACGACCGCCGCCCCGCGCCCCGGCGTCCCGGGCGGGTAGTTCAGCGGCCGCAGCAGCCGCGGCTCCGTCTCGATGTAGGGGATGATCTCCTTGCGGTCCCAGGCGTGGTTGCCGAGGGTCAGCACGTCCACCCCCGCCGCGAACAGGGCCCGCGCCATGTCCGGCCCGAGCCCGAAGCCGTGGCTCGCGTTCTCCGCGTTCACCACCGCGAGGTCCACCTGCAGCCGCTCGCGCAGTACCGGCAGCGCCTCGGCCACCGCCTCGCGGCCGCTGCGCCCGACGATGTCGCCGAGGAACAGGATCCTCAACCCGGTCCGTCCCCGCCGCAGACCACCACGCCCTCCTCCGTCGCCACGCGCGCGAGCCGCGCATCCTCCGGCCCCGCAGGCACCTTCGCCACCTCCTGGGCCGCATAGGCGCAGCCGAGCGCCACCGCCCCGGGCAGCGCCGCGAGCGTCCGGTCGTAATACCCGCCCCCGTAGCCGAGCCGCCGCCCTGCCCGGTCGAAGGCGAGCAGCGGCACCAGCAGGAAGTCCGGCCGCACGACCTCCCCCGCCTCCGGCTCCCGCGTGCCGAGCGGCCCGCGACCGAGCGGTTCCCCCCATCGCCAGCGCCGGAACAACAGCGGCAGCCCGCGCCGCGGCGTCACCGGCAGCGCGAGCGCATGCCCGCGCGCCTCGAGCGCCTTCAGCAGCAGCCTGACATCGATCTCCGGCCCCATCGGCCAGAAGCCGGCGACCAGCGCCCCCCGCGGCGGCGGCGCCTCCTCCAGCACCAATGCGGCGAAGCGCTCGGCGAACCGCGGATTGGCTGCCGCCGCCTGCGCCGCGGCGAGCCGCCGCGCCAGCGCCTCGCGCCGCGCCCGTGCCTTCCGCTCGGCGAGCGGCACGTCGCACCCGGCCCCGGACATCCTCGCCTCGGACTGGACGAACGCCCCGCCCGGCGCTTCGGCGCCGGGCGGCGGATCGGAACGGTGCGGAGCCGCCGTGGCCGTTGGCGTCTCAACCCTCCCAAGGCCTGTTTGCACAGGTGGGCGCCAGATACCCGGACCACGGCCCGGGCAGAGCCAGCTCCCAGGAGGTCGCTTACTGGCCCCGGGGATGAATTGCCTGACGCGCCGGGCAGCCCCGCCCGCGGAAGCTAGGGAGCCTCGAGCGCCGCCGCAATGCCCTCGATGCGCTCGGCCAGCCGGTTCAGCCACTCCGCGAGCCGCGGGTCCGCCGCCGTCCTCTCGGCCGTCGCGGCCACGGGCCGTCCCGCCTTCAGCGCCTCCAGCTCCTCGCGCAGGTCGGAGGTCTCGTCGGCCAGTTGCAGCGCGGCGAGCAGCAGCATCCGCGCTTCGCCGAACTGCATCCCCATCGCCCGCAGAGCGCCGACCCGCCGGTCCACTTCGGAGGCCATGCGCTGCAGGTGCTCCTCCTGCCCGTCCTGGCAGGCGACCGGATGGCTGTACCCGCCGACACGGATCGTCACCTGTCCCACGCCTGGCCCCCTTCACGCTCCGTAGCCGCGCCGGCGGCGTCTTCGGCCTCCTCGCCGAGCGCCGCGCGCAGCTTGAGGATCGTCGCATCGAGCCGCTCGGCCAGGGCGGCGAGCTCCGCCCGGCCCGCCCCGGCAGCGACCGCCGCCCCGCCGCCCTGGGCCGGCGCGGCCGCCCCGCCTGTCGCCTCGGCCCGCGCCGCCGCGATCGCGCCCCGCGCCGCCGCCGCGGCACGCCCCAGGCGCTCCACCGCCGCCTCCAGCCGCGCCGCCGCCGCGGCGACGGGATCCTTCGCGCTCTCGCTCATCTGCCCCCAGTCGGTCGGCACCGCCGCCCATCCGCCGCCTCCCGCACGTGGCGGGCGCAACGAAGGCATCGCGCCCGCCCATCCGCACCCGCGCCAGGGCAAGCCGGCAGGCCGGGCACGGCGCTGGACGGCGCGGCCGCCGCCGTGCTGGAAGCCTTTGCATGCAGGGAGCGGCGGGTCAACCAGCCGGGCCCGGCGGCGCGGGCGGCGGCACCCTGCCGCCCACTTCCCCCCTGCCGCCCGCGGTCGTCGTGCACGCCGCCGCGCAGGCCGAGGCCGCGCTCGCGGCGGCGGGCCCGCGCGGCGTGCTCCTGCTCTCCGCCCGCGGCGCCGGCGCGTTCATGGGCCCGGCGGTGTTCCTGCGCATGGTCGCACGCGCCGCCGCCCTGCATCCCGGCGTGCCGCACTGCGCCGCGCTCGACTGCGCCGACGCGCCCGGCTTCGCCCTCGCCGCGCTGCGCGCCGGCGTCCCGCTGGTGCTGCTCGACCGTGCCTCTCCCGCCTGGCCCGCCGTCGCCGCCGCCGCGGCCGAGGCCGGCGCCGTGCTGCTCGCGAAGCGCCCGCCGGCGCTCGACCTCGGCCCGGTCGACCTGCGCCGTCCCGGCGGGCTCGCGCTGCTCGCCCGCTGGCTCGCCGCGGCGCGCTGATCGGCGCGGGAACGCGGCCGTCGCCGCGCGGCCGCGCCAAGCTCGCGCGAAGGTTCACGCGAGGCCCGCCGCTGCACGGTGACAGCCGGGCTGGGCTCGGCTAAACGCCGGCGCCGGAACGCTCGTGATCGAATCCGCCTCGCGCCGCGGCGCCGCCGGGCGAGGGCAGCCAGCAAGGGATCCGCGCCATGCAGCTCACGCCGAAGGTCAAGGAGATCCTCTCCTGGTACGAGAGCGACAACCCCGGCACCAAGGCCAACCTCGCCCGCATCCTGATGCAGGGGAAGCTCGGCGGCACCGGCCGCATGGTGATCCTGCCGGTGGACCAGGGCTTCGAGCACGGCCCGGCGCGCAGCTTCGCGCCCAACCCCGCGGCCTATGACCCGCACTACCACTTCCAGCTCGCGATCGAGGCCGGCCTCAACGCCTACGCCGCCCCGCTCGGCATGATCGAGGCCGGCGCCGCGACCTACGCCGGCTGCGTCCCGACCATCCTGAAGGTCAACAGCGCCAACTCGCTCTCCACCAGCAAGGACCAGGCGGTGACGGGCAGCGTCGCCGACGCGCTCCGCCTCGGCTGCTCGGCGATCGGCTTCACCATCTACCCGGGCTCCGAGGACCAGTACGCCATGATGGAGGAGCTGCGCGAGCTGGCCGAGGAGGCGAAGGCCGCCGGCCTCGCCGTCGTCGTCTGGAGCTACCCGCGCGGCGGCTTCCTCGACAAGACGGCCGAGACGGCGCTCGACATCTGCGCCTACGCCGCGCACATGGCGGCGCTGCTGGGCGCGCACATCATCAAGGTGAAGCCGCCGACCGCCGCGATCTCGCTCGAGGCGGCGAAGAAGACCTACGAGAAGCACCCGGTCGAGGTGAACGACCCCGTCGCGCGCATTCGCCACGTCGTCCAGGCCTGCTTCAACGGCCGCCGCCTCGTCGTCTTCTCCGGCGGCGAGGCGAAGGAGACCGGCGGCATCCTCGAGGAGGTGAAGGCGATCCACGCCGGCGGCGGCAACGGCTCGATCATCGGCCGCAACACCTTCCAGCGCCCGAAGGCGGAGGCGCTGAAGCTGCTCGACGACATCATCGCGATCTACCGCTCGCCGCCGGCCCGCTGAGCGCCTCCCCGCCCTCCCCCGCGCCCGCGGGGGAGGGCGGAGGCGGAGACGAAATCGTGCGCATGACGACCAGCGACGAGGCCCGCTGCCGCCTCTACCTGATCACCCCGCCCGCCTTCGAGCCCGACGCGCTCGCCGGCGAGCTCGCCCGCGCGCTCGACGCCGGCGACGTCGCCGCGCTGCAGATCCGCCTCAAGGGCGCCTCCGACGACGCGATCCGCCGCGCCACCGACGCGCTGCGCCCGATCGCGCAGGAGCGCGGCGTCGCCGTGATCATGAACGACCGCGCCGACCTCGCCGTCGAGCTCGGCTGCGACGGCGCGCATCTCGGCCAGGAGGACGGCGACCACGCCGCCGCGCGCAGGCTGCTCGGCCCCGACCGCACGCTCGGCATCACCTGCCACGCCTCGCGCGACCTCGCGATGCGCGCCGGCGAGATCGGCGCCGACTACGTCGCCTTCGGCGCCTTCTTCCCGACCGGCACGAAGGAAATCGTGCACCTCGCCGACCCGGAGATCCTCGCCTGGTGGTCGGAGCTGTTCGAGCTGCCCTGCGTCGCGATCGGCGGCATCACCCCGGCGAACTGCGCGCCCCTCGTGCGCGCCGGCGCCGACTTCCTCGCCGTCGTCGGCGCGGTCTGGAACCACCCGGAGGGCCCGGCCGCCGGCGTCCGGGCGATGGACGCCGCGATCGCGCGCGCGCTGCGCGAGGAGGCGTAGGGTTCGGATCCGGCAGCCGGTGTTCAGCCGAACATGCAGCTGCGCGCCTGTTCCGGAAGGCCCGTCGCCGCCTGGCCGCGGACCTCGGCTCCCATCGGAATCACGGATCCACCGGCACGGCCCTGCGGCACCCGGACGGTTCGGTTCCGTCGGCGCTGGGGCCGCTCTGCGAAACAGCCTCGCCGCTGATGCCGTGGTCCCTGCTTCACGGCGGCGCGAAAGTCGGGCCCGAGCTCCTCTCACGCCGCTCCGCGTCCGATCTTGCGCTCGATCCGGGCAGCGAGCCCGTCGCTCGCGGGCGTCATCGGCAGCTGCACCTGGCGTAGCCCGCAGCTTGGCACGCCGGAGCCAGTGCTTGATCGGCGCCGGGCTCGGCTCGGCGAACAGCAAGCGGCAGGTCACAGACCGGGCGCCAGGCCGCCAGCGCGCCCGCCGCATCGCCCGCCCGCACCAAGTCCCCCGCCGTCCAGACCCTCGCGTCCTGGCATGCGCGGAGACGACGATACCGCCCTCGGCGCTCTGGGTGAGCGTGGAGTGGAAGAAGGCGTCCTTACCCGTGAGCGCGGCGAAGCCCGCCGGCTTGCGGCGCAGCAGCTCGAAGGATTGCACCATGCCGGCCGAGCAGCGCTTCACGCCCAAGACGTTCGGCCGCGCGGCGAGTTCGAGCATCGCCGCGTTGCCGAGATTCACCCCCCGTCCGTTAGGGGAGGCGGTATCGGCGATGCTGGCCGAGATGCCGATCGCCGTGGTGCTGGCCACTGCCGAGGTGGGGGGCGACGCGCGGAGGCCGAGCAGCTGGCAAACCTGGCGCTGCCCTACGTGGGAACGGAGATGGCCGAGCCGTTGCGGGCCGCCGGCGCGCCCGAGCCCGTGTTGCCGGCCCCGGCGGCGTGGCCGGCGGAGGTGAACTGGCCCGGCCTCTACGGGCCGGACGGGAAGAGCCAGATCGCGGGGCGATGTGCGCGACGGCTGATCTGGCGGAGAGGGGCGAGGGATAGCGCCGTCCGGCCGGTGGCAGAGGCGACCGATCCGGCCTAGTTGCTACCTATCTGCTACCGAGGCTCTTTTCGGCTTGGGCGGGGTTGCCGCTAACTTCTTGAAGCCGCTAACTTCTTGAAATTCTGGCGGACCCGGCGCGATTCGAACGCACGACCTTTGCCTTCGGAGGGCAACGCTCTATCCAGCTGAGCTACGGGTCCGTCGCCCACTTACTAGCCGGCCAGCCGATCGGACGGAAGCCCCACCGGCGGCGGTTTCTACACGCCTGCCGGCTCCGCCTTCCCCGCCACAGCCGCCTGGGACGCCTCGCCGAACCAAGCTGCCACCGCCGCCCGTGCCGCCGGCGCGAGGTGGAGACCGAGCTTGCTCCGCCGCCACAGCACGTCCTCGGCGCGGCGCGCCCATTCCTCGCGGCGCAGCCAGTCGAGCTCGCGCTCGGTCAGGCCGGCGCCGAAATCCCGGCCCAGCGCTGCCATCCCCGACGCCCCGGCGAGCAGCGCGTCCATCTCCGTCCCGTAGGCGCGGCAGAGCCGGCGCAGCGTCTCCGGTGGCAACCAGGGGTAGCGCCGCACCTGCGCAGCCTCGAATCCGGACAGCCCTGCGGCACCCAGGTCGCCGCCCGGCAGCGGCGCCGTCGCCGTCCATGGACGCGCCGCGGAAAAGCCGAGCGGCGGGGCGAGCTTCGCCAGCGCCTCCTCCGACAGGCGGCGGTAGGTGGTGAGCTTGCCGCCATAGACGTTCAGCAGGGGCGGCCCGTTCTCGCCGCCCCGGTCCAGCGACAGCACATAGTCGCGCGTCACCGCCGAAGGGTCGCGCGCCCCGTCGTCGTAGAGCGGCCGCACGCCGGCGTAGCTCCAGACCACCTCCGCCGGGTCTATCTGGCGGCGGAACTGGCGCGAAACCGCGGCGCAGAGATAGGCGGCCTCCTCCGCCGAGCAGGCCGCCGCGCCGGGATCGCCCTCGTGCGGCACGTCCGTGGTGCCGACCAGGGAGAAGCGCCCCTCGTAGGGGATCACGAAGACCACGCGGCCGTCGTCGTTCTGCAGGATGTAGGCCTGCTCGCCCTCGTAGAGCGCGGGCAGCACGATGTGGCTGCCGCGCACCAGGCGCAGCGTGCAGCGGGCGGGCGCGCCCGCCGCCTCGAGCACGCGCAGCGCCCAGGGGCCGCCGGCGTTGGCGATGGCGCGGGCGCGGACGGTGCGCTCCGCGCCGTCCGCGGCGCGCAGTCGGCAGGTCCAGGCGCCCGCTTCGGGCGTCGCGCCGAGGAACGCGGTGCGGACCGCGATCTCGGCCCCGCGCCGGGCGGCGTCCTTCGCGTTCAGCACCACCAGGCGCGCGTCGTCGACCCAGCAGTCGGAATAGGCGAAGGCGGCGGTGATCTCGGGCTTCAGAGGCGCGCCGTAGGGGTGGGTGCGGGTGGCGATCGCCTCCGCGCCCGGCAGGCTGACGCGCCGCGCGAGGTGGTCGTAGAGGAACAGCCCAGCGCGGATCATCCAGCGCGGGCGCATCTCCGGCCGGTGCGGCAGCACGAAGCGCATCGGCCGGGCGACGTGCGGCGCGATGCGAAGCATCACCTCGCGTTCCGCCAGGGCCTCGCGCACCAGCCGGAACTCCCAGTGCTCCAGGTAGCGCAGCCCGCCGTGGATCAGCTTGGAGGAGGCGGAAGAGGTGGCGCCGCCGAGGTCGCCCTTCTCCACCAGGAGGACGGAGAGGCCTCGGCCCGCCGCGTCGCGCGCGATGCCGCAGCCGTTGATGCCGCCGCCGACGACGAGGAGGTCGAAGGCGTCGCGCATGGGTCAGATCAGGCGCGCCCGGATGCGGTTGACGAGGACCTCGGCGACGAGGACGACGGCGAGGATCGCGAGCAGCACGGTGGCCACGCGGTCCCACTGGAAGAAATCAATGGCGTCGTTCAGCACCACTCCGATGCCGCCCGCGCCGACCAGGCCGAGGACGGCGCTCTCGCGCACGTTGATGTCCCAGCGGAACAGGGCGATGCCCCAGAAGGCGGGCTGCACTTGCGGCCAGACCGCCTTGAGCATGGTGGCGCCCCAGCCGGCGCCGGCGGCGCGCAGCGCCTCGACCGGGCCGGGCGAGGCCTCCTCCAGCGCCTCGGCGAGCAGCTTGCCGACGAAGCCGATCGAGCGGAAGGCGATGGCGAAGACGCCCGCGGCGGCGCCGGGGCCGAAGACGGCGACGAAGATCAGCGCCCAGACCAGCGAGTTCACCGAGCGCGAGGCGACGAGGACGAGCTGCGCCAGCCAGTTGAGCGGCCCGATCCGGCAGACGTTGCGCGCCGCGAGCAGCGCCACCGGCACCGCGAGGCCGAAGGCGAGGATGGTGCCGAGGGTCGCGATGTGCAGCGTCTCGACCAGGGCGGTGTGGACCGCGGGGTAGTAGTGGGCGAGGTCCGGCGGCCACATGCGGACCAGCAGGTCGGCCATCTGCGCCGGTGCGTCGGCGAGGAACTCCGGGATGATGTCGATGCTGCGCACCGCCCAGGCGACGGCAGCGACGACGCCGAGCCAGACCAGCCAGCGCGCGAGGCGCTGGCGCGGCGTGAAGCGCGACCACTCGCGGGCGAGCGGACGCATCGGGTCCGCGGCGGCGCGGGCAGGCCGGGCGGCTTCCGTCGGGGTGGCGGCGGTCGTCGTCGCGCCGGTCATCGCAGCGCCGCCCGCACCCGGCCGGAGACCAGCTCGGCCAGGAAGATCATGGCGATGATGGCGATCAGGATGGCGCTGACGAAGTCGTAGTCGAAGCGCTTGAAGGCCGCGAACAGCGTCCCGCCGATGCCGCCCGCGCCGACGATGCCGACGAGGGTGGAGTTCCGCAGGTTGGAATCGAGCTGGTAGAGGCAGAAGCCGACGAAGCGCGAGGCGACCTGCGGCAGCACGGCGTAGACCAGCACCGCCAGGGTGCCCGCCCCGGCGGCGCGCACCGCCTCCACCGGCTTCATCGAGATCTCCTCGAGCGCCTCGGCGAACAGCTTGGCGATGAAGCCGATCGAGGCGACGACCAGCGCCGCCACGCCCGCCAGCGCGCCGAAGCCGATCGCCTTGACGAACAGGATCGCCACGATGACGTAGTGCAGCGACCGGCAGAGCGCGATGAGGCCGCGCACCGGCGCGTTGATCCACCAGGGCGCCAGGTTGCGCGCGGCGAGCACGCCGAGCGGCAGCGACAGGGCGATGCCGATGGCGGAGGCGAGGATCGCGATCTGCAGGCTTTCCAGCAGGCCCTCGACCAGCAACTCCCAGCGCGCGAAGTTC
The DNA here is from genome assembly GCF_014644455.1 of Caldovatus sediminis. Taxonomy (GTDB): domain Bacteria; phylum Pseudomonadota; class Alphaproteobacteria; order Acetobacterales; family Acetobacteraceae; genus Caldovatus; species Caldovatus sediminis. The sequence goes on along the minus strand of NZ_BMKS01000003.1, from coordinate 433,954 downwards.
GGCGGGAGCATGCGGGCGATGAACCGCCCCGCCTCGCCGAAGCCGACCGCGAGCCGCTCCCAGCTCAGCCCGAGCTGCGGGACCGCGTAGACGGTGTAGGCGATCAGCGCGAGGGCGCCGAGCCGGAAGCCCCAGCTCGGCGCGAAGGGGCGGCGAGGGGGCGAAGGGGGGCGGGCGAGGCCCGCGGCGCCGCTCACAGCCAGTCCTCCCCGCCGTAGATCGCCCGCAGGTGCGCGGTCTCCAGCGCCTCCGGCGGGCCGTCGAAGACGATCGCGCCCTGCGACATGCCGACGATGCGGCGGGCGAAGCGCCTGGCGAGCTCCACGTTGTGGATGTTGAGCACCACCGGCACGCCCGCCTCCCCGGTCAGGCGGGCGAGGAGTTCCAGCACCTCGACGGCGGTCTTGGGGTCGAGGGAGGAGGTCGGCTCGTCGGCCAGCAGCAGTTCCGGCCGCTGCATCAGCGCCCGCGCGATGCCAACGCGCTGGCGCTGGCCGCCGGAGAGCGCGTCCGCCCGCCGCGTCGCGTAGTCCGGCAGGCCGACCGCATCGAGCAGGGCGAAGGCGCGCGCGATGTCCTCGGCCGGGTAGCGCCGCAGCCAGGCGCGCCAGAGCGGCACGTAGCCGAGCCGGCCGCAGAGCAGGTTCTCCATCACGGAGAGCCGCTCGACCAGGTTGTACTCCTGGAACACCATGCCGATGCGCCGGCGGGCGAGGCGCAGCGCCTTTCCGGAGAGGCGCGTCAGCTCCTCGCCGCGCAGCCGGATCTCGCCCCGTGTCGGCTCGACCAGGCGGTTGATGCAGCGGAGGAGGGTGGACTTGCCGGTGCCGGAGGGGCCGATCACCGCGGTGATCCCCTCCGCGCCGATTTCGAGGTCGATGCCGCGCAGCACCGGCGTGCCGGGCACGTATTCCTTGACCAGCCCGCGGATCTCGAGCGGCGGGCGACCCCCGGCGCCGGGCGGCGCGGCCATCGCGGTCACTGCTGCTGTTGCTGCTGTTGCTGCTGACGGCGCTGCTGCGCGCGCCGCGCGGCGGCCTCCTCCTCGCGCCGCGCCTCGGCGTCGAAATTGGCGCGGGTGTAGGGGGCGTTGACGGCGTCGGCCACCTGGCGCACCGGCTCCCAGTCCTTCAGGTAGGTGGCCGGCCAGAAGCGGTCGTTGCCGCCGAGGTCGCGCGCCATCTGCGGCGGGAAGCGGAAGTCGAAGAAGCACTGGCGGATGCGCTGCGCGAGTTCCGGCCTGAGGTCGTGCGCCAGGGCGAAGCTGGAGGTCGGGAACGGCGCGCTCTCCCAGATGACGCGGAAGTTCCCGCGCTGCACCTGCCCGCGCTGGACCATGCGGTTGAACACGTCGGAGGCGACCGGCGCCGCGTCGTAGTCCCCGGCGTTGACGCCCATCACCGAGCGGTCGTGGCCGCCCGAGTAGATCACGCGGTAGTCCTGGTCCGGCACCAGTCCCTGCTGCGGGAAGAAGGCGCGCGGCGCCAGGTTGCCGGAGTTCGAGGTGGCCGAGGTATGCGCGACGCGCCTCCCCTTGAGGTCGGCGAGCGTCCGGAACGGGCTGTCGGCGCGCACCAGGACGGCGACGCGGTAGCTCTCGTAGCCCTCCGGGTTGCCCTTCACCGCGAACGGCACCGCGCCGGCGAGGTTCACGGCGAACGCCGTCGGCCCGGTCGAGAAGCCGGCGATGTGCAGCCGCCCGCTGCGCATCGCCTCCACCTGCGCGGAGTTCGAGGTCACCTGGAAATAGACCACCCGCCGGCCGGTGCACTGCGACAGGAACTCGGTGAAGGGCCGCCACTGGTTGGCGTAGAGCGCGGGGTCCTCGACCGGCGTGTAGGCGAAGACGAGGGTCGAGGGATCGCGCAGCCGCGCGGGGTCGCGCGGGGGGTCGGCGACCAGGTCGCGGTCCTCGTCGCAATAGGCGTCGTCCAGCGCGCCGCGGTGCGTGCACTGGTCGGCCGCGCCCTGCGCCCGCGCCGCGCCGCCCGCGGCGAGCAGCGCCGCCGCGAAGGCCGCGCCGGCCAAGATGGTTCGGATCATTCCCGGATCTCCTCCCGAGAGCTGCGGGCCGCCAGCACGGCCTCGGCGAATTCCACGAAGCCCGCGCCGGCGGCGGCGCGGGTAACATAGGCTGGGCGCGCCTCCATGAGAGCCAGGAACGGCGCGACGTTGGCGACGCCGACGGAGAGCGGCACGCGAGCGAAGAGCGGCGCGTCGTTCGGCGAATCGCCGACATAGGCGACCTCGCCGAGCACCTCGCGCAGCGGCCGCCAGAGCGCGGCGAACAGCGCCTCCAGCCCGGCCCACTTGTCCCAGGCGCCGAACCAGGCGTTGACATGGATCGAGCTGATCTTCGCCACCGCCCCCCCAGCGCGGAACACCGCGGCGGCGCGCTCCGCGGCCTCGATCGGCAGCGGCGAGGGCACGTCCTCGCGGAAGTCCAGCGCGACGTCCGCGACACGAAAGGGCTGGTCGGCGGCGAGCGCGGTGCCCGGGACCGCCGCCATCGCGCGCTCGGCGAGCGCCATCAGCCGGGCCCGGTCGCGGTCGCCGCCCGCCTGCCACCGCCGCATCCGGCGCGCCGCGGGGTCGTAGGCGTACCAGAGCGCGCCGTTCTCCCCGACCACCGCCGCGACCGGCCAGAGGCGCGCGATCATGTCGCACCATCCCGCCGGCCGGCCCGTCACCGGCACGACGGCCACGCCGGCGGCCGCCAGCCGCTCGATCGCCGCGTAGGCGTCGGCGGTCAGGCGCCCGGCCGTGGTGAGGGTGTCGTCGATGTCGGTGAGCACCCAGCGCAGCGCGCCGAGCCTGGCCGCGGGCGCGGCGGAGAGGGGCGGGAGACCGCCTTCTCCGGCGACGGGCAGGGTAGGCGCGGCCTGGGACACTGTCGGCACTCCGAGGTTATGTGTGGAACCTACCTCATTATTTGTGGGACCTCAAACATTCTCCGCCGGCTCTCCCGCGATCGTCACCCGCACCCCCGCCCGTTCGAGCGCCCTGCCGAGTTCCGCCGGCGGCGCGCGGTCGGTCACCAGGTCGGTGAGGGCGGCGAGGGGGCAGACGCGCTCCAGGTGGGGGGCGTCGAACTTGCCGCCGTCCACCAGCAGCACCCGCCGCGCGGCGCGGGCGAGCATGGCGCGCTTGACCCAGCAGGCCCGGCGCTCGACGTCGGTCGGGCCCTCGGCGGTCAGGCCCGAGGCGCCGATCAGGCAGAGGTCGGCGTTGAACCGGCGCAGGAACTCGTCCGTGTCGGGGCCATAGACCGCCCGCTCGGCCGCGTAGAGCTCCCCCGGGCAGAGCAGCACGCGCACGCCGCCGTCCGGCCGCGCCGCGAAGGCCTGCGCCACGGCCAGGCTGTTGGTCAGCACCGTCGCCGCCGTGCCGCGGGCGGCGAGCGCCCGGGCGAAGTGCGCCGTGGTCGAACCGGCGTCCACCATCAGCACGGCGCCCGGCTCGACCAGCGCCGCGGCGGCCGCCCCGATGCGCGCGCGCTCGGCCACCGCCATGCGCTCGCGCTCGCCGATCTCGGGCTGGACCCCGGCATGGGGGAGGGAGGCGCCGCCATAGGTCCGCCGCACCATGCCCAGGCGGGAAAGCTCCTCCACGTCGCGCCGCACCGTCTCCGCCGAGACGCCGAACTCGGCGGCCAGGGCGGAGATGCGGACGGTCGGGTCGGTGGCGAGGGCGGCGAGGATGCGGCGGTGGCGCTGTTCCTTGCGGGGCGCGCCGTCGGTGCGGGGCGGCATGGCGCAGGCATCGTCCTCGCCCGGACCGTCCGCCGCAAGCGTCCGACTTGAGCGGGACGGCGGCTGCCGCTTTCCTCTCCCCATGCAAGACGCGCCCCCCGCTGTCCGTGACAGCCGCGACGCCGACCTCCCCGCCATCGCTGCGATCTACGGGCACTGGGTCGCGCACGGCCTGGCAAGCTTCGAGCTGGAGCCGCCGGGCGTGGAGGAGATGGCGCGGCGCCGCCGCGCGCTGCTCGATGCCGGCTATCCCTACCTGGTCGCCGAGGCGGCGGGCGGGGCGGTGCTGGGCTACGCCCATGCCGGCCCCTACCGGTCGCGCCCGGCCTACCGCTTCGCGGTCGAGAACTCCGTCTACGTCGCGCCGGAGGCCGCGCGCCGCGGCGTCGGCCGCCTTCTCCTGCCGGCGTTGATCGCGCGCTGCGAGCAGGCCGGCTTCCGGCAGATGGTCGCGGTGATCGGCGATTCCGGCAACGCCGCCTCCATCGGCCTGCACGCGCGCTGCGGCTTCGTCCATGCCGGGCTGCTGCCGGCGGTCGGCTGGAAGCACGGGCGCTGGGTGGACAGCGTGCTGATGACGCGCGCGCTCGGCGAGGGCAGCGCCACGCCGCCGCCTTCCGGGCGGTGAACCCGGCCGCCATGCCGCAGGGCGACCCGACGGCGCCGCGCGCCGAGACCTCGGCCGCGCAGGGCCCCGATACGCCGGATGCGAGGCCGCATGCCGCGCTCTGGCCGGGGGTCGCTCCCTCCGGCCGCGCGGCCGCCGACCGCGCCTCGCGCGACGCTGCGGTCATGCTCGGGCTGACCCTGCCGGGGGACACGCTCCTCTACCTGCTGCTGCCGCTGCACGCGGCGGCGTTCGGGGTGTCGCTGGCCGAGGCCGGGCTGCTACTCGCCGCCAACCGCCTGGTCCGCATCATCGGCTACGGCTGGGTGGCGCGCTTCTACACGCGGCGCGGGCCGCGCGCCTCCTGCATCCTCGCGGTGCTCGGCGCGGCGGCGGCGGCGGGGTTCTACGCCTTCTCGCACGGCGTCTGGTGGCTGCTCGTCGGGCGGCTCCTCTGGGGTCTCGCCTTCGCCGCGATGAACATCGCGACCCAGGCCCTGGCGACGGCGCTGGCGGAGGGTGCCGCCCGGCGCTCCGGCACTTCGCGCGCGATCATCAGCACGGGGCCGATGCTCGGCCTGCTCGCCGGCGCCGTGCTGGCGGAGCTGCAGGGGCCGCGGGTGGTCTTCATGGCGCTCGCCGCCGTCTCGCTGCTCGCCCTGCCGCTCGCCCGGCGCCTGCCTGACGGACCGGGCGAGGCGCTCCGCCCGGCGGGGCTGCGCTTCGGCCTGCCGGCGCGGCTCGACGTGTGGTCCTTCGTGCAGGGCATGGCGCTCGACGGGGTGTTCATCCTCGGGCTCTCGGTCCTGGCGGCGGCGGCGCTGCCGCACGGGGCGGCGCTCGCCGCCGGGGCGGCGCTGGCGTCGCGCTACGCCTCGGAGATCTTGCTGGCGCCGCCCGCCGGACGTCTGGCGGAGCGATTTGGGGCGCTGCCGGTGCTGGTCGCGGTCTCGATGGTGTCGGCGGCGGGGATCGCGCTGGTGGGACTGGGCGCGCTCTGGATCGGCGCGGTCGCGGTGGTCGGGCTGCGCGGGCTGCTGCAGCCGCTGCCGGCGCCGGTCGCGGCGGCGGCGAACCCGGGGCCGGCGCGGGTCCCGGCGCTGGCCCGGATGGCGACCTGGCGCGACATGGGGGCGGGGGTCGGGCCGCTGGTCGCCGGCATGCTCCTGCCCCTCGTTCCGCCCGCCCTGCTCTACGGCGGGACCGCGCTCGCGCTCGCGCTGGCCTCGCTCGCCCTGCTGCCGCGCTTTGGCGGAGCGGGGCGGCAGGCGCGCGGCGGGGCCGGCCGCTACACGCCCTGACGATGTCCCACGCGCTCCTCGCCACCCTCGTCGTCGCCCTCGTCCTGGCCTTCGCGTTCGGGTGGGCGGCGCGGGCGCTGCTGCGCCTGCCGCCGCTGTTCGGATACCTCCTCGCCGGCGTCGCGGTCGGGCCGCACACGCCGGGCTTCGTCGCCGATCCGGCCTTCACCGGCGCCATGGCCGAGGTCGGCGTCGCGCTGCTGCTGTTCGGCGTCGGCCTGCACTTCCAGCTGCGCGACCTGATCGCGGTCTGGCGCGTGGCGCTGCCGGGGGCGGTGGCGCAGGTGGCGCTCGGCACCACCATCGGCACGGCGGTGGGGCACCTCGCCCTCGGCCTCGCCGCGGGGCCGGCGGCGGTGTTCGGCCTCGCCCTCGCCATCGCCTCGACGGCGGTGGCGACGCGCCTCCTCGAGGAGCAGGGGGCGCTCGCGGGCGGCGCCGGCCACATCGCCTTCGGCTGGCTGGTGGTGCAGGACGTGCTGGTCGTGCTCGCCCTCGTGCTGGTGCCGGCCGTGGCGGGCACGGAAGGAGAGGGGCTCGGCGCCGCGTTGCTGCGGACGGCGCTGGAGCTGCTCGCCTTCGCGGCGGTGGTGATCTTCCTTGGCCGCCGCGGCCTGCCCTGGGCGCTGTCGCGCGTCGCCCGCGGCGGCTCGCGCGAGCTGTTCACCCTGGCCGTCGTGGTCGCCGCGCTCGGCACCGCCTTCGCGGCCTCCGAGCTGTTCCACGTCTCCTTCGCGCTCGGCGCCTTCTTCGCCGGGGTGCTGCTCGGCGAGAGCGACCTCGGCCACCAGGCGGCGGCGGAGACGGTGCCGCTGCAGCGGATCTTCGCCGCGCTGTTCTTCGTCAGCGTCGGCATGCTGGTGGACCCGCGCGACATCGCCTCCGCGCCCGTCGCCTCGCTCGCGGCGCTGCTCGCGGTGCTGCTCGGCACCGGCGGCGCAACCTTCGGTCTGCTTCTGCTGCTGCGCGTGCCGGCGGGCATGGCGGCGACGGTGGCGGCGGCGCTCGCGCAGATCGGCGAGTTCTCCTTCGTGCTGGTGCAGTTCGCCATCGCCCGCGGCATCCTGCCGCAGGAGGCCGGCGGCCCGGTGCTCGCTGCCGCCTTCGGCGCGATCCTGCTGACGCCGCTCTCGCGCCGCCTGGCGCGGGGGACCGCGGCGCGGCTCCTCGGGGTGCCGGGCCTCCGGCGCTGGCAGGAACGGGGTGCCGGCCGCCCCTTGCCGCCCCTGCCGGAGGGCATCGCCGGCCACGCCATCCTGGTCGGCCACGGCCGGGTCGGGCGCACCGTCGCCGCGGCGCTGCGCCGCCACGGCCTGCCCTACGTCGTCATCGAGCAGGACCGCGTGGCGGCCGAGCACCTGCGCGCGCAGGGCGTGCCGGCCGTGTGGGGCGACGCGACGCGGCCGGAGGTGATGGCCGCGGCGCGGCCGGAACGCGCGCGGCTGGTGATCCTCGCCCTGCCGGACGCTGCGGACGCGCGCGCGGCTCTCGCCCTGGTGCGGGCCGCCAACCCGGAGATCGTCGTCGCGGCGCGGGCGCATGACGACGGCGAGATGCGCTTCCTCGCCGGCGAGGGCGGCGCCGGGCTCGTGCTGATGGGCGAGCGCGAGATCGCGCTCGGCATCGCGGACTTCGCGTTGCGGCGCCTCGGCGTGGATGCCGAAACCGCGATGGCCACCGTGGACAGGCTGCGCGCGGAGATGCCGGGCGCGGCCTGACCGCCCCGGCCGGCACGCGGTTGGCGCCCGGCGCCCGGCGGTCTAGAGAATCGGCGCGGGCGACGCGGCACGGAAAGCGGAGGGAACATGGCCAGGCTGAACGCGACGCACGATCCCGCGCTGCGCAGTTGGGTCGAGAGCGCCAACGCGCCCGGCGCCGAATTCCCGATCCAGAACCTGCCGCTCGGCGTGTTCCGCCGGCGCGGCGAGGCGGCGGCGCGGGCGCGCGGCGGCGTCGCGATCGGCGATCGCATCCTCGATCTCGCGGCGGCGGTCGGGGCCGGATTGTTCGCCGGCGGGGCGGCGGAGGAGGCCGCGCGCGCGGCCGCGGGGCCGGCGCTGAACCCGCTGATGGCGATGGGCAATGCCGCCGCCTCGGCGCTGCGCGCGCGGGTTTCGGCGCTGCTCGCCGCCGGCGCGCCGGAGCGCGCGCGGGTGGAGCCGCTGCTCGTGCCGATGGCGGAGGCGGAGATGCTGCCGCCGGCGGCGATCGGCGCCTTCACCGACTTCCTCACCTCCACCTACCACACGGAGCGCGGCGGCCGCCGCACCCGCCCCGACAGCCCGCTGCCGCCGAACTTCAAGCACCTGCCCGTGGCCTACAACAGCCGCGCGAGCTCGGTGCGCGTCAGCGGCGAGGCGGTCCGCCGGCCGAACGGCCAGCGCCAGCGCCCGGACGGCACGGTGCATTTCGGCCCCTGCGAGGCGCTCGACTTCGAGCTCGAGCTCGGCCTGTTCGTCGGGCCGGGCAACCCGCTCGGCGAGCCGGTGCACATGGACTTCGCGCCGGACCACATGTTCGGCTACTGCCTGCTCAACGACTGGTCGGCGCGCGACATCCAGCGCTGGGAGAGCCATCCGCTCGGCCCGTTCCTGAGCAAGAGCTTCGCGACCTCGATCTCGCCCTGGGTGGTGACGGGGGAGGCGCTGGAACCCTTCCGCGCGCCCGCCTTCCCGCGCGCGGCCGGCGACCCCGAGCCGCTGCCCTACCTGCGGAGCGAGGCGGACCGGCGCGAGGGGCTGATGGACATCCGCATGGAGGCGTTCCTCCTCACGCCGCGCATGCGCGAGCGCGGCGAGGCGCCGGCGCGGGTGACGGCGACGCGCTTCGCCAACATGTACTGGACCTTCGCGCAGATGCTGACGCACCACATGTCGAACGGCTGCAACCTGCGGCCCGGCGACCTGCTGGGCAGCGGCACCGCCTCCGGCCCGACCGACGAGAGCCGCGCCTGCATGGCCGAGCTGACCGAGGCCGGCACGCAGCCGCTGGCCCTGCCGAACGGCGAGACGCGGCGCTGGCTCGAGGACGGCGACGAGGTGATCTTCCGCGCCCGCGCCGAGCGCGACGGGTTCGTGCCCATCGGCTTCGGCGAGTGCCGCGGCCGCATCGCGCCCGCGCCGGCCTGGCCGCGCGGCCGCGACGACGTCTGAGCGCCAGGGAGGGAACGGAGCACCATGCCGCGCCGGATCATCGACATCTCGGTCCCGCTCAAGGCCGGGATCAGGAGCGACCCGCCGGGGAGCGAGCCGCAGATCACCTACCTCGACCACCACGCCACGGCGCAGCGCATGGCGGACTACATGGGCGTGCGCGTGGACCAGCTGCCGGAGGGCGAATACGCGGCGGTCGAGCGGGTCAACATCAGCACCCACAACGGCACGCATCTCGACGCGCCCTACCACTACTTCTCGCGCATGAACGAGCGGCTGAAGCCGGGCGGCGAGCCGTCCTGGCGCATCGACGAGGTCCCGCTCGAATGGTGCTTCCAGCCGGGGGTGAAGCTCGACTTCCGCCACCTGCCGGACGGCTACGTGGCGACGCCGGGCGACGTCGAGGCGGAGCTGAAGCGCATCGGGCACGAGCTGCGCCCGCTGGAGATCGTGCTGGTGAACACGCGCGCGGGCAGCCGCTACGGCGAGGACGACTACGTGGACTCCGGCTGCGGCATGGGCAGGGCGGCGACGCTGTGGCTGCTCGAGCGCGGCATCCGCGTGGTCGGCACCGACGGCTGGTCCTGGGACGCGCCCTTCTCCTTCACCCGCCGGCGCGTGGCGGAGACCGGCGACGCCTCGCTGATCTGGGAGGGCCATCGCGCCGGGCGCGAGATCGGCTACAGCCACATCGAGAAGCTGCACAACCTGGAGGTCCTGCCCGCCGACGGCTTCATGGTCTGCTGCTTCCCGGTGAAGGTGCACCGCGCCTCGGCCGGCTGGTGCCGGGCCGTCGCGATCATCGAGGAGTGAGCGCCAGATGATGCGCCGTCTTCGCGCGCTGCTCGGCGCGGCGCTGGCGCTCGCCGCGAGCGGGCCGGCCGCCGCGCAGTCCTGGCCCGGCGCGCGCCCGATCGAGGTGATCGTCCCCTTCGCGCCCGGGGGCGGCGTGGACGCGGTCGGCCGTGCCGTCGCGGAGGCGTTGGGCGAGGCGCTGGGCGGCGCCCGCGTCGTCGTGGTGAACCGCGACGGCGCCGCGGGCACGATCGGCTTCGCCGCCCTCGCCGCGGCGCAGCCGGACGGCCATACGCTGGGCTTCGGCCCGACCACGCCGATCACCGGCGCGCGCCACCTCATGCGCGGTCTGCGCTACGAGGTCGGTTCCTTCGACTACATCTGCCAGATCTTCGAGAACCAGTTCTCGATCGCGGTCTCGCCGAGATCGCGCGTCCGGAACGCGGAAGAGCTGTTCGCGGCGGCGCGCTCGGCACGCGATCCGCTGGCCTACGGCCATGCGGGCGTCGGCAGCGTGCCGCACCTCGCGATGGAGCACCTCGCCGCGGCGCTGGGGCTGCGCGTCTCGCAGGTGACCTATCGCGGCGACGGGCAGATGCTGCCCGCGCTGCTGCGCGGCGACATCGAGTTCGGCGTGCCGGCGGTGTCCTCGATCCGCGGGCGCGAGTTCCGGCCGCTTGCGGTCTTCGCGGACCGGCGCCACCCGGCCTTTCCCGAGGTGCCGACGGTACGCGAGCTCGGCCTGACCGGCGAGATGGTGCCGCCCGGCCTCAACGGGCTCTACGGTCCGCGCGGCCTGCCGGCGGCGATCCGCGACCGGTTGCGCGAGGCCTGCCGCGCGATCATGGACGCGCCGATCGTGCGGCGGACGATGGAGAACACGGGCCAGGTCCCGGCCTATCTGGACGGGCCGGAGTTCGCGCGTGTCACTGCCGAGGACGACGCCTTCAAGGAGCGGCTCATCCGCCGCCTCGGCCTCACGGCGGAGTAGCGGCGGCGGCCCGGCCCGCGTCGCCCGGCGCCGCGGCCCGCGCCCGCGCGGTCAGCCCGCGCGCAGCCCGGGCTTGAGCAGCACGCGCCCCGTCGGCGCCGCGCGCTCCATCATGCGGTGCGCCTCCGCCGCCGCCTCCAGCGGGAGCGCGGCGGCGATGACGGGGCGGACCAGCCCGCGGCGCATCAGGCCGAGCGCGTCCTCGAGCTGCGCACGAGTGGTGCTCTTCACGCTGCGCAGGGTGAGGTCGCGCAAGAAGAGCTGCGCCGGGTTCAGCCGCACGAACTCGCCGGTGAGCTGCCCGACGAGGATCCAGCGCCCGCCCTCGGCTAGGCTGCGGCGCGTCGCCTCGAAGGTCGCGCTGCCGACGTTGTCGATCGCGACGTCCACGCCCTCGCCGCCGGTGATCGCCTTCACCGCCGCCGAGAAGTCCTCGCCGCGGCGCGCCAGCACGACGTGCTCCGCTCCGGCCTCGCGGATCGCGGCGACCTTGCCGGGCGTCCCGGTCACCGCGACCACCTCGGCGCCGGAGAGCCGCGCGAGCTGCACCCCGTGCACGCCGAGCCCGCCGCCGGCGCCGGTGACCAGCACGCGCTCGCCCGCCCGCACCGCGGCGACGTCGCGCACGGCGTTCAGCTCGGTCCCGATCGCGCAGGCGGCGATGGCGGCGGCGTCCAGCGGCACGCCCTCGGGAACCTTCGCGACGTTGTCCTCCTCGACGCAGACCAGCTCCGCGTAGCCGCCGTTGAGGTCGAGGTCGCCGAGGAATTCCTGCTCCGGGCAGGAGGTCTCGCGGCCCGAACGGCAGTGGCGGCACTGGCCGCAGATGTGGCGGCGCTGCACCGTGCAGACCCGGTCGCCGGGACGGAACCGGCGCACGGCAGGGCCGACCGATTCGACCACGCCGGATACCTCGTGCCCCGGGATCAGCGGCATGCGCACGCCGCGCCGGTAGGTGCCGTTGCGGGTGACGACGTCGTGGAAGCAGACGCCGCAGGCCTCGACGCGGATGCGCGCGTCGTTCGGCCGCAGCGCCGGCGGCGGCACCTCCTCCAGCGCCAGTGCCTCCGGTCCGCCCGGCGCGCGCACCACCATCGCCCGCATCGCCCGTTCCCCCATCGCGTGCATCTGCCCGTGCCGGAAGGTGCCGCGGTCCGGGCGATCGGGCCAGGGCGTGGCGACCGGCCGGCTTCCGTGCACTCTTGGCGGCGCGCGGATTCGGTGCATGATGCTGCGGGGGAGGCGTCCCGGAAATGGCGGATTGGCGGCGATGGCGCCGTGTGCGGACACAGGCGGTTCCGATGGACCGTGACGGCAGGGCAGGGGCACCGCCCGGGCCGGGCGCGGCGGCCGGAACGTGGCGGGGGGCCTGACCCGGTGGACATGCCGGCAAGCCGGACCGTGCCCGCGCTGCTGGCCGAGATGGCCGCACGCCATCCCGCGCGGCTCTTCGTCGTCGATGGCGACCTGCGGTTGAGCTGGGCCGAGTTCCTCGCGGAGACCCGGGAGGTCGCGAAGGGGCTGCAGGCGCTCGGCGTGCGCAGGGGCGACCGCGTCGCCATCCTGATGGGCAATCAGGCGGAGTGGCTGCTGACGCAATTCGCCGCGGCGACGCTCGGCGCCACCGCGGTCGCGGTGAACACCTGGTGGCGGGCGCGCGAGCTGGAGCACGCGCTGGCGCTCAGCGAGGCCTCGGTGCTGGTGATGGTCGGGCGCTACCTGCGGTACGACTACGCGGCGGAACTGGCCGCGCTGGGCGATCCCGGCCGCGCGCTCCCGGCGCTGCGCCACATCGTCTGCTGCGACGGCGCCGGCCCGCCCGGCGCGCTGCCCTTCGCCCGCATGGTCGAGGCCGGGCGCGCGGTGCCGGATGACGCGCTCGAATCGGCGCAGGCGGCGGTGCGGCCGGACGATCCGGCGATCATCTGCTTCACCTCCGGCTCCACCGCGCGCGCCAAGGCCGTGCCGCTGGTGCACGAGGGCCTGATCCGCAACATGCACGGCATCGGCGAGCGGATGCGCCTCGGGCCCGACGACCGCGTGCTGCTCGCGGTGTCGCTGTTCTGGGCCTTCGCCTGCGTCAACGCGGTGTTCGCCGTCGCGACGCACGGCGGGACGATCGTGCTGCAGCGCCATTTCGAGCCCGGGCAGAGCCTGGCGCTGATCGAGCGGGAGCGCTGCACCGCGATCTACGCCATGGCCAACATGGCGATGGCCTTGCACGCGCATCCGGACCGGCACCGGCGCGACCTCTCCTCCCTCCGCACCGGCCTGACCATGCCGCAGGCGGTGCCGCTGCTCGCCGAGCTCGGCGCGCGCGAGGTCACGACCTGCTACGGCCTGACGGAGTGCTACGGCAATTCGACCGTCGCCGACTGCCGCGCGCCGCTCGAGCTGCGCATGCGCAGCGCCGGCCCCGCCCTGCCCGGCACCGAGGTTCAGGTGGTGGATCCCGCCACGCGCCGCCCGCTCCCGTCCGGCGAGGTCGGCGAGGTGCGTCTGCGCGGCTTCGTCACGCCCGGCTACCTCGGGGATCCGGAGCGCACGGCCGAGGCGATCGACGCCGAAGGCTGGTTCTACACCGGCGACCTCGCCCTGCTCGACGCGGAGGGCAACCTGCACTTCCGCGGCCGCCGCAAGGAGATGATCAAGACCGGCGGCATCAACGTCTCGCCGGTGGAGGTGGAGGAGCTGCTCCTCTCCCACCCCGCCGTGCAGCAGGCCGTCGTCGTCGGCGTGCCCGACGCGGAGCGCGAGGAGATCGTCGCCGCGCTGGTGGTGCCGAAGCCGGGGGCGCGGGTGACGGCGGAGGCCCTGGTCCGCTTCTGCCGTGACAATGCCGCGGCCTACAAGGTGCCGCGGCTGGTGGAGATCGTCGCGGCCGGGCAGGTGCCGCTGACCGACACGGGAAAGGTGAGCAAGCGCATGGTGCAGGAACGGTTCGCCGCACGCGGCCCGACGAGGGGGGCGGCGGCCTGATGGAGTGGGAGATCCTCGTCGAGAACCTGCTGAACGCGCTGGCCGCGGGCATCACCATCGGCTGCATCTACGGGCTGATGTGCGTCGGCCTCAGCCTGATCTTCGGCATCATGCGCGTCATCAACTTCGCCCAGGGCGACCTGCTGATGCTGGGGGCCTACTCGGCCTTCTACCTGGTCGCCGCGTGGGGGATCCTGGCCTTCCTGGGGCCCGAGTTCGGGCCGTTCGTCGGCGCCATCCTCGCCGGCCCGATCGTCTTCGCCGTCGGCTGGCTGCTGCACCGCTGGATCGTCGCCCGGGTCTCGGGCCTGCGCACCGCGGCGAGCCTCGACGAGGGCCATTTCGGCCAGCTCATCGTCACCCTCGGCATCGCGCTGATACTGCACAACGGCGGCCTGATCCTGTTCGGGTCGATGCCGCGCGCGGTGAGCACGCCGCTCTCCTCCTCCGCCTGGATGGTGGAGACGGGGATCGGCGACGCGACCATCTTCCTCAACAAGGCGCGCGTGATCGCCGGACTGGTCGCGGTCGTCGCGGTCGTCGCGCTCTACTGGCTGCTCGACCGCTCGCGGCTCGGCAAGGCGCTCCGCGCCGCGGCGGACAACCCCACCGCCGCGACCTACATGGGGATCGACGTGGACCGCGCGCACCGCATCGCCTTCGCCATCGGCAGCGGCATCACGGCGGTCGCCGGCGGGCTGGTCGCCACCTACCTGTCCTTCACCCCGTTCATGGGGATCGACTTCGTGGTGATCATGTACGCGGGCGTGGTGCTGGGCGGCATGGGCAGTCTGCTCGGCGCCTTCTGGGGCGGGCTAACGATCGGCTTCGTGCAGCAGATCTCGGCGTTGGTACTGCCGCCGCAGCTCCAGAACGCAGCGATCTTCGTCGTCTTCCTGCTGATCGTGAGCATCCGGCCCCAGGGCATGTTCGGCCGCTCGGCGGAGCGCGCCTGATGCGGCCCGGCGCGCTTCCCCGCCTGCGGCGGGACATCCTGCTCCTCATCGCGCTCGCCGCCCTCTACCTCGGCGTCTCGCGCATGGTGGAGAACAGCTACTACCTGCTGATGCTCACCCTCGTGCCGATCTGGGCGGTGGTGGGTCTCTCCTGGAACCTGTTCTCGGGCTATGTGGGGCTGATCTCCTTCGGGCACGCGGTGTTCTTCGGCCTCGGCGCCTACTCGGTGGCGCTGACGATGAACTGGTGGGACCTCACCCCCTGGCTCGGCATCGCGATCGGCGCGGTGGTGGGCGCGGCGGCGGCGGTGTTCATCGGCATGCCGACCTTCCGGCTGCGGGGACACTACTTCGCCCTCTCGATGCTCGCCTTCCCGCTGGTGCTGCTCTACGTCTTCCAGTACCTCGGCTACCAGGAGGTCTCCCTGCCGATGAAGCGGGAGGACCCGCTCCTCTGGCTGCAGTTCACCGATCCCTGGGGCTACATCGTCGTCGCCGTCGCGCTGGTGGCGATCGCGATGGGCATCTCGATGGCGGTCGAGAATTCGCGCTTCGGCCTGACCCTGATGGCGATCCGCCAGAACGAGCTGGCGGCCGAGGCCTCGGGCATCGACGCGTGGCGCTGGAAGATGCGCGCCCTGGTGCTGAGCGGCGCGATCGCGGCGGCGGCGGGCGGGTTCTACGCCTGCATCCTCCTCGTCGTCACGCCGGAGGCGGTGTTCGGCGTGCTCACCTCGGCCCAGGCGCTGACGGTGGTGCTGTTCGGCGGCGTCGGCACCGTCTGGGGGCCGCTGATCGGCTCGGCCATCCTGATCCCGCTCGCCGAGACCCTGCACGCCGAGCTCGGCAACATCATCCCCGGCATCCAGGGCGTGGTGTACGGTCTGGCGATCATCCTGATCATGCTGCTGGCGCCGGAGGGCATCTTCTGGACCGTCCGCGACCGCTGGCTGCGCGGCCAGGTCGCGCCCGCGCCGGCCCTGCGGGCGGCCGACGCGGACGCCGATGCCGGCGCGGCGCGGGCCGAGCCGCTCGTCCCCCCTGCGCCGCACACCGCCGCGCCGCTCCTCGAGGTCGAGGGGCTGTCAAAGTCCTTCGGCGGACTGCGCGCGGTGGACGACGTCTCCTTCCATGTCGCCCCGGGCGAGATCCTCGGCATCATCGGCCCGAACGGGGCCGGCAAGACGACGCTGTTCAACGTGCTCAACGGCGTGCTGCCGGCCGACGCCGGCCACGCCTGGCTGGCCGGGGAGCCGATCACGGGGCGCAAGCTCCACGCCATCTGCCGGCTCGGTGTCGGCCGCACCTTCCAGGTGGTGCGATCCTTCCCGCGCCTCTCCCTGCTCGACAACGTGCTGATCGGCGCCTATGGCGCCGGCCTCACCGGCGAGGCGGCGACCGCGGCGGCGGCGGAGGCGCTCGAGCGCGTCGGGCTGCTGCACCAGGCGGCGCAGCCGGCGGGCCAGCTCACCAACAAGGGGCTGCGGCTGATGGAGCTCGCCCGCGCCCTCGCCGGCCGCCCGCGCCTCCTGCTGCTCGACGAGACGCTGGCCGGCCTCGGACACGAGGAGTGCGACGAGGTGCTCGAGGTGCTGCGCCGCCTGCGCGCGGAGGGGATGACGATCGTCATCATCGAGCACACCATGCACGCCATGCTGCGCCTCGCCGACCGCTTCGTCGTGCTCGACCACGGCAAGGTGCTGGCCGAGGGCGCTCCGCGCGCGGTGGTGGAGGACCGGTCGGTGATCGAGGCCTACCTCGGCAAGAAGTGGCTCGCGCGATGCTCGACATAGAGGATTTCTCCGTCGCCTATGGCGGCCTGCGCGCCCTGACCGGCGTCTCGCTCTCGGTCGGGGAGGGCCAGCTCGTCGCCATCGTCGGCCCGAACGGCGCCGGGAAGTCCACGCTGTTCAAGGCGATCTCGGGCATCGTCCCGCCGGTCTCGGGGAGCATCCGCTTCGAGGGGCGCGACCTGCTCTCGGTGCCGCCCCCGCAGCGCGCGCATCTCGGCATCGCCCACGTCCCGGAAGGGCGTCAGGTGTTCAAGACGCTTACGGTGCGCGAGAACATCGAGATGGGCGCCTATACCGAGGCCGGGCGGGCGCGCTTCGCCCAGACCCTGGAGCGCATCCACGAGCTGTTCCCGATCCTACACGAGCGCGCCGGCCAGCTCGCCGGCACGCTCTCGGGCGGCGAGCAGCAGATGCTCGCGATCGCGCGGGGCCTCGCCTCGGCCCCACGCCTTCTGATGCTGGACGAGCCCTCGATGGGCCTCGCCCCGACCGTGGCGGACCAGATCTTCGAGCGCGTCTCGCAGATCCACCGCGAGGACGGGCTCACCATCCTGCTCGTCGAGCAGCGCGTCGCGGAGGCGCTCGAGCTCTGCGACCGCGGCTACGTCCTGGAGACCGGGCGCATCGTGCTCGATGGCCCGTACCAGACGCTGATCAGCGACGACCGCGTGCGCCGGGCCTATCTCGGGCTCGGCGAATAGCAGGGAGGACACCGCCCATGACGACCGACAGCACCACCGCCACCACCACCACCCGCCGCGGCGCCCTCGGCCTCGGCCTCGGCGCTGCGGCAGCGACCGCCACCGGCGGCTTCCGCCGCGCGCGCGCGCAGCATCCCGCCGAGGTGAAGGTCGCGGTCCTCGCGCCGATGTCGGGGCCCTGGGCGCGCGCCGGCATCCTGGCGCGCCTGGGCGCCGAGATGGCGGTGGACGAGATCAACAACGCAGGCGGCATCCGCGCCCTCGGCGGGGCGAAGGTGAAGCTCGTCATCTACGACGCCGGCGAGAACGCGGAGCGGGCGAAGAACGCCGCGCAGCGCATGGTCGCGCAGGAGCCCGACCTCGTCGGCGGAGAAGGCGCCTGGCTCTCCTCCTTCACCCTCGCCGTGACCGAGGTGACGGAGCGCGCCGAGCTTCCCTGGCTCACCCTCTCCTACGCCGATTCCATCACGGAGCGCGGCTTCCGCTACGTCTTCCAGTCCTCGCCGACCTCGAGCGCGCAGGCGAGGCAGACCCTGCCGACCATCCTCGAGCTGGCGGAGCGCGCGACCGGGCGGCGGCCGAGGCGGCTCGCCATGATCGCGGACAACACCGCCGCGCCGCAGGGCATCGTCAAGCCGATCCGCGAGGGAGAGGCGGCCAGGTACGGGCTCACCATCGTCGTGGACGAGACCTTCACCCCGCCGCTCTCCGACGCGACGCCGCTGATCCAGCGCGTGCGCAGCGCACGGCCGGACTTCCTGCTGCTGCTCTCGACCGCCGTCCCCGACGACAAGCTGCTGGTCGAGAAACTGAACGAGTACGGCCTCGGCCAGGGGCGGCTGCCGACCATCGGGAACGGCGGACACTGGGGCGCGCCGGAGCTGGCGCAGGTGACCAACCCGCAGATCCTCGAAGGAATGATGTTCACGCTCTCGAACTGGCCGGGCAAGGGCCACGAGGATCTGAACCGCCGCTTCGTCGAGCGGACGCGGGAGCCGTGGCTGGGCCACGACTCGCTCCTGCCCTACGCCAACATCCGGATCCTGTGCGAGGCGATGGAGCGCAGCGGCTCCGCCGACCGGCGCAAGGTCGCGGAGGCGATCCGCAGCCTCGACCTGCAGAACGAGGGCCCGGCGCTGCTGTTCCCGAGCCGGCGGCTGAAGTACGACGAGCGCGGCCGCCTGATGCACGCCGAGATGGTGACCTGCCAGTGGCGCGGCGGCGTCCCGCAGGTGGTCTTCCCGGAGGCGATCGCGACGGCGCAGGCCCTCTGGCCGCGGAGCTGACGGGCGCGGCGGGCGGATGCGGGCCTTCCCCGCGCCCCGTGCCGAGCTCGGCGAGGCGCCGGTGTGGGACGCGGAGAGGGGCGCGCTCCTCTCCGTGGACGTCCTCGGGCGCCGCATGTTCCGCCACGACGTCGCGGGGCGGCTGACCGGGGACTGGGCGCTGCCGCGGATTCCGGGCTCCTTCGCGCTGCGCCGCGGCGGCGGGATGCTGATGGCCTGGCGCAACGGCCTCGCGCTCGGCGAGCCCGAGGCCGGCCGGTTCGTGGATCTGCCCGCCGGCCCGCTCGACTTCGCCAGGGAGAGGTTCAACGACGGGCGCTGCGACCGGCGCGGCCGCTTCTGGGTCGGCACCATGGACCGCGCGCTGCGCGAGCCGGTCGGTGCCCTCTACCGCGTGGACCCGGACCTCTCGGTGCATCGCGTGCTCGGCGGCGTCACCCTCTCCAACGGCATCGCGTGGAGCCCGGACGACCGCGTGATGTACCACTGCGACACGGCGGCCGCCGTGGTCCGCGCCTGCGACTTCGACCTCGCGGCCGGTGTGGCGTCCAACCCGCGCGTGCTGGTCTGCTTCGCCGAGGGCGATGGCCGACCGGACGGCTGCGCGGTGGATGCGGAGGGCTGCCTCTGGGTCGCCGTGGTGGAGGCCGGCGTCGTCGCGCGCTTCGATCCTTCGGGCAGGCGCCTGCGCGAGCTGCGCCTTCCCGTCTCGCGCCCGACCAGCCTGTGCTTCGGGGGCGAGGGGCTGCGCACGATGTTCGTCACCTCCATGCGCCACGGCATGACGGCCGAGGCGCTGGCGCGCGAGCCGCTCGCCGGCAGCGTCTTCGCGCTGGAGGCGGGGGTCTCCGGCCTGCCGGAGACGCGCTTCGCGGGGTAGCGGCGCCGCTCAGATCACCCCTTCCTCGGCGAGCGCGTCCACCTCGCGCCGCGAGTATCCGAGCAGCTCGCCGAGGATGGCGTGGTTGTCCTCGCCGTAGCAGGGCGCGCCGCGGTCCGTGATGCCGCCCGAATAGGCGGGCGTGGCGGAGAGCTTGATCGGCAGCTCGGCCACCGGCCAGCGGCCGATCTTCGTGCCCGTCACCTCGGTGAGCCACTCCAGCGCGGCGAGCTGGGGGTCGCGGTCGCAGCGGTCCTCCGCGGTCTGGCAGACCCCCGCCGGCACGCCGGCGGCCTGCAGCCGCAGCATCGCGTCGTAGGGGTCGAGCCCGCGCGTCCAGGCCCCGACGGCCGCATCGAGCGCGTCCTGGTGCGCGAGCCGCGCCTCCAGCGTCGCGAAGCGCGGGTCGGCGCGCCAGTCCGGCCGCCCCGCCACGCGGCACAGCGAGGCCCAGGCCGCGTCGTCGAAGCAGGCGATCGCGATCCAGCGGTCCTCGCCCGCGCAGGGATAGGCGCCGTGCGGCGCCGCCGGCTTGCAGGGCGAGCGGTTGCCGATGCGCGTCCAGGCCCGCCCGTTCGCCGACCAGTCGAGCACCGTCGGGGCGGTGAGGAAGATGCCGGCCTCGCACTGCGAGGAGTCGATCCACTGCCCCTCGCCGGTGCGGTCGCGGTGGTAGAGCGCGCCCAGGATCGCGAGGCCGAAGCCGTAGGCGCCGATCCAGTCGAGGTAGGAATAGCCCCAGCCCGCCGGCATCGCGGGCTCCGGCAGCCCCGACATGTCGGCCGTGCCGGCGAAGGCCGCCGCCACCGGGCCGACCGTGCGGAAGCGCCCGTAGGTGCCCGTGCCGCCCATGCCCGATTGCTGCACGTAGATGATGTCCGGACGCAGCGACCGCAGCACGTCGTAGCCGAGGCCGAGCCGCGCGAGCACGCCGGGCGAGAACCCCTCCGCCACCACGTCCGACACCGCGATCAGGCGCTTCGCGATGTCGAGGCCCTTGGGGTGGCGGATGTTCAGCGAAAGCCCGCGCTTGCCGGCGTTCTTGTTGTTGAACTGCCCGCCCATGTCGGGGTCGGTGACGCCGGGCAGCGGCGCCGTGGCCTTCTCGCGCGCCGCGCGGCCGCCGACCGGGGCCATGGCGGCGAGGCGCGTGTCGGGGTTCTCCTTCCACTCGACCTTGATCACCTCGGCGCCGAGTGCCGCGAGGAACCGCGTGCCGCCGGCGGAAGCGAGGAACCAGGAGAAGTCGAAGATCCGCACGCCCTGCAGCGGGAACGGCCTGCCGCGCGGGGACAGGCGCGGCGGCGCGGCGGGGCGCGGCCGCGCCGGCACGGAGGCCGCCGGGCGCGCGCCGGGCAGCGCGTCGAGGACCGCGCGCGTGTCCTCGCCGAGCAGCGGCGCGCGGCGGCCGGCCTGCCAGGCGGTCCTGTCGCTCAGCCACTTGCTCACCGGGTAGCGGAAGCTGCGGCCGAGCTCCGGGTGCTCGATGTCGGCGAAGGTGCCGCGCCTGAGCCAGTGCGCGTCGGTCGCGTTCTCGTGCGGCTTGCGCAGCGGCGCCCAGAGCAGGCCCGCCTCCTGCGCCTCGCGCCAGGGCAGGTTCTCCCAGGTGTGGGCGCGGATGAAGCGCTGGATGATCTCCAGCACATGCGCCCGCGATTCGTCTCCCGCGGCGGAGCCAGGCACGTTGCGCGCGCGCAGGTCGGCGCCCTCCGCCGGGCGCCCGAGGTCGGCCTGCATGCCGTAGCGCTCGAGGAACGGCACCAGGTTCGCCTGGTCGCGCGCCGAGACGCCGTAGGCGATGCACCAGCGCCCGTCCTTGGTGTGGCCGACGTTCGGCACCTGGGTCGGCTGCTCCACCGCGTGGCGGCAGGTCTGGCGGAACAGGGGCGCGCGGCGCATCACCCAGGACATCACGTCGAGCTCGGTGTTCTTCGCCACCGCCTCGTGGATGGCGCAGGAGACGTCCTGGCCCTCGCCGGTGTGCAGCCGGTGCAGCAGCGCGGCGACGATGCCGACCGCGAGCTGCTCGCCCGCGATGTGGTAGGCGTGCCAGAGCTGCGGCGCGATCGGCGGCGTGTCGTAGCGCTGGCCGGGCGCCGGGTCGTAGCCGCAATTCATCATCACCCCGCCGAGGGCGAGGTGGACCAGGTCGCTCGCCTGGAAGTCCTTCCACGGCCCCGTGTCGCCGAAGGGCGTCATGCGCGCGTGGACCAGCGCCGGAAAGCGCTT
Organism: Caldovatus sediminis; assembly: GCF_014644455.1. Lineage (GTDB taxonomy): Bacteria > Pseudomonadota > Alphaproteobacteria > Acetobacterales > Acetobacteraceae > Caldovatus > Caldovatus sediminis. Next base: position 412,532 of record NZ_BMKS01000003.1, on the reverse strand, counting down.
CGTGACCTCGCCCGGCGCCAGGCCCAGCTCGCGCGCCAGGGCGCCGCGCGTCGAATCGAGCAGCACGTCGGCGCCGCCGATCAGCGCCAGCATCTGGCGCCGACGCGCCTGCGGGTCGGCGTCGGGCACGACGGAACGCTTGCCGCGGTTGTAGGCCCAGAAGTGCAGCGAACGCTCCGGATGCGGCGCGTCGTCGAGGAACGGGCCGATGCGCCGCGTGGGGCTGCCCTCCGGCGGCTCGACCTTCACCACCTCGGCGCCGAGCCCGGCGAGGACGAGGCCGACATACTCGGCGGTCTCGTCCGCCACCTCCACCACGCGGACGCCGGCGAGCACGCCGGGCTTCGCGCCTGCAGTCCCGATCAAGGCGACCTCCTGGATGAGGCGGGTCCGCGTCGCCCTAGCCCCGGCGCGGACGGAATTTCGGCAGGTTGATCTGGTCCGTCGCGCGCTCGAACACGACCTCCAACGGGGCGCCGATCGGCACGTCCTCGGCCCTGGCGCCGACGAGGTTGCTGATCATCATCGGCCCCTCCTCGAGCCCGACGAGGATCACGACATAGGGGATGTCGGGCGCGAACCCCTCCCAGTAGGCGCGGTGGAAGCGCACCCAGGAGAGCAGCGTGCCCCGGCCGGAGACCGGCTCCCAGGTTTGCTGCCGCGACAGGCAGCGCGGGCAGACCGGCGCGCCGGGATAGTGCCGGTGCCCGCAGTCGTCGCAGCGCTGCACGGAGAGCCGGCCGCGATTGGCGAGGTCCCAGAAGCCCTTGCTGACCGGATCGAGCGTCGGCAGCGGCTTGGCGGGCGTGGCAGTGGCGGTGGTGGCGCTCATCGCGTGTGCTCCTCCGCGGCCGCTCAGCCGGGCGTGTAGATGATGGTGCGCGAGCAGGGCGTCACGGCGGCGAACTGCACCACCTCCGCGCCCGGCACCTGGCGCTCGCCGCACTCGCCGCGGATCTGGCGCACCGCCTCGACGTTCAGCGCCCAGCCCTGCATGTAGGAGTTGGAGAGGTGCCCGCCATCGGTGTTGGTCGGCAGCTTCCCGCCGAGCCGCAGCGTCCCGCCCTCGACGAAGGCGCCGGACTCGCCGCGGCCGCAGAAGCCGAGGCCCTCGAGCGCGAACAGCACGGTCGGGCTGAAATTGTCGTAGCACATGAAGGCGTCCACGTCGCCGGGCCCGACGCCGGCCATGCCGTAGGCCTGCCGCGCCATGTCCTGCGCCTCCTCATACCAGAAGTTCAGGTCGAAATTGGCGATCGAGGCGTCGGTGTAGGCCTCGCGCCCGCCGATGCCGGAGATCAGCACCGGGCGCTTGCGCAGGTCGCGCGCCCGCTCGCGCGTGGTCATGATCAGGCACACCGCGCCGTCGTTGATCAGGCAGTAGTCGAGCAGGCGCAGCGGCTCGCAGATCGGCCGCGCGGTCTCGTGGTCCTCGATGGTGATGGGCTTCTTCATCACCGCGTCGGGGTGGAGGATGGCGTGGTGGCGGAAGGCCACCGACACCTCGGCGAGCTGGCGCGTGGTCGTGCCGTAGAGCGCCATGTGCCGGCGGAACATCAGCGCGTGCGCCGCGCCCGGCGAGGTCATGCCCCACGGGTCCCAGAAGCCGGGCGATTCGTCGCCGCCGTAGTTCACGCGCCGCGAGCGGCCGATGTTGGTGTAGATCAGCGCGGCGTAGTCGCAGAGTCCCGCATGCAGCGCCGCCGCCGCCTCGATGATCCCCATCGCCGACATCCGCCCGTGCGGCGGCAGGCTGATGGTCCAGCGCGGGTTGAGGCCGAGGATCTGGCCCATGCGCGCGTAGTAGGGCACGCGGCAGACGAGCAGCCCGTCTATCCTGTCCTTCTCGATGCCGCAGTCCTCGACGGCGCGGCGGAACGCCTCGGCGCCGAGGCCGTAGTCGTCGGTCTCGGGGAAGCTGCCGTAGGCCGTGTTGCCGACGCCGACGACGGCGATCCTGTCCTTGAGCGCGCGGAAGTCGCCCATCGCCGTCACGCCTCCGGGCCGCGGGCGCCGCCGCGGCCGGACGGCCGGACGGTCCACCTTTCGTCGAACATGGCTGCTTGCCTCCTGCTCCGCGGAGCCCGGCGCCTCGGGCGCGGCCGTCCGCTCGATCCGTTGCCCGGGGCGAAGCTTAGTCCTGCTTCCGACGCCGGCGAAGCCCCCTGCGCCGATGCCCCTGCCGGCGGTGGAACGCGCGGGGGCCGGATTCTGCATGGACAGGCCGGAGGGCGACCGCCCACCCTGCGGGGGCGTGCGCGCGTCCCCGCGGCCGCGCTCTCCACGAACCACGGCATGTTCCCCCTCATGGCATGACGGATCGCGATCCCCCGATCTTCGACGACCGCCGCACGGCCAGGCGATGCGATGGGGGGCGCGCATCGTGATCCGGCGGCGTCCACTGCTCCGCGGCGCGGCGCGCACGGCCGCAGTCGCGCTGACCGCCGGCGGCTGCGCCGCGCCGCGCCGGCTGCCCGCCCCCCCGCCCCCGCCGCCGCCCGGAGCGAGGTCGAGCGAGATGCTGCACCTGGTGACGCTCGGCTGGCACGTGGAGGTGGCGCTGCCGGCGCACGCGCTGCAGGGCACGCCGCTCGGCGCGGCCATGGCTCCGCTGTTTCCGCAGGCACGGCATCTCATGTTCGGCTTCGGCCTGCGCCGCTACTTCGCCCACCCGGATCCAGGCCTCCCCGAGCTGCTTTCCGGCCTGGCGCCCGGTCCGGGCGCGATCCGCGTGATCGGGCTGCACCGGCCGCCGCCCGAACTGTTCGGCGCCGGGTCGGTGGTGGCGCTGCCGGTGACCGAGGCCGGCCTCGCGGACCTCGCCCGGTTCCTGTGGGACGAGCTCGACAGGGACGCGCACGGCCGGCCGCGGCGCGTCGTCACCGATCCGGGCGTTCGCGGCGCCTTCTTCGAGGCGACGGCGCGGTACGATCTCGGCTACACCTCCAACACCTGGGCGGTTCTGGCATTGCGCCAGGCGGGGCTGCCCGTGGATCCGGCGGGCGTCGTCCTCGCCAGCCAGGCGGTGGCCCGGGCGCGCGCGGCCGCCGCCCGCGTGGCGTGAAGCGACGGCTTCCGCGCGCGCGGATGGCCGGGCGATAATGGACCGGGGCAGAGGGAGGCAACGCATGAGGTTCCGTTCCCGCATCGCCGCGGTGCTATTCGCCGCCGCGCTGTCGTCCGCGGCGCCGGCGGCGGTCCAGGCGCAGGACGCGCCCGAATTCCCGAACCGGCCGATCCGCGTGGTCGTGCCGTTCGCGGCCGGCGGCCCGACCGATCTCGTGGCCCGGCTGCTGGCGCCGAAGATGAGCGCGGTGCTCAACAACCAGCCGATCGTCGTCGAGAACCGGCCGGGCGCCGGCGGCGTCACCGGCGTGGACGTGGTCGCGAAGGCGGCGCCGGACGGCTACACGATCGGCTTCGGCAGCGCCGGCGCGCTGGCCATCTCGCCGAGCCTGCCGGGCCGCTACATGCCCTACGACACGCTGCGCGACCTGGCGCCGATCACGCTCGCGGTGCTGGTGCCGGAGCCGGTCGTCGTTCCGGCGAATCAGCCCTTCCGCACCATGCAGGAGTTCATCGCCGCCGCGCGTGCCCGGCCGGGCCAGCTCAACTACGGCCACACCGGGCCGGGCAGCATGCCGCACCTCGCGGGCGAACTGATCAAGTCCGCGGCGGGGATCGATCTCGTCGCCATCGCCTATCGCGGCGGCGCGCCGCTGACCACCGCGCTGCTCGCCGGCGAGGTCCAGATGGGCCTCGCCGACCTGCCGGTGCTGCTGCCGCACATCCGCGCCGGCACGATCCGCGCGCTCGCGGTCGGGAACCGGGAGCGGCTCCCGTGGCTGCCCGACGTGCCGACGATGGACGAGGTCGGCCTGCCCGGCGTGGACACCAACAACTGGCACGGCATGGTCGCGCCGGCGCGCGTGCCGGAGCCGGTCCTGAACGCGATCCACCGCGCCGCGGCGGGCGCGCTGCGGGACCCGGAGGTGGCGCGCGGCCTCTACGACCAGGGCGCAATCCCGGGCGGCAACAGCCGCGAGGAGTTCGCCGCCTTCATCCGCAGCGAGATCGCCAAGTGGGCGGAGGTGATCCGCCGCGGCAACGTGACCGCGGACTGACCCGCCGGCCGCGCGCTCAGGGCGCGGCCGGGTAGTCCGCCTCATTCAGCACCCAGCCCGGCCGCCCGGAGAAGTCGCGCCGCGGCGGCGCGAAGATGTCCACCAGCCAGTTGGTCCCCGCGCCGACCGCCTGGCTGGTGTGGATCGCCGGCGGCGGGATGACGCAGAGCGAGGGACTGCCGCAGAGCACGTGCTCGTCGTTCCGCCACAGCCGCATGTCGGTCGTCCAGGGCCAGCGCAGGTGGTGGACGAACTCGCCTCGCAGTGCGAGGGAGCCCTGCTCGAAGTCGTCGTGGTGGTGAGGCGACATGCGCCCCGGATCGCGCGGGCCCTGATGGGGCGTGAGGACGTTCACCATCAGGGTCGTGCAGCGGAAGATGCGCCCGAAGCGGCCCGGTGTCTCCGGCACGTCCAGGCTGTAGGCGCGCAGCCGGAACCCGCCGGGCGGGCCGGGCCAGGGCGCGAGCGGCGCGACGTTCGGATGCGGCGCGGCGTAGGAGGCGGCGTTGGCGCAGCGCGCCGCCAGGTCCTCGGCGCGGTGGCTGAACAGGCGGCGGACCGGCCCGGCGCCGAGCACGCGCAGGCTGCTCCCGCCGGGCGGCAGGATCAGCAGCGAATGGCCCTCGACGCGCGCCGTGCCCTCGGCCGTCGTGACCTCGGCCGCGGTGCCGGGGTCGGGCAGCAGCACCATGTACTCGTCCGGCTGGGACTCGCGGGCGAGCACCGCGCCGGGCCGCGCCTCGGTGTAGGCGCGGACGAAGTTCTGGCCGCGTCCGTACCAGCTCCGCGCCCGCGCCGTCTCCTCCTGCGGCGGCGTCTCGCGGAAGCGCAGCTACCCGGCTCCCGCCATGGCCGTCACCGGCGGCAGCCTCGCCGCGCTCCCGCGCCGCCCAGCGCGGCGCGCGGATCGCTCGCGTCGTACGCCGCCCGTCCTCCTAGCCGCGCCGAAGGTAGATCGGCGTCTTGCCCATCACCCGCATCGCGTGGTCGGCGGCGAACAGATCGGCGTAGTGCAGCACATGCGCCTCGACGGTGTTCCCGTGGAAGGGCGCGTTGGTCGCGTGGGTCGCGACGGTGCTGACCACGCGGTGCGGGAAGCCGAGGTCCTTGAGCAGCATCGCGCCCACCACGCCGTGCGGCAGCTCGTGGAACAGGCGCGAGTGGCCCTGGCCGTCCTCGCCGGCGTCGCGGCGGTAGAGCAGCGGCTTGTCCACGTCGTGCAGGACGAGGATCGAGACCATCGTGTCCCAGTCTATGCTCACGCCCCAGTCCGCGGCGGCGCGCCGGGCGAGGTCCACGCCGGCGCGCGTGACCTCGTTGACGTGCTCCGCCAGCGGGTAGAAGGGTGGCCCGGCCTGGAAGGGCATCTCCGCGAGGTCCTCGTAGGGGCTCGAGGACCAGGCGCTGACCCAGGCGGTGACGATGCGGTCGCGCACCTCCGGCGAGACCAGGTCGAGGCCCCAGAGCCACTCCTCCACGGCCTTGCGGCGGGAATTGCTGGCGCGGTCGATGGTGTAGGGGCTGTCCGACATGGCGCAATGGATCCCGATGTTGGCGGGCCGCACGTCGCGGCCGTGCGATGGCACGATCTTCGCCGGCGTGCCGGCGGGGGCGAAGATCCCGCTCCACCGCGCCGAGGGCGGGCCAGCGGGGTTCGGCGCCCCCATCGCGCCGTGCGGGCGCGGGATGTCCACCATGCCGGTCTCCCCTCCGCACGGCGCGCCGACCGCGGCGCTGCGCCGGTTCAGCCTGCCGCCGCGACCTCCAGCACATGCTCGGCCAGCGCGAGCGAGGCGGTCAAGCCGGGGCTCTCGATGCCGAAGAGGTTGACCAGGCCCGGCACGCCGTGCACGGCGCGGCCCTGGACGACGAAGTCCTGCGCCGGCGCGCCGGGCGGGACGATCTTCGGCCGGATTCCGGCATAGCCGGGCATCAGCGCGCCGTCCGGCAGCTCGGGCCACCAGCGGCGGATCGCGGCGTAGAAGCTTTCGGCGCGGCGCGGGTCCACGGTGTAGTCCAGCCGGTCCACCCACTCGACATCCGGCCCGAACCGGGCCTGGCCGGCGAGGTCGAGCGTCAGATGCGTCCCGAGCCCGCCCGGCACCGGCACCGGATAGATCAGCCGCGAGAAGGGCGAGCGCCCGGCGAGCGTGAAGTAGTTGCCCTTGGCGAGATACGCCTGCGGCACGTGCCCCGCCGGCATCCCCTCGAGGCTGCGCGCGAGCCGCGGCGCATGCAGGCCCGCGGCGTTCACCAGCAGCCGGCAGCCGAGTTCCATCGGCTCCGCCCCGCCCACGCGCAACGTGATGCCCGCCTCGCCCACGCGGCCATGCTCCACCGGCGCGTGGAAGGCGAAGACCGCGCCGGCGTTCTCCGCGTCGCCCTGCAGGGCGAGCATGTAGGCGTGGCTGTCCACGATGCCCGTCGAGGGCGAGACCAGCGCCGCCGTGCAGCGCAGCGCCGGCTCCATCGCCTTCGCCTCCGCGGCCGGGATCAGGCGCAGATCGTCCACGCCGTTCGCCGCCGCTCGCGCCCGGATCGCCTCCAGCCGGCCCGCCTCCTCCTCGTTCGTCGCCACGATCAGCTTGCCGCAGTTCCGGTGCGGCACGCCCCGCTCCGCGCAGTAGGCGTAGAGCATCCGCTTCCCGGCGACGCAGGTGCGCGCCATCAGGCTGCCCGCGGTGTAGTAGATGCCGGCATGGATGACCTCGCTGTTGCGCGAGGAGGTCTCGGTGCCGATACCCTCCGCCGCCTCCAGCACCAGCACCTCGCGCCCGGCCAGCGCCAGCGCGCGCGCGACCGCGAGCCCCACCACCCCCGCGCCGACGACGACGCACTCGACCGACTCCACGCGCCTTCACTCCCTCACCCAGTCGGGGTCCTTCACCAGCATCGCATCCTCGACGACCACCGCGTCGAGGCCCGTCGTGTGGAACATCAGGACCGCGTCCTCCGCGCCGTGCAGGATCGGCCTGCCCATCACGTTGAAGGAGGTGTTGAGCAGGATCGGCACCCCGGTCAACCGATGGAACGCGGCGAGCAGCGCGTGGAAGCGCGGGTTCCACTCGCGCCGCACGCTCTGCAGCCGGCCCGTGCCGTCGGCGTGCACCACCGCGGGGACAAGCGCGCGCTTCTCCGGCCGCCAGCGCAGCGTGCGCTCCATGTAGGGGCTCTCCTGGTAGTCCTCGAACCAGTCCGGCCCGTGCTCGGCGAGGATGGCCGGCGCGAAGGGCCGGAAGGCCTCGCGGAACTTCACCTTGGCGTTGATCAGGTCCTTCATGCCGGCGGGCCGCGGATCGGCCAGGATCGAGCGGTTGCCGAGCGCCCGCGGCCCGAACTCCGCCCGCCCCTGCGCCCAGCCGACGAGCTTCCCCTCGGCGAGCAGCCGCGCCGTCTCGGCGATCACGCGATCTTCCGGCAGGCGCTTCAGCCGTGGCTCCCACGCCGCCATCGGCCCGAAAAGCTCCGTGCGCAGAGGCGAGCCGAGATAGGGCGAGACGAAGCCGCGCGCCGCCGGCGGCCGCGCCCCGCCGCGGTCCTCGGCGATCGCCAGCCACGCCGCGCCCACCGCGTTGCCGTCGTCCGCCGGGGCGGAGGGCACGTAGAGGCGGCGGAACGGCGTGCGTTCGACGATCCTCCCGTTGAAGGAGGAGTTCAGCGCGCAGCCGCCGGACAGGACGAGGTTCTCCGACGGCGCCTTCGCCGCCGCCTCGGCGAGCAGCACCGCCATCATCTCCTCGAACACCTCCTGCCCGCAGCGCGCGAGGTCGGCCCAGCCCTGCGCGCCCGGATCCGGCGGTCGCCGTGCCGCGATCGTCCCCGCCACCTCGCGCGCCGTCGCGGCGTCGGCGAACACCAGGTCGCCCTCGCGCACCGTGTAGAGGCGCCGCAGGAGCCCCAGCAGCTCCGGGTCGCGCCGCCCATAGGGCGCGAGGCCCATCACCTTCCACTCCTCGCCCTTCACCTGGTCGAAGCCGCAGAGGTCGGTGACGAGGCCGAAGAAGAAGCCGACCGATTCGCGCCCGACATGCCGGCGCAGGGTCTCGATCCGGCCGCCGCCGTAGCGCTGGATCGCCGCCGCGCCGACCTCGCCCATGCCGTCCACGACGAGCGACGCCGCCTCCTCGAAGGGCGAGCCCCAGCAGGCAAAGGCGGCGTGGCAGAGGTGGTGGTCGTAGCGCCGCAGCGTGACGCGCGCATGGCCGCGATGCCGCGCCAGCGCCAGCAGCACGCCGCGCCCGGCGCGCTCCTGCTGCTGGTGCAGCGCCGCGATCAGCCCGTGCTCCGCGATCTCCGGCACCAGGGAGCGGTTGAGCGCGAGGCCGCGCCGCGCGATCGCCTCCAGCGCGAAGCCGCCGCGCGCGGCGCGTCGCGCCAGGCCCTCGGCGAAGGGGGCGCTCCAGGAGGCGGCGACGACGATCTCCGCGTCCTTCTCGACGTGCCGCTCGAGCAGCGCCGCGACGCGCTCCGCGGGGTCGGGCTCGCAATTCGGCGCGCGCTTGTATTGCAGGAACCGCTCCGCCGCCTCCGCGAAGCGGATCTCCCCGTCCTCGCCGAGGATGGCGATCGCCGGATCGTGGAAGGTCGTGGCGAGGCCGATATAGGCGCGAGGTGGCATCGGGGGCTGCGATGTCCGGAAGCGGGTGGAGCAGGGCGGGCGCCGGGACGCGGAGGCCGCGCCGGGTCCTCCCTGGTCGCCGGGAGGGCAGGGGGAGGGGCGGCCATCCTGCGCCTCGGCCCGCGACACTGCCACAGGCCATGCCCGGACGACAGCACCCGCCCGCGCCGATCCGCCGCGAGGCAGGCCCGCCGCTGCGCACTGGAACGGCCGCCCTGGCTCTGTCAAAAGGGACGCATGGACCGCCGCCCGACCCGGGACCACGACGAGGAGAACTTCCCGACCGCCTCGCTGCTCCTCGCACGCCCGCTGCGCGCGCGCGTGCTCGCCTTCTACCGCTTCGTCCGGACCGCGGACGACATCGCCGACCATCCGCGCCTCGGCGCAGCACGGAAGCTCGCCGAGCTCGACGCGATGGAGCGCGCCCTCGACGACCCCGCGACCGCGCGGCGCGAGGCGCGGCGGCTGCACGACCTCGGCGTCGGCACGGAGGAGGCGCGGCGCATGCTCTCCGCCTTCCGCCAGGACGTGGAGAAGCGGCGCTATGCCGACTGGGCGGAGCTCGAGGACTACTGCACGCGCTCCGCCGATCCGGTCGGGCGGATGCTGCTCCGCCTGCACGGCGAGGACGCGGCGGCGGTCCCGGCGGCGGACGCGCTCTGCACCGCGCTGCAGGTCCTCAACCACCTGCAGGACCTGGTGCCGGACCGGAACGCGCTGAACCGCATCTACCTCCCCGAGCCGTGGCTGGAGCGGGCCGGCGGCGAGGCGGCGTTCTTCCTGCCCGCGCGCGCGGCGGAGCGGCGCGCGGTGCTCGACGCGGCGCTGCACCGGGTGGAGGCGAAGCTCGACGAGGCCGCCGCGCTGCCGCGCCTGCTGCGCTCGCGACGCCTGGCGATGCAGAGCGCGGTGACCATCGCGCTCGCCCGGCGCCTGCTCGCCCGGCTGCGCGCCGCCGACCCGGTGCCGCGGCGCGTGGCGCTGACGCGGCTCGACTTCGCGCGCGCCTTCGCCGGCGCGGCCTTCCCGCCGCCTTCCGACGCGGCGATCGTGCGCGCCGCGGTCCGGCGCGCCGGCTCCTCCTTCGCCCGCGGCATGGCGGCGCTGCGGGGCGAGCGGCGGCGCGCGCTCTGGGCCGTGTACGCCTTCTGCCGCGCCGTGGACGACATCGCCGATTCGGCGATGCCGGAGGCCGAGAAGCGCCGCTTCCTCCTGCTATGGCGCCGCAAGCTCGCCGCGCCGGACTGCGCCCTCTCGCGCGAGCTCGCCCTGGCGCGGGAGCGCTTCGCCCTGCCGCTCGCCGAGTGCGAGGCGATGATCGCCGGCATGGAGACCGACGCCGCCGACCGGGTGCGACTGGCCGACGAGGCGGCGCTCGAGACCTACTGCCGCCGGGTCGCCGGCAGCGTCGGCGCCATGGCGGTGCGCGTCTTCGGCGCGCCGGAGGCGGAAGCGTTCGGCCTCGCCCTCGGCCGCACCTTCCAGCTCGTCAACATCCTGCGCGATATCGACGAGGACGCGCTGCGCGAGCGCGTCTACCTGCCGCTCGACCTCCTCGCCGCGCACGGCATTGACGGCCAGGGCGTCTCCGCGGGGGAGATCGTGCGCCACCCCCGCCTTGCCGAGGCCTGCCGTCCGCTCGTGGCGCGCGCCCGCGACGGCTTCGCGCGCGCCGAGGCGGAGATCGCCCGCCTCGACGCGCGCGCCCTGCTGCCGGCGCGGGTGATGATGTGGGGCTACCGCCGGCTGCTCGACCGGCTGGTCGCCCGCGGCTTCGACGGCCCGCACCGGCCGCGCCCGCGCCTCACCGCGGCGGAGAAGCTGCGCATGGCGGTGATGGCGCTCGGCTTCGCCGCGCCCGAGAGGCAGCGCGCGGCGTGACGGTGCATGTGGTGGGCGGCGGCCTCGCCGGGCTCGCCGCCGCGCTGGCGCTGGCCCGGTCGGGGCGCGCCGTCGTGCTGCACGAGGCGGCGCCGCTGCTCGGCGGGCGCTGCCGCGCCCTGCCGGACGGCACCGACAACGGCACCCACGCGCTGATCGGCGCGAACCGCGCGGCGCGGCGCTTCCTCGACGCGATCGGCGCGGGCGACGCCTGGGTGGAGCCGGAGCCGGCGGGCCTGCCGGTCCTCGACCTGGCCGACGGGACGGCGCGGCGGATCGCGCTCTCGCCCGCCGCGTGGTGCGATGCCGCGCGACGGCCGCCCGGGCTTTCGGCGCGCGCGCTGCTCGCCCTCGCGCGCGTCGCGCTGCCGCTGCGGCGCGATCGCCCTGTCGCCGCCGTGATGGCCGCGCATCCGGCGCTGCACCGCGCGCTGGTCGAGCCGCTCGTCGTCGCCGCGCTCAACACGCCGAGCGAGGAAGCGTCCTCGCGCGTGCTCGGCGCGGTGCTGCGCCGCCTCGGCGCACCCGGCGCGGCGCGCCTGTTCGTCGCGCGCGAGGGCCTCGGCCCCGATCTCATCGCCCCCGCCCGCGCGGCGCTGGAGCGGGCGGGCGGCACGGTGCGCACGGGGGCGCGGCTGCGTGGACTCTCGCTCGCGGAGGGGCGCGTCGCGGCCCTGGACTTCGGCACCGGTCCGCAGCCGCTCGCATCCGGCGATGCGGTGGTGCTCGCCCTGCCGCCCTGGGAGACGGCGCGGCTCCTGCCGGACCTGCCCGTGCCCACGCGCTTCGCGCCGATCCTCAACCTGCATTTCGCCCGCGCCGCGCCCGGCGTTCCGGTGCGCTTCCTCGGCCTGCTCGGCGGCCTCGCGCAATGGGTGCTGGTGCGGCCGACCGGCGTCAGCGTCACGGTCAGCGCCGCGGACGAGGCGATCGAGGCCGAGGCGGAGGCGCTCGCCGCCCGGGCCTGGGGCGAGATCCGCGCCGCCGCGCAGGCCTTCGCCCTGCCCGGCGCATGGCCGGAGGCGCCGCCGCCCTGCCGCGCGGTGAAGGAACGCCGCGCGACGCCGCGCCACACGGCCGGCGCCGTGCCGCCCACCCCGCCGCGCCGGCCGCTGGCGAACCTCGCGCTCGCCGGCGACTGGACCCTGCCGGCGCTCCCGGCGACCATCGAGGCGGCGATCCGCTCGGGCGAGGCGGCGGCGCGCGCCCTGCGCGGCTAGGCCGCCGTCGCCTTGCCGCACCGGCTCCGCCGTGCCAGCGTCCGGCGCCTGCGCGAGCGGGGAGCGGAACGGACTCATGGCGGCGGAGATCGGCGCGAGCTTCAGGCTGGACGGGCAGCGCGCCCTCGTCACCGGCGCGAGCAGGGGGCTCGGCCGCGCCGCCGCCATCGCGATGGCCGAGGCCGGCGCCGAGGTCGTCCTCGCCGCCCGCTCCGCCGCGGAGCTCGACGCGCTGGCGGAGGAACTGACGGCCCGCGGCCTCTCGGCCCGCGCCCTGCCGCTCGACGTCACGGACAGCACCGCGACGCGCGAGGCGATCGCGCGCGAGGGGCCGTTCGACGCGCTGTTCAACAACGCCGGCGGCAACCGCCCGCAACCCTTCCTCGAGGTGGACGAGGCGACCTTCGACTGGATGTTCGCGCTGAACGTCCGCGCGGCCTACATGGTGAGCCAGGCGGTCGCGCGCGGCATGGTCGCGGCCGGGCGCAAGGGCGCGATCGTGCACATGACCTCGCAGATGGGCCATGTCGGCGGCCACAACCGCACCGTCTACTGCGGCACCAAGCACGCGCTGGAAGGGATGACGAAGGCGATGGCGCTGGAACTGGCGCCGTTCGGCATCCGCGTGAACGCGGTGGCGCCGACCTTCATCCTCACCGAACTGACGCGCGGCTGGGCGGAGGACCCGGCCTGGCGCGCCGAGATCCTGCCGCGCATCCCGCTCGGCCGGCTCGGCACGCCGCAGGACGTGGCGGGGGCGGTGGTGTTCCTCTGCTCCCCCGCCGCCGCGATGATCACCGGCCATTCCCTGCTGGTGGATGGCGGGTGGACGGCGCAGTAGAACGGCCACCGAACCGACCGCACACAGGACCTGATCCGCCATGCGCGACTTCCACCTCCCCGGCCGCAGCCCGGTTTTCGCCACGAACGGCATGGCCGCGACCTCCATGCCCGCGGCGACGCTGACGGCGCTCGACATCCTGCGCCAGGGCGGCAACGCGATGGACGCCGCGATCGCGGCCTGCGCCGTGCTCTGCGTGATCGAGCCGCACAGCACCGGCATCGGCGGCGACTGCTTCTGCCTCTACGTCCCCGCGGGCTCGGGGAAGGTGATCGCGCTCAACGGCTCCGGCCGCGCGCCGAGGGGGGCGACGCCGGAGGCGCTGCGCGCCGCCGGCCTCACCGCGATGGTCAACACCTCGGCCCATTCGGTGACGATCCCCGGCGCGATCAGCGCCTGGGAGCTGCTCAGCCGCACCCACGGCCGGCTCGGCCTCGACGCGCTGCTCCAGCCGGCGATCCGCTTCGCCGAGGAGGGCTTCCCGGTCTCGCCGCGGGTCGCGCACGACTGGGCCGGCCTGGTCGGCAAGCTGTCGCAGCACCCCGCGGCGGCGCGCCGGTTCCTGGTGAACGGCGAGGCCCCCGCCCCCGGCCACCGCTTCGTCCAGCCGGAGCTTGCGCGCACCCTCCGCGCCATCGCGCGGCACGGCAAGCGCGCCTTCTACGAGGGCGAGGTCGCCGCCGACATGGTGGCGACGCTCCGCGCCGCCGGCGGCACGCACACGGAGGAGGACTTCGCCCGCGGCGCCGACGTCGCCGAGTTCGTCGAGCCGATCTCCATCGCCTGGCGCGGCGTCGAAGTCTTCCAGTGCCCGCCCAACGGCTCGGGCATGCACGTCCTGCAGATCCTCGGCATCCTCGAGAACTTCGCGACACCCGAGGCGGGCGCCCTCTCCGCCGAGCGCTACCACCGCCACATCGAGGCGGCGCGCCTCGTTTATCGCGACCGCGACGCCTTCCTCGCCGACCCCTCGCGGGTGGAGGTGCCGGTCGCGCGCCTGACCTCGAGGGAGTACCTGAAGCGCCTCGCCGGCCTCATCCGCGACGACGCGGCGATGCGCGAGCTGCCGCCGGCGGGCGAAAGCGACTGGGCGAGGCACCGCGACACGGTCTATCTCTGCGTCGTGGACCGGGACGGCAACGCCTGCTCCTTCATCAACTCGCTGTTCGAGGGCTTCGGCTCCGGCATCCTCGCCGAGAGGTCGGGGGTGATGCTGCAGAACCGCGGCTTCGGCTTCCGGCTGCAGGAGGGCCATCCGAACTGCGTCGCGCCCGACAAGCGGCCGCTGCACACCATCATCCCCGGCATGGTCATGCAGGACGGGGAGGCGCTGATGCCCTACGGCGTCATGGGCGGGCGCTTCCAGCCGACCGGCCAGACGCTGTTCCTCGCCAACCACTTCGAGTTCGGCCTCGACGTGCAGGAGGCGCTCGACCTGCCGCGCCTGATGCCGCTGAACACGCCGCAGGGCGACGTGGTGCAGGTGGAGCGCGGCATCCCGGGCGAGGTCGTGGACCGCCTGAACCGGCTCGGCCACCACTGCGTCCTGGTCGAGAAGCCGCATGGCGGCGGCCAGGCGATCCGCATTGATCGCGCGCGCGGCGTCCTCGTCGGCGGCAGCGACCCGCGCAAGGACGGCTGCGCGCTGGGCTACTGAACGGGAGGAGGGACTCCGCCATGCCGATGCGGGCGATCAAGGCGGACATCACCACCCTCGACGTGGACGCGATCGTCAACGCCGCGAACGAGCGGCTCACGCCGGGCGGGGGCGTCAGCGGCGCGATCCACCGCGCCGCGGGGCCGGAACTCGCCGCCGCCTGCGCCGCCATCGGCCACTGCCCGACCGGCGAGGCGCGCATCACCCCCGGCTTCCGCCTCAAGGCGCGGCACGTGATCCACGCCGTCGGCCCGGTCTGGCACGGCGGCAGGCGGGGCGAGCCCGATCTCCTCGCCGGCGCCTACCGCGCCTCCCTCGCCCGGCTGCGCGAGGCGGGAGGGCGCTCCATCGCCTTCCCCGCCATCTCCACCGGCATCTACGGCTACCCGCTGCGCGAGGCGACGCGCATCGCCGTCGCCACGGTGCGCGACGATCTCGCCCGCAACGGCGACGATCTCGACGTCACCTTCGCCTGCTTCGACCAGCACACGCTCGACACCTACAACCAGGAACTCGCCGCGCCGTGACCGAACCCTGCGACCTCAGCGCCGTCGAGGCGCGCCGCCTGATCGGCCGCAAGGCCCTCTCGCCGGTCGAGCTGCTGGAGAGCTGCCTCGCCCGCATCGAGGCGATCAACCCCGCCGTCAACGCGATGACGGCGATGGACACCGACCGCGCCCGCGCCACCGCCCGCGCGGCCGAGCAGGCGGTGATGCGCGGCGAGCCGCTCGGCCCGCTGCACGGCCTCCCCCTCGGCGTGAAGGACCTGGAGGAGACGGAAGGCCTGCGCACCACCTGGGGCAGCCCGATCTTCCGCGACCACGTGCCGACGCGCGACGAGCACATGGTCGCCAATCTCCGCCGCGCCGGCGCGATCGTGGTGGGCAAGACGAACGTCCCGGAATTCGGCCTCGGCGCCAACACGCGCAACACCGTCTACGGCGCGACCGGCAATCCCTTCGACCCGACGAGGAGCGCCGCTGGCTCCTCCGGCGGCTCCGCCGCGGCGCTCGCCACCGGCATGGTGCCGATCGCCACCGGCTCCGACACCGGCGGATCGCTGCGCAACCCCGCGGCCTTCTGCGGCGTGGTCGGCTACCGCCCGAGCCCCGGCCTGGTGCCGGCGGAGCGGCGCGGCCACGGCTGGTCGCCGCTCTCGGTGCTCGGCCCGATGGCGCGCGACGTGCCGGACACCTGCCTGCTGCTCTCGGCGATGGCCTCGGACGATGCCTGCGACCCGCTCGCCTACACGCTGCACGGGCGCGCGGTGCGCGGCGACCCGGCGCTGTTCTTCCCGCCGCAGCGGGTGGACCTCGCGACGCTCCGCCTCGCCGCCACCGAGGATTTCGGCATCGCCCCGGTCGAGCGCCACATCCGCGAGATCTTCCGCAGCCGCGTCGCCGCCTGCCGCCCGCTGTTCCGCGAGGTGGCGGAGGGCGCGACGCCGGACTGCACCGGCACCGACGAGGCCTTCGAGGTGCTGCGCGCCACCGGGGCGCTGGCCGCGCACCTCGAGAAGGTGCGCACGCGGCCGCAGGACTGCGGCCCGAACGTCATCGCCAATGTCGAGGAAGGGTTGCGCTACACGCTGGCCGACCACGCCCGCGCGGCGAGCCTGCAGACGCAGATCTACCGCCGCTGGCAGGCCTTCTTCCGCGACCACGACGTGCTGATCTCGCCGGCGATCACGGTGAGCCCGCGCCCCTGGCGCGAGCTCTACCCGGCGGAGATCGACGGGCAGAGGACGCGCACCTACTACCACTGGCTGGCGCTCGCCTACGCGGTGACGCTGACCGGCCACCCGGCCGTCTGCCTGCCGGTCGGGGTGGACCGCAACGGCATGCCCTTCGGCCTGCAGATCGTCGGCCCGCGCGGCGGGGATGCCTTCGTCCTCGGCGTCGCGGCGGCGCTCGAGGAGGCCTTCGCCGCCGATCCCGCGCTCCGCCGCCCGGTGCCGGACCTCGCGAAGCTGCGCGCCGCGCCGGCGATCAGCGGGATGCCGGGCTTCCTCGGCTGGGACTGACGCGCGCCGCGGCCGGCCCCGTCCGCTCAGTAGCCGTAGTAGTAGTAGCGCGGCCTGCGGTAGTAGTAGCCGGGAGGCGGCGGGGCATAGTAGCCCGGTCCGTAATAGTAGCTCCGCCGCTGGCTCTCCGCCGCGATCGCCCCGCCCGCGAGGCCCGCCGCGGCGCCGATGCCGGCGCCGAGCAGGGCAGTCCGGGCCGGATCCACGCGGCCGTACGGATCGGTGCAGCCGGCAGCGAGCACTGTGCCGGCGAGGGCAAAGACGGTCAGAAGCGTGCTGTTCCGGCGAATGCGCATGCGTTCGTCCTCCTGGCCGCTCGAAGTGGTGCGCGGGCGCGGCGTTCCGAAGGCATCACGGTGTCGGATTCGGGGCGGTCGGGGAAGCGCGATCGCGGCGGACCTCAATTGCCGGTGCCGACCTCCGGCGTTCCGCGCTGCTGGAGATAGCGCCGCGCGTAGGTGCCGGGCCCCACCGTCGGCGGCACGTAGGCCTGCCCCGGCGCGGGCGGCGGTCGCAGGCGGGGCGCCGCGACCGGTGGCGGTGCCGGCGGGGGCAACGGCGGACGCGCCGCCGGCGGCGGCCCCCAGCGCGGCACCGAGGCGGCCGGCGGGGGCGGCGGCGCAAAGCGGGGGGGCGGCGGCGGGGCATAGCGCCGGGGCTCGACGTAGCGGTAGGACGGCGCGGTGTAGCCGTAGAGCAGCCCGCCATACGGCACGATGCCCGGGGCATAGTCATAGCCATAGCCGTACCGCTCATAGTAGCCGTTGTAGTACGCGTCGGCGCAGCCACCGGCGGCGAGCGTCAGTCCGATGGCGAGCACCGGGCGGGCGAGGGGGCGCATGGGTTGATCCTCCTGACGCAACAACCGTGATTGGCCCGCCGCGTTCCCTGAACCCCGGGCGCCGCGCCGGCAGGAGCGGGGACCGCCGTTCAGCCCCGCCCGCCCGAGAAGGCGTTGAAGGTCTGCAGCGTGTAGGTGTCCTTCACCCCCGGCACGGTCTGCAGCCGCTCCACCACGAACAGGCCGATGTCCTGGTCGGGCTGCAGGTAGAACTTGCCCATCAGGTCGTACTGGCCGGAGATCGAGTGCATCTCGGACAGCTCCTCGATCGAATCCGCCATCTCGCGCGCCACGCGATAGGCCTGTCCCATCTCGCACTTGATCATGACGAAGATCGCTTTCATGGGCCCTTGTGTCCTCGTGCCGCGAGGCTTCCGCAGGACGCTAGCGCGCCGGCGCACCGCGCGCCAAGCGAGGCGCATCGCGGTCGCCTCTCGGCGCTGCGCCCTTCAGTCCTTGAACGGGTCGAACTCGCCCGGCCCCGCCATCGCCACCGCGAAGGGGCGCAGCCAGTGCAGCACCCGCACCGTCCCCGCGTGGTGCGCCAGCACCTCCGACAGCCTCCGGTAGGCCATCGGGCTCTCGTCCAGGTCGCCGCCCGCCAGCATCACGCCGCGCCGCGCGAGCCAGGCGTCCATCTCGGCACGCGTGAAGCGTCGCTTCGCCTCCTTGCGCCCGACCACCCGCCCGGCCCCGTGCACTGTCGAGTACAGCGCCGCGGCGGACGTCTCGCTCTCGACTCCCTCCACGATCGCCGCATCGTCGCCCATGGAGCCGCCGACGAAGCCGCGCTGCCCGGGAAAGGCCGGTGTCGCCCCCTTGCGCACCACCCACAGGGGGCGCCCGCCATGCGTCTCCCGCCAGGCGTAGTTGTGGTGGTTGTGCACGGTGTCGGTCACGGTCCCGCCGATGATCCGGCGCGCCCGTTCCACCACCCATTCGCGCCCGGCGCGGGCGTAGCGCCCGGCCAGCTCCATTGCCGCGAGGTAGCGCCGCCCCACCTCGCTCTCCACGTCCACCACGGCGGGCGGCACGTTCATCCCCTCCCTGCCGCCGGCGAGCTTCAGGTAGCGCGTGGCTGCGGTGTGGCCGAGCCCGCGGCTGCCGAAGTGCACGCCGATCCAGACCTGCCCCTCCTCGTCGCGCATCAGGTCCACATAGTGGTTGCCCGCGCCGACCGTGCCGAGCTGCGCCATCGCCTTCGGCCGGTAATCCTCCATGCCGGAGGCGCGCCACGCCTCCGCGTCGTCGAACAGCGGATGCTCCACCCGCTCCGCGTTGACGCGGCCGATCCCGAAGGAGACGGAGCGGCGGATGTCGGCGAGGATCGGCCCGACCCTGTCGGCGATCGCCGCGAAGGGCACGTCGAGCCGCACCGCCAGGTTGCCGCAGCCGATGTCGAAGCCGACGCCGGAGATGCTGATCTGCCGCTCGTAGGCGATGACGCCGCCGACCGGCTGGGCGTAGCCGAGATGCGCGTCGGCGCAGACCACCCCGGCGACCGCGTTGCCGACGGCCATGCAGTTGCGCATCTGCGCGAGAGTGCCCTCGTCGTGCTCGCCGAAGACGCGCAGCGGCGCCTCCGCCTCGCCCGCGCGCCGTCGCGGCGCGACCTCGGCGCGCGCCGCGTCCCGGAAGCCGCACCAGAGCGGCATGCCGCGCCCGGCGCGATCGCCCGGCTTCGGCACGCGCGCATCGGGGTCGAGGCCTGCGGCGACCGCCAGCTCCCGCGCGCGCGGCTCGAGGGGGTCGGGGCGGCGGGGCACTTCTGCTCCTCTCTCGTCCGGGCGGAGTCTGGGCGGCGCGGCTTCCGGGTTCAAGGCGCCGCCGGAGCGTCGGCGCCGGAGGAAACCCTCGTGCCGGGGATGGACCGCGAGGTCGGGCCGCACCGCGCCGACCGCGATCGCCGCCGGCCGGGCACGCCGATCCGGTGCCGCCGCTCGGCGCCTCGCCTCCGGCGAGGAGGACCGCGCCGGTCATCCGCGGCCCGCGACGGCGGGCCGACTCGCCCCCGCGGCGCCTGCAGGCAGCCGGTGTCGGGGCGCGAGAACCGCTCTTCCCGCACGGAGCGGCGCCGCCTCGACCAGGGCGGCGAGCGGATCGGGGCCCGGCGCGATCGGTGCGGACGGGCCCTTCAGCGTGGCCCGGCCGCCTCCCGCCTCATGCGCGGCCGCCGGCGGGTCCACCCGGCCCCGCCGCCGGCGGCGCCTCGGCGAACCGCGCCAGCCGCACCGCCGTGTGGCCGCGCATCGCGCGCGGGCTCGGCATGACCAGCAGGCAGTCGTCGTAGGGCGTGCGGATCTCCTCCTCGCCGTCCAGCGCGATCAGCGTGTTGCGCTGCGCGATCACCTCGCCGCCGCGGAACTCGCGTAGGAAGGTGAAGGCCCCGCTCGCCGCGGCCACCGCGTGGGTCACCCGCGCGAAGCGCGGCCTTGCCGCGCGCGGCGCCTGTTCCGTCCCGCCGGGCGCGGCCGCGACGCCGAGCAGGCGCAGCAGCCGCCGCGCGCAGGCCGCGGCCGTGTCCACCGTTTCCGGCTCCCAGTGCTGGCCGGCCTCGACCAGCAGCGCGGTGGCGGTCCCGCGCGGATCGGCGAAGCGCGCGTAGTCGATGAGCCGCCGTCCCACCGCGTGCCCCTCGTCCGCCACGACTAGCGGCGGCAGGCCGACCGCCAGCGCGAGCCGCGCCCCGCGCTCCGTCGGCCCGCTCAGGATCAGCGGGTCGGAGGGCCACAGCATGGAGTGCATGTCGAGCACCACGTCGGCCGTGTCGAACACGCGCCGCAGCGCGCGCGCCCGGCGCAGCTCCGACGAGGGCCGCCCGCCGCCGCGGCCGCCGTCGTCGAGCAGCTCCGCGCTCCACACGCGGTTCATGTCCTCGTCGAGGAAGCGGCTCGCCGTCGGGTCGGCGGGGTCGAAGCGCGCGAAGGCGTCCAGGTTGGCGAACACGAAGCTGAGCCGCCCGCGCAGCGGCCGCATCCTGTCGCGCAGCCACGCCGTCAGCACGTGCGCGCCGGCGATCTCGTTGCCGTGCATCAGCGCGACCAGGACCAGATGCGGTCCCGGCGTCCCGGCGGCGAAGCTCCACACGCCCGGCAGCCCCGCATTGCCCTCGCGCCACGGCTCGAGGTCGGGCACCGGGAGGCGCACCTCCGTGCACGGCTTGGGCTGCGGCGGCGCGGCCGGCGCCGCGCCGGATCGCGGGTAGGGTTCGCTCTCCATCCGGCGGGCGACCTCCCTCAACGTTCCGGCGCGCGCGTGGCGCCGCACTGCGCCGCGACGGCACCCCGCGACGCTGTCCTCCGGCCGAACGCATCCGCCGACGATCCGATGAGGACTGCCATCGCCGACCTCCCCGATGCAGTCTATACGCCCGGCGGCGACCGGCAATCCGGCGGGGAGGGGACGATCCATGGATGCCACGGCGAATGGCGGCGCGCACGCGGCGGCGAATCCCGCGGCGGGACCGCCACCGCGCATTGCGATCCTCGGACTGCACCTCGAAGCCAACGCCTTCGCGCCGCCGACGACGCGCCAGGACTTCGTCCGCCTCTGCCTCGAGCGCGGCGGGCGCATCACCGCGCTGGCGCGCTCCGCGACCAGCCACCTCCCGGCGGAATTGCCCGGCTTCTACCGGCGCATGGACGCGACCGGCCCGTGGACTCCGGTGCCCGTGCTGATCGCCGCCGCGCCGCCCGGCGGGCCGCTCGAGCAGGCCGTGTTCCTCGATTTCCTCGACGAGATGCAATGCGGTCTCGCCGCCGCCCTGCCGCTTGAGGGCGTCTACATCGCGAGCCACGGCGCGAGCAGCGCGACGGGCGACGAGGATAGCGACGGCACCCTCGCCGCGATGGTGCGCCGTGTCGTCGGCCCCGCCGTGCCCGTGGTCTGCACGCATGACCTTCACTGCAATGTGAGCGAACGGATGCTGGAGGCGCTCGACGCCTTCGTCGCCTACCGCACCAACCCGCATGTGGACCAGGCCGCGCGCGCGGCCGAGGCGGCGGACCTGCTGCGCGAGCTTCTCGCCGGGGGCCGTTTCGCCAAGGCGTTCCTCCGCCTGCCCCTCGCGCCGCCGACGGTGACCCTGCTGACCAAGGAGGGCCCCTACGCCGATCTGATCCGCGACGCCGAGGCGCTGATGCGCACCGACCCCGCCATCGCCAACGCCTCCGTCACCGGCGGCTTCGTGTATGGCGACCTGCCGAAATGCGGGATGACGGTGACGGTGACGGCGCGCGGCGGCGACCTCGCGCGCGCGCGCCGCGCCGCGCTCGCGCTGGCGCGCCGTGCCTGGGCGGAGCGCGGGCGCCACACGCGGCGGCTTCTCTCCGTCGCCGAGGCGACGGCGATCGCGCTCGCCTCCGGGCGCGGCGAACGGCCGCCTGTGATCCTTGCCGATTCGGGCGACAACCCCGGCGGCGGCGGCCGCGGCAACACCGCCTGGCTGCTCTCCGCGCTGCACGGGGCGCGCGCGCCGGGCGTGGTGCTCGGCGTCTTCGTGGATCCCGCGCTGGCGGCGGAGGCGCAGGCGCTGGGCGAGGGCGCGCGCTTCCGCGCCTTGTTCAACCGCGTGGAATCGGAATTCTCGAAGCGCTTCGAGGCGCCGGCGCGGGTGCTGCGCCTCTCGGACGGAAGGGGCGTCGGCCGGCGCGGCACCATCGCGGGACGCGCCTTCGACCTCGGTCCCTCGGCGCTGCTCGAGCTGGAGGGGAGCGGCCTGCGCGTCGTCGTGGTCAGCCTGCGGCGGCAATGCCACGAGCCGCGGATGCTGGAGATGTTCGGCATCGACATCGCCGAGGCGCGGACGGTGGTGGTGAAGTCGCGCGGGCACTTCCGCGCCGGCTTCGACGAGTTCTTCCCCGACGACCGGATCTTCGAGGTGGACGCGCCCGGCCTGACCAGCCCGGTGCTCGCGAACTTCCCCTGGAGGCGCCTGCCGCGCCCGCTCTTCCCCCTCGACCCGGAGGCCGGATGGCGCGAGCCCGACTGGCCGGAGGCGGCGCCGGGCCCTTCCCAGGCGCCGGGACACGCCGTTTAATCCCGCCGCGAACAGGGAAGGGAGGGGGAGATGAGCGCCACCGGGACCGCCACGGCCGCGCCGCCGCCGCGCAACACCGTGCGGCTCCTCGCCGGCGGCCCGCTGGAGCTGCGCGGCGACCTCCGCATCAAGGGCGATCCGATCGGCGCCGAGGCCTGGCTCTGCCGCTGCGGCCAGTCGAACAACAAGCCGCATTGCGACGGCAGCCACCGCAGCGCGGCCTGCCCGCTGCCGGGCGACTGCGCGCCGCGCGAGCCGGCGGCCGTCGCGGCCGCTCCGGCGCCCGCGGACGGCGCGCTCGAGATCGAGCCGCGCCCGAACGGCCCCAACCGCCTCACCGGCGACTTCGCGGTGCTGAACGCGCGCGGCGAGGTGATCGAACGACTGACCCAGGCCGCCTTCTGCCGCTGCGGCCAGTCGAAGAAGGCGCCCTATTGCGACGGCACGCACCGCGGCATCGGCTTCGTCGCGCCGTAGGCATGCCGCGCCGAACGCCGGGCACGGTCGGTCGCAGCGGCGGCATGCCGCCGCGCGCCGCCCGCGCCTGCCCGCGTCACTCCCCGGGCACCGCCTCCAGCGCCGCGAGGTAGCGCGCGACCGAGCGCGCCACCGCCGCCTTGCCGCCGGAGGGGATGTCGCGCCCCGGGAAGGCGCCATGCACGGCGTCGAACTCCAGCGCCGCGAGCACCGCGCCCATGCGCGCCACCTCCGCCGCCGGCAGCGGGATCATGTTCGGGTAGCTCCACAGGAAGCTCACATGCCGGTCCGGCGCCACCTGCGCGATGTCGCCGGAGAGCAGCGCGCCGCCCCGGCCGTTCGCCCAGTGCAGCACCGTCCCGCCCGCGAAGTGCCCGCCGAGCCGGTGCAGCGTCACCCCGGGCAGCAGGGCGCGGGCCTCGCCCTCCCAGAAGCGCAGCGCCCCCGCGTCCGGCCGCATCACGTGCCGGCGGTCCGCCGCGTGCAGCCACACCGGGCAGCCGAAGGCGCGCGACCACTCGACCATGGCGGAGTAGTAGTGGGGATGGGAGATGGCGATCGCCGCGAGCCCGCCGAGGCCGCGCACCAGCGCCACCGTCGCCTCGTCGAGCAGCGTGATGCAGTCCCACAGCACGTTGCCGTGCGGCGTCCGCACCAGCAGCGCGCGCTGGCCGATGCCGACCTGCGGCACGGAATGGATCGCCAGCAGGTCGGCCGCGACCTGGCGCCAGGCGTTCGCGTGCCCGCGCGCGCGCAGCGCCTCCAGCGTCGTCCAGGCCTGCCCGCCGGACGGCACGTACTGGCGCGGGTCCTCGCAGATCGGGCAGCAAGGGGGTGGCGCCTCGCCGCTGTCGGCGAACTGGGTGCCGCAGGTCGCGCAGACGAAATGCGCCATCGCGCGCGTGCTCCTCTCCCCATGTCCGGGCGCGCCTGCTCAGCGCGTCCGCGTCGCCATCGCCGCCTGCCGCGCCTCCGCCACCAGCCGCTCGAGCGTGGGCAGGTCGAGCGCGCCCGGAACCAGCCGCTCGCCGATCACCAGCGCCGGCGTCCCCTCGACCCCGATCTCGCGGGCCAGCCGCAGGTTGGCCTCGATCCGCCGCTGGATCGCCGGATCGTCCATCTCCCGCCGCAGCCGCGCCCAGTCGAGGCCGAGCCGCTCCGCCTGTTCGCGCAGCACGCCCTCGGGCGTGTCCCCGCGCAGTCGCAGCAGCGCGTCCTGGAATTCGAGGTACTTCCCCTGCCGCTGCGCCGCGAGCAGCGCGCGTGCCGCGAGCGCGCTGTTCGGCCCGAGGATCGGCAGGTCCTTGAGCACCAGGCGCAGCCGGCCGTCGCGCCGCAGCAGCTCCTCGATCGCCGGATGGATCTGGCGGCAGAAGCTGCAGCGCACGTCGAAGAACTCGACGATGGTGACGTCGCCGCGCGGATTGCCCTTCACCGGATCGGCCGGGTCGCGGAACAGCGCCTCCGCGTGCCGCGCGATCGCCTCGCGCGCGCGGTCGCCGCGCGCACGGATCTCGGATTCCTCGAGCGCGACCAGCGCGTCGCGCAGGATGGACGGGTCCTGGCGCAGCGCCTCCCGCAGGATCTCGACGATCGCGCGGCGCTGCTCCGGCGTGAAGCCGGCGCCCGCCCCGTCGTCCCGGGCGGACGCCGGACCGCCGCCGGCCAGCAGCGCCGCCGCGCAGGCGAGGGCGAGGACACGCCTCACCGTCCCCGCTCCTGCCGTTCCCGCCGCATCCGGTCCTCCAGCTCGCGCTCCTCGCGCGTCATGTTCTCGCGCCGTGTTGCGTTGCGCAGGTCGGTCGCGCGCAGCCGCGCCGGCCCCGGCGGCAGTGCCTGCTCCGCCCGCCGCGCCAGCAGCCGCGCCGCCGGGTAGTCGCCGTTGAGGATCGCCTCCTCGGCGAGGGCGAGGTCGGCGAGCGCGGCCTGCCCGGCGCGCCCCCGGGCGAGGCCGAGCTGGCGCCAGGTGAAGGCCGAGTCGCGCTCGAGCCGCAGGCTCGCCTCGAACTCCTCGATCGCCTGGCGCAGCAGCGCCGGGTCGCCCGTTTCCATCAGCGCCCGCCCGTAGGCGGTGCGGATCAGCGCCTGCGCCGGGGCCAGCCGCACCGCGTCGCGATAGGCCGCGATCGCCTCCCGCGGCCGGCCACCCTCGAACAGCACCTGCCCCTTCATCTCGTGCAGCCAGGGGCTGGCGGGCTGCTCGCGGATCAGGGTGTCGAGCATCCGCGCCGCCTCGTCGATCCGCCCGGAGCGGAAGTACTGGATCGCCCGCGCGTACCGCGCCGGGGCGGAGCGGTCGCTCTCCGGATAGCGCCGCCAGACGATGCTGCCGCTCTCGAGGAAGCCGTCGAGCTTGGCCCGCACCATCGCGAAGCCGGCCTCGATCGGGGCCGGCAGCGGCGCGTCGGCGTAGCGGCTGCGGGCGAGCTGCTCGCGCACGAACTCCAGCCGGTCGCGGGAGAGCGGATGGGTCCGCAGATAGGGGTCCTGGCGCGAGACCGAGAGCAGCTCCTGGTCCTGCAGCCGCAGCAACAGCCGCTCCAGCCCGCGCGCGGACCAGCCGTTGCGCTCGAGCAGGGTGATCGCCGCCTGGTCCGCCGCCTGCTCCTGCTGGCGGGTGAAGGCGTAGAGCTCGCTCATCGCGACCGCCTGGCCGCCGAGCGCGATCGCCGCCGCCGCGTCGCCCCGTCCGCTCGCCGCCGCCGCCGCGCCGCCCAGCAGCATGGCGACGATCGAGCGGATCATCGCGGCCCGCATCTGCTCCGGCAGCCGCGCCAGGTGGCCGCCCGAGATGTGGCCGGTCTCGTGCGCCAGCACCCCGACCAGTTCGGAGGCGTCCGAGGCCTGCTGGATCAGGCCGGTGTGGATGAACAGCCGGTTGCCGGTCGTCACGAAGGCGTTTATGGCCCGGTTCTGGATCAGGGTGATGCGCACCAGGGCGGGGTCGACGCCGGCGGCGCGGAACAGGGGCTCGGTGATGCTGCGGATCAGCGTCTCCGTCTCCGCGTCGCGGATCGTCACGATCGCCGGGGCGGCCGCGCCCTGGGCCCAGGCGCGCCAGGGAAGGGCCAGGACCGGCACGATGTGGCAGAGAACGAGCAGCGTTGTGACGAGGGTGCGCAGCGGAGGCGGGCGCTTCATGGCGTCCAGCCTACCCCGCCGGCACCCCCGCGGGCCAGCCGGGGTGGCGCTGGCCGCGCTGCTCGTCCTCTCCCTGGCGCCGGGCTGCGCGGCCGTCGATTCGCTGATCCCCCGCATCGACTCCGGCCCGCGCGTCGGGCAGCCCGGATACGTGCGCGGCTTCCTTGGGGGCGTGGCGGCGGAGGAGCCGCGCGCCGCGCTGGTCGCGCGCGAGGTCCTCTCGGCCGGCGGCTCCGCCACCGATGCGGCCGTCGCGGCCGGCCTGACGCTGGCGGTGACGCTTCCCTCCCGCGCCGGCCTCGGCGGCGGCGGCGCCTGCCTGGTGTTCGAGCCGGACCGGCGGAGCGGGGCGGAGGCGGTGGTGTTCCCGGCCGGCGCCCGGTCCGGCGCCCTGCCCGGCGGCGCCGACCGGCCGGCCGCCGTCCCCATGCTCGCCCGCGGCCTGTTCGCCCTGCACACCCGCGGCGGGCGGCGCCCCTTCGAGGAGCTGCTGGCCGAGGCCGAACGGCTCGCGCGGCTGGGCACCCCGGTCAGCCGCGCGCTGGCCCAGGACCTCGCGGCGGTGCATGGCCCGCTCTTTGCCGACCCCGCCGCCCGCGCGGTCTTCGCCCGCCCGGACGGTGCGCCGCTCGCCGAGGGCGACCGGCTGGTGCAGGCCGATCTCGCCGCGACGCTCGCGACCCTGCGGATCTCGGGCGTCGGCGACCTCCACCAGGGCGGGTTCGCGCGCCGGCTGGCGGAGGCCTCGGTGCGCGCCGGCGGGGGCCTCACGGTCGCCGAGCTGCGCTCCGGCGTGCCGCGGATCCTCCCCGCCGCCCAGCTCCGCGCCGGCAACGACGTCGTCGCCTTCCTGCCGCCCGAGGCGGATGGCGGGCTCGGCGCCACGGCGGCGGCGTGGCAGCAGGGCGCCGGCGATCCGGCCCGGATCCTTTCCGTCGTGACCCCGGTGTCGGCCGGCCCCGGCTTCGGCGCCAGCACCGCGCTGGTGACGCTCGACCGGGACGGCGGAGCGGTGGCCTGCGCCTTCAGCATGAACAACCTGTTCGGCACCGGGCGGGTGGCGCAGGGCACCGGGATCCTGCTGGCCGCCGCGCCAAACCTGGGGGCGGTGGCGCCGGCCCCCCTCGCCGCCGCACTGGCGAGCAACGCCAACCTGCGCGCCTTCCGCGCGGCCGTGGCGGGCAGCGGCCAGCAGGCGGCCCCGGTGGCGGTGGCCGCGACCATGGCGCAGATCCTCGGCGGCGCCGCGCCTGCCGCAGCGATCACCGCGGCGGCGCCGGAGCCCGCCCGGGTGGTGGCGATCGGCTGTTCCCGCTATCTGCCCGGCTACGCCGAATCCTGCGCCGCGGCGAGCGATCCGCGCGGCGCCGGCGCCGCACTCGGCGGCAGCGAGCGGTGAGGGCAGGGGATCGCGCCTGCCATCCCGCCGGAAGGCCAGCGCCGGTGCTGGCCGCGGCGTGACGGGGCGGCCCCGGCGCCGTTCGGGAGAGGAGTGGCGGACAGTGCCGCTGAAGGTCGGGCGCGGGGCGGAGGCACCGCCCTTCCTGGTGATGGACGTGATCGCCGCCGCCAACGCGCGCGCCGCCGCGCTGCCCCCCGGCGCGCCGGGCGTGATCCGCATGGAGGTCGGCCAGCCCGGCACCGGCGCCCCGCGCGGCGCGGCGGAGGCCGCCATCCGCGCGCTCCGCGCCGGCGCCCCGCTCGGCTACACCGAGGCCTTCGGCCTGCGCTCCCTGCGCGAGCGCATCGCCCGCCACTACGCCGAGCGCTACGGGCTCGCCGTGCCGGCCGCGCGCATCGCGGTGACGGTCGGGGCCTCCGGCGCCTTCCCGCTCGCCTTCCTCGCCGCCTTCGACCCGGGCGACGCGGTGGCGATGGCCGCGCCCTTCTATCCGCCCTACGCCAACATCCTGACCGCGCTCGGCATGCGCCCGCTGCTGCTGCCCTGCGACGCGGCGACGCGCTTCCAGCCCACGGTGGCCATGCTCGAGCGGCTCGACCCGCGCCCGGCCGGGGTGATCGTCGCGAGCCCCTGCAACCCCGCCGGCACCATGCTGGCGCCGGAGGAACTGGCGGCGATCGCCCGCTGGTGCCACGCGGAGGGCGTGCGGCTGATCTCGGACGAGATCTACCACGGGCTGGTCTACGGCGAGGTGAGGGAGGCCAGCGCGGCGGCGTTCTCCGGCTCCGCCGTGGTGGTGAACAGCTTCTCCAAGTACTTCTCGATGACCGGCTGGCGCGTCGGCTGGATGGTGCTGCCGGAGGACCTGGTCCGCCCGGTCGAGCGCCTGGCGCAGAACCTGTTCATCAGCGCCCCGCACGTCGCGCAGGTGGCGGCGGAGGCCGCCTTCGACTGCATCCCCGAGCTGGAGGAGAACCGCGCCCGCTACCGCCGCAACCGCGACCTGCTGCTGCGCGCGCTGCCGGCGGCGGGGCTCGACCGGCTCTCGCCCGCCGACGGGGCGTTCTACCTCTGGGCCGATGTCGGCCACCTGACCAACGACAGCCCGGAGTTCTGCGCCCGCATGCTGCGCGAGGCCGACATCGCCGCGACGCCCGGCGTGGACTTCGACCGCGAGCGCGGCAGCCGCTTCGTGCGCTTCAGCTACTGCGGGCCGGAGGCGGACATGGCGGAGGCGGCGGAGCGGCTGGGGCGGTGGCTTGCGCGATAGCCGGCGCGGGCGCGAAGGCGGTCGGCGCCTTCGTTCGCCACGACAGTTTCCGATGCGCGACCCGATGCGGGGTGATGACCGATGCCCGGCAGCGACATCGAGAGGCACGGCCCGTTGGGCATCTACCATTTTGCGGAGGACTTCTTCGCGACCGCGGTCCATACAGCCGAGGCGCTGGACGCCAAGCGGCTGCGGCTCCACTTCGGCGATTTCGTGGCCTATCACCTCCACGCCCATTCCATCGAGTTGGTGCTGAAGGCGTTCCTGCGAACCGCCGGGGTCGGCAACGACGACCTCAGGCGGCGCTACGGCCACGACCTGTCGGCACTCCTGCGCGATGCGGTCGCAGCCGGCATGGCCCTCGGCGGGCAAGAGGAGCACACGCGAGAGGTCGTGGATTGGCTCAACGAGCACGGCAAGGCGCAGACCTTCCGCTACTTCGAGGCGGGCAGCCGTCGCCTGCCCCCGCTCGCCGATGTGAAGGACGCGAACCGGCGGCTGCTTGCCGCCGCGCGATGCGCCTGCCGACGCTCGATCGCATGACGAGGGGCGCCCGCCGTCCGGCGCGGCATTTCACCCCCCGTGCCGCGCCCGCGAATCCTCCGGCGCCTGCTCGCGCCGCTCCGCCATCCCGTAGTCCCGCAGCACCGCCGCCACGCGCAGCCGGTAGCCGGCGAAGACCCCCGCCCGCCCCGCCGCCTGCGCCGCGCGGTGCGCGACGTGGTTGCGCCAGCGCGCCACCGCCGCCTCGTCCTCCCAGAACGACAGCGAGAGCAGCTTCGCCGGATTGCTCAGGCTGCGGAACCGCTCCACCGAGATGAACCCCGGCATCCTCTCCAGCTCCGGCCGCAGCCGGGCGGCATGGTCGAGATACTCGTCGTTGCGGCCCTCCGCGGGCTCGACCTCGAAGATGACGGCGATCATGCGGGCGGGGCCTCCCTCGGTCCGGCGCGATTCGCGCGCACCCTAGCACGCCGCCCGCCGAGGCCCTTCGTCCGCCGGCGAAGCGTCCGGCCCGCATCCGCGCTAGGCTCGCCCGCGCCATGCCCCCCGGATTCGCCGCCACCGCCGCGCTGCTCGCCGATCCGGCGCGCTCGGCCATGCTGCACGCCCTGCTCGGCGGCGAGGCGCTGACCGCGGGCGAGCTCGCCCGCATCGCCGGCGTCGCGCCGCCGACCGCGAGCGGGCATCTGGCGCGGCTCGTCGGCGGCGGCCTCGTCGCGGTGCACCGGCAGGGACGGCACCGCTACCACCGCCTCGCCTCCGAGGAGGTGGCGGCGGCGCTCGAGGCCCTCGGCGGCCTCGCCGCCCTCGCCGCCGCTGCCTCGCCGCGCCGCCCCTGGCCGCATGGCGAGGCCTTCCGCACCGCGCGCCTCTGCTACGACCACCTGGCCGGGCGCGTCGGCGTCGGGCTGCATGCGCGCATCACCGGCGCCGGCTGGCTCGCCCTCGCCCCGGGTGGCTGGGGGCTGACCGGGGAGGGGGCGCAGCGCCTCGCCGCGCTCGGCCTCGATCTCGAGGCGGCGCGCCAGGCCCGCCGCTTCGCCTGCGACTGCATGGACTGGTCGGAGCGCCGGCCGCACCTCGCCGGCGGGCTCGGGCGCGAGCTGGCGCGGGCGCTGCTGCGCCGCGGCTGGCTGCGCCGCACGGCGCCGCGCGGCGAGGGGGACCCCTTCGCCCGCCGCCGCCTCGCGCCCACGCCGGAGGGCGCGCGGGCGCTGCGCGAGGCGTTCGGCCTCGACCTCGCCGCGTGACGCCGACCGGAAGCCTCGGGCGCCGCCGCGCAGGGGAAGGCCCCGGCGGCGGAGGCCATGCCTGCGCGCTGCGGGCACCCCGCCTCGCTCGTGAGACGCGCCCCTGGGGCGTCGCCGGTCTCGCCAGCGCGACGAGGGCGGGCCTCACGAAGGCTGCGCGCCTCGGGGACCGATCGCCACGTCGCCGCCGGGATGTCCGAAACCGCTTCTCCTCGCCTTCGCCACGCCGGCCGCCGGGCGCGACGGCGATTCAGCGTCGCCAGTAGCCGCGGCGCTTCGGCAGCGCCTCTGCCTCCGGCTCCAGGTCGATCAGCCGGGGCTGGACCGGCGGACCGATGCGCGGCTCCTGCGGCGTCGGCTGCGGCTCGACGGACGCCGCCGGCGCCACCGCCTCTGCGCCCGGTGCCGCCGCCCCCGCGGCGGGCCCGGTCGGGGCTTCCGGCATCGCCGCGCCCGCCGCAGCGGTCGCCTCGGCCGGCGGCGCCTCGGCCGCCGCGCGATCCGACCCCAGCGCCGCGGCCACCAGATGTGGCACCGGCGCCGTCCCTGCCCCCGATCCAAGAGCGGGCTGCGCCCCGGTTCCGGCCGCCAGTGGCGCGGCGCGCAGGGCGGCCCCGGGCGAGGGGGAGAGCCCGCGCGCCGCTGCGGCAGCCTCCGCGGCAGCCTCGGCGGCGGCCATCGCCTCGTAGATGTCGTCTATGTGGCCCGCGAAGGGGTCGGCAGGTGTCGGGCCGGCATAGCGCGTGGCGGGCGCGGCAGCGGGCGCCGGCGGCGCGGCGGGCCCGGCCACCGCGGCGGCGAGCTGTTCCGCCTCGGTCCACGACCGGGCCACTGCCTCCCTTTCGGGCTCCGCGCGCCGCCGGCGGCCGCCGCGGCGGCCGCGACGGCGGCGCGCGGCGGCGCGCTGCTCCTCATCCCTGTCGCCGGCCTCGCCCGGCTCGCCGTCCTCCTCGCCCTCGATCTCCCCGGCCGCGAGGGGAGGCGGCTCCCCGGCTCCGGCGGCCGCGGACTCCTCCTCTTCCTCCTCGTATTCCTCCCGCTCATCGGCAGGCTCGGACGCGGCTTCGCCGGCCGCCCGCTCGCCGGGGAGCGGCGCACCACCCTCCTCCCGGCGTCCGGGCCGCCGCCGCCGCCGCCGCCGCCGGCGGCGCGCTGCCTCGCCCTCGGCCTCGCCGGCGCCGGGAGCCGGCGTCTCGCCGCGCCCCGCGCCGGCGGCAGGCGCCGCCGCCTCTTCCGGCGCCTCGGCCGCGATGGCGGCCTCCTCTTCCGGCGCCTCGGCCTCCTCCTCGGGCTCCTCGGGCTCCGGCGCGTAGTCCATGCGGAGCGCCGCGCTCGGCGCGGCCTCCGCCGCGCCGGCGGGCGCCGTCTGCGGACGCACGCGCTCGATGCGCAGTGACGGCGGAACGAGGCTGTCGTCCGGCTCGAACACCACCTGCATGCCGTGCCGGGCCTCGATGGCGGCGAGCCGGTCGCGCCGGCGGTTGAGCAGGAACAGCGCCACCGGCTGGGCGACGCGCACCAGGATCTCGGCGGCGCGGCGCTTCGCGCCCTCCTCCTCGATCGCCCGCAGCACCGCGATGGCGCTGCTCTCGATGCTGCGCACCTGGCCGCGGCCCTGGCAGTGCGGGCAGGTGACGAAGGCATGCTCGGCGAGCGAGGGGCGCAGCCGCTGGCGGCTCATCTCCAGCAGGCCGAAATGGCTGATCCGGCCGACCTGGATGCGCGCGCGGTCGTGCTTCAGCGCCTCCTTCAGCCGCCGCTCGACCATGGCGTCGTGCTTGGCCGACTCCATGTCGATGAAGTCGATCACGATCAGGCCCGCGAGGTCGCGCAGGCGGAGCTGGCGCGCGATCTCGTCCGCCGCCTCGAGGTTGACCTTGAGCGCGGTGTCCTCGATGTGCCGGTCGCGCGTGGCGCGGCCGGAGTTGACGTCGATCGAGACCAGCGCCTCGGTCTGGTTGATGACGAGGTAGCCGCCCGACCTGAGCTGCACCACCGGCGAGAGCATCGCCTCGAGCTGCTGCTCGACGCCGTAGCGGACGAACAGCGGCACCGGGTCGCGGTGGAGCTGGATCTTGCGCACATGGCTCGGCATGAGCATGCGCATGAACTCGCGCGCCTCGCGGTAGGCGTCCTCGCCCTCGACGATGATCTCGTCCACGTCGCGCCCGTAGACGTCGCGGATCGAGCGCTTGATGAGGTCCGCCTCCTCGTAGATCAGCGCCGGGGCGGTGGACTGCAGCGTGCGTTCGCGGATCGAGTCCCAGAGGCGCAGCAAGTACTCGCAGTCGCGCTTGATCTCGGCCTTCGGGCGGTTGGCGCCGGCGGTGCGGATGATGAGGCTCATGCCCTCGGGCAGGCCGAGCTCGTCGATGACCTCGCGCAGCCGCTTGCGGTCGGCGGCGGAGGTGATCTTGCGCGAGATTCCGCCGCCGCGCGGGCTGTTCGGCATCAGCACGGAGAAGCGGCCGGCGAGCGAGATGTAGGTGGTGAGCGCCGCGCCCTTCGAGCCGCGCTCCTCCTTCACGACCTGCACCAGCATGATCTGCCGGCGCTTGATCACCTCCTGGATCTTGTAGTGCCGGAGGAATTTCGGCGGGATGCGGCGCTCGCGGCGCACTTCCTCCGCCTCGGCAGCCTCTCCCTCGCCGCCGAGCGTCTCGGGCGGCGGCGGCGGCTCGGCATCGCCGTCGGGCTCCTCTCGCGGCGTCCGCAGCCGCTCCGGCGCCGCGGCCTCCGCGCGCGGACCGGCGAGGCGGTCCTCCTCGCCGGGATCCGCCTCCGTTACGGGGGCAGCGGCGGGGAACAGCGCGGCGTCCCCGGAGGCCGCCGGCGGCTCGGCCCCCGCTGCGGCCTGGGGAAGGGCGGCCTCGGGCGCCTCGGCGCCGCGGGCGGCGCCCGCCAGGGTGACGGTTTCGATGACGCCCGCCGGCGGGATGTGATCCTCTCCGGAATCCGCCGCGTCCGGGGCGGCGGCGCCGTCCTCGGGATCGGCAGGGGGCGCGCCGCTGATCCGCTCGACCGCGCGCGTCATCGGCATCGCCGGTCCGGACCGCGGCGGCGCGGTGCCCTCCGCCTCTCCGGCCGCCGCCGTGTCGGCTGCGCCTTCGGCGGGGGCGAGGGTCGGCACTGCCCGCGCGTCCTTGGCGACCGGCTCGTCGGGCCGCGGCGCGGCGGTCACGCGCACCGTCGTCCCCGCATCGTCGGCGCCGGGCGCCTCCGGGGGCGTCGTGGGCAGCGGCTCGGTGGGCCTCCAGGGCACCGCGCGCGCGGCCGCCTGCTCCGCGGCCTCGTCGCCCGGGGGCGGTGAGCCGGCGGCGAGATCCTCGTCCGGCCCGGCCCTCTCCGCCCGTTCCGCCGCGCCGGCGGATGCCGCGGCGATCCCGCCCGCTTCCGCCGCCGCGGCGGTCACCCGGGCGGCGATATCGGCGGCGGCCGCTTCATCGTCCCCCGCCTCGGCCGTGGCGGGCTCGGCGGTGGCCGGGGCGGGCCGGCGGCGCGCACGCTGCGGCTCCGGGCCGGCCGCCGCCGCTTCGGCGCGCAGCTCCTCCTCCTCCGCCTCGGCCTCCTCGCGCGCCTCGGCGGCCTGCATTTCGAGCAGGCGCTGCCGGTCGGCGACGGGGATCTGGTAGTAGTCCGGGTGGATCTCGCTGAAGGCGAGGAAGCCGTGGCGGTTGCCGCCGTACTCGACGAACGCGGCCTGCAGGCTGGGCTCCACCCGCACCACCTTGGCGAGGTAGATGTTGCCCTTGAGCGGGCGGCGATGCGCGGTCTCGAGGTCGAACTCCTCCAGCCGGTTGCCGTCCAGCACCACCACCCGGGTCTCCTCCGGGTGGCTGGCGTCGATCAGCATGCGCTTGGTCATCGGGATGTCTGCTCCGCGCCGCCGGGTCCCGCGGTGGGGACGGTCGGGCGGCGGATCGGGGTGGCGTGGCCCGAGCGGGGCGGGGCGGCGTCGCGCGGCGCGTCTTGGGACAGCATGCGGCGGCGCTCCGTCCTCGCTCGGCGGGCCGGTGCCGCGCGCGCGAGGGACGCGCGGCCTCGGCCCTGGGTTGGTGCGCCTGGGGACTGCCCCGGGAACCCTCACGAGGGCCGCCCGGCAAGGGCCGGATCGGCGATCGCAGGCGCAGGCGGGCCGGCGACGGCGCGCGCTCGACTCCCTCGCGCACCACAGGTCCCGCGCTGGCGGAGCGGGGCATCGCGCGGCGGATCGGGACCTCCCGGCGAAACGCGGGCCTCGCCGCGACGGGCGGCGGCGGGCGCCCAGGCCGAGGGTCCCGGCCGCGGCAGCCCGCTCCGGCGCCTCGGGCCGGAACGGGGCCTCGCCCAGACTCCGCCGGCGGCGGGCGCCGCCGGGGCAGGGCCACAGTAGGCGGTGGGGGGCTGGTTCGGCAAGGCCGCACGGCCCGATCGCCGCATTCAGGGACTCCCGGCGCCTCAAACCGCGGTGCCGAGGCGGCGCCCCCGCGACCGACTCGCCCTGCCGCGCGCGGGCGCGGCGCGCGGAGGACGGGGGCGGTCGTCCTGGCCGGCAGCGGTTGTTCCTTCATCTGCGATCTCAGCACGGCTTGGAAACCTTTTGCAGTATCTGGTAGCATGCCCGCGCAATCCGGTGCGACGGAGGGGGGTCTGCATCCGGTATGGCAACGTCGTTCTCTCGCCGCCGCGGCCTGCTCGCCGTCGGGCTCGGCTTCGTGCTGTGGTGGCCCGACAGCGCGGGCGCCTCGGGGCGCCCGCGGGCGCAGCCGCGGCGCCTGCCGCTGGTGGTGATCGATCCGGGCCACGGCGGACGCGATCCTGGCGCGATCGGCGCTACCGCCGGCACGCAGGAGAAGCAGGTCGCCCTCGCCGCGGCGCTCGAACTGAAGCGCCAGCTCGAGGCCTCGCGCCGGTGCCGCGTGGCGCTCACCCGCGCGCGCGACGTGTTCGTGCCGCTGGAGGCGCGGCTCGGGCTGGCCCGGCGCCGCGACGCGGCGCTGCTGATCTCGCTGCACGCCGATTCCGCGCCAGGGGCGCGGGGCGCAAGCGTCTACACCCTGTCCGAGACCGCCACCGATCCGTTCTCGGCGGCCCTCGCCCGGCGCGAGAACCTGGCCGACCATGCCGGCGGGCTGCGGCTTCCCAGCGTCTCGCCGGAGGTGCAACGCATCCTGCTCAGCCTCATGCGCCAGGAGACGCGTGCCGGCTCGCTCCGCATGGCACGGCTCGCGGTGGAGGAGCTCGGCCAGGCCGTGCCGCTGCTGCCGAACACCCACCGCGAGGCCGGCTTCGTCGTCCTGAAGGCCCCGGAAGTGCCGTCCGTGCTGGTGGAGATGGGCTTCCTCTCGCACCCGGCCGACGAGGCGGCGCTGCGCCGGCCGGCGCACCGGGCGAGGATCGCGGCGGCGTTGGCGCGCGCGGTGGGGGCGTGGCTGGAAGCCGGATCCGCCGGGCCGCTGGCGGCGGCCGAGGCGGCGTCCCGCGGCGGCGGACCGGCCGCCAACTGACGGCCCGGGCGCGACCTGCCCGGCGAGCCCGGCCCCGGCTCCCCCGCCGCAGGCGCCCGGGAGCGGCGGGCGGCGCCCCGCTCGCCCCGCCGGCGCCTCTCGGGCCCGCCCCACCGACGGCGCGCCGGTGGCGGAGCAGGGCATCAACAGGCCGGCATCCGCCGCGGCGGCCCGAGGCAAAACCCGCCGCGTGCCGCCACGGGCATCGCACCGGCCCGCATGGCGTTGTATGGGATGCGACATGCCTCCTGACGACCTGCGCGCCGACAGGCCCCTGGCCGGCGGCCGCCCCGCATCCGCCCGTCGCCGCCCCGCCGCCGGCGCCTCCCGGCCCACCGGCGACGGCGCGCCGCCGGCGCCCGACGGTGCGCCGCCCGGTGCTGCCCCGCCGCCGCCCCCGGCGCCGCGCCGGGAGCGTGGGCGCCGCCGTCGCCGGGGCGGCGTCCTCCGCGGGCTCGCCCGCCTGGCCGTCGTCCTCCTCGGCGCGCTCGCCGTCGCCGGGGCGGCGGTCGGCTACGGCGTCTACCAGCACATCGCCCAGGAGCTGCCGGACTACCGCTGGCTCGCCGACTACGACCCGCCGCAGATGAGCCGCATCTACGCCGCGGATTCGCGGCTGATGGCCGAGCTCGCCGCGGAGCGCCGCGTCTTCGTGCCGATCGAGGCGATCCCGCGCCGCGTCCAGCAGGCCTTCGTCTCGGCCGAGGACCAGCGGTTCTGGGAGCACCACGGCGTTGATCCCATCGGCATCGTCCGCGCCGTCCTCACCAACCTCGACCGCATGGGCAGCGGGCGGCGGCCGGTCGGCGCCTCGACCATCACCCAGCAGGTCGCCAAGAACATGCTGGTCGGGTCCGACCAGACCCTGATGCGCAAGGCGCGCGAGGCGATCCTCGCCTTCCGCATCGAGCAGGCGATGCCGAAGTCGCGCATCCTCGAGATCTACCTGAACGAGATCTTCCTCGGCCTGCAGGCCTATGGCGTGGCGGCGGCGGCGCAGAACTACTTCAACAAGAGCCTCGACGAGCTGACCCTGGCCGAGGCCGCCTTCCTTGCCGCCCTGCCCAAGGGCCCGAACCTCTACAACCCCTTCCGCTACCCCGAGCGGGCACTGGAGCGGCGCAACTGGGTGCTCGACCGGATGCTCGAGGACGGCGCCATCACCGCCGAGGAGGCCCGCGCCGCCAAGGCCGAGCCGATCGCGCCGCGCCCCTCCCGCCGGCCCGACATGATCACGGTCGGCCAGCACTTCACCGAGGAGGTGCGGCGCGAGCTGATCCAGCGCTTCGGCGCCGAGCAGACGGTGATGGGCGGCTACGTGGTCCGCACCAGCCTCGACCCCGCGCTGCAGGCGGCGACGGAGCGGGCGCTCCGCGACGGGCTGATGAACTACGACCGCCGGCGCGGCGGCTGGCGCGGACCGGTGACGCAGATCGCCTTCGCCGGCACCGAATGGATGCCGGCGCTGGAGGCCGTGCCCCGCCCAGCCGGCATGCTGCCCGAATGGCGCCTCGCCGTCGCGCTCGAGGTGCGCGACCGTGAGGCGCGGCTCGGCTGGCTGGAGCGGCCCGACCCGCGCGGCGCCGCGCAGCCGCGCATGGGCACGCTCGTCCTCGATGCCCAGGTCCGCTGGGCGCGGCTGGTGCGCGACGGGCGGCTCGGCCCCGAGCCGACGCGCCTCCAGCAGGTGCTCCAGCCAGGCGACGTGGTGATGGTGGAACCGCTCCCGACTCCCGGCGGCGGGCAGCAGGCCGGCGTCGAGGCGGCGCCCGCCGCCCGCTCCGGCCCGGTGCGCGTGGCGCTGCGCCAGATCCCGCAGGTGGAGGGCGCGGTCGTCGCCCTCGACCCCGCGAGCGGGCGCGTGCTCGCCATGGCGGGAGGCTGGAGCTTCGAGCGGAGCCAGTTCAACCGCGCCACCCAGGCGATGCGCCAGCCAGGCTCCTCCTTCAAGCCCTTCGTCTACCTCGCCGCGCTGGAGCAGGGCATCCCGCCCAACGCCGAGCTCGAGGACGCGCCGATCGAGATCCCCGACGGGCGCGGCGGCGTCTGGCGGCCACACAACTACAGCGGCAATTTCAACGGCTGGGTGACGATGCGCCAGGCGATGGAGCGCTCGCTCAACCTGGTCACGGTGCGCCTCGCCCGCGAGGTCGGGATCGAGCGCGTGGCCGACGTCGCCGCGCGCTTCGGGGTGATCCCGAACATGCCGCACTACCTCGCCCTGTCGCTCGGCGCCGGCGAGACGACGGTGCTGCGCATGGCCGCCGCCTACGCGAGCTTCGTCAACGGCGGGCGCCAAGTGTCGCCGACCCTGATCGACTCCGTCCAGGACCGGCGCGGGCGCGTCGTCTGGCGCGCCGACATCCGCCAGTGCCAGGGCTGCGACGCTCCCGACCCCGGCGCCGGGCCGCCGGCGCTGACCGAGGAGCGGCCCCAGGTCACCGACCCGATCTCCGCCTACCAGATGGTGAGCCTGCTGCAGGGCGTGGTGCAGCGCGGCACCGCCGCGGGCGCCATCGGCAACCGCCTCGGGCGTCCGGTCGCGGGCAAGACGGGCACGACCAACGACTATCTGGACAACTGGTTCGTCGGCTTCACCCCCGACATCGTGGTCGCGGTCTGGGTCGGCTACGACGAGCCGCGCAGCCTCGGCAGCGGCGAGACCGGCGGGACCAACGCCGCCCCGATCTTCCGCGAGGTGGTCGCCGCCGCGCTGAAGGACAGCCCGCCGGTGCCGTTCCGCGCCCCGCCGGGCGTGGCGCTGGTGCGGGTGAACGTCGCCGGCGGCACGATCCTCGAGCCCTTCCGTCCCGGGACCGAGCATGGCGGCTGGCGGCGCTACGGCGGCGGGGAGGAGTACGACGGCGGCGGCACCGGCGGCGCCTCGAACCTCGACAGGGGCCTCGGCGGGCTCTATTGAGCCGGCCGCCACGAACGCCGCCGAACCCGGAAGCGACGGAACCCCACACCGCCATGCGCGCCGACGCCGCCGCCCTGCACGAGCAGATCACCGCCTCGGTGGCTCTGCTGAGGAGGCATCTTTGACTGGGATGCCGCCGTCCGCCGCCTCGACGAGCTGAACGCGCGCGCCGAGGATCCCGCGCTCTGGAACGACCCCGCGGAGGCGCAGCGCGTGATGCGCGAGCGCACCCGCCTCGCCGGGCAGATCGAGGGCGTGCGGACGCTCGAGCGCGAGGTCGAGGACACGCTCGCCCTCATCGAGCTGGCCGAGGCCGAGGAGGACGAGGCCGCGCTCGACGCCGCGGTCGCCGACCTGCGCCGGCTGGCCGAGGAGGCGAAGCGGCGCGAGATCGAGAGCCTGCTCTCCGGCGAGGCCGACGCCAACGACTGCTACGTCGAGATCAACGCCGGCGCCGGCGGCACGGAGGCCCAGGACTGGGCCGAGATGCTGCTCCGCATGTACATGCGCTGGGCCGAGGCCCACGGCTACAAGGTGACCATCACCGAGCGCTCCGACGGCGAGCAGGCCGGGATCAAGAGCGCGACCATCCTGGTAAGCGGCCCGAACGCCTACGGCTGGCTCAAGACCGAGAGCGGCGTGCACCGCCTGGTGCGCATCTCGCCCTTCGACGCCGCGGCGCGGCGCCAGACGAGCTTCGCGAGCGTCTACGTCTACCCCGTGGTGGACGACCGCATCGCCATCGAGATCAACCCGGCCGACCTGAAGGTGGACACCTTCCGCGCCTCCGGCGCCGGCGGGCAGCACGTGAACAAGACCGAGTCGGGCGTGCGCTTCACCCACATCCCCACGGGCATCGTGGTGGCCAGCACGCAGGACCGCAGCCAGCACCGCAACCGCGCGATCGCGATGGAGATGCTGAAGGCCCGCCTCTACGAGCTGGAGCTGAAGAAGCGCGAGGCGGCGGCCGAGGCGGCGGAGGCGGGCAAGACCGACATCGGCTGGGGCCACCAGATCCGCAGCTACGTGCTGCAGCCCTACCAGCTGGTGAAGGACCTGCGGACCGGGGTGGAGAAGGGCAACCCGCAGGCGGTGCTGGACGGCGACCTCGACGAGTTCATGGCCGCGGCGCTGGCGCAGCGCGTGGGGGCGGTGCGGAGCGAGGCGAGCGCGGCGGCGAGATAGGCGAGGGAAGGGCGCAGCGCGCACGATCCCCACCGGTCGTCGTGCGCGGGGGCCGCTCGCGATCTCGGGTGCTGGCGGCCGCCCTCGTTCGCAGGCTGCGCTCTGCCTCGCCGCCTGCAGCGACCTCGGCGCGAGGGAGGGTGGCAAGCGGATGTGCCTTCGGATTCGTGCGTTCCGGGACGCGGTGCTGGTCCCCCTCTCCGTCGTGCGTGGCGCCGCGGCGGGCGGTGCCGCGATTCCCTACCGGGTTGGCGGCTTCGACAGTGACCGCGCCTTCATTCGCGAGACCGGCCTCTGGCGGCACTATGGCGCCGCCGCGGCGCCGGAATGGGCCGAGCCGGCCGCTCGGCTGCCGGGCACGCACGTTTACGGCGGCATACTGCTCGACAGCTTCGGCCACTTCCTGCTTGAGAGTCTCGCGCGCCTCTGGGCGATCGGCGAGACCGGCGATGCCCCGGTGCTCTGGCACTTCGTGCAGCCCCGCCGGCGGCCCTGGCAGAGCGAGATCCTCGGGATCGCGGGCCTCCACACGCGCGCCGCGGTGCCGATAGACCGACCGCTCGGCGTGGAGACGCTGCTGGTGCCCGATCCCGGCTTCGTCATCGGCACGCTGTTCCACCCCCGTCAGGCGAAGGCGCTCGACCTGGTCCCCGCGCCCGCGCCGCGCGCCGGGCGGCGCGTGTGGCTCTCCCGATCGGCATTGCCGCCGCACCATGTACGGGTGGAAGGCGAGGCCGTGGCGGAGGAGGCGCTGCGTGCGCGTGGCTGGCGAGTCGTGCATCCCGAGCGTCTGACGGTGCGCGATCAGCTCGCGGCAATCGCGGAGGCCGAGGTGGTTGCCGGGTTCCAAGGTTCGGCGCTGCACAGCCTGATCCTGCTGTCGGGATTCGCCGGCGAGGTCCGGATCGTCAGGCGGCGGGAGACCGGCATCGGCTTGCATCCGAACTACGGCCTCATCGCCCGCGGTAAGGGTTTCCGGCAGAGGGTCCTGGCCGTGCCGCTCCGCGCGCTCGATGACGGAGGGTCTAGCCCGCGGCTGGCCCTGGAGCGGCCGGAGGAGCTGGCGGATCTCCTCGACGGCCGCGCGTGACCGCGCCGCCAACGGTCATCGGGAGCGGCGTCGCGGAACCGCCGATCGCCCTGCCACCCGCGATGCGGCGTATGAGGCCGTCACCGAACGCCGGCGGAGCTCGCCTGCGTTGCCGCTGCGGGGTCCATGTCGGCTGGCGCGAAGAAGTGGTCCTCCTCCACCAGCCAGTGCAGCCGGTTGATCCCTTCCAGCGTCCGCAGCAGGGCGTCGCGGTTCGAGAAGCGCTCCGCCAGCCGCGTCGTCCCCTGCTTGACCATCGCCACCTCCGGCGTGACGGGGTCCTCGACGCCGATGTGCCGCGCGACGTTGCGCAGGAACGCGCCGCGCTGCAGCTGCTGGTACTCGATCAGCAGGAACGCCTTGCCGGCCCGGTCGCACTCCGCCACCAGGCCGTCGTAGTAGCGGCGGTACAGCCGGTACTCGTGCAGGAAGAGGT
Source organism: Caldovatus sediminis (assembly GCF_014644455.1). GTDB lineage: Bacteria > Pseudomonadota > Alphaproteobacteria > Acetobacterales > Acetobacteraceae > Caldovatus > Caldovatus sediminis. The sequence goes on along the minus strand of NZ_BMKS01000003.1, from coordinate 371,128 downwards.
CGGGGTCGAGCTCGAGCACCGGCGGCGGCGCGAGGCGCTGTCCCGGCCGCGCGAGATAGACGCCCGTCCTGCGGGCGGTGAGCTGCGAGGCGTGCACCGCCAGGAAGTTCTCGCGGTAGAGGATCACGCAGCGCCAGTCCGGCGCCGCGATCACATGGGCGCGGATCGCGGGCGTGTGGCCGCGGAACCACTTGAAGCCGAAGATCGGGGTGGGGCAGCGCGCGACGACCTCGGCCAGGAACCCGACCGGATCGCGGTCCCGCCGCGCCTTCAGCGCCTCCTCGTCCTCTTCGCCGCGCGGCCAGAAGCCCGGCATGTGCGGCTTCTGCTGGTGGAAGATCTCGTGCCCGAAGCTGGTGCCGGGCTGGCCGTCGAGGAACCGCATCAGCAGCGTGGAGCCGGAGCGGGCATGCGCGAGCAGGATCGCCTTGCTGGATACGGCCACGCGGCCCTCCCGATCTCGAACAGGCGCCGGGCATGCTCCGCCCGGCCGGGCGGCGTCGGACGATAGTGGCCGGCCGCGACGCCGTTAAGGGACCCCGGCCGCGTCCCTCAGTCGTCCGCGACCAGCCGCTCCAGCTCCGCCGCCAGCCGCCGGATCTCCTCGTAGTTCGTCACCATCCGCGCCTTGTCGCTCGCCGTCGGGCGCAGCGGCGAGGCGCCGAACAGTCCGGCGCGCGCCTCCCCCGGCAGGCGCAGCAGCGCGCCGAGCCGTTCGGCCAGCTCCGGCGCCACGGTCGGCCCGGCGATGAAGCCCGGGTACTCGACCTCGAGCGCGCGCGGATAGCCTGCCAGCGCCCGCCGTACGTAGCGGCGCGCCTTCAGGATCGGATGGAGATACGCCACCGCCGCCGCGGCATCGAGCGTGACCGAGACCGCCTCGGCGTTCGCGCGGTCGTCGCCCGTGTGGTAGATCCCGCGCGATTCGGCGATCACGTGGCTCGCGTAGCAGTCCGCCAGGTCGCGCCGCAGCAGGTGCAGCAGCACCATCCCGCGCGACTTGAAGTAGTTGAGCAGGAAATTGTCGTGCGGATCCGACATCGGCCGCGCCCAGATCGGCGTCAGCGCCCCGAGGTTGTTGTACATCACGTCCACATGGACGAAGGCGCGCCCCGCGGCCGCCTCGTGGAGCTCGGCGAAGAACGCGTCGAGGCACTCGAACATCTCCGGGCCCGAGAAGGCGAAGCTCTCGCGTCCCGCCAGGTGGCGCGCGAAGAACCGGCCGAAGGAGGGCGCCGGCCGGCCGGGCTGGAACACCTCGCCGAAGCTCGCCACGCGCTCGCCGTTGCCGAGCGCGGTGCCGAGGAACTTCGTCCCGCTGCGCTGCGTGGCGAGGGTGACGATCACGTTGTCGTGGCGCCTCATCGGGCGGTAGCCTCGCCTCCGCTTGCCGGGCCCACGCCTCCTCCGGCAGATGGGGCTCGCCGCCGCTGCCCGCCCAGCGGCGCCCGGACGTCGCTCCCGAGGAGCTGGAACTGCACGTGACCTTACCGATCGCCCGCGACGGCGCAAGGACGGCCACGCCCGCCGCCCGTGCGCCATGAGCGAGCCGACGACCTCGGCCGAGCTGTCCGCCCTCTGCGCCGCGATGGAGGCGGGCGCCCTGGGCGGCGGGGAAGGAGCCTCGCCCGGCTTCGCCGTGCGGCTGCCCCGCGCCGCGTTCGAGGCCGCGCTGGAGGCGCGCCTCGAGCGGCTCGCCCCCCTCGCCGCGCCACGGGCGGCCGAGGGGGAGAGCGCCGCGGCCGCCGCGCGGCGGATCTTCGGCGCCGGCGTCGCCTCCGCGCTGCTCGAGGAGGCGAGCCTCGCCTGCGCCGCCACGCTGGCACGGCGCCTCGGCCTGCGGGCCGCCGGCGCGCCGCGCATCGGCGCCTTCGCCCGCGCTCCCGACGGCGACATACGCTTCGAGGTCGGGTTCGTGCCCGACGACGCTCCCGGACCGGGCGCGGGCCCGCCCGTCGCCCTTCCCCCGATCGGCCCGCTCGAGCGGCTCGTCGCCGAGCCGGGCGAGGCCGAGATCGCCGCCGAGCTGCAGGCGCTCGCGGCCGCCCGGGCGGAGTGGGAGGCGCTTCCGGCCGGCCATGCGGCGCGGCCCGGCGACCTCGTGGTCTGCGACGTCGTCGCCGAGCTCCCGCCCAACCTGCTCGGCAACCCTGCCGCCGCCGGCGCCGTCGCCGGCAGCCCCGGCCGGCCGCCGGCGGGCTGGGACATCGTGGTCACCGAGGGGCTCAGGCTCGCCATCCTCGGACGGGCGAGCGAGGACGGCATCCCCTGCCTCGACCTGCGCGTGACCGGCACGCCGCCGGGCAGGGGCACCTTCGTCGTGTTCCTCGATCGGCCGAACGCCGTCGCCGCGCGGCCGGGCGAAGCCTTCTCGCTGTCGGCGCGCTGGCGCCTGCTCGCCGGCGCGGTGCCGGACCGCGCGGCGTGCGAGGCCTTCCTCAACCAGCGCAGCGCCGCCGGCACCCTCCGCCCCGTCGCGGGCCGGCTGCCGCCTCCCGGGCCCGGACCGCTCGCCGCCCAGGCGTGGAGCCGCGACCTGACCACGGACCCCACCCCGGAGGTCGCCTTCGCGCGGCCGGGCCTGCTGATCCGCCTCGCCGCGGGCACCACCGGGCCGCTCGACATGACGCTGCGGATCGGGCTGCCGCGCCTCCTCCGCGGCGGCGCGGCGGCGAGCGCCGCGCCGCGGCCCTTCCCCGAGGGCAGCGCGCGGGACGTCGCGATCGAGGTCGGCGGCCCCGGCTTCCTGCCGGGCCTCGCCGACGGCCTCGAAGGCATTCGCGTCGGGGAGAGCCGCGACATCCGCGCCTTCTTCCCGCTGTTCGGCGCCCCGCAGGGCCTCGCCGGGCGCGAGCTGCGCTGCGCGGTGCGGGCGACGGCGCTGCGCCGCCGCGTCGTGCCGCCGGTGGACGAGGCGCTGGCCGCGGCGTGCGATTTCGTCGGCCTCGACGCGTTGCGCGCCGATATCCGTTCGCGGTTGCGCGAGGCCTACGCCGCGATGTCGGACCGCCGCCTGCGCGCCGACCTGCTCGCCCGGCTCGCCGCCGCGACGGACCTGCCGGTGCCCGGACCGCGGATCGCTGCGGAGCTGGCCTGGCTCCGCCGCCGCGCCGAGATGCGCGCCGCCGAGGAGCCCGGCGAGGTCCGCCGGCCGATGGACGAGGCGGCGCTCCGCGCCGCCGCCGAGCGCCGGGCGAGGATCGGCCTGCTGCTCGCCCGCTTCGCCGAGGCCGAGGGCATCGCCGTGCCCGACTCCGCGCTCGAGGCCGCGATGCGCCGGGAAGCGGCGCGCCACCCGGGGCGCGAGGCCGAGGCGCTCGCCCATCTCCGCTCCCATCCCGAGGCCCGCGAGGCGCTGCGTGCCCGCCTGCGGGCGGCCCTCGCGACCGACCGCCTCCTCGCCCGCGTCCGCGTCGTCGAGCGCCGCGTCGCGCCGGCGGTCCTCATGGACTGGGACCCGGAAGACACTTGGGGTTGAGCGGCGGGCGTGTATAACGCCGACTGGACGGCGGGCCCGGACGGCGCTCCCCCGCGACGCCGGGACCGGCGGCGGGCGGGCGCTTCCGCGCCCCGCCGGCCGGCCCTTGCGGCCCCTCTGCGCGGCGGCTTCCGTGACGTGACGCTCCAGGCCCTGCATTTCTGCCACTCCCCGGAAGGCGGCGCCGGGCGGGCGGCGCGGCGCGCCGTGCTGGCCTGTCGCGAGGCTGGGGTGCTCGCCACCTTCGCCTGCCTCGCGGGTGCGTCCGGCGCCGGCGCCGGCGAGCTGCACCTCGTCCCCGCCGCCCCGGCGTCGCCCGGCGAGGCGGCGCTGCGCGAACTGCTCGCCGAAAAGCTGCAATGGGGCGTCATCCCGCGGCACCGCACGCCCCTCTCCAACACCCTGCTCTCGCTTCCCCATCCCGGCGTGGACCCGGACAGCGTCGGGCCGGTCGCGACGGCGGACGTCCTGCACCTTCACTGGACGAGCTGGATGCTCACCCCGCGCCAGGTGGCGCGCTGGCTCGCCGCGGGGCGGACGCTGGTCTGGACGCTGCACGACTTCTGGCCGATGACCGGCGGCTGCCACTACCCGGCCGGCTGCGGGCAGTGGCGCACCGCCTGCCTGAAATGCCCGCAGCTCGACGACGAGGCGCAGCTCGTCCCCAACGCCTTCGCCGAGAAGCGCGCCGGCTGGGGCGGCGCGCAGGGGCGGCTCACCGTCGTCGCGCCCTCGCGCTGGCTCGCAGGGCTGGCGGCGGAGAGCGCCATCCTCGGCGGCGCCGGCGCCCGGATCGCCGCCATCCCCAACGCCGTCGAGACCGACCGCTTCGCGCCGCGCCCCGACCGCGAGGCGCTGCGCGCCGCCTTCGGCATCGGCGCGCACGACCTCGTCCTGCTCTTCGGCAGCATGGACAGCGCCGAACGGCGCAAGGGCGCGGCGGTGCTGGAGGAGGCACTCGGGCGCGCCCTCGCGGGGGGGCGCATGGCCGCCGCGCTGCCGCCGGGCGGGCGCGTGGTGGTGCTGCTGTTCGGCCGCTCCCCTCCGCCGATCGCCCCGGTCGAGGGCCTGCTGCTGCCGCTCTCGCTCGGCCCGGTGGCGGAGGACGAGGTGCTGGCCGACGTGCTCGGCATCGCCGATCTCGCCTGCGTCGCCTCGCTCGAGGAGAACTATCCGAACGTGCTCGTCGAGGCGCTCGCCTGCGGCACGCCGGCCATCGGCTTCGCCGCCGGCGGCATCCCGGAGCTGATCGCCGACGGCCGCACCGGCGTGCTGGTGCCGGAGGTGGGCGACGCCGCGGCGCTGGCCGAGGGGCTGTTGCGCTTCGCGCGCACGCACTTCCGCGACGAGGCCATGCGCGCGGCCGCCCGCGCCCAGGTCCTGGCCGAGAACAGCCCCGCCGTCGTCGGCCGCCGGCATCGGGCGCTCTACGAGGAGGCCCTGGAGGCGGGGCGCGACGGCCGGTCGGCGCCGCGTCGCGGGGCCGCCATCGCGGCCGAGCTCCACGCGCGGGCGACGCGCGCCTTCGCCCGGGCCGCGGTGGCGCCCGACCTGCTGCCGGGGCCCGATTTCCTGCGCTACCCGACGAACCTGCTGCTGCGCGAGCGCGCCGCCGCCGGCGCGCCCGCGACGCTCGCCGCGCTCGCCGGGTGCGTCGCGGCGCCGCTGCCCGCGCCGGCGGTGCTCGGGGAAGGTGCCGCGCCGGTCCGGCGGCTGCTCGCCCTGCGCACCCATCACGCGCATCATTCGGCGCATTCCGGCCCCTACCAGTTCCTGCGCCACCTGCCCGGCTGCGCGCGGATCGCCGTCGAGGCCATGACGGTGCCGCTCGGCCATGCCCAGGCGGGGCGCTGGGCCGAGCCGCTGCGCGCCGCGGGGCGCCTGCTCGGGCTTCCCGCCTTCGGCCAGCAGGGCAACGCCTGGCTGGCCGAGGCCGAGGTGCTGGCCCGCTGCGTCTCCCCCGACGCCCCCTCCCTGGTGCACTTCATCGACGGCGAACTGGGCGGCTGGCTCGCGCCGAGCCTCGCCGCGGCGCTCGCGGCGGCGGGCGCGCGCCGGCCGCGCATGGTCGCCACCTTCCACCAGCCGCCCGCCCTGCTCGAAGGCATGATCCATCGCGGTCTGCTCGGCGCGCTCGATCGCGCCGTCGCGCTGTGCCGGCCGATGCGCGCCCTGCTCGCCCGCCACCTGCCGGATGAGCGCATCGTGGTGATCCCGCACGGCGTGGACGCCGACTTCTTCACCCCGGGACCCGGCGCCCCGGCCGGAGCGAGCGGCGCGTTCCGCCTGCTCCTGGTCGGCCACTGGCTGCGCGATTTCGACGCCGCCCTCGCCGCGCTGGCGCTGCTGCGCGCGGGCGGCCTCGACGCGCGGCTGACCGTGGTCTCGCACAACCCCCCGCGGCAGCTCGCCGGCACGGCCCTGCCCGAGGGCGTGACCCTTCGCGGGAACCTCTCCGACGCCGAGCTACGCCAGGCCTATCGCGACGCCGACTGCCTGTTCCTCCCCCTCGTCGACGCCACCGCGAACAACGCCGTGCTGGAGGCGATGGCCTGCGGGCGGCCGGTGGTCTCCACCGATGTCGGCGGCGTGGCCGAGATGACCGGCCCCGATGCCGCGCTGCTCCGCCCCGCCGGCGATGCCGCGGCGCTTGCCGAGGCGGTGCGTGCGCTCGCCGCCGATCCGGGGCGGGCGGCGGCGATGGGCCGCGCCGGCCGCGCCCGGGCCGAGGCCCTGGACTGGCCCCGGATCGCCGAGCGCCACGCCGCCCTCTACGACTCCCTGCTCGCGCCCGCGGCGGGGGCCGACCATGCCTGACGCGATCGAGCGCCACGCCTGGCAGGGCCTCGCCGATGGCAGCGGCTTCACGCTGGCGCTCGCGGCGCCCGGCGATCCGTCCCGGACCCGCTGCCTCCTCCTGGCCGAGGGCTGGGATGCGGCGACGGCGAGCGGAGCCTCCGCGCGCTGGGGCGAGGGGCCGGCGGTCCCGGAGCGGCCCTTCCTCGCCCTCGTCGAGGACCGCGCCGCCTGCATCCTGGACCGGCCGCCGCCGGGGCCCGAGGGGCCGGCGACCTCGATCGTGCTGCGCGCGCCGCTGCCGCCCGGCTCCCTCCGCCTCCTGCCGCTGCGGCGAGCCGCCGGGGAGGGGCCGTGCCCGGCCAGCGCGGCGGTGCTGCCGCGCTGCCTGCCCCCGCCGGCGCCGGCCGAACCGGGCGGCCAGGCGCCCGATCCGCCCCTGGCCGAACGCGTCGCCGCCGAGCTCGCGGCGGGCCGGCTCGCCGAGGCGCTGGCCGAATGCGCCGCCGTGCTCCTCGCCTCCGGCGAGGATCCCGCGGTCGCCGCGCCGGTCGCGGAGGCCGCCCGCGACGTCCTCGCCCATCTGGCGCGGCATCCGCTGTCGCGCGATCCGGCGCTCGGTCCGTTCCTCGGCGCGCTCCTCGCCGTCGCCGAATGAGCCGCATCCGCCAACCTCCCGAAGGCCGAACGCCTTGGCGCTCCTCCTCCTCGACCCGAACCTGACCTCCGAGCAGGGCCACCATCTCGCCTACGACCTGCGCATCGCGCGCGAGGCGGTGCGCCGCGGACAGGCCGCGACGATCATGGCCAACCGCGCCTTCGCCGGCGGGGTCGTGGACGGCGTGCGCATCCTCCCCTTCTTCACCGAGACCTGCTACGGCGCCGGCGCCGCCCAGCTCGACCCGATCGCCGGCCGCTTCGACGAGTTCCGCCATCTGAACGACGTCCTCGCCGAGGACCTCGCGCGCCTGCCCCGCACCGACCTGACCGCCGCCGACTGCGTGCTCGTGCCGACGGTGAGCGAGAACCACCTGCTCGGCTACGTCACCTGGATGCGGAGCTTCGGCGCGCTCGACGCGCCGCTCTTCGTCGTGCACCTGATGCTGCCCTCCGGCCTCGCCGTCGCCGATGCGGCCGATCCCGGCGACGTGGTGGACGCGCAGCGGGCGCTCTACTACCGCCTCGCCTTCCGCGCCGCGCGCGAGCCGGGCGGGCCGGCGATCCGCTTCTTCGCCAGCGGCCGGCAGCATGCGGCGGAGTTCACGCGCCTCGCGGGCTACGAGGTCCCGCCGCATCCGGTGCCGATCGCGCCCGCGCCCGGACCGGCGGCGGCCGAGGGGCCGCACCGCCGCCTGCTGCTCTTCGCCGGCGACGCCAAGATCGAGAAGGGGCTCGCGCTGGTGCCGGAACTCGCCCGGCGGCTCTGCGCCGCGCACCCCGACTGGACCTTCGTCGTCCACGCCAACCCGGAGATCGCCTGGGGCCCGGCGCGCGAGGCGCTGGAGGAGGTCGCCCGCATCGCCGCGCGCCTCGGCAACCTCGAGCTCGGCCTCGGCCGGCTCGAGGAGGCGCAATACCAGGCGCTGCTCGAGGGGGTGGACGCCGTGCTGTTCACCTACGATCCCGCGCACTACGGGCGGAAGTCCTCGGGCGTGCTGTGGGAGGCGATCAGCCTCGGCCGGCCGGTGATCGTGCCGGCCGACACCTGGCTCGAGGCGGAGGCGCGCGCCTGGGGGGCGGGCTACGTGCCCTACGCGCCCTACGGCGCCGCGGGCGCGGCGGCCGCCTTCGCCGCCGCGCTCCCGCGCCTCTCCGGCCTCGCCCGGGCCTCCGCCGAGGCGGGGGCGCGATGGCGGGCGGAGAACGGTGCCGGCGCGCTGTTCGACCAGTTGGGCCGGCTCTGGGCGGCGCGGCTGCTCGCCGCGGGCCTCGCCGCCCGGCCGCGCGAGGTGGCGCTCGATCTCGCCGGCATCCGCACGCCGGGCTGGCATGCCGTGGAGCGGGCCGGCGGCGCCGCGGTGCGCTGGACCGGCCAGGAGGCGGTGCTGCGCTTCGACTGGCCGCACCGCGCCGCCTGGGAGCTGGAGATCGCGGTCCGCGGCCATTTCGGCGTCGAGCAGCTGGAAGGCCTCACCGCGCGCATCGGCGGCCCCGGCACGCCGGCGGCGGAGCACCCCTCGCCGCTCGCCGTCTCGGTCCGGCACGGCGACGGCGACGGCACGGCGATCGTGACCGTCGCCGGACCGGCGGCCGCCGGCGCCGGCGGCACCGCGAGCGCCGCCGTCGGGCCGGTCGAGATCACGCTCGGTCTGCCCTTCACCCGCCGCCCGCCGGGCGAGCGGCGGGACCTCGGCATCCTGGTCGGGGGCCTCCGGCTGCGGCCGTCGCGCGGCGCCCGCGGCGCGCCCGCGATGGCGACGCGCCGGACCGGCGTCGCCGGGCATCCCCCGGCCGCCGCGGCCTGGGCGCGCGGCACGCCACTCGGCGACGGCAGCTTCGTGGTCGGCCCGGTGCTGTCGGGCGACCTGTCGGCCACCCCCGACCATCCGGTCTGGCTGAGCCTGCGCCTGCACTGTCCGGACGGCCCGGCGGCGGCGCGCCGGCTCGCACTCTGGGTCAACGGCATCCCGGTCCGGCTCGAGCTGGACCCGGGACCGCCGGGCGGCGACGCCACGACCTGGGAGGGGCTTGCGCGGATCCCCGCCGCGGTGCTGCGACGCGGCGGGGCGGTGTCCGCCTGGGACCTCTGCGATACGCGCCCGGAGGCGGAGAGCCTGGCCGGCCGCGAGGTCCGTCTGCTTGCGGTCGAGGCCCGGGCCGCCGGCGACGCGGCATTGCCGGCCTGGCCGCCGGCGGATGCCGTGGAAGGCGCCCCGGGCGACACCCCGCCGGCCGCGGCAACCCGGGACCGCGATGGGGCGGCCGAGACGCCTGCGGGGGCGGACGCGGCGGCCTCGCCCGAGGCGGTCCCCGGCGCGGCGGCGCAGGGCCGCGGCTCGCCCGCGACGGACGCCTTCGACGGCGCGGCGCCGGGCGCCACAGACCCCGGCGGCGGGCCGCCCGATCCGGCGGCGGCGCCGCCGCCTCCGCTTCGCCTGCGCTGGGACCTCAGCCGCGGCTTCGGCCCGCTCGAGGGTCCGTTCCCGGAGATCGGCCTCTCCGACCAGGTCCGCTGGATCACCGCCCGTGCCGCCGGCCTCGTCATCGAGGCGCGCGAGCCGGGCGCGGCGACGCTGCGCCTGCGCTACCGCAGCCCCATCCCTGGTCAGAGCGCCGAGGTCCTGGTCAACGCGACTCCCGGCGCGCCGCTCCGCTTCGACGGCAGCGGCCGCCTCGACCAGGCAGGCGAGGCGGCGCTGCCGCTCGACCTGCGCGCCGGACCGAACGTCGTCGCGCTCGCCTTCGCGGAGACGGTGCGCGAGCCGGGCAGCGAGCGCGAGCTGGTGCTGCTGCTGGAACGCGTCGAGCTCGACTGACCGCCGCGGCGTCGGTCGCCGGCCGACGCCGCGGCCGCGAGCGCGGCCGGCCGCCCAGGCGGCCAAGCCGGGGGCGAGCGAGAGGTGCGCGCCCGGCGCCCGCGGGGCCGGCCGATGTCTCGGACCCGACCGCTGCCGGCGCCAGGTGCGCCGGGGGCGTCCCGCGGTCAGACCGAGAGGAATCCCATCCGCCGCCCCTCCAGCATCAGGCCGGTGAGCGCGCCGCCGTAGATCGCGCCGGTGTCGATGCCGATGCGGTGCGGCAGCACCTCCGGCACCGCGCAGGGCGTGTGGCCGTGCACCACCACCAGTTCCAGTTCGCCGTCGAAGCTCAGGAACGGCTCGCGGATCCAGACCAGGTCGAACGGGTCCTGGCGGTCGAGCGGCACGCCCGGGCGCACCCCGGCGTGGACGAACAGGTAGCCGCCCGCCCGCCAGGACAGCGCGCAGCCGCGGAGGAAGTCGAGGTGCTCCCGCGGCACCCGCTCCCAGCTCCCGGCGTCCTCGATCTCGACGCCGTAGCTCGCCAGCGTCGCGGCGCCGCCGTTGTCGAGCCAGAAGCCGATCGCGCCGGGCGCCGAGCGCGGGTCGAAGGCGTCCAGCATCATGATCTCGTGGTTGCCCACGAGGTTGACCGTCTCCGCCCCGGGCAGCGGCGGCGGGCCGCGCAGCAGGCGCTCGACCACGGCGGCGCTGTCGGGGCCGCGGTCCACGTAGTCGCCGAGATGCACCAGCACGGTGCGCGCCACGGGTGGGCGGCGCGCGGCATCCCGCCGGATCGCCTCATGCAGGGCGGCGAGGCGGTCGTCGCAGCCATGCACGTCGCCCACCGCGTAGATGCGCAGCCCCGGCGGCAGCGCGGCGGGCGCTAGGGTTTCGTTCAGCATGCGCTGGCACCCTAGCCGAAGCCGCCCCGTCCCGTCCCCGATCGCGACCCCGGCCCCAACCAGGACCAATGGCATTCCCCGCTGCGGCAGCAAGATCGTCCCGGGAAGCGTCGCGCATGCCGGCGGCGGGAGGGAGATGCGGGCGGGAGACGACGGGGGTCGCGCTGAACCTGTCCGCGGCACCGGCGGGAGCGGTGCGGGCGGCGCATCGCCGCGTGGCGCGCGCGCTCCTGGCCGCGGAGGCGCGCCGCCTCGGCGGGGCGGCACGGCTGGCGGAGGAGGACGCCGCGGGCGGCGATCCGGCACTGCTCGGCGTGCCCGAGGGCGAGGCCCGGCGCGTCGCCGCGCTGCTCGAGCGCCTGTTCGGCCCCGCGGTGGCGCCGGGACTGACCGAGATCCGGCGGGAGCCCGATGGTCCGGACCTCGTGTTCCGCGCGCCCCGGCCGGACCCGGAGCCGCAGCGGCGCGCGCTCGCCGGACTCGACGGCCGGATCGCCGCGCTGCCCCTCTCCCGCGTTCTGCGGCGGGAGACGTTGCTGCGGCTGCGGCCGGGGGAGCCGCCGGCGCTCGCCGGGCTCCGCCTTGGCGTCGAGACGGAGGCGCTGGCGGCTGCGCTCGGCCCCGACGCCGCCGAGGATGCCGATCTCCTCGGCCATGCGGAGGAGAGGCTGGCGCTGCGGCTCGTCTCCGCAGTCGCCGACCCGGCGGAACGGCGGGCCCTGCTCGGCGGCGCCGAGTCGGCGGCGCCGCTGTTCCTCGCGCTGCCTCCGGACGCCGCCAGGGAGGCGGCGGCGCGTCCCGGCGGCAGCGGGCTCGGCGGCGGTCCGCCCGGCGGCATCGTGCTGATGCTGCCGCTGGCGGCCATCGCGGAGCGGGCGGGACTGCCCGCGGCCGGCCCGCTGGCGATCGCGCTCGATGGCCTCGACGCCGAGACGCTCGGCCTGATCGCGCCGGACGCCGGGGTCCTCGCCGCTGCGGACCGGCTCGCCCTGCGCTGGTCGCCGCGCCTGGCCGAGGACCGCGCCGCGGCGGCCGCGCTGCGCCGCCTCGACCCCGCACGGCTGCTGCTGCTCGGCTGCGACGGAACCGAGGCGCTGGATTGGGGCGCCGCCCAGGGCATCGAGCGCTTCGGCGGGCCGTGGGTCGGGCGGATGCTCGCCGCCGCGCGCCGCCTGGCCTGCCGCCACGCCGCCGCCTGCGTCCTGGCCGACTGCGCCGCACGGGCCTCCGCTACCGACGCGGCAGGCCGCGCGGGCTGCGCCGATCTCCGGCTGCTCGCCGCGACGCCGCTGCCGCCCGGGGGAGATCCCCCGGCGTGACGCTCGCCGCCGGCGCCGATCCGGAGAGCCCCGCGCAGCCGTTCGACGACGGCCCCCGGGTCGTCTCCGCCGTCCTCCCACCGCCTCGGCTGGAAGCGGTCGAGCTGGTCGCGCTGGTGCGCGGGGCCGTCGCCGCGGGGGTCGCGCGTCAGGCGCTTCTGCTCCGCCTCTCCGCGCTGCGCCGCGGCCGCCACGCGCCTCGCGACCGGCTGCTGCGCGAGGCGCTGGCGCCGCTGCGCCGGCATCCGCGCATCCGTGTCTGCGACCTTCCGAACGGCGATGTGGTGGCGCTCGGCGCGCTCCATGCGCCGCAACTCGAGACCGCCCATCACGTGCTGCGCACCATGCTCGACGAGGCACCGGGGCCGGACGAACCGGCGCCGGGGGCGCCACTGCTCCGCCTGCACCGGCTGCCGGAGGAGGCGGCGGCGGTCCTCGCCGCCGTCGAGGAGGGGCTCGGCCTCTCCGCGGCCGCGCCGGGCGCGGCGGACGCCGCTCTCCGCGCGGCCGCCACGGTGCCGGCGGCGCGGCGGCCGCTCGATAGCGCCACCCTGGCCGCGGCGGAGCGCGCCCTGGCCATGGTGGACCTCGCCCCCTTCCTCCGCCGCCAGACGATCTGCCGGCTCGCTCCGGACCCCGGCGCCGCGCCGGAGCCGCTCTGGGAGGAACGCCGGGTCTCGCTGCCCGAGGTCGGTGCGGCGCTCCTGCCGCGGACCGATCTCGCCGCCGCGCCGCGCCTCGCGCACCGGCTGCGCCGGGCGCTCGACCGGCGGCTCCTGACGGAGCTGGCGCGGCCGGAGGAGCTGCGCGACCTGCGGCGACCGCTGCTGCTGCCGCTCGCCCTCGAGAGCGTCACCGCGGAGGCGTTCCTCCGCTTCGACGCGCTGTTCCCCTCGGACCTGCGGGCGGGGGGCGGCCTGGCCGTCGCGCTCCCCGCCGAGGACGCGCTGCGCGACCCCCCCGGCTATGCCTTCGCGCGGGATTTCCTGCGCCTGCGCGGGCACCGGGTGGTCCTCGACCTGCCCGACCTCGCCCTCGCCGCGCTGCTGCCGCCGCCGCGCGCCCGGTTCGACCTGCTGCGCCTCGCCGCCGGGTCGGCACCGCCGGCGGCCGGGCGCGCCGCGGCGGTGCTGCGGCCGGGCGCGGCCCCGCCCATCGAGCCCGGACGGGCGGTGCTGGCCGGGGTCGAGCGTCCCTCGACCGTCGCCTGGGGATGGGAAATGGGCATCACGCTGTTCCAGGGCCGGCTGATCGAGCGCCGCCGGATCGGGCGGTAGCGCCGCAGCGTGCCGGCATCGCCGCGCGCGGCTTGGCGGGCCGGCGGGCGGGGCCTATCCCTCCGCCATGGACGGGCCCGCCCTGCTGGTCGAACACCTCACCAAGCGTTACGAGGGCGCGACCGCGCCGGCCGTGGACGGCCTCTCCTTCGCCATGCCGCGTGGCGCGACCTGGGGCCTGCTCGGGGGCAACGGCGCCGGCAAGACGACGACCATCGCCATGCTGCTCGGCATCCTGGTGCCGAGCGCGGGGCGCGTGCGCGCGCTCGGCCACGACATGGCGGGCGAGGAGCGCTTCGCGGCGCTGGCGCGGATGAACTTCTCCTCCCCCTACGTGGCGCTGCCGCAGCGCCTGAGCGTGATCGAGAACCTGCGCGTCTATGCCCACCTCTACACCGTGCCGCGCGCGGAGCGGCGCATCGCCGAGCTCGCCGATCAGCTCCAGCTCGGCGACCTCCTGCACCGGCCGGCGGGCGCGCTCTCGGCCGGGCAGAAGACGCGCGTCGCGCTGGCCAAGGCGCTGATCAACCGTCCCGAGCTGCTGCTGCTCGACGAGCCGACCGCGAGCCTCGACCCGGACACCGGCGACTGGGTGCGCGGCTGGCTCGAGCGCTACCGGGCGGAAAGCGGCGCCGCCATCCTCCTCGCCAGCCACAACATGGGCGAGGTGGAGCGGCTGTGCGGGCACGTGCTGATGCTCAAGCAGGGCCGCATCGTGGACCAGGGCAGCCCGGCGGCGCTGCTCTCGCGATACGGCCGCGACGACCTGGAAGAGGTGTTCCTCGACATCGCCCGCGACCGGCGGCGGGCGCGGGCGGCGGCGGAGTGAGCTCGTGACGGGCGGCGCGGCGCGGCGGATCTGGGGCCTCGCCTACCGGCACCTGGCGCTGTTCCGGCGCTCCTGGCCGCGGCTGCTCGAGCTGATGTACTGGCCGACGCTGGAGATGCTGGTCTGGGGCTTCGTCTCGTCCTACCTCGCCGGCGTGCATGCGGCCGGCGACGCGGGGGGCGCCGGGGCGGTCGTGGCCGGGCTGCTGCTCGGCGGCGCGCTGCTGTGGGAAGTGACGCTGCGCAGCCAGATGGGCTTCACCCTCTCCTTCATGGAGGAGATCTGGAGCCGCAACCTCGGTCACATCTTCGTCTCGCCGCTGCGGCCGCGCGAGCTTCTGGCCGGGCTGATGGCGCTCTCGGTCGCGCGCACGCTGGTCGGCGTGCTGCCGGCGGTCGGGCTCGCCTGGTGGCTCTACGGCTACGGGCTGTTCGCGGCGGGGCCGGTGGTGGTGGCGTTCTGGGCGGCGCTGATGGTGATGGGCTGGGCGGTGGCGCTCGGCGTCACGGCGCTGATCCTGCGCCACGGCGCGGGGGCGGAGGCGCTGGCCTGGTCGGTGGTGTTCGGCCTGACGCCGTTCTGCGCCGTGTTCTATCCGGTGGCCACGCTGCCCGAGTGGCTGCGGCCGGTCGCCTGGGCGCTTCCCGCGGCCCACGTCTTCGAGGGCCTGCGCGCGGCGAGCGGGGAGGGGGCGCGGATCGCCTGGGAGCACCTCGCCGCCGCCTTCGCGCTCGACCTGGCCTGGCTCGCGGCGATGGCGTGGGTGTTCCTGTGGCAGTTCCGGCGGGCGCGGGTGCGCGGCGCCCTGCTCACCATGGGGGAGTAGGGCCGGGTCCGGCGCCCACCTCCGCGCCGGGCGGGGGCGGATCCCCCGGCCCGCGCGCCGCGCCGCTTCCGGAACCCGGATTTCCCCTTCTTCGCGCGCTGCGCCGGCGCCTTCCGCGGCTGCGGCTCCCTGCGAAGGTCAGGCGGAGTTTGCGCCGGCCTCCGCCCGCCAGGGGTACCGGGCCGAACGGCTCCGTTCCGGCCGCGGCTTGGAGCCGTTTTCGCTCGGCCGTGCCCGCTGCACGGCTCCAGCTCGTGGTCCGCCAGCAGGTCCACGCTTCCGGCTGTTTCCAGCCGTCTGCGGTCTGTTCTCGGTCTGCGCGCTCGAGCCGGTCGCGCTCGCCAATGGCGCCCGGCGCGGCGGCACGCCGGCCGCGACCGAGCGGGCCGGCCCTCCCACGCCGCCCCGGAACCGAATAGAAGGCGGACGTGCCCCCCGCCATCACCCGCTTCTTCCTCGTCCGCCACGCGCTCGTGGAGCCCTCCGCGCGCGCGGTGCTGTACGGGGCGATGGACGTCGCGCTCTGCGACCTCGCGCTGCGGCAGGAGGCGGCGCTCTACCGCTGGCTCGCGGCGCGGCTGCCGCAGCCGGCGCGCTGGTTCGTCACCCACCTCTCGCGCACCCGCGCCACCGCGGCCGCGATCTTCGCCGCCGGCTACCCGGAGCAGCCGCTCGAGGAGGAACCGGACTTCGCCGAGCAGCATCTCGGCGAGTGGCAGGGAATCCCGCACGACGCGCTGCCGGCGCTGCTCACCCTGCCGCCCCACCCGTTCTGGCCCCATGCGGGCGAGGAACGGCCGCCCGGGGGGGAGAGCTTCCGCGACGTGCTCGCCCGGGTCGGCGGGGCGCTCGAGCGCATCTCGCATCTGCTCGAGGGCGAGGACGTGGTGGTGATCGCGCATGGCGGCTCGATCCGCGCCGCGCTCGCGCACGCGATCGGGCTGACGCCGCACCAGGCGCTGCACTTCTCGATCCGCAACCTGTCGCTGACGCGGCTGGAGAAGCACGGCACCGACTGGCGCGTCGCCGCGGTGAACGAGGAGCCCTGGACCATGCCGGCGGAGGGGCGCGACGGGGGCACGACCTGATGTGCCGCCGCCGCCCCCCTGCGCGCGTCGCCGGCCGATGGCCGAACCCGGTCTTGCATTCGTCGCGATCGGATTCGTATAATGATAGTTGATCAAGGGCTTGGGGGGAAAGCTTCATGCGCCGTCTGGTGATCCTGGCGGGCCTGCGCGTCGCCGCGCTCGCGACCCTCCTGCTCGCCATCCCGGCCGCCGCGCGCGCCCAGGCCGAGCAGCAGGCGCTGGTGGACCGCGCCACCCTCGCGGTGCAGGAGATCATGCAGGCGGACCGGCCGACCGAGGCGGCGAATTTCCTCCGCCGCGCCCGCGCGGTGATGGTCTGCCCGCGCGTGTTCCGCGCCGGATTCATCTTCGGCGGGGAGGGCGGGGATTGCGTGCTGCTCGCGCGCGACGGCGCCGGCTCCTGGTCCTCGCCGGCCTTCTACGGGATCGCCTCGGGCAGCTTCGGGCTGCAGATCGGCGTGCAGGACGCGCAGGTGATGATGATCATCCTCACCGAGCGGGGCCTGAATGCGCTGCTCGACAGCCAGTTCAAGATCAGCGCCGACGCCTCGGTCGCGATCGCCCACATCGGCGCAGGCATCGAAGGCGGGACGACGGCGGCGGTCGGCGCGGACATCGTGACCTTCGCGCGGGCGCGCGGCCTGTATGCGGGGCTGACGCTGGAAGGCTCGATCCTGACCCAGCGCAGCGCATGGAACCGCGCCTATTACGGGCGGGACGTCTCGCCGCGCCAGATCGTGGTCGAGATGGCCGTGCACAACCCGGGCTCGGACCCGCTGCGCGGCGTGCTGCTGCGCTTCGGCGGGGCGCAGGCGCCGATGGGCATGGCGCCGCCGTCCGGCGCGATGGGCGGCGGCCAGTTCCCCGGGGCCCCGCCACCCCATGGCGGCATGGTGGGCAGCGGCGGCCCTGCGATGCCCGGCACCGTGGAGCGCGAAAGCCTCCCGCCGCCGCCCGGCGGCGCGGTGCGCTGAGGGCGGGAACGCGGCGCGGTGTCCGCCGGCCCGGGCCGACCCCGGGCCGACGCTGCCGCGGAGGCCGGGCGCCCGACCGCCCGGTCAGCGGCCCGGCGGCAGCGGCGCCTTGTCGGGATGGTTGCAGTGCGCCCGCGCCACGCAGCGCCAGCACTCGGGCATCCGCGCCTTGCAGACGTGCCGCCCATGGAGGATCAGCCAGTGGTGCGCGTCGCGCAACAGCTCTGGGGGGCAGCGTCGGACCAACATGTCCTCGACCTCGCGCGGGGTCCGGCCGGGGGCGAGGCCGGTGCGGTTGCCGAGTCGGAAGATGTGCGTGTCCACCGCCATGGTGCTCTCGCCGAAGGCGACGTTGAGCACGACGTTGGCGGTCTTGCGCCCGACGCCCGGCAGCGCTTCCAGCGCCTCGCGGTCGCGCGGGACCTCGCCGCCGTGGCGCTCCACCAGCAGGCGCGAGAGTGCGGCGACGTTCCGCGCCTTGGCCTGCCAGAGCCCGATGCTGCGGATGTAGGGGGCGATCCCGTCCTCGCCGAGCGCCGCCATCGCCGCCGGCGTGGGGGCGGCGGCGAACAGCGCGGGGGTCGCGCGGTTGACCGCCGCGTCGGTGGTCTGCGCGGAGAGGACCACGGCGACCAGCAGCGTGAAGGGGTCGCGGTACTCGAGCTCGGTTCGCGGCGACGGGTTGGCGGCGGCGAGGGCGCGGATGAAGGCCGTCGCCTGGGCCTGGGACATTGGCGGGGCAGGGCGGAGCGCGGCTAGGCGGCGGCGCGCGACCGCTCCCGCCGCGGCGCGGGCATGGGCCCCGCCGGGCGAGGCCGCGCGTGGCGCCTCCCCGGCCGTGGCGGGCATGGCCGGTAGGGCGCCGTCCGCGGGCGGCGGGGCGGCGGCCGTCGCCGCTCCGGCGCGCCGCCGGCGGGTGGCGGGCCGGGGGCGTCGGCCTGCGGCAGGGCGGGGAGGGGACATCGGCCGTGCTGGGTGGCAGGATGGCGGGTGGCGAGACGCCAAGCCCTAACCCATCTCCGCTGGCGATGTCAGTCCCCCCGCCCCCTCGGGCCGAGCCCGTCCTGTTCGAGGCGGTCATCACGCCGGCGCGCAGCCTGGACCGCGCGTCGGCGCGGATGGTCGCGCTGCTGCTCGCCCTGCCGGTCGCGGCGACGGCGGCGATGTTCGCCTGGCTCGGCGCGTGGCCGGTGATGGGCTTCATGGGGGCGGAGCTCGGCCTGGTGCTCGGGCTCCTCGCGCGCCATCATCGCCGCAGCGCGCGGCAGATCGAGATCGTTCAGCTCGCCGCGGGACGCCTGACGGTGACGCGCCATGACGGGCGTGGCCGGCGCGAGGAGGCCGCGCTCGATCCCTACTGGTCGCGCGTGTCGCTGCGCGAGCGGGCCGGCACCGCCTGCGAGCTGCGGCTGACCGCGCCGCGCGGGCCCTCGGTCGAGATCGGGCGCTGCCTCGGCGACGCCGAGCGGCGCGAGCTGGCCGCCGCCCTCGCGGCGGCGCTGCGACGCTACCGGGAACCGCGCTTCGACAATCCCCAGCTCCGCGACTGACCGGCCGACCGCCGCTCCGCCGGGCGCCCCGCGCGTCCGCTTGCGGCGCCGCGGCCCGCGCCCCAGGATCGGCCCGCGAGGCGCGGAGGCGGGGAGAACGCATGGAGGGCGGGAATGCGGCGGCGCCGGCGGGCCGAGCGGCGCCCCGTCCCGGCGGCGGCGCGGGCGAGCCGCCCTTCCTCGGCGGCGACGGGCTGGCCACGCTACTGATCGCCTGCCTCGTGGCGCTGCTCGCGGCGGGGACCAGCCTGTTCGCCGCCTACTGGCACGTGCTGCGGGTCGCCCGTTCCGCCACGGCTGAGACGCCGCGCGCGGCGGCGCCGCGGCGCGCCATCGTGCTCGGCCTGCGGCTGCCGCGCGACGGCATGCCCTGCGCCGCCTTCCGCGCGCGGCTGGACCGCGCCGCGGCGCTGGCCCGGCGCGAGCCCGCGCTGACCGTCGTGCTGCTCGGCGGCGCCACGCGGGCGGGCGCGCCGACGGAGGCGGAGGCGGGGCGGCGCTACCTGCTGGCCGCCGGCCTCGACGCGGCGCGCATCGGCGTCGAGGCGCGCTCGCGCCATACGCTCGAGAACCTGCGCAACTTCCGCGCCGACTGGGGTGCGGGCCGGGCCGCCGCCCCCGACCTGCTGGTCACCAGCCGATACCACCTCGCGCGCGCGGCGATGATGGCGCGCGGCCTCGGCCTCGCCGTCGCGCCCTGCGCGGCGGAGGAGAGGTTCCGCGCCGCGCCCGGGGTTCTCGCGCGGATCGCGGCCGAGGCGTTCCTCGTGCACTGGTACCTGGTCGGGCGCGGCTTCGCGCGGCTGGTCAACCATCGGGGCATGCTGGCGCGGATCGGGTAGTGCCGCGGCGCCGCCGCGCCGCGAATGCGGACCGCGCGGCCGAGGCGAGGGTCCCACCCCTGCCGGGCCGGCCGCCGGCGGGCCGCGCGGAGTCCGCGGTTGAAGCCCGGGACGGCGGGCGATAGCGTGCCGGACCCGGATGGCGAGGATCGCCGTAGGCGCGCCGCCCGGCGATCCGGTCCTGCTGCGTGCCCGGTCCCGCGCCGGCCGCGCGCGGCCGGCCGAACGCAAGCGGACAGGGAGAGACGCCGTGGATGTCGGCATGATGATGTTGTTCACCAGCTACGGCTGGGAGGACTGCCCCGACGGCCGCGTCTGGGAGGAGGAGATCCGGCTGGCCCGCATCGCCGCCGACTCCGGCTTCGACTGCCTCTGGTCGGCGGAGCACCACTTCAACGACTACTCCTTCGTGCCCGACAACATGCACCTCATGGCCCACATGACGGCGCTCTGCCCCGGCATCGACGTGGGCACCGCGGCCGTCATCCTGCCCTGGCACGATCCGCTCCGCGTCGCCGAGAACGCCGCGGTGCTCGACCTGCTGAGCAAGGGCCGCTTCCGCTTCGGCATCGGGCGGGGGCTCGCGCGGCGCGAGTTCGCGGCCTTCCGGGTCAGCATGGACGAATCGCGCGAGCGCTTCGACGAGGCGGCGCCGATGATCCTCGACGCGCTGCGCACCGGCTTCATCGAGGGCAACGGCAAGTTCTACAAGCAGCCGCGCACCGAGATCCGCCCCCGGCCCCAGCACTCCTTCGAGGGACGCATCTACGCCGTGGCGTCGAGCGAGGATTCGGTCAACTCCGCCGCCAGGCTCGGCGCCCACATGGTGATGTTCGCCGACCGCCCGTGGGAGATGCGGCTGCCGGCGATCGAGCGGGGGCGGGAGCTGCACCGCATGTACCACGGCACCGAGCCGCCGCACATCATGCTGACCGAGTTCTGCGTGTGCGGCACCGACCTCGCCGAGACCGAGGAGGAGGCGCGCAGGTACCAGGGCAAGTTCGTCGAGAGCAACTTCCACCACTACGAGTTCCTCGGCGAGCACTTCAGGACGGTGAAGGGCTACGACGCCTACCAGCAGAAGGCCGAGATCGCCCGGAAGGGCGGCCTGGAGGGCGCGATCGCCGGCTTCATGCAGGCCGCGAGCTGGGGCACGCCCGACAGGATCCTGCGCGGCCTCGAGGAGCGACGGAAGATCCTCGGCGACTTCGAGCTCAACGTCGCCTTCCGCTTCGGCGGCACGCCCTACGAGGTCGCGGAGCGCGGCCTCAGGCTCTTCGCCAGGGAGGTGCTGCCGGTCCTCAAGTCTTGGGGCCCGGCCAGGGCGGGGCAGGCGGCGGCGGCGTAGCGTCCCGTCGCGGGCGGCACGGCGGCGCCCGTCGCGCGGCGGCGTCAGCCCAGGCTGAAGGCCTCGTGCACCGAGGTCTTGATGGCGCCGCCGACCACCGGCCCGCCGCCGGCGACGTGGATCCAGTCGCCGAGCACGACGGCGCCCATGCCGTGGCGCGGCGTCGGCATCGGCGCGTGATGCAGCCAGCTGTCGGAGGCGGGATCGTAGGACTCCATCTGGCCGTGCACCTGGCCCGTCAGCGTCCGGTTCTCGAACCGGCCGGTCTCGCCGCCCATGGCGAAGAGCCGGCCGCGGTAGAGGACGAGGCCGTGGCCGGAACGGGGCGTCGGCATCGGGGCGCGCGCCTCCCAGGTGTCGCGGTCCGGCAGGTACACGTGGTGCAGCGGCGTGTTGTACTCGAAGGTGTTGAAGCGGCCGCCGACGATGTGGATGCGGCCCTCGTGCACCGCGACGCCCGCGTGGTCGCGCGCGCCGGGCAGGGCCTTGCGCGTCTCGTAGCTGTCCGTCCGCGGGTCGTACACCTCGTGCCAGCCGACCGAGGCGCGCTCGGCCTCCGGGTTCGAGGCGCCGCCGATGTGGTGGATCCTGCCGTCCACCACCGCCAGCGCCCCGGCGCCGCGCGGCCGCGGCATGGGCCGCAGGCGCTCCCAGCGGTCGGCCGCCACGTCGTAGGCGAAGGCCTGGTCGTGGGCGGCGCGGTTCTGGTTCGTGAAGCCGCCGAAGGCGTAGATGCGGCCCTCGTGCGCGACCACGGCGACGTGGTTGGCGCCGAGCGGCAGGCGCGCCGCCTCGGACCAACGGTCGGTCTCCGGGTCGTAGACGTGGTGGTAGGAGTTGTCGACGCGCCCCTCCGCGTAGCCGCCGATGACGTGCAGGCGGTTGTTCCACGCCGCCGCCCAGGCCATCTCGGTGCGGGGGATCGGCAGCGGCGCGCGCGAGACCCAGCGTCCCGGCGGCCCGGCCGGCGCCGGGCTGTCCACCGCCCGCTGCGCGTACTGCGCGGGCGTCAGCGTCACCGGGCCCTGCCCGCGGAGCGGCGCCATCTGCTCCTGCGGGATCGGCAGCCCGTGGTGGGGCTGCTGGCCGCGCGCCGCACCGGCCCCGCCGAACGCGGCCAGGGTGGCCCCGAGAAACATCCTGCGTCGCATCCTTCCCTCCGCCGCTCCGGCGACCGCTCGCCGGATAGTACGGCGCGGCGTGGCGGCGATGGAAGCCGCCGTCGCCCGCAACCTTCCCGCCATGCCGGGCTTCGCCTATGCTCGCGCTCCGACCCCTTCCGCCCACGGCATCCCGGCACGAAACTCCGCACAGAATGGTCTCCATCAGTGAACGGACCGAGATTCCGGCGCCGCTGGACGAGGTCTGGCCCCTACTGAGCGATCCCGCAACCGTCGCCTCCTGCATCCCCGGCGCCCAGCTCGCGCCGGATCAAGGCGACGGCCTGTGGCGCGGCTCGATCCGCGTCAAGTTCGGGCCCACCGTCGCGGTGTTCCGCGGCGAGGCGACGCTGGACTTCGACCACGGCGCGAGGCGCTGCACCATCGAGGGGCGCGGCATCGACCAGCGCGGCGCCTCGCGCGCCCTCGCCTCGGGCGTGATCACCGCGAGCGGCGGGCCGACGACGGTGCTCGACATCGACGGCAGCTTCACCGTCACGGGCCCGCTCGAGACCTTCGCCAACGCCGGCGGCGTCCACGTGGCGCGCGCGCTGCTCGCCGAGTTCTCGGGCAACATGGCCAAGGTCGTGGCGGAGCGCCGCGGCGCGGGGCCCGCGCCCGCCGCGGCCGAGGGCGCCGGGAGGGAACCGGCCGCGCCGCCGCAGGCCCCGCCGCGCGCGCCTGCGGCCGCGGAACTCAGCGCGGCGCGCCTGCTGTGGCGGGCATTCCTGTCTTGGCTGCGCAGCCTGTTCGGCAAGGGAAGGACGTGACGATGGCGAAGTTCCAGGTCTCCGACATGCTGGCCCACGCCTTCGCCGCCGAGGGCGTGGAGAAGCTGTTCACCCTGATGGGTGACGCCAACATGTACTGGTCGGCGACGATGGCGACCCTGCCCGGCGTGCAGGTCATCCACGCGCGGCACGAGCACTGCGCCGTCGCCATGGCGGACGGCTACGCGCGCGCGACCGGCAAGGTCGGCGTCGCCTCCACCACCTGCGGCCCCGGCTTCACCCAGATCATGACCGGGCTGGCCGCGGCCGCGCGCGCGAACACGCCCATGGTGGTGTTCGCCGGCGACTCGCCGATCGCCGCCGCCTGGTACCTGCAGCAGATAGACATGGCGCCGCTCGCGCTCGGCACCGGCGCCGCCTACGTGCCGGTGCGCCACATCGACCGCCTGCTCGACAACGTGCGCGAGGCGTTCCAGATCGCGCAGGTCGAGCGCCGCCCCGTGGTCCTCAGCGTGCCGATGGACCTGCAGAAGCAGCCGTGGCCGCACCTGCGCGACTACACGCCGTCGTCCGACCTGGTGCCGGTCGCGCAGCGCCCGCTCCCCGACCCGGCGCTGGTCGAGCGGGTGGCCGACATGATCGCCGCGGCCGAGCGGCCGATCATCATCGGCGGCCGCGGCGCCGTGCGCTCCGGCGCGCGCGAGGCGCTCGAGGCGCTGGCCGAGCGCTGCGGCGCGCTGCTCGCCACCACGCTGCTCGGCAAGGGGCTGTTCGAGGGCAATCCCTACGCGCTCGACATCGCCGGCGCCTTCGCCAGCGACTTCGCGCGCGAGCGCTTCGCCGAGGCGGACTTGGTGATCGGGGTCGGCGCGGGCCTCGGCCACTACACCACCGAGAGCGGCTACCTCTACCCCGGCGCGCAGGTGGTGCAGATCGACATGAACCCGCGCGGGCTGTGGCAGGGGCTGCGCACCGCCGACCTGCACGTGCGCGCCGATGCCCGCGCCGCGGCGGAGGCGATCGTCGAGCGCCTCGACAAGCGCGGCATCACGCGCCAGGGCTTCCGCACCCCCGGCATGGCGGAGCAGATCGCGGCCGACGTCCCGGACCGCAAGGAGTACACGCCGCAGCCCGGCACCGTGGACCCGCGCAAGGCGATCCTCGAGCTCGACCGGGTGATCCCGAAGGACTGGGACATCGTGGTGGGCGGCGGCCACTACTTCAGCATCGCCATGACCCACATGCGCGGCCGCCCGGCGGACAAATACAACGTGTTCGTGGATTTCGGCGCGATCGGTTCCGGCCTCGCCGGCGCGATCGGCGTCGCCGTGGCGCGCGGCGACGGCAAGGTGCTGCTGATCGAGGGCGACGGCAGCCTGCTGATGCACTGCCAGGAACTCGAGACGATCCGCCGCCACGGCATCCGCATGGCGATCGCGATCATGAACGACGGCGGCTACGGCGCGGAATTCCACAAGTTCCGCGCGAACGGCGTGGACGAGAAGGAGGCGATTCACGGCCGCGGCGACCTCGCCGCCGTCGCTACCGGCTTCGGGCTGCGCGGCGCGACCGTCACCCAGCCTGGCCGCTTCGAGGCGCTGTTCCGCGAACACCAGTCGGCGAACACCGCGAGCCTCTGGGACGTGCACACCGACGACCGCATCGTCTCGCGCGCCTACCGCCGCATCCATTACGGCGAGGCGTGACCGGGGCGCGGCACGATGGCGGCGCCGCCGGTCGCCGCCGCGCGCCATCCCGAGGGCCGCGCGGCGTGCGGCTGACCGAGGACCTCGCCGACCGGTTCGCCCGCATCGCGCTCCGGCACGTGGATCGCGAGTATCCGAACAAGCCCGACCATGTGCTCGCGGGCCCGGAGGACCTCCGCGGCCCGCGCGCGCTGCACCCGGTCTTCTTCGGCAGCTTCGACTGGCATTCCAGCGTGCACGCCCACTGGATGCTCGCCCGCCTGCTGCGCCGCTTCCCCGGGATGCCGGCGGCCGCGGCGACGCGCGCGTGGTTCGGCGCGCAGTTCACCGACGAGAAGGTGGCGGCCGAGTGCGCCTACCTCGAACGCCCGACCGCGCGCGCCTTCGAGCGGCCCTATGGCTGGGCCTGGCTGCTGATGCTGGCGGCCGAGCTGGCCCGCCAGGAGGACCGATCCTGGGCGGCGTCGCTCGCGCCGCTGGCGCGGGCGATCGCCCGGCGCTTTCGCGAGTTCCTCCCCGCCGCGACCTATCCGGTCCGCACCGGCACGCATTCCAGCACCGCCTTCGCCCTGGCGCTCGTTGCGGAATACGCGGCTGCGGCGCGGGATGAAGGGCTGTCGTCGCTGCTCCGCGACAAGGCGGTGGCCTGGTACGGCAACGACTCCGACTGCCAGGCCTGGGAGCCCGGCGGCGAGGACTTCCTTTCCCCCGCCCTCGTCGAGGCGGAGTGCATGCGGCGCCTGCTCCCGGCCGAGGAGTTCGTGCCCTGGCTCGACCGCTTCCTCCCTCGTCTCGGTCAGGGGGAGCCGGCGGCGCTGTTCCGGCCGGCGACGGTGAGCGACCGGACCGACGGGCGGATCGTCCATCTCGACGGCCTGAACCTGAGCCGCGCCTGGTGCTGGCGTGCCCTGGCCGGGAGCTGGGCCGAGGGCGATCCGCGCCGGACGCGGGCGGAAGCGGCCGCAGCGCTCCATCTCGCCGCCGGCCTGCCGCACCTCGCCGGCGACTACGTGGGGGAGCACTGGCTGGCCACCTACGCCGTCCTGGCGCTCGAGGCATAGGGGGCGCCTGGCGGGAAGGGTCGGCTTGCATGCCGGGGGCCGCCGGGGAGGAACGCGTGGGGCCGTCATGATCGTGATGGCGCCGTCTCCTGTCCGCTGCCGCGGCGCCTCGGTAGGCTGCGGCCGGCGATCGCCCCTCGCGGCCGCGCCGTCGCGGCGGGTCGCGGGGCACTGCCGGAGAGGGGAGGCTTGTGATGGCGGCAGCCTATCTGATGGTCCGGGCGGTGCTCTCCGAGGCGGCCGACCGGCCGCGCTTCGACCGCTGGTACGAGACCGAGCACCTGCCCGAAGCGGCGGCCGCCTTCGAGGCGCGGCACGCCTGGCGGTGCTGGAGCCGGACCGACCCGACGGTCCACTTCGCCTTCTACGAGTTCGCCGACGCCGCCGAGGCCGAGGCGGCCGCCGCGTCGCCGGCGCTGCAGACGCTGGTCGCCGAGTTCGATTGCGTCTGGGGCGACCGCGTCACGCGGACGCGGGAGATCCTCGAACGGGCGGAGGAGGGCGGTCCGCCCCCCGGCGCGGGCGCGCGATGATCGCGCCCCCGCCCCGTCCGCGGCATCATCGCAGCGGCCGCCCCCCGAGATCGGCGGCAGCCCGGCACCGCCGCTGGTGCCTCGTCGCGGAACGATCCGCTGCCGTGGCGGATCGCGCGCCTTGCCGGGCCGGACAAGCCGCCACGGATCGACAGGCACCGCCTGCTGCGGCCGCACCGCGGAGGCCTGCTCCTCTTCGCCGCCTTATCCCGTGGTCCCGTAACCGCGGCTCGGCATCAGGGTCTACGCAATCCGCGGCGGGCCTGGCGTGACGCCCGGCAGGCCGGCGCCGCGGTTCCGCTCAGACCCTGAGCGCCACGGCGCAGAGCACGACGGCGAGCGTGACCAGGGCGGCGCCCACCGCCCAGGGGAGGATCCGCTCGCCGAACAACATCAGGCGCAGCACCGGATCAGTCCCCTCGAGTTCGCTCTGGCGGGGATCGACCCAGGCTTCGAGGCTGCTCAGGGTTCGCTTCCTGAGATCCATCGGCCACCTCCGCGCGGCCGGGGAGGGCTGCCGCGTGGCGAAATGAGATCTCGGAATGACGAAGGAATGAATACACAATCCTGGGAGTGAATCCTCGCCCGCAGCGGATCGGCCCGCCGGCGGCGCTCCGCGCGCGCCCTTGCCGCGGCCTGCCCCGGCATCTCCGCAGCGGGCCGCAGTTCGAGGCTCAGGCGGGAACGACCCATTCCGATCCGTTGCTGCATCGCCGGCCGTCCCTTGCCATCATGCGCGTTTTGTGGCGCGAGTGCGGCGTGCCGACCACGGTGGACGGGGGAGCGGGAAGGGCGTGTCGAGGGCGCAGAGCCGGTGGTGGATCGCGAGCTTCGCGTATGGCCGGGACGAGACGATGGGCGGGATCGGCACGCTCGATCTCTCCTATCCGCTCGCCCGGCCGTTCCCCGTCACCCACGACCATTGGCTCGACGCGGCAACGGCGGTGCGCGCCCATGCCGAGCGCGCGCACGGGGCGACGAGCGCGGTGTTGCTCGCGCTG
Organism: Caldovatus sediminis; assembly: GCF_014644455.1. Lineage (GTDB taxonomy): Bacteria > Pseudomonadota > Alphaproteobacteria > Acetobacterales > Acetobacteraceae > Caldovatus > Caldovatus sediminis. The sequence goes on along the minus strand of NZ_BMKS01000003.1, from coordinate 344,246 downwards.
ACCCCGCTCGCCGGGCCGCGGTTGCTCGACCGGTGATGCGCTGTCGGGCGCAAGGCGCGACCCTTGACCTCGTCGCCGCCGGGGGCGCGTGGATCGCCATGCCGCGCGGAGCGGCGGGACGCTCCGCGCCGCCATCGCGGCTTGCCGGCGCCAGGCGGCCGGGATCTAATGCCCCGCTCCGGACCGTGCGCGGTGCGGCAGCCGCGGCGTGACCTCAGGACGCCCAGGCGTTGCCGGCCGGACGGCCATCGGCCGGCGGTGGTCCGGCCGCGCCCCGCGCCGCCCGGCCACGACGCGACGGAACCCGACGCCATGTCCCCTGACGTCCTTGCCCAGCTCGCCCCGACCGGGGTCCTGCGCGCCGGCATCAACCTGGGCAACTTCCTGCTGGTGACCGGCCGCAGCGCCGCCGGCGACCCCGAGGGCGTGGCGCCGGACATGGCGCGCGCGGTCGCCGAGCGGCTCGGCGTGCCGGTGCGCTACGTGCCCTATCCGCGGCCCGGCGAGCTCGCCGATGCCGTCGGCACGGGCGCCTGGGACATCGGCCTGATCGGCGCCGAGCCGCAGCGCGCGGAGAGGATCGCCTTCACCGCCGCCTATTGCGAGATCGAGGCGACCTATCTCGTGCCCGCCGGCTCGCCGATCGGCTCGATCGCCGAGGTGGACCGCCTCGGGGTGCGGATCGCCGTCACCGCCCGCTCGGCCTATGACCTCTGGCTCGAGCGCAACATCCGCCACGCGACGCTGGTGCGGACCGAGAGCCTCGATGCCGCCTTCGAGCGGTTCGTCGGCGAGGGGCTCGAGGTCCTCGCCGGGCTGCGCCCGCGTCTGCTTTCCGACGCCGGAAAGCTGCCCGGTTCGCGCCTCCTCGACGGGAAGTTCACCGCCGTCCAGCAGGCGATCGGCACGGCCCGCGCCAACGAGGCCGGCGCGGCGTTCCTGCGCGGCTTCGTCGAGGAGGCGAAGGCTTCGGGCCTGGTCGCGCGCCTGATCGAGCGCCACGGGGTGCGCGGCCTGTCCGTGGCGCCGGCGGCATAGGGCGGGACGGTCGCCGACGGCCGGAAGCATGGATCCGCCGGCGCAAGCGAGGCGCCCGGCGCCGCGCCGCCCGCTCGCCATGCGATGCCACGGCCGGTCCTGCCGGCGCCGGTCCCGGCGGATCGTGTTGCGCTGGGTCAAGGCCGCGCCCGGCTCGCGTGGATAGGAGCGGCCGCGAGGCGGGCGCGCGGCCCGCCATTCCCCACGGCAGCGCGGCCCGGCCAGGGCCGGCGGACCCTCCATGCCGACTCCCGCTGCCGCGACGGAGGCTTCGGATGCGCCATCTCCTCCACGCCGTGCTCGCGGTCTTTCTCCTCGCGCCAGCGGCGGTCCCCGCGCAGGACCGCCTCGTCGTGCGGCCCCGCCTCGTCGAGGACCGCAAGGCCGTCTTCGCCACGGTCGAGAGCGTGCGCGAGGCCGAGGCCCGTGCCCGCATCGGCGGCACGCTGCGCCGCGTCGCCGTGCGCGAGGGCGATGCCGTCGAGGCCGGCCAGGTCATCGCCGAGGTCGAGGACCCGAAGCTTGCGCTGCAGGTCGCGGCGATCGACGCGCGGCTCGACGCGCTCGCCGCCCAGCGCCGCCAGGCGGTGCTGGAGCTGGAGCGCACCCGCCAGCTCCGCGCCACTGGCGCCGCCACCCAGGCCCGGCTCGACGAGGCGCAGACCGCCCTCGACGTCGTCGAGGCCCAGGCCGCCGCCACGCGGGCGGAACGCGCCGTGATCGAGGCGCAGCGGCGCGAGGGCGAGGTGCTCGCCCCCCAGGCCGGGCGCGTGCTGCGCGTGCGCGGCGTCGCCGGCGCCGTGATCCTGCCCGGCGAGACGGTCGCCGCCATCGCCACCGACCGCTACGTGCTGCGCCTGCGCCTGCCCGAGCGCCACGCCCGCTTCCTCCGACCCGGCGACCCGGTGGAGGTCGGCGCGCGGGGCCTCGCCGAGCGGCCGGAGGCCGCGCTCGGCCGCGGCGAGATCCGCCTCGTCTACCCCGAATTGCAGGACGGCCAGGTGGTGGCCGACGCCGAGGTCGAGGGCCTCGGCGACTTCTTCGTCGGCGAGCGGGTGCGCGTGACCATCGCCGCCGACCGGCGCCCCGCCATCGTGGTGCCGGAGGAATTCGTGGTCCGCGGCGCCGGCGTGGACCTGGTGCGCCTCGCCTCCGGCGCGCTCGTGCCGGTCCAGCGAGGCCCCGCGCGGGAGTTCGAGGAAGGCGTGCCCGGCGTCGAGATCCTGTCCGGCCTGCGCGCCGGCGACGTGCTGGTGCGGCCGTGACCGCGCCGCGGCTCGGCCTCTCCGGCGCGCTGGCGCGCGCCTTCATCCGCTCGCCGCTGACGCCGCTGCTGCTGTTCGCGGCGATCGCGCTCGGGCTGCTCGCCCTCGTCGGCCTGCCGCGGGAGGAGGAGCCGCAGATCAGCGTGCCGATGGTGGACATCCACGTGCGCGCCGACGGCCTCTCCGCCGCCGACGCGGTGGAGCTGGTGACCCGGCCGCTGGAGGCGATCGTCATCGGCATCCCCGGCGTCGAGCACGTCTACAGCAACACCTACGACGACCGCGCCGTCGTCACCGCGCGCTTCCTGGTCGGCACCTCCGCGGACGAGGCGATCCTGCGCGTGCACGAGAAGGTGCGCGCCAACATGGACCGCATCCCGCTCGGCATCCCCGAGCCGCTGATCGTCGGGCGCGGCATCAACGACGTCGCCGTGGCGGTGGTGACGCTGCGGCCGGAGGATCCGGCCGACATCCGCTGGACCGACGCCGCGCTGCACGAGGTGGCGGACCGGCTGCTGTCGGAGCTGGTGAAGATCCCCGAGGTCGGGCTGACCTACATCGTCGGCGGCCGCCCGCCGCAGATCCGCGTCGAGCCGGATCCGGAGCGGCTGGCGCTGCACGGCATCACGCTGAACCAGCTCGTGGACAAGCTCGCCGGCGCCAACCGCTCCTTCCATCTCGGCGCGCTGCGCGACCGGGGCGAGACGCTTCCCGCGCATGCCGGCCAGACCCTCCGCGGCGTGCCGGACGCGGGCCTGCTGCTGCTCAGGGCGCGGGACGGCCGCCCGGTCTACCTCTCCGACGTCGCCGAGGTGGTGCCGGACGCGCGCCCGGTGGAGGCGCGGTCCTGGCGGCTGACCCGCGGCATGGAGGGCGAATGGGTGCGCGCCCCCGCCGTCTCGGTCGCCGTCGCCAAGCGCGCCGGCGCCAACGCGGTCGAGGTCACGCACGCGGTGCGCGGCGCGGTGGCGCGCCTGCACGGCGGCGTGATCCCGGCCGGCATCGCCGCCGACATCACCCGCGACTACGGCGAGACCGCGCAGGAGAAGTCCGACGAGCTGCTGTTCCATCTCGGTCTCGCCACCGTCTCGATCGTGGCGCTGGTCCTGCTCGCCATCGGCTGGCGGGAGGCGGTGGTGGTCGCGGTGGTGATCCCGGTGACCATCCTGCTCACCCTCTTCGGCGCCTGGCTGCTCGGCTACACGCTGAACCGCGTCTCGCTCTTCGCGCTGATCTTCGCCATCGGGATCCTCGTGGACGACGCCATCGTCGTGGTCGAGAACATCGACCGCCACTGGCGGATGAACGACGGGCGCGGCCGCGTCCAGGCGGCGGTGGACGCGGTGGCGGAGGTGGGCAACCCGACCATCGTCGCGACCCTCACCGTCATCGTCGCGCTGCTGCCGATGATGTTCGTCAGCGGCATGATGGGCCCCTACATGGCGCCGATCCCGGCGGTGGCCTCGGCGGCCATGCTGTTCTCCTACTTCGCGGCGATGGTGCTGACGCCGTGGCTGATGGCGGGGCTGCGCGCCATCGGCCCGGCCGCGGGGGAGGGGGCGGGCGGGGAGGGCGGCCACCACGCGCCCGGGCGGCCGGGCGCCCTCTACCTCCGCATCGCGCGGCCGCTGATCGAGCGGCGCTGGCGCGCCTGGGCCTTCCTGCTGGCGACCGGCCTCGCGACCCTCGGCTCGCTCGCGCTGTTCGCGACGCGCGACGTGACGGTGAAGCTGCTGCCCTTCGACAACAAGTCGGAGTTGGCCGTGGTGCTCGACCTGCCGGCCGGCGCCAGCCTGGAGGACACGGAGCGCGCGCTGCTCGCCGCCGCGGATCGCCTGCGCGCCCTGCCGGAGCTGCGCGCCGTCACGGTGAACGCCGGCACCGCCGCGCCCTTCAACTTCAACGGCCTGGTGCGCCACTACTTCCTGCGGCAGGAGCCGCGGCTCGGCGACCTCGAGCTCGCCCTCGCCCCGCGCGGGGAGCGCGCGCGGGCGAGCCACGACATCGCGCTCGCGGTGCGGACCCTGCTCTCCGACCTGCCGCTGCCCGAGGGCGCGCGCCTGCGGGTGGTGGAGGTGCCGCCCGGCCCGCCGGTCCTCGCCACCCTGCTCGCCGAGATCTACGGCCCGGACGCCGAGGCGCGCCGCGCCGGAGCCGCGACGGTGCGCGACGCCTTCCGCGCCGTGCCCTTCATCGTGGACGTCGACGACACGATCGGCGATCCGGGGCGGCGCCTGCGCTTCCGCCTGCTCGCCGACGAGCTCGAGTTCCACGGCGTCGAGGAGGCTGCGGTGTACGACACGCTGCGCGCCCTGGTGGGCGGCGTTCCGGTCGGCTACTCGCACCGCGGCCCCGGGCGGAACCCGGTCGAGATCGTCGTGCGCCTGCCGAAGCCGGAACTCCGCCTGTCGGAGCGGCTGCTCGCGACGCCGGTGCCGGGCCGGCGCGGCGCGGTGGAGCTCGGCGACCTCGTCCAGGTCGTCGAGGAGCGCGCCTCCCCGCCCGTGTTCCGCCGCAACGGCCGGGCCGCCGAGATGGTGATGGCCGAGCTCGCCGGCGCCTACGAGGCGCCGATCTACGGCATGTTCGCCGTGCGCGACGCCCTCGCCGAGCGTGCCGCCCGCGGTGCCCCGGTGCCGGAGATCCGCCTCGCCGGCCAGCCGGAGGACGAGAGCCGGCTCTCCCTGCTGTGGGAGGGCGAGTGGGAGGTCACGCGCATCACCTTCCGCGACATGGGCGCGGCCTTCGCCGTCGCGCTGCTCGGCATCTACGTGCTGGTGGTGGCGCAGTTCCGCAGCTTTCTCGCGCCGCTGGTGGTGCTGGTGCCGGTGCCGCTCACGCTGATCGGGGTGGTGCTCGGGCACGCGCTGACCGGCGCGCCCTTCACCGCGCCCTCGATGATCGGCTTCATCGCGCTCGCCGGCATCATCGTGCGCAATTCGATCCTGCTGGTGGACTTCGTCCGCCACGCCGACCGCGCCGGCCGCAGCGTGCGCGAGGTGGCGCTGGAGGCCGGGGCGGTGCGGTTCAAGCCGATCGTGCTGACCGCGGCGGCGGCGATGATCGGCGCCGCCTTCATCTTCGCCGACCCGATCTTCCAGGGCCTCGCGGTGTCGCTGATCTTCGGCCTCCTGTCCTCGACGGCGCTGACCGTGCTGGTGATCCCGGCGCTCTACCGGCTGTTCCGCGACCCGGCGTGACCGCGCCGCGCGGGCGCGCAACCGCACCGGCTCCTCCCCGGTTCTCCCTGCGGGCCAACCGAGGGAAACGGACGGGCGCATGCCGCTGCGCACGGCATGGCGGCTGATCGGGGACACCGTCAGCGGCTACATCGAGCACGAGGCGATGACCCGCGGCGCGGCGATCGCCTGCTACACCATGTTCTCGCTCGCCCCCCTTCTGGTCGTCGCCATCGCGATCGCCGGCCTCGGCTTCGGCGAGGAGGCGGTCCGCGCCGCCGTCGGGGCGCAGCTTCGCGCCCTGGTCGGCCGCGAGGGGGCGCTGGCGGTCGAGGCGGTCGTCCGCGGCGTCGGCGCGGGCGCGGGTGAGCAGGCCATGGCGGGCGGCGGGGGGATCCCCGCGATCGTCAGCGTCGGCGTGCTGCTGCTCACCGCCAGCGGCGTGTTCGCGGAGATCCAGTCCGCCCTCAACGTCATCTGGCAGGCGGCGCCGCGGGCGGTCACCGTCGCCCACCTGGTCCGGGTCCGGCTGCTCAGCGTCGGCCTGGTGGCGGCGACCGGATTCCTGCTGCTCGTCTCGCTCCTCGTCAGCGCCGCGCTGGCCGCGCTCGAGGCCTGGGCGGGCGGACGTCACCCGGAGATGGGGGCGCTGCTCGGGACGCTGAGCTTCCTGTTCGGCTTCGCCCTGACCGCGGTGCTGTTCGCCGCGATCTACAAGGTCCTCCCGGACCGTCGGCTGCGCTGGCGCGACGTCGCCGTCGGCGCGGTCGGCACCGCGCTCCTCTTCACCGTCGGCAAGTCGCTGATCGGCTGGTACATCGGCGGCAGCGGCCTTGCCGCGAGCTATGGCGCGGCAGGCGCGCTCCTTGTGGTGCTGCTCTGGGTCTACTACTCGGCCCAGATCTTCCTGCTCGGCGCGGAGTTCACCCGCGCCTGGGTCGGGCTCGGGGCGGTCGCGCCCGAGGCGTCGTCCGGCGAGGGCCGGCACGGGTAGGGCCGGCGGCTTCGGGGAGCGGCAAGGCCCCCCCTCGCCGCCGCGCCGAATGCCGGTTCCCTCGCCCTGGAGCGGCCACGCCGGCGGCGAGGGCCGGCAGCCCGCCGCCGGGGATCGGTGCCGGCGCGCCGCGCGGCCCGTCAGTACCCGAACTCGTATCAGTACTCGAACTCGTAGGAGAGACCCACGCGGCTGCCGCTGTCCGGACCGCTGCCGCCCGCGCCGCCACCGGTCTCGGCCTCCAGCTTCAGACGGGGACGGAGCTCGATCTCCACGGCCACGCGCGGCGCGGCGCTCGCGTCGGTGCCCTGGCGGAGGCCGAGATACACGCCTTCGGCCACGTAGCGCCCGGCCTCCAGGGTCGGTGCCGCCGGTCCGGTCTCCCGCCGCCCGATCTCGGGCTCCGCGCCGACCGCCAGGCGGTCGAGGCCGAGGCCGCGCCGCAGCCGTTCCAGGACGCCGCCCGCCGCGCCCTCGGCGGGACCGATCCCCGTCGCGCCCGCCAGCGCGTCGGCGAGCCGCACCAGCTCGAAGGGCGAGAGGCCGCCCGCGGGGCGGCCGAACAGCAGCCGTGCCGCCACCTCCTCCTCGGGCAGCTCGGGAGTGGAGGAGAAGGTCACCTGCGGCGCCTCCGCCGTTCCCTCGATCGCCACCCGGAGCGTGTCGCCCCTGACGCGGGCGCTGGCGAGGAAGTCGAGCTCCGGCGCCAGCACGCCCGGGACGAAGCGCAGGGCGCCGCGCTCGAAGGCGAGGCTCCGGGTGAGCATCAGGAAGGTCCCGCGCTGGAGCCGCAATTCGCCCTCCACCTGCGGGTCGGCGAGCGTGCCGCCGATCCCGAGCCGGCCGCCCAGCTCGGCGTCGAGGCCGCGCCCGCGCACGAAGACGGCGCGTGGCGCCTCGAGGACGAGCGCAAGCGCGATCGGTGGCGGGGCGGTCGCGGCCGCCTCCGGCACGGCGGCGCGCGCCGCCTGTTGCGCCCGCACCGTCCCGGGCGGCGGGCCGCCGCGCTCCTGCACGTCAAGCGTGCGGATGCGGGCCGGCAGCGCTTCGGGCAGGCGGATCTCCGCCCGCTCGATCCGCACCGTGCCGGCGAGCCGCGCCGCCTCGGCGAGGGCGCCGGCGAGGCCGAGCTCGGCGTCGAGCAGCACGTCGTAGCGGTCCGAGGCGAGCGGACGGGCGTTGCGCGCGCTGACCCGCGCCTCCACGGGCAGGCCGGGCTCGCCCAGGTCGAGCGTGCCGGACGCGGCGATGCGGCCGCCGCCGGGCGTCGTGCCCTGCAGGCGCTCCAGCACCAGCCGCGTGCCGTCCGCGCGCAGCGAACCGTCGAGGTTCGAGACCCGCACGCCGTAGAGCAGATTGCGGTACTCGCCGCCCGCCAGCGTCGCCCGCCCCGAGAGCCGGGGCACGCCGAGCGTCCCCTCGGCCCTCAGCTCGGCGGCGAGCCGCCCCGTCGCCCGGTCGGCGCCGGGCGCGAGCAGCGGCGCCAGCAGCTCGCCCAGTTCCGCGTTCCCCTGCAGCGTCGCGGCGAGTGGCGCATCGGCCCCGAAGCCCTGCGGCAGGCCTGCCGTCGCCGAGAGGCGCGCCGCGCCGGCGCGTGCCTCGGCGGCGAGGCGCGCCGCGCCGTCGGGGCCGAGCGTGGCCCGGGCGCGGATCTCCGCGGCGGGCAGGGTCCGCCCCCAGGGCGTGTCCGCGCGCAGCCCGGCGACGCGCAGGCTGGCGGCGACCTCCGGCTGCGCGACCGCCCCGCTCGCCCGCAGCTCGCCCGAGAGCGTGCCGACCACCGGCTGCTCCTCGCCGGTGGCCAATGCAGCGGCGAGGCCGGCCGGCACCGCGGTGAGGGTGGCGCGCAGGTCGGCCCGGTCGGGCCCCCAGGCCCCCGACGCGCGGATGCGGGCGCCGCGCGGCCCCACGAGCGCCAGGGGCGTCGCCAGCACGACCCCGCCGTCGCCGCGCAGCACCACCCGCGCCGGCCGCGCCGCTAGGCGCAGCGTCTGGCCGGCGTGACGGATCTCGAGCGAGGCGAGGTCGAGGCGACGCGCATCCTGATCGGGCAGGGCATCCAGCCGGCCCTGCGCGGCAAGCCCGATCCCCGCGGCAAGCCCCTGCAGCGCGAGCCCCATCGATTCGGGCGTGCCCTCCGCCACCAGCCGGCCCCCGGCGGCGACACCGGCGACGCGCAGCGCCTGCGCCTCCAGCCGCGTATCGAAGCCCTGCAGCGGCCGTTCCCTGCGCTCCACGCGCCGGGGCGCGAGGCGCGCCTCCAGCCGCAGGCGCCCGGCGAGCGAGGGATCGCCGATCAATTCCGCGAAGGGCGTGAGGTCCGTCGCCTCCGCCCGCACCGTGCCGTCGAACAGGCCGGAGGCGGGATCGAAGGCGCCGGCCGCCCGCGCCTGGCCGGGGCCGAGCCGCGCCTCCGCCTCGTCCAGCCGGAACCGGGCATCGGGCGCTGCCCCGCCGCGCAGGGCGATGCGCAGCGGCAGGCCGGCGAGCCGGCCGTCGAGCGCGGCGCGGAGGCGCAGGGCGGTGGCCGGGTTCTCGACCACCGCCTCCAGCCGCGGCGCCTCCAGCCGCTGCCCGGAGATCAGGAGCGGATCCTCGGCACGCGCCTCGAAACCCAGGCGCGGATCGGCCAGCGGGCCGGTTGCGGTGCCGGCGACGCGGAGCGCGCCGGCGACCTCCGGCTGCAGGGCGGCGAGGTCCGGCAGCGCCAGCGCGAAGCGCAGGTCGAGCCTGTCGCCGACCCGGCCGTCCGCCTCGAAAGCGGCCTGCGCGCCGTCCAGCCGCAGTTCCCGCACCGTCTCGGGCAGCGCGGCGGCCAGGCGCAGGCGCGGCGCCGGCCCCAGCAGGGCCGCGAGCGGGGCTGCCGCGCTGTCGAACCCCTCCGCCGCGGCCTCCAGCATCACCTCCGGCTGCCCGATCCCGCCCGTGACCCGGGCCTCGGCCCGGACCGCGCGCCAGGAGAGCGCGATCGGCAGCAGCGCGTCGAAGGGCTCCGACCCTGCCAGGGCGAACACGACGCGCAGGTCGAGCGGTGCGGCGATGCGGCCCGATCCCTCGATCCGCGCATGGTCGCCGAGGACCTCGAGCCGGTGCAGCACCTCCGGCAGCGTCGCCGCGAGACGCAGGCGCGGCGCCGGCCCGAGCGCCTCGCCCAGGCCGGGGATGCCGGGCGCGGCGAAGCCCTCCAGGGCGAGATCGAGCTCGATCTGTGGGGCGGCGAGCGGGCCCTCCAGCCGGGCCTCGCCCCGTGCGCCGCGCCAGGCGAGGTCGAGCGGCGCCAGCAGAGCGGCGAAGGGCGCCGCGCCAGCCACGGTGACGCCGAGGCGCAAGGTGGCTGTCCCGGCGACGAGGTCCACCGTCCCGGCCGCCTCTGCCTGGCCGGCGGCGGCGTCCAGGGCGAGCCGCCGCAAGGCCAGCTCCCGCGCGGCGGACAGATCGCCGTCGAGCGCGAAGCGGGTGGGGGAGGGGCCGGCGAGCAGCGGCGCCAGCGCGGGCGGCAGCAGGGGCGCGGCCGCGACCTCCCCCTCGATGGTCGCGCCCAGCGCGCCGTCGGCCTGCAGGCGCACCGTGCCCGTCGCGGCGAGCGAGACCTCGGCACCCAGCGCGGCGCGGAGGTCGAGCCGCGCCCCGGCACCGGCCGGGCCATCGAGCGAGAGCGCGATCTCCGCCGGCTGATCCGGCAGGCCGAGCGCGCGCGGCGCCAGGCCTCCCGGCGGCTCGTGCAGCCGGAGCGCCGCCTCCAGCCGGTCCGCGCGCAGGTCGAGGGCGAGGCGCAGCGCGAACTCGCCGGCCTGGTCGAGCCGGTGCGCCGCGAACGCCGCGTCGAGCGCGCCGCCGACCAGCGCGACCCGGCCTTCGAGCGCCAGGACGGCCGGGGCGCCGAGCACCGCCTCGCCCAGCTCCAGCCGCGCCGCGGCGAGGCCATCCACCCGCACGCCGATGGGGAGGTCCGGGATGCGGAGGAGCGGCCCGGCGTTCGGGGCGGGCGGCGCCGTCGGGTCGGGCGGCGGCGTCGCCGGCAGGCGCGCCAGGATGCCGCGCTCCGCCGTCAGGGCCTCGAGGTGGAGGTGGCCGCGCAGCACCGCGGCGCGGTCCAGGACGAGGCGGACCCGCTCCAGCGTCAGCCAGACGCCGTGGGCGTCGGACAGCGTCACCCGGGCGGCCTCCGGCCGCGTGAGGCTGCCGCCCAGCCCCTCGATTCCAAGCCCCGGCACCTGACGCGCGGCGAGGCGCAGCGCTCCCGCCCAGAACGGCTCGCGCGTCTGCTCCGTCTGCGCCAAGGCGGAGGCGGCAGCCAGCGCGACCAGCACGAGCAGGCCGGCCCGCCGCAGGTTCCTGCCGATCCGGCGCATCGCTCCTCCGCGCATCAGAAGGCCTGCCCGATGCCGAGATAGAAGCCGTAGCCGCGCGATTCCCCCGCTCCGCGATTGAGCGGCACCGCGACATCGGCGCGGATCGGCCCGATCACGGTCCGGTAGCGCAGCCCGACGCCGGCCCCGAAACGGAGATCGCCGAGGTCGGGCAGCAGCGGATCGCGGCCCACCGTGCCGGCATCGAGGAACAGCACGCCGCCGAGTTCGCCCCAGAGGCGCTGGCGGAGCTCGATGCTGCCCTCGACCAGGCTTGCCCCGCCGACGGGCCGGCCCGTCGCGTCGCGCGGGCCGATCGCCTGGTAGGTATAGCCTCGGACCGAGCCGCCGCCGCCGGCGTAGAAGCGCTGGTCGAGCGGCAGCCGGTCGCGCTCCGCGCCCGCGACCGAGCCGAGCGCGCCGCGCAGCGCGACCACGCTGCCGCCGTCGCCCGTCACGTCCCAGTAGGCGCTCGCCGTCAGGCGCAGCCGCGCGAAGACGATCGTCTCGTGCATCTCGTAGGCGGGCGTGGCGGTGAAGGCGACGCGCCACCCGCGCCGCGGGTCGAGCAGGCTGTCGGTACCGTCCCAGCGCACGCCGAGGGTCGCGCCGAGGAGCTGCACCGGCCGCATGTCGTCCTCGCGACCGACGCGGCCGAACTCCGCGAGCGGCCCGCCCAGGACCGCGAGCCGGTCGGTGAGCTGGCGCTCCAGCAGCAGCGAGGCGATCGCCACGTCGCGGTCATAGGCGCGCAGGCGGTCGCGCAGGGCGAAGCCGTCGGCGGTGAGGGTCAGGTCCCGGCCGTAGAGAAAGGGGCTGCGCAGACTGCCCCCGATGCGGAACCCGAAGTCGTCGGCGCCGCCCCGCCCGGTTTCGAGGCGATAGACATCGGCCTCCAGCCGCAGCCGCTCGGCGCCGCCGAGGAGGTTGCGGTGCTCCCAGTAGATTCGGCCGGTCGGGCCGAAATCGGTCTCGTAGGCGAGGGAGAAGCCGACCGCGCGCGGCGGCCGCTCCTCGACCTCGAAGGTGACCGGGAGCGTGCCCGCGGCGTCCAGGCGTTCGGCGGGGCGCGCCCGCACCGCGGCGAACACGCCGAGGGTGCGCAGGTCGCGCCGCACGCGCTCGATCCGTTCCGGGCTGTAGGGTTGCCCGGCGATGCGTCCGGCGAGGCGCTGCAGGAAGACGGCATCGGTCCGCACCTGGCCGACCACGCGCGGCGGGGCGAAGCGGGAGCGCGGTCCGGGGGCGAGGACGAATTCCACCTCCATGCCGCGGTCCCGATGGTCCACGACCACGGTCCGCTCCACGTCGGCGGGGAGGGGGTGGCCGGCGCGGCGCAGCCTGTCGAGCAGCGTCTCCCCGGCGTCGAGGACCGCGGCGGCGGTCGCGGGATCGCCCGGTGCAAGGCCGAAGGGCTCGGCGACGACCGCGGCGACGGCGGCGGCATCGGCCGGCGTGGCGGGTCGGACCGCGACCGAGGTGATCCGGTAGCGCGGACCCGGCTCGACCAGGATGCGGACGGGGACCGGGGCCTCGACCCGCGCGAGGCGTTCCGCGAGGTCGGGGGTGACGGGGAGCGGCAGCCCCGCGATCTCGATCCGCGCCCGGCCCGCATAGTAGCCCTCGGACCGCAAGGCGGCATCGAGCCGCTCGAGATCGCCCAGGGCGCGGCCGACGAGCCCGAAGGCATCGGTCGGCGCCAGCTCGCGCAGCCGCCCGAGCTGCGAGACGCCCGCGATCGCCTCGTCCAGGGCCTCGTCTCCCGTGGGGACGATCTCCAGGGAATAGGGCAGCACCCGTTCCTCGGCGGTCGGCGCCGCCCCGAGCGCCGGCGGGGGAGCCGACGGCTGGGCGGAGACGGCGAAGGGCGAGCAGAGCAGGGCGGCACCGGTGCCCGCCAGCGCGGCGCCCGACAGGAGGAAAGGCGCGCGGCGGGTCCCGCAGGACGTGAGGACGCCGGGCGCCGGACGGGATCTGGGCGTCACCGGGCGCCGGCCGGGCCGTGGTTCCTGCCGGCCTCCGGCGGTCCGCCGGCAGCGGGAGGGAGACGGTCCGGCGGCGTGGCGCGAGGCTCCGGTCCATCGCCCGGCAGCGGCTCGGTCGGCGTCTTCGCGTCCGGCTCCATGATGCCCAATCGCCCCCGGGACCGTGGCTTCCAACTCGGGACAGGCTACCTACGCGACCCTTCGGGCCCGGTTCCGGACCCGGACCAAGATCGGTCCCGGCCCGTGGTTCGGGCAGGTGGCGCGCGACCGGTCCCGCACCCTTGCCGGCCCGGTCCGGCCATCCGGGGCCGTCGTCCGCGAGGACCGCCCGGGTTGCGGCCGGCCTACGGCCGGATGGTCCACTGCCCCGATCGCGCCGTCGGCGCAAGGGTTGGTCGCATCGCGGCGCGATGGGCACCGGACGGAGGTGGCGGGGTGGTGATGGGGCTGCGATGCCCGGGCCGGTCTGGACGCACGCGGCCCGAGGGCGCCTTGCGGCGTTGCGCGAGGCCTGGGCGGGGTGATCCCACCGGGTTACAGGAATGAATATATTTTAAACATTTATTTAAAATATTTTGTGATCGCCTGACGAACAGCCGCGCAGCCCCAGCCGCTTCCCCTCCTGCCCCGGGACCCAGCCGCCCATGCCGACGCCATCCTGGCACATCGCGAAGTTCCGCCGCCTGGACCGCAGGCCGCCGGCCCCACGGCGGCTGATGCGCTTCTAGCGCCAGGCCCGTCCGTCCGGCTCCTCGCCGCAGCCGGCGTGGCGGCCGCTGCCGCCGCGCGGGGGTGGCCCTCTTCGCCCTGATGACCTTCCTCGTCGCTCCGAGGCCGCTGCCGATGAGCTTCGGCGAGTACCGCGAGGCCATCGCGGCCGGCCGCGTCGCCACGGTCCTGGTGCGCCCCGAAGGGGCGGAGGTCACGCTCAGGGGGCGACCATGGCCGCACGCCTCGTCACGTCAGCGCGCCCCTGGCCTGGCACCCGGTGGAGGCGCTGGCCGCCTCGGGCGCCGAGCTCCGCTTCGCGCCCGAGGCACCCGACCGCCTGCCTGCCGTCGCATCGCTGCTCGGCCTCGCCGCCATCCTCGCACTCGCCGCCACCTGGGCGCTGAAGTTGCGCGACCTGACCCGCACCGGCCGGCGCTTCGACGGCGCGAGCGGCGACGGGGCCCGCCGCACCACCTTCGCCGACGTCGCGGGGCAGGAGGAGGCGAAGCAGGAGCTCGGCGACATCGTCGCCTATCTGCGCGATCCGGCGCGCTTCGCGGCCGTCGGCGCCGCGCCCTGCCGCGGCGTGCTGCTCCACGGGCCGCCGGGCAACGGCAAGACGCGCCTCGCCGCGGCGCTCGCCGGCGAGGCCGGCGTGCCGTTCCTGCACGCCTCGGGCGCCGAGTTCGCCGAGATGTTCGTCGGGCTCGGCGCGCTCCGCGTGCGGCGCCTGTTCGCCGAGGCGCGCAAGGCCGCCCCCTGCATCCTCTTCCTCGACGAGATAGACGCCCTCGCGCAGACCCGGGTGGCCGGCGGCACGGGCGGGGACCGGGAGCACGCGCAGACCGTCGCCCAGCTCCTCACCTGCCTCGACGGCCTGGACGGGCGGGAGGGCGTGGTGGTGATCGCCGCGACCAACCTCGTCGAGAACCTCGACCCCGCCCTGCTGCGGCCGGGCCGCTGCGACCGCCGCGTCCTGGTCGGCCGGCCGACCCTGCTGGAGCGGGAGGCGATCCTCGCCCTCCACGCCCGCGGCAAGTCCCTCGCGCCGGAGGTGGACCTGGCGGAGCTCGCGGCGCGCACCCAGGGCATGTCCGGGGCGGACCTCGCGCACCTCGTCAACGACGCCGCCGTGCTGGCGGCGCGGGAGGGGCGCGCGCGGATCGAGCCCGCCGACCTCGACCGCGCCGTGGACCGGGCGCTGCTCGGCCCGGAGCGGCGCGGCCTGGCGCTGGTCGAGGAGGAGCGCCGCGTCGTCGCCGTGCACGAGGCCGGCCACGCCCTGGTCGCGCTGCGCACGCCGGGCGCGGAGCCGCTGCACAAGGTGACGGTGCTGGCGCGCGGCGCGGCGCTCGGCATGGCGGTGCAGCGGCCGGCCGAGGAGCGCTTCCTGCGCACCCGCCGCCAGCTCCTCGCCGAGCTCGCCGTGGCGGCGGGCGGTCGCGCGGCCGAGGAGCTGGTCTTCGGCCCGGAGGCGGTGACCACGGGCGCGGCCGGCGATCTGCGCCACGTCGCCGAGGCGGCGCGGCGGATGGTCTACGAGCTCGGCATGGGGGCGGACGGAGACGGGCCCGCGGCCTTCCTCGCCTGGCCGCAGGACCCGCGCCTCGCCGCCACGGTCTCGCCGGAGGGCCGCGCCCGGCTCGAGGCGGCGGTCGAGCGGCTCGCCCGGGGGGCGCACGAGCAGGCGCGCCGGGTGCTGGAGGCGCACCGGCCGGCGCTGCTCGCCCTGGCCGAGGCGCTGATGCGGCAGGAGACGCTGGACGGGGCGGAGGCGGAGGCCGTGGTGCGCGCCGCCGAGGCGGCGGCGGTGGCGGAGGTCGCCGCCGGGCCCTGATCCGTCCGCCCGCCCCGCAGGGACGGACGGCCTTGCCGCATCCCGGCCGGGCGCAAGGGGGCGGGCGGACCGCCGCGCCTGGCGGCAATCCGCGCCCGCGGCCGTGCCGGCGCGCCGAGCCGGTCCGGCCTTCGCACCGGATGCGCCGCTCGGTAAAAGCCTGACGAAGGGCGGGCCCACCCATCCAGCGCCTGCCCCGGGAGGGACATCCACATGGCGGAGCAGATCAGCCGGCGCGCGGCGCTCGGCTCGGCGCTGGCAGCGGCCGGTGCGCTCGCGGCGCCGGCCATAGCGCAGACGCGCGAGCGCGTCGCGCGCGTCTGGGGCGAGCCGGGCCCCTATGTCGGCGTCTTCACCAACGGGCTGAACGAGTGGGCGCAGCGCTACGCGCCGGGCCTGCGCTTCGAGGCGGAGCAGATCGCCTGGGACCAGGTCTATGTGAAGCTCACCACCGACCTCGCCGCCCGCCGCCCGCCGGCGCTGATCAGCGTGGAGAGCCCGATCGCCTACCAGCTCGCCGCCGAGGGGCTGCTCGAGCCGGTCGAGGACGTGAACCGCGCCATCCGCGCTGCCGAGCGGCTGGTGGACGGCTTCCGCATCGACGATTTCGGCACCTGGAAGGGCACGCAGTACGCGGTGCCGCTGCACCACCAGGGCTGCCTGTTCATCGCGCAGTCCGACGTGCTGGAGGAGGCCGGCCTCTCCGACCCGGCCAACTGGACCTGGCAGGACCTGCTGAACGCCGCCCGCGCGATCCAGCAGAAGCGCCCGGGCATGGCCGGCTTCACCATGGCGCTCGGGCGCAACCTCTGCGGCGACTACCACATCGGCCAGTTCATCTGGCAGGCGGGCGGCCTCACCTGGGACCCGGCACGCAATTTCGAGACTGTGTTCAACAGCCCCGCCACCATCGAGGCCTACGAGTTCATCAAGGAGCTCTACGCCTACATGCCGCGCTCGGCGGTGGAGTTCAGCTTCCTGCAGGTGGTGGACCAGCACGTCACCGGCCGCACCGCGATGAGCCTCTACTGGGGCCGCACCATGGGCCGCGCGGCGGACGAGGCGAGGCCGATCTACGAGAAGATGGAGTACTACCTGAACCCGGCCCATCCGCGCACCGGCGCACGCTGGTCCTGGACCGACATCAACGGCTGGGTCCTGCCGCGGCGCGACAACCCCTTCCTGCGCGAGGCGAAGGAGGCGCTCGCGCATGTGATGAACAGCACGGAGTGGATGGCGCGCTACTCGGCGAGCCTGTTCCCGAACGTCGGCCCGGTGTTCAAGGACCAGGCGGCGGCACCGGCGCTGCAGCAGCACCCCATCTACCAGGCGAAGAAGCGCAGCGTGGACGTGATCTTTACCGGCTTCGTGCCGCACGCCTGCAACAGCGGCTTCGAGCTGCGCAAGGGCATCAGCCCGCTCGCCGGCATCGCGCACGGCCGCAACGTCTGGTCGCAGGTCGCGCAGCGCATGCTGCTCAACAACGAGAGCGCGCGCGCCGCGGTCGAGTGGGGCCACCGGCAGTTCGAGGACATCCGGCGCGAGAACCGCCGCCTGCTGGGCTGACCGACGCCCGTGAGGTTCCGCCTCTCCGACCGGCAGGTGGGGGTGCTGTTCATGCTCCCCCTCCTCCTCGCCGTCGCGCTGTTCCTGGTCTGGCCGATCGTCGAGGCGGTCCGGCTCTCCTTCGTCCGCTACAACCCGCTCCGGCCGGACGACCAGCCCTTCGTCGGGCTCGACAACTACCTCTTCGTCCTCGAGGACCCGCTGTTCTGGGAGAGCTTCCGCCAGGCGCTGGTCTGGACCGGCGTCTCCACCGTGGCGCAGGCGGCGATCGGCGTCGGGCTGGCGCTGCTGCTGCACCAGCCGCTGCGGGGGATCAACGCCTTCCGCGGCCTCTTGCTGTTCCCCTACATCGTGCCGACCGTGGTGATCGCGCTGAACTGGCGCTGGCTGTTCAACGCCGAGATCGGCATCGTCAACCACCTGCTGCTCTCGGCCGGGATCATCTCCGAGCGCGTGGCCTGGCTCTCCACCCCTGACATGGCGATGGCGAGCGCGATCCTGCTCAACGTGTGGAAGTACACGCCCTTCGTCGTGATCGTCGTGCTGGCGCGGCTGCAGACCATCCCGACCGAGCTCTACGACGCGGCCAGGGTGGACGGCGCCGGCGCCCTCCGCCGCTTCCGCGACATCACCCTGCCGCAGCTCGCCGAGGTGCTGGCGGTGGTGGTCGTGTTCCGCACCATCTGGACCTTCAACAAGTTCGAGGAGATCTACCTGCTGACGCGCGGCGGTCCCGGCACCTCCACCTACAACCTCGCCCTCTACGCCTTCGACCAGGCGATGGCGAACCTGCGCATGGGGGTGGGGGCGGCCTCGGGGGTGATCATGCTCGCGCTGCTGCTCGCGGGCAGCCTGCTCTACATCCGCCTCACCGGCTTCGGGCGGGAGGACAGGGCGGCATGAGCCGCCTCGCCGCCGCGCTGGTCTACGCCGTGCTCGGGGCGGTGACCTTCGTGGTCTGCTTCCCGCTGCTCTGGGCGATCTCGACCAGCCTCAAGCCGAAGGAGGAGATCTTCCGCTGGCCGCCGACGCTGATCCCGGAGCGCGTCACCCTCGAGAGCTACCGCGAGCTGCTCTTCGGCGGGGCGGTGGCGAGCGCGCCCGGCGCCGGCGTGCCGCCCTCCGCCTTCTTCGTGGACTGGTTCGTCAACTCGGTGATCGTCTCGGTGGGCTCCACGGCGATCTCGATCACGGTGGCGACGCTCGCCGCCTACTCGCTGACGCGGTTCCGCTTCCGCGGCCAGCGCGCCGTGCCCTACGTGGCGATCCTCGGCTACATGATCCCGAGCGTGATCTTCGTCTTCCCGATGTTCCTCACCATGGTCGCGCTCGACCTGCCGGACACGCTGCTCTCGCTCATCCTCGGCTATGTCTGCATCACGCTGCCCTTCTGCCTCTGGCTGATGTGGGCCTTCTTCCGCGGCGTGCCGATCGAGATCGAGGAGGCGGCGCTGGTGGACGGCGCGACGCGGCTGCAGGTGTTCCGCCAGATCGTGCTGCCGATGGCGCTGCCCGGCATCATCGCGGCGAGCATCTTCTCGCTCATCGTCTCCTGGAACGACTACCTGTTCGGGCGGGTGTTCATGAACTCGATGGACAAGCTGCCGCTCACCGTCGGCGTCATGCACTTCTTCGACGGCACGCATGTGGACTGGGGGCTGATGATGGCCTCGAGCGTGCTGATGACCGTACCGATGGCGGTCCTGTTCGGCTTCATGCAGCGCCACCTGGTGGCGGGCTTCGGCGCGGGGGCGGTGAAGGGGTGACGGACGTCGCCATCCGCCGCCTGTCCAAGAGCTTCGGCGCCAACCGGGTGCTGAAGGCGCTCGACCTCACCGTGCCGAGCCGGCAGTTCGTGACCCTGCTCGGCCCCTCCGGCTGCGGCAAGACGACGCTGCTGCGGCTGATCGCAGGGCTGGAGCAGCCGAGCGAGGGCGAGATCCGCTTCGGCGAGCGCCGCGTGGACGGCCTGCCGCCGGGCGAGCGCAACATCGCCATGGTGTTCCAGTCCTACGCCCTCTACCCGACGATGGACGTGGCGCGGAACATCGGCTACGGCCTCGAGGTCCGCGGCACGCCGAAGGCGGAGCGGCGCGAGCGCGTCGGCGCCGTGGCGAGGGTGCTGGAGATCCTCCACCTCCTCGCGCGCAAGCCGCGCCAGCTCTCCGGCGGCCAGCGCCAGCGCGTCGCGCTCGGGCGCGCGATGGTGCGCAAGCCGGACATCTTCCTGATGGACGAGCCGCTCTCCAACCTCGACGCCAAGCTGCGCGCGGCGATGCGCGGCGAGCTGCGGCGCTTCCACCTCGACCTCGGCACCACCACGATCTACGTCACCCACGACCAGCTCGAGGCGATGACGATGTCCGACCTGGTCGTGGTGATGAACGAGGGCGTGGTGCTGCAGATCGGCACGCCGGAGGAGGTCTATGCGCGCCCCGCCAACCTCTTCGTCGCCGGCTTCATCGGCACGCCGCCGATGAACCTGGTCCCGGCGCGCAACGAGGGCGGGCGGGTGACGGTGGAGGGCCATCCGCTGCCCGTCGCGGCGCCGGCGGGCGCGCCGGCGGAGCTGATCCTCGGCATCCGCCCGCAGGACGTGTCCATGGCCGCGCCGGGCGAGCCCGGCACCATCCCCGGCAAGGTCTGGATGGTCGAGCTGATCGGCAGCGAGCGGCTGATCGAGGTCGAGATCGCGCCGAAGCTCCGCGTCACCGCGCAGGTGCGCGCCTCGCATCGCGCCGCGCTCGACGACGCGGTGGCGGTGCGGCTGGACCCGGCGCAGATCCACCTGTTCGATCCGGCGAGCGGCCGGGCGCTCGCGCGGGACGCGGGGCGGGAGACCGGCGCCCCGCCGGCTTGACGCTCCCGGGCCCGAGCCGCCGGGGGGCCGCGCGGTTGCCGCAGGCCCGCTCAGAGCTGCGACTCGATCGGCAGCCAGCGCACCAGCCCCGCCACCAGGCGCCGCCGCAGCGAGGCGCCGGGCTCGTGGCGCAGCACCTGGAGACGCCCGCCGGCGCCCGTCCCGGTCCATGTGAGCCGCCCGCCCTCGAGGCTGACGCGCCAGCTCCGCGAGGGATCGGCGAGGCGGTCGTGCTCCGCGCGCAGCTCGGCCGCCAGCGCGGGGTGGCTGACGAACGCGCCCATCTCCGTGTTGAGCGCGGCCGAGCGCGGGTCGAGGTTGAAGGAGCCGACGAAGACCGGCCCGTCGTCCACCACGAAGGCCTTGGTGTGCAGGCTCGCCCCGCGCGAGCCGAAGACGCTCGCCTCGTCCTCCTGGCCGCTCGGCTTCAGCTCGAACAGGGCGACGCCGGCGCGCAGCAGCCGGCGGCGGTAGCGCGCATAGCCGCCGTGCACCGCGACGACGTCGGTCGCGGCGAGCGAGTTCGTCACCACGGAGACGCGCACGCCGCGGCCGGTCAGCGCCTGCAGCAGGGCCAGGCCGGCCTCGCCGGGGACGAAGTAGGGCGAGATCAGCAGCGCCTCGCGCCGCGCCGCGCGCAGCGCGTCGGCGATCTCGGGCGCGATGCCGCCGGCGGCGCGCGCTCGGCGCCGCGCCCCGAGCCCGCGCCGCGCCTTCTCCGGCGGGTCCGCCACCACCCGCACCGCGTCGCGGCCGACGGCGACGAGGCCGTCCGCAACCTGCCCCACGGCGTCGCCGATCTCGCCGAGGTGCGCGAGGTAGCGCCGCGCCTCGGGCGCCGCGGCCGCGTCCTCGAACGCCCGCCGCAGGCGCGGCAGGCCGTCCGCGGCCTGGGCGGAGGCGCTGAGCAGGGCGGCCGGGCGGGCGAGCGGGCTGCGCCAGTAGCGCTCGAACGCCGCGACGGCACCCTCCGCCGCGGCGCCGACCAGGGCGATGTCGAGGTCGCGGAAATTGAACTCGCCGGCCCCGGCGCCGAAGTACTCGTCGCCGAGGTTCCGCCCGCCGACGATCGCCACGCGCCCATCGGCGATCCACGCCTTGTTGTGCATGCGCCGGTTCAGGTGCCAGCCGCCGAAGGCGAGTTCCAGCGCGAAGCCGAGCCGGCCGAAGGCGCGCCAGCGCGTGCCGTTGAACAGGCGCACCTCGATCGCGGGATGGGCGTCGAGCGCGGCGAGGATGCGCTCGCGCCCGAGCGCGTAGACGTCGTCGAGCAGCAGGCGCACGCGCACGCCGCGGTCGGCGGCATGGAGCACCTCGCGCGCGAGCAGGCGTCCGGTCACGTCGCCGTGCCAGATGTAGTACTGGAGGTCGAGACGGCGGGTCGCGGCGCGCGCAGTCGCCGCGCGGGCGGCGAAGGCGTCGAGCCCGTCCCGGACGAGGGACGCTCCGCCGGGCGCGCCGCCGAGCTTGCCGAGGACCGCGCCCGCCGCGTCGTCAACGGCCATGGCGGCCGTCCCGGCGGCGGAAGGGGCGCTGGCGTCGCTCATGCCGCCGGCTGCCGCGGCCTGGGTCCGCTGGTCGGCCATCCCGCTCCTCCGACGGTCGGCCCTGGCGGCCCCTCGCCGGCGCAGGCCGAACGGCCGGCAGACGCGACGGTTCTCGCCAGCCATGACGGCGGCGCCGCGGCGGGCGCGGCAGGGCGGGGGAGGGGCGCCCGGCGCTCCTCCCTCCTCAGGCCGCCGCGGCAAGGGGCGGTTCGGCCTCCGCCGCGGCATCCAACCGGACGCGGGCGATCAGGGGCAGGTGGTCGGAGGCGACGCGGGCGAGCGGGCTGTCGTGCACCGCAACCTCGCTCACCAGCCCCTGCGGCCACCCCAGGATGCGGTCGAGCGCGAGGATCGGCAGGCGCGAGGGGAAGCTCGCCGGTCCGGGGCCGATGGGCCCGAAGAGCGGCTCCAGCGCGCGCAGCGAGGAGCGCGCCCCCGGCCGCCACTCGTTGAGGTCGCCGAGCAGGAGCGTGGGCATCGGCTCGCCCTCGGCGAGCACCTGCAGGATGGCGGCCACCTGGCGCGCGCGGCAGCGGCGGAGGAGCCCGAGATGCGCGGCGACCACGCGCAGCCGCCCGGCCGGGAGGTCGAGCTCGGCGACGAGGGCGCCGCGCGGCTCCGCCCCCGGCAGCGCCAACCGGCGGAGCCGCGCCGGGGTGCCGGGCCGGACCAGCAGCGCGTTGCCGTGCCAGCCATGGCCGCCGGGAAGGTCGGAGACGGGCAGCGGGGCGAGGCCCGTCTCGCGCTCCAGCGCCGCGGCGTCGAGCAGGCCGATGCGGCGGCCGAACCGGCGGTCCGCCTCCTGCACCGCGACCAGCTCGGCGCCGAGTTCCGCGATCACGGCCGCGGAACGCACCGGGTCGAAGCGCCCGTCCGTGCCGACGCACTTGTGCAGGTTGTAGGACGCGACCCGCAGCCCCTGGCCGGGCCCCTGCGCCGGCCCCCGCCGCGCCGGCGGCTGCGGCGCGGCGCGACGGCGGAACTCGACGAGAAGGTCGCGCACCGCGCCGCCGGCGGGGCGGCGACGGAGGCGTTCGGACGGCAGGTCGTGGCGATCGGGCGCGCCCGGCTGGCGCGGCGGGGAGGACGGTCGTTGCGGGATCATGCGTCTCGTCGGAAGCCGGGGTCCGTGCGTGAGGCGCCCCGGCGGCCGGGTGCGGCGGGTGGGGAGGTGGATCCTCGGGTGGCGCGTTCCAAGGGGCGCGCCCCGGCCAAGAAAGAACGGCGTCGGGCGCCGGGCGTCAAGCGCGACCTGCGGGTCCGCCCCCTGCACGGCGTCGGCAGCGGCTTCCGTGTCGCCGCCATCTCGTGTCGCGCGCGGAATCTCGAGCGTGGCGCGCTTGACCTGGGTCAAGATGCGCCGCCCGGCCGGGGGCATAGACTTTCGACCGGACTGCGACCACCGGCGGTGCCTCGCGGAGTGGCGAGGCGAAGAGCGGGCCGCCAAGGGCCGCCGCGGCATCACCCCGGCGGTTCGCGGCCGCCTGACCGGCAGCCGGCCACGGCGGCCTTCGCGCTGCGGCGCGACCGGCCCGACCCCCTCGCCGCCCCCTCCGCGCGGAGACCCGATGCATGGCTTCCCCTCCCGATCCTGCCGCGAAGTCCGCGCCGCACCACCGGCCGGGGGACGACGCGGCCGGACGGCCGGCAGGCCGTGACCCGGGCCGGGTTCGGAGATTCCTCGTCGCCGCGCTGGTCG
This sequence comes from Caldovatus sediminis, assembly GCF_014644455.1. Taxonomy (GTDB): domain Bacteria; phylum Pseudomonadota; class Alphaproteobacteria; order Acetobacterales; family Acetobacteraceae; genus Caldovatus; species Caldovatus sediminis. The sequence continues at coordinate 321,216 of NZ_BMKS01000003.1, read as the reverse complement.
CCGCGGCCGCCCTCGGCGCCTACCTGGCGTGGCGGTCGCTGCAGCCGGAGGGGCTGCCGCCGGGCTTCGCGAGCGGCAACGGCCGCATCGAGGCGGTGGAGATCGACATCGCCACCAAGGCGCCGGGCCGGGTCAGGGAGATCCTGGTGAACGAGGGCGAGTTCGTCCACGCGGACCAGGTCCTCGCCCGGATGGACACCGCCGTGCTCGAGGCGCAGCTCCGCGAGGCCGAGGCCCAGTTGCGGCGCGCCCTCATCGGCATCGAGATCGCCCGCAGCCAGGTGGCGCAGCGCGAGGCGGAGCGGTCGGCGGCGCAGGCCCTGGTGGCGCAGCGCGAAGCCGAGCTGGAGGCCGCGCAGAGGCGCCTTGCGCGCACCGAGGAGCTGGCGGCGCGCGGCGCGGCCCCGCTGCAGACCCTCGACGACGACCGCGCCGGCTTCCAGCGCGCCCGGGCTGCGCTGAGCGCCGCCCGGGCCCAGGAGGCGGCGGCGGAGGCCGCCATCGGCCTCGCGCGGTCGCAGGTGATCGGGGCCGAGTCGGAGGCGGAGGCGGTGCGCGCGACCATCCAGCGCATCCGGGCCGACATCGACGACAGCGCGCTGCGCTCGCCGCGCGACGGGCGCGTCCAGTTCCGCATCGCGCAGCCGGGGGAGGTGCTGCCGGCCGGCGGCCGGGTGCTGAACCTGGTGGATCTCACCGACGTCTACATGACCTTCTTCCTGCCGACGCCGCAGGCGGGCCGCCTGGCGCTCGGGGCCGAGGTGCGGCTGGTGCTCGACGCCGCCCCCCAGTACGTCATCCCCGCGCACGTGTCGTTCGTCGCCGACGTCGCCCAGTTCACGCCTCGCACGGTGGAGACGGCGGGGGAGCGGGTGAAGCTGATGTTCCGCATCCGGGCGAGGATCCCGCCCGAGCTGCTCCGGGCGCACATCGCCCAGGTCAAGACGGGCCTGCCGGGGGTGGCCTATGTGCGCCTCGATCCGCGCCTCGAATGGCCGGACGATCTGCGGGTGCGGCTCCCGCGATGAGCGGCGGCCCGCCGGACGCCGCGGCGACGCCGCCGGTCGCGCGGCTGCGCGAGGTCGGCCTGCGCTACGGCCGGGTCCGCGCCCTCGATGCGGTGAGCCTCGACCTTCCCGCCGGCTGCATGGCTGGGCTGATCGGACCCGACGGCGTCGGCAAGTCGAGCCTGCTTGCGCTGATCGCGGGGGCGCGCGCGGTGCAGTCCGGTCGGGTCGAGGTGTTCGGTGCCGACATGGCCGATGCGCGCGACCGCCGGACGGTCGGCCCGCGCATCGCCTACATGCCGCAGGGCCTCGGCCGGAACCTCTATCCGACGCTCTCGGTGTTCGAGAACATTGACTTCTTCGGCCGGCTGTTCGGCCACGACCGCGCCGAGCGCGAGCGCCGAATCGCGGAGCTGCTGGAGAGCACGGGGCTCGCGCCCTTCGCGGACCGGGCAGCGGGCAAGCTCTCCGGCGGCATGAGGCAGAAGCTCGGCCTCTGCTGCGCGCTGATCCACGATCCCGACCTCCTGGTCCTCGACGAGCCGACCACCGGCGTGGACCCGCTGGCGCGCCGCCGGTTCTGGGAGCTGATCGCCCGCATCCGCGCCGCGCGGCCGGGGATGAGCGTGCTGGTGGCGACCGCCTACATGGAGGAGGCGGCGCGCTTCGACTGGCTGGCGGCGATGGACGCCGGGCGCGTGCTCGCCACCGGGGCGCCACGCGAGCTGCTCGCGCGCACCGGCGCCGGTTCGCTTGAGCAGGCCTTCGTCGCCCTGCTGCCCGAGGAGAAGCGCCGTGGCCACCGGCCGGTGAGGATCCCGCCGCGCCGGGCGGAGGAGGACGGCGCGCCCGTCGCCATCGAGGCGCGCGGGCTGACCAAGCGCTTCGGCGACTTCGTCGCGGTGGACCACGTGACCTTCCGCATCGCCCGTGGCGAGATCTTCGGATTCCTCGGCTCCAACGGCTCCGGCAAGACGACGACGATGAAGATGCTGACCGGCCTGCTGCCGGCCAGCGAGGGGCAGGCCTGGCTGTTCGGCCAGGAGGTGAACCCGCACGACATCGAGACCCGCCGCCGGGTCGGCTACATGTCGCAGGGCTTCTCGCTCTACGCCGAGCTGACGGTGCGGCAGAACCTGGAGCTGCACGCGCGGCTGTTCCGCCTGCCCGCCGACTCCATCCCCGGACGCGTCGAGGAGATGGCGCGGCGTTTCGACCTGGAAGGGATCATGGACGCGCTGCCGAGCGCCCTGCCGCTCGGCCAGCGCCAGCGGCTCTCGCTCGCCGTGGCGATGATCCACCGGCCGGAGATGCTGATCCTCGACGAGCCGACCTCGGGCGTGGACCCCGTGGCGCGCGACGCCTTCTGGCGGATCCTCGTGGACCTCGCGCGCCGCGAGGGGGTGACGATCTTCCTCTCGACCCACCTCATGAACGAGGCGGAGCGCTGCGACCGCATCTCCCTGATGCACGCCGGGCGCGTCCTGGTGAGCGGCGCGCCGGCCGCTCTGATCGCGGAGCGCGGCGTCGCGACGCTCGAGGACGCCTTCATCGCCTATCTCAAGGAGGCGGCGCGCGAGGCCGGGGAGGAGCCCACGACGGCAGCGGCCGGCCCGCCCGTCTCGGCCGCGGCGCCGGCGGGCGCGGGCGGCCCGGCGCGGCACCGCGGCTTCGACCTCCGGCGCATGCTGAGCTACGCCAATCTCGAGGTGCTGGAGCTGCGGCGCGATCCGATCCGCGCGACGCTCGCGCTGGTCGGCAGCATCCTCCTCCTGTTCATCATGGGCTACGGCATCAGCATGGACGTCGAGGACCTCACCGTCGCCGTGCTCGATCGCGACCAGACGACGACCAGCCGGGACTACGCGCTCAACATCGCCGGCTCGCGCTACTTCATCGAGCGGCCGCCGCTCGCCGACCACGCTGAGCTCGACCGGCGGATGAGCGCGGGCGAGCTGAGCGTGGCGATCGAGATCCCGCCGGGCTTCGGGCGCGACGTGGCGCGCGGCCGGCCGACGCAGATCGGCGCCTGGATCGACGGCGCGATGCCGATGCGCGCCGAGACCGTCCGCGGCTACGTGGAAGGCATGCACGCGCGGTGGCTGGCCGAGCGGGCGGCCCGCGCGCGCGGCGCGGCCGCCCCGCCGGCGCCTTTCACGATCGAGACGCGGTTCCGCTACAACCCGGACGTCCGCAGCCTGGTCGCCATGGTGCCGGCGATGATCCCGATCCTGCTGCTGCTGGTCCCGGCGATGCTGACCGCGCTCAGCGTGGTGCGCGAGAAGGAGCTGGGCTCGATCGTCAACTTCCACGTCACGCCGGTCACCCGCCTCGAGTTCCTGCTCGGCAAGCAGATGCCCTACCTCCTGCTGGCGATGCTGAACTTCCTGGTGCTCGCGCTGCTCGCGGTCACCGCCTTCGGCGTGCCCTTCACGGGAAGCTTCGCGACGCTGGCTGCGGCGACGCTCGTCTACGTCGCCGCGACGACGGCGATCGGCCTCCTGATCTCCTCCTTCATGCGCAGCCAGGTGGCCGCCATCTTCGGGACCGCGATCATCACCATGCTGCCGGCGACCCAGTTCTCCGGCCTGCTCGATCCCGTGTCGTCGCTCGAGGGGGCGGGCGCCCTGATCGGGCAGGTCTATCCGACGACGCACTACCTCAACATCGCGCGCGGCACCTTCTCCAAGGCGCTGGAGTTCCAGGACCTGCGGGCGGCCTTCGTCCCGCTGGCGCTCGCCGCGCCGGTGCTGATCGGACTGTCCGCAGCGCTGCTCCGGAAGCAGGAGCGCTGAGGGCGATGCGCGCCGCCAACGTCTTCCATCTCGGCGTCAAGGAGCTGCGCAGCCTCGCCCGCGACCCGATCATGCTCGCGCTGATCGCCTATGCCTTCACCCTGGCGATCTACGCCTCCTCCACCGCCCTGCCGGAGACGCTCAACCGGGCGCCGATCGCGATCGTGGACGAGGACCGCTCGCCGCTCTCGACCCGCATCGCGGGCGCGTTCTACCCGCCCTACTTCCTGCCGCCCGCGATGATCGGCCAGGCCGAGATGGACGCGCGGATGGACGCCGGGCTCGACACCTTCGCGCTGAACATCCCCCCCGGGTTCCAGCGGGACGTGCTGGCCGGGCGGAACCCGGCGATCCAGCTCAACGTGGACGCCACCCGCATGAGCCAGGCGTTCGTCGGCAGCGGCCACATCCAGGCCATCGTCTCCGACGAGGTGGCGGCGTTCGTCCGGCGTGACCGCGCACGCGAAACGCCGCCCGTGGACCTCGTACTGCGGGCACGCTTCAATCCCGAGCTGAACAAGTCCTGGTTCGGCGCCATCGTCCAGGTGATCAACAACGTCACCATGCTCTCGATCGTGCTCACCGGCGCGGCGCTGATCCGAGAGCGCGAGCACGGCACCATCGAGCACCTGCTGGTGATGCCGGTCACGCCCCTTGAGATCATGACCGGCAAGGTGTGGGCGATGGGACTGGTGGTGCTGCTCGCCGCGGCCTTCTCGCTGACCTTCGTGGTGCAGGGGCTGCTGGCGGTGCCGATCGGGGGATCGGTCGCGCTGTTCCTCGCCGGCGCCACCGTCCACCTGTTCGCCACCACCTCGATGGGCATCTTCCTCGGCACGGTCGCGCGCTCGATGCCGCAGTTCGGGCTGCTGCTGATCCTGGTGATGATCCCGCTGCAGATGCTCTCCGGCGGCTCGACGCCCCGCGAGAGCATGCCGGAGGCGGTGCAGTTCGCGATGCTCGCCGCGCCGACGACCCACTTCGTGATCCTGGCGCAGGCGATCCTCTACCGCGGCGCGGGGCTGTCGGTGGTCTGGCCGCAGTTTGTCGCGCTCGCGGTGATCGGCTCGGCGCTGTTCGCCTGCGCGCTGGCGCGGTTCCGCTCGGCCATCGGCGCGGCGGGATGAGGCCGGCCGGGGCCGGCGGTCGCCGGCGGTCCCGGACGGCGCGGGCCCGTCCGCCGTTCAGTCGGTGCGCACCCCCGAGCGCTCCGCGATGGTCCGCCACTTCTGCGCCTCGCTGCGGACGAAGGCGGCGAACTCCTCCGGCGAGGTCCAGGTCGCCTCGGCGCCCTGGGAGGCGAGGCCCTCGCGCACCTCGCGGGTCTCGGCGGCCTTGCGCACGGCCTCGGAGAGGCGGGCGACGACGGGCCGCGGCAGGCCGGCGGGGCCGACCAGGCAGTACCAGTTCTCGGCCAGCAGCTCCGGGTAGCCGAACTCGCCGGTGGTCGGCAGGTCGGGCAGGGAGGGGCTGCGCCGCGCGCTCGCCATCGCGAGCGGGGTGAGCGTCCCGCCGCGGATGTGCGGCATCAGCACCGGCAGGTCGGCGAACAGGAGCTGGATCTGCCCGGCGATCAGGTCGGTCACCGAGGGCGCGGCACCGCGATAGGGCACGACCACGACGTCGGCGCCGGTCTGCACCTTGAACAGCTCGGCCGCGAGATGCGACAGCCCGGCGGCGCCCGCCGTGCCGATGTTGAGCTTGCCGGGCTCGCGCCGCACCAGCTCCAGCAGCTCGGGCAGCGTCCGCACGCCGACCCTCGGATTCGCCACCAGCGCCTCCGGCACGCGGGTGACGACGCTGATCAGGGTGAAGTCGTCCGGCACCCGGTAGGGGACGTTGCTGCTGACATAGGGGCTGATCACGAGCGAGCCGCCGTTGGTGACGGCCAGCGTGTGGCCGTCCGGCTGCGCGCGCACGGCCGCATCCGTCCCGACCACGCCGCCCGCGCCGGTGCGGTTCTCGACCACGACGGGCTGGCCGAGCAGCGCGGAGAGCTGCGGGCCGTAGAGCCGGGCGATGATGTCGTTCGGTCCGCCGGGCGGGAAGGGCACGATCAGCCGGATCGGCCGGCTCGGCCAGTCCTGCGCCCGGGCCGGGATGGGCGCGGCGGCGAGGGCGAGGCCGGAGCGCAGCAGTCCACGACGGTTCATCGATCCTGTCCTCCCTTGGGTGGGCCCAGTGTGGCGCCCCTAGCCGCCCGCGGCAAACCGCCCGGCGGTCGGGCGGGCGCCGCCCGTATCCAATCCGCTGCCATCCTGCTACCCGACGGACATCACAGGGAGGGCGAGCCGATGATCGAGGACACGCCGGACATCGCGACCCGGGACGGCGCGATGGAGACCTTCGTCTGCCGGCCGGAGCGCGGCGGCCCGCACCCGCCGGTGCTGATGCTGATGGACGCGCCGGGCATCCGCGAGGAGCTGCGCGACATGGCGCGCCGCCTCGCGACCGTCGGCTTCTGCGTCCTCCTGCCGAACCTCTACTACCGGGCCGGACGCGACACGAAGTTCGGGCCCGGCGTGCTGGAGCACGGCCATCCCGAGCGGGAGCGCATGCGCGCCATCCGTACCCGGATGACGATTCCGCCGGTGATGGAGGACGTGGGGGCGATGCTGGCCTTCCTCGACGCGCGCCCGGAGTGGGCGCGGCCCGGCCCGGTGGGGTGCCACGGCTACTGCATGAGCGGCCCCTACGCCCTCGCCGCGGCGGCGCGCTATCCCGGCCGGATCGCGGCCGCGGCCTCGTTCTACGGCACCTGGCTGGTCAGCGACGCCGAGGAGAGCCCGCATCTCTCGCTCGGCAGGACCCGGGGCGAGCTCTACATCGCCTGCGCCGAGCACGACGAGCTCGCCCCGCTGCCGATGGTCGAGGCGCTGCGCGGCCTGTTCGGGCGCTCCGGCGCGCGGGGCGAGATCGAGGTCTATCCCGGCGTCCACCACGGCTTCGCCTTCCCCGAGCGCGCCGTCTACGACAAGCCGGCCGCGGAGCGGCACTGGGAGCGGCTGATCGCCCTCTACCGGCGCCGCCTCGAGCGCGGCGCCTGAGGCGCGCGGGCCGACCGCTCAGGCGGCGGCGTCGGGCCGGCGCGCGGCGCGTCGGGCGGCCGGGCAACGCCCCGCGTGGCGGGGAGGGGCCGCCGCCCGCACGGGGCGCCCGATGCGGCGAGCCGCCCGGCGCAGGCGGAAATCCCGCCGGGCCGGGCGGCCACGGGGAGCATCAGGGCAGGCCGCCGGCGGTCGCCCGCGCCCCCGGCACGCGCTCCGTCACGAAGCTCATCACGATCTCCAGCAGGCCGATCAGGACGTGGGGCAGCCAGACGATGTGGGCGAAGCCGAACAGCCAGGGCGAGATGACCAGCACGATGCCGCCGACCGCGTCGAGCACGAGGTGGGTCGGCATCGGGATGGACCGCATCAGCCCCAGCTCGTAGTTGGTAAAGAGGCTGTAGACGATCAGGATCGCGCCGAGCGCGACGGTCACCCACTGCGCCGCACCGCCGTTGGCGAAGCCGAGCAGCCAGGGCGCGAGGATGAGCACCACGCCGATCACGTAGTCGATGACGCCATGGGTGCGGGTTGTCACGAAGCGCATGGGAAGCCTCCTCGATATGCGCTGCGGTTGCCTGGGCGGCGCGGGGAGGGCCGCTCAACGAGGGGCGCCCGGCCCGGGCGGAGCCGCGGGCGCGCAGGCCGGCGGCCCCACGGCGGCGGCCGGGACGATGGGCCGCCCCGGGGCATCGCGGGTGGCGGAACCGGCCTGCCGCGGTCCGGCCCATGCGCGCCCCGCGGGGGTGCCGGCGGTTGGCGCGGGTGCCCTGGATGCTCCTGGTCCGACGTCGTTGGCCATGCTCCCGGCCGCTCTCATCCGAACGCCACCGATGCGGGGCACCAGGCACGCCGCGGCCCCGACCGCGCGGCGAACCCGGCTGCGTTGCGGCCGCGCCCTGCCGGCGCGGCGCCCACCCTGCTCCGCGGCGGCGATAACGGCCCGGGGAGCCCGCCGACGCGAGGGCACCGGCTGAAAATCGGGCGATTTCGCCCGCCGACGGTTCCGGCTCCCGCACGAAGGCCGATCCGCCGGCGGATCGGCGCGGTCAGACGCGCGTGCCCTCGATCACCTCGCCGAAGCGGCGCCAGGTCGTGCCGTCCCAGCGCTGGAGCTGCATCTGGCGGATCGGATGGTAGTTGTCCGGCGCCGTGTTGATCCGGATGCCCGGCAGCAGCGTCGGGATCTCCAGGTCGCGCAGGCCGGTCGCCTGGCGCATGATGTTCTGGCGCGAGAAATCCGTGCCGCACTGGCGCAGCACCTGCATCAGCGTCAGGGCGACGCCGTAGGCGTAGACGTAGTTGATGTCGGTCGTGTCGGCGCCCGGCATGTGGCGCCGCATGAAGGCGCGCCATTCGTTCATGCCGGGGTCGTTGTCCCACGCCGGGTCGGTCGGGTCCTTGTTGTAGGCCGCGGTGATGATGCCGATCCCCTTCTCCGGCCCGGCCGGCTGCATCACCGAGGCGACCGAGACCGAGACGCTGGTCAGGAAGTGCAGCGGGCGCCAGCCGATGTCGTGCACCTTGCGGATGGCCTGGGCCGCGAACTTCGGCGTCGTCGCGGTCAGCAGCGCGTCCGCGCCGCTCGCCTGGAGGCTGATGACCTGCGAGTCGACCGTGGCGTCCGTCACCTCGTGCGAGGCCGCGCGCACCACGCGGTCGAAGCGGTCGCCGAGGACGTCGCGCACGCCGGCGATGTAGTCCTTGCCGAAGTCGTCGTTCTGGTAGAGCAGCGCAAGCCTGGCGTCGGGGTTCCGGTCCAGCATGTGCTTGGCGTAGACCTGTGCCTCGGTCCGATAGCTGGGCTGCCAGCCGATGGTCCACGGCGTCTGGCGGTAGTCGCCCCATTTGTCTGCGCCGGAGGCGACGAAGAGGTGCGGCACGCGGCGCTGGTTCACGTAGCGCACGATCGCGCTGTTCGACGGCGTGCCGAGGGTGTTGAACAGAAAGGCGACGCCGTCCTGCTCGACCAGGCGGCGCACCTGCTCGACCGCACGTGGGGGGCTGTAGCCGTCGTCGTAGGAGAGGAAGACGATCTGCCGGCCGCCGATCCCGCCCTGCTCGTTCACCATGCGGAAGAACGCCGCGTGGCAGCGCGAGATCACCGCGTAGGCGGAGGCCGGGCCGCTGTATGCGTTGGTGTTGCCGATCCTGATCTCGGTTGCGGTGACGCCCGGCGTCGTGGACCGCGCCTCGGCCCGCCGCCAGGGCGAGAGCGGCGCCGCCGCGACGCCCGCGGCGGCGGCGATGAGGCTGCGTCGGTTCGGCATCTGGCGTATCCTCGTCATCCTCGCGGAGCGGCGCGTCCCCCAGCGCCGCCGAGCGGGGTCCCGGCGATCGCCGGGCCCCGCATTTATATCACCGGCCGCCGTCGCGCCGCCACAGGCGCGCCACGGCGAGTCGCCCGATTCCCGCGGCGCCGCCGGGCAGCACGAACAGCAGCAGGATCAGCAGCACCCCGTAGATCGCGCCCGGTGCCGCCTTGGAAATGCTCTCAGCGAGGTTTGGGACGAATACGATGAACAATCCGCCAACCACCGCACCGCCGATCGAGGCTGCGCCGCCCACGACCATGCCGACGAACAGCGTGATGGACAGCATGACCGTGAAACTGTCCGGCGCGACGAACTCGACCGCCACTGCGCCGAGCGCGCCGGCGAGCCCGGTCAGCGCCGCGCCCGCTGCGAAGGTCCGCGTCTTCACCGCGGCGAGGTCCATGCCCATCGCCTCGGCCGCGACCGGATGGTCGCGGATCGCCCTCATCGCCCGCCCGATCCGCCCGCGCACCAGGTTCCAGGCGGCGAGGAACAGCGCCGCCGAGATGGCCAGCGTCGTCAGGTAGAGCCACTGGTCCGCCTCGATCGGCAGGAAGGCGGGCGGGTCCGGCTTGGCGATGAAGAGGCCCTGCACCCCGCCGGTCCAGTCCTCGATCGCCCGGTGCTTGAGGATCTGCGGCACCGCGACCGCGAGCGAGAAGGTGGTCAGCGCGAGGTAGAAGCCGCCGAGGCGCAGCGCCGGGAAGCCGACCGCGTAGCCGAGTGCGCCGCTGGCCAGACCCGCGACCGGCAGCGTCGCCCAGAACGGCCAGTCGAAATGCGTCATCAGGATCGCCGTCGTATAGGCGCCGGCCGCGTAGAAGGCGCCGTGGCCGAGCGAGATCTGCCCGTTGTAGCCGGTCACCAGGTTGAGCCCGAGGATCGCCACCGCGTAGCCGGCCGCGAGGGTGAGCTGGAACAGGCGGAAGGGGCTGAGCAGGAAGGCCGACGCGATCAGCACCGCCGCGCCGGCCAGCAGCAGCGCGAACGCGATGGCGCGGCGCTGCCGGGATGCCGCCGGGGCGTCCGGCCCGGCCGCGCCGGACGCACGGGCGCTGCCGATCGGCGGTCCGCTCACACGCGGCTCTCGACCGCCCGGCCGAACAGGCCGGACGGGCGCAGCAGCAGCACGCCGACGATGATCGCAAGCGCCAGAGTCAGCTTCAGCTCGGCGCCCACCAGGTAGGCGCCGGCGAGGTTCTCGACCACCCCGACGAGGAAGCCGCCCGCGACCGCCCCCGCCGGGTTGTCTATGCCGCCGAGCAGCGCGCCGGCGAAGGCGTAGAGCAGCACGCCGAGCATCATGTTGGGCTCGAGGAACACCACCGGTGCCACCATCACCCCCGCCACCGCCCCGATCGCCGCCGCGAGCCCCCAGCCGAGCGCGAGCATCCAGCCGACGCGGATGCCGACCAGGCGCGCCGAGACCGGATTGTAGGCCGCCGCGCGCATCGCGAGCCCCAGTCCGGTGTGGCGGAAGAACGCCCAGACCAGCGCCAGCACGGCGAGCGTCACCGCTGTCGAGCCGAGCGCGTGGCCGGAGACGAGGCCGCCGAGCAGCGGCGCGCTCGTCTCGAAGGGGCTGGGGAAGGGTCTGACCGCGTAGCCGAAGATGGCGCCGGTGATGCTGTTGAAGATCAGCATCAGCCCGATGAACGCGCAGACCACGGCGAGGACGGGCGCGCTCCGCATCGGCCGCAGCAGCACCCGCTCGATCGCGACCCCGACGGCGAAGGAGGCGAAGACCGTGCCGAGCAGCGCCGCCCACCACGGCGCGCCTCCCTGCACCGCGGCCCAGGCGAGATAGGTGGAGAAGGTCGCCATCTCCCCCTGCGCGAAGTTCACGTGGTGCGTCGCCTGGTAGATCATCACGAGCGCCAGCGCGACCGAGGCGTAGATGCCCCCGGTCGCGATGCCGGCGACGAGCTGGTGCGCGAAGCCTTCCATCGCCTCTGCCCCGTTCAGCGGCCGAGATAGGCGCGCCGGACCGCCGCATCGCGCCGCAGCGCCGCGGCCTCGCCCTGCAGCACGACGCGCCCGGTCTCGAGCAGGCAGGCCCGGTCGGCGAGATCGAGGGCGAGCGCGGCGTTCTGCTCGACCAGCAGCATCGCCACCCCGGCCTCGGCGCGCAGCCGCGCGAGGGCGCCGAAGACCTCCCGCACCGCCAGCGGCGCGAGGCCGAAGGAGGGCTCGTCGAGCAGCAGGAGGCGCGGACGCAGCAGCAGGGCGCGGGCGATGGCGAGCATCTGCTGCTCGCCGCCGGAGAGGGTGCCGGCCTGCTGCCGCCACCGCTCCCGCAGGCGCGGGAAGAGGGTGAGCGCGCCCTCGAGGTCCGCCGCCACCGCCGCGCGGTCGCGCCGCGTGATGGCGCCGAGGCGGAGGTTCTCCTCCACCGTCAGCTCGGCGAAGGTGCCGCGCCCGTCCGGGACATGGGCGATGCCGCGCCGGGCGATCGCCTCGGTCGGCAGGCCGTCGATCCGCTCCCCGGCGAAGCGGACCTCGCCGCTCGCCGCGATCATGCCGCACAGCGCGCGCAGGATGGTCGTCTTGCCCGCGCCGTTGGCGCCGAGCAGCGCGGTGACGCCGCCCTCCTCGACCGCGAGCGCGACGCCGTGCAGCACCGGCGGGCCGCCGTAGCCGGCGGTGAGGGCGCGGGCCTCAAGCAGCGTCGCCATGCGCCGCCGCCCCCTCGCCGAGATAGGCGCGGATCACCGCCGGCTCGGCGCGCACCGCCTCCGGCGTGCCGTCGGCGATCTTCTCGCCGAAGTCGAGCGCGACCACGCGGTCCGACACGCTCGTCACCAGGTGCATGTGGTGCTCGACGAGCAGGATGCTGAGCTCGAATTCCCGCCGGATGCGGAAGAGCAGCCGCGCCAGGCGGTAGACCTCCTCGTGGTTCAGCCCGCCCGCCGGCTCGTCGAGCAGCAGGAGCTTCGGTCCGGCGGCGAGCGCGCGGGCCAGCTCGACCCGCTTCTGCGTGCCGAAGGGCAGGCGCCCGACCGGCGCGTCCGCCACCGCCTCGAGCGAGAGCAGCGCCAGCAGGCGCCGTGCGGTCTCCTCCGCCTCGCGCTCCTCGCGCCGCACCCGGCCGCCGAGCCGCAGCGCGTTGGCGAGGAAGCCCGAGCCGGCGAGGGGGTGCGCCCCGGCGAGCACGTTCTCGCGCACGGTAAGGCTGCGGAACAGCGCCGTGTGCTGGAAGGTGCGGCCGATGCCGAGCCTGGCGCGGGCATGGCGCGGCACGCGCGAGAGGGCGACGCCCTCGAAGCGGATCTCGCCCGCCGCCGGGCGGCAGAGGCCGCTGATGCAGTTGAACAGCGTGGTCTTGCCCGAGCCGTTCGGCCCGATCAGGCCGCGGATCTCGCGATGCCCGACCTCGAAGGAGACACCCGCGAGCGCCACCACGCCGCCGAAGCGCACGACCACTCCCTCGACCTCCAGCAGGGGCGGGGGCGTGGCGGCGGGGGCGGCCATCGGCGCCGGGATCAGGTGGCGCCGGAGACGCGCGGCAGCACCGCGTCCAGCGCCGCGTTGAACGCCTCCGCCGCCTCGTAGGCGACCCAGTGGCCGGCGCCGGGGATGACGTGGATCGCCGCCTCCGGCCGCAGCTCGCGCAGCAGCGCGAGGCGCAGGTGCAGGTTCGGCCAGGCGATCGCGTCGCGCTCCCCGTAGATCGCGGCGAGCGGCGCGGTCGCGCGCTCGATCGCCTCGCGCAGGGAAGGGGTGTGGGCGAGCGGGCGGCTGCGCAGCCGCGCATGCACCGTGTTCCACTCCTGGATCGCGAGCGCGAGGCCGTCGATCCGCGCCGGATCGGCGAACATCAGCGAGGCGAGGTTGAAGCGGTGCGCCGCGAGCCGCGCCGCGCCCTGCTTGTCCCGCACCTTCTGGAGCGGCGTGTGGCCGCGCGCGAGGCCGAGCGCGCCGGCGCCGACGATGGTCAGGCTGCGCACCCGCTCGCCCTCGGCGGCGGCGACGTGGCCGGCGATGTTGGCGCCGTAGGAGAAGCCGACGAGGTCGTAGCGGGCCTCCCCGCCGAGCAGGGCGCGCAGGCCGGCGGCAACGATCCCCGCGGTGGCGCCGGGTTCGATCGGCGGCGGCGGCATGGCGGACTCGCCGAGGCCGGGCAGGTCCGGCGCCAGCACCAGCCGCCTGCGGGCGAAATGCGCGATGTTGCGCGCCCAGTGGCGCCAGGAGCCGGAGCCGCCGTGCAGCAGCACGAGCGGCGGGCCGTCGCCCCAGGCGCGCCAGACCATGTGGCCCTCGCCGCAGGGCGTCTCGGACCGTCGCGCGGCGGCGTCGAGGCGGGCGAGGGCAGCCTCGGGCGCCTCCGCCGCCGGGGCTGGGGCGGGCATCGTTCCGGACGTGGCGGGCGCCTCCGATCGCATTCGGCCTCCGTCGTGACTCGCTGCCCCGCGCGGAAGGGGCTGCGGATGGCCTTAAGCGGACGCGCGCCCTTCGGCAATCCCGTCGCCCCCCGGCCCGCAATAGGCGCCGTCGCGCGCCACCAGCCGCCCGGCGTGGAACACGAGGCGCCGCGGCGGATGGGCGCCGATCGCGTCCGGGATGCACTGCGCGGGCAGGGTGAAGAAGGTCGCGGGGCGGCCGGGGGCGAGGCCGTGCCCGGCGATGCCGAGCGCCGCGGCGCCCTCGCTCGAGGCCATGGCGAACAGCTCCTCCAGCAGCGGGTCGTGGCGCAGGTCGGCGCGCCAGCCGATGATCGCGGCGCGCTCCAGCATGTCGCCGGTGCCGTAGGGGCTCCAGGTGTCGCGCACGTCGTCGTTGCCGCAGAACACGCGCACGCCGGCGCGGCGCAGCAGCATCAGCGGCGGCAGCGCGGCGCCGCCCGCGCCGTGCGTGACCAGCGCGACGCCGGCCTCGGCCATCATCTCCGCGGCCGCCTGCTGCCTCGATTCCGCGATGCCGCCGAGGCAGAAGCCGTGGCTCACCGTCACCCGGCCCCGCATGCCGAGCGCGGCGGCGCGCGCGCAGATCTCCTGCAGGCTGAACAGGCCGAGCTCGCCCGGCTCGTGCAGGTGGATGTCCACGCCGACGCCGCGCCGCTCGGCGATGGCGAAGATCGCGTCGAGCTGGCCCTTCGGGTCGCGGTCGATCTCGCAGGGGTCTATGCCGCCGACCAGGTCGGCGCCGGCGCGGATCGCGGCGTCGAGCAGCTCCGCGACGGCGCGCGGCCCGTGGCGCATCACGCCGGCCTGCGGGAAGGCGACGACCTGCACCGTGACCGCGCCGGCGTGGGCCTCGCGCGCGGCCAGCACGCCCTCCAGCGCGGCGAGGCCGAAGGCCGGGGTGATGTCCGCGTGGGTGCGGATGTGCGCCGTGCCGTGGGCGACGCAGCGGCGGATCAGGTGGCCGGCGCGCGCCGCGGTGGAGAGGGGCAGGGCGGGTAGCACGCGCTGGTCGGTGGCGATGCGGCTCGGCCGGTTGGGCTCGGCCGCGTGCGGCGTCCAGGGCAGGCCCATCAGGGTCTTGTCGAGGTGCATGTGCCCGTCCACGAGGCCGGGCAGCACCAGGTCGCCGGCCAGGTCGAACACCGCCGCCGCGCCGGCCCCGGGCGGCGGGCCCTCGCCCAGGGCGGCGATGCGGCCGTCGCGGATCAGGATGTGCGCGCCCTGCCGCCCGTCGGGGAGGCGGGCGTTCAGAAGCAGCAGATCGCTCGGGTCACGGGCCATGGCGCGGCGGCTCCCGGTCTGGCGCGGGGGAGGGGATTGATCCACGGCCCGCGGCCCGGGCCAAGGCCGGCCTATCCTCGGCCGCGCCGCTGCCGCGCCTCCCGGCGCGCCGCGCGCCATGGCGTCCTCCGCCATCTCCCGTGCCTCCTTGCGCCGGTGGCCGGCCGCGGCCAGCATCGCCCCGGCGCCCGCGTCCGGCAGGCGTGCTTCGCCGCGACCGGCCCGATGGAAACGAGATGAGCCCCCTCGACGACCTCAGCGCGCTCTCCGCCTGCTGCCCGGCCCTGACCGCGCCGGCCGACATCGAACCCTATGCCCGCGACTGGTCCGGGCGCTACGCTCATCCGCCCCGCGCCGTGCTGCGCCCCGGCAGCGCCGAGGAGGTCGCCGCCGCGCTGCGCGCCTGCGCCGCGGCGGGGCTCGCGGTGGTGCCCGCGGGCGGGCGCACCGGCCTCTGCGGCGGCGCGGTGCCGCGCGCGGACGGGCCGCCCGCGGTGGTGCTGAGCCTCGAGCGCATGAACCGCATCCGCGCCGTGGACGCGCGCGACTTCAGCATCACGGTGGACGCCGGCTGCACCGTGCGCGCGGTGCAGGAGGCCGCGGCGGCGGCGGGCCGGCTGTTCCCGCTCTCCTTCGGCGCCGAGGGCTCGGCGCAGATCGGCGGCGCGCTCTCGACCAACGCCGGGGGCATCCGCACCATCCGCTGGGGCAATGCGCGCGACCTGGTGCTGGGGCTGGAGGTGGTGCTGCCGGACGGACGCGTGCTGAACGACCTGCGCCGCGTGCGCAAGGACAACACGGGCTACGCGCTGCGCCACCTGTTCATCGGCGGGGAGGGGACGCTCGGCGTCATCACCGGCGCCGCGCTGAAGCTCGCCCCGGCGCTGCGCGCGCGCGAGACCGCGTTCCTCGCGGTGCCCTCGCCGGCGGCGGCGCTGGCGCTGCTCGACCGGCTGTCGTCGAACGGCGCGGAGCTGATCGGCTTCGAGCTGATCGGCCGCTGGCCGCTGGAGCTGGTGCGCCGCCACGCGCCGCGCGCGCGCCTGCCCTTCGCGCTGGAATCGCCGTGGTACGTGCTGCTCGAACTCGGCACCGCCGCCGCCGGGGCCGACCTGCGCACGCCGCTGGAGGGCGCCCTCGCCGCCGCGGTCGAGGCCGGCGAGGCGGGCGAGGCGGTGATCGCCGAGAGCGAGGAGCAGCGCGCCGCGCTCTGGTACCTGCGCGAGATCATGCCGGAGTGCAACCGCGCCGAGGCGCCGAGCGTCTCGGCCGACACCTCGGTCCCCGTCTCCGCCGTGCCGTCCTTCCTCGCCGAGGTCGAGGCGGCGCTCGCCGCGCGCTGGCCGGAGGGGAAGCTGATCGCGGTCGGCCATGCCGGCGACGGCAACGTCCACATCGCGCTCCAGGCGCCGCGCGGCACGCCGCGCGAGGCCTGGCACCGCGACGCCGAGGCGATCGAGGACACGGTGAACCGCATCGCCGTCGCGCACGGCGGCAGCTTCAGCGCCGAGCACGGCATCGGCCAGTCCAAGCGCCACGCCATGGCGGCGCTGCGCGACCCGGTGGCGCTCGACCTGATGCGGGCGATCAAGGCGGCGCTCGATCCGCGCGGCCTGATGAACCCGGGCAAGATGCTGCCCTGAGCGGGAAGGAGGCCGGCCGCATGGCGACCGGGAACGAGGGCCGCATTCGCCTCGTGCCGCCCGGCGGGGGCGAGGAGCACTGGCAGCCGCAGCCGGCGAACGGCTGGATCTCGATCCTCGCCGCGCCGGGGATGGCGGGCGCGCCGTGCGGCGCGAGCGTCGGGCTGCAGGAGCTGCCGCCGCTCGGCAAGATCCGCGAGCACGCGCACCCGGCGCAGGACGAGTACTTCTTCTTCCTCGAGGGCGAGGGTCTGGCGCGGCTCGACGGCGTGGTGCGCCGCATCCGCCGCGGCAGCTTCCTGTTCGCCGGCGCCCGTGCGCGGCACGGCTTCATCAACGACGGCGCGGGGCCGTTCCGCTTCCTGTGGATGCTCGCGCCGGCGGGGCTGGAGGAATTCTTCCGCGCCATCGGCAGGCCGCGCGGCGCGGGCCGGCCCGATCCGACGCCATATCCGCGCCCCGCCGATGTCGGCGCGATCGAGCTGGCGACGGTGTTCGAGACGCTCGACCCGCCGCCGCCGCCCCCCTGGGACGCCGCGCCGATCACCGACGCCGCCGTGCTGGAGCCGCTGCGGCGCGCCGCGGTCTGATCAGCGATAGGCCGCCTCGTCGGTGACGTAGCCCGCTGCCAGGTCCGCCGCCAGCGCCGCCGGGTCGCGCACGCGCGGGTCGCCGTGGCCGCCGCCGCCCGGCGTCGCCAGGCTCACCGTGTCGCCGTGGCACAGCACGTATTGCCGCTTCGGGTCCACCGCCTCGCCGTTGATGCGCAGCGCGCCGGTCGCGCCGGGGCGGCCGCCCTCGATGCCGAAGGCGGGGATCACGGTGCGCTCGGCGAGGAAGGAGACGGCGATCGGCGTCTCCGACCGGCTCTCGATCAGGATCTCCTGGCCGAGCCCGCCGCGGTGCCGGCCCGCGCCGCCGCTGTCCGGCCGCAGGCGCTTGTGGTGGAAGCGCAGCGGCGCGATGTGCTCGCTGAGCTCGATGCTGGTCGAGGAGACGTTGGAGGGCCAGGAGAGGCAGGTCACGCCGTCGCCGCGCGCGTTGCCGCCCATGCCGCCGTTGTAGAAGAACATGTTGGCGTAGGGCCGGCCGTTCGCGCGCACGCCCGACTGGTTCATCCCCCACATCGGCGAGCCGCAGGCCGCCATCACGCGCTCCGGCACCACCTGGCCGAGGCAGCCGAAGACCAGCATCGGCAGGTAGTGCCCGATCAGCATGCGCGAGCCGCCGGAGGCCGGGAACTGCGGGTTGACGATGCAGCCGGGCGGCGCGGTGATGGAGATCGGCCGCCAGGCGCCCTCGTTGTTCGGCAGGGCGGGGCTGGTGCAGACCTTCACCCCGTACATGGTCATCGCGTAGGTGTAGCAGAGCGCGCAGTTGATCGCCCGGTCCACCTGCGCGTCGGTGCCGGTGTAGTCCACCTCGATCGAATCGCCCTTCACCGTCAGCGCCATGCGGATGGTGATCGGGGTGTCGAGCAGGCCGTCGGTCTGCAGCTCGCTGCGGTAGGTGCCGTCCGGCAGGGCGGCGATGGCGGCGCGCATGGCGCCCTCGCAGCGGCCCTGGATCTCGGCGGCGAGGTCCGCCAGGTCGGGCAGGTCGTGCCCCGCCATCAGGCCGAGCAGGCGGTCCTCCATCAGGTCGAGCGCGACCACCTGCGCCCAGAGGTCGCCGAGCGTCTGCTCCGGCGTGCGCACGTTCTGGCGGATCATCGCCACCAGCGTCTCGTCCGCCGCGCCGCGGCGCATCAGCTTGAGCGGCGGGATCTGCAGGCCCTCCTCGAACACCTCGCGCGGCTCGGGGCTGCGGATCTTGCCGCCGATGTCGGGCGCGTGCGCGGTGGAGGCGCTGAACGCCACCAGCCGCCCGCCGCGGAAGATCGGCTTCGCCACGGTGATGTCCGGCAGGTGCCCGGTGCCGAGCCAGAGGTCGTTGGTGATCAGCACGTCGCCGGGCTCCAGCGACTCCGGCGGGAAGAAGCGCAGGAAGTGCTTCACCGTGGCGGGCAGGGTGCCGATGAAGCTCGGGATGCTCTCCGTCGCCTGCACCAGCGACTGCCCGCGGGCGTCGGTGACGATGCAGGAGAAGTCGTAGCTCTCGCGCACCAGGGTCGAGAAGGAGGTGCGCACCAGCGCCGCCGCCGCCTCGTCCACCAGCGAGATCAGGCGGCGCCAGAGCAGTTCGAGCTCGATGGGATCGAAGGTGCGGCGGGTCATGCGTCGTCCGGCATCTCGGCGAGGATGGAGCCGTCGGGCAGCACGCGGGCGCGGGCGCCGGGGCCGATGATGAAGGTGCTCTCGTCCTCCTCGAACACGGCGGGGCCGTCTATGGGCATGCCGGGCGGGAGGGCGTAGCGGTCGTAGACGGGGGTCGCGATCTCGCCGCGCGCGTCGGGAAAGAAGACGGGGCGCGTGCCCTTCCGCATCCCGGCGCCCGGCGCACGGGCGAGCCGCAGCCGCGCCTCGGCGCCCGGCATGGGGGCGCTGAGCGTGAGGCGCAGCGCGACGAACTGGATCGCGGCACCCGGCGGCGTGCGGGCGAAGAGGCCGCGGTACTCCGCCTCGAAGGCCTCGCGCACCGCGGCCTCCGCCAGCGGTTCCGGCATGGCGACGGTGATCTCGGACCCCTGGCCGATGTAGCGCATGTCGGCGAGGCGGCGCGGCACCGCGCGGGCCAGATCGGCGCCGGTCTCCGCGAGCACCCGGCGGGCCTCCTCCGCCAGCCGCGCGAACAGCGTCTCCGCCGCGGCGAAGTCGGCCTCGGCGAGCGGCGCGTTGAAGGAGGCGACGCGGTCCACCCGCGCGGGCGCCATCAGCATGCCGAAGGTGCTGCCCACCCCCGCGCCCGGCGGGCAGACCACGCGCCGCACGCCGAGCTTGCGCGCGACGTGCCAGGCGTGCACCGGCCCCGCGCCGCCGGTGGCGAGCAGCGCGTACTCGCGCGGGATGCGCCCGCGCTCGGCGATGGCGACGCGCGCCGCGCCGGCCATGTTCTCGTCCACCACGTCGTGCACGCCGACCGCGGCGCGCGCCGCGTCCACGCCGAGCGCGCCCGCCAGCCCGCCCAGCGCCCGCTCCGCCGCCGCGCGGTCGATCCGCATCGCGCCGCCAAGGAAGAAGCCGGCGTCGAGATAGCCGAGCGCGAGATCCGCGTCCGTCACCGTCGGCTCGGTCCCGCCGCGGCCGTAGCAGGCCGGGCCGGGCTGCGCGCCGGCGCTCTCCGGCCCCACCTGCAGCGTCCCGAGCTCGCCGCGCCGCGCGATGGAGCCGCCGCCGGCGCCGATCTCGATCAGCTCCACGGTCGCGATCTGGACCGGCAGGCCGGAGCCGCGCAGGAAGCGCTTCTCCCGCGCCGCCTCGAAGCCGTAGGCGACGAGCGGCTCGCCGTTGTCCACCAGGGCGAGCTTCGCCGTGGTGCCGCCCATGTCGAAGGCGAGCACGCGCTCCAGCCCCGCCGCGCGGCCGAAGAAGGCGCCGGCGAGCGCGCCCGCCGCCGGGCCGCTCTCCAGCAGCTGCACCGGCGCGCGCTTCGCCTCCGCCACATGCGTCAGGCCGCCGTTCGAGAGCATCAGGAACAGCCCGCCCGCGATCCCCTCGGCGCGCAGCGCCGCCTCCATCCGGTCGAGATAGCGCTCGGCGAGGGGGCGGACATAGGCGTTCGCCACCGTCGTGCTGGCGCGCGGATACTCGCGGATCTCCGGCGCGATGTCGGAGGAGAGCGAGAGGGAGAGGTGCGGGAAGCGCCGCGCGATCGCCTCCGCCGCCGCGCGCTCGTGCGCCGGGTTGGCGTAGGCGTGCAGGAAGACGATGGCGAGGCTCTCGACGCCCTGCGCGACCAGCGCCTCCGCCTCGCGCAGCGCGCCGTCGAGGTCGAGCGGGACCTCCACGCTGCCGTCCGGCGCCAGCCGCTCGCGCGCCTCGCGCCGCCAGGGGCGCGGCACCAGCGGCTTCGGCATGGCGATGAACAGGTCGTAGAGCTCGTACTTCCGCTCGCGCCCGATCTCCAGCACGTCGCGGAAGCCGGCGGTGGTGAGCAGGCCGGTGCGCGCGCCCTTGCGCTCGATCAGCGCGTTGGTGAAGAGCGTCGTCGCGTGCACCACGCGCGCCACCTCGCCGGCCCGCGCGCCGGCGCGCTCCAGCACGCGCCGCGTGCCCTCCAGCGCGCCGCGCGCCGGGTCGTCCGGCGTGGTGCTTTCCTTCCAGAGCACCGCGCGGCCGTCGCGCGGGTCGAGCAGGACGAGGTCGGTGAAGGTGCCGCCGATGTCTATGCCGAGCGAGAGATGCACCGGGAAGTCGTCCCTTGTCCGCGTGTCCGTGGCCTGCCGCGTCTGGTCGCGCCCGGTGCGGGCGGCCGCGGCGGCCGGGCGTGGCGGGATCGAGGCCACCTGCCGGCGCCCGACGGCCGGCCGGGGGCGGGCACCGCCCGCTGCCGGCGACCCGTCCGGGCCAGCCGCGGCATTGCCCGTGCTGCCTCTCGATCCCGCATCCGCGCATGGAGGCATGGACCGCGTCCGCGGGCAAGCCGGGCCGGCGGCGCCCGCGGCCGAGCGCGCGCGGCGCTTGCGGCCCGACTCGCCGCCGCGATAGCGTCGGCGGCATGGCCGCCCGGGCGCAAGACCCGTGGCGGGCCGGGCTCCAAGGAGGAAACCCGCGATGACCACCACGTCCCGACGCGGCCTGCTCGTGGCCGGCGCCGCCGCCGCCCTCGCGCGCCCCGCGATCGCGCAGGGGCGCTATCCGCAACGTCCCGTCACCATCATCTGCCCCTGGGGCGCCGGTGGCGGCACCGACCAGACCGCACGGATCGTCGCCGCGGTGCTCGAGAAGGACCTCGGCCAGCCCTTCAACGTGGTCAACCGCACCGGCGGCTCCGGCGTCGTCGGCCACTCGGCGATCGCGCAGGCGCCGCCGGACGGCTACACGATCGGCATCATCACGGTCGAGATCGCGATGATGCACTGGCAGGGGCTGACGCAGCTGACGCCGCGCAGCTACACGCCGCTCGCCCTGATGAACGAGGATCCGCCGGGGGTGCAGGTCAACGCCTCCTCGCCGCACCGCGACATCCGGTCGCTGGCGGACGCGATCAAGGCGAGCCGCCCCGGGCAGCTCAAGGCCTCGGGCACCGGGCAGGGGGGGATCTGGCACCTCGCCCTGGTCGGATGGCTGCAGGCGATGGGGCTGCCCGGCGACCACGTGCGCTGGGTGCCCTCGAACGGCGCGGCGCCGGCGATGCAGGATCTGGCCGCGGGCGGCGTGGACCTCGTCACCTGCTCGGTGCCGGAGGCGCGGGCGATCATCGAGGCGGGGCGGGCGCGTTCGCTCGCGGTGATGGCGCCGCAGCGCAACCCGATCTTCCCGGACGTGCCGACGCTCAAGGAGACGCTCGGCATCGACTACAGCACGGGCGCCTGGCGCGGCTTCGCCGGGCCGCTGAACCTGCCGCGGGAGATCGCGAGCACGCTGACCGCGGCGCTCGACCGGGTGTACAGGTCGAACGAGTACATCGAGTTCATGAACGCCCGGGGCTTCGGCCGCACCTGGGGCAATGCCGAGGAATTCGCGGCCTTCATGGACCGCTCCAACCGGGCCATGGGCGAGGCGATGCGCGCCGCGGGCCTCGCGCGCGGCTGACGGCGGGAGGATGCCGGGGCCGCCCTACGCGGCAGCCCCGGCCCTCCCGCGAGCGCGCAGGGCCCAGGCCACGACCGGCCAGAGCAGCGCGCCGGCGGTGATCGTCGCCAGCACCGCCGAGACCGGCCGTTCGAAGAACGGCAGCAGGCTGTTGTCCGACTTGATGAGCGAGGTGACGAAGTTCGTCTCGACCATCGAGCCCATGATGATGCCGAGCACCATCGCCGCCACCGGGAAGCCGTTGCGTTCCATCACGAAGCCCAGCACCCCGAAGGCCGCCACCACCACCACGGCGAACAGGTTGTTGCCGATCGCGAAGGCGCCCACCGCGGCGAGCAGGACGATCACCGGCAGCACCGCGGAGCGCGGGGCGCGCAGCACCAGCGTCGCCAGCCGGATCATCGCGATGCCGAGCGGGATCAGGATGACGTTGGCCATGATAAAGATGATGTAGAGCGCGTACATGCTGGAGGCGCGCTCGGTGAACAGCGTCGGCCCCGGGTTGAGCCCCTTCATGTAGAGCACCCCGATGGCGATCGCCGTGATCGTGTCGCCCGGGATGCCGAACAGCAGCGCCGGCACCCATCCGGAGGCGAGCGAGGCGTTGTTGGCCGCGCCCGACTCGACCAGGCCCTCCGGATGGCCCGTCCCGAACTTCTCCTTCTCCCTGGAGAACCGCTTGGACACGGAGTAGCTCACCCAGGCGGCCATGTCGGCCCCGGCGCCCGGCAGCACGCCGATCAGCACGCCGACGACGTTGCCGCGCCACATCTGGCCCTGGTAGCGCCTGGTCAGCGCCCACTGCCCCCTGAGGATCGAGCCGAAGCGCCTCCGCGGCAGCCGCGCCGGCTCGGGCGAGACCATCGCCCGCATCACCTCGGAGATGGCGAAGACGCCGACCAGCGCCGGGATGGGCTCGATGCCCCCGAGCAGGTCGGTGAGGCCGAAGGTGAAGCGCGGCGTCCCCGCCGGGTTCTCGATGCCGACGCAGGAGATCAGCAGGCCGATCAGCATCGCCGCGATCGCCTTCACCGGCGAGGAGCGCGCCACCAGCGTCGCGCACATCAGCCCGAGCAGGGCGAGCCAGAAATACTCGAAAGACGAGAAGCTCAGCGCGATCTCGGCGAGCGCGGGGGCCATCACCATCAGCGCGACGGTGCCGACGATGCCGCCGATCGCGCTGAACCACAGGCCGATGCCGAGCGCCATCTCCGGCCGGCCCTTGCGCGTCATCGCATACGCCTCGTCGGTGTAGGCGGCCGAGGCCGGCGTGCCCGGGATCCGCAGCAGGGCGCCCGGTATGTCCCCCGCGAAGATCGCCATCGCCGAGGCGGCGATGATCGTCGCCACCGCCGCGATCGGCGAGAGGTAGAAGGTGATCGGCACCAGCAGTGCCGTCGCCATCGTCGCCGTCAGGCCGGGCAGCGCCCCGACTACGAGTCCGTAGACCGCGGCCGCGAAGACCGCGACCAGCACGTCGGTCGCGGCGACCAGCCGGAGGCCCTCGAGAAGCTCACTCATCGGGCGGCCCCTACCATGGCGCCGGCAGCATGCCGTCCGGCAAGGGCACGCGCAGCAGCCTGGAGAACACGACGTGCACGGCAAGCGGCGCGGCCACTGCCAAGGGCAGGGCGATGCGCAGCCGCGCGCCGAGCGCGAGCGCCGTGACCAGCACGAGGACCGCCGCGGTCGGCAGGAATCCGAGCCGCTCGACGACGAGCACGTAGAGGATCAGCAGCGCCGGCGGCAGCAGCGCCCGCAGGCCACCGAAGCGGGAGGCGGGACGAGGAGGGGGAGCGCCGGGGGCGGCGCCTTCGGCGTCCGCCGGCCCGGGCGCCTCGAAGCTGCGGCCGATGCCGAATGCGACCATCGCGCCGCAGCCGATCAGGCCCGCGCCGATCACCATCGGGAACACGCTCGGTCCGACGTCCTGGCCCGGAACCCCGGGCAGCAGCGAGCCGCCATAGGCGGCGAGCGCGCCGAGGCCGGCGAGGATCGCCCCGCTCACCCGATCCGGCAGATGCATCGCCCGTCCCCTCTCGGTTTCTCGTATGGTCGGCGCGTCGGGCCGGCGCCGACTAGCGCATGCACCGCAGGAAGACCGTCGAGGGGTGCGCGATGTCGCCCACCTCGGCGGCGCTGCGCAGCGGCTCGGCGCTGTCGGCCAGCCGCGGCTCGACGCCGTGGCGCCGGAGGAACGCGATCGCCTCTCCGCCCTTCACCGCGAAGTTCACGTTCTGCGGGATGTCGCCGGTGCGCTGCGCCACGCGCTGGGCGTTGAGCTTGCCCACCACCACCCCTGCGACGTGGCCGGACATGTCGAGCAGCGGCCCGCCGGAATTGCCCGGCTGGACCGGCGCGCTGATCTGGAACTGCCGCGGATTGTCGCCGAGCCCCGCGAGCGCCGAGATCTCCCCCGTCGTCAGGGTCGGACCGGAAGAGAGCAGCCCGGCCAGCGGAAAGCCGTAGGTCACCACGCTCTCGCCGCGCCGGATCTCGGGCGCGCCCCGGAAGGCGAGCGGCGGGCCCGGATCGCCACCGCCCTGCACGGCGAGCAGCGCGAGGTCCCGCTGGCGGTCGGCGGCGATGACGAGGGCGCGCATCTCCGCGCCGCTCGCGGCGCGCGCGCGCATCTCGGCGCAGCCGTCCGCGACGTGATGGTTGGTGAGCAGGCGGCCGGGCGCGACCACGAAGCCGGTGCCGGAGGCCACCGGCCGCATGCCGTCGCGCGGTGCGCCGGGCGGGCCTGGCGGGCCCGCCGGGGCCGGCGCCGGCTTGGCGGCGGGCAGGCCGGCGACTTGCGGCGGGCGCGCGGGCGCCGCCGGCGGCGCGCCGGCCGGCCCGAGAGGGGCAGCGCCGAGCGGCGGCGGCTTCATCGCCGGTGTCGCGCCCGGCGGCGGGAACCCGCCCTGGGGCCCAGGCGCGCCCAGTGGCGGCGGCTTGGACTGCGCCAGCGCGCCGCCGCCGGCGGCGGCGCCGAGCATGACCGCGACCGCGGCGGTCGGCAGGAAGGGGAGGGCGGCGCGCATGGGCAAAGGGTGCCGGCGGCGCTGCCCGGCGGTCAACGTCCGCGAAGAGGAGCGCCGGCACGCGACCCTGCCGCCCGTCCGCCGCGCCCTGGCGGCGCGCTCCGGGCCCCGCGGGGCGGGCAGGCCCGGCCGGTCGTGCTACCGTGCACATTTCCGAATCGCAGGATCAGCCGGCGCGTGAGCGGCTTCGTCCACCTCCATGTCCATTCCGCCTATTCGCTGAGCGAGGGCGCGATCAAGGCCGACAAGCTCGCGAGCCTCGCCCGCGAGGCCGGCATGCCGGCGGTGGCGCTGACCGACACCGCCAACCTGTTCGGCGCGCTGGAATTCGCCCAGGCCTGCGCGGGAAAGGGGGTGCAGCCGATCATGGGCTGCCAGCTCTTCCT
Organism: Caldovatus sediminis; assembly: GCF_014644455.1. GTDB lineage: Bacteria > Pseudomonadota > Alphaproteobacteria > Acetobacterales > Acetobacteraceae > Caldovatus > Caldovatus sediminis. Next base: position 295,677 of record NZ_BMKS01000003.1, on the reverse strand, counting down.
CTCGCGCAGCGCCGCCGACCCGCGCCCCGAGGCGGAGCGGCTGCCGCCCGATCCCTTGGTGGCCCTGGCGACGGATGCGCAGGGGCTCGACAACCTGCAGCGCCTCTCCTCGCTCGGCTTCCTCGCCGACGATCCCTCCGGCAGGCCCTGCCTCCGCCTCGACACCCTGGCCGAGCACGCGGCGGGGCTGATCCTGCTCACCGGCGGCACGGTCGGACCGATCGCCCGCCTGCTCGCCGAGGGCCGGCGCGAGGCGGCGGAACGGCTGCTGGCGCGGCTCCGGGAGGCCTTCCCCGACCGGCTCGCGGTCGAGCTGCACCGCCACGGCCTCGAGCTCGACCGCGCGGTGGAGCCCGGGCTGCTCGCCCTCGCCGATGCCGCCGGCCTGCCGATCGTCGCCGCCAACGACGTCTATTTCGCCGACCCCGCGATGCACGCGGCGCACGACGCGCTGCTCTGCATCGCCGAGGGCCGCGTCCTCACCGAGCCGGACCGCCGCCGCGTCACGCCGGAGCACTGGTTCAAGCCGGCGGAGAGGATGCGCGCCCTGTTCGCCGACCTGCCGGAGGCCTGCGACAACACCCTCGCCATCGCCCGCCGCTGCGCGGTCATGGTCGAGCCGCGCAAGCCCGAGCTGCCCGTCTGCCCCAAGGTCCAGCCCGGCATGACGGAGGCCGAGACGGTGCGCGACATGGCCCGCCGCGGCCTCGAGGCCCGGCTCGACGCCATGGGCGCCGACGCGGCGACGCGCGAGCGCTACCGCGCGCGGCTCGACTACGAGCTCGGCGTGATCGAGACGATGGGCTTCTCCGGCTACTTCCTGATCGTCGCCGACTTCATCCAGTGGGCGAAGGCCCGGGGCATCCCGGTCGGGCCGGGCCGCGGCTCCGGCGCCGGCTCGGTCGCCGCCTGGGCGCTGACGATCACCGACCTCGACCCGATGCGCTTCGGGCTGCTGTTCGAGCGGTTCCTGAACCCCGAGCGCGTCTCGATGCCGGACTTCGACATAGATTTCTGCCAGGACCGGCGCGACGAGGTGATCGAGTACGTGCGCCGCGAGTACGGCGCCGACCGGGTGGCGCAGATCATCACCTTCGGCAAGCTCCAGGCCAAGGCGGCGGTGCGCGACGTCGGCCGGGTGATGGGCCTGCCCTACGGCCAGGTGGACCGCATCGCCTCGCTGATCCCCTTCAACCCCGCCAAGCCGGTCACGCTCCAGCAGGCGATCGAGGCCGAGCCGCGGCTGCAGGAGATGCAGAAGGGCGACGAGACGGTGGCGCGCCTGCTCGAGATCGCGCAGCAGATCGAGGGCCTCTACCGCAACGCCTCCACCCACGCCGCGGGCGTGGTGATCGGGCGCCGGCCGCTGATCGAGATCGTGCCGCTCTACCGCGACCCGCGGAGCGAGATGCTGATCACCCAGTACTCGATGAAGCACGTCGAGCAGGCGTCGCTGGTGAAGTTCGACTTCCTCGGCCTGAAGACGCTGACGGTGATCCAGCGCACGCTGGAGATCCTGAAGGCCCAGGGGATCGCGCTCGACATCGCCCGCATCCCGCTCGACGACCCGAGGACCTACGAGATGCTGCGCCGGGGCGACGCCGCCGGGGTGTTCCAGTTCGAAGGGCAGGGGATGCGCGACTGCCTCCGGCAGATGCGCGTGGACCGGTTCGAGGACCTGATCGCCGCGGTCGCGCTCTACCGCCCCGGCCCGATGGCCAACATCCCCGCCTACTGCGCCCGCAAGCACGGCGAGCCGTGGGAGCCGCCGCACCCGAAGATCCGCCACATCCTGGAAGAGACCTACGGCATCATGGTCTACCAGGAGCAGGTGATGCAGATCGCGCAGGAGCTCGCCGGCTACTCGCTCGGCGCCGCCGACCTGCTGCGCCGGGCGATGGGCAAGAAGATCCGCTCCGAGATGGAGCAGCAGCGCAAGGTGTTCGTCGAGGGCGCGGTGGCGCGCGGGGTGGACGCCGCCAAGGCCGGCGAGATCTTCGACCTGATGGAGCGCTTCGCCGACTACGGCTTCAACAAGTCGCACGCCGCCGCCTACGCGCTGGTCAGCTACCAGACCGCCTGGCTGAAGGCGAACCACCCGGTCGCCTTCCTCGCCGCCTCGATGTCGCTCGACCTCGACAAGACGGAGAAGCTCGCGGGCCACATGCAGGAGGCGGCGCGGCTCGGCATCGCCGTGCTGCCGCCGGACGTGAACCGCTCGGCGGCGGAGTTCGCGGTGGAGGCAGGCCCGGACGGCAGGCCCGCGATCCGCTTCGCGCTCGCCGCGGTGAAGCGGGTCGGGCTCGGCGCGATGCGCGAGCTGGTGGCGGAGCGGGCGCGGGGCGGGCCCTTCGCCTCGGTCGCGGACTTCGCCGGGCGGGTGGACCCGAAGCTCCTCAACAAGATGCAGCTCGAGAACCTGGCCAAGGCCGGGGCCTTCGACTCGCTGGAGGGGAACCGCGCCCGGCTGGTCGCCGGCGCCGAGACGATCCTCCGCCGCGCCCAGGCCGCGGCCGAGGAGCGGGCGAGCGGCCAGATCGGCCTGTTCGGCGACGGCACCGCCCGCGCCGAGCCGCTCCGCCTGCCCGCCATCCCCGACTGGCCGCAGCTCGAGCGCCTCGCCCACGAGGCGGAGGCGGTGGGGTTCCATCTCTCGGCCCATCCGCTCGACACCTACGCCAAGGCGCTGAAGCGGCTCGGCGTCGTCCCCTCGGCGCGGATCGCCGAGCGGGCGAGGGCGGGAGCGGCGCGGCTGAAGCTCGCCGGCACGGTGGTCGCGACCAAGGAGCGGACGACCCGCACCGGCAGCCGGATGTGCTGGGTGACGCTCTCCGACGCCCAGGGGTCCTTCGAGGTGACGCTGTTCTCCGAAGTGCTGAACCGCTGCCGCGACCTGCTGGCCGAGGGCACCGCGGTCCTCGTCACCGCCGAGGCGCGGCTGGAGGGCGAGACGCTGCGCCTGACCGCGAGCGAGGTCGAGGCCCTGGAGAAGGCGGCGCAGGGGGTGGGCCAGGGCATCCGCCTCTGGCTCGAGCAGACCGAGGCGGTGGAGCACATCCGCGCGCTGCTGCACCGCGAGGGCCGCGGCCGCGGGCGGGTGGTGCTGGTCCCGCGCACCGGCCCGGGCCAGGAGGTGGAGATCGCGCTGCCCGGCGGCTTCCAGGTGAGCCCGCGGTTGATGCAGGCGATGAAGGTGCTGCCCGGGGTGTCGCAGGTGGAGGAGCTCTGACGCCGCGCCGGAGCCTGGCGGCCCGCGCCGTTCGCGGAACGTCCGGCGGACACGGAGCGGGCGAGGCCCCCGGCCGCGGCATTTTCCCCAGCTTATCCCCAGCGGCGCATAGTTTCCATAATACATCTTATGCGGCATTAGCCCGCTGTGGATTGCGGTCGGGCACTCCGCGCCGGCGGCCATCGCGCCCCTGCCGGCGCGGCCTCCCGTCCCGGCCCCCCTCGGGCGCGGCCGCGATCCGCGCTAGCCTCGCCGCGTCGCGCCGGCCGACCCGCGCCGGAGCGCACTCCGCGGGCGCCCGGCGCGTTCCATGCCTCGGCCAGGAAGGAGTCTCCCATGCCTCCGTCGGAGGAATCCGCGGCGACGGCGCTCGAGCGCCTGCTCCAGGTGATGGCCCGGCTGCGCGACCCGGTCGCCGGCTGCCCCTGGGACCGGATGCAGGACTTCGCGAGCATCGCGCCCTACACCATTGAAGAGGCCTACGAAGTCGAAGCCGCCATTCGCCATGGTGATGACGGCGGCCCCGACTGGGCGGCGCTCGAGGACGAGCTCGGCGACCTGCTCTTCCAGGTCGTCTATCACGCACAAATGGCCTGGGAATCCGGTCAGTTCGGCTTCGCCGCCGTCGCGGACCACATTGCTAGGAAGATGGTCAGGCGCCACCCGCACGTCTTCGGCGAGGACGAAGCGAGAACGGCCGAGGAACAGAGCCTCGCCTGGGAGGCCCAGAAGGCCGCCGAGCGCGCCGCCCGGGCCGAGACCGGCACCCTTGCCGGCGTGCCCGTCGCCCTCCCCGCCCTCACTCGCGCCGCCAAGCTCACCCGCCGCGCCGCGCGGGTCGGCTTCGACTGGCCCGACGCCCTCTCCGTCCTCGACAAGCTCGAGGAGGAGGCGGCCGAACTGCGCGCCGAGCTGCGCCCCGGCCAGCCCGCGCCCGACCGCGCCCGGCTGGCCGACGAGGTGGGCGACCTGCTCTTCGTACTGGCGAACCTGGCGCGGAAACTCGACCTTGACCCGGAGGACTGCCTGCGCGCGGCGAACGCCAAGTTCGAGCGGCGCTTCAGCGCGGTGGAGCAGGCCCTCGCCGCGGCCGGACTCGCCCCGGCCGACGCCACGCTGGAGGCGATGGAGGCCCATTGGCAGGCCGTGAAATCCGCGGAACGCGACGGGCGGTGACGGACAGGCCCTCGCCCGGTGCCGCGATCCCCTGCCGGGCCGGGCCGTCCGTCGCGGCCAGGACCGCCGCCCGGCGGCGGGCATCCGGCATTCCGCGCGCCGGCCCGGCATCGCGCCTCGCCATCGGTGGCGTCGCGGCTCCCTGCACGGTCGGTCAGCCGTCCGATCCTGCCGATCCGCGCGCCCGGCAGGGGGCGAACGAGCCGCACGCGACCTTGCGCGGGCCCGGCTTGCGGCGCCAGTCGATCCGTATTTTCCTTCCTCCCTCCCTGGCTGCGGCGGCTTCCCGCCGCGCGCGCATGGGCCAGATCACCCGCAGGCCGAGGACCCGCAGCCGAGGAGAGTCGGGCTCTCCCCGCCGCGGCCCGCCGGAAAGGAGCGACAAGAATGACGACCGGGCTGCACGCGCGCCGCTCGCTGTTGCGCCAGACCGCCGCCGCGGCGGCTGCCACGCTCGCCGCGCCCGCCCTCGTGCTCGCCCAGCAGCCGGCGCATGGCGGCGGGAACGGCGCGGCGGGACCGATCCGCATCGGCGAGATCAACAGCTACACCGCCATCCCCGCCTTCCTGCACCCCTACCGCAACGCCTGGCTGCTTGCCCAGGACGAGGTCAACGCGCAGGGCGGCATCCATGGCCGCCCGCTCGAGACCGTGTTCCGCGACGACGCCGGACGGCCCGAGGACGCGGTGCGCCACGCCGGGGAGCTGGTGAACGTCGAGCGGGTCCACCTGCTGGCCGGGGCCTTCCTCTCCAATGTCGGGCTCGCCATCTCCGACTTCGCCAACCAGCACCGGCGGCTGTTCGTCGCCTCGGAGCCGCTGACCGACGCGCTGGTCTGGTCGCGCGGCAACCGCTTCACCTTCCGGCTCCGCCCCTCCACCTACATGCAGTCGGCGATGCTGGTGGAGGAGGCGGCGAAGCTGCCTGCCCGGCGCTGGGCGATCGTCGCCCCGAATTACGAGTACGGGCAGAGCGCCGCGCGCTGGTTCAAGGAGCTGCTCACCCGCGCCAGGCCGGATGTGCAGTTCGTCGCCGAACAGTTCCCCGCCCTCGGCCGGATCGACGCCGGCGCGACGGTGCAGGCGCTGGCCGGGGCCAGGCCGGAGGCGATCTTCAACGTCACCTTCGCCCAGGACCTCACCAACTTCGTCCGCCAGGGCAACACCCGCGGCCTGTTCGAGCGCCGCCACGTCGTCTCGCTGCTGACCGGCGAGCCGGAATACCTGCTGCCGCTCGGCGACGAGGCGCCGGAGGGCTGGATCGTCACCGGCTACCCCTACGCCGACCTCGACAACCCGCGGCACAACGCCTTCCGCGAGGCCTATCGCCGGCGCTTCAACGAGGAGCCGCGCTGCGGCAGCGTGGTCGGCTACGACACCGTCACCGCCATCGCGACGATGCTGCGCAGGACCGGCGGGGCGACCGGGACCGACGCGATGATCGAGGCGATGCGCGGCCTGCGCTTCCCCACCGTGTTCGGCACCGCCGAGGTGGAGTTCCGCGCCATAGACCACCAGTCCACGCTCGGCGCCTTCGTCGGCAAGACGGCGCTGCGCGACGGGCGGGGCGTGATGGTGGACTGGCGCTACGCCGACGGCGCGAAGTACCTGCCGCCGGACGAGGCGGTGCGCCAGATGCGGCCGCAATCGGCCTCGTGAGCCCCCTGCCCCCGCCGGCGGCCGGGCCTCGCCCTGCTCCCGCGAGCCTGCGACGGGGACCGCGAACGCCGCCGGGCGGCGCGCGCCGCGGCACCCGGCTACGGCGCCCCACTCCCGCCGCATGGACGCGCTGATCCTCCAGGCGCTGAACGGCCTCGCCAGCGCCTCCTCGCTGTTCCTGGTCGCCTCGGGCCTGACGGTGATCTTCGGCGTCAGCCGCATCGTCAATTTCGCCCATGGCAGCCTCTACATGCTCGGCGCCTACATCGGCTGGACGCTGGTGACGCGCCTCGCCGGGGACGGCGCGCCGGGGCCGCTCGGCTTCTGGGGCGGGGTCCTGCTCGCCGCGCTCGCCGTCGGGCTGGTCGGCGTGGTGATCGAGGTGCTGCTGCTGCGCCGGCTCTATCGGGCGCCGGAGCTGTTCCCGCTGCTCGCGACCTTCGGGGTGGTGCTGATCGTGCAGGACCTGGCGCTCTGGATCTGGGGGCCGCAGGACCTGCTCGGCCCGCGCGCGCCGGGCCTGCGCGGCGCGGCGGAGCTGCCGCTGCTCGGCCTGCGCTTCCCCCGCTACGAGCTGTTCCTGATCGCGCTCGGCCCGGTGGTGCTCGGCCTGCTCTGGCTGCTGTTCCACCGCACCCGCTTCGGCGTGCTGGTCCGCGCCGCGACCGAGGACCGCGAGATGGTCGGCGCGCTCGGCGTGGACCAGCGGGCGCTGTTCACCGGCGTGTTCTTCCTCGGCGCCGCCCTCGCCGGCCTCGCCGGCGCGCTGCAGCTGCCGCGCGAATCGGTGAACCTGCACATGGACCTGGCGGTGATCGTCGAGGCCTTCGTGGTCGTGGTGGTGGGCGGGCTCGGCTCGCTCGGCGGCGCCTTCCTCGCCGCGCTGCTGATCGGCGAGCTGCACGCCTTCGGCATACTCATCTTTCCGCGCATCACCCTGGTGCTGGTCTTCCTGGTGATGGCGGTGGTGCTGGTGCTGCGCCCGCACGGCCTGCTCGGCGCCGCCCCGGCCGGGGCCGCGCCCGCCGCCGCCGGCGCGGCCGAGCCGGTGGTCCGCCCCGCCCCCGCCCCGGTGCGCCGGCTCGGCCTCGCGGCCCTCGCTCTCGCCTTCGCCCTGCCGCCCTTTCTCGGCGACTACGCGCTGAGCGTCCTCGCCGACCTCGCCGTGTTCGTCCTGTTCGCCACGAGCCTCCACCTCCTCATGGGCCCCGGCGGCATGGCGAGCTTCGGCCACGCCGCCTATTTCGGCATCGGCGCCTATGCGGCGGCGCTGCTGGCCCACCACCTCGCGGCGCCGATGGCCGCCGGCATCGCCCTCGCCCCGATCGCGGCGGGCCTCGCGGGGCTCGGCTTCGGCTGGTTCTGCGTGCGGCTCTCCGGGGTCTATTCGGCGATGCTCACCCTCGCCTTCGCGCAGATCGCCTGGTCGGTCGCCTTCCAGTGGGTCGAGGTCACGGGCGGCGACAACGGCATCCTCGGCGTCTGGCCCGATCCCTGGGCGCGCGACCGGCTGGTCTTCACCTATCTCGTCCTCGCCCTCTGCGCCGGCGCCGGCTTCCTGCTGCTGCGCGCGGTGCACGCGCCCTTCGGCTACGCGCTGCGCGCCCTGCGGGACAGCGGGCCGCGGGCGGCGGCGATCGGCATTCCCGCGGTGCCGGTCCGCTGGCTCGCCTTCGCCCTCGCCGCCGCCATGGCGGGCATCGCCGGCGCGCTCTTCGCCTACGGCAAGGGCAGCGTCTTCCCCACCCTGCTCGCCATCCCGCGCAGCGTGGACGCGCTGCTGATGGTGCTGCTCGGCGGGGTGCAGACCGTGACCGGGCCGATCTGGGGCGCCCTCGCCTACGCCGGGCTGTCGGAGCAGCTCGTGCGCGCGACCGGGCACTGGCGCCTGGTGCTCGGCCTCGCCATCGTGGCGCTGGTGCTGTTCTTCCCCGAGGGCCTCGCCGGCGCGGCGCGGCGGCGGTGGGAGGCGCGCATGGCCGCCGCGCGGCCATGAGCGTGGCGGCGGCCACGCCTCCCGTTCTCGAGGCGCGCGGCCTGGTGCGCAGCTTCGGCGGGGTGCGGGCGGTGGACGGCGTCTCGCTCGCCGTGCGGGCGGGCGAGCTGCTCGCCCTGATCGGCCCGAACGGCGCCGGCAAGACCACCTGCTTCAACCTGATCGGCGGCCAGCTCCGCCCGGAGGCCGGCACGGTGCGCCTCGCCGGCGCCGACATCACGGGCCTGCCGCCGCCGCGCGTCTTCCGCGCCGGGGTCGGGCGCACCTTCCAGATCACCGCGACCTTCGGCTCGATGACCGTGCGCGAGAACGTGCAGATGGCGCTGCTCTCGCACGCCCGGCGCCTGTTCGGCCTGTGGCGCCCGGCGCGCGAGCGGATGCGCCGGGAGGCCGAGGCGCTGCTCGCGCGCGTCGGCATGGCGGAGCAGGCGGAGCGGGCCTGCGGCGTGCTCGCCTACGGCGACCTCAAGCGGGTCGAGCTCGCCATCGCGCTCGCCGGCGCGCCGCGCCTGCTGCTGATGGACGAGCCGACCGCCGGCATGGCCCCGGCCGAACGCGGCGCGCTGATGGCCCTGGTCGTCCGCCTCGCGCGCGAGTCCGGCATCGCCGTGCTGTTCACCGAGCACGACATGGACGTGGTGTTCGGCCATGCCGATCGCGTGGTGGTGCTCGACCGCGGCCGGGTGCTGGCGGAGGGGACGCCGGAGGCGGTGCGCGCCGACCCGCGCGTGCGCGCCGCCTATCTCGGGTGGATCTCGGTGTGACCGGGCCTGCCGCGGCGCCCCCTCTGCTGGCGGTGGAGGGGCTGGAGGCGCGCTACGGCCGCGCCCGCATCCTGGCGGGGCTCACCTTCCACGTCGCGCGCGGCGAGGTGGTGGTCCTCCTCGGCCGCAACGGCGCGGGCAAGAGCACGACGCTCAAGGCGATCATGGGGCTGGTGCCGCCCGCCGCCGGGCGCGTGCGCCTCGAGGGGCGCGATCTCGCCGGCCAGCCGCCCTTCCGCATCGCCCGCGCCGGGCTCGGCTACGTGCCGGAGGAGCGGCGCATCTTCGCCGGGCTCACGGTGCGCGAGAATCTCGCGGTCGGGATGCGTCCGGCCCCGGCCGGGCAGCGCGGCTGGACGGAGGAGCGCCTGTTCGCGCTGTTCCCTGCCCTCGCCGCGCTGCGCGACCGCCCGGCGGGACGGATGAGCGGCGGCGAGCAGCAGATGCTCGCCATCGCCCGGACGCTGGCGGGCAATCCGCGCCTGCTGCTGCTCGACGAGCCCTCCGAGGGGCTGGCGCCGGTGGTGGTGGAGCGGCTGGCCGAGGCGGTGCGGGCGCTGCGGGCGGAGGGTCTCGGCATCCTGGTGTCGGAGCAGAACCTGCGCCTCGCCGCCGCGGTCGGCGACCGGGCGCTGATCCTGGAGACCGGCGCGATCCGCTGGGCGGGTCCGCTCGCCACGCTGCTGGCCGAGGAGGCGCTGCGGGCGCGCTACCTCGCCGTCTGATGCCGGCGGCATCGGTCGCCGGCGACGCCAGGGGCGCCGACGCGGCCCGCCGCCTGTGCGCGAAGCCGGGCAGTACGGCTTTTGCCTCTGGCGCCGCCCTTCCGGCGCCCCCACCCTCTCCGGAGCAGGAGGAGATTCGCCGATGGCCGAGCACGACCGGATCGCCGGGGACGCCGCGACGGGCGCCGCGTGCACCCCCGAAGGCTGCGGGCCCGAAGCCGCCGCCAGCGTGCGCCCGGCCGGGGGCACCCACGCCGCGGGCCAGCTCGATGTCGTCTCCGACGCCATCTGCCCCTGGTGCTGGATCGGCAAGCGCCAGATCGCCGCCGCGCTGGAGGAGCTCGCCGCCCGCGACGGCCTGCGCTTCGCGGTCCGCTGGCGCCCCTTCCAGCTCAACCCCGGCATGCCGCCGGAAGGCGTGGACCGCCAGCGCTACCGCGAGCGGAAATTCGGCAGCCTCGAGCGCTCGCGCCAGCTCGACGCCCAGGTGGCGGAGGCCGGGCGCGCCGTCGGGCTGGAGTTCCGGCACGACCGCATGGCGCGCACGCCCAGCACCGTCGAGGCGCACCGGCTGATCCGCCTGGCGGAGCCGAGCGGGCGCCAGGACGCCGTCGTGGAGGGAATCTTCCGCGCCTATTTCCAGGAGGGGCGCGACATCGGCGACCGCGCCGTCCTCGCCGCGATCGGCGCCGAGGCGGGGCTCGATGCCGCCACGCTCGACGCCTTCGCCGAGGGCTTCGCCGCGCGCGAGGAGGTGCTGGCGGAGGACCATGCCCTGCGCGGCGCCGGCCTCACCGGCGTGCCGAGCTTCATCCTGGACCGGCACCTGCTGTTCTCCGGCGCCGTGCCGGCGGCGCAGATGGCGGCGGCGCTGCGCCACGCGCACCAGGTGCTGGCCGGGCGGCGCGCGGAAGGCGGCGCGTCGGCCGGCTGACCGGGGCCGGCGGCGCGAGGCCCCGCTCAACCGCTTCCCAGCCAGAGCGCCAGCTCGACCAGGAGCCAGGCGCAGGCCAGGCCGAGCGTGAAGGCAAGCAACGCCTCCTCGATCGCGCCGCGCGCGGAACGTCGCGGCCGGCGGCAGCGCGGCGCTGGGCCGATCCGAATCGCCTGTCGCGGTGGCGGCGGGATGGCGATGGCGGGATCGAGGATCCGGGCTGTTCCGTTGCTCATGGCGCGATAGGAACAAAAAACGAACATTAAGGCAAGCGCGCCCTTCGCATCGCGCTTGTCTGCGCGCGCCCGACGCTGGACAATGATTTTCAGTTCGTTCGGAGCCGCGCCCCGCGCCATGCCCGCATCGCCACCCGATCCGCGCCTCGCGCGGCGCCTGCTCATCCTGCGCCTCGCGACGCTCGGTGCCGGCCTGTCCGCGGCCGGGGCGACGGCGCAGGGCCCGAAGGCCAACTCCGAGGCGGCACCGAAGGGCGGTGGCCCTCGCACCGGCATCTCCGACTCGGACCCTGGCGATCCGCCCGGGGCGGGCCGCGGCGGAACTCCGTCCCGACCGTGCGGCTCCGGCCTTACCGACGCCGATCCGAACGATCCGCCGGGCGATGGCCGCGGCGGCGCGGGGCGACAGGGCCGGCGCGGCGGCGTCTCCGACGCCGATCCGGATGATCCGCCAGGCCAAGGCCGGGGCGGGAGCGTCTCGGACTCCGATCCGAATGATCCTCCTGGCCGCGGGCGCGGCGGTCCGGGCTCCTCCGATTCCGATCCGGATGACCCGCCGGGGCGCGGCCGTGGCGGCCACGGCCTGTCCGATTCCGATCCCCGCGATCCCCCGGGCCGCGGCCGCGGCGGTGGCGGCGCCTCCGATGCCGATCCCAACGACCCGCCAGGCCGTGGGCGCCGGTCGGGGCTGCGCAGCACCGGCGCCTCCGACTCGGACCCGGATGATCCCCCTGGTGGCGGCCGGGGCGGCGCCGGTGCCACCGATTCCGATCCCGGCGATCCGGTCGGCCGTGGGCGTGGCGAGGCGGCCGCCAGCCGGGCGCGCGAGCGCCGCGTCACGGACAACGACCCCGACGACCCGGTCGGGCGGGGCCGGGGCTGGAACTGACGTGTCCTGCCGGGCGCCAGAGCAGGCCCGGCGGTCGCCGGTATGCGGCGGGGCGTGGGCGGCGCGGAGCCGACGGCGGTGGTCGCGCGACTGCGGCGGCCGGGGGCGACGGCGCGGCTTGCGACGCCCCGCGCATGCTGCCGCCGGTTGAGTGGCTGGAAAGAAATTCGCGTTGCCACCGGCGAAACGGTGTACCCTGCCCGGCGCCATGAGGAACCCGCCCCGACGCCAGGTGCTCGTCGCGGCCGCGGCCGGCGCGCTCGGCCTGGTCGCCCCGTCCTCCGCCCGCGCCCGCCCGATGCGGCGTCTGATCTGGGTGGTGAACCAGCGGAACGAGGAACTCGCCGCCACCTACCGGCGCGAGGATGGCGGCTACGACTTCAACGCCCTCGCCCGCCTCCAGCACCTGTTCCGCGACGTGCGGGAGAACCTGCCCGGGCCGCTGCCGCCGCAACTCATCGACCTGCTCGCGATCCTGCAGGAGAGCTTCGGCTTCGACCGGCCGCTCAGGCTGCTCTCCGGCTACCGCACGCCGCGCACCAACGCCTCGATCGGCGAGGCCGCATCGCCGCGCAGCTACCACCTGGAGGGAAAGGCGGCCGACATCGCGATGCGCGGAATCGCGCCGCTCGACCTCGCGCTCGCCGCCCATGCGGTCTCGCAGCGCCTCGGCATGATGGGCATCGGGCTCTACGGGGGGTTCGTGCACCTCGACATCGGCCCGACGGCGCGCTGGACGCGGATCGGACGCGGCTGAACCGACGCGCACGCCGGCCGGCGGCGTGCCCCGCCATTCGCGGGCGGGCGGCTCAGCGGCAGACGACAAGGAGCGTCCGGCCGCTCGGATTGTCCTCGTCGGTGCGGCGGCCGAACGGGTCGGGGCGCGCGAAGGCGGTGGCGCAGCGCCGCACCCCGTAGGGGATGGGGCGCGTCAGTGTCACGTCGGTGCCCTGGTACAGGCAGACGAGCGTGGGCGTCTCCGCGCCGGGCGTGATCGTCCACTCCGTGGTGCCGCGGGACTGGTCCACGAGCCGCCCCCGGAGGGGCCGGTTGGCCGCCGGGTCGCCTTCGAACACCTCCGCCCCGCGCAGCCAGCGCCGGGTGAGGCGCGACGCCGCGCTCCAGCCCGCCGGCGCATTGACGTCGGCGATCGGCGCGACATCCACGTAGCGCGGGCAGCCGAACTCGGCGGGCTGCCCGCGGGCGGTGCCGGGCAGGGCGAGCCCCGCCGCGGCGGCGCAGAGCGCCGCCGCCGGAGCCAGGGCGAATCGGGCGAAACGGAGGCGGCGAGGCATGATGCGGGCAGGTTGCCACCCCTGCCCGCCGCGCGCCATGCGCCGCGTGCCACCGCAGATCATCCCGGTCCCTCCAGCAGCCCGCGCGCCCGGATCGCCGCCGCCACCCGCCCGCTCTCGTCGAGCGGCGCGCGGCGGAAGGGCGCCGGCGCCGCCTCGATGGGCCGCGCCTGGCCGGCGGCGTAGAGGCTCTCGTGCAGGCGCCGCTGGCGCGCGCCGGACACGCCGAGATCGGCGATGAAGACCGGGGCCGTGCCGGCCAGCGCCTCGGAGATCATCGAGACCGAGTCGCCGCTCACCACCACCGCGTCGGCCCAGGCGAGGAAGCCGAGATAGGGATTCGGCCCCATCTCCCCCCAGCGGTAGAGGCGGTGCGGGACGGAGGAGATCGCCGCCGACAGCGCCTCGGTCGCCGCCGCGCCGGTCCGGCGGCTGGCGGTCGCCAGCACCGACCCTGCGAATCCGGCCACCCGGGCCCCGAGCGCCGCCGCGACCGCGGGGTCGAGGCCAACCGCCCGCGACGGCCCCCCGAGCAGCAGCGCGACACGGGGGCTCGGCAGGAGCGTCAGCGCCTCGGCCCATTCGGCGCGCGCCTCGGCCAGGCGGGCCGCGGTGACCCGGTGGACGGCGCCGAGGACCGGGAGGAGGTTCGGCGCCTCCCGCGGCGCGTCGTGGCGGCCGAGCACCAGCAGGTCGAACCGGGCGGCGCCGGGGCCGGGCCGCATGCAGTGCACGGTCCGCGCCCCGCGGTGGCGCTTGAGCCACAAGGCCACCGGCGCCGCGCGCCGGCCGGCGGAGATCACCAGGCGCGGCGTCGGAGCCAGCTCCCGCACCGCCCGCCGCGGCCCCGTGGCGAGGCCGGCCAGGGTCGGCCAGGGGAACGGCAGGCCGGCCAGCGCCGACCAGGCCAGCGGAATGGTCCGGAACGGCTCCCCAAGCCGCTCCGCGATGCCGAGCGCCTGCGCCGCCGTCCCCGCCCGGGGATCGGCCAGCACAAGCACGCGGTCCTGCCCGGGCGCGCGTTCCGTCATGGACGCCGCGCGGCCCGCCGATTAGGAACGGGGCAGACCGAGGGACCCCCCATGCCTGCGCACCACGCCTCCGACTGGGACCGCGACGCCGCGCTGACCACCGCGCGCATCCTGCTCGAGATCAAGGCCGTCAACTTCCGCCCGGAGGAGCCCTACACCTTCACCTCCGGCTGGAAGAGCCCCGTCTACATCGACTGCCGCAAGATCATCTACTTCCCCCGCGCCCGCAACCGCATCTGCGACCTCGGCGTGGAGAAGATCGGCCGCCACGTGGGCTACGAGACGATCGACGTGGTGGCGGGCGGCGAGACGGCGGGCATCCCCTTCGCCGCCTGGATCGCCGACCGCATGCTCGCGCCGATGGCCTATGTGCGCAAGCAGCCCAAGGGCTTCGGCCGCGGCGCCCAGATCGAGGGCGACGTGCCGGAGGGCAAGAACACGCTGCTGGTCGAGGACCTGACCACCGACGGCGCCTCCAAGATCCGCTTCGCCCAGGCGCTGCGCGACGCCGGGGCGGTCTGCGAGCACACCTTCGTCGTGTTCTTCTACGGCGTCTTCCCGGGCAGCTTCGAGACGCTGAAGAAGATGAACCTCTCGCTGCACCACCTCTGCACCTGGTGGGACGTGCTGGAGGTGTGCAAGGAGCGCCCCTACTTCGAGGAGACGGCGCTCCGCGAGGTGCGCCGGTTCCTGGAGGACCCGGTGGCGTGGTCGAAGGCGCACGGGGGCATCGGCAGCGTCGAGGAGGCGAGGCGGGCGGCGGAGTGAGGCGGAGATGGGGACGACGGTCGTCGGCCCGAGCGGCGGCCCGCGCGGCGAGGCGGCGCGGCGCGCACGGTCCGGAGGAGGCCCATCCGGCCGCCCGGCGCGCGGGAGGGCATCCCGGTGATCCTCGCTCCCGGCTCGGCGCCGCGGCCATGGACGCCGTCCGACCGCTCCTGATCCTCGCCGGCGCGTTCTGCCTCGGCAGCGCCGCCGCCGCGCAGGACGCCGCGGCGCCGTCGCGCGACGCCCTGACGATCGGCATCACCCAGTATCCCTCCACCTTCCACCCCAACATCGAGAACATGGCCGCGAAGTCCTACGTGCTGGGCTTCGTGCGCCGCCCCCTCACCGCCTGGGACGCCGACTGGCGCCTGACCTGCCTCGCCTGCGAGACCCTTCCCTCGCTCGACAACGGCCTCGCCGAGCGGGAGACGACGCCGGACGGCAAGCCCGGCATCCGGGTCACCTACCGCCTGCGCGGGGACCTGCGCTGGGGCGACGGCACCCCCGTCAGCGCCGAGGACCTGCGCTTCGCCTGGGAGGCGGGGCGCGAATTCGCCACCGGCTTCGGCCCGGCCGAGTTCTACCGCTCGGCCTACGAGCTGATCGTCGTGGACCCGCGCACCGTCACCCTGCGCTTCGACAGGGTGACCTTCGAATACGCCTCCGCCGGCGACTTCCAGCCGCTGCCGGCGCGCATCGAGCGCGCGCGGTGGGAGGCCGATCCGCGCACCTACCGCACCCGCACCGCCTACGACACCGAGACCGCGAATCCCGGCCTGTGGAACGGCCCCTACCGGATCGCGGCCGTCCAGCCGGGCGCCTCCGTGACGCTGGAGCGCAACGCCGAGTGGCGGGGCCCCGCCCCCGCCTTCCGGCGCATCACCGTCCGCACGGTCGAGAGCACGCCGGCGCTCGAGGCCCAGCTCCTCGCCGGCCAGATCGACATGGTCGCGGGCGAGCTCGGCCTGCCGATCGAGCAGGCGATCGCGCTCGAGCGCCGCACCGGCGGCCGCTTCCGCTTCGCGTACAAGCCGGGCCTGATCTACGAGCATCTCGACGTGATGCTCGACAACCCGATCCTCGCCGACCGCCGCGTCCGCCAGGCGCTGCTGATGGCGACGGACCGCGCGCAGATCACCGCGCGCCTCTTCGACAACCGCCAGCCGATCGCGCACAGCGGCGTCAGCCCGCTCGATCCGATGCACGATCCCGAGGTGCGGCAGTGGCCCTTCGATCCCGCCCGCGCCGCGGCGCTGCTCGACGAGGCGGGCTGGCGGCGCGGCCCGGACGGCATCCGCCGCAACGCCGCCGGCGAACGGCTCGCGCTGGAGCTGATGACCACCGCGGGCAACCGCTCGCGCGAGCAGGTGCAGCAGGTGCTGCAGGGCATGTGGCGCGCCGCCGGGATCGAGACGCGCATCAGGAACGAGCCGCCGCGCGTGTTCTTCGGCGAGACCCTGTCGCGCCGGCGCTTCCAGGGCCTCGCCCTGTTCGCCTGGATCAGCGCGCCGGAGGGCGTGCCGCGCTCGACCCTCCATTCGGACGAGATCCCGCGCGCGGAGCGGAACTTCTCCGGCCAGAACTACGGCGGCTTCCGCAACGCCGAGATGGACGCGCTGATCGAGGCCCTCCCGCTGGAGCTGGACCCGGAGCGGCGCCGGCCGATGTGGCGCCGGCTGCAGGCGATCTACGCCGAGGAGCTGCCGGCGCTGCCGCTCTGGTTCCGCGCCGACGCGCATGTCTGGCCGCCCTGGCTCGAGGGCGTGCGGCCGACCGGGCACCTCAACCCCTCCTCGCTCTGGGTCGAGGCGTGGCGGGTGCGCGACGCCGCGGCACGCTGAGGCGCGGCGCGGCGGGCAGCCGCAGCGCCGGCGGGTCCGGGCGCTTCCCGGTCGGGAGGAAGCGGCCCGCGCGCCTCATGCCGATCCCATCGCATCGCCGGCTTCGCCTGCGCGGGCGTAGCCCCTCGCACGCGCGCCGTCCGGCGGGACGGGATGGCCGGCACCCCAGGCCGTGTCAGGCGCGTCCGGGTGCCCGGCCGCGCCGCAGGAACGCCCTCGCGTCTCGAGGGGGGACCGCGGCCGGGGCGATCGTCGTCCCCCGACGGCGGATCAGCTTCCGGCCGGACCCGGGCCCGGCGCCGCCGCGTTCCGCGTGCGCAGCTCGTCGCGGATCTCCCGCAGCAACGCCTCGGTCGGCGTCGGCGCCGGCGGAACCGCCTCGGCGGGCTTCTCCGCCTCGCGCTGCCTGAACCGGGTGAGCCCCTTCACCAGCCAGAAGATGGCGAAGCCGACGATCAGGAACTTGATCACCGCGTTGACGAAGCTGCCGATCGCGAGCACCGCGGCACCGCCCTGGCGCGTCGCCTCCAGCGTCGGCCGACGCTCCCCGCTCAGCACGATGAAGACGTTGGAGAAGTCGATCCCGCCGACCAGCAGGCCGATGACGGGGTTGATCAGATCGTCCACGACCGAGGCCACGATCGCGGTGAAGGCGGCCCCGATGATGATTCCGACGGCGAGGTCGAGGACGTTGCCGCGCAGGATGAAGGCCTTGAATTCGCGCACCCAGGCCGGCTCGTGCGGCGTTGGCAGTAGTGCCATGGCGGGCCCTCCGGACAGAGGCAGCGCGGCGATGCCCCACGTCGCGGCGCCGTCCGCGCATCCTAGGCGGAACGATGCGATCCGACGATGCGGTGGGCGTCGCGGCATCGGTCACCATCGCGCCAGCGGGGCCACGAGCTGCGAGGGGAATACGCGGTGAACGCAACCATTCCGAGAGGGCGGCGTTGCTCGCGCAGGCTGGCCGCCGCCCGTGCCCTGCGCGGCGGCGCCCGAAGGCGCCGCGCCCGGCGTGCAGGTCCTCGCGCCAACCGGACGGCAGCCGGCGGTGCTGCGGGTGACGACACCGGAAAGGAGCCAGGTCATGAGATGGACAACGGCTGGTGCGGCGGCGCTGACACTGCTCGTCGCCGCCTGCGGCTACACGCAGGGCGAGCGCGTCTCCGGCGGGGCTGCGGCGGGCGCCGCGACCGGCGCGGGCATCGGGGCCCTGGCCGGCCCGGTGGGCGCCCTGGCCGGCGCCGGGGTCGGCGGCGTGGCCGGCGGCATCACCGGCGCGGTGACGAGCCCGGAGGAGATCCAGCTGGGGCGGCCGCCCTGGACCAATCCGGAAGCCCGGGTGCCGTCCCTCGACGACCGGCGGCGGGTCGCCGCAAGCCGGGACAACTGGGGCACCGGCGCCGGCGCGATGCGGGGCACCGCCGCGGCGAGTTCGCCCACGGTGCGGCAGGCGCAGATGGACCTGCAGTTGGCCGGATTCGATCCCGGTCCGATCGACGGCGTCTGGGGCCCGCGGACGGCGCGCGCGGTCCGGGAATTCCAGCAGGCCAACAACCTGCCGCCGACAGGCCGGCTCGACCAGCCGACGATGCAGGCCCTGGGCGCGGCGGGCGGCGGCGGAGCCGCGACCGGCACCGGCGCCCCGGGCGGCGGCAGCATGGCCCCCCAGACCCGCTGAGCCGGCGATCCCGGAGCCCGGCGGATCCGGCCGCCGGTCCTGCGGAGGCTGCCCCGCGGGTCGCCGGCCGGATCCGGATCGCGGGTCGCCGCGCCAGCGCAGCCATGGGATTCAGCGCGCCATGGCCGTCGTCGGCAGCCAGGTCACCAGGCCGGGGAAGATCGTCACCAGCGCCACCGCGGCGACCATCAGGAGGAAGAACGGCAGCGTATACCGTGCCACGGAGAGGATGTCCCTGCCCGTCAGGCCCTGCAGCACGAACAGGTTGAATCCGACCGGCGGGGTGATCTGCGCCATCTCCACCACCAGCACGATGAAGACGCCGAACCAGAGCAGGTCGAAACCGGTCTGCTGGACGATCGGCAGCACCACGGAGGCGGTGAGCACGATCATGCTGATGCCGTCGATGAAGCAGCCAAGGACGAGGTAAATCAGCGTCAGGAAGGCGATGATGACGTAGGGGCTGAAATCCTGCGCCCCGACCCACTGCGCCATCGCCGCGGGAATGCCGGAATAGGCCATCGCCTGGGTGAGGAAGGCCGCGCCGGCGAGGATCAGGTTGATCATGCAGGAGAGGCGCGTCGCGCCCATCAGGCTCGCGACGAAGCTCTCCCGCGTCAGCGTCCCGCCCCAGGCGGAGAGGGCGAGCGCGCCGACGACCCCGAACGCCGCGGCCTCGGTCGCCGTCGCCCAGCCGAAGTAGATGCTGCCCATGACGAAGCCGATCAGGGCCACCACCGGGATGAGCTGGCCGCTCTCGCGCAGCCTGCGGCGCCACGGCATCGGCGGGTCGGGCGGCGGCGTGAGCGAGGGGTTGAGCAGCGACCACACGGCGATGTAGCCGCTGAACATCAGCATCAGCATCAGGCCCGGGATCGCGCCGGCGATGAACAGCCGCACGATCGAGACCTCGGCCGCCACGCCGTAGACGATCATCACGATCGAGGGCGGGATCAGCAGGCCGAGCGTGCCCGCCCCGGCGAGGCTGCCGATCGCCATCGGCGGGTGGTAGCCGCGGGCGAACAGCGCCGGCAGCGACATCTTGCCGATCGTCACCGCGGTGGCCGCGGAACTGCCGGAGACCGCGGCGAAGATGCCGCAGCCGATCACGTTCACATGCATCAGCCGCCCCGGGAAGCGCTGCACCCAGGGCGCGAGGCCGCGGAACATGTCCTCGCTGAGGCGGGTGCGGAACAGGATCTCGCCCATCCAGATGAACAGCGGCAGGGCGGCGAGCGTCCACGAGGCCATCGCCTGCCAGATCGCGGTGCCCATCACCTTCTCGATGGGGAAGCTCGGCATTCCGGGGATCAGCAGCGGCAGCACCACGATCCCGGCCAGCGCCACCAGCATCAGCGCCAGGCCGATCCAGACGCCGAGGGCGAGGACGAGGAACAGGAAGCCGAGCAGGAGCAGCCCGGCCTCGGTCTGGGCCAGCTCCATCAGACCTCCTCGACCGCGCGTTCAACGGGCGGGGCGGCCGCCGCGGCGCGGCGGTAGCTCGGCGTGCCGCCGGCGAGGTGCACGACGAGGTCGTCGATCAGCGCGAGCGCGAGCAGCGCGGTGCCGAAGGCGACGAGCGACTGCGGCACCCAGAGCGGCCAAGCGAGGCTGCCCTGCGCCACTTCGCCGAACTCGAACGAGTCGTGGGCCAGGTCGGCCATGGCGTAGGCGAAGGCGAGCGCGACGCCGGCCGCGAGCAGCAGCGACACCGCCTCCATCACGAAGCGCGCGCGGCCGGCGAGCCGGCCCATCACCAGGTCCACCCGGATGTGCGCCCCGTGGCGGAAGGTGTAGGCGAGCGGCAGCGTGGCCGAGGCGGCGACGGTGAGGGCGGTGAGGTCGTCGGCGCCGAGCACCACCCGCCCCAGGGCGCGGCCGCCCACCTGGAGCGCGATGATCACCCCGATCGCGGCGAGCGCCACGGCGCCGAGCACGCCGCCGAACAGGTAGAGCGCGTCGAGCGCGCGGCGAAGCAGGGACGACGCCATCGGGCGGTCAGCCGGGCCGCCGCCGCGCGCAGGCCGAGCCGGAGGACACCCCCCGTGCCCGCCGCCGCGCGCGGGCGCCGCCGATCGCGCGGAGGCATCCGCGCCGTTTGGTCCGGGGCGCGACCACCGTCCGTCAGGCGGCGCGGTATGCCTCGATCAGCTTGCGCCCGTCCTCGCCGGTCCGCGCGATCCACTCGTCCACCATGGTGCGGCTGACCTGCTGGAACTGGGCGCGCAGCTCGGGCGTCACCGGGCCGATCGTCATGCCGCGCTCCGCCAGGGTCCGCTGCGTAGACTCGGTCGCCTCCTGGGAGTAGCGGTAGCCGCGCGCCTCGGCGCGTTCCGCGGCCTCGCGGATGGCCTGCTGCAGCGCGGCGGGCTGCGCCTCGAAGTCGCGGCGGCGGACGATCACGGCGTTCTTGGTCATCGAGAATCCGGCCGGCGTGAACACCTTCACGTAGTCCCAGGCGGCGGTGTCCACGCCGGTCTGCGCCGAGGTGACCATCGCCTGCACGATGCCGGTGGCGAAGGCCTGCGCCAGCTCCGCCTGCTGCACCAGCGTCGGGTTGGCGCCGACGAGCTGGGCGAAGCGGTTGGTCAGCGGGCTGAAGGTGCGGAACCGGGTGCCGCGGAGCTGCTCGAGGCTCCTCAGCGGCTCGTTGGTGTAGAAGCCGGCGGGCGGCCAGGGCACCATGTAGAGCAGCATCAGGCCCTGGCGCTGCAGCCGCGCCTCGACGTAGGGCTTCTGCAGGTCGGAGAGCTTCTTCGCCTCCTGGTAGTTGGTCACCAGGAAGGGCAGCGCGTCGGCGTCGAAGAACGGATCCTCGTTGGCGTAGGCGGTGAGCAGGATCTCGCCCATCTGCACCTGGCCGGTCTGCACGCCGCGCTTGATCTCGGGCATGCGCAGCAGGCTGGCGCCGCTGTGCACCTGCACGGCGAGCCGCCCCTCGGACGCGCGCTCGATCTCCCCGACGAACTCGCGGATGTTGCGAGTGTGGAAATTGCCGTCCGGATAGGGCGTGGCCATCTGCCAGCGCACCTGCTGCGCCGCCGCCCGGCGCGGCGGCACAAGGGCGGCAGCGGCCAGCGCAGCGCCGCCGGCGGCCAGGATATCGCGGCGTCGGATCGTCATGTCGTCCCCCCGGGGCGATGCCTCTCGTTGCGGCCGAAGATTGCCCGCGGCGCGGCCGCGCGCAAGCCGACTCTTCGCCCGGTGCGCGGCGGGCGCCGCCGGGCACCCGGCGCCGGACGCGGGCTCACCCGGCCTGGGCGACGTAGCTCCGCAGTTCTTCGGCCTCGTGCTCGATCTCGACGATCCGGTGCTTCACCAGGTCGCCGATCGAGACCATTCCGGCGAGGCTCCCATCCTCCGCCAGCACCGGCAGGTGGCGGACGCGGCGGTCGGTCATCATGCCCAGCGCCTCGACGACGGAGGTGCGCGGCGTCACGGTGTGCAGCACCTGCGTCATGAGCTGCCGCGCCTCCATGCCGAGCAGCGCCTCCCCGCCCTCGGCGAGCGCGCGCACGAAGTCGCGCTCGCTGACGATGCCGAGCACCGCGCCGGTTTCGTCGCGCACCAGCGCCGCGCCGATCCGGTGCTCCGCCAGGATGCGGGCGATGGCGGCGGCGCCGTCCCTCGGTCCGACCGAAATCACCTGGGTGCCCTTGCGCCGGAGGATCTCGGCGATGGTCATGGCGGCGCGCTCCCCTTCCTCGACGGGTGGGACGGCCCGGAAGCGCCGCGCCGCGACAGGAGGGGGGCGATCCGGGTCGGCCGGCCCTCTGTGCCAGGCGATCACGCTGCCAGCTTATCGCGGCGCAGCGCAAGCGCGCCGTGCGGCGCGCCCCGGGGCGGGTCTCACTCCGCCGCGTGGGCCGCGGCCGGCGCGCCGCCGGTGAGCTGGGTCCGCACCAGATCCGCGAAGCGGCCGCCCGCCGCGACGAGCTCGGCATAGGTGCCGCGCTCGGCGATCCTGCCGGCGTCGAACACGAGGATCTCGTCGGCCTCGCGCACGGTGGACAGGCGGTGGGCAATGACGAAGGTGGTCCGCCCCCTCATCAGCGCGCGGAGCGCCCGCTGCACCCGCGCCTCGGTCGCCGCGTCCAGCGCGCTCGTCGCCTCGTCGAGGATCAGCACCGGCGGGTCCTTGAGCAGGGCGCGCGCGATGGCGAGGCGCTGGCGCTGGCCGCCGGAGAGCGTGGCGCCACGCTCGCCGATCAGGGTGTCGTAGCCCTGCGGCTGGCGGAGGATGAAGTCGTGCGCCTCCGCCATGCGGCAGGCCTGCTCGATCTCCTCCTGCGTCGCGTCGGGGCGGCCGACCAGGAGATTGTCGCGGATCGTGCGGTTGAACAGCATGCTCTCCTGGAACACCACGCCGATGTTGCGGCGGAGCGATTCCAGGGTGAGGTCGCGCAGGTCGTAGCCGTCGAGCGTGATCCGCCCCTCCTGCGGGTCCCACATGCGCTGGAGCAGCGCCATCGCCGTGGACTTCCCGGCGCCGGTCTGGCCGACCAGGGCGACGGTGCGGCCTGGCGGGACCTCGAACGAGACGTCGTCGAGCACGCGCGGGCCGCCGGGATAGGCGAACACCACATGCTCGAAGGCGACCGCACCCTTGGCCCGCGGCAGGTCGATCGCGTCCGGTCTCTCGGGGACGGTGCTGCGGGTGTCGAGCAGCTGGAACAGTTCCCGCAGCGCCGGGACCTGCAGCACCAGCCGGGAGACGAAGCCGACCGCGCCCTCCAGCTTGCCGATCAGCAGGATGGCGAAGCCCATGAAGCTCACGATCTCGCCCACCGTCGCGAGCCCGCGCATGTGGAGCAAGGTGCCGAGGACGAAGATGGCGATGACGGTGAGGGTGCTCGCCGCCCGCGTCAGGACCGCCACCACCGCCCACCAGGTGAGCACGGGGTACTGGTGCGCCAGCACCTGGCGGACGATGTCGCCGAACAGGCGCGTCTCGGCTGCGAGGCGGGTGAAGGACTGCACCACGACGACGTTCGCCAGCGCGTCCTGCGCGCTGCCCGCGAGCCGCGTCTGGAGCGATTCGACCCGCCCCTGCGCCTCCTCGGTGCGGTTGACGACGAACGCCGTCAGCGCCCCGAACAGCACCACAAGCCCGATCAGCAGCAGGCCGAGCCGCCAGTTCAGCAGCAGCGTCATCGGCAGCAGCACGAAGATGGCGAGCAGGGTGTTGAGGTTGTCGCGGAAGAAGGAGAGCCAGAGCCAGAACAGGCTGTCGGCGCCGACCAGCATCACCTTGATCAGCCGCCCGGTCTGGGTGTGACCGTGGAAGGAGAGCGGCAGCGAGAGCACGTGCTCGAAGGTGCGGGCCATGACCGCGAGGCGGTTGCGGTGCGCCATGCGGTCCGCCAGCAGCGCGACGGCGACGTTGGCGCCGATGCCGGAGAGCCCGACCGCGGTCCACAGCGCGAGCAGGCGCAGCGATTCGGCCCAGACCTGCGCGGGATCGAGCCGGTCGGCACGGGAGAGCACGTCCACCAGCCGGCCGAACAGCACCGGCTCGAGGAACTGCAGCCCGGCCATGGCGAAGGAGGCGAAGGCGAGCGCGATCGCGACCCACCGGTCGGGCCCGAGCAGGCCGAGCACCCTGCCGTAGATCCGGAAGAACCCCATGCGCCGCCCGTCCGGCCGCCCGCCTCCCGGGCCCGCCGGCGACCGATCCGCCGGCGACCGGCCCGCGCCGGCCGCCACATCCATGGCGCGCCGACGGCGGCGAGGCAACCCGGCGTGCCGGCTGCCCTCGCGTCACGCGCCGGCGCCGACGCTCCATCGGGCGAACGCGGCCCGAGTTCCCGGGCTGCGCGCATTCCTGCGCACGCAGGCGGATGCCCGAACGGAGAGGCCGCGCGATCCGGGGGGAGCGGCGGCGCGTGCCGAAGCGCATCCGCCGCGGCGGCGGCCGGTTGACCGTTGCGCGGAAATCCGCTCAGGGGCGACCGAAGAGGAGGATCACCGCCATGCCGTTCCCCCGCCGCGCCCTGCTGCAGGGTGCCACGGGCGCCCTCGCCGGCGCCGCCGCGCTGCCCGCCGCCCGCCCCGCCGGGGCGCAGACCGCCGGCTGGCCGAGCCGCACCATCCGCCTGGTGGTCGGCTTCCCGCCCGCCGGCACCACGGACATCGCCGCGCGCATCATCGCCCCGCCCCTCAGCCAGCGGCTCGGCCAGCAGGTGGTGATCGAGAACCGTCCCGGCGCGGGCGGCAACCTCGGCGCCGACGTCGTGGCGAAGGCGGAGCCCGACGGCCACACCCTGCTGATGCAGACCATCAGCTCGGGAGCGATCAATTACGCGCTCTACAAGCAGCGCATGCCCTACCGGCCGGAGGATCTGGCGGCTGTCGGGCTGGTGGTGCGGGTGCCCAACGTGATCTTCGTGCACCCCTCGTTGCCGGTCCGCACGCTGCGCGAGCTCGTGGCCTATGCCAAGGAGCGGCCGGGCCAGCTCAACATCGGCAGCTCCGGCAGCGGCACGAGCCTGCACATGACGGGCGAGCTGCTGAAGCTCGAGGCCGGGATCGACATGACCCACGTGCCGTTCCGCGGCGCCGGGCCGATGCTGGTCGATGCGGTGGCGGGCCGCATCCATGTCGCGGTGGACAACCTGCCCTCGGCGCTCGGCCACATCCGCGACGGGCGGCTGCGCGCGCTCGCGGTCACCACCGCGGCCCGCTCGCCGGCCCTGCCCGACTGCCCGACGACGGCCGAGGAGGGGCTGCCCCGTGTCGAGGCGACGGCCTGGTTCGGCGTGCAGGCCCCGGCGCGCACGCCGCGCCCGATCGTCGAGCGGCTCGGGCGCGAGATCGACGCCATCGTGAAGGAGCCAGAGACGCGCGGGAAGCTTGCCGAGCTCGGCGGCATGCCGCCCGGGCTGACGCCGGACGGCGGCACCACGCCCGAGGCCTTCGAGGCCTTCATCCGCGCCGAGATCGCGAAGTGGGCGCAGGTGGTCGAGCGCTCCGGCGCGACGATCGACTGAGCGCGCGGGCACACCGGGGGGCGGGCGCGGCCGCGCGGCGCTGGCCGCGCCGCGCGGGCGGCGGCTAGAGTTCCTCCAGGGGGCGGCGCCGGTGCGCCGCCGAGGGAGGAAGACGGTGAAATGATCCTTGACCGCCGCACTGCCCTGCTCGGCAGCTTCGCCTTCACCGCCATCGCGACCGGCGCCGGGTCCGCCCGCGCGCAGTCCGGTGCGGGCGACTACCCGTCGCGGCCGGTCCGCATGCTGGTCGGGTTCCCGCCGGGCGGCACCACGGACATCGCCGCGCGCCTCTACGGCGAACGCCTCAGTGTCCGGCTCGGCCAGCAGATGGTGATCGAGAACCGGCCGGGCGCCACCGGCAACATCGCCGGCGAGGCGGTCGCGCGGGCCGCGCCGGACGGCTACACGCTGCTGGTCAACGCGATCTCGCCGGGGGCGATCAACTACGCGCTGTTCGGCCCGCGCATGCCCTACAGGCCGGAGGACCTCGCCGCCGTCGGGCTCTACCTGCGCGTGCCGAACGTCATCTTCGTGCATCCGTCGCTGCCGGTGCGGAGCATCGCCGAGCTGGTGGCGCTGGCGAAGGCGCGGCCGGGCGAGCTCAACTACGGCAGCGCAGGCAGCGGCGGGTCGCCGCACATGACGATGGAGTACTTCAAGCTGAAGTCCGGCGTGCAGATCACCCACGTGCCATTCCGCGGCGCCGGCCCGATGCTGGTCGAGGCGGTGGCGGGCCGCGTGCAGGTCGGCTGCGACAACATGCCCTCCTGCATCGGCCACATCCGCGAGGGGCGGCTGCGCGCGCTCGCCGTGACCAGCCATGTGCGCTCGCGCGCGCTGCCCGATGTCCCGACCCTGGCCGAGGCCGGGGTTCCCGGCTTCGAGGCGACCGCCTGGTTCGGGCTGCAGGCCCCGGCGCGCACGCCGCGCCCGATCATCGAGAAGCTCGGGGCGGCGGTGGACGCGGTGAGCAAGGAGGAGGCGGTGCGGGCCCGGCTGGCCGACCTCGGCGCCGACCCCCCGAACCTGACGCCGGACGGCGGCACTACGCCCGAGGCCTTCGAGGCCTTCATCCGTGACGAGATCACGAAGTGGGCCGAGGTCGTGCGGGTCTCCGGGGCGCGGATCGACTGAGCGGCACGACGGCGGAGCCGGGCATCGGCCGCCGCGCCGGTTGACGCGGCCCCGTGCGGCGGCCCAGTCTGGCCGGGAACCGCCAACGCGTCGGGAAGACGCCCGTGCCCGACCACCCTCTGCCAGACTGCTTCCCTCCCTATGACGAGGCCGGGCAGCCGCAGGTGCCGATCGAGGGCTACGCCGCCACGGCGCGGCGCAACCCGGCGCGCGCCCTGTTCCGCCGGCCGCATACGCGCACCGAGCTGACCGGCCCGCTCGATCCCGCGGCGAAGCTCGTGCCGGGTGAGGGCAACCTCGCCGTGCCCGGGCCGGGGCGGGTGGCGCTCGGCCAGCTCATCCACATCTCCGGCCGGGTGCTGGACGAGGACGGGCGGCCGGTGCGCGGCGCGGTCCTCGAGATCTGGCAGGCGAACGCGGCCGGCCGCTACGCCAACCCGCTCGATGCGGCGCGCGACGCGCCGCTCGACCCGAATTTCGTCGGCCACGGCCGCGTCGCGACCGACGCGGAGGGCCGCTACGGCTTCTTCACCGTCAAGCCGGGGGCCTATCCGGTGCCGGGGGGCCCCGGGCGGTGGTGGCGGCCGCCGCATGTGCACGTCTCGGTCATCGGGCCCTCCTCGCTGTCGCGCCTGGTGACGCAGATGTACTTCCCCGGCGATCCGCTGAACCCGCTCGACCGGATCCTGAACGCGCTGCCCGACCCCGCGGCGCGGGAACGGCTGATCGCGCGCCAGACCGACCCGGCCGAGGTGGAGGGCGAATGGCTGGCCTACCGCTTCACCCTCGTGCTGCGCGGCCGCCGCGCGACGCCGCCCCTGCCGTGAGCGCGACCGGGAGCCGATCCGGCGCGCCGCTGCCGCCCACGGGCTGGCAGACCCTCGGCCCGTTCTTCCCCCAGGCGCTGTTCCGCGACGGCGTGGACAACGACCTGCGCCGGCGCCGCGCCGGCGCGCCGCCGACCGCGCGCGGCGTGCCCATCCGGCTGCGCGGCCGCGTGCTGGAGGAGGGCGGCGGCCCCTGCGTCAACGCGCTGGTCGAGGCCTGGCAGGCGGACGCCGGGGGCCGGTTCCGCCATCCCCTCGACCCGGACTGGCGCGAGGCCGATCCGGACTTCCTCGGCTGGGGCCGGGCCCTCACCGACGCCGCCGGGCGCTACGAATTCCTCAGCGTCCTCCCCGGCGGATACCGCGATGCGGCGGGGCCGCGCGCGCCGCACGTCAACCTGGCGGTCCTCGCCTCGGGCGTGATGCGGCGGCTGGTCACGACGGCGTTCTTCCCCGGCTTCGCCGCGGCCAACGCGGCCGATCCGGTGCTGAGCGCCCTGCCCGACCCGGCGCTGCGCGCGCGGCTGGTGGCGAAGGACGAGGGCGAGGCGGAGGGCGCGCGCATCTTCCGCCTCGACCTGGTGCTGCGCGGCGATCCGGAGACCGAGACGCCGTTCTTCCTCGACTGACGAGGGTCAGCGCGCCGCCTCGACCTCGGCGAGGAAGGCGAGCGTCGGCGCGAGGCCGCCGCGCTCCAGCACCTCCGAGTGCCGTACCCCGGGCAGGCGCACGAATCGCTTCGGCTCCGCCGCCGCGGCAAACAGGCGCTCGGCGAGCGCGATCGGCACCACCGCGTCGCGCTCGCCGTGCAGGATCAGCACCGGGGCGCCGACCGCGCCGATGCGCGAGGCGGCGTCGAAGCGGTCGCGCATCAGCAGCCCGACGGGGACGAACCAGGCGATGCCGCGCGCGACATCCACGGCGGAGGAGAAGGGCGTCTCGAGCACGAGCCCGGCGACGCGCCGCTCCGCCGCGAGCCGCACCGCCACGCCGGCGCCGAGCGACTCGCCGTAGAGCACCAGCGGCGCCTCCGGGTGGCGCGCCGCCACGAAGTCGTGCGCGGCGCGGGCGTCGCGCGCGAACCCCTCCTCGCCCGGCGCGCCGGTCGAGCCGGCGTAGCCGCGGTAGCTGAGGATCAGCAGGCCGCGCCCCTCCGCGGTCAGCGCCGCGACCCGGGCGCGGCGATGGCGCAGCGTCCCGCCATTGCCGTGGAAGTAGAGCAGCACGGCGCGGCCTGGCGCCGGCGCACGCCACCAGGCGGCGAGGCGCTCGCCGTCCTCGGCGACGAGCCGGATCGCCTCGAAGCCGGGCGGCGGATCGCCGGGGGCGGCGCCCGGGCCGCCCTCCCAGGAACCGGGGTACATCAGCAGACGCTGCGCGAGGAACAGCAGCGCGACCATCGCCGCGTAGGCGGCAAGCGCCAGGAGGAGCAGGTCGAGGAGCATCCGCGCGGCGCGCCGCGTCGCCGCCGCCCTCCCGCGCGCGGCGCGCGCTCAGCCGCGCCTCGCCGGGCGCAGCCGCGGCAGCATGATGAACTCCCACGGGCTCGGCACCTCGCCGAGCGGCACCTCGATCAGCGTCGGGCCGCCGGCGGTGGCGAAGCCGCGCTCGATCGCGGCGCGCAGCTCCCGCGGCGTGCGGGCGCGCAGGCCCTGGGCGCCGAAGCTTTCCGCGAGGCGCACGAAGTCGGGGTTGGTGAGCCCGCTCGCGATCAGCCGGTTGCCGAAATTCTGCTTCTGGAAGGCCCGGACGTTGCCGTAGGCGCCGTCGTTGAACACCACCGCGACCACCGGGATGCGGTGGTGCACCGCCGTCGCCAGCTCCTGCACGTTGAACAGGAAGCCGCCGTCGCCGTTGACCGAGAGCACCGGCGCGGAATCGCCCAGCGCCACCTTGGCGCCGAGCGCGGCGGCGAAGCCCCAGCCCAGCGTGCCCTGCAGCCCGGTCGAGAGGAACCTGCGCGAGCCGTACACCGGCAGCGCGATGCGCGCGACGTAGCCGATCTGGGTCAGCTCGTCCACGAAGACGCCGTCCTCCGGCAGCGCCTCGCGGATCGCACGGAGGTAGGCGAACTGCGGCGCGAGGCGTTCGGCGAGGCGGCCCATCACCTCGGCCTTCACCTGCGCGACGTGCTCGGCGCGGCCGGGGCGCGCGCGATTGTGCCGCCCGATGCGGTCGGCCAGCGCGGCGAGGATCGGCGCGGCGTCGCCGTGCAGGCCGACCGCCGGCTGGCCGTGGCGCGTCATCTCCTCCGCGTCTATGTCCACCCGCACCACCTTGAGGTCGGCGTCCACCCCCCAGGCCATGAGCGGGTTCTGCGCGCGCGTGCCGACCGCCAGCACGACGTCCGCCTCGCCCCAGAAGCGGTGGCCGACGGGCAGGGTGCAGTCGAGCGGATGGCGCGAATCCATCACGCCGCGGCCCATGCGGAAGGACATGACCGGCGCCGTCAGCGCCTCGGCGAGCGCCCGCACCGCCTCGCGCGCGCCGTGCGCGCCGCCGCCGACGAGGATCAGCGGGCGCTCGGCGCCGCCGAGCAGCTTCGCCGCCTGCTCCACCGCATCCTCGTCCACAGGCGGCGGGGCGATCGCCTCGGCGGCCTGCTGCGGCGCGACCGTGGCGGCGCGCTGCCAGACATCCATCGGCACCTCGAGCCCGACCGGGCGCGGGCGGCCGGAGCGCGCCTGGCGGAGCGCCTCGGCGACCAGCGCCGGCACGTCGCCGGGCGCGCGGATCAGCGAGGACCATTTCGTGACGGTGCGCAGGATCTCCGACTGGCCGACGATCTCGTGCAGCGCCCCCGTGTTGCGCCCGATCTGGTGCAGCGGCACCTGGCCGACGACCGCCAGCACCGGCGCATTGGCCGAATGGGCGGTGGCGAGCGCCGAGGCGGCGTTGAGGAAGCCGGGCCCGGGCACGACGCACATCGCCTGCGGCCGTCCCGTCGCCATCGCGGCGCCGAGCGCCATGTAGCCCACCGCCTGCTCGTGGCGCGTGTGCACCACGCGCAGCCGCTCCCGGGCGTGGAACAGCGCGTCGAAGAAGGGGTCGTTCTGCACCCCCGGCAGGGCGTAGAGGGTGCCGATGCCGTTGGCGATCAGCCCCTCGACCAGCGCCTGGGCCGTGTTCATGCGCCTCGCCGTCTCCACCCTCGCCTCCCTCCGTCGCGCGCCGCCGGGCGCGGGGATCAGACGCCGCCCGGCGCGGCGGCGGTCAGCCCGCCGTCCACGACGATCTCGGTGCCGGTGATGTACTTCGCCTCGTCGCTCGCGAGGAACAGCACGGCGTGCGCCACGTCCCAGCCGGTGCCCATATGGCCCATCGGCACCTTGGAGTGGCGCTGGGCGATCAGCGCCTCCGCGTCCCTGGCGCCGAGCTGGCGCACGAGCCGGTGCTCGACCAGCGGCGTGTGCATCAGGCCCGGAACGACGGTGTTGCAGCGGATGCCCTTCTTCGCGTAGGCCAGCGCCACCGATTTCGTGAAGCCGATGATCCCCGCCTTGGCGGCGCTGTAGCCGACATGCGTGCGGTCGCCGCTCATGCGCAGCCCGGCGACCGACGAGATGTTGACGATCGCGCCCGCCCCTTGCGCCTCCATCACCGGCAGCACGTGCTTGCAGCCGAGGAAGGCGGTCTTGAGGTTGAAGTCGATCTGCCGGTCCCAGACCTCCTCCGGCATCGTCACCGGGTTCCCGGGATGCGAGCCACCGACGTTGTTGACCAGGATGTCGATGCGGCCGAAGCGGCGCATGCAGGCCTCGACGGCGGCCTTCACCTGCGCCGAGTCGAGCATGTCGCAGACCTGCGTGGCGCAGATCCCGCCCTCCTCCTCGATGATGCGCCGGGTCTCCTCGGCCGCGGCCTCGACGATGTCGAGCGCGAGGACCGAGGCGCCCTGGCGCGCCATCAGCACGGCCGTCGCCTTGCCGTTCCCCCAGCCCGGGCCGACCGAGCCGGCCCCCGTCACGATCGCGACCTTGCCGCTGAGGCTGAGCATGTCATCCATCCCCTCGTTGCATGGCACAGGCTAGGCTGGCGGGGCGCGGCGCTCAATCCATGCGCGGCGGGGGCGCAGGGGCTTCGGAACGGGGCGCGGCCGTGCCATAGGGACGCCGGCGCATCATGCGGCCCCGGCGGGCCGGCGGGCGCGCGCGAACGGGATCGGACGGGAACGGGATCGGATGCAGGACGGCGGCGTGCTCCAGCGGCGGGTGGCCTCGATCGAGGCGGTCGAGGCCGGGCTCGGCGCCACCGGCTACATCGCGAGCCGCCCGATCGCGACCGCGATCTACCTGGCGCAGCGGCTGCAGAAGCCGGTGCTGGTCGAGGGCCCGGCCGGCGTCGGCAAGACGGAGCTCGCCAAGGCGGTGGCGGGCTGGCTCGGCCTGCCGCTGGTGCGCATGCAGTGCTACGAGGGGCTCGACGAGTCGAAGGCGCTGTACGAGTGGAAGTACGGCAAGCAGCTCCTCTACACCCAGATCCTGAAGGACAAGCTCGCCCCCGTGCTCGGCGAGGCGACCAGCCTCGAGCAGGCGATCGAGCGGCTGCACGGCGTCGGCGACGTGTTCTTCTCGCGCCACTTCCTCGAGCCGCGGCCGCTGCTGCGCGCGCTGGAGGAGCCGGCCGGGGCGGTGCTGCTCGTGGACGAGGTGGACAAGTCCGACCAGGAGTTCGAGGCGTTCCTGCTGGAGCTGCTCTCCGACTACCAGGTCACGATCCCGGAGATCGGCACCGTGCGCGCGGCCGTGCCGCCGCTCGTGCTGCTCACCTCCAACTCGATGCGCGACCTGGGCGACGCGCTGAAGCGCCGGTGCCTCCATCTGCACATCGGCTTCCCCGACCCGAAGCTGGAGGCGCGCATCGTCGAGAGCCGCGTGCCGGAGGCGGCGGCGGGCCTCCGGCGGCAGATCGTCGGCTTCGTGCAGGGGCTGAGGAAGCTCGACCTCAAGAAGCTGCCCTCGGTCAGCGAGACCATCGACTGGGCGCGGGTCCTGGTCCTGCTGCACGCGCGCGAGCTGGACTCCGGCCTGGTGCGCGAGACGCTGAACGTGCTGCTGAAGTTCGAGAGCGACATCAGGGCCGCCGACAGCCAGATCGCGCCGCTGGTGTTCCAGCTCCGGCAGGAGACGGCCGGGGCGGCGGCGTGAGCGCGCCCCTCCCCCCGACGCTGCTCGACTTCTTCCGCGCCGCGCGCGGCGCCGGACTGCGCGTCTCGACGGCGGAGGGGCTGGATGCGGTGCGCGCGGCGGAGGTGGTCGGCTTCGACGACCGCGCCACCCTGCGCGACGCCCTCTCCCTCGTGCTCGCCAAGACGCCGGAGGAGAAGCGGCAATTCGAGGAGTGCTTCGCGCTCTTCTTCGGCCGCGACGGCTTCCGCGAGGCGGCGGCAGCGCCGGCGGACGCGCCCGCTCCCACGCCGCCCGGGCGCGCCGAGGGCGCCGGCGGGATCGGCGGCGACGGCATGGGCGGCGGGGCCGCCCCCTCCCCGCTCGGCCGCATGCTGCTGGAGGGCGACCGCGCCGGCCTCGCCGCGGCGATGGAGGAGGCGGCGGAGGCGGTCGGCCTCTCCAGCATCTCCGTCTTCACGCAGGTCAACATGTACGCCCGCCGCATCATGGAGCGGATGGGCCTCAAGGCGCTGGAGGACGAGATCGCCGCGCTGCGCCGCGACCCCGCCGGCGCCGAGCGGGCCGCGCGCCTCGACCTGGCCCGGGACTACCTGCGCGGCGAGGTGCGCGAGCTGGTGCAGCGGAACCTGCTGCTCTTCGCCCGCGGCGAGACCGAGCGCTGGCGCGAGGAGATGCTCCGGCAGGCGCGCCTCGCGGGCCTCGACCGGCGCGATGCGGAGCGCATGCGCGTGCTGGTGCGCGCCATGGCCCGGCGCCTCGCCACGCGCTACGCCCGCGTCCGGCGGCGCGACCGGCGCGGGCATCTCGACGCGC
Source organism: Caldovatus sediminis (assembly GCF_014644455.1). Taxonomy (GTDB): domain Bacteria; phylum Pseudomonadota; class Alphaproteobacteria; order Acetobacterales; family Acetobacteraceae; genus Caldovatus; species Caldovatus sediminis. The sequence goes on along the minus strand of NZ_BMKS01000003.1, from coordinate 262,564 downwards.
GGCGCACCCTCCGGCGCAACATGGCCTGGGGCGGCGTGCCGTTCCGCACCGTCTGGAAGCAGCGCAAGGTCGAGAAGCCGAGGCTCTTCGTGCTGTGCGACGTCAGCGGCTCGGTCGCGGCGGTGGCGCAGTTCCTGCTGCTCTTCATCTACTCGCTGCACGAGGCGCTCTCCGGCGTGCGCGCCTTCGCCTTCACCTCCGGCACGATCGAGGTGAGCGAGATCCTGGAGCGCGAGCCGATCGAGCAGGCCATCGCGCAGATCATGGGCCGGATCGGCTTCGGCTCCTCGAACTACGGCACCTCGCTCGAGGATTTCGAGAAGGGCTGGATGCAGGCGGTGGACCGCCGCACGACGGTGATCGTGCTCGGCGACGGGCGCGGCAACCGCACGGAGCCGCGCGTGGACATCCTCCAGCGGCTCGCCGGGCGCGCGAAGCAGGTGATCTGGCTCAATCCGGAGCACCCCGCCTCCTGGGGCACGGGCGATTCCGACATGCCGCGCTACGCGCCGCATTGCCGCGTGGTCGCGCAATGCGCGACGCTGCGCCAGCTCGAGCGCGTGATCAGCGACATGCTGCGCAACCACGCGGGCTGAGCGGGCCGCGCGGCGGCCATTTGCGCCCGCGCGGGGGCGGGTCCTTGCCGTCGTCCCGCCAGCGTGCGGGGCACCGCCGCGGCGGCGATCGCCCGGTCGGGGCTGGTCAGGAACAGCGCCGGCATCGGCCCGGCCGCGACGGTGCGGACCTCGCCGGGCTGAGGGCCGGCGGAGCGGGAGGCGGCGACGCGTCCCGTGACAGGGCCGGCCCGCAGCGGCGACGGCGCGGCCGGCTGTCCGTGCCGCCGCGCACGGGAAGGCGGCGGCAACGGCGCCATGGCATCTTGGTGATCGGCCGCCGGCGTGGTGAAGTGCCGCCGTCCGGGCGCGCGCCCACGCGCCCGCCGCCGAAGGAGGGACGCCAGCAATGCCCGCGATCACCCGCCGCTCCACCCTCGCCCTGCCGATGCTGGCCCTTGCCGGCGGCGCGCGCGCGCAGGGCGCGGTGAACGTGCCGCAGGGCTACCCCGCGGAGTATCGCGAGATGGCGCAGGCCGCGCAGCGCGAGGGCAGCCTGCTGATCTACTCGATCATGTCCGCAGAGAACTGGCGCCCCGTCATCCAGGGCTTCAACGCGCGCTACCCGGGCATCCGCGTCGAGACGCTCGACCTGCCGAACGCGCGCGACACCTTCGAGCGCTACCTCGCCGAGCGCGCGACGAACAGCCGCACCGGCGACCTGATCGCCACCGCCGACCCGAGCGGCTGGATGGACTTCCACGAGCGCGGCGAACTCCTCGACTACGTCTCGCCCGAGGCCTCCGCCTGGCCGGCCTGGGGAAAGCCGCTGCCGGGCCTCTACACCATCTCCGCCGATCCGCTGATCCTGATCTGGAACAACACCCTGGTCCCGGAGGCGCGCCGCCCGCACGGCTTCGAGCAGTTCGTCGAGCTGGCGAAGTCGAACGGGAGCCGCTGGCGGAACAAGCTCACCAGCTACGGCGCGCACTTCTCGACCTTCGGCTACAACGGCAACTACGCCTTCATCCGCAAGACCGGCGACAAGGGCTGGGAGTGGTTCGCCGAGCTCGCCAGGCTGCAGCCGCGCTTCGAGCGGTCCGGCGGCCCGATGACGGAGAAGGTGACCTCGGGCGAGTACGCCGCCGCCTGGTTCGTCTCCGCCATCACCTTCTGGCCGCGGCTCAACGATCCGGCGCGCGCGCGCCTGCTCGGCTGGAGCTTCATCCCCGAGGCGCAGCCGATGATGATGCGCGGCGTCGGCATCCCGAAGGGCGCGCGCAACATCAACGCGGCGAAGCTGATGCTCGACTACATCGCCTCCGCCGAGGGCCAGCGCGCCTTCGGCCTCGGCGGACTGACGCCGGCGCGGCCGGACGTGAAGCCCGGCGAGGGCATCCGCCACACCTACAGCTCGATCGTCGAGACGATCGGCGGCGACGCGAACATCTCGCTCGTGGACTACGACCGCGCCTTCGCGCGCGACTACGACAGCTTCATGGCGCGCTGGAAGCAGACCTTCGGCATCCGGTGAGCGGCGCGGCCCTCTCCGCCGCCGGCGCGCGCGAGGCGCGGCCGGCGGCGCATTCCTGGCGCGAGGCGCCGATCCAGTACGGGACGGCGCTGCTCACCGTCGTGCTGGTCGCGGCCCCGCTGCTGCCGGTGCTCTACCAGTCGGTGGTGGACCGGCCGCTCTACGACGCCGGCAAGCAGCTCACCCTCGGCAATTTCGTCCGGCTCGCGAACACCGACGGCTTCGGCCTGATCCTCTGGAACACCTTTGTCTTCGCGGCGCTGACGACGCTGATCGCGCAGGTGCTCGGCACGCTCGCCGCGGTGCTGTTCGGCCGCACCGACATGCCGGCGGCGCGGGTGCTCGGCGAGTTCTTCCTCTGGCCGATCTACCTCTCGGCGCTGGTGCTCTCCTTCGGCTGGTACACGGTCTACGGCCCGTCGGGCTACCTGACGATGCTGTGGAACGCCGTGTTCGAGGAGCCGTTCTGGGACCTCTACTCGCTGCCAGGCATGGCGGCGATCGCCGGCGTCTCGCTCGCGCCGGTGGCCTACATCTACTGCATGTCCTCGGCGACCATCACCGACCCCTCGCTCGAGGAGGCGGCGCGCGTCTCGGGGGCCGGCACCTTCCGCACCCTGCGGCGCATCACCCTGCCGCTGCTCATGCCGGCCATCGCCTACAGCGCGGTGCTCAACTTCACCGTGGCTCTGGAGCTGCTCGCGATCCCGCTCGTCTTCGGCGAGCCGGCGGGGATCACCGTGCTGACGACCTTCCTCTACACCCAGGGCGTCGCGGGGATCCGGCCGGACCACGGCCTGGCGGCGACGGCGGCTGCGCTGATGCTCGCCGTGGTCTGCCTCCTGGTCTGGCTGCAGGGAAGGCTGCTCGGCAACACGCGTCGCTTCGTCACGCTCGGCGGCAAGGCGACGCGGCCTCGGCCCTTCCGGCTCGGGCGGCTGCGCTGGCCGCTCTTCGTCGTCTGCGCGCTCTACATCGCGGCGACCGTCGTGGCGCCGATCGGCGTCCTCGTCCTGCGCGCCTTCGCGAGCTTCCTCTCGCCGATGGTGCCGCTGACGGAGGTGCTCTCCCTCGGCAACTTCGCCCAGCTCTTCGAGGAGCCGATCTACGCCCGCGCCGTCTGGAACTCCTTCCTCGTCAGCGCCGTGGGCGGCGCGCTCGCCACCGCGCTGATCGCGATGATCGCGGTCGTCGTCCACCGCTCGGAGTTCCGCTTCCGCGAGCCGCTTCACTACGCCGCGCTGTTCCCGCGCGCCGTGCCGGGCGTGGTCGCGGGCGTCGGCTTCTTCTACGCCATCGCCCTGATGCCGGGCCTCGGGGAGATCCGCAACACGATCTGGATCCTGGTGATCGCCTTCACCATGCGCTACATCCCGACGGGCTTCGGCGCGGTGGCGCCGATGCTGATGCAGGTCAGCCCCGACCTCGACCGCGCCGCGCGGGTGCAGGGGGCGGACTGGTGGACGACCTGCCGCCGCATCATCCTGCCGCTGATGCGCCCGGCCCTCGTCGCCTGCTACACGATCCTCTTCATCTCCTTCTTCAAGGAGTACACGACGGCGATCTTCCTCTTCGCCCCTGGCAGCGAGGTGATCGGCACGGCGCTGCTGCACCTCTGGATCCAGGGCGAGGCAGGGCTGGTCGCGGCGCTCGCCGCGATCCAGGTGGGCGTCATCGCGGTCTGCGTCGCCGCGGCGCGCGCCGCCTTCGGGGTGCGCCTGCATGGCTGAGCTGGCGATCGAGAACCTCACCAAGCGCTTCGGCGCGGTGGTGGCCGTGGACGCGGTCTCGATCCACGTCGCGGACGGGGAGTTCGTCACCCTGCTCGGTCCCTCCGGCTGCGGCAAGTCCACGACGCTTGCCGCCGTCGCGGGGCTGGACCGGCCGGACGGCGGGCGCATCCGCGTCGGCGGGACCGTCTATTTCGACGGGCGGAGCGGCGCCTTCCTGCCGCCCGAGGCGCGCAATTGCGGCCTCGTCTTCCAGAGCTACGCGCTCTGGCCGCACATGACGGTGTTCGACAACGTCGTCTTCCCGCTCACCCTGCGCAAGGTCCCCGCCGCCGAGCGGAAGCGGCGCGTGGCGGAGGTGCTGGCCCTGGTGGAGATGGAGGCCTACGCCGACCGCTACCCGCACCAGCTCTCCGGCGGCCAGCAGCAGCGCGTGGCGCTCGCGCGCACCCTGGTCTATCGGCCGGAGATCCTGCTGCTCGACGAGCCGCTGTCCAACCTCGACGCCAAGCTGCGCGACCGGGCGCGGACCTGGCTCGCCGAGCTGCGCACCCGGCTCGGCCTGACCACCATCTACGTCACGCACGACCAGATCGAGGCGCTTTCGCTTTCCGACCGGATCGTGGTGATGAACGCGGGCCGCATCGCGCAGATCGGCACGCCGCAGGAGATCTACGAGCGTCCCGCCGACCCCTTCGTCGCCGACTTCATCGGCACGACGAACTTCCTGCCGGGCCGCGTGGCGGAGGCCGCGGGCGAGGACGCGCTGATCGAGCTGGGCGACGGCCAGCGCGTCAGGGTGCGCGCGTCGCCGCCGCGCGGGCCCGGCACGCGCGTCATCCTCGCCTACCGGCCGGAGCAGATCCGCATCGCCGCGGAAGGGGCGGCACCCGATGGCGCCGGCTCCGTCGTCACGGCGCGCGTGGTGTCCCGCGCCTATGTCGGCGGGCGCTGGCAGGTCGCCCTCGACCTAGGCGGCGGGCCGCTGCGCCTGGAGACCGCCCGGCCGCCCGCTGGCGACCGGCTCCGGCTGTGGCTGCCGGCGGAGGGCGGCATCCTCTTCCAAGGGAGTACCGATGTCAGCCTTGTCTGAAGACCTGCCCCGCGCCGACTACCAGCCCGGGGTGCGCGGCCCGCTCTCCGGCCTGCGCGTCGTTGACCTCTCCCGCCTCGTCGCGGGCAACATCCTCACCCAGCACCTGGCGGATTTCGGCGCCGACGTGATCAAGGTGGAGCCGCGCGAGGGCGACACCCTGCGCGGCTGGAAGGTCAACGGCGTCGAGACGGCATGGAAGGTGCACTGCCGCGGCAAGCGCAGCCTGTGCGTGGACTTCCGCCACGCGGGCGCGATCCCGCTGATCCGCCGCCTCCTCCCCGGCGCCGCCGTCTTCGTCGAGAGCTTCCGCCCCGGCACGCTCGAGCAGATGGGCCTCGCGCCGGAGGAGCTGCTGCGCATCGAGCCGCGGCTCGTCATCGTGCGCATCTCCGGCTGGGGCCAGACCGGGCCCTACGCCCGGCGACCGGGCTTCGGCACGCTGGTCGAGGGCTTCGCCGGGTTCGCCGAGATGAACGGCTTCCCCGACCGCGAGCCGGTGCTGCCGCCGATGCCCCTCGCCGACGTCATCGCCGGCCTCACCGGCGCCTGCGCCGCGCTCGCCGCGGTGCGCGAGGTCGAGGTCAACGGCGGCAAGGGCCAGGTGATCGACATGCCGCTGCTCGATCCGATGTTCAACGCGCTCGGGCCGCTGGCGGCGAACTTCCGGCTCACCGGGACGAAGAAGCAACGCAGCGGCAGCGGCAGCTCCACCGCCGCGCCGCGCAACGTCTATCGCGCGAAGGACGGCGGCTATGTCTGCCTCTCCGCCTCGACCCAGGGCATGGCGATGCGGGTGCTGCGCGCGATCGGCCGGCCGGAGCTTTGCGACGACCCGCGCTTCGCCACCAACAACGCGCGCGTGCAGAATCGCGAGGAGCTCGACCGCCTGATCGGCGCGTTCGTCGCCGAGCGGACGGTGGACGAGAACGTCCGATACTTCGAGGAGGCCGAGGTGACCATCGGACCGGTCAACGACATCGAGCGGTTCATGCGCGACCCGCACGTCCGCGCCCGCGCGCTGCTCGCCGACTATCCGGACGAGGAGACGGGCCTGTTTCCGCAGCACGCCGTCACCGCCCGCCTCTCCGGCACCCCGGGCGCGATCCGCGCGCCGGCGCCGCGGCTCGGCCAGCACACGCGGGAGGTGCTGCGCGAGGCCGGCCTCGGCGAGGGCGAGATCGAGGCCGCCCTCGCCTCCGGCCTGGCGAGGGCCGCGCCATGAGCGCCGCGCGGGAGATGCCGGTCTGGCGCTCGCTTCTCTTCGTGCCGGTGAACGTGGAGCGCTTCCTCGCCAGGGCGCACGAGCGCGGCGCGGACGGGATCATCCTCGACCTCGAGGACAGCGTCTCGCCGGCGGAGAAGGAGAACGCGCGCAGGCTCCTTCCGGCGGCGGTCGAGCGGCTGAGGAAGAATGGCCGCAGCGACGTGCTCGTGCGCATCAACCAGCCGCTGGAGCTGGCGGTGCGGGACCTGGAGGCGGCGGTGCTGCCGGGCGTGGCCTCGATCCTCGTCACCAAGGCCGAAGGGGTGTCGCACCTCCGCCTGCTCGACGAGCTGGTGGCGCGGCTCGAGGAGAAGCGCGGCCTTCCTGTGGGCGGCATCCGGTTCAACGGCCTGATCGAGACGCCCGGCGCGGTCGCCAGGGCGCAGGAGATCGCGCGCGCCACGCCGCGCCTGGTCGCGCTCTCGCTCGGCGCCGAGGACTACGCCACCGCGATCGGCGGCAGGCCGACCGAGGAGGTGCTGCTGATGCCGAAGCAGCTCGTCGTCCAGGCCGCGTATTCGGCCGGGCTGATGGCGATGGGCACGATCGGCACGCTCGCCGACTTCTCCGACCTCGAGGCCTACGCGCGGATGGTGCGCCGCTCGCGCGACTTCGGCTTCGTCGGCGCCTCCTGCATCCACCCCGCCCAGGTGCCGGTGCTCAACGCCGGCTTCAGCCCGACCCCGGAGGAGATCGCCGAGGCCGAGCGCATCGTCGCCGCGGACCGCGAGGCGGCGGCGCAGGGCCGCGGTTCCTTCCAGCTCGACGGCAAGATGATCGACATCCCGATCGTGCGGCGGGCGGAGGCGGTGCTCGCGCGCGCGCGTGCGATCGCGGCGCGATCGGCGCGATAGAGCAGATCGCGGACGGCTGGAAACGGCCGGGAGCGTGGATCGGCTCGGCAAACAACGCGCTGGAGCCGTTGCAGCGAGCGCAGCCAAGCGAAACCGGCTCCAGAGCCGATTTCTGATGCCTGGAATCGGTTTGGGGATTCCGGCGCGACGCTGATCTGTAATTCGTGGGTCTCTGGCGATGAGCTGGAGGCGGCGATGGGTTGGCGTCGAGGTCAGGCTTATGGGCCGGAACTGCGCGGTCGGGTGCTGGCGGCCTGCGACGGCGGGGCGAGCGTGCGCGAGGTGGCGGAGCGGCTGATGGTCAGCCCGTTCTATGTCGTGAAGGTGCGCCAGCGCCGGGACAGGACCGGCGAGACGCAGGCGCGGCGGGGGACGGGGCGGCCGCCATCGAAGCTCGGGGCCCATCTTGAGCCGCTGCGCGAGCGTGTGGCCGCACAGCCTGATGCGACGCTGGGCGAGTTGCAGGGCTGGCTGCTCACCGAGCGCGGGGTGTCGGTTTCTCCGGTGACGGTCTGGCGGGCGCTGGCCGGGCTTGGGCTGACGCTGAAAAAATCGGTCCGAGCCGCCGAGCAGGACCGCCCGGACGTAGCCGCTGCCCGGGCTGCCTGGCGCGAGATGCAGCCCAGCCTCGATCCCGAGCGCCTGGTCTTCGTTGACGGTTCAAGGCGCCGCCTTGAACGGGCCAGCACGAACATGGCCCGTCGCATGGGGCGCAGGCCGCGCGGCGCGCGCGTGGTCCCTGCCGCCCCGCATGGTCACTGGAAGACCTGAACCGCGCCGGGTTTGCCGGAGGCTCCAACCGTTGAGAAGATGGAGCGATGGCGGTGGAGAAGACGGCGGCGAGTTACTCGCCCGAGGTTCGGGAGCGGTTGGTGCGTCTGGTGCTGGACGGCGCCGGAGAGCATGGCTCGCAATGGGCGGTGAACGGCTCGGTTGCCGATCTGCCGGGTTCTGCCGATCGCCCCGTCCACCTACCACGCCCATGCCGCGCGCCGCGCCGATCCTGCCCAGGGCCCGGCCAGGCCGCAGCGGGATGCGATGCGGCGGGCGGAGGTTCGGCGGGTCCATGCCGGGAACTTTGGCGTCTACGGGGTGCGGAAGGTCTGGCGCCGGCTCGGCCGCGAAGGCATGCCGGCGGCCCGCTGCGCGGTGGCGCGGCTGATGCGCGCGCTCGGCCTGCGCGGCGCGGTGCGCGGCAAGGAGGCCAGGACGACGGTGCCGAACAAGGCGGCGCCGTGCCCGGCCGACCGTGCGAACCGGCAGTTCCTGGCGCCACCGCCGAACCTGCTGTGGGTGTCGGACTTCACCTATGTCGCGACCTGGCAGGGGTTCGCCCATGTCGCCTTCGTCGTCGACACCTTCGCGCGGAGGATCGCCGGCTGGCGAGTGTCGCGGACCGCCCATGCCGGGCTTGTCCTCGATGCGCGTGAGCAGGCGCTGCACGACCGGCGACCTGTTCATGGCACAGGCCTCGTGCACCACGGCGATCGCGGGGTCCAATACGTGTCCATCCGCTACACCGATCGCCTGGCCGAAGCAGGGATCGAGCCCTCCGGCGGCAGCGTCGGCGACAGCTACGACAACGCGCTCGCCGAGAGCGTCATCGGCCTGTTCAAGACCGAGCTCATCCGTCGCCGCGGGCCATGGCGCAGCATCGAGGGCGCCGAGTTCGCCACCCTCGAATGGGTGGACTGGTTCAACAACCGTCGCCTCCCCGAGCCGATCGGCAGCATCCCTCCCGCCAAGGCCGAGGCGCGATACTATGCCGCACAGGAAGCCATTCCCCTCCAGCATGACTCACACCAAACAGCCTCCGGCAAACCCGGCGCGGTTCAGGGCTCGAGACCCGGGCGTCGGCGCCTGATTCGGCCTGCGCCGCAGGGCGCGGGACATCGCCGGACGGCTTGGCCGCGGCTCATGGCGAGCCGTTCACGCCCATTCGCACCGTTGGAGGCCGTGCTTCCAACCCTGGACACGGCTCCCGGCATCGGGCCGAGCCAGGCCTCGCCCGACTTCGCCCCGGCAGTGCGCCAGGCGGCTACCCTCCTCGCGCTCGATACCGCGCTGGCCGATGCGGCCTGTGACGCCGGCCACAATCGCCGTCTCTGCCGCGGAGGATGCGGAATGCGGCGTAGCGCCATCGCGCTCAGCTCGCGCAACGCCGGCCGGCGCTGGCCCAAGACGCCCCACAGGCGCGCCATGCGGCGGCCTCCCGCGCACGCTGTTCCAGTTGCGCCGGCATGCCGGGAGCGCTCGATGCCGCACACGTGGCGCCTCGGCTCGGCCCCCTGACCGCTTGCAGCGGTGCCGCGCAGGCGCGGGAGATCGTCCCGCGGATCCGCATCCACAGCCTGATGCTGCCGGGACGGTCGCTCAGTGCAGCCGCGGCGCCTTGAGGAAACGCCGCCGGTCGGAGGACTCGATCACCAGCTCGCGGCGCCGTCCGTCCCGCATCACCGCCAGCGGCACCCGCGCGCCGGCCACGCCGCAGCTCCAGACCGCGCGCCACAGCCCGCCCAGGTCCTCGATCCGGGCCTCGCCCACCGCCACCAGGCGGTCGCCCTGGCGCACGCCCGCCCGCTCCGACGGCCCGCCCGGCGCGACCGAGACCGCGACCACCCCCTCCTCGTCCTCCGTCGCGTAGAGGCCGAGCCAGGGCCGTGCCGGCCGGTTCACGCGGCCATAGGCGAGCAGGTCATCGAGGATCGGCCTCAGCCCGCTGACCGGAACCACCATGTTGAGGTCGAGCTTGCGCCCCTTCTGGTCGCGGCGCTGCAGGATCAGCGAGCCGATGCCGAGCAGCCTCCCGTCCTCGCCGATCAGCGCCGCGCCACCCCAGGAGGGGTGGGCGGGGGCGGTGTAGAAGGCGTCGTCCAGCGCGTACTCCCAGTAGCCGGCGAAGGGCTGGCGCGCCGCGATGACACAGGCGACGGTCCGCGCGCGCCCGCCGGCGGCGGCCAGCAGCGCCCGCTCTCCGGGCCTCACCCGGTCGGCGTCGCCGAGCTCCAGCGCCGCGATTCCCTCCAGGCGACCGAGCACCTGCACCAGGCCGAAGCCGCTCTCATGGTCGAAGGCGAGGGCGTGGCCCGGCACGACGCGCCCGCCGGCCGCGGTGAGCCACACGCTCTCCGCCTCCGCGACCAGGTAGCCGATGGTGAGAACGAGCCCGTCGGCGCGGATCAGCACGCCGTTGCCCTGCCGCTCGGTGCCGAGGCTGCGGGCGGTGAAGGCATCCTCCGGCACGAGCGACTTCAGCCCGACCACCGCCCCCAGAGCGCGGTCGAGCGGGAACGACCACTCCGCGGGGTCCGGCTGCAACTCGTCAGGGATTTCCCAGTCCTCGTCGCTACTCGCCATGCGCTCGTCCGTCGAAGGGAAGGGTGCGGGCGCCGGCCGGGCCCACAGCAGGATCAGCATATCGGCCCTGTGCCCTCCCCCGCCACCTCCGCCGGGCGCGGCGTGTCCCCAGGCCCGCTCCGGCACGGCCCGGCCGGCTCCCCGGCAAGGGCGCGCATCGAGCCGACGATCGCGGCAAGCGCGGCCGCGAGCGATCCGGGCGCTTCCGGCCAGCCGGGCACGGCGGGGCTCGGCGGCAGCAGGACAGCCAGGTCGTTGGCGAGCACCGGCGCGGCCTCGGCGCTGGCCGGCACGGCGAGGTCCACCAGCTTCGCCAGGGCGGCATTAGCGAAGGGGTCGCGGTCGGGCTCGACGAACCAGCCGGCGAGCGGGCCATGGAAGCGGCCGCGCAGCGGCGCCGCCCAGTCCGGGCCGTCATGCGCCCGCAGCACCCGAAGCACGATGTCGGCCTCCGGCGGCACCAGATCGGCGGCGTGGACCGCCTGCAACGTCACCCCCGCCGCCTCGAGGGTCGCCGAAGCGTGGGCCAGCGCGCGCGTCGCCGCGGGCGTGCGCGGCAGGCGCGGATCGAACAGCACCAGCCGCGTCGGGCCCGCGCCAGCCGGATCACCGAACGCCGCGCGCAGGCGCGCGACGATCGTCCTGTGCCGTTCCGGGGACGGAGCCGGGCGCATCCACCGGTCGCGGACCGTGAGCTGCTCCATCACGGAGGCGGTTCGGTTGCCGGTCTTCTGCCCCTGGCGCAGGCGGTAGAAGGCGATCGGCCAGTCCACGCGGCGCGGCCGCGCCCCATGCCGCGCGGCGGCAAGCCAGAAGGCGTAGTCGAACGCGTAGTGCAGCCCCTCATCCACCCGCCCGCCGAGAGCCTCGAGCAGGCGGCGGGTGAACAGCGCCTCGGGCTGGAGGAAGAAGGCGCCGTCCATCCAGCGCCCGAACACGTCGGAGAGCGCCTCCACGGTGAATTCGCCGGGCGCGAGGCGCGGCGCCTGCAGGGCCGTCGGGGCCCGGTCGCGGTGGACGATGCACGGCCCGTGGAGGATGTCGGCGGTCTCCGGCTCGGCGAGCCAGGCGGCGGCGGCGGCATGCAACGCGCCGGGGGCGAGCATGTCGTCCGCGTTCAGCCAGCCCACCAGCTCGCCCCGCACCCGGGCGAGGCCCTTGTTCAGGGCCTCCGCCTGGCCGTTGTCGGGCTCGACGATCACCGTGTCGATGGCGGCGCGGTGACGGGCGAGGATGGCGGGCGTGGCATCGGTCGAGCCGCCGTCCACGATGACATACTGCAGCCGCGGATAGCCCTGATGCAGGACGGAGAGGATGGCCTCCTCCAGCCACCGCCCGGCGTTGAGGGTCGGCGTGATGATGGTGACGAGCGGCCACTCGGCGGCCCCGGGCGGCAGCGGCGGCACGACGGTCGGATCCGGCGGCGCGTAGGGCCAGGGGATGCCGCCGGTGCGCGCAGCGACAGGCCAGGCGAGGCGGCGCATCCTCCCCTCCTCGGCGGTCCCGGCGACACCGGCGAAGGCCGCCACGGCCTCCTCCCTCCGCCCTGCCGCGGCGGCGGCGAAGCCGGCGTTCAGGCGGATCGCCGGGTCGTCGGGGGCGAGGCGCAGCGCGAGAGCGAAGCACAGGCCCGCGCGCGCCAGTCGGCCCGCCGCATGCAGCGCGAGGCCGCGCTGGGTCAGCGCAGCGCCGTCGAGGGGGAGCGGTTCCCCCCCGGTGAGCGCGGCGGCGGCCGCGGCGAGCCAGGGCGGTGGCGGGTCGGTGGCGTCCAGGACCTCGACCAGGGGCGCGGCGAGACGGTCGAGGAGATCGCCGCGATCCATGCTCTCCGCCAGCCGCGCGATCTCGGCGAGCAGCGCCGGCGGGAGGGTTGCGGCGAGGTCCGCGGCGGCGCTGGCGATTGCCTCGAGCAGAACCAGGTCCGGAGCGTCGTTGAGGCTGCGTCTGAACGCGTCGAGGCCGGCCTCGACGAAGCGCCGTCGCAGCCCCGGGCGGCCGCGCGCCGCGGGGCCGTGCAGCACGGCGATTGCTGCCGCGCCGGCGCCGCGCGCGAGCAGTGCGTCGAGGGTGTAGGCGATCGCGGCGTCCCCTTCCCCGTCCTCCGAAGGCGCCCAGGATCGCAGCGCCGCCACCGCCTCGGCAGGATCGCCGAAGCGGGCGGCGAGCATCGCGGCGCGCAACCGAAGGCCGGGATCGGCCGGAGCGCGGGCACGCCCGGCCGCGAGAAGGATCTCGGCAGCGGTCGGGTCGCCCGCCAGCAGGCGCGCCTCGGCCGCGACGGCGAGCAGCGGCGCCGGCGGGTGGCGCAGCGCGGCGACGCGCGCCGGGTCGAGCTGGGCGAGGGCGAGCAGAAGCCGCCGCGCCGGCGCATCGTCCGGTTCCTCGGCGAGGAGGGTGACGAGCGCCCGCTCCGCGCTCGCCCAGTCGGCATCGGAGGTCAGGAAGGGCGCGAGACCGGCCGCGGGCGGCGGCGGCGTCGCGCGGGCGAAGGCCAGGAAGATCGCGTGGCGCCGCGCGCCGTCGCCCGGCGGCCTCCCGCCTCCGGTGGGGTTCGGCGAGGGCGGGCATGCGGGTGCTGGAGCCTCCGGAGACATCGCGTGCCCTCTCTAGAGCCGATCGCGGACGGCCGGGAACAGCCGGGAGCGTGAACCGGCTCGGCAAACGACAAGCAGGAGCCGTCGCAACGAGCACAGCCGAGCGAAAACGGCTCTGGCGCAGGTCGCGCCGCCGTGCGCGCCGGCACGGGACGCCCACCTTCATTCGCGCAATTCCAGTCCGCTACGTGGCGGCCTTCATGCGCATGCGGTCCGACATCAGCATGCCGAGGCAACCGTCACCGTCGCCTGGAACAGACGCCGGAGCGGTGCGTGCGCGATGTGCCGGATCAGGTCGCGCCCGCATGGCCTTGATCCTTCGCGGACGGGCCGAGACGGGCTTCGCACGCCGCCGCGGGCTCAGGCGCGGTGGCGCACATTCCCGCTCCGTTCCGGAATGCCGGTCTGCTCGAAGCAGACGCGGGCGAGGGCCGCGACCCCCTCGCGGATCTCCTCCTTCGACGGCAGCGCGAAGCAGAGGCGGAGCTGCGAGCGCGCGCTCGCCGGGTCGCACGCCCATTCGGGGCCGGGGTTGAAGGCGATGCCCCGCTCGGCCGCGGGCTGGATGAGCTTCGTCACGTCCACCGCCTCGGGCAGCCGGAGCCAGAGGAAGATCCCGCCCTTCGGCGTCCAGCATTCGGCCGCGCTGCCGAACTCGCGCGCCACGGCGTCGAGCATGGTGGCGAGCTTGTCCTCCAGCACGGCGCGCAGCCCCGCGACGTGGCTGTCGAAGTGGCGCGAGAAGTACTCGGCGACGAGCATCTGCTCCAGCGCCCCGGTGCCGGCATCGGTCTTCAGCGCGACGAGCCGCGAGAGCACGGGCCAGGGCGCGACGGCGTAGGCGACGCGCAGCGCCGGCGCGAGCGTCTTGGAGAAGGAGCCGATGTGGATCACCTGCTCCGGGTCGAGGGCGTAGAGCGCGGGCGGCGCCTCGGTGCCGGCCCACACCAGGTCGGCGTAGCACTCGTCCTCGAAGATCGGCACGCCATGTGCCCGGGCCAGGGCGATGAGCCGCCTCCGGCGCTCGAGCGGCAGGATCGAGCCGGTCGGGTTCTGGATGGTGGGGATGGTGTAGAGGAACTTCGGCGTCACCCCCCTCGCCTTCAGGTCGCCGAGGATGCGCTCCAGCGCGTCCATGCGCATCCCGTCGGCGTCGAGCGGCACCGGGACGATCCTCGCCCCGCGTTTGCGCGCCCGGGTGATCGTGCCGTTGTAGGACAGCTCCTCGATCAGGACCGTGTCGCCGGGCTCGATCAGCAGGTCCATGACCAGGTCGAGGCCCTGGAGCGAGCCGGAGGTGATCAGCACGTCCTCGCGCGTGCAGTTCGTGATGCCGCGGTGGCGCGCAAGCTTGTCGGCCACCACCTCGCGCAGCCCCGCATGGCCGAGCGGGCCGTGGCCGAGGTTGTAGAGGGCGAGGCTCGGCGCCTCGCGGCGCAGCACGGCGGCGGCGGCCTCGGCCAGCGCCTCGGTCGGGACGCGCGTCGGGTCGTTGTGGCCGCCGATGAAGTTGTACTTCGGGAAGCCGGCCCAGCGCGGCGCCGGCTCGGGCGTATCCCTGCGGAAGAGGCGGGCGTAGTCGGGTCCTGGGCTGGTCATGCGTGGCGTGGTCCTTGGACGTCTCCGGCGGATTCGAGACAGGCTCGCCCGCGCCGACGGGCCGGGAGCCCGGCGCACCGCGCCGGCGGAGGCGCGCCGCCTGCCGGACCGGATGCCGACCGTCGCGGCCCCGACCCCGCACTCTGCCGGCCCGCGGGGACGCCGACAACCCTCGGCGGAGGCCCCCTCCGGCGCGCGCCTCGGCTATGCTGCGGGCGGCACCGGCCGCCGCCAGAGCGCCATGCCGAGGGAGGGCCCCATGATCTTCCGCCAGCTCTTCGACCCGGTCTCGTGCACCTACACCTATCTGCTCGCGAGCCGCCGCGGCGGCGAGGCGCTGATCATCGACCCGGTGCTCGAGCGGGTGGACCGCTACCTCCAGCTCATCGAGGAGCTGGACCTCAGGCTGGTCAAGGCGGTGGACACCCATCTCCACGCGGATCACATCACCGGGCTCGGCGCGCTGCGCGACCGCACGCGCTGCATCACGGTGATGGGCGAGCAGAGCGGCGTGGATGTCGTCTCCATGCGCGTGCGCGACGGCGAGAGGCTGGAGATCGAGGGGATGACGCTCGGCGTGGTCTACACGCCCGGGCACACGGACGATTCCTACTGCTTCACCCTGCCCGACCGGGTCTTCACCGGCGACACGCTGCTGATCCGGGGCACGGGACGCACCGACTTCCAGAACGGCGACCCGCGCGCACAGTACGACTCGATCTTCAACCGCCTTCTCAGGCTGCCGGACGAGACGCTCGTCTATCCCGCGCACGACTACAAGGGCGACACGGTCAGCACCATCGGCGAGGAGCGGGCGCACAACCCGCGCCTGCAGGTCCGCTCGGTGGAGGAGTACGTGGACCTCATGAACGGCCTGAAGCTCGCCAACCCGAAGATGATGGACGTGGCGGTGCCGGCGAACATGCGCCAGGGCCTCGACCAGGAGGAGGTGGCGCGGCGCGGCTGGGCGGTGGGCGCGGAGGAGGCGATGGCGCTGCTCGGCCGCCGCGACGCCGTGCTGGTGGATCTGCGCGAGCGCGGCGAGCGCGAGCGGCACGGCGCGATCCCCGGCGCGCTGCACGTGTCCTATCAGGACCTGCAGGAGAGCATCCGCCCCGGCGGCGTGCTCCACGAGCTCGCCTCGGCGACCGGCAGGCGCCTGGTGTTCTACTGCGCCTTCGGCGAGCGCTCGGCGATGGCGGTGCAGGCGGCGCAGGATGCGGGCCTTGCCGCCGCCGCGCATCTGCAGGGCGGCATCGCGGCCTGGAAGAAGGCGGGCGGGCCGCTGGCCTGACCCCGCTCCCGCCAGGACCGTCCGTGATCGGTCCTAGGCGCGCGGCGCGGCGCGGCGCTCCGCCGCCTGCCGCGGCAGGAAGATGGTGAGCAGCCCGAGCAGCGGCAGGAAGGCGCAGATCCGATAGACCGCGGCGATGCTCGTCCAGTCCGCGAGCTGGCCGAGCGCGGCCGCGCCGAGGCCGCCGAGCCCGAAGGAGAAGCCGAAAAACATCCCCGCCACCAGCCCGACTCGGCCGGGCAGCAGCTCCATCGCATAGACCAGGATGGCCGAGAAGGCGGAGGCCATCATGAAGCCGACCAGCACCGACAGCACGCCGGTCCAGACCAGGCCGACATGCGGCAGCAGCAGGGTGAAGGGCAGCGGCCCGAGGATCGAGAACCAGATCACCGGGATGCGCCCCACCCGGTCGCCCACCGCACCCCCGGCCAGCGTGCCGGCGACCAGGGCGGCGAGGAAGACGAACAGGTGCAGCTGGGCAACCTGCACCGAGACGCCGAACTGGTCGATCAGGTAGAGGGTGAAGTAGGAGGTCAGGCTGGCGGTGTAGACGTTCTTGGAGAACAGCAGCACCACCAGGATGGCGAAGGCCATCGCCACCTTGCCGGCCGGCAGCGGCGCCGCTGCGACCGCCGCGCCGGCATCGCTGCCCGCCCGGGCGGCCGGGCGCGGCGATGCCGGGCGGCTGCGCGCGTACCAGCCGCCGACCCGGACGAGCACCAGCATGGCGAGCAGCGCGGCGGCTGAGAACCACATGATGCTCGCCTGCCCGCCCGGCACCACGATGAAGGCCGCGAGCAGCGGGCCGACCGCCGAGCCGGTGTTGCCGCCCACCTGGAACAGCGACTGCGCCAGCCCGTACCGGCCGCCCGAGGCCAGGCGCGCGACGCGCGACGCCTCCGGGTGGAACACTGCCGAGCCGATGCCGATCAGCGCCGCGGCGAGCAGGATCAGGGGGTAGGATCCCGCCGCGGCCAGCAGCAGCAGGCCGACCAGGGTCGAGCCCATGCCGGCCGCCAGCGAATAGGGCATCGGCCGGCGGTCAGTGGCGATGCCAACCAGCGGCTGCAGCATCGCGGCGGTGAACTGGAAGGCCAGGGTGATCAGCCCGATCTGCGCGAAGTCGAGCGCGTAGGCGGCCTTCAGGATCGGATAGATCGCCGGCACCAGCGACTGCATCATGTCGTTCAGCAGGTGGCAGAAGCTGAGCGAGAGGATGATCGCGAAGCTGGCGCCGGCCGGCGAGGCGGGGCCGCCGCGCGTCCCGGTGTCGGTGAGGTTCGGCGTGTCGCGCACGGGCCGAGTCGCTTTCCCGGAAAACCCTGTCCAGCCTAGCGCGGA
Source organism: Caldovatus sediminis (assembly GCF_014644455.1). Taxonomy (GTDB): domain Bacteria; phylum Pseudomonadota; class Alphaproteobacteria; order Acetobacterales; family Acetobacteraceae; genus Caldovatus; species Caldovatus sediminis. The sequence continues at coordinate 245,347 of NZ_BMKS01000003.1, read as the reverse complement.
TCGGCCGGAGCTGCGCCAGACCGGCCATCGTCCCGACGCGGGGCATCCATGCCGCATGCGGCGATCTGCCGCCGCCGGCGCTTGCCGTGCCCCTCGCCCCTGTTAGGCTCGATCCGCCCGCACACAGGAGGAAGCGACCGATGGCGAAGGGCGAGCTCTACCGGATGGGCCGCGAGGTCCGCCGCCAGCTCATGGGCGACGCGTTCGTCGAGCGGATGAACAGCTCGGTCTACGACGACCCGATCATGGAGGGATTCTCCGAATACGCCGCCGAGGCGGTGTTCGGGATGCTGTGGACGCGGCCCGGGCTCGACATGAAGACCCGCGCCCTGATCTGCGTCGTCTCGGACACGGCGACCGGGGCCTGGCCGGAGCTCGCCCTCCATCTGCGCATGGCGCGGCGGCAGGGCTGGACGGAGGAGGAGCTGGCGGAGGCCCTGCTGCACCTCTCGGGCTATATCGGCCTGCCCCCGGTGCGCGAGGCGCTGATCGTGGCGAAGCAGGTGTTCGCCGAGATGCGCGCCGAGGAGAAGGCGTAGCCGCGCTGCCCGGTCAGTCGCCGCGGATCGGCGGGGCGCCGCGCTCGGCGCGCACGTCGTTGATGATCTGCAGGACGCGCCGGCGGAACGGCGCGTACTGCACGCCGAACTCCTCGACCAGGCGGGAATTGTCGATCAGGTAGTTGCCCGAGCGCTCGCGCCCGCCGGTGTCCTGCTCGAACTGGATGCGGGCCTCCGGCAGGAAGCCGCGGACCATCTCGGCCAGTTCGCCGAGGCTGATCGTCGTGCCGCCGGAGTTGTAGATCCGGTGGCGCGGCTTCTCCACGGCCGAGACGCGGGCGAAGACCTCGGCGATGTCGTCCACGTGGATCGGGATGCGCATCGCGTCGCGGTAGGGGAAGGTGACCGGGTTGCCGCGCGCCGGCTCGGTGATGCAGTGGACGTGGTCCACCGAGCCGAACAGCTTGTCGGGCCCGGTGACGTTGGCCGGGCGGATGCCGGTGATGGTCATGCCGTACTTCTCGGCGTAGTCGCGCGCCTGGAACTCGTTGAAGATCTTGTTCACGGCGTACTGGCTGTCGCCATAGCAGCGGTCCTCCTCGGTGACAGCGCGCTCGCCGAAGTGGCGCTGCGGGCCGCTGACCGCGAGCGAGCTGGCGTAGATCGTGTGCGGCACGCCGCAGAGGCGCGCCGCCTCGAAGCAATTGTCCATGCCGAGAACGTTGAGCTTCGTCGCCACGCGCGGGGGGAGATCGCTGCCGATGTGGTAGGCGAGGTTGATCAGGCGGTCCGGCTTCGCCTCCGACACCACCGTCATCACCTCGTCGAACTGGGTGACGTCGCCGCGCAGAACGCGCACGCGCTCGCCGAGCACCGCGAAGGCGGCGCCGGCGGCCGGGTTGATGTCCATGCAGGTGACGCTGTCGCCGCGCGCGGCGAGGAGCGGGATCAGGCGCCGGCCGATGAAGCCGGTGCCGCCGATGACGACGATGCGCATGGGGGGTCCCTCCCGTTCCGACGCGGCGCGACGCGAAGCGAGGATGGCACGTGCCCGCGGCGGCTGTCACCGGCCCGCGCCGGGGAGGGACGCGGCGGAGGCCGCGGCCGCGCCGGCGCTCAGGCCGGGACCACCCGCCCCTCGCGCAGCGTCACGATCCGGTCCATCCGCCGCGCCAGGTCCGGGTTGTGCGTCGCGACCAGGGCGGCGGCGCCGTGGCGACGCACCGCGTCGAGCAGCTCCGCGAAGACGCGGTCGGAGGTGGCGACGTCGAGGTTGCCGGTCGGCTCGTCGGCCAGCAGCACGCGCGGCGCGTTGGCCAGGGCGCGGGCGATGGCGACGCGCTGCTGCTCGCCGCCGGAGAGCCGGCCGGGGCGGTGGTGCTCGCGCCCGTGCAGGCCGAAGGCCTCCAGCAGGGCGCGCGCCCGCTCCCGCGCCGCGGCGCGGGAGGCGCCGGCGGCGAGCTGCGGGAGGACGACGTTCTCCTCCGCCGTGAACTCCGGCAGCAGGTGGTGGAACTGGTAGACGAAGCCGATGGTGGAGCGGCGGATCGCGGTGCGGGCGTCGTCCGGCAGGCGGCCGGCCGCCTGGCCCTCGACGAAGACCTCCCCGCCATCGGGCCGCTCCAGCAGGCCGGCGAGGTGGAGCAGCGTGGACTTCCCGGTGCCCGAGGGGGCGACGAGGGCGACGATCTCGCCCGCCTGCAGGACCAGGTCGGCGCCCGTCAGCACCGGCAGCTCGCCCGCCTCGGTGCGGTAGCGGCGCTCGACGGCCTCGAGGCGCAGCGGCGGGGCGGCGTCACTCACTGCGCAGCGCCTCGACCGGATCGAGCCGCGCCGCCCGCCAGGCGGGATAGACCGAGGCGAGCAGGCTGAGCGTCAGGCTCATGGCGGTGACCTGCGCCACCTCGCCGGGATCGGTGATCGCGGGCAGGCGGGAGAGGAAGTAGACCGTGGGATCGAAGATCACCGTCCCCAGGACCCATTGCAGGAACTGGCGGATGTTCTCGATGTAGGCGCAGAACACCAGGCCGAGCGCGACCCCCGCCACCGTCCCGATCACGCCGATCGCCGCCCCGGTCATGAGGAAGACGCGCATCACCGCGCCCTGGGTGGCGCCGACGGTGCGCAGCACGGCGATGTCCTTCCGCTTGTCCTTCACCAGCATCACCTGGGTGGTGACGATGTTGAAGGCGGCGACCAGGATGATGAGCGAGAGGATGATGAACATCACGTTCCGCTCGACCTGCACCGCCTGGAAGAAGGCGTTGTTCGCCTCCTGCCAGGAGACGACGCGCACCCGCGGCCCGTCGGCGAGGGCGCGCAGGATGGCGCGCTGCACCTCGCGCACGCGATCGGGATCCTGGACGAAGACCTCGATCTGCGTCGCGGCGCCGGGGACCTGGAAGAAGAGCTGCGCCGCCTCGAGCGGGAGGTAGACGAAGCTCGAGTCGTACTCGTGCATCCCGGTGTTGAACAGCGCCACCACCTCGTAGGAGCGCACGCGCGGCACGGTGCCCATCACGGTCGTCCGGCCCTGGGGCGAGACCAGGGTGATGCGGTCGCCCACCATCACGCGCATGCGCTGCGCCAGGCCGGTGCCGATGACGATCGCGTCCTCGCCGCGGAAGGCGCCGAGGTCGCCGGCGCGGATGTTGTCGGCGATGATCCGCTTCGCGCGCAGGTCGTCGGGGCGGATGCCGCGGGCGAGGCCGCCCGCGGCGCCGCCGAACTCCGAGGTCACGAGCGCCTGTCCCTCGACCACCGGATTCGCCGCGACGACGCCGGGGACGCCGCGGATGCGGCCGGCCACCGCGTCGAAGTCGCGCATCGCCCCCTCCGCGGCGAACACGCCGAGGTGCCCGTTGAGGCCGAGGATGCGGCCGAGCAGCTCCTGGCGGAAGCCGTTCATCACGCTCATGACGATGATGAGCGTGGCGACGCCGAGGGCGATGCCGATCAGGCTGAACCAGGCGTTGAAGGAGACGAAGCGCTCGCCCGTGCGCGCGCTCAGGTAGCGCGCGGCGACGCTGCGCTCGAAGGGGCCGAACATCGCCGGGCGGGAGGCGCGGGGGGCGCGGTCCTGGCGCATCCTAGCCGCGGATCTTCGCCACCGCGTCCTCGAGCGAGACCTCCTGCCGCTCGCCGGTGGCGCGCCGCTTCAGCTCGACGCGGCCGCTGGCCGCGCCGCGCGGGCCGACGATCGCCTGCCAGGGGAAGCCCATCAGGTCGGCGTCGGCGAACTTCACGCCGGCGCGCTCGTCGCGGTCGTCGTACACCGCCTCGCCGCCGAGCGCGGCGTAGAGCCGCTCGCACAGCGCGTCGCAGGCGGCGTCGCCGCGCTTGAGGTTGAGGATCGCCGCCGGCCAGGGCGCGACCGGATCGGGCCACTTGATCCCGGCCTCGTCGTGGTTGGCCTCGATGATCGCGCCGACCAGGCGCGAGACGCCGATGCCGTAGCTGCCCATCTCCGGCGCGACCGGCCTGCCGTCCGGGCCGGCGAGGGCGAGGCCCATGGCGGCGCTGTACTTGGTGCCGAAGTAGAAGATGTGGCCGACCTCGATCCCCCTGCCCTCGCGCCGGCGCTCCGTCGGCACCTTCTCCCACGCCGCGGGGTCGTGCTTCTCGTCGGTCGCCGCGTACATCGAGGTGAGCAGCGCCGCGAAGCGGGCGAGGTCCTCGGGATCGTCGTAGTCGTAGTCCGAGTGCTCCCAGTCGAGCGTCTCGAAGCCGGCGTCGTAGAAGACCGCGCTCTCCCCGGTCTCGGCGAGGATGATGAACTCGTGGCTGAGGTCGCCGCCGATCGGGCCGGTCTCGGCCGCCATCGGCACCGCCTTGAGGCCCATGCGTTGGAAGGTGCGCATGTAGGCGAGCATCATCGCCCGGTAGCTGCGGATCGCCCCTTCCTTGTCGAGGTCGAAGGAGTAGGCGTCCTTCATCAGGAACTCGCGCCCGCGCATCACCCCGAAGCGCGGCCGCACCTCGTCGCGGAACTTCCACTGGATGTGGTAGAGGATGCGCGGCAGGTCGCGGTAGCTCCTGGCGTAGGCCTTGAAGATGTCGGTCACCATCTCCTCGTTGGTCGGCCCGTAGAGCATCTCGCGGTCGTGGCGGTCGCGGATACGCAGCATCTCCTTGCCGTAGTCGTCGTAGCGCCCGCTCTCGCGCCACAGCTCGGCCGGCTGGATGGTGGGCATCAGCATCTCCTGCGCCCCGGCGCGGTCCTGCTCCTCGCGCACGATCTGCTCGATGCGGCGCAACGCGCGCAGGCCGAGGGGGAGCCAGGCGTAGATGCCGGCGCTGGTCTGGCGGACCAGGCCGGCGCGCAGCATCAGGCGGTGCGAGGCGATCTGGGCCTCGGCGGGGGTCTCTTTCAGCGTCGGCAGGAAGGCGCGGGAGAGGCGCACGGCGGCGGGATCCTCAGGAACGAAAAGGCGCGCGAAGGTAGGGGCAGCGGCGCGACAGGGCTAGAGCGCAGGCCGTCGCCGCGGGCGGCCGGTCGGCCTCCGCATGCTGCGTTGCAGCAATTCCTTTGCCTAAGGCGGCGAACCGGCGCAATTCCCGGCAAGAATCGCATCCCTTCCCGAAAAAACCGCTTGGCGTCGGCAAGCCGGCCCGTTAATAAAAAATGGGCCGTTTCCCGGGGAAACGGCCCGAGTTTAGGGAGGAAACGCCAGTCACACGGCAGGAAGGGCCACCGCCCTTCCCGTTGGTGATGATGGCGCCGTCTGGGGACGCGTCTCAAGCCCGACGGATGCCCGCAAGGGGCAGAAAAGTAGCGTCCGGGACAGAGCTTGCCCAGATTCGCGGCGAGATCTGCCCGGATTGCTAATTTCGGCCTAGTTTTCAGGCAGAGCGAGCCAGCCGCTGCGGAAGCTGATCCAGTCGCTCTCGACCAACCCGTAGACCGCAAGCCAGATCGCCGCCGAGACGACCGTCGTCGCCACCAGCTTGCGCCCGAGATGCGGCTGCCGCGGCGCGCCGCGCCAGCCGCCCGCCTCGGGATCGCCGTCCGGCTCCGGGCGCGTGCCGAAGGGCAGAACGGCGAACAGCGCGGTCCACCAGATCAGCAGATAGACGACGATCCCGGTGAACCAGGTCACGAAGTCCTCCTCCTCTCCCGCCAAGGCGGAGCGGCCCCGGGTTTCCCGGGACGCACGCGCCGGTGCGGCCGCCTCCACGGGCTCAGACCCGGAGCAGATGCACCTCGACGCTCGGGCGCTTGCGCAGGCGCCGGCCCACGGCCTTGCGCAGCGCGCTCCGCGCCGCCTCGCGCAGGGCGTCGTCCTCGCGCCGCAGCGGTCCGGGCAGCTCGCCGACCGCGCGTGCCAGGTCGGCCGCGATCCGCGCCGGCTCGTCGTCGCCGGATTCGAACAGGCCCGGCGCCGACACCAGCGGCGTGCCGACCACCCGACCGGCCCCGTCCACCGCGAGCGAGGCCATCACCACGCCGTTGAACAGCATGCGCTTGCGCGCGGCCAGCACGCCGCCGGCGAGCGGCAGGAGCCGTTCGCCGTCGAGGGCAAAGCGGCCGGTCGGCACGCCCTCCACCACCTCCGGCCGGCCGGGGGCGAGGCGCAGCACGTCCCCGTCCTCGACCAGGAAGGGGGTGGCGCCGCAGTCGCGGGCAAGGGCCGCGTGCTCGGAAAGGTGGCGCCACTCCCCGTGCACCGGGACCGCGTAGCGCGGCTTCACCAGGGCGTAGAGCCGCTTCAGCTCGTCCCGCGCCGGATGGCCGGAGACATGGACCATGTGGTCGTCCGCCGTCATCACCCGGCAGCCGCGGCGCGCCAGCTCGTCCTGGACCCGCAGGATCGCCCGCTCGTTGCCCGGGATCATGCGCGACGAGAAGATCACCGTGTCCCCCTCGCCCAGCGCGATGTGGGGGTGGCTGTCGGCGGCGATCCGGGCGAGCGCCGAGCGCGGCTCGCCCTGGCTGCCGGTGCAGAGCAGAAGTAGGGAATCGTCGGGCAGGTAGCCCGCCTCCTCCTCCGGCACGAAGGGCGGGATGCCGCGCAGGTAGCCGCATTCCCGCGCCGCGGCCTCGACGTTGCGCAGGGAGCGGCCGAACAGGGCGACCTGTCGCCCCGCAGCCTGGGCCGCCAGCGCCACGCTCTCCATGCGGGCGACGTTGGTGGCGAAGCAGGTGACGGCGACCCGGCCCTTCAGGCCGCGGATGATGGCGGCGAGGTTGCGTCGCACCTCGGCCTCGCTGCCGGAATGGCCCTCGACCATCGCGTTGGTCGAATCGCAGACCATCGCGAGGACGCCGCGCGCGCCGAGGCGGGCGAAGGCGGCCTCGTCGGTCGGCGGCCCGACCAGCGGGTCGGGATCCAGCTTCCAGTCGCCGGTGTGCAGCACCGTCCCATAGCGGGTGTGCAGCGCGAGAGCCTGCGCCTCCGGGGTGGAATGGGCGACCCGGACGAACTCCATCTCGAAGGGCGGAAGGGAGAGCGTGCCGCCGAGCGGCAGGGTGGTCAGCGGCACCTGTCCGGACAGCCCGACCTCGGCCAGCTTCCGGCGCAGCACCGCCAAGGTGAAAGGGCCGGCGAAGACGGGGCAGCGCAGCATCGGCCACAGATGGGCCACGGCGCCGACATGGTCCTCGTGCGCATGGGTCACGACCAGGCCGAGCAGGCGGTCGCGCCGCTCGGCCAGCCAGGTCGCGTCCGGCACCATCACCTCGACCTCCGGGTTCTCCGGTCCGCCGAAGCCGATGCCGCAGTCCACGGCGAGCAGCCGGCCGTCGCAGCGGTAGACGTTGAGGTTGAGGCCGATCTCGCCGGTCCCGCCGAGGGGGATGAAGGCCAGGTCGCCGGAGGATGAACCGGGCGGAGGTGCGTCCATGTCCGATGGGGTTACGCGTGATCGCGATGCGCGGTTCTCTGCAAGATGGGGGTGGGGTTGCGGTCCGCCAACAGCCGCAGCCCTTCGAGGGTGATATCGGGATCGGTCCGCTCGATCACCAGCGTGCCCTCGGCGAAGAGCGGGGCCAGCCCGCCGGTCGCGATCACCTTCATCGGCCGGCCGAACTCGGCGCGGATGCGCGAGACGAGCCCCTCGATCAGCCCGACATAGCCCCAGTAGATGCCGCTCTGCATGGCCGGGACCGTGGCGCGCCCGATCGCCGCCTGGGGCCGGCCGATGCCGATCCGCGGCAGCCGCGCCGCCGCCTGGTGCAGCGCCTCGATCGAGAGGTTGATGCCGGGGGCGATGGCGCCGCCGAGGTAGCTGCCGTCCTCGTCCACCACGTCGAAGGTGGTGGCGGTGCCGAAATCGATGACGATCAGGGGGCCGCGGTAGCGGTGGTGGGAGGCGAGCGCGTTGAGCAGGCGGTCGGCGCCGACCTCCTCGGGGTTGAGGACCTTGATGGCGAAGCCCCAGTCCAGATGGGCGCGCGCCACCAGGGGCTCGCACTGGAACCATTCGCGGGCCAGCCGGCGGAGGTTGTAGAGCGCGGCCGGGACCACGGTGCCGATCACGCAGCGCCGGATGTCGGCGGGCTTCAGCCCGGAATGCTGCAGCAGGGCGAGAAGCCAGACGGCGTACTCGTCGCTGGTCCGGTCGGCCCGCGTGGCGACGCGCCAGCGGCCGCGCCAGTCCCGCCCGTCATGCACCGCGAAGACGACGTTGGTGTTGCCCGCATCAACCGCCAGCAGCATAGGTTCAGCCCGCCTCCACCTCGCCCGTCCGCAGCGCGCGGATGCCGCCGTCGGGGCCGGCGAGCAGCAGGCTGCCATCCTCCCCGAGACCCGCAAAGGCGCCGGTCGCGCCGGCCACGCTCATCGGCGTGCCGCGCCGCGGCCCGTGCGCCAGCCACGCCGTCCGGATCGGGGCGAATCCCTCCCGTGCCAGGACGCGCCGCCAGCGGTCGAGCGCGGCGAGCAGCTCGGCGGCGAACACCTCCGGCGCCGGCGGTTCGGCGCCGAGCGTGGCGAGCGAGACGGTCGCGCGCCCGCCGGGGAGGAGCGGGGCATGCGCCAGGTTCGTGCCGATGCCGAGGACGAGCCAGGCAAGGCCGCCGCGCGGGCCGGTCGCCGCCTCGGCGAGGATTCCCGCGAGCTTCGCCCCACCGAGCAGGACATCGTTCGGCCATTTCAGCTCGAGCGCCGCCGCCATGCCCGCGGGCAGGCGGGGCGAGATCGCCTCCGCCAGCGCCACCGCCGCGAGCAGCGCCCACTGCGCCGCGTGCTGCGCCGGCCCGCGCGGCCGGAGCAGGACCGAGAGGTGCAGGTTGCCGACGGGCGACTCCCATCCCCGGCCCTCCCGGCCTCGGCCGGCGGTCTGCCGGCGGGCGAGGACGGCGAGCCCCTCCGGCTCGCCTGCCTCCGCCGCGCGCAGCACCGCGTCCTGGGTGCTCGGCAGCTCCTCGTGCAGGCGCAACCGCCAGGGGGGGCACGCGCCGCCGGGGGCGCGCGCGGAGGGCCGGAGCGGAGACGCCGTCACCCCACGATGGCCGCGGCCGCGGCCTGCGCCGCGGCGAGCAGCGGCCCCGGCGCGATCGAAAACAGCGCGGTGAACAGGCCGGTCGCCGCCATCACCACGGTAAGGCTCGCCGGCCGGGCATCCAGGGCGCCGGCCTCGGCCAGCGGATCGAAGAACATCACGCGCACGATGCGCAGGTAGTAGTAGGCGGCGATCACGCTGGTCGCCACGCCGATGACGGCGAGCCAGACGAAGCCCCCTTCGATCGCCGCCCGGAAGACGAAGAGCTTGGACCAGAAGCCGGCGAGCGGCGGCACCCCGGCCATCGAGAACATGAAGACCAGCATCCAGATGGCCATGCTGACATCGGTGCGCGCGAGGCCGGCGAGGTCCTCGATCTCCTCCACCGGTCTGCCGCGCCGGCGCATCGCGGCGAGCACGGCGAAGGCGCCGAGCGTCATCAGCAGGTATATCGCCATGTAGAACAGTAGGCTGCGCATGCCCTCGTCGCGCACGGCCGGATCGGGCGAGGCGGCGACGGCGAGGCCGATCAGTGCGTAGCCGATGTTGCCGATCGAGGAATAGGCCATCAGCCGCTTGATGTTGTGCTGGCCGATCGCCGCGACGGCGCCGAGGATCATCGAGCCGGCGGCGACGAGCCACACCACCTGCCCCCACTGCATGCCGAGGTCCCCGAAGGGTTGCACCAGCACCCGCGTCAGCAGTGCGACGGCGGCGAGCTTCGGGGCCGAGGCGAAGAAGGCGGTGACGGGGGTCGGCGCGCCCTCATAGACATCCGGCGTCCACATGTGGAAGGGCACGGCGGAGATCTTGAAGGCCAGCCCGGCGAGGACGAAGACCAGGCCGATGACGAGGCCGAGCGAGGCCGCGTGCCCGGTGGTGAGAATGTCGGCCAGCCGGTCGAAATTGGTCGTGCCGGCGAAGCCGTAAACCAGGCTCATGCCGTAGAGCAGCAGGCCCGAGGCGAGCGCGCCGAGTACGAAGTACTTCAGCCCCGCCTCCGCCGAGCGCTCGGAATCGCGATTGAAGGCGGCGAGCACGTAGGCCGCGAGCGACTGCATCTCGAGCCCGAGGTAGAGCGTCATCAGGTCGTTCGCCGACACCATCAGCATCATGCCGAGCGCGGCGAAGAGGAGGAGGACCGGGTACTCGAAGCGCGCGAGGTCGCGGTCGGTCTCGTTGAAGTCGAGGGCGAGCGTCAGGGCGAGCATGGCGCCGACCAGGATCAGCACCTTGCTGAAGCGGGCGAAGGCGTCGCTGACGTACTGGCCCATGAAGGCGGTGCCCTCCCCCTGCCCCAGCACGAGCACGGCGGCGAGCACCAGCGCGCCGACGACCGCCATGGAGGCGGGGAAGAACATGTCCTGCCGCCGCGGCAGCACCGCGATGGCGAGAATGACGAGGCCGGCGCAGGCCAGCACGAGTTCCGGCAGCGCGAGGGACCAGTTCATCATCGGGAAAGGGTCTCCGCGAGGCGCTGGGCGGCGCCGACTGCCGCCTCGTGCTGCTGGACGAGCGCGGCGACGCTGACCTCGAAGAAGGAGAGGAAGGACTGCGGATAGACGCCCATCCACAGCACGAGCAGGACCAGCGGCGCGAAGACCGCGTGCTCACGCGGGCTCATGTCGAGGAGGCCGCGGATGTCCTCGCGCATGATGCGCCCGAAGGCGACCCTTCGGTAGAGCCAGAGCGTGTAGGCGGCACCGAGGATCATGCCGAGGGCGGCGCCGAAGGCGAGCCAGAAGTTGACCCGCATTGCCGAGACGATGACCAGGAACTCGCCGACGAAATTCGCCGTGCCGGGCAGCGCCACGTTCGCCATCGAGAACAGCATGAACACCGCCGCGAAGGCCGGCATCACCTTCGCCACCCCTCCGTACCGCGCGATGTCGCGCGAGTGCACGCGGTCGTAGAGCACTCCGACGCAGAGGAAGAGCGCTGCCGAGACCACGCCGTGCGCCAGCATCTGGAACACCGCGCCCGAGAGGCCCTGATGGTTGAAGGTGAAAATGCCGAGCGTGACGATGCCCATATGGGCGACCGAGGAGTATGCGATCAGCTTCTTCATGTCCTCCTGCGCCAGGGCGACAAAGGAGGTGTAGACGATGGCGACCACCGAGAGCGCGAAGATGAGCGGCGCCAGCTCCACCGAGGCATGGGGGAACAGCGGCACGGATAGGCGCAGGAAGCCGTAGCCGCCGAGCTTCAGCAGCACGCCGGCGAGGATGACGGAGCCCGCGGTCGGCGCCTCCACATGCGCGTCCGGCAGCCAGGTGTGGACCGGCCACATCGGCACCTTCACCGCGAAGGCGGCAAGGAAGGCGAGGAACAGCCAGATCTGGTAGCGCGGCTCCACGCCCGCCTCGATCAGCGCCGGAATATCGGTAGTGCCGGCCTGGCCCCACAGGAAGATGATGGCGAGCAGCATCAGCAGGCTGCCCGCGAGGGTGTAGAGGAAAAACTTGAACGCGGCGTACACGCGGCGCGGCCCGCCCCAGACCCCGATGATGAGGAACATCGGGATCAGTACCATCTCGAAGAAGAGGAAGAACAGCAGCAGATCGGTGGCGCAGAAGAAGCCCACCATGGCGGTCTCGAGTACGAGGAAGGCCGCCATGTACTCCCGCACCCGATGCTCGACGCTCTCCCAGGAGGCGAGGACGCAGAGCGGTGTCAGCGCGGTGCAGAGCAGGACGAACAGCACCGACAGGCCGTCCACGCCCATCGCATAGGCGACGCCGTAGCCCGGCAGCCATTCCAGCCGCTCGACGAACTGCAGCTCCGGCGAGGAGCGGTCGAACCGGAACCAGAGTATCAGCGACAAGCCGAAGGTGATGAGACTCGTCCAGAGCGCCGTCCAGCGCGCGTTGGAGGCGACCACCCGCTCCTCGCCGCGCACCGAGGCGATGATGAGGGCGCCGGCCAGCGGCAGGAAGGTGACGAGCGAGAGCAGCGGGAAGCCGGCGGCGTTCATCAGCGGGTGGTCCCGAGGTAGAGCAGCGAGACGAACAGCACGAGCCCGATAATCATGGCGAAGGCGTAGTTCGCCACCCGTCCGGTCTGGATCCGCGCCGCGCCGCGCGCGGCATCCACAACCAGCGTCGCCGCGCCGTTCGGCACGCCGTCGATGATCCGCTGGTCTCCGACGCGGAAGGCGAAGCGCGCGACGGCCCGGGCCGGGCGGACGAAGATCGCGTCATACAGCTCGTCGAAGTACCACTTGTTCAGCAGGAACAGATAGATCCCGCGGAAGCTGGCGGCGAGCCGTGCAGGCACGCCCGGCGCGAGCATGTAGAGGACGTAGGCCAGCGCGATCCCGCCGAGGCCGGCCGCAGCTGGGGCAAGCGGCACCCAGGCCGGCACCTCGTGCATGTCGTGCATGATGTGGTTGTGCGGGGCGTTGTGGATCGATCCGGCCCAGAAGCCTTCCCAGGCGCCGCCGATGAAAAAGGGCGCGAAGAGGTAGCCGATCAGCACCGCGCCCGCCGCGAGCACGAGCAGCGGCACGAGCATCACGAGAGGGCTCTCGTGCACGTGCTCCATCACGTGGTGGTCGGCCCGCGGCGCGCCGTGGAAGACGAGGATCAGCAGTCGCCATGAGTAGAAGGCGGTGAGGAAGGCAGCGGCGAGGCCGAGCACGAAGGCCAGCATGCCGGTCGCGGAGTGGGAGGCGAAGGCGGCCTCGAGGATCGCGTCCTTAGAGTAGTAGCCGGCAAAAAACGGGATGCCGGCGAGCGCCAGCGATCCCACCCACATCACCGCGTAGGTCACCGGGATCCTCGTCCAGATCCCGCCCATACGGCGGATGTCCTGTTCGTCGCTCATCGCGTGGATCACCGAGCCCGCCCCGAGGAAGAGCAGCGCCTTGAAGAAGGCGTGGGTAAAGAGGTGGAAGATCGCCGCCTGATAGGCGCCGACGCCGGCGGCGAAGAACATGTAGCCGAGCTGCGAGCAGGTGGAGTAGGCGATGATCCGCTTTATGTCGTTCTGCACGCAACCGACGGTCGCGGCGAAGAAGGCCGTCGCCGCGCCGACGACCGTGGCGACGGCGAGCGCCGTCGGCGCGTACTCGAACAGCGGGGACATCCGGGCGACCAGGAACACGCCGGCCGTCACCATGGTCGCCGCATGGATCAGCGCCGAGACCGGCGTCGGGCCCTCCATCGCGTCGGGCAGCCAGGTGTGCAGGCCGATCTGCGCCGACTTGCCGCAGGCGCCGAGGAAAAGCAGCACCGCGATCAGCTCGATCGTCGGCACGCCGAGGAAGCGGTCGCCGAGGTGCTGGTCCACCGCACCAAAGATCGAGGCGAACTCGAGGCTGCCGAAGGTCCAGAAGGTGAGTGCGACGCCGAGCATGAAGAAGAAGTCGCCCACGCGGTTGACCACGAAGGCCTTGATCGCCGCGGCGTTCGCGCTCTCGCGCTCGTACCAGTAGCCGATCAGCAGGTAGCTCGCGAGGCCCACCCCTTCCCAGCCAAAGAAGAGCTGTACGAGGTTGTCCGCCGTCACCAGCATCAGCATCATGAAGGTGAACAGCGAGAGGTAGGCAAAGAAGCGAGACTGCGTCTCGTCGTGCGCCATGTAGCCGACGCTGTAGAGGTGGATCAGGAAGGAGACGAAGGTCACCATCCCGACCATCACCGCGCTCAGCGTGTCGTAACGCAGCGCCCAGGCGACCTCGAGCCCGCCCGTCGCGATCCAGGTGACGATCGGCACCGTCGTTGGCTCGCCGCCGAACGCCACGGCGAAGAAGGCGGACACGCCGCTGGCCGCCGCCAGGCCCATGAAGACCACGGTGGACCAGCGGGCCGCCACGGGCCCGATCCAGGGGCCGAGGAAGCCCGAGATGCACGCCCCGAGGAGCGGGAAGAAGACGGCGCCGACGTACATGCCTCTGCTCGCTCAGCCCTTGAGGGTCGAGATCTCCTCGACCTCGATGCTGCCCTTGTTGCGGAAGTAGACCACCACGATGGCGAGGCCGATCGCCGCCTCCGCAGCGGCGACGGTCAGCACGAACATCGCAAAGACCTGCCCCGTGAGGTCGTCGAGCGCCGCGGAGAAGGCCACGAGGTTGAGGTTCACGGCGAGCAGGATCAGCTCGATCGACATCAGGATGACGATGACGTTCTTCCGGTTCAGGAAGATGCCGAACACGCCAAGGACGAAGAGGATCGCCGCGACGACGAGATAGTGCGCGAGAGTGATGGCCATCTCAGTGACGCCCCTCGCCATGGCCGTGGTGCTCGGGCTCCGGCAGCGGTTTCGGCTCCTCGGCCGGCGGCGGGCGGAGGATGCCGAGGACCCTGAGGCCGGCACCGGTCGGCACCTTGCGAAGCACGACGGTCTCGCCCGGGGCGCGGGCGATCTGCGCTGCGGCATCCTGCCTGCGGGTGCCGGGCCGCTCGCGCAGCGTGAGCACGATCGCGCCGATCATCGCGACGAGCAGGATGATCCCCGCCGCCTGGAACAGCAGCACATTGTCGGTGTAGAGGATGCGCGCCAGGGCCTCGGTGTTGGTGACTTCGGCGCCGGGGTTCGGGTGCAGGCGCAGGCCGGCCGCCTCCGGCGCCGGGCTCCACGCCCAGAGCACGAAGGCGAGCTCGAGGAACAGCACGGCGCCGACCACGAGGCCGATCGGCGCGTAGCGCTGGAAGCCCTCGCGCAGCCGCGCGAAGTCCACGTCGAGCATCATCACCACGAACAGGAACAGCACGGCGACGGCCCCGACGTAGACGATGACCAGAATCATCGCGAGGAACTCGGCCCCCGCGATCAGGAACAGACCCGCCGCGTTGAAGAAGGCGAGGATGAGGAACAGCACCGAGTGCACCGGATTGCGCGCGGTGACGACCATGGCCGCCGAGGCGACGAGCACGGCGGCGAAGGCGTAGAACGCTATGGCGGCGAGCATCCCGGCGGCCTCACCGATAGGGTGCGTCGAGGCGCAGGCGCTCGGCGATGATCGGCTCCCAGCGATCGCCGTTCTCGAGCAGCTTCTCCTTCTGGTAGAAGAGCTCCTCGCGCGTCTCGGTAGCAAATTCGAGGTTCGGGCCCTCGACGATCGCGTCCACCGGGCAGGCTTCCTCGCAGAGGCCGCAGTAGATGCA
Organism: Caldovatus sediminis; assembly: GCF_014644455.1. Classification (GTDB taxonomy): domain Bacteria; phylum Pseudomonadota; class Alphaproteobacteria; order Acetobacterales; family Acetobacteraceae; genus Caldovatus; species Caldovatus sediminis. Next base: position 230,298 of record NZ_BMKS01000003.1, on the reverse strand, counting down.
CTTCGTCATGTCGATGTCGTAGCGCGTCGTGCGGCGGGAGCCGTCCTCGCGGGGCTCGGCCTCGATGGTGATGGCGAGCGCGGGGCAGACCGCCTCGCACAGCTTGCAGGCGATGCAGCGCTCCTCGCCGTTCGGGTAGCGGCGCAGCGCGTGTTCGCCCTTGAAGCGCGGGGACAGGGGGTAACGCTCGTAAGGATAGTTCAGCGTCGCCGCCGGCTTCGTGAAGAAGTACTTCAGCGTCAGCATCATGCCCGAGAGCAGCTCGGAGAGCAGCATGCTGCGGGCGGCGCGGTCGAGTGCGGCCATCTTTTTCACCTCGCGGCGGGGCGCAGCGCGGCCCCGCCCATGGATGCGGCCCGGCGGCGGCGCGGCGTCCTCATGCCGGGAGCCAGCCGGTCAGCTTCAGCAGGGCGGCGGTCACGACCAGCCAGAACAGGCTGAGCGGGAGGAACACCTTCCAGCCCAGGCGCATCAGCTGGTCGTAGCGGTAGCGCGGGAAGGTCGCGCGCACCCAGATGAACAGGAAGACGAAGAACGCCGTCTTCAGGATGAACCAGACCGCGCCCGGGATCCAGGTGAAGGGCTCCACGTGCAGCGGCGGCTGCCAGCCCCCCATGAACAGGATCGTCGTCAGGGCCGACATCAGCACGATGTTCGCGTACTCGCCGAGGAAGAACAGCGTGAAGCCGATCGTGCTGTACTCGACGAAGAACCCGGCGACCAGCTCGCTCTCCCCCTCGGGCAGGTCGAAGGGCGCGCGGTTGGTCTCGGCCAGGGCCGAGACGAAGAACACCACGAACATCGGGAAGAGCGGGATGAAGAACCAGACCTTTTCCTGCGCCCGGACAATCTCGTTCAGGTTCAGCGAGCCGGCCCAGAGCAGGACGGTGACGAGGACGAAGCCGATCGAGACCTCGTAGCTCACCATCTGCGCCGCCGAGCGCAGCGCGCCGAGGAAGGCGTACTTCGAGTTGCTCGCCCAGCCGGCGATGATGATGCCATACACGCCGAGCGAGGAGATCGCGAACAGGTAGAGGACGCCGACGTTGATGTCGGCCGCCGCCCAGCCGTCCGCCACCGGAATCACCGCCCAGGCGATCAGCGCGAGCGTCACCGTGATCATCGGCGCGAGCAGGAACAGCAGGCGGTTGGCGCCGGTCGGGATCACCGTCTCCTTGAAGATGCCCTTCAGCGCGTCGGCGAAAGGCTGCAAAAGGCCGAAGGGTCCGACGACGTTCGGCCCCTTGCGGAGCTGCATCGCCGCCAGGACCTTGCGCTCCGCCCAGGTGACGTAGGCGACGGCGATCAGCAGCGGCACCAGGATGGCAAGCGCGTGGCCGACGGTGATGGCGGCCTGGCCGGCGGGAGAGGCGAGGAAGGCGTCCATCGTCCGGTCTCACTCCGCCGCCAGCCTGGCGTGCGCGCCGCTGCCGTAGACGCGCGCGCACTCGGCCATGGTGTCGGAAGCGCGGCTGATCGCGTCGGCCTGGTAGTAGTTCGCGATCGGCAGGACGAAGGGGCTCTCGCCCATCGCGGCGGGATCGCCGGCAGGGCCTCGAAGGTCGGCGCCGCCGCGTCGCTCCAGCGTCCCGACCGTGCCGAACACCGGATTCGCCTCGACCAGTCGCGCGCGCAACCCGGCGAGATCGTCGTAGGGAAGACGCCTGCCGATGCCTTCGCTGAAGGCGCGGATGATCCGCCAGTCCTCACGCGCCTCGCCTGGAGGATGCACCGCAAGGTAGCCGCGCTGCACCCGGCCCTCGGTGTTGACGTAGGTGCCGTCCTTCTCCGTGTAGGCGGCGCCAGGCAGGATCACGTCGGCGCGCGCGGCCGCGCGGTCGCCATGGTGGCCCTGGTAGATGACGAAGGTCGAGGGCGGGATGCGCGCCGGATCGAACCCGTCGGCGCCGAGCAGCCACAGCGCGTCCACGTCGCCCGCGAGCATCGCCGCGAGGTCCTTGCCACCCTCCCCCGGCACGAAGCCGAGGTCGAGCGCCCCGACCTGGCCGCCGAACAGGTGCAGCAGGTTGAAGCCGTGCCAGTCCGGCTTGAGCATCCCGGTCTCGACCGCGAGCCGCCACGCTGCCGCCAGCACCGCCGCGCCGTCGGCGCGCGCGACCGCGCCGCGGCCGAGGATCAGCATCGGCCGCTCCGCCTTGCGGAGCGTCTCGGCGAAGGGGTGCGCGCCGCCAAGGAGGGCGCGCAGCGCGGCCGGCCCCTCTCCCAGATGATCCGCCGGATAGGTGAGGTTCACGACGCGCGGGCCGATGTATCCGACGGGGAACGGCTTGCCGGCGATGGCGCGCTTGCGGATGCGCGCGTTCAGGACCGGCGCCTCGACGCGCGGGTTGCTGCCGACGATCAGCAGCGCGTCCGCCTCCTCGATCCCGGCGATGGAGGTGTTGAACAGGTAGAAGTCGCGGCGCGAGGCATCGAGCGCCGCGCCATCCTGGCGGCAGTCCAGGTTCGCGCTGCCGAGCGCCGCCATCAGGTCCTTCAGCGCGATGATCGCCTCGGCATCGGCGAGATCGCCCGCGACAGCGCCGATGCGGTGCCCGGGCAGGGCCGTCAGCCGACGCGCGATGGCGGCGAAAGCCTCCGGCCAGGTCGCCGGCGCGAGGCGGCCGTCCTTGCGCACCCAGGGCCGGTCGAGACGGCGGCGCTTCAGCCCATCAATCGCGAAGCGGGAGCGGTCGCCGAGCCACTCCTCGTTCACCTCGTCGTTGGTGCGCGGCAGGATGCGCAGCACCTCCGGCCCGCGGCTGTCCACGCGGATGTTGCAGCCGACCGCGTCCAGGACATCCACGCTGTCGGTCTTGCGCAGTTCCCATGGGCGCGAGACGTAGGCGTAGGGCCGGCTGGTCAGCGCGCCGACCGGGCAGATGTCGATCAGGTTGCCGGAGAGCTCGGTGTGCAGCGCCTGCTCGACATAGGTGCCGACCTCCATCGCCTCGCCGCGGCCCGTCGCGCCGAGTTCCGGCACGCCGGCGACCTCCTGCGAGAAGCGGATGCAGCGGGTGCAGTGGATGCACCGCGTCATGATGGTCTTGATCAGCGGCCCGACGTACTTGTCCTTCACGGATCGCTTCGCCTCGCGGAAGCGCGAGCGGTCCATGCCGTAGGCATAGGCCTGGTCCTGCAGGTCGCACTCGCCGCCCTGGTCGCAGATCGGGCAGTCGAGCGGGTGGTTGATCAGCAGGAATTCCATCACCCCGCGGCGCGCGTTGCGCACCATCGGGCTGTCGGTGCGGATCACCATGCCGTCGGCGACAGGATAGGCGCAGGAGGCGATCGGCTTCGGCGCCTTCTCCAGCTCGACCAGGCACATGCGGCAATTGCCGGCGATCGAGAGCCGCTCGTGGTAGCAAAAGCGCGGGATCTCCTTGCCCGCCGCCTCGCAGGCCTGGAGCACCGTCGCGCCGTTCGGGACCTCGACCTCGATCCCGTCAACCGTGACCTTCGCCATCGCGCGCTACTCCGCCGCCATCGGCAGCGCCGGCTGCGGCGAGCCGTGCCGCGCCCTGTACGCCGCGATGCGCTCTTCCATCAGCGGCCGGAAGTGGCGGATCAGCCCCTGCACCGGCCAGACGCCGCCGTCGGCGAGGGCGCAGATCGTGTGGCCCTCGATCCGGCGCGTCACCTCCTCGAGCACGTCGATCTCCTCGATCTCCGCGCGCCCCTCGACCATGCGCTCCATCACCCGCCAGACCCAGCCCATGCCCTCGCGGCAGGGGGTGCACTGGCCGCAGCTCTCGTGCTTGTAGAACTTGGAGAGGCGCGCGATCGCCTTGATGACGTCGGTGGACCTGTCCATCACGATCACGCCCGCCGTGCCGAGGCCGGACTTCACGTCGCGCAGCGCGTCGAAGTCCATCAGCACGTCGTCGCAGACGTGCTTCGGGATCAGCGGCGTCGAGGACCCGCCCGGGATGACGGCGAGCAGGTTGTCCCAGCCCCCGCGCACCCCGCCGGCGTGGCGCTCGATCAGCTCGCGCAGCGGGATGGACATCTCCTCCTCGACATTGCAGGGCCGGTTCACGTGGCCCTGGATGCAGAAGATCTTGGTGCCCGAGTTCTTCGGCCGCCCGAAGCCCGCGAACCAGGCGGCGCCGCGGCGGAGGATCGTCGGCACCACGGCGATGGTCTCGACGTTGTTCACCGTGGTGGGGCAGCCGTAGAGCCCGACCGCCGCCGGGAAGGGCGGCTTCAGGCGCGGCATGCCCTTCTTGCCCTCGAGCGATTCGATGAGGGCCGTCTCCTCGCCGCAGATGTAGGCGCCGGCGCCGCGGTGGACGTAAAGGTCGAAGTCCCAGCCGCTGCGCGCCGCGTTGCGGCCGAGCAGCCCGGCCTCGTAGGCCTCGCGGATCGCGGCCTCGAGAACGACGCTCTCGTTGTAGTACTCGCCGCGGATGTAGATGTAGCCGGTGTTCGCGCCCATCGCGAAGCCGGCGAGCAGGCAGCCCTCGATCAGCAGGTGCGGATCGTGGCGGATGATGTCGCGGTCCTTGCAGGTGCCGGGCTCGGACTCGTCGGCGTTGACGACCAGGTAGTGCGGCCGGCCGTCCGACTGCTTCGGCATGAAGGACCACTTCAGCCCGGTCGGGAAGCCGGCGCCGCCGCGGCCGCGCAGGCCGGAGTTCTTGACCTCCTCCACCACCCAGTCGCGGCCCCTGGCGATCAGCGCGGCGGTGCCGTCCCAGGCGCCGCGCCGGCGCGCCGCGTGCAGCGACCAGGGCTGCAGGCCGTAGAGGTTGGTGAAGATGCGGTCCTTGTCGCTCAGCGCCATCGCTGCGCCCTCACTCCCCCGGCACGTCGAGCAGCGTGGTGCGCTCGCCCGCCGGCGCGCTGGCCTGGCGGCCGGTGACGCTGCCGGGCTTCGGCCGCTCGCCGCGGCGCAGCGACTCGATCAGCCGCACCGTGCTCTCGTAGTCCAGGTCCTCGTAGTAGTCCAAGTCCACCTGCAGCACCGGCGCGTTGACGCAGGCGCCGAGGCATTCGACCTCGGTCAGGGTGAACATCCCGTCGGCGCTGGTCTCGCCATAGGCCTTGATTCCCGTGGCGTCGCGGCACGCCCGCGCCACCTCCTCCGAGCCGCGCAGCATGCAGGGCGTGGTGCCGCAGACCTGCAGGTGGTAGCGCCCGATCGGGCGGGTGTTGAACATGAAGTAGAAGGTCGCGACCTCGTAGACGCGGATCGGCGCCATGCCGAGCCGCGCCGCGACCACGTCCATCGCGACCTTCGGCACCCAGGCGCTGCCGGTCTGGCGGCGCATCTGGTCCTGCACGAGCCAGAGCAGCGGGATCACCGCGCTCGCCCTCTTCGCCTCGGGGTAGCGCGCGAGGATGTCCGGAATCCGCCGCTCGCTCTCCTCGTCGAAGGCGAAGTGGGCGGGCTGCTCGCGCCGCTCCGCCTCGTCCACCGCGTGGGTGGCGCCGCCGTTCTCGCCCCCGCTCACCGATCGATCTCCCCGAAGACGATGTCGAGCGAGCCGATGATCGCGACCGCATCGGCGAGCATGTGGCCCTTCGAGAGCGCCTCCATCGCCTGCAGGTGCGCGTAGCCCGGCGCCCGGATCTTGCAGCGGTAGGGCTTGTTGGTGCCGTCCGCCACCAGGTAGACGCCGAACTCGCCCTTCGGCGCCTCGGTCGCGGTGTAGGTCGCGCCGGCCGGCACGTGGTAGCCCTCGGTGTAGAGCTTGAAGTGGTGGATCAGCGCCTCCATCGAGCGCTTCATCTCGGCGCGGGGCGGCGGCGTGATCTTGTGGTCCTGGATCCTCACCGGGCCGGGCCGCATCCGGTCCAGGCACTGCTCGATGATGCGCAGGCTCTGGCGCATCTCCTGCATCCGCACCAGGTAGCGGTCGTAGCAGTCGCCGTGCCGGCCGACCGGCACGTCGAACTCCACCCGGTCGTACATGTCGTAGGGCTGCGCCTTGCGCAGGTCCCAGGCGCAGCCGGAGGCGCGCAGGCACGGGCCGCTGAACCCCCAGGCGATCGCCTGCTCCGGCGTCATCACGCCGATGTCCACGGTGCGCTGCTTGAAGATGCGGTTCTCGGTCAGCAGCCCCTCGAGGTCGTCGAGGAAGGAGGGGAGCTGGCGCGCCCAGGCCGCGATGCGGTCGAGCACGGCGGGCGGGATGTCGCGGTTGACGCCGCCGGCGCGGAAGTAGTTGGCGTGGTAGTGGCTGCCGCCCGCCGCCTCGTAGAATTCGAGGACCGCCTCGCGCTGCTCGAACCCCCAGAGCGCGGGGGTGATCGCGCCGACGTCGAGCGCGAAGGTGGTGACGTTCAGCAGGTGGTTGGCGATGCGCGTCAGCTCCGCGTAGAGCGTGCGGATCCACCGGCCGCGCTCCGGCACGTCCCGCTCGATGCCGAGCAGCCGCTCCACCGCCAGCACGAAGCTGTGCTCCATGCACATCGGCGAGACGTAGTCCAGGCGGTCCATGTAGGGCATCGCCTGGAGGTAGGTCTTGTACTCGATCAGCTTCTCGGTGCCGCGGTGCAGCAGGCCGATGTGCGGGTCGGCGCGCTCCACCACCTCGCCCTTCATCTCGAGGATGAGACGCAGCACGCCGTGCGCGGCCGGGTGCTGCGGGCCGAAATTGATGGTGTGGCTGTCCACCTCCACCGTGCGCGTCTCGGCCGGCGCCTCCTCCATGCCGGGCGGCGCCGCCGGCCGCTCGCGCAGCGCGAGGTCCGCGGCGGCGTTCCTCGACGAGCCGCCCTCGGCGGCGATGTGGCTGCTGCCGCTCATGGGCGCGGGCCCTCCAGGCGCTTCCGCGCCTGCGCCTCGAGGTGCTCGCGGTTGGTGTGCACCTTCTCGTCGCCCGGCAGCGTCGTCATCGCCTCCCACGGGGAGAGGAAGTCGAAATTGCGGAACTCCTGGGTCAGCTTCACCGGCTCGTATACGACCTGCTTGCGCTCCTCGTCGTAGCGCACCTCGACGTAGCCGGTGAGCGGGAAGTCCTTGCGCAGCGGATGTCCCTCGAAGCCGTAGTCGGTGAGGATCCGCCGCAGGTCGGTCTGGCCCTCGAAGACGATGCCGAACATGTCCCAGGACTCGCGCTCGTACCAGGTCGCGCTCGGCCAGAGGTCCTTCACGCTCGGCACCGGCGTCGCCTCGTCCGTGCCGACGACCACGCGCAGGCGCCGGTTCAGCGACAGGCTCAGCAGGTTGTACACCACGTCGAAGCGCGGGCTGCGCTGCGGCCAGTCCACGCCGCAGATGTCCACGCACTGCTCGAAGGCGAAGCGCGGATCGTCGCGCAGCAGCGCCATCACCGGCAGCAGCGCCTCGCGCCGCACGCGCAGCACCAGCTCGGCGCCGCGCTCCACCTCGACCGCCTCGACCGCGCCCGCCGGCGCCGCCGCCGCGACCGCGGCGCCGAGCGCATGCAGCGGCTGTTCCTCCGGCGTCGCCGGAATCGCGGTGGTCAGTTCGCCCTCAGCCACGCAGGATGGTCCCCGTCCGACGGATCTTCTTCTGCAGCTGCAGGATGCCGTACACCAGCGCCTCCGCCGTCGGCGGGCATCCCGGCACGTACACGTCCACCGGCACGATCCGGTCGCAGCCGCGCACCACGCTGTAGGAGTAGTGGTAGTAGCCGCCGCCGTTGGCGCAGCTCCCCATCGAGATCACCCAGCGCGGCTCGGCCATCTGGTCGTACACCTTGCGCAGCGCCGGGGCCATCTTGTTGGTCAGCGTCCCCGCCACGATCATCACGTCCGACTGGCGCGGGGAGCCGCGCGGGATGATGCCGAAGCGGTCGAGGTCGTAGCGCGCCATGTAGGCGTGGATCATCGGCACCGCGCAGCAGGCGAGGCCGAAGGTCATCGGCCACAGGCTGCCCGTGCGCGCCCAGTTCACCACCTTGTCGAGGCTGGCGACGACGAAGCCCTTGTCCTCGATCTCGCCGGTGATGCCCTTGACGACCGCGTCCTGCGCCGGCCCGGGCGGCAGATGCTCGCGGTTCCAGGCGATGGCGTCGGTCGCACCGCTCATCGCATCGTCACTCCCACTCCAGGGCGCCCTTGCGCCACTCGTAGAGGAACCCGACCGTCAGGACGAGCAGGAAGGCCATCATGGAGAAGAAGCCGAACCAGCCGATCCCGCCGAGTCCGACGGCCCAGGGGAAGAGGAAGGCGACCTCGAGGTCGAAGATGATGAAGAGGATCGCCACCAGGTAGAACCGCACGTCGAAGCGGCGGCGCGTGTCGTCGAACGGCGCGAACCCGCACTCGTAGGCCGAGAGCTTCTCGGGATCCGGCTTGCGCCGCGCCAGTACCAGGTTGGCGCCGAGCATCGCCGCGGCGATCCCCCCCGCGATGACGAGGAAGACGAGGATCGGAACGTAGTCGGCCAGCAGGGGCTGGGTCATGCGGCGCGCTCGCTCGTTTCGGCCCGGCTTGGGTGCGGCGTGGGGGTCGCGGATCAGCGTCAGCGCCGCAGCCATGCCGCAGCGCAGCGGCGCGGACATTAGCCTCGCCCCGTGCGCTACGCCATAGGGGGAACGTCCGCTCCCCGCGCCTCGATGTGCGCATGGGCACCTGGAACGAAAAGGGGTGTCGCCGGCCGCAAGGCGTGGCCCTGCCCTCACCTTCCCTCGCTTCGCTCGGGGAAGGCGGCACGGCCCATCGCGGCGTTGCCGGCTGGGCGACGCACATGGCGCGAGTGACGGGGCTCGAACCCGCGACCTCCGGCGTGACAGGCCGGCGCTCTAACCGACTGAGCTACACCCGCGTGCGCCCGTGCAGGCGGCGCGGTGTAGGGCGCCGGAGAGGGGCGTGTCAAGGCAGGCGCCGCCAACCCTGCCCGGTGGACCGGTGGATATGGGCACTGACGGATTCGAACCGCCGGCATCCTCGGTGTAAGCGAGGCGCTCTACCGCTGAGCTAAGTGCCCGTGTCCGCGGCTGGACGAGTCGCGTAGCCGTCGTGGCCGGAATTGCAAAGGGCCGGCATCAAGCCGGCCCCCGGGAATGTCCGCCTTGCCTGCCGGGCCCGGGCCAACGCCGTTCCGGGCCGCGCAGCGGCTCAGTTCACCGCCTCCTTGAGCGACTTTCCGGCCTTGAACCGAACGGTGGTGCTGGCCGGGATCTTGATCTCCTCCCCGGTCCGCGGGTTGCGGCCCTTGCCGGCCTTCCGCTTGGAGGTGCTGAAGGTGCCGAAGCCGACCAGGCGCACGTCCTGCTTCTTCTTCAGGGACTTCTGGATGGCGTCGAACACCGCGTCCACCACCTCGCCGGCCTTCGCCTTCGGCAGGTCGGCGGCGTCGGCGACCGCCGTGATGAGATCCTGCTTGTTCATCTGGGAACCCCCCTCTGCGCTCGGCGGCGGCAGGGCAGGACCGATTCCGCCCAGGCCGCACTGCTCGACACACTGTAGGGATGCGGTTTCCCCGGCGTCAATCGGCAGAGGGCCGATTCGGCGCGGATTTCCGCCATTCTGCCCGGGTGGTGGGGCGCAAACGCAACGAAACGCAGGGGCCCCGGCACCGCATCCGCGCAAACCGCCCGCCCGGGCCGCCCTGGAACAGGCCGAGGGAGCGCGGCCGCGCCGCGCTCCCTGCCCGTTTCGTCTCCGACTCGTCGGGATGCGCCGCCTTCGGTCAGTGCGGCAGCACGGCGCCTGGCACCCCCGGATCCGCAGGCGGGCGGGCGGGCGTGGGCTGGGTCGGCGCCTCCTCCGGCTCCTCCCACTGGATCGGCTCCGGCTTGCGGACCAGGGCCCGGCCGATGACCTCGTCCACGTGGCTGACGGGGATGATCTCCAGCCCCTTCTTCACGTTGTCCGGGATCTCCGCCAGGTCCTTCTCGTTCTCCTTCGGGATCACGACCGTCTTGATGCCGGCCCTCAGCGCCGCCAGCAGCTTCTCCTTGAGGCCGCCGATCGGCAGCACCCGGCCGCGCAGGGTGATCTCGCCGGTCATGGCGATGTCCTTGCGCACCGGGATTCCGGTCAGCACGGAGACGATGCTGGTCGCCATCGCGATGCCGGCCGAGGGGCCGTCCTTCGGCGTCGCCCCCTCCGGTACGTGGACGTGGATGTCCCGCTTCTCGAACAGCGTCGGCTTGATCCCGAAGGTGGTGGCGCGCGAGCGGACGTAGCTCATCGCCGCCGAGACGCTCTCCTGCATCACGTCGCCGAGCTTGCCGGTGTGCTGCACCTTGCCCTTGCCCGGGACCATGACGCTCTCGATCGTCAGGATCTCGCCGCCGACCTCGGTCCAGGCGAGGCCGGTGACGACGCCGACCATGTCCTCCGCCTCGGCCTCGCCGAAGCGGAACTTGCGCACGCCCGCGTACTTCTCGAGGTTCTTGCGGGTGATCGCGACCTTGGCCGCCTTCTTCGAGACGATCTCCTTCACCGCCTTGCGGGCAAGCCCGGCGATCTCCCGCTCGAGGTTGCGCACGCCCGCCTCGCGCGTGTAGTAGCGCACCAGGTCGCGCAGCGCGTCCTCGCTGATGCTCCACTCGCCCTTCTTCAGCCCGTTCGCCTCGGATTGCTTCGGGATCAGGTGGCGCTTGGCGATCTCGACCTTCTCGTCCTCCGTGTAGCCGGGGATGCGGATGATCTCCATCCGGTCCATCAGCGGCTGCGGCATGCGCAGCGAGTTCGCCGTGGTGACGAACATCACGTCCGAGAGGTCGTAGTCCACCTCCAGGTAGTGGTCGTTGAAGGTGGAGTTCTGCTCCGGGTCCAGCACCTCGAGCAGCGCCGAGGACGGGTCGCCCCGCCAGTCGGCGCCGAGCTTGTCGATCTCGTCGAGCAGGAAGAGCGGGTTGGAGGTCTTCGCCTTCCGCATCCCCTGGACGATCTTGCCCGGCATCGAGCCGATGTAGGTCCGCCGGTGGCCGCGGATCTCCGCCTCGTCCCGCACGCCGCCGAGCGACATGCGCACGAAGTTCCGCCCCGTCGCCTTGGCGATGGACTTGCCGAGCGAGGTCTTGCCGACGCCGGGCGGGCCCACCAGGCACAGGATCGGCCCCTTGATCTTGGGCGAGCGCGCCTGGACGGCGAGGTACTCGATGATCCGCTCCTTGACCTTCTCCAGGCCGTAGTGGTCGGCGTCGAGCACCTTCTCGGCCTCGGCGATGTCGTTCTTGATCTTCGAGCGCTTCTTCCAGGGGATGGAGAGCATCCAGTCGAGGTAGTTGCGCACCACCGTCGCCTCGGCGCTCATCGGGCTCATGGTGCGGAGCTTCTTGAGCTCCGCCATCGCCTTCTCGCGCGCCTCCTTGGAGAGCTTGGTGGCCTTGATCTTGGCCTCGAGCTCGGCGGCCTCGTCGCGGCCCTCCTCGCCCTCGCCGAGCTCCTTCTGGATCGCCTTGAGCTGCTCGTTCAGGTAGTACTCGCGCTGGGTCTTCTCCATCTGCCGCTTGACGCGGTTGCGGATGCGCTTCTCCACCTGGAGGACGCCGATCTCGCTCTCCATGTGGCCGAAGACCTTCTCGAGCCGCGCCGGCACGCCGACGGTCTCGAGCAGCTCCTGCTTCTCGGCGATCTTGAGGTTGAGGTGCGCCGCCACCGTGTCGGCGAGCTTCGCCGGGTCGTCGATCTGGTTGATCGAGACCAGCACCTCCGGCGCGATCTTCTTGTTGAGCTTGATGTACTGCTCGAACTGGGCGACGACGGTGCGCCCCAGCGCCTCCGCCTCGCGCGGCTCGGCGCCCGTCTCCTCGGCGAGGAGTTCGGCGTAGGCCTCGAAATAGGCCTCCGTCTCCTTGAAGCCGACGATGCGCGCGCGGCGCCCGCCCTCGACCAGCACCTTCACCGTGCCGTCGGGCAGCTTCAGGAGCTGCAACACCGTCGAGACCGTGCCGACCTGGTAGAGGTCGCTCGCGGCCGGGTCGTCCTGCGCGGCGTTCTTCTGCGCGACCAGCAGGATCTGCTTGTCGTCCCGCATCACCGCCTCGAGCGCGCGCACGCTCTTCTCGCGGCCGACGAAGAGCGGCACGATCATGTGCGGGAACACCACGATGTCCCGCAGCGGCAGGACAGGAAGGAGTTCGCCGCGAAGGGTTTCGGAAGACTTATCCGCCATCAGGACCTCGCATCGGACAGTCGGCGCCCGGCCCGCCCGACGGGCGGCACGGGCGGGGCACCGCGGGTGTCGTCTAGAGATGGGACCCCCGCGAACCCCTCACAAGGCCTCCTGCGGGCGGCCGTGGCCGCCCTTCGGCACTCTCAGCCGGCGGACTGCTCCGCCGCCCGCTCCCCGTAGATGTAGAGCGGGCTGGCGCGACCCTCCGCCACCTCGCGGTTGACGACGACCTCCTCGACCTCCTCGAGGCCGGGCAGGTCGAACATCGTGCCCAGCAGGATCGCTTCCATGATCGAGCGCAGACCCCGCGCGCCGGTCCTGCGCTGGATGGCGCGGGCCGCGACCGAGCGCAGCGCGTCCTCGGTGAAGGTGAGCTTCACCCCCTCCATCTCGAACAGTCGCTGGTACTGCTTGAGCAGCGCGTTCTTCGGCCGGGTCAAGATCTCGATCAGCGCCTTCTCGTCGAGGTCGTCGAGCGTCGCCACCACCGGCAGCCGCCCGATGAACTCCGGGATCAGGCCGAACTTGAGCAGGTCCTCCGGCTCGACCTCGCGCAGGATCGCGCCGGTGCGGCGCTCGTCCGGCGCGCGCACCTCGGCGCCGAAGCCGATGCCCGAACCCTTGCCCCGGGCGGCGATGATCTTCTCGAGCCCCGCGAAGGCGCCGCCGCAGATGAACAGGATGTTGGTGGTGTCCACCTGCAGGAATTCCTGCTGCGGGTGCTTGCGCCCGCCCTGCGGCGGCACCGAGGCGATCGTCCCCTCCATGATCTTGAGGAGCGCCTGCTGCACCCCCTCGCCGGAGACGTCGCGCGTGATCGAGGGATTGTCCGACTTGCGGCTGATCTTGTCCACCTCGTCAATGTAGACGATGCCACGCTGCGCCCGCTCGACGTTGTAGTCGGCCGCCTGGAGCAGCTTGAGGATGATGTTCTCGACGTCCTCGCCGACATAGCCCGCCTCGGTCAGCGTCGTCGCGTCGGCCATGGTGAAGGGCACGTCGAGGATGCGGGCAAGCGTCTGGGCCAGCAGCGTCTTGCCCGAGCCGGTCGGTCCGATCAGCAGGATGTTCGACTTGGCGATCTCGACGTCCGAGTTCTTGGCTCCGTGGGCGAGACGCTTGTAGTGGTTGTGGACGGCAACCGAGAGGACCTTCTTGGCGTGGTCCTGCCCGATCACGTAGTCGTCCAGTACCTTGCAGATCTCGCGCGGGGTCGGAACGCCGTCGCGCGACTTGACCAGGTGCGTCTTGTGCTCCTCACGGATGATGTCCATGCAGAGCTCGACGCACTCGTCGCAGATGAACACCGTCGGGCCGGCGATCAGCTTGCGCACCTCGTGCTGCGACTTGCCGCAGAACGAGCAGTACAGGGTGTTCTTCGAATCGCCGGACTTGCTCATGGGCACTCTCCGCTCGCCGGGACGCCAAGGGACGCGCCCGGGGAGGCATAGCTCTGACTGTAGCCCCCCGGGCACCCGGGGGAAAGCCGATCGCCCGGCCCGCCGGCCGGCGAGGGCGCGATGTGGCCGCCCGGTCTCATAGCCCGGACCAGGCCGGCGCGCTTTCCCGCCCGGGACGCCCCGGACGCGCCGGGCCGCTCAGGAGGACCGGATCCCGCCGCCGCTCTCGGGGGGCGTGGCGGCCGGGCGCTGCTCGACGACCTGGTCCACCAGGCCGAAATCGCGCGCCTCCTCGGCGGACATGAAGGTGTCGCGGTCCAGCTTGCGCTCGATCAGCTCGAGCGGCTGGCCGGTGTGGCGGACGTAGATCTCGTTCAGCCGCCTGCGCAGGTACAGGATCTCGCGCGCCTGGATCTCGATGTCCGCCGCCTGGCCCTGGGCGCCGCCCGAGGGCTGGTGGACCATGATCCGGGCGTTCGGCAGCGCGTAGCGCTTGCCCTTCTCGCCGGCGCACAGCAGCAGCGAGCCCATCGAGGCCGCCTGGCCGATGCACACCGTGCTCACCGGGCTGCGGATATATTGCATGGTGTCGTAGATCGCCAGGCCCGCCGACACCACCCCGCCCGGGCTGTTGATGTAGAAGGCGATGTCCTTGTTCGGATTCTCGCTCTCGAGGAACAGCAACTGGGCGCAGATCAGCGCCGACACCTGGTCGTACACCGGGCCGGTGAGGAAGATGATCCGCTCCTTGAGCAGGCGCGAATAGATGTCGAAGGCCCGCTCGCCCCGCGCGGTCTGCTCGACGACCATGGGGACGAGGGCATTGGAGTAGATCTCGACCGGGTCGCGGTCACGCATCGTCTGTCCCTTCCTGCCCCGGCGGGGGCCGCTCGCCGGTCCGCGACGGACCGCGTGCGCTCTCCCGGGGGCGCCGCACTGATTTGGGGGGAGACGCGACCCCAGAAAAGACCTCGCCTCGTCCGCCCCGCCCGCCGAATCGGCGGCGGCGCCGCCGGCCGGCCCGTACCCCCCGCGGCTATGTGCCATTGCGCTCTGCCGCCGCCAATGCCCCGGCGGCGGCCCGCAACACACGGCTGAAACCGCGCGGCGGCATCCTGCGGGGGGCGGCGGCGCGCGTCGCGCCGATCCGGCCGCGCCCCGAAGGGCGCCGCTCCCATGACCGGACCCGCCGCCTCCGCCGCCACCCGTCCGGCTGCCATGCGGCTGCGGGCGGGATCGCCGCCGCGGCGATGGCCGCCGGGTTCGCCCGCGCCCAGCCCGCCCGCGCCACGCCGGGCGCCTCTTCAAGGCCGTCGACGGCGGCAGCGAGGCCACCTTCGGTCGGCGTCGGTCATCGGTAATGACCGACGCCGAACTCGACCGCTTCGGCACCGGCCCCGAGGTGGAGCGGATCGCCCGGCGGCTCGTCGCCGAGGGCCGGATCACCGTCTGGCGCTACGTCGTCGCCCGCGCGCCGGATGGCACCACCCGCCACGCGCCGGCGCATCGTGTCGCCCTGCTGCGCAACGAGATCTTGCGGATCGGGCCCTACGCGCCGGCCCTGCCGGTCGTGCCGCCGCCCGCGGAGTAGGCCCCCGCCATGCCGGCCGCCGCTCCCGCCATGACCGCTTGGCTGCCGGTCCTGGCCGGCATCCTGCTGTCATCGCCGCCTTCCTCGCCTTCGTTGGCGCCCCCGCCGCGCTGCGGGAGCATGGGAGGGAGCCGAGGCGACGGGTCGTGGCACCGGCGCCGCCACCGGGCTGCCGGGCCATGCCAGGGCACCGCGGCGGCCGGCGCGGATAGGGGATCGGCAAGGGCTTTCCGGAACCGGCCTGCGGGCCCGGTTGGCCGCCGGGTCGCCGGCGCCCGCCCCGCGACGACGCGCCCGACCCCCGCGGCGCCGACGCGCCGGGGCGGACCCGGGATTCGCGATGCGCGACCGCCTCCTCGCCGATCCGGAGGGGACGCGCCCCGGACGGGCGGGAACGCAGGCCCGGCTGCGCTCCCTCGCCTCGCCCGGCGGCCGGAATCTCCACGGACGGAGGGGCGGACACCCCGCGGTCGCCGCCGCAAGGTCCGGTCCGGCCGGACAGGCGGAGGCGCCATGCCATTGGCGCGCCACCGTTCGGCCGCACGGCGGCCTGCCCGCGCGCCGAGACTGCGCCGCCAGGACACAAGAGCGATTGCGGGATCGGCCATGAGCGACGGCAGACGGCACGGCCTCGGCGCGGCCCTCGGCGGCCTCGCCCTCGCGAGCCTCGCCGGTTCCACGGCGATGGCCGGGAGCCAGTCCTCGGACTCCTCCTCGAACTGCTCGGCCGGCCGCCGCACCCGCGTCGACACGCTCGTGATCGAGGACGACCACGGCGACATGCGGGGCCGGCGGCGCACCGAGGCCTGGAACGGCCGGGATCGCGGCGACCCGCGCCGCGGCCGTGACGACGCCTGAGCACGGCGGGGAGGAGGCGCCGCGGCGGGATCCCCGGCCATGCGCTCTCCGACGTCGCCGCCGCCCGGCCGACGCGGGCCGCCACACGGATCGCCGGGCGGCCGCGGTCCGCCGAACGGCGAACCCCGCCCGGGGTGGGCGGCCATGCGTCACCCCGCGCCGCGCGCCGGCCGCAGCCCGCACCAGTCGGCGATGAAGGCGGCGAGGACGAGCGTCGTCTTCCTCAGATGCGCAAGGTCGGCGCGCTCGTCGAAGGCATGGGCCCCCTCGCCCCGCGGCCCGTAGCAGAGGCCCGGGATGCCGAAGTAGAGGCCGTAGAAGCGCGTGTCGTTCACCGCCGTGCTGCGCCGCTCCTCCATCGGCGCGCCGAAGACCGGGGCGTGCGCCGCGGCGAGGACGCGCTCCGCCTCGCTGCCCGGCTCGAGCACGTAGCCGTCGGCGAGGAAGCCGTGCCACTCGATCCGCGGCGGGTTGTTGGCGAGGAAGGCGTCGTCCCGCGCCGCCTCGGCGATGCAGCGCTCGACGCCGCGGCGCGCCTCCGCAACCTCGGTGCCGGGGAGGAGGCCGATGCGGCAGTCCACCTCGCACCAGGCGGGCGTGCTGCTGGCCCAGTCGCCGCCGCGGATGATGCCGGGATTGAACTTGATCGGATCGGGCACGTCCCGGTACCAGGGATGCGCCTTCGCCGCGCGGTTCAGCGCGGCGGTGTAGCGCTGCAGCGCCTGGATCAGGCGCAGCGCCGAGAGGATCGCGTTGGTCCCGGTCTGCGCCACGGCGACATGCACCGGCACGCCGCGCACGCGCAGGCGGAACCAGAGCGTGCCGGTGTGGCAGCGGGTGATGGCGCCGCCGGTGGGCTCCGGGATCAGCACCGCGTCGGCGCGGTAGCCGCGCAGCAGGGTGGAGAGCGCGCCGTTGCCGGTGCTCTCCTCCTCGGTGACGGTCTGCAGGTGCAGGTCGGCGGCGGGCTCGAGCCCGGCGGCGCGGATCGCGTCCAGCGCGAACACCATCGCCGCGACGCCGGCCTTCATGTCGCCGGCGCCGCGCCCGTAGAGCCAGCCGTCGCGGATCGTGGCGGCGTAGGGCGGATGGGTCCACATCGCGGCCGGGCCTTCCGGCACCACGTCAATGTGGCCCTGGAGGATCAGGCTGCGCCCGGCCGGGTCCCGCGCGCGATGGGTCGCCACCACCTGCACGGAGGCGTCGGCGCGGGCGTCCACCATCGGGCTCGCCTTCGGGTGCGCCGCGAGCGGCACCTCGGCGAGGGTGTAGCGGTCCACGGCGTAGCCGCGCGCGGCGAACTGCCGCGCCAGCCAGTCCTGCAGCGGCGCCTCGTTCCCGCGCGTCGAGGGGAAGCGGACGAGATCGGCGAGGAACGCCACCTCGGCGTCGAAATTGGCGTCCACCGCGGCGGAGAGCCGCGCGAGCAGGGCGGGATCGGGCATGCGGGGCGTGGTCCCTCCGGCGGACGGATGCCGCGCGCCGGGGCGCGGCGTCCGTCGGCGCCAGAGCCTCGCCCCGCGCGCGGGCGCGCGTCAAGGCGCGAGCCGCTACTCCGCCGGCCGGGCGTGGATCGCGGCGGTGTGGTTGATCGGGCTCGGGTCGTACACCACGCGGTCGCGCCGCCCGGCCCAGGTGTTGCGCAGGAAGATGACGGGCAGCACGCCCTTGTCCTCGAGCAGCGCGCGCGCCGCCTGCTGCGTCAGCGCCTCCCGCCGCTCCTCGTCCATCGTCGTCAGCGCCTGCCGCGCCGGCTCGTCCACCGCCGGGTTCGAGTAGCGCTGGCGGTTGAAGGGTCCGAAGCCGAGCTCCCGGTTCTGCGTCATCACCACGTTGCGCAGCGGATTGATCGTCAGGTAGGAGCTGAAATAGGTCATGAACAGCGAGAACTCGCGGTTCGTCGCCCGCGTGAACAGGTTGGCCGGCGGCAGCGCCTGCACCTGGGTCTCGATGCCGATGCGCGTGAAGGCCTGCGCGATCGCCTGGAGCAGGCTGTCGTCGAGCGGGAAGAACCCGTTCGGCCCGTGGATGGTGAGGCGGAAGCCGTTCGGGTAGCCCGCCTCGGCGAGCAGCGCCCGCGCCCGCGCCGGGTCGTGCGGCAGCGGCGGCAGGTTCGGCACGCGGTGCTCCGCGACCGGCGCGGCGAACTGGTCGGCCGCCCGCGCCTGGCCCTGGTAGAGCCGCTCCGCGATGGCCTCGCGGTTGATCGCGAGCGACAGCGCCTCGCGCACGCGGCGGTCGGCGAGCGGGTTGCGCGGCAGCGGCCGGCCCTGCTTGTCGGACACCTGCGGCGAGGTGTCGCGCATCGAATCGGGGAACAGGTAGACGAAGGTGACGCTGTCCACGGAGAACAGGGCGAAGCGCGCGTCGCGCTCGAGCCGCGGGATGTCCTGCACCGGGACGTAGTCGATGAGGTCCACCTCGCCGGTCAGCAGCGCGGCGACGCGCGATCCGGCCTGCGGGATGTAGCGGTACACCACGCGCTCCCAGGGCTCGGCCGGGCCCCAGTAGGTCGGGTTGCGCGCGAGCTCGACGCGCTCGTTGTGGGTGAAGGAGACGAAGCGGTAGGGCCCCGTGCCGATGGCGAGGCGGCCGGAGTTGAACTCCGCCGTCGAGGGCCAGCCGGGCCCGTGCACGCGGCGGGAGAGGATCACCGGCCCGGTCATGTCCCAGGGCAGCAGCGGATTCGGCTCGCGCAGCCGGAGGCGCACCGTCCCCGGGTCCACCACCTCGACCGCGGCGATGGTGCGCACCGCGGGGGTGAAGAGCGCCGGGCTGTTCGGCACGGTGGGGACGCGGGCGAAGGTGAAGGCGATGTCGTCCGCCTCGAAGGGCGTGCCGTCGTGGAAGCGCACGCCCTGGCGGACCTTCACCTCCCAGGTCAGGTCGTCGAGCGGGGTGAGGCTCTCGGCGAGGCGCGGATGGCGCCGCGCCCTCGTGTCCAGATCGAACAGCGCCTCGAAGATCTGGCCCCGCAGCACCATGTTGTTGTTGGTGGTGTTGTGGTAGTGCGGGTCCATCGCGCTGGGCGGCGTCTGCGCGCCGATGGTCAGGGTGCGCGGCGTCTGCGCCGCCGCGCCGGCGGCGAGGCACGCGGCGCCGAAGGCGGCGCACGCGAAGGCGGCGCCGAGCCGCCTGCTCCTGCTCGTCACTTCTCTTGCTCTCCCTTCGATCCCTGCGCGCGGCCATGGCCGTCGGGCGGGCGCGCGGCGCCGCGGCGGACCGCGCCCCCGCCCCCCGATCAGCGCATCGGCGGCACGTGGTGCAGCCCGCCGCGGGTCCAGAGGTCGTTGATGCCGCGCTGGATGCCGAGCGGGGCGATGTTGCTCTCCGACACCTCCCCGCAACTGCCGAGCTGGCGGCCGATCCGCACCGCGAAGTCGTTCCCGAACCCGGGCGAGCGCCCGAGGCCGCCGCTGCGCCCCATGAACCGCTGGACCTCGGGGTTCCGGCTGTCGGCGAATCCGTCCAGGTCCTGGCTGGTGGTGCCGAGATCCTCCGCCGTCGGCAGGGTGAAGTAGGTCCAGCGCACGATGTCGAACCAGCGCCAGTCGCCCCTGCGCACCGCCGGGCCGAGCAGCTCCTTGGAGATGATCTCGGGCAGCAGCGCGCAGCGCTCCGCGTTCTCTTCCTGGATGGCGCGGAAGGAGGCGAGCGCCGAGGCGCCGGTCGGGTACACGTCGCAGTGCCCGGCGACGCAGGCGGCGCGGATCTCCTCCGCCGTCTCGATCGCCACCGGCGTGAAGCGCATGTTGTTGGCGCGGAAGTCGTCGGCGAGGTCGGGCTCGGTCGTCGTCCCCGGCTGCGCGCAGACCGTCGCGCCGTCGAGCTGGCGGGCCGAGGCGATGCCGGAGGCGCGGTTCACCGGGGAGCCCTGGCCGCCGTGGAATTTCGTTCCGGCGAAGGCGAGGCCGAGCGGCGCCTCGCGCGTGAGCGTCCAGGTGGTCTGGCGGATCAGGACGTCGATCTCGCCCGACTGCAGCATGGCGAATCGCTGCTGCGGCGTGGAGGGGGCGAAGCGGACCTTGTCCGCATCCCCGAGCACCGCCGCAGCGAGCGCGCGGCAGAAATCCACGTCGATGCCCCGCCAGACCCCGCGGCTGTCCGGCTGGGCGAAGCCGGCGGTGGACGGCGCGACGCCGCAGTTCAGGATGCCGCGCGCGCGGACGGCGCCGAGCGTGTCGGCGGCCGTCTGCGTCCCGGCCGGCGGCGCCGCCGCGAAGGCGAGCAGCATGGCCGCGGCACCGGCGAGAAGGCCGGACCAACGGCGGCGGCGACGGGCCCGGGCCATGCGATCCTCCTTCGACGTTCTGACTCCCTCGGGCGGCTGGCTTCTCGATAGGGTCGGCGCGCCCGTCACGCCTGCGGCCGGCCGGGGCGACCGACCCGTCCGGCGCGCGGCGCGAGTTGGGATCCTGCCGGCGGCCGGCGCGCGCGGGCAAGCGCCTGATGCGGCGGCGCGCCCCGGGGCGATCCGATTGGGCGTTGGCCGCCGCCTCGCCGGCCGGATAGGATGCGCCACCGTGAACCTGCTCTCCCCGCCCCGCGCGCGTCTGCCGATCGAGGTCGTCTTCGACCTGGTCTGCCCTTGGTGCTTCCTCGGCACGCGGCGGCTGCGCCGCGCGCTGCGCGCGCGCCCGGACGTCCTCGCCGAGATCCACTGGCGGCCCTTCCTGCTGAACCCCGACATGGCGCGGGAAGGCGTGCCGCGGCAGGACTACTTCGTGCGCAAGTTCGGCGGCGAGGAGCGCGCCCGGCGCCTGCACGCCACCATCGCCGAGCTCGGCCGCGCCGAGGGCGTGCCCTTCCGGTTCGACCGCATCCGCCGCGTGCCGCAGAGCCTGGACGCACACCGCCTGGTCCGCCTCGCCGCGCGCGAGGGGCTGGCGGACGCGCTGGTGGACGCCCTGTTCCTCGCCTACTTCGCCGAGGGCGCCGACATCGGCGACCACGACACCCTGACCGCGATCGCATCCGCGGTCGGGCTGGACGCCTTTGCCGCGCGCCGCCACCTCGCCACGGGGGCGGAGGCGGAGCAGGTGCACGCCGACAACCTCCGCGCGCACCGGCTCGGCATCAACGGCGTGCCCTGCTTCGTCATCGGCGGCCGCAACGCCATCGCCGGCGCGCAGGAGCCCGAGGTGCTGGAGCGGCTGCTCGACGTGGCACTGGTGGAGGAGTGAGCCGGCCCCGCCGGCGGGCGCGGACCCCGCCCGGCCGCCGGCGCGTTGCGGCCGGCGAGGCGGTGCCCAGCCGGCAGGAAGCCCCCCGACGCCCCTCCTGCCCGCCACCCCGGAGCGCTCCGCGCACAGCACCGCTGCGCACGTCAACGGCGAGATCGCCGAGCACACCGCCGGCGGGCCGCAAAGGCCGCGAGACCTCCCCGAGCGGGGTGCGGAACCGGCTCGCGGCGCCCGATCGCGAGTTGGACACGGGGCGCGTCATCGAGGCGAATGCGGCTTCCTCGCCTGCGCCGGCGCGATCCTGGCGCTGGCGGTGGACCGGCGCTGCGCCCTCCTCCCCGCTGCGGGCGGCGGGTTCCTGCTGCAGCCTTCCCTGCAGGGCTGGTGTCCGCCCGTCCCGCTGCTGCGGCGCGCCAGCGCGCGCGAACCGCAAGATCGAGGCGGAACGCGCCGTCCGGGAGGCGCTGCGCGGCGGCTTCGACCGGGTATCCGGAGCGCGCGACCCCGGCCGGCGGGCATTGGCGGCATTGCGGGCGGCCGCGGCGAACAGCTGAGGCGACGCCCGCCGACCGGGACGTCCCGCAGGCCGACTAGGCCGCCCGCGCCTGCCGCGCCACGCGCGTCAGCGCGGCGAGCAGGTCCCGCGCCGCCTTCACCCGCTTCGCCAGGTCCATCTCGCGCACCACCGCGAGCTTGTGGTCCGGACGCAGCTTCACCTGGCCCTTCTGCGCCTGCACCCAGGCGATCAGCCCGCCCGGATTGGCGAACCGGTTGCGGCGGAAGCTGATGACGATCCCCTTCGGCCCGGCGTCCAGCTTCTCCACCCCCGCCTCGCGGCAGAGCCGCTTGATCGAGACGACGGCGAGCAGGTTCTCCACCTCCTCCGGCAGCGGGCCGAAGCGGTCGGCGAGCTCCGCCGCCATCGCGTCCGCCTCCTTGTCGGAGTCGAGGGCGCCGATGCGGCGGTAGAGGCCGAGGCGCACCGGCAGGTCCGGCACGTAATCCTCCGGGATCAGCACCGGCAGGCCGAGGTTGATCTGCGGCGTGAAGTCGCGCTCCGTTTCGGCGCGCCGCCCCTGCCCCGCGCGCAGCTCCGCCACCGCCTCCTCGAGCATCTGCTGGTAGAGCTCGATGCCGACCTCGCGGATGTGGCCGGACTGCTCCTCGCCGAGCAGGTTGCCGGCGCCGCGGATGTCGAGGTCGTGGCTCGCCAGGGTGAAGCCGGCGCCGAGGTTGTCGAGCGTCTGCATCACCTCGAGCCGCTTCTCGGCCGCGGGCGAGAGGCGGTGCCCCTGCGGCCAGGTGAGGTAGGCGTAGCCGCGCAGCTTGCCGCGCCCGACCCGGCCGCGGAGCTGGTAGAGCTGCGCCAGCCCGAACAGATCGGCGCGGTGCACGATCAGCGTGTTCACCGCCGGCATGTCGAGCCCGCTCTCGATGATGTTGGTCGAGAGCAGGATGTCGTGCTTGCCGTCGCCGAACTCGGTCATCACGCGCTCGAGCTCGGTCGCGGCGAGCCGGCCGTGCGCGGTCACCAGCCGCGCCTCCGGCACGATCTCGCGCAGCCGCACGGCGGTCGTCTCGAGGTCCTCGATGCGCGGGACGACGCAGAACACCTGGCCGCCGCGGAACCGCTCGCGCTGGATCGCCTCGCGCAGCACCACCCCGTCCCAGGGCATGATGAAGGTGCGCACGGCGAGGCGGTCCACGGGCGGGGTCGCGATCACGCTCATCTCCCGCACGCCGGTCAGCGCGAGCTGCAGCGTGCGCGGGATCGGGGTCGCGGTCAGCGTCAGCACGTGCACGTCGCTCTTCAGCGCCTTCAGCTTCTCCTTGTGCGCGACGCCGAAGTGCTGCTCCTCGTCCACGATCAGCAGGCCGAGGTTGGCGAACTCGACCCCCTTGGCGAGCAGCGCGTGGGTGCCGACGACGATGTTCACCGAGCCGTCCTTGAGGCCCGCCCGCACCGCCGCCGCCTCCTTCGCCGAGACCAGGCGCGAGAGCTGCGCGACCTTGAGCGGGAAGCCCTCGAAGCGCGCGGCGAAGGTGCGGTAGTGCTGGCGCGCGAGCAGCGTCGTCGGCACGATCACCGCCACCTGCGCCCCGGCCATCGCCACCACGAAGGCGGCGCGCAGCGCCACCTCGGTCTTGCCGAAGCCGACATCGCCGCAGACCAGCCGGTCCATCGGCCGGCCGGCGGCGAGGTCCTCCAGCACGTCGGCGATGGCGCGCTGCTGGTCCTCGGTCTCGGCGAAGGGGAAGCGGGCGCAGAACTCGTCCCACGGGCCCGCCGGCGGCGCGGCGAGCAGGCCCTCCTTCATCCTCCGCTCGGCGGCGACGCGGATCAGCGCCGCGGCCATGTCCCGGATGCGCTGCCGGGCCCGCGCCTTGCGGTGCTGCCAGGAGACGCCGCCGAGCTTGTCGAGCGCCACCCCCGCGGTGTCGGAGCCGAAGCGCGACAGCACCTCGATGTTCTCGACCGGGACGAAGAGCTTGTCGCCGCCGTCGTAGAGGATGCGCAGGCAGTCGTGCGGCGCGCCGTTGACCTCGATCGTCTCCAGGCCCTCGTAGCGGCCGATGCCGTGGTCCTGGTGCACGACGAGGTCGCCCTCGGCGATCTCGGTGGCATCGGCGATGAACTGGTCGGCGCGCCGGCGCCGGCGCGGCGGGCGGGCGAGGCGCTCGCCGAGCAGGTCCTGCTCGCCCACGACCGACAGGCCCGGCGCGGTGAAGCCGCGCTCCAGGCCGAGGACGATCAGCGCGACGACCCCCTCGGGCAGCGCGCGCGCCGCCTTCCAGTCGTCCACATTGGTCGCGGCGACCCCGTTCTCGCGCAGCAGGTTGCCGAGCCGGTCGCGCGAGCCGCGCGTCCAGGCGGCGACGATCGGGCGGCGCTTCGCCCGCACCGCCGCCTGCGCGTGCTCCGCATAGGCCGCGAACACGTTCCGGCCGGCGGCGCGGATGTCGGTGAACAGCGGGCCCGGCCGCCCGCCGGCGTCCATCCCCTCGGCGCCCTCGGGCCGGGCGTAGGGCGTGAACTTCAGCAGCGGCCCGCCGGCGAGCATCGCCTCCCAGCCCGCGCGGTCGAGGTAGAGCCGATCCGGCGGCGCCGGACGGTAGGGCACCTCGCCCTCGCCGATCCGCACCGGCGCGCGGCGCGCCTCGTAGTGGTCGGCGATCATCTCGAGCCGCGCCGCCAGCACCTCCTCCGCCTGGTGGTCGAGGCTGACGCTCGCCCCCGGCAGGTAGTCGAGCAGCGTCTCCATGTGCGCGTGGAACAGCCCGGCCCAGTGCTCCATCCCGGGATGCTTCCGCCCGGCGCTGACCGAGACGTAGAGCGGGTCCTCGGTCGCCGCCGCGCCGAACAGGTCCACGTAGCCGGTGCGGAAGCGGGCGATGCTCTCCGGGTCGAGGAACACCTCGCCCACGGGGCGCAGCCAGAGCTCCTCCAGCGCCTTGCCGCTGCGCTGGGTGCCGGTGTCGAAGCGGCGCAGGCTCTCGATCTCGTCGCCGAACAGGTCGAGGCGGACGGGATCGGGCTCGCCGGCCGGGAAGATGTCGATGATGCCGCCGCGCACGGCGTACTCGCCGGGCTCCATGACGGTGCCGGCGCGGCCGTAGCCGTTGGCCTCGAGGAAGGCGAGCAGCCGCTCCGGCTGGACGCGGCCGCCCTTGCGGAGCTGCATCGTCGCGCCGCGGAAGACCTCGCGCGGCGGCACCTTCTGCACGAGCGCGTTGACCGTGGTGACGACGACGCGCGGCCTCTCCCCCGCGGGCTCCAGCAGCCGCGTCAGGGTGGCGACGCGCTCCGCCACGATCCCCGGGTTCGGCGAGACGCGGTCGTAGGCCAGGCAGTCCCAGGCCGGGAAGCGCAGCACCTCGATCTCGGGCGCCCAGAAGCCGAGCGCCTCCGCGACGCGGGCCATGCGCGCGTCGTCGCGGCAGACATGCAGGACCGGCGCCTCGGTCTCGGCGCGGCGGCGGGCGATCAGCAGGGCGTCGTAGCCCTCGGGCGCGCCGTGGACGGTCAGGCCGGCGCTCATCCGCCCGCCATCCCCCGCCCCGCGACCTCCGCCGCCATCCGGCGCAGCATGGGCGAGTCGCGGTCGGCCGGCACGGGGCGGCGGCCGGAGAGCCAGTCGGCGAGGTCCACGTCCGGGTGTTCCAGCACCGCCTCGAGCTCGTCGAGCTCCGAGTCGGAGAGGGTGGCGATGCAGCGGGCCACGAAGCCGCCGATCAGCAGGTCGGCCTCCTTGGTGCCGCGGTGGCGGGCGCGGAACAGCAGGCGGCGGCGGCGGGCGTCGAGTTCGGTAGTGTCGGGCATGTCGGCGGATCGGGCTCGGGCTGGCATATAGAGCCCCATGGGAATCCTGTCAGCCCGACGCGGCCGGGGGGCGGCAGCAGCGCCCGCCCTGGCGGAATCGCAGGCGGCGGCGCCCGGGGCGGAGGCGCTCGGCCCGCTGCTCGCGCCGCTGACCGAGCTGCGCGGCGTCGGGCCCGGCCTGGCGCGGCTGATCGCCGAGGCGGCGGGCGGCGACCGCGTGCTCGACCTGCTGTTCCACCTGCCGGAGCGGGTGGTGTTGCGCCGGCGCATCGAGGACCCGGCGGAGGCGCCGGCCGAGGCCGAGGTCATCCTCTCCGCCACCGTCCGCGCGCTGCGCGCCGCCGTGGCGCGCACGGGCCGGCCCTATGTGGAAGCCAAGACCACCGCTGCCGGGCGCCCGCTGACGATCCGCTACATCAACGGCCGCCTCGCCTGGCTCAAGGAGAAGCTGCCGGTCGGGCAGGTCCGCTACTTCGCCGGCAGGGTGATGCCGGAGGGCGCGGGCTTCGCCATGCTGAACCCGCTCTCGGCCGCGCAGGAGGCGTCGCTGCCGCTCGCCGAGCCGGTCTGGCCGCTGGTGCGCGATCTGAGCCAGGGCCGCCTCGCCGCCGCCATCCGCGCCGCGCTGGACCGCCTGCCGGAGCTGCCGGAGTGGCACGACCCCGCCCTCCTGCGGCGGGAGGGCTGGCCCGGCTTCGCCGCGGCGATCCGCGCCCTCCAGGCGCCCGACGGCCCGCTGCCGGAGAGGCCGCGCCGCCGCCTCGCCTACGACGAGCTGCTCGCCGGCCAGCTCGCCCTCGGCCTGGTGCGCCGGCGCGTGCGCGCGCGGCCGGGCCGGGCGCTGGCCGGCGACGGCGCGCTGCGCGCCCGGGCCCTCGCCGCCTTCGGCCAGCCCCTGACGCCGAGCCAGGCGCAGGCGGTCGCCGAGATAGACGCCGACCTCGCCGCGCCGACGCGGATGCTGCGCCTGCTGCAGGGCGACGTCGGCTCGGGCAAGACGCTGGTCGCGGCGCTGGCGATGCTGCGGGCGGTGGAGGCCGGCGCCCAGGCGGCGCTGATGGCGCCGACCGAGATCCTGGCGCGCCAGCACCTGCGCACCCTCGCGCGCCTCTGCCTGCCCGCCGGGGTCCGCGTCGAGCTGCTGACCGGCAGCGTCAAGGGGGCGCAGCGCCGGCGGGTGCTGGCCGGGCTCGCGGAGGGCGCGATCCCGCTCGTCGTCGGCACCCACGCGCTGTTCCAGGAGAGCGTGGAGTTCCGCGACCTCGGCCTCGCCGTGGTGGACGAGCAGCACCGCTTCGGCGTCGCCCAGCGGCTGATGCTCGCCGGCAAGGGCAGCCAGGCCGACATGCTGGTGATGACCGCGACGCCGATCCCGCGCACGCTGCTGCTGACGCAGTGGGGCGAGATGGCGGTCAGCCGCCTCACCGGCAAGCCCGCCGGGCGGCAGCCGGTGCGCACCACGCTGCACGGCCTGCGCCAGCTCCCCGAGGTGGTCGAGGCGATCGCCCGCGCCCTCGACCGCGGCGCGCGCATCTACTGGGTCTGCCCGCACGTCGCCGAGAGCGAGGCGAGCGACATCGCCGCCGCCGAGACCCGGGCCGCGGAGCTGCGCGCGCGCTTCGGCGCGCGCGTCGGCCTCGCCCACGGCCGGCTGGAGACGGAGGCGCGCGAGGCCGCGCTCGGCGACTTCGCCGCCGGGCGCACGCGCATCCTCGTCGCCACCACGGTGATCGAGGTCGGCGTGGACGTGCCCGAGGCGACCGTGATGGTGATCGAGCACGCCGAGCGCTTCGGCCTCGCCCAGCTCCACCAGCTCCGCGGCCGCGTCGGGCGGGGCGCGGCGGCGAGCCACTGCCTGCTGCTCTACGACGAGGGCCTCGGCCACGCCGCGCGCGAGCGGCTGCTGATCCTGCGCGACACCGAGGACGGCTTCGCGATCGCCGACGCCGACTTCCGCCTGCGCGGCGCCGGCGAGGCGCTGGGGACGCGCCAGTCCGGACTGCCCGGCTTCCGCCTCGCCGACCCGGTGGAGCACGAGGGGCTGATCCGCATGGCCCACCAGGACGCGGAGCTGCTGCTGGAGAAGGACCCGCGGCTCGCCTCGGAGCGCGGCCGGGCTGCCCGGCTGCTGCTCGCGCTGTTCGGCAGGGAGGCGGCGATGGAGACGCTGCACGCGGGCTGACCCCTCGTCGCCGGCCGTGCCGCGCGGCGAGTCGTTGCGGCCGCAGGCCGTCGCGGCGCCGGAGCGGGGGGTTGCAATGCCCTCACGCCAATGTAAATCCGGCGCCCGACGGGGGAGTGACCCAGGGGGACCGCGCCGTGCCCGCCCTGATCGAGATCGAGCGCCTCACCAAGCGCTTCGGCAGCTTCACCGCCGTGGACGACGTCTCCTTCACCGTGGACCGCGGCGAGGTCGTCGGCTTCCTCGGCCCGAACGGCGCCGGGAAGTCCACGACGATGAAGATGCTCGCCGGCTTCGTCACGCCGAGCGCCGGCACCGCGCGCGTCTGCGGCCACGACGTGACGGACGAGCCGGTCGCGGTGAAGCGCTGCCTCGGCTACCTGCCGGAGGGCGCGCCCACCTATCCCGAGATGACCGTCGCCGGCTTCCTCGGCTTCGTCGCGCGCGTGCGCGGCTATCGCGGCGGCGAGGCCAGGGACCGCGTCGCCCGCGCGATGCGCCTGACGGCGCTCGAAGGCGTGCGCCTGCAGCCGATCGAGACGCTCTCCAAGGGCTTCAAGCGCCGCGTCGGCCTCGCCCAGGCGCTGCTGCACGACCCGCCGGCGCTGGTGATGGACGAGCCGACCGACGGCCTCGACCCCAACCAGAAGCACGAGGTGCGCGAACTGATCCGCAGCATGGCGCCGGAGAAGGCGATCGTCATCTCCACCCACATCCTCGAGGAGGTGGCCGCCGTCTGCACCCGCGCCGTCATCATCGCCCGCGGCCGCGTCGTCGTGGACGCGACGCCGCGCGCCCTGGAGGCGCCGGGCATGACGCTGGACGAGGTGTTCCGCGAGCTCACCCTCGGCCCGGGCGGCGCCCGCGAACCGGAACTCGCCGCCACGGAGGCCGCCTAGCATGGGCGCCACGCTCGCCGTCGCGCGGCGGGAGCTGACGGGCTACTTCGCCACCCCCGTCGCCTATGTCTTCATCGTCATCTTCCTGGTCCTGTCCGGGGCGATCACCTTCACCCTCGGCGGCTTCTTCGCGCGCAACCAGGCCGACCTGCAGCCCTTCTTCAACTTCGTCCCCTGGCTGTTCCTGTTCCTCGTCCCCGCGATCACCATGCGCCTCTGGGCCGAGGAGCGCCGTCTCGGCACGATCGAGCTGCTGCTGACGCTGCCGATCGCGCAGTGGCAGGCGGTGCTCGGCAAGTTCCTCGCCGCCTGGGCGTTCTGCGCCATCGCCCTCGCCCTCACCTTCCCGCTCTGGATCACGGTGAACGTGCTGGGCGACCCGGACAACGGCGTGATCCTCACGGGCTATGGCGGCTGCCTGCTCGTCGCCGGCGCCTACCTCGCGGTCGGGGCGGCGCTCTCGGCGCTGACCAAGAACCAGGTGATCGCCTTCGTCCTCGCCGTCGCCGTCTGCTTCGTCTTCGCCGCGGCCGGCAGCCCGGTGGTGACGGAGTTCCTCTCGCAGCGCATCCCGGCGCTCGCCGAGGTCGCGCGCCAGTTCTCGGTGACGGAGCGCTTCGCCGGCTTCCAGCGCGGCGTGATCGCGCTGCGCGACCTCGTGTTCTTCGCCAGCTTCATCGCCTTCTGGCTGTTCGCGAACGCGGTGGCCGTGGACCACCGCAAGGCGGACTGATCCCCCATGAGCGCCGCCACCACCCCCGACACCGCCGCCCGCCCCGCCCCGCGGCCCGCCGCGCGCCGGGGCTGGTCCTCCGCCTTCGCCCTGCTCGCCGCCGCCGTGCTCGCCATCGGCGTCAACATGCTGGTGGACCGGCTGCTGCCGCGCGCGCGCCTGGACCTCACCGAGCAGCGGCTCTACACGCTGAGCGAGGGCACGCGCCAGGTCCTCGCCAACCTGCAGGACCCGGTGACGCTGCGGCTGTTCTACTCGCGCAAGCTCGGCGCGCAGTTGCCGATCTACGGCGCCTACGCCGACCGGGTGCGCGAGATGCTCCAGGAATACGCCGCCGTCTCCGGCGGCAAGGTCCGGCTGGAATTCCACGACCCCGAGCCGTTCAGCGAGACCGAGGACCGCGCCCTCGCCTTCGGCCTGCAGGGCGTGCCGCTCGACCAGTCCGGGGAGCAGGTCTATTTCGGCCTCGCCGGCACCAACCTGCTCGACGACGAGCGCACCATCCCCTTCTTCCAGCCGGAGCGCGAGCGGTTCCTGGAGTACGACCTGACCCGGATCGTGTTCGAGCTGTCCAACCCGCGCCGCCCGGTGCTCGGCCTGATGTCCTCGCTGCCGCTCAACGGCGACCCGCGGGCGATGATGATGCGCCTGGGCGGCGGCGGCGCCGGCCAGCCCTTCGCGGTGGTGCAGCAGCTCCGCCAGTTCTTCACCGTGCGCGAGATCCCGCTCGATGTGCAGCGGATCGAGGACGAGGTGCAGGTCCTCATCGTCGCGCACGCGCAGGACCTGTCGGACGCCGCGCTCTACGCGATCGACCAGTTCGTCATGCGCGGCGGCAAGCTGTTCGCGCTCACCGATCCGCACTCCGAGAGCCAGGCGAGCCGCGCCCCGCTGGGCCGCCCGCCCGCCTCCACCGCCTCCTCGCTCGACCGGCTGCTCAACGCCTGGGGCGTCGAGGCGCCCTCGGACAAGGTGGTGCTCGACCTGCGCGGCGCCTGGCGGGTGCGCGCCAGCCCGCAGGACCGGGTGCAGGCGGTGGACTACGTCGCCTGGTACAACCTCCAGGGCGACTCGCTGAACCGTAGCGACGTCGCCACCGGCGATCTCAGCCAGGTCACCGTCGCCTCCGCCGGCGAGGTGCGCCCGCGCGAGGGTGCGCGGATCGAGTTCACACCGCTCCTCACCAGCAGCGACCGCAGCATGGTGGTGGACGCGGAGCGCGTCCGCCAGGATCCCAGCCCCAGCCGGATCCTCGCCGAATTCCGGCCCGACGGGCAGCGCCGCGTGATCGCGGCGCGGGTGCGCGGCGAGCTCGCCTCGGCCTTCCCGGACGGCCCGCCGCCCCCGCCCGAGGGCCAGGAGCGCCCCGCCGACCTCCCCGCGCACCGCGCCCGGACCGAGGGCCCGGCCAACCTCGTCGTCGTCGGCGACGCCGACATCCTCGAGGACCGCTTCTGGGTCCGCATCCAGGACTTCTTCGGCCAGCAGATCGCCACGCCCATCTCCGACAACGGCGCTTTCGTCGCCAACGTCGCGGACACGCTGGCCGGCGGCGACGCGCTGATCTCGCTGCGCTCGCGCGGCGAGTCGCTGCGCCCCTTCACCCTGGTCGAGGACATCCGCCGCGAGGCCGACCGCAAGTTCCGCGCCCGCGAGCGCGAGTTGCAGCAGACCCTCGAGCAAACCGAGCGTCGGCTGCGCGAGCTGCGCCAGGGCCCCTCCGGGGGTGCCCAGGCGGGGCAGACCGGCGCCGTCATCACCCCCGAGCAGCGTGCGGAGATCGACCGCGCGCGCGAGGAGATCGTGCGCATCCGCCAGGAGCTGCGCGCCGTGCAGCTCGAGCTGCGGCGCGACATCGAGGGGCTGGAGAGCTGGCTGCGCGCGGTGAACATCGCGCTCGTCCCTGCGCTCCTGACCCTGTTCGCGATCTTCCTCGGCGTGGTGCGCGCCCGCCGCCGCGCGGCGGCGCGGGCGTGAAGCGGGGACCGGGGCGATGAAGCGACGTCATCTCGTCATCCTCGGCGGCACGGCGGCCGCGGCCGTCGGCGCCGCCATCCTCCTCACTCCGGAGCCGACCTCGCCGCCGGAGCCCTCGCGCAGCGCCCTCGCCTTCCCGGGCCTCGCCCAGCGCCTGCAGGACGCCGCCGCGATCGAGGTGCGGCGCCACGACGGCGTGCTGCGCATCGTCCGCCAGGGCGAGACCTGGGTGCTGCCCGAGAAGTCCAACTACCCGGTCCGCCCTCAGCGCGTGCGCGAGCTGCTGGCCGGCCTGACCGAGCTCCGCCTCGCCGAGCCGCGCACCGCCAACGAGGAGCTCCTCGACCGGCTCGGCCTCGAGGACCCGGCGCGGCCGGCCGCCACCTCCTCCCTGCTGCGCATCCTGGACCGGCAGGACAACGCGATCGCCGAGCTGATCGTGGGCCGCCGCCGCGTGCGCACCCAGGGCAACGTGCCGGAGAGCGCCTATGTGCGCCGCCCGAACGAGACCCAGGCCTGGCTCGCCGAGGGCCGCATCCCGGTCGACGCGGACCCGCAGCTCTGGATCGACCGCGACCTCGCCAACCTGCCGCACGACCGCGTGCGCCGGGTCGTGGTCCGCCGCGCCGGGGAGCCCGAGCTGGTCCTGGCCCGCGCCGGCGATCCCGACGCGAAGCTGGAGATGACCCGGCCCCAGGAGCACCCCGCCCTCGACGAGACCAGTCTCGACGAGGTGGCGCGCGGCTTCGAGTTCCTCACCTTCCTCGAGGTGAAGCCGGAGGCCGAGATCCCGGGCGAGCCGCTCGGCGAGGCACGCTTCGAGTTCACCGACAACCTCGCCGTCACCGTGCGCCTGCACAAGGCGGGCGAGCTGATCTGGATCCGCCTCTCGGCCGAGGGCGACGACGAGGCGGCGCGGTTCAACGCGCGCTGGCGCGGCTGGGCCTACCAGGTCGGCCAGTGGAAGGAGAAGGCCTTCGTGCCGCGGCTCGACGACCTTCGCCGCCAGGAGGCGGCCGCCGCCACGCCAGGGGATGCGGAGGCGCGCGAGGCGCCCGCCGCACCCTCCCCCGACGCGCCACCGCCGCCCGCCGCGGCCCCGCAGTGAGCCGGCGCGAATACCCGGACCGGCCCTGGGTCGGCATCGGCGTCGTCGCCTTCCGCGGCGACGCCGTTCTCCTGGTTCGCCGCGGCAAGCCGCCGCGGGACGGGTCCTGGTCGCTCCCGGGAGGCGCGCAGCGGCTCGGCGAGCGGGCCGAGGACGCGGCGCGGCGGGAATTGCGCGAGGAGACCGGCATCGAGGTCGGCCCGCTCGACCTGCTGGCCGTGGTGGACGGCATCAGCCGCGACGAGCAGGGCGCCATCCGCTTCCACTACACCATCATCGACTACTGCGCCCGCTGGCTCTCCGGTGAGGTGCGTGCCGGCGGCGACGTCACCGAGGTCGCCTGGGCGACGCCCGCGGACCTTCCCCGCTACGAGCTGACCGAAGCGGCGCTCCGGGTGATCGCCGAGGCGCGCCGGCGCGTCGCGGCGTGAGCCGGCCGGCCGGCGGCGTGCCGCCGGCTCTGCCGCCCCTTGCGTCCGCCCCGGCCGCCCGGGCAGGCTCGCCGCGATCCTGAAGGAGCGCTACCATGCCGGCTCGCCGCCGCATCCTCCTGCGCACCGCCGCCGCGCCGCTGCTCGCCGGCCTTGCCGCCGAAGGCGCTCGCGCCCAGCCGATCGCGGGCGGCCGCACCGTGCGCATCATCGTCCCCTTCCCGCCGGGCGGTGCGATCGACATCCTCGGCCGCCTCCTCGCCGACCGGCTGCCGGCCCAGCTCGGCGGCCAGACGGTGGTGGTGGAGAACCGGGCCGGCGCGGGCGGGATGCTCGGCGCCGACGCGGTGGCGAAGGCGGCGCCGGACGGCACGACGATTGGCATCATCGGCGTCACCACGCTCTGCGCCTTTCCGTTCCTCCACAGCCGCATGCCCTTCGACCCGCAGAAGGACCTGACGCCGGTGACGCAGATCACCGACGGCTCGCTGCTCTGCGTGGTCAACGCGGACACGGCGCGCCGCCGGGGCTGGACCGACTTCCGCGCGCTCATCGCCTGGTCGCGGGAGAACCCGGAGCAGGTCAGGATGGGCTCCTCCGGCACCGGCACCTCGAGCCACCTGAACATCGCGGCGATCAACCACCTGACCGGCGCGCGCATCCTGCACGTGCCCTACCGCGGCGGCGGCCCGGCGATCCAGGACCTGCTCTCCGGCACGATCGACATGATGTTCGACGTGATGCCGGCGCTGGTGCCGCATGTGCAGAGCGGGAGGTTCAAGGCGCTCGCCGTCAGCAGCGCGGAGCGCGTGCCGAGCCTGCCGGACGTGCCCGGGATGAAGGAATTCGCCGACCTCGGCCTCGGCGATCATTCGGTCGTCACCTGGAACGCCATCATGACCGCGCCCGGGACGCCGGAGCCGGTGGTGGCGCGGCTCGAACGCGCGCTGAAGGCGGTGGCGGCGGAGCCGGGCTTCGTCGAGCGCCTGCGCCCGCTCGGCTACGGCACCGTGGTGAGCGAGAGCCCGGCGGCGCTCCGGCGGCTGATCGAGGCGGAAACCCCGAAGTGGCGGCGCCTCGTGGAGATCTCGGGCGCGCGGCTCGACTGACCGGCGCCACCTCCTCCGGCCCCCGGCCGGCGCCGCCATTGCGCGAGCAGGATTGATCCGACGGCGCGCCACCGGGCGCGCCGACCGGCTATCATGCCCCGCCCGCGCGCCCCGGGCGGCGCGGGGAAAGGATGGTTGACCATGCACAGACGCCTTCTGCTCGGCCTCGTCCTGGCGGCCGCGCCCGCCGCTGCCGTCGCCCAGCCGGCGACCAGGCGCGGTGCGCGCCATGAGGAGGTGCTGGGGCGGAACTTCGACGCCCTGCCCCCCGGCGCCAAGGACCGCGTGACCGCCGCCTTCCGCGCCGGCACCCCCGATCTCGACGAGGCGGCGATCCGCCAGCGCTGGGACTCCATGACGCCTGGTCAGCGCGGCGAAGTGCTGACGATCCACGAGCGCCGCGGTCCTCACGCCGGCCGTCAGGGCCCCGCGCCGCGGCGCGGCCCCCCGTCCGGCTGAGCCGGCGCCCCGGCACCGGCGGCGCGCGGCGCCGCCGGCCGGGCACGGCTCAGCGCTGCGGCATCCCCTCCGGCACCACCGTCCGGATCAGGCTCGCGTCCAGCGCCTCGTAGGCGTGGTAGCCGATCGTCTCGTAGAGCTCGGCGCGGGTCTGCATGCGGCCGACCATGTTGTGCGTCCCGCCGTCGCGCCGGATGGCGGCGTAGAGCTCCTCCATCGCCTTGGCGGCGACGCGCAGGTGGCTGACCGGCCAGATCACCATCGCGTAGCCCATCTCCTGGAACTCCGCGGCGGTGAAGAAGGGCGTGCGGCCGAACTCGGTCATGTTGGCGAGCAGCTTCACGCCCGGCATGCGGCGGGCGAACTCGCGGAACATCTCCGCGCTGGTCAGCGCCTCCGGGAAGATCGCGTCCGCCCCGGCCTCGAGGTAGCGCCGCGCGCGCGCCACCGCGCCGTCCAGCCCCTCGCTCGCCGCCGCGTCGGTGCGGGCGATGATGTAGAGGTGCCGCCGCGCCCTGCGCGCCGCCGCCACCTTGGCGGCCATGTCGTCCGCGCTCGCCAGCTTCTTGTCGTTCAGGTGCCCGCACTTCTTGGGCAGGAGCTGGTCCTCGAGGTGCACCGCCGCCGCCCCCGCCTCCTCGAAGGCGCGGACCATGTGCATCACGTTCAGCGCCTCGCCGTAGCCGGTGTCGCCGTCCACCAGCACCGGCAGGCCGGAGGCGCGCACCACCTGGCGGATGTGCCACGCCACGTCGTCCACCGTGATCATGCCGAGGTCCGGCAGCCCCATCGTCGCGCTCATCGCCGCGCCGGACATGTAGAGCGCCTCGAACCCCGCGCGCCTGGCGAGCAGCGCGGCGATGCCGAGATGCGCGCCGGGCATCCGCAGGATCTCGGGCCGGTCCAGCAGCTTGCGGAAGCGCACCCCGGCGGGCTCGGTCGGCAGGTCGTCGGCGATCACGTAGGGCATGGCGCGAGGCTCCGAATCAGAAGAACAGCAGGGTGAGGAGGACGAAGAGCGGGATCAGCACCGCCGCGGCCCAGGCGCAATAGCCGAAGAACGAGGGCATCCGCACCCCCTGCTCCTCGACGATCGCCTTGACCATGAAGTTCGGCGCGTTGCCGATGTAGCTGTTGGCCCCCATGAACACCGCGCCGCACGAGATGGCAGCCAGGGTCGGCGCGCCCTGCGTCATCAGCCGGGCCGGGTCGCCGCCCGCCAGGTTGAAGAACACTAGGTAGGTCGGCGCGTTATCGAGGAAGGAGGAGAGCGCCCCCGTCAGCCAGAAGTAGGTCGCCGGGATGGGCTGGCCTTCCGGCGTCGAGGTCAGGGCGACGAGGCCCGCGGCCGCCCCCTCGCGCCCCGCGCGCAGGATGGCGAGCACCGGCGCCATGGTCACGAAGATGGCGGCGAAGAGCTTCGCCACTTCCGCCATCGCCCCCCAGGAGAATCCGTTCTGCTCGCGCAGTCGGGCCGGCGTGAGGCGCACCGAGAGCAGCGTGATGGCGAGGAAGGCAGCCATGCCGAGCAGCCGCTCGAGCCCGATCGGCTGCCCCAGCACCGAGACCTCGCGGAGCGGCGCCACCCCCATGCCGAGCACCACCGCCAGCACGGCGCCGAGCAGTGCGACGTTCAGCCAGCCTTCGACGCGCAGCGCCTCGCGCGCCGCGCTGCGCGGCGGGGGCACCGGGCGCTCCCGCGCCCAGGCAAGGCGGTCCAGCGCGTGGTGCGCCGCCAGCAGCAGCGCCGCGCAGAACAGGAACT
The DNA here is from genome assembly GCF_014644455.1 of Caldovatus sediminis. Lineage (GTDB taxonomy): Bacteria > Pseudomonadota > Alphaproteobacteria > Acetobacterales > Acetobacteraceae > Caldovatus > Caldovatus sediminis. The sequence goes on along the minus strand of NZ_BMKS01000003.1, from coordinate 194,239 downwards.
TGTCGAACAGGTGCGTGGTCGGCCAGAAGAACGCGACCCCCTTGAGGAAGCCGAGATAGAGCGGGGGGTCGCCGAGCGGCGTCAGGCTCCCGCCGATGTTGCTGACGAGGAAGATGAAGAAGACGAAGGTGTGGGTCTTGCGCCGCCGGAACGCGTTCGCTCGCAGCACGGGCCGGATCAGCACCATCGAGGCCCCGGTCGTGCCCATCACGCTCGCCAGCGCCGTGCCGGCGGCGAGCAGCGCGGTGTTGACCGCCGGGGTGCCGACCAGCGTGCCGCGCAGCAGGACACCCCCGCCCGTGGTGTAGAGCGCGAGCAGCAGGGCAAGGAACGGCAGGTATTCCTGCACCAGGACGTGGGCGAATTCCTCCCACGCTGCCTCGGGCCCGAACGCCAGGGCGTAGGGCACGAGGAACAGCGCCGCCCAGCCGGCGGAGATCTTCCCGTAATGGTGGTGCCAGACCCGCCCCGCCGCGAGCGGCATCAGCGCGATCGAGAGCAGCACGCCGAGGAAGGGGAGGCCCCAGAGGGGCGACAGCCCGCCCCCATGCGCGGCGGCCGTCTCCGCCCCGAGCGCGGGCGATGCGACCAGAAGCGGCAACGAGGCCGCCGCGAGCACGGCGAAGTACATCCCTGCGCGGTTCTCCGGAGCGGGATCGGGCCCCGTCCGGCCCTCCTACACCAAGATCGGCAGCGTCACGAGTGCACCGCCGCCGCGCGGGCCGCGCCGCGGCGGCCGGCGGCGCGCCGGGGACCGGTCCCCGCGCATCGTCGACCGCCGGCGGCAGGGTCCGCGACGCAGCCGAGTCCGGCGAAGCCCCGCGCCGGAGCGGCTGCCGGTTGCGATCGGCGGGCGGCTGCGCGATCGCATCCTCGCGTAGCCGGGCTTCCGACCCCGCGGGCGCCGCGCCGGTCTTGATCGGAGCCTTTCGCCGGCGACGGTCGCGCGCCCGCCTGGTCCGGCGTGCTGCCGCCGATCATGGAGGGGCAGCGGCCTGCCGGTCCACGACCCGGCCCTGGCGGGGACCTTGCGGCCGAGGCGAACCCGGCGCCCACCGGACCCGCTTCCGCCGCGCCTGCCACGGCGTCCCACGGTTTCACCCTTTTGCGAAGGAGTCAGGCACGGCCGTGCCTCGCAGCGCCGAAAGGCTCCTGCCCTGTCGCGGCGATCCGCGCCCAGCCGGGGCGCCCGACCGCAGCACGCACCTCCGCGCAACCGCAAGTGTCCATGCCCGCGGCCCATCGCGCCCGTCGGGGGGTTTCCGGGCCCGTCCCGCCGCCCTAGTGTCCGGCCCGAACATGCTGCGCGATCGCGGTCGGCCGCCCGCCACGGCGCCGCCGGCAGGTCGTTCCGCGCCGCGAGATGGAGGCGACCATGGAGATGACCGGTGAGCGGCGCATCCCCGCGCCGCGCCAGCGCGTCTGGGAGGCCCTGAACGACCCCGAGGTGCTTCGCGCCTCCATCCCCGGCTGCGAATCGATCGAGAAGACCGGCGACGATTCCTTCTCCGCCCGCGTGGCGGTGAAGATCGGCCCCATGTCGGCCAAGTTCACCGGCAAGGTCCGCCTTGAGAACCTCGACCCGCCGAACGCCTACACCATCGTCGGCGAGGGCCAGGGCGGCGCGATGGGCTTCGCCAAGGGCGGCGCCGACGTCGCCCTGCGCGAGGAAGGCCCGGCCGAGACGGTGCTCACCTACGCGGTGAAGGCCCAGGTCGGCGGCAAGATGGCCCAGCTCGGCGCGCGGCTGATCGATTCCACGGCCCGGCAGATGGCCGACCAGTTCTTCGACCGCTTCGCCCGTCTGCTCACCCCGGCCGAGGCGGTGGCGGTCGCCGGCGCGGCGGCGGGTGCGGAGGCGCCCGGGGCGGCCGGCGTCACGCCCGTGCCCGGCACCGACACCGAGTACCTTGCGGACCGCGAGCGGCTCGCGGCCAGCCCGATCGCGCAGCACGGCGTGCCGCCGGTGCCCGGCACCCGCCCCGGTGCGATCGCGCCGCCGCCGGCCGAGCCCTTCGACCTGAGGCCGCTCCGGCTGTTCTTCGCGATGGAGCCCTTCGGGCTGCCGATGCAGTTCTGGATCGGCGCGGTGCTGATGCTGATCATCCTGATCCTGCTGTTCGTGGTGGGCTGACCCGGTGGCGCTTCCCGCAACGGTCGAGGCGACCCAGCGCCTGCTCGCCGCCGGCGGCTACGTCGCCGACCGCGCCCTCGCCACCACGGTGCATCTCGCGCTGCGCATGGGCCGGCCGCTGTTCCTCGAGGGCGAGCCGGGCACCGGCAAGACCGAGATCGCCAAGGTGCTGGCGGCGCAGCTCCCCCGCCGCCTGGTGCGGCTGCAGTGCTACGACGGCATGGACCTCGCCGCCGCGGCCTACGAGTGGAACCACGCGCGCCAGCTCATGGCGATCCGCCTCGCCGAGGCCACCGGCGAGGTCCAGGACCGCGCGGCGCTCGAGCGCGGCATCTACGACCGGCGCTTCCTCCAGGAGCGGCCGCTGCTCCAGGCGCTGGACGGCGACCCGGCGGTGCTGCTGATCGACGAGCTCGACCGCGCCGACGAGCCCTTCGAGGCCTTCCTCCTCGAGATCCTCGCCGACTTCCAGATCACCATCCCGGAGCTCGGCACGATCAAGGCGAAGGTCCCGCCGGTCGTCGTCATCACCTCCAACCGCACGCGCGAGGTGCACGACGCGATCCGCCGCCGCTGCCTCTACCACTGGGTGGACTACCCGGACGCGGCGCGCGAGCGGGCGATCCTGCGCATCCGCGCCCCCGACGTGCCGGAGAAGCTCTCCGCCGAGGTCGTCGCCTTCGTCCAGCGCCTGCGGCAGGGGGACTACTTCAAGCTGCCGGGCGTGGCGGAGACGATCGACTGGGCGATGGCGCTCAACGCCCTCGACCGCCAGGAGCTGGAGCCGGCCGCGGTGGACGAGACGCTCGGCGCGCTGCTCAAGTACCAGGACGACATCGCCAGGCTGCGCGGCGCCGAGGCGGCGAGGCTGGTGGCCGAGGCGAAGCAGGCGGCGGCCGCCTGATGGCCCTCGCCCCGGCCAGCGCGATCGTCCGGGCGGGGGTCGGCGGCGGTCACCTGGTCTCGAACCTCCTCGCCTTCGTCCGGCTGCTGCGCCGCGCCGGCCTGCCCGTCGGCGCCGGCGAGGCGATCGCCGCGGCCGAGGCGCTGACGATCGTGGACCTCGCCGACCGCGCGCAGGTGCATGGCGCGCTGCGCGCCGTCATGGTCCACCGCCGCGAGCATTTCGAGCTGTTCGACCAGGCCTTCACCCTGTTCTGGCGCAGCCCCGAGGCCGGCCGCCAGGCCGCCGCGCTCGAACTGTTCGAGGCCGGCAAGGAGAAGGAGCGCCCGCCGCCCACCGCCCGCCGCGTCGCCGAGGCGCTGATGGCCGACCGGCCCCGCCCGCCGCCGCAGGAGGCCGAGCCCCCTCCCCCGCTGCGCGAGGCGACCCTCACCGTCTCGGACCGCGAGCGCCTGCAGAGGATGGACTTCGAGGCGATGGGCGCGGCCGAGATCGCCGAGGCGAAGCGCGAGATCCGCCGGCTCGTCCTGCCGCTCGACGAGCGCCGCACCCGCCGCTTCCGCGCCGATCCCTCCGGCCCCGGCCTGGACCTGCGCGCCACCATCCGCGCCTCCCTGCGCGAGGGCGGCGAGATCCTGGCCCTGGCGCGGCGCCGGCGGATCACCCGCCCGCCGCCGCTGGTCGCGCTCTGCGACATCTCGGGCTCGATGGCGCGCTACGCGCAGATCCTGCTGCACTTCCTGCACGCCGTGACGAACGAGCGCGACCGCGTCCACACTTTCCTGTTCGGCACCCGGCTCACCAACGTCACGCGCCAGCTCCGCCATCGCGACGCCGAGGTGGCCTTCGAGCTGGTCGCGCAGGCCGTCCCCGACTGGTCCGGCGGCACGCGGATCGGCGAGTCGCTCGCCCGGTTCAACCGCCTCTGGGCCCGGCGCGTGCTCGGCCAGGGGGCGGTCGTGCTGCTGATCACCGACGGGCTCGATCGCGAGGGCGCCAAGGGCCTCGCCGAGGCCACCGACCGGCTGCGCCGCTCCTGCCGGCGGCTGATCTGGCTGAACCCGCTGTTGCGCTACGCGGGATTTCAACCCAAATCCCAGGGCATCCGGGCGATGCTCCCCCATGTGGACGAGTTCCGCCCGGTGCACAACCTTGAAAGCCTGCGCGCGCTGGTCGAGAGCCTCTCCGCTCCGCAGCCGCGCGCCGGGCACGGGAGGAGGGCCGCATGACCAGCCGCGATTCGGAGGACGTCCTCGGCACCGCCGCCGCGTGGCGCGCCGCGGGCGAGACGGTGGCGCTGGCGACGGTGGTCGAGACCTGGGGCAGCTCGCCCCGCCCCGCCGGCAGCCGCATGGCGGTGACGGCGAGCGGGCGGATGGCCGGCAGCGTCTCCGGCGGCTGCATCGAGGGCGCGGTCGCGGACGCGGCGAAGCAGACCATGGCGACCGGCGCGCCGCAGCTCCTCGACTTCGGCATCAGCGACGAGCGCGCCTGGGAGGTCGGCCTCGCCTGCGGCGGCAAGCTCAAGGTCTTCGTGGAGAAGCTGTCGTGACGCCGGAGATCCTCCAGCGCCTGCTCGCCGACCGCGACGCCGGCCGGCCGGTGGCGCTGCTGACGCGCCTCACCGACGGCCGACAGTGCCTCTGGCCCGACGACGCCTGCCCGGGCGCGCTCGCCGAGGCCGCGGCGGCGGCGCTGCGCGACGACACGGCGCGCACGGTGAGCCTCGACGGCGAGCCCTGGTTCGTCCACCCGCACAACCCGCCGCTGCGCCTCATCGTCGTCGGCGCCGTGCACGTCGCCCAGGCGCTGGTGCCGATGGCGGCGCGGCTCGGCTTCGCCGTCACCGTCGTGGACCCGCGCCGCGCCTTCGCCACCGAGGAGCGCTTCGAGGGCGTCACCCTCTCCACCGACTGGCCCGACGAGGCGATGGACGCGCTGCGCCCCGACGCGCGCACCGCGGTCGTCACCCTCACCCACGACCCGAAGCTCGACGACCCCGCGCTGGAGCGCGCCCTGAAGAGCCCCGCCTTCTACATCGGCGCGCTCGGCAGCCGGCGCACCCACGCCAAGCGCGTCGCGCGGCTGAAGGAGATGGGCTTCGACGACGCCGCGATCGCGCGCATCCACGCGCCCGTGGGCCTCGACATCGAGGCGGTGACGGCGCCCGAGATCGCGCTCTCCATCCTCGCCGAGATCGTCGCGGTGCGCCGCGGCGCCGCGATCGCCACGAAGAAGGCCGCTTCGGCCCCCGGGGCGGCAGCCGCATGATCTTCGGTCCCACGCCGCTCGAGGAAGCGCGTGGCGCCATCCTCGCCCATACGGTCCGGCTGCCCGGCGGCCGCGTCATCAAGAAGGGTTCCGTGCTCGACGAGGGCGCGCTGACGGCGCTGCGCGAGGCCGGCCGGCGCGAGGTCGTCGCCGCCCGCCTCGAGACCGGCGACGTCCCGGAGGACGAGGCCGCCGATCGCGTGGCCGAGGCGCTGCGCGCGCCGCTCGTCGCCCGCTCCCGCGCCTCGACCGGCCGGGTCAACCTGTTCGCCGAGACGGCCGGCCTGCTCGTCCTCGACGCCCGAAGGATCGACCGCATCAACGCGGTGGACGAGTCGGTCACCGTCGCCACGCTGCCGCCCTACGCGGTGGTCGAGCCGCGCGAGATGATCGCGACGATCAAGATCATCCCCTTCGCCGTCCCCGGCACGGTGCTCCAGGTCGTCGAGGCGGTCGCCCGCTCCGGCGCGCCGGCGTTGCAGGTCAAGCCGTTCCGCCCGCTCCAGGTCGGCCTGGTCTTCACCGAGCTGCCCGGCCTCAAGGAGAGCATCATGGAAGGCGCGGTGGAGGCCACGCGCGCCCGGATCGAGGCGCTGCGCGGCACGCTCCTTCCCGTCGAGCGCTGCCGTCACGAGGAGCCGGCGGTCGCCGAGGCCCTGAACCGCCTGAAGCGCGCCGGGGCGGAGCTGCTGCTGATCGCCGGCGCCTCGGCGGTGGTGGACCGGCGCGACGTGGGCCCGGCCGCGATCGTGCGCGCGGGCGGGACGGTCGAGCATTTCGGCATGCCGGTGGATCCCGGCAACCTGATCTGCACCGGTCGCATCGGCGACATCCCCGCCTTCGTCCTGCCCGGCTGCGCGCGCAGCCCGAAGCTCAACGGCTTCGACTGGGTGCTGCAGCGCACCTTCGCGGGGGTACCGGTGACGCCGCGCGACATCATGGCGATGGGGGTCGGCGGTCTGCTCAAGGAGATCGAGACCCGTCCGCTGCCGCGTGAGCAGGCGCCGAAGACCCCGCCGCCGGCCACCGCGCCGCGGCGCCCCCGCAAGATCGCGGCGCTGGTGCTCGCCGCCGGCCGCTCGCGGCGGATGGCGCCGCTCAACAAGCTGCTCGTCACCGACCCGCGCGGCACGCCGATGATCGCGCGGGTGGTGGACAACGTCCTCGCCTCGCACGCCCGGCCGGTGATCGTCGTCACCGGCCACGAGCGCGAGCGGATCGAGGAGGCGCTGACCGGCCGACCGGTGCTGTTCGCCCATGCGGAGGACTATGCCGAGGGCCTGTCGGCCAGCCTCAAGGCCGGGCTGCGCGCCCTGCCGCCGGACGCCGAGGGCGTGCTGGTCTGCCTCGGCGACATGCCGCTGGTCACGGGTGCGATGATCGACCGGCTGCTCGCCGCCTTCGACCCGGAAGAGGGCCGGGCCATCGTCATGCCGACCTTCCGCGGCAAGCAGGGCAACCCGATGCTGTGGAGCCGCGAGTTCGTGCCGGAGATGATGGCGATTACTGGCGACGTCGGCGCCCGCCACCTGGCCGGCACCCACGCGGACCGGGTGGTCGAGGTGGAGATGGCTTCGGACGCCGTGCTGCGCGACTTCGACACCACCGATGCGCTGAAGGCCGCCGCCGGGCTCGCCGCGCCGGCGCGCTGAGCCGGCCGCGCCCCGGCAGCGGCGGGAGGGCCCTCAGAAGTGGCTCCAGCCCTCGCGCGCCAGGGTGAGCGGCGCGCCGTCCCGGCCCCGGACCGTAACCTCCGGGGGGCCGGCGACGAAGCGCCCGATCCGCATGACAGGCGTGCCGGCGGCGGCGGCGCGCCGCGCGACCTCCGCCTCCGCCCCCGCCGGCGCCGCGAACAGCAGCTCGTAGTCGTCGCCGCCCGTGAGCGCGAGGAGGAGCCGCGCCGGGTCCTCCTCGACCAGCGCGCGCGCCGGCGGCGAGAGCGGCACGGCGGCCGCCTCGATCTCCGCCCCGCAGCCGGCCGCGCGGCAGAGATGGCCGAGGTCCTGCACCAGCCCGTCCGAGACATCGAGCGCCGCGCGCGCCAGGCCGCGCAGCGCCCGGCTGAGCGCCAGCCGCGGCTCCGGCAGCCGGTAGCGCCGGGCGAGATGCCCCTCCGCGTCGCCCGGCAGCTCGCCGCGCAGCACCCGCAGCCCGAGCGCGCCGTCGCCGAGCGTGCCCGAGACCCAGACGGCATCGCCCGGCCGCGCGCCCGCCCGCCGCAGCGCCTGGCCGGGCGGCACGGTCCCGAGGATGGTCAGCGACAGGCAGGCCGGCCCCGGCGTCGCCGTCGTGTCGCCGCCGAGCAGCGAGAGGCCGAAGATCCGCTGGTCCTCGGCGAGGCCGGCGACGAAGCCGGCGATCCAGGAATCCGCCACCCCGCGGGGCAGGCTCGTCGTCATCAGGTAGCCGAGCGGCTCGGCGCCCATCGCGGCGAGGTCGGAGAGGTTCACGCGCAGCAGCTTCCGCCCCACCGTCTCCGGCGGGTCGGCGGGGAGGAAATGCACCCCCTCCACCATCGCGTCCGCCGCCAGCACGAGCTGGCGCCCGGGCGGCGGGTCGAGCAGCGCCGCGTCGTCGAGCAGGTCGAGCGCGCCGGGTCCGGCGAGCGGCCGGAAATGCCGGGCGATCAGCGCGAATTCCGGCGGCAGGCTCAAGCCGTCCCGTCCCGCGCCGCCGAACCGGGCGCGAACTCCGCCGGGCGGAGGCGCTTGGCCACCGCGTCCAGCACGCCGTTGGCGAAGCGCACGCCCTCGGCGTCGAGGAAGCCGTGCGCCACGTCGAGATACTCGTTGATCACCACCCGCGCCGGCGGCCCGGCGGGATCGCGCAGCTCCGCCGCGGCGGCGCGGAACAGGGCGCGCAGCACGGGGTCTATGCGCTCCATCGGCCAGTCGGCGGCGAGCGCCGCGCGCACCACCTGGTCGAGCGCCCCGGCCTCGCGCGTCGCGGCGCGGACGATGGCGGCGAAGAGCGGCACGTCCGCCTGCGGCACGCGGCCTTCCTCGAAGCCGCCCGTCCCCGGCAGCGCGCCGATGCGGTGGCGCACGAACTGCTCGATCACCGCCTCGGCCGGGTCGCCGGTCTGCTCGGCCTGGAACAGCGCCTGCACCGCGGCGACACGCGCGCCGGTGCGGGGGCGGCTCGGCGGGGCGGCGGCGGCGCGCGACGGCTTGCGGCGTTTGCCCCCGCTCATGCCACGCCCCAGCGCCGGGCGAGGGCAAGCTGCATCAGCAGCGCGTTCGCCGCCTCCGCGCCCTTGTTGTGGCGGTCCTCCGGCCGCGAGCGCGCCTCGGCCTGGGCGAGGCTGTGCACGGTGAGCAGGCCGAAGCCGATCGGCACCCCCGTCTCCACCGCGATGTCCATCACGCCGCGGCAGGCCTCGCGGCAGATGTGGTCGTAATGGTCGGTCTCCCCCTTCACCACGCAGCCGAGCACCAGGAACCCGTCCCAGCGGCGGCCGCGCGGCGCCTTGAGCGCGAGGCGGAGCGCGCCGGGCAGCTCGAAGGCGCCGGCGACCTCCGCGGTCTCGACCTCGGCGCCGACCGCGGCGAGCAGCGCATCGGCGCCGCGCCGCATGCCCTCGATGACGGCGCGGTAATAGGGCGCCTGCAGGACGAGGATGCGCGGCGGCGGCCCCTCGATCCGCGGCGGCGGCCGCTCCGGGCTGTCGGCCGTGCTCAACAGCAGGCCTCCTGGGCCGGCAGGGGGATCGGCCGCGTCTCCACCACGCGCAGGCCGTAGCCCTCGAGCCCGACCACCGGACGGGGGTTGTTGGACAGGCGGATCATCTCCCGCACGCCGAGATCGGCGAGGATCTGCGCGCCGATGCCGTAGTCGCGGATCTCCGGGGCGAGCGCGCGGCGCTCGCGGATGCGCCGGACCTGCTCGGAGAGGCCGGTGGCGCGCCAGTCGCGGAGCAGCACGACGACGCCGCGGCCCTCGGCGGCGATCATGCGCATCGCGGCGTAGAGCTCGCGCATGTTCCGCCCCGCCGCGGCCTCCAGCATGTTCGCCGCGTGCATGCGGACCAGCACCGGGCCGGGGCCGTCGAGGTCGCCCTTGACCAGCGCCGCGTGCTCGCCGGGCTCGAGCGTCGTCTGGAACACCACCACGCGCCATTCGCCGCCGACGGCGCTCGGCAGCACCCCCTCCTCGACGCGCCGCACCAGCCGCTCGGTGCGGCGGCGGTGGGCGATCAGGTCGGCGATGGTGCCGAGCTTGAGGCCGTGGTGCTGCGCGAAGGCGACCAGGTCCGGCATGCGGGCCATGGTGCCGTCGTCGTTCATGATCTCGCAGATCACGCCGGCGGGGATCAGGCCGGCGAGCCGCGCGAGGTCCACCGCCGCCTCGGTGTGGCCGGCGCGGACCAGCACCCCGCCCTCGCGCGCCACCAGCGGGAAGACGTGGCCCGGCGTGACGATGTGCTCCCGCCCCAGCTCCGGGTTGATCGCGACCGCGATGGTGCGGGCGCGGTCGTGGGCGGAGATGCCGGTGGTCACGCCGTCCCGCGCCTCGATCGAGACGGTGAAGGCGGTCTGGTGCCGCGTGCCGTTGGCCTGGGCCATCAGCGGCAGGCCGAGCTGCTCGACGCGGCTCCGCGTCAGCGCGAGGCAGACCAGGCCGCGCGCGTGCTTGGCCATGAAGTTGATCGCGTCCGGCGTCGCGAACTGCGCGGGGATGACGAGGTCGCCCTCGTTCTCGCGGTCCTCGTCGTCCACGAGGATGAACATGCGCCCGCGCCGCGCCTCCTCGATCAGCTCCTCGGTCGGGGCGACGAAGTCGTGCAAGCTGGCGCGCAGGGGGCGGGTCCCGCTCGCGGCGGCGCTCATGTCCGGGCCTCCAGAAGGCGAGCGACGTAGCGGGCGAGCACGTCGGTCTCGAGGTTCACCGCGTCGCCCGGCCGCAGCGTGCCGAAGGTGGTGACGGCGCTGGTGTGGGGGATGATGTTGACGCCGAAGACGGCGCCGTCAACCTCGTTGACGGTCAGGGAGACGCCGTCGAGCGCCACCGACCCCTTCGGCGCGATCAGCGGCGCCAGCGCCGCCGGCGCGCGGAAGCGCCAGCGGACCGAGGCGTTCTCGGGCGTCGCCGACAGCACCTCCGCCACCCCGTCCACATGGCCGCTGACCAGGTGCCCGCCGAGCTCGTCGCCGAGGCGGAGGGGCCGCTCCAGGTTCACCCGGCTGCCGGCGCGCCAGCGGCCGAGCGTCGTGCGGGACAGCGTCTCGGCGGAGGCGTCCACGGCGAACCAGTCGTCGCCGAGCTGCACCGCGGTCAGGCAGCAGCCCGAGCAGGCGATCGAGGCGCCGGGCGCCGCCGGCGCGGGCTCGCGCAGGAAGGCGGGCGCCACCCCGACGACCAGGCGCAGGTCGTGGCCCCCGCCGATCGGCTGCACCTCGCGCACCATGCCGAGGGCCGTGACGATTCCGGTGAACATGCCTTCCCTGCGCCCCGCTCGTCAGTTGCCGCGTTCGAATTCGGTGAGCCAGTCCTCGCCCAGGGGGCGAGAGGCGACGCGCTGGAATCTGGGCATCTGCGCCAGCCCTGTCACCGGCAGGTGGTCCACCGCCGCCCGCCCCTCGGCCCCGAGGATGCCGGGGGCGTGGAACCAGGCGATCCGGTCCACCAGGTCGGCCCGCAGCAGGGCGGCGGCGAGCGCCGCCCCGCCCTCGGCGAGCACCCGCGTCACGCCGCGCTGCCCGAGCGCCCCGAGCAGCGCGCGCAGGTCGAGGCCGCCGTCGGGCTCGGCCGCCGGCACGGCCAGGATCTCCACCCCGGCCTCCTGGTAGGGGGCGCGCCGGGCCGGCGGATGGCCGGGGCGGGTCGCGAGCCAGGTCGGGATCTGCCGCGCGGTCGCGACCAGCCGGGCGGAGAGCGGCGTGCGCAGCCGCGAATCGGCGACCACCCGCAGCGCGGGCACCGCCGCCATGCCCGGCAGGCGGCAGGTGAGGTCCGGATCGTCGGCCAGCACCGTGCCGCTGCCGACCAGCACCGCGTCGTGGCGGGCGCGCATCGCATGCCCCTCCCGCCGGGCGGCGGGGCCGGTGATCCAGCGGCTCTCCCCGGTGGCGGTGGCGATGCGGCCGTCGAGGGTGGTGGCGAGCTTCAGCGTCACCAGCGGCAGGCCGAGGCGGATGCGGCGGATGAAGCCGGCGTTGACCGCCCGCGCCTCGGCCTCGCAGAGGCCGGTCTCGACGGCGATCCCGGCGGCGCGCAGCCGGTCGAGGCCGCGGCCGTTCACCCGCGAATCCGGGTCCTGCAGGGCGACCACGACGCGGGCGACGCCGGCGGCGATCAGCGCGTCGCAGCAGGGCGGCGTGCGGCCGTGGTGGGAGCAGGGCTCGAGGGTGACATAGGCGGTGGCGCCGCGCGCGGCCTCGGGCCCGGCGCGACGCAGCGCCTCGGTCTCGGCGTGCGGGCGGCCGCCGGGCTGGGTCCAGCCGCGGCCGACCACGCGGCCGTCGCGCACCAGGACGCAGCCCACCGCCGGATTGGGCCAAGCATTGCCGAGCCCGCGCCGGGCCAGGGCGAGGGCGGCGCGCATGTGGGCGAGGTCGTCGGATGCGGCGGCGGGCGGCATGCGGAGGGGGTTAGACCGCCCCGGAGGCGCCGCCGCAAGGCGCCGCGGCGCGCGGCCCGGGGCGCCGCGCGGCCCCGGTCGCGGGGACCGGGGCGCGCCCCCCGAGCGGAAGACCCGCCCCGTCGCCTCAGCCGGCGTCGAGCTGCCCCAGGAACGCCTGGAAATCCTTCGCCTCGCGGAAGTTCCGGTAGACGCTGGCGAAGCGCACATACGCCACCTGGTCGAGCTCCTTCAGCACCTCCATCACCATCTCGCCGATCTGGCGCGAGGTGATCTCCTGCTCGCCCTCGGTCTCCAGCCGCCGCTGGATGCCGTTGACGATGCGCTCGATGCGGTCCTCGTCCACCGGGCGCTTGCGCAGCGCCACGCGGATCGAGCGCGCGAGCTTCTCGCGGTCGAAGGGCACGCGCCGGCCGTCGGACTTGATGACGGTGAGCTCGCGGAGCTGCACCCGCTCGAAGGTGGTGAAGCGCGCGCCGCAGGACGGGCAGGCGCGCCGGCGCCGGATCGCGCCGCCCTCCTCGGCCGGGCGGCTGTCCTTCACCTGCGTGTCCTCGCCTCCGCAGAACGGGCAGCGCATGGTCTCCTCCCTGCCTCCAGCGCGCCGCCGCCGTCCCTAGGCCGCCTGATAGATCGGGAAGCGCCGGCAGAGCGCGAGCACGCGCGCCTTCACCGCCTGCTCCACCGCCTCGTTGGCCTCCGGCCCGTCGGCGCGCGCGAGGCCGTCCAGCACCTCGCCGATCATCGCCGCCACCTCGCGGAACTCCGCCTCCCCGAAGCCGCGGGTCGTGCCCGCCGGCGTGCCGAGGCGGATGCCGGAGGTGACCATCGGCTTCTCCGGGTCGAAGGGGATGGCGTTCTTGTTGCAGGTGAGGTGGGCGCGGTTCAGCGACGCCTCCGCCGCCTTGCCGGTCAGGCGCTTCGGGCGCAGGTCCACCAGCACCAGGTGGTTGTCGGTGCCGCCGGTGACGATGCCGACCCCCTGCCCCGCCAGCGTCTCCGCCAGCGCCCGGGCGTTGGCCACCACCTGCCGGGCATAGGCGCGGAATTCCGGCCGCAGCGCCTCGCCCAGCGCGACCGCCTTGGCGGCGATCACGTGCATCAGCGGCCCGCCCTGGGTGCCGGGGAAGACCGCGGCGTTGACCTTCCTCGCGATCGCCTCGTCGTTCGTCAGGATCATCCCGCCGCGCGGCCCGCGCAGCGTCTTGTGCGTCGTGGTGGTGACGACGTGCGCGTGCGGGAAGGGAGAGGGATGCGCCCCGCCCGCCACCAGCCCGGCGAAATGCGCCATGTCCACCATGAAGTGGGCGCCGACCTCGTCGGCGATCTCGCGGAACCGCGCGAAGTCCCAGTGGCGCGCATAGGCGCTGCCGCCGGCGATGATCAGCCTCGGCCGGCTCTCGCGCGCGATGCGTGCGACCTCCTCCATGTCTATGCGCTGGTCCTCGCGGCGCACCGTGTAGGGCACGGGCCGGAACCACCGGCCGGAGATGTTGACCGGCGAGCCGTGCGTCAGGTGCCCGCCCGCGGCGAGGTCGAGCCCCATGAAGGCGTCGCCGGGCTGCAGCAGGGCGAAGAACACCGCCGCGTTGGCCTGCGCCCCGGAGTGCGGCTGCACGTTGGCGAAGCCGCAGCCGAACAGCCGCTTCGCCCGCTCGATCGCCAGCGTCTCGGCCACGTCCACGAACTCGCAGCCGCCGTAGTAGCGGCGGCCGGGATAGCCCTCGGCGTACTTGTTGGTCAGCACGCTGCCCTGCGCCTCCAGCACGGCGCGGGAGACGAGGTTCTCGCTCGCGATCAGCTCGATCCCGTCCTGCTGGCGCGCGAGCTCGCGCGCGACCGCCTCGGCGATCTCCGGGTCGGCCTCGGCGAGTGGGGCGGTGAAGAGGCGGGCCGGGGCGACGGCCGGGCGGCTCTGTTCGTTCATGGCGGCGGGATCCAGTCCGGGCTGAGCTTGGCGACACGGCGGTCGTGCCGGCCGCCCTCGTAGGGCGTGGCGAGGAAGGTGCGCAGCGCCTCCAGGGCCACCTCCGGCCCGGTCAGCCGGGCGCCGAAGGCGATCACGTTGGCGTCGTTGTGGGCGCGGGTCAGCCGCGCCGAGGTCACGTCGTGCACCACGGCGCAGCGGATGGCGTGGTCGCGGTTGGCGGCCATGGCGATGCCGATGCCGGTGCCGCAGACCAGCACGCCGAAGCGGGCGCGGCCCTCCTTCACCGCGGCGCAGACGGCCTGGGCGAAGTCGGGGTAGTCCACGCTCTCCTCCCCGTCGGTGCCGAGGTCGAGCACGGGGTGGCCGGCGGTGCGGAGCGCCTCCCGCAGCACGGCCTTCAGGCCGACGCCGGCGTGGTCGGCGCCCAGGGCGATCGGGGTCTCGGCGGGCGTCATCGGGGGCCTCCTACCACGTCCTGTGGTGCGGTGGAACGCGCGGCCCAAGTCCTTGTCGCCCCGCCCCTCGCCCGCCGTCACCCGGAGACGTGATCGCCGGGCTCCGGCCGGCCCCGCCAGCATGCGGCGGACCGGTCCCGGCAGGGCCGGGCCGGCCGAAGGAGAGGGGAACGGAGGGAACAGCCATGCAACGGGTCCCCTCGCGCCGCGCCTTCCTCGGCGCCGCCTGCGTCGCCTGCGGCGGTGCGCATCTGGGCTTCCACGCCACCCCGGTCCAGGCCCAGCAGCCCCCGGCCCCTCCCGCCGCCGCCGGGGCCGCGGCGGCGGCCCGGCGCCGCGACTGGTTCCCCTCCCGCTGGGGCCCGCAGGACGAGATCGGCGCGGCCAATCTCCTCACCCCCCAGAAGGTCCTGGAGGCCATCCGCCTGGCGCGCGAGGGCAAGACCTACCGGCTCGGCATCGTCGTGGACCGCAACACGCCGGCCTTCCCCCCGCGCAGCGTCGCGGTGACGGTGATGATGCCGGACCAGTTCGGCGGCGCCGTGGTCGGCGAGTCCGAGAACAGGATGAGCTACTGCGACGACATGGTGACCGGATGGTTCGGCGTCGGCACCCAGATCGACGGCCTCGCCCACCTCGGCATCGACGGCGTCTTCTACAACGGCAACAAGGCGCAGGACTTCGTCCGCACCACCGGCGTCACCAGGCTCGGCATCGAGAAGATCCCGCCCTTCGTCACCCGCGCGGTGCTGGTGGACCTGGCCCGGTTCCGGAACAGGCCGCGGCTCGACGGCGGCGAGCTGGTCACCGCCGACGAGCTGCGCGCCGCCATGCAGCAGCAGAACGTTCGGGTGACGCCGGGCGACGTCGTCGTCCTGCACACCGGCTGGCTGTCCCTGATCGAGCAGGACCCGCGCCGCTTCGGCTCCGAGGAGCCGGGGATCGACGCCGCCGGGGCCGAGTACCTCGCCTCGCTCCAGCCCCTCGCCGTGGGCGCCGACACCTGGGGGGTGGAGGCGGTCCCCTTCAAGAACCCCAAGGTGATCTGGCAGGGCCACCAGGTGCTGCTGGCGCAGAACGGCATCTACATCCTGGAGAACCTCGACACCCGCGAGCTGGTCCGCGACGGCGTGACGGAGTTCCTGTTCGTCCTCGGCCAGCCGCTCTACCGGGGCGCGGTCCAGGGCATCATCAACCCGGTCGCGATCCGCTAGGCGCGGCCTGCGCCCCTGCCGCTGGAAAGCCGGCGCGCAAGGCCCTAGGTTGGCCCCGGACCCATACCGGACCGAGGGCCAGCCGCATGACCGACACCCCCGCCTCCTCCCGCCCGGAAACCGTCGTCCTGCACGCCGGCTGGCGGGCCGATCCGACCACCGGCTCGGTCGCGGTGCCGATCCACCAGACCACCTCCTTCCAGTTCCAGGACACGGGCCACGCCGCGCGGCTCTTCGCGCTGCAGGAGATGGGGTTCATCTACACCCGCATCATGAACCCCACCCAGGACGTGCTGGAGAAGCGCGTCGCCGCGCTGGAGGGGGGTGTCGCGGCCCTCGCCCTCGGCTCCGGGCAGGCGGCGACCGCCTTCTCGGTCCTCAACCTGACCGAGCCCGGGGACAACATCGTCTCCTCGACCGACCTCTACGGCGGCACCTGGAACCTCTTCGCCAACACGCTGAAGGGCCTCGGCGTCGAGGTCCGCTTCGTGGACCCGGCCGACCCGGAGGCCTTCGCCCGCGCCACGGATTCCCGCACCCGCGCCTACTACGCCGAGACCCTGCCCAACCCGAAGCTCGAGGTCTTCCCGATCGCCGAGGTGGCGGCGATCGGCCGCCGGCTCGGCGTGCCGCTGATCATGGACAACACCGCCGCGCCCGTCCTCTGCCGCCCGATCGAGCACGGCGCGGCGGTGGTGATGCACTCGCTCACCAAGTGGATCGGCGGCCACGGCACCTCGATCGGCGGCATCGTCGTGGACGGCGGCAATTTCGACTGGGAGAAGCACGCCGAGCGCTTCCCGACGCTGAACAAGCCCGACCCGTCCTACCACGGCGCCGTCTGGACGCAGGCGGTGAAGCCGCTCGGCCCGATCGCCTACATCATCCGCATGCGCACCTGCCTGATGCGCGACCTCGGCGCGCCGCTCGCGCCGATGAACTGCTTCCTCGCGCTGCAGGGCCTGGAGACCCTGCCGCTGCGCATGGAGCGGCACTGCGCCAACGCGCTCAAGGTCGCCGCCTGGCTGGCGAGGCACCCCGCCGTCGGCAAGGTGATCCACCCGAGCCTGATGACCGGCGAGGCGAAGCGCCGCGCCGACGCCTACCTCAAGGGCGGCTACGGCAGCCTGATCGGCTTCGAGCTGAAGGAGGGCGGCGCCGAGGCCGGGCGGCGCTTCATCGAGGCGCTGAAGATGTTCTACCACGTCGCCAACATCGGCGACGCGCGCAGCCTCGCCATCCACCCGGCCACCACCACCCACAGCCAGCTCGACGAGCAGGAGCAGCTCGCCACCGGCGTCACGCCGGGCTACGTGCGGCTCTCCATCGGCATCGAGCACGTGGACGACATCATCGCCGACCTCGACCAGGCGCTCGCGGCCGCGACGGGGACGCGGGTGGCCAAGGCGGCCGAGTGATGGACGCCGCCGGCCCGCTCGGCCGCTTCCCCGCGACGCGGCTGCGCCGCAACCGCCGCGACGCCTGGACGCGGCGGCTGGTGGCCGAGACTGCGCTCTCGGTGGACGACCTGATCTGGCCGGTCTTCGTCATGGAGGGGACCGGCCGGACGAGCGACGTCGCCTCGATGCCGGGGGTGGTGCGGGTCACGCTCGACCGGCTGGAGGGGCATGTCGGGCGCGCCGTCGCGCTCGGCATTCCCGCGGTCGCGCTGTTCCCGATGACGCCGCCGGAGCGCAAGGACGCCGAGGGCACGGAGGCGCTCAACCCCGACAACCTCATGTGCCGCTCGGCGCGGCTCTTGAAGAAGGCGTTCCCCGATCTCGGCCTGGTCGGCGACGTCGCGCTCGACCCCTACACCGACCACGGCCATGACGGCGTGATCCGCGACGGCTACGTCGCCAACGACGAGACGCTGGAGGTGCTGACCCGCCAGGCGGTGATCCAGGCCGAGGCGGGGATAGACGTGATCGCGCCCTCCGACATGATGGACGGGCGCGTCGGCGCGATCCGCGCCGCGCTCGACGCCAGGGGCCTGATCCACACGCGCATCATGTCCTACGCGGCGAAGTACGCGAGCGCCTTCTACGGCCCGTTCCGCGACGCCGTGGGCTCCGCCAGGGCGCTCAGGGGCGACAAGAAGACCTACCAGATGGACCCGGCCAACACCGACGAGGCGCTGCGCGAGGTGGCGATGGACCTCGCCGAGGGCGCCGACATGGTGATGGTCAAGCCGGGCATGCCCTACCTCGACATCGTCCGCCGCGTGAAGGAGGCGTTCGGCGTGCCCACCTTCGCCTACCAGGTCAGCGGCGAGTACGCGATGATCATGGCCGCGGTGCAGAACGGCTGGCTGGAGCGCGAGCGCGCGGTGATGGAGAGCCTGCTCGCCTTCAAGCGCGCCGGCGCCAACGGCGTGCTGACCTACTTCGCCGTCGAGGCGGCGGAGCGACTCCGGCGGGGCTGAGCGCGGAGGGCGCCGCCCGCGCCGCCGCATGCGGGGCGTCGCGAGTCCCCGCCTGGCCCGCCGGGCCTCCGCCTGGCGCCGCGACCTCGCGGCGCGGCTCCGGCATGCCGAGGCGCGCTGGTCGCTGGTCCTGGAAGGCCCGCTCGCGACCGGCGAGACGGCGGCGCGCACCTTCGCCGTGCGCCGCGCCGACGGCGCCGCGGCGGTGCTGAAGCTCGCCCCGCCCGGCCAGGCGCTGGAGGCCGAGGCCACGGCGCTGGCGGCCTTCGCGGGCCGCGGCGCGGCCCGGCTGCTCGCCGCCGACCTGCCCGCCGGCGCGCTGCTGATCGAGCGCCTCTCCCCCGGCACGGCGCTGCGCCACCTCGCCGCGCGCGACGACGATGCCGCGACGCTGGCGGCGGCCGGCGTGATGGCCGCGCTCCGCCGCCCGCCTCCGCCCGGCGCGGTGCTGGCGGAGGCGGCGGGCTGGGTGCGCGCGCTCGACCGGGCGCTGGAGGCGCCCGGGCCCCTGCCCCGCCCGATGCTCGCCCGCGCCGCGCGGCTGATGCGCGAGCTGGCGGCCGGCGCGCCGCCGCCGGTCCTGCTGCACGGCGATCTGCACGCCGGGAACATCCTGCGCGACGGCGCGGCGGGCTGGCGGGCGGTGGACCCCAAGGGGCTGATCGGCGACCCGGCCTTCGAGGCCGCCGCCTTCCTGCGCGATCCGCCCGGCCCCGCCGCGCGCGCCGCGCGCCGCGTCGCGCTGCTTGCCGAGGCGACCGGCCTCCCCCGCGAGCGGATCGCCGCCTGGGGCTACGCCGGCGCCGCGCTCGCCGCCGCCTGGGCGGTGGAGGACGGCTCCGACCCCGCGCGCTGGTGCGCCGCGGCCGAGGCCATGGCGCCGGCCCTCGCCTGAGCGGCCCTGGCGGCCTCCTCCGCGGCCCCCTCGAAGAAGGCCAGCAGCACGCGCGTCTGCATCGGGTCGCGCACGAGGCGCAGGTCGTCGAAGCCGCAATGCCCGCCGCCCGCGGTCAGCACCGGCACGACCGCCGGGCATCGCGACCAGTCCACGGCCTCCAGCGAGGCCGCCGGCACGACCGGGTCATCCGCCGCCTGCAGCAGCAGGGTCGGCACGCGGATCGCCGGCAGCACGCGGTCGGGGCGGATCAGCTCGACGAAGGTCGCGTAGCTCGGATAGCCGAAGCGCGGCGCCGAGACCTTCGCCTCGAACTCCCGCAGCGAGCGCGCTTCCGCCGCCGCGCTGCGCAGCGCCTCGTCGAGGTCGCGCGCCTGCGTCACCGCCAGCACCTCGCGCCGGTAGAGCGCGAGCAGCAGCGGCCCGAGCAGCGGATGCGCGTCGATCGCCGCATGCGCCGCCGCGGGATCGAGCGGCGCCGAGATGGCGACGCCCGCGACCAGGCGCGGCATGCCCTCCTCGTCGGCGTGGCGGGCGAGCAGGTTCAGCACCATCGCCCCGCCGAGCGACCAGCCGGCCACCGCCACGCCCGCGCCGGCGAGCGCGGGCGGCAGGGCGCGCAGCACGTCGCGCAGGTCCTCGGCGCGGCCGATGTGGTAGTGGCTCGTGCTGTGCGGGCGCGAGATCGCGTTGCCGCGCAGATTCAGCCGCAGCACCGGGAATCCGCGCTCGAGCAGGGCGCGCGCCGCCGCGCGCAGGTAGGGATCGTCCTCGGTCCCCGTCATGCCGTGCACGAGCAGCGCCAGGGGCCGGCGGCGGTCCTGCCGCGCCGCGTGCGGCAGATGCAGGCAGGCGGCGAGCCGATCGCCGTCGGAGAGCGGGATCCACAGCCGATGCCCCTGCCGCGGCAGTGCCGGCCGGATCGGCCAGCCGACGCCACGGAGCGTCTGGAGGAAGCCGCCGACGAAGGGCGGCGCGGGCAGGAAGCGATGGCGCACCGGTTCGGGCATGGTGCCCGGTGCAACGCACCGCCGCCTGCGGGGTTGGCCCGCCGGCCCGGCGGAGCCTCACGACGCCGAGAGGAAATCGCGCACCAGTCCGATCTGGCTTGGCTCCATCAGCGCCGGCGCGTGGCCGGCGTCGGGGATCTCCGCCACCCGGACGCCGGGCCGCGCCGCCATCCGCGCCGCGGTCTCCGGCAGCAGCAGGTCGCTCCGCGCGCCGCGCAGGACCAGCACCGGCAGGCCGATGCGCTCCCACAGCGGCCACAGGTCGAGGTCCGCCGGATCCGTCGCGCGCAGCGGCGCCGCGATCGCCGGATCGTAGTGCAGCCGCACCGCGCCGGGCGCGTCGCCTTCCCCCGCCGGCCGGGCGGAGGTCTCGGCCAGGTGGCGCCACTGCGCGTCGGTGAGCGGCCCGAAGGGGGCGTGGACGGCGCGCAGATGCGCCTCCAGGGCCGCGAGGTCGGGAAACGCGCCCTCGGTCCCGACGTAGTCGCGGATGCGCGCGAGCGCGGCCTTCGGCACGAAGGGCCCGATGTCGTTCAGCACCAGGCGCCGGATCGGCTGGCCGGGCGCCGCGGCGACCGCCATGCCGCACAGCCCGCCGAGGGAGGTGCCGACCCAGTCCACCGGCCCGTCGAGCCGCGCCAGCAGATGCGCCAGCGCGGCGACATAGGTCGGCAGCACGTAGAGGTCCGGGTCCGGCAGCCAGTCGCTCGCCCCGCGCCCGGGCAGGTCGGGGCAGAGCACGCGCCGCCCCTGCGCGGCCAGCGCCTCGGCGAGGGCGTCGAAGTCGCGGCCCGTGCGCGTCAGGCCGTGGACGCAGAGGACCGGCGCGCCGTCGGGCGGGCCCCACTCCCACCAGCGCAGCGTCAGGAACGCGCCGGCGCAGAGCCAGCGCAGCGCGCCCCGCCGCGGCGCGCCCGTGGGCGCCATCAGACGACGCCCTTCGCCTTCAGCGCCGCCACCTCGGCCTCGCTCATCCCGAGCATCCCGCGCAGCACCGCCTCGGTGTGCTCGCCGAGCACCGGCGGCGCGGTGCGGTAGTCGGGCGGCGTCGCCGAGAGCCGCACCGGGTTGGCGATCACCCGCACCGTCGCGCCGCTCGCGTGCGGCATCTCGACGACGCAGCCGCGCGCCTGCACGTGCGGGTCGGCGAACACGTCCTTCAGCGTGTTGATCGGGCCGCAGCCGATCTTCAGCGCCTCCAGCGCCTCGATCCACTCCTTCGTGGTCCTGGACCGCATCACCGGCGTCAGCGTGTCGGTGACGAGCTGGCGGTTCTCGACGCGCCGGGGGTTGGTGGCGAAGCGCTCGTCGGCCAGCAGGTGCTCCTGCCCGAAGGCCTTGCAGAAGCGCTCGAAGGTCGGGTCGTTGCCGATCGCGAGGATGATGTAGCCGTCCTTGGTCGGGAATTCCTGGTAGGGCGCGATGTTCGGGTGCTGGTTGCCGAGCCGCGGCGGGTTCTCCCCGGTCGCCAGGTAGTTCATCCCCTGGTTGGCGAGCCAGGCGACGTGCGTGTCCAGCATGCCGATGTCGATGTGCTGGCCCTGTCCCGTCTCGCGCCGGTGGTTGAGCGCGGCGAGGATGCCGATGCAGCCGTAGAGGCCGGCGAACAGGTCGGCGACCGGGATGCCCACCTTCTGCGGGGTGCCGTTCGGCTCCCCGGTCAGGGACATGACGCCGCCCATCGCCTGGATCAGCGCGTCGTAGCCCGGACGCGGCGCGTAGGGGCCGGTCTGCCCGAAGCCCGTGATCGAGCAGTAGATCAGCCCGGGGTACTTCTTCGAGAGCTGCTCCCACCCGAGCCCGTACTTCGCCAGCGCGCCGACCTTGAAGTTCTCGACCAGGACGTCGCAGGTCTCGAGCAGGCGGTGCACGATCGCCTGGCCCTCGGGCTTCGCGATGTCGAGCGTGAGCGAGAGCTTGTTGCGGTTGACGCCGAGGAAGTAGGCGCTCTCCTTCGTCTCCGGCCAGAAGGGGGGCGCGAAGCCGCGGGTGTCGTCGCCGGCCTCGGGCCGCTCGACCTTGATCACCTCGGCGCCGAGGTCGCCGAGCATCTGCGTGCAGGTCGGGCCCGCCAGCACGCGCGTCAGGTCCAGCACGCGCAGGCCCTTCAGCGGGCCGGTGGGGGTATGGCTCATCTCCAGTGGACTCCGTGCTTGCCGACACTGCTCGCCCGGCCGGGGGGCGTTACGGCCGGCTGGGTTGCGGTATAGGGCCCTTGCGGCCGACCGGACATCCGCGGCCCGAAGGGGGCCCTTCGTGCGGGCCGCGGAGGACGCATGCGCCACCACCGCCAGGTCCGGCGACCGGTGCCGAGGCCGCCGCCATCCGCCGGGCGCGCCCTGGCCGCACGGATGCTCGCGGTCCTCGCGGCCGCCGCGCTGCTGGTCTGGCCGGCCGCGGTCAACGGCTATCCGATCCTGTTCATCGACACCGTCTCCTACCTGGTCCACACCATCACCGGCCAGCCGCCCTGGGACAAGACCGTGGTCTACGGGCCGTTCATCGCCCTGTTCCACCAGGGGAGGACGCTCTGGCTGCCGCTGGTCGCGCAGGGACTCATCCTCTCGCACCTGCTCTGGCTGACCCAGCGCGTGGCCTGCGGCGAGGTCGGCCCGGCCCGGCACCTCGCGCTGGCGGCGGGGCTCGCCGCCCTGACGGCCGCCCCCTGGTTCGCCGCGACCCTGATGCCGGACTTCTTCACGCCGGTCGTCGTGCTGTGCCTGTTCGTGCTCGGCTTCGGCGAGACGCGGCTGGGGCGCCTGGAGACGGCCTCGACCGCGCTGGTCGCGGCGATCGGCATCGCCGCGCATCTCTCGCATCTGCCGACCGCCCTGGCGCTGGTCGTGCTGCTGCCGCTGCTGCGCCGGAGCTGGCGGCCCCTGCTGCGGGTCGCCCCGCCGGTGGCGGCGGCGATGCTGTTCCTGGTCGGCGCCAACTGGCAGGCCTTCGGCCGCCCGACGCTCGCCGCGCACGGCTCGGTCTTCCTGCTCGCGCGGCTGCAGGCGGATGGGCCCGCGACATGGACGCTTCGTGCGCGCTGCCCGGAGTCGGGCTGGCACCTGTGCGCCTTCCTCGACCGCCTGCCGATGGACAGCGACGAGTTCCTGTGGAGCCCGGAGAGCCCGCCGTCGCGTGATGCCGCCGGCGCCTACCGGCCGGATGGCCTCGTGCTGCTCGCGCCCGAGGCGCGCGGGGTGGTCGCCGCGACGCTGCGCGACCAACCGCTGGCGGTGGCGCGCGCGGCCCTGGGCAATGCCGTGGCGCAACTGTTCAAGGTCCGCCTCGGCGACACGCTGAATTATCCCGAACTGCGCAGCATGCATGGCTGGGACATCTGGGACGCCTTCCCCCCGAGCGAGCGGGACCGGTTCCGGGCGGGAGCGCAAGCCCGGGGCGAGCTCCTGCCGCTCGCCGCGGCCGCGGGAGCGCTTCACCTGCCGGTGCTGGCGCTGTCCGTCGCGGCGGCGCTGGCGGCGTGCCGGAGGCTTTCCGCGCGCGAGGGCGACGCCGCGCGGTTCGGCCTCGTGCTCAGCGTGCTGGTCGCGCTTGCGGCCAACGCCTGCACCACGGGGGCGCTCTCCAAGCCGCACCATCGCTATCAGGCGCGGATCGTCTGGCTGCTGCCCCTCTGCGCGGCGCTTGCATCCCGGCCGGCGTGGCGCGCGGCGCCGCATCGCGCCGGAGAGCTCCCCCCGCGTGCGCCGCCGCGGCAGGCAGGCCCGCGCACGCCTGCGTGAGGCTCCCCCCGGGCCGGGCGACGATCGGCCGGCATGTGGCCGCGCCACGCGGCCGCCCGCTGCGGCGGGGCGGCGCCACGCTTGCCGGCCGCCCCGCCGCGTGGTCAAGGTCCCGCCGACGCGACCCATTCGGGAGGACCCCGCGCCATGCTCGACCGCCCGCACCCCACGCCCGAGGCGCCGACCACGGACCCCTTCGCCCTCGCCAAGGCCCTCTCCGGCGCGCACTTCATCGGCGGCCGCTACGTCCCCGCCCGCTCCGGCAGGACCTTCCCCGTGGTGAACCCCGCCACCGGCGAGGAGGTCGCGCGCGCCGCCGAGGGCGACGCCGCCGACGTGGACGCCGCGGTCGAGAACGCCGCCGCGGCGCAGAAGGAATGGGCGAAGCTCGCCGCCCGCAGGCGCGGCGCGCTCGTCCACCAGTGCGCCCAGGTGCTCAAGGCCCATGTCGAGGAGCTGGCGCGCCTGATCGCGCTCGAGACCGGCAAGGCGCTGCGCACCGAATCGCGCGTCGAGGCCAACGTCGTCGCCGACATCTTCGAGTTCTATGGCGGCCTCGGCTCCGAGCTGAAGGGCGAGAGCGTGCCCTTCGCCCCCAACGTCCTCTCGGTGACGGTGCGCGAGCCGCTCGGCGTGGTCGGCGCCATCATCCCGTGGAACGTGCCGATGCTGCTGATGGCGCTGAAGGTCGCCCCGGCGCTCGTCGCGGGCAACAGCGTCGTCGTGAAGTCGGCGGAGGAGGCGCCGCTCGCGGTGCTGCGCATCTGCGAGCTGCTGAACCGCGTCCTGCCGCCCGGCGTGTTCAACATGGTGTCCGGCTTCGGCCCGGAGTGCGGCGCGCCGCTCGTCGCCCATCCGAAGGTGCGGAAGGTGACGTTCACCGGCTCGGTCGAGACCGGGAAGATCGTCTACAGGACGGCGGCGGAGAAGATCATCCCGGTCACGCTCGAGCTCGGCGGCAAGTCGCCGATGATCGTCTTCGCCGACTGCGACTTCGAGAAGACGGTGCAGGGCGCGCTCACCTCGATGCGCTTCACCCGGCAGGGCCAGAGCTGCACCGCCGCCTCGCGCATCTACGTCGAGCGCCCGATCTTCGACCGCTTCGTCGCCGCGATGAAGGACGCGGTGGACAGGATGGTGATGGGCGACCCGCTCGACGAGAGGACCGACATCGGCACCATCATCTCGCCCGCGCAGTTCGAGAAGGTGCGGGGCTTCATCGAGGAGGGCCGGCGCACCGCCGGCGCGCAGGCGCTGGTCTGCAGCCGCCTGCCCGACGATCCGGCGCTGAAGAAGGGCCTTTTCCTGCAGCCCGTGATCTTCACGGGCCTGCCGAAGGAGAGCCGGCTGGTGCGCGAGGAGATCTTCGGGCCCGTCACCGCGATCTTCCCCTTCGACGACGCGGAGAAGGTCCTCGCCGACGCCAACGATTCCGACTACGGCCTCGCCGCCTCGATCTGGACCAACAACCTCAGGATCGGCCTCGACCTCGCCCACCGGCTGGAGGCCGGCCTGGTGCAGATCAACCAGAACCTCGTCGTGCAGGCGAACCTGTCCTACGGCGGCGTCAAGCAGTCCGGCCTCGGCAAGGAGGCCTCGCTCGAGGCGATGCTCGAGCACTTCACGCACAAGAAGACGATCATGGTGAACATGGGCTGAGAGCGGCGCGGACGAGGCGCCCACGCGGTCCGAGCCGGGACTCCCTCGTCCGACCGGCCCGGGCGGATGCGGGCCGGCGGCCGGAGCGCCGAGCCGGTCGGTCCGCCGTCCCGGTGCGCCGCGCGGCGCCCCGTCGCCCTGGCCGCGGCGGACGCCGCCGCGCCGGAAGGCCGGAGCTGCCGCGAGGCGGCGCCGCGGCCGCACGCCGCCACCGTGCCGCCCTGCACGGCGCCGGACCGGGCGCGGCGTCCGACCGGTCCGGCCGGCGGGCCGCCCCGATCTCGCCATCGCCATGGCGCCCCGGAGCGCGCGGCGTCCCCGCCATTCGCGCAGCGACACCGGCGCCAGGGCGCCGGGCGGTGAACGGCGGGAGCACCGCGAACGACGCGCGCCGTTGGAGCCTGGCGCGATTGCGGGGGCTCGATCCACGGCCGGCGGCGGGGCAGCGTGGACCCGGCCCCCTCCCGACCCGGGGGCGCACGCCGCGCCTCCGGCCGCCCGGCCCCCGCCATCCGCCCTGCGCGCTTGACCGCCCCGGCGGGTGCGCGAGGATGGGCCGGCCAGAAGGGGAGACGCTTCATGGCCGCCGAGATCCGCATCCTGGCGCGAGGCCTGGGCTTCCCGGAGGGGCCGGTGGCGATGCCGGACGGCTCCGTGATCCTCACCGAGATCAACGGCGGGCGCATCACGCGTGTCGGCCCCGACGGAACGGTGACGCGGCTCGGCCCGGCGGGCGGCGGCCCGAACGGCCTGGCGATGGGGCCGGATGGGATGCTCTACCTCTGCGACAACGGCGGCAGCCGCTACGTGCCGGGTCACTTCATGGGCCAGGGGCCGTCGGACGACTACGCCGGCGGCTGCATCGCGCGGGTGGACCCGGCGACCGGCGCGCGCACCGTGCTCTACACCGAATGCAACGGGCGCCGCCTCTCGGCGCCGAACGACCTGGTGTTCGACCGCCATGGCGGCTTCTGGTTCACCGACCTCGGCAAGCGCTACGCCGGGCACCGCGACCATGGCGGGCTCTACTACGCCCTTCCTGACGGCTCCTCGATCCGGGAGGTCGCCTACCCGATCCTGAGCCCGAACGGCGTCGGCCTGTCGCCGGACGAGCGCACGGTCTACGTCGCCGACACCGAGTCGGCGCGCCTCTGGGCGTTCGACGTCGAGGCGCCGGGCATCGTCCGCAAGCAGCCATTCCCCTCGCCGCACGGCGGGCGCTTCGTCGCCGGCCTGCCGACGTTCTGCCGCTTCGACAGCCTGGCGGTCGAGGCCTCGGGCAACGTCGCGGTGGCGACGCTGGTGACCGGGCGCATCACCGTCTTCGCCCCGGACGGCCGCCTGGTGCGGGAGGTGCCGATGCCCGACAGCCACCCGACCAACATCTGCTTCGGCGGGCCCGACATGCGCACCGCCTACGTCACGCTGTCCGAGAAGGGCGAGCTCGCCGCCCTGCGGTGGCCCGAACCGGGGCTGAGGCTCAACTTCCAGCGCTAGTCCGGCCGCGCGGGCCGGAGGTGACGATGGACCTGAACTTCTCCGAGAAGCACAGGGCCTTCCAGGCGGAGGTGCGGGAGTTCATCCGCCGCCACGGTCCCGCCTCGCCGAAGACCGGCGGCGGGCGTAAGCGCCCCGACCGGAAGACGCTCGACTGGCAGCGCCTGCTGATCGAGCACGGCTACGCCGGGCGGACGATCCCGCGCGAGTACGGCGGCTACGGCGCCGCGCCCGACGTGCTGGAGGCCGCGATCATCGCCGAGGAGTTCGGCCGCGCCAACGTGCATCCCGGCATCATGAACCAGGGCATCAGCATGCTCGTCCCCACCCTCCTCGAGGTGGGCACCCGGGAGCAGTGCGAGCGCTGGGTGCGCCCGACGATCCGCGGCGAGATCATCTGGTGCCAGGGCTATTCCGAGCCCGAGGCCGGCAGCGACCTCGCGTCGGTGCGGACGCGCGCGGTCGTCGAGGACGGGCACTTCGTGGTCAACGGCCACAAGATCTGGACGAGCTCCGCGCACTACGCGGACATGATGTTCCTGCTGTGCCGCACGGAGCCCGACAAGCCGAAGCACGAGGGGCTGTCCTACCTGCTGCTGTCCATGCGGACGCCGGGCATCGAGGTGCGCCCGCTGCGCACCATGACGGGACGCGCCGAGTTCAACGAGGTGTTCTTCACCGACGTCCGCGTGCCGCTGGACCAGATCGTGATGGGCCGAGGGCATGGCTGGCACGTCGCCAACATCACGCTGAAGCACGAGCGCATGGGGATCGGCGACGCCGGAAAGCTGACGCACCGCCTGCAGCGGCTCGTCGAGCTCCTCCGCGCGACCAAGGTCGACGGCGTCCCGCTGATCGCCGCGGCCGAATTCCGGTCGCGCCTGCTCCGGCTGCAGGGCGAGGTCCTGGCCTGGCGCGCCCACAACCTCCGCCTGCTCACCGACCAGGCGAGGGGCGAGGATCCGGGGCTTCGCCGCCTGATCGTGAAGTACGGGGGGACCGTGCTCGGACACCGCCTCTCGGCGCTCGCGGTCGACGCGCTCGGCGCGGAGGGGCTGACCGCCCTCTCGCAAGGAGAGGACGCCCAGGACGACGACGCGGCGAACTGGAACAACGACTACCTCTACGACATCGGCCTCCTCATCGGCGGCGGCACCTCGAACATCCAGCGGAACATCATCGGCGAGCGCGGCCTCGGCCTGCCGCGCGAGCCCAGGGTCCCGGGCACCGGCGGAAGGGGGGCCTAGGCCATGGAGTTCGCGCTGAGCCACGAGCAGACGCTGCTCGGCGAGTCGGTGCGGTCGTTCCTGCGCGACCACTGCCCCATCGAGGCCGTGCGGGCGCAGGCGGCGACCGGCACGGGCTGCGAGGAAGGACTCTGGCGAGGCCTCCTCGACCTCGGCGTGCAGGGCCTGCTGGTGCCGGAGCGGCATGGCGGCACGGGGCTCGGGCTGCTGGAGGCGGCCGTCGTCGCGCAGGCCCTGGGCGGAGCCGCGGCGCCGGTCCCCTTCCTGTGCAGCGTCGCGATGGCGCCGCTCGCGCTGCTCCGCAGCGGCAGTGCGGCGCAGCAGGACCGCTGGCTGCCGCGGATCGCGGGCGGCGAGGCCCGCATCGCCATGGGCTTCGTCGGCTATGTCGGCGGACGCGGCGGGGCGGCGCTCTCGCTCGACCGGGACCGGCTGAGCGGGGCTGCGGAGGCGGTGCTGGACGCGGGCGCGCCCACGCATTTCCTCGTCTACCTGCCCGACGGACGGGCGGCGATCCTGGGCGCGGGCGACGCCGGGGTCTCCGTCGCCCTGCGCCGGACGCTGGACGGGACGAGGCCGCTCGCCGAAGTCGCGTTCGACGGCGTCGAGGCGGAGGTGCTCGAGGCGGCGGCCGATCCGCGCGCCGCGGCGCTCCAGGTCCTCGACGCGGGCCGCGTGGTGCTCGCCGCCGACACGCTCGGCGCGGCCCAGGCCATGCTCGACCGGGCGGTGGCCTGGGCGAAGCAGCGCGTGCAGTTCGGGCGCGTGATCGGCAGCTTCCAAGGCGTCAAGCACATGTGCGCCGACATGGCCACCATGCTCGAGCCGTGCCACGCCTTCGTCTGGCACGCGGCCTACGCGCAGGACACGCGCTCGGCGGAGGCGCGCCTGATGGCGTGCCACGCGAAGGCCCACCTCGACGAGGTCGGCCGCGAGGTGGCGCGCATGGCGACCGAGGTGCACGGGGGCATGGGCTTCACCGACCTGTCGGGGCTGCACTACTGGCTGAAGCGCATCGGCTTCAACCGCCAGGTCCTCGGCGGGCCCGAGCGCTGCCGCGAGGAGGCGGCAGCGCTCCAGGGCTGGACCGCGTAAGGCATCCGCGCCTGCCGCCGGCGCCTCCCGCGCGCCGCGACCGCGGCAGCCGGGCGGCCGCCTGCGGCCGGCCGCGAAGGTCGCCTGCGGCGGGCCCTACTTGTCGAGCCACATGGTGTCCATCCGCACGACGTCGTAGATCCCGAAGTACTCGTACGGCACATGGCCCTTCACATAATTGTACCAGCCGTCGTTGATCTTTTCCCAGGCGACGGGCAGCAGGGGCGGGTTCTCCTCCATGATCGCCTCCGCCTGGCGGATCAGCGCGAGCCGCTTCTCCCGGTCCACCTCGCGGTCGATCTGCGGCACCAGGGCCTCGAAGCGCGGGTCCTTCCAGTTCGAGTAGTTCTGCGGACCGCCGTCGCGGTACCAGGCGTTGAAGTAGTCCGAGGGGTCGATCAGCGTGGAGACGATGGCGCCGATCGCCAGGTCGAAATTGCCGGAGCGCACGTCGTCGAACCACACCGACTCCACCACGGTGCGCAGCCGGCACTCGATGTTGAGCGTCTGCTGCAGCATCGCCTGGATCGCCTGCGCCCAGAGCTTGAACGTCGCGACGTCGCGGATGACGAAGTCGAGGCCGCGGATGCCGCGGGCCTGTCCGGCCGCCGCGAGCAGCGCCCGCGCCTCGCGCACGGCCGCGGCGGGATCGGCCTGGTAGCCGAGCCTGCGCGACAGCTCCTCGCGCGGCGTCGCGAACTCGGAGAACGGGTAGATGAACCCGCCGACCATCATCGGCGCGACGTCCTTCACCACCTCGACTAGCACCGCCTTGTCCAGCACGAGGTGCATGGCGCGGCGCACCCGCGGGTCGTCGAACGGGCGCTTCCGGTTGTTCACCCAGGTCGCCTGGATGACGCTCTGGTAGTAGTCCGTGCCCGACATCCCCGGCGTCTCCTTCACGCGCCGCAGCGAGACGGGGTCGAGCAGCCGCGCGTAGTCGGTCCGCCCGGCAAGCAGCGCCGAGCCGAGCTCCGGCGAGAACGGCAGGGCGTGGTAGAACTCGATGCCGTCGAGGTAGGGCAGCCCGCGGTTCCAGTAGTTCGGGTTCCGCTCCATCACCCACACCTCGTTCTCCACCCGCCGGACGGGGCGGAACGGGCCGGTGCCGGGATAGGTGACGACGCGGCGGAGGTTGTAGTTGTTGTCCTCCAGGGTCTTCTTGCGGAGGATCACGTTCCAGCCGCTGGCGAAGGCGCCCATCATGAAGCTCGCGGTGCGCGGCTCGGACAGCTTGAACTCGATCGTGTACCTGTCGCGGGCGTTGATCTCGCTCACCGCGGTGAACAGCGCGCTGCGCGGGATGCTGATCTCGCTCGGCGGACGGACGATGCGGTCGTAGGTCGCCTTCACGTCCTCCGCCGTGAGCTCCGCGCCGTCGTGGAACAGCACGTCGCGCCGCAGGTGGAAGGTGTAGGTCCGGCCGTCGCGCGCGATCTCCCAGCTGTGCGCGAGGTCCGGGATGATCGTCTTGCCGGAATCGCGCGGGTCGCGACGGACCAGGTTGTCGAACATGCAGCCCTGAGAGCCGAGGTTGTTCACCGTGCCGGACTGGTGCACGTCGAAGTGCGGCGGACGGCTGGTGATGCCGTAGCGCAGCACGCCGCCGCGCTTCGGGTTCGGCTCGGGCGCGGCGAGCTGGAAGCTGCGCCCGTCGAATTCCAGGGGGATCTCGGCCGCGAGGCCGGCATCGGGCGAGAGGACGTGCGCGCCAAGCGCGGTGGCGGCGGCGCCCTGCAGTCCGGTCTTGAGGACGCGCCGGCGGCTCCACGCCGCGCTCCGCGTGCGGGGATCATCCATGGGCTTCCCTCCCTGTCGTGGGCCTTTCCATACCGGCCCGTTCTTCGTTCGGCGCGGGAGGCACCATCGATGGACGTTGAGATCGGCGTTCCACCGATGTTACCGTCCCGCGAAAAGGCTACACGCCGGCCTCGGGAGGAGTCACGTGAATCAGGCCGCGTCGGCCGCCCTCGCGGGCGAAGCCGCCCCGCATCGGGCCGCGGGCGAGGTGGTGCTCGCGGTCGAGGGGCTGCGAACGGAGTTCCGCACCCCGGCGGGGGTCATCAGGGCCGTGGACGGCGTGTCCTATTCGGTGCGCCGGGGCGAGACGCTCTGCGTGGTGGGCGAGTCCGGCTGCGGCAAGAGCGTCACCGCGCTCTCCATCCTCCGCCTCATCACCAGCCCGCCGGGCCGGATCGCCGGCGGGCGGATCCTGTTCGAGGGCCGCGACCTCCTCGCGCTCAGCGAGGCGGAGATGGAGCGGGTTCGCGGAAACGCGATCTCGATGATCTTCCAGGAGCCGATGACGTCGCTCAACCCGCTCTACCCGGTCGGGCGGCAGGTCGCCGAGGCGATCGCGCTGCACCAGGGACTGTCGTGGCGCGACGCGATGGCGAAGGCGGTCGGGATGCTGCGCCGCGTCGCCATCCCCGACGCCGAGCGCAGCGCCGCCGCCTATCCGCACCAGCTCTCCGGCGGCATGCGCCAGCGGGTGATGATCGCGATGGCGCTGTCGTGCAACCCGAAGGTCCTGATCGCGGACGAGCCGACGACGGCGCTCGACGTCACCATCCAGGCGCAGATCCTCGAGCTGATCCGCGAGCAGCAGGAGCGGCTCGGGATGGCGGTGATCCTGATCACCCACGACATGGGCGTGGTGGCGGAGAACGCCGATCGCGTGATCGTGATGTACGCCGGGCGGAAGGTCGAGGAGGGGAGCGTCGAGGCGCTGTTCACCCGGCCCGCGCATCCCTACACGCGCGGCCTGCTCGGCTCCATCCCCCACCTCGACGACGCGGCCCGCGGCGGCGCCGGCCCCCGGCGCGCGCGACTGGCCGAGATCAAGGGCCTGGTCCCCTCGCTCCTGCGGCTGCCGCCGGGGTGCAGCTTCGCGCCGCGCTGCGCGCTGGCCGACGCGCGCTGCCGCGAGGCCGCGCCGACGATCGCCCGGCACGGGGACGGCCACGCCGTGGCGTGTTGGAACGCCGGGCATCTCGCGCCCGGCGCCGCGGCATGACCGCGCTGCGCGACCTCGCGCCGTCGCCGGCGCGCGCAGTCCCCGCCGCGCCGGCCGAGGCGCTGGTCGAGGTGCGCGACCTCAGGAAGCACTTCCCGGTGCGGCGCGGCCTGTTCGGCCGCGTCGCGGGCCAGGTCCACGCGGTGGACGGCGTGTCCTTCCACGTCGCGCCCGGCGAGACGCTCGGCCTGGTCGGCGAGAGCGGCTGCGGGAAGTCCACCGCCGGCCGCACGCTGCTCCGCCTGCTCGAGCCGACGGCGGGCGAGATCCGCTTCCGCGGCGAGGACATCACCCGACTCGACGCCCGGGCGATGCTGCCCTTCCGGCGGCGGATGCAGATGGTCCACCAGGACCCCTACGCCTCGCTCAACCCGCGCATGCCGGCCGGCGAGATCGTCGCCGAGCCGCTGGTGATCCACGGCGTCGGCGGCGGGCGGGCGGAACGGCGGGAGCGCGTGGCGCAGCTGTTCGAGCGCGTCGGGCTGCGGCCGGAGCAGATGGACGCCTATCCCCACGAGTTCTCCGGCGGGCAGCGGCAGCGCATCGGCATCGCGCGCGTGCTCGCGCTCGGCCCGGAGCTGATCGTCTGCGACGAGCCGGTTTCCGCGCTCGACGTCTCGATCCAGGCGCAGATCCTCAACCTGCTGATGGACCTGCAGGACGAGTACGGGCTGTCCTACCTGTTCATCGCCCACGATCTCGCGGTGGTGGAGCATATCAGCCAGCGCGTCGCGGTGATGTACCTCGGCAAGATCGTCGAGCTGACCGACCGGGCGAGCCTGTTCGAGATGCCGCTGCACCCCTACACGGAGGCGCTGCTCTCCGCCGTGCCGATCCCCAAGGTGACGGCGCGCAGGCGCAGGCGCGTGATCCTCTCGGGCGACGTGCCGAGCCCGATCAACCGGCCGAGCGGATGCCACTTCCACACGCGCTGCGCCTACGCGCACGCGCGGTGCCGGAGCGAGGCGCCAGCGCTCAGGGAGGTCCGGCCCGGGCATCTCGCCGCGTGCCACCTGCACGACGGCGGCGTGACCTTCCCGCTGGCGAAGCCCGGGTGAGGGCGCGGCGCCGCCTCACGCCGACCCGCGCAGCTTCGGGTCCAGCATGTCGCGGATCCCGTCGCCCAGCAGGTTGAACGCCAGCACCGTGAGGGTGATCGCGAGCCCGGGGAACAGCACGAGCCACCAGGGCGGCACCAGGCCGGCGTTCAGGCTGTCCGCCAGCATGTTGCCCCAGGTCGGCGTGGGCGGCGGGATGCCGACGCCGAGGAAGCCGAGCGAGGCCTCGATGATGATCGCGACGCCGAGGTGCGCCGTCGCCAGGACCAGGTAGGGCGCGACGCACTGCGGCAGGATGTGGCGGAACATCAACCGCCACTTCGACGCGCCGAGCCCCCGCGCCGCCTCGACGAACGGCATCTCCTTCACCGACAGCACGACCGAGCGGATCACCCGCCCGCCGAACGGGATGCGGGTGATCGCGATCGCGACGATCACCGTGCCGGTGCCGGCGCCGAGCGCCATGGCGATCGCCATCGCCAGGATCAGGTCCGGGAAGGACTGCATGAACTCGATGACGCGCTGGCTGACGAGGTCGAACCGCCCGCCGAAGAAGCCGCAGGCGAGGCCCCAGAGCGCGCCGAGCGTCGTCCCGAGCAGCACCGCCCCGAAGGCGACGGTCAGCGACACGCGGCTGCCGTGGATCACGCGCGACAGCACGTCGCGCCCGACCTGGTCGGTGCCGAACCAAGCGGCCTCGCTCGGCGGCCTTCCCATCTGGCGGAAGTTCGCCGCCAGCGGGTCGCTCGGCGCGATCAGCGGCGCGGCGAGCGCGACCAGCACGATCGCCGCGGCCACGACCCCCCAGAAGGCCGAGAGCGGCGACCGTCGCGCGAACGCGGCCAGGGCGACGCCGATGCCGCGCCGCGGCCGCCGCCCGGCGGACGCGACAGCAGCGGATGCGGATTCCGGCGCAGGGGCGGCGACGCTCATCGCAGGCGGATCCTCGGGTCGAGCCAGGCGTTCAGCACGTCCACCAGGATGTTCAGGACGACGAACACCACGGCGTAGAGGAACACCAGGTTCTGCATCACGAACACGTCGCGCTCGCTGACGGCGGTGTACATCGCGTAGCCGAGCCCCGGCGTTCCGAAGGCGCGCTCCACCGGGATCGAGCCGGCGAGCACGAAGCCGAGCAGGATGCCGGAGAGCGTGACCACCGGCAGCAGCGCGTTGGGCAGCGCGTGCAGGACGATGACGGCGCGGCTGTTCAGCCCCTTCGCCCGCGCCGTGCGCACGTAATCCTCGCGGATCACCTCGAGCAGGCTGGAGCGCGCCATGCGCGCGACGTAGGCCGCCTGTCCGAGCCCGAGCACGATCGCCGGGCCGATGATCATCTGCAGCGTGGTCCAGGGATCGGAGAGCAGCGAGGCGCCGGTCAGCGGCGCGCGGTAGCCGAAGGCGAAGAGCAGGCCGAGCACGATCAGCATGCCGAGCCAGAAGCCGGGCACCGCCAGGAACAGGATGCTGAGGACCCTCGCGACGTTGTCGGCGAGGCTGTTGGGCCGGAGCGCGCTGACCAGCGCCACCGGGATGCCGACAAGCCAGGACAGCACCACGGAGAGCAGCGCGATCTGCGCCGTCAGCGGGCCGCGCCGGAGGATCATCTCGGCCACGCTCTCGGACCGGAAGAAGGAGCGGCCGAGTTCGCCCCGCAGGATGTCGCCCATCCAGCGCAGGTACTGCACCGGCAGCGGATCGCTCAGCCCGAGCTCCGCCATGTAGCCGGCGCGCTGCTCCTCGGTGAGCCTGGTGAAGCCGTCCGGGCCGAAGATCGCGACCAGCGGGTCCCCCGGCAGGATCCGCATGATCACGAAGACGACGACCGAGACGCCGAGCACGGTCAGCGCGCCGAACAGGAGCCGGCGAAGGACGTAGGTGAACATCAGACCGCGACCGCACCGGTCATGGCCGTGCCGTCGCACGCCGCGTTGCGGCCATCGGACGCCTCCCCCCCGGCCGCCCGAGGCAGGCCGGGCCGCGCACGCATGGCGCGTTGGGCAGACGGTAGTGTTTGCCCGCGCGGCGGGTCAACCCGAACCGTCGGGCCGCCGCCTCCTCTGCGCGCGCCGGCCGCCCGGTCCGTTCAGCACCGCCCGACCTGGCCCCGCCGCGCGGGAGCCCGATGCCGCTCGGCGCGCCGCGCGGCCGCCGCGGACCGCCGGCCCGATCCCCGCCGCGCGATCAGCGCCGCCGCACCGAATCGACGTCGCGCACGGCACCGCGCGCCGCGCTGGTGGCCATCGCCGCGTAGGCCCGCAGGGCGGTCGAGACCTGCCGCTTGCGCGGCTCGGCCGGCTGCCACGCCGCCTCGCCCCTCGCCTCCATCGCTGCGCGGCGCCGCGCCAAGTCGGCCTCCGGCACGGCGAGGTGGATCCGGCGCCCCGGGATGTCGATCTCGATCCGGTCGCCGTCCTCGACCAGGCCGATCAGCCCGCCCTCCGCCGCCTCGGGCGAGACGTGCCCGATCGAGAGGCCGGAGCTTCCCCCCGAGAAGCGCCCGTCCGTCACCAGCGCGCAGAGCTTCCCGAGGCCCTTCGACTTCAGGTAGCTCGTCGGGTAGAGCATCTCCTGCATCCCCGGCCCGCCGCGCGGCCCCTCGTAGCGGACGATCACGACCTCGCCTGGCTGCACCGCGCCGCCGAGGATGCCCGTCACCGCCGCGTCCTGGCTCTCGAAGACGCGGGCCGGGCCGGCGAAGCGGAGGATGCTCTCGTCCACCCCCGCGGTCTTCACGATGCAGCCCTCCTCGGCGAGGTTGCCGTAGAGCACGGCGAGCCCGCCATCGGCCGAGAAGGCGTGCGCCGCGTCGCGGATCACGCCCGCGCCGCGGTCGAGGTCGAGCGCGTCCCAGCGCGCGCTCTGGCTGAACGCCTCGGTGGTCGGCACGCCGCCCGGCGCGGCGCGGTAGAACACGCGCACCGCCTCGTCCGCGGTGCGCCGCACGTCCCAGCGCTCGAGCGCCTCCGCCAGCGTCGGCGCGTCCACGCGGCCGACCGAGACGTCGAGCAGCCCGGCGCGGTCGAGCTCGCCCAGGATGCCCATGATGCCGCCGGCGCGGTGCACGTCCTCGACGTGCACGTCGGCGACCGAGGGGGCCACCTTGCACAGCACCGGCACCCGCCGCGACAGGCGGTCGATGTCGCGCATGGTGAAGTCCACCCCGGCCTCGTGCGCGGCGGCGAGCAGGTGCAGCACGGTGTTGGTCGAGCCGCCCATGGCGATGTCGAGCGTCATCGCGTTCTCGAAGGCGGCGAAGGTGGCGATGCTGCGCGGCAGCACGGACGTGTCGTCGGTCTCGTAGTAGGCGCGGGTGATCTCGACGATCCGGCGCCCGGCCTCGACGAACAGCCGCCGCCGGTCGGCGTGCGTCGCGACCAGGGTGCCGTTGCCGGGCAGCGCGAGGCCGAGCGCCTCGGTCAGGCAGTTCATCGAGTTGGCGGTGAACATGCCGGAGCAGGAGCCGCAGGTCGGGCAGGCGGAGCGCTCGATCACCCCCACCTCCTCGTCGGTCACCGCGGCGTCGGCGGCGGCGACCATGGCGTCGATCAGGTCCACCGCCCGCTTCCGCCCGCGGTGCACCACCTTGCCGGCCTCCATCGGCCCGCCGGAGACGAAGATCGCCGGGACGTTCAGCCGCATCGCGGCCATCAGCATGCCCGGCGTGATCTTGTCGCAGTTGGAGATGCAGACCATGGCGTCGGCGCAGTGCGCGTTGACCATGTACTCCACGCTGTCGGCGATCAGCTCGCGCGAGGGCAGGCTGTAGAGCATGCCGTCGTGGCCCATGGCGATGCCGTCGTCCACCGCGATGGTGTTGAACTCCTTGGCCACGCCGCCCGCGGCCTCGATCTCCCGCGCGACGAGCTGGCCGAGATCCTTGAGGTGGACGTGGCCGGGCACGAACTGGGTGAAGCTGTTGGCCACCGCGATGATCGGCTTGCCGAAGTCGCCGTCCCTCATGCCGGTGGCGCGCCACAGCCCCCGCGCGCCCGCCATGTTGCGGCCGTGGGTGGTGGTGCGCGAGCGGTACTGCGGCATGGCGGGGTTCCTGAGCGGGCGTCGTTGCGATCGGCCCCGGCGCCCATCCGTGGAGGACGCCGCGGCCGGGTTGGCCGCCGGACGGTAGCCGCTCGGCCGCCGCAGGGCCATCCCGCGGACGCGAGGGCGGCGGCGTCCGGGCCCTGCCCTCCGCCATGTCCGCGGCGGCGGGCCGCGCCGGGGTCGCGCGCCGCCGGCCGCGGCCCCTTCCTCACTCCGGCTCGATGCCGGCAGCGCGGACCATGCTGCCCCAATGGGCGATCTCGCCGCGGATGAACTCGGCGAATTCCTCGGGCGTCGAGGTCTTGGCCTCGAAGCCGATGCCGGCGAGGCGCTGCACCGTCTCCGGCCGCTCCCAGAGCCTGCGGAAGACGGCATTGATGCTCGCCACCACCTCCGGCGGCATCCGCGCCGGCCCCACCAGCCCTGCCCAGGCGACCACGTTGAAGCCGGGCAGGCCGGCCTCGTGCAGGCTCGGCACGTCGGGCACGAGGGCGCTGCGCTCGCGGCTGGTGACGCCGAGCGCGCGGAGCCGCCCCTCCCGGACATGGCCGAGCGAGGCGGAGACGTCCACCACCATGCAGCTCACCCGCCCGGCGATCACGTCGGTCATCGCCGGCGGCGTGCTGCGGTAGGGGACGTGGGTCATCTCCACGCCGCCCATCCGCGCGATCGTCGCGCCGGCGACGATCCCGGTGGAGTTGCCGGAGGCGTAGGTCACCTCGCCCGGCCGGGCGCGCGCCCGGTCCAGCAGCTCGCGCAGCGAACGCACCGGCGATGCCTCGCCGACCACCAGCCAGAAGGTGTAGTTCCCTGCCCGCGCGATCGGCGTGAAGCCGCCCACGGGGTCGTAGTCCAGCCGCTTCATCAGCGCCGGATTGGCCGCGTGCGGCGTGTTCGTCGTCATCATCAGGGTCAGCCCGTCCGGCGCCGCGCGCGCGACCTGGGAGGCGGCGAGCGAGCCGTTCGCGCCGGCCCGGTTCTCCACCACGACCGGCTGCCCCCATTCCGGCTCGAGCTGCTGCGCGAGGATGCGAGTGATGGCGTCGGTGCCCGATCCGGCGGCGAAGGGCACCACGATGGTGACCGTCCGCGGCGGCTTCCAGCCCTGCGACGGCCGCGCCGGCGCCGGCAAGGCGGCACCGAGCATGGCGGTGCCGGCGCCGATCAGCGCAGGGCGCCGGCCGCATGCAGACCTCGTGGTCACTGTGCGATTCTCCTCTTCAGCGACGACCCGGTGTCGTCCGCCGGGGCGCGCCTCCGCGTTCCCCGGCCCGCAACACCATCCCGACAGGCATTGACGATCCCCTGCGCGCGGCCCCTCGACCGTCGCCCCGGCGCCGCCCCTAGCCCGTCGTCTCGGGCGCCAGGACGGTCGTCGGCGACTGGTCCGGCGCCCCGTCCCGCCCGGCATGGTCGGGGAGCGCGCGCCAGAGGCCGCCCGTCAGCACCTCGCTCGGCCGGAAGCGCGACTTGTAGGACATCTTGCGGCTCTCCGGCACCCAGTAGCCGAGGTAGACATAGGGCAGGCGCAGCGCCCTCGCGCGCGCCACCAGCCACAGGATCGCGTAGGTGCCGAGCGAGCGCCGCCCCTCCGCCGGCTCGTAGAAGCTGTACACGGCGGACAGCCCGTCGCTCAGCCAGTCGGTCAGGCACGCGCCCAGCAGCCGGTCGCGGGAGTCGCGGAACTCGACCATGCCGGTGGTGATCGGCGTGTCCTCGACCATGGCGCGGTAGTCGTAGAAGCCCATCGCGGCCATGTCGCCGTCGCCGTGGCGCGCCTTCTGGTAGCGCTGGAACAGCGCGAACTGCTCCGCGGTGGCGCGCGCCGGCATCTCGAAGCCCACCAGGTCGGCATTGGCCCGCTGGATGCGGCGCTGGCCGCGGTCCGGCTCGAACTCGCCGGCGACGATGCGGATCGGGATGCAGGCCGCGCAGCCCGGGCAGACGGGCGAGTAGGCGATGTTGTGGCTGCGCCGGAAGCCCGCCCGCGAGAGGCGGTCGTGCAGCGCCTCCGCATCGGTTCCGGAAAGCTCGGTCACGATCTTCCGCTCCGTCCGCCCGGGCAGGTAGGGGCAGGGCAGCGGCGCGGTGGTATAGAAGAATTGCGGTCGGCGGGCGGTTCGGTGGTGCATCGTGACGCGACCAGTCTCGGCGGGCAGGCGTGGCAAATCAACCGCCCATCCGCCGTCCGGTTCGCCGTGGTACCCCGCCGCCACGCCACGGTGACGGCCCCGCCCGCCTTCCGGCGTCCGCCCGGTCACGGCGCGAGCACGATCCGCGCCGCCGCGCCGCCGGCGGTTGGATTGGCCGTGCCCCCGAGGCGCAGCATGGTCCCGTCCCGCCAGGGCTCCAGCAGGTCGCCCCAGTGGCGCGAGAAGGGGTGGCCGGACTGGCCGGTGGCGATGATCGCGCGCGGCGCCCCGTCGGGATCGCCCAGGTCGAGGACCATCCGCAGCCCCGCGCCCTGGACATGGGCGAAGGCGTCGGGACCGTTTCCTCCCCGCAGCGTGCCGCGGTTGATCGTCTCGCCGTCGCCGGGGGTCGGGACGGCGAGGCGCACCAGCGGCGCGATGCCGGGCACGAAGCGCAGCAGCGGATGCTCGAACCGCGCCACATGCGCCTCGCCCCAGCGCCAGCGCGCCGGGTCGGCGCCGTGCCGCGCCCTGAGCTCCGCGACCGCCTCCTCGAGCGCGGCCCGCGCCAGGGCCGCGCAGCCGCCCGGCCCGCACCAGTGCGCCGCGGAGGCCGCAGCCTCCGGCTCCGAATCGGCGCGGACCGCCGCGCCCAGCAGGGCGCGCAGGAACTCCGGCGCGGACGGCGCCCACGCCCCCTCCGGCACCCCGCCGGTGGCGAGCGCGGCACGGCCGAAGGCGCGCAGCCAGGCGTGGAAGATCAGCGGCTCCGGACGGTCGGCATCCATCCGCCCATCCCAGCCTCCGTCCGCGACGGCTCCCCTCCCCTCGCCCAGAACCAGGCGGTAGGCCGCAAGCGCGACGCCGTCGCCGCCGGCCCCCGGAGGGGCCACCAGGCGGCGCAGCGCGGGCAGCGCCTCCTCGCGCGCGAAGAGCGAGACCGCGTCGGTCTGCATCGCCGCGAAGCCCGCCGCATCGAGGCGCTCGGCACGCCCGAGCAGCTCGAAGATCCGGCGGAACCGCCAGTCGCCGAACCAGTCGCGGCCGAGGAACGCCGTGCCCTCCGCGGGCGCCACGCGGTTGTTGGCGTTGGCCAGCACGCCGCTCGGCGGGTCCACCACATGGGGCAGCGCCGGGAACGGCAGGAACCCCTGCCAGTCCGCCGAGCCGTCCCAGCCGGGCGCCGGCAGCGTCCCGTCGCCGGAACGCCGCACCGGCACCCGCCCGGTCAGATAGAGGGCGATCCGCCCGTCCGCGTCGGCCACCGTCAGGTTCTGCGGCGGGGCCGTGATCAGCGCCGCCGCCCTGGCCGCCTCCTCCACGCTGCGGGCGCGGTTGAGCGCCAGCAGCCCGGCCGCGGCGGTGTCGCCCGGCGCGAGATTCGCCATCGCCACCGCCAGCACCGTGCCGCCGTCACCGACACCCCCCGGCGCGTCGAGGTCGGAGATCACCGGGCCGTGCCGCGTCTCGCGCACCCGCATCGGGACCGGCTCCGCCATGCCGCGCACCCGGATGCGCTCCTCGCGCACGAGGAAGGGGCGCGGCCCCTCGGGCGTCTCGTAATGATCCGGCCGCCCGGGGACGAGACGCTCGACGAACACGTCCTGGGTGTCGGAGTGCGTGGTCGTGAAGCCCCAGGCGAGGCGCTCGTTGCGGCCGATCACGATCAGCGGCACGCCCGGGCTGGTCGCGCCGGCGAGGAAACGCCCGCCGGGGAGCTCGACCCGCACCAGGTACCACTGGATCGGCGCGCCGAAGCCGAGATGGGGGTCGCTGGCGAGCAGCGCCCCGCCCGAGGCCGAACGCGCGCCCGCCACCGCCCAGACGTTGCTCGCGCTCGCGGGCAGCGGCGCGTCGGCGGGGAAGGCCGGCAGCGCGGCGGCGAGCCGGTCCAGGTGCCCGCCCGCCACCGCCCGCGCCGCCGCCAAGGCGCTGCCAGCGGGCGCCGCCGGCCCGGCGGGCGAGGCGGCATCGCTTCGCCCGTCCGGCGCCGCGCCGCCCGGCGCCGGCCGCGGCGGCAGGTCCGGGCGCCCGGCGCTGGCGTCCTCGGGCCAGAGGTCGCGCAGCCGCTCGGCCGGCAGGCCGGCCGCCAGGAGCCGGGCGCGGCTCAGCTCCACCCGCCAGTTCCCGGACAGCCAGAGGCCCATCAGCTTCCCCCAGAGCAGGCTGTCCCGCGGCGTCCAGGGCTCCGGCGGGCCGAGCAGCAGGTACTCCGGGGCGGCGAAGCGGCCGCGCTCGGCGATCCAGGCGTTCACGCCGGCGGCGTAGGCCTCCAGCATGTCGCGGACCTCCTCGGGCAGGGCGGCGAGGTCCTCCTCCGCCCGGCGGGCGAGGCCGAGCAGCCGGACGAACCGGTCGGAGCGCAGCATTCCCTCCCCGGCCCATTCCGAGAGCCGCCCGGCGCCGCCGCGACGCATCGCGTCCATCTGGAACATGCGATCGCGCGCATGCAGCCAGCCCATCGCGATCCAGGCGTCCCGCTCCGAGTCCGCGCGGATCAGCGGCACGCCCGCGCCGTCGTAGGTGATGCGCACCGGCGCGGCGAGGCCGGCCGCGGCGAGACCCGTCCGGACCTGCCCTTCCCCGGGCAGGGTCCAGCCCACGAGCCCGGCGCCGCCGAGCGGGACCAGCGCCAGCACGCCCGCCAGGGCAAGCAGGATCCGGCGCAGCCGGCGGCGGCGCGGCCGAGGGGCTTCTCCATCCGACATGGCCGGGTAGATCGCGCGGGCGGGCGCGCTTGACCAGCCCGGTCCCGCCTTCCGCCGGACCGACCACGCGCGCGGGGGTTGGACAGCGCCGCCGGCGCCTGATAGGGCCGCGCCCTGCAGCCGTGTCCTTGCATGCGGCCATCCGAGCGAAGGGGGAACCAGCCCGGCGTGAGCCAGCCCATAACGACCCGCCGCGGCACGAAGGACGCCGCCCTGCTGTATGATTCGAACGGGGTGCAGCTGCGCCACCGCCCGGGCGGATCGGACTTCACGCTGATCGCCTTCGCCGAGAGCACCGCGCACGCCGACGGCCATCGGTGGTGGCCGCGCCGGCTGGCCGAGGCGCACGACCTCGACCTGCTCGCCGTCACCGCGAGCCGGGTGCACTGGTATCCCGCCGAGGCGATGGCGGCGCTGCTGCCGGTCGCGGCCGCGGCGGCGAAGCCGCGGCGCCTGGCCTTCGGGTTCTCGATGGGCGGCTTCGCGGCGCTCAAGTACGGCGCCGCGCTCGGCGCCAGCGCCGCCATCGCCTTCTCGCCCCAGGCCTCGATCGATCCGGCCGACGCGGCCTTCGACCGCCGCTCGCGGCTGCACTTCCTGCCCGCCCTGCATCGCGGGCACCGGGTCGCCGCGGCCGACCTCCCCGCCGCCTCCCTGCTCGCCTACGACCCGCTCGAGCCGACGGACGCGCGCCACGCGGCGCTGCTCGCCGGGCTGCCGGGCGTCGTGCGCGCGCCCCTCGCCCATGCGGGACATGCCAGCATCCGCGTCCTCAGCGAGAGTGGCGACGCCCCCGCCCTCTTCGCCCTCGCCCTTGACGGCCGCATGGCGGAGGCGGCGCGGCTCGTGCGGGCCGCCCGGCGCCGCGCGCCGACGATCTGGCTCGCCCTCGGGATGCGCGCGCAGCTCTCGGGCAGGGCGGCGCGGGCCGAGGCGCTGCTCGCGCGCGCGCGGGAGCTCGGCGCCAAGCCGGGGCGGCTGATCGAGGCCGAGGCCGCGGCCGCCGAGCGGCTCGGCCGGCGGGAGATGAGCCTCGCCGCGCTGCGGCGGCTGCACGCCGAACAGCCGCACGCGCCGCGGCTCGCGATGCGCCTCGGCGGCAAGCTGATGGAGGCGGGACAGTTCGAGGAGGCGGAGGCGGCCTTCCGCGCCGCGCGCGCGGGCGACCCCCATTACGTGCCGATCCATCTCGGCCTGATCGCGGCGCTGGAGGCCGCCGGCAAGACCGAGGCGGCGGCGCAGGCGGCCGCCGAGGCGGTGGAGGCCCTGCCCGAGCCGCCGATCCTGCGCCTGCGCCTGGGCAAGGCCCTGCTCGCCGCGGGTCGCCACGCGGCGGCGGCCGCCGCCCTGCGCGAGGCGCTGGCGCGGAACCCCGACCTCGCCGAGGCGCGCGAGGCCCTGGCGGCGGCCGAACGGGCGGGCAGGGCCGCCGCAGGCGATGCCGGTGCCGAGGACGCCGCGGCGCCTCCGGCCCCGGCCGCGCGCGGGCGACCCGGCGCCAGACCGCCCGCCGCCGCGAAGGGCGCCGCCGAGCCGTGCGCCAGCGCGCTGCGGCCCGCCGCACCGCCGGCCGGCGCCGCCCTGCAGCGCCTGCGCCAAGCGGTGGCGCGCGACCCGTCCGACGAGGCCGCCCATCTCGCGCTGATCGACGCCCTGCTCGCCGAGGGGCGCAAGGCCCCGGCGCTCGCGGCGGCGCAGGCGGCGGTGGCGGCCCTCCCCGGCTCCGGCGCCTGCCGGGCGCGGCTCGGGGTGCTGCTGCTGCCGCGCCGTCCCGCGGACGCCGTCGGTCCGCTGCGCGCCGCGATCGCGCTCGGCCACGCCACGGAGCAGGTGCGCCTCGGGCTCGCCCAGGGCCTCAACCTGCTCGGCCGCAAGGACGAGGCGCTGGCGGTGGCGCGCGAGACCGTCGCCGCCTTTCCGGACTCGATGCATGCGCAGGCGCAGCTCGGCATGCTCGCGCTCCACGCCGATCCGGCGGAGGCCGTGCCGGCGCTGCGCGCCGCGATCGCGCTCGGCCACGGCCATCACGGCATCGCGCACGCCCTGGCGCACGGGCTGCGCGCCCTGGGCGACCAGGCCGGCGCC
Source organism: Caldovatus sediminis (assembly GCF_014644455.1). Classification (GTDB taxonomy): domain Bacteria; phylum Pseudomonadota; class Alphaproteobacteria; order Acetobacterales; family Acetobacteraceae; genus Caldovatus; species Caldovatus sediminis. The sequence continues at coordinate 150,143 of NZ_BMKS01000003.1, read as the reverse complement.
ATCGCCGCGCTGCGCGAGGCCGCCGAACGCGAGCCGACGAATCTCCACACCCGCTTCCTGCTCGGCCGGCTGCTCGAGGAGGCCGAGGACTGGCCCGCCGCGGAGGAGGCCTTCCGCAGCGTCCTGGCGCTCGACGAGGCGCACGCGGACGCGCACCTGCACCTCAGCGAGGCGCTGCGGCGGCAGAAGCGCATCAGGGAGGCCGTCGCCGCCTTCCGCCGCGGCGAGGCCCTCGGCCCGAGCCAGAGCCTGCTGCGCGCGCAGCGCTACCGGATGTTCGGCGAGCTCGCGTAGGTCGAGGCATCCGCGCCGGCCCGCGCGCGGCGCCACGGGCGGGCAGGACCGGCCGCGGCCGGCGCGGACGTGAGCACCCCGGCCGGCAGCGCCCTCCCCTCACACCAGCTGGTCGAGCTGCGCCGCGGTGATGCCGGCGAAGAACAGCAGGTCGCCCTCCGCCGTGGTCGCCAGCGCCCCGTTCGCCACCGCAGCGCCGGCGGGCGGCGCGCTCTCGACCGAGAGCAGGACGGCCATCTGGTCCTCGACCGGCGCCTCGCCGGCCTCCGACACCCGCCCGGACACGTCGCCCGAGAACACGCCGTGCCGGCGCAGCAGGCCAAGGACGCCGGTGAAGTCGAGCGCGCCGTCCTCGATCGAGACGATGCTCGCGACGACCTCCGGCGCGATCTGGACGCGGTCCACGCCGGGCACGAAGTCGAGCGCGATGACCACGTCGGGGCTGCGGTTGCCCGCGATCTCCGGACCGACCGCGAAGAGATCGGACCCCGGGCCGCCGATGTGCACGCCCACGCCGGTGCCGGTGTTCAGGATATCGCTGCCGTCGCCGCCGACCGCGATGTCCAGGTACCCGCCGCCGCCGATCAGCGTGTCGTCGCCGTTGCCGCCGAACATGAGGTTGTCGCCGAGGCCGGCGATGAGCCGGTCGCGGCCGTCGCCGCCGAACATCAGCGTCACCCCGCCCGCGCCCTCGGTGGAGAGAAGCAGGTCGTCGCCCGAGTTGCCGGCGAGCACGTCGAGGCCGATGCCGCCGGTGATGGTGTCGTCGCCCACGCCGCCGACGGCGAGATCGTTGCCGGCGCCGGTCGGGCCGAGCACGTCGTTGCCGACGCCGCCGAACAGGCGGTCGTGACCGGGCGTCCCCTCGATCGTGTCGTCGCTGAGCCGGCCGCCGAGTTCCGAACGCACGCTTTCGCCGATCTGCTGCAGGAGATCGCTGATCCTGGATAGGAAGCCGCTCATCTGGTTGATCCTCGTCCGGAAAGCCCGGTGTGCGGGCGATGCCGGGCACGGAACCGCCCGGAAGGGCGAGGGACGGTTCCGGCCGCACGTGCGGCGCTAACGAGGATCGGGGCCGCGATGTTCCCCGCCGAGCCCGTTCCGCTGCTTCAGCCTTCCCGTTCAGCCGCCGAACCGGTTCGACCGCGGGAATCCGCTCGGCGGCGCCTTGCCCGCGCCGGCGCGGTTGCCGCGCCAGTAGGCGAGGTCGGTCTCGACGCGCACGCGCTCGCCGAGCCGCCAGGAGAGGCCGTCCTTGCGCCAGAACACCTTGGCGTCGGCGAGGCCGCCGTCGCGGAAGGACTGGAGCTGCACGCCGCGGCCGCGCGCCATCTCCGGCACCTGCTCGAGCGGGAAGAGCAGCAGCTTCCGGTTCTCGCCGATGGTCGCGACGGTGTCGCCGTCCGCCGGCGCGCAGACCACCGCGCGCGCCGGCGGCTCGACCGCGAGCACCTGCTTGCCCGTGCGCCGCTCGGCGAGCAGGTCCTCGCCCTTCACCACGAACCCCTTGCCGTCGGAGGCGGCGACGAGCCGGCGCGCGCCCTCGCGGTGGACGAAGAGGGCGACGATCTCGTCCTCGTTGCCGAGGTCCACCATCAGCCGCACCGGCTGGCCGTCGCCCCGGCCGCGCGGGATGGCGTCGGCGCGCAGCGTGTAGGACCTGCCGTTGGAGCCGAAGAGAACGATGCGGTCGGTCGTCTCCGCGTGCACCAGGCCGTGCAGCGCGTCGCCTTCCTTGAAGCGCAGCTCCGCGTCCTCCGGCAGGTGGCCCTTCTGGGCGCGGATCCAGCCCTTCTGCGAGAGGATGACGGTGATCGGCTCGCGCTCGACGAAGTGGTCCCCCTCCAGCGCGACCGGGGCCGGCGCCCTGCCGATCTCGGTCCGGCGCCGGCCGAGCGCGCCCTCGCCGAACCGCGCGCGCGTCGCCTCCAGCTCCTCGGCGATCGCCTCCCAGCGCTTCGCCTCCGACCGCATCAGCGCCTGCAGCTTCCTCTGCTCCGCGGAGAGCCTCTTGTGCTCCCTGCGGATCTCCATCTCCTCGAGCTTGCGCAGGGCGCGCAGGCGCATGTTGAGGACCGCCTCCGCCTGCGCCTCGGTGAGCGAGAAGGCCTTCATCAGCTCGGCCTTCGGCTCGTCCTCCTCGCGGACGATGCGGATCACCTCGTCGAGGTTGAGATAGACGACCAGGTAGCCGTCGAGGATCTCCAGCCGCCGCGCGATCGCGGCGAGGCGGTGCTCCGTGCGGCGCTTCAGCACGACGTGCCGGTGGTCGAGCCAGGCGCGCAGCACCTCGCGCAGGCCCATCACCCGCGGCGTGCGCTCGGCGTCGAGCACGTTCATGTTGAGGGAGAAGCGGCTCTCCAGCGCCGTGGCGCGGAACAGCGTCTCCATCATCACCGCCGGGTCCACGGCGCGCGACTTCGGCTCCAGCACCAGGCGCACCGCGTCCGTGCTCTCGTCGCGCACGTCGCCGAGCAGCGGCAGCTTCCGCTCCTCCATGAGCTGCGCGATCTGCTCGACGAGCTTCGCCTTGGCGACCTGGTAGGGGATCTCGGTGACGACGACCTGCCAGGTGCCGTGCCGGCCTTTCTCGACCTGCCACCTCGCGCGCAGGCGGAAGCCGCCGCGGCCCGTCGCGTAGGCCTCGGCGATCGCCTCCGGCGGCTCGACCAGGATGCCGCCGGTCGGGAAGTCCGGCCCCGGCATGTGGCGCAGCAGCTCGGCGGTCGTGGCCTGCGGGCTGCGGATCAGCTCGAGCGCCGCGGCGCAGACCTCGCCCGCGTTGTGCGGCGGGATCGAGGTCGCCATGCCGACCGCGATGCCGCTGGCGCCGTTCGCGAGCAGGTTCGGGAAGGCGGCCGGCAGGACGACCGGCTCCTGCTCCTCGCCGTCGTAGGTCGGGCGGAAGTCCACGGCATCCTCGTCGATGCCCTGGAGCAGCGCCTGCGCGACTTCGGTCAGCCGCGCCTCGGTGTAGCGCATGGCGGCGGCGTTGTCGCCGTCGATGTTGCCGAAGTTGCCCTGGCCCTCGACCAGCGGATAGCGCGCGGCGAAGTCCTGCGCGAGCCGCACCAGCGCCTCGTAGACCGCGGCGTCGCCGTGCGGGTGGTACTTGCCGATCACGTCGCCGACGACGCGCGCGCACTTCTTGAAGCCGGCCGCCGGGTCGAGCCTGAGCTGGTGCATCGCCCAGAGCAGGCGCCGGTGCACCGGCTTCAGCCCGTCGCGCACGTCGGGCAGGGAGCGCGACATGATCGTCGAGAGGGCGTAGGCGAGGTAGCGTTCCGACAGCGCGTCGGCGAGGCGGGTCTCGCGCACCTCCCCGCCCTCGGGGAGGGTCTTCAGGTCGTCAGGCATCGTGTCCCAATCTGGGTCAGCGGGCCGAGTCGGCGGAAGCGGGCCGTATCGGCCCCGCGGTGGCAGGGATCAGCGCCGCCACGCGGGCCAGGAGCAGCCCGCGCGCCGCGGGCAGCGGCCGGTGGTGGTGCCCATAGGCGTCTTTTCCCAGGAAATGGCCGGTCAGGCGCAGCCCGGCAAGCCATGCCTCGGGCCCGGAAGGACCCTGGCCGAGCAGGAAGGCCGGCAGGGGCAGCAGCCGGTCGGCGTAGGGCGCGCCCGCGGCGGCCGACACCGCGCGGCCGGTCCGCGGCGAGACCCAGACGAGGTCCTCCGTCGTCCCGGTCGCGGCGCAGCGCGTCAGGTCGAGGCCGTAGCCGAGCTCGGCCAGCAGCGCCGCCTCCCAGCGGACGTAGTCGGGCAGCACCGCCTCGGCCCCCTGCCCCAGGCGGCCGATGATCGAGAGCAGGCCGTCGAAGCTGCGCGGATGCGGCTCGCGCTCCGGCAGCGCCCCCTCCGCCACGGCGCAGGCGGAGGCGAGCAGGGCGAGCGCCAGCGGATCGTCCATCGCCAGCGCCGCCGCGGGATGGACCAGCTCGCCCGACAGCGCGCCGAGCTGGTCCGGCAGCCGCGCCACCCAGCGCGCCTCGACCAGGTTGCCGGGCTGCCACACCCCCCGCCGGGTGCGCGAGAAGCCGCCCTTCACCAGGCCGGCATGGCGCCCGTGCTCCTCGGTCAGCAGCGTGACCACGGCCCCGCCCTCGCCGAAGGGCCGGGCGTCGAGCACGATCGCGGGGGCGCGCCATTCCATGGGCCGAAGATGGCGCCTCGCGGCCGCGGATGCACGGGTCCGGGCCGCGATCCGGGCGCGGCGTTCCGGTCCCGTCGCGGAGGGCCGCCCGGCCCTAGCCCGTGTCCTCCAGCCCGAGCGCCCGGATCCGCGCCCGCTCCTCGTCCCAGTGCGGGCGCTCCTTCACGTTCAGGAACAGGTGCACGCGCCTCTCCAGCAGCGCCTCCAGCTCGCGCCGGGCCCGCTGGCCGATCTCCTTGATCCGCGCGCCGCGGTCGCCGATCAGGATCGCCTTCTGGCCGGCCCGCGCGACGTAGATCGTGCAGTCTATGCGCACGCTGCCGTCCTCGCGCTCGGTCCACTGCTCGGTCTCCACCGTCGCGTGGTGCGGCACCTCCTCGTGCGTCTGGCGCAGGATCTGCTCGCGCACGATCTCGGCCGCCAGCATGCGCTGGGGCAGGTCGGAGAGCTCGTCCTCCGGGAACAGCCAGGGCCCCTCCGGCATCGCCTCCGCCAGCCGGTCGAGCAGCCGGTCGAGCCCGTCGCCGGTCGCGGCCGAGACCATGAAGGTCTCGCCGAAAGGCAGCAGCGCGTTCAGCTCGGCGGCGAGCGGCAGCAGGCGCGGCCGCTCCACGAGGTCGGTCTTGTTCAGCACCAGCCAGGCCGGCCGGCCGCCCCGGCGCAGCCCCTCGACGATGCCGCGCACCTCCTCCGTCAGCCCGGCGCGCGCGTCCACGATCAGCAGCGCGAGGTCGGCGTCCCGCGCCCCGCCCCAGGCCGCCGCCACCATGGCGCGGTCGAGCCGCCGGCGCGGGCGGAAGATGCCCGGCGTGTCCACCAGCACGATCTGCGAGGCCCCGCGCATCACCACGGCGCGGATGCGGAAGCGCGTCGTCTGCGGCTTGGGCGAGACGATGCTCACCTTGGCGCCGGCGAGCGCGTTCACCAGCGTGGACTTGCCGGCGTTCGGCGCGCCCACCACGGCGACCAGGCCGCAGCGCGTCGGCGCGCCCTTCCCTGCCGCCTCGCCGCCGCCGCTCACGCGCCCTCCAGCCCCGCCAGCCACGCTTCCGCCGCGGCCTGCTCCGCGGCACGCTTGGATTCGCCCACGCCTTCGGCCTCGCGTCCGGCCGCGCTCACCGCCACGACGAAGACGGGCCGGTGCGGCGGCCCCGCGGTCGAGACCAGGCGGTACTCCGGCAGGCCGAGCCCGCGCGCCAGCGTCCATTCCTGCAGCCGGCTCTTGGGCGAGTGCGGCGGGCGCGGGCTGGCCTCGATCAGCGGCGCCCAGGCGCGCCGGACGAAGGCGCGCGCCGGCTCCAGCCCACCGTCGCGGTAGATGGCGCCGAGCAGCGCCTCCAGCGCGTCGGCCAGCACGCTGGCGCGGCCGCGCAGGCCGGTGCGGCCCTCCGCCGCCGGCACCCGCAGCGCGGCGCCGAGGCCGAGCCCCTCCGCCACCTGCGCCAGCGCGTCCTGGGCCACGAGGGAGGCGAGCCGCTTGCCGAGGTCGCCCTCGCGCTCCTCGGGAAAGCGCTCGGCGAGCCATTCCGCGATCAGCAGGGCGAGCACCCGGTCGCCCACGAATTCCAGCCGCTCGTTCGAATCGAGCTGGCCGCGCCTGGGATCGGCGGCGGAGCGATGGGTCAGCGCCTGGCGCAGCAGCGAGGGGTCGGCGAAGACGTAGCCGAGCCGGGCCTCGAGCCCTGCCTCGCCGGGGCCGCGCGCCTCGCCCGCGCCGGCAGCGGGCGGCGCGGCGCCGCCGGTCTCAGCCTGCATCGCCATCGGCGCCGCGGCCCGTCAGCGCACGGCGGAGAACAGCCGGTTCCAGCGGATCGCGCGAGGCCACGTCCAGACCTCCCACCACGAGCCGGTATCGCCATCGACCGAGAAGAAGATGAACTCCGCCCGGCCGACGAGGTTCTCCAGCGGCACGAACCCCACCGCGTTCATCGCCCGGCTGTCCAGGCTGTTGTCGCGGTTGTCGCCCATGGCGAAGACGTGACCGTCCGGCACCCGGAACTCCGGGGTGTTGTCGAACGGCCCGTCGTCCGTCGTCTCGAGGATCTCGTGGGACCGCGCCGCCTGGCCGCCGCCCGGCGCGGGCAGCGTCTCGCGGTAGCGTCGCGCGGGGGAGGGCCGCGGCCCGTCGCCCTCCACGAGGTAGGGGCCGAGGTAGTCGCGCCGCACCGCCTGGCCGTTGACGTAGAGCAGGCCGTTGCGGACCTGCACGCGGTCGCCCGGCAGGCCGATGATGCGCTTGATGTAGTCGGTCGAGTTGTCGCGCGGCAGCTTGAACACCGCCACGTCGCCGCGCTCCGGCAGGGAGGCGAAGATCCGGCCGGAGAACAGGTTCGGGCTGAACGGCAGCGAGTGGCGCGAATAGCCGTAGGAGTACTTCGAGACGAACAGGTAGTCGCCCACCAGCAGGGTCGGCATCATGCTGCCGGAGGGGATGTTGAACGGCTCGAACGCCACGGTGCGGATGACCACCGCGATCAGCGCGGCGTAGAGGATCGTCCTGGCGCTCTCCAGCCAGCCGCCGCTGCTCTTCCGCTTCGCCATCGCAGGAGTTTTCGCCGGCATCCGACTTCTCTGCCCTCCGCTCGCGCCGTCCCGTCATGCGCCGCGCCCGACGCCCCGGATGGCCGCGGAGGAACTGCGTCACGCCGGCGGATTCCCGCCCGGGCGGGCGGGGACAGAAGCCCGGCGACGGCCCGGATGTCAAGGAAGCGGCACCGCGGCAATGACCACCATCGCCTGGGCGTAGGGGTACTCGTCGGTCATGGTCAGCGTGACCTGCGCGGCGTGCCCCGGCGGCGTGATCGCCCGCAGCCGCTCCGCCGCCCCGCCGGTCAGGCAGAGCGTCGGCTGGCCGGAGGGCAGGTTCACCACCCCGAGGTCGCGCCAGAACACCCCCGCCCGGAAGCCGGTGCCGAGTGCCTTCGCCGCCGCCTCCTTCGCCGCGAAGCGCTTGGCATAGGTGGCGACGCGGATGCGCTCCGTGCGCTGCTCGGCCTTGGCGCGCTCGACCGGAGTGAAGATCCGCTCGATGAAGCGGTCGCCGTACTTCGCGATCGTCCGCTCCATCCGGCGGATGTCGATCACGTCCGACCCGAGGCCGATGATCATCCGCGCGCCCGCTCCACCTCCGACACGCCGGGGCAGGCGCGCAGCGCGGCGATGATGTTGGCGAGGTGGCGCAGGTCGCTGACCTCGACGTCCACGAGCATCTCGAGATGGTCGGCGGCGCGGTGGACGATGCGCAGGTTGCTCACCTGTCCCTCCTGCTTGGCGATGGCGGTGGTGAGCGCGGCGAGCGCGCCCGGCGCGTTCTCGGCCACGAGGCCGATGCGCCCGGTGTGGGTGACGCCGGGCGGCAGCCCGCCGCCATAGTCCCATTCCACGTCGAGGAACCGCTCCGGCGTCTGGGCGAAGCTCTCCAGGGTGTGGCAGTCCGAGCGGTGGATGGTCACGCCGCGGCCGGTGGTGACGATGCCGACGATGCGCTCGCCCGGCAGCGGATGGCAGCAGCCGGCGAAGTGCACCGCCATCCCCGGGATGAGGCCGAGGATGCCCATCGCCGAATCGCGGGGCCCGCTGCCCGGCCCCCGCCGGCCGGCCGCGCCGCCCCGCGCCTCCCCCTTGCCCTCGATGGCCGCGGCGGTCAGCAGCGGCCCGGCGCCGAGCCGTCCGCGCGGCCGGGCGAGCGTCGGCGCCCCGGCCGGGCGCGGCGGCGTGCGCAGTTCCGGCACCGCGGCGTGGACCACCTCCCGCGCGGTGATGCTGCCCGAGCCGACGGCATGCCACAGCGCGTCGAGGTCGGGCTGCTTCAGCGCCTTCAGCGCCGGCTCGACCAGCTTCTCCGAGAAGTCGAGCCCCTCCTGGCGGAACGCCTTGGCGACCGCGGCGCGGCCGTTCTCCTGCTGCTCCTGGCGCTGGCGGGCGTGGACGAAGCGGCGGATGCGCGCCCGCGCCTTGCCGGTGACGACGAAGCGCTCCCAGGCCGGGTTGGGCGTGCCGCCGCGGGCGGTGATGATCTCGACCTGGTCGCCGTTCTCGAGCTGGTGGCGGAGCGGCACGATGCGGCCGTTGACCTTGGCGCCGACGCAGGAATCGCCGACCTCGCTGTGCACCTGGTAGGCGAAGTCCACCGGCGTGGCGCCGCGCGGCAGCTCGATCAGGTCGCCCTTGGGGGTGAAGCAGAACACCTGGTCGCGGTGCAGCTCGAGCTTGGTGTGCTCGAGGAATTCCTGCGGCTCGGCGGCGTTCTCCAGGATCTCGAGCAGCGCCCGCACCCACGGGTAGCGCCGCCCCTGCTCGCGCGCCGCCTCGCCGCCCTGCTTGTAGAGCCAGTGGGCGGCGACGCCGTACTCCGCCACCTCGTGCATCTCGCGGGTGCGGATCTGGATCTCGATCTTGGCGTTGCGCCGCGCCGGCACCGTCACGCCGGTGTGCAGGCTCTGGTAGCCGTTGGTCTTGGGGGTGGAGATGTAGTCCTTGAACCGCCCGGGCACGACGCGGTAGGCGGAGTGGATGGCGCCGAGCGCGGCGTAGCAGTCCGCCTTGTCGGGGACGATGACGCGGAAGGCCATGATGTCCGAGAGCTGCTCGAACGCCACGTTCTTCCGCTGCATCTTCAGCCAGATCGAGTAGGGCGCCTTCTCCCGCCCCTGCACCTCGATCACCGGCACCTCGGCCTCGGCCAGCACCCGGCGCAGGTCCTCCTCGATCTCGGCGATCAGGTCGGCGCCCTGGCCGCGCAGGAAGGAGAGCCGCGCCGCGATCGTCGCCCAGGCGTCGGGGTTCAGCTCGCGGAAGGCGAGCGTCTCCAGCTCGGTCTTCAGCGCCTCCATGCCGATGCGCTCGGCGAGCGGCGCGTAGATCTCCATCGTCTCGCGCGCCGTGCGGCGCCGCCGCTCCGGCTGGGCGACGTGATCCAGGGTGCGCATGTTGTGCAGCCGGTCGGCGAGCTTGACGAGCAGGACGCGGATGTCCTCGCTCATCGCCAGCACCAGCTTGCGGAAGTTCTCCGCCTGCTTGGTGCGCTCCGACTGCAGCTCGAGGCGCGTCAGCTTGGTCACGCCGTCCACGAGGCGCGCGATGTCGGCGCCGAAGCGCTTCTGGATCTCCTTCAGCCCGACCGGGGTGTCCTCGGCGACGTCGTGCAGCAGGGCGGTGGCGATCGTGCCGGCGTCGAGCCGGAAGCCGGCGAGGATCTCCGCCACGGCGAGCGGATGGGTGATGTAGGGGTCGCCGTTCTCGCGCTGCTGCCCGGCATGCGCCTCCGCGGCGAAGCGGTAGGCGGCCTCGACCAGACCGAGGTCGGCCTTGGGGTCGTTCGCCGCCAGCCGCCGCAGCAGCGCGGCCGCCATCGCGTCCGGCTCCGCGCCGCCCGGCGCCATGGCCGGCGGCGCCACGGCGACGGCCGCCGCCGGCTCCGCCATCCCGCCGGAGAGCCCCTCCGGCGCGCGCGGCGCCGGGGCCTCCGCCCGGGCGTCGCGCGCCGTCGTCATGGCGAACCCGTCCTCAGCGTCCGGCGGTGCCGCCGTTGCCGCCGCCGAGCTCGGCGGCGATCGCCGCCTCGATCTCCTCGGGCGAAAGCTCCTCGGAGCCGCCGCCGGCCTCGGGCAGCGGCTCCTCGTTCACGTCCATCACGCCGAAGATGTTCTCGTCGGTGGCGATCAGGTCGAGCACCTCCTCGTCGGCGGGCTCCGGCTCCGGCGCGCGCTGCAGCGACTTGACCAGGTCCGCCTCCAGCGCGGAGAGGTCGATGAGCCCTTCCGCGATCTCGCGCAGCGCGACGACGGGATTCTTGTCGTTGTCGCGGTCCACGAGGATCTCCGCGCCGCGGCTGATGTTGCGCGCGCGCTGGGCGGCGAGCAGGACCAGCTCGAAGCGGTTGGGGACCTTGAGGATGCAATCCTCGACGGTTACGCGGGCCATGGGCAATCGGCTCCGATCGCGGAAGAAGGGGGCGGCTTCGGGGCGGCGGAGGCGCCGAATCGCGGGTGAACCTCCCAGATAGCCAGCGCCTCGCGACGCCGCAAGGCGTCCGGCCGCCATGGGCGGGGGGACATGCGCCGGCTGCCGCGCTCAGTCGGGCAGCCGTTCCGGCCGCGACTCCCCTTCCGGCAGCGCCGCGATCAGCGCCTCGACCGTGAGGCCAAGCCGCGGATGCCGCCAGCCCGGCGCCACCTCGGCGAGCGGGCACAGCACGAAGCCGCGCCGATGGGCGCGCGGATGCGGCAGCACCGGGTCCGGCGCGTCGCGCACGATCCCGCCCCAGGCGATCAGGTCGAGGTCGAGGCTTCGCGGCGCGTTCGGGTAGGGCCGCCGCCGCCCCGCAGCGGCCTCCAGCCGGTGCAGCGCCGCCAGCAGGGCCGCCGGCGGATCGGGCGCCATCTCGCCGCGCGCCCGCAGCCGCGCCACGCCGTTGATGAAGCGTGGCGCGCCGGGCTGGGGCGGCACCGGCTCCGAGGCCCACCAGCCCGAGAGCGCGACGAGGCGCAGCCCCGGCAGCGCCCGATCAAGCGCCACCGCCGCGCGGCGGCAGGTCTCGAGCGGCGGGGTCCCGTCGGGTGCCGGCAGGTTCGCCCCGATCGCGACCAGGATGTCTCCGGTTTCGGTTCCGCCGCCGCCCTCACGAGTCGATCCGTTCACGATTTTGTGTTTCCATTGACGGAACGAAGCGCTATCGTCCGCGTTCCATGAGGGCCCGCCGCCCCGGCGGGCCGTTGTGTTCCGGACGATCGCCACCTTGCATTTCGAGCGGACCGAACGCCTCGCGCTCTTCATCGACGGGGCGAATCTCTACGCCGCATCCCGCACGCTGGGATTCGACGTGGACTACAAGAACCTCCTGGCGCATTTCCGCAAGCAGGGCGTCCTCGTGCGCGCCTACTACTACACCGCGCTGCTCGAGACCGAGGAGTATTCCCCCCTCCGCCCGCTCGTGGACTGGCTCGGCTACAACGGCTACGCCGTGGTCACCAAGCCGGCCAAGGAGTTCACCGACGCCACCGGCAAGCGGCGGGTCAAGGGCAACATCGACGTCGAGCTCGCCGTGGACGTGATGGAGCTCGCCCCGAGGCTCGATCACGCGGTGATCTTCTCTGGCGACGGCGACCTCCGCCGCCTCGTCGAGGCGGTGCAGCGGCGCGGGGTGCGCGTCACCGTGGTCTCCACGATCCGCACCCAGCCGGCGATGATCGCCGACGAGCTGCGCCGCCAAGCCGACGCCTATCTCGACCTCGCCGACCTCGCGCCGGAAATCACCCGCCGCCAGGTGGAGCCGCGGCCGCGCGTCGCCGGCGCCGCGACCAGCGGGCCGGCGCGCGGCCTCGCCCCGCCGCGCGCGGCACCGTCTGCGATCGAGACCGCCGCGGGCGCCGCGGAATAGCGCGCCGAACTCCGCCCGTCCCTGGCGGCGAGGGCGGTCCTCCGCGTCCTGGCCCCCCGTCCGATCCGCTCGCGCGCGATCGCTGCGGCGCCAGGCCGTCGCCTGCCCTGGTGGCGCCGGCCGAGGCGCGGTCAGCCATGAGCCGAGAAAATCTTTGAAATTCATATAATTTTCGATTTTGTCTGCCATTATGTGTCAGCTTTGCCGCCGCCCCCGCGCCTCCCTCCACAGCAGCGCCAGGATCGCCGGATCGTCCCGCAGGTAGCGCCGGGCCAGCCGGCGCGGATCCTGGGCAAGCCGCCAGGCCCACTCCAGCCCCGCCCGCTGCACCGCAACCGGTGCCCGGCGCTCCGCCCCGCAGAGGAACAGCAGGCTCGCCCCGATGCACAGCGCGGTGCCGCGCGCCTGTCCGCGCTCGGCCAGCCGGCGCGCCACGATCTCCTGCCGCGGCGAGCCTACGGCGAGGAAGGTGAGGCGCGCCTGCGCCCGCTCCACGAAACGCAGCGCCGCCTCCAGCGCCGCCGGGTCGCCCTCGAAGCCCATCGGCGGGTCGTGATGGGCGATCGCGGAAAGCCCGGTCCGCGCCGCCAGCGCCGCCACCCGTTCGGGCGCCATGCCGAGGATCGCCACCCGCTCGTCCGGCGCCACGGCGGGCTGCCCGTGGGAGGGGGCGAGCAGCGCCGCCGTCAGGTCGCTGCCCGGCACCACGGGCGGGACCGGCAGGCCGAGCAGCCGCGCCAGCCGCGCCACCACCCGGCTGTCGAGCAGCCGCAGCCACGCCCCCTGATACAGCGGGCCGAGCCGCTCCGGCTCCCGCGCCAGCCGGACCAGGTGGTCGGCATTGGGCGTCACCACGTAGGCGAAGGGCGCCCCGGCCGGCCGCTGCGCGATCGCCCGCGTCGCCCCGGCCAGGTCCAGCGCATCGAACTCCAGTCCGAGCAGCCCGACCCGGCCCGGCGGCACCGCTCCGCGGCTCTCCTCGCCCACGCGTTCTCCGCGGTCAGATGGCCATCCGCAGGCGCACCTGGATCAGGTTGCGGTAGTACTCCTCGGCGCCGCCGGTGGCCTCGATCCGGTTCACGTGCTGGTAGCTCGCGATGAGCTGCATGTTGCGGTTGAGCAGCCAGCGGCCGGAGAGGATGGCGTAGGCGTCGGTGGCCCGGAGGCTCGGGCTCTCGTACACGCGCCGGTCCGCCCCCAACTCGAGCCCGAGGATCACGTTGCGCAGCAGCTCGTGGTCCACGTTGGCCTGGAGCAGGGTGCGGGTGTAGCTGACGCGGCTGAGGCTGATGGACTCCTCGATGGTCCGGCGCAGGCCGAGGGTGACGGTGGTGATCTGGCTCGGCGCCCAGATCACCTGCGCCTCGAAGGCCGGCCCTTCCAGGTCCTTGATCGCGGGGGATTCGTAGCTGCGCCGGCGGTAGCCGATCCCGCCGCGGCCCTGCCAGACGCCGTCGAAATCGTACTGGAACCCGACCAGCACCTCCCAGGTGAAGCTGTCGCGCCCGCGGGAAACCGCCCGCTCGTACCGGATGTCCTGGAACCGGGCGACCAGCGTGCCGAGCCGCCCCGGCGCGAAGGCGTAGCCGGCGCCGACCACCGCGATCCACGTCTGGAAGTCGTTCGCCGACAGCGTCTGGGGCACCCCCCCGGGGGCGATGTCGTCGAACCGGAAGATCTGGTAGTTGAGAAGCGCCGTGAGCGCCAGCCGGTTGAGCCTTGTGTTTCCGGCGATCTGGAACTCGTCCACGTCGAAAGGCGCCGGTTCGGCGACGCCGGCCTGCTGCAGGTCCACGCTGCCGGTGTCGAGATGCTCGCGCCGGTGGGTGTAGCGCGCCTCGAGGCTGGACGCCGCCCCGATGTCGAGGCGCCCGAAGGCGCCGACCGACCAGTCGAGCCAGTCGAGGGCGCCCTGCGAGAAGTACCGCCGCCCCCCGACATTGCCCGCCACCCCGACCGCGTGGCGCGACCAGTCGCTCTCCAGGCCCGCGCCGAGGCGCCAGTCGAAGAAGCCGTCCCCGGTGCGGTTCCGCCGTTCCGCGAACACATTGTCGTCGTAACCGAGCCCGAGATCGGCGGCGGCGTCGAGCCGGAACGCGCCGACCCGGACGCCGAGCGGATCGAATTCGGGCCTGGGCCGCGTCGTGACCGTCGCTCCCCGGGCGGTCGTCTCGGCCGGAAAGACCTGCGCCTGGGCCTCGAAGGCGGCCGCCCCCGCGAGGAGGACGGCCCCGAGCACGCCCCCGATGCCGGAGAACGAACATTGACGGTGGCGGAACACCCTGTGACTCCCGGTGCGGAACCCCGCTCGACCGTGCTACCACGCATGCGGACGACCGGCCACCCGCGGAATGACAGCGCGAGTTCACCGGTTGTTGCGCGGGCCATCCCTTCCCCGCGCCGCGCCCCTCTGTCTTTTTCTTGTGCTGGAGTGGATGCCCCCCGATGGCGTCGTCGCCTGTCGAGACCTTGCGGCCGGACCTCCCCCAGGCCGCGCCGCGCCCGCCGGAGGCCGCAGTGACCGCGGCCGGCAAGGTTCCCCCCCCGCCCACGGCGGACACCGCCGCGCCGGAGGCGCCGCCGCGCCTCGGCGCGTTCCGCAGCGGCCGCGGCGACGACCGGCTCACCGATCTGCTGGCCTACGCCATGGCCGTCGAGGCGCACGAGGCGGCTGCCGCGAAGGGCGAGGCCGCCGCGCCCCTCGCCGCCCCCGAGGCGGCCGAACGGTGGCGCGACCGGGCGACGCGCGAGCTGCACGACCACGCCTTCCGCCTGCTGCACAACCGGGTCGAGGAGATCCGCGCCGAGGCCGTCGCCGAGCATCTCGGCCGCCACCCCCGGCCGCCGGGCCTTGCGATGCTGGTCCTCGCCAACCTGCTCGCCCTGGGCCTCGCCGCGGTCGCCGCCGCCTGGCTGCACGGCAACCCGCAGGTCCTGGCGCGGATCCTGGCGGCGTTCGGGAGCTGAAGGGGGATGGCGATGTTCTTCGGCAACCGCGCCCAGGCCGCCGGGATGTTCGGCGAGCGCGCGGCGGAGACCCCGCTCGCCCTCGCCCTGCGGGCATGCAAGCGGCAGTTCTGGTCGGTCGGCCTGTTCAGCGGCGTGGTCAACCTGCTCCAGCTGACCGTCTCCATCTACATGATGCAGGTGTTCGACCGGGTGCTCTCCACCCGCAGTGTCGACACCCTGATCTACCTCACCGTGGTCGCGATCACGGGGATCGGCGTGCTCGCCCTGCTCGAGGCCGCGCGCGCCAAGGTGATGCACCGCGTCGCCTCGTGGATGGAGCACAGGGTCGCGCCCGAGGGCTTCGTCCGCGCGGTCGAGAGCCAGCTCCGCGGCCGCTCCTACCGGATGGAGGCGCTGCGCGACCTCGCCGTGTTCCGCAACTACCTGAGCTCGCCCGGCGTCCTCAACCTCTACGACGTGCCCTGGGTGCCGATCTTCCTGCTGGTGATCTTCGCCCTGCACCCCACCCTGGGCTGGATCGCGCTGCTCGGCGCGCTGCTGCTGTTCGCCCTCGCGATCCTCAACGAGGTCGCCACCGCGGGCCTCCTGCGCCAGGCCAACACCGCCTCGATGGCGACCCAGCGGCGGGCGGACTCGATCGTGCGCAACGCCGAGGTGATCGACAGCATGGGCATGCTGCCGGCGGTGATGAGCCGCTGGCGGGAATCGGTGGCGGAGGCGGCGCCAGCCATGGGAGCGGCCTCGGACCGGGCGTCCGTGCTGCTGGCCATCACCAAGTTCATGCGCCTCGCCGTGCAGATCGGCGTCCTCGGCACCGGCGCCTTCCTGGTGCTGCAGCAGGAGATCACCGCCGGCGCCTCGATCGCCGCCTCGATCATCATGGGCCGGGCGCTCGCGCCGGTGGAGCAGCTCATCGGCGGCTACAAGCAGCTCGTCCAGGCGCGGCAGAGCTTCCGCCGCCTGCAGACCTTCCTCTCCCTCCCCCGGCTGCGCCCGCCCGGCCTGCCGCTGCCCGAGCCCAGCGGGCGGCTGACCGTGGAGCGCGTCTCCTACGCCTTCCCGGGCCAGGCGGTGGCGATCATCAAGGGGGTGAACTTCGCGCTCGCCGCCGGCGAGAGCCTCGCCGTGATCGGGCCCTCGGCAGCCGGCAAGACGACGCTGATCCGGCTGCTGATCGGCACGCTGCAGCCGACCGCCGGCAACGTCCGGCTCGACGGCGCCGACGTCTACACCTGGATGCGCGAGGACTTCGGCCGCCACGTCGGCTACCTGCCGCAGGACGTGGAGCTGTTCGACGGCACCGTCTTCCGCAACATCGCCCGCATGGGCGAGGCCGAGCCCGAGGAGGTGTTCGCGGCCGCGAGGCTCGCCGGCTGCCACGAGATGATCCTGCGCCTGCCCCAGGGCTACGACACCGAGATCGGCGACGGCGGCCAGCACCTCTCTGGCGGCCAGCGCCAGCTCATCGGCCTGGCGCGGGCGATGTTCGGCAACCCGAAGCTCGTCATCCTCGACGAGCCGAACTCCAACCTCGACGGCGACGCCGAGGCCGGGCTGATGCGCGCCCTCGCCGAGCTCAAGCAGCGCGGCACCACCGTGGTCCTCGTCTCGCACCGGCCGACCCTGGTGCAGGGCGTGGACAAGGTGCTGCTGCTGCGCGACGGCGCGGTCGAGATGTTCGGCCCGCGCGTCGAGGTGCTCAAGCGCCTGATGCAGCCCGCGCGCCCGCAGGAAATCGCCGCCACGGCCTCCGGCGCCACGCCGCGCCTCGAAGGCCAGAGGGCCGCCCAATGAGCCTCACCACCACGCCTCCCCGCTCCGACACCGCGCTGGCCGAACGGCCGCGCGCCGCCCCCCCGGCCGCGGCGCCAGCGCGACCGCCCGCGCCGCCGCCCCCCGGCGGCCGCGACCAGGCCGTCGGGCCTCGGCGGGTCGGCCTGCCCGCCTTCCCCGCCGCGGGCGGCGCGCTGCGGCCGCCGGTCGAGGAGATCCTCGATGCGCCTCGCCCGCGCACGCGGGGGCCGATGCTGTTCGGCTTCATCTCCATGCTCCTGTTCTTCGGCGGGTTCGGCGCGTGGTCCGTCCTCGCCCCGCTCTCGGAGGCGGCGATCGCGCCCGGCGTCATCAAGGTCGAGGGCCAGCGCCGCACCATCCAGCACATGGAGGGCGGCTACGTCCGCGAGATCCTGGCGCGCGACGGCGACCGGGTCGAGCGCGGCCAGGTGCTGATGCGGCTCGACGACATCCAGTCCGGCGCCAACCTCGAGGCCCTGCGCAGCCAGCGCTGGGCGCTGCTCGCCCAGGACGCGCGGCTCTCCGCGGAACTCGCCCGGCTGCGCGAGATCGCCTTCCCGCAGGACCTGCTCGCCGCGGAGGATCCTCGCGCCCGCGACGCGGTCGCCGGCCAGCGCGCCCTGTTCGAGGCCCGGCAGGCGAGCCTCGCCAGCCAGATCAGCGTGCTCCAGGCGCGGATCGACCAGCAGAACGCGGTGCGCGATTCCGCCGAGGGCACCCTGCGCTCGGCGCGCCAGCAGCTCGAGAGCTTCCGGCAGGAGGAGGCGGACATCGGTCCCCTGGTCCGCCAGGGTCTGATCCAGCGCCCCCGCCTGCTGCAGATCCAGCGCAGCGCCACCGAGCAGGAGGCGCGCATCACCGCCGCCCAGGCGGACATCGACCGCGCCAGCCACGCCATCCTCGAGGCGCGCAGCCAGATCCGCCAGATCGAGGACCAGCGCCTGCAGGAGGTCTCGGCCGAGCTGCGCGAGGTCCGCTCCCGCCTCGCCGAGGTCGAGGAGCGGCTGCGCGCCGCCCAGGACGTGGCCCAGCGCCGCGACATCGTCGCGCCGGAACCGGGCATCGTCGTCAATTCGCGCGTCTTCACCATCGGCGCCGTGGTCCGCCCCGGCGACGCGGTCATGGACCTGACCCCGCTGCAGGACCGGCTGATCGCCGAGGTGATGGTACAGCCCAACGACATCGACGTGGTCTATCCGGGCCTCCGCACCGAGGTGCGCCTGCCGGCGTTCAAGCAGCGCCTCGTCCCCTTCCTGCACGGCGAGGTGACCTACGTCGCCTCCGACGTGACCATGGACGAGCGCACCCGGCACAGCTACTATCGCGCCTTCGTGCTGATCGACCCGGAACAGCTCGAGCGGCTGCCGAACGTGCAACTGGTGCCCGGCATGCCGGTTGAAGCCTACATCCAGGTCGGCGAGCGGAGCTTCTTCCGCTACATGATCCAGCCGATCCTGGACAGCTTCCACCGCGCCTTCCGGGAGCAGTAGGCGCGCCGCGGCGGCGCCGGGGAAACGCAAGGGACGGGTCGCGCGGCCCGCCGACGGGAGAGCATCACGACATGGCCGAGATTCGCACCATCCTGTTCGCCGATGGCATGCTCGATGCCACCGTCGCGAACGGCGTCGCCCGCATCACGCTCGCGCAGAGCGGTCCCGAGGGGAAGCCCATGCCGGCCGGCCAGCTCTGCGTGCCGCTGGTCCAGTTGCCGACGCTCGCCAACGGCCTGGTCAACCTGCTCCGCCAGGTCGAGGCCAGGGCCAAGGAGGCGCAGCAGCAGCGCCAGGCGGCCGCGCCGGAGAGCGATTCCATCGCGGTGCCGCCGCCGGGCGCGTTCCGCTTCCAGAGCTGACCCCTTGCCGCCGGGCCCGGAAACCGCCGGGCGCGGCGCGGACGGCCGGCCGACCCTGTCGGTGGTCGTCTGCACCCATGCGCGGCCGCGCTACCTCGCGGCCTGCCTCCACGGGCTCGCCCGGCAGTCGGCCGCGGCGCGGGCGCGCTGCGAGACCATCGTGGTGGACAGCGCCTCGCCACCGCTGCCGGCGATGGAGGTTGCGGCGCTCGCCGCCGCCGCCGGTGCGCGCCTGCTCCGCAGCGAGACGCCCGGCCTCTCCGTCGCGCGCAACCTCGGCCTCGCCGCCGCCAGCGGGCGCTGGATCGCCTATCTCGACGACGACGCGGTGCCGGAGCCGGACTGGGCGGAGGCGCTGCTCGCCCGGATCGCCGCCCTGCCCCCGGACGCGGCCGCGCTCGGCGGGCGCATCCTGCCGGAGTGGGAGGCGCCGCTGCCGCCCTGGTGGCCGGACCGGCTCCGTGGCGTGTTGACCATCGTCGAGTGGCCCGGCTTCGGGGAGGTCGGGGCGCCGGAAACCCCGGCCGAGGCCGCTGTCTACGGCGCCAACATGGCCTTCGCGGTGGCGCCGCTGCGCGCGGTCGGCGGGTTCGACGCCGCCCTCGGACGGGTCGGCGCCCGCCTCCTCTCCGGCGAGGAGGTGGAGGCGCTCGACCGGCTCTGGGCGCATGACTGGCGGGTGTTCTACGACGGCGCCGTGGCCGTGCGGCACCACATCCAGGCCGAGCGGCTGCGGCCGGGGTGGCTGCTGCGGCGCCTCTACTGGCAGGGCGCCACCGACGCGCTGCGCGACCGGCGGCGCGGCCTCGGCCGCTCGCTGCGCCGGTTGCCGCCGCGGCTCGCCAGGCTGGCGGTCCAGGCCCCGCTCCTCGCCTGGCCGGAAGCCTCGGTGCGGCTGATGCGCGTGCGGTGCGGTGCGGCCTACAACCTCGGCTACGCGCGCGGCTGCCTGCTCGCGGCGCGGACCCTGCTCCGCCGCGGCAGCGGCCGCGGCGCGCCGGGCGGCGCGGCGCGCGGCAGGCTTTTTGGCGACGCCACCCGCTGATCCCGGGGACCGCGGGCGCCGACCGGTCCACCCGCGCCTCCCGCCGGGTCCCACGGCGCACGCGCCGCGGCCGGGCGCCCGGGGACGCCGACGGCCAAGGGCGGATCGGCCGCGACCGCGAACTATCCGCCCATGCGCGCGAGCAGCCAGCGCTGGGCCGGCACCTCGACCAGGCGCCAGGCGAGCCAGCCGGCCGCCAGGTTGACGCCGAGCGCCACCCCCATCAGCGCGAGCCGCGCCGGCTGGGAGGGGTCGGCGACCCGCAGCAGCAGCACCAGTGCCGCCTCGACGAAGACCCAGCAGAGATAGACGCCGTAGGACGCCTCGCCGAGGCGGAGCGCCAGGTCGCGCGGCGGCGTCGCCGGCGCCGGCCGGGCGGCCTCGCGGCAGTACCCGCCGGCGATCAGCGCGGCCAGCCCCGCCACCGTCACCGTGTCCACGCCGAGGGCGATTCCGCCCGGCACGCAGAGGCCGGCGATCGCGAGCGCGGCCGGCGCCACCGCCCCGGGCCGCGGGCTCTCCGCGCAGAGGCGCCCCAGGGCGAGGCCGAGCACGAACTCGGACGCGAAGCGGAGCAGCCCCAGGTGCACGGTCAGGTTGAGCCCCGCCCCCGGATCGCGCGCGCCCAGCGCGAGCAGCGCGGCGAGGGCGAGCGGCGGCACGGCGAGCAGGGCCGGCCGCGGCGCCGCCAGCACGGCCGCGAGCAGCAGGGGGAACGCCAGGTAGCCGGCCCATTCCGCCGAGAGCGCCCAGGAGGGGTAGTTCCAGGCCAGGACGTCCGTCGTCTCCCAGCTGTTGACCAGCAGCGCCTGGAGCCAGAAGTCGCGCATCCCGAAACGCGTCGGGTCGTTCACCTGCAGCCCGGCCAGCGCCGCCAGCCCCACCAGCGCGGCGAGCGCGAGCAGCGCCAGGGCGTGCAGCGGGTAGAGCCTGGCCAGTCGGCGCCCGAGGAACCGCGCATGTCCCCGCAGCCCCCAGGGCGGCCGCCGGTGGTAGCCGAGCCAGAGCGCGAAGCCCGAGAGCAGGAAGAACCCGTCCACCCCGAGCCAGCCCTTGCGGACCACCGCCTCCGCCACCGGCACGCCGCGCAGCGCGCCGAGCGCGAGTTCCAGGTGATAGATCACCACCCATCCGATGAAGAGCAGCCGGAGCCGCGTCAGCGCCGCGACCCGCGGCGGCGCCGCGCCCCCCGGCGCTGCCGCCCCCGCCGGGGCGACGGCGGCGCGGCCCTCGCGGCCCGGCAAGGGGCGCGCCGCGGGCTCGGCGCGGCCGGCCGCCTCATCGCGCGCGAGGCCCGCGCCGATCCTCGCCGAAGGCAGACCTCCCATCACCGTTCCCGATGCATCCTGATTTCGCCTGCGGCGTTGTCGGGTGCGACGACCCGCCCGCCACAACGCCACGCGCATGCGATCCGTTCCATCCACGCTCCGTCCCTGGCTGCTGATCCTGCCGGTCGGCGCGGCGCTCCTCGGCGCCGCGATCGCCGCGCCGGAGATCACGATCCGGCTGGTGCCGCTCCTGATCCTGATCCCCGCCGCGCTGCTGCTCTACGAGTACCCGCTGGCCTTCGCGGTCCTGCTGGTCGCGACCTACGGCCTCGGCGTGGACTTCGAACTGGCGCGGATGGCCTCGAGCGCGGTCCGGGACGGGACGGAGGAGGCCGCCGCGAGCGGGGCGAGCGAGGGCCTCGGCGCGCTGGGCGCGGCGGTGGTCAAGGTGATGCCCTTCGTCCTCGCCGCCATGCTGACGGTGCGCTACGGCTTCGCCTCGGCGGTCAACTGGCCGTTTCTCGCCTTCGCGGCGATCGCCGCGACCAGCATCGTCGTGCTGCCCATGGGCCGGGTCGTCGACCTGCCGGAGATGGTGCGCAGCTTCCTCGGCTCCACCGCGCCCTTCGTCCTGGCCTTCGCGGCGGCGCCGCGCCGGTTGTGGTCGCTGCTGTGCAAGGGCGTGGTCGCGGTGCCGCTGGTGAGCGCCGCGGTCGGCGTGCTCTACGACCTCATCGGCCCGCACTTCGCGGTCGACCCGATCTACGGCCGCTTCCAGGGCATGCACAGCGCGCCCTTCCTGGCGGGCTTCGTCGTGACCGCGATCTTCGCCTGCACGCTCGAGTACCTGCGGGGCTTCCGCCCGATCTGGCTGGTCCTGGGCGCCGCCAACCTGCTCGTCCTGTTCGCCACCCAGGCGCGCGCCCCGACGACGACGGTGGCGCTGTTCCTGCTGCTGGTCTTCATCGCCGCCCGCGACCGGATCTTCCCGCTGCGGCGCAAGGCGGACCTGGTGATGGGCGGGATGCTGCCCGGCCTCATCGTCCTCGGCCCGGCCTTCCTCTACGCGCTCGACCGCTTCATCGGCAGCGACGGGGAGTTCAACTACTCCGGCCGCGACGTGATCTGGCCCTACTTCGTCGACGCGATCGAGGCGCGGCCGCTGTTCGGCTACGGCCTCGGCGCGGGCAAGCTGATCGTTGATCCCGACGATCCGCAGATCAGGCTGATCCGCTCCAACGCCGCGCACAACGAGTACCTGCGCCTCGCCGTGGACGCCGGCGTGGTCGGCTGCGCCGCGATCTTCGCCGGCATCGTCGCCTGGATCTGGGGCGGCACGCGCCGCACCGCGCGGACGGAGCGGGTCGTGCTGCGCTGCGCGCTGGTCGCGGCGCTGTTCCACGCCGCCTTCGACAACGTGCTGATCGCCACCACGGGAGTGGTCCAGTTCATCTGGTTCACCGCCGCCATGGCCCGCAGCCGCCTCGAGGTGCGGACCGCGCCCGGCGCGGCGCCCCTCCCGTCCCGGCCGCGCCGCGGCGCCCCCGCAGCCGCGGGAGGCGGCGGCGGAAGACGAGGGGCCGCGTAGCATGCCGCCCCCGGACCGCACGCTCGACGCCGCGGCGCCCCCCCGCCCGCCCGCGCCGGGCGCCGCCGCGGCGGCCGGCCGTCCCGCCCGGGCGGCGGCCGGCGCCCGCCGGCTCGACCTCGACCGCGCGAAGGGCGTGGCGATCCTGCTCGTCGTGTTCGGCCACATCGTGGCGCGCGAGCCGCCGGCGGGGGTCGAGTGGTACGACCAGGTCCGCTACCTGATCTACCGATTCCACATGCCGTTCTTCCTCTACCTGAGCGGCTACGTGGCGTGGCTGACCGGCGCGGCGCTGACCCCCTCCGCGGCGGTCCCGGACCTGCTGCGGCGGCGGGCGGAGCGGCTGCTGCTGCCCTTCCTCCTGTTCGGCCTGTTCGTGCTGCTCGGCAAGCTCGTCGCGGCGCGGGTGCTGCACGTGGACAACGCGCCGGCCGGGCTGCTCCAGGGGCTGCGGGACCTCGTCTGGACCACGGGCGAGAGCCCGGCGACGATGGTCTGGTTCCTCTGGGTGCTGTTCCTCAGCAGCGCCCTGGCGCCGCTGCTCGTGCCGCGGATCGGTCTCGCCGGCTTCGTCGCGCTCGGCTTCGTCCTGGCCGCGGTCGAGCTGCCGGCGATCGCCTATCTCGACAAGTTCGGCCGGCACTTCCTCTTCTTCGCGCTCGGCTGCCTGGCCGCCGCGCGGGAAGCGCGCTGGCTGCCGCTGTTCGAGCGCCGGCAGCCCCTCTGGTGGGCCGCCTTCGCGCTGTCGCTGCTCGCCGCCCATCTCGGCTGGATCGGCGAGTGGTGGTCGCTCGCCGTCTGCGGCGTGGCGGCGATCCCGGCGCTGCACGGGGCGATGCGCCTGCCGCCGCTCGCCGCGGCGTCCTGGCCCCTGTTCTTCGGCCGCTACTCGATGGCGATCTACCTGCTCAACACGGTCGCGATCGGGCTGACCAAGGCGCTGCTGCTGGCGGCCGGCGTCGGCTGGACCGCGTCCGGCTTCCTGGTCCACGCGCCGGCGCTGACGCTCGCCGGCGTGTTCCTGCCGATCCTCGTCAAGGTCCACGCGCTGCGCCGGGTGCCGGCGCTCGACCGGATGACCAGTTGAGGCGGGATCCGCCCTGCGGGCCGCGGGCGCCGCCTTCCGGGATCAGGCCTCGATGTGGCGGGCCACCAGCTCGGCCTTCTCGTCCGCGAGGAAGAAGGTGCCGAGCGTGCCGGTGCGGCCGGCGCGGAAGCGTCCCGCCTGCGCGTCGTAGAGGTAGGGCCGGAAGCCGAGGCCGGCGAGGTGATCCAGCACCGCCGCGCCTGGCGTCTCGATCAGCAGCACCGGGCGGTGGCGGCGGAGCGTCTCCTCGGCCCCGCGGAGCGCGGCCAGCTCGTAGCCCTGCACGTCGAGCTTGATGAAGAAGGGTGCGGTCGCGAGGCTGTCGAGCGTCACCACCCGGCACCGGACCGTCTCGATCCGCAGCTTGGCGGGATCGAAGCCGCTGATCGTCCGCGGGTTCAGCCAGGACGCCGCCGCCGCGCGGTCGATCGAGGCGAGGCCGTCGAACACGTAGCCGCGGTAGGAGGGGATGTGCAGGTCGAACTCGCCCTCGCGGTCGCCGAGTCCCACCGGCTCGATCCGCACCCCTGGCAGGCGGCCGAACCGGCGCTCGAGCCGCGCCGCGAGCGCCGGGTTCGGCTCGAACGAAAGGATCCGCGGGCGCCGCGCGGTCATGCGGATCGCCGCGATGCTCTGCCCGCGGTTGGCGCCGACGTCGAGGTGCAGCCGGTCCTCGCCGCCGAACAGGCGCAGCGCGGCGAAGTCCGGCTCGAACGGCCGCCGGGCGATGCCGCGCAGCAGGTGCTGCAGCTCGGCCTTGGCGTCGCCCAGCCAGGGCGCATAGGTCTGGGCGGTGCGGAGCAGCCGCCTGGTCGACTCCCTCACCGGCCGCCTCCGGGGCGGCGCGGGGATGCGCCGGCCTCTCCCGGCCCGCAGACCGCCGCCCCCGGCGCCTCCGGCGTGAGGACCCGACGGCCGATCCAGCGGACGTAGCGGACCTCGACCTCGTAGGGATCGGGCGCGTCGGCGTCCGGCGGGCCGTTGTGCCAGGCCTCGGACGCCGAGGCGACATGCGCCTGCAGGCCGATGCTCATCGGGATGTCCGGCACGTGCTCGGTCCAGCTGTGCTTGTGGCGCCCGTTCACGTAGAACTCGAGCCGCCGCCCCGGCGTCCAGACGATCGAGTAGGTGTGCCACTGCGTCGCGTCCACGTCGGTGAAGCGCGAGTCGTAGCGGTCGTCGTTGATGCCGCGCGGCCCCTGCCAGTGCAGGGTGGTCATCACCTGCTGCTTGTCGACGCTCGGCGTCTCCACGATGTCGATCTCGGGCGGCCACACCAGGCGGCCCTGCGCGTCGGGCAGCGCCGGCCAGAGCAGGAAGGCCTGCCCGAGGCCCTTCCCCGGCGGGATCCGCGCGCAGATGTCCACCTGTCCGCCGAGGAACCCCTCGAACCCGGTCGCCTTCAGCCCCATCGAGACGCCGCCGGCCTTCCAGCGGCCGCCGTCGCGGAAAGCGCGCAGGCGCAGCACGCCGCCCCGCACCGCGACGCCCCGGCGGTCCCAGTCGAACATGCCGTTCCAGTAGGTGCTGCCGTGGTAGACGATCTGCCACTTGCGGCGGTCGAGCTCCGTGCCGCGGAAATCGTCCTCGAACATGGGCCCTCCCGATGCCGCCCGCCGCTCCGCCCGCGCTGCCGCCTCAGGCCGTCGCCGGCGCGGTGGCGGCGCGCCCGCCGTACCCCTGCGGATGCCGCTCGCGCCACGCCCAGGCAGTGCGGACGATCGCGTCGAGCCCGGCGAATCTGGGCGTCCAGCCTGTCTCGCGCCGCAGCCGTTCGCTCGAGGCCACCAGCACCGGCGGGTCGCCCGGCCGGCGCGGCCCGACCGCGTGCGGCACCTTGCGCCCGCCGACGCGCTCGACCGCCGCGATCACCTCGCGCACCGAGTACCCCGCCCCGTTGCCGAGGTTGTAGCGGCAGGAGCCGTGCTCCAGCCGCTCCAGCACGCGGAGATGCGCGTCGGCGAGGTCGGTCACGTGCACGTAGTCGCGGATGCAGGTGCCGTCGGGCGTCGGGTAGTCCGCGCCGAACACGGTGAGCGGCGGCGTGCGCCCGAGCGCGGCGTCGATCGCGAGCGGGATCAGGTGCGTCTCCGGCCGGTGGTCCTCGCCGAGGCGTCCCTCCGGATCGGCGCCCGCCGCGTTGAAGTAGCGCAGGCAGGCCGAGCGCAGCCCGTGCACCCGGTCGGCCCAGTAGAGGCCCCGCTCCACCATCAGCTTCGATTCGCCGTAGGCCGAGCCCGGCCGGACCGGCGCCTCCTCGTCGATCGGGATGCGGTCCGGCTCGCCGAACAGCGCGGCGGTGGAGGACAGCACGAACTTCCGCACCCCCGCCTTCACCGCCGCCTCGGCGAGCCACAGGCTGTTCGCCGCGTTCTCGGCGCAGTAGCGCAGCGGCTCGCGCATGCTCTCGCCGACCAGCGAGAGGGCGGCGAAGTGCAGCACCGCGTCGAAGCGGTGCGCGGCGAAAACCTCCGCCACGGCGCGGCGGTCGGCGAGATCGGCCACCACCAGCTCCGCGCCCGCCGGCACCGCCGCGCGGTGCCCCTGGTGCAGGTTGTCGAGCACCACGACGCGGTCGCCGCGCTCGACCAGCGCGAGCGCGACGTGGCTGCCGACATAGCCGGCACCGCCGGTCACGAGATAGCTTCGCCCCAAGCCCCTACTCCCTGAAATAGCCCCCGTAGCGGGGATGATACACCTCGCTGTCGGCATAGCCCGAACGGCGGTGGACCTTGGCGTCCACCCGGGTGAGCGCCGCCCCCACCACCCGCGCCCGCGCCTCCTCGAGCAGGCCGAGCGAGTTGCGCACCACGCTGCGCGGCGTGTCGCGCCAGCGCACGCAGAGCAGGGTGGCGTCCGCGAGCCGCGCCACCACCCGCGCGTCGGCCATGGCGAGCGCCGGCGGCGCGTCCAGCACGATCAGGTCGTAGTCCCGCCGCACCCGCTCGAGCAGCGCCACCATCGCCTCCGACATGAACAGGCCGAGCGAGTGGATCTCCGCCGCCCCGGCCGGGATGTAGTCGAGGCTGGTCAGGTGGTCGCGCCGGAGGATGTCCTCGAGCGTCGCCTGGCCGAGCAGGAGGTCGGTCACGCCCGGCGCGCCCTCGGCGCGGAATACCCGGCCCACGCCCGGCTGGCGCACGTCGCAGTCGATCAGCAGCACCCGCTCGCCGTTCATCGCCGCCGAGCGGGCGAGGGAGATCGAGGTGGTGGTCTTGCCCTCGCCCGGCCGCGCCGCGGTGACCAGCACGATGCGCGGCGGGTCGGCGCCGAGCCAGAGCGCGGCGCGCAGCGTCCGGATCGCCTCGGCGTAGGGACTGAGCGGCTTGCGCACCACGTAGTCCTCGGCCCGGTGGCGGCCGAGGATGCCCTTGCGCAGGGTCGGAATCAGCGCGAAGCACGGCAGGCCGAGCGCGCCGCGCAGATCGTCGCCGGAGCGGATGGTGCTGTCGGCCTGCTCGAGCACCCAGACGACGAGCAGCCCGAACAGGATGCCGAGCACCGCGGCCGCGGCGACGAAGGCGGTCACCCGCGGGAAGCTCGGCCGCACCGGGAGCGTCGCCGGAGAGAGCACCCGCGCGTCCGGCCGCTCGATCGCGTTCTGCGAGACGGTCTGCTGCGAGCGCTCGAGCACGGCGCGGAGCAGCGCGCGCAGCGCCTCCGCGTCACGCTCCAGCGCGGCGACCTGGATCTCGGCCGCCTGGGTCTCGTTGAGGACCTCTTGCTGGCTGCGGACCGACTGCTCGAGGCTGGCGACGCGGGCGCGCTGCGCCTGCACCTCGGCGGTCAGCGCCGACACCACGCGGGCAGTCTCCGCGCCGGCGGCGCGGTTGGCCGCGGCGAGCCGCGCGGCGGCGGCGCGCACCTCCGGATGGTTCCGGCCGTAGGTGGCGGAGAGCCGCTCGAACTCCCGCTGCGCCTCGTTCTGGGCGGCGATCGCCGCGGTGACGCTGCCCGCGCCGAGCGCGGTGAGATCGGTCCCGCCCCCGCGCTGCGCGGCCGCGAGTCGCGCCTCCGCCGTCGCCAGCTGCTCGCGCGCCGCGGTCAGGTCGGCGGTCATGCGGCTGAGCTGCTCGGTCCCGATCCCCGCGGCGACGCCGCGCGCGAGCCCGGACCGCGCCCGGATCTCGGCGATGCGGCTCTCGGTCGCCTGGAGCTCGCCGCGCAGCGCCGCGACGCGCCGGTCGAGCCAGTCGTTGGCGCGCCTCAGCTCGGCGAATTTCGACTCGAGCTGGTCGTTGATGTAGAGTTCCGCGGCGAGGTTCGCGACCGCCTGCGCGAGGTGGGGGTCCTCCGAGGTGAACTGCACCTGCAGCACCCGGCTGTTGCGCACCACCGCGACCAGCAACTGATCGAGCACCGCCTCCGCCGCGCTGATCTCGGCGCGCTCCTCGGGCGGCGTGCGGGCGATGGGCCTGGGCGCGACGAGCTCGGCGAGCTCGGCGGACCAGGGCGCGAGGCGGTCGGCGAGCTCGGCGCGGATGCGGAAAGGCAGGGTCCCGGCGCGCTCGGCGTCGCGCAGCCACCAGGCGAATTCCGGCCGCCGCGTCAGCTCGAACTGGCGCACGATCCGCCGCGCGACCGAGAGCGAGCGGATCACCTCGACCTGGCTCGCCAGCACCGCGTCCGTCGTGCCGTCCTGCAGCACCGCGGTCGGGCCGCGCAGCACCGGGTCCGAGTACTCCTGGCGGTCGTACATCACCTTCGTCGTGGCGGTGTAGAGCGGCGTCATCTGCCGCGTCGCGACGTAGGCGACGATGGGGAAGAGCAGCGCGCAGAGGATCAGCACCCAGCGCCGCCGCCGCAGCGTGGCGAGCAGGACGCCGACGCTCATGCCCTCCGGCTCGATCGCCGGCGCATAGCTCTCGCCGTAACCGGGCGCGGCGGCGCCCGGCCCCAGCGGGGGGCGCGGCGCGAAGGGCCGCGGCTCCGCGGTGGCGAGCGGTGTCCGCGACTGCACCGGTCGGTCTAGCATCGGTTCCAGGCCCCCCTCTCTCAACCAGGCGCTCGGGCGGCGGCGCCGCCAGGTCTCGCGCGTCGCCGCGAGGCCGTAAACGCGCGCGGACGCAAAGGGAGCGGCGCACCGGAAAACAACAGCGTGATGGACCGGTCCCGCAAGGACACCGGTTCGGATGCCCGGCGGAACGAGCGGCCGGAGAAAGCGTTCACCGGGCGTGGAGGAAGAGGGACTGCCCCATGCGATCACAATCACGCAACCAGCGGAGCCCGCGTTTCGTCCTGCTCATGGGCCTCCTGCTGCTCCTGGGCGCCTGCGCCGCCCCGGGCGCGCATCTGCCGCCGCTGCCGGAGACGGACCGGAGCAGCGCCAACGCCTACCGCCTCGGACCGAACGACGAGGTGCGGGTCACCGTGTTCAACGATCCGCGGCTGACCGGCGAATTCCGCGTGACCGACGCCGGCGCGATCGCCCTCCCCCTGGTCGGCACCGTGCCGGCGCAGGGCCGCAGCACGCGGGACGTCGAGCGGGCCATCGAGCGGGAGATGCAGCGCAAGGGGCTGTTCCGCGACCCCTCGGTCGCCGTGGAGGTGCGCAACTACCGGCCGATCTACGTTCTCGGCATGGTTGAGCGGGGCGGCCGCTACCCTTATGAACCGGGCATGACCGCTCTGTCCGCCGTCGCCGTCGCGGGCGGCTTCAACTACCGCGCGCTGCAGGACTACGTCTCGGTCACCCGGATCGGCCCGGACGGCCGCGCGCACGAGTACCGCGCCCCGCGCGACGCGCTGCTGCAGCCGGGCGACGTGGTCACCGTCTTCGAGAGGCGCTTCTGAGGCGGGCGGCCGCTGCCGCGCTGCGGGCGCTGGCGCCGGTCCTGGCGCTGGCGCTTCCCGCCGCCGCGGAACCGGCGCGGCGGCCCACGGGCGACCTCTCGGCCGTGACCGCCGCCGCGCCTCCGCCCTACCGCGGCGAGGTCTGGGGTGCCCTGAGGCGTCCCGCGGCCGGCCCGCCCCGTGCCATCGGCGGCCACGCCAACGGCTGCATCGCCGGCGCGGTGGCATTGCCGCCCGAGGGGCCAGGCTGGCAGGTGGTGCGCGCCTCGCGCAACCGCTTCTGGGGGCATCCGCGGCTGATCGCCTTCGTGCAGGACTTCGCCGGCCGGGCGCAGGCGCTCGGCTTCCCGGACCTGTGGATCGGCGACCTCGCCCAGCCGCGCGGCGGGCCGATGGCCTACGGCCACGCCAGCCACCAGACCGGGCTCGACGTGGACATCTGGCTCGACCTCTCGCCCAAGCCGCGGGTCCCGGCCGCGGCGCGGGAGGACATCCGCGTCCCCTCGCTCGTCCTGCCGGACGAGAGCGACGTGGACCCGGCCCGCTTCACGCCGCGCCACGCGGCGCTGATACGGCTCGCCGCGGAGAGCCCGGGGGTCGAGCGCGTGCTGGTCAACCACGCGATCAAGCGCGCGCTCTGCCGCGCCGAGGCGGGCGCGCCCTGGCTCCGCCGGGTGCGGCCCTGGCGCGGGCACGATTCGCACATGCATGTGCGCCTCGGCTGCCCCGATGGCGACCGCGGCGCCTGCCGCGACCAGGCGCCGCCGCCGCCGGGCGACGGCTGCGATGCGGCCACGCTCGACTGGTGGCTGACGCCCGAGGCGCGCCGCCCGCCGCCGCGCCCGCCGGGACCGCCGCCGGTGATGCCCCTCGCCTGCGCGCGCGTGCTGGCCGCGCCCTGACCGCGTATCGCCCTACCCGCTGGGCAGGAGGCGCCGCCTCGAGGATAGTGCCGCCGAGCGCCCGCGCCGGCCGCCGCGACGGCACGCGCGGCAGCCCGCCACCGAACGGAGGACGCATGAGCATCCCGGTCCCGCAGAAGCAGATCCCCGGCATCTACCACCGCCGCGTCGGCGACATCACCGTCATCGCGCTGAGCGACGGCTTCCTCGTCGGCTCGCTCGACGTGCTGAGGAACATCACGCCGGACGAGGCCGCGCGGATGCTCGTCGAGTCCTTCCGGCCGGTGCCGCGCGTCACCTCCGTCAACTGCTACGCGATCCATTCCGCCGGCCGGCTCGCCCTGGTCGAGACCGGCTGCGGCAACACCATGCAGGACACCGCCGGCAGGCTGCTCGAGCACATGGCGATCGCCGGGCTCGACCCGGCGCAGGTCGAGGCGGTGATCCTCACCCACATGCACCCGGACCACTCCAACGGCCTGACCGACCCCGCCACCGGCAGGCCGTTCTTCCCCAACGCCGAGCTGGTGCTGCACGCCGACGAGTGGGCGCACTGGCACGACGACGCGCGCATGGCGCAGGCGCCGGAGATGCATCGCGTCCGCTACTTCCCCTCCGCCCGCCAGCAGGGCGCCCCCTACCGCGACCGGCTGCGCCTGCACCGCGGCGGCGAGGTGTTCCCCGGCGTCACCGCCATGCCGATCCCAGGCCACACGCCGGGCCACACCGGCTACATGATCGCCTCCGGCAGCGACGCGCTGTTCATCTGGGGCGACATCGTCCACGTCCCGGACGTGCAGATCCCGCGCCCGGAGGTGGCCATCGAGTTCGACGTGGACTCCGCCGCCGCGATCGCCACGCGCAGGCGCGTGCTCGACATGGCGGCGACCGACCGGCTGCTGATCGCCGGGATGCACGTGCACTTCCCGGGCTACGCGAACATCGGGCGCGGCCCGGAGGGCTACCGGCTGGTGCTGGAGCCCTGGCGCCAGACGCTGTAGGGGCGGCGCGCGCGGCGGGCGCCGCCGTCGCGCGCTACTCCCACTCGATGGTGCCCGGCGGCTTGCTCGTGATGTCGTAGGTGACGCGGTTGACGCCGCGCACCTCGTTGACGATGCGGTTCGCCACGCGCGTCAGGAAGCCCATGTCGAAGGGATAGACGTCGGCGGTCATCCCGTCGGTGCTGGTCACCGCGCGGAGCGCGCAGGCGTGGTCGTAGGTGCGCTGGTCGCCCATCACGCCCACGGTGCGCACCGGCAGCAGCACGGCGAAGGCCTGCCAGATGGCGTCGTAGAGCCCGGCGGCGCGGATCTCCTCGAGGAAGATCGCGTCCACCTTGCGCAGCAGGTCCGCCTTCTCGCGCGTCACCTCGCCGGGGATGCGGATGGCGAGGCCCGGGCCCGGGAAGGGGTGGCGCCCGACGATGCCCTCCGGCAGGCCGAGCTCGCGCCCGAGCGCGCGCACCTCGTCCTTGAACAGCTCGCGCAGCGGCTCGACCAGCCGCATGCGCATCCGCTCCGGCAGGCCGCCGACGTTGTGGTGCGACTTGATCGTGACGCTCGGCCCGCCGGTCGCGGAGACGCTCTCGATCACGTCCGGGTAGAGCGTGCCCTGGGCGAGGAAGTCGGCGCCGCCGAGCCGGCGCTGCTCCTCCTCGAACACCTCGACGAACAGCCGGCCGACGGTCTTGCGCTTCTCCTCCGGGTCGGTGACGCCGCGCAGCGCGCCGAGGAACAGGTCGGAGGCGTCGCGGTGCACGAGCCGGATGTTGAAGCGGTCGCGGAAGGTGGCGACGACCTCCTCCGCCTCGCCGGCGCGCATCAGGCCGTGGTCCACGAAGATGCAGGTGAGCCGCTCGCCGATCGCCTGGTGGATCAGCGCCGCCGCCACCGCCGAGTCCACCCCGCCGGAGAGGCCGCAGACCACGCGCCCCTCCCCCACCTGGTCGCGGATGCGGGCGATCGCCTCGGCGCGGAAGGCGCCCATCGTCCAGTCGCCGCGGCAGCCCGCGACCTTGTGCGTGAAGTTGCGGAGCAGCGCCGCGCCGTGCGGCGTGTGGACGACCTCCGGGTGGAACTGCACGCCGTAGAAGCGGCGCGCGTCGTCGGCGATGAAGGCGAAGGGCGCCCCCTCCGAGACGCCGATGACGCGGAATCCGGGCGGCAGGCGCGTCACCCGGTCGCCGTGGCTCATCCAGACCTGCTCGCGCCCGCCCTTCGCCCACACGCCCTCGGTCAGCGCGCACGCGTCCACCACATCCACGAAGGCGCGGCCGAACTCGCGGTGGTCGGCGGGCTGCACCTCGCCGCCGAGCTGCGCGCACATCGCCTGCTGGCCGTAGCAGATGCCGAGCACGGGGACGCCGAGCGCGAACACCACCGCCGGGGCGCGCGGGCTCTCGCCCTCGTGGACGCTCGCCGGGCCGCCGGAGAGGATGATCGCCTTCGGCGCGAAGGCGCGGATGCGCGCCTCCTCGGCGGAGAAGGGCCAGATCTCGCAATAGACGCCCGATTCGCGCAGCCGGCGCGCGATGAGCTGCGTCACCTGGCTGCCGAAGTCGAGGATGAGGACGCGGTCGTGCCCGCCCGCAGCGGGCGACGACGGGGCGGAATGCGGGGCAGTGACCATGGCGGCTTCCAGCACAACCGGCCGCGCGGCGCAAGCCGCTGGCGCCTACCGTTCCGGCGCCGGGGCGGTGGCGGCGAGCAGCGACTCGATCGGGTCCCACACCATCGCGTTCTGCTCCACCTCGCGCCCGGCGAAGCGGATCACCTCGCGCGCCGCGAGGCGGCCGCCGAGCCGCCCGTAGAACCAGCGCGTCGGGTTGTCGCGCAGCACCCAGAGCATGACGGAACGGCAGCCGATCGCCTTGAGGTGCGCGGCCATCGCCCGCATCAGCCGCCGCCCCGCCCCGCGCTCGCGGAAGTCCTCGAGCAGGTAGAGCGTCTCGATCTCGCCCTCGGCCAGCGCCGGGCGGCGCGAGCGCCCGCCGGAGGCGAACCCCACCACCGCGGGCGGCTCGCCGCCCTGTCCGCCCGCCGCCCCGGAGGCGACGGCGACGAACACGGCGTGCCCGTCGGCCCGGTCGAGGATCGCCCGCTCGTAGGCGCAGCCGAGGCGACGGGCGCAGAGCGCGGCGAGGTAGGCGTCGGGCAGCACCCCGGCATAGGTGTTGCGCCAGGTCTCCGCATGCACCGCGCCGATCGCGGCGGCGTCGGCGGGGCGGGCGCGGCGGATGCAGATGGTGGTGGCGGAGCCGGTGTGGGTCATGGCGCGCGACGCTCCAGCACCGCGACGAAGAACCCGTCGGTGCCGTGGCGGTGCGGCGTGAGGAGCAGCCACGGCGCCTCGCCGCCCGGGAAGGGCGCGGCCTCGCCCGCGAGGCGCGGCCAGAGGTCGCGCGGCGGGATCGGTGCGAAATCGTCACGGGCGGCCGTGAACGCCTGCATCTGCCCCTCGTCCTCCTCGGGCAGCACCGAGCAGGTAGCGTAGATCAGACGGCCGCCCGGGCGAACAAGTTCCGCTGCGGCGGCGAGAATCTCCCGCTGGCGCGCCGTCAGCTCCGCAAGGTCGTCCGGGAGGGTGCGGAGCCGGGCGTCCGGGTTGCGCCGCCAGGTCCCCGTTCCCGTGCAGGGCGCGTCCACCAGCACCCGGTCGAACTGGCCGGCGCGGCGCTTCGCCCAGCGGTCGCCGGGGACCAGCAGGTGCCGCTCGGCGTTGTCCACCCCGGCCCGGCGGAGGCGGCGCACCGCCCCTTCCAGGCGCGGCGCCGAGACGTCGCAGGCGACGATGCGGCCCTTGTTGCCCATCGCCGCCGCCATGGCGAGCGTCTTGCCCCCCGCCCCGGCGCAGTAGTCGCAGACCCTGAGCCCCGGCCGCGCGTCGGCGAGCAGCGCGACGATCTGGCTGCCCTCGTCCTGGATCTCGACCAGCCCCTCGCGGAAGGCGCGGGTGCCGGTGACGGGCCGGCGGCCGGCGACGCGCAGGCCCCAGGGGGACCAGGGCGTCGGCCTCGCCTCCACGCCTTCCGCGGCGAGGGCCGCGGCGGCCTCGTCGCGCGTCGCGCGCAGCAGGTTCACCCGCAGGTCGAGCGGCGCCGGGCGTTCCATCGCCGCGGCCTCGGCGGGAAGGTCGTCGCCGAAGCGCGCACGCAGGCGCGGCAGCAGCCATTCCGGGACGTTGAGCGCGACGTGCTCCGGCATCTCCGGATGGCGCAGCGCCTGCCCGGCGAGGCGCGCCAGCACGCGCCGCTCCTCCGGCGCGAGCGGCGCGGCGGCGAAGCGCCCGCCGGGGAAGGCGCCGCGGCCGAGGCCGTCCAGGTCCCAGCCCTCCGCCAGCAGCAGATGCGCGCCGATCAGCAGCCGCGGCGTCGCCGCCGGGGCGCCGGCGCGGGCCAGCCACCAGTCGAGCCGCAGGCGCTGGCGGATCGTGCCCCAGGCGCGCTCGGCGACGGCGCGGCGGTCGGAGGCGCCGATGAAGCGGCGGGCGCGGAAGAAGTCGTTGGCGATCGCGTCCGCCGGCCGCCGCGGCTCCGCCTCGACGGCGGCGAGCAGCTCGATCGCGGCCGCGATCCGCGCGGCGGGCGTCACGTCGCGCCGAGGCGCAGCAGCGCGGGCAGCGGGGCGAGGTCGGGAATCTCCGGCACGCCCGCCTCGCGCAGCCCGTACTCGTCGGGCTCGCCGGCGCGGTTGACGCGCACCGCGCCGAAGCCGTTGGCGAGCGCCGCCTGGGCGTCCCAGGCGTTGGCGGAGACGAAGGCCATCGCCTCGGGCGCCTCGCCGAAATGCCGCGCGGCGAGGCGATAGACGCGCGGATCGGGCTTGAACACGCCGACCTCCTCGACGCTCAGGACCGCATCGAGCAGCCCGGCGATCCCGGCCGCCTCGCAGGCCTCGGCGAGCATGCCGGGCGTGCCGTTGGAGAGGATCGCGGCCGGCACGCCCGCCGCGCGCAGCGCCTCGAGCGTCGCCCTCGCCTCCGGAAAGGCGTCCGGCCGGCGGTAGGCCCGCAGCAGGTCCTCGCGCAGCGCCGGATCGGCGATGCCATGCCGGGCCAGGACGTAGTCCAGCGCGTCGCGGGTGCAGAGGAAGAAGTCCTCGTGGTGCTGGGGCCCCGTCAGGCTGCGCACCCAGGTGTATTCGAGCTGCTTCTGCCGCCAGGCCGCGGCGACCTCGCGCCAGCGCGGCCCGAAGCGCGCCGCGTGACGCGCCACCGGCGCCTGCACGTCGAGCAGCGTGCCGTAGGCATCGAAGATCACGGCGGCGGGGCGAGGCGGGGCGGCCATGGCCGGATCATGCCCGCCGCCGCGGCGCGGGGCCAGGGCCGCGCGCCGGCCCTCGCCGCCGCGTGCGCGGCGTCACTCCGCGGCCGGGGCCGGGGCGCCGGCGCCGAGGCGGTCGAGAGGGCCGAGCGCCTTCTCGAGCAGCGGCCGCACCTCCGTCGCGAAGCGCTCGATCGAGCGCAGCGCGGTCGCCTGGTCGGAGCCGCCGGGGCTGAAGTTCATCAGGTAATGGTCGGGCCGGGCGATGCGGATCTCCCGCGCGATGCGCTCGGCGACCACCTCCGGGCTGCCGACGAGGAGGTTGTCGGCCATCTGCTCGAGCGTCGGCTCGTTCTCGTAGGGCTTCTCGACCAGCATCGCGCCCTGCATCAGCTCCTCGCGCCGGCGCAGGCTCTGCGACAGGCGGACCTGGGAGCGCGAGTGCTCGACGAAGCGCATCACCTCCTCGCGGCTGTCGGTGACGCAGACGTGGCGCGAGACGGCGAAGCGCATGCCGCGCGGGTCGCGCCCCTCGGCGGTCCAGGAGGCGGCGAAGCGGTCGCGCGCCCTGGCGAGCAGCTCGGGCGTGAAGTGGCGCGGCGTGACCATCACGCCGTAGCCCTTGCGCGCCGCCAGGCGGTGCAGGTCCGGATTGTCGCCGGCGACCCAGACCTCGGGGATGCGGTTGTTCACGGTGCGGGAGGCGATGTGCGTCTCCGGCATGCGGTAGTGCTCGCCCTCGAAGGAGAAGGTCTCCTGACCGAAGGCGAGCTCCAGCATCCGCATGAACTCGATCACCTTGGGCACCGAGTTCCTCAGGTCCTCCCCGAAGCGGTCGAACTCGTAGGGCTGGTAGCCGCTGCCGACGCCGAGGACGAGGCGCCCGTGCGTCATGGAATCCACCAGCCCGATCTCGGCGAGCAGGCGCGCGGGGTGGTAGAGCGGCACGACGACGACGGCGGTGCCGAGGCGGATCGTCGTCGTCTCGCCGGCGAGGCGGGCGAGCATCATCAGCGGCGAGGGGCTGGCGCAGTAGTTCGAGAAGTGGTGCTCGGCGATCCAGGCGGTGGAGAAGCCGGCCTGCTCGGCGAGCTTCACCTGCTCGACCTCGTTGTCCACGAGCTGCCGGGTGGGCGTGCCGGGCGTGCGGTAGCTCATCAGGTTGAAGTGGCCGAAATCCATGGCGCGTTCCCTCGCGTTGCTCCGCCGTGCTGGCTTGGCGAGGGTGGAGTGTCGGCGATCCGGGCCGGCGGCTCAACCGCCGCGCGCCGGCGCGGCGGAGGGGACGGCGGCCCCGTCAGTCCTGGCGGTAGTTCGGCGCCTCGCGCGTGATCGCCACGTCGTGCACGTGGCTCTCGCGCAGACCGGCGTTGGTGATGCGCCGGAAGCGGCAGGACCGCTGCATCTCCGCGATCGTCGCGTTGCCCGTGTAGCCCATCGCCGCGCGCAGCCCGCCGACGAGCTGGTGGATCACCGTCGCCACCGGCCCCTTGTAGGCGACGCGCCCCTCGATCCCCTCCGGCACGAGCTTGAGCTGCTCCTGCACGTCCTGCTGGAAGTAGCGGTCCGCCGAGCCGCGCGCCATCGCCCCGAGCGAGCCCATGCCGCGATACGCCTTGTAGGAGCGGCCCTGGTAGAGGAACACCTCGCCCGGCGCCTCGTCGGTGCCGGCGAACAGGCTGCCCATCATCACGCAGTCGGCGCCGGCGGCGATCGCCTTGGCGATGTCGCCCGAGGTGCGGATGCCGCCGTCGGCGATCGCCGGCACGCCGCGCGCGCGGCACACCGCCGCCGCCTCGATCACTGCGGTAAGCTGCGGTATGCCGACGCCC
The DNA here is from genome assembly GCF_014644455.1 of Caldovatus sediminis. Taxonomy (GTDB): domain Bacteria; phylum Pseudomonadota; class Alphaproteobacteria; order Acetobacterales; family Acetobacteraceae; genus Caldovatus; species Caldovatus sediminis. Next base: position 112,933 of record NZ_BMKS01000003.1, on the reverse strand, counting down.
GCCACCACCCGCGTCGTGCAGATCGAACCGGGTCCGATGCCGATCTTCACCGCGTCGGCGCCGGCGTCGATCAGCGCCTCCGCGCCTTCGGCCGTGGCGACGTTGCCGGCCACCACCTGCACCGAGTTCGACAGGCGCTTGATCCGCTCCACCGCCGCCAGCACGCCGCCGGAATGGCCGTGCGCCGTGTCCACCACGATCACGTCCACCTCGGCCTCGATCAGCGCCTCGGCACGGCGCAAGCCGTCCTCGCCCACCCCGGTCGCCGCGGCGCAGCGCAGCCGGCCGAGCGCGTCCTTCACCGCGCTCGGGTGCGCCAGCGCCTTGTCCATGTCCTTTACGGTGATGAGGCCGACGCAGCGGAACGCCTCGTCCACCACCAGCAGCTTCTCGATCCGGTGCTTGTGCAGCAGGCGCCGCGCCTCCTCGGGCGCGACGCCCTCGCGCACCGTCACCAGGTTCTCGCGCGTCATCAGCTCGTAGACGCGGGAGTTCGGGTCGGTCGCGAAGCGCACGTCGCGGTTGGTGATGATGCCGACCAGCCGGCCCGTGCCGCGCTCCACCACCGGGATGCCGCTGATCCGGTGCTGGCGCATCAGCGCCTGCACCTCGGCCAGGGTCTGGTCGGGATGGATGGTGACCGGGTTCACCACCATGCCGGACTCGAACTTCTTCACCTGGCGGACCTGCGCCGCCTGCTCCTCCGGCGAGAGGTTCTTGTGGATCACCCCGATGCCGCCCGCCTGCGCCATGGCGATCGCCATGCCCGCCTCGGTCACCGTGTCCATCGCCGCCGCGACCAGGGGGATGTTCAACGCGATCTCGCGCGTCAGCCGCGTGCGCGTGTCGGTCTGGCTGGGCAGGACGGTCGAGTAGGCCGGCACCAGCAGGACATCGTCGAAGGCCAGCGCCTCCTCGATCACGAGGCGCCGGGCGGGGTCGGGCAATGTGTCGGGTGCCATGGGGGAAGGATTCGCCATCCGCTGCCTTGGCGCGCCCCCATAGCCGCCGGAGGCGCGGCTTAGCAAGCGCGCGAGCGTTGCGGCCCGCTCACGTCTGCGCTGCGCCGCCCGCCGCCGGCACCGCGGCGGCGCCCCGGAACCCCGTCGCCACCACGTAGAGCTCGCTCGATTCCTTCCGGCTCGCCGGCGGCTTGGCGTGGCGGACGGCGGCGAAGTTGCGCCGCAGCGCGTCGAGCAGCCCCCGCTCCGCTCCGCCCTGGAACACCTTCGCGACGAACGCCCCGCCCGGCGCCAGCACGCGCAGCGCGAAGCCGAGCGCGATCTCGGCGAGCGCGACGATGCGCAGATGGTCCGTCGCCGCGTGCCCCGTGGTGTTCGGCGCCATGTCGGAGAGCACGAGGTCCGCCGGCCCGCCGAGCGCCTCCTCGACGCGCCGCTCGGTCTCCTCCTCCCGGAAGTCGCCCTGCAGCACGGTCGCGCCCGGCACCGGCTCCATCGGCAGCAGGTCGAGCGCCACCACCCGCCCCGACGGGCCGACCTTGCGCGCCGCCACCTGCGTCCAGCCGCCCGGCGCGGCGCCGAGGTCCACCACGCGCGCCCCGGGCCGGAGCAGGCGGAACCTCGCGTCCAGCTCGAGCAGCTTGAACGCGGCCCGGGAGCGCAGCCCCTGCGCCTGCGCCGCCCTGACATAGGGGTCGTTGAGCTGGCGCGTCAGCCAGCGCTGGCTGCCCGCGCTGCGCCTCTTGGCGTCGCGCAGCCGGCTGGCCAGGAGGCGACCCCCCGCGGGCGATCTCGGCATGGCGCGGCCCCCCCGACGCGTCAGGCGCGGCCCGGCGCGGCGAACAGCGCCGCCACCCCGGCGGCAGCGCCCTCGGCCGCTTGGTGGCGCCATCGCGCCGATCGCGCCGCGGCCCGGTCGGCGCGGATCATGCGCATCAGCATCCCCTCGCGCAGGCCGCGATCGGCCACCGTCAGCCGGGGCGCCGGCCAGACCTGGCGGATCGCCGCATAGACCGCGCAGCCCGGCAGCACGAATTCCACCCGCTCCGGCCCGACGCAGGGGTGCGCTGCCAGCCCCTCGCGCCCCAGCGCGAACAGGTCGGCGAGTGCCGCGTCGGCCGCCTCGCAGTCGAGGGTCTGGCCGTCCACCAGCGGCCGGCGGTAGCGCGGCAGCGCCAGCGCCACGCCGGCCAGCGTGGTCACGGTGCCGGAGGTGCCCATCAGCCGCACCCCGCCGGCGCGGATCTCCTGCCCGATGCAGTGCACCCGGTCGAAGGCGGCGAAGTGGGCCGCGACCTCCTCGACCACGGCGAGGAAGCCGCGCTCCGAGAAGCAGGAAAGGCCGGCCCGCTCGGCCAGGGTGACGACGCCGAGCGGCAGGGAGAGGTATCCGATCAGCTCCGGTATCCCGGCCGCATTCTGGTGCTCCGGCCGCCCCCCGCGCTCGCGTGGCGGGCGCACCCGGATCCAGGCGATCTCCGTGCTGCCCCCGCCGATGTCGAACAGGAGCGCCCTGCGGTCCCCGGGCTCGAGCAGCGGGGCGCAGGACTCCATCGCCAGCTCGGCCTCCTCGCGCGCGGAGATGATGCGCAGCCGGAGGCCGGTCTCCGCCTCGACGCGGGCGAGGAAGGCGGGGCCGTTGGTGGCGCGGCGGCAGGCCTCGGTGGCGACCGCCTGGAGCCTCCGCACCGGCCGCCGCGCCAGCTTCTCCGCGCAGGCGCGCAGCGCCGCGAGGGCCCGCCCCATCGCCGCCTCGGACAGCCGCCCGGTGGCCGCGAGGCCCTCGCCGAGCCGCACGATCCGGCTGAAGCCGTCGAGCACGCGGAACCCGCCGGCCGGCCCGGGCGCCCCGATCAGCAGCCGGCAGTTGTTGGTGCCGAGGTCGAGCGCCGCGAAGGCCGGGGCCAGCCCGCCGCCGCCCCATGGCCCATGCGGGCCCGTCCCCACCCGCGCCGGCGGCGATGGCGGCGGGTCGGCGGAGACGGCCGCCGCGGCGGCTTCGGCCGCGGCGAATGCGGAATCGTCGGGCATCTCGGGCGTCCGGTCCGCTCCGTAGGGGCGGACGTCTGATGATCCGGCTATGTGGGCGGAGCGGCAAGCGGATTCGAGGAGGCCGAACGGCCCGGCCCCCGGCCCGGGGAACGCGCGACGGGCCGTGCAGGACCGGCGCGCCATCCGGCCGTTGCGTGCCGTCGCCGCGGTCCTGCGCCCGCCTGGCCCCCGCCCGCGGCTTGCTTCGGCGGCCCGCGCGCGCTAGCTAGCGGGCATCGGCCGAACCGCCGTGTCGGGTGGCGCGCGCCGATCCGCTTGGGGGATAGTTTAGCGGTAGAACTACCGGCTCTGGACCGGTCAGCCCTGGTTCGAATCCAGGTCCCCCAGCCACTTCCCCGCGCCGCCACTCCGCGACCGATGCGCCGCTGCGGCCCCTCCGGGCCGGCCGAGGCGCCGTTGCCCCTGACCGGGAGCGGTCCGCCGCCCCCCGCGCCCTATGCGGCGTTGCCCCCGCTTGCGTGCGCCTTCGCGATCGGCGCAATGAATTGCGGCTCGGTGTCCCAGGGGAACAGGATCCAGGTGTCCTGGCTGACCTCGGTGATGAAGGTGTCCACCAGCGGCCGTCCTAGCGGCTTCGCGTAGACGGTCGCGAAATGCGCCTTCGGCAGCAGCGCGCGGACCACCCGCGCGGTGCCGCCGGTGTCCACCAGGTCGTCCACCAGCAGCCAGCCCGTGCCGTCCCCGGCGGCCGCGGGCAGCTTGGCCACGCGCGGCTCGCCCCGCTCCTCTTCCTCGTAGGTCAGGATCGAGACCGTCTCGATGACGCGGCACTCCAGCTCGCGCGCCACGATCGCCGCCGGGATCAGCCCGCCGCGCGTGATCGCCACGATCCCGGTGAACGGCCCAAGGCCGACCAGGCGCCAGGCCAGGGCCTTCGAATCCCGGTGCAACTGGTCCCAGGTGACAGTGTAGTAGCGCGGCGAGGTCATGCGGCGCCGCGGCTCAGTACACTCGCCCGCCGTCGGGCACCTTGAAGTCGGGACGGAGCAGCACCACCGCGCCGTTCTCGTCCGGCAGGCCGAGCACCAGCACCTCGCTCTCGAAGCCGGCGATGCGCCGCGGCGGGAAGTTCACCACCGCCACCACCTGCCGCCCGATGAGCCGGTCGGGCGTGTAGTGGTCGGTGAGCTGGGCCGAACTGCGCTTCACGCCGGTCGCCCCGCCGAAATCCACCCAGAGCTTGATCGCCGGCTTGCGCGCCCCGGGGAAGGGCTGGGCGTCGACGATGGTGCCGACGCGCATCTCGACCCGCTCGAACTCCTCGATGGTGATCTGGCCGGCCATGGATGCGCCCTCTAGCCCAGCAGACGGGGTTGCGGGAAGGGCGGGCGGATCGCATTCGCCGGAGCGGGAGCGGACCCGGTGGCCGGCACCTGAGTTCGGAATGGCGGGGCGTGCCTCCCGCCCCCTCCGCGTGCGTCCGGAAGCAGCTCCGCGGCGGCTGCATGGCCCCGTTAAGCATGCCGCGCGCTCTTCGGTGCAGGCTTTTTGCGCGTTTCTGTCTGCCTCGACGTGATTTCGCGGGTGCCGGCCCCTGGGCCTGATCCGGTATGGTGAAAAGATGCGCTCCGCCCGATTCCGCCAGGGCCTGCTCCGCAGGCTGCTGCCCCTCCTCCTTCTTCTCGCCCCGCTCGCCGCCTGCGCCACGGCCGGCGCGAACGGCCCCGAAGCGTTCGAGCCGACCGATCCCGGCGACCCGAACGAGGCCCTGAACCGCGAGGTGTTCGACTTCAACCTCGCCCTGGACGACGCGGTGATCCTGCCGGTCGCCAGGGCCTACCGGGCCGCGGTGCCGGAGTTCGCGCGCGTGCGCATCCGCCGGTTCCTCGAGAACCTGGAGGAGCCGCGTGTCCTTGCGAACAACCTCCTCCAGGGCCGGCTGGAGGATGCCGGCCACACCACGCTGCGCTTCGTCTTCAACTCGACGGCCGGGCTGGGAGGCCTGTTCGACGTCGCGACCGACTGGGGCATCGCGCGGCGCACCGGCGATTTCGGCCAAACGCTCTACGTCTGGGGCATCGCGGATTCGCCCTACCTCGTCCTGCCCATCGCCGGTCCCTCCACCGTCCGCGACACGATCGGGCTGGTCGGCGACGGCTTCCTCAACCCGCTCAACTGGCTGATCCCGTTCGAGGCGAACATCGGCCGCGGCGTCGTGGCCGGCATCGACCTGCGCGAGCAGAACATCGAATCGCTCGACGCGCTGCGCCGGGAGTCGCTCGACTTCTACGCGCGGCTGCGCAGCGTCTGGCGCCAGCGCCGGGCGGCCGAGCTGCGCAGCGCCATCGTCGGCGCCGCCGAGCCCAACGAGGGCCTCGACGTGCTGCAGGATCCCGGCGCCGCCGCCCCGGCCGAACCGCCCGCCTCCGGCGACCCGCGCGCGGCCGCCCCGCCGCCCGGCGCCGCCGCCGCTCCCGGCGGCGCTCAGCCGCTCAGCAGCGCCGCGCTGCGGCGGCGTAGCTCGGCGGCCAGCCGCTCGGGCCCGCCCTCGCGCAGGATCGTGGTGAACTCGGCGCGGCGCGAGGCGAGCTCGCTGATCGCGCCGGTCAGGTAGATGTCCACGATCCTCCAGTCCTCCGTCGCCGACCGGCGCATCAGGTAGTTGAGCTGCACCGGCTCGCCGTCGGTCCGGTTCAGGGTCGTGCGCACCAGGCGGTCGCCGGTGCGCAGCTCCGTCTCGCCGAGCGTGGTGAAGGTCTCGCCGGAATAGCCGTCGAAGCGGGCAGCATAGCTGGCGACGGACCAGTCGGTGAAGGCCGCGACGATCGCGGCCTGCTGCTCCGGCGCCATGCGGGTCCAGGCGGGGCCGACGGCGATGCGCGCCATCGCGGGCAGGTCGAAGGCCGCTTCCATCGCCGGCCGCAGGCGCTGCTCGCGCCCGCGCGGGCCGAGGCGCCGCGCGTCGCGCATCACCTCGAGCAGCACGGCGTGGAACCGCTCGACCACCGCCGTCGGCTCGCCGGCCTGCGCGCGCGCGGGCCGGGCGAGGGAAGGCGCAACGAGAAGGGCGGCGATGCCGAGCAGGGCGCGCCGACCGCGCGAATCGGGACCGGTCATGGGGGCGGACATAGCACGGGCGCCGCCTCTCGGCTGGACATCGGGCCCGCGTCCGGCGACACGTTCGCCGGAGCCTCCCTGCCGCCCGCGGAGACCATGCCCGAACGAGTGCTGCTGACCGGCGCCACCGGCTTCCTCGGCTCGGCTATCGCGCGCGCGCTGCTCGCCTCGGGCCGCGAGGTGCGCGCCCTGGTCCGTCCCGGCACGCCGCGCCTCCTCCTGGAGGGGCTGGAGGTGGAAACCGTCCCCGGCGACCTGCTCGACGCGGATTCGGTCCACGCCGCGGCGGCGGGCTGCGCGGCGGTGGTCCATTGCGCCGCCGACTACCGCATCTGGGTGCCCGACCCGGACCGGATGGAGCGGGTCAATGTCGGCGGCACCCGCGCGGTGATGGAGGCGGCGCTCGCCGCCGGGGCGCGCCGCGTCGTGCACGTCAGCAGCGTCGCCGCGCTGAAGCCCCGTCCCGATGGCACCCCCGCCGACGAGGCCGACGCCGCCCGGCCTGAGGAGGCGATCGGCCCCTACAAGCGCAGCAAGACCCTGGCCGAGCGCACCGTGGAGGCGATGGTCCGCGACCGGGGCCTGCCGGCGGTGATCGTCAATCCCTCCACCCCGGTCGGCCCCCGCGACCGGCGCCCGACCCCGACCGGCCGCGTCATCCTCGAGGCCGCCCGCGGCCGCATGCCCGCCTACGTGGATACCGGCCTCAACCTCGCCCATGCCGACGACGTCGCGGCCGGCTGCGTTGCGGCGCTGGAGCGCGGCCGGATCGGCGAGCGCTACATCCTCGGCGGCCAGGACGTCGCGCTCGGCGACCTGCTGCGCCACATCGCGCGCCGCGCGGGCCGCCGCGATCCGGTCCGGCTGCCGCGCGGCCCGCTCTGGCCGCTCGCCGCCGCCTCCGAGGGCTGGGCGCGCCTGACCGGGCGCGAGCCGATGCTGACCCGCGACGGCCTGCGCATGGCGGCGCACCGGATGTTCTTCTCCAGCGCCCGCGCCGAGCGGGAGCTCGGCTACCGCGCCCGTCCCTGGACCGAGGCGGTGGACGACGCCCTCGACTGGTTCCGCCAGGCGGGAATGCTCCGGCGGTGAGCCTCGCGGTCGCGCTCGCCGCGGCGCTCGCCTGGGCCGTGCTGATCCTCGGCCGCGGCGGCTTCTGGCGCTGCGACGTGGACGACCGCGACGCCGGCGCGCTGCCGGAGCCCGCGTGCTGGCCGGCCGTCGCCGTGGTGGTGCCGGCGCGCGACGAGGCCGCGACCGTCGGGGCCACCGTCGCGGGGCTGCTGGCGCAGGACTATCCGGGACCGCTCCGCGTCGTGCTGGTGGACGACCGCAGCCGCGACGGCACGGCGGAGGCGGCGCGGGACGCGGCGGGCGGCGACCCCCGGCTGGAGGTCATCCGGGGCGGGGCGCGCCCCGCCGGCTGGACCGGCAAGCTCTGGGCCCTCCGCCAGGGCCTCGGTCATCTTGCCGACTCGCCCTGCGACTACCTGCTGTTCACCGACGCGGACATCCGCCACGCCCCGGACAGCTTGCGCCGCCTCGTCGCCCGTGCGGAGGCCACCGGCGCGGTGCTCGTCTCGCTGATGGCGCGGCTGCGCTGCGAGAGCCTCGCCGAGCGGGCGCTGATCCCGGCCTTCGTGTTCTTCTTCCAGATGCTCTACCCCTTCCGCTGGGCCAATGCGCCGCGCGCCCGCACCGCCGCCGCCGCGGGCGGCTGCGTGCTGCTGCGCCGCGCCGCCTTCGCGCGCGCGGGCGGGCTCGAGCCGATCCGCGGCGCGATCATCGACGACTGCGCGCTCGCCCGGCGGATGAAGGCGCAGGGACCGATCTGGCTCGGCCTCACCGATCGCGTGGTCAGCCTGCGCGGCTACCGGGGCCTCGACGGCATCCGGCGCATGGTGGCGCGCACCGCCTATGCGCAGCTCGGCTACAGCCCGCTGGCGCTGGCGGGGATGCTGCTCGCCCTGGCCCTGGTCTTCCTCGCCCCGCCGGCCCTGGCGCTGGCCGGCGCCGGCGCGGCGCGCGCGCTCGGCGCGGCGGCCTGGTTCGCCATGGCGGGAGCGTTCGTGCCGATGCTGCGGCGCTGCGGCCTCTCGCCGGCCTGGGGCCTGGCGCTGCCGGGAATCGCCGCGGCCTACATGCTGTTCACGCTCGATTCGGCCTGGCAGGAGGCGCGCGGCCGCGGCGGCATGTGGAAGGGCGAGCCCGGCCCGCGGGCCGACCCCTCGCAGGCCGGAGACGGCTGACCGGCCGCCCGAGCCGCGGGGCGGGGGCCGGCCCCGTCGCGTCCCGGCCACGACGCCGGCGGCCGCGCGCCTGTTCCGCGATCGGTGCGCAGCGGCATTCGCCCCCTGGCTTTCGGCAGGCCCGCATCCCGGGCTATGTTCGCGGACCCAGGAACGATCAGCGTGTCGAAGATGCAGGACTTCCCGTCGGCGGCGCTCGCCGCGCCGGCCGACCTCCTCGGCCGCGACCTCCTCGACGAGGCGGTGGACCGCGGCGCCGCGGCCTTGCGCGCGGCGCAGCGCCCGGACGGGCACTGGGCCTTCGAGCTCGAGGCGGACGCGACCATCCCGGCCGAGTACATCCTGCTGCGCCACTTTCTCGGCGAGCCCGACCCGCCCGAGCGCGAGGCCCGCTTCGCCCGCTACCTCCGCCGCCTGCAGTCGCCGGACCACGGCGGCTGGCCGCTGTTCCATGGCGGCGCCCCCGACGTCTCGTGCAGCGTGAAGGCCTATTTCGCCCTCAGGCTGATCGGCGACGGCCCCGAGGCCCCGCACATGCGCCGCGCCCGCGAGGCGATCCGCGCCGCCGGCGGCGCGGAACGCTGCAACGTCTTCACCCGCATCGCCCTCGCCCTGTTCGGCGAGGTGCCGTGGCGCGCCGTGCCGGTGATGCCGCCGGAGATCATGCTGCTGCCGCGGTGGTTCCCGTTCCACATCGCGAAGATCTCCTACTGGGCGCGCACCGTGCTGGTGCCCCTGCTGGTGGTGATGGCGCGCCGCCCGCGCGCCGCGAACCCGCGCGGCGTGAGCGTCCGCGAGCTGTTCCTCGTGCCGCCGGAGCGGGTGCGGCGCTGGCCGGGCGGGGAGCATGAGAAGGAGCCCTGGGCCACCCTGTTCCGCGCCCTCGACCGCGTGCTGCAGACGGCGCAGCACGTCTTCCCCGCCGGCCCGCGCCGGCGCGCCGAGGCGTTGGCCGAAGCCTTCGTCACCGAGCGACTGAACGGCGAGGACGGGCTCGGCGGCATCTTCCCCGCCATGGTCAACGCCCTGCTGATGTACCGCTGCCTCGGCGTCCCCGAGGATGATCCGCGCATGCGCACCGCCCGCGCCGCCATCGAGAAGCTGGTCACCGGGCGCGGCGTGGACGAGGCCTACCTCCAGCCATGCCTCTCGCCGGTCTGGGACACCGCACTCGCCTGCCATGCCCTGATCGAGACGGGCGATCCGCGCGACGAGGCGGCCGCGCGCGCCGGGCTGCGATGGCTGCTGCCGCGCCAGGTGCTCGACGTGGTCGGAGACTGGGCCTGGCGGCGACCCGGCGTGCGGCCCGGCGGCTGGGCCTTCCAGTACGCCAACCCCCACTACCCGGACGTGGACGACACCGCCGCGGTCGTGCTGGCGCTGGATCGCGCCCGCTCCTCCGGCCTGCTCGAGGGCGCGGCGGTGGACGCGGCCATCGCGCGCGCCGCGGAATGGGTGCGCGGCATGCAGTCGCGCGGCGGCGGCTGGGGCGCCTTCGACGCCGACAACGAGCACCACGCGCTGAACAGCATCCCCTTCGCCGACCACGGCGCGCTGCTCGACCCGCCGACCGCGGACGTGACCGGCCGCTGCCTCGCCATGCTCGCCCAGCTCGGCGACGGCCCCGAGGACCCGGTGGTCGCGCGCGCGACCGACTGGCTGCTGCGCGAGCAGGAGCCCGACGGCTCCTGGTTCGGCCGCTGGGGCGTGAACTACGTCTACGGCACCTGGTCGGTGGTGACGGCGCTGAACGCCGCCGGGCTGCCCCCGGACGCGCCGCCGATGCGGCGCGCGGTCGCGTGGCTGAAGGCGCGGCAGAACCCCGATGGCGGCTGGGGCGAGGACGGGGCGAGCTACGCGCTCGACCGGACCGCGCCGCGCGCGCCGGCCCCGAGCACCGCCTCGCAGACCGCCTGGGCGCTGCTCGCGCTGATGGCCGCCGGCGCGGCGGAGGACGAGGCGGTGGCGCGCGGCGCCGCCTTCCTGCTGCGCAGCCAGCGGCCGGACGGGACCTGGCCCGAGGAGGCCTACACCGGCACCGGCTTCCCGCGCGTCTTCTACCTCCGCTACCACGGCTACCGGCAGATCTTCCCCGTCTGGGCGCTGGCGCGGCTGCGCGCCCTGCGGCGCGGCAATTCGCGCGTCGTGCCGCACGGGCTGTGACCGCCGCGCCGCTGCTGGTCGTCGTCGGCATGCGGCGCGAGGCGGCGCTGCTGCCCGCGGAGGCGACGGTCGTGTGCGCGGGCGGCGATCCGCGGCGCGCGGCGCGGCTGCTGCAGGCGTGGGCGGAAGCTCCCGACCGCGCGCCCGGCGGAGCAGGGGCGCGGCCCCGGGGGAGCGAGGACAGGCGCGCCGCGGCGGCGGTGCTCAGCTTCGGCATCGCCGGCGCGCTCGACCCCGCGCTGCGGCCGGGCGACCTGCTCGTCGCGACGGAACTGCGCGGCGCCGAGGGCGCGCCCTACCCCGCCGATCCCGGCTGGTCCGCCGCCCTCGCCGCCGCGACCGGCGCCCGCGCAGGCCCGTTCGCCGGCGCCGATGCCGTCGTCGCCGACGCCGCCGCCAAGCGGGCGCTTCGCCTCGCGACCGGCGCGCTTGCCGTGGACCTCGAATCCGGGCCCGCCGCCGCCTTCGCCGCCGCGCGCGGCCTGCCCTTCGCCGCGCTGCGCGCCGTCGCCGACACCGCGGCCGAGCGCATCCCGCCCGCCGCCCTCGCCGGCCTGACCCCGGAGGGCCGCGCCGACCCGCTGGCCGTCCTTCGCGCGCTGGCCCGCCGCCCGGGCGACCTCGCCGACCTGCTCCGCCTCGCCGCGCGCAGCCGCGCCGCGCTGGCGGCGCTTCGCCGCGCCGTCGCGCTACTCGGCCGCGATCTGGGGCGCGGCCCTCTCCCGCTCGCGCTTCTGCCGTTCCTGCTCCTCGGCGAGCGCCTGCTCCACGTGGCGTGAGAACACGTACTCCGCCGGGCGCTGGCCCTCGAGCGGGATCTCGGGCGCCATCGGCCCCGCGGTGCGCGGCCCGCGCAGCGCCGCCCACAGCGCCTTCCACGGCCGCTTCACCGCGTCCATCACCGCCGTCGCCTCGTAGCCGGAGTGCACCATGCAGTCGGCGCACTTCTCGTAGTTCCCGGTGCCGTAGGAGTCCCAGTCGGTCTCCTCCATCAGCGCGCGGAAGCTCCTCGCGTAGCCCTCGCCGATCAGGTAGCAGGGGCGCTGCCAGCCGAAGACGTTGCGCGTCGGGTTGCCCCAGGGGGTGCAGCGGTAGCTCTGGTTGCCGGCGAGGAAGTCGAGGAACAGCGGCGAGTTGCCGAACCGCCACCCCCTGCCCCTGCCGCGCGCGAAGATCGCCCGGAACAGCTCCTTGGTGCGGCGCCGGTTGAGGAAGTGCGCCTGGTCCGGCGCGCGCTCGTAGGCATAGCCCGGCGAGACCATGATCGCGTCCACGCCCATCGCGGTCACGTCGTCGAAGAACCGCGCCATGCGCTCCGGATCGGCGTTGTTGAACAGCGTGCAGTTGATCGCGACGCGGAAGCCCCGCGCCCGCGCCGCCTTCAGCGCCTGCACGGCGCGGTCGTAGACGCCCTTCTGGCTCACCGCCCAGTCGTGCTGCTCGCGGTCGCCGTCGAGGTGGATGTCGAGGGTGAGTCGCGGATGCGGCGTGAACCTGTCGAGCTGCTTCTCGAGCAGCAGCGCGTTGGTGCAGAGGATCACCACCTTGCCGCGCGCGAGGCAGCCTTCGACGATCCTCGGCATCTCCTTGTGCAGCAGCGGCTCGCCGCCGGCGATCGCCACCACCGGCGCGCCGCACTCCTCCACCGCCTCCATGCACTCCTCGAAAGAGAGGCGGCGGTTCAGGATCGGGTCGGGGTAGTCGATCTTGCCGCAGCCGGCGCAGGCCAGGTTGCACCTGAACAGCGGCTCCAGCATCAGCACCAGCGGGTATCGCTTCCGGCCGGCGAGGCGCTGGCGGAGGATGTAGGCGCCGATGCGCAACTGCTGCGCGAGGGGGATGCCCATGCCGCGACCGCCCTATTGCGCCGACGCCGCCGCGGCCGCCGCGGGGGAGCGCGGTTCCAGCGCGGCCGGCAGGCGGAAGTGCACGTTCTCGACCACGCCTTCCAGCGTGCTGACGGATTCGACCGGCGCGACGCGGCCGAGCGCCTCGACCAGCTCCCGCACCAGGCTCTCGGGCGCCGAGGCGCCGGCGGTGATGCCGACGGTGCGCGCGCCCGCGACCCATTCGGGCCGCAGCGCCGAGGCGTCGGGGATCAGGTGGCAGGGCACGCCCTGCTCCGCCCCGATCTCGCGCAGCCGGTTGGAGTTGGAGCTGTTCGCCGCCCCCACCACGAGCAGCACGTCGCACTGCCGCGCCAGCGCGCGCACCGCGGTCTGGCGGTTCTGGGTGGCGTAGCAGATGTCGCGCGTGTCGGGCCCGACGACGTCGTCGAACCGGGCGCGGATCGCCTCGATGGTCGCCCGCGTGTCGTCCACCGAGAGCGTCGTCTGGGTCACGTAGGCGACCGGGCGGGAGCGCGGCAGCGCCAGCCGCTCCACGTCCTGCGCATCCGCCACCAGATGCACCTCGCCGTCGATCTGGCCGAGCGTGCCGACGACCTCGGGGTGGCCGGCATGGCCGATCAGGATCACCGCGCGGCCCTGGGCGGCATAGCGGCGGCCCTCGTTGTGCACCTTGGAGACCAGCGGGCAGGTCGCATCGAGCACGTCGAGGCCGCGCGCCGCCGCGGCGGCCTCGACCTGCCGCGACACGCCGTGGGCGCTGAACACCGTCACCGCGCCCGGCGGCACCTGGTCGAGCTCCTCGACGAAGATCGCGCCGCGGCGCTCCAGGTCCTCCACCACGCGGCGGTTGTGCACGATCTCGTGGCGCACGTAGACGCCCGGGCCGTGCATCTCGATGGCGCGTTCGACGATCGCGATCGCCCGCACGACACCCGCGCAGAACCCGCGCGGCTGCGCCAGGATCACCCGCATGCCTCATTCCCCCAGCGGAACGCCGGCGGGGACGTTCCGGTCCGTATCCGCACTATTCGCATCTCCGGCGGCCGAAGGTAATGGGCCGCCGCGGCGGGACCCCGCCGGCGAGGCGAAGATGCCGGCCCGGATACGGCTTTGGAAGGATTTCCTGACCGGGCAGGTCTGATTTCGCCCCGAAGCGTGGCATCGCTGCCGCGCCCGCGGCGCCGGCAACCCGTCTCCCGCCGCCGGCGAGGGCGGGATAGGCTGCGCCGCTCCGGGAGGGGAGGCCGCGCGCCATGAGGATCACCGACGTCGTCCTGACGCTGTTCGCCTGGAAGGACATCCCGCCCGTCACCTACGGCGCGCACACTGCGGCGTCCGCCGGCGAATCGCGGCTCGGCCTGCTCGAGATCCGCACCGACCAGGGCGTCACCGGCCACGCCTTCCTCGGCTCCGCCACCATCCCGGCGGATGCGGAGGCGGCGATGCTGATCCGCTGGCTGAAGCCGCTGGTCCTGGGCGAGAACCCGCTCGACCGGGAGAAGCTCGTGGCGCGGCTCTGGACCCGCATCCGCCAGGCGACGCCGCGCGCGATCGGCGCGGTGGACGTGGCGCTGTGGGATCTCGCCGGCAAGGCGCTCGGCGTGCCGGTGCACCGCCTGCTCGGCACCTACCGCGAGGCGATCCCGGCCTACGCCAGCTCCGCCATCCTCCCCTCCCCGGACGCCTACGCCGAGGAGGCGGTGCGCTACCGGGAGGCCGGCTGGGCCGCCTACAAGATCCACCCGCCGCAGCGGCCGGAGGCCGACATCGCCGCCTGCCGCGCCGTGCGCCGCGCCGTCGGCGACGACTACCGGATCATGCTCGACTCCACCTGGGCCTACGACTTCCCGACCGCGCTCCGCGTCGGCAAGGCGGCGGAGGAGCTCGGCTTCTACTGGTACGAGGACCCGCTCGCCGACCAGGACCTCTACAACTACGTCAAGCTGCGCCAGCTCCTGCGCATCCCGATCATGGCGACGGAGTACCCGCTCGGCGGCCTCGACGGCTACGCGGCCTGGATCATGAACCGCGCCACCGACTACCTGCGCGGCGACGTCGCGGTGAAGGGCGGCATCACCACGGTGCTCAAGACCGCGCACCTCGCCCAGGCCTTCCGCATGAACTACGAGATCCACCACGGCGGCAACTCGCTCAACAACTTCGCCAACCTGCACCTCGCCATGGCGATCCCGAACACCGAGTTCTTCGAGGTGCTGCTGCCCGCCGAGGCGCAGAAGTACGGCGTCGTGGACGACATCGAGATCGGCAGGGACGGCATGGTGCGCGCCCCCGACCGGCCCGGCCTCGGCGCCGAGATCGACTTCGACCTGATCCGGCGCATGACGGTCGCCGTGCTGGGCTGAGCGCGATGGCGGGGGCGGAGCACCACGACATCGCCGTCGTCGGCGGCGGCATGGTCGGCTCGGCCATCGCCTACGGCCTCGCGAGGCGCGGCGCGCGCGTCGTCGTGCTCGACCAGGGCGACGGCGCGCTGCGCTCGGCGCGGGTGAATTTCGGGCTCGTCTGGGTGCAGTCCAAGGGCGACGGGATGCCCGCCTACGCCCGCTGGACCCGCCGCTCCGCCGACCTCTGGGGCGCCTTCGCCGCCGAGCTCGCCGAGGCCACCGGCATCAGCCCGGAGCACGAGCGGCGCGGCGGCCTCGCCTACTGCCTCGGCGAGGAGGGGTTCGAGGCGCGCCGCACGACGATCCTCCGCCTGCACAACCAGGCCGGGCCGGAGGTGTACGGCCTCGAACTCCTGGAACGCGCCGCGCTGGAGCGCCTGATGCCCGGCGTGCGCTTCGGCCCCGAGGTCACCGGCGCCGCCTTCTGCCCGCACGACGGCTGCGCCAACCCGCTGCGCCTGCTGCGCGCCCTGCACGCCGCGCTGCGGCGCCACGGCGCCGCCTACCGGCCCGACGCGCCGGCGCGCGCGGTGCGGCCCGACGGCGAGGGCTTCACCGCCGACACCCCGGCCGGCCCGATCCGCGCGGCGAAGCTGGTGCTCGCCGCCGGCCACGGCACCCCCGCGCTCGCCGGCGCGCTCGGCCTGCGCGCGCCGCTGCGCGCCGAGCGCGGCCAGGTGATGGTGACCGAGCGGGTGCAGCCCTGCATCCCGCTGCCCGCCAACGGCATCCGCCAGACCGCCGACGGCACGATCCTGCTCGGCACGACGCACGAGGACGCCGGCATGGACACCGGCACGACCCTCGCCGGCGAGGCGGCGATCGCGGCGAACGCGGTGCGCGTCATGCCCGGCCTCGCCCGCGCCCGCGTGGTCCGCGCCTGGGCGGGGCTGCGCGTGCTCTCGCCGGACGGGTTCCCGGTCTATCACCGGTCGGCGCGCTTCCCCGGCGCCTACGCGGCCATCTGCCATTCCGGCGTCACGCTCGCCGCCGTGCACGCCAACGACCTCGCCGAGGCGATCCTCGCCGAGCGCCTCCCCGACACCCTGCGGCCCTTCGCGCCGGAGCGCTTCGATGTTCCACAGGCCGCCTGACCCGGCGCGCGAGGCGACGCAGGCCGTCACGGTGACGCTCGACGGCCGTCCGGTGCGGGCGCGCGCGGGCGACACGGTGGCGGCGGTGGTGCTGCTCGCCGGCCTCGGCCACACGCGGACCGACGCCGCGACCGGCGAGCGGCGCGCGCCCTACTGCATGATGGGCACCTGCCACGAGTGCCTGATGGTGATAGACGGCGAACCCTCCCGCCAGGCCTGCCTCGTCACGGTGCGCGAGGGCATGGCGATCGAGCGCCAGCCCGGCGCGCCGCGCCTGCGATGACGCCGCGCGAGGAGCGCTTCGATCTCGTCGTCGTCGGCGCCGGCCCCGCCGGCCTGTCCGCCGCCACCGAGGCGGCGCGGCTCGGCCTCTCCACCGTCGTCCTCGACGAGCAGCCCTCGCCGGGCGGGCAGGTCTGGCGCGCCGTCGAGCGCGCCGCCGCGGACGCGCCGCTCGCCGCCGCGCTCGGCGCCGAGGGCCGCGCCGGCGCCGCGCGGGTCGCCGCCTTCCGCGGCTCCGGCGCCGCCTACCGCCCGGAGACGCAGGTCTGGCAGGTGGAGCGCGACGGCCGGGTGATGGCGAGCTGCGCCGGCATCGCCTCGGTCCTCCGCGGCGAGCGCGTGCTGCTCGCCGTCGGCGCGCTGGAACGGCCGGTGCCGATCCCGGGCTGGACCCTGCCCGGGGTGATGACGGTCGGCGCGGCGCAGATCCTGCTCAAGACCTCCGGCGCCCTCCCCGATCCCGGCGTGTGGGTCGCGGGCCAGGGGCCGCTGGTGTGGCTCTACTGCGCGCAGGTGCTGGCGCTCGGCGGCCGCGTCGCCGGGGTGCTCGACACCGCGCCGCCGGGCGCCTGGCGCGCCGCCGCGCGGCATCCCGCGGCCGTGGCGACGGCATGGCGTTCCGTTGCCGAGGGCCTCGCCTGGCGGCGCGCCGTCGCGCGCGCGGGCATCCCCGTGCACCGCGGCGTGGAGGCGGTGGAGGCCCTCGGCGAAGGGGGCCGCATCGCGCGCCTGCGCTGGCGCGGCGCCGACGGCGCGCGGCGGGAGGCGCCGGCGCGCGGGCTCCTGCTGCACGAGGGCGTGGTGCCGAACGTGCACGCGGCGCTCTCGCTCGGCTGCGCCCATGCGTGGGACGACGCGCAGGCCTGCTTCCGCCCCGTGCTCGATCCCTTCGGCCGCAGCAGCGAGCCGCGGATCCTGATCGCCGGCGATGCCGGCGGCATCCTCGGCGCGCGCGCCGCCGGGCTGCGGGGGCACATCGCCGCCCTCGGCGCGGCCGCCGATCTCGGCCGGCTCACCCCCGCCGGGGCAGCGGCGCGCGCCGCCCCGCTCCGGCGCCTGCTCCGGCGCGAGGTCGCGCTGCGCCGCCTGCTGGACACGCTGTTCCCGCCGCGCCCCGCCCTTGCCGCGCCGGCCGACGAGGTCGTGGTCTGCCGCTGCGAGGGCGTCACCGCGGGCGCGCTGCGCGAGGCGGTGCAGCTCGGCGCGCTGGGGCCGAGCCAGGCGAAGGCCTTCACCCGCGCCGGCATGGGGCCGTGCCAGGGCCGCACCTGCCTCCTCCCGCTCGTCGGCACCATCGCCGCCGCCCGCGGCGTCCCCCCGGCGGAGATCGGGCCGCCGCGCGTCCGTCCGCCGCTCAGGCCGGTCACCGTCGGCGAGCTGGCGACGCTCGCGGAAGCCGGGGGCCCGCGTCTCGCCTGACCGGCGCGGCGCCCCGCGTCACGGCGCCGGGAACAGCGCGTCGGTCCGCCCCATCGCCCGGTAGGCGAGCAGCCCGAGCCACTCCCGCAGCCCGGTCTCGAACTGCGCCAGCCGCTCCGGGAAGGGGGCGTCGTACCAGACGACGAGGCTGCGCCCGGTGCGGTAGTTCACCGGCCAGGCCAGCACCTCCCACCCCGCCTTGCGGAACACGCCCACCGCCCGCGGCATGTGGCTCGCGGAGGTCACGAGCAGCCAGGTCTCGCCCGGACCGGGTCGCATCAGGGCGCGCGTCAGCACCGCGTTCTGGTGCGTGTTGCGCGCCGCCTCCTCGTAGGTCACGCGCTCCGGCGGCACACCCATGGCCGTGAGCAGCGCGCGCGCGACGTCGGCCTCGGTCAGCCCGCCATGGACCAGGGAGCCCTGCCCGCCGGTGAAGACGAGCCGCGCCTGCGGATAGCGCCGCGCCAGCGCGACCATCTCGGTCAGCCGCTCCGCCGCGCCGTTGAGCGCCGGGATGCCGCGCGCCTCGGTGATGGTCTGGTCCACCATGCCGCCGAGCACCACCACGCCGTCCACCCGCGCCGGCGCCGCGGCCGGACGGGGAAAGCGCTCCTCGAGCGGGATCAGCACCCACTGGCTGAGCGGCGTCGCGAACACGGCGGTGTAGAAGCCGAGCGCGGCGAGCAGCGGCCACCGTCCCCAGCGCCGCCGCCGCCACAGCGCCCACAGCCCGAGCCAGCCGAGCAGCAGCGCGAAGGTCCCGGGCCGCAGCGGGAACCAGAGCACCTTCGAGAGCACGTAGCTGAGCTGTTCGGACACGGGCGGCTTCCGGCATCGGCACCGACCCGGCCCGAATAGCGAGGCGGCCGGCCGATGGCCAGCGCGCCGCCCCGCGCTCAGCGCCGGCGCCAGATCTCCACCGGCCCGCGCTCCTCCATCACCGTCGCGGCGATCGCGTAGTCCTGCGCGAGCGCCTCCTCGAGCATCGCCCGCACCGTCGGGCGCATGGCCGTCCACCAGCCGCGGTCCACCACGATCGCCGCGGGGCGGGAGGCGAGCACGCGCGCCACCTCGGCGTCCATGTCGATGCCCGCCACCGCGCCGTAGCGGCCGGTGAGCTGCGCCGGGAAGACGTAGCGCGTGGCCAGCCCGACATCGGCGAGCGCATGGACCACCGGGTGGTAGTTGGCGACCAGCACCGGCGCCCCGCGCGGCACCGCGGCGGCGAGCGCGGCCGCCACCCCGCGCACCGGGTCCGGCTCGCGCAGGCCGACGCCGCGCTGCATGCGCGGCACCGCGTCGCCGAGCCAGGCGTCCACGCTCAGGGCCGCGATCACCAGGGCGAAGGCGAGGCCGGCGCGCCGCGGCGGCGGCGCGATGCAGCACGTCGCCAGCCGCCACGCCCCGCAGGCGGCAAGCAGCGCGAGCGGCGGCAGCCAGAGCAGGAAGTAGTGCTCAAAGAACATGCCCGGCATGGCGACGGCGAGGCTCGCGGCGACGAACCACAAGGCCCCCACCGCGCCCAGCCGCCGGGCCCAGCCCTCCTCGGCCGCCCCGCGCCGCGCCGGCAGCGGCGCCAGCGCCGCCATGACGAACAACCAGGCGAGCCCAAGCATCGCCGTCCCCACCTGCCAGGCGGCCGTGCCGGGATCGAGCCGCTCGCCGCCGTAGCGCAGCGGCGCGAGGAAGGACCCGTCGAGGAACTCCCAGAACGCGCCATGCAGCGCATAGGCCAGGGCGAACAGCGCGGTCGGCGCCGCGCACAGCGCGGCATAGGCCGCCGCCATCGCGAGCCCGCGCCGCCAGGGCAGTGCGCCGCGCCGCCACGCCGGCGCGGTCAGCAGCAGGAAGGCGAGGGAACCCTCCGGCACCGCCACCGGCTTCACGGTCAGCGCCGCGCCGACGAGCAGCCCCGTCGCCACGAGGTCCCGCCAGCGCGGCGCCGCCCCCCGCTCCAGCGCCCGCGCCGCCCCGCGCACGCCGAGCGCCATCGCCGCGGCCACGAAGGGCGCCAGCAGCACCTCCGTGTTGGTCGCGAGCCCGCCGAGCAGCACGCTGTGCGCCACGTAGAGCAGCCCCGCCCCGAGCGCGACGCCATGGGGCGCCCCGGCCGCCCGCGCCGCGCCGTGCAGCGCCCAGCCGGTCAGCGCCACCGCGACCGCGCCGAACAGCCGCACCGCGCCCACCCCCTCGCCGAGCACCGCCATGGCGAGCGTCAGCAGTGCCGGCCCGCCCACCGGATGCATGTCCCACACCGCGACCAGCGGCCAGCCGCCGCGCAGCCAGGCGCGGGCCTGGAGGATGTAGAGGCCCTCGTCGGTGTCGATCACCGCGGGGACGAATCCGAGCGCCCGCAGCGCCAGCGCCGCGGCGAGCAGGATCAGCGGGGTCGCGACCGCCGCGGCCGGCGCTGCGCCCGGCGCCGGCGGCGCCGCGACGGCCGAACCCGCCCGCGCGTCCTCGGCGGCGGCGCCGGCGGTCGGTCGAACGATGCTCATGGGCGCGGCGTCGGGTGGCTGGAAGGACGGGCGGCGGACCCTCCGCCCGGCGCGGGCGCGGAGCAGGCGGAGCAAGCCCTCCCGCGGCGCTCACCCACCGGGCCGACCCTGCGTCACGTCCGGTCGCCCCTCGGTGGCGGCCTGCGATCGGCCGAGCGGCCGCGCCCCTGCCGGCGCGGGGCGTTGCAGCAGCCATCCCGGCGCGAGTACCGCGATCCCGTCGATCTCCGCCAGCAGGTCCCGGCTCGGGTCGTGCGCCGCGGCCGCCAGACGCAGCGTCGGCGCGTCGCGCAGCACGTAGAGCGTGGCGGGCTCGAAGTCGCCGGCTGCGATCCGCGCCGTGACGGATTCCCGGAGGGCGCGCACCGCCTCCGCGTCGATGCGGGCGAGATAGACGGCGTCCGTCGGCATGCCGTGGCGCGCGGCGAACCGGGCGACGGACTCCCAATGCGGGCCCTGGTTCGCCGCCGGCACCGCCCGCACCCGGCGATAGGCGTGCCCCGCCTGCTCCCAGAACGGATCGGGCAGCCGCTCCCGCGGCACGCGGGGCGCGTCGGCGACGAGGGAGCGCAGCCGCGCCATCGCCGGCGCCAGGTCCGCGGCCTGCACCGCCAGCAGCGCCGCGAGCAGCAGCCCCGCCCGGCGCCCGCCCCAGGCCTGCGCGACCAGGCCCACGGCGCCCAGCAGCAGCGCATAGGCGAGCGGCCAGACGAACCGCTCCGACGCCCGCAGCGCACCGGCCAGGGCGAGCGCCCAGCCCGGCGGCTCGAACAGCGTCAGCACCACGCCGCCGACGGCCACGCGGTGCGTGATGGCGAACCCGAGCAGGCCGAGCAGGACCGCCGCGAGCGGCCAGTGCCGCCGCAGCACGGGCCGCAGCACGGGACCGCGGCGCCGCGCCCACGCCAGCGCCGCGGCGAGGATCAGCAGCAGGGCGCCGAGCCCGAGATAGCTCCCCCCCGCCTCCGCATGGTTGAGCCCCGGCAGGGCCGGCAGCAGCGCGCCCCATTCCGCCGCGTCGAAGAGCGCCAGGAGATCGAGGCCCAGGGCGCCATACCCCGGCGCATCGAAGCCGCGCCGCAGGACGAAGAACCCGCCGGCCCAGAGGCCGAGCGCCCCCGCGCCAGGCACCGCCACGCCCTCGGCCGCCAGCCCCGCCGCTCCGGCCCGTCCCTCCCGCCCCGGCAGCGCCCGGCGCAGCCAGTCCGCGCTCCACAGTGCCAGCACCATCGCGAGCAGGTAGCCATGGACGAGGCTGGTCGCGAGCACCAGCAGCCCCCAGGCGCCGCCCTGCCGCAAGCCCCTCCCCTCCGGCCGCAGCGCCAGCCAGAGCGCGGCGAGCAGCACCCACTGCCCGGCCAGGGCGAGATGCCCGCCCATCCGGTTGAGCAGCATCGGCTGCAGCACGAACAGCCCCGCACCCGCCAGCCGCGCGAGCGGCTCCGCCGCGACCAGCCCGATCAGGCGCCAGGCCAGCAGCGCCTGAGCCACCCCGCAGCCGAGCAGCCAGAGCCCCCAGTACTGCGGCACCGCCACCAGCCCGCGCAGCGCCTTGAACGGCAGCGCCAGCAGCGGGATCGCATCCGCGTAGAAGATCGAGGAGCCGAGCTCCAGTCCGTAATCGGGGTTGAGGCCCGGCGGCAGCGCCCAGGGCGAGCGCACGAAATAGGTCCAGCCGAGCAGATACTGCACCGGGTCCGGCCCCAGCGGCCCCGCCAGCATCCACCCCACCGAGCGGGGATCGATCACCCCCGGTCCGAACACCAGCAGCACCGGCAGCGCCCCGAGCAGCG
This sequence comes from Caldovatus sediminis, assembly GCF_014644455.1. Lineage (GTDB taxonomy): Bacteria > Pseudomonadota > Alphaproteobacteria > Acetobacterales > Acetobacteraceae > Caldovatus > Caldovatus sediminis. Next base: position 91,109 of record NZ_BMKS01000003.1, on the reverse strand, counting down.
CCGCGCCCCCCCAGCCCAGCCAGCGGGCAGCGCCGGAGGACTCCCCGGCCCGCGCCGAGGCGCCGGCGCGCGGCGCGGGCGCCGCGCGAGGCATCCCGCCGCCCTCGGCCCGGGCCGCCACCGCCTCAGTCCGCGCAGGCCATGCCAAGTGCCGCGGCCTGCCGCCGCTCGAAGGCGCGGCGATGCGCGTCGTGGTTCTGCCCGCGGATGCCGCCGCGCACCGTTCCCGGCTCGACGGCGCGATAGGCGTTGCGCCAGCTCTCCGGGAGGCGGCGGGAATCGGGGGGCGCCAGCCACAGCCGGAACAGGAGGCGCCTGCGTTCCGGCTCCTCGAAATCCTCGAACGAGGTCCGGGAATGCAGGGTGACGTGGCTGTTGAGCAGCTGCATGTCGCCCGGCGCGAGCCACATGCGGTACATCACCGCGTCGCGGCGCAGCACCTCGTCGAGCGCATCCAGCGCCTCGCGCTGCGCCGCGGAGAGCGGCGGCACGCCCTCGATTCGCTGCGCCGAGGTGACGCGGTTCCGGTTCCAGCGGCTGAACAGCAGCCCGTCCGCCGTGTCGTAGATCGGGTTCGGATAGGCCGGCGCCTCGTCCGGCGCCTGCTCGCCCTGGCGGCTGAACCAGAACGGCTGGTGCAGCAGCGCGCAGAGGTCGGGGCGCTCCGCGGCCAGCAGGTTGCGGGCGGTGACCGAGCTCGAGACCATGCTCATCCCGCCCCTGCGCGCCTGGTTGTAGCAGGTCAGCACCACCACGTCGGCGCCGTCGGTGTGGAAGTCGAGCTCGGCGTTGGAGGAGTAGCCGCGCCCCGTCGGGCTCCGGTACACCGTCCCCGCGTCCTGCACCTTGGAGACGTAGTGGCTCGCCTTGCCCTGCGGCCGGGCCACGCCGTGGTGGAGTCCGATCGCCCAGGTCATCAGCTCGAACTCGGCCGGCGTCACGCCCTCGCGCGGCAGGCCGCGGACCAGCGCGATGCCGCGGCCGTCGCGGATCTCCCGGAACGCGGCGGCGATCGGCACCGCCGCGGCGCCGAGGTCGAATTCCTCGCGCCGGTAGTCGAGCAGGTCCCGCTCCGGGTCGCGCCCCACGCGCCGGACCGCGACGACGAGGTCGCGCCGCGCGCGGTCGTCGAGGGTAAAGGTCCAGGCCGCCCGGCCGGCCTCGAGCGCAGCCGCGCCCCAGGCCGCCGGCGTGTCCGCCGCGATCGGCTGCATCCTCGCTCCTCTCCTGCTCCCCGTGCTGGTCCTAGCGGGCCGGATCGAGCCGCAGGATGCGGCCGTTCGGCTCGTCGGTCAGGATGTAGAGCCGGCCGTCGGGCCCGACCAGCACGTGGCGCATGCGCACGAGGCCCTGGAGGAGCCGCTCCTCCCCCGTCACCCGGTCCCCCGCGGTCGTCAGACGCACCAGCTGCGGCGGACTCAGCGTCGCGAGGAACAGGCTGCCGCGCCAGCCGGGGAATTCCGCTCCGTCATAGAAGGCGATGCCCGAGGGGCTGACCGAAGGCGTCCAATTGTAGGCGGGATCCTCCATACCGGGCAGCGACCGGTGCTCGGTGAAGCGAAAGCCCGAATAGGCGAGGCCCTGGCTGACCACCGGCCAGCCGTAATTCGCCCCGCGCCGGATCACGTTCACCTCGTCCCCTCCGCGCGGGCCGAGCTCGGCCTCCCAGAGCGAGCCGGTCCAGGGGTTGAAGGCAAGCCCCTGCGGGTTCCGGTGCCCGTAGGACCAGATCTCGGGCCGGGCATCGGCGCGCCCGACGAACGGGTTGTCCGGCGGGACCGAACCGTCGCGGGCGAGGCGCAGCACCTTGCCCGCGAGGTCGTCGAGCCGCTGCGCGCGCTCGCTCTGCTTGCGCTCGCCGGTGGCGAAGAAGAGGTAGCGGCCGTCCGGGGAGAAGGCGATGCGGCAGCCGTAATGCTCCCAGCTCAGCCGCTGCGGCGGTCCGGCGTCGAGGACGGTGGCGGTCCCTTCGAGGCGGGTCCCGTCGGCGGAGAGGCGGGCACGGCTCAGTCGGGTGAGGGCGCCGCCTTCGGGGACGGCGCTGCCATGGCAGAAGAAGATCTCGCGGCTGCTGGCGAAGTCGGGCGCGAGCGCGATGTCGAGCAGCCCGCCCTGGCCGCTTGCCGCCACCTCCGGCACCCCGGGGATCGGCGGCGAGACGCGGCCATCGGCCGTGACCCGCCGCAGCCGGCCGGGGCGCTCGGTCACCAGCATGTCGCCGCTGCCGTCGGGCAGGAAGACCGCCCCCCAGGGATGCTCGAGCCCGCGCGCGAACTCGGTGACGCGGAAGGTCGCCGCGTCCGACCGCACCGGGGCCGAGGGCGGCCCCTGGGCGCAGGAGGCGGCGAGGGCCGCGATGAGCGCGAGCGCCAGGCTCGACCGGAGGAGGGACACCGAACTGGTCATGCCACACCCTTGTCTGAGGACCATCCCGCCCCTGCGCCGGCCGCCGGGGCGAGCCGGGGGCAGACACAAGCACGCGAGGAGGCCGCGGGGGAACTCCCCCTATCTGGCGATAATGCACAACCATGGGTGGAAGCAGCCCCGGCGCTCCCGAACGCCGGCCGCCGCAACCGCGGGGTGGGCCGCTGCCGCGGCACCCGCCGCGGGAGCCGGCGTGGGGACATCCGCACCGCCGCACGCGTCGCAGCTTCCCGGAACCGCGCGATCCGGTGCGGCCAAGAAATGTTGGTGCATCGCAACCGGCTTCGGTCTAACGTCCAGCGGACCCTTGCGCACCCGGGAGCACGCGTGCCTCACGCATCGCCTCGACGGGCGGGAGAAGCCCATTTCCGCGGCCCCGCGGCGGCCGGCGCGGGCGGCGTCCGCCGCGCGGACGATCCGGCTTCGAACGGATTTCACGCCCATCCCGCGAATCCGGGGGTGCGCTCATCCAGATTTTGTGATACTTGCGTTATCGCTTCGTGGTTGATGCGCGGCCCTGGCCGTCCTCGCCGCGACGCTCAGGCAGGGACGATGAGCACGCTGCCATTCCCGACCCGTTTCCGCTCGCCCGGCGCCGCCCTCCCCCGGCGCCGGCGGCGGCTTTCGGCCCCCGCGGCCGAAGCGCGTCGCGAAGGCGGCGCGGGAGCCGCCCGCCCATGGCGATGAGGAACACCCGCACCCCCCGCGAGACGACGGACCACCAGTCCGTCTTCTACGGCGCGATGGGCCGCGAGCCCGATTCCGGCACCATGCAGGACGTCCGGCACGGCCTGCGCTGGCTGCTCGGCGGCGTGGCCGCCTTCTTCCTCGGCGTCGTCCTCGGCGAGGTCTGGCCGAGCAGCGGCCCGGGGCCGCGCGACCCGGGGCCGCGCACGGCGCAGGTCGCGTCGCAGGCGCGGCAGCCGGTGGCGACCCAAATCGTCCAGGTCGGACTCCATCGCCTGGCCGTGCCCAGCAACCTCCTGACCGAACGCCAGGTCGACGCGGCACGCCGGTCCCGCGGCGGATTCGTCACTTATCTCGCCTGGGCCGACCCGGGCAACCCGACCTCGGAGGCCTCCCGGCGCTGCATCGAGGCGCGGCCACGCTGCCGCGACTCGCTCACCATGGTCGTCACCACCAACCGCACGCCGGTCGAGCAGCAATGGGCGAACGCGCGCCGCGCGCTGTCGCGGATCGCCGGCGGCGAGGCCTACGGCGTGCAGTTCTACACCGGCCGTCCCGGCCCGGACGGCCGGCCGAGCGCCTCGATCGAGTTCGGCGAGCGCACCGCCGAGGGACAGGTCGTCTATGGCCGTTGCCCGCGCTCGCGCCGCGACATGCAGGACATGGCCGCCGCGCAGCAGGCCGCGACGGTGGACCCCGGAGCGAACTGCACCCTGACCTTCGACGTCCGGCCCGGCCTCTCGGTCACGCTGATGGTGCGGGGCGAAAGGCTGCCCGAGTGGCGCCGCGCGCAGGTCGCCGCCGCGACCCTGGTCGAGACCTTCGCCGCCGCCGGCGCCAGCAGCCCGGCCTGACCGGGACGGACACGCCTCGGCTCCGCCGGGAGGGCCGGCGCGCGGTCAGTCGCGCCGCACCGCCACCAGCGGCCCGTAGAGGTCGGGGCGCCGGTCGCGCCACCAGGGGAAGTCCTTGCGCGCCCGTGGCACCGCCCCGAGGTCGAGATCGGCAACCAGCAGTTCCTCGCGCTCCCGCCCGGCCTCCGCGACGATGCCGCCGCGCGGGTCAACCACCATGCTGCGGCCGAGATGGCGGCGCGGCCCCTCCATCCCGACACGGTTGGCGGCCACGACCCACACCCCGTTCTCATAGGCCCGGGCCCGCAGCGGCACCTCCCAGATGGAGGCGCGATGCTCGGGATCGGCGTAGGTCGAGTAGCAGATCGGCATGAAGATCGCCGCCGCTCCGGCCAGCGCCAGCGCCCGCGATGGCTCCGGGTAGAGCCGGTCGTTGCAGATCTGGATGCCGAAGCGCAGCCCCTCCGTCTCGAATACCGGCAGCGAGTCGCCCGGGGCGAAGTAGAGCTTCTCGAAGCTGCCCGTGCCGCCCGGCGCGTCGGTCGGGAAGTAGGCCGGGATGTGCGTCTTGCGGTAGGTGCCGAGGCGCCGGCCCTCCGCGTCCACCACCAGCGCGCTGTTGTAGTAGCCGCCGCCCCTGGTCCGTTCGGCGAAGGGCAGGATCGCCGCGAGGCCGTGCCGGCGCGCCAGCGCCGCCAGCTCGCCGATCTCCGGCCCCTCCGCGTCGAGGAACCAGCGGTCGAAGTCCTTCTCCAGGCGGTTGGGAAAGAACGGCGCGAGGAACAGCTCGGAGAAGCAGAGCAGGCGCACGCCCTCCCGCTCCGCCTGCGCGAACAGCCGGCGCGCCGCCTCGATGCCCGGCGCCGGGTCGTCGGACAGCACCGGCCCGGTCTGCGCCGCGCCGACGCGGAGCGTGCGGGGCATGGTCAGCCGTCGCCCCAGATCTCGCCGAATACGCGATACCAGTTGCGGCCCATGATCTTCTCGACCTCGCCCTCCGAGAAGCCCGCCCTCAGCAGGGCGTCGGTCTTGCGGCCCATCAGCGCGGGCGAGTTGATCTCGTCCGGATAGCGCTTCGCCAGCGAATTGCCGAACGCCTTCACGTAGTCCGCCGTGCCGCTGCGGTAGCGCGTCGCGCTCATCTCGAGGAACGCGTCCGCCGCCTTCTCGTCGCCCACCGCGGCGAAGTCGGTTCCGAACCCGACATGGTCGATGCCGACCAGGTTCAGGATGTGCCGCAGGTGGCGGATGAAGAGTTCGAGCGTCGGCGGATGGTGCGGGTCGCCGTCCCAGTTGGTGAAGCCGTGGATGCAGACGCCGATGACGCCGCCCGTGTCACGCACCGCGCGGATCACCTCGTCCGACTTGTTGCGCGGCCGGTTGGTCACCGCCTTGGCGTTGGCGTGGGTGATCAGCACCGGGCGCCTGCTCGCCCGCGCCGCGTCGAGCGAGGTCCGCTCGCCGACATGGCTGAGGTCGATCGCGATGCCGAGCCGGTTGAACTCCGCCACCACCTCGTGGCCGAAGCGCGAGAGGCCGGCATCGCGCGGCTCCAGGCACCCGTCGCCGACCGCGCAGGCCTCGTTGTAGGTGAGCTGCACGACGCGCAGGCCGAGCCGGTGGAACGCCTCCGCGCGCTCGATCCGGTCGCCGAGTGCCTTGGTCTCCTGCCAGCCCATGATGAGGCCGACCTTGCCCGCCGCCCGCGCCGCGTCGATGTCGGAGGTCCGCTCGACCAGGTGCCACTGGCCGTTCGGGTCGGCGCAGCGGGCGCGCCAGGTGGCGAAGGCGTCGAAGGTGTCCTCGAAGCTCGCCACCGGCGGGCGCAGCGTCACGTTCGCCGCGGCGACGTTGCCCGCGCGCAGCGTCCGCGCGTCGCCATCGGAGCAGAAGACGAGGCCGTCGATCACCATCAGCCGGTCGTGCAGCGAGGACATGGGCGGATGCTTCCTCCTTGTGGCGCGTCGACGCGCCCTTGCGCATAGCAGCCGAGCCGGCGACGATTGGGAAGAGCGGAGCACGAGGGGGACCGGGCCATGCCCAGGCCGGCGCGCCGACACCTGCTTCTCGCCCCGGCGGCCGCCGCCGCGCCGGCCGGGGCGCAGCCCGCGGCCACGGCGCCCTGGCCCGCGCGCCCAGTCCGCATGGTGGTCGCCTACCCGGCGGGCGGCAGCACCGACATCACCGCGCGGCTGATGGCGGAGCGCCTCTCGCGCGCCTGGGGCCAGCCGGTCGTGGTCGAGAACCGCGCCGGCGCCGCCGGCACGATCGGCGCCGACTCCGTCGCCAAGAGCCCGCCCGACGGCCACACCCTGCTGATGGCCGCGTCGCCGGAGATCGCGATCGCGCGCAGCACGCAGCGCAACCTGCCCTACGATCCGGTGCGCGACTTCGCGCCCGTCATGCTCGTCGGCGAGGTGCCTTTCCTGCTGGTGGTGAACCCCTCGGTCCCCGCCCGCACGTTGGCGGAACTGATCGCCCTCGCGAAATCGCAGCCGGGGCGGCTGAACTACGCCTCCTTCGGCATCGGCACCTCGTCCCACCTCGTCGGCGAGCTGTTCCGCACCACCGCCGGCGTCGACATCACCCACGTGCCCTACCGCGGCAGCGCCCCGGCGATGACCGACCTGATCGCCGGCCAGGTGCAGATGGCCTTCGACACCATCCCGGCCGCCCTGCCGCATGTGCGGGAGGGCCGGCTGCGGGCCATCGCTGTGGCCACGCCGGAACGCTCGCCGCTCGCTCCCGACGTGCCGACCTTCGGCGAGGCCGGGCTGCCCGGCTTCACCGGCGGCACCTGGATCGGCCTCGTCGCCCCCGCGGCCACCCCCGCCCCGGTCGTCGCGCGCATCTGGCAGGATGCCGACGCGCTCATGCGCGAAGGGCTCGCCGCAGCCCTGCGCGACCGCGGGCTCGAGCCGCGCGGCCTCGGCCCCGAGCCCTTCCGCCGCTTCATCGAGGCGGAGGTGGGCAAGTGGTCCGCCGTGGCCGAGCGCGCCGGCATCCGTCCCGAATAGCGCGCGGCCAGCCGCGCCCATGCTGGCGGCGATCGCCGGCCGACGCCGAGGCCGCGAACGCGGCCCGTGCGGCGCAGCCGGGCGAACCGGCGGTCGCGCCCAGCGTCCGGGGGGCGTTCGATGCCTCAGCATCGGCCGCCGCCGGCATCAGTCGCGCGCCGTCGCCTCGCCTTCGATCACCCGCGCCGGCTGCGGCGCCATGTCCGCCGCGCCGGCCCACAGGCGCCGGTAGTCATCGAGCGGCAGCAGCACCGCGAAGGCGCGCCCCTCCCGGGTCATCACCAGCGGGCCGCGCGCCACCGCGTCGAGGATCTGGGGGAGCATCTCCTCCAGCGTCCCGACGTCCATCCGCAGCAGGCCCTCCAGGCCGGCCTCCGCGTCCCCGGGCGGCGAGACAGGAATCGCCTCGTCGCCCGTCCTCGGAGGTGCACCGCCACCGCTGCCGCGTCGTGCTGCCATGCGCCGTGGTTCTCCCTGAGGCGGTCCCCGTCCTGCCCGGCACGCCCCGCGCTCAGGCGGCGACCGGCGTTCGCCACTCGGCATGCGCATCGGTCGTCCCGCGCACGACCGACTCGTAGGCGGCCTGCAGGCGCATGGTGATCGCGCCCGGCCTGCCGTCCCCCACCGGCAGCCGGTCCACCGCGACCACGGGCTGCAATTCCTGTCCGGTGCCGCAGATGAACGCCTCCTCGACGACGTAGAGCTCGGTGCGGTCCACCAGCCGCTCCTCCGCCGCGAGCCCCATCTCGCCGGCGAGCGTCAGCACGGTGTCGCGCGTCACGCTCTCCAGGATGTCGCTCTGGCGCGAGGGGGTGACCAGCCGCCCGTCGCGCACCAGGAACAGGCACGCCCCCGGCGTCTCGCTCACCTTGCCGAGATGGTTGAGGATCACCGCCATGTCGTAGCCGTCCGCCTTCGCCTGCAGGCCGGCGAGGCGCCCGGCGTGGTAGTTCGCCGTCGCCTTCACCCGCGGCGGCATCGCGCCGTCGGCGATCCGCACCCAGGACGAGACGCCGAGCGAGAGGCCGGACGCGTACTTCGCCGAGCGCTCGCGCGGCACGCAGGCGCAGAACCACCCCGTCGGCCCGGTGCTCGCCTGGCTGCCGATCGCCTCGATCTGCACCTGGAGGCGGATGTAGGCGTCCTCGTCCGGCGCGTTCTCGCGCACCGCGCGCAGCACGCCCTCGCGCAGCGTCGCGAGCGAGGGCGGATCGTCGAAGCGCATGATCTTCATGCCCTGCCCGATGCGCGCCAGGTGCTCCTCGAGCCGGAAGACGAAGAAGCGCCCCGTCGCCGGGTTGCGGTAGGCGCGGATGCCCTCGAACACGCCGACGCCATAGGCCGCGACCACCGAGAGCGGATGGATGCGCGCCTCCTCGAACGGCACGGAGCGGCCGTTGTGGATCAGCACCTTCGCCTGCCAGGCCATCGCGTCGGCTCCGCCCGAGGGCGCCCGCCCTGCGCGGCGCGCCGGGAAGCCCGCGGCGCGGCGGCGGGGATGGCTCGCCCCTGTTCCACGGACTCCGCGCAGGGTGGCGAAGCCGCCCGAGCCCGGCAAGGGCCACGCGCGGCCCCCTCACCCGCGCGCCACCTCGACCACCGTCTCCAGCCCGAAGGCGGCGCCGAGCGCCTCGACGCGGCGGACCACGCTCTCGCCGGCGAACACGCCGCTGCCCGCGACCAGGCGCAGCGCCAGCCGCCCGCCGCGCCGCGCCAGCGCCGTGCCGGCGAGCAGCGCCGGCGTGCCGCCGGACAGCGTGTAGGCCAGCCGCAGCGCGGCGCCCAGCATCTCTGCCCGCCGCATCGCGGCGGCGTCGAGCAGCGCGCGGCTCGTCCCGAGCCACGGCGCGTCCGGCTCGGCCTCGTAGCGCAGCGCCACGACCAGGGCGAGGAAGGCGCGCGCGTGGTGGTCGAGCCCGACCCCGGGCTGGCGCAGCACGCGCAGGAAGGCCTGCTCGGCGCGGTAGTCCGGGTGGTCGTGGCTGCCGATGTCGCTCACCCAGCACGCCGCCTCGCGCAGCGCCCGTTCCGCCGGCCGCTCGCCCTCGAACAGCGGCGCGGTCCAGCGGAACAGCGCCTCCGGCAGGCGCGGGTCGCGGCCGAAGCGGAGCGCGAGGTCCTGGCCCGCGGCGAGCAGCGGATCGCTGCGCCGCACCGCCTCCGGCAGCAGCTCCGCGTACCAGCCCTCGCGCAGACCGTTGGCCGAGAACACGACCCGCCGCGCGCCGGTGACCCGCAGCAGCCGCCGCAGCACCACCGCCGCGAAGGGCAGGTCGGCCACGCGCTTGGCCGGCGCACCGGGCATGCGCTCCAGCGTCCGCCGCGTCGCCGCCGTCACCATGGAGGCGAGGTCGCGCGCCTCGTCGCGCGGCAGCACGTAGTGATGGACGATCATCAGCGGATAGGCGGTCTGCGCGATGTGCATCCGCGCCAGGGCGCGCCAGGCGCCGCCGACGAGGTAGAGATCGCGCCCGGCGGCGCCCTTCAGCCACGCCACGCGGTCGAGTTCGGCCCGCGCCACGGCCCGCGCGCGGGCGGGCTCGCCCCCGGCGCGCTCGGCGAGGCGCAGCGTGCCGAGCGGCAGGCTCGCGACGCGCCCGGCCCGCCCCTCCTCCAGCTCGACCAGCTCGAGCGACCCGCCGCCGAGGTCGGCGAGGACCCCGTGCGCCTCGGGGAAGCCGAGCAGCACCCCCTCCGCGGAGAGGCGCGCCTCCGCCTCGCCGGAGAGGATGCGGATCGGCACCTCCGGGCCGAGGCGGGCGCGCAGCGCCTCCACGAACTCAGCGCCGTTGGCGGCGTCGCGCACCGCGGCGGTGGCCAGCACCTCGACCGGATCGGCCTCCATGGCGCGCGCCACCGCGTGGTAGCGCGCCATCACCGTCAGCGCCTGCTCCATCGCCGCGCCGTTGAGCCGGCCGGTCGCGGCGAGGCCACGGCCGAGGCCGAGCACCGCCTTCTCGTTGAACACCGTCACCGGGTTGCGCACACGCCCCTCGAAGACGACGAGGCGCACCGAGTTCGATCCGAGGTCCACCACGCCGCAGCGCGGCAGCGCCGCGTGCGGTGCGAGAGCGTGGCCGGCGCGCGCGAGCGCCGCACCGGGGGAGAGCGCAAGATCCAAGGCGCTCAGTCCTGCCGCACCCGGTCCGGCCGGGCGCGCCGCGGCGCGGCGCCGACGAGGCGCGCCGGCACCCGGTGCAGCGCGCTGCCGCGGCCGGACAGCGAGGGGTTGGTCATGAAGTACTCGTGCGCGGAGACCGGCTCCGGCCCCGGGTCGAGCCGGCGGTAGGTCCCGTCCGGCCGCAGCGCCCAGGATTGCATGGTATCCTTCAGGTTGGTCACCATGATCTGGTCGAGGACCTGCGCGTGCACCGTCGGGTTCTCGATCGGCACCATGGCCTCGACCCGCCAGTCGAGGTTGCGCGCCATCAGGTCGGCGGAGGATATGAACACTCGCGCGCGGCGCGACGGCAGCCGGTGGCCGTTGCCGAAGACGTAGATGCGGCTGTGCTCGAGGAACCGCCCGACGATGGACTTGACCCGGATGTTCTCGGACAGGCCCGGCACGCCGGGGCGCAGGCAGCAGATGCCGCGCACCACCAGCTCGATCCGCACCCCGGCGCGACTCGCGCGGTAGAGCGCGTCGATGATCTGCTCGTCCACCAGGCTGTTCACCTTAATCCAGATGCCGGCGGGTCTGCCCTCGCGCGCGAAGGCGATCTCCCGCTCGATCAGGCCGAGCAGCGCCGGGCGCATGGTGAGCGGCGCGAAGGCGATCGCCTCCATCGCCTCCGGCCGCGCGTAGCCGGTCAGGTAGTTGAACAGCCGCGCCGCGTCGCGCGTCAGCGCCGGGTCGGCGGTGAAGAAGGAGAGGTCGGTGTAGATGCGCGCGGTGACCGGGTGGTAGTTTCCCGTCCCGAAATGGGCGTAGGAGCGCAGCGTGCCCCCCTCGCGCCGTACCACCAGGCTCACCTTGGCGTGGGTCTTGAGGTCCATGAATCCGTACACGACCTGCACGCCGGCCGCCTCCAGCTCGCGCGCGAGGGCGATGTTGCGCTCCTCGTCGAAGCGGGCCTTGATCTCGATCACGCCGGTCACGCTCTTGCCCGACTCCACCGACTCGATCAGGGCGCGGACGATCGGGCTGTCGCGCGTGGTCCGGTAGAGCGTCTGCTTGATCGCGACCACGTTCGGGTCGCGCGCCGCCTGGCGCAGGAACTGCACCACCACGTCGAAGGACTCGTAGGGGTGGTGGACGACGATGTCCTTGGCGCGGATCGCGGCGAAGCAGTCGCCGCCGTAGTCCAGGATGCGCTCCGGGAAGCGCGGCGTGTAGGGCGTGAACAGCAGGTCCGGGCGGTCGTCCACGATCAGCTGGCGCAGGTCGGAGAGGCCGAGCAGCCCCTCCACCACGAACACGTTGCCGCGGTCGGCCGCGAGCGATTCGGCGACGAAGTCCACCATGTCGGGCGGCGTCGCGGCGGTGACGGAGAGGCGGATCGGGCGGCCGCGGCGCCGGCGCTTCAGCGCCGTCTCGTAGGAGCGCACGAGGTCCTCGGCCTCCTCCTCGAACTCCACGTCGGTGTCGCGGATCAGGCGGAACAGGCCCTGCTCGGCGAGGAGGAAGCCCGGGAACAGCCGGTTGAGGAACAGGCCGATCAGGTCCTCGAGCAGCAGGAACCGGATCGGCGCGGGCCCGGCCCCGGGCCCCGCCGCGGGGGCCGCCTCGGCGGGCGGGATCAGGCGGATGAAGCGCTCGATCTGCGGCGGCAGCGGCAGCATCGCCCGCATCGTGCCGCCGTCCTCCTCGCGCACGAGCTTGAGCATCATGCAGAGCGCGAGGTTGGCGATGAACGGGAAGGGATGCGCGGGGTCCACGGCGAGCGGCGTCAGCACCGGGAAGACCCGCTCCATGAACCAGGTCTCGAGCCAGCGCAGATCGGCCTCGGAGAGCTCGCGCGGCTCGACCACGACGACCCCGGCCTCCCGCAGCAGGCCGCGCAGCTCGAGCCAGGCGCGCTGCTGCTCCTCGATCAGCCGCTGCGCACGGGCGTGGATCGCGGCGAGCTGCTGGCTCGGCGTCAGCCCGTCCGGCGAGGGCTTGGCGATGCCGGCCCGCTCCTGCCCGACCAGCCCGGCGACGCGCACCGAGTAGAACTCGTCCAGGTTCGAGGCGGAGATGGCGACGAAGCGCAGGCGCTCCAGCAGCGGATGGCGCGGGTTCGCCGCCTCCTCCAGCACGCGGTGGTTGAAGTCGAGCCAGGACAGCTCGCGGTTGATGAAGCGGCGCGGACTGTCCGGCGGGATCTCCGGTACCGCCGGATGCGGCGGCTCCGCCGGCGAAGGCGCCGCCCGCTGCAGGTCGGCGACGTCCGGGGCGGTGGTGGCGGCTGCGGCCGAGGCGCTCATGGGCAAAGCCTACTACAGCGGGGCGCGCGTCGCCGCGGAATCCGGCGACGTTGCCGCCGCGCAACCCCCGTCCTCGTCGGCCGCGAAGCCGCAGAGGTCGCGCAGCGCCTCGCGGGCCAGCGCCCGCGTCACGGCGCCGCCCGCCGCCAGCGCGGCGCGGTCGAGCCGGGCTGCCGCCTCGGCCAGCGCCGCGCCCTCCCGCGGCAGGCGGGCGAGCAGCCAGGCCTGCACCTCCGGCGCGACACGAAGCTGGCGGTCGGCGAAGTGCTTGGCGAGCAGCGCCGCGAGCAGGGCCTCGCCCGGCCGCCCGATCGCCACCGCATGGGTCGCGCGCAGCCGGCTGGCGAGGTCGGGCAGCGCCACCGGCCAGCGCGCCGGCGGGGCGCGGCCGGCGACCAGCAGCGGATCGCCCCGCTCCGCGCACAGGTTGATGAGGTGCAGCAGCGCCCGTTCCTCCGCCGCGCAGTCGGCGTCGTCGAGCGCCGCCGGCCCCGGCTCCGGCAGCCCGCGCAGCGCCGGTCCCTGCAGCACGCGCCAGCCGCGCGCGGCGGCGAGGCCGCGCAGCATGTGCGTCTTGCCCACCCCGGGCGGCCCCCAGATCGCGAGCCGTCCTTCGGGCCATTCCGCCACGCGGCCGAGCCAGGCGAGCGCCGCGGCGTTCGATTCGTCCTGCAGCACGTCCTCGGGCGCGAAGGACGCCGCCACCGGCAGCGCGAGGGCCAGTTGCCGGGGCCGCCCGCCCTGGCCGCCGCCGTTCATGTCCCGGTGCGCGGCGGGTCGAGGTAGAGCGGGCTCTCGAGGTAGCGGCGCAGCCAGTAGCGCGCCACCACGCCGATCGTGGCGGCCATCGGAACCGCCAGCAGCACGCCCAGGAACCCGAAGGCCACGCCCCCCGCGAACAGCGCGAAGATCACCCACACCGCGTGCAGCTCCACCCGGTCGCCGAGCAGATAGGGATAGATGATGTAGCCTTCCACGATCTGCCCCGCGACGAACACCGCCACCACGACCGCCACCTCCTGCCAGGTGCCGAACTGGCCGATCGAGAGCAGCGTCGCGAGCACGAGGCCGGTGGTCGAGCCGACGTAAGGAATGAAGGTCAGGATGCCCGAGAGCAGCCCGACCATCAGCCCGAGCTCGAGCCCCGCCAGGGACAGCCCGACCGCGTAATAGACGCCGAGCCCGGTGCAGCAGAGCAGCTGCCCGCGCAGCCAGGCGGACAGCACCCGGTCGGTGTCCCGCGCGAGCTGGCGGATCGTGTTGGCCGAGCGGCGCGGCAGCCAGCTCTCGATCCGCGCCAGGATCCGCGGCCAGTCGCGCAACAGGTAGAAGGCGACGATCGGCGTCACCACCACCAGCGTGAACACGTTGAAGAGCGCGACGCCGCCGCCGAGCAGCCGCGTCGCCGCGGTGCCGAGCCAGGCGAGCATCGCGCCGACCTGGTTGACGGCGAGCTCGCGGAGCTGCGTGTCCATGTAGGCCGGCCCCACGGCCTCCTCGATCCGCAGCAGCGCATCGCGCAGCGCGGCACCGACGCGGGCGATGTAGGCCGGCAGGCTGGCCACCAGCACGCCGATCTGCGCGATCACGAGGGGCCAGAGCAGCAGCAAGCAGAGCAGCGCGAACAGCACCAGGGCGAGCACCAGCAGCAGCGCCGCCAGCCCGCGCGGCACGCCGAGCCGCGCCAGCCGGGTCGCCGGCGGGTCGAGGAAGTAGGCGATCACTCCGGCGAGCACGAAGGGCGTGAGGATACTCTGGAACAGCCAGACCCCGAAGAGCAGCGCGCCGAGCAGCCCGAGCACCAGCCCGAGGCGCTGGCGTGGCGTGGCGGTGCGCGGCCCGCCGCCGGCAGGCGGCGCCGGCGGCCAGCGCGCGCCGCCCCGCGCCGGCGCCGCCTGCCCGGCGGGGGGCGGCGGCGGCCCGGCCTTGCGGTCCGCCGCCTCCGGCCGCGGGGGAGACGGCGGCGATGGCGGCGGCGCGACCATGCGGCTCACCGCACGCCGACCTCGCCGCGGGAGGCGACGGCGAACACGTAGGCGGCGCCCGACGCCAGGGTGCTCGCCGCCACCAGCCAGACCATGGCCGCGAGCAGCCCGCCGAGGTCGAGCGCATACCCGCCGACCAGCAGCGCCAGCGCCGCCAGCGCGATCTGCAGCGCCGTGTTTACCTTCGAGATCAGCAGCGGCCGGATCCGCGGCGGCGCGCCGATGACGGCGAGCACGAGCACGCCGCCGACGATCAGCAGGTCGCGGAACACCACCAGGATCGCGAGCCAGCTCGGCAGCACGTGGACCGCGGCGAGGGTAACGTAGACCGAGACCAGCAGCACCTTGTCCGCCACCGGGTCGAGCACCGCGCCGAGCGCGCTGCGCGCGTTGCGCACCCGCGCGAGCCAGCCGTCCACCGCGTCCGACACGCCGGCGCCGACGAACAGCCAGAAGGCGAGGTCCAGCCGCTCCTGCAGCATCAGCCAGACCGCCGCGGGCACGGCGCAGATGCGCGCCAGGGTGATCGCGTTGGGAAGCGTGAACAGTCCAGCCTCCGCGGTCACGCCGCGCGCCGTGGCAGGGGCGGCGGCCGCGGGCTCAATACCCTCGGGCAAGGCCGACCTGCCAGCCCGCGCCCGTCGGCCCCGCGCCCGGGGCGAGCGCCACGCCGGCGCCGTGCAGCAGCCCCTCGGCCGCCGCCACCGGCACGGCGCGCAGGCCGAGCCGCAGGCGCGCCCCGTCCACCGAGATCGCGACGATGTCGAGGCGCGCCACCTCGGGCGCCGCCATCAGCCTGCGGCGCAGCTCCAGCCATTCGCCGAGCGATTCGAAGCGCGCGACCGCGTCCACCGTCGCAACGGCCGGCCCGAGGGCCCGCCGCATCGCCCCCGGATCCGCCGCCGCCGTGCCGCCGAAGCCGCCGCCGACGGCGTTGCCCGTCACCGGCCCGACGCCGGTCTGCGCGCGGACGCGGCCGGGGTTGAAGTTGACCGTGAGGCGCCCGCTGTAGCGGGTCGGCGTCGTCCGTTCCTCCTCGATGATGATCGAGTCCACGAGTCCCTCGATCTGCGCGTCCGAAAGGTTGCGCGGCGCGCCGATCTCCGCGGCCAGGCGCTCCCACGCGGCGCGCCGCCCGGCGGCGAGCGCACGCTCGCGCGCCACCACGCCGTCGGCGGCGGTCGCCTCCGCCGGAACGCCGCGCTGGACATAGGGGTTCGCCGTGCGCGGCGCCACCGCCGCCTCGCCGCCCGGCGCCGGGTCCTGCGCCCGCAGCGGCCGCGCGCCGGGCACCGCCGCCGCCCAGCAGAGCAGCGCCGCGACCGCCGTCGCCGCGCTTGCGCGGCCGAGGCGCGCGTGGTGATTTCCGCGCCGCTCCCAAACCCGCCACCGCACCGGGATCCGGGCCAGTTCCCGCATCGCCTCCCTTTCCTTCCGCGCCGCGCCGCGACACACCTTGCCCATAGCCGATCGGAGGCCGTCATGACCAGCCTGACCTACCGGGACGCCGGCGTGGATATCGCAGCGGGCGAGGCGCTGGTGGAGGCGATCGGGCCGCTGGCGCGCAGCACCGACCGGCCGGGAACGATGGGCGGGCTCGGCGGTTTCGGCGCGCTGTTCGACCTGCGCGCGGCGGGCCTGCGCGACCCGATCCTCGTCTCCTCGACCGACGGGGTCGGGACCAAGCTGCGCCTCGCCATCGAGGCCGGCCGGCACGACACGGTCGGCGTCGACCTGGTCGCCATGTGCGTCAACGACATCGTCGTGCAGGGCGCGGAGCCGCTGTTCTTCCTCGACTACTTCGCCACCGGCCGGCTGCGCGTCCCCCAGGCGCGCGCGGTGATCGCCGGCATCGCCGAGGGTTGCCGCCAGGCCGGCTGCGCCCTGGTCGGCGGCGAGACGGCGGAGATGCCGGGCATGTACGCGGCCGAGGACTACGACCTCGCCGGCTTCGCCGTGGGCGCGGCGGAGCGCGAGCGGCTGCTGCCGCGGCGCGACCTCGCGCCCGGCGACGCGGTGCTCGGCCTCGCCTCCTCCGGCGTGCACGCCAACGGCTTCTCGCTGGTGCGGCAGGTGGTGGCGCGGGCCGGGATCGGCCTCGACGCCCCCGCGCCCTTCGCCGGGGGCGCGACGCTCGCCGAGGCCCTGCTCGCGCCGACGCGGATCTACGTGCGGGCGGTGCTCGCCCTGCACCGCCGCGGCCTGCTCAAGGCGGCCGCGCACATCACCGGCGGCGGCCTGCCGGGCAACCTGCCGCGCGTGCTCCCCGCCGGCATCGAGGCGAGGCTCGACGCCGCCGCCTGGCCCGTGCCGCCGGTCTTCGCCTGGCTCGCCGAGGCGGGCGACATCGCCCCCGACGAGATGCTGCGCGTCTTCAACTGCGGCATCGGCATGGCACTGGTCGTCGCCGAGCCCGACCGCGCCGAGGCCGTGCGCGTCCTCGAGGCCGCGGGCGAGCGCGTCTTCGCCATCGGCCGCCTCGCCGCCGCCCCCGGCCCGGCGGCGCTGCGCGTCGACAACCTGGCCGGGACCTGGCCCCGCGGCGCCGGCGCCGCGTGATGCCGGCCGCGCCTCGCCGCCGGGTGGCGGTGCTGATCTCCGGCCGCGGCTCCAACATGCGGGCGCTGCTCGCGGCGGCGCGCGACCCGGCCTATCCGGCGGAGATCGCGCTCGTGCTCTCCAACCGCGCCGACGCCGCCGGGCTCGCCCACGCGGAGGCCGCCGGCGTCCCGGCCGCGGTGGTCGAAAGCCGCCTCTTCCGCGGCGACCGCGAGGCGTTCGAGCGCGCGCTCGACGCCGCGCTCGCCCGCCACGGCATCGAGCTGGTCGCGCTCGCCGGCTTCCTGCGCGTGCTGACGCCCTGGTTCGTGGCGCGCTGGCAGGACCGGCTGGTGAACATCCATCCCTCGCTGCTGCCGGCCTTCCCCGGCCTCGACACCCACGCACGCGCGCTCGCCGCCGGGGTCCGGCTGCACGGCTGCACGGTGCACCTGGTGCGCGCCGAGGTGGACGCCGGCCCGATCCTCGCCCAGGCCGCCGTGCCGGTGCTCGCCGACGACACGCCGGAGACGCTCGCCGCGCGCGTGCTGGCGCAGGAGCACCGCATCTATCCCGCCGCGCTGGCCTGGCTCGCCGCGGGCCGCGTGCGGGTGGAGGGATCGCGCGCCGTGATCGCCGGCGCCGGCGGCGCGCCCGCCGCCGCCCTCGCCAACCCCTTGCCGGAGTAGGCGCCACTCCCTAGAAGCGACGCGGACGATCCGCGCGAGGACCGACCGAGGAGCCCATGGCCGCCGACCCGCACCACACGACGACCACCGCCGACGCCCCGCCGATGAGCGACGCCGAGCTGCTGGCCGAGCGGCAGGAGACCTGGAACCGCTTCTGCCGGTTCGTGACCTGGTCGATCGTCGCCACGGCGACGGTGCTGGCGCTGCTCGTGATCTTCGTCGCCTGAGGCGGGCGCCGCAGGGCCGCGCCGCCGCGGCCCCGCCCGAGCAGAACGCGGACGGCCGGGACAGCCGCGAGCGCGCGGCGGCCCGGCAAACGGCGAGCGAGAGCCGCTGCAGCGAGCGCGGCCGAGCGAAAACGGCTCTAGCCGACGATCTCGATCTCCGAGAAGAAGAAGGCGATCTCGCGCGCGGCGTTCTCCGCGCTGTCGGAGCCGTGCACGGAGTTCGCCTCGATGTTCTCCGCGAACTCCTTGCGGATCGTGCCCGGCGCGGCCTTGGCCGGGTCGGTGGCGCCCATGATCTCGCGGTTCCGCGCCACCGCGTCCTCGCCCTCCAGCACCTGCACCACGACGGGGCCCGAGGTCATGAAGGCGACGAGGCCGCCGAAGAACGGGCGCTCCCGGTGCACGGCGTAGAACGCCTCGGCCTGCTCGCGCGTCAGGCGGATGCGCTTCTGCGCGACGATGCGCAGCCCCTGCTCCTCGAACTTCGCGTTGATCCGGCCGGTGAGGTTCCGGCGGGTGGCGTCCGGCTTGATGATGGAGAGGGTGCGCTCGACGGCGGCCATCGGGAGATTCCTTCTTCGCGGTCGCGACACGGACAGGCGCGGGCCGGATAGGGGCGGACGGGGTGGGACGCAAGCCCTCCGGCGCCCCGCGCGCACCCCTTCGCCGCGGCGGGCCGAGGCCCTATGAGGCGGCCCGATGACCGTCCTCGCCATCCGCGACCTGACCATCCGCATCGCCGGCCGGCCCCTGCTCGAGGGCGCCGACCTCGCCGTGGACCCCGGCCGCAAGATCGGCCTGGTCGGGCGCAACGGCGCCGGCAAGTCCACCCTGCTCCGCGCCATCACCGGCGAGGTCCAGCCCGACGGCGGCGAGATCCGCCTCGCCGCCCGCGCGCGCCTCGGCCACGTGGCGCAGGAGGCGCCGGCGGGAACGGCGAGCCTCCTCGAGACCGTGCTCGCGGCGGACGAGGAGCGCGCGGCGCTCCTCGCCGAGGCGGAGCGGCAGCCGGAGCCGGCCCGCCTCGCCGAGATCCACGACCGCCTGATCGCCATCCGCGCCGACAGCGCGCCCGCCCGCGCCGCCGCCATCCTCGCCGGCCTCGGCTTCGACGCCGCGGCGCAGGCGCGCCCCGTCGGCGGGTTCTCCGGCGGCTGGCGGATGCGCGTGGCGCTCGCCCGCGCGCTGTTCCTCGAACCCGACCTGCTGCTGCTCGACGAGCCGACCAACCACCTCGACCTCGAGGCGGCGCTGTGGCTGGAGGGCTGGCTCGCGCGCTTCCCCGGCGCGGTGATCCTGGTCAGCCACGACCGCGGCCTGCTGGAGCGCGTGCCGGACGCGATCGCGCATCTCGACCGCGGCCGCATCGCGCTCTACCCGGGCGGCTTCGGGAATTTCGCGCGCGTCCGCGCCGAGCGCCTGGCGCAGCAGCGGGCGCAGAACGAGCGCGTCGCCGCCGAGCGCGCCCGCATCCAGGCCTTCGTGGACCGCTTCCGCGCCAAGGCCACCAAGGCGCGCCAGGCGCAGAGCCGGCTGAAGGCGCTGGAGCGCCTGCCGCCGATCGAGGCGGTGGTGGAGGACGCCCCGGTCCGCTTCGACTTCCCCGAGCCGGCCGACCTGCCGCCGCCAATCCTCGCCCTGTCGCGCGCCGCGGTCGGCTACGACGGGCGCGCGGTGCTGCGCGACCTCGACCTGTGGCTCGACCAGGAGGACCGCGTCGCGCTGCTCGGCGCGAACGGCAACGGCAAGTCCACCCTGGCGAAGCTGCTCGCCGGCCGCCTCGATCCCATGGCCGGCGAGCTGCGCCGCGCCCCGCGGCTCAGGGTCGGCTACTTCGCGCAGCACCAGACCGAGGAGCTCGACCCGCGCGGCACGCCGCTCTCCCACATGCGGGCCGCCCTGCCGCGCGCGACCGAGACCGCCTGCCGCGCCCAGCTCGCCCGCTTCGGGCTGGACGCGGACCGCGCGGAGACGGAGGTGGCGTCGCTCTCCGGCGGCGAGAAGGCGCGCCTCCTGCTCGCGCTCTGCACGCGCGAGGCGCCGCAGCTCCTGATCCTCGACGAGCCGACCAACCACCTCGACCTCGACGCGCGCGAGGCGCTGGTCAAGGCACTGGCCGAGTTCCGCGGCGCGGTGCTGCTCATCACCCACGACCCGCACCTGGTCGAGCTGGTGGCCGACCGGCTCTGGCTCGTCGCCGACGGCACGGTGCGGCCGTTCGACGGCGACCTCGACGAGTACCGCGCGCTGCTCGCCGAGCGCGCGCGCGCGGCCGCGAACGGCAACGGCACGAAGCCCGACGCCGCGCCGACCCGCGCCGATGCGCGGCGCGACCGCGCCGAGACCCGCGCCGCGCAGGCGCCGCTGCGCGCCCGCGTCAAGGAGATCGAGGCGCTGCTGGAGCGGCTGGGCCGCGAGGCGGCGCTGATCGAATCCAGGCTCGGCGACCCCGCCACCTACGCCCGCTTCAAGCCCGAGGACATCGCCTGGGCTGGCACCCGCCGCGCCGCCATCGCCAGGGAAGTGGAGGCGCTGGAAGCCGAGTGGCTGGAGCTGCAGGAGCGGCTGGAAGCGGCGTGAGCGGCGGCCCCGCCCACCTTCGCCGCCTTCCAGCGTGCGCAGGTGCGGCGCTGGGAGGAGCTGGTGGCGCTGACGGGCATCCCGCTGGAGGGCTGACCGGCGCCGCGGCTGTGATTCGCCCTGGCGCATACGACGTTCGCCTTTTCGGACGCGCGGCTGCCGGCTCCCCTCACGGAAACGCGAGTGAATTGCGTCCCGCTTGGCAATCATCTAGCCTAAGAACGAAAAGGTCTGTACTGGCGTGCAAACCGGCCGCTTGCCAAGCAGCCGAACCCGAAAACCGGGAGGCGACGGATGGCCTTGGGGCGTGGAACGGCGGCGGCGGTGGTCGCCGCGGTCGCGGCGGATCCGGGTTGCCGCGAGGTGATCGACAGCGCACTCGGGCGCATCGCGGGCCGCTTCGGCTGGGCGGGAGGCCTGCGGAACCTCGGCTTCATCGCCCAGAACGCCGCCACCCTCCTCGGTGCGAGCTACGGCGCCTCGCTGATGGCGCAAGGCGGCAGACCCGTCGAGGGCGGGCGGTTCTTCAACGAGGTCCAGAAGGAGACCGGCACCCTCTTCAGCCTCAACACCACCGACGAACAGGCCCGTCTGGTCTGCACCGGCATCGCTGCCACGACCGCGGCGGCGATCAACAAGGCGCTGCGCACCGCCAAGCCCGGCTCGAGCCTCGCCCTCGTCGCGCGCGCCGACAGCCACGACCGGCAGGGGACGACGACGGCGCACACCGCGACCGGCATCTGGATGCGAGACAAGTCGTTCCACGTCTTCGACTGGCACGCCACGCTGCAATCGGACAACCCGATGCTGTACGCTTCCGACGCCGCCTTCAGCGCCGGTGACGGCGTCTTGTTCGCCGTCTTCAACGGCTTCCGCTGACGGCCGACGGTCCCGCAGCGGGGTGGCGCGTCAGCGGTTGCGCGGCCCGATGCGGCGCGGCGCCGGCCCCGGCGTGCCGCCATGCGCCGCCGTCGCGGCGGCCGCCCCCGCCGGGGGCTTCGCCGCCGTCTCCGCGGCCCTGCGCGCCTGCTCGCGCAGATCGGCGATGGTGGCGCGGTTGGTGATCTGCTCGGGGTTCATCACCAGCTCGATCACCGCCGGCCGGCCGCTCTCGACCGCGCGCCGGAAGGCCGGCACGAGGTCCTCGGTGCGCTCCACCGTCTCGCCGTGGCCGCCGAAGCTCTCGATGAACTTGGCGAAGTCGGGGTTGGTCAGCGCCGTGCCGGAGACGCGGCCCGGATAGCTGCGCTCCTGGTGCATGCGGATGGTGCCGTACATCTGGTTGTTGAACACCAGGATGATCGGCGCGACGGCGTGGTGGAAGGCGGTCGCGATCTCCTGGCCCGTCATCAGGAAGCCGCCGTCGCCGACGAAGCAGACCACCGTGCGCTCGGGATGGACGATCTTCGCCCCGATCGCCGCCGGCACGCCGTAGCCCATCGCGCCGTTGGTCGGGCCGAGGAAGTCCTGGCCCTCCGCCAGGTGCATGAAGCGCGTCGGCCAGGTGGCGAAGTTGCCGGCGTCGGTGGTGAAGATGGTGTCCGACGGCAGCACCTTCTCCAGCGCCTGCAGCGCCACGGCGAGGTTCAACGGGCCCGCGTAGTCCGGCGCCTTCGCCTGCTCGAGCCGCGCCGCGCGCGCCTCCTTCGTCCAGCCCGACCACGCCGGGTGCCTCACCGGCGGCGTTTCCGCGGCCAGCCGCGCGAAGGCGTTGAGGTCGGAGACGATGCCGAGCGCCGGGCGATAGACGCGCCCGATCTCGCCCTGCTCGGGATAGACATGGACGATCGGCGTGCCGTGGCCCGCCATGTCGAGCAGCGTGTAGCCCTGGCTCACCGGCTCGCCGAGGCGGGTGCCGATGGCGAGGATCAGGTCCGCCTCCTTCGCCCGCGCCACCAGGCCGGGATCGGCGCCGACGCCGAGGTCGCCGACGAAGTTCGGATGCGCGCCCGGGAACAGCCCCTGCCGGCGGAAGCTCACCGCCACCGGCAGGTCGTTGGCGACGAGGAATTCGCGGATGGCGGCGCGCCCCTCCGCCGTCCAGCGCGAGCCGCCGAGCACGGCGAGCGGCCGCTGCGCCTTCGCGAGCATCGCCATCAGCCGCGGCATCGCCTCCGGCGCCGGGTGCGGCGGCAGCACCGGCGCGGGGCCGATGTCCGGCACGCTCGCCATCTCCTTCTGCATCTCCTCGGAGATCGCGACGACGACGGGCCCCGGCCGGCCGCTCACCGCCACGTCGAAGGCGTGGGCCATCAGTTCCGGAATGCGCGCCGCGTCGTCGATCTGCGTCACCCACTTGGCGAGCGGGGCGAACATCCGGCGGTAGTCCACCTCCTGGAAGGACTCGCGGTCCGTCTCCCCGAAGGGGATCTGGCCGACGATCAGCACCAGCGGCGTCGAGTCCTGGTACGCGACATGCACCCCGATGCTGGCGTGGCACGCCCCCGGCCCGCGCGTCACGATCGCCACCCCCGGCCGGCCGGTCAGCTTGCCGTACGCCTCGGCCATGTGCACCGCGCCCGCCTCGAAGCGGCAGGTGACGAGGGTGATGCGGTTGCGCACCGCGTAGAGCCCGTCGAGCAGGTCGAGGTAGCTCTCGCCCGGCACGCAGAAGGCATGGGTCACGCCCTGCGCGACCAGCGCGTCGGCCAGCAGCTTGCCTCCTGGGCGCGGCGCGTGGTGCGCCGCCCCTCGCCTCGTCTCCGGCATGCGATCACTCCCGCGGAACCGCGCGGAGGCTAGCGCGCGGCGCGGCGCGCGTCACCCCGTGCGCGCCGCCGGCACGGGCTCCGCCGGGGCGCCGTCGGCGACGCGGATGCACCGCGCCATGCGCCCCGGCGCCGGACGGCGCGGCGCCGGAACGGCGGCGAGGCACGCCGCCTCCGCCTCGGCGCAGCGCGGCGCGAAGGCGCAGCCCGCCGGCAGGCGCTCCAGCGAGGGCGGCGCGCCGGGGATGGTGGTCAGGCGCGTGCCGCGCAGCCCGGCATGCACGGTCGCGCCGAGCAGGCCCCTGGCGTAGGGGTGCAGCGGCGCCGCCATCAGCGCCCCGACCGGCCCCTCCTCCACCACCCGCCCGGCGTACATCACCGCCACCCGGTCGGCGATCTCGCCCGCCACGCCGAGGTCGTGGGTGACGAAGACCACGCCCATCCCCAGCTCCTCCTGCAGCCGTCGCAGCAGCAGCAGGATCTGGATCTGCACCGTGGCGTCGAGCGCCGTGGTCGGCTCGTCCGCGAGCAGCAGCCGCGGCCGGCAGGCGAGCGCCACCGCGATCATCGCCCGCTGCCGCAGCCCGCCCGAGAGCTCGTGCGGATAGGCGGAGAGCCGCCGCCGGGCCGAGGGGATCTGCACCAGCTCCAGCAGCTCGAGCGCGCGCGCCTCGGCCGCGGCGCGCGAGACCCCCTCGTGGCGCCGCACCGTCTCGGCGATCTGCCGGCCGATGGTGAAGACCGGGTCGAGCGCGGTCATCGGCTCCTGGAAGATCATCGAGACCACGCCGCCGCGGAAATCCGCGAGCCGGCGCTCGTCCATCGCCAGCACGTCCTCGCCGGCGACCTCGACGCTGCCGCCGACGCGGGCGGCGCGGGGCAGCAGGCGCATCAGCGCGCGCAGGCTGACCGACTTGCCGGAGCCGGATTCGCCCAGGATGCACAGCACCTCGCCGGCGGCGAGGTCGAGGTCCACCCCGTTCACCGCGTACACGGTCGCCTCGCGCGAGACGAAGCGCACCGTGAGGTCGCGCACCCGCACCAGCGGCGCGCCGTTCGCCGCAGGCCGCGCGGCCTCCGCCGTCGCCGCCGCGCCGCTCACGCCGCGAGCCTCCCGGCCCGGGAATGGCCGCTGCCCGGCAGCGCCATGTGGCACGCCGCCTCGTGCCCGCCGCCGAGATCGGCGAAGGCCGGCGCCCGCTCCGCGCAGACCGGCTCGGCGAAGGGGCAGCGCGTGCGGAAGCGGCAGCCGGAGGGCGGGTTGACCGGGTTCGGCGGATCGCCGGTCAGCGGCGGCTCGGTCCGCCGCCGCGCCGGGTCCATCGAGGGCCGCGAGGCGAGCAGCGCCTGGCTGTAGGGATGCGCCGGCCGCTCGTAGATCGCCTCGACCGGTCCCTGCTCCGCCACCTGGCCCAGATACATCACCAGCACGCGGTCGGAGACGTACTGCACCACGTTGAGGTCGTGGCTGATGAACACGTAGGTCAGCCCGAACCGTTCCTTGAGGTCCATCAGCAGGTTCAGCACCTGCGCCTCGACGCTCTTGTCGAGGGCGGAGACCGGCTCGTCCAGCAGCACCAGCCGGGGATGCAGCGCCAGCGCGCGCGCGATGTTGACCCGCTGCCGCTGCCCGCCGGAAAGCTCGTGCGGGTAGCGCCGCGCGAACTGCGCCGGCTCCAGCCCCACCGCGGCCAGCAGCTCGTGCGCGCGCTCGCGCGCCTCGCGCGCGGGGACGCCGTGCACGCGCGGGGCGAAGGCGATGGTGTCCTCGATCGGGAGGCGCGGATTGAGCGAGGCGTAGCTGTCCTGGAACACCATCTGCACCTGGCGGCGGTACTCCTTCAGCGGCATGCCGCCCGCGCCGGTCGCGCCGACCGCCTCGCCATCGAACACCATCGTGCCCGCGTCCGGGTCGAGCAGCCGCATCAGCAGGCGCGCCGTGGTGGACTTGCCGCAGCCGGACTCGCCGACGATGCCGAGCGTCTCGCCCTTGCGCACGGCGAAGGAGACGCCGTCCACCGCCCGCACGGTCGCCACCTGCCCGCCGAAGAGGCCGCCGCGGATCGGGAAGTGCCTGCGGAGGTCGCGGACCAGCAGGAGCGGCTGCGCGGGGCCGCCGCGGTCGGCGCGATGCGTCGGGGTCTCGTTCATGCCGCCCAACGGAGCAAACGCGCCCCCGCCCGCGCAAGGGGCAAGTTCGCGCCGCAGCGCGCCGGCGCGCCGGGGAGTGCCCGCGGCGCGGGCGCCATGCCCGGCGGACGGGCAGGCCTGCCGCCGTCCTGGCCGCGCGGCGCCGGTGCGATGCGCGCCCCGCCGCGCCGCCTCACGCCGCGGCCGGCGCCGGCAGGAACCACACCGCGCGGGCGAGGGCGCGCAGCCCGCCATCGGCGCCGAACACCGCCGTCCCCGCGAAGCGCCGGCGGCCGCCCGCTCCCGCCTCGCCCGCGATCGGCCAGCCCAGCACGACGCAGGGCTCGCCGATGCGCACCGCGCCCATGCGCCGCGCGGTGATGCGCCCGAGCAGCATACCGGCCGACCGTTCGGCCCCCTCCCCCTGCGGCATCACCGCGAAGGCGCCGGGGCAATCGAGCGCCGCCCAGACGAATTCCGGCCGCACCCAGGCGCCCTCCGCCCCGGCGATCGAGCCGTCGGGCACCCAGGGCGCGGCGACGATCCGCCCCTCCGCCGCCGCCGCCGCATCGAGCGCGCCGGCGAAGATGCGCAGCCCGTCCCCGACGGCGCGCGAGGGGCCGCAGACGAAGCAGCCGCTCACGCCGTGCCGGCGGAAGCCGACGAAGCGCCGCGCCGCCGCTTCCGCGGCCTCGCGCGGCGGCGGCCGGGGCAGGGGCGGCGGGGCGAGCGACGCCCCCGGCACGAGACGCGCCTCGGCCAGGCAGGTCGCCGCCTCGTCCAGCAGCCGCGCCGTGCCGGGCTCCTCCCCCGCGACGACGCGCAGCGCCCGCGGCGCGAGCGGCACCGGCCGCCGCAGCGTCACCTCCACCGCGGCGTCGCCCGCCGCATCCTCCAGCGCCGCGGCGAGGCGCCCGGCGACATAGCCGCCGTTCCCCGTGCCCGGCGGGCCGCAGAAGCGGGGCGCGATGGTCAGCGTCGTCATGCCCGGCTCACGCCCCCGCCGGCGCGCCGGTCCGCCGCGCGACGGCCGCCATGCCCTTCGGCATCCCCGCCCGCACGGCCGGCCGGCTCCGCGCCGATGCCGGTCAGCCGCCGCACCGCCGCGACGAATTCCGGCGCGTCCCATGCCGCCGCCCCCTCCAGCCGGGCGCGCTCCATCCCCGCGCGGTCCACCAGGATGGTCGTCGGCACGCCGCGCACCCCCGCGAGCCGCGCCGCCGCGCCGCGCGGATCGAGCCAGATGCCGAGCCGGCGGATCCCGAGGCGGCGGTAGAACGCCTCCACTTGCGCCCTCCCGCCCCGGTCGGAGGACAGCGCGAGCACGACGAACCCCTCCCCCGCCAGCGTCTCCGCCAGTCGGTCGAGCGCCGGC
Source organism: Caldovatus sediminis (assembly GCF_014644455.1). Classification (GTDB taxonomy): domain Bacteria; phylum Pseudomonadota; class Alphaproteobacteria; order Acetobacterales; family Acetobacteraceae; genus Caldovatus; species Caldovatus sediminis. Next base: position 64,486 of record NZ_BMKS01000003.1, on the reverse strand, counting down.
ATCTCGGCCACGCAGGGCGCGCACCAGGTCGCCCAGAAGTTCAGCAGCACGCCCTGCCCGGCGAAGCGCGCCAGGGTCTGCGGCGCGCCCTCCTCGTCCAGGAAGCCGAACCCTTCGGGCAGCGGGCGCGGCGGCTCGGTCTCGCGCAGCCTGCCGAGGCCCTCCGGCGCCTCGGCGCCGCGGCCTTGCCGCGCTGGGAGCGCGACCGCTAGGGTCCCGCCGCCGGCCGCCAGGGCCAGGGCCGAGATCACCGCTCGGCGGGTCGGACCACGACGACGACGCAGCAGCACGGAAAGCACCTCCCCACGTGACCAGCCCGGACGCGACCCCAGGACGCGGCGAGAGCCTCGCCAACCCGCAATGGGGCGGCCGCTTCGCCGAGGGCCCCTCGGCCATCATGCGCGCGATCAACGCCTCGATCGGCTTCGACCGCAAGCTCTGGCGCCAGGACATCCGCGGCAGCCTCGCACACGCCGCCATGCTGCGCCATGTGGGCATCCTCTCCGCCGAGGACGAGGCGGCGATCCGGCGGGGCCTCGAGGACATCGCGCGCGGCATCGAGGCCGGGGACTTCCCCTGGGACGAGGGCCTCGAGGACGTCCACATGAACATCGAGGCGCGGCTCACCGAGGCGATCGGCGAGGCCGGCAAGCGCCTGCACACCGCGCGCAGCCGCAACGACCAGGTCGCCCTCGACCTGCGCCTCTGGGTGCGCGACGCCATTGACGGCCTCGCCGGCCAGGTCGAGGCGGTGATGCGCGCCCTCGTCGCCCGGGCGGAGGAGCACGCGGCGACCGTGATGCCGGGCTTCACGCACCTGCAGCCCGCGCAGCCGGTGACGCTCGGCCACCACCTGCTCGCCTATGTCGAGATGCTCGCGCGCGACCGCGGGCGCTTCCGCGACTGCCGCGCGCGGCTCGACGAGTGCCCGCTCGGCGCCGCGGCGCTCGCCGGCACCAGCTTCCCGATAGACCGCCACATGACGGCGGCCGCCCTCGGCTTCGCCGGCGGGCCGATGCGCAACAGCCTCGACGCCGTCGCCGCGCGCGACTTCGCCGCCGAGTTCCTCTTCGCCTGCGCCATGTGCGCGACCCACCTCTCGCGCTTCGCCGAGGAGGTGGTGCTCTGGACCAACCCCTATTTCGGCTTCGTCCGGCTCTCCGACGCCTTCACCACCGGCTCCTCGATCATGCCGCAGAAGCGCAACCCGGACGCGGCGGAGCTGGTGCGCGGCAAGACCGGGCGCATCACCGGCGCCCTGGTCGGGCTGCTGACCGTGCTGAAGGGCCTCGCCCTCGCCTATTTCAAGGACCTCCAGGAGGACAAGGAGGGCGTGTTCGACGCCGCGGAGAACCTCGCCCTCTGCCTCGCCGCCGTCGAGGGCATGGTGCGCGACATGCGCCCGGACGCGGCGCGGCTCGCGCAGGCCGCGGGCGCCGGGTTCTCGACCGCGACGGACCTCGCCGACTGGCTGGTGCGCGCGCTCCGCATGCCGTTCCGCGACGCCCATCACGTCACCGGCCGGCTGGTGGCGATGGCGGAGGCGAAGGGCTGCGACCTCGCCGGCCTCTCGCTCGCCGAGATGCGGAGCGTGGAGCCGCGCATCACCGACGACGTGTTCTCCGTGCTGACGGTCGCGGCCTCGGTCGCCTCGCGCACCTCCTACGGCGGCACGGCGCCGGCGAACGTCGCCCGCATGGCGGCGGAATGGAAGGAGCGGCTGGCATGAGGGGCGCGGCGGCGCGCGCGGCGATGCTGCTGCTGGCGGCGGCGGCGCTGCTCGCCGCCTGCGGCCGGGTCGGCCCGGTGCGCCCGCCGGGGCCGCCCGATCAGGTCACCTACCCCCGCACCTACCCGAGCCGGTAGAGCGGATCGCGACCGGCCGCACGCACCGGCTCCGCTCAGGGGGGCGGCAACGGTCCGATCGCCCCGGCCGGAACGGCGTGGCCGCGCGCGCCGTCGGCCGCCACCGCGACGGCGACGCCGGCCACGGCCCATTGCCCGTCCGGCCCGCGCGCCAGGAGCGGCGCGCCGCTCGTGCCGCGGGTCGCGGCACAATCATGCACGAGCAGGGCGTGGCCGCCGGGGCCGCGCTCGATGCCGAGGGCATGGCACCCGGTGGCGGCGAGCAGCACCTCCGGCCGGTCCTGCTGGTAGCCGGCGAGCATCAGCGGCGCGCCCGGCGGGGGCGGATCGCCGAGCAGGGCCAGCGCGTGTCCCGCGGGCGCGACCTCCCGCTCCAGGACGAGCAGCGCCCAGTCGGCGCCCGCCGGGCCGGGCCGGACCGGATCGGGCGCGAAGCCGGGGCCGATCGCGTAGGCGCCGACCTGCGCATGCGCGGTCCAGGCGCCGAGGTGATAGCCGAGCAGGAAATGCACCGAACCGGGCCGCACCATCCCGGTGCGCCCGCGGTTCATCAGGCAGTGCGCGGCGGTGAGCACCAGGCGCGGGCCGATCAGCGCGCCGGTGCAGCGGCGGCCGATCCCGGTCTGCACCCGGCCCAGGGCGCGCCACGGCGCGGCGCCGCGCTCGCCGACCGGCCGGCGCGGGTCCTCGGCGCCAACGCCCGGCCGGAGCACGCCCGGCGGCGCGATCCGCATGTCCTGCGCCCGCGCCGGAGCGGCGGCGGCGAGGAGCGCCGCGGCGAACACCGCCCACCCCAGACGGTGCGCAGGCCGGAACCGCTGTTCCGGCCCGCCGTCTCCGCTCCGGTCCGCCTCGGCGTGCCGCCCCGCCGGCGAGTTCGGCGACAGGCGCCGCCGCGCGGCGCCCGCGCGTCTCGCCGCGGCGGCGCTCAACTCGTCGGCGGCGCCGGAGCCGGGCTGCACCGCGTCGGGCGCGGCATCGGCGTCTGCGGCGCCGGGCTGCGTGGCGGCTCGGATTGCTGCGCGAGGCGCGGCGGCCGCGCCGCCTCCGTGGCCCCGGGCCGATCCGGAGGGGCGCCGGGCGCGGCGGCGCCCGCAAGCAGCGGCAGCGCCGCGAGCGGCAGGAGGGAACGGAGCATGGGTCGTGCCTCGCCTCGTCCGATGCCTCCACCCTCGCGGACGCCGCGCCGCGCCGTCAATGCCCGTGCGGGGCGCCGCCGGGCATGGCGGCGGCCGGCCCGCGTGCTCCGGCCGCCATCACCTCGAGCTCGACCGTCAGGCTGCCCCCGCGCTCCAGGGTCAGCGTGACCGGCACGCGCTCTCCCTGACGCAGCGGCCGGTTCAGTCCGATCAGCATGAGATGCAGGCCGCCGGGCGCGAGCCGCACCTCCTCGCCGGGCGGCAGCTCGATCGCCGGCACCGGGCGCATGCGCATCACGTCGCCCTCGCGGATGTGGGTGTGCAGCTCGACGACGCGGGCCGCCGGGCTGCTCGCCGCGATGATGCGGTCGGCCGCCGCGCCGCGGTTGCGCAGCGCCATGAAGCCGGCGCCCGTCCCCCCCTGGGAAGCGGCGCGGGTCCATGGAGCGGACACCTCGACCTCCGGCGCGGCCTGCGCGGGGGACGCGGCGGCCGGCGCGAGGAGGCCGGCGATGCCGGCGGCAAACGCGACGAGAAGGCGGCGGCGAAGGGGCATGGCAGGGTGGGTCCCGGGCAGGGGGCCGCACAGGCGCGGCATCGGACGGACGGGGCGGGGGCGCGCCACGGCGCGCGCGCGCCGGGCGGAAGGGGCTGCGGTCATGATGGAAGCGTTCTCCTCTCCACTCCTGGCGGATGCCCGACCGGGCCGCGCGGGCAGGGGCTCCGCGGCGCGGCCGGCCGGGATCGGGGGCGTCGGGTCAGGAGAGGGGCGGAGGCGGCGCCCGCGGCGCCCCCGGCCGGAGCGGCGGGCGCGGCGGCGAGGCGGTGGCCGGATTCGGCACCCAGGCGAGCCCCGCCGGCCGGCAGTCCGTGTCGGGCAGGACGCTCCCCTCGGGGACGCCGGGACAGGGGGGCTGCGGCACGGCATGGCACGCCAGGCTGCATCCCTCCTCGCCGGGCCGTCCGCCGCCCGGCTGGGGATCGGGCGCGCCGTCGGCCTGCGCATGGTCGGCATCCCGGCGCAGGCCCTCCGGCCCGCAGATCGCGGCGGCAAGCAGCGTCCGCGCCGCCCTGTCCGCCGCATCCGCAGCGCCGGCCTGGCGGAGCACACCGAGGCCGAGGACCGGCGCCAGCGCCCCCTGCAGCACCACCGCAAGGGCGAGGGCCGCGCCGAACGCCAGCCGCCGGCAGCCAACCGCCGCGCGGCGCGGCGCCCGCGCCGGCCGCTGCGCGGCGCCGGTCACGCCGGCACCGGCACCCGCGCGGCGTGCGGCTCGAGAAGCTGCTCGATCTGCGCCGGCTCCTCCCATTCGAGGCGCACCGTCAGCACCGTCACGCGCGCGCGGAAGGCCGGGGGGATGCGGACGAAGTCCTTGCGCGTGGTCACCGGGATGGCGCGCAGCGCCTCCGCCTCCGCGAGCAGGTCACGCATGTCGCCGGCGTCGTAGGGGTAGTGGTCGGCGAAGGCGAGCCGGCCGGCGATCACCGCCCCCGCCTCCTGCAGGGTGGCGAAGAAGCGGCGCGGATTGGCGATGCCGCAGAAGGCGAACACCGGCTGCCCGGAGAGCGCCTCGGCCTCCGGCCCCGGGCGGAGCCGGGCCCGCAGCACCGGCAGGCCGGGCGGCAGCCGGGCGAGCGCGCCGCTCTCGTCCGCCCCGATCAGCACCGCCGCCTGGCAACGCGCCGCCGCCGCCGCCACCGGCTCGCGCAGCGGCCCGGCGGGAATGACGCGGCCGTTGCCGAAGCCGAAGCTGCCGTCCACGATGAGCAGCGAGAGGTCCTTCTCCAGCGTCGGGTTCTGCAGCCCGTCGTCCATCACGATCGCCTGCGCGCCGGCCGCGACCGCCGCCTGCGCGCCGGCGGCGCGATCCGCGGCCACCCAGGTCGGGCGCTCGGCGGCGAGCAGCAGCGCCTCGTCGCCGACCGCGCGGCTGTCGTGCTGCGCCGGGTCCACGCGCACCGGCCCCTTGAGACGCCCGCCATAGCCGCGCAGCAGGAAGTGCACCGCCACGCCCCGGTTCGCCAGCCGCCGACCGAGGTCGAGCGCGACCGTCGTCTTGCCCGAGCCGCCGGCGGTGGCGTTGCCGCAGCAGATCACCGGCACCGGGGCGCGCCAGCCGCGACGCGCGACACGGCGCGCGGTCGCCGCCGCATAGAGGCTGGCCAGGGGCGAGAGCAGCAGGGGGAGAAGTCCCCTGCCGTCCCCGCTCCAGAACTCGGGGGCCCGCATGGCCTTGGTCAGTCCTTCTCCGTCGTCCCGTGCGCCGCCAGGGTCTGGCCCGCACCCCGGTCGGCCCGCGGCGGCAGCAGCTCGGCGAGCGCCTCCGCGACGCGGTCCGGCAAGCCCGCCTGATCGGCGGCGACCGCGGCGGCGGCGGCCGCCATAGCCTGTCCGCGGCGCGGTTCCCTTAGCACGGCGGCTGCCTCGCGGGCCAGCGCGGCGGCGAGGTCGGGTCCGGGGGCGAGCTGCACCGCGCCGCCGGCGGCCAGCAGCCGCTCCACCGGCTCGGCGAAGTTCCAGGTGTGCGGCCCGAGCAGGATCGGGCAGCCGAGTCGCGCCGGCTCCAGCGGGTTCTGCCCGCCGTGGGGCACGAGCGACCCGCCGACCAGCGCCACCGAGGCGAGCCGGTAGAACAGGCCGAGCTCGCCGAGCGTGTCGGCGACATAGACCGCGGTGGCCGGCCCCGGCTCCTGTCCCGCCGCCCGGCGCGCCACGCGCAGCCGCGGCGCCTCGGCGTGCCGCCCGACCAGCCCGTCCGCCTCCAGCGCCACCGCCTCGCCGCGCTGGGGGTGGCGCGGCACCAGGATGGTCAGCAGCCGCGGATAGATCGCGGTGAGGCGCCGGTGCGCGACCAGCGCGAGCGCCTCCTCGCCCGGATGGGTGCTGGCGGCGAGCAGGATCTCCCGTCCCGCCGTCAGTCCGCGCAGCCGCTCCAGCTCGGCCGGGTCGGCCGGCAGCGGATCGGCGGCGTATTTCAGGTTGCCCCAGCACGCCGCGCGCGGGGCGCCGAGCGCGGCGAGCCGCCGCGCGACCTCGTCCGACTGCGCCAGCACGAGGCGGAACGCCCCGAGCAGCTCGCGCGCGAGGCCGGGCGCGCCGCGCGCCCAGAGCCGCGCCGAGCGCGGCGACAGCCGCGCATTGACCAGGGCGAGCGGGATGTCGCGCCGGCGGGCCGCGGCGATCAGGTTGGGCCACAGCTCGCTCTCCACGAACACCCCGGCGTCGGGCCGCCAGGCATCGAGGAAGCGTGCCACCCAGGCCGGGACGTCGAGCGGCGCGAACCGGTGCCGCACCCGCGGCGCCAGCGCGGGTCGCAGGCGTTCGGCGAGCAGTCCCGCAGAGGTGACGGTGCCCGTGGTGACGAGGAAGGCGAGGTCGGGCAGCCGCGCGGCGAGGGCGTCCATCAGCCGCAGCACGGAGAGCGTCTCGCCGACGCTCGCCGCGTGGATCCAGAGCAGGCGCCCGGGCGGGCGGGCGCCGCCGGCGCAGCCGCGCCGCTCGCCGAGGCGCTCGGCGATCTCGTGTCCCGCCCGGGCGCGCCGGCGCAGGTAAAGCGGCAGCAGCGGCGCGGCGAGCGTGCCGGCCGTCCGCCACAGCAGCGCGGCCGGCCCGGTCACCGCCGGCGCCCCCGGCGCGGGAAGAGGCGCCCGACCGCCTGCGCGGTCATCGCCCGCCGCTCCTCCGGTCCGGCCCGCTCACGGCACGACGCTCCGCCAGGGCGTGCTGGGCACCGCGATGGGGTCGGCGACCGCGGCGTCAGCGGCCTCGCAGGCGGCGGTCAGTGCCGACTCGATGGCCGGCAGCGCCGCGGCGGAGGCGTCGCGCGCCACCGTGATCGGCGCCCCGATCGCGAGGACACCCCGGCCGAACGGGAGCGGCAGCACCATGCGGTCCCAGGTCCGGCGCAGCACCCGGCGGTTCGACGTCGCCGCCGCGACCGGCAGGACCGGCGCGCCGGAGAGCGCGGCGAGCTGCGCCACGCCGGGCGCGGCCACCCGGCGCGGGCCGCGCGGGCCATCCGGCGTGATCACCACCACCTCGCCCGCGCGCAGGGCGCGCAGCAGCTCGAGCGTGCCGGCGGTCCCGCCGCGCGAGGACGAGCCGTGCACCATGGTCACGCCGAAGCGCCCCACCACCCGGCCGATGAGGCGCCCGTCGCGGTGGCGCGAGACCAGCACGCGGGGGGCGAGCCCCGCCTGCGGGAACAGCCGCCGCGCCAGCACCGCGAAGGCCGGGACCAGCGCCAGCCGCTCATGCCAGAAGGCGAGGATGACCGGCATGCGCTGGCGCAGGAAGGGCAGGCCATGCCCCTCCCCGACCACGGACCAGCGCGTGGTGCGGATCACGAGCGAGAGGTAGTGGCCGAGCGACCAGGCCAGCACCGCCCGGGCGGCGGGATGGCGGGTCAGCCGCCGCAGCATCGATGGCGTTCCATGCGAGCGCCGCCCCTAGCACGTCACCGGCTATGGCGGAACGGCCCGGGATGCGGCGCGCCGGCCGCGCGCCGAAGAGCCGGGTCGGCGCGGATCGGTCGGGGCGCGGCCATCATCCCGTCCATGGACCGGCCGCCCGCGCGGCTGATGCGGCGCGAGACTCGGCCGGGGGGCGCCGGCGCAGGAGCGTGCCCCGCGGCGAAGCGTCGCGAGCCAGGGGGCACCGCCGGCACCATGGCGATCGCCGCCCGGCGGCCCGGCGCGGGCGGCCTGCGGGAACGGGCGGGCCGCGCGCCGCCTCGGGGCGCGACGACGGCGCCGCCCCCGGCCGTCCGGCGGCGCGGCGCGGCCGCGCGCGAGGAGCGGCGAGGCGGCGCGGCCGCGGGCGGCCTATCCGAGCAGCCGCGGCAGCCGCCTGCGCGGGATCGGCGTGCCGAGTTCGGGGCACTTGGTGATGTTCACGTTCGTCACGCCGTTCCCCGACAGGTCGATCGTCCCGCCGATCAGCACCGTGCACTCGGAGGGGCTGACCTGGTCGCCGCCATTGTATCGGACATAGGCGTTCGGAAAGTACATGCCGCCCTCGAGCACCGAAAGCGCGCCGCCGTTCATCTGCACCGCGGGGTTGCCGCTGTTGTTGTTGTGCGCCCGCGGGTCGCGGAAGAACAGGACGCCCCGGTAGTCCATGTCGGAGCGCGGGTTGCGCGGGGCCATGATCCGGATGTCGGCGGTGGCGTTGATCTTCGGCCCGCCGATCTTGGTCACGTCGGTGCCGGTGAAGACGATGGTGATGCCCTGGCCGTCGCGGCAGGCGCGGCCGCCGCTGTCGAGGCAGCGCACCACGCCGCTCTGCACGCTGAAGGAGGCGTGGTGGAGGTAGTAGGTGCCCGGCCGCATGTTCAGGGTGACGCCGCCGGTCACCGAGATGTCCTTGCAGTAGGCCCGGCCGCCGTTGTCCTCGTAGGGAAGGATCACCCCCGAGCTCGGCGGGTCCATGCAGGTCGCGTTCGCGGTGGAGAAGGTCGGCAGCACCTTCGAGTCGAGGTAGCGGAACACGTTCTCGAGCGGCGGCGCGTGGCGGGAAGGCGGCTGCTCGAGCGTGACCAGGCCGTTCGAGCAGCCCGAGCAGCCGCCGGCGCTGTAGAGCGAGAAGGCGGTGACCGTCGCCGTGTTCCCCACCTGGATCGCGTCCGCCGCCGTGCTGTTGGAGGCGAGGAGGCAGGCCGGGCCGGCCGTGGTGCTCCTCCCTGTCATGATCAGCGGCCCGGTCAGCGCCAGCACGCAGGCGTCGGTCGTCAGCGCCAGCGAGGCGACGGCGCGCGCCGAGACCGTGACCTCCCGGTCGAGCAGGAACCGCGATAGCCCGAGCGGCTGGACCTGCTCGATCAGCACCTCCACCACGGCGGGGTCGCCGGCGTGGGGTCCCTCGGCGGGCGGCGTCGCGACCGTCACGGTGGTCCGGCCGTCGTTGGCGAAGCCGTTGCGGCGGGCGACGTCGAGGCCCATCTCGACCGCCCCCTGGGCGCCGCGGCCGTAGGAGAGCGCGATCGCCGCCGCCATCGCCGCGCTGTCCGCCGCCGAGACGGCGCTGCGTCGCGCGAGCTGCCAGGCGCCGCCGTCCACCGCGAGGGCGGCGAGGCCGAGCAGGGCGCTCATGCTGCCGCCGACCATGAGGCTGCTGACCCCCCGGCGGTCGCGCAGCGCGTGCCGGATCCGGCGCGTGAAGGCGGCGGTTCGCCTGCCGATGGTACCTTTCATCCCGGGTCTCTCCGCAGCATCGGCCTGGGGGCCCCCGCCGGCCATGACGGGGCAGATGGCGGGGCGGGCGGCGACGCAACCACGCGCCTTCCGCCCGCCTCGCGGTTCGGTCCGGCCAGGTCCGTCGTCCCGGCCGCGACGGGGTCAGGTGGCGGGCGCCGCGTCGGCCCAGCCGTGGCGCGCGGCGGGCTCCCCCGTCCTGGGGCCCGGGCGCACGGCGTTGCGCCGGAGCCTGCGCCGCTCGCGGAGATGGAGCGTGACGCCGGCGGCGGCCGCGGCGCAGGCGGCGAGGAGGAACAGGATGGCGGTCGGGGTGCCGTCGGGCCGGATGACGGCCCAGGGGACGCCGACGCCGGCAAGCGCCGAGGCGAGGAGCACGAGCTTCTCGGCCCCCGAGAAGCGGAAGGGCTGCGTCGGGTTCATGGCCTCGTCCTCTCGTTCTGGACAGGCCGAAAGATAACGAACTCGTGAGCAGACGACAACCACAGAACTTCGTAGTGCAAAAGTATTAACGGTTCGGCATTTCGGCTTTCCAATTTGATGGAAAGCATTTTCCATGTTTCCTGGGCCAGGCAGCAATCTGACACAGAATTGAACGAATGTTGATTTGGTCGCCTGCCGGGGGATCTCCCGCGCAGAGGCGGACAATTTCCTCTCTTTTGTGCATCTTCGGAGCGTTTTTGGGACGCTCGCGGCCCGGCGGGCCGCGCCCGTGGCCAGGCGCCGCGCGGGCCCTACAGCGGGTTCACCGAGTGTCCGCCGTCCACCGTCAGCACCGCGCCCGTCATGTGCGCCCCCGCCTCGGAGGCGAGCAGCAGCAGCGGCCCGGTCAGGTCCTCCGGCCGGCCGAGCCGGCGCTGCGGGATCCGCCGGATCATCGCCTGGCCCGGCTCGGAGGCGAAGAACGCCGCGTTCAGCGGCGTCGCCACGTAGCCGGGCGCCAGCGCATTGGCGCGGATGCCGTGGCGCGCAAGCTCCACCGCGAGCTGCCGCGTCAGGTGGATCAGCCCGGCCTTCGCCGCGGTGTAGCCCGCGACCCCCGCGATCACCCGCTCGCCGAGCACGGAGGCGATGTTGACGATGGCGCCCGGCCGCCGCGCCGCCACCAGCCGCCGCGCCGCCTCCTGGGCGACCAGGAAGCAGCCGCGCAGGTTGACGTCGAGCACCGCGTCCCAGTCCTCGGGCGTCTGGTCCAGCAGCGGCTTCGTGACCGCGACGCCGGCGTTGTTGACGATCACGTCGCAGGGCGCCCCGAAACGCGCCTCCGCCGCGTCGCACGCCGCGGCGATCGAGCGCGGGTCGGTCACGTCGAGCGGCACCGCCAGCGCCCGCGCCGCCCCGAGCTCGGCGGCGAGCCCGGCCAGGGCGTCGGCCCGCCGCGCCGCCAGGACCACGGCCGCGCCCGCGGCGTGCAGCACGCGCGCGAAATGCGCGCCGAGCACGCCGGAGGCGCCGGTCACCAGCGCCCGCCGGCCGGCCAGCGAGAACAGCGCCGCCGCCGCGCCCGCCTGCGGCGGCGACGGTGCGGCGCCCGATGCGGCGGATGGCTCGTCGGTCATGGCGACGCCAGGGGAGCACCGCCCCGCGCGTCCGGCAAGGCCTCCCCCGGCACCCCCCGGAAGCCGCCGTGTGACACGCGCGGCGGCCGCGTCTAGGCTGTCCCCGCCGATCCCGGAGGGAGCCGAGGCGATGGCGCAGCAGCGCGGGCGGGTGGTGCTGGTGACGGGCGCGCAGCAGGGCATCGGCCGCGCGATGGCCATCGCCTTCGCCGCGGCGGGCTACGACGTCGCCGTCAACTGGCTCGACGACGCCCGCGCCGCCGACGCGGTGGCGGAGGCGGTGCGCGCCCAGGGCCGCCGCGCCGCGCTGCTCCGCGGCGACGTGTCGGCGACCGCCGAGGCCGCGGCGCTCGTCGCGCGGACCATCGCCGAGCTCGGCCGCCTCGACGTGCTGGTGAACAACGCCGGCATCTTCCCGCGCGTGCCCTTCCTCGAGATGGACGAGGCCGAGTGGGACCGCGTGATCGCCGTCAACCTCAGGGGCAGCGTGTTCTGCGCCCAGGCGGCGGCGCGCGCGATGGTGGCGGCCGGCACGCCGGGCTGCATCATCAACCTCGCCTCGCGGGCGCTGTCGGGCGCGCCGCTCGGCGTGCACTACAGCGCCTCCAAGGCCGGCATCGCGGGGGCGACCCGGGCGATGGCGCTGGCCCTCGCGCCGCACCGGATCCGCGCGAACGCGATCGCACCGGGCCTGACCGACACCGCCCAGCCGCGCCACGGCCACTCGGAGGAGGAGATCCGCGCGATGGCGGCGGCGATCCCGCTCGGCCGGATCGGCCGGCCGGGCGACATCGCCGGGCTCGCCGTGTTCCTCGCCTCCGACGCGGCATCCTGGATCACCGGACAGACCTACCACATCAATGGCGGTAGCCTGATGCCCTAGCCTGCCGGCGCGCCGCGCCGGCAGGCGGGAGCGGGCACCCCGCGACGAGGGAAGCAGCCGATGCGCCTGATCCGACCCCGCACTCTGGCCGCGCTGGCCGGCCTCGCCCTCGCGGGCGCCTCGCCGGCTCTCGCGCAGACGGTCGGCGACCCGGTGGCGGGCCGGCGCATCGCCGAGGTGTGGTGCGCCAACTGCCATGTCATCGCCCCCGGCGGCCCCGGCCCTGCCACGGACGCGGTGCCGAGCCTGCCGGCCGTCGCCCAGCGCGCCGCCACGACCGAGCTGTCGCTCCGGGTCTTCCTGCAGACGCCGCACGCGAACATGCCGAACTACCAGCTCTCGCGGACGGAGACGGACGACCTCGTCGCCTACATCCTGAGCATGAAGCAGCGCCGCTGACGCCGGCCGGGGGCGTCCCCCGGCGCGCCCCGCCCGCGCCGCCGGCTCAGCGCGCCGCGGCCGCCGCAGGCACCGGGCCGCGCGCCTCCGCCAGGTGGTCGAAGCGGCGGCGGAAGGTGCCGAGGCCCATGGTGAGCGAGCGCAGCTCGATGATCAGGTCGTGCAGCTCGGCCTGCGGCACCAGCGCCTCGACCTCGTCCCAGCCGGGCCAGCCCTCCTTCTCCGCGTAGCCGAGGATCTGCCCGCGCCGTCCGGTGAGCAGGCGCTGCGCGCTCGCCGTGTAGTCGTTCGGCACCGTCACCGTCACGTGGTCGATCGGCTCCAGCAGCACCGGATCGGCCTTGGCCAGCCCCTCCTGCATCCCGATCCGCGTCGCGGTGGCGAAGGCCATGTCGGAGCTGTCCACGCTGTGGAACTGCCCGTCCACCAGCGTCACCCCGACATCCACCACCGGGAAGCCGAGCGGGCCCTTCCTGCACGCCTCCTCCGCCGCCTCGCCGACCGCCGGGATGAACTTCTTCGGGACCGCCCCGCCGACGATCCTGTCGGTGAAGAGGAAGCCCTCGCCGCGGCCGCGCGGCTCGATCTCCAGCTTGACGTCGGCGAACTGGCCGTGGCCGCCGGTCTGGCGCTTGTGGCGCGCGTGCTGGTGGACCGCGCGGCGGATCGTCTCCTTGTACGGCACCCGCGGATGCGCCGAGTTGAGCTTCAGGCCGTAATTCGCCGCCAGCCTCTGCAGCGCGTGGCCGAGATGGATGTCCCCCTGGCCGCGCAGCACGGTCTGGCCGAGCGCGGCATCCTGCTCGACCGAGATGGACGGGTCCTCCTCGGCGATCCGCTGCAGCGCGCCGGAGAGCTTGACGTCGTCCTTGCGGTCCTCGGTGGTGACGGCGAGCGCGTAGACCGGCTCGGGCGGCTGCGGGAAGGGCAGCGGCTCGGCGGCCGGGCCGGCGGCGAGCAGGGTGGCGCCGGTCGCCACCCCTTCCAGCCGGCCGAAGGCGACGATCTCGCCGGTCTCCGCCTCCGCCACGCGGGTCGCCTCGCCGCCGGGGAAGCGGGTGATGCTGCCGATGCGCACGCCGCCCATCTGCTGGCCGTCCCTCACCGGTCCGCGCCAGACGCGGGCGAAGGACAGCTTGCCGCCATGCCCGGTGTGCAGGGTCTTGAAGACCTGCACCAGCGGCTCGCCCTCCGGCGCCACGCCGCGGCGCGAGGCGGTGACGAGCGGGTTCGGCCCGTCGTGGCGCAGCGCCTTCCACAGCCGCTGGATGCCGCTGTTCTGCTCGGCCGCGCCGAGCATCACCTCGACCACGGCGCCCTTCTCGATGTCGGCGTGCAGCGGACGGAACACCTCCTCGGGCGTGACCGCGGCGTCCTCGAGCACCTTCTCGAGCAGGCCGTCGTCGTGGTCGGCGAGCACCTCGAGGAGCGCGCTGCGCGCCTCGGCCTCGCGCTCGCGCATCGCGGCCGGCAGGGCGATGAGCTCGGAGGGCTCGCCCCTGCGGAAGCGGTAGGCGCGCTCGCTGATCACGTCGACGTAGCCGGTGACCTGCTCGCCCTCGCGGATCGGGACCTGGCGCAGCACCAGCGGCCGCCTCGAGTAGGGCTGCAGCGCCGCGAGGGTGTCGCGGATGCGGCCTTCGCCGAGGGTGTCGATCTTGTTGACGAAGATGATGGTGGGAATCCCCCCCGCCTCGAGCTGCTTGAGCAGCGGCGCGACGGCGAGGGCGCGGTCGGGCGAGGGCTCGCAGACCAGCACGGCGATGTCGCAGACCGCCAGGGCGCAGGCCGCCTCGTAGGCGAACTCGACCGAGCCCGGCGCGTCGATCACCGCCCAGGGGTCGCCGAGATAGGCGCCGTGCCCGACGCGGAGCTCGGTGCCCATGATCCGGCTGCGGGGATCGGCGCTGCGCCGGGCCGCGCCGCCGGCGGCGGCGAGCAGGGCCTCGTACAGCGTGGACTTGCCGCTTCCCTGCGGGCCCACCAGGGCGACGGAGCGGGGCCGCGCCCCGCCTTCTGGTCTCGCTGCGGATGCTTCAGGCATCGGATCGGCGCCTCCCACGCGCGTGCCGCGGCGCCTGCGCGCGCGCGGCCTCCATCCGGTTGTGCCGGGGCGGCCGGGGCAGCCTGGGCCGGTGCGGGGGACCGACCGGGCCGCGCATGCCGCCGCGATCGCCTCCTGGCGACGGGACTGTAGCCCAGCGCGAGGCGGGGGCGAGCCCCGGAAATGTCACGGTCGGCGGCGGCGCCGGGCGCCCCGCCGGCACCGCCTCAGCCGAGCGCCGCGGCGACCGCCCGCGCCGCCGCGCGCCCGCTCTCCCACGCCCCGGCGACGGTGCCGGCGAGCCAGGTGTGGCACGCCTCCCCGGCGAAGCGCAGCCGGCCGCCGGCGAGCGCGGCCCCGGCCAGCGCGGCCCGGGCGCCGGCGCATCCCGGCCGCGCGTAGCTGTAGGCGCCGCGGACGAAGGGGTTGGCGCCCCAGTCGGTGACCACCGCCGCCGGCGCGCGCAGCGCGCGGGCGACGCGGGCGGCGCCGAAGCACCGCGCCAGCTCCTCCCGCGCGAAGGCCTCCGTCGCCGCGGGGCCGGCGCGGGCGAGCTCCCACGCCGCCCGGCCGCCGACGAAGCCGACCAGGTGGTCGCGCCCGAACGGCCAGGCGTGGAAGCTCATCGCCGCCTCCTCCGGCGAGTCGACGCGGCGCCAGAGCGCGGCGAAGGGCGGCAGGTCCAGCCGGTCCTCCCCGGCGGCGCGGAACGCCACCTTGGTGAGCAGGCCGAGCGGCAGCCCCGCCACCGCCTCGCGCACCGCCTGCGGCAGCGGCGGATCGAAGGCGATCCCGCCCGCGCCGAGCACGCCGGTCGAGACGGTCACGACGCAGGCGCGCGCCGCGAGCGCGCCCTCCGGCGTGTCGAGCACGACCCCTTGCCCGCCCCAGCGGATCCGTGCGACCGGCACCCCGGTCCGGATCGGCAGCCCCTGCGCGAGGCGGCGCACCAGCGCGCCGACCCCAGCCTCGGGCATCAGGTTGGGCGGGCCGAGGGCGTTCGCCGCGAAGTCGCGCAGGCTCAGCTCCCCGAGCTCGGCGGCACTGATCAGCGGCCCCTGGCGGTGCGCCACGGTGGCGTCCCAGAACCCGCCGCGCGGCACCGCCTCGGCGAGCGGGAGGTCGGCCGCCGCCGCCGCGCGCGCCGCGACCGTCGCGTCGAAGCGCGCCATCGCCGCCTCCAGCGCCGCGACCTCCTCGGGCGTCGCGCGGCGCGGCCCGACGACGACGCGGCGCTCGCGCACCGCGTCGGAGTCGACGAGCCGCAGGCCGAGCGCACGCGCCAGCGGCACCAGCGGGTTCGCATCCGCGAGGTGCAGCCAGGACGCCCCGTGGTCGAACGGGGCGCCGAGGCGCGCATCCTCGGTGAAGGCACGGCCGCCGACCCGCCCCATCGCCTCCACCACCAGGCAGGAGAGGCCGAGCGCGGCGCATTCGCGCGCGGCGGCGATGCCGGCGGCGCCGGCACCGACGATCGCGACCTCGGGGGCGGTCGGGAGGACCATGCGCGCGGGCCGGCCTGTCGGCGGACGGGAGCGGGACGCGCGGCTGCGCCCGGCTCAGCCGCCGTCGCGCGGGGTGGGGCCGCCGAGCCGGTGGTAGTTGCGCGCGAAGTAGATCAGCGCCTCGCCGCCGGGGTCGCCCTGGCGGATCGCCTCGACCTCGGCGAAGACCACGCTGTGGGTCCCGCGCTCGACCACGTCCACGATGCGGCAGTCGAAGGACGCGACCGCGCCCTCGAGCACCGGCGCGCCGGTCGCGAGCTCGGTCCACCGGGCGCAGGCGAAGCGATCCTCGCCGGAGAGGCCGGTGCGGCCCGAGAAGGTGTCGGAGACCTCGCGCTGGCTGGCGGCGAGGGTGTTCACGCAGAGCACGCCGTTCGCCTTGAACAGCGGATGGGCGCTCGCCTTGCGGTTCATGCAGACGAGCAGCGTCGGCGGGTCGTCGGTGACGCTGCAGACGGCGCTGGCGGTCAGCCCGCCCCGGCCCGCCGGCCCGCCGGTGGTGATGACGTTCACCGCCGCGCCCAGCCGGGCCATGGCGTCGCGGAATCGTTCGGGGGGGACGGTCATGCGCTGCGCCTGCCTCGGCCTGGTCCGCGGTCCTGGGTGCTCCCGGCCGCAGCATGCCGCCTCGCGCCGCGCTCGGGTAGGGGCAGGAGCGGGGCGCGCCGCCGCGGCCCCTGTCAGCCCGGGTCGGGCCCGGTGTCGAGGGCGTAGCCCGCGGAGCGCACGGTGCGGATCAGGTCCGGCTCGCCGGGCCCGTTGATGGCGCGGCGCAGCCGGCGGACGTGCACGTCCACGGTGCGCGGCTCGACGTGGATGTCCTGCCCCCACACCGCGTCGAGGATCTGCTCGCGCGAGAACACCCGGCGCGGATGCCGGAGGAGGAACTCGAGCAGGCGGTACTCGGTCGGCCCGAGGTGCAGCGCCCGCCCCTCGCGCGTCACGCGATGCGCGTCCTGGTCCATCGCGAGCCCGGCGAAGGCGAGCACGCCCCGCGGCGGCGGCGCCGCGCCGCCCGAGCGGCGGAGCAGAGCGCGGATCCGCGCGAGCAGCGCCTCCATCGCGAAGGGCTTGCCGATGTGGTCGTCGGCCCCGGTGTCGAGGGCACGGACCGCGTCCTGGGCCTCGGTCCGCGCCGTCAGCATGATGATCGGCAGGTTGCGCGTCGCCGGCCGGCGGCGGATCTGCCGGCACACCTCGAGGCCGGAGAGCGTGGGCAGCATCCAGTCGAGCAGCACCAGATCCGGGCGGGATTCGGCCACGCGCAGCAGCGCCTCCTGGCCGTCCGCCGCCTCCTCCACCCGGAACCCCTGCTTCTCCAGGTTGTAGCGGAGCAGGGTGAGGAGCGGCGCCTCGTCCTCGACGACCAGGATCGTGGGCCTCGCGGCGCCGCCGGCCGCGGCGCGGGCGTCGGTCATCGCGGTCGCCTCAGCCCTCCGGCGGCCGCACGACGGCGGAGACGGAGGTGTCGGCCTTCGGCCGGTCCTCCGGCAGGGTGTCGCCGCGCACCGCGTAGTGGACCATCTCGGCGATGTTGGTGGTGTGGTCGCCGATGCGCTCGAGGTTCTTGGCGATGAACAGCAGGTGCGTGGCCGCGGTGATGTTGCGGGGGTCCTCCATCATGTGGGTCAGCATCTCGCGGAAGATGCCGTTGTAGATCTCGTCCACCGGCTCGTCGGCGGCCCAGACCTCGTCGGCGCGCGCCGCGTCGTCGTGCACCAGCGCGTCCATCGCGCCCTTGAGGTTCTCCTGCACCAGCCGCGCCATGCGCTCGAAGCCGTTGAGGCTGCCGATCGGGGGCAGCCCGGCGAGCACGATGGCCCGCTTGGCGGCGTTGCGGGCGTAGTCGCCGATGCGCTCGAGCGCGTGGCTGATCCGCATCGCGCCGACGATCAGGCGCAGGTCCTGCGCCATCGGCTGGCGCAGCGCGAGGAGGCGCACGCAGAACGCCTCGATGTCGCGCTCGAGCTGGTCGATCTGGGCGTCGCGCCGGACCACCTCCTCCGCGAGTTCCGTGTCGCGACGGACCAGCGCCGCCGTCGCGTCGGCGACCTGGCGCTCGGCGAGGCCGCCCATGCGGGCGACCATGTCGCGCAGGCGCTGCAGATCCTGGTCGTAGCTGCGCACCGTGTGCGCCGGCGTGGTCGTCTCTCCCACCATGGTCGCGCCCTCCTGCCGCCGCGATCAGCCGAAGCGGCCGGTGATGTAGTCCTGGGTCTGCTGGATCCGCGGGGCGGTGAAGATCTGGCCGGTCTCGCCGAACTCCACCACCTCGCCGAGGTACATGAAGGCCGTGTGCTGGGACACCCGCGCCGCCTGCTGCATGTTGTGGGTGACGATGACCACGGTGACGCGGCCGGCGAGCTGCTGCACCAGGTCCTCGATCTTGGCGGTGGCGATGGGGTCGAGCGCCGAGGTCGGCTCGTCGAACAGGATCACCTCGGGGTCGGTCGCCATGGCGCGGGCGATGCAGAGCCGCTGCTGCTGCCCGCCGGAGAGCGCGGTGCCGGGCTCGCGCAGGCGGTCCTTCACCTCGTCCCAGAGGGCGGCGTCGCGCAGCGCCGCCTCGACCTTCTCGTCGAGCGCGGCGCGGCGGCGCTCGCCGCGCAGGCGCAGGCCGTAGGCGACGTTCTCGTAGATGGACTTCGGGAAGGGGTTCGGCTTCTGGAACACCATGCCGATGCGCATCCGCACCGCCATCGCGTCCACCCGGCGGTCGACGATGTTGACGCCGTAGGGCTCCATCAGCACCTCGCCCTCGTAGCGGGTGCCGGGGTAGAGGTCGTGCATGCGGTTGAAGCTGCGCAGCAGCGTGGACTTGCCGCAGCCCGAGGGCCCGATCAGCGCGGTGACGGCGCCCTCCTCGAAGGCGAGGTTGATGCCCTTCAGCGCGTGGAAGGCGCCGTAGTAGAAGTGGAAGTCGCGGCAGCGCAGCTTGACGCGCCGCTCGGCCGGCGCCTCCGCGGCGGACGCCGCGACGCCGGCGCGCACCGCCGGCGGCGGCGTCCTCAGGGCGGCCTCGTTCACCACTTGACCTTCCTCCTGACGCGGATGCGGATGTAGATCGCGGTGAGGTTCATCGCGATGGTCATGAGGATCAGCACCAGACCGGCCGCCGCCGCGTTCGGCAGGAAGTCGGTGCCCGGCCGCGAGACCCAGTTGAACATCTGGATCGGCAGCACCGTGAACGGGTCGAACAGCCACTGGAAGCTGACGAACGGGAACTCGGGCCGCACCGGCGGCGCCGGCAGGAAGGCGATGAAGGTGAGCGCGCCGATGGTGATCAGCGGCGCCGTCTCGCCGATGGCGCGGGAGAGCGCGATGATCACGCCGGTCGCGATGCCGCCCGACGAATAGGGCAGCAGGTGGTCCGCGATCACGCGCCAGCGGGTCGCGCCGAGCGCGTAGGCGGCCTCGCGCACCGTCGGCGGCACCGCCCGCAGCGCCTCGCGCGTCGCGACGATGATGATCGGCAGCACGAGCAGCGCGAGGGTGAGCCCCGCGGTGAGGATGCTCCGCCCGAGCCCGAGCAGGTAGACGAACAGCCCGAGGGCGAGCAGGCCGTAGATGATCGAGGGCACGCCCGCGAGGTTCGAGACGTTGACCTCGATCACCGCGGTAAGCCGGTTCTTCGGCGCGTACTCCTCGAGATAGATCGCCGCGGCGATGCCGAGCGGGATGGTGACCACCGCGGTGACCAGCATCACCAGCGCCGTCCCGACCCAGGCCGAGAGGATCCCCGCCTGCGCCGGCCGGCGCGAGGGGAAGCTGGTCAGGAACTGCAGGTCGAGCCGCGGCAGCCCGCGCACCGCGAGGTCCACGATCAGCGCCGTCAGGGTCAGCACGCCGATCATCAGCGCGACCAGCCCGATCGCCGCGAAGATCAGGTCGGCGTTGGACCGCAGCCGGCCGACCGACGCCCGCGGCATGCCGCGGGCCGCCGCCTCGGCGGAGAGCGCGCCGCCGCTCATTCGTAGATCTCCCGGAAGCGCCGGCGCAGCGCGTGGCCGGCCAGGTTGAACAGCAGCGTCAGCACGAACAGCGTGAGTCCCGCGGCGAAGATCGACTGGTAGCCGATGCTTGCGTGCGGCAGGTCGCCGAGCGAGACCTGCACGATGTAGGCGGTGATCGTCGCCGCCGGCTGCGTCGGGTCGAGGGTGAGGTTCGGCTGCTGGCCGGCGGCGATCGCCACCACCATCGTCTCCCCCACCGCGCGCGAGGCGGCGAGGATGCAGGCCGCGGCGATCCCGGAGAAGGCCGCCGGCACCACGACCTTGAGCGCCGTCTCGACCCGGTTCGCCCCCATCGCGAAGGAGCCCTCGCGCAGGCTCATCGGCACCGCCCGCATCGCGTCCTCGGCGAGGGAGGAGACGTAGGGCACGATCATGATGCCGATCACGATGCCGGCGGAGAGCACGTTGAAGCCCGGCAGGTCGGGCAGGACCGTACGCTGCAGCAGGGGCGTGACGAGGAACAGCGCGAAGTAGCCGAACACCACCGTCGGGATGCCCGCCAGCAGCTCGAGCACGGGCTTGACCGTCTCGCGCATCCGCTCCGAGGCGAACTCCGAGAGATAGATCGCGATCGTCAGCCCGAGCGGGATCGCCACCAGCAGGCCGACGCTCGCCGAGAGCACCGTGCCCGCGAGCAGCGGCAGGATGCCGTAGCGCGGCTCCGCGAAGAGCGGGGTCCACATGGTGTCGGTGAGGAACTCGACGACGCTGACCTCGCGGAAGAAGGCCGAGGACTCGTAGATCAGGATCGCCGCGATCGCCGTGGTGACCAGGATCGAGGAGACGCCGGCGAGGAACAGAAGCCCCTCGATCGCGCGCTCCTTCGCCCTCTGCCGGGCGGGTATGCCCTCAAGCATCCTGGGGGGGGTCCTGTTCCGTCCGTTCTCGCCGGCGGGTGAATTGGCCGCCGCGCGCGGCCGGCGCAAGCGCCGCCCGCACGGGGGCCCGCCGGCCGGCTATTCGCGCGGATCGTGCCGCAGGACCTCCACGATCGGCATGCCGACCTCCGGCTGCCCGCCGTACCCGGTCCCGGCGATCCGCTCGCGGATGCGCCGCAGGCCGATCTCGTAGGCCTGCTCGGGCAGCGGTACGTAGCGGACCTCGCGGATCAGGTTGCGCCCGGCCGGGGAGAGGTAGAACTCGGCGATGCCCCGGACCTCCGGCCGGTCCAGCGCCTGGAGGTTCACGTAGAGGAAGAGCGGGCGCGACAGCGGGGAATAGGTGCCGTCCTCCACCGTCTCGGCCGAGGGCCGCACGCAGCCGCGCCCGCCGTCCACCGCGACCGTCCGCAGGGTGTCGGCGTGGGAGGCGACGTAGGAGAAGGGGATGTAGCCGAGCGCGTTCGGGTCGCGCGCCACGCCCTGGACCAGGACGTTGTCGTCCTCGCTCGCCGTGTAGTCGCCGCGGCTCGCCTTGGCGCGGCCGACGACGGCCTCGGTGAAGTAGTCGAAGGTGCCGCTGTCCGCGCCGGGCCCGTAGAGGGTGAGGCGCGCGTCGGGGAAGCCCTGGCGCACCTGGTTCCAGTTCGTGATCCGGCCCTGCGCCGCCGGTTCCCAGACGCGCCGGAGCTCGGCCACGGTCAGGCATTCGACGAAGCGATTCCGCGGACTGACGACGACGGTGATGGCGTCGAAGGCGATCGGCAGCTCGACGTAGCGGACGCCAGCGCGGCGGCATTCCTCCATCTCCGCCTGCAGGATGGGGCGGGAGGCGTTCTGCATCTGGGTCTCGCCGCGGCAGAACTTCTTGAACCCGCCGCCGGTGCCGGAGATGCCGACGGTGACGCGCACGTTGCGGTTGGCGCGCTGGAACTCCTCGGCGACGGCCTCGGCGATGGGGAAGACGGTGCTCGACCCGTCGATGGTGATGGTCGCCTGGGCGGCCGCGGGCGCCTGGTGGATCAGCATGGCGGCGATGGTCGCGGCGGCGGCGAGCGGGCCGGTGGTTCTGTGGCTCATGGGGTGGCGCTCCTTTCGAGGTGGCTCGGGCGCGGCGGTACGCGCGCGGGAAGGGAGCCGTCCTTCGCCGCTTGGCGCTCCGGCGCGCCGGGGTTCCCGGAAGCGGTGGCGGGCGGGCGGCCGTCTCCGGACCGGTTCTAGGCGCGGGCCGAGGCGGTCGTGTTGCGGTTTGGTGAATCTTTGATGACGGTCGGGGCGGATCGGCCATCACGCCCTGGCGGCGGCGCGTGGCCAGGCACGGGCACGCCGACCTTGCGCGGGGGCCGAGGGCCGGCGACCCAAGGATCCGCCGGGTCTGACACCGTCAAGCCACGGGCAAGGGATTTTTCACGTTGGATGCGATCATTTTTCTGTGATTGCGCGCCGTCCTGTGGCATCCTCATGCCGTCAAGGCAACGGAACCCGGCAATGGCGCAGCAGAACAACACCGGCCTGGTCGCGACGCTCGAGCGGCTCCTCGCCGGCGGCGCGGTCCTCTTCCTCCTGCTCGCCGCCGGCATCGCCCTGCTCCTCGTGCTGGAGGACCCCAACGCGCCCGCCCGCTGCGCCGCGGCCGCCGCGGGCTGGATGGAGGCCGTCGGCTGCCTCGGCGACAACGGCTACGGAGCCGCGATCCGGCTCGCCCTCGGCGGCGTCGGCGTCGGCCTATTCGCCGGCCTCCTCACCTCCCTGCGGAGCCGCGCCGAGGACCGGGAGCTGACCAACACCCTCCACGCGGTGCTCGCGGCCAGCGCCGAGGCCAGGCAGCGCGAGACGGCCTGAGCCGGCGGCAGCCCCGGCCAGGCGCCGCGCCACCAAGGCTGGCGGGCGACCGCCTCGTCGCCCCGGGAGCCGCCTCAAGGCGGGAAGTGCGGATGCGCCTCCCGATCGGCGCCGGACCGGTGCCGATGACCGCGGGCCGCGCCGGCGCGGCGGAAGCCCCCGGCACCGCGTGGCGCGGCCGCGCCCCTCCGCATCGCGAGGGCCGAAGCCGGTGGACCGGGCGGCGCCACCGGTGCAGAGTGCCGCACAACGGCGCCCCCGCTCCGCGCGAGCGGCGGGACCGGCGCGCGGCCGTCGCGGTTGCGGCGCGCGAACCCGCCACCGCAACAGGGAGGACAACATCAAGATGCTCAGGGCATGGCACGCGGCGGCGCTGGCGGCGCTGACCGCCTGGGCGCCGGCGACGAAGGCGCAGAACTTCTCGGTCGGCTCGGCCTCGATCATCGGCTCGCTCGACCCGCACTTCTACAACGTCGGCCCGAACAACGCGGTCGCCGCCACCTTCTTCGACCGCATGCTGGAGAGCGACGCCCAGGCGCGCGTCCACCCCGGCCTGCTCGAGAGCTGGCGCCTCCTCGCCGACGACACCTGGGAGTTCCGCCTGCGCGCCGGCGTCCGATTCCACAACGGCGCGGAGTTCACCGCCGAGGACATCGCCTTCACCATCGCCCGCCTGCCGACCATCGTGAACAGCCCGGGTTCCTTCACCACCTACACGCGCTCGATCGCGGCGGTGGAGGTGGTGGACCCGATGACGGTGCGGATCCGCACCAACGGCCCCTACCCCAACCTGCTGGTGGACCTCGCGCGCATCGCCGTCCTCAACCGCCGCACGCACGAGAACGCCACCACCGACGACTTCAACGCCGGCCGCGCGGTGATCGGCACCGGTCCCTTCCGCCTCGTCGAGCACCGCCCCAGCGACCGCATCCTGATGGCCCGCAACGACGCCTACTGGGGCGAGAAGCCGCGCTGGGAGCGCGTGGACTACCGGATGGTGACCAACGATCCGGCCCGCACGGCGGCGCTGCTCGCGGGCGACCTCGACGCCATCGAGCAGGTCCCGACCTCGGACATCGCGCGACTGCGGCGCGACCCGCGCATCGCGATCTCGGAGACCGAGAGCCTGCGCAACGCCTTCCTCGTGTTCGACCACAGCCGCGAGGGCGCCACTCCCTTCGTCGCCGACAACGACGGCAGACCGCTCGAGCGGAACCCGCTGAAGGACCGGCGGGTGCGCCAGGCCCTCTCGATCGCCATCGACCGGCACGCGATCGTGGAGAGGGTGATGGAGGGCGCCGCGAGCCCGAGCATGCAGTTCGTCGGGCAGGGCGTGTTCGGCCACGTGCCCGACCTGCAGCCGCCCCGCGCCGACCCCGAGGCCGCGCGCCGCCTGCTCGCCGAGGCCGGGTACCCCAACGGCTTCCGCATCACCCTGCACACCTCGAACGACCGCTACCAGAACGACGCGCGCACCGCGCAGGCGGTCGGCCAGATGTGGACCCGCATCGGCGTGCGCACGCAGGTGGAGGCGATGCCCTTCACCAACTTCATCGGCCGCGCCAGCCGCCAGGAGTTCTCCGTCTGGTACGCCTCCTGGGGCAGCTCGACGGGCGAGACCTCGGGGGCGATGCGCTCCGCCCTCATGACCTTCAACCGGGAGCGCGGCACGGGCGCGGTCAACCGCGGCCGGTACTCCAACCCGGAGTTCGACGCCAGGATGCTCGCCGCGATGCGCGAGATGGACGACGAGAAGCGCGAGCAGTTGCTGCAGGAGGCCATGCGCTTCGTGATGCAAGACCACCCGATCGCCCCGATGCTGCTCTTCCGCAACATCTGGGCGATGCGGAGCGGCATCGCGCACACGCCGCGGGCGGACGAGCTGACGCGGCCGCAGGACTTCCGCTGATGCTGGCGACATCGCTCGTCGATTGATGCCGGGCCCGCGCGCTGACGCGGGGAAGCCGGACGATCCGGAGGCCGCGCCCGGCGCCTAAGGCAGTGGTCGCCGGGTCGGCACCGCACCGCGGCCCGCCCCCCGCCAGCAGGCGGGCCGCCCTCTTGACACGCGCGGCAACGAAACCAACTCACGGGCGTCGAGTGCCCGATCGGGGCTCGGCGCTCCGTGTCCCTCGCTCCATGTCGCTCGCAGGTTCGGGGATATGGTCAGGGGAGCGCTCCCGGGGGCCCGCCACCGCCCGCGCCGCCCCGCAGCCGATGGCGGCCGGGAATGGCGGTGGCCTCCGCAGCGGCGCGACGTCGCCCGCCGCGCTCCGCCTCGTGCGGACCATCTCTCCTCCCGGGCCATGTCGAGGAGGCGGCCGACCGCCAGGCCCCCGGCATCGGGCACCCCACTTGGCACGGATGGAGGAGATGCAGCCATGACCGCGATGAGGAGCATGCGCGACATCGCCCCCTGGACCGGCGGTCGCTCGCGCATCCCGACGATCTTCCGCGACGAGCCGGGCAGCCTGTTCGCCACCCTGCGGCAGGAGATGGACCGGCTGTTCGATGACGTCTTCCGCGGCTTCGGCATGCCGATGACGACCCGTTTCGGCGGCCTCGCCGCCGACTGGCCGGCCGTCGAGGTCGTCGAGACCGACGGCGAGTACCGCCTGACCTTCGAGATCCCCGGCGTCAACGAGAAGGATGTCGAGGTCCTGCTCGAGGACGGCGCGCTCGTCGTCCGCGGCGAGAAGCGGAGCGAGACCGAGGACCGCGACCGCCGCTTCACCGAGCGCTTCTACGGCCGCTTCGAGCGCCGCATCCCGCTCGACCGGGAGGTCCAGGAGGATGCGATCCGCGCGGAGTTCCGCAACGGCGTGCTGGCCGTGATCGTGCCCAAGGCGCCGCACGCCGCGCAGCGGACGAAGCGCATCCCGGTGCAGGTGGCGGCCTGATCGCCGCCCCGGCGGGGATCGAGCGGTGCGCCCCCTCGGGCGCGGGCCGGCGGGACCGGACGGGGCCGCGGTCGCGCCGGCCAGGAGGATCGGAGGCCCCTGGAAGGAGGCAGTCCGATGACACGCCACGCCACCTGGAAGTCCCTGATCGCCGGCAGCCAGCTCGTGCTCGGGCTGGTCCTGCTCCTCACCCCCTGGATCTTCGGCTTCTCGGCCGCGGCGACCCCGGCCTGGTCGGCCTGGATCGCCGGCCTGCTGATCGCCCTGATCGGCGCCGGCGCCCTGGCCGGCTACGCCTACCCGGCCGCCTGGGCCAACCTGGTGCTCGGCATCTGGGCGATCGTCGCGCCCTGGATCCTGGGCTTCGCCGCCCTTGCCGCGGCGATGTGGAGCCACGTCGTACTCGGCGCCCTGGTGCTCCTGGCCGCCGCCGTGGCGCTCTGGATGGAGCATGAGGCGCCGACCCAGGCGCACGCCTGAGGCCCGGCAGGCCTGCGACAGCCGGGCCATGCGAGGGCCGGGCCCCCCGGGCGCCCGGCCCTTCTTCCGCACCCGTCGCGAAGGTAGGCCGCCCGCGCAGGATACGTGACGGGCGCCCCCGGCCGTGGACGGCGCGGAGCCTGTCGCCGCCGCCCGGCGCAGCCGGACGGCACCGCGCGCCACCCTCCCGATCGTCCCGCCGCGGCGATCAGCCTTCCGACGGCGGGCGTTGCGCCCGGCCGGGCGCCCAGACCGGGTCGGGCTGGCGCCACAGCGCCGGATCGCGCATGGCGCGCGCGAGCGCGCCGGCGACCGCGGCGACGATGCGCTCCCCCTTCTCCGCCGTCGCGGCGCGCGGATCGCCGCGCACGCCGGTGCGCGGGGCGCGCTCCTCGAAGCTCCAGAAGCGCGAGAAGGCGGCGGCAGGCGAGGCGCCGGCCGCGGCGTCGGAGGCAGCCTCCGCGATCCGCTCCCGCCGCACCTGGGCCGCATCGAGCGCGAGCCAGACGCTGGTCTCGCCCTCGCAGGCGTGCTGCACGCCGGGCTGGGTGGTCAGCACCGCGGCGATCTCGGCGGCGGCGACGGCGGGCCAGGAGGTCACCACCACCGGGATCCCGAACTCGTGCGCCAGCTCGCGCGCCGAGACGGCGAGCGGCTCGATGTTGCCGCCGTGGCCGTTGACGATCAGCAGCCGCCGGAACCCGTCGGCGCGGATCGAGCGGACGACGCAGCGCAGCAGCGCGTGGAAGGTCGCGTAGTCCACGCTGATCGTGCCGCCGAAGGGGAAGTGGTGCTCGGAGAGCCCGGTCCAGACCGGCGGCAGCACCACGGCGGGGACGTCCCGCGCCTGCTCGGCGGCGCGGCAGGCGAGCGCGTGGGCGATGAAGCTGTCGGTCCAGACCGGCAGGTGCGGGCCGTGCTGCTCGAGACTGCCGACGGGCAGCACGACCAGCGCGTCGCGCGCGGCGAGCGCCTTGAGCTCGGGCGCGGTGAGGCGGTCCCAGCGGATCTCGGAGGTCATCGGCGGCGTTCCTTCCCGTGCGGGCGGTGCGGCGAGGTCGGGGGCGGGAGCGGCCCCGGTCCATCGGGGCCGCGCGGGGCGCGGGCGCTCTCCCCCTCGCTCAGAGGGGGCGGTTGGCGCGCGCCACCACCGCCTCGAACAGCACCTGGGCCCCGGCCTCGGCCTCCTCCGGGAGGATGCTCTCGGCCTCGTTGTGCGAGAGCCCGTCCTTGCAGGGCGTGAAGATCATCGCGGTGGGGACGCGGCGCGCGACATAGACCGCGTCGTGCCCGGCGCCGCTCACGATCTCCCGCGCCCCGTAGCCGAGCCTGGCCGCGGCCTGGCGCACCAGGTCCACGCACTCCGGGTCGAAGGGCTGGTGCGCGAAGCGGAACAGCTCCGTCAGCTCCAGGCCGACGCCGCAGCCGCGCGCGATCGCCTCCGCCTCGCGCGGGAACTCGGCGGCGAGGCGCTCGATCTCGGCGGTGTCCGGGTGGCGGAACTCGACGCTGAAGCGCACCTCTCCCGGCACGACGTTGCGGCTGTTCGGCAGCACCTGGACGAAGCCGACCGTGCCGCGCCCGTCCTCGCCCCGCGCGCGCATCATGCGGTCCACCAGGTCTATGATCCGCGCCGTCGCCACCAGCGCGTCCTTGCGCGCCGAGGGCGGCGTGGTGCCGGCGTGCGAGTCCCGGCCGGTGCACACCGCGTCCCACCACACCTGCGCCTGCGCGCCGGTGACGATGCCGATCTGCTTGCCCTCCCTCTCGAGGATCGGACCCTGCTCGATGTGCAGCTCGAAATAGGCGTCGGCGGGGAAGGACTGCGCCGGCTCCGGCCCCTTGTAGCCGATTGCGTCCAGCGCCTCGGAGACGCTCACCCCCTCCACGTCCCGCAGCCCATAGGCCTTCTCCAGCGGATAGACGCCGGCCCAGACGCCGCTGCCCATCAGCGAGTGGCCGAAGCGGCTCCCCTCCTCGTCGGTCCAGTTCACCAGCTCGAGCGGCGCCTCGGTGACCAGGCCGAGGTCGTTCAGCGTGCGCATCACCTCGAGCCCGGCGAGCACGCCGAGCGCCCCGTCGAACTTCCCGCCCGAGGGCTGGCTGTCGAGATGGCTGCCGAACATCACCGGCTTGCGGCCGGGGTCGCGCCCCTCGCGCCTCGCGAACATGTTGCCGATCGCGTCCACGCGCACCTTGAGGCCGAGCGCCTCGCACCACTCCGCGAAGCGCTGCCGGCCGCGGCGGTCCACGTCGGTGAGCGTCAGGCGCCGCACGCCGCCCTTGGGCGTGGCGCCGATCTCGGCCATGGCCATCAGGCTGTCCCACAGCCGCCTGCCGTCGATCCGCTGGTTGGTGCCGCTCATGCTGCGCAAGCCCTTCGTTCGGTCAGTAGATCGGCCAGATCCCGGGCGTCGCCAGCTCGCCGAGATGGCCGTCCGGATCGCGGAAATAGAGGCTGCGGCCGCCGCGCGGCCAGTCGGTGCGGCCCTCGATGGCGATGCCCTTGGCGGCGAGGCGCGCCTCCCAGGCCGGAAGGTCGGCGCGGGCGACGGCGAGCGCGTAGTGCACCGGACCCGAGCCGTCATGCGGCGGGATGGTGCCGCCCGGCAGCCGCGTCGCCTGCATCGCGGCGCCGCGCTGGAACACGAGCAGCGCGCTGCGCCCGCCGACACCGTAGGCGGTGAGGCGCGCATCGGCGAACATCGGCCGCAGGCCGAGCACGCCCTCGTAGAAGGCCCGGGCGCGCGCCATGTCGTCCACGTAGAGCGCGGTCTCCAGCACGCCGGCGAGCGGCGGCGGCGGGTCGTCCTGCGGCGGGGCCGTCATGCGGTCATGATGCGCCGCCCCCGCCGCGCCGCAACCCCGAAGGTCCCGGCAGGCGGGGAAAGCGCCCGGGGAAGGAGACGGCGCGCCCCTGCCCCGCGCTTCGGCCGGAGGGCGCGCCGGCCTGCCGCGGCGGCCACGCCTCAGGGGTGCCGGCGCTGGGCGCGCTCGCGCAGCAGCGCCTCGAGCCGGGCGCACGCCGCCTCGGCCGCCTCCGCCGCCTCGCGCAGGGCCTCGTCGTCGAAGAAGCGCACGGCGCACAGCCGCTGCATCGCCTCCTGCAGCCGGCCGTCGCGCAGGGCCTCGTAAGCCACCCACGCCAGCTCGGCGGCCTCGCGGCGCAGGGTCGCCTCGCCGACGAATTCGAGGCCGATCTCCAGCCCGCGCACCCAGCGGCGCCGCGCGGGAAAGACGCCGCCCCCCGCGAAGTGCAGCTCGACCCGCTCCGGCGGGACCACGGGCTGGGCCACGCGCACACGGGCACCGCGCTCGCCGCTGTTCAGCACCACGCAGTCGAAGATAGCGTCCCCGGCGACGATCTTCGCCCGCTTGAGCACGCCGAGGCGCGGCGCCCGCCGCCGCTCGCCGCCCGCCCGGGTCCCGGGCATGGCCATTGCCCGGGCCGCCTCGTCTTCCGCGAAAGCGCCCCTGTCCATGTCGCCGCCCCCTGTCCACGGCGGGGTGCGGGACCGAACCTGTCCCGCGCCCCCGGCGGCTTCCGCGCCGTTCCCCGTGCGGCGGCGCAGATACCGATACCGGACCGATTCGAAAAGGGGGGCGGCACCCGTGCGCGTCCCCCCGGCGCGTGCTACGGCGCACGGCGCATGTCCGAGACGCCCCCCTCCTCGACCCGTCCCGTCGTCCGCCTCCTCCCCGGCCGCGACCGCCGCGTCAAGGCTGGCCACCCCTGGGCCTTCTCCAACGAGATCGCGATGGACGCGGCGGCGCGCGCCGTTCCGCCCGGCAGCGTGGTGCGGCTGGTCGGCGACGACGGCATCGTCCACGGCGCCTGGCACTTCAACCCGCACAGCCTGATCGCCGCCCGCCGCCTCGATCGCGATCCGGAGGCGGCGATCGACGCCGCCTGGTTCCGGGCGCGGCTCGCCGCGTGCCTCGCGCTGCGCGAGCGGTTGTATGCGACGCCGTTCTATCGGCTCGTGCACGCCGAGGCTGATGGCCTGCCCGGGCTGGTGGTGGACCGCTACGGCGACGCCCTCGCGCTGCAGGCCAACACCGCGGGCATGGACCGCGCCACCCCGGCACTGGTCGAGGCCCTCGCCGCCCTCCTCGCGCCGCGCGCCGTCGTCGCCCGCAACGATGCCGGCGTCCGCCGGCTCGAGGGGCTGCCCGAGGAGATCCGCCCCCTGCACGGCGCGCCCGAGGCCGGCGCGACGGTCGAGGAGGGCGGCGTGCGCATCCCCGTGGATCTGCTCGGCGGGCAGAAGACGGGCTGGTTCTTCGACCAGCGCGAGAACCGCGACCGCGTCGCGCGGCTCGCCGCGGGCGCCGAGGTCCTCGACGCCTTCGCCCACACCGGCGCCTTCGGGCTGCGCTGCGCCGCCGCCGGCGCCGCCCGCGTGACGCTGCTCGATTCGAGCGCGCCCGCCCTCGCCATCGCCGCGGACGCGGCGCGCGCGAACGGCCTCCACGATCGGGTCGGGATCCGCCGCGCCGACGCCTTGGAGGAGCTCGCCCGGACCGCCGAGACCGGGCGGCGCTTCGACATCGTCGTCGCCGACCCGCCTGCCTTCGCGAAGAGCCGCAAGGACCACGGCCCGGCGCTGCGCGGCTATGCCAAGCTCGCGCGGCTCGCGGCGGCGCTGGTCGCGCCGGGCGGCTTCCTCTTCCTCGCCTCCTGCAGCCACCACGTCGCGCCCGGCGAGTTCGCCGAGGCGGTGGTTCACGGCCTGTGGCGCGCCCGCCGCCGCGACCGCGCACGCATCCTGTTCCAGGGCGGCGCCGGCCCCGACCACCCCGTCCATCCCCTGCTGCCGGAGAGCGCCTACCTCAAGGCGATGCTCCTGCACCTCCCATGAGCGGCACCGCGGCCGCGCCGGCGAAGCTGCTGCGCGCCTGGCGCGCCACCGCCTACGAGGCCGAGGGCGCGGTGGCGCGCATCGGCCGCCGCAGCGCCGCGGTGGACCGCCTGCTGCGCCGCCTCGGGGCGCGCCAGGGCGCCTTCGTCTCCGCCTGGAACCCACAGGCGCGCCGCCTCCCGCCCGGGCACAACATGCGCCGCCACGCCGCGCTGCGCCAGGCCGCGCGGCGCCTCGGCTTCGCCGAGGGCTGGGGACGCGGCCGCTGCTGGGCGGAGCGCCACCTGCTGATCGCCGGCGACCCGCGCCGGCTCGCGGCGCTCGCCCGGCGCTTCCGCCAGCGCGGCATCGTCGTCGTCCGCCGCGGCGCGCCGGCCCGCCTGATGCTCCTGCCGCCCCCTCACTCGAGCGGATCGGCCGTCGCCGCCACCGTGTCCGTGCTGCGGTAGAGCGTCCAGGAGAAGCCGGCCGCGACGCTCACGTTGAAGTCGCGGCGGAACAGCGGGCTGTCGGCGTTGGTCGCGCCGGCGAAGTTCTCGAACCGCGCGCCGGCGATCAGCGAGAGGTGCTCGGTGACCGGCACGCGGTAGCTGAACTGCAGCCGCGTGCCGAGATAGCCGCCGCGCGCGCGGTAGGCCGGCCTGTCGGGCCGCGCGAACTCCGGCGCGACGCCGTAGA
Organism: Caldovatus sediminis; assembly: GCF_014644455.1. Lineage (GTDB taxonomy): Bacteria > Pseudomonadota > Alphaproteobacteria > Acetobacterales > Acetobacteraceae > Caldovatus > Caldovatus sediminis. Next base: position 33,246 of record NZ_BMKS01000003.1, on the reverse strand, counting down.
AGTAGTCCATGAACCGCTCGTTCGCGAGCACGACGCCGAGCCCGATGCGGAACCGGCTGCGCGGGATGAGGAGGTCGCGCTGCTCCCAGGCGATGTCCGGGTTGAACACCCAGCCGCGGAACCGCATGTTCGACAGGTCGGTCGAGAACACCGCGCGCACCGGCGTCTCCAGCATGACGCGCCGCGGCGCGGCGGGATCGCGCCAAAGCGTGATGCGCAGCGTCGGGCCGATCTCGCCCATCCAGTCGAGATCGGGCATGCCCTCGCGCGCGCGGTTCTCGCGCGAGGACACCGGGAACGACCCCGAGGCGCTGAACGAGAACTCCACTCCCCCGTCGCGCCAGGCGCGCAGCCGCGCCCCAAATTCGTCCGCGCGCAGCAGCTCGCCGCGATAGGTGATGGAGGGCGAGACGATGCCGCGCAGCCGGCTCTGCGCCGCCCCCGGATAGTCCGGCACGTACCCGCCGCCGCCGAGGATGCCCATCTCGAGCAGCGGAAGCCTTTCCTGCGCCCGTGCGGGCGGCGCCGCCTCCGTCTGCCCCAGCGCGGGCCCGGCGGCGGAGAGCACGAGCGCCGCCGCCAGGGCGAGGCGGCGCAGCGGCGAGGGCGGCGGCCGCGTCACGCGCCCTCCCGTTCGGCGTGCAGCAGGACGTTGGGCAGCGGCGTCGCGCCCCAGCAGGGGGCGATGGCGACGCGGGCGAATCCGGCCTCCCGCAGCGCGCCGGCGAGGACGCCGAGCGGCAGCGGCGCGATCGCCGTGCGCCCCGTCTCGCCGCGGAACACGCGGCCGAGCTGCTCCACCGCGAGGCCGAAGGTGCTGCGCCAGCCGCGCCCGGGATCGAAGACGCGGATCACGACCCGCCGCCGCGCCGCAGCCGCCGCCCGGGGCAGCAGCGCCCGCTGCGCCGCGGCCGGAAGCTGGTAGAGCACGTCGATCAGCAGGACCGTGTCCGCCTCCGGGAACGCGACGCCGGGATCGAGCAGATCGCCCTCCACGAACCCGGCGGGCAGACCGGACGCGGCGGCGCGCGCCTCCTCGAGCTTCGCGCGATCGCGGTCGAGGCCGAGCAGCGCCGTCGCGCATCCCGCCTCGAGCAGGGCGAGCCCGAGCTGGCCGCGGCCGCAGCCTAGGTCGAGCACCCGCCCGAACGGCCGCGCGGCGCCGAGCGCCAGCAGCGCGGCCGTCGCCGGATCGGACCGCAGCTTTCCCCGCACGTATCCCTGCGCCCAGCGCGATGCGCCCGCGTAGCGGGCGGCGACGGCGCGGCACACCGCGGCGCGGCCGCGCACCGCCGCCGGTGCGAGGCCGGCGCGACCATCCGCCTGGGCAGTGTCGAGGGAGGAAGGCGGCACGGATTCGGATCACGCGATCGGGAGCCTTCGGACTATGGGTGAGCCGCCGCGCCATGGCAACGCCGCGACGCGGGCCGGCCCGCGGCCCCGCGCGGCGCAACGCGCCGGCCGCGGACCCCCGGCCCGCCCTACAGCCGGTACACCCGCCGCGCCGTGCCCGCGAACAGCGCCGCCTTCTCCGCCGGCGAGGCGCCGGCGGCGATGCGCTTGAAGGCGTTCCACAGCGCCGCGTAGCCGATGCCCATCTTCTCGACCGGGAAGTTGCTCTCGAACAGGCAGCGGTCGGCGCCGAAGAGCTCGATGCAGGTCTCGATCCAGGGGCGCCAGAGCTCCGCGAGCCGCGCGGAACCGGGCGGCGCCTCCGCCGCGCCGTAGTCGTAGGCGGCGAGGCGCATCATCATGCCGCCGAGCTTGACGACGACGTTCGGGCAGCGCGCCAGCTCCGCCATCGGCGCCTTCCACGCGGCGAAGACCTCGTCGCGCCTCCCCGCATAGGGGCCGTAGCCGAGCGGGCCGCCGCAATGGCCGAGGACGAACCGCGTGTCGGGGAAGGCGCGGACGAGCTCCACCGCCTCCGGCAGTTGCGGGTGGAACACCCAGAGGTCGAAGGCGAGGCCCATCGCGGTCAGGCGCCGGAGCCCGGCGCGGAACTCCGGCCGGCGCAGCAGGTGCGGATGGGGGTGGCCGTTGCCGATCACCGGGTCGGCGTCCCAGGCCGCGGAGTGGCGGACGCCGCGGAAGCGGCCGCCCGCCGCCCGGACATGCGCCTCCAGCACCGGCTCCACGCGGTCGCCGAGCGCGAGGTCCGCGAAGCCCACGATGCCCGCGGCGACGCGCGTCGGGCCGTACTGGCCGCTCGCGCTCATCGCCGCCTGGCCGGCGACGAACTCCGTCTCGCCGACCGGGCGCATCTCCTCCGGGCCCGCGGCGCGGTACATGGCGTGGCACTGCACGAAGACCGTGGCGACGACGTTGTGCCCGCTGCGCAGGTCGGCGAGGAAGTCGTCGAGCAGGTAGCGGTTGCCGTCCGGCCGGTCCCAGAGGTGGTGGTGCGCGTCCACGATCGGCAGGTCGGGCTCGAGCACCGGCTCCGGCGGCTGCCTCGCCAGCCAGGCCGGATCGGGCGGGAAGATGCGGCCGTAGGGGGTGGGCGAGGGGATGCTGCGGTTCGGGGCCATGCGTGCGCGCTGCTTCTCCTGCGGCCGCGGCCTCGCGGCGGCCCCGCGGATTGGCGCACGACGCGCCCGCGGACTCAAGCCGGCCTGAGTCCGCGGGCGCGTTGCCCGCGCCGGCACGGCGGGGCTAGCCTGCTCCCCCGCCGCTCGGCGACAGGGGGAGGCGATGCCCGAAGGAACCGACGTCTTCGAGATCATGCACACCACGCGGGCGATGCGCCGGCTGAAGCCGGACCCGGTGCCCGACGAACTCATCCGCAGGATCCTGGAGGCCGGCACCTGCGCCGCCAACGGCGGCAATTTCCAGCGCTGGCGCTTCCTCGTGATCAAGGACCCGGCGATCAAGAAGGCCGTGCAGGTCTGGTACAAGAAGGCGTACGACGAGGTGATCGGCCCCCGCTACGCCTCCAGCGCGCCGCCGCCGGGCGTCACCGCGGAGAAGTACCGGCGCCAGCACGCCGCCGTCGAATACCTGACCGAGCACTTCCACGAGGCCCCCGTCTGGATCGTCTGCTGCCTCGAGGAGAGCGGCCCGCCGAACCGCTGGTCCGGCGCCTCGATCTACCCGGCGGTGCAGAACATGCTGCTCGCGGCGCGCGCCCTCGGCCTCGGCGCGACGCTGACGACGCGGCACCTGCTGTTCGAGAGGGAGGCGGAAGCCGCGCTCGGCCTGCCGCCGGGCGTGCACTCCTACGCCATCCTCCCGATCGGCTGGCCGATGGGGAGGTTCGGCCCGGTCGGGCGCGGCAACCTGTCCGAGTTCGTCTTCGGCGACCGCTGGGGCGAGCCCTGGAGCGGCGCGGCGCAGGGCTAGAGCCGTTTCCGCTCGGCCGTGCGCGCTGCAACGGCGCTCGCTCGTTGTCTGCCGAGCCGATTCACGCTCCCGGCTGTTCCCGGCCCTCCGCGATCTGCTCGACCGCGGCGCGCCGCCCCCGGCGCCGCTCAGGGCACCCTGGGCAGCGCCACGCCGACCAGCGCGTCGCGGGTGACGATCGAGGCGAGCCGCTCCTCGCTCCACCCCTCCGTCCCCGCCGGGCGCATCGGCAGCACCATCCAGCGGTAGTCCGCGGTGCTGTCCACGACGCGGATCTCCACGCTGTCCGGCAGGTGCGTGCCCCACTCCGCGAGCACGCCGCGCGGGTCGCGCACCGCCCGCGCCCGGTACGCCGCCGACTTGTACCAGTGCGGCGGATAGCCGAGCACCGCGCGCGGATAGCAGCTGCACAGCGTGCACACGACGAGGTGGTGCCGCGTCGGCGTGTCCTCGAGCACCCCGAGCGGCGGGGCGCCGGCCATGGTCACCCCCATCGCCTCCGCCGCCGCGGTGCCGTCCGAGAGCAGCAGCGCGCGGTAGGCCGGATCGGTCCACGCCTTCGCCACCATGCGCGCGCCGGTCTCGGGCGAGGCGCGGTCGGTGATCGCCTGGCGCTCGGCGATCTCCTCCTCGGTGAGGATGCCCCTGGCGCTCAGCGCCGCGACGAGCTTCTCCAGCAGTTCCACGCTCTCCGGGCGGGGCGGGGCGGCCATCTCAGTGCCTCCCTTCGGCAAGGGGTTCGAGCCAGTGCTCGAAGATCTCGACCAGCACCGTGTCGCGCGGGTTGCCCTCGTCCCACAGCGGCTTCTGGTCGAAGCGGACGTGGTAGAGCGTCCGGCGCGGCGCCGGGCGGCCGAAGGCGAGGTCCTCGGGGTTCGGGAACGCCCCGAGCACGCGCTCCACCGTGCCGGTGCGGCCGCGCACGTAATGCGGCGTGCGGATGTGGCACGGCCCGCGCTCCTCCGGCCAGTCGTCCCTGACGCGCACGCGGGCGCCGGGGGCGATGGCGGCGCTCATCGCAGCTCCTCCGGCGCGATCACGCCCTTCTCGAGCATCAGGCTGGCGATCGAGCGCAGCCAGCGCTCGTAGTAGCCGAGGGCGTGGTACTCCTCGGCCGGGATCGCCTCGATCCCGCGGCGCAGCTCGTCCACCGTCATCAGCTTCTTCTGCGCGAGGAGCTGGCGCACCGCGTCCACCCGCTTCCCGAAGTCGTCGGGCGGCGAGTCGTCGGGGTCGATCGGCGTGCAGCGGAAGCGGCTGGCGCCGCCGAGGTCGTGGGTGGCGGGGGTGTGGGCCGGGGCGTCGTCGGGCATGGCGGAAGGCTAGGACGGGGCGGCGGCGCGAGTAAAGCGGGGCCGGCGCGCGGTCGCGCCTACCTGACCTCCTCCCCCGGCCAGACGCCCCAGATCTCGGCGCGCCGGATCCAGCCCCGGTGGTTCCCGACCTGGCCCTCGCACCAGGCACTGTCGGCCTCGCAGCGGCGCAGCCGGCCGATCACCCCGGGGCGCAGCCGCGCGACCGGGGCGGCCTCCGCATCCGGGCTGCGGCGCAGCAGGCGCTCCTCGCCGCCGCGCACGAGGAAGCTGCGCCGGGTGGTGAGGGTGGAGACGTGCACCCAGCCCTCGGTGCCGTCCACGTCGCGGATGCGCCGCCAGACGTCGTGCTCGCGCAGGATCTCCACCGGCCAGTCGCGGCGCTGGAAGGTCCACTCGATCGGGTAGCGGGTGCCCGGCCCGGCACGCAGGTTGACCTGGTCGGACCGCAGCGCGGCGAAGCGCGGCAGCGGCAGCCCGGTGACCGGGCCGGTCTGCCACGTCGGGGGAGATTCCGGCGGCGCGACGGCGGCCTCGGGCGGCCGCGGCGCCGCGGCCGCGCCGGCGGCCGCACCTGCCGCCACGCCCCCGGCCGTCGTCGCGGCCGGTGGCCGTGCGCCGGCGGCGGGGGCGGCGGCGCGCGGCGCGCCGCGGCGCGCGGG
>NZ_BMKS01000003.1:0-27903 GCF_014644455.1 Caldovatus sediminis | reverse complement strand
GCGGCGCCGCCGGACGCGACGGCGCCCCACCCGACACGGACGGCGCCGCGGGCGGCGGGGCGTCGAGCGGACGCGGCGGCGGCAGCGCCTGTCCGAAGCCGCCGAGACTCGACTGCGCCAGTGCCGAGGGCGGCGGCAGCGCCGCGGCCAGGCCGAACGCGAGCAACAGTGGGCCGAGCGCGGGCGACGCATGGAGTCGGGCGATCAGGCGACGACGCATGCGCCCTCTGTTCCCCTGTCCTCCGGCAGGGTCAAGCGCGCGATACGGGACCCGGGCACGCAACTACAGCGCGACGATCTGCCCCGCCCCGACGGCGCCGAGGAAGGTCACCACCCCGGCCACCTCCACGCCCTCGGCGAGCGGCGCCTCCGCCAGCCCCTCCGCCCGCAGCCCGGCCTCGCAGGCGATGCGCCGCACGCCGAGCTCCCCCGCGGCCTCGATCAACGCCCCGATCCCGGCCACCCCGCGCGCCGCCAGCGCCGCCTCGCGCGGGTCCGCCAGCAGATCGGCCGGCGTCGGACGCAGCAGCAGCCGGCACCCGGCATTCGTCGCGAACAGGATCGCCGGCCGGCCGATCGCTGCCGCCCCGGTCGCCAGCACCAGCGCGTAATGCGCCCGCTCGTGGCCGCCGGAGAGCAGCAGCACGCCGAGCGGCAGCGGGGCCCCGCCCGTCCCGCTCACGCCGCGCACGCCTCCGGCGCGCCGGAAGCCGCGGCGCGATGCGCCGAGAGGTCGCGGATCGTCGCCACCCCCTCCCCGCCGCACAGCGCGCAGGCGGGGTCGCGCGCCAGGCGCACGGTGCGGAAGCGCATGTCGAGCGCGTCCCAGATCAGCAGCCGCCCGGCGAGCGTCTCGCCGATGCCGAGCAGGCGCTTGAGCGCCTCCGTCGCCTGCAGCGTCCCCATCACCCCGGTGACCGCGCCGAGCACGCCCGCCTCCGAGCAGGTCGGCACCAGGCCCGGCGGCGGCGGCTCCGGATGCAGGCAGCGATGGCAGGGATAGGGCGCGCCGCGGTGCGATTCGAACACCGAGAGCTGCCCCTCGAAGCGCAGCACCGCCGCGGAGACCAGCGGCCGCCCGAGCAGGTGGCACGCATCGCCGAGCAGGAACCGGGTGCCGAAATTGTCGGTCCCGTCGCAGACCAGGTCGTAGCGCGGGATCAGCTCCTCCGCCGCGTCGGCGTCCATGCGCCGGGCGTGGGCCTCGACACGCACCTCCGGATTGAGCGCGGCGAGCGTCTCCGCCGCGCTCTCCGCCTTGTTGCGGCCGAGGCGCGCCGTCGTGTGCGCGATCTGCCGCTGCAGGTTGGAGAGTTCGAGCACGTCGTGGTCGATCACCCCGATGCGCCCCACCCCCGCCGCCGCGAGGTAGAGCGCGAGCGGCGATCCCAGCCCGCCGGCGCCGACGACGAGCACCGACGAGGCCCGCAGCCGCGCCTGCCCCACCGCGCCGACCTCGGCGAGCAGGATGTGCCGCGAATACCGGCGCAGCTCCGCCTCGGTGAAGTCGAGACTGTCCATCAGTCGAACATAGGACGCCGCCCCGGCGGGCAGAAGGCCCGGCGCGGGGCCGCTCGCCCCCGCCGCCGGCGGGCCGGCCCGTCAGCCGGTGGAATAGAGGTCGAGGGACTCCGCCATCTCCCGCCACTGCCGCAGGGTGCGCGCGACCGAGGCGCGGAAGGTCGCGGGATCCTCGTAGCCCGGAATCGTGTCGATCGCCCGCAGGCGGCGGATCGTCTCGGGGCTCTCCGCCACCTTCCGGAACACCGGCACCAGCCGGTCCAGCACCGCCTGCGGCACGCGGGCCGGCGCCATCAGCCCGTTGAAGCCCGAGAAGTCGAAGCGGCGCGAGTAGCCGAGCTCCAGCAGCGTCGGGACCCGGTCGGCGAGCGACGGCACGCGGTCCGGCCCGCCGGTCGCGAGCGGTCGGATGCGGCCCGCCCGCATCATCTCCCCCGCGGTGACGGTGCTGTGGAACCCCCCATGGAACTGGCCCGCGAGCAGGTCCTGCAGCATCGGTGCCTCGCCCCGGTAGGCCACGTGGGTCACGTCGAGCCCCGCCTCCTGCGCCAGCAGCAGCGCGAAGGCGTGGCCGGTGGAACCCTGCGCGTAGTTGCCGAACGACAGCGGGCGCCCCCGCCCCCAGGCGACGAACTCCGCGAGGGTCGTCACCGCGGCCGGCACCGCGGGCCCAACGCAGAAGGTGATCGCCGTCGTGCCGAGCCGGCCGATGAAGGCGAAGTCCTCGACCGGATCGTAGGGGAAGCGCCGCAGCACCACCGGCGCCTGGACGTGGGTGGTGATGTTGAAGAGCAGCGTGTAGCCGTCCGGCGCCGCCTTCGCCGCCGCCTCGGTGCCGATCAGCCCGCCGCCGCCGCCCCGGTTCTCGATGATGAGGGGCTGGCCGAGTTCCGGCTGCATCCCCTCGGCCACCATCCGCGCCCAGATGTCGGTGGCGCCGCCTGCCGGGAACGGCACGATGATGCGGATCGGGCGGCTGGGATACCCGGCGCCCCCCTGCGCGCCCGCCCGGCGCGAGGCGGCGAGCGCAGGCACGGACAGCGGCGCGACCGCGAGGCCGCGCGCCAGACTGCGGCGATGCATGGTCCCTCCCTGGAGCGGCTCGACCGCCCTCGCGCGCCGCCGCCCGTGGCGAGACTACCGGGCGGCCGATCGCCGCGGCAAGCCGGACGGCGCCCCCGCCCCGCCGCGGCGCTCAGCCCCGCACCGCCACCCGCAGCGGCATGCCCCCCGCGGGACGCAGCGTGAGGCGGCAGAACGGCCGCGGCGCGAAGCCCTCCGGCACGGCGAACGCGAGGCGGCGCAGCAGCACGGCGAGGAACACCTGCATCTCCGCCATGCCGAAGGCCGCGCCGGCGCAGACCCGCGGGCCGAGGCCGAAGGGCATGTAGGTGAATTTCGGCTGCCGCCGCGCCGCCTCCGGCAGGAAGCGCTCCGGCAGGAAGGCGTGGGGGTGCTCCCACCACGCCGCGTGGCGGTGCAGCAGCCAGGGCACGCACATCACCGTGTCGCCCGGCCGCAGCGACCAGCGCCGGATCCGGTCCGCGGCGAGCGCCTGCCGCGACAGCACCGCGACCGGGGGGTAGAGCCGCATCGCCTCCTGCAGCACCGCGCGCGTGAACACCAGCGGACCGAGCGCGTCCGGCCCCGGCGGCTCGGGCAGCAGGGCGACCTCGTCCCGCACGCGCCGCTCCGCCTCCGGATGCGCCGCGAGCAGGTAGAGCGTCCAGGTCAGGGTGTTGGCGGCGGTCTCGCTGCCGGCGAGCAGCAGCATCGCGATCTCGTTGACCAGCGCTGCGCCCTCGATCAGCCGCGTTCCGTCGCCCCGCCGCGCCTCCCGCACCGCCTCGAGCAGCGGCGGCCCCGCGCCTGGCGGCACGCCGGCGAGCAGACGCCCGATCAGCCCGCGGATCGCCGCCGCGTGCCGGCGCGCCGCGCGTCCCTGCGGGCTCGGCAGCCACGCCGGCAGGCCGAGCATGTGGAACAGGTCGAGGTTCTCCGCCGCCGCCTGATAGGCCGTAAAGGCGGAGGCGAGCGCCGCCGCATCCTCCCGCCGCGCCGCCGCCTCGCCGAACAGCGCGAGCATCACCACCCGCGCCGTCGCCGCCGCGAAGGCGGCGGAAAGCTCCACCGGGCCGGGCGCGGCGCGCGCCAGGTCCTCCGCCATCTCCGCCGCCGCGCGCAGGAACAGCGGGTGGAAGCGGTCGAGCCTCGAGGGATGCAGCTCCGGCCCGATCGCCGCGCGCCGCTCGGCCCAGACGGCGCCGTGGTTGATGAACAGGCTGTCGCCGATCACCGGCGCCAGGGCCTGCTCCATGAAGCGGCTCTTGCGCTGGTAGGTCTCGTGGCGCGCCACGAACACCTCGCGCACGACCTGCGGATGGTTGAGGACGAGCAGCAGGCGCCCGGGCATGCGGAAGGACATGACCTGGCGCCGGTACGCCTCCTCCGGGAACAGCGACAGCAGGTCGCCGCGTCCGCCGAGCAGGACGCGGAGGAAGGAGGGCGGGCGCGCCGCCGGCGCGGGCATGGGCGGGATCGGCAGGGCGGCCGCGGGCGCGTGCATCGCACATCCTTCTACCGCCGATCGCCGGGCAAGGCGATGCGCGCCCGCTTTCCGCGGGCGTCGCGCGCGCCCCGCCCGTGCGCCCCGCGGCATCGCCCCGACAGGGGCGACGACAAGGCGAAGGCCGCGGGCGCGGAGGCGGTCGGCGCCCGACGACGGCGTGCCCGGCGACGACCGCCGCGCGTGACCCGCCGGCGCGACTCGGATACCCTGCGCGCGGGAGGGCCACCGCATGATCCCGCATCACACCCGCCTCGGATCGGGCCTCCGCCGCCGGCTGGCGGTCGCCCTCGGCCTGGCGGTCCTCGGCGGCGCGGCATCCTCGCACGCCCAGGCACCGCCCGGCGCGCCCACGGTGGACCAGATCATCGAGCGCCTGAACCCGGAGAGCGCGACCCGCGGCATCCGCGTCCGCCCGCCGGCAGGCGGCGACGGCGCCGGCGTGGCCGCGCAACCGCGCGACACCACCGCGCCCGAGGGGGTGCCGGCGATCTCCCTCATGGTCCATTTCGCGACGGGCTCGGCGCGGCTGACGCCGCAGGCGGAGGCCGCGCTGGCGCCGCTCGGCCAGGCGCTGAACGCGCCCGCCCTCGCCGGATACCGCTTCCGGGTGGAAGGGCATACGGATTCGGTCGGCAGCGCCGCGTACAACCAGGGGCTTTCTGAGCGCCGGGCCGCCACGGTGCGCGACCACCTGGTGCGGCGCTTCAACATCGCCCCGTCCCGCCTCGAGGCGGTCGGCTACGGCGAGACCCAACTCCTCGTGCCGACGCCCGACGGGCACCCCGAGCCGCGCAACCGCCGGGTCCAGGTGATCAACCTCGGCCGCTGAGGGCGAGCGTCGCCGCCCGCCGGCGCGGCGGCTCGGGGCTACGCCCTCTCCGGCCCCGCCAGCCGATCGGCCAGCGCCGACAGGCCGCGCAGCGCCACGCCCATCCAGGCGGGGCGGCATTCGGCCTCGTGGGCGAGCTCGCAGGCTGCCCGCTCGACCAGGAACAGGTCGAGCAGCGCCGCCTCCGCCGCCGCCTGCTCCGCCGGATCGTCGCCCGCCGCCACCGGCGGCGCCGCCGCCCGCCAGGCGTCGCGGAAGGCGCGCTCGGCCTCGGCCCGCCAGCGGGCGATCAGGGCGACGCGGCGCTCCGTCGGCGCGGCGGTCGCGGCGCCCGAGGCTTCGGTCGCGCTCGCCACGTGCGCCGCGTAGTCGAGGCTCCGCAGCAGCCCGGCGACGTCGCGCAGCGGGCTCGCCTTTGCCCGCCGCTCCTCCAGCGGGCGCTCGGGCTCGCCCGCGAAGCCGGTGATCGCGGCGTCGCCATGCACGACCAGGACCCGGCCCAGGTGGAAGTCGCCGTGCACGCGGGTCAGCAGCGCCCCGCCGGCGGCGCGGGCGAGCCGCCGCACCGCGCGCTCCAGCGCCGCCCGGCGCGCCAGCAGCGAACCGGCGAGCGCCGCCTCCTCCGCGCCCGCTCCGCCGCGCCAGCCGGCCAGCCGGTCGAGCGCCGGGCCGAGGACGGCGAGCGCGCGCTCCGCCCACACCCGGCGCTCCGCCGCACCGGCGCGCTCCGGCGCGAAGGCGGGATCGTCGCAGGGCCGGGCGAGCAGCGCATGCATCTCGCCCAGCCGGCGTCCGACCGCGGCGGCGAAGACGCGATAGCCGGCGAAGGGGTCCTCCGGCACGGCATCGGTCAGTGCCACCTCGTCGACCGCGCGCGCCAGCCAGTCGAGCGTCCAGGCCCAGCCCTCGCCCTGGTTGCGCACGAAGCCCTGCGCCAGCATGAGCGTCGTCGGCGTCCCGTCGGGCGCGACGCGCACCGCCTCGCCGAGCAGCGGCGCGCAGCCGGCGTAGCCGAGCGCCGCCAGCCGTCCGGTCATCTCCGCCTCGGGGCTGATCCCCGGCCGCAGCCGCCGCATCAGCCGCAGCACCACCGCCTCGCCATAGACCAGCAGGGAGCCCGACCGCTCCGCCGCCAGCCGGCGCACCGCGGGCTCCGCCGGCAGCTCGACGGTGGCGAGCCGCTCCGTCGCGCGGAACCGGATCTCCCCCTGGTCGGTCGGCAGCACCGTCCCCGCGCGCATGCAGGCCAGCACCGCGCCGGGCAGCGCGTCGGCCGCGAAGGCGTCGGTCAGGATGCCGATGCGGCGGCCGAGCCGCATGCGCGCGAGGGCGAGCTGCTGCGCCGGCCCGCCCGCCACGCCGCCGTCGGCGATGCCCGCGAGCGGCAGGAAATAGGTCTCCGTCCGCCCGTCGGCGCGGGCGACCTCGAGCTCCGCCAGCGCGATCGTGCCCTCGGTGCCGGGCAGCGTCGCCGCGACGGTCAGGCGCACGGCGCCGGGCCGCACGGCCTCGGCCTGCGCCTCGCCGCGGGGAGCGGCGAACCAGCGCCGCTTCGGCAGCCAGGCGGGCAGCACCTCGCGCTCCAGCTCCTCGCGCACCTGCTCGCCGATGAACTCCGCGGCGCCGGGGCGGAGCACGATCGTCCGCAGTTCCGGCAGCGGCTCGGCGGGCGGCACGCGCCAGGACGGCAGGGCCTGCGGCGCGGCAGCGAGCCAGAACCAGAAGAACCCGTAGGGCGCGAGGGTCAGCCGGTAGGGCCGCTGCGCCTCGATCGGCGGGAAGTCGGTGCCGCCGAGCATCTCCACCGGCACCCGCCCGGCGAATCCGGCGAGGTCGAGCTCGACCGCCTGCGCCGCGCGGGAGAGGTTGAAGACGCAGAGGATGCAGTCGCCCTCGTGCTCGCGCACATAGGCCAGCACCTTGCGGTTCTCCGGGTAGAGCAGTCGCATCGCGCCGCGGCCGAAGGCGCGGCTGCGCTTGCGCAGCGCCAGCATGCGCCGCATCCAGTTGAGCAGGCTGTGCGGGTCGCGCGCCTGCGCCTCGACGTTCACCGCCTGGTAGCCGTACAGCGGGTCCTGGATCGCCGGCAGCACGAGCTGCGCCGGGTCGGCGCGCGAGAAGCCGCCGTTGCGGTCCGGCGACCACTGCATCGGCGTGCGCACCCCGTCGCGGTCGCCGAGGAAGATGTTGTCGCCCATGCCGATCTCGTCGCCGTAGTAGATCACCGGCGTCCCCGGCAGCGACAGCAGCAGCCCGTTCATCAGCTCGATCCGCCGCCGGTCGCGCTCGAGCAGCGGCGCGAGGCGGCGCCGGATGCCGAGGTTGAGGCGGGCGCGCCTGTCGGCGGCGTAGGTCGCCCACAGGTAGTCGCGCTCGCGGTCGGTGACCATCTCGAGCGTCAGCTCGTCGTGGTTGCGCAGGAAGATCGCCCACTGGCAGCCCGCGGGGATCTCCGGCGTCTGGCGCAGGATGTCGGTGATCGGGAACCGGTCCTCCTGGGCGATCGCCATGTACATCCGCGGCATCAGCGGGAAGTGGAACGCCATGTGGCATTCGTCGCCGTTGCCGAAGTAGGGGAGCATGTCCTCCGGCCACTGGTTGGCCTCGGCGAGGAAGATGCGCCCCGGGTGGCGCTCGTCCATCGCGGCGCGGAGCTTCCTGAGCACCTCGTGCGTCTCGGGCAGGCTCTCGTTGCTCGTGCCCTCGCGCTCCACCAGGTAGGTCACGGCGTCGAGGCGGAACCCGTCCACCCCGATGTCGAGCCAGAACCGCATGGCGCCGATCATCTCGCGCAGCACGCGCGGGTTGTCGTAGTTGAGGTCCGGCTGGTGGCTGTAGAAGCGGTGCCAGTAGTAGGCCCCGGCCACCGGGTCCCAGGTCCAGTTGGAGGTCTCGACGTCGCTGAAGATGATGCGGGTGCCGGCGTAGCGGCGGTCGGTGTCCGACCAGACGTAGTAGTTGCGCCACACCGATCCGGGCCTGGCGCGCCGCGCCCGCTGGAACCAGGGATGCTGGTCCGAGGTGTGGTTGATCACCAGGTCGGCGAGCACCTTGAGGCCGCGCGCGTGCGCCTCGCGCACGAAGCGGCGCGCGTCGGCGAGGGTGCCGTAGTCGGGATGCACGCCGCGGTAGTCGGCGACGTCGTAGCCGTCGTCGCGGCGCGGGCTGGGGTAGAAGGGCAGCAGCCAGACCGTGTCCACGCCGAGCCCGGCGATGTAGTCGAGCTTCTGGATCAGGCCCGCGAAGTCGCCGACGCCGTCGTCGTTCGAATCGAAGAAGCTCTTGACGTGGAGCTGGTAGATGACCGCGTCGCGCCACCACTGCGCCTCGCGCTCCGCGGGGGCGGGCGCCGCCTCGGCTGGCGCCTGCCGGCGCCGCTCCCGACGCGGCGCCATCAGGCGGCACCCGGCGCGGCGCCGGCGGCCGCGCGGCAGGGGCGCGCCGCGAGAGGCGCGCCCGACCTGCGCCCGCCCGGCCGGGCGGGGCCGGCGGCGCGGCGCCCGACCGCCGTCGAAGCGAACCTTCTGGCTGGAATACCCTGGCGACAGACCATCGTCGGACCCGATCCAGATCGTGAGCCCCGGCGCGACGCGCGCCGCCGGGCAGCGCATGTGGCGCGGACCGGAGAGGGATGGCGACCACACCCGCAACGGCGCGCCCGTGGGACGCGGCGATGCCGACGCCCCGGCCGCCTTCCCGCTCGGCCGCGGCCGGGCGCGTATTGCGCGCGCCGCCGCCGAGGGCAAGGCCGCCCCCCTCGCCCTCCACCCCCGTCGCCCGGCCATCGCTCGTCGCCGGTCGGCCCGCCGCAACACCCCCCGCGACGCCGGGGCTCACGTCGCTGTAGGATGCGCGCGGGCCCGCCCGCCCGGGGCGGCGCGGGGCCCGCGCGAAGGGGCCGGCATTGATGGTACCGCAGGAGATCGGCGCGAAGTACGAGGTGCGCGGCACGCTCGGCAGCGGCGCCATGGGCACCGTGTACGACGCCTTCGACCGCCTGATCGAGCGGCGCGTCGCCATCAAGGTCGTGCGCAAGCCGCCCGGCGACGACGCCGAGGCGCGCGAGGCCGCCGCCCGCTTCCGCCGCGAGGCGCAGGCCGCCGGCCGGCTCGCCCACCCCGCCATCGTCGCCGTCTACGACTACGGCGAGAACGCCGAGTACGCCTGGATCGTGATGGAGCTGGTCGAGGGTGGCTCGCTCAAGGACATCCTCGACCGCGGCGAGCGGCTGGGGCTGCCCCACATCGTCCGCATCATGGAGCAGGTGCTCGGCGCCCTCGCCTTCTCCCACCAGCGCGGGGTGGTGCACCGCGACATCAAGCCGGCGAACATCATGCTCACCGCCGAGGGGCAGGTGAAGATCGCCGATTTCGGCATCGCCCGGCTCGAGAACTCCTCGATGACCCAGATCGGCACCCTGATGGGCACGCCGAGCTACATGGCGCCGGAGCAGTTCCGCGGCGAGCCGGTGGACGCGCGGGCCGACATCTGGGCCGCCGGCGTCGTCCTCTACCAGCTCCTCACCGGCGAGAAGCCGTTCGAGGGCGGCTTCAACGCGGTGATGCACAAGGCCCTGAACACCGAGCCGCCGCCGCCCTCGACCCTGTCGGTGACGGCGCCGCGCGCCTTCGACGCGGTGGTGGCGCGGGCCATGGCGAAGCGCCCGGAGGACCGGTTCCCGACCGCGACCGCCTTCGCCGAGGCGATCCGCGCCGCCGCCAGCGCCGAGGCCGCCTCCTCTCGGGCTGCCGCGACCGGAGCCGCCGCCCCGGCGGGTGCCGGCGGCGGCGCCGACGACGCCACCGGCGGCCTGGCCGACGCCGCCCTGCCCTTCGCCGACGCGGACGCCACCCTCGTCGCCGGCCCCGGCGCGTCGGGAGCCGACCGGACCGGCCGGGGCCGCGCCGGCGGCGCGGCGCCGCCGCCACCTCCGCCGCCCGACAACAAGGATGGCGGCGGCGGCGGCAGACGGCCCTGGGCCCTGATCGGCGGCGGCGGCGCGGCACTGGTCGCCGCCGCGGCGGCCGGCGCCTGGTTCCTCGTGATCGAGCCCGGGCAGCGGGCCCGCGAGCAGCAGGCGCGCGTCGAGCAGGAGGCCCGCGAGGCCGCCGAGCGCGCGCGCATCGAGCAGGAACGCCTCGCCGCCGAAGCCGAGCGCGCCCGCCAGGAGCAGCAACGCCTCGCCGCCGAGGCCGAGCGCGCCCGCCAGGAGCAGGCCGCACAGCAGGCGCGCGCCGCCGCCGAGGCCGAGACACGGGCGCGGGCCGAGGAGGAGCGCCTCGCCCGCGAGCGCGCCGCCGCCGAGGCCGAGGCCCGCGCCGCCGCCGAGCGCGAGCGCCTCGCCCGCGGCCAGGCGGAGCGGGAGCGCCTCGCCCGCGAGCGCGCCGCCGCCGAGGCCGAGGCCCGCGCCGCCGCGGAACGCGAACGGCAGGCGGCGATCGAGGCCGAACGCCGGCGCCTCGCCGCCATCGAGGCCGAACGCCAGCGGCTCGCCGAGCTGGAGCGCCAGCGGCAGGCCGAACTGGCGGCAGCCGAGCGCCAACGCCAGGCGGAGGCCGAACGCCAGCGGCTCGCCGAGCTGGAGCGCCAGCGGCAGGCCGAACTGGCGGCAGCCGAGCGCCAACGCCAGGCGGAGGCCGAACGCCAGCGGCTCGCCGAGCTGGAGCGCCAGCAGCAGCTGGCCCTGCTCCAGCGCCCCGATTTCCGCGCCGCCGCCTCGAGCGCCATGGCCGCCGTGCCGTGCAGCCTCCTCGCCGCCGCGGCGGACGACGACGGGCTCACCCTCGCCGGCGTCATCCAGCGCGGCGGCGACCAGGCGATCCGCCGCATCCTCGCGGAGCGCCGCATTCCGCCGGAGCGCGTGCAGCTCCGCCTGCAGCCCTTCGACGGTCCCTACTGCCCGGCCCTCTCCGCGCTGCGCCCGGTGCTGAGCGGGCCCGAATCCGCCCCGCTGGTTTCCATGGTCGGCCGCATGCCGCTGGTGAAGGGGCAGTTGCTGCGCTTCGACGTCTCCCTGCCGGACTGGCCCTCGCAGCTCTACGTGGCCTACCTGATGAAGTCCGGCGAGGCCGTGCACCTCGTTCCGGCGCAGCCGCAACCGGCCGGCGCCCGGCTCCGCCTCGGCGAACCGCGGGCCGGCTTCCCCGGCTGGGAGGTGGACGAGCCTTTCGGCACCGACCTGATGCTGGTCGTCGCCTCGGAGCGTCCGCTGTTCCCCGAGAACCGGCCGCTGGTGGAGCCGCTCGACGCCTACGTCGCCGCCCTCGCGGCCGCCCTGCGGACCGCGCAGCGCGAGGGCTGGCGCGTCGCCGTCCGCCCGGTGGTGGTCGAGACGGCGGAGCGGTGAGCCGCGCCGCCGCCTGCGCTCAGACCTCCACCCCGTAGACCGTCCGCGCCACCTCCGGGCTCACCAGCCCGTCCGCCACGTCGCGCCGCACCAGCGCCGGGTCCCGCTGGCGCGGATCGCCCATGCCGCCGCCGCCCGGCAGCTTCAGCACCAGGTGCCGGCCCCTGGGGACGATCTGGAAGCCCTTGGTGCGCAGCGGCGTGCCGTTGGGGTCGTCGAGGCCGACCCAGCCGGGCGCGCCGTCGCGCCCGCCGTCGCGACCCTTCGGCGGGTGGGCGACGCGGTCGAAGATGGCGTTCACCGCGAACTCCGCGTCGTTCTTCGCGCCGATCTCCATCACCTGGCCGCAGCCGCCGCGGGTGCGCCCGGCGCCGGCGGAATCGGGGCGCAGTTCCTTGCGCCAGAAGACCACGGGGGCGACGTTTTCCGTCGCCTCGACCGGCATGGTGCGCACGCCGGAGGGGAAGGCGGTGGCGTCGAGACCGTCCTTCGTCGGCCGCGCGCCCGTGCCGCCGGAGTTGAAGGTGATGATCTCGAAGTCCGGCACCTCCGCCGCGGGGCCGCTGACCTGCGCGCCGCCGCGCAGCGGCGGGTTCCACAGGGCGGAGGAGCCCTCGGCGTTCACCCGCTCCGGCACCGCCTGGTGCAGGCAGCCCATCATCAGGTCGGGCAGGAGCTGGCCGACCACGTGGCGCACGCTGACCGGATAGGGCCGCGGCGCGTTGAGGATGCAGCCCTCCGGGATGCGCATGTGGAAGGGCGAGAGCGAGGCCCAGTTGTTCGGGATCTCCGGCGCCACCACGCACTTGATGCCGAAGCAGGAATAGGCCCGGCAGTAGGCCGGCGGGACGTTGATGCCGCGGTTGGAGAGGCCGGAGGTGCCGGCGAAGTCCACCTCGATGCGGTCCTCGCGGATGGTCATCGCCGCCTTCAGCGTCACCGGCGCCTCGTAGCCGTCGGAGCGGATCTCGGCGGCGTAGGTGCCGCGCGGGAGCTTCGCGATCTCCTCGACGGTGGCGCGGAGCGAGCTCTCGAAGATGTAGGCGGCGAGCTCGTCGAGCGAGTCCATGGCGAACTCGTCCATCATCTCGACCAGCCGCTTCGCGCCGGCGTCGTTGCAGGCGCAGAGGGAATAGACGTCGCCCTCCAGCTCGACCGGCGTGCGCGACCCCGCGCGGAGGAAGTCGAAGAAGGTCTCGTTCGGCCGGCCCTGGTCGAAGCACTTCACGATGGGGATGTAGAGCCCCTCCTCGAACACGCTCCGCCCCTCCGGCCCCATGCCGAGGCCGCCGACGTCGATGACGTGCGCGGTGTTGGCGAAGAGGCCGACGATGCGCCCGTTGCGGAAGGCGGGGGTGACGACGGTGAGGTCGTGCAGGTGGCCGGTGCCGAGCCAGGGGTCGTTGGTGATGTAGTGGTCGCCCGGCCGCATCGTCTCCGCCGGGAACTTGGCGAGGAAGTGGTTCACGCTCTCCATCATGGAGTTCACGTGCCCCGGCGTGCCGGTGACGGCCTGGGCGAGCATCCGCCCCCGCAGGTCGAAGATGCCGGCGGAGAGGTCGCCCGCCTCGCGCACGGTCGTCGAGAAGGCCGTGCGGATCATCGTCTGCGCCTGCTCCTCGACCACCGCGATCAGGCGGTTCCACTGGATCTGGCGCTGGATGGCCTTGAGCGCGTCCGTCACCGGGAAGCCTCCTGCGTCAGTTCGAGATAGCCGAGCCCGTCCATCCGGCAGCGCCAGCCGCGGCCGACCAGCGTGCTCGTCTCCGCCTCGGCGACGATGGCGGGGCCGGCGATCGCGGCGCCCGGGGTGAAGGCGTCGCGGTCATAGACCGGCCAGTCCGAAACCTCGCCCGTCGCCGTGTCGCGCACGGCGAGGCGGCGCGCGGGCCGGGGCGGCGGCGCGTCGAACACCTCGGCCGCCGGCTCGACCGGCTCGGGGATGGTCGAGACGGTGACGGCGAAGCTCAGCACCTCGACGTCGCTGCCCGGCACGGGGCGGTCGTAGCAGCGGGCGTATTCGGCGTCGTAGGCGGCGCGGATCTCCTTCACCTCCGCCGCCGTCAGCGCGCGCGCCGGCAGCGGCACGGCGATCTCGTGCCCCTGGCCGACATAGCGCATGTAGGCGAGGCGGGATTCGCGCGTCGGCGCGCCGAAGCTGCCGGCGGCGACCACCGCCTCCGCCTCCGCCGCCATGTCGGCGAGCAGCGCGTTGACCGCGGCCACGTCGAAGCTCGCGAAGCGCTGGTAGAGGCTGCGCACCACCTCGTAGGCCACCGGCGCGCGCAGGAAGCCGATCGCGCTGCCGACGCCGGCGCCGGAGGGGACGAGGATGCGGCGGATGCCGATCTTCTCCGCGACGCGCGTCGCGTGCACCGGCCCGCCGCCGCCGAAGGCGATCAGCACGCGGTCGTCGAAGCCCTTGCCGGATTCGATCGCGTGCACGCGCGCGGCGTTCGCCATGTTCTCGTCCACCATCTCGACGACGCCGAGCGCCGCCATCTCGGGCGAGAGGCCGAGGCGCCCGCCGACATGCGCCGCGAGCGCCGCGCGCGCCTTCTCCGGATGGAGGCGCAGCGTGCCGCCGGCGAAGCGCTCCGGGTCGTAGCGGCCGAGAAGGAGGTTGGCGTCGGTCACCGCCGGCCTCTCGCCGCCGCGGCCATAGCAGGCGGGGCCGGGATCGGCGCCGGCGCTCTCGGGGCCGACCTGGATGCGCCCGAGCGCGTCCACCCCGGCGAGCGAGCCGCCGCCCGCGCCGATCTCCACCATCTCGATCACCGGGATGCGGAGCGGCAGGCCGGAGCCCTTCTTGAAGCGGCCGACGCGCGCGACCTCGAAGTGGCGCGCGGTCTGCGGCGCGTAGTCGTCAATCAGGCAGATCTTGGCCGTGGTGCCGCCCATGTCGAAGGAGAGGACGCGCCCGAATCCGCGCTCCTTGGCCACATGCGCGGAGAAGATCGCGCCGCCCGCGGGGCCGGATTCCACCAGCCGGATCGGGAAGCGCGCCGCGGTCTCGAGCGTGGTGAGGCCGCCGCCGGAGAGCATCAGGAACAGCGGGCAGGCGAGCCCGGCCTCGCGCAGCCCGCTCTCCAGCTTGCGGAGGTAGCGCGCCATCAGCGGCTGGACGTAGGCGTTGGCGACGGTGGTGGAGAAGCGCTCCCACTCGCGCATCTCCGGCGAGACCTCGGAGGAGAGCGAGACCGGCAGCCCCGGCCACATCTCGGCGACGATCTCGGCGGCGCGGCGCTCGTGCGCCGGGTTGACGAAGGCGTGCAGGAAGCCGATGGCGAGGCTCTCGATGCCCTCGGCGCGCAGGAATTCGACCTGGCGGCGCACCGCCTCCTCGTCCAGCGGGCGCAGCACCCTGCCCTCGTTGTCGAGCCGCTCGGGGACGGGCAGGCGCCAGCGGCGCGGGACCAGCGGCTGCGGCAGCTCGATGTTGAGGTCGTACTGGTCGTAGCGCGCCTCGTTGCCCATGGCGAGGACGTCGCGGAAGCCCTCGGTCGTCAGCAGCGCGGTGCGCGCGCCCTTGCGCTCGATGATGGCGTTGGTGGCGAGCGTGGTGCCGTGGATGACGAGCGCGATGTCCTCCGGCGCGAGGCCGGCCTCGTCCAGCACGCGGCGCACCCCCGCGAGGACGCCCTCCTCCGGCGCCTGGGGCGTGGTCAGCACCTTGCCGGTCCAGCGCCGGCCGTTCTCCTCGACGGCGACATCCGTGAAGGTGCCGCCGATGTCCACGGCGAGGCGGGCGCCGGTCACGCCGCCACCTCCGCCACCCAGCGCGCGAGCACCGCGCAGGCCGCGGCGAAGTCCTCCATGCGCATGTCTTCCCTCGGATTGTGGCTGCCGTTCTGGTTGCGCACGAACAGCATCCCCGCCGGCACCCCCGCCTGCGCGAAGGCCGCCGCGTCGTGGCCGCCGCCCGAGGGCATCAGCCGGTGGGCGATGCCGAGCGCCTCCGCCGCGCGCCTCAGCCCCGCCTGCACGCCCGGATCCATCGGCGCGGCGCGGCTGCCGCTCTCCGCGCCCAGTTCGAACCGCACCCCGCGCCGCGCCTCGATGCGCGGGACCAGGTCGTAGAGCACCTCGAACATGCGGTCGCAGGCGTGCGGGTTCACGCTGCGCACGTCGAGCTGGAACACCGCCTCGCCGGGGATCTTGGTGAAGCCGGCCTCGGGCGTGGTGGCGAGCACGCAGAAGGTGCAGACGAGCTGCTGGCCCTCCGTCTCCAGCCGCACCCACGCCTCGTCCATGCGATGGGCGAGTTCCGCCAGCGCCATCGCGGCGTCGCGCCGGTACTTCCGCGGCGTGCCGCCGGAGTGGTTGTACTCGCCGATCACCCGCCCCGCGCGCAGCCGCCGGCTGCCGGGGATGCCGGTGACGATGCCGACCGGGATGCCCTCCGCCTCCAGCACCGGCCCCTGCTCGATGTGCACCTCCAGGAACGCCGCGACGGTGTCCGGCCCCAGCACGCGCCTGCCCGCGCGCGCGAAGTCCGGGTCGAAGCCCTCCTCGCGCATGTGCTCCTCGAGCGTGCGGCCGGTGTCGGCGCGGCGAACCTGCAGCTCCTCCGGCCGCAGCGTGCCGAGCGCGCCGCGGCTCCCCGGATAGCTGGTCGGGAACCAAGCCCCCGCCTCCTCGGCGCGGATCGCGAGCACCGTCACGTCCCGCCCGGGCGTGAAGCCGGCGCGCCGCATCCCCGCCACTGCCGCCAGCCCCGCCAGCACGCCCGCCGCGCCGTCGTAGTTCCCGCCCTGGCGCACGCTGTCGAGGTGGCTGCCGAGCACCACCCGCCTCGCCGCCCGGTCCTGGCCCGGCAGCGTCATGTGCAGGTTGCCGATCGGGTCGGCCCGCACCTCCAGCCCCAGCGCCTCCGCCGCCTCGCGCACCAGGGCGTGGGCCATGCGCTCGCCCGGCCCGTAGGCCTCGCGGGTGATGCCCACGCCGTCGAAGCTGCGCGCGCGGAGCTCGGCGAACAGCCGCTCGGCCAGCGCGACGTCCGGCGCCAGGTTGGGGATCATCGTCCGCCGCCTCACACCATCGCGCGCACGCGGCCGCCGTCCACGCGGACCATGGTGCCGGTGATGTAGCCCGCCTTCTCGCTCGCCAGGAAGGCGCCCATCGGCCCGAAATCCGCCGGCACGCCGAGCCGCCCGGCGGGGATCTCCGCCGCCGCCTTCTCCAGCGCCGCCTCGAAGGAGATGCCGAGCTGCTGCGCCCGCACCGTCGTCGTCTGCGTCACCCGGTCGGTCAGGATCGTCCCCGGCGCGAGCACGTTCATCGTCACCCCGTCCTTCGCCACCTCGCCCGAGAGGGTCTTGAGCCAGCCCCAGACGCTCGCCCGCAGGGTGTTGGAGAGGGCGAGGGTGGGGATCGGGTGCTGCATCCCGGTGCTGCCGACGACGATCACCCGCCCCCACTTGCGCTCGCGCATCGCCGGCATCAGCCGCATGGCGATGCGGATCGGCGAGACGACGATGCGCTGGAACCAGGCGACGAGGTCGGCCTCCTTCATCTCCCACGCCGTGCAGGGCGGCGGGCCGCCGTGGTTGAGCACCAGGATGTCCACCCCGCCCATCGCCGCCACGGCGCCGTCGGCCAGCCGGTCCATGTCCTCGCCGCGCGCCACGTCGGCCGGTATGCCGGAGGCGGAGGCGGCGCCCATCGCCTTCAGCTCCGCCGCCACGGCGTCGAGCGTCGCCTGGTCGCGGCCGCTGATGACCAGGGCGGCGCCCTCGGCGGCCAGCGCCTCGGCGATCGAGCGCCCGAGGCCCCTGGAGGCTCCCATCACCAGCGCACGCTTGCCCTTCAACCCGAGGTCCATCGCATCCCTCCCCGCCTGCGGAACGGCGGCGGACCCTGCCCCCTCGGCGCGGCGCTGGCAAGACGCGCCGCTGCCGCTATGGTGCGCGCCGACCGTCGTTCCCCAGCCGGAAGGCCCGCCGCCCCATGGCCAAGCCCGCCCTCCTCGTCACCCGCAAGCTGCCGCCCGCGATCGAGGCCCGCGCGGCGCGCGACTACGCGGCCCGCCTCAACCCGCAGGACGAGCCCTGGGCCACGGACGGCGCCGAGATCGCGCGCCGCGCCGCCGAGATCGGCGCCGCCGGCGTGCTCTGCGCCGCCGGCGACCGGATGGACGCCGCCTGCATCGGCGCCCTCCCCGCCTCCGTCAAGGCGATCGCCACCTTCAGCGTCGGCTTCGACCACGTGGACCTCGCCGCGGCGAAGGCGCGCGGCATCGCGGTGACCAACACGCCGGAGGTGCTGACCGAGGCCACGGCACAGATCGCCCTCACCCTGCTGCTGATGGCCTGCCGCCGCGCCGGGGAGGGCGAGCGCCTGGTCCGCGCCAGGCAGTGGCGCGGCTGGGCCCCGACCCAGCTTCTCGGCCTGACGCCGGAGGGCAAGCGCCTCGGCATCCTGGGCTTCGGCCGCATCGGGCGGACCCTGGCGCGCATGGCCCGCGGCCTCGGCATGGAGATCCACTACCGCGACCTGCGGCGCCTGCCGCCGGAGCTCGAGCAGGGCGCGATCTGGCACGACACCGACGAGGGCTTCCTGCGCGCGAGCCAGTTCCTCTCCATGCACATGCCGGGCGGCGAGGCGACGCGGAAATGGCTGAACGCCGAGCGCATCGCCCTGCTGCCGCGCGGCGCGATCGTCGTGAACTCGGGCCGCGGCGGCTCGGTGGACGACGAGGCGCTGATCGCGGCGCTCCGCTCCGGCCACGTCTTCGCCGCCGGCCTCGACGTCTACGACGGCGAGCCGCGCATCCACGAGGGCTACTACGCCCTGGAGAACGTCGTCCTGCTGCCCCATCTCGGCAGCGCCACGGTGGAGACGCGCGACGCCATGGGGCACCGCGCGCTCGACAACCTCGATGCCATCCTGCTGCGCGGCGAGCCGCCGCGCGACCGGGTGGCCTGAAACCCGACCGCCGCGGAGGAGCCCGACCGCATGCTGTTCGATTTCGCCACCCTGCCGCCCGGCGAGGGCTACAAGCTGATGGTCTCGACCGTCGTCCCGCGCCCCATCGCCTGGGTGGTGACGCTCGACGCCGAGGGCAAGCCGAACGCCGCCCCCTTCTCCTTCTTCAACGCCTTCTCCGGCAACCCGCCGATCGTCGGCTTCGGCTGCGGCCCGCGGCCGGAGGGCAGCCCCAAGGACACGCTCGCCAACATCCGCCGCCTCGGCGAGTTCACCATCTGCCTGGTGCCCAATGCCCTGGCCCAGCAGATGAACATCACCGCCGCGGACTTCGACACCGGCGTCAACGAGATCGAGGAGGCCGGCCTGACCGCCGTCCCCGGCGCGAAGGTCGGGACCCCCCGCATCGCCGAGAGCCCGGTGGCGATGGAGTGCGCGCTCCACCAGATCGTTCCGCTCGGCGGGCACAACCTGATCCTCGGCCGGATCCTCGCGATGGAGGTGCGCGACGACTGCGTGCTCGACCCGGCGAAGCACTACATCGACACGCCGAAGCTCGAGCTGATCGGCCGCATGCACGGCCGCGGCTGGTACGCCCGCACCACCGACCGCATGGAGATCCCGCGCATCACCCCCGAGCAGTGGGAGGAGCAGAAGCGCCGGCGCGCCGCGGAATAGCCGCGCCGGCGCGGGGCACCTCGGCCCGCTCCCGGCGGCCCGCGCGCCGCGCGAGCCTCCCGCCCCGGCAAGGGAAGGTGCCTCGCCTTCCGTCGCGTGCTACCGGCGCCGCGACCATGGCCCGCCGCCGCGCCCGCCCCCGTCGCCCCTGATGCCCGAAGCGGTCCTCCTGCGCCCCGAGGCCCCCGAGACCGCCCCGCTCCGCCGCCAGCGGACGCCGCTCTGGGCCTGGGTCTCCTTCGCCGTCGCCGCGGCGATCGCCGCGCCGGTCGTGGCCGTCCTCGCCGCCGCGGCCGTCCCGACCGGAGAGGTCTGGGCGCACATCGCCGGCACCACCCTGCCGGAGATGGTGGCCAATTCCTTCCTGCTCGCGCTGCTGGTCGGCGCGATGACCGCCTCGGCCGGCGCGGTCTCCGCCTGGCTCGTCACCGCCTTCGAGTTCCGCGGCCGCGGCGTGCTGGAGGTGGCGCTGCTGCTGCCGCTCGCCATGCCGGCCTACGTCTGCGGCTACGCCTATGTCTGGCTGCTCGACGTCGCCGGACCGGCGCAGACCGCGCTGCGCGGCCTCACCGGGCTGCGCTGGGGCGAGTACTGGTTCCCCGAGATCCGCACCCTGCCCGGCGCCGCGCTGATGCTGGCCATGGTGCTCTACCCCTACGTCTACATGCTCTGCCGCGCCGCCTTCCTGCAGCAGAGCGTCTGCCTGATCGAGGCGTCGCGCACCCTCGGCCACGGTCTCGCGCGCACCTTCCTCCACGTCGCGCTCCCCCTCGCCCGCCCCGCGCTCGCCGGCGGCGTGGCCCTGGCGCTGATGGAGACGCTGGCCGACTTCGGCACCGTCCAGCACTTCGCGGTGCGCACCCTGACGACCGGGATCTACGAGGCCTGGTTCGGCCTCGGCGACCGCGGCGCCGCCTCGCAGCTCGCCGCCGCCCTGATGGGCCTGGTCGCGCTCCTCCTGCTGTTCGAGCGGCTGACGCGCGGCGGCCGGCGCTACCACCCGACGACGACGCGCCACCCGCCGATGCGCCCGGTGCCGCTCCGCGGCGCGAAGGCAGCGCTCGCCGTCCTCGCCTGCGCGATGCCGGTGCTGCTCGGCTTCGGCATCCCCGCCTCGGCCCTGCTCTGGCTCGCGATCGAGACGGGCGATCCCCTCGCCCCGCCCCGCTTCATGCCGTTCGCGCTGAACTCGCTGATCCTGGCGACGCTGACGGCGGGGCTCGCGGTGGCGCTTGCCGCCCTGCTCGCCTGGGCGCAGCGCCTCCACCCCTCTCCGCTGCGCGCCGCGGCCAACCGGATCGCGGCGCTCGGCTACGCCGTTCCGGGCTCGGTGATCGCGGTCGGGACGCTGGTCCCCGCCGGGCTGCTCGACAACGCGCTCGATTCCTGGATGCGCGCGCGCTTCGGGATCTCCACCGGCCTGCTGCTCTCGGGCGGAATCGCGGCGCTGGTCTTCGCCTATCTGGTGCGCTTCCTTGCGGTCGCGCTGTCCTCCGTCGAATCCGGGCTCGCCCGGATCAAGCCCTCGCTGGCCGCCGCCGCGCGGGTGCTCGGCCGCACCCCGGGCCAGGCGGTGCGCGAGGTCGAGCTTCCGCTCGCCCGCGGCGCCCTGCTCACCGCCGCGGTCCTCGTCTTCGTGGACACGATGAAGGAGCTTCCGGCGACCCTGATCGTGCGGCCCTTCGACTTCGATACGCTCGCGGTCCGGGTCTACAGCCTCGCCGCCGACGAGCGGCTGGCGGAGGCCAGCACCGCGGCGCTCCTGATCGTCGCGGTCGGGCTCCTGCCGGTGGTCGCCCTGACCCGGGCCATGCGCCGCGGCTGATCAGCACCACACCGCATACAACCGGTATTCGTCAAGGGCCCGCCCCTCGCATCACGAACCGGACACGGCACTGTGAATCCGCGCCCGCCCGTAGCAACCTGCGCGCAGAACGGATTCGGGGGAAAGTCCGTCCCCGCTTCGCAACCAGGCCCGGTACCAGCGATCACGCGCATGCCCGACTTCGCCTACCTGTTCGACGCCGCCCCTCTCTCGCCGCTCGGGGCCTGCCTGCTCTGGCGACGGGAGCTGCTGTGGCTGTTCGCGGGGTCCGAGACGGCCGCCGCCGCCGCCTCGATCGTCATCCTCGCGGCCCTGCTGGTCTATTTCGTCCGGCGGCGCGAGCCGGGGTTCCTTCTCCTCGTGGCGCTGCTCGCCGGCTTCCTGCTCGCCGACTCCACGGTGCACCTCGCGCGGCTCTGGCAGCTCTGGCACGCCGACCACGGCGTCACCGGCCTCGTCGCGGCCGGCGCCGCGCTGGTCGCGGTGGCGAGCGCGGTGGTGATGCGGCCCGCGCTCGGCAGGGCCCTGGCGCTGCCGAGCGCCGCCGACCTCGCGCGCGAGGTCGAGTTCCGCCGCGAGGCCGAGGCCCGCGCCCGCGAGTCGGAGGCGCGGCTCGCCGACCTGTTCGAGCACATGGCGGACGCGGTGTTCGTCGTCGCGCTGCGCCCCGACGGCAGCTTCGCCTACGAGTCGGTCAACTTCGCCTTCGAGCGGCTGTTCGGCGTCGGCCGCGACAAGGTGATCGGCCAGGGCGCCCGCGCCTGCCTGACCGACGAGGCGACCGCCATCCTGCTCGAACGCCGGTTCTCCGAGGCGCTCGCCGGCCACGCGCCGGTCGAGTACGAGGCGAGCGGCTTCACCCGCGCCGGCTACCGCCACTGGCACACCGTCCTGGTGCCGCTGCGCGGTCCGGACGGCCAGGTCGCCCGCCTGCTCGGCAGCGTGCGCGACGTCACCGAGACCCGCCGCCTGCAGGCCGACCTGCAGGAGACCGCGCGCCTCGCCACCGTCGGCTCGATGTGCGCCGGCGTCGCGCACGAGATGAGCCAGCCGGTCAACGTCATCGCCCTCTGGGCCGGCAACGCCCGCGCCGCGCTCGCCGCCGGGCGCGCCCAGCCGGACCGGCTGGCCCGCACCTTCGACATCATGCTCGACCAGAGCCGGCGCATCGGCGCGCTGCTCGAACGCATGCGCGAGCTGACCCGCGACGGCGGCGCCGGGATCGTCGGCGGGGCCGTGCCCCTCGCCGCGCCGGGTTCCGATCGCGACCCCGGCGCCCCGAACCCGTCCGCCGATCCCGTGGAGCCCTTCGACGTCGCCGCGGCGGTGGAGACGGTCACCGCGGTGGCCAGCCGGCAATACGCCATCGAGGAAACCGTCGAGATCACCCTCGACCGCCCCTCGGGCGCAATCCCCGTGCGCGGCCAACGCGCCAAGCTGGAGCAGGCGCTGCTCCAGCTCATCGCCAACGCGCACGACGCGGTGCTCGAGCGCCGCGCGCGCGACCCGACGGCGCCGGCCTGGATCGCGGTCGCGCTGCGCGCCGACCACGGCGCCGGAGTGGTGGCGATCGCGGTGCGCGACACCGGCGGCGGCGTCCCGGAGACGGTGCGCGGCCGCATCTTCGACCCCTTCTACACCACCAAGGAGCCCGGCCGCGGCACCGGCCTCGGCCTCGCGATCGCGCAGGGGGTCGCGCGCAGCATGGGCGGGCGCCTGGAAACCTGGAACGAGGCTTCGGGTACAGCCGAGGCCGGCGCTGTGTTCTGCCTCACCCTGCCGCTCGCCCCCCGCGAGCCGGAATCCTCGGGGCCGCCTCGCGTCGGCGCCGCCGTGGCCTGAGCGATGGCGCAGGCGTTCACGGCATCCGGGCCGGGCCCGCCGCAGCGGACCGGCGCATCGGTCGGACCGATCCGACCGGGCGGCGGGTCGGGCGGCGCTTCCGTCCGGCCGCTCCGCGCGCCGAGCGGCGGCGCGGCGCCGGGCCCGGCAGAGCGCGGCACGCCGCCGCGTTCCGATCCGCCCCGGATCCTCGTCGCCGAGGACGAGCCCCTCGCGGCGATGGCGATCGAGGACCTGCTGATCGCCTCGGGCTACGGGGTCCTCGTCGCCGCCGACGGGCAGGAGGCGCTGGAGATCGCCATGCGCGGCGAGCCTTTCGACCTGCTGCTGACCGACCTGCGCATGCCGCGCCTGGGGGGGCGGGAGCTGATCCAGCGCCTGCGCGCCGCGCGGCCCGACCTGCCGGTGGTAGTGATGACCGGCTACGCGCCGCCGGGCGGCGTGGACTCGCTGCGGCGGGAGGCCGGCAGCGGCGGGCCGCTGCTGCTTTTCACCAAGCCCATCGAGCCGGCCCTGCTGCTGGAGGCCGTGGACCGGCTGACCGGGCGGGCACCCTGAGCGATCGTCCCGTCCGCGCGGCCGCCGCCGGGGACGGGCCGTGATGGCGGAGCGGCGGACCTTCCGCCGCTGGCCTCCCGCACCGGATCGCGAACCGCGCGCCCGGCCGGCGCGACCGGCCCCGCGCCGCCAGTCCCGGCCGGGAACGTGGCGCGCGTCCCGCCGCGCACGGCATCGGCCGCTCGCCTCGCCGCTCGCACGCGGTCGGGTTCCCTCTCGGCCGGCCGCCCGATGTGGCGCCACCTTCCGCGGCAGCCGTGCCCGCCTCGTCGGTGCCACCCGCACCGAGCCCCGCGGGCGGGAGCGACCCGGCGCTGCCACGATCCGCCGCCGGGCCGCGCCGGCGCCCGGGCAACGGCCGGCCCCTCGGCCTGCCGGTCGCGCCTTGCCGGTTCGGCCCGCGCGATCGGTGGTGGGGCCCGCGGCGGGCGCAGCGCACCTTCGCCTCCCCCTCCGCCGCGGCAGACACTCACGAATCGCACGCCCTGCCGGCCCTCGAGGGCTTGCGACGGCGCATCCCGGCGCCATGCTGGGGCCGGCGATGCAGGGCACGGGCACCCGCGATGCGCGAGGACGGACGGCCAAGGGCATGAGGCGCCAACCCGCCACGCTCTCCCGGCGGGCACGCCGGCTCGCGCGGACGCTCCTGCTCGCCGCGCTCGCGCTGCTGCCCGGCTGCGCCGCGCTGGCGCCGCGCGCCGTCACCATCGAGCAGCGCCTCGCCGTCTTCCCCGCCGAAGGCCTCCCGCTGGAGCGCCCCGTCACCATCCGCTGGAACGACCACCTCGTGCCCTGGATCGAGGCCGAAACCGATCGCGACCTCGCCTTCGCCCTCGGCCTCGTGCACGGTCACCTGCGCGGGGCGCAGATCGCGCTGCTCCGCCTGGTCGCGCGCGGCCGCCTGGCCGAGGTCGCCGGCCCCTTCGCCACCGAGGTCGACCACGCGCTGCGCATCCTCGACTTCGGCCGCGCCGCGCCCGAGGTCGAGCGCCGCTGGCCCGCCGACACCCGCGCCTTCGTGGAGGCCTTCCTGGCCGGCCTGAACCACGCGACGCGCGCCGCCGCCCGCCGCCCGCCGCCCGAGTTCGCCCTCCTCGGCCTCGCGCCCGAGCCCTACACCACCGCCGACCTCCTCGCGATGGGCCGCCTCGCCGGCACCGACGTCAACTGGCTGCTCTACTTCTCGCTCCTCGCCGAGCGCGGCAACCCCGGATTCGCCCGCCTCTGGCAGCGCGCGCTCGAGGCCGGCGCGAGCGCCGCCGAACCCGCGGCGCAGGAAGGAACGGCCACCCCGCACGCCGCGTTCCGCGCCATCCTCGCCGGCACGGCGAGCCGCGCCGGCAGCAACACCGTCGCCGTCGCCGCCCGGCGCAGCGCCACCGGCGGCGCGCTCCTCGCCTCCGACCCGCACCTCAGCCTGAACCTGCCCAACCTCTGGCTCGCGGTCGGCATGCGCTCGCCCTCCTTCCACGCCGTCGGGCTTATGGTGGCCGGGCTGCCGATCCTCGGCCTCGGCCGCAACCCGCACCTCGCCTGGGGCGGCACCAACATGCGCGCCGCCTCCTCCGACCTGTTCGACGTCTCCCGCCTGCCCCCCGCGGAGATCCGCGAGCACCGCGTCACCCTGCGCCGGCGCCTGTGGCCCGACACCGAGCGCACCGTGCGCACCACCCCGCACGGGCCGATCGTCACCGACGCCTCGCTCGTCCCGTCGCGTCCGGGCGAGGCGATCGCGCTGCGCTGGATCGGCCACGAGCCGACCGACGAGATCACCAGCCTGCTCCGCGCCGCCCGCGCCCGCGATGGCGCCGAGTTCCGCGCCGCCTTCGCCGGCTTCGGCGTCAGCCCCCAGAACATGCTCTGGGCCTCCCGGGACGGCCGCATCGGGCGCCTGATGGCCGCGACCCTTCCCTCCCGCCCCGGCTTCCCGGCCGAGGACCCGGTCCTCGACGCCGCCGATCCCGCGGCGACCGCCCCATGGTCGCGCCTCCTCGATTCCCGCGACCTCCCCTTCGTCGAGGACCCGCCCGAGGGGGTCCTCGCCTCGGCCAACGAGCGGCCGGAACCGCTCGGCGGCCGGGTTCCGCCCCCCCTCGGCGTGTTCTTCAGCGACGGCGACCGCTTCGAGCGCCTGCACGCCCTGCTCGCCGCGCGCGAGCGCGTCTCGCCCGCCGACCTGATGGCGCTGCAGACCGACACCCTGTCCCCCAAGGCGGCACGGCTCGCCGCGGCGCTGCTCCGGCGCCTGCGCGACGTCCCCGAGGCGGCCCCCCTCGCCGCGGCCCTCGCCGGCTGGGACGGCGACTACCGCGCCGACGCCCGCGCCCCGCTCGCCTTCGAGTTCCTGATCCGCCACCTGGTCCTCGCGGTGCTCGCCGAGAACGGGCGCGACGGGGCCGCCGGCCGCCGCGGGCCGGAGACGCAGTGGAACTTCATCACCACCTTCCTGCTGCGCGACCTCGACGCCCTGCCGCCCGGGCGGCGCGCCGCCGCGCTGCGGGATGCCGCGGCGCGTGCCAGCCGGGACCTCGCCCGCTTCCGCGACTGGGGCGACGTGCACCGCCTGCGCGTCGCGCACTGGCTGGTGAACCTTCCCGTCCTCGGCGGCGCCTTCGTGCAGGGCGACGCCCCCGTCGGCGGCTCGCGCGAGACCCCGATGAAGACGAGCCACGGCCTGGTCGAGGGCCGGCACGCCGCCACCTTCGGTTCGATGGCCCGGCACGTGAGCGACCTCTCCGATCCCGACGCCAACTGGTTCGTTCTCTACGGCGGCCAGGACGGCTGGCTCGGCAGCGCGGCCTTCGCCGACCAGGTGCCGCTGTGGCGCGAGGGCCGCGCCATCCGCCTCCCGCTCCGCCCCGAGACCGTCGCCGCCGAGTTCCCGCGGGTGACACGCCTCGCCCCCGCGGCGCAGCCGACGGCCGCCGCCCGGCGCTGACCGCCCGAGGGTCCGACCATGACCGCCGGCCCCCCCTTCGACGCCACCCCGCTGCTGCGTGCCTACGCCGCGCTGCGTCTCGCCCGGCTGCGCGCCATGGATCCCGCGCCGACGCAGGAGCGCCTGCTGCTCCGGCTCGTCCGCCGCGCCGACCGCACCCGGTTCGGCCGGGATCACGGCTTCGCGGCGATCCGCACCGTCGCCGACTTCCAGGCCCGGGTCCCGCTCCGCCGCTACGAGGCGTTCTGGGACGCGTACTGGCGCCCCGCCTACCCCGTCCTCGAGGACCTCACCTGGCCGGGCCGGATCCCCTACTTTGCCCTCTCCTCGGGCACCACCTCCGGCCGCAACAAGTTCATCCCGGTCACGCACGAGATGATGGAGGAGAACCGGGCCGCCGCCACCGACCTGCTGTGCTGGCACCTCGCGAACCATCCGGGCAGCCGCGTCCTCGGCGGCCTCTCCTTCATGCTCGGCGGCTCGACCGACCTCGCGGAGGTGGCGCCGGGCGTGCGCCAGGGCGACCTCTCCGGCATCGCGGTGGCGGAGGTGCCCTTCTGGGCGCGCCCCTGGTCCTGGCCGCCCCCCGAGCTTGCCCTGATCGCCGACTGGGACCGCAAGCTCGCCGCGCTCGCCGAGGCCGCGCCCGTCCCGCGCATCCGCGCGCTCAGCGGCACGCCGAGCTGGCTGCTGATGCTGTTCGAGCGCCTCGCCGAGCGCCACGGCCGCCCGCCGCTCCCGGCGCTGGAACTGCTGGTCCATGGTGGCGTCGCCTGGGCCCCCTACCGCGAGCGCGTCGCCCCCTGGCTTCCCCCGGGCTGCGCGACCCGCGAGGTCTATCCCGCGAGCGAGGGCTTCTTCGCCATCGCGGACCGCGGCGACGGGGAGGGCATGCGCCTCGTCCTCGACGGGAGCTGCTTCTTCGAGTTCGTGCCGCTGGAGGAGCTCGACGCCCCCCGCCCGACCCGCCACTGGGCGGCGACCCTCGAGACCGGGGTGGAGTACGCGATCGTCGTCTCCTCCTGCGCCGGCCTCTGGGCCTATGTCGTCGGCGACACGGTGCGCTTCCTGGACCGCGCGCCGCCGCGCCTGCTGGTGACGGGCCGCACCTCCTACACCCTCTCCGCCTTCGGCGAGCATTTGAGCGGCGAGGAGATCGAGTCGGCGCTGCTCACCGCCGCGCGCGAGACCGGCCTGACCGTCGAGGAATACAGCGTCGGCCCGGTCTTCGACCGCGCCGCCGGCCACCATCGCTGGCTGGTCGAGGCCGAGCCGCCGCCCGGCGAGGACGGGACGGCGGCGGGGCGTCGCCTCGCCGCCGCGCTCGACGCCGCGCTGTGCGCCGGGAACGAGGACTACGAGCGGCATCGTGCCGCCCGCCAGCTCGACCCGCCCGAGGTCACGCTGCTCCCCCACGGCGCCTTCGCCGAGTGGATGCGGCGCGAGGGCAAGCTCGGCGGCCAGCACAAGGTGCCGCGCGTGGTCGCCGACCCGGAGCGCTTCGCGGCGATGGCCGCGGCGCTGGCGCCGCCGGGTCGGGCGGCCCGACCGCGCGCCTGACGCGGGCGCCGCGCCGTCCTTCTCCGCGACGGAGGCGAGGCGGCGCGGCGCCGGGGCAAGCCTCGCCTCGTCCGAACGCGGCCATGCCCACGGTCCGCCCTGGCCAAAGGAGGAGGGAGGAGCCCGGCAAGGAAGCCTTGAACCATGCCGCATGGCGGGCGTCGGGGAATTCCTTGCCCAGGCATTCGTGTTCTTCTAATGTTCTTTTAATACCAACTCCCACTGATCGGAACCCATGAGCCCATTCGCGCAGGCCGATGGACATGATGCGCCATGGCTGATCGACGAGGCTGTTCCAGTGATGGCAGCA
>NZ_BMKS01000002.1 GCF_014644455.1 Caldovatus sediminis | reverse complement strand
CTGGCGCCGTCTCGTCCGCGACTACGAGAAGCGCCTCGACGTGTCCGAGGCCATGATCCATGTCGCCGTGCGAGCACTTCTGCTCCGCCGCGTCGCCCATCGGTGATTGTCAAACGGACTCTGAGGTGCCGACGCCCGAGCAGATGCCGGGCCGATGAGGGGGGGCGGGCGACCCCGCGCCGAACGGCCCTGGCGCCGCGGCGGCGGAGGAAGCGAGCGGGCAGCGGGAGTTCGCCGCCCCGCCGCTCCGGGCGCTCGTTACGGCGATCTGCCTGCGCTTCTTCGGGCTCTACTACTACTACTACTACTACTTCGCGGGCTTCGCCTACTTCTCGCCGGAGGGCTTCGTCGCCCTCTACCTCGGGTTCACGATGGGGCTCGTGTTCCTGCTCTACCCGGCCCGGCGCGGCACCCCCCGGGGGCGCCCCTCCGCGTTCGACATCCTGCTCGTCCTGGCGGCCGGCGCGGTCACCTACCACTATTCGCTCCACTACCCCGTCCGCTTCGCCGTACGGTGGGGGCATCCCCGACACGGGCGACCTGGTGTTCGGCGTCATCGCCATCGCGCTGGCGCTGGAGGCGTGCCGTCGCGTCCTCGGCCTGCTGCTGCCCGCGCTCTGCCTGCTCCTGATCGCCTATGCGCTGCTCGGCCCCTGGTTCCCCGGGCTCGCGCGCCATCAGGGGCTGGGCACAGAGGACCTGGTCGCGTGGCTGTACAGCAGCGAGGCGATCTACGGGACGATCGCGCGCGTCTTCGCCACCTTCGTCTTCCTGTTCATCGTGTTCGGCGCGTGCCTCGAGATGTCGGGCGGCCGGCACCTGTTCCTCAACCTGCCCCTCGCGCTGCTCGGCCGCACCCGCGGCGGCGCCGCCGAGGTCTCGATCGTCGCCAGCGCGCTGTTCGGGACCATCTCGGGCAGCGCGGCGGCAAACGTCGTCACCACCGGCTCGCTCACCATCCCGCTGATGAAGCGCTCGGGCTTTCCGCCCCACGCCACCGGCGCCTTCGAGGCCAGCGCCTCGACCATCGGCATCACCAGGCCGCCCATCATGGGCGCGGCGATCTTCGTCATGGCCAACTTCACCGGCATCCCGTACCTCGAGATCGTCAAGGTCTCGGTCATCCCGGCGGCGCTGTTCATCCTCAGCCTGCTCGCCGTCGCCGACCTCTACGCCCGCAAGCTCGGGCTCCGCGCCCTGTCCCGGGAGGAGATCGGCCGCCCTGGAAGATCGTCCGGACCTACTGGCCGTTCCTCGCCCCGATCGTCGTCCTGGCCTGGTTCCTGATCGGCGGATACAGCCCCAACCTCGCCGTGTTCTGGACGCTGCCCGCGATCGTGCTGGCCGGTCTCGTCTCGCCGCAGACCCGCATGTCCCCCGCGAAGTGGCTGCGGATCATCGTCACCGGCACCAGGCGGCCGCTCGCTATCGGGGCCCTCGCCGGCTGCCTCGGCATCATCGTCGGCATCGTCGTCAAGACCGGCATGGCGACGAAGCTGTCCTACCTCGTCATCGACCTCTCGATGGGCTCTCTCATCCTCGGCATCCTGCTGACGGCCCTGGTGACCTTCCTGCTGGGGATGGGGTCTCCTCGGTGACCGCGAACTACATCCTGCTGTCGGTCCTCGTCGCCTCGGCCCTCACCGAGCTCGGCGCCGGCGTCATGGCGGCCCGCCTCCTGATCATCAGGCACACGCAGACCTCCAACCTGACCCCGCCGGTGTGCACGCTCGCCTTCGCGGCGGCGGCCGTGGCGCGGAGCGCGCCGTGGCAGACCGGCCTGTTCGCGTTCCGCATCGGGCTGTTCCTGTACCTGATCCCCATCGTCTTCGTGACCGGCGACCTCCTCAACCTGGACGAGCCCGCGAAGCTCGCCTGGAGCACCTTCACCACCGGCATGTCCGCCATCGCCTTCGCTGGCACGGTGGTCGGGTACATCCTCGGGCCGCTGCGCCCGCTCGCGCGCGTGCTCCTCGGCGTCGCCACGGTCGCGCTGTACGACACGGGGACGAACACGGACTGGATCGGACTGGCGCTGATGGCGCTGGTCCTCGCCCGGCAGTTCGCGGCGAACCGCAGGGCCGCGCCGGCGACCGGCCACGCCGGCTGCGGAACCGTGGAGCGAAGGAAGACGTCCATGCGCACCTCCCCGCCGAAGCGGCTGACGCCCGCGCAGGCCGCAGCCTACGACCGCGACGGCTTCGTCCCCGCCCTGGATGCCTTCTCGCCGGCGGAGGCCGACGCGCTCCGCGCCCGCCTCGACGCCTTCGAGGCGACCCTGCCGGAAGGCGGCCCCACCGCGGCGGACCGTCGGAAGCTGCACGTCCGGCTCCCTTGGATGCGGGACCTCGTGGAGGACCGGAGGATCCTCGACGCCGTCGAGGACCTGGTCGGCCCGGATATCCTCGTCTTCAACAGCACCTTCTTCATCAAGGAGCCCGGCACGCCGGCGGTGACCGCCTGGCACCAGGACGCGACCTTCTTCGGCCTGGAGCCCCGCCATCACGTCACCGCCTGGCTGGCCTTCTCGGACGCCTCTGTCGAGAGCGGCTGCATGCAGTTCGTCCGCGGCAGCCGCCGCTGGGGCCAGCTTCCCCACGCGGCGCGCGCGGCGCCGGGCAGCATCAACCACGGCTCCCAGACGATCGCGGTGCCCTTCGATCCGGGCGACGCGCCGCTCGCGCCGCTCCGGCGCGGGCAGTTCTCGCTGCACCACACGCTGGTCGTCCACCAGTCCGGCCCGAACCGCGGCGGCGACCGCCGCATCGGCCTCGAGATCAGCTGCATTCCGGCCGCCGTGCGCCACCACGGCACCCTCCGCATGGGTGCGACGCTCGTCGCCGGCGAGGACCGCCACGGCCACTTCGCCCCGGAGCCCGACCCCAGGCGCCTCACGCCGGAGCAGGCGGGGCGGGCGCACCGCGACGCCTATGCGCGTTACCGCGAGGGATATGCGGAGCAGATGGCCTGGCATGCGCGCGACTTCCCGCGACCCGCGGCCTGACGGACCTATCTGCCACGCCGAGGGGAGTACGGCGGATGCCAAACGGTGAAGGTCCGGTCGCGATCGTGACGGGCGCCTCCTCCCCGATCGGGACCGGCGCGGCGATCGCGCGGCGGCTCGCCGCAGCAGGATGGCGGCTGCTGCTCGTCGCCGACGGGCCGGAGGCAGGGCTCGCGCAGGGCGCCGCCGCCTACCGCGCCGGCCGGGCGCCGGAGGCCGCCGAGGGCTGGATCGCCGACCTTGGCGACGCCGCCGCCGCGACCGGGATGGTCGAGCGCGCGCTCGCCCGGTTCGGCCGCGTGGACGCGCTGGTCAACAACGCCGCCCTGCGGATCTTCATGCTCTTCGGCGAGTTCTCGGCCGAGGACTTCGACCGGGCCGTGGCCGTCAACCTGCGCGCCCCCTTCCTCGCGAGCCGGGCCGTGGCGGGGCCGATGCGGCGGCAGGGCGGCGGGCGAATCGTCAACATCGCGAGCCAGCTCGGCTCGGTGACCTACCCGACGCGGGCGCTCTACGGGCTGACCAAGGCCGGGCTGATCCACCTGACCAAGCCCATGGCGCTCGAGCTCGTGAGGGACAACATCGCCGTCAACGCGATCAGCCCCGCCCCGATCGAGACCGCGCCGAGCATCGAGCGCGCCCGGCGGAACCCCGCTGCGGCCCGGGACCGCCTCCGCTACATCCCCATGGGCCGGATGGGCAGGCCCGAGGAGGTGGCGGAGCCGACCTTCCTGCTCCTCACGACGAGCGCCACCTTCCGCGCCGGCCACAACCTGATCGTGGACGGGGGCTATACGCTGCACGAGCAGCCTGTCGGGTTTGCGTCTGCGGGGGGTGGTGGCGGTTGTGGGTGCGATCAGGTGGCGAGGAGCAGGCGGTAGAGCCTGCGGCGGGCATGACCGCCCTTCAACCTCTCCCTATCCATCACCGCGTGCGCGGTGGGGTCGCACGCCGTGGCGACGGCGTTCCGCCCGAGACCGACTACCGTTCCGTCGCGCCCAACCGCCGCGGCGATCGGGGAGTTCCCGAGCGCCCATGCCACGCGCGATTCGGCCAGGCAGAGGTCCATGATCCGCTCGTGCTCCGCTGGCATCGTCCGCATCGTCTTCCTCCTGCCGGCCATGTCCCGGAGACACTACCCCGAGCCGCTGCGCCAGGGCGGCGCCCCCGCGCGGCGACGCACCACGGGACGACCTTGTCCGGCCGATGTCGCGCCGGCGATGCGCGCCTGCCCGCCGCCCTTGCCCGCCGCCACGCCTCCGTGTCCTCTCCCGCCCGAGCCGCAGGGGGAGAGCGATGACCAACGCAGCGCCGGACCGACACCGACCCGACCTTCCCGCCCGCCCCTCCCCGACCCGTCTCGCCTTCTTCCTCGCCTACCTCCAGATCGGGCTGTCCGGCTTCGGCGGCGCCAACGCCTGGATGCGCCGCGTCATCGTCGAGGAGCGCGGCTGGCTCTCCGAGCAGGAATACGCGGAGTATCTCGGCCTCGCGCAGATCCTGCCGGGCCCCAACGCACTGAATTGCGCGGTGATGATCGGCGACCGCTTCCACGGCACGGCCGGCGCGGCGCTCGCCCTGCTCGGCATCCTCGGCGGGCCGCTGGTGCCGCTGGTGGGCATCGCGGGGCTCTACGCCCAGTACGGGTCGGAGCCCCTGGTCGCCGCGGCGCTCAAGGGCCTCGCCGCCGCCGCGGCGGGCATGACGATCGGCACGGCGCTGAAGATGGGCACGCGACTGCGCCCCGGCCTCGCCCTCTCCGCCGTCGGCGTCTGCGCCTTCGTCGGCATCGGCCTGCTGCGCCTGCCGATGCTCGGCGTGGTGCTGGCGCTCGCGCCGCTCGGCATCCTCGCCGCCTGGCTGGCGCCGCAGCGGGGAGGCGCCGCGCCGTGACGGGCGGCACCGTCCTGCTCCTCGCCCAGCTCGCGCTCGCCTTCGCGCCGCTCTCGCTGGTGGCGATCGGCGGCGCGATCGCGGTGCTGCCCGAGATCCAGCGCCAGGTCGTGGATCTGCGCGGCTGGGTCGCCGCCGACGCCTTCATGGACCTCTTCGCCCTCGCCCAGGCCGCGCCGGGGCCGAACATGATGGTGGTGAGCCTGATCGGCTGGCAGGTCGCGGGCCTCGCCGGCCTCCTCGTGGCGACGCTCGCCATGGTCGGGCCGCCGGCGCTGCTCGCGCTCGGCCTCGGGCGGCTGCGGGCGCGCTTCGCCAGTCTCGCCTGGGTGCGGGTGACGCAGGCGGGGCTGATCCCGATCGCGCTCGGGCTCAACCTGGCGAGCGGCGTCGTGCTGGCGCAGGCCGCGCACCACGGCGCCACGACCCTGGTCCTGACCCTCGGCACCACGCTCTTCGTCTGGCTGACGCGCCGGAATCCGCTGTGGACGCTGGCGGCCGGCGCCGCCGCCGGGATGGCGCTGCTGTAGCGGCACCCGCCCCGACGGGATCACGCTCCCGATCGGCCGCCGCGCCACGCGACCCGCCGGCCCGGCGTACGGTTTACTCCCGGCCGGGCGAGCGGTATCGGGCGCCCGGCGCCCGTGCTACCCCTCGCATCGAGACGCCGCCGGGCGCCCTTCGTTCCAACCACCCACTGCTTCGGAACTTCCGTCGTGGAATTGACACGCGACCAACGCGCCGCCGCCGAGGCGTGCGGCTGCACCATCGTGCCCGCGACCGACGACCATGTCTGGCGCCTGACGATGCAGCGCCGGATCTTCCACGTGGACGGTAGGCCCTGCCTCGTGGTCCGGCAGGGCTTCAACGAGACCCACGCGACGCTCGCCGCGCTGCTCGCCCGGCACCGGAGCGGGCTGCCGCATTCCGCCGCGACCCGGGCTCCGGCGGAGCTGCCGCCACCCACCGCCGCCCCCGATGCGGCGCCGTCGGTCGCCGCCCCCTCCTCGGCGCCCGAGGCTCCCGAACCGCCGCCCGCCGCCGCGCCCCCGGCAGGGGCTAAGCGACGGCGGGTCCCGCGCCTCAGGCCCGATGCGCCCCAGAAGGAAGTCCCCCGCGCCGACCGCCCCGGCGACGAGGCCGAGCCCTCGGAAGCCGAGGCGATGCTCGCCGAGGTATCCGCGACGCAGGCGGCCGGTGCCGGTCCGGGAGCACGCGTCATCGGCCGGCGACGCGTCGGCCAGCCGAAGGTGCCGCGCTGGACGGTCGCCGGCAAGGCACGGCGCGGCAGGCTCCGCACCGACTGATCGCAGGAGGGTCCCCGGCACGGCGAACGCCGGCGGCCCGGCTGCCCCCCGTGCACCCCGTCGCGTGGGTGGCCGCGGCCGGGCCGCATGCCGCGAGCGCGGCCCACCGGGCGATCCGCGCTCCCCGGGGCCGAGCCGACATGGCCGGTCACGATGCGCTCGACCCGCCGGTTCCGATGGAGTGCCGCGCCATTTCCAGCGCCCCCTCGCGCGAGCGCGCCGCGCCGACGAAGCGCCGCGGATGGACGAACACCGCGTCCGCCACGCCGCAGGCGTCGGCCAACGCCCGGTTGCGCAGGCCGGCCCAGGCCTCGGGCAGCGGCAGGCGCGGCTCGAACCCGCCGGGCTCGGCCGGCGCCGTGTCCACCATCCAGTTGCCGTCCGGCACGGGATAGACGGCGTAGAGCGTCGGTAGGCGGTGCGCATGCACGGCGGCCTGCCAGGGCATCTTGCGGCCGAGCTCCAGCACGCGCGGATCGGCCGCGCGCGCGTGCGCGGCCAGGATCTCGGCCGCGGCCGCAAGCCGCGCCCGCACCGCCTCGATCCTGCGGCGGAGGAACGCCTCGGCGAGATCGGCCGCGCGCAGGAAGGCGGCATCCTCGGCCGCCGCATTGCCGGCGGCCGGCGAATCCCAGGCTGGATTCAGATCCTCCACCAGCGCGGACAGCTCGAGCGCACTCCCCGGCGCACCGACGCCGTTGTCGATCTCGTCGACGCGCCGCACCACCTCGCGGTCGATCGCCGCCGCGACTGCCGCCGCGAGGCCGCCAGCGCCCGAGGGCGCGAGCACGGCGCGGACCGCCGCCTCGCCGTGGTGGCGCCAGACCAGGCCGGCCGCGCTCCAGGGCAGGCCGTCCTCGCGCAGCGGCGCGCCGCGCTGGTGGTGGTCGAAGCGCCCCGCGGCCGGGTCGTAGGCGGCGCCCACGTCCCACACCAGGTCGGCACGGGCGATCGCCGCCTCGTCGCGCGTGCGGACCAGGACGTGGTCCTCGCCCGCGGCGCGGAGGCCGAGCGCGAGCCGCAGCGCGGCATAGGCGAAGGCATCGTCGAGGTGGAAGGTGCCGCTGTGCGTCGCCAGCAGCGGTGGCCGCGGTCCGGTCATGGCGCCCCAAGGGACAGGCGCATCGCCCGTCCGCGCCAGGCGCGGCGCCGCGCGCGGCGTCGGCTGCCGTCGCCACGGCGAGAGGGATGCCTTGCCCGCCGTGGCCCGGGCCGCGACGGCCTGCCGGGCGAAGGCCGCTCCACCGCGGGCACCACGAAATGCGCCACGTCGTCCGCCGGCAGCCGGTCCTTCGTATCCGGCGGGAGCGGAGAGGCCTGGTCGCGGCGGCACGGGATGAACCGCGTCATGCCGCGCAGAATCGCCGAGCTCGGGCCGCTCGGGAATCCGACAGGAGGCTAGACCGCCCTCGTGCGCGACCGGGGCGACCGCCGCACCGAGCCCGCCGCTCGCGCCGCAGCAGCCCGGGCGGCGGGCGGGGCCGCGACGGCCGGCCTGCCGGCGACGCGGGACCGCCCCGTTTCGCCGTCGGTCGGATTGGACCAGCGCGCGAAGAAGGCCCATGCGTCGGCCGCCTCCGCGAAGAGGATGGCGGCGTCGCCGCCCGGGGGCAGGCGCAGGGCCCAACGCGCGCCGCCGGGACCGAAGGCGGCGTGGCACCAGCGGAAGCACGCCGGGATCGCCCCCCACCCCTCGTGCTCGGCGAGGCCGAGGCGGGCGAACTCCGATCGCGGGATCACGACGCGTGCGAAGTAGACCTCCGAGACGGCGCGGTCGGCG
This sequence comes from Caldovatus sediminis, assembly GCF_014644455.1. GTDB lineage: Bacteria > Pseudomonadota > Alphaproteobacteria > Acetobacterales > Acetobacteraceae > Caldovatus > Caldovatus sediminis. The sequence goes on along the minus strand of NZ_BMKS01000002.1, from coordinate 529,465 downwards.
AACGGGGCATCGCCGAAGACGCCGGTTTCGACGCGCATCGGGCTGTCGGTCATCGCGGCCTCCCGAACTCACGAAATTGTGAAATAGGTTACCGCGGAACGCGGCACAAAGAAACGCGAAATCGTAGGAGGAATATTCTATCAAAGATTGTGCATTCCGCAGGTGTCGTTCCGCCGGGCCGAGGCGGCCCGGCGGTTGGTGGCACAGCCACGCCCGGTGCGGCGCGCTTCCTCCTCCGGGCTCTCCTCGCGCCCGGCAGCCCCGGCCGTCCGGACCGAAGACGCACCGCGCACCCCGCCGTCCCTCTCCACGCAGCCCCGCGCGCCCTGGCCGGTGGGCGAGCGCCGCCGAGTGATTGCGCCGTGCCGCGCGGCGCCGCCGCGCTAGACTGCCTCCCATGGAGAGACCGGGCAGCGTGGCCGACGCGGCGCGGACGGTCCGCATCCGCGTCCACCGGGGCCGGAGCACCTACGACGCACGGGCGGCCCGCCGCGTGCCCGACGGGGCGGACGTAACCGCCTTCCTGAAGCGCGGCGCCCTCGCCGCCCTGCCGAGGGCGGAGGGCTGGCACCTCCTGCTTGTCTCGGCCGAGCGGACCCGCGAGGGCGAGGCCGTCGCCCCGGTCCTCGCCCGGTTCGCCCGCCGCTTCGCCGCCTCGGGCGGTGCGCAGGACTGCGCCGCCGCGCTCGCGGTGACGGCGGACGGATCGCGCGCCGCATTGGCTGTCGGCGCGCGGGACCCTGCCCGGCTCGGGCACCTGCGCGCGGCGCTCGCCGCGATAGGGCGCTGACGCCCCCGCGGAGGCGGCGCCGGGTCGCGTGCCGCGCCCCGCGTCGCTGCAGCCGGGCCGGCGGTCAGGCGACGGGCTGTCGCGCCTCAGGGCCGCGTGCCGCGACGCGCGAGCGGCGCCCGGAACTCGCGATCGGCCGCGCCCGCCCGTCGAACCGCCCGACCTGATCCTCCTGCCCTTCGGCCGGCGCTGCCGCGCCCTTTCACGCGCCGCGGCGGAGGGCGACGGCGTACCAGAACAGCGCCGAGCACACGCTCACCGCCAGCGCGTCACCCGAACCGGCGATGAACGCCTCCGCCCGCTCTGCCCCGGCCATGGCCATCAGCAGAAGGCAAGCCGCGGTCAGGATCGAGAGGGCACTCAGGCGGCGGAGCATGCGTGGTCCTCGCCCGGCGTCGGCCGGATGGCGACGCGCCCCGCCCAGACCGGCGTCAGGGACGGCACGGCGGCTCGGCGCGATGTCCTCAGGCCGCACGGGCGGCCGCCGCGCCGGTGCGGAGCGCATCGAGGACGCCGGGCAGGCGCTCGAGGAAGAAGGCGTCGTGGCCCGGATTCGCGCCGCCCCGGTGCTCGAGCGCGAGCGCGTCGTGGAACACGCCGTCGGCGTAGACCAGCAGCAGGCGACTCCAGCGGTCGCCGCGCCGCTGCACGAAGACGGCGCGCGGCGCGCGGAACCCCCGGCGCGCGAAGCGGAGCGCGGCGCGCGCCATCTCCTCGAAGAGGTCGCTCGACGCGTACACCGTCAGCGGCGTCATGAAGCGCTGGCCGTCGAACGGCCAGATCGTCCATTCCTCCTCGGAGCCCCCGGACAGACGCCACAGGCGGCGCCGCACGAAATTCGCGTCGCTGTCGTCCTCGCGCGCGATGTGGTCGCTCGGGAGCGGCCTGTCCGGCGCATGGCCGGCCCAGGCCCAGACGGCCACGCCGTCGCGCTTCGGGTCCGCGTCGGCGGCCGGCGGCGCGCCGCGGCGCGCCGGCCTGTCCGGAGTCTCGGCCCGCCGCAGCGCGTCGTAGGCGGCGTTGATCTCGGCCATCGCGGCCTCGTCGGGCTCGGCGCCGCCAAGGGGGTGGTAGCGCCGCGCCAGGCCGATCCACGTCGCCTTCAGCCGATTCCCGGCGAGGCCGGACGGGTCCGCGCCGAACCGGGCGAAGACGGCCGCCGCCGCCGCGCGCGCATCGCCCGCGCCCTCGATCCGCATCCAAACCTCCCCAGGGTCGTTCCGAATCCATCCATCGGCGGTTATGCCGGTCTCCGGCGGTGCGGCGCTTACAAAACATTGCGATTTGCGATCGAAAAAACCGGCCCGGGCCGTTAATTCGTCTCACGAACGAGAGCGCACCACCGGGTCGCCGGCCATCAGGCCGCGGATTCGCGCCGGATGAGGGCAGCGCCGCCACCGCCACGGCGACGCGCGCAGGACTTGCCGCCTCGTCGCATTCCGCTCGGATTTCTCCTGCAGGCGCGACATATCGCACACGAGGGTGTGACAACCTTCGATTGATATTTAACGGAAGTTGTTGACCATATTTGGACTAACATCCCGTCGGCAGCCGCCCCCGCGGCGCCAATGGATGATCTCTTTCCTCGCACCGCCGCCGAACGCGCGACCACCGGAGGCCTCCCTCCATGACCCTGGCAACCCCGAGAACCGGCAGCGCCGCCCCCGATCTGCCCGGCCGCATGCCCGAGAGCCGCGACGAGGGCCGCCGGCCGCGGCCGGCGGCGCGTTCCCCGATCGCCCCCGCGGCGGCGCTCGCCCTCGCGGCTCTCGCCGGCGGCGCCCTCATGGCGGCGGCGTACGCGCAGCCGGCGACGGAACCGGATGCCAGGCAGGCCACCGCGCAGCAGCAGGCCCTTCAGGCGCAGGAGCAGATCCTGGCCTTCCGCCGCTGCATGGAGCATGCGCGAATCCGGCGCGAGGCGGAGCGCCGCGGCCTGTCGCCGGCGGAGATCTGCACCGCGCTCGCGTCGCTCGGGCTGCAGCAGCGGTGAGGCCGCGCTCCGGCGCGGCCGGCCGCGCCGCGCGGCGCACGCCCTCCACCGCGTCGGGCGCCGCAAGGCGCCCCCGTCAGCGCCACAGCCCCTTCGCCGCCAGCCAGTCCTGGACCAGTCCCGCGACCTGATCGCTGTTCCGGTCCATCATGATCATGTGGCTGTTGCCGCGGATGCCGCGCTCCGGCAGGTCCAGCACCTCCACCGTGCCGCCCGCCGCGCGCACCCGCTCGACGAAGGCCATGCCGTTGCGGCGCAGGGTGGGCCAGCGCGCATCGCGCTCGATGTAGTCGCCATAGACGACGAGCTGCGGGATGTCCTTGAGCGCCGCGGCCTTCTCGGCCAGCCCGGTCGCCGCCGGCTCCACCGCCACCAGCGCGCGCACCAGGTGCGGCCTCTCCTGCGCGGCGCGCCAGCCGAACTGCCCGGCCTGGCTGTGCACCATCACCACGCTCGGCCCGACGCGGTCGAGCAGCGCGAGATAGGCCTCCAGGATCATCGCGTCCGTCGTCAGGAAGCGCGGCACGACCTGCTTGGTGAAGTTCAGGTAGCTCTCGCGGTCGGTCGGGAAGAGCACGCCCGGCATGGTGGTGCCGCGCGCCCAGGAGCCCGGGCCGTCGCCGATGCGGAAGCGCTCCCACGGATTCGCCACCGGCAGGAAGCTCGGCTCGCCGGGGATCAGGTCGGGGAACATCGCCCAGCCGGCGCGGCCGCGCTCCATCGCGTCGGAGACGTAGGTGGCCCAGCCGCGGCGGAGGAAGAAGTGCTGCCAGCCCTCGCGGCCGTCGGGCGTCGTCTCCCAGCTCACGCCGGTGAGGCCCCCGCCGTGCCACATCAGCAGCGGCGCGGCGCCGCGCAGGGGCGCGGGGATCATGTACTGCGCGTACATGGCGCCCACCATGTAGTCGCCGTTCGGGTCGATCCGCGCCGGCGCGCCGCCGGGGGTGAGCACGACCTCCCGCACCGGCCGCCCGGAGAGCGGCACCAGCCGCCCGCCGACATGGAAGCTGCCCCAGGCGGCGAGCGTGACCGGCTCGCGCGGCGCGGCGGCGGAGGGCGTCTGCGCCGCCTGCGCCGCGGCCTGCCCGGTCGTGGCGGCGTTCGCGACCGCGGCGGCGGCGGCCGCGCCGAGCAGCGGACGGCGTTGCATGGGCGTCTCCTCCCGACGGTCCGGGAAGGCAGCCTGCGCCAGGCCGCGCCGCGCCGCAATCGGGGCGTTGCGCGGCGCGCGCGACGGCCGGGAACGGGCGGCCCGCCGGCCCCGGTCGCGGCGCCCGGCCCCTCCGCCGGCGGGCGGGGTTGGTCACCTCCGGCGCGGCGGACTAGCATCCCGGCCAAGGCCACGCGCGCGCGCACCGGCCCTCGCAGTCATTCGGAGAACATCATGCGCATCCTGGTCCTCGGCGCCGGCGCGGTCGGCGGCTATTTCGGCGGACGGCTGATCGAGGGCGGCGGCGCCGAGGAGGTCGCCTTCCTCGTCCGCCCCGGCCGCAAGGCGAAGCTGGAGCGCGACGGGCTCGCCATCGAGAGCCCGCAGGGCGCCTTCCGCGCCAGGGTGCGCGCGGTGCTCCCGGACGAGGCCGGCACCGGCTGGGACATCGTGCTGCTGAGCTGCAAGGCCTACGACCTGGAGGACGCGATCGCCGCGCTGCGCCCCGCGGTCGGGCCGCGCACCGGCATCGTGCCGCTGCTCAACGGCATGACCCACATCGAGACGCTGCAGGCCGCCTTCGGCGAGGCGCGCGTGCTCGGCGGCCTCGCCCGCATCTTCGCCGCGCTGACGCCGGAGGGCGTCGTGCGGCACCATGGCGGCCACGCCTCCGTCGCCTTCGGCGAGCTGGACGGCACGATGTCGGAGCGCGTCCGCGCCCTCGCCGCCGCCTTCGCGAAGGCGCCCGCGGCGGAGGGCGAGGCGAGCGCGAACATCCGCCAGCTCATGTGGGACAAGCTCGTGCTGCTGCACACCGTCGCCGCCGCCTCGGTGCTGATGCGCGCCAATGTCGGCGAGATCGCGCGCGCCCCGGGCGGCATCGCCTGGATGAACCGCCTGCTCGACCGCAACGCCGCCATCGCCGCCGCCGAGGGCTTCCCGGTGCGCCCGGAGGTGCTGGAGAAGCAGATCCGCCCGATGTTCCAGAACCCCAGGGCGATGAACCAGGCCTCGATGCTGCACGACCTGGAATCGGGCGGCCGGATCGAGGGCGACCACATCCTCGGCTTCATGCTCGAGGCGGCGCGCCGCGCCGGCGTGGACGACGCGCTGCACGAGACCGCCTACATCCACGCCAAGGCCTACGAGAACCGGCGCGACGCCGGGCGGCTGCCGGCGCGGGCGTAGCCCCCCGCGCGGCGGCGGCGCGCTAGAGCCGTTTTCGCTCGGCTGTGCCCGCGGCAACGGCTCTCGCTCATAGTCTGCCGGGCCGATTCACGCTCCCGGCTGTCTCCGGCCGTCCGCGATCGGCTCTACTCCGCCGCCGCGCGCAAGGCCTGCTTCCCGGCCCAGATCCGCGCCGGGATCAGCAGGTTCCCCTCGAAGATCCGCCGCGCCGTGCGCAGCACGCCGGCCCAGGCGACGTCCTCCTCGCCGTTCAGCTCCAGCGCCACGTCGAGCACGCCGGAGGGATGCGCGATCCGCACCATCCCCGGCTCGTCCCGCGCGGCGATCCCCTCCGCCACCGTGCCCGGCACGCGCGCCGCCGTGGCGATGGCGATGCCGCCGGTCACCGCGAGGGACTTGTGCACCGCGTGCGGCGTCAGGTAGCGCGCGGCGAGCGCCGCGCCGCTCCCCGCCGCGGCCGGGCCGAGCAGCGCGACCTTCGGCACCACCGAATCCGTCACGTCGCCGAACCCCATGCGCCGCCCGGCCTCCAGCCTGAGCGCCTCGAGCCGCGCCAGCAGCGCCTTGTCGCCGTCTATCGCTGCCGGCGCGGCGTCGGCGTCGGCGCCGACATCGGCCGCGCGCAGCAGCATCACCGGCATGGCGCAGTCCACGAGCGTGACGGCGACGCCCTCGATCGTCTCCGTGCGCCGGCCGGTCGGGAACAGCCTGCCGGTCTTGGCCCCGGCGACCTCGCGGAAGCGGAGCTGGATCGGCGCCGCGGTGCCGTTGACGCCGGGGATCGCCGCGTCGCCCTCGTAGGTCACGGCGCCGTCCGGCGTCTGCACCACCGCCTCGACCAGCGCGCCGGTGTTGCGGTTGCGGATGCGCACCAGCGTCTCGCGCCCCTGCACCGGCACGAGGCCGGCCTCGATGGCGAAGGGGCCGACGCCGGCGAGCATGTTCCCGCAGTTGGGCCGCGTGTCCACCACCGCCCTGTCCACCGCCACCTGGGCGAAGAGGTAGTCCACGTCCACCCCCGGCTCGGCCGAGCGGGAGACGATCGCCACCTTGCTCGTCAGCGTGTTGGCGCCGCCGATGCCGTCCACCTGGAGCTGGTGCGGCGAGCCCATCGCCGCGAGCAGCACGGCATCGCGCGTCGCGGTGTCCTCGGGCAGGTCGGAGGCGAGGAAGTACGGGCCGCGGCTGGTGCCGCCGCGCATCAGGACGCAGGGGATGCGGGTCTGCATGGGCGAGGTCCTCCGGCCGGCGAAGGTTGCAGCGCCGGCGGCCGGGGACAAGCCGGCTCGCGGGATGGCCGCCCCGCGCGGCCGCGGCCGGCGCCACGCCTCCGCCATTGACCCCGCCCGGCCGCCGCCCGAGTGTCGCGCCGCCATGCCCGACGCCCCTGCCGTGCCCGCCGCGGGCCTGCTCGACGCGCTCCGCGCCCTTCTCGGCCCGCGCGGCCTGCTGACCGACCCGGCCGACCTCGCCCCCCACCTCGCCGACTGGCGCGGCCTCTACCGCGGCGCCGCCCCCTGCGTGCTGCGGCCCGCGAGCACCGCCGAGCTCGCCGCCTGCGTCCGCCTCTGCGCCGAGGCCGGCGTCGCGATGGTGCCGCAGGGCGGCAACACCTCGATGGTCGGCGGCGCCACCCCCGACGAATCGGGCCGCCAGGTCGTGGTCTCCCTCGCGCGGATGAACCGCATCCGCGACCTCGACCCCGTGGACATGACCATGACCGCCGAGGCCGGCGTCGTCCTCAAGGCCGCGCAGGACGCCGCCGCCGCCGCCGGCTGCCTGTTCCCGCTCTCGCTCGGCGCCGAGGGCACGGCGACCATCGGCGGCGTGCTCTCGACCAACGCCGGCGGCAACACCACCGTGCGCTACGGCAATGCCCGCGAGCTGATGCTGGGGCTGGAGGCGGTGCTGCCGGACGGGCAGGTGTGGAACGGCCTGCGCCGGCTGCGCAAGGACAACACCGGCTACGCGCTGCGCCACCTGCTGGTCGGCGCCGAGGGCACGCTCGGCATCATCACCGCCGCGGTGCTCCGCCTCTTCCCGCGTCCGCGCGAGACCGAGGTGGCGTTCTGCGCCGTGCGCGACGAGGACGCCGCGCTGGCCCTGTTCCGCCGCTTCCGCGACCGCGACGAATCGGCCGTGCGCGCCTTCGAGTACATGTCCGGCACCGGCGTGGACCTCGCCGTCAGGCACATCGAGGGCGTCGCCCACCCCCTCGCGACCCGCGCCGCCCACTACGCGCTTGTGGACCTCGCCTCCTCGCGGCCCGACGCCGGCCTGCGCCGCCTGATGGAGGACGTGCTGGAGGCGGCGCTCGAGGCCGGCGAGGTGCTGGACGCCGCGATCGGCGGGAGCGAGGCGCAGCGCGCCGCCCTCTGGCGCATCCGCGAGGAGCATCCGGAGGCGCAGAAGCGCGAGGGCGCCTCGGTCAAGAACGACGTCTCCGTCCCGGTCAGCCGGGTGCCGGAGCTGATCCGCCGCTGCTCCGCCGCCCTCGCCGCGCTGGTCCCCGGCAGCCGCCCGGTCCCCTTCGGCCACATGGGCGACGGCAACATCCACATGAACCTGGTGCAGCCCGAGGGCATGGACCCGGCGGCGTTCCTCGCCCGCAGCGACGCGATCATGGACGCGGTGAACGCCGTGGTGCGCGACCTCGACGGCAGCTTCTCCGCCGAGCACGGCATCGGCCGGCTCAAGACCGACATGATGGAGGCCTGGCGCGGCGGGGCGGAGCTCGACCTGATGCGCCGGATCAAGGCGGCGGTGGATCCGCGCGGCGTGATGAACCCGGGCAAGGTGCTGCCCTGAGCGGGGCGGCCGCCCCGCCCGCCCCCCGCGTTCGCCCGCGCATCGAGTCCGCCCACCCTTTGCGGCCGCCCGCCCCCGGCTGGTAGGCTGCGCGCCCGTCCGGCGCCCCATGACCCGCATAGACCGCTACATCTTCCGCCAGCTCGGGCTCGCCCTCCTCGCCGTCACCTGCGGCCTGGCGGCGCTGGTCTGGCTGGTCCAGTCGCTCCGCTTCGTCGAGCTGGTGCTGGAGCGCGGCCTCTCGCTCGGCGTCTTCGTCGGGCTCACCGGGCTGCTGCTGCCCAACTTCATCGCCGTCATCCTGCCGATCACCACCTTCGTCGTGGTGCTCTTCGTCTATGTCCGCCTCGGCGTGGACCGGGAGCTGGTGGTGCTGCGCGCCGCCGGCCTCTCGCAGTGGCGCCTGGCGCGGCCGGCGCTGGTCCTCGCGCTGCTCTCGGCCGGCCTCGTGCTGTGGCTCAACCTGCACCTGGTGCCGGTCAGCCAGACCGCGTTCCGCCAGTGGCAGTTCGAGATCCGCAACCAGGTCGCCGCGGTGCTGCTGCAGGAGGGGGTGTTCAGCCCGATCGGCGACGACCTCACCGTCTATGTGCGCGAGCGCGGCCCCGACGGCTCCCTGCGCGGCATCCTGGTGCACGATTCGCGGGAGCGCGGCGCGCCGGTCACCATCCTCGCGCGCGAGGGCCGGATCGTGACCACGCCGCATGGCCCGCGCGTCTCGCTGGTGGACGGCGTGCGCCAGCAGGTCGAGCCGCCGGCCGCACCCGGCGCCCCTCCGCGCCTCGCCGTGCTGAGCTTCAGCCAGAACAGCATCGACCTCGCCCGCGCCACCCGCTCGGAGGAGACGCGCACCCGCGACTCGCGGGAGCGCCGCCTGGGCGAGCTGCTCCACCCCGACCCCGCCGAGGGCCTGCCGCCGCGCCTCATCCAGCGCTTCCGCGCCGAGGCCCACCAGCGGCTCACCAGCCCCCTCACCGCCCTCTCCTTCGCCCTGATCGCGATGGCCTCGGCGCTGACCGGCCAGTTCCGCCGCCATGGAGGGGGCGCCCGGCTGGCGGTCGGCATCGGCACGATGGTCGCCTTGCTCGCGATCGGGCTGATGGTGAACAACCTCGCCGCGCGCGACCCGGCGGCGATCCCGCTGCTCTGGGCGCATGCCCTCGTCCCGGGGCTGATCGCCGCCTGGTGGCTGGCCGGCGCGCCGGGCCTGCCGCGCCGCGCGCCGCGCCGCGCCAACGGTCCCGGGCCGGACGGGCAGCGACCGGCGGCGGCGCACGCCTCGCCATGACCTTTCCCCTCACCCTCTCGGCCTACGTGGCGCGGCGATTCGCGGCGATGGTCCTCGCCCTGCTCGCGGCGCTGACCCTGCTCGTGGCGCTGTTCGACCTGATCGAGCTGCAGCGCCGCGCCGCCGCGCGCCCGGAGGTCAGCTTCGCCATGGTGGCCGAGATCGCGGGGCTCCGGCTGCCCTTCGTGATGCTCCAGATCCTGCCCTTCGCGGTGCTGCTCGGGGGCATCGCCGCGTTCTGGCGCCTGACGCGCAGCTCGGAGCTGATCGTGGCGCGCGCCGCCGGCGTCTCGGCCTGGGGCTTCCTCGCCGGGCCGGTCGCGGTCGCGCTGCTCCTCGGCGCGATCGGAACGGTCGGGCTCTCGCCGCTCTCCTCGGTGCTGTTCGCCCGCGCCGAGCGGCTCGACCACGCCTATCTGCGCAGCGCCGGCGGGCTCACCCTGCTGACCGGCGGGCGGCTCTGGCTGCGGCAGGCGGACCGCGAGCTGGATCCGCGCGGCGTCGCGATCCTCTCCGGCCGGCCCCTCCTCGCCGCATCCGGGCAGGCTCCGGCGGCGCGGGCCGAGGCCGGCTCCGAGCCCGCCTTCCGACTCGCCGAGGTTTCGGTCTGGCGCCTCTCCGCCGACGACCGGCCGCTCGCGCGGATCGAGGCGCCGTCGGCGCGGCTGGAACCCGGGCGCTGGGTGCTGGACGAGGCGGTGGCGTTCGGCGCCGACCGCGCCCCCGCCCCGCCCCGGCCGCTCGATCTGCCCACCGAGCTGACGCCGTCGCGGATCGAGGACAGCTTCGCCTCCCCCGACACGCTGAGCTTCTGGAGCCTGCCCGCCTTCATCGCGGTGCTCGAGGGGGCCGGCTTCTCCGCCGTGCGCCACCGGCTGCATTTCCACGGCCTGCTCGCCCTGCCGCTGCTCTGCGCGGTGATGGCCCTGGTCGCGGCCGGCTTCTCGATGCGCCCGGCGCGGCGCGGCGGCGTGGCCCGCATGGTCGCCGGGGGCGTCGCCGCGGGCTTCGCCCTCTTCGTGCTCGACCGCATCACCGGGGAGCTCGGCGAGGCCGGCACGCTCCCCGTGGTGTTCGCCGCCTGGGCGCCGGCCGCCGCCGGCCTGCTGCTCGCGCTCGGGCTGCTGTTGCACCTCGAAGACGGCTAGAAGGGGGGACGGCCGCGGCGGCCGCGACCATCGGGGGCCAGGAGAACGCATGAGAGGAGCACACGTGGCCGCGACGGCCGCCGCCGCGCTGCTGGTGCTGGCAGCCCCCCCCGGCCCGCGGCCGCTGGGGTCCGCCGCGGCGCAGTCGCTCGGCCCGCAGGGCTTCGCGGCCGAGGCGCTGCCCGCCCCCGTGCTCCCCTCGGCCGCGCCCGCCGCCCCGGCCGCGCCGCCCGCCGACGGCCTCGACGCGCTCGGCCGCGCCGGGCGCGGGATAGACCGTAGCGCTCCCGTCACCTTCACCGCCGACGAGGTCGAGTACGACCACGAGCGCGGCGTCGTCACCGCCCGCGGCCGGGTCGAGGCCTGGCAGGGCGAGCGCATCCTCCGCGCCGACGAGTTCACCTACGACCGTAACACCGGCGTCGCGACCGCGAGCGGCAACGTGCAGCTGCTCGAGCCGGACGGCCAGGTGCTCTTCGCCGACCGCGTCGAGCTCTCGAACGAGTTCCGCGACGGCGTGCTCGAGGGGCTGCGCGGCCTGCTCGCCGGCAATGCCCGGGTCGCGGCCACTGGGGCGCGGCGCACCAGCGGCACCCTCTTCGACCTCGCCCGCGTCGTCTACTCGGCCTGCGAGCCCTGCGCGACCGATCCGCTCGCCCCGCCGATCTGGCAGCTCCGCGCCCGCGTCGCCACGCTCGACCAGCAGGCGCGCCAGGTGCGCTACCGCGACGCGAGCCTGATGCTCGCCGGCGTGCCGGTGCTCTACACGCCCTATTTCGCGCATCCCGACGGCACAGCGCCGCGCCAGTCCGGCTTCCTCACGCCCTATGTCGGGCTGACGCGCTTCCTCGGCGCCTTCGCCGAGCTGCCCTACTACTGGGCGATCGACGAGAGCCAGGACCTGACGCTGACGCCGATCCTCTCGACCCGGCAGGTCCCCAACCTCGGCGCCGAGTACCGCCGCCGCTTCAACTTCGGCGAGATCGAGGCGCGCGGCTCGATTGGTTACCTGCGCGAGGGCACCGCGCTCGACGAGAGCGGCTTCGGCTGGCACCTCTTCTCGCGCGGCCTGTTCGCGCTCGACGAGAACTGGCGCGCCGGCTTCGACTTCAACCGCGCCTCGGGCGAGAACTACCTGCGCGCCTTCCGCTACGGGGTGCGGCGCTACCTGCCCTCCTCGGCCTACACCGAGGGATTCTGGGGCGCCGGAGGGTACGCCCGCTTCGACCTGCGCGGCTACCAGAGCCTGCGGCCGACCGACGACAGCGGCGTGATCCCCTATGTCCTGCCGAACCTCTACGCCGACTGGTGGTCGGGCCGCGACCCGCTCGGCGGCTACCTCACCCTCGACACCTGGAACTTCGCCATCCGCCGCGAGAGCGGCACCAGCACCCGCCGCCTCGCCGCGCGCGCCCGCTACGAGCTGCCCTACATCGACTCCCTCGGCTCCGTCTGGACCTTCCGCAGCCAGCTCGACACCCTCGCCTGGTGGTGGGACGACCTCGACCGTGCGCCGAACTTCGCCATCGGCGGCGGCGGCGGCAGCGAGGCGCGGGCGAACCTGCGCCTCGCGCTCGACTGGCGCCTGCCGCTGGTGCGGCCCGCCGGCGAATGGGGCAGCCAGCTCGTCGAGCCGCGCGTGCAGCTCGTGACCGGCCCCAATGTCGGCGGCTCCTACCGGCTGCTGCCGAACGAGGACAGCCTCGACTTCGAGTTCTCCGACGCCAACCTGTTCGACCTCAACCGCTTCACCGGCCGCGACCGGCAGGAGGGCGGCACGCGGGTGGACGCCGCGCTGCGCGGCGCCTGGTACTTCCCGAACGGCGGCCTAGTGGAGGGCTTGGTCGGGCGATCCTTCCGCCTGGTGCAGGACGCCAATTTCGATCCCGGCAGCGGGCTCGAGGACCGCTCCTCCGACTGGGTCGGCAGGGTGCGCCTCTCGCCGGTGCCGTGGTTCGAGCTGATCGGCCGCGCGCGGCTCGACAAGGACACCGGCCAGCGCAACATGACCGACATCACCGGCGTGCTGAACATCGGCCCGACCTCCTTCTCGGCCGGCTACCTCTACACCGTCCCCTCGCCCGGCCTGCAGCCGCAGCGCACGCGCGAGGAGATCGCCCTCGGCGTGAACGCCCGCATCGGCGAGTACTGGCGCGTCGGCGTGTTCGGCCGCTACGACATCGACATCAACCGCCCGGTGCTCTACGCCGCCTCCGTCGCCTACGAGGACGAGTGCCTCCTGGTCGAGGGCCGGTTCGTGCGCAACTACGCCGAGGACCCGGCGACCCAGCGCCTCTATCCCTCCAACACGCTGCTGCTGCTGCGCATCGGGCTGAAGACGGTGGCGGATTTCGGCTTCCGCGCGATCTGACCGGCCGGCCCCTTGATCGTGCGCGAGGCGTCCTCATCGTCCCGCACCGCTCCTGGGAGAGCCCCCGCAGATGGAAGCCGAGACAATCGTCGCCCTCCTCACCCTGATCGGCCTGGAGGTGGTGCTCGGCATCGACAACCTCGTCTTCATCGCGATCCTCACCAACCGCCTGCCGGAGCGCCGGCGCTTCTCGGCGCGGCGGATCGGCCTCGGGCTCGCGATCCTGCTGCGCTTCGCGATGCTCGCCGGGGCCTCCTGGCTGCTGTCGCTGGAATGGACCGTGTTCCGGCTCGGGCCGTGGGACGCCTCGGGCAAGGACCTGATCCTGCTCGCCGGCGGGCTGTTCCTGATCGGCAAGGCGACGATCGAGATCCACCACCGGGTGGACCCCTTCGCGCGGCAGGCGGCGCACGCGCTCGACGCCCGCCTCGCGCGCTACTGGCCGACGGTGCTCCAGATCCTGCTGCTCGACATGGTGTTCTCGGTCGATTCGATCCTCGCCGCGGTGGCGCTGACGCGGGAGATCTGGATCATCGCCACGGCGATCGCGGTGGCGGTGCTGGTGATGCTGATGTCCATGGACCGGCTCGCCGACTTCCTCGAGCGCAACCCGACCGTGGTGATGCTCGCCCTCGCCTTCCTCGTGATGATCGGCATGGTCCTCGTCGCCGAGGCCTTCGAGGTGCACGTCCCGAAGGGCTTCGTCTACACCGCCATGGCCTTCGCCGCCGGCGTGGAGGCGCTGAACCTGCTCGCCCGCCGCGCGGCGCAGCGGCGCCAGGCGATCGCCGCCGGCCAGGAGGCGCCCGCCAGCCCCGCCCCGCGGGGCGGTGCCACGGCGCCGGACTGATCACCCCCGCGCCGGGCTCGCCGCCTTGGCCGGCAGCCGGCGGAACACCGCATCCCGCAGCCGCGGCGGCAGCGCCCCGACCAGCCGCGCCCCGAGATAGGTCGGCAACGGATAGGCGATGCGGGTGCGCCCCCGCGCGATGCCGCGGAGCGTCCGCCGCGCCGCCTCCTCGGCGTCCATGAGGAAGGGCATCGGGAAGGGGTTGTGCGCCGTCATCGGGGTCCGGACATAGCCCGGGCAGACGGCGTGGAAGCGGACGCCGCGGCGCGCCCGCTCCACCCCGTCCATCGCCTCCGCCCAGGCCTGCACCGCCGCCTTGGAGGCGCAGTAGGCCGGCGCGCTGGCCGAGGCGACGAAGGCGGCGAGCGAGGCCACCACCGCGATCCGCCCCCTCACCCCGTCCGGCCCCGGGGGCTGCGCCGCCATCGCCTCCAGCGCCGGCAGCGCCGTGTTGAGCACGCCGGTCACGTTGGTCTCGAAGATCGCGCGGGCCTGCGCCGCCGGCTCGGTGACGCCGCCGGTCCCGCCGGAGATCCCGGCGTTGGCGAACAGCAGGTCGATCCGCCCCGCCGCGGCGACCCAGCGCGCGCAGGCCGCGGCGTCGCGCACGTCGAGCGGCGCCGTCTCCGCCACCTCCGCCCCGCGCGCCCGGCAGGCGGCCGCGGTCGCGGCGAGCCGCGCGGCGTCGCGCCCGGCCAGGTGCAGCACCACCCCCGGCGCCGCGCACGCCTCCGCCAGCGCCCGCCCGATCCCCGAGGATGCCCCGGTGATCGCGACGCGCCGCCACGGCCACGCCTCGCCCTTCCCGCCACGGCCCGCCATCGCTTGCATCCCCCGCCTCGCCGCGGGAGAAGGCGCGCCATGTCCGCAGCCCTCCCCCTCGCCTCGATGACCGGCTTCGCGCGCGCCGAAGGCACGCTGCCGGACGGCACCTCCTTCCTGTGGGAGGCGCGCAGCGTCAACGGGCGGGGGCTCGACCTCCGCCTCCGCCTGCCGAACGGCCTCGACCCGCTGGAGCCCGCCCTGCGCGAGCTGGCCGCCGGCCGCCTCCGCCGCGGCAATGTCTCGGCCACCCTGACGCTGCGGCGGGAGGAGCGCGCCGCTGCCCGCCTCCTCCCCGACCCCGCGGCGCTGGAGCAGGCCCTCGCCCTCGCCCTCGACCTCGCCCGGCGCATCCCGGGCGCGCCGCCGCCGCGCGCCGAGTCGCTCCTCGCCCTGCCCGGCGTGCTGCGCGCCGAGACCGCGGCCGAGGAGGACGAGGCGGCACGGGAGGCGAGGCACGCCGCCCTGCTCGACGGCTTCGCCCGTACCCTCGACGGCCTGGTCGCCTCGCGCCGGACGGAGGGCGCGAAGCTCGCCACGATCCTCGGCGCCCTGCTCGACGAGATCGCGGCGCTGCGCGAGGCCGCCGCCGCCATCGCCGCGAGCCAACCCGAGGCGCAGCAGGCGCGGCTGCGCGCCCAGCTCGCCGCCCTGCTCGAGGGGGCCGACGGCGCCGCCCTCGCCCGCCGCGTGCCGGAGGACCGCCTCGCCGCCGAGGTCGCCCTGCTCGCCACCCGCTCCGACGTGCGCGAGGAGCTGGACCGGCTGGGCGCGCACATCGACCAGGCGCGCGCGCTGCTCCGCGCCGGCGAGGCGGTGGGGCGGAAGCTCGACTTCCTGGTCCAGGAGTTCGCGCGTGAGGCCAACACGCTCTGCGCCAAGTCGGCGACCACGGCGCTGACCCGCACGGGCCTCGACCTCAAGGCGGCGATCGAGCGGCTGCGCGAGCAGGTGGCGAACGTCGAATGAACGCCGCCGGCGCCACCCCCCCGCCGCCGATGCGCCGCCGCGGCCTCTGCCTCGTCCTCGCCGCCCCCTCCGGCGGGGGCAAGTCCTCGATCGCCCGCGCGCTGCTGGAGGCCGAGGCGCCCGCGCTCTCGCTCTCGATCAGCGCCACCACGCGCCCGGCGCGGCCCGGCGAGGAGGAGGGCGTGCACTACTTCTTCCGCACGCCCGGACAGTTCGAGGCGATGGCCCGGGCCGGCGAACTGCTGGAGCACGCCACCGTGCACGGCCGCCGCTACGGCACCCCCCGTGCGCCGGTCGAGGCCGCCCTCGCCGAGGGGCGCGACATGCTGTTCGACATCGACTGGCAGGGGCACCTGCAGCTCCGCGAGCGGCTGCCCGGCGACGTCGTCGGCGTGTTCCTGCTGCCGCCGAGCCTCGCCGAGCTCGAGCGCCGCCTGCGCAGCCGCGGCACCGACGGCGAGGCGGAGATCGCGCGCCGCATGCGGGCGGCGCGTGAGGAGCTCACCCACTGGTCGGACTTCGACCACGTGCTGGTGAACACCGACTTCGACCGCACCGTCGCCGAGGTGCGCGCCATCCTGCACGCGGCGCGCAGCGCGCGCGTGCGCCAGCCGGGCCTCGCGGAGTTCGTCGCGGCGCTGCTCGCCCAGGGCTGAGAGCGGCGCCGCCGCGCCCCGCCACCGCCCAGCGTCAGGCGGTGTCCGCGATCGGATCGAGCCCGAGCGCGACGCGACCGGTGAAGCGGTGCTGGTGCTTGGCCGACAGCGGATGGAACCGCGCGCCCTGCGCGTCCCGCAGCAGCCGCTCGAGGCCGATCCCGCGGTAGAAGCCGGCGCCGCCGGCCACCTCCAGCGCCTTCTCGGCGGTCGCCAGGATGTGCTCCGCGGCGATCGTCTTGCGCGTCAGGATCGCGCTGGTCAGATCCAGGCTCATCGCGAAGTCGAGGTCGCGCGCCAGGCGGACCATGTCGTCCCAGGCGAGCTGCGCCATCGTGAGGTGGTTGCCGAGTTCGCCCAGCAGGTAGGGCACGGTCGGATCGCCCTGTCGCCGCTTCGCCTGTTCCCCGGCGATCCTCGCCGCGGCCTCGGCGACGCCGACGTAGACCGACATGATCAGCGGCATCGCCACCGTCAGGATCACGTTCCAGGCGGGGTGGAACCGGCCGCGCGGCCGCCGCAGGACGATGGCCGCATCCGGCACGAAGACCCCGTCGAGGATGACGGTCTGCGAGCCGGTCGCGCGCATGCCGAGGGTGTGCCAGTCGTCGGCGAGCGAGATTCCCGGCGCGGAGAAGGGCACCGGGAAGTGCAGGACCTGCCAGCCCTCCGCCGGGTCCTCGAACGGCGCGGAGGTGACCAGGATGCCGCCCGCGGGCGCGCCGCTGCAGAACGGCTTCCTGGCGCTGACCCGGAAGCCGCCCTCGGCGCGCTCCACCGTGCCGTTCGACTCCATCCAGTCGTTGGCGCCGGTCGAGACCAGCACGACCTCGTCCGCGACGACCCGCCCGAGCAGCGCCCGGCCGGGCCGGTCGTTGCGATCGTTGTACACCGCCGCGGCAACGAGGTGCTGGTGCATCGACAGCGCCAGGGCCGTCGAAGGGCAGAAATGCGCTAGCCGGCGGAGGAAGGCGCACATGTCGCCGTGGCGTGCGCCCCCGCCGCCGAGCTCCGTGGGCACCAGCGCGGAGAACACCTTGTGCTGTTTCAGGACGTCGTAGTGCCCGGCGACGAAGACGTCGCCGGCGTCGCGCTCGGCCGCACCCTCGGCGAAGCGCGGCCCGAGGACGTCCACGAGCGCCTGCAGATCGAGACTGCTGGTCATGGCTGTAGCTCCCGGTTCGAGCCCTCGCGGGAGGGTCGCTCCGGCGCGGCGGGGCGACAACTTCAACATGTGAAGTTGCCCCGCCCCCCGCCGCTGGTAGCGTCGCGTCCCATGACCGGGACGCGAGGATACGGCCAGTTCTGCCCCGTTGCCGTCGCCGCCGAGGTGCTGGCGGAACGGTGGACGCCGCTGGTGATCCGCGAGCTGCTGCTCGGCAGCGTCCGCTTCAACGACTTGCAGCGCGGCGTGCCGCGCATGTCCTCCGCGCTCCTGGCGCGCCGTCTGAAGGAGCTGGAATGCGCCGGCATCGTGGAGCGCCGGCCGGGCGCCAGGGGCGGATCGGAGTACCACCTGACGCCGGCCGGGCGGGACCTGTCCCCGGTCGTCGAAGGGATGGGCCTCTGGGCGCAGCGCTGGATGCGCCACGATCTGGCCGCGGTCGGGAATCTCGATCCCGACCTATTGATGTGGGACATCCGCCGCACCGTGATCAACGGGATCCGGCCCGGCGGCAGGCGGTTCGTGGCGGAGTTCCGCCTTGCCGGCGCGCCGCCCCGGCGGCAGCGCTGGTGGCTGGTCTTCGAGCCCGAGGCCGTGGATCTCTGCTACCGGGATCCGGGCTTCGAGGTCGATCTCCTCGTCGAGACCAGCCTGCGCGTGCTGACGCAGATCTGGCTCGGCCATGTCAGCATCGAACAGGCGCTGAGAGAGGATCGGCTGCGCCTCGTCGGATCGCGCGCGCAGGTGGCCGCGTTCCGCTCCTGGTTCGTGCTCAGCCGCCTCGCGCTGGCCGATGCCGCGGCGCCGGCGGCATCCTCCGCGAACCCGCCGTGACCACTCTCCGCGCCGCGTCGCCCGCGACGAGAGCGGCGGCGCGGCCCGAGAACGGTACCGCGGTGGTGCCCTGGCCCCGCCCGGTTCACCTCCGCGTGAGCTCGGGCAGGCGCTGCGCCCGCTGGCCAAGGCGCGGCGCGGCCGAGCCGGCAGCCCTGATCGTGCCGCTCACGAAATCTTGCCGGCGCCCTTGCTTGCCCGGGGGGCCATTGCGCGGTGTGATTCTCGTGCTGCCTCGGGTGGCGGGGCCGGTGCCGCCTCCCTGGTGCTGTCCCCTCGCCTCCGGCGACGACCGGGAGGAGCGATGCCCACCTACCTGCTCGTTCCGCGCGCGGACGCCCTCGACGACCCCGACTGGGAAGTCAGCCTGCATGCCGGCCCCTGCACCGTCGTCGCGGCCGACGAGCGCACCGCCCGGCGCTACGCCGACGGCGCCTTCTGCCGCGCGGTGATCGAGAGCCGGCCCGACCGCCCGCGCCGCCCCGCCTCGCCCTGGTCGCAGCCGCGCCTGGTGCGCGCGGAGGCGCTGGCGGGACGACCGCCGCTCCCGCCCGGCCTCGCGCTGCCGGAGGGGGCGGTGCGCGCCCATGCCGGATCCTGCCCGATGGCCGGCATCACCACGGACGGCGCGGCGGTCCCGGCCTGACCTCCCCGCCGGCGGCGCGCACCGCGCCCTCCCGCGCCAGCAGCGCCCGCGCCAGACGGTCGAACTCGGCCACGCTCAGCGTCTCCGCCCGGCGGTCCCCGGCGATCCCCGCCTCCCCGAGCAGCGCCTCCGCCCCGCCGAGCGGGCGCAGCGCGCCGCGCAGCATCTTGCGCCGCTGGCCGAAGGCCGCCGCCGTCACCCGCTCCATCGCCGCGAACAGTGCCGGGCCAGGGTCCTCGGCCCGCGGTACCAGCCCGACCACCGCCGACCACACCTTGGGTGGCGGGGTGAAGGCGCCGGGCGGCAGGCGCAGCAGCAGCCGCACCTCGGCGCAGCGCCACTGCGCCAGCACGCCGAGCCGGCCATAGGCGGGCGTGCCCGGCGCGGCCACGATGCGCTCCGCCACCTCCTGCTGGAACATCAGCGTCATGCCCTCGAGCGCCGCGGCGCCGCGCAGCCAGCGCAGCAATAGCGGGGTCGCGACGTTGTAGGGCAGGTTGGCGACGATGCGCCGCGGCTCCGGCCCCGGCAGCAGCGCCGCCGGGTCCATCTCCAGCGCGTCCCCCTCGACCACCTGAAGCCGCCCCGGATGCGCCGCCGCCAGCTCCGCCAGCGCGGCCACCGCGCGCCGGTCCAGTTCCACCGCCACCACCCGCGCCGCCGGAGTGGCGAGCAGCGCCCGCGTCAGCCCGCCCGGCCCCGGTCCGACCTCCAGCACCTGCCGCCCCGCCAGGTCCCCGGCCAGCGCCGCGATCCGCGCGCACAGCGCGGGATCGAGCAGGAAGTGCTGGCCGAGCGACTTGCGCGGCTCCAGCCCGTATCGCGCCACGGTCTCGCGCAGGCCCGGCGCGGGCGGCGCGGCGCCGCCGTTCAGCCCCCCTCCCGCCCCGGGGCGCCGCCGCGCCACGGCGTGCCGCCCCGCGGCGCCGCGCTCATCCGGCCCGCGGCGACGGCGATGCGGCGGGGGTGGCCGCCGGCCGCTCCGCCGGCGCGCGGATGTCGATCTGCGCCCGCCGCCGCAGGTCGCGCTGCAGCTGCCGCGACAGCAGCTCCACCCGGTCGCGCACGATCTGCGCCCGCGCCTGCTCCGCCGTCAGCTCCGCGAGATTGCGCGTCTCGCGCGCGCACACCACCAGCACCATCACGCCGTCCGGCGCGACGATCGGCTGCGAGGCGCGTCCGATCGGCATGCTGGCGAGCAACTGCCGCAGCGGCGGCGGCTGCACCGTCTCCAGCCGGATGGGTCCCGGATCGGCAGGCTGCGGGCTGCCACGCGCCGCCGCCTCGACCGCCGCGCAGCCGCTGCCCTCCAGCCGCCGCGCCCGCTCCACCGCCTCGCGCTGCTGCGCCGTCGGATATTCCGGGTCGAGCCGCGAGGAGAACGGGAACATCGCCTGGCGGACGGAGAGGATGGTAGCGTTCTCCCGCCCGCTCTCGCGCTTCTGCCGCAGCGCGACGATCTGCCAGCCGCCGGCGACGCGGACCGGGTTGGTGATCGCGCCCACCGGCATCTGCGTCACGATCCGCCCAATCTCCGGGTCGAGCTGCTCCGGACGCACCCAGCCGAGGTCGCCGCCCTGGAGCGCGCTCTGCGCCTGACTGAACTGCGTCGCGGCGACGGGGAAGGGCGTGCCGCGGCGAAGCTGCGCCACCACCTCCTCGACGAAGCGGCGCGTGTCCTCCTCGCGTCTCGGGTCCTCGATCGGGATGAAGATCTCGGAGACGAGGTACTCGGGCTCTCCCTCGCGCGCCTTCGCGGCCTCCATGAACTCGCGGACCTCGCTCTCGGTCGGCTCGGCCTGGGCGCCGAGGAGCTGGCGCAGCAGCCGCGCCCAGCCGATCTGCACGCGGATCTGGTCGTAGAGCACGCGCGGCTCGACGCCGGCGCGGCGGAGCTGGGCGAGCAGCCCCCCCGGCGGCAGGCCGTTGCGCTGCTCGATCTCGCGGATCGTCTCGGCGATCTCGTTGTCCATCACCGGGATGCGGCGGCGCTGCACCTCCTGCATCCGCAGCCGCTCGTCGATCAGCAGGCGCAGCACCTGGTCGTTCAGCCGGTCGAGCGCCTGGGCGCCCGAGGGCAGGCCGGCGCTGATCGCGAACAGCCGCCGGCGGCCCTCGACGTCGTTGCGGCTGACCACGTCGCCGTTGACCACCGCGACGATGCGGTTGGCCTGCGCCTGGGCGCGCGCCGGCACGGGCTGCAGCACCCCCGCCGCCAGCAGGGCGGCCGGGGCCAGGACGGCCGGAACGGCGCCGGCGAGCACCAGGGCGAGCAGGGCCCGCGCCCCGGTCGGGCGGGGGCCGGCGGGGGGCGGCGGCGGCGGGCGCATCATGGCATCCCTCTTGGCGCGGGCGGCGCGGCCAGGCAAGGCCGAATGGCCGGGGGCCGGCCGGCACGGACCGCATCAGCCCGCGGCGGAGGAAGACGGGCCGGCGAAGGTGACCAGCTCCGTGCCCTCCTCCACCATGTCGTCCACCCGGTGCGAAACCGTCGCGATGACGCCCGCCACCGGCGCGCGGAGCGTCAGCTCCATCTTCATCGCCTCGATCACCACCAGCGGCGCGTTCTTCTCCACCGCCTCGCCCGGCCGGACCAGCACGCGCGTCACGCGGCCGGGGATCGGCGCCGTGACGCGCTCGCTGCCGGCGGTCTCGCTGCGCGGCGGGGCGAGCGGGTCCTCGAGCACCACCGTGCACGGCCGATGCCCGGCCAGGAACACGGCGATCGCCGCGCCGCGCCGCGCCGCGCTGAGGCGCCGTGCCACGCCGTCCAGGACGAGGCGCAACCCGCCCTCCGCGTCCTCCTCCAGCGCCGCCCGCACCGGCCCGCCCGGCAGGTCGAGCCGGACGCCGCCCTCCGGCAGCGGGTGGCTGCGCAGGGTCAGCGCCGTGGCGGCGCCCTCCGGCCGCAGGTGCAGGTCCTGGTAGCCGTCGCCGTTCAGGCGCCAGGCGTCGGTCTCCGCCCAGGGCGAGTGCGGATCGCCGCTGGCGCGCGCCGCCGCCCGGATCGCCTCGCGCTGGTCGCGCAGCGCGGCGAGGGCGGCCGCGGCCAGCACCGCCGGCTCCGCCGCCGCGGGCTGCTCCGCCGGCGGCAGCAGCGCCGCGGCGTGGCGCGCGATGAAGCCGGTGTCCAGCTCGCCCGCCGCGAACGCCGGATGGTCGGCGATGGCACGCAGCAGGCCGAGGTTCGTCCGCACGCCCACCACCTCGTACTCGCCGAGCGCGGCGACGAGGCGGCGCAGCGCCGCGGGCCGGTCCTCCCCCCAGACGATCAGCTTGGCGATCATCGGGTCGTAGTGCGGCGTGATCGCATCGCCCGCGCGCACCCCGGTGTCCACGCGCACCCGGCCCGGCACCTCGCGCGGCTGGCGCAGATGCGCGAGCCGGCCCGTCGAGGGCAGGAAGTCCCGCGCCGGGTCCTCCGCATAGACCCGCGCCTCGATGGCGTGCCCGCGGATCGCGAGCCGCTCGGCGGGCAGCGGCAGGGGTTCCCCGGCGGCGACGCGGATCTGCCACTCCACGAGGTCGAGGCCGGTGACCATCTCCGTCACCGGATGCTCGACCTGCAGGCGGGTGTTCATCTCCATGAAGAAGAAGGCGTCGCCCTCGGCGATGAACTCCACCGTCCCGGCGCCGACATAGCCGACGGCGCGCGCCGCGGCGACCGCGGCCTCGCCCATCGCCTGGCGCCGCGCCGGGTCCATGCCCGGGGCCGGCGCCTCCTCGATGATCTTCTGGTGCCGCCGCTGGATCGAGCAGTCGCGCTCGAACAGCGAGACGGTGTTGCCGTGGGTGTCGGCGAAGACCTGGATCTCGATGTGGCGCGGGCGGGTGAGGTACTTCTCGACCAGCACGCGGTCGTCGCCGAAGGAGGAGGCCGCCTCGCGCCGCGCCCCCTCCAGCGCCTCGGCGAACTCCGCCGCGTGCCCGACCACGCGCATGCCCTTGCCGCCGCCGCCCGCGCTCGCCTTGATCAGCACCGGGTAGCCGATGCGCGCCGCGGCCTCGGCCAGCGTCGCGAGGTCCTGCGCCTCGCCGTGGTAGCCCGGCACCAGCGGCACGCCGGCGCGCTCCATCAGCGCCTTGGCCGCAGCCTTCGAGCCCATGGCGCGGATCGCCGCGGCGGGCGGCCCGATGAAGGCGATCCCGGCCTCGGCGCAGGCCTCGGCGAACTCGGCGTTCTCGGAGAGGAACCCGTAGCCCGGATGGATCGCCTGCGCGCCCGCGCGCCGCGCCACGTCGAGGATGGTCGCGATCGAGAGATAGCTCTGCCGCGCCGGCGCCGGTCCGATCGGCCAGGCCTCGTCGGCGAGCCGGGTGTGCCGGGCGCCGGCGTCCGCCTCGGAATAGACCGCGACGGTGGCGATGCCGAGCCGCCGGGCGGTGGCGATCACCCGGCAGGCGATCTCGCCGCGGTTGGCGATGAGGATCTTGCCGAACACGCCGCGCCTCACATCCGGAACAGGCCGAAGCGCGTCTCGGGGATCGGCGCGTTGAGCGCCGCCGAGAGGCACAGCGCGAGCACGCGGCGCGTGTCCGCAGGGTCGATCACCCCGTCGTCCCAGAGCCGCGCGGTGGAGTAGTAGGGGTGGCCCTGGGTCTCGTACTGCGCGCGGATCGGCGCCTTGAAGGCCTCCTCCTGCTCGGCCGGCCAGGCGCCGCCGCGCGCCTCGATGGCGTCGCGCCGGATGGTGGCGAGGACGCTCGCCGCCTGCTCGCCGCCCATCACGCTGATCCGCGCGTTGGGCCACATCCAGAGGAAGCGCGGCGAATAGGCGCGGCCGCACATGCCGTAGTTGCCGGCGCCGAAGCTGCCGCCGATGATCACCGTGAACTTCGGTACCGCCGCCGTCGCCACCGCCGTCACCAGCTTCGCCCCGTCCTTGGCGATGCCGCCCGCCTCGTACCTCCGCCCGACCATGAAGCCGGTGATGTTCTGCAGGAACACGAGCGGGATGCCGCGCTGGGCGCAGAGCTCGATGAAGTGCGCGCCCTTCTGCGCGCTCTCCGAGAACAGGATGCCGTTGTTGGCCAGGATGCCGACCGGATAGCCCCAGATGTGCGCGAAGCCCGTCACCAGCGTCGGGCCGTAGAGCCGCTTGAACTCGTCGAACTCGCTGTCGTCCACGATGCGCGCGATCACCTCCCGCGCGTCGTAGGGCACGCGGAGGTCCGCCGGCACCGCGGCGTAGAGCTCCTCCGCCGGATAGCGCGGCGGCCGCGGCTCGCGCAGCGCCACCGGCGGGCGCTTCACCATGTTCAGCGACGCCACGATCCGCCGCGCGATGCCGAGCGCGTGGGCGTCGTTCTCCGCGTAGTGGTCCGTCACGCCGGAGACGCGGCTGTGCAGGTCGGCGCCGCCCAGCTCCTCGGCGGTGACGACCTCGCCGGTCGCGGCCTTCACCAGCGGCGGGCCGCCGAGGAAGATCGTGCCCTGGTTGCGCACGATCACCGTCTCGTCCGACATCGCCGGCACGTAGGCCCCGCCCGCGGTGCAGGAGCCCATCACCACCGCGATCTGCGGGATCCCCTGCGCCGACATGGTGGCCTGGTTGTAGAAGATCCGCCCGAAGTGGTCGCGGTCGGGGAAGACCTCGTCCTGGCTCGGCAGGTGCGCCCCGCCCGAGTCCACCAGGTAGATGCAGGGCAGGCGGTTCTGCAGCGCGATCTCCTGCGCGCGCAGGTGCTTCTTGACCGTGATCGGGTAGTAGGTGCCGCCCTTCACCGTCGCGTCGTTGGCGACGATCACGCATTCGCGCCCGGCGACGCGGCCGATCCCGGTGATGATCCCGGCCGAGGGCACCTCGCCGCCGTACAGGCCGTGCGCGGCGAGCTGGCCGATCTCGAGGAAGGGCGAGACGGGGTCGATCAGCGCCCGGATGCGGTCGCGCGGCAGCAGCTTGCCGCGCGCGAGGTGGCGGCGGCGCGCCTCCTCGCCGCCGCCGAGCCGCACGCGGTCGGCGAGCGCGCGCAGCTCGGCCACCAGCGCGCGCATCGCCTCCGCGTTCGCGCGGGCCTCCGGCGCGCGCGGGTCGAGGGCGGATTCGAGCGCCGGCACGGCGGGCGGCCCCGGCCTCAGCCCCGGGAGCCGGCGGCAGCGCGCTGCAGCAGCCGGAGCGACGCCGCCGCGAGCAGCAGCTTGAGGGCGTCGCCGAGCAGGAAGGGCAGCAGCCCCGCCGCGAGCGTCGCCCGCAGGTCGTGCAGCCAGGCGGCGTACAGCCAGGCGAGGCCGGGCAGGAAGATCAGCGCCTCGCCGACCAGCAGCGCGCCGATCAGCCCCGGCCAGCGCCGCGTCCAGCCCCGCTGCGCCGCCCAGCCGACCGCGACGGCGGCAAGGACGAAGCCGACCAGGTAGCCGAAGGTCGGCCCGCCGAACACCAGCGCCGTCCCGCCGGCGAGCACCGGCAGGCCGAGCGCCGCCCCGCCGAGATAGGCCGCCACCGCCGCCGCGCCGAGGCGCGGCCCCATGCTCGCGCCGATCAGCAGCACCGCGAAGGTCTGCATCGTCATCGGCACCGGCCACATCGGCACCCGGATCCAGGCCGAGGCCGCGAGCAGGGCGGCGCCGGCCAGCGCCAGCAGCGCGGCGCGCAGCACCCCACCCCCGGGCCAGACGGCGGAGACGGGAAGCGTCGGGAGTTCGGGTCGTGCCTGCATCGGGTCCCTCTCTTCAGGCGGTCTCGTGGAACAGTTCGCGTCCGATCAGCATGCGGCGGATCTCGCTCGTCCCGGCGCCGATCTCGTAGAGCTTGGCGTCGCGCAGCAGCCGCCCGGTCGGGTAGTCGTTGATGTAGCCGTTGCCGCCCAGCGCCTGGATCGCCTCCAGCGCCATCCAGGTCGCCTTCTCGGCGGCGTAGAGGATCGCCCCGGCGGCGTCCTTGCGCGTCGTCCGCCCGCGGTCGCACGCCCTCGCCACCGCGTACACGTAGGCGCGGCAGGCGCTCATCGTCGTGTACATGTCGGCGAGCTTGCCCTGCATGAGCTGGAACTCGCCGATCGGCTGGCCGAACTGCCGGCGCTGGTGCACGTAGGGCAGCACCACGTCCAGGCAGGCCCGCATGATGCCGAGCGGCCCGCCGGCGAGCACCGCGCGCTCGTAGTCGAGGCCGCTCATCAGCACGTTCACGCCGCGGCCGACCTCGCCGAGCACGTTCTCCTCCGGCACCTCGCAGTCCTCGAAGACCAGCTCGCAGGTGTTGGAGCCGCGCATGCCGAGCTTGTCGAGCTTCGGCCCGGTGGAGAAGCCCTTGAATCCCTTCTCGACCAGGAAGGCGGTGATGCCGCGCGGCCCCGCCGCCGGGTCGGTCTTGGCATAGACCACCAGCACGTCGGCGTCCGGCCCGTTGGTGATCCACATCTTGCCGCCGTTGAGCAGGTAGCGGCCGCCGCGCTTCTCCGCGCGCGTGCGCATGCCCACCACGTCCGAGCCCGCCTCCGGCTCGCTCATCGCCAGCGCGCCGACGTGCTCGCCGGAGATCAGCCGCGGCAGGTAGCGGCGCTTCTGCGCCTCGGTCCCGTTGCGGCGGATCTGGTTGACGCAGAGGTTGGAGTGCGCGCCGTAGGAGAGGCCGACCGAGGCCGAGGCGCGGCTGATCTCCTCCATCGCCACCACGTGCTCGAGGTAGCCCATCCCGGCGCCGCCGTACTCCTCCTCGACGGTGATGCCGAGCAGGCCGAGATCGCCGAGCTTGCGCCAGAGGTCGGCCGGGAATTCGTTGCGCCGGTCTATCTCCGCCGCGCGCGGCGCGATCTCGTCGGCGGCGAAGGCGACGACCTGCGCGCGCAGCGCCTCGACGGTCTCGCCGAGGTCGAAATCGAGGCCCTGGAAGCTGTCGGACATGGCGGCGTGCCCCTTCCCTGGCACCGGATTACCGCGCCCGGCCCCGCCTCGTCACCTGGGGACGGCCGGGGCCGGCGGCGACGCCTCGCTGCCCTCCCCCCCGGCCCGGCGGCGCCGTTCGATCGCGCGCCAGCGCGCCACGTTGCGGTTGTGCTCCTCGAGCGTCCGGGCGAAGGCGTGGCCCCCGCTGCCGTCGGCGACGAAGTAGAGATCGTCGGTCTCCGCCGGCCGCGTCGCCGCGCGCAGGGAATCGCGGCCCGGCGCGGCGATCGGCCCCGGCGGCAGGCCGCGCACGCGGTAGGTGTTGAAGGGGTGCTCGCGCTCGAGGTCGGCGCGCATCAGCGGCCGGTCGAGCGCCGCCCCCTCGGTGGCCGCGTAGGCCACGGTGGGATCGGACTGCAGCGGCATCCCCCGCCGCAGCCGGTTCACGAACACGGCGGCGACGCGCGCCCGCTCCTCGGGCTTCGCCGTCTCGCGCTCGACGATCGAGGCGAGGATCAGCGCCTCGCGCGGGCTGGCGAGCGGCAGGTCCGGGTCGCGCCCCGCCCAGGCCGCGGCCAGCGCCTCGGCCATCGCCCGCTCGGCGCGCCGGACCACGGAGGCGCGCGTGTCGCCCCACTGGTAGGCGTAGGTCTCGGGCAGCAGCGCGCCCTCGGTGAGCGGCGGCACCTCGCCGGTCAGCCCCTCGGCGCGGTCGAGGAGCTCGGCGATCTGGACCGTGGTGAGCCCCTCCGGGATGGTCAGCCGGCGCTGCACCGGCCGCGCGTGGCGCAGGATCTCCAGCACCTCGCGCAGCGAGGCGCCGGCCGGGAAGGCGAACTCCGCGGCGCGGAGCGGCCCCTCGCCGCGGGTCAGCCAGGCGGCGAGCAGGAAGGCGCGGGCATCGCGGATCACGCCGCGCTCGGCGAGGGTGGCGGCGATGCGCTCGGTTCCGCCGCGCGGGACGACGACCTGCGCCGGCTCGGCCAGCGGCCCGGGCGCCAGCCAGAGGCTCCGCGCATACCAGGCCGCGCCCGCACCGAGCCCGGCCAGCACCGGCAGGAGGATCAGGAATCGGCGAACGGATCGCATCACGGCGCCACTACGCGGCGCGGGGGCCGCGGGTTCGGCGCCGGACGCGGCGGCGGCCCGCAGCGGGTCTCACGCCCCCTCCCCCGGCGCGGCTTCGCGCCGGCGCCGGGGGGCACCGGGCAACCCCGGTCGGCACCTCAGGGCGCGGCGCGGAAGACGATGCTCGCGTTGGTGCCGCCGAAGCCGAAGCTGTTCGAGAGCGCGACCCGGATCGGCCGCTCCTGCGGCTGCAGCGCCACCCGGTCCACCGGGCTCTCCCGGCTCGGCTTCTCCAGGTTGAGCGTCGGCGGCGCCACCCGGTCGCGGATGGCGAGGATGGAGAAGATCCCCTCCACCGCCCCGGCCGCCCCGAGCAGATGCCCGATCGCCGACTTGGTCGAGGACATCGCGAGCCCCTTCGCGTCGTCGCCCCAGAGCCGCTCCACCGCCCCGAGCTCCAGGTCGTCGCCGAGCGGCGTCGAGGTGCCGTGCGCGTTCACGTACTGCACCTCGCCCGGCGCGATGCGGGCGCTCCTGAGCGCGTTGCGCATCGCCCGGTAGGCGCCGTCGCCGTCCTCGGAGGGCGCGGTGATGTGGTAGGCGTCGCCGGACATGCCGTAGCCGATCACCTCGGCGTAGATCTTGGCGCCGCGCCTCTTCGCGTGCTCCAGCTCCTCGAGCACGAGCACGCCCGCGCCCTCGCCCATGACGAAGCCGTCGCGATCGGCGTCCCAGGGGCGCGAGGCCCTGGTCGGCGTGTCGTTGAAGCCGGTGGAGAGGGCGCGGGAGGCGCAGAAGCCCGCCATCCCGATCTCGCACACCGCCGCCTCCGCGCCGCCCGCGACCATCACGTCGGCATCGCCGAGCGCGATCAGCCGCGCCGCGTCGCCGAGCGCGTGCACCCCCGTGGCGCAGGCCGTCACCACCGAGTGGTTCGGCCCCTTCAGCCCGTAGCGGATGGAGACGTGGCCCGAGGCCAGGTTGATCAGCGCCGAGGGAATGAAGAAGGGCGAGATCCGCTTCGCCTTGCCCGCCCCCACCTGCAGCGCCGCGTCGTAGATGGTCGGCAGCCCGCCGATGCCGGAGCCGATCAGCACGCCGGCGGCGCACCTCTCCTCCTCGGTCTCCGGTCGCCAGCCCGAATCCTCCACCGCCTCCTCGGCGGCGACGAGGGCGAGCTGGATGAACCGGTCCATCTTCTTCTGGTCCTTGACCGGGATCCACTCGTTGATGTCGAGCTTGCCCTCGGCCCGCGACCCCGCCGGCACCTGCCCGGCGATCTTCGCCGGCAGCGCGCTGACGTCGAAGGACTGGATGGCGGAGATGCCGCTCTCGCCCGCCAGCAGGCGGCGCCAGACGTGCTCGACGCCGACCCCGAGCGGGCAGACGATCCCCATGCCGGTGACGACCACGCGCCGCGGCGATGCGCCGTACTGGAACACTCTCGGAGACCCCCTCGGCTCTGCTTCTGACTGGCTGGTCCGTCCGCCGCGGCGAAGGCCGGTCCGGGCCCGGCGCCGCGTCAGGCGGCCTTCTGCTTCTCGATGTACTCGATCGCGTCCTTGACGGTCGTGATCTTCTCGGCCGCGTCGTCCGGAATCTCGATGCCGAACTGCTCCTCGAACGCCATCACCAGCTCGACCGTGTCCAGACTGTCGGCGCCGAGGTCGTCGATGAAGGACGCCTCGGGGGTCACCTTCGCTTCCTCAACGCCGAGGTGCTCGACAACGATCTTCTTCACCTTCTCGGCGGTGTCGCTCATCGGATTCGATCTCTCCTGCTGCCGGTCCCGGTCCGCCCGGAATCGCCTCCTCGGGGGTCCCCGCGGCGGCCGGGCCTTAGCATGGAAGCCCGCCGGGGCCTAGGCGCTGTTTGGCGTCCTGAAGCGCCGCCGGCAAGGCGTTGGGGCGGCGGCGCGAGGGCCTGTGCGCGGCGCGTGGCAGACGGGACACGGTCCGGGGCGGGAACGACGTCCGGGGGCGCCCGGTGCCGCCCCGGCCGGCGTCCCGACCCGGGCGACGGCGCCCCTCGGGCGAGGACCGTCCCGGCTGCCCCGGGGTCCGGGGACCGTTCGGGAATGGCCCGTGGCGGCTCGGCCAAGGGCGGCTTGAACTCAAGGCCGGGGCCGGGGAAGCCCCTGGCCGCATGGGCTGAGCTTGCCCCGAACGCGTAACCGCTCTCCGCCGGCCCGACGGACGAGCATCTGGCGCCGCCTGCGGCGCCGAGGCGCCCCATCCTGGGGGCGCGGACGCGATCTCCCCTGGATCCCGGAGCCATGATCCTCCTTGCCGTCGACTCTCCCCTGCCCGCCACTGAAACATCCCCGGCTCTCGATCGGATGCGATATCGTTCCGACCCTCGGGTCGCCCCCACCCGCGCGCGGCGAGGCGGGCATGACCGAAGACGCCTCCGCCGCGCCGATGCGACGCCACAGCCGGACAGGTGGAGGCCCGCCCGGGGATCCCGCCCCGGCGCAGGGACCCGATCCCGACCTCCGCCGGGACCTCGCCGAAGTCGGCGGCGCTTCCTCGGCCGGTGCCTCAGTCCGCTGGTTGGCCCGGCCCGGGCGCGGCGCCGCCTCCCGCAGCCGTCGCGATCCCGGTCGAGGCCGGGCGCGGGAATCGCCGACCATCCGCGGCACATCCATTCGGCCGGAGGTCTTACGCCATCGGCGCCGCGCGCATCATCCTCCCGGATCCTTCCCGCGTCCCGGTGTTCCCCGCCTATGGTGGCGGCCCCGATCGGGTCATCCCCGCGCCCGTTCCGCGCGCGGCGCCGAGGGGGCGGAGCGGAAGGAAGGGGTGCGGGCGCCACGGCAGCACGCGCTGAGTTCGAGGCTGAGGCGCTGGCCCCCGGCGATGCCAGCCTCGCCACCTTGGCGATCGAGGCCACGGCGACGGACGGCGACGGCGCCGACACTGCCAGGATCGGCGCCACCGCGACGGCAGGCGGCGATTCCCTCGCCCTGACGGGCATCACCAGCCTCTGCCGCGCGTCGGACGGGGACGGCTCGGGCGCGGGCGTGGCGACGACCGCCTCGGGCGTCGCGACGGGCGACGGCGCCGAGGCGACCAGCACCACCATGGCTCCGCGATCGCCACCGCGGGCGCCGACGTCGCCTTCGGCCTCTGCGGGTCCTTCGCGTCGGGCGACACCCACGACGCCGACGCGGCAGCCGAGCCCGACGGCGACGTCACCGCGGTCGCCGGCGTGGACGCGGGCACCGCCACCTTTGCCTTCGCCCTCAGCGTCGGCGTGGGGTGGACCTCGTCCGACGGGGGGCGGCGGCACCGATCGCCCGGCGCGGCCGCATCGGGCGCCGGCGATTCAGACCATCGCCATCCCGCCGTTCACGTGCAGCGTCTGGCCGGTCACCCAGGCCGCCTCCTCGCTGGCGAGGTAGACCACCGCCGCCGCCACGTCCTCCGGCGCGCCCATCCGCCCCGTCGGGATGCGCGCGAGCAGCGCCGCCCGCTGCGCCTCGCCCAGCGCGTCCGTCATCGCGGTCTTGACGAAGCCGGGGGCGACCACGTTGACCGTGATGTTGCGGCTCGCCACCTCCTGCGCCAGCGACTTGCTCATGCCGATCAGCCCGGCCTTGGCCGCGGCGTAGTTCGCCTGGCCCGCATTGCCGGTGACGCCGACGATCGAGGCGATCGAGACCACCCGCCCCCAGCGCTTCTTCATCATCCCGCGCAGCGCCGCGCGCGCGAGGCGGAAGGGCGCGTTGAGGTCCACCTCCAGCACCGCCTGCCAGTCGGCGTCGCCCATGCGCAGCGCCAGCATGTCGCGCGTCAGCCCGGCGTTGTTGACCAGGATGTCGAGCGCGCCGAGCGACTTCTCCACCTGCTCGACCAGCGCCGCCGGCGCCGCCGGGTCGGAAAGGTCGGCCGGCGCGATCAGCGCCCCCTCGCCCAGTTCCTCGGCCAGCGCCTCCAGCGCGGCGCGGCGGGTGCCGGAGAGCGCGACCGCCGCGCCCTGGCGGTGCAGCGCGCGCGCGATCGCCGCGCCGATGCCCCCCGAGGCGCCGGTGACCAGCGCGACCTTGCCCTCAAGACGGAACATGCTCGGTCCTCCTCGGTCGGTGCGCCGCCGGGCCCGGCGGCGGCGGCGCAGGGATCAGAGCGACTTCAGGAAGGCCTCGACCTCGGCCGGCGAGCCGACCGCGGAGGCCGCCGCCTCCGGCGCGAGGCGCTTCATCAGGCCGGTGAGCACCTTGCCGGCGCCGAGCTCGACGAAGCGGTCGCAGCCCATCGCCGCCATCGCCTGGACGCATTCGCGCCAGCGCACCGTGCCGGTGACCTGGCGGACCAGCAGGTCCTTGATCTCCGCCGGGTCGGTCGCCTTGGCCGCGGTGACGTTGGCGACCACGGGAACCGCCGGCGCACGGATCGCGACCCGCTCCAGCGCCTCGGCCATCGCCTCCGCCGCCGGGGCCATCAGCGCGCAATGGAAGGGCGCGGAGACCGGCAGCAGCATGGCGCGGCGGATGCCCTCCGCCCTGGCGATCTCGACCGCGCGCTCGACCGCGGCCTTGTGGCCGGAGACCACGACCTGGCCGCCGCCGTTGTCGTTGGCGACCTCGACGACCTCGCGCTCGCCCGTCTCCGGGTCCGCCGCCGCCCGCTCGCAGACGGCGCGCGCCTGGTCGAGCTCCGCGCCGAGCAGCGCCGCCATGGCGCCGGTGCCGGGCGGCGTCGCCTTCTGCATCGCCTCGCCGCGCAGCCGCAGCAGCCGCGCCGCGTCGGCCAGCGCGAAGGCGCGCGCCGCGGTCAGGGCGCTGTACTCGCCGAGCGAGTGGCCCGCGACCAGCGCGACGCGGGCGCCGAGGTCGAGGCCGCCCTCGCGCTCGAGCACGCGCAGGACCGCGACGGAGACGGCCATCAGCGCCGGCTGGGCGTTGGCGGTGAGGGTCAGCTCCTCGGCCGGCCCCTCGAACATCAGGCGGGTCAGGCGCTGCTTCAGCGCCTCGTCCACCTCCTCGAACACCTCGCGCGCGGCGGGGAAGGCGGCGGCGAGGTCCCGGCCCATGCCGGGGGCCTGGCTGCCCTGGCCGGGAAAGAGGAAGGCGAGCGCCATGCGCGGGCGGGTCCTGCGGGCTGGAGGTTGCGGAGGGAAAGGCGCGGCCGTTTGCCGCCCCGGCCGCGGCCTTGTCAACCGGTCGTGAGGTCGCGGCCCCGGCCGCGGAGGGTAGGACGGGGCCGCCGGAGCCCGTGCCCGCGCCGGCCGCTGCTGGGGGGACCGCGACGGCTCGGCGTCGCGCACCGCGGCACCGCTCGCCCGGCCCCGGTGGACGGGGCCGGCAGTGCCGCGGGACGGGGGCGATGCGGCCGGGGCCATGGCCCGCCACGACGGCGGGCCGACGCGATGGCGGAACGATCCCCCGCTCCGGCGGAGAGGCGAGCAGGGGGCTGATCGGCGCCCTCCGCTGTGCCGGCGACCGCTCGCGCGAGGCGCCGCCCGCAGATCCCGCTGCGCCTCGGCCTTCGGAGGCACGGAGCGCATCCGCGGGCGGCCGGGACAGTTTCCGCGCGGCTGCGCGCGCGACGGGCCTCGCCCGGCGTTCGCGAAGAAGTCACGCGCGGCTTTTCCAGCCGCCCGCGATCCGGTCCGATGACCCGTGCGAATGCGCCGGAGGCCGTGCGCTCCGGCGATGCGAGGTTCGCCGCGGCCGTGACGGCAGCGAGGGCACGGCCAGTCTCGACCCGGCCGCGCGGCGCGGCGAATTCCGCCAGCGGCGAGCCGGCGACGAGGCCGCCCTCGGCTCCGGCCGCGCGACGAGGTCCTCCCGCCCGATCCGCCGCAACAGCGCGCGCCCAACGCACCCGCGCACGGGTCCCATCAGATCCCATCAGATCAGAGATAGTTGGCCACGAGCGTGCCCTCGGGACCGCCCGCGAGCAGGTCCGCGCTGCTGCCCTCCAGCACCAGGCGTCCGCGCCGGAGCACGTAGGCCCGATCCGAGACCTTGAGCGCGAGCGTCGCCATCTGCTCGGCGATCACCACGGTCGTCCGCGAGTGGCGGGTGTAGTCCGTTATGAACGCGTAGATCTGCCGCACGATGATCGGCGCCAGGCCGAGCGACGGCTCGTCGAGGAGGAGGTAGCGCGGGCCGCGGATCGTCGCGCAGGACAGGATCAGCATCTGCTGCTGGCCGCCGCTCAGCAGCCCCGCCGGCGTGCGCGCCCTCTCGCCGAGGATCGGGAAACGCTGCTGGACCTCGGCCATGGCCTGGTCGAGCGGAACGTTGCGGGACCCGAAATTCCAGGCGAGCCTCAGGTTCTCCTCGACGCTGAGCTGCCGGAACAGCCGGCGCCCCTCCATCGCGTGCGCCAGGCCGAGCCGCGCCCGCGCCGGGGCCGGCAGCGCGGTGATGTCCCTGCCGTCGAGCAGGATCCGTCCCCCGGCCACGGGAGCGATCCCGGAGATCGCGCGCAGCAGCGAGGACTTTCCCGCGCCGTTCGCGCCGAGCACGGCGGTGATGCGGCCCGCCGTCGCGCCGAGCGTGACGCCCTGCAGCGCCTGCACGGCGCCGTAGGCGACGCGGAGGTCCTGCACCTCAAGCATGGGCGTGCACCGCCTCGTCGCCGAGGTAGGCCGCGATGACCCCGGGGTCGCGTCGCATGCCCGAGATGTCGCCGCGGTAGATCACCCGCCCGCTGTCGAGCACCACGACGTCGTCCACGAGCTCGGCGAGGAAGTCCATGTGATGGTCGATCAGCAGGATCGCGAGCCCCATCGCCTTCATGTCGCGGATCACCTGCGCGAGGCGTTCCATCTCCGCCTCCGACAAGCCGGCCGCCGGCTCGTCGAGCAGGATCGCGCGCGGCTGGGCGAGCAGCGCGCGCCCGACCTCCGCCATGCGGCGGGTGCCGTAGGGCAGGGTGCTGACGGTCCGGTCGGCGACCGCGGTCAGGTCGGTCAGTGCGAGCACCGCCTCGACGGCGGCGAGCTGGCGCGCCTCCTCCTCCAGCGCGGAGGGCAGCGCGAGGGCAGCGGCGACGCCGGAGTGGCGGAGCAGCCGGTGCGCTCCGAGCAGGAGGTTCTCCCGCACCGTGAAGTGCGGCACCAGCCGCGGGTCCTGGAAGGTGCGCACGATCCGCGCGAGGGCGATCCGGTGGTCGGACAGGCCCGTGACGTCCCGCCCCTCGAAGGCGATGCGCCCCGCGCTCGGCCGGTAGAGGCCGCAGACCACGTTGACCAGCGTGCTCTTGCCGGAGCCGTTGGGCCCGACCAGCGCCGTGATCCGACCTGGCTCGACCCGCAGCGAGACCTCGTCCAGCGCGACGAGGCCGCCGAAGCGCATGGTCACGGCCTCGACCTCCAGGCTGCCGCCGCCGGCCTCGCGCTGCAGGACCGAGGGGTCGGGTCCGAACACCGCGGTCCGCTTCAGCGCGCGCGGCTTGATGAAGCGCGGCGGCTCGAGCAGCAGGCCCGCGATGCCCTTCGGCAGCACGACCAGCGAGAAGGTGAGGATGATGCCGTAGGCGATGAACTGGTACTCGGCGAAGACCTGCAACCGCTCGGGCAGGAATGTGAACAGCGTGGCGCTGAGCACCTGGCCGGCGATGGAGCCGAGGCCGCCGACGATCGAGATCACCAGCACCTCGATGGAGCGCGGGAGGGCGAAGCTCTCCGGCCCGAGATAGCCGACGAGATGGGCGTAGAGCGCCCCGGCGAGGCCCGCGAGCGCGCCGCTCAGCGTGTAGGCGAGCTGCTTCGTGGCGCCGGCCGGGATGCCGATGCTGCCGGCCGCGACCTCGCTGACGTGGATGGCGAAGAGGGCCCGGCCGATCCGGCTCTGCGTCAGGTTGCGCATCAGCACCAGCACGAGCGCCGTGACCAGCAGGACGATCTGGAAGTAGGTGACGCCGTCGACCGGCAGGCCGAGGATGGAGAGGGTGCGCAGCGCGGCGGAGGGGACGCCCGGGAAGCCCATGGTGCCGCCGGTGACGTCGTTCCACTCGCGCACGATCTCGTAGAAGATCATCCCGAAGCCGAGCGTCATCATCGCGAGGTAGACGTCGCGCACCCGGCCCGCCGGGAAGGAGAGCAGCCAGCCCGCGACGGCCGCGAGCAGCGCAGCGGCGGGAACGGAGAGGGCGACGTCCACGCCGTGCGCCTTGGCCAGGATGCCGGAGCAGTACGCGCCGATGCCGAAGAAGCCGGCATGGCCGAGCGAGATCTGCCCCGCCAGCCCGGTCAGCAGATTGATGCTCTGGGCGAAGATGACGGCGATCAGCACGAAGGTCAGGATCTGCACCGTGCCGCCGCTCAACCAGCGGCAGCCCACCAGGAGCGTGGCCACCAGGGCCAGGAAGAAGGCGGGATGCGCGACCAGCCGGCTGAGCGCGCCGCGCAGGCGGCGGCCGCTCATGCCTTGCTGACCTCCGGCCGGCCGAGCAGGCCCTGCGGCCTGAGCGCGAGCATGGCCATGAGGAGGGCGAAGGCGATGGCGTGCTCCGCCGCGGTGGAGATGTAGCCGCCGACCAGCTTGCTGATCAGGCCGACCGCGAGGCCGCCCGCGAGCGCGCCGAGCGAGGTGCCCATGCCGCCCAGCACGCCGGCGACGAAGCCGAGCAGCACCAGGTCGAACCCGAAGGCCGGGTCGACGGTGCCGCCGATCTGCGCGCTCAGGATGCCCGCCACCCCCGCCAGCAGGCTGGAGGCGATGAAGGAGCCGAGCACGATCAGCCGCACCGGTATGCCCTGCACCAGCGCGAGCTCGGGGTCGTGCGACACGGCGTGGACCGCCTGCCCCCACACCGTCTTCCGCACGAACAGCTCGAGCAGCAGGATCAACGAAACCGACAGGGCCAGCACGACGAGGTACTGCAGCGAGACGTGCTGGCCGAAGACGGTGACGTAGTCCTGCGCGGTGAACAGCACCTCCGGGAAGGCCATGGCCTGGGAGCCGAAATACTTCGCCGCCACCCCCTGCAGCACGATGCCGAACCCGAGGGTGGAGACGACCCAGCCCATGCTGCCCCCCCCCGCCGCGAGGGCCGGCCGGATCGCGAACCGCTCGACGAACATGCCGAGCGCCGCGACGACGAGCAGCGAGCCGATGACGGCCAGCATCATCGCCAGCCCCTGGCTCGACAGGAACACCGTCAGGACGGCGCAGAGCATCATCAGCGAGCCCTGGCCGAAGTTCAGCGTGCGCGTCGTCCAGAAGGTCAGGTTCAGCCCGAGCGCGATCAGCGCGTAGACGGAACCGACGCTGATTCCGGCGAGCACGAGGGAGAAGAAGAAGTCGTCCATCGAGGAGGATCGGTCGCGGGCTCTCGGCGAAGGAGGCGGCGGAAGCGGGGCCGCCGCCGGCCGCTGCGCGGGGCCGGCGGCACCCGGGGCGGGGGCGCTAGTCGCGCAGCTCGAGCACCACGCGGCCGTCGCGCTTGACCATCTCGTACATGCCGAGGTCGCCGACCTTGAGCGACGTGTGCTCCTGCGGGGTGAAGGAGATCGCGGCGGAGGTGACCCCGGGGAAGTCGCGGGTCGCCTCGAGCGCGCCGATGATCGCGGCGGGCTCCGTCGAGCCGGCGCGCCGGATCGCGTCGATCAGCAGGTTGATGCAGTCGTAGCCCGAGCCGACGGTCGCGGCGAGCGAGATCAGCGGGTTCGCCGGGTCCGGCCCGTACCACCGATCGGTGCCGTACTTGGCGCGGTAGAGATCCACGAAGCGCTGCGCGGAGGCCGCCATCGGCCGCCGCCCCAGCGAGGCGTGGCTCGCCGCGCGCGTCCCGACGACGAGGTCTCCGGCGCCCTCGATGTAGGGCACCGTGACCGCGCCGGCGGTGCCGAACAGCGCCGGGTTCATGTTCAGCCGGCTCATCGTCCGCCGGATCACCGCGAAGTCGGCGCCGAGGCCGATGACCAGCAGCGCCTCCGCCCCCGCGCGCTGCACGCGCACGAGCTGCGCGGTCATGTCCTGGGCGCGCTGGTTGTAGGACTCCACGGTGATCCGCGCATCCCGGCGCTTCGCCTGGATCTCGGCGCGGACGAGCTGGGCGCCGGTGACGCCGTAGCCGGTGCTCTCGTGCAGGATGCCGATGTTGCGGAAGCCGGCGAGGGCGGCCGCGAGCTTCTCCGATTCCACCGTGTTGCTGATGGCGACCGAGAAGACGTTGGGCCGCGGCGGCCTGTCGGGGCCGTTCGGATACACGATCGTCGGCGTCTGCGCCTGCGGGTTGATGATCGGCCTCCCGTCGGCCTGGACCATGTCCACGATCGCGAGCGTCGGGCCGCTGCCGGAGGGCGCCATGAGGCCGACGATCTCGCGGTTGTCCAGGATGCGGCGCATGTTCTGCACGGCGCGGTCCGGCACCAGCTGGTCGTCGAGCACCTCGGCCAGCTCGACGCGGCGGCCGTTGACCCCGCCGGCCTTGTTGGCCTCCTCCACCGCGATCTCGGCGCCGCGGCGGATGCCTTCGCCGAACTCGTTGAACGGGCCGGTCAGGGCCGCGGTGAAGCCGAACTTGATGGTCGTGGCCTGCCCTCGCGCGACGCGCGGCGCCGCGAGGCCGGAGGCCGCGCCCGCCAGGGCGAGCGCGCCGAATCCCCTGCGTCCGATCCTTGCCATGATGGTTCCCTCTCCTCCCCCTCGGTCGCGGCCCGCGCGGTGCGCGGGCCCGTTCAGCTCGCGCCCGCGGCGCCCGTCGCGCGCAGCTCCTCGACGAGGATCGGCACGCCGTGGGTGCAGCTGTGGATGCCCAGCACGCTCACCAGCTCGAACACCTCCATGATCTCCTCGCGGGTCGCGCCGTGGCGCAGCGCGTTGCGGACGTGGATCCGGGTGCCGGGCTCGTAGAGGTGCGTCGTCGCGGCGTCGATCGCGATGTAGATGAACTCCTTCACCTTCGGCTCGAGGCGGCCGTTCCGCCAGGGCACCGAGGAGAAGCGGAGATAGGCCTCGAAGAAGTCCGGCGAGAGGGCGAGGACGTTCTCCCACAGCTCGCTCCAGTAGCCGCGGGCCTCGACGAACTCCGCCTTGAGCCTCTCCTCGCGCGGCCCGAAGGCGAGGCGCGGCAGCTCCGCCTCGCGCCCCGCCGCGCGCATCTCCTCGACGAGGATCGGCACGCCGTGGGTGCAGCTGTGGATGCCGAGGACGGAGATGAGCTGGAACACCTCCATGATCTCCTCGCGGGTCGCGCCGTGGCGCAGCGCGTTGCGGACGTGGATCCGGGTTCCGGGCTCGTAGAGGTGCGTCGTCGCGGCGTCGATCGCGATGTAGATGAACTCCTTCACCTTCGGCTCGAGCCTGCCCTGCCGCCACGGTACCGACGAGAATTCCAGGTACGCCGCGAAGAACTCCGGATCGAGGGCGAGGATGTCGTTCCAGATGTCGCTCCAGTAGCCGCGCGCCCTGGTGAACTCCTCCTTGAGTTGCCGCTGGCGCGGGGTCAGGTCGGTCATGGCTCTGCGCGTCCTCCGTGGTCTGCGCGGGGCGTGGGGGCGCGGGCGGCGCGCCCGAGGCCCCCGCCTGTCGTCCCTGGCGTCCGCGACGCAGAACCTGGGGCGGAGCATGCGCGATGCGCCCCGGCTTGGAAATCTTGGCCGGCGATCAGCTGCTTTGCGATGAACGGAAAGATGGCGCGCTTATCCGGCGTCCGGCATCCGACTACCCTCGCGCCCGCGGCCCGGGACGAAGAAAGGAAAGGCGGGGATGCGAAGGGACGACCTGACGATCCCGGTGGACGGCGCCGAGCTCGCCGCCTGGCGCTACGTGCCAGCGGGGACCGACCCGCACCCCCTCGTCGTCATGAGCCACGGCTTCGGCGCGGTGCGCGAGATGGCGCTGCCCCGGTTCGCGGAGATCTTCGCCGCCGCCGGCCTCGGCGTCCTGCTCTACGACCACCGCTGCTTCGGCGCGAGCACCGGCGCGCCGCGCCAGGAGGCGGATCCCTGGCGCCAGGTCGGCGACATGCGCGACGTCATCTCCTGCGCGCGCCAGCTCGAAGGCGTGGACCCCGCGCGCATCGGCCTGTGGGGTACGAGCTATTCGGGCGGGCATGTGCTGGTCGTGGCCGCCGCCGACCGACGCGTCGCCTGCGTCGTCTCCCAGGTGCCGGTGGTGAGCGGCCTGAAGACGGTCCAGCGCACGACGCCGGCCGACCAGCTCGCCGCCCTGCGGCGCGAGTACTACGCCGACCGCGAGGCCCGCATGCGGGGGGAGCGGCCGCGGACCGCGCCGATCTCGCGCCCCGGCAGCGAGAGCTACGCCTGGAGCAGTGCCGCCGCGACCGGCACGAGCTATCGCAACGAGGTGACGCTGAAGAGCTGGGACATGTTCAGCGAGTACGAGCCCTGGCCCTTCGTCGAGCGGATCGCCCCGACGCCGCTGCTGATGATCCTCGCGCGGGAGGACGTGCGCACGCCGGTGGACGACCAGCTCGCCGCCTACGCCACCGCCCGCGAGCCCAAGCGCCTGGTGCTGCTGGAGGGCGGCCATTACGAGCCCTACGGCCCCCGCCTCGAGGAGGCGGCGGGCCATGCGCGGGACTGGTTCGTCGCGCACCTGCGGCGCTGAAGAGGCGTTGGCGCGCTCGCGGCCGCCTCCCCGGCTGCGCGCCCGGAGCCCGGCACGCCGGGGCGCGGATTGCCGTCCCGGGGGCGGCCGGCGCCGGACGATCCGGTCACCGTCGCGGCCACCCGGGCGCTAGGCGGCGCGCTGGGGCGACCCCGGCCCGCCGCGCCCGCCCCGCGCCGCCGGCGGTCGTGCCGCGCCCGCATCGCGCAGCGCGCGCGCGAGGAAGTCCACGAAGACGCGGATCTTCGCGGGGACGTGCTGGGTCTTCTGGTAGACGGCGTAAAGGCAGTGGTCGAAGGTGGTCGGCGTGACCTCCCACTGCGCCAGGACCCGGCGCAGGCGTCCCGCGGCCAGGTCCCCCGCGACGCACCAAACCGGCAGCAGCGCCACCCCGATGCCCGCGAGCGCCGCCTCGCGCAGTACCTCGACGTTGTTCACCTGCAGGGTTCCGGCGACGCGCAGCTCCTGCGTTCCCCCCGGACCCCGGAAGAGCCAGGCCGCGCGGCCGTCCTCGTGGCGGCCGTCGAGCGGCCAGGTCAGGCAGTTGTGGTGCAGCAGGTCGCCCGGTTCGCGGATCGGACCGTGGCGCTCGAGATAGGCCGGGCTGGCGAACAGGATGCGCTCGGCGGCGTCGGAGAGCTTGCGCAGGGCGAGGAGCGGCTCGACCGGCTGGCCGAGGCGGATCGCCACGTCGATCCCGTTCTCGATCAGGTCGCGCGGCTCCTCGGTGAGCCAGAGCTTGACGGTCAGCTCCGGGTGGCGGACCAGGAACTCGGGCAGCACCGGCACCAGGAAATGCGTGCCGATGGCGACGCGCGTGTGCACGTGGAGCAGGCCGCGCGGCCGCGCCTGGTGCTCCGAGAGCTGCCCCGCCAGCGCGTCGATCTCGGCGAGGATGCGCGTGGCCCGCTCCAGATAGAGATGGCCGGCCTCCGTCAGCGCGAGCCGGCGGCTGGTGCGGTGAATCAGGCGAACGCCGAGGCGGCTTTCGAGCGCGTTGACGTGACGGGATACCGAGGCGGGCGAGAGGCCGAAGGCGCGGCCTGCCGCCGAGAAGCTCTCGGAGTGCGCGACCCTCACGAACAGCCGCATGTCGCGGAGCGTCTCCATCCCTCCCTCGTCTTTGCGGCGCGTGCAACGATGCTATCCCCTCCGCGGGCCAGGGCAAGCGGCGCGGCCGGCCGGGAGAGCCGCCTGGGGCGGACCGCGGAGCGGCCACGACGACCTTCCGCCCGACGCGGGACCCCGGCGAGGGCGCGGCATGGTGCGCCCGGGCGGCCGCGCGCGCCGGGCGTGCGGCGGTTCCGCGCCGCGGCCACGCCGGGGCGCGGCGACGGCGGATGCACCGGTCGGGCCGCCACCGCCGGCGCTCGGCATGCGCATCGGTCCCCGCCCGAACCGGTCGCGGGCAGGGGGATCGCGGTGACGGTCGCAGGGACGGGCCGGCGCCGTCTCCTGCCCGGCCTGCGGCTACCCTGCCCCCGCCGGTCGGCGATCGCGCGATCAGCTTTGCGGCGCGCGGAAAGATGGTCCTCGCTCCGCGCGCGTTGCGCCGGCGTGCCGCGG
The DNA here is from genome assembly GCF_014644455.1 of Caldovatus sediminis. Taxonomy (GTDB): domain Bacteria; phylum Pseudomonadota; class Alphaproteobacteria; order Acetobacterales; family Acetobacteraceae; genus Caldovatus; species Caldovatus sediminis. Next base: position 487,802 of record NZ_BMKS01000002.1, on the reverse strand, counting down.
CTCTCAACCTCTGGCGCGGGCGGGCCGCCGGCGGCGGCCGGCCGCACCGTCCGGGGACGACGAGGGGAAACGGCGATGAAATTCGGCCTGTTCTACGAGCACCAGCTGCCGCGGCCCTGGACGGAGGACTCGGAGCGGCGCCTCTACCAGGAGGCTCTGGACCAGGTGGAGCTCGCCGACCGCCTCGGCATCGACTACGTGTGGGAGGTCGAGCACCACTTCCTCGAGGAGTACTCGCATTCCTCGGCACCCGAGGTGTTCCTCGCTGCCTGCTCGCAGCGCACGCAGCGCATCCGCCTCGGCCATGGCGTGATGCTGATGGCGCCCTCCTACAACCACCCGGCCCGCGCGGCGGAGCGCATCGCCACGCTCGACCTCGTCTCCGGCGGCCGTGTGGAGTGGGGCACCGGCGAAAGCGCCACCGCGATGGAGATGGGCGGGTTCCTGGTGAACCCGGACGAGAAGACCGCCATGTGGCGCGAGGCCACGGAGCAGGCGGCGAACATGCTGGCGATGACCCCATATCCGGGCTTCAAGGGCAAATACTTCGAGATGCCCTGCCGCAACATCGTGCCCAAGCCCCTGCAGCGGCCCCACCCGCCCATGTGGGTCGCGTGCTCGCGGCGGGAGACGATCCACCGCGCCGCCCGCCACGGCCTCGGCGCGCTCGCCTTCGCCTTCGTCGAGCCCGAGCAGGCGGGCAAGTGGGTGCAGGAGTACTACGACATCCTCCGCTCCGAGGAATGCGTGCCGATCGCCCATGCGGTGAACCCGAACATCGCCCTCGTCTGCGGCCTGTCGCTGCATGAGGACGAACGGGAGGCGATCCGCCGCGGCCTCGATGGCTTCCGCTTCTTCGGCTATTCGCTCGGCTACTACGGCCTGTTCGGCCAGCACGCGCCCGGCCGGACCAGCGTGTGGGACAGGTTCCTGGAGGTGAAGGACTCCCTGCCGGACAACGCCGGCCGCGGCGGCATCGGCACGCCGGACCAGGTGCGCGAGCACCTGCTGCGCTACGAGAAGGTCGGCGTGGACCAGATCATCTTCGTCCAGCAGAGCGGCACCAACCGACACGAGCACATCTGCGAATCGCTCGAGCTCTTCGCGCGGACGCTGCTGCCGGAGTTCAAGACGCGCGACGCCGAGCGCGAGGCGCGCAAGCGGCGCGAGCTCGCGCCGTTCATCGAGGCGGCGCTCGCCCGCAAGCCGCGCATGCCGGAGGCGGCCGAGGCCGAGATCCCCATCGTCGAGGCGTACGGCCGCAAGGGTGCGAATGTCGGCGTCGCCCAGGCCTCGACCTTCAACGATCGCGGTGGCGCGATCTCCGTGCCGCGCTTCGACCCGCATGCGCGGAGGTCCGGCACGGTCTAGATTCCGTCGCGCGACGGACGGACGGCGCGCGGGCCCGTCCTGCCGGCCGCCGGCAGGCGGCCGGCGGCCTTCCCCCGGCCGGTCCAGCCGCTCCGGCATCGGGATCGAGAAGCGGCGCGAGATGCCGGGCAGGCGGCTGCACTCGGCGGCCGGGAGCCGGTCCGCGCGATCGGCGCAATGCGCCCGAACGGATCGCCGCGCTTGGCGGTGGCGCCGGCGACCATGATGCGCCGAAGCGCTCGTCCCTGGCATGTCCAGCGGGTCGAGCCCGCCTCCGCCCGGCGGGGCGAGGCGGGCGAAGCCGAGCGCGATGGAGACGCCGCGGCGCGCTCGCCGCCGCGTGTTGCCGGGACCTGGCGCCGCTCTTTCGCGCATCAGGCGCCGGATGCCGTCGGGTTCCCGGAACCGCCGCGGGCACGGCGTGTTTGCCCACCCACCGCCCCGCCCGCTGCCCTGCCGGCGGCAGCCGGCCCGACCGTCGGGGAGGGAGAAGGCCACTTGCCCGTCCCGCCCACACCGATCCGTCGCGATCCTCGCGTCCCGCGACGCGGCCTCCTTCCGCTCGCGGCGCTGCCGCCGGCCCTCGGCGGCTGCGCCGGCGCGCAGTCCTGGCTCAGCCCGCTCGGCCCGAACGCGCGGGAGACGCTCGCCCTGTTCGGGCTGACGCTCTGGGTCTCCGCCGTGGTCTGCCTGCTGGTGGGCGCCGCGCTGGTCCATGCCTGGCTGCTGCCCCGCCGGCGCGGCGGCACGACCTACGGACGGCTGCTCGTCGGCGGCGGCGGCGTCGCGCTGCCGGCGCTCGCGCTCCCCCTGATGCTGGTGGCCAGCCTGCGGATCCCCTGGCCCTTCGCGGAGGAGCGCGAGGGCGCCTTCACCGTCGAGATCGTCGCCTGGCAGTTCTGGTGGGAGGTCCGCTACCCGAATCCGGAACCGGGCGGCCCGCCGGTCGTCTCGGCCAACGAGGTCCGCATGCCGGTCGGGGTGCCGGTGCGCTTCCGACTGGCCACGCGCGACGTGATCCACAGCTTCTGGATCCCGAAGCTCGGCGGCAAGGTGGACATGATCCCGGGCCGGGTGAACCACGTCCTGCTGCAGGCCGACGCGCCGGGCGAGTTCCGCGGCGCCTGCTTCGAGTTCTGCGGCCTGCAGCACGCCAACATGGCCTTCACCGTGCACGCCCTGCCGCCGGCGGCGTGGCAGGCCTGGCTGCGGCGCGAGGCCGCGCCGGCGGCCGAGCCCACGACCGAGGAGGCGCGGCGCAGACGCACCCTGTTCGTCGCCTCCCGCTGCGGCTCCTGCCATACCGTGCGCGGACATGGCCCAAGGGGGACGTTGCGCCCGACCTGACGCACCTCGCCTCGCGCACGACGATCGGGCGGGGATGCTGCCGAACACGCGCGCCTCGCTCGCCGGCTGGATCGCCGCGACGCAGCAGATCGAGCCCGGCGCGAACATGCCGAGCTTCAACCAGCTCTCCGGCCCCGAGCTGCGCGCCCTCGCCGCCTACCTCGAGGGCCTGCGGTGAACGCGCCCGACGCGCCGCCCCCGCTCCGCCCGCCGGGGGAGGAGGAGGCGCTCACGCGCGCCTGGTCCTCGCCGCCCGGATGGCGCTCGCTCTCGGCCGTGAACTACCGGCCGCTCGGCCGGCGCTTCGTCCTCACCGCGCTCGTCTTCTTCCTGGTCGCGGGCCTCCTCGCGCTGCTGATGCGCGCGCGGCTCGCCGTGCCGCACAACACCGTGCTCGGACCGGAGACCTACAACCAGGTCTTCACCATGCACGGCACGGTGATATTCTTCCTGTTCGCCGTCCGGTGCTGCAGGGGACGGCGACGCTGCTGCTGCCGCTCATGCTCGGCGCGCTGCACCACTGGTGGCCGTTGGCAACGGGGCGCATGCCGAGCGAGCGCACGGGCAGGCTCGCCTTCTGGCTCCTCTTCGTCGGCTTCAACCTGAACTTCCTCCCGCTACACCACACCGGCCTCGCGGGCATGCCGCGGCGCTTTTAGTCTACACCTATCCTACCGGCCTCGGCTGGGAATGGACGACCTGGCAGCGACCGCCGGAGCCGCGGCCTTCGCGCTCGGTGCTCTGGTGTTCCTCGGCGGCCTGCTCCACGCCGCCTTGCGCGGGCCGCGCGCGCCCGACGATCCCTGGCGCGCGGGAACCCCGGAGTGGATCGCGGCGCCCCCGGCGGTGTTCAATTTCCGTGCCATCCCGGTGATCGAGGCGCGCTACCCGCTCTGGGACCAGGGGGACCTCGCGCGCGCGGTGCGCCGCGGCGCCGGCCCGCTTCCCGACCCGCTCGACGGGCGGCGGCTCAGCCTGGCCACCACGGAGGTCGGGGCGCGGCCGGAGATGGCGCAAAGCGTGCCGGGACCGACATGGATCCCGCTCGTCACGGCGCTCTGCGTCGCCGCGCTCTTCATCGGCGTGCTGGCGCAGACCTACGCGGTGGCGGTCGCCGGCGCCGTGGCGGTGCTCGTCGCCGTCCTCGCATGGATGCGGCCGACGGAGCGCGACGCCGACCTTCCCGCGGCGGTGGCGGCCGCGCCGGGCCTCGCCCTGCCGCTCGCCCGCGAGCATCACCGCGCGCCGGGCCAGACGGCGCTCTGGGCGGCGCTCGTGGCGGACGCGTCGCTCGCCTTCTTCTTTCTGTGGGGCTACGCCGCCGAGTGGCTGCCCGCCGTGGCGCGCGCGGACATGCCCTGGGCGGCGATCGCGGCCCTCGCGCCGCTTGTCCTCGGCACGCTCGCAATGTGGTGGGCGGAGCGCGCCATCCGGCGGCCGGCGCTTCCGGCTGGCGTCCTGGCTCGCGGTCGCGCTGGCGGCGGGAGGGGCATTCCTCGCGCTGCAGGCCCGGGCCGGCGCGGGACTCGAGCCGCCGGAGCGGCATGCGCGCGACGCCCTGTCGCATTTCATGGCGCTCTACCAAGGGGTCCACATCGCGCTCGCGATGGCGATGGCGGCGCTCGCGCTGGCGCGCGCGGCGCGGGGAGTTCACGCCGGATCGGCACCTCACGGTGCGCATCGCGACGCGGTTCTGGACCTACTCGGCGGCGCTCTGGGGCGTGGGCTTCCCGCTCGTCCACCTCGCGCCCTTCCTGTTCGCACGATGAGCGCGGGCCTCGCCCTGCCCGCGCCGCCGCTGCTGTGGGCGGCGCATTTCCTGGCGGTGTACGTCTTCGTCTCGCTCGCCTGCCTCTGGGGCTGGCATCGGGCCGCCGTGCTCGGCCTGCCGCTCGCGGCGGCGGTGGTCGCCGCGGCGACCTTCGTCTTCGCGGCCGCGGTGCTGCTCTGCGACCGCGCGGCGGCACGGCGCAGAGACTTCTACGGGCGCACCGGCGCCGGCCTCGCGCTGCTCTTCGCGGCCGCGACGCTGATGGTCGGGCTGCCCGCCCTGCTCGCGCCGGCCTGCCTGTGAGGGGGCTGTCCGCGATGCGCGCCTGGCTCGCCCCGCTCGCGCTCCTGCTCCCGCTCGGCGCGGCGACCTGCGGCGAGGACGCGGACGAGCCGCCGCCGCATCTGCGCGTCGCCGGCGGAGACCCGGCGCGGGCGCGCGACGATCGAAGTGCTCGGCTGCGGCGCCTGTCACCGCATCCCGGGCGTGCGCAACGCCCGCGCCATGGTGGGCCCGCCGCTCGATGCCTTCGCGCAGCGCGGCTACGTCGCGGGGGTGCTGCCCAACCGACCGGCGAACCTGCTCGCCTGGCTGCGGAACCCGCCGGCGATCAACCCGATGACGGCGATGCCGGACCTTGGGCTGACGGAGGCCGAGGCGCGAGACATCGCCGCCTACCTCTACACGCTCGGCGCGCGCGGCGCGGCGGTCTATCCGCCCGGTCGGCAGCCGGTGCGGGCCATCGCCGGCGGCCCGGCCGGGTACCCGCCGCCTGCTGACGGACCCTAACGCCCGCCGCTCACCGGCAGGATCGCGCCGGTGATGTAGCGCGCGGCGTCGGAAAGCAGCCAGAGCACGGCCTCCGCCACCTCCTCCGCCGTGCCGGGACGGCCGAGCGGCACCCCGGGAGCGAGGCGCGCGACGCGGTCGGGCAGGCCGGCGCGGGCGTGCAGCTCGGTCTCGATCAGGCCCGGGCTGACGGCGTTGACGCGGATGCCCTCGGCGGCGACCTCGCGGGAGAGGCCGATGGTGATGGTGTCGGTGGCGCCCTTGCTCGCCGCGTAGTGGATCCACTCGCCGGCGCCGCCGAGGGCGGAGGCGCGGGAGGAGACGTTGACGATCGCGCCGCCGCGCCCGCCGCGCTTCGTGGACATCCGCCGCACCGCCTCGCGCGTGCAGGCGACGAGGCCGAGGACGTTGAGGCGGAACACCGCCTCCCAGGTGGCGAGCGGCGTGTCGAGGAGGGTGCCGACCGTGCCCGCGGTGCCGGCGTTGTTCACCAGCGCGTCGAGCCGGCCGAAGCGGGCGTCGAGCGCGGCGAAGACGCGGGCGACCTCGGCCTCCTCCGCCATGTCGGCGCGTTCGAGCAGCACCGTGGCGCCGGCGGCGCGGCAGGCCTCGGCCGTCGCCTCGGCGGGCGCGGTCTCGCTTCGGTAGGTCAGGCAGAGGTCGTGGCCGCGTGCGGCGGCGAGGCGCGCGATCGCCGCGCCGATGCCGCGGCCCGCGCCGGTGACGAACAGCACTCGCCTCTCCGCCATCGCTCCGATCCCCTCCTGACGTTGCGGCGCAGCCTAGCACGGGCCACGGGGCGCGGAAGCCGCGCCGGGCCGCCCGCGCCGCTTGCGCCGCGCCTTGCGCGCGCGCGAGAATGCCCCCGGGCCTGGCGCACTGGGAGGAACGGATCATGCAGTTCGGCTATTTCGCGATGCCGTCGCATCCGCCGGAGCGCGGCCTGAAGGCGGGGCATGACTGGGACCTGCAGGTGCTGCGCTGGCTGGACGGCCTCGGCTACGCGGAGGCCTGGATCGGCGAGCACCACACCGCGCCGTGGGAGCCGCATCCGGCGCCCGACCTGCTGGTGGCGCAGGCGCTGAAGGAGACGCAGCGCATCCGCCTCGGGCCCGGCGGCTTCCTGCTGCCCTACCACCATCCGGCGGAGCTCGCGAACCGGGTGGCGATGCTCGACCACCTCTCCGAGGGGCGGCTCAATTTCGGCGTCGCCGCCTCCGGCCTGCCGAGCGACTGGGCGATGTTCCACGTGGACGGCATGTCGGGCGTGAACCGCGAGATGACGCGCGAGGCGCTCGACATCATCCTCCGGCTGTGGACGGAGGAGGCGCCCTTCACGCACGACGGGAAGTTCTGGAAGGTGAGCGCGCCGGAGACGATGTTCGGCTTCCTCAAGCCGCACATCCGGCCGCTGCAGAAGCCGCATCCGCCGATCGGCGTCGCCGGGCTGTCGAAGAACTCGGACACGCTGAAGCTCGCGGGCGAGCGCGGTTTCCTGCCGATGAGCCTCAACCTCAACCCGGCCTATGTCGGCAGCCACTGGGAGTCGGTCGAGGCCGGGGCGCGGCGCGCCGGGCGCACGCCCGACCGGCGCGACTGGCGCCTGGTGCGCGAGGTGTTCGTCGCCGAGACCGACGCCGAGGCCTGGCGGCTCTCGGTCGGCGGCATGATGGGGCGGATGATGCGGGAGTACTTCCTGCCGCTGCTCGCCAATTTCGGCTTCCTCGAATACCTCAAGCACAGCCCGGAGGTGCCGGACTCCGACGTCACGGTCGAGTACTGCGCGCGCCACAACTGGCTGGTGGGCTCGCCGGCGACGGTGGCGGAGAAGCTCGCGCGCATCCACGAGGAGGTGGGCGGCTTCGGCGCGCTGCTGGTGTTCGGCTTCGACTACTCGGAGAACCCGGAGGCGTGGCGCACCTCGCTCGGCCTGCTCGCCGAGGAGGTGCTGCCGAGGCTCTCGCACCTCCGCACGCCGGCGCCGGCCGGCTGAGGCGGCGCGCCCGCCGCCGCCTATCCGGGCGGCGGCGGGGCGGGGCGCACGCCGCCATACATCGCCCAGCCGGCGCTGACGCCCCAGCCGCAGTCCACCGTGAGGTCGATGCCGGTGATGGCGGAGGCGCGGTCGGAGCAGAGGAAGGCGATGGTCTCGGCGACTTCCGCCGGCTCGACGAGGCGGCCGAGCGCGGTGCCCTCGGCGGGGTCGGCGCCGTAGCGGCCGGGCTCGCTCCGCAGGCGCGCGCGCACGCGCGGCACCAGGGTGATGCCCGGCGAGACGGCGTTGACGCGCACGCCGGCCCGTCCCCACTCGCCGGCGAAGGAGCGCGTCATGCCGACGATCGCCGACTTCGAGGGGCCGTAGATCGAGAGCGGCGTGGCGAGCGAGGCGGTGGTCGAGGCGAGGTTGACGATGCTGCCGCCGGCGCGGCGGCGCGCCATGCCGACGCCGAAGGCGCGGTTGGCGTACCAGGTGCCCTTCACGTTGATCGCGAGGATGCGGTCGAGCTCGGCCGGGTCCTGCTCCTCGGCGGGGACGTTGCGCTGGAAGGCGCCGGAGGAGACGACGAGCGCCGCCGCCGGGCCGAGCGCCGCCTCGACCTGGCCGGGCAGCGCCTCGACGGCGGCGCGGTCGGCGACGTCGAGGCGGAAGAACGGGGCGGCGAGGTCGGCGGCGACCGCCTTGCCGGCGGCCTCGTCGAGGTCGGCGAGGGCGACGCGCCAGCCGCGCGCGGCGAGCAGCCGGCCGGTCGCCTCGCCGATCCCGTTGGCGCCGCCGATCACCACGGCGACGCGGCCGCGGCCCTCGGTCGCATCGGTCCGGTCCGCATCCGCCGTCATGCTCCTGTCCTCCCGCGGCGCGGGGCGACGGGCGATGCGCCCCGCGCCGCGACGCTACCGGGGCGGCGCGCGGACGGGAAGTCGCGCCGGGGCGGCGGCGCTCAGCCGAACCGCTCGACGGCGAAGGGCGCGAGGTCCAGGTTCGGCCGCTCGCCCAGGATCGCCGCGCCGAGCACGGCGCCGGTCGGCGCCGAGCCGGTGAGGCCGAGATGGCCGTGGCCGAAGGCGCACCAGAGGCCGGGCCAGCGCCGCACCGGGCCGAGCACCGGCAGGCTGTCCGGCAGGCAGGGGCGGTGGCCCATCCAGAAGCCGCGGGCGCCGCGCGTGTCGGCGTGGGGGAAGACCTTCTTCAGGTCGCCGATCAGCAGTTCGGCGCGGCGGGGCGTCGGCGGGCGGTCGAGGCCGCCGAACTCCACCGTCCCGGCGACGCGCAGGCCGCCCTCCATCGGCGTGAGGAAGGCCTTGCGGTCGGCCGGGACGACGGGGCGGGAGAGGCGCACGCCGGCGTCCGGCACCATCACGTGGTAGCCGCGCTGCGTCTCGAGCGGCACCCTGAGGCCGAGCGGGCGCAGGAGGCGCGCGGACCAGGCGCCGGCGGCGAGGACCACGGCGTCGGCCTCGAGGCGGCCGCCGTCGGTCTCGGCGCCGACCACGCGGCCCTCGGCGGTGGCGATGGCGCGCACCTGGCGGCGGAGGATGCGGCCGCCCATGCGGCGGACGCCGGCGGCGACGGCTTGCGCCTGGCGCAGCGGGTTGATCGAGTTGCCCTGCTCGGGGAGGAACAGGCCGAGCGTGTAGGCGGGCGAGACCTCGGGCTCCAGCGCGCGGATCGCGTCGTGGCCGCGCAGGACCTCGATGCGCAGGCCGTGGCGCCGGCGCAGCGTCCAGGCGGCGGCGTCCTTCGCGTAGTGGGCGTCGTCGCGGTAGAGGTAGAGCTGGCCGTCGTCGCGCAGCAGGTCGAGGGCGCCCTCCGCGGCGAGGATCTCCCGGTGGCGCTCCATGGCGCCGAACAGCAGGCCGGCGAGCGCCTGGGCGATCGCCTCGACGCGGGCGGGACGGGCGGCGGCGACGAAGCGCAGCAGCCAGGGGGCGGCGCGCGGCCAATAGCCCGGCGGGACGTGCAGCGCGCCGGCGGGGTCGGTGAGCATCTGCGGCACCTGCCGGAGCACGCCCGGCATGGCGAGCGGCGCGACCGAGCCGGCGCTGATCGCGCCGGCATTGCCGGAGGAGGCGCCGCTGCCGGGCTCCTCGCCGTCCAGCACCGTGACCGCGGCGCCGCGGCGCGCGAGGTGCCAGGCGACGCAGAGGCCGACGATGCCGGCGCCGATCACCAGCACGCGCGGCCGGTTCTCGCGGGGCCGGTCCCCCGGCGGCGGCGCAATGTCCATGGATGCGCGATCCCCCTCTGGCATGCCGTCCCGAGGGAGCCGAGGATGGCGCGCCGCGGGCGCGGGCGGAAGCCCGCGGCCGGAGGCGGCGTTGACGCCGGCGCGCGCTTGGCCGAAGTTCCGCGCACGGAGGGCATGCCATGCGGATCACGCCGAACAACGCCGGGCTCGGCGCGCGCGTGGAGGGGATCGACCTGAGACGACCGCTGGACGACGCGGCGTTCCGGACGCTGCTGCGCGCGCTCGGCGCGCACGGCGTGCTGTGCTTCCCGGGCCAGGACCTGGAGCCCGCGCAGCTCGCGGCCTTCGGCCGGCGGTTCGGGGAGCTGGAGGTGAACGTCGCCGCCGGCGGGTTCCACGCTCCGGGGCATCCGGAGGTGATGATCCTCTCCAACATCCGGGACGAGAGCGGGAAGCCGATCGGGCTCGGCGACGCCGGCCAGGGCTGGCACACCGACATGAGCTACTCGAGGGAGATCGCGCTCGCCAACGTGCTGCACGCCAAGCGCGTGCCGGTCCGCGACGGGCGGCCGCTCGGCGACACGCAGTTCCGCAACATGCACGCGGCCTACGAGGACCTGCCGGCGGAGGTGAAGGCGCGGCTGGAGGGCAAGGTCGCGATCCACGACTTCGCGAAGTTCTGGGACATGGCGCGGCAGCGACCCGGCTCGATCCGCGGGCCGCTGACGCCGGAGCAACGGGCGAAGAAGCCGCCTGTGCCGCAGCCGATCTTCCGCCTGCACCCGATCACCGGGCGGCGGGTGCTGTACTGCAACGTCGGCTACGCGGTGCGCATCGAGGGGCTCGACCCGGCGGAGAGCGAGGCGATGCTCGAATTCCTGTTCCGCCACCAGGCGCAGGAGAAGTACCTCTACTCCCACCGCTGGACGGAGGGCGACGTGCTGATGTGGGACAACATCGGCACGATCCACAACGCGGTGGCGGATTACGGGCCGGACGAGCCGCGGCTGATCCACCGCGTGCAGGTGATGGCGAGCCTCGACTACGGGGCGCTCGCGGCATGAGGCTGGTGAGGTTCCGCCGCCCGGGAGGCGGCGAGGCGCCGGTGCTCGGCGGCGTGGTCGGCGGGGATTCGGTGGCGGCGCTGCGCCCGGCGCTGGCCGCGGCGATGCGGGCGGCGGGCGAGCCGGACCGCGCGGCGGCGGCGATCCCCGAGGACATGGTGGCGCTGATCGGCGACGAGGCGGCGATGGTGGCGGCGGCGCGGGCGCTCGCCTTCGCGGCGCGGCCGGAGAGCGCGGGGCTGCGCGTGCCGCTCGGCGCCGTGGAGCTGCTGGCGCCGCTGCGGCCGGGGAAGATCCTCGGCGTGGGGCGGAACTACGCGGAGCACGCGAAGGAGGTGGGCGGGCCGGCGCAGGCGGCGCCGCGCATCTTCCTCAAGCCGTCCTCGGCGGTCGCCGGTCCGGGCTGCACGGTGCGCATCCCGAAGGCGGTGACGAAGCCGGACTACGAGGCGGAGCTCGGCGTCGTCATCGGCCGCGCGGCGCGCGACGTGCCGGAGGGCGTGGCGCTGGAGCACGTCGCCGGCTACGTGGCGCTGAACGACGTGAGCGCGCGCGAATTCCAGTTCGACGTCAGCCCGCCGCAGACCTCCTTCGCCAAGGGGATGGACGGGTTCTGCCCGATCGGGCCGTGGCTCGCGACGGCGGACGAGGTGGGCGAGCCCTGGCGCCTCGCGGTGCGCTGCTGGCTGAACGGCGAGCTGGTGCAGGAGGGGAACACGGCGGAGATGATCTTCCCGGTGCCCCGGCTGATCGCCTATCTCAGCCGCTACGTGACGCTCGAGCCCGGCGACCTGATCGCGACCGGGACGCCGGCGGGCTCGGGCGCGTTCCGCGATCCGCCGCGCTGGCTGCGGCCGGGCGACAGGCTGCGCATCGAGGTGGAGCGGGTCGGCGTGCTGGAGCACGCGATCGGGTGAATAGAGAAGCGGGCCGCGTGCGCGGCCCCGCGGGCTGACGGGGAGGAAGACCGATGAAGACGTGGATCGCGGCGCTCGGCGCGCTGCTGCTCTCGGCCGGAGTGGCGGCGGCGCAGCCGCGCGCGCCGGGGAGCGACTATCCGAACCGGCCGGTGCGCATCGTCGTGGCCTTCGCCGCGGGCGGCAACGCCGACATGAACGCGCGGCTGATCGGGCAGGCGCTGTCGGCGCAGACGGGCCAGCAGTTCGTGGTCGAGAACCGGCCCTCCGGCGGCGGCATCGTCGCGCTCGAGACCGTGGCGAGGGCAACGCCCGACGGCTACACGCTGCTGGTCGGCGCGCTCGGGACGCACGGGCTGACCCCGGGGCTGTACCGCAACCTGTCGGTGCATCCGCTGAGGAACCTCGACCACATCACGATCAACAGCCTCTCGCCACTGGTGCTGGCGGTCCATCCCAGCGTGCCGGCGCGGAACTTCGCCGAGTTCCGCGCGCTGCTCGCGGCCAATCCGGGGCGCTACGACTTCGGCTCGGCGGGCAACGGCTCGACCGGGCACATCGCGGCGGTGATGATGCTGCACCTGATGGGCGTGCAGGCGAACCACATCCCCTATCGCGGCTCCGCGGCGGCGTTCTCCGATCTGGCGGCGGGACGGATCGCGTTCCAGCTCGACACGATCTCCTTCCTCGAGAGCCATGCCCGCGCCGGGACGGTGCGGGCCCTGTTCGTCTCGACGCCGGAGCGCTCGCCGATGCTGCCGGACCTGCCGACCTCGGCGGAGGCCGGGCTGCCGGAGTTCGTCGCCAGCACCTGGACGCCGTGGTCGGCGCCGCTCGGCACGCCGATGCCGATCCGGCAGTTCCTCTACGAGCAGATCCAGGTGGCGCTGCAGACGCCCGAGGTGCGCGACCGACTGCTGCAGCTCGGCAACGTGATCACGCTCGGCTACACGCCGGAGCGGACGCGGGAGTTCATCGCATCGGAGATCGAGCGCTGGACGCCGATCATCCGGATCTCGGGCGCGACGATAGACTGATCCGGGCCGGCGCGCAGCCGCCCCGCCTCACGGAGACACGCCATGGCCGATCCCGCCCTGCGCCGCGCCCTCGCCGAGCGGCGCTTCATCGTCGCGCCCGGCGTGTTCGACATGATCTCCGCCAGGGTGGCGGACGGCATGGGGTTCGCGTGCCTCTACGGCACCGGCTTCGGCGTCGTCGCCTCGCACCTCGGCCTGCCCGATGCCGGGCTCGCGACCTACACCGACATGGTGGGCCGCATGGGCCGCATCGCGCAGGGCTGCCGCACGCCGCTGATCGCGGATGCGGACACGGGCTATGGCGGCCTGCTCAACGTGCGCGAGACGGTGCGCGGCTACGAGGTGGCGGGCATCTCCGGCATCCAGATCGAGGACCAGGAGGTGCCGAAGAAGTGCGGGCACACGCCGGGCCGGCGTGTGATCCCGGCGGAGGAGATGGCGCTGAAGATCCGGGTCGCCGTCGAGGCGCGGCGGAGCCCGGACTTCCTGATCGTCGCGCGCACCGACGCGCGCACCTCGCTCGGCCTCGAGGAGGCGATCCGGCGCGGGCGCCTGTACGGCGAGGCCGGCGCCGACATCGTCTTCGTCGAGAGCCCGGAGAGCGAGGCGGAGATGATCGAGATCGGCCGGCAGCTCGGCCCGCGCTGGCCGCTGCTCGCCAACTGCGTCGAGGGCGGGCGGACGCCGATCCTGCCGGCCAGGCGCCTCCAGGAGATCGGCTACGCGATCGCGATCTATCCGGCGCTCGGCTTCCTCGCCGCCGCGGCGGCGCTGGAGCGGGCCTATGCGCATCTGAAGGCGCGGGGCGATTCGAACGGGCTGCCGGCCGAGGCCTCCTACGGCTTCGGGCGGATCTGCGAGCTGATGGGCTTCCCGGAGGTGTGGGAGTTCGAGCGGCGCTGGGCCCAGGACCGGCCGGCAGAGGGGTGACCGCGATGGAGCAGGTGCGCGCGCTGGTGTTCGACGTGTTCGGCACCGTGGTGGACTGGCGCGAGGGGGTGGCGCGGGACGCCGCGCCCTTCCTGGAGCGGCACGGGCGGGCGGACATCGACCCCCGGGCCTTCGCCGACGCCTGGCGGCGGCGCTACCAGCCGGCGATGGAGGAATGCCGCAGCGGGCGGCGGCCCTTCACGCGCCTCGACATCCTGCACCGCGAGAACCTGGAGGCGGTGCTGCGCGACCACGGCCTCGACCCCGCGGCGATCGCCGAGGCGGAGCTGGACGAGCTGAATCGCGCCTGGCACCGCCTCGATCCCTGGCCGGACACCGTGGCGGGGCTGACGCGGCTGAAGGCGCGCTACATCATCGCGCCGCTCTCCAACGGCAACGTCGCGCTGCTGCTGAACATGGCCAAGCGCGCGGGGCTGCCCTGGGACGCGATCCTCGGCGCCGAGGTGGCGCAGGCCTACAAGCCGCGGCCGGAGGCCTATCTGCGCACCGCGGACATCCTCGGGCTGAGGCCGGAGCAGGTGGCGCTGGTCGCGGCGCACAACGGCGACCTCAAGGCGGCGCGCGGCTGCGGGCTGCGCACCTGCTTCGTCGCGCGCCCGCGCGAGCACGGGCCGGGTCAGACGACCGACCTCGCGCCGTCCGAGGCCTGGGACGTGGTGGCGACCGACTTCGTGGACCTAGCGGCGAAGCTGCGCTGCTGACGGGGCCGGCCGGGAGGAGGGGCGGCCCCTCCCCCACCCTGCCTCAGTCGGCGCGGATGCCGCCGGTGCGGATCACCGGCGTCCACTTCTCGATCTCGCGGCGGATGAAGGCGGCGAAGGCTTCCGGCGTGCCGCCGACCACCTCCGCGGCCTGCACGCGCTGCACCGTCTCGCGCACCGGGGGCGAGGTGATGATGGCGTTGAAGACGCGGTTGGCCGCGGCGACGATCTCCGCCGGGAGGCCCGCCGGGCCGACGACGCCGTGCCAGGTGGTGGCCTCGAAGCCCGGCAGGGTGGCGGCGACGGGCGGCGTGTCGGGCAGGGCGGCGACGGGATGCGGCGCGCCGACCGCGATCGGGCGCACCCTGCCCTCGCGGATGAAGGGCATCGCGGTCGAGACGCTCGGCATGGAGAACTCGGTCTCGCCCTGGATCAGCGAGCGCATCACGTCGGCGCCGCTGCGGTAGTGCACGGCGGTGAAGCGCACGCCGGCCATGCGCGCCAGCATCTCCACGCCGAGATGGCTCGGGTGCCCGATGCCGGGGGAGGCGTAGGGGATGCCGTCGCGGCTCTGCTTCGCGCGCTCGATCAGGCCCGGCAGGTCGCGAACCGGGATGCCCGCGCGCACGATGACGACGATCGGCAGGTTGACCAGGTGCACGATCGGGGTGAAGGCGCTCGCCGGGTCGTAGCCCAGATTGGGCTGCAGCTCCTTGCCGATGGCGTTGGCGCCGAGGTCGGCCATCATCAGCGTGTATCCGTCCGGCCGCGACTGGGCGACGAAGGCGCCGGCGATGGTGCCGCCCGCGCCGCCGCGGTTCTCCACCACCAGCGTCTGGCCGTTGGCGTGCGGCGGGAAGGCGTTGGCGACGGTGCGCGAGAGGGTGTCCACCGCGCCGCCGGGGCCGAAGGGGACGATCAGGCGCACCGTGCGGTCGGGCCAGGCGGCCTGGGCGCGCGCCCGGCCCGGCAGGGCGAGCGCTGCGGCACCCGCGGCGGCGGCCGAGCCGGCAAGCAGGTGGCGGCGCGAGGGATGCGTCGGCATGGCGTTCTCTCCCGCAGGCGTGTCGGCCGCTCATGACACCGGCCGGCGGGATGCGCAACGGCCCGCGCCGTGCGAGGGTGTGGTCCCGGAACGGGGACGGAGGGGAGCTCCCATGACCTGGTCCATCGTCGCGCATGATCCGGCAACCGGCGCCTTCGCCGTCGCGGTCACCACCTGCAATCTCGCGGTCGGGGCGAGCTGCCCCTTCGTCCGCGCCGGCGTGGGCGCGGTCTCCACCCAGTCCTTCACCAACCGCTATCTCGGGCCGGCGATCCTCGACGGGCTGGCGCGCGGCCTGCCGCCGGCGGCGGCGATCGAGGGCGCGCTCGCGGGCGACGCGGGCCGCGGCATCCGGCAGGTGCATTGCGTGGACCGCCACGGACGCAGTGCGGCCTTCACCGGGGAGAACTGCGTCGCGTGGTGCGGCGAGCGGACCGGGCAGGGCTTCAGCGTCGCGGGCAACATGCTGGCGGGCCCGGCGGTGGTGGAGGAGACCTTCGCCGCCTTCGCCGTGCGGCGCGACCTGGCACTGCCTGAGCGGCTGCTGGCGGCGCTCGACGCCGGGCAGGCCGCCGGCGGGGACCGGCGCGGGAAGCAGTCGGCGGCGATGGTGATCACGACGACCGAGGACTTCCCCGATCTCGACCTGCGGGTGGACGACCATCCGGAGCCGCTGGCGGAACTGCGGCGGCTGCTCGGGCTGTGGCGGCAGATGCGCGAGCCGGGGCTGTCGCGCGCGCCACGCAAGGCGGATCCGTCGGGCGAGACGGACCTCGACAGGATCGAGGCGGAGTGGATCGCGCGCGGGCTGGACTTGCGCTTCCGCAGGTGAGGCGGATGCCGCAGCTCGCGCGATGACCGCCGGGACGATTCCCCTGCCCGCGCTTCCGCCGCCCGGCTCGGAGGCGCCGAGCGTGCTCGCCTTCGGCATGATGAAGGGCGGCTCGACGCTGCTCTTCGACCTGCTCGCGGCGCTCGCCCCGGCCGCCGGGCTCGCCTGGTTCTCGCTCAACGACCACCTGTTCCGGATCGGCGTGCGGGAGGCGGAAGCGCCGCAGGAGGCGGCACGCCTCTTCCTGCCCCGCGGCTACTGCTATGGCGGTTTCCGCGACTGGCCGCCGCACCCGATCCCGATCCTCGGCACCGCGCGCGCCGTCTGGCTCCTGCGCGATCCCCGGGACATGCTGGTCTCGCTCTACCATTCGACGGTGCGGAGCCACCGCATCCCGGACGCGGGCGCGGACGGGCGCGAGCATTACATGGCCGAACTGCGCCGGCGCGCGCAGGCGATGACGCTCGCCGAGTTCTGCAGGAGCCGCGTCGGCGTGTACCAGCGGATGTTCGAGCGCTTCCTCGCCTCGGGGCTCACGGAGCGGCCGAACCTGCGGGTCTATCGCTACGAGGACGTGATATTCCGCAAGCGCGAGTGGGTGGACGACCTCTGCGACTGGTACGGCTGGCGCATCCCGGCGCGGGTCCGGCGCGCGGCCGCCGAACGCTTCGACCTGCTGCCGGACACGCCGGACCCGGACGCGCATGTGCGCCGGGTGTGGCCCGGCAGCCACCGGCTGGAACTGGCCGCGGAGGATGTCGCCTTCCTCGACGGCGCGCTCGCGGGGCCGCTCCGGCGCTTCGGCTACCTGCCGCCGGAGGGGTGAGCACGGTCTCGCTTGCGCCGCGGTCGGAATCGGCGTTGGATTGTATCCCAGGGAGACGACGCGGCCACGGCGTTCCCGCGACACCGAAGGGAGACCGGTATGCTGCGCACCAGCATCGTGGCCGGCATGGCGGCGCTCGTCCTCGGCGTGGCGCAGCCGGCCCGCGCGCAGGATCGTGTGCTGCTGCAGCTGGATTGGATTCCGACCGGGGAGCACGCGGCCTATTTCGCCGGCCAGCAGCGCGGCTTCTGGCGGGAGGACGGGATCGAGCTCTCGCTGACGCGCGGCTACGGCTCGGGCGACACGGTGAGCAAGGTGGCCGCGGGCGCGGCGCAGTTCGGCGTCGCCGACCTCGGCGCGGTGCTCGCGGCGCGGGCGCAGACGAACGTGCCGGTGCGCTCGATCTCGGCGGTCTACACGCATTCGCCGCATTCGCTGTTCGTGCTGCGCTCCTCCGGGATCACGGACTTCCGCGGGCTGGAGGGGAAGCGAATCGCGATCACGCCGGGGAACAGCCATCGGCTGTACTTCCCGGAGGTGGCCCGGCGGGCGGGGACCGATCCCGGCCGCATCCAGTGGGTCAACACCGACGCCTCGGCGATGGCGGCGATGCTGATCAGCCGCCGCGTGGACGCGGCGCCGTTCTATTCGATCCACTGGTACTACCAGAACAAGGCGGCGCGCCGGGCGGGCGAGGAGATCGTGGTGCTGCCCTTCGTCGAGACGGGCTTCGCGATCTACGCCGCCTCGCTGGTCGCGCACGACGACACGATCGCCCGCAACCCCTACCTGGTGCGCCGATTCCTGCGCGGCGCGCAGCGGAGCTTCGAATGGGCGCGCGACAACCAGCCGGAGGCCTGCCGGCTGCATGTCGCGCGCAATCCCGAGGTCGAGCAGGACGACTGCGAGGGCTCGCTGCGCGCGGTGATGACCTTCGTGTTCAACGACCACCAGCGCCGGACCGGGCTCGGCCGCTTCGATCCGGAGCGGCTGGCCTTCACCTGGCGGGTCGTGGCGGAGAGCCTGAACCTGCCCGCGAACTGGGACCCGACGCAGGCGGTGGACACGCGCTTCCTGCCGTGATCCGCCTCGACCGCGTCGGCAAGACCTTCCGCGGGCGCGACGGCGGCGCGGTGGAGGCGCTGCGCGAGGTCTCGCTCGAGGTGGCGGCGGGGGAGTTCGTCGCCATCGTCGGCGCCTCGGGCTGCGGCAAGTCCACGCTGCTGCGGCTGGTGGCCGGGCTGGTGCCGGCGAGCGCCGGCGCCGTGACGCTCGACGGAGCGGTGGTGCGCGGGCCGCGGGCGGAGACGGCGATGGTCTTCCAGGCGCCGACCCTGCTGCCCTGGGCGGACGTGCTGCGCAACGTCACCTTCCCCCTCCGCCTGATGCGCCGCGCCGACGCGCGGACGGAGGACGAGGCGCGCGCGCTGCTCGCGGTGGCGGGGCTCGCGGGGTTCGAGAAACGGCTGCCGCGGGAGCTCTCGGGCGGCATGCAGCAGCGCGTCGCGATCTGCCGCGCCCTGCTGCAGGCGCCGCGCGTGCTGCTGATGGACGAGCCCTTCGGCGCGCTGGACGCGCTGACGCGCGAGGAGATGAGCCTGGAGCTGCTGCGCCTCTGGACGGCGCGGCGGATGGCGGTGCTGTTCGTCACGCACTCGATCCCGGAGGCGGTGCTGCTCGCCGACCGGGTGGTGGTGATGTCGCCGCGCCCGGGGCGCGTGGTGGACGTGGTGGAGGTCGGGCTGCCGCGCCCGCGCAGCTTCGACCAGGAGGGGAGCGATGAGTTCCAGCGCTGCGCCCGGCGCATCCGCGCCCACATCTTCGGCGGCCGCGGCGGGACCGGCGACGGCGCGCGCGCGGCGTGAGACGATCGCGCGGCTGCGCGCCGCCCTGCCCGCCTGGATCGCGGTGATCGCCTTCTTCGCGGCGTGGGAGGCGTCCTGCCGGCTGTTCGGCATCCGCGAGTTCATCCTGCCGGCGCCGAGCGCCATCTGGGGGGCGACCGTCGCGGTGTGGCCGACCGTGCTCGGCCACACCTGGGCGACCTTCCTCACCGCGATGGGGGGCTTCGTCGCCTCGGTCGTGATCAGCCTGCCGCTGGCGATGCTGATCGCGGCCTCGCCGACGATCTCGGCCGCGGTCTATCCGCTGCTGGTGGTGACGCAGTCCATCCCCAAGGTGGCGCTGGCGCCGATCCTGATCATCGCGCTCGGCGCGAACGAGGTGCCGCGCATCATCGTGACGTTCCTCGTCGCCTTCTTCCCGCTGGTGGTCGGGGCGGTGGCGGGGCTGCTCGCCACCCCGCCGGAGCTGGTCGAGCTCGGCCGCGCCTGCCGCGCCGGGAAGGTGCAGGAGCTGCTGCGCATCCGCCTGCCCTTCGCGGTGCCCTTCGTGTTCGGCGGGCTGAAGGTGGCGGCGGCGCTCGCCGTCGTCGGCGCGGTGGTGGCGGAGTTCGTCGGCGCCGATGCGGGGCTCGGCTACCTGATCCAGACCTCGATGTCGTTCTTCCGGCCCTCGCTCGCCTACGGCGCGGTGGTGATCCTGGCGCTGATGGGCATCGTCATGTTCTGGGCGGTGGAGCTGGTCGAGCGCGTCTTCTTCCCCTGGTCGAGCGGCGCCGGGCAGCCGGCCCTCGGCGCCTGAGAGAAGGATCGAGCCATGGCACGGAGCGAACCCGGCTTCACCGTGATCCGCGGCGGGCGCCTCGCCGACCCCGGGAGCCGCCGGGCCGGGCCCGCGGATGTGCTGATCGAGGACGGCGTGATCCGCGCGGTCGGCGCGGGCCTCGCCGCGCCGGAGGGCGCGCGGGCGATTGCCGCGCAAGGGATGCTGCTGCATCCCGGCCTCGTCAACGCGCACACCCACGGCCATGGCGGCCTGGCGCGCGGGCAGGGCGACAAGTGGACGCTGGAGCTGCTGCTCGCCGCGGCGCCGTGGATCGGCGGCAACCGCGCGCTCGCCGACAAGAAGCTGACGACGCAGATCGCCGCCGCGGAGATGGTGCTGAAGGGCTGCACGGCGGCCTACGACCTCTACTACGAGTTCCCGCTGCCGACGCGCGAGGGGATGGACGCCGCGGCGGAGGCCTATGCCGAGGTGGGGATGCGCGCGGTGGTCGCGCCGATGGTGGCGGACCGCACGATGTACGAGGCGATCCCCGGGCTTCACGACGCGCTGCCCGCCGACCTGCAGGCGGCGGTCGAGAAGCTGAGGCTCGCGCCCCACGAGCGGACGCTGGCGGCGATCTCGGAGGTGCTGCGCAACTGGCGCTGGGACGCGCAGGACATCCGGACCGCGGTGGCGCCGACCATCCCGCACCACTGCTCCGACGCCTTCATGTGCGGCTGCGCGAGGCTCGCGCGCGAGCACGGCGTCGGGCTGCACAGCCATGTCGGCGAGAGCAAGGTGCAGGCGCTGACCGGGATCAGGCGCTACGGCAAGACGCTGCTCGCGCACATGGACGGCCTCGGCCTGCTGGGGCCGGACTTCACGGCGGCGCACGCGATCTGGCTCGACGACGACGACCTGAAGCGGGTGCGCGACGCCGGCGGCTCGCTGGCGCACAACCCGGGCAGCAACATGCGGCTCGGCAACGGGCTGTTCCGGCTGCGGCGGGCGCTCGACCTCGGCGTGAACGTCGGGATCGGGACGGACGGGGCGAACTGCTCCGACAACCAGAACATGTACGAGGCGATGCGCTACGCCTCGATGGTCTCCAAGGTGCAGACGCCCGATCCGCGGCTCTGGGCGAGCGTCGAGGAGGTGTATCGCGCCGCGACCGAGGGCTCGGCGCGGGCGCTCGGGTTCAGGGACATCGGCGCGATCGCGCCGGGGATGAAGGCGGACATCGTCTTCCTCGACCTCGAATCGGTGAACTGGATCCCGCACAACTGGACCGTGAACCAGATGGTGCACGCCGAGGACGGCACCTCGGTGCGGCACGTGATGATCGGCGGCGGCTTCGTCGTGCGCGACCGCAGGCTGCTGACGCTCGACCTGGCGAAGCTGGCGCGGGAGGCGGAGGCGGCGCGCGAGCGGCTGGAGGCGCTGAACGCCGGCATGCGCGAGCTGTTCGCGAGGCTCGAGCCGGTGGTGGCGAGCTTCTGCCCCGCGCTCGCGGCGCAGCCCTACCATGTGCGCCGCTATCTCTGCGACGCGCCCGGGCCGTGAGCGCGAGGAAGAGGGAGGAGCCGTCCGTGGAATTCGTCGACCTCAGCCGCGAGATCCACCACCGCACGCCGGCGCATCCGAGCCATCCGCCGGTGATCTCACCGTCTGGAACGACCATTCGGAGAGGAAGGTCGCGGGAAACACCGTCTTCACCAGCAAGTCGCTGGCGCTGTCGCTGAGCGACCACTCGACGACGCATGTGGACGCGCCGGTGCATTTCGACCCGCGGCCGGGCGCCCTCTCGATAGACCGGATGCCGCTCGAGCGGTTCTACACGGAGGCGATCTGCCTCGACCTGTCCCACGTGCCGCTCAGGCACGCGGCGACGGTGCCGGAGATGGAGCAGGCGCTGGCGCGCTCGGGACAGGAGATCCGCAAGGGCGACACCGTGCTGCTGTGGATGGCGACGAACGAGCGGCTGTTCGGCACGCCGCGCTACGCGCACGACTTCCCGGGCCTCGCGCCGGAGTCGGTCCACTGGCTGGCGGACCGCGGCATCGGCATGTTCGGCGTGGAGGCGGTGAGCCCGGCGCCAGAGGGCGAGCTGAACTACATCGCGCACATGATCTGCGCGGAGCGCGGCATCACCCACATGGAATGCCTCTGCAACCTGGACAGGCTGGTCGGGCGCGGGCGCTTCCGCTTCGTCGGCTTCCCGCTGAAGATCCGCGACGGCACGGCGAGCCCGATCCGCGCCGTCGCGGTGTTCGGGTAGCGCCGGTCAGGGCTTGTCCGGCGCGCCGCCGAGGAAGCGGTGGACCATGGTGTTGTCCACCTTCGGGCCGAGCGCCGCCACCGCCTCGCGCCAGAGCCGCCGGCAGAGGGCGAGGGCCTGGGCGTCGAAGCCCGTCTCCTCGGCGATGGCGCCCGCCGTCTCCAGGTCCTTGGCCATCAGGCCGAGCTGGAAGCCGCCGGCGTAGCGGCCGGAGAGGATCTCCTGCCTCGCCTTGGTCTCGGTCGCGACGTTGCGGCCGGAGGAGGCGTTCATCACGTCGGTGAGGACGCCGAGGTCGAGGCCGAGCCGCGCGCCCATCTGCAGCGCCTCGGAGAGCGCGAGCAGCCCGGCGGCATAGACGTAGTTGTTGAGCGCCTTCATCGCGTGGCCGCTGCCGACGGCGCCGCAGCGGATCAGCGTCTCGCCCATGCCGCGCAGGACGGGTTCGGCCCTGGCGAAGGCGGCGTCGTCGCCGCCGACCATGATCGCGAGGGTGCCGGCGCGCGCCTTGGTCACGCTGCCCGAGACCGGCGCGTCCATCAGGGCGGCGCCGCGCGCGGCGGCGAGCGCGGCCAGGCGCCGCGTCTCGGCGGGGACCGAGGAGCCCATGTCGATCACCAGCGCGCCGGGGCGCAGCGCGCCGAGCAGGCCGTCCGGCCCCTCCATCACCTGCGCGACCACGGCGCTGGTCGGCAGCATCAGCACGATGATGTCCGCGCCCGCGGCGACGGCCGCGGGCGTCGGCGCGAATTCGAGCCGTCCCGCCGGCGCGCCCTCGCGCAGCGCGGCGCAGGCGGTTCCGGAGGTGTCGCAGGCCAGCAGGCGGTGGCCTTTCGCGAGCAGGCAGCGCGCCATCGGCAGACCCATCATGCCGAGGCCGATGAAGCCGATCGGACCCATTCCCTTCCCTTCCCTCTCCTCCGTGCCGGCCGATCGTCGGACGGCGGGACGCGGAAGGCAATGCCGCTCAGGCGGGACGCAGGACCAGCGCCCCGGTCGGGAGCACGGCCGCGCGCCAGCCGGGCGGCACCAGGGTCGTCGCGTCGAGCTGGGTGGCGATCGCCGGGCCGTCGAAACGAGCGCCGGGGCCGAGGCGCGCACGGTCGTAGACCGGCACGCGCGCCGGCCCGTCGCGCAGGCGCATCGTCTGGGTGCCGACCTGCGCCTCCGCCGCCTCGCCGCCGGCCGGAGGCGAGGCGGCGGGCGCCGGGAGACGGCCGGCCGCCTCGACCCGCAGCGTGACGATCTCGATGGCGACGCCCGGCAGGTCGAAGCCGTAGAGCGCGCGGTGCGCGGCGGCGAAGGCGTCGGCGAGCACGGCGAGGTCGCCATCGGCCGGCCAGGGGACGGGAAGCTCGAAGCCCTGCTCCTCGTAGCGCATGAGCGCGACGCGGCCGGTGGCGCGGTCCTCCGGGGCGACCGCCTCGGCGTCGAACCAGGCGGCGGCTTCGGCCTCGAGGCCGGCGAAGGCGTCGGCGAGGCGTCGGCCGTCGGCACCGCGCAGCGGCCGGGCGACGGAGCGGCTGAACTCCGCCTTCAGGTCCGCGGCGAGCAGGCCCTGCGCGCAGAGCACGCCCGGCGCGGGCGGGACCAGCACCGTGGTGATGCCGAGCAGCCCGGCCAGGGCGCAGCCGTGCAGCGGCCCGGCGCCGCCGAAGGGGACGAGGGCGAAACGGCGCGGATCGTGGCCGCGCTCGACCGAGACGATGCGGATCGCGCCGACCATGTTGTTGTCGGCGATGGCGAGGATGCCGCGCGCGGCCGCCTCCACGGACAGGCCGAGCGGCTCCGCGACGCGCGCGCGCAGCGCGCGCTCGGCCCGCGCCGGGTCGAGCGCCATGCGGCCGCCGAGCAGCGCGGCCGGAAGGTGGCCGAGGACGAGGTGCGCGTCGGTGACGGTCGGCTCCTCGCCGCCCTGGCCGTAGCAGGCGGGACCGGGATCGGCGCCGGCGCTCTCGGGGCCGACGGTGAGCGCGCCGCCCTCGCCGACGCGGGCGATCGAGCCGCCGCCGGCGCCGATCGTCACCATGTCGAGCATCGGCAGCGGCAGCGGCCAGGGGCCGATGCGGCCGTGCTGCGTCAGGCCGATCCGGCCGTTGGCGATGAGGCAGATGTCGGCGCTGGTGCCGCCGATGTCCACGGTGATGAGGTCCTCGAACCCCGCCGCCGCGGCGGCGGCGCGCGCGCCGACGATGCCGGCGGCGGGGCCGGAGAGCGCCGTCTGGGCCGGGGCGCGGCGAATCGCGGCGGCGCCGGCGACGCCGCCATTGGACTTCATCAGGAGCAGCGGGGCGGCGACGCCGCCCTCGCGCAGCCGCGTCTCCAGCCGCGCGATGTAGGTGGAGACGGCCGGCATCACCGCGGCGTTCAGCACCGTCGCCATGCTGCGCTCGTACTCGCGCACGACGGGCAGCACCTCGATCGAGGCGGTGGCGGCGAGGCCGGGCGCTTCCTCGGCGAGGATGGCGAGGGCGCGGCGCTCGTGGGCCGGGTTGGCGAAGCTATGCAGGAAGCAGACGGCGACGGCCCGCACGCCGGAGGCGCGGATGGCGCGCGCGGCGCGGCGCAGCGCGGCCTCGTCGAGCGGAACCAGTTCGCTGCCGTCGGCGGCGATGCGGCCGGCGACCTCGAAGATGCGCGAGGCCGGAACCGGACGCGCGGGCTTGCGCCAGGACCAGAGATTCTCGCGCCGGGGCAGGTCCTGGCGGCCGATCTCGAGGACGTGGCGGAAGCCCTGCGTGGTGATCAGCGCGGTCGGCGCGGCCTTGCCCTCGAGGATGAGGTTGGTCGCGACGGTCGTGCCGTGCAGCACGCGGCCGATCTCGTCCGGGGAGCGCCCGGCGGCGGCCAGCGCGAGCGCGGCGCCCGCGGCGAAGCCGAGGGAGGGGTCGCGCGGCGTGCTCGGCGTCTTGGCGGTCCAGGCCCGGCCGGTGGCGGAGTCCAGGAGCGTGACGTCGGTGAAGGTGCCGCCGATGTCCACGGCGAGGAGCAGCGGTCGCGCGGCCATCTCAGGCGACCGCGTCGGTGTAGGCATGGCGATGGAACAGCCGCACGGCAGGGCGGCGCGCGCGCAAGGCCTCCGTGCCGGCGGGATCGAGCGCGCCATCCGCGATGGCGACGCCGTAATGCTCCGCCGCCGCGGCCTCGCTGACGAAGCCGCAGAGCACGTCGGACAGCACCTGCTCCGCCGGGCGGTCGAAGGGGTGGCCCCAGCCGCCGCCGCCGCCGGTCTCGATGCGCAGCACCTCGCCGCGGGTGAGGATGGTGCCGTCGGAGAGCGGGGGCAGGACGCGCTCGCGCTCGGTGCCGGGGTTGACGACGGCGCGGCCGCTGCCGCCGTTCATGCCGCCGGCGACGCCCCAGGGCGGGTTGCGCACGCTGTCGATGCGCACCGAGAGCATCGCGCGCTCCGCCAGCACCTCGTACTCGCGCACGACGCCGCAGCCGCCGCGGAACCGGCCCGGGCCGCCGGAGTCGCGATGGAGGCCGTACGCGCGCAGGCGCACCGGGTAGGCCAGTTCCATGAACTCGGCCGGGTAGTTCTCCTGAGCGACGAAATAGACCGCGTCGGTCCCGTCGGCGAAGGGGCGCGCGCCGTAGCCGACGCCGATGCCGTCGGTGAGGAGGAACGTCCTGCCGTCGTGCTCGCCGCGCAGCGCGATGATGACGTAGGCGGAGTGCGCGGCGGGCGCCTCGCCGTCGCGCGCCACGGCGACGAGGCCGTTCAGGGCGGCAAGGCAGCGCATCATCGTCAGCCCGCGCATGCCGAGAGGCGCGGGCGGGCGCGGCTGGAGAAGCGAGCCCTCGCGCAGCCGCACCTCGTCCATCGCGCGCGGACCGCCGGCGTTCAGCACCTGGCCCGGCTCGCCCTGAAGGAAAAAGAGGCCGAGCGCCATGCCGGGGACGTCGGGGTGCATCAGGAAGTTCACCGGGCCCGGCGCCTGGTCGTCGGTCCCGGTGGCGTCGAACAGGAAGCGGTCGTCGTCGGTGCGGGTGAGGGCGAAGCGCAGGCGGAACGGGCCGTTGCCGTGGCCGTCGCCGTCGATCGCATCGGCGAAGCGCGTCGTGCCGACGGGGAAGGTGGCGCGCAGCTTCGCGCGCACCGTCGCCTCGGTGCGGGCGAGGAGCTGGCGGAAGGCGTCCGCCAGCACGGCCGGGCCGAAACGGTCCGCCATCTCCTCCAGGCGTCTCTCGCCGAGGCGCACGGCGGCCATCAGCGCGCGCGTATCGCCCCGGGACTGCGTCGGGAAGCGGCTGTTGCGCCAGAAGGTGCGCAGCAGGTCCTCGTTGACGGTGCCGTCGCGCACGAGGCGCACGGGCGGGACGATGATGCCCTCCTGGAAGTGCTCGGTGGCGTCCGGGCTGATCGAGCCGGCGCGCAGCCCGCCGATGTCGGAGAAATGCGCCCAGCCCATGACGAAGCCGATGCGCGCGCCGGCGTGGAAGGCTGGGGCGAGGAAGACCTGATCGTTGCTGTGCGAGACGGCGCCGCGGCTGCCGTAGCAGTCGTTGTACCAGTAGAGGTCGCCCGGGCGCATGGTGTCGAGCGGGAATTCGCGCGCGACCGGGGCGACGATGTCGCCGAAGATCGGCAGGTCGCTGCCGATGACCATCGCGCCCTCGGCGTCGAAGATCGCGGTGTAGAAGTCCTTCTTCTCGCGAATGAAGGCGGACATGGCGGTGCGCTCGAGCAGCGCCTCCATCTCCGCCTGCGCGGCGCGGGCGGCGCCGCGGACGATCTCGAGGGTGACGGGGTCGCAGGTGACGGTCGTGCTGCTGCTCATGCGGCGTCGCGGTGCTCGGTCGGGGCGTCGCGCCAGCGGTGGCAGGCGACGGTGTGGCCGGGGGCGGCGGGCTCGGGGGCGGGGTCCTGCGCCGCGCAGAGCGGGATGGCCATGGAGCAGCGCGGATGGAAGCGGCAGCCGTGCGGCACGGCGCGCAGGCTCGGCGGATCGCCGGGCAGCGAGGGCCCGGTGTCGCGCCCGTCAAGATGCGGGGCGGCGGCAAGGAGCGCGCGGGTGTAGGGATGGCGCGGCTCGCGGAACAGGGTCGCGGCGCTTCCCTCCTCGACGATGCGGCCGAGGTACATCACCGCGACGCGATCGCAGACCCGGCGCACGACGGAAAGGTCGTGGCTGATGAAGACGTAGGTCAGGCCGAAGCGCGCGCGCAACTCGCGCAGCAGGCGCAGCACCGCGGCCTGCACGGAGAGGTCGAGCCCCGCGGTCGGCTCGTCGAGGATCACCACCTTCGGGCGCAGCAACAGGATGCGCGCGAGGCCGATGCGGCGCTGCTGGCCGCCGGAAAGCTCGTGCGGGTAGCGCTGCGCCATCGCCGCGTCGAGGCCGACGGCGGCGAGCGTCTCGGCGATGCGGGCCTCCTGCTCGGCGCGGTCGGTGACGCCGTGGATGGCGAGGCCCTCGGCCAGGGTGCGCCCGACGCGCCACCAGGGATCGAGCGCGGCGCCCGGGTCCTGGTGCACGTACTGCACGGCGGCGCGCATGCGGCGCGCGGCGAGCGGGTGGTGGCCGGAGACGGTGCGACCCTCGAGCACGATCTCGCCGGCGGCCTCGCGCTGCAGGCCGAGCAGGGCGCGGGCGAGCGTGGTCTTGCCGCAGCCCGATTCGCCGACGATGCCGAAGGTCTCTCCGGATGCCACGGCGAGGTCCACGCCGTCCACCGCGCGCACCGCGGGAGCGCGACGGAACAGTCCCCGCCGGCCACCGAGCTCCACGACAAGGCCACGCGCGGCAAGGATCGGCTCAGGCAAGCGCGGGCTCCGGCAGGGCGTCGGCGTGATGGGGGCAGGCGACCGCGCGACCGCCAGGCAGAGCGACCGGCGGCGGCGGGGCGTCCGCGCAAGCCGGGCGCGCGATCGGGCAGCGCGGGTGGAAGCGGCAGCCCGCGGGTTGCGCGGTGGCCGCGGGAACGGTGCCCGGGATGCCGGCGAGGTCCACGGCACGGTCGGGGTGGCAGGCGAGCAGGAGGCGCGTGTAGGGATGGCGCGGGTCGTCGAGCACCGCGCGCGTCGGCCCGGCTTCCGCGACGCGCCCGGCATAGAGGACCGTGACGGCGTCGCAGAGCGCGGCGAGCACGCCGAAATCGTGGGTCACGAACAGCAGCGACAGGTTGCGCTCGGCGGCGAGGCGGCGCAGCAGGGCGAGGATCTCGCGCTGGGTGGTGACATCGAGCGCGGTGGTCGGCTCGTCCGCCACGACGAGGGCGGGGTCGCAGCTCAGCGCCGCGGCGATCAGCAGGCGCTGGCGCTGGCCGCCGGAGAACTGGTGCGGGTATTTCCGCAGCGCCGCCTCGGCATCGGGGAGCTGAACGGCGCGGAACAGCTCGACCAGCTTCGCGCGGTGGTCGCGCCGCGTCCCGGGGGCGTGGCGGCGCATGATCTCGAGGATCTGGTCGCCGGCACGGAAGACGGGGTTGAGCGAGAGGTAGGGGTCCTGCGGCACGAAGCCGATGCGGCCGCGGGCGGACGCCGCGCGGTCGGCCAGGATGTCGCGGCCCTCGAAGCGGATGGCGCCGCCCGGGATCAGCGCCCCGCGTGGCAGGATGCCGAGGATGGCGCGCAGCAGCGTGGTCTTGCCGCAGCCGGATTCGCCGACGACGCCGACGGTGCGGCCGGGCGGCACGGCGAGCGAGACGTCGTCGAGGATGCGGGCGAGGCCGGCCTCCGTGCGCAGGTGCACGGACAGGTTCTCGACGGCGAGCAGCGGCCGGTCGCTCATCGGCGCGAGCGGCGCAGGCGCGGATCGGCGGCGTCGCGCAGGCCGTCGCCGAGCAGGTTGAAGCCGAGCACGAGCAGCAGGATGGCGAGGCCGGGAAAGGTCGGGAACCACCAGGCCTCCGGCAGGTGCTGGCGCGCCTCGGCCACGGCGAGGCCCCAGTCCGGCGAGGGCGGGGCGGCGCCGACGCCGAGGAAGCCGAGGATCGCCGCCGTCAGTATGGTGAAGCCCATGCCGATCGTGGCGCGCACCAGCACCGCGGGCAGCGCGTTCGGCAGGACGTGCAGCAGCAGGATGCGCGACGGGCGCGCGCCGATGCCGGCGAGCGCGTCCACGAACAGGGCGCTGCGCAGCCGCCGCGTCTCGGCGAACACGGTGCGGGCGAAGAAGGGCCAGTAGGTGAGCGCGAGCGCGACCATCGCCGTCTCGATGCCGGGCCGCATGAGCTGGCCGAGGGCGAGGGCGAGGATCAGCTGGGGGACGGCGAGGAACACGTCGGTCACGCGCATCAGCACGTCCGAGACCCAGTTGTCCCGCCAGCCGGCGAAGAGGCCGACCGGGATGCCGATCGCCATCGCCGCGACCACGACCGAGAGCGCCACCGCCAGCGCACTGCGCGTGCCGAGGATGACGCGCGACAGGATGTCGCGGCCGAGGTTGTCCGTGCCGAAGGGGAACTCCGCCGAGGGCGGGCGGAGGCGCTGCAGCAGGTGGCTCTCGTAGGCGTCCTCCGGATAGGGCGCGAGCTGCGGGGCGAAGGCCGCGACGAACACGGCGAACAGCACGATGGCGAGGCCGAGCGCGGAGACCGGATCGCGCAGGAGCCGCGTCGCGGCGGCGCTCACGACATCTCCTCCGCGACACGCGGGTCTATCAGCGCCTGCGCCACGTCCACCGCCACGTTCACCACCGCATAGACGACGCCGACGACCATGGTGACGGCGAGCAGCGCCTTGTAGTCGGAGGAGAGGATGGCCTGCACGGCGTAGGTGCCGAGGCCCGGCCAGTCGAAAACGGCCTCCACCGCCACCGCGCCGGAGATCAGCGCGCCGAACAGCAGGCCGATCTGCGTGACCGTGACGGTGACGGCGTTGCGCAGCACGTAGATCGCTGCAAGGCGGACGCGGCCATAGCCGGCGGCGCGGGCGTAGAGGACGTAGTCCTTCTGCAGCGCCTCCAACACGCCGGAGCGCGTGAAGCGGGCGATGGTGGCGAGGCCGGGAAGCGCGAGCGTGACCGCCGGCAGCACCATGTGGCGCAGCGCGCTCGCGAGCATGTCCGGGCGGCCGGCGAGCAGGGTGTCCACGAGCAGGAAGCCGGTAACGCGCGGCGGCGTGCCGAGCGTGACGTCCATGCGCCCGCGCAGCGGCAGCCAGTCCAGGTCCATCGAGAAGACGAGCTGGAGCATGATCGCGAGCCAGAAGGACGCGATGGCGAGGCCGCCGATCGAGAGCAGGCGCACCAGGTGGTCCACCGGCCCGTTGTGGTCGAGCGCGGCGACCAGCCCGAGCGCGACCCCGAACAGGGTGGAGAGCAGCAGCGCCGCGAAGGTGAGCTCGAGCGTGGCGGGCAGGCGGAAGGCGATCTCCTCGACGACGGGGCGGCCCGAGAAGACGGAACGGCCGAAGTCGCCGGTCAGCACCTGGCGGACATGGACGATCGCCTGCTCCCAGATCGGCCGGTCGAGACCGTACTGGGCGCGGATCTCCGCGATCTGCGCCGGCGTGGCGGCGTCGCCGGCGAGCGTCGCCGCCGGATCGCCCGGGACGACGCGCGACAGCACGAAGGTCAGCACCACCAGCCCGAACAGGGCGGGAAGCGCGAGCAGGATGCGGCGGATGACGAAGCGCGCCAAGGCAGCCGCCTAGTTCTCCAGCCACATGCTGCGCAGCTCGCCGCCGGAGCCGACGGGCGAGAAGCGGTAGCCCTGCACGCGCCGCGAGAGGCCGCGCAGGTTCACCGTGTTGTACACCCAGATGTCGGGGCTGTCGGCGACGACGAGGCGCGTCGCCTCCTGGTAGAGCCGCTCGCGCTCGGCGCGGTCGAGGCTGGTGCGGGCGCGGGTCAGGAGCTCGTCCACGCGCTCGTTGCGGTACCAGGAAGAGGCCTTCCAGGTACCGTGGAAGCGGCTGTCGTACATCTGGCCGATCCAGTTCTCGGGGTCCACGAAGTAGGTGGAGACCCAGTGCACCCACATGTCCGGCGTCGTCTCCGCGCGGGTCGTCGAGCTGGTGATGCCGGCCCAGGTGTTGGGCACGATCTTGAGGTTGACGCCGACGCGGCGGAGGTCGGCCTGGAACATCTGCGCCGCCTGCACCGTCTGCTCG
This sequence comes from Caldovatus sediminis, assembly GCF_014644455.1. Classification (GTDB taxonomy): domain Bacteria; phylum Pseudomonadota; class Alphaproteobacteria; order Acetobacterales; family Acetobacteraceae; genus Caldovatus; species Caldovatus sediminis. Next base: position 457,018 of record NZ_BMKS01000002.1, on the reverse strand, counting down.
AGCTCGGTCTGCACGTGGATCTCGATCTCGCGCCCGAGCGGGGCACCCGCGGCGCGGGCGCGGTCGCAGTGCTGGCGGGCGCGCTCGAGGTCGAAGGCGTAGGGTTGCAGGTCCGGCGGGTTGCCCCAGAGGTTGTTCGGGTTCGGGCTGGCGTTGCGGATGACGAGGCCCTTCAGGATCACCTCGTTGAAGCCCTGGTAGTTGAAGGCGTGCGCGAAGCAGAGGCGGGCGTCGCGGTTGTCGAAGGGCGGCTTGCGGTTGTTCATGCGCAGGATGAAGACGCGCATGCTCTCGTCCCGCGCGACGCGGGTGCGCGGGTTGCGGTCCACGCGCTCGACCTGGTCGGTGGGCAGGTAGCTGTCGGTGGCGTCGATCTCGCCCCGCATCAGGGCGAGGACGCGGGTGGAGGTCTCCAGCACCGGCCGGACGCGCACGGAATCGATCGGCCTCGGGTTGTGCGACCAGCCCATGAAGTGGTCGGCGAACCGCTCCATGTCGAGCTGGCTGCGCGGCCGGTAGGTGTCCGGGTTGATGCGGTAGGCGCCGGAGCCGGCGGCGTTGGCGGCCAGCCACTCCGCGCCCCAGTCGTCGTTGCGGACGTTCGGCCGGATGGCGCGCGGGTTGACGACGGCGACGAGCGGGATGGCGGCGAGGAAGGGCGCGTAGGGCTGCGAGAGCACGAAGCGCACCGTCCGCTCGTCGCGCGCGGAGACGTTCTCGGGTCGCAGGACGGGCCGGAAGGCGGCCGCCGGCGCGCGGTTCATGGCCAGCAGGCGGCGGAAGCTGTAGACGACGTCCTCCGCGGTGACGGCGCTGCCGTCGTGGAATTTGGCGCCGGGGCGGAGCGTGAACTCCCAGGTCAGGCCGTCCTCGCTGACCGTGTGGCGTTCGGCGAGCCAGGGGACGAGCTCCGGCGGGTTGCCCTGGTAGCGGTAGAGCCCGTCGTAGACATTGAGCAGGATGAACTGGCTCGGCACGTCGAACAGCGCGTGGGGATCGAGCGAGGCGGGCAGGTTGTCGCCCCAGACGAGCGGCCGCTGCTGGGCCTGGGCGTGCGCCGGCCGCTGGGTGTCCGCGGCAGGCGCCAGGGCCAGCAGCGCGGCGGCGAACAGTGCGGAGCGCAGGCGGATTCGCATTGGCGGCCTCCCGACGGATCCTCTCCCCGCCGCGAGTGAACGCCTGGGCGCGCCGCGGTGCAAGCCCCGCCTTGGCCGCGCTTCCGCCGGCCGGGACCCGGCCTGCCCGCCCGGCGTGCATGGCGCCGCGCATCCGGGCAGGGTTTGCGCCAGGGCCGCCCCGGCCTAGGCTCGTCCCCGCCTTTCGAGAGGGAGTGCGGAGAATGGCGGCGGTTGCGATCCCGGTCCTCGACCTCGGCCCGTTGCGCGCGGGCGAGCCCGGCGCGCTGGAGCGCCTCGGCGCCGAGCTGCGCCGGGCCTTCACCGAGGTGGGCTTCTACTTCGTGCGCAACCACGGCGTGCCGGAGGCGCTGGTCGAGGAGGTGTTCGAGGCGGCGCGCCGCTTCCACGCCCAGCCGCTCGAGGCGAAGCTCGCGATGCGCTTCAACGAGCACAACATGGGCTACATGCCCATGCGCGGCTCGACGACCCGCATGAACTCGCTCGGCACGATCTACAAGCCGAACGCCAACGAGGCGGTGTTCCTCAAGCGCGAGCTGCCGGCGGACCACCCGGACGTGGTGAACGGCGTGCGCTTCCGCGCGCGCAACCGCTGGCCGGAGAACCTCCCGGGCTTCCGCGAGACGGCGCTGCGCTACATGGATGCCATGGAGGCGCTGGGCAAGTCGCTGGTGCCGCTCTACGCGGTCGCGCTCGGCCTGCCGCCGGACTGGTTCGACGAGGCGTTCCGCGAGCCGATGTACACCCTGCGGATGACGCACTACCCGCAGCAGGACCCGGCCACGGCGGAGGAGGAATGGGGCCTCGCGCCGCATGTGGACACCTCCTTCATGACCATCCTGGCGCAGAACAGGGTGCCGGGCCTGTCGGTGCGGCTGCCGGACGGCACCTGGCTCGACGCGCCGGCGCCGGAGGGCACCTTTCTCGTCAACGGCGGCATGCTGCTGCGCCGCTGGACCAACGACCGCTTCCTGGCGACGCCGCACCGGGTGGTTAACCGCTCCGGGCGCGAGCGCTACGCCATCCCGTTCTTCATGGACTGCTCCTTCGGGCACGTGATGACGCCCGTGCCGACCTGCGTGGACGCCGACAACCCGCCGCGGTACGAGCCGATCACCTACTCGGAGTTCATGACCACCTACCAGCGCGCCAACTACGGCGAGGCGCTGGCGGAGGCGGAGAAGGCCGGGCGGCAGAAGGTCGAGCTGCAGGGCGCCTGATCACGCGCCGCCGCCGCGGCGGTCGAGGAAGGCGAGCAGGTCGCGGGCGCAGCGCTCCGGCGCCGCGTCGCCGATGTTGTGCGGCATGCCCTCGTAGGTGAGGAGCTCGCTGCCGGGGATGCGGTCGCGCATGCGCTCGTACTGGTTGTGCGAGCCGATGGGCTCCTCGCCGGGGGCGACGATCAGGGTCGGGCAGGCGATGCGCGGCAGTTCCTCCTCCCAGTCGCGGCTGCTCATGTGGGCGACGAAGCGGCCGACCCAGCCGAGGTCGCAGGCGCCGGTCCGGCGGCAGAACCAGTCCACGAGGCGCGGATCGGCCTCCCTCGGGAAGCGGTCGGCGACGCCCTCGCGCATGAAGGCCTCGAGGCCGACCGCGGCGGCGCGCGCGGGCCAGGTCGCGGCCCGGCTGTTCTTCAGGCCCGGCGTGGAGGCGAAGAGGGCGAGCGTCGCCACCCGGTCGGGATGCGCCATCGCCATGCGCTGGCCGACATAGCCGCCGGCGGAGAGGCCGACGACATGGGCGCGCGCGACGCCGAGATGGTCGAGCAGGCCGATCGCGTCCTCGACCAGCCGCTCGACGGTGATCGGCTTCGACTCGTCCGGCACCTCGGAGGCGCCGAAGCCGCGCAGGTCCTGGCTGATCGTGGCGAAGCGCCGCGCGAGGATCGGAATCCAGGCGTACCAGCGGCGGTATTCGCCCATCGCCGCGTGCAGGAGGAGGATCGGCGTCGGCGGGGTGGCCCAGGGATCGGTGAAGTCGTCCACGCGGTAGGCGAGGCGCACGCCGTCGCTCGCCGTGACGAAGGCCATGTTCGGCTCGGGCATCGGTCCCTCCCGCGGTCGCGCGGATGAAAGCGCCGGCAGGCATGCGCCGCAAGGCATGGCCCCTTGTTGGCCCCGCCGCCCGGCAGGGCTACGATGCGCATGCAGGAGGGAGGACCGCCGGATGCCGCAGATCCATCGCCGATCCCTGGCCGCGGCGCTCGCCGCTGCCGCTGGCGTTGCCGTCGGGCGCGGCGCCTCGGCCCAGCAGGGCTATCCGACGCGCCCCGTTCGCCTCGTCATCCCCTTCGGGCCCGGCGGCGGCACGGACAACCTGATCCGCACGCTCGAGCCGCATGTCTCGCGCGCGCTCGGCCAGCCGCTGGTGATCGAGAACCGGCCCGGCGGCGGCAGCACCATCGGGACGGAGATGGTCGCGCGCGCGGAGCCCGACGGCTACACGCTGCTCGCGGTGGACACCTCGATCTCGATCAACCCGGGGCTGTTCCCGCGCCTGCCCTACGACACGGCGCGCGACCTCGCGCCGGTGTGCCTGCTGGCGCGCGCGCCGATCGTGCTGGTCGTGCATGCCGGCTTCCCGGCCCGCACCATGGCCGACCTGGTGAGGATGGCGAAGGAGCGGCCGGGCGCGCTCGCCTACGCCTCCGGCGGCAACGGGTCGCCGACGCATCTGGCGGGGGAGATGCTGCGCTTCGCCGCGGACATCCAGATCACCCACCTGCCCTACCGCGGCTCCGGGCCCGCGATGAACGACGTGATCGCCGGGCACGTGCCGATGACCTTCAACGGCCTCAGCGCCTCCGGCCCGCACATCGAGAGCGGGCGGGTGCGCGCGCTGGCGGTGACCGGCGAGGCGCGCGCGCCGGCCTTCCCCGACGTGCCGACCTTCCGCGAGGTGGGCCTCGCCGACGTGGACGTGTTCACCAACTGGGGCGTGCTGACCCGCGCCGGCACGCCGGCGCCGATCATCGAGCGGCTCGCCGCCGTGTTCGGCGAGGCGGTGCGGCGCCCCGATCTCGCCCCGCGGCTGAACCAGATGGGGTTCATCCCGCACGGCGGCGGGCCCGCGGAGTACGCGGACCTGATCGCGCGCGAGACGGAGAAGTTCACGCGCGTGATCCGCGCCGCCGGGATCAAGCCGGATTGAGCGGGGCGGCCGAGCGGCGCGCGCGGTGATGCCCGTCTGGGCCACCGCGCTGGGGGCGACGCTGCTGACGCAGACCGTCGCCTCCTTCCTGAACCAGAGCCTCCCGGTGATCGCGCCCCTGGTCATCGCGGAGGCGGGGCTGCCGCCGGAGCGGATGGGGCCGCTCAGCTCGCTCGTCGCCTTCGGCACGGTGCTGTTCCTGCTGGGCGGGGGCGCGGTGCTGGCGCGGCTCGGGCCGGTGCGCACGCTGCAGGCCGGGGCGGTGCTGCAGGCCGCCGGCATGGCCGCGCTGGCGACGGGGACGCTGCCGGGACTGGCGCTCGCCGGGCTGCTGCTCGGCCTCGGCTACGGGCCGTCGCCGCCGGCGGGGAGCCGGATCCTCGCGGCGGCGGCGCCGAAGCGGCACCGCACGCTGATCTTCTCGGTCAAGCAGGCGGGGGCGCCGCTCGGCGGCGTGCTGGCGGGGCTGATCTGCGCCCCGGTGGCGGCCGCGGCGGGCTGGCCGGCGGCGGTGCTGCTGACGCTGGTCGTCTCGCTGTGCGCGGCCGCGGCCGTGCAGCCGGTGCGGGAGACGATGGACGCGGAGCGCGACCCGACGCGGCACCTCGGCCCGCGCGCGCTGCTCGCGCCGGGGGCGCTCGCCGCGCCCTTCCGCGCGCTGCGGCTCGATCCGCTGCTGCCGCCGCTGACGGCGCTCGCCGTGGCCTTCGCGATGGTGCAGGGCAGCCTGTTCTCCTTCACCGTCACCTGGCTGGTCGAGGCGCGCGGCTTCCCGCTGGTGCAGGCGGGGACGGTGTTCGCGGCGATGCAGGCGGCCGGCATCGTGGCGCGGATCGTGCTGGGCTGGCTCGCCGACCGCACCGGGCGGGCGCTGCTGAACCTGGTGGTGCAGGCCTTCGCCGCGGCCGCCTGCGTCGTGGCGCTCGGGACGCACGCGCCGGGGACCGGGCCGTGGCTGGTCGCGGCGCTCGGCGCGCTCGCCGCCGCGGCGGGGGCGAGCTGGAACGGCGTGACGATGGCGGAGGTGGCCCGGCTCTGCCCGCTCGATCGCGTCGCCGAGGCGACGGCGGGGAGCACGCTGGTGATCTTCCTCGGCTATGTCGCCGGACCGTCGCTGTTCGCGGCGGTGGTCGCCTGGGCGGGGTGGGAGGCGGCCTTCGTCGCGATCGCGGCGCAGCTCGCGCTGGTCGGCGCCCTCGTCGGCGCCGTCATCGCGCGCGGTGCGCGGCCGAGAGGGCGTGCAGGCGCGCGATGACCGCGCGGTGGGCCGGCGCCGCCAGCCCGCGCGCCTCCGCCTCCTCGACGATGGCCCCGTTCAGCCAGTCCGCCTCGGTCGGGCGGCCGCGCGCGAGGTCCTGCGCCATGCCGCTGGTGGCCGCGGGGCTGACGCCTTCGCCGTAGCGGCGGAGGGCCTGGTCGAGCGCGGCGCGCGCGGTCGGCTCGCCGTTCGCGGCGGCATGCCAGAGCGCGCCGGGGATGCCGCAGATCGCCTCGATCTCCGTGACGACCAGGGCGGCGACGCGCACCGCCTCGAAGGCGAGCTCCGTCATCTCCGCCCGCAGCGCGGGGTCGAGGAACAGGTCGCGCGTCGGCCGGCCGTGCACGGCGGCGAGCGGCGAGGTCATCGCGTTGAAGACGAGCTTGGTCCAGCGGGCGCGCGGCAGGTCGGCGACGACCTCGGTCGCGTCGATCCGGCCGAGCAGCTCCGCCAGGGCGCGGACCCGCTCGCCCGGCGGGCCGGCGACCTCGCCGATGCGGAACAGCGGGTGCGCGCCGCCCGGATCGCGCCGCCGGTGGCGCTGCACCAGGCCCGGGGCGACGAGATGGCCGAAGAAGCCGGTGACGATGCAGCCCATCACCCGCTCCGGCCCGACCATGCCGGCGATCCTGCCGTCCGCGAGGCCGTTGAGCGTGGCGAGGTAGGGGCCGCGGTGGTGCGCCTTGGCCTCGAGCGCCGCGACCAGGGGCAGCGCCTCGAACAGCTTGCTGCAGAGGATGACGAGGCCGATCGGCCGGCCGGCCAGGTCGCCGGGCGCGTGGAACACGGGCAGGCCGAGGGCGGTCAGCACGCCGTCCGGCTCCTCGACGCGCAGGCCGCGCGCGGCGATCGCCTCGCGGTTCGCCGCCCAGGGCTCGAGGATCAGGATCTCGCGGCCGAGGCGCCGGAGATGCGCGGCGAGGTAGCCGCCGACCGCGCCGCAGCCGGCGACGAGGATCGGGTCCCGGATCATGCGCCGCGGGACTCCTCCGCCGCGCCGAGATAGGCGGCGATGACGGCGGGGTCCGCGGCGACCTCGCCCGGCGTGCCCTCGGCGATGGCGCGGCCGGCGGCGATGACGAGGATGCGGTCGCAGACGCCCATCACCGCGCGCATGTCGTGCTCGACGAGCCAGATGGTCACGCCGCCGTCGCGGATGCGCCGCAGCGCGGCGATCATGGCGTCGGTCTCGGCGGGGTTGAGGCCGGCGCAAGGCTCGTCGGCGAGCAGGAGGAGGGGGCGCGCGGCGAGGGCGCGCGCGACCTCGAGCCGGCGCAGATGGCCGACGGTGAGGCCCTCGGCCGGGCGGTCGGCGAGGTCCTCGATGCCGAGCAGGGCGAGCGCGGAATCCGTCGCGCCCTCCACGTCGCGCGGCCCGCTGCGGCCGAACAGCGCGCCGATGCGGACGTTCTGCCGCACCGTGAGGCCCGGGAAGGGACGCGCGATCTGGAAGGCGCGGGCGATGCCGCTGCGGCCCGCCTGCTGCGGGCTCCATCCCGTCACGGGCGCGCCGCGGAAGCGGATCTCGCCCTCGCTCGGCGGGAGGAAGCCGGTGACGAGGTTGAACAGGGTGGACTTGCCGGCGCCGTTCGGCCCGATCAGGCCGCAGATCGCGCCTTCCGGGACCGCGAAGTCCACGCCGTCCAGCGCCACCAGGCCGCGGAACCGCTTGGTGAGGCCGCGGACCTCGAGGACCGGAGGCGCGCTCATGGGCGGGGCCTCCCGTCCGCGCCGCGCCGCGCGCGCCGGCGCCAGAGGCCGAGCAGGCCCTGCGGCGCGAGCAGCACCATCGCGACGACCAGCGCGCCGGTGGCGAAGAGGTGCAGGTTGAGCATCTCGCCGAGCACCACCTGGGTCAGCACCACCATCACCGCGGCGCCGAGCAGCGGCCCGGCGACGGTCCCGATGCCGCCGAGCAGCGCGTGGACGATCATGTTGAGCGAGAAGTCGGTGCGGAAGACGCTGTCGGTGGTGATGTAGCCGAGGCTGAAGCCGTAGGTCGCGCCGAGCAGGCCGGTGAGGAAGGCGGAGAGGACGAGCGCCGCGATCTTGTAGCCCTCGGTCGGCACGGCGAGCATGCGCGCGGTGTCCTCGTCCTCGCGGATCGCGAGCAGGCCCTGGCCGAACCGCGCGCCGCGCACCCAGGCGGCGACGCCGACGGTCAGCGCGAGGAGGCCGACGAAGACGTAGTGGTAGAAGGCCTCCGGCGCGAGCGCGGCCGGCGCGGCGTCGGGCAGGGAGAGGCCGATGCCGCCGCCGATCCACTCGATCGCGGCCGAGAGCTCGCCGGTCACCTGCGCGACGCCGAGCATGGCGATGGCGAAGTAGATCCCGCGCAGGCGGAGCAGCGGCCAGGCGATGACGGCGGCGAAGGCCGCCGAGACGAGGCCGCCGGCGAGCACCATCAGCGGCATCAGCTCCGCGCCGCCGCCATCGAGCAGCCTGGCGACGATCAGGCCGGGGACGAAGGCGCCGACGCCGATGAAGACGGTGTGGCCGAAGCTCCAGTAGCCGGCGAAGCCGCCGAGGATGCTCCAGGCGAGGGAGAGCGCGCCCCAGAAGCAGAACAGGGAGAGGACGCGCACCTCGAAGGGCGGGACGAAGGCCGGCGCCGCGGCGAGCGCGGCGAAGAGGAGGAGGACGGCGGCGATCCGGATCGTCATCGGCTGGCCGCGAAGGCGTGGCCGAGCAGGCCCTGCGGGCGGAGCAGCAGCATCAGCACCAGCACGAGGAACATCGCCGCGTTCTGGAAGGCGGGCCCGACATACTGCGCCGTCAGGGTCGCGATCACGCCGAGCAGCAGCCCGCCGAGCAGCGCGCCCTGCGGGCTGCCGACGCCGCCCAGGGTGACGACGACGAAGGCGTTGAGCGTCCAGGCGGCCTCGGAGCCCGGCGTGAAGGGCAGCATCATGCCGATCACCGCGCCCGAGGCGCCGGCGAAGGCGGCGCCGAGGCCGAAGGTGAGGCCGTGCACGTGCCGGACGTTCACCCCGGAGAGCGCCGCGCCCACCGGCTGCTGCGCGGTGGCGCGGATCGCGCGCCCGAAGGCGGTGCGCCCGAGCAGCAGCGCGAGGCCGGAGAGCAGCACCAGGCTGGTCAGCAGCCCGGCCGCCCGCACCAGGTCCACGCGCAGCGGCCCGAGCGACAGCCCGGCGAAGCTGTAGGCGGTGGCGATGCTGCGCACGTCCGGCGAGGCGACGACCTGCAGCAGGTTGCGCGCCATCAGCGCCACGCCGAAGGTGACCAGCAGCGAGGCCACCAGCGAGGCGCGCTCCACCGCCGCCGCGATCAGCGTGCGCTGGTAGAGGTAGCCGAGCGCGAACAGCGCCGCCATCACCAGCGGCAGGCCGAGGATCGGGTCGAGCCCGACCACCTCGTGCAGCAGCAGCGCGCCGTAGGCGCCGAGCACGACGAAGACGCCGTGCGTCAAATTCACCACGCCGAGCACGCCGAAGATCAGGCTGAAGCCCACCGCGGCGAAGGCGTAGACGCCGCCCAGCACCAGCCCGTCGAGCAGCGTCTGGAGGAGGGGGATCACTTGCCTTCGTGCGCCTTCGCCCAGGCCTCGGCGACCTCCGTGCCGGTGGCGAACCAGACGCCGGGGAAGGTCCGCATCCAGGCGATCATCTCGCGCAGCAGGGCGATCCGGCTCGGGCGCCCGCTGACCTGCGGGTGCATGACGAGGTCGAACAGCCCGCCCCAGCGGTAGATCTCGCGGAACTCGTCCTGCCAGACCTCCCTGATGTGGCCGTTGGTGAAGATCGGGCGGGGGTTCCTGATCGAGAACAGCGCGAAGACCGCGTCGTCCAGGCTCCAGTGCCAGGGGATCTCGATCGGGCCGGGGGTGCCGTCCGGGCCGGTGAGGCGGTAGGGATTGATGTCCGCCATGAGCGAGGAGTCGTAGAGGAAATTGTGCTTCTGCAGCAGGCGGATCATGTTGTCGCTGGTCTCGCCGGCCGGGGAGCGGTAGCCCTTCGGGACGACACCGACCGTGCGCTTCAGCGCCTCCAGCCCCTTCTCCATCTCCTCGGCCTCCTGGTCGGGGAAGTCGGGATCGATCCAGCGGTGGCTGTAGGAGTGGTGGGCGACCTCGTGGCCTTCCTTCAGGATCATCTCGACCCGGTCGGTCCAGTGCTCGGCGGTCCAGCCGGGGACGAAGAAGGTGCCCTTCACGCCGGCCTCGCGCAGCGTCTCGAGGATCTTCGGCACCGCGACCCGGCCGCCATAGGTGCCCTGGCTGAGCGTGCCGGGACGGCGGGCATTGGCGGGATCGCGGCTGGTCCAGAGCGTCTCCGCGTCGAAGTCGAAGGTGAGCATCACCGCGATGCGGGCGCCGTTCGGCCAGTTCACGCGCATGTCGATCATGGTCGCGCCTCCCCTTCCCTTCAGCCGCGCTGGTTCCAGGGCGGCGCCGGCCAGATCGGGCGCGCCGTCGCCGCGGCGGGCGGGCCCACGATCTCCAGCCTGCCGCCCTGCACCTGGGCGACGAGCGGGCCCATCAGCTCGGCGTCGCCATCGCCCTGCGGCGTGAACTTGATCCGGCCGTAGAAGCACAGGAAGTCCATGGCGGCGAGCGCGTCGCGCATCTTCGCCGCGTCCGGCCCGCCGGCGGCCTTCAGCGCCTCGGCGAAGGCGAGGATGCAGGCCGCGCCGGAGGCCATGTGGTAGGCGAGCGGGCGCTGGAAGTTGCGGTTGTAGTACTCCTCGAACCCCTTGGCGCTGCCGAAGTAGGGGCACTGGTAGGGGGCGTTCGACGCCCAGTAGGACGCCGTGAGGATCGAGTCCGCATAGCGCCCGATCGCCTGCCGGTAGGCGGCGGTCTGCGGCCCGAGGCCGAAATAGGCGAGCTTCACGTTGGTGTCGCTGCTGATCATCTGGCGCGTGATGAGCAGAGAGTGCTCGTCGTGCGTGGTGGCGATCAGCACGTCCGGCCGCGTCTCGCGGATCCGGGCGAGCACGGTGGTGACGTCGGTCACCACCGCGGGGAGCTGCACGAAATCGGTCACCTGGAAGCCGGCGCCGGTGAGCGAGGTCCGCGCGCCCTCGGCGGAGAAGCGGCTGAAGGGGTCGTTGGTGTAGAGGATGGCGAAGGTCTGCGGCTTCGGGTCGAGGCTTTTGAAGAAGTTCGTCGTCGTCTCGAACTGCCGGGTCGCGCGCGGGAAGACGCCGAAGACGTAGCGCCGGCCCTGGGTGAAGATCTGGTCGGAGCCGCCGCCGGCCTGGACCATCGGGCGCCGCGCGCGCTCGGTGATGGCGCAGGTCGGCAGCACGATGTTCGAGCCGAAGGAGCCGAGGAACAGCGGCACCTGCTCGTCCACCTGGCGCTGGATCAGCGTCACCGCGCGCGAGGGGTCGGAGGCGTCGTCCACCAGGCGCAGCTCGAAGCGGTAGGTCTGGCCGCCCGCCTGGATGCCGCCCATCTCCTCGATGCGCTTCACCGCCGCCTGGTAGCCGTGCAGCACGTTCAGGCCGGTCTCCGCGGCGGCGCCGGTCATCGGGATCGAGCCGCCGAGCGGGACGGCGCGCGGCTGCGCCTGCGCGCGCGCGACGAAGGGCGCGGCGAGGCCGATGGCGAGCACGGTGCGGCGGGTGGCTCTCATCATCGCGGCGTTTCCTCACATCCCGAGATAGGTCTGGCGCACATAGGGGTCCTCGAGCAGCGCCGCACCGGTGCCGGAGAGCGCGACGCGCCCCTTCTCCAGCACGTAGCCGCGGCCGGCGACGCGCAGGGACTGGTGCAAGTTCTGCTCGACCAGCAGCACGGTGATGCCGCGCGCGTTGAGGTCGCGCACCAGATCGAACACCGCGCGCACGAGCATCGGCGCGAGGCCGAGCGAGGGCTCGTCGAGGATCAGCAGCTCCGGCCGGGCGACCAGGCCGCGGGCGATGGCGAGCATCTGCTGCTCGCCGCCCGAGAGCGAGCCGGCGGGCTGGGCGCGGCGCTCCGCGAGCCGGGGGAAGATGCCGAAGATCTCCTCCAGCCGCCGCGGGAACTCCGCCGCCGCGCGGGGCGCCGCGCCGGCGACCTGGAGGTTCTCCAGCACCGTCATCTGCGGGAAGATCAGCCGCCCCTCGGGAACGAGCGCGATGCCGCGCTCGAGCACGCGATGGGCGGGCAGGCCCGCGATGTCCTCGCCCCGCCAGAGGACGCGGCCGGCGGCGGGGCGCAGGACGCCCGCCAGCATGTTCACCGTGGTGGACTTGCCGGCGCCGTTCGCGCCGAGGAGCGCGACGATCTCCCCCTCGCCGACGCTGAGCGAGACCTCCTGCACGGCGGGCACGCCGCGATAGGCGTAGCGCAGGCCCTCGGCGTGCAGGATGGGCGGGCTCATCGCCGCCGCATTACGGACCGGCCCGGCGGGCCGGTCAACCTGTTGCGGCGGCGGCCCAGCGCGGCGGGCGCTTCTCGCGGAAGGCGGCGATGCCCTCGGCGGCCTCCGGCCCCGCGGCGCAGCGCGCGAAGGCGGCGGCGCCCGCCTCGGCGTAGCCCTCCGGTGCCAGCGGGCCGAGCGCGGCGATCAGCGCCTTGGTCTCGGCGAGCGCGCCGGGCGCGTTCTGCAGCACGTCGCGCACCGTCGCGTCCACCAGCGCGCGGAGCGCCGCGGCGTCCGGCGCGACCTGGTGCACGAGGCCGATCCGTTCCGCCTCGGCCGCGCCGATCACGGCACCCTGCAGCACCAGGCGCGTCGCATGGGCGCGCCCCATCCGCCGGACCAGCCAGGGGAGGATCTGCGCCGGCACCAGGCCGCGGCGCGCCTCCGGCGCGGCGAAGCGGGCGTTGCCGGCGGCGAGGGCGATGTCGGCGCAGCAGACGAAGCCGAGCCCGCCGGCATGCGCCGCGCCCTCGATCTGCGCGATCACCACCTGCGGCAGCGCGCTGATGGCGAGGAAGCGCTCCGCCGTGCGGCGGTTGCGCTCCTGGCTCGCGGCGAGGCGCTGCTCGGGAGTCAGCGCACCGCTGCCGAGCTCCACGAGGTCGAGGCCCGCGCAGAAATTGCCTCCCGCACCCGAGAGGACGAGCACCCGCGCGCTGCGGTCCTCGCGCAGCGAGGCGATGAGCGCGTCGAGCGCCTCTACCAGCGCCGTGTTCATCGCGTTGCGCTGCGCCGGGCGGTTGAGCGTGGCGCGCACCACGGGTCCCTCGCGGGCGACGAGGACGGGCGGTTCGGTCTGCTGCGTCGTCGTGTCCCCCACGGTGCTCCTCCGGCGGCTTGTCGGGCGGGCGGGATGACAGGGGCGGAGGTGGCGCCTGTCAAGCATGGGCACCGCCGTCCCGGCCGCACGCGCCTCGCTCCTCGCCGGCGACGGTCGTGCCAGACGGGCGCATCCGATCGGGAAGCGTGCGCCTCAATTCCCGCCGAGCACAGCCTCGGCTTCGCATCGGCGGATCCGCGGCGCCATGCACGGAACGCGGCCGGCGATCCGCGCCGTCCGGCTTGTTGCCGCCGGGGGCGAGGAATAGGCTCGTCGCGGTCCGCCGACCGGGGAGGAGGCCGCCATGCACCATCCGCACCGGCTTTCACGCCGCGCCGCGCTGCTCGGGACGGCCGGGGCGCTGGCCGCGCCCGTGGGCGCGGCGGCGCAGCAACCGGCAGGCGAATGGCCCACCCGCAGCGTGCGGATGCTGGTCGGCTACCCGGCCGGCGGCGCCAACGACCTCGTGGCGCGCGCGGTGGCGCAGGGCATGAGCGACGCGCTCGGCCAGACCGTCGTGGTGGAGAACCGCTCGGGCGCGGCCGGTTCGATCGCGGCGGAGGCGGCGGCGCGCGCCCTGCCGGACGGCTACACCCTGTTCGCGATGGCGAGCGCGCACGTGCTGGCGCCGGCGATCCGCCGCAACCTCGGCTACGACCCCGTGCGCGACTTCGCGCCGATCGCCCTCGCCGCCTCGGCGCCCTACTTCCTGGTCGTGCATCCGGGCGTGCCGGCGACGGACGCGAAGGCGTTCATCGCGCTCGCTAGGCACCGGCCGGGCTCGGTCAGCTTCGCCTCCTCGGGCGTCGGCGCCGGGCCGCACCTGACGATGGAGCTGTTCCAGGCGATGACCGGGGTCCGCTTCACCCACGTGCCCTATCGCGGCGACGCGGACATGCTGGTGGACCTGATCGCGGGGCGGGTGCAGGCGGCCTTCGCCTCCGCCGGCCCGGCCCTGCCGCACCTGCGCGAGGGCCGGCTGCGGCCGCTCGGCGTCTCCGGCGAGCGGCGCCTCGCCGCGGCGCCCGACGTGCCGACCGTGGCCGAGGCCGCGGACCTCCCGGGCTTCGCCATGGGCGCGTGGTGGGGCATCGTCGCGCCCGCGGGCACGCCGGAGGCGGTGCTCAGGCGCGCCGAGGCGGCCGCCGTGCCGACCATCCGCTCCGCCGCCTTCCGCGAGCGCTTCGCCGAGATGGGCTTCGAGCCGGGCGCCGTCAGCGGCGCCGAGTTCGGGCGCTTCATCGCCTCGGAGCGCGAGCGCCTGGCCGAGATCGTCCGCCGCGCCGGCATCGAGCCGCAGTAGGGAAAAGGCATGCGCGTGACCAACCAGCACCACTTCGCCGCAGCCGACGGCAAGCGCATCGCCTACTACGTGGACGACTTCACCGACCCGTGGCGCAATCCGCCGCCGATCCTGCTGCTCCACTCGGCGATGGGCAATTCGCGGCGGTTCTACGCCATGGTGCCGCTGCTCGCGCGCCGGCATCCCGTAGTGCGGATGGACCTGCGCGGCCACGGCGGGTCGGACACGCCGCGGCCGGACGAGCCATTCTCGCTCGAGCTGCTGACCGCAGACGCGATCGCGCTGCTCGACCACCTCGGCATCGCGAAGGCGCACATCGTCGGCAACTCGGCCGGCGGCTACGTCGCGCAGCAGATCGCGATCCACCACCCGGACCGCGCGCTGAGCCTCGCCACCTACGGCTCGACGCCCGGCCTGGACCCCGCGGCGCTGGACTGGCTGCCGCAGATGGAGAAGGAGGGCTACACGCCCTTCCTCGCGCGCACCATCCACATGCGCTTCGACCTCAAGACCACCGACCCGGGCCTGGTGCAGTGGTTCCTGAAGCAGACGGCGGAGTGCGATCCCGCGTTCGTCGCGCGCTTCATCCGGCACATGGCGAGCCGCTCGTGGGCGGAGGACCTCACGCGCATCCGTTGCCCGACGCTCGTCGTCTATCCCGGCGAGGAGACGGTCGGCGGCACCGACGGCTACGAGCCGTACCGGCGGAACGTCAGGGACCTGCGCATCATCGCCTACGAGCACATGCCGCACAACATCTGCGACATGGCGCCGGAGCGCTGCGCCGCCGACCTGCTCCGCTTCCTCGGGGAGCGCTTCGGCTGAGGCGGCGACGACGCTTGCCGGCGATGGCCGCGATTGCCTAGGCTCGCGGCACGGGAGAGAGGGAGACGGACATGACCATGCGGCGGCGCAGCATCGGCAAGGGGCTGCTCGGGGCGGCCGGGGGCCTCGCCCTGCCGGCCATCGCGGCGCCGCGGGAGGCGACGGCGCAGCGCAGCGCGAACACGCTGCGCGTCGGCTTCCGCGACGCGGTGCCGAACGTGGACCCCTACTACAACAGCCAGCGGACCGGCGTCATCATCGGCCACCAGGCCTTCGACGGGCTGGTGCACCGCGACCCCGAGAGCTTCCGGATCGTCCCCGCCCTGGCCACCGAATGGCGCTGGGTGGACGGCAAGACGCTCGAGTTCACGCTGCGCCAGGGCGTAAAGTTCCACGACGGCAGCCCCTTCGGGCCCGACGACGTCGTCTACACGATCAACACCGTCGCCGACCCGGCAAGCCGCGTCGCGACGCCGAGCAACTACGCCTGGATGCAGGGCGCGGAGAAGACGGGGCCGAACACCGTCCGGCTGCACATGAAGCATCCGATGCCGGCCGCGCTCGACTACCTCGCGCTCATCACGCCGATCTGGCCCAAGGCCTACCGCGAGCGCGTCGGGCCGGAGGGCTTCGCGCGCGCCCCGGTCGGCACCGGCCCCTACCGCTTCGCCAAGGTGGACGTCTCGGTGGGGGTGGAGTACGAGCGCTTCGACGACTACTACGAGGGCGGCCCCAAGGGCCGGCCGGCGATCCGGCGGATCACCGCGCGCTACCTCTCGGACGCCGCCACCGAGTTGACCGAACTCCTCTCCGGCCGAGTGGACTGGATCTGGAACATCAACCCCGACCAGATGGAGAACGTGAACCGCCTGCCGACGCTGCAGGCGGTGCAGAAGGAATCGATGCGCGTCGGCTACCTTCAGCCCGACGCCGCGGGGCGCAGCGGCGCTGGCAACCCGATGACGAACCTGAAGGTGCGGCAGGCGCTCTTCCACGCCATCGACCGCCAGGCGCTCGCCGACCGCCTCGTGCGCGGCGGCTCCCGCGTACCGGACGCGCCCTGCTTCCCGAGCCAGTTCGGTTGCGACGGCGAAGCGGCGGTCAAGTACGACTACAACCCCGACAAGGCGCGCCGGCTCCTCTCGGAGGCCGGCTTCCCCAACGGCTTCGACGTCGAGCTGACGAGCTACGTGCAGCCGCGGCAGTGGTCGGAGGCGGTGCAGAACTACCTGCAGGCGGTGGGCATCCGCGCCCGCCTGAACCTGCTACAGGTGGCGGCGCAGATCCAGCGCGCGCTGCGCGGGGAGCTGGCGCTGAACATGGGAAGCTGGGGCAGCTACTCGATCAACGACGTCTCCGCGATCCTACCGAACTACTTCGGCGGCGGCGGCAACGACTACGCGCGCGACCCGGAGGTGACGAAGCTGGTCGAGGAAGGCGGTTCGAGCAACGACGAGGAGACGCGCCGCCGCGCCTACTCCGCCGCGATCCGGCGCATCACCGAGCAGGCCTACTGGATCCCGCTGCACACCTACGTCAACGCCTACGCCTTCTCGCGCCAGCTCGACTTCACGCCGTATCCGGATGAGCTGCCGCGCTTCTACCTGGCGAAGTGGAAGTAGGCGCGCCTCAGGCGGCCGCCCGGGCGGCCGCCGTGTTCTCCAGGTGGCATTCGACGATCCCCGCCGCCGTGGCGACGGGGACCGGCGCCTCGGCCGGGCAGCGCGCGAAGGCGAGCGGGCAGCGCGGGTGGAAGCGGCAGCCCGGCGGGATGTTCGCGGGATCGGGCATGACGTCGCCCAGGCCGACATCGGGCACGCCGAGCCCAGGCTCCGGCGTCAGCACGCTGGCGAGCAGCGCGCGCGTGTAGGGGTGGCGCGGGGCGGCGAAGAGCGCCTCGGCCTCCGCCCGCTCGACGATGCGGCCGAGATACATCACCGCGACCTCGGTCGCGACGTGCTCGACCACGGCGAGGTTGTGGCTGATGAAGAGGTAGGTGAGGCCGAGGTCGCGGCGGAGCTCGGCGAGCAGGTTCAGGATCTGCGCCTGCACCGAGACGTCGAGCGCGCTCGTCGGCTCGTCGCACACGACGACGCGCGGGCGCAGCACCAGGGCGCGCGCGATGGCGACGCGCTGGCGCTGGCCGCCGGAGAGCTGCGCGGGGAAGCGGTCGCCCTGCTCGCGGGAGAGGCCGACGCGCTCGAGCACCTCGGCGACGCGGCGCTCGATCTCCGCGCGCGGCATGTCGCCCTGGGCGACGAGCGGCATGGCGACGATGTCGCGCACGCGCCGGCGCGGATTGAGCGAGGCGAAGGGGTCCTGGAAGACGGGCTGGATCAGGCGCGCGCGCGCGCGGCGGTCCATCTCCGCGAGGCGCCGGCCCTCCACCAGCACCTCGCCAGCGCTCGGCGGCAGCAGGCCGAGGATCAGCCGCGCCAGGGTGGACTTGCCGCAGCCGGATTCGCCGACCACGCCGAGCACGCTGCCCGCCGGCACGCGGAAGGAGACCCCGTCCACCGCCACCACCTCGCGCGGCGGCGCGAACAGGCCCTGGCGCACGCGGAAGACGCGGCGGAGGTCCCTCACCTCGATCGCGGGAGGCGCGGCGGCCCCGCTCATGCCGCGACCGGCTCGGCGCGCGCCCAGTCGGGCGCGAGGGTGCAGAGGAATTCGTGCTCCGGTCCCGCGGCGCGGCGCGGCACGTCGCCCGAGCACTCGGCGCGGGCATGGGCGCAGCGGTCGCGGAAGGCGCAGCCCGCGAAGCCGGGCGGGATGCGCGGCACCACGCCGGGGATGCTGCCGAGCGGCTGGTCGCGCCGCACCTTGCCCGGCACCGGCACGCAGGAGAGCAGGCCGCGCGTGTAGGGATGGCGCGGCGCGGCGAAGAGCGCGGCGGTCGGCGCGCTCTCCACCACCTCCCCCGCATACATCACCGAGACGCGGTGCGCGACGCGCGCCACGATGCCGAGGTCGTGGGTGATGAGCAGGATGGCGAGGCCGAGGTCGCGCTGCAGCCCCGCCAGCAGCCGCAGGATCTGCGCCTGCACGGTGACGTCGAGCGCGGTGGTCGGCTCGTCGGCGATCAGCAGCTCCGGCTCGCACATCAGTGCCATGGCGATCATGACGCGCTGGCGCAGGCCGCCGGAGAGCTGGTGCGGGTACTGGCCGAGCCGCATGCCCGGCGCGGTGATGCCGACCCGCCCGAGCAGCTCCACCGCGCGGTCCACGGCCTGGGCGCGCGTCGCGCCGGGGCGGTGGCGGCGGAGCACCTCCGTCATCTGGCTGCCGATGGTGTAGGAGGGGTTCAGGCTGGTCATCGGCTCCTGGAAGATCATCGCCATCCGGTCGCCGCGCAGCCGCGACATCGCGCGGTCCGAGAGGTCGCGCAGGTCCTGTCCGGCGAAGGCTAGGCGCTCCGCCGCGCGCCGCGCGCCGCGGGCGAGCAGCCCCATGACGGCGAGCGCGGTCACCGACTTGCCGCAGCCGGACTCGCCCACCAGGCAGTGTGTCTCGCCCCGCGCGACGACGAGCGAGGCGCCGCGCACCGCGGCGACCTCGCCGAAGCGGACGTGCAGGCCGGCGACCTCGAGCAGCGCGCTCACCGGCTGAGGTCCGTGCCCAGCATGTCGCGCAGCGCGTCGCCCAGCAGGTTGATGCCGAGCACGAGCACGAACAGCGCGATGCCGGGGATCATGATGACCCATGGCGAGAAGAACATGTACTCCTTCGCCTCGGCGATCATCAGCCCCCAGGAGGGGAGCGGCGCCGGCACGCCGAGACCGAGGAAGGAGAGCGCGGCCTCGAGCAGGATCGCCAGCGCCATCTCCAGGGTCGCGACCACGGCAAGGTGGCTCGCGATGTTCGGCAGGATCTCGCGCAAGAGGATCGAAGCGCGCGAGCAGCCGGCGCACCAGGCGGCGGCGACGTAGTCGAGGTTGCGGATCTGCATGGTGGTAGAGCGCGCCACCACGGCGAAACGGTCCCAGAGCAGCAGGCCGAGGACGAGGATGACGAGGGTGAAGCTCGATCCCATCAGCCCGACGACGGCGAGGGCCACGAGGACCACGGGGATGGAGAGCCGCGCGGTGATGGCGAACACCACCACGTCGTCCACCCGCCCGCCGAAATAGCCGCCGAGAACGCCCATCGTCGTGCCGATCAGGCCGGAGGTGACGACCGTGAGGACGCCGATCACCATCGAGATCCGCGCCCCGTAGATCAGCCGCGAGAGGTAGTCGCGCCCGAGCTGGTCGGTGCCGAGCAGGTTCTCCGGCGTCCCGCCCTCCATCCAGGCGGGCGGGACGAGGCGTCGCGTCAGGTCGATCGCGAAGGGGTCGTAGGGGGCGAGCCAGGGCCCGAGGACCGCGACCAGCGTCACGAAGCCGACGATCAGGCCCCCGAGCACCAAGCCCGAATCGCGCAGCAGGCGTCCGCGGCGCCGCTCCGGAACCGTGACGCCGGGGAGGACCGCCTCGCTCATGCCGTGCGCAGCCTCGGGTCGAGCACGGCGTTCAGCAAGTCGGCGAGCAGCGTCAGGCCGACATAGATCAGCGCCAGGACGAGGACCACCGCCTGCACCACCGGGAAGTCGTTCTTGCTGATGCTTTCCCAGGCCAGGAAGCCGACGCCGTGCAGGGCGAAGACCGTCTCGATCACGATCGAGCCGCCGAGCATGAAGCCGAGCTGGACCGCCGCGATCGAGACCACCGGGATGGCCGCGTTGCGGAAGCCGTGCTTGACCAGGATGGAGAGGCGCGAGAGGCCCTTCGCGCGCGCCGTCCGTATGTAGTCCGAGGCCAGCGCGTCGATCATCCCGCTGCGCGTCAGGCGCATCAGCGAGGGGATGGCGGAGAAGGAGAGCACGATCCCGGGCATGACGTAGTGCTCCCACGACCCGGTGCCGGAGATCGGCAGCCAGCCGAGGTTGAGGCCGAGCACGATCATCAGGATCAGGCCGAGCCAGAAGCTCGGCATCGCCTGGCCGATCAGGGCGACCAGCATGACGGCGCGGTCCACCCAGGTGTTCTCGCGCACCGCGGCGACGATGCCGAGCGGGGGGCCGACGGCGAGGGCGATGCCGAGGCCGACCAGGCCGAGGCTCACGGTGACCGGCAGCCGCTCGGCGATGAGGTTGGAGACGCGGTCCTTGAAGAAGTAGCTCTCGCCGAAGTCCCCGGTCAGCGCACGCCCCATCCAGTCGAGATACTGCACCCACAGAGGCCGGTCGAGGCCGTAGGCGCGGCGGATGAGATCTACGTCCTCCTGCGTCGCGTTCGGCCCCGCGATCGAGATGGCGAGGTCGCCCGACAGCCGCGTGAGCAGGAAGCTCACCGTCATCACCGTGGCCGCGACCAGGAGCGCGACCACCAGGCGGCGGAGGAGGAAGCGGGCCATGACGGACGAGAGCCTAGGCGGGCGGGGCCGCGCGCCGCAACCGGCGGCGAGGGCGGCGCATCAGAACGCCCCCGCCCAGCCGTCGCGCCGCGGGTCGGAGGCCGCCATGCGGACGCCGTTGTCCAGGATGCGGATCGCCTCCAGGCTGCACGGGCCCTCGAGGTCGGGGACGACCCTGACGCGGTGGCCGAGCGCCTCGAGCGCGGCGGCGGTGTCGACGCCGAAGCCGGCCTCCAGGGTCAGTAGGTCCTCGCCGCCATGCGGCCAGTTGGCCTCCTGGCCCGGCTGGCTGCTGGTCCAGCGCGGCGCCTCCAGCGCCTGCTGCGGGTCGAGGCCGAAATCCACCATGGCGACGATCGCCTGGAGGTTGACCTGCACCTGGTGGTCCGCGCCGGGCGTGCCGAGCACGCACCAGGGCCTGCCGTCCCGCAGCAGCATCGGCGCGTTCATGGTGTGGCGCACGCGCCGGCCGGGCCGGAGTTCGTTGGCGTGGCCCGGCGGCTCCAGGTGCCAATAGGCCATGCGGTTGTTGAGCAGCACGCCGGTCTCGCCGGCGGTGACGCCGGAGCCGAAGGCGGAGTTCAGGCTCTGGATCGCCGAGACGGCATTGCCGGCGGCGTCCACGACGCAGAAGTAGGTGGTGTCGCCCCCGCATTCGGGCCGCACCGGCAGCCGCGCGGCGCGGCGCGGATCGATCGCCGCGGCGTGGGCGGCGGCGTGCGCCTCCGACAGCAGGCGGTCGAGCGGGATGTCCCGTCCGCGCGGATCGGCGCCATGCGCCTCGCGGTCGAGGAACGCCCGCTTCTTCGCCTCCACCAGCAGGTGGACCAGCGCCGGCGTGTTCCAGCCGAGGGCAGCGAGGTCGAAGCGCGCGACGATGCGCAGCATCTGGAGCAGGGTGAAGCCGGTCGAGTTCGGCGGCGTCTGCGCCACCGTGTAGCCGCGGTAGGGCACCGCGATCGGCGCCTGGCGCTCGGCCTCCGTGCCGGCGAGGTCCTCCGCGCCGATGGGCACGTCGCGCGCCGCCATGCCGGCGACGAGGCGCGCGGCGAGCGGGCCGCGGTAGAAGGCGTCCGGCCCGTCCTGGGCCAGCGCCTTCAGCGTCGCGGCGAGCGCCGGCTGGAGGACGAGGGCGCCGAGCGGCGGCGGCTCGCCATCCCGGAGGAAAGCCGTGCGGCTGTCGGGATCGGGCAGGAGGCGGTGGCGGTTCTCGCCGGCGAAGTGGCGGTAGGCGTGGGTGGCGGCGAAGCCGTCGCGCGCCGCCTCGATGGCCGCGCCGAACAGCGAGGCCCAGGGCCGCGAGCCGAAGGCCGCGTGCATGGCGCCGAGGCCCGCGACGCAGCCCGGGACGGAGACGCTGAGCGGGCCGTGGTTGGGGATGCCGCCGGCCTCCCGGTAGCGCTCCGCGGTCGCGGCGCGCGGCGCGGCGCCGGTGCCGTTGAACACCACGCCCTCGCCCCGCCGCGCGTCCCACACATGGTAGAACGCGTCGCCGCCGAGGCCGGACATGTGCGGCTCCACCACGCCGAGCGTCAGCGCGACGGCAAGCGCCGCGTCCGCCGCGTTGCCGCCGGACTTCAGCACGTCGAGGCCCGCCTGGGTGGCGACCGGGTGGTTGCTCGCCACGGCGCCCTTGCGGCCCATGATGAGCGGACGGTGGGCGCGGAGCGCCGGGCGCATCAGTTCGGCCTCAGATTCATCGCCGTGACCAGCGGCACCCAGCGCTCCACCTCGGCGCGGACATGCGCGGCGGCGGCGGCCGCCGAAGGATCGGGCCAGGTCTCCACGCTCGCGTTCGCCAGGCGGCGGCGCAGCTCGGGGTCGGCGGCGGCCCTGCCTGCCGCCTCCTCCAGCCTCGCGACGATCTCGGGCGGCGTGCCGGGCCTGGCGAACAGCACCTGCCAGGCCGTTACCTCGTAGCCGCCGATGCCGGCGCCCTGGATGCTCGGCAGGCCGGGAACGAGGTCGGAGGGCACCGCGGAGCTGACCGCGAGGCCCCTCACCCGCCCGTCGCGCATCAGCGGCGCGAGCATGGTCGGGCTGTCGATGGTGAGCTGCATCCGGCCCGCGACCAGGTCCTGCACCGCGTTCGCCGCGGTCCGGTAGGGGATGAAGGTGTAGGTGGCCCCGCTCAGCTTGCGGAACAGCTCGCCGGCGAGATGGTTGGTGGCGCCGGGATTGGCGGCGCCGAAGTTCGCCGCCTCGCCCTTCTCGCGCAGCCAGGCGAGCAACGAGGCCACGTCCTGCGCGGGCACGTCGGGATGCACGGCGAGCACGAAGGGCTGCCGTCCCACCAGCGCGAAGGGGAGGAAGTCCGTCACCGGGTCGAGCGGGAAGTTCGGGTCTATGGCGCGCATGACCGGGTGGTTGTTGGTGCCGATCATGATCGTGTAGCCGTCGGCCGGGGCGCGGTGGAACGCGGCGGCGCCGACGCGGCTGCCGGCGCCGGGGATGTTCTCCACCACCACCGGGCGGCCGAGCGTCCCCTGCATGTGCTCGGCGTAGATGCGGCCGACCACGTCGGTCACGCCGCCGACGCCGACCGGGATGATCAGGCGGACGGGGCGGCTCGGGTAGCGTTCCTGCCCGCGGGCGGGGCGTGCGAGCGGCCCGGCGGCGGCGGCGAGCAGCAAGGGGCGGCGGCGGAGCATGGGGAAGACTCCTCCCGCGAGGTTGGCGGCAGGGGCAGGTTACGCCATCGTCGCGGCCCCGCCAGCCATCGAGGGAGCGCCGCGATGGAGACCCTCACCCTGCAGGAGCCCTTCCGGGCCGTGTTCTACGCGCCCTTCTACGCGGCGCTCGCCCGCGGCGCCTATGCCGCGGAGGGGGTGGAGGTGCGGCTGCTCGACGGCTCGGTGCCGCACCGCGCGGCGGAGGCGGCGCGGTCCGGCGCGGCGGACCTCGCCTGGGGCGGGCCGATGCGGGTGCTGCTCGCGCATGACCGCGACCCGGCCTGCCCGCTGCGCAATTTCGGCGCGGTGGTGATGGGCGATCCGTTCCTCCTCGTCGGGCGCGCGCCCAACCCGGGCTTCCGCCTGCCCGACCTCGCCTCCTTGACCCTCGGCACGGTGAGCGAGGTGCCGACGCCGTGGTGGACCCTGCAGGAGGACATCCGCAGGGCCGGGCTCGATCCGGCGTCCGTCCGCCGCGTGACCGACCGGA
Organism: Caldovatus sediminis; assembly: GCF_014644455.1. GTDB lineage: Bacteria > Pseudomonadota > Alphaproteobacteria > Acetobacterales > Acetobacteraceae > Caldovatus > Caldovatus sediminis. Next base: position 433,596 of record NZ_BMKS01000002.1, on the reverse strand, counting down.
CCATGGCGGAGAACGCCGCCGCCGTGGCGGAGGGCCGGCTCGACGTCGCGCAGCTCCTCGAGCCCTTCGTCAGCACGCTGGAGGCGGCGGGCACCGGCCACGTCTGGCACGCGGCCGCCGCGCGCGGGCCGACCGCCTACACCACCTTCGTCGCCACCGCCGCCCGCATCGCCGAGCGGCGCCCCGCCCTCATTGGCCTCATCCGCGGCATGGCGGCGACGCAGCGCTGGCTGGCGCGGGCCGGCGCCGAGGAGGTCGCCGCGGCCATCGCGGGCTTCTTCCCGGACCTGGCGCCGGCGCTGCTCGCGCGCTGCGTCGCGCGCTACAGGGCGCTCGGCATCTGGTCCGCCGATCCGCGCTACCCGCGCGAGGCGTTCGAGCGGCTGCGGGCGGCCATGCTCTCCGCCGGCGCGATCCGCCGCGCGCCGGGCTTCGAGGCCTGCACCGAGACCGCCCTGGTCGAGGCGGCGCTGGCCGGGAAGGCCGCGACCTAGCGCGAGGCCGCCGCCTGCAGCCGCATCGCCTGCGGCCCCGGCAGCTCGATCTCGATCTCGAGCGTGGACATGTCGCCGCCGCGCTCGAGGTTCACCGCCACCTTGGCCGGGTCTATCGCGACGTAGCGCGCGACGACGGCCACCAGCTCCTGCTGGAGCTTGGGCAGGAAGTCCTCGCGCGTGCGGCCGATGCGCTCGTGCGCCAGCACGATCTGCAGGCGCTCCTTCGCCGCCGAGGCGCTCGCCTGCGCCGGCTTGCGCGCGCGGAACAGGTCGAGCAGGCGCATCACGCGGCCCTCCCGCCGAACAGGCGCCGGAACAGGCCCTTGCGCTCCGGCTCCAGGAAGCGGTGCGGCACGTCCTCGCCGAGGAAGCGGTCCACCGCGTCCTTGTAGGCCTGGCCGGCGATGCTCTCGGCGTCGAGGATGACGGGCGTGCCGGTGTTGGAGGCGCGCAGCACGCTCTCGCTCTCCGGCACCACGCCGAGCAGCGGGATGGCGAGGATCTCCTGCACGTCCTCGAGCTTCAGCATCTCGCCGCGCTCGACCCGCGCCGGGTCGTAGCGGGTGACGAGCAGGTGCTCCTTCACCCGGCCGAGCTTCTCCTCCGCCCGGCGCGAGCGCGACTGCAGCACGCCGAGGATGCGGTCCGAATCGCGCACGCTGGAGACCTCGGGGTTGGTCACGATCAGCGCCTGGTCGGCGAAGTAGAGGGCGAGCATGGCGCCCTTCTCGATGCCGGCGGGACTGTCGCAGAGGATGTAGTCGAAGTCGCGCGACAGCTCCTCGATGATCTGGCGCACCCCGTCCTTGGTGAGCGCGTCCTTGTCGCGGGTCTGGCTCGCCGGGAGGATGGCCAGCGTGTCCACCCGCTTGTCGCGGATCAGCGCCTGGTTGAGCTTCGCCTCGCCCTGGATGACGTTGACGATGTCGAACACCACGCGGCGCTCGACCCCCATGATCAGGTCGAGGTTCCGGAGGCCCACATCGAAGTCGATCACCACCGTGCGCTTGCCGCGCTGGGCGAGGCCGGTGCCGAAGGCGGCGCTCGTCGTGGTCTTGCCGACGCCCCCCTTGCCCGAAGTGACGACGATCACTTCCGCCATGATCTTGTCCCCCTGATGTCCCCTGTGCCCGCTGCCCCTAGCCGAGCGGATCGAACCGCATGCGCTCGCCCTCGAGCCGCACCTGCACGGCGCGGCCGAGCGGCGCCGCGGCGAGCCCGTCGCGGACCGCGTAGTAGCCGGCGATGGAAATGAGCTCCGGATCGAAATTCATGGTGAAGATCCGCGCCTCGGTGTTCTGCGCGCCGCCCGCCATCGCCCGGCCGCGGAGCGCGCCATAGACATGGATGTTGCCGTCGGCGATCACCTCCGCGCCGGCGTTGACCGTCGCGGTCACGATCAGGTCGCCGCCCTGGGCCCAGATGCGCTGGCCGGCGCGCACCGGCTGGTCCACCACCAGGGCCGGGCGGGCGGCGGCCGCCGGCGCGACGGCGACGGGCCCCGGCGGCGGCGGCGCCTCGGCCGCGGCGGGCGGCGGCGCCGGCTCGTCCGGCCCCTCCCTGCCGACCTGGCGGAGCGGCGGCAGGCCGGCGGCGAGCGCGGCGTTGCGCAGCTCCGGCGTGCCGCCCGTGGTGCCGATCGGCACGATCTCCAGGCCGCGCAGGCCCTGCGCGAGGCCCGCGAAATCCACCTCGCCGGGCGCCACCCCCTCGAGATCGGCGAGCCCGATCACGATCGGCGCGAAGCGCAGGAACCCCGGCGCGCGCCGGAACTGGTCGCCGATCGCGGGCACGACCACCTCCGGCCGCGGGTCGAGCAGCCGCAGGACCAGCAGGTTGAAATTCGCGCCGCGGAGGCGGAACGGCTCGAGCCGGGGCGGGGCATTGGCGGAGCGGGACGCGGCGGACATGGCGGGTCGGGGGTTCCCGTGGCGGGAGAGGGAAGCGGCGACACCCCGCTTCGGGCTCCCCCCCTGGCCGGACGCGCACGCGTGGGAGAAGCTATAGCGGGGCCGGGGCCGGCGGCGAAGCCTCGTTCCGCGAAAGCCGCGAATTTCGTGGACCTTCCGCCGATGCAACGACTCGCGACTCGGGCGCAGGAGAAACCGCGCGATGCCGACCACCGTCGTCCTGAACGAGCCCTTCCGGGCGGTCTTCTACGCGCCTTTCTACGCCGCGATCGCCCGCGGCGACATGGCGCGCGAGGGGATCGCGCTGCGGCTGGAGACCGCCGGGGACCCGGCGAGGGCCGCGGCCAACCTGCTCTCCGGCGAGGCGGACCTCGCCTGGTCGGGCCCGATGCGGGTGATCCGCGAGCGCGCGGCCGACCCGCGCTCGCCGCTGCGCAGCTTCTGCGCCGTGGTGATGCGCGATCCCTTCCTGCTCGTCGGGCGCGGGCCGCGGCCCGCCGGCTTCCGGCTGCAGGACCTGCCGGGGCTGCGCTTCGGCACCGTCTCCGAGGTGCCGACCCCCTGGTGGTGCCTGCAGGACGACCTGCGCCGGCTCGGCATTGATCCGGCGGCGATGCCGCGGCGCGTCGGCGACCGCAGCATGGCGGAAAACGCCGCCGCCGTGGCCGATGGCGCCCTCGACGTCGCGCAGATGTTCGAGCCGCACGCGACGCTGCTCGAGGCGCGCGGCGGCGCGGTGTGGCACGCGCAGGCCGATCGCGGGCCGACCGCCTACACCTCGCTCTACTCGACGGAGACCAACATCGCCGCCAGGCGCGCCGAGTTCGAGGCGGTGATCCGGGCGATGGCGGCGACGCTCGCCTGGATCGCGGCGGCGCCCCCGGCCGAGATCGCGGCGACCATCGCCCCCTGGTTCCCCGACGTCCCGCCGGAGGCGCTGCGCGCCTCGCTCGCCCGCTACCAGGGGCTGGGGCTCTGGCCGCCGACGCCGCGCTTCCCGCGCGAGGCCTTCGAGCGGCTGCGCGACGCCATGCTCTCCTGCGGCGTCATCGCCTCCGCGCCCGCCTACGATCTGTGCGTGGACGACGCCCTGGTCGAGGAGGCGCTGGCGCGCTAACCGGCGCCCGAGGTCCGCAGCCAGGCAGGAGCACCGCAGGCGATGGCGTCGGAGAAGCGCATCGGCACGCGCGACGACTACCGGTGGTTCACCGCCATCACGACGCGCTGGATGGACAACGACGTCTATGGGCACGTCAACAACGTCCAGTACTACTCCTTCTTCGACACCGCGGTCGCCGACTTCCTGCTGGAGTGCGGGGCGCTCGACATCGCGCGGAGCCCCGCGATCGGACTCGTCGTCGAGACGCAGTGCCGCTACTTCGCGCCGATCACCTATCCCGACCGCGTGACGGTCGGGCTGCGCTGCGCGCGCATCGGCACCAGCTCCGTCCGCTACGAGATCGGCGTGTTCCGCAACGACGAGCACCGGGCGAGCGCGGAGGGCCACTTCGTGCACGTCTATGTCCGCCGCGACGCGCAGGACCGCACGACGCCGATGCCCGCGCGGCTGCGCGAGGCGCTGCAGGCGCTGCTCGTCGCCCCCGCGGGCTGAGCGAACGGCCGCGGTGTCCGCAGTCGAGAAGCCGCACCGGAGCCTGCTGCTCGCGGTCGCGGCGCTCGGCCTCGCGGCCGGCCTGGGCGGGATGGCGCTGGGCGCGCCGAGGGCGGCGGAGTGGGCGCTCGCGTTCGCCACCGCGGTCGTGCTCGCCGCCCTGCTGCTGGACATCGCGCGCAGCTTCCGGCGCGGCGAATTCGGCCTCGACCTGGTGGCGGCGCTGTCGATGGGCGGCGCGCTGGCGCTGGGCGAGCTGCTCGCCGGCGCGGTGATCGCGCTGATGTTCGCCGGCGGCGAGTTCCTCGAGGCCTTCGCGCAGCGCCGCGCGCGCCGCGAGATGACGGCCCTCCTCGCCCGCCTGCCGCGGAGCGCCACGCGCCACGGCCCGGCGGGGCTGGAGGAGGTGCCGCTCGACGAGATCCGGCCCGGCGACCGCCTCTTGATCCGCCGCGGCGAGGTGCTGCCCGTGGACGGGGACGTCGCCCCCGGGGCGACGGCCGTGCTCGACGAGTCCGCGCTCACCGGCGAGGCGCTGCCGGTGCGCCACGCCGCGGGCGAGGCGGTGCTCTCGGGCACCGTCAACGCCGGCGAGGCCTTCGATCTCATCGCCACGCGCCGCGCGGCGGAGAGCACCTATGCCGGCATCGTCCGCCTGGTCGAGACGGCGCAGCGCAGCAAGGCGCCGATGGCCCGGCTCGCCGACCGGTGGTCGCTCGTCTTCCTCGCGCTCACGCTGCTGCTCGCCGGCGCGGCTTGGTGGCTCGCGCAGGATCCGCGCCGCGCGCTGGCGGTGCTGGTCGTCGCGACGCCCTGCCCGCTGATCCTCGCCGTGCCGGTCGCGATCATCGCCGGCCTCTCGCGCTCGGCGCGCGCCGGCGTGCTGGTCAAGAGCGGCGGCGCGCTCGAGACGATGGCGCGCGCGCGCGTGCTGCTGCTCGACAAGACCGGCACGCTCACCGAGGGCCGGGCGCGGCTCTCCGCCATCCTGCCGCTGGGGGCGGTCGAGGGCGCCGAATTGCTGCGCCTCGCCGCCTCGCTCGACCAGGCGTCCGGCCACGTCCTGGCCGCGGCCCTGGTGGCGGAGGCGCGCGCCCGCGGCCTGGCGCTGGAGACGCCGCGCGCGGTGCGCGAGGCGCCGGGCGTCGGCCTCGCTGGCGAGGTCGGCGGCCGGCGCGTCGCCCTCGGCGCGCGCGGCTTCGTCGCGGCGGAGGCCGGCGGCGCCGCGCTGCCGGCGGTGCCCGGCGCGCCGCCCGGCGCAGCGCTCGTGCACGTCGCGCTGGACGGCGCGCCGGCCGGCGTCCTGGTGTTCGAGGACACGCTGCGCGCCGACGCCACCGCCGTGCTGCGGGCCGCCCGCCGCGCCGGCATCCGCCGCGTCGTCCTGGTCACCGGCGACCAGCGGGCGGTGGCGGAGGCGACCGCGGGCGCGGTCGGCGTGGACGCCGTGCTGGCGGAATGCTCGCCGCAGGAGAAGGTCGCGGCCGTGCGCGCCGAGAAGCCGCAGGGGCCGGTGATGATGGTCGGCGACGGGGTGAACGACGCGCCGGCGCTGGCCGCCGCCGACATCGGCATCGCCATGGGCGCCCGGGGGGCGGCGGCGAGCAGCGAGGCGGCGGATGCCGTGGTGCTGGTGGACCGGCTCGACCGCGTTCCGGCGGCGATGCGCATCGCCCGGCGCGCCCGCGCCATCGCGCTGCAGAGCGTGGTGGCCGGCATCGGCCTCTCCACGGCCGGGATGCTCGTCGCGGCGGCGGGCTGGCTTTCTCCCGTGCAAGGTGCTGTGGTGCAGGAGGTGATCGACGTCGCCGTCATCCTCAACGCCCTGCGGGCGCTGGGCGGGGACGGGGAGGAGGCGGCGCGGGCGTGACGGGGAGAGGGACGGCATGGCCAACACCTTGACGCGGCTTGCGATCCTCGACGACTACCAGGGGGTGGCGCTCTCGCTCGGCCCCTGGGACCGGCTGCCGGCGGGGCTGAGGGTCGAGGTCTTCCGCGAGCATCTCGGCGGGCCCGACGCGGTGGTCGAGCGCCTCGCCCCCTTCGACGCGATCCTCGCGATGCGCGAGCGCACCCCCTTCCCTCGCGCCGTCGTCGAGCGCCTGCCGAACCTCCGCCTGCTGATCACCACCGGCATGCGCAACCGCTCGATCGACGTCGCGGCGTGCCAGGAGCGCGGCATCACCGTCTGCGGCACGCCGAGCGCGGGCAATCCGACGGTAGACCTGACCTGGGGGCTGATCCTCTCGCTCGCGCGCGACATTCCGGGCCAGCAGCGGAGCCTGCGCGAGGGGCGCTGGCAGACCGGAATCGGCATCGGCCTCGAGGGCAAGACGCTGGGCTGCATCGGCCTCGGCAACCTCGGCAGCAGGGTCGCGAAGGTCGGCGCCGCCCTCGGCATGCGCGTGATCGGCTGGAGCCAGAACCTGACCGACGAGGCCGCGGCGAAGGCCGGCGCCACGCGCGTGGACAAGGAGACGCTGCTGCGCGAGGCGGACGTGGTCACGATCCACCTCGTGCTCAGCGAGCGCAGCCGCGGCCTGATCGGCGCGGCGGAGCTCGCGCTGATGAAGCCGACCGCCTTCCTCGTCAACACGAGCCGCGGCCCGATCGTGGACCAGGAGGCGCTGATCGCCGCGCTCAAGGAGAAGCGCATCGCCGGTGCGGGGCTCGACGTGTTCGACACCGAGCCGCTGCCCGCCGGCCACCCCATCCTCTCCGCGCCGAACACGGTGCTGACGCCGCATCTCGGCTACGTGACCGAGCAGAACTACCGCACGTACTACGAGGCCGCGGTCGAGAACGTGCTGGCCTACCTCGCCGGAACGCCGATCCGGGTGCTGTCGCCGTGAGCGGCGCGGCGGGCGGGCGCGCTGCCGGCGAGCCCCATCGCTTCCGAGGCCTCGGCGCCGGACGGCCGCGTCCGACGCCGCGCGGGCGGCCACGGCATCGCACGCGCGCCGCTGGACCGCCTCGCCGGTCGGCGGCCGGCTGAACGCGCGGTGCCGGCACCTCGCGGGCCTGCCCGGGGAGGCGGCGTCCAGGCCGCCGATCAGGCGCAGCGGCCGGAACCGCCGCGCGGTCGAGGGCGGGTTGCGCGCGTCGGCGAGCGGATCGGATCCCCGGTCTAGCCGCGCAGGTAGCGCTCCGCCCCGTCCGCCAGCACCTGGCAGCCGAGGACCAGGTCCTCCTCCCTGGTGTCCTCGGCCCAGTGGTGGCTGATGCCGCCGATCGAGGGCACGAACAGCATCGCCGCCGGCATGCGCCGCGCGATGTACTGCGCGTCGTGCCCGGCGCCGCTCGGCATGCGCTGCCAGAGGCCCGGCGCGTGCTGCTCGGCGGCGGCGGCGAGCGCCGCCTGCATCGCCTCGTCGCAGAGCGCGGGCGTGGCGCGGCTGATCTGGGCGAGCGTGGCGGCGCAGCGCTCGCGGCGGTTGCTCTCGCGCACCAGCGCGCGCAGCGTCTCCTCCATCCGCTCCAGCACCGGCACCGAGACGTCGCGGAACTGGAACAGGACCTCGGCGCGGCCCGGGATGATGCTCGGCCCGCCGGGGTCGAGGGTGATGCGTCCCGTCGTCCAGGTGCTGCGCTCGCCGCAGACGCGCGGGAATTCGCGGTCGATGGCGGCGAGCAGGCGGACCGCCGAGAGGCCGGCGTCCTTCCGCTCCGCCATGGTCGTGCCGCCGGCGTGGTCCTGCTGGCCCTCGAACACGATCCGCCACTGCCAGATGGCGACGATCCCGGTCACCACGCCGAGGCGCAGCCCCGCCTTATCGAGCTGCGTTCCTTGCTCGATGTGCATCTCGAGGAAGCCCTTGTGGCGCCCGGCCTCGAGCTGCATCCGCGGCCTGCCCGCGAGGCCCGCCGCGGCGAGCGCCTCGCGCAGCGGCGTGCCGTCGTTGCGGCTGCGGCTGCGGTCTATCTCCTCCTCCGACAGTTCGCCGATGATCGAGCGGCTGCCGAGGAAGCCGCCCTCGAAGTGCCCCTCCTCGTCGGCGAAGGCGCAGACGTCCACCGGCAGCCCGGCGCGCGCCAGCGCCACGCCCGCCACGACGCCGAGGGCGCCGTCGAGCCAGCCGGCGTGGTTCTGGCTCTCGATGTGGCTGCCGACGAGCAGGTGCGGGCCGGCCCCCTTGTGTCGGCCGTAGACGTTGCCGATGCCGTCCATGCTCGGCTCCAGCCCGCATTCCGCCAGCCGGTCCATCAGCCAGCGGCGCGCCTCCATGTCCTGCGGCGAGTAGGTCGGGCGGTGCACGCCCGTCTTGTAGGCGCCGATCCTGCGCAGCTCGTGCAGGTCCCTGAGGAAGCGCTCGGCGTCAATGCGCGCCATCGGTCCCTCCCCGCCTCAGCGGCTCTCCAGCGTCAGCCCGCCGTCCACCACGACCGTCTGGCCCGTGACCATCGCCGCGCCGGCGAGCAGGAAGACCATCACCTCCGCCAGGTCCTCCGGCCGGCAGCGGCGCTTGAGCAGGGCCTTCTCGGCGCTCGCCCGGCGCCGCTCCTCGGTCCACTCGACCATCCAGGAGGAATCCACCGCGCCCGGCGCCACCGCGTTGACCCGCACCTCCGGCGCCAGGCCGCGCGCGAGGTTCTTGGTCAGGCTGATCACGCCCGCCTTGGTCGCGCCATAGGCCATCGAGGAGCCGGGGCTGTCGAGGCCGGCGATCGAGGCGACGTTGACCACCGCGCCTCTTGCCGCGCGCAGCGCCGGCGCCGCGGCCTTGGTGCAGCGGAACACGCCGAGCAGGTTGACCTGCAGCACCGTGTTCCACAGCTCCTCGGTCAGCCGGTCGAACTCGTCGGGGCGGATGACGGTGCGCGTTCCTGGCGTGCCGGCGTTGTTCACCAGGTAGTCGAGCCGGCCGAGCTCCGCGACGGCCCGCTCCACCATGCGCACGCAGTCCGCGGCGTCGCCGACATTGCCCGGCGCGCCGATCACGTCGCGCCCGAGGCCGCGCAGCCGCCCGACCTGCTCCGGCCCGCGCGGGTCGTCGGCGAGGTGGTTGATCGCGACCTTGCAGCCGCTCGCCGCCAGCAGCTCCGCCGTGGCGAGGCCGATGCCGGAGGCGCCGCCGGTGACCAGCGCGGTCCTGCCCTTGAGGTCGTAGGTGATCATTCGCCGCTCCGCTCCATTCCCGCCATCGTCCCGATCCGCCGCAGCGCCTGCTTCAGCGCGATGAGCCGCCGGTCCCGCTCCTCGAACAGCGCGGCGGGGTCCCTGCCGCCCCAGTCGTAGAAGCCGGCGCCGGACATCACGCCGGTCCTGCCCTCGGCGATCAGCCGGTCGAGCGTCTCGCTCCGGCCGCGCACCGGCGGCGGCTCGTACATCCTGTTGCGCAGCGCGTGCTGCATCATCGGCAGCCCCGTGAAGTCCGCCTTGGCGAAGACGCCGAGGATCGGCAGGCGCAGCGCGATGCCGTGGATGATCGCGGCGTCGATCTCCTGGGCGGTGGCGATGCCCTCGTCCAGCAGCTTCTGCACCTCGAGCCCGATCGCCGACTGGATGCGGTTGGCGATGTAGCCGGGAACGAAGCGGCGCATGACGATCGGCTGCTTGCCCATCGCCGCGCACATCGCGCGCACCGTCTCCACCGTCGCCGGGTCGGTCCGCGGGCCGCCGACGATGTCCACCAGGTCGCAGAGGTAGGGCGGCGTGTACCAGTGCGCGATCAGCGTCCGGGGCTGCCGGCGCTCCGGCACCATCGGGAAGATGTCGAGGTAGGAGGTGTTGGAGGCGATGATCGCCTCCGCCGGCGCCACCCTGTCGAGCTCGGCGAAGAGCGCGCGCTTCGCTTCCGGGTTCTCGACGATCGCCTCGACGATCAGCTCCGCGCCGTCCACGCATTCGGCGAGCGAGTCATGGCGCGTGACGGCCTGTGCGAGATGCGCGGAGGTCCACTCCGCCGGCGCCTCGCCGCCCGCGACGAGCGAGGCGAGCGCCTTCTCCATCAGCCCCTGCGCCCGCGCGAGCGTCTCGGGATTGCTGTCCGTCAGGCGCACGCGATGCCCGCCGAGGGCGAAGACCAGCGCGAGCGCGTGGCCCATCGTGCCGGCGCCGAGGACGGCGATGCGGCTCATGGTGGGTGTGTTCCTCCGTTCGTGCCGGCGCGCGCGGGCCGGCGATGGGCCGCGGCCGGACATGCCGCGCTACCCTGCCCCGCGTCGCCGGCCGCGACAAGCGGGCGGGGAGCGGAAAGGCGCGGCCGGTCGCCGCGCCGCGCGCGGTGCCGCGCCCCCGGCCTGGTGCCGAAAAGGCCCGAGGGACGGCTTCCCGCGCCGGGCCGACGTGCTAGCCTTCGGACGCACCGGAAACCGGGAGAGGCGCCATGCCGATCGCCCGACGCCGCCTGTCCCTTCTCGCCGCGGCGGCAGCAGCCGCGCCGCCGCGCGACCTGCACGCGTTCCTCGCCATGGCGCGCGGCGGGCGGGAGTTCCGCTACGCCTCGGGCGGCGTCGGCACGGCGAAGCACCTGACCGGGGAGCTGCTCAACCAGATGGCGGGGCTGCGCCTCGTCCACGTGCCCTACCGCGGCACCGGCCCGGCGCTGAACGACCTCGCCGCGAAGGTGGTGGACGTCTATTTCGGCGATCCGGCGACGCTCGGCCTGATCCAGCAGGGCGGCGCCCGCGCCCTCGCCGTCACCTCTCCGGACCGCTGGCCGCTGCTCCCCGACACGCCCGCGGTGGCGGAGGCGGTGCCGGGCTATGCCAGCGAGAATTTGGTACGGCGTCGCCGCCCCGCCCGGCACGCCGGACGATCTCGTCGCCTTCCTGCATGCGCGGATCCTGCGGGTGATGGCGCAGCCGGAGACGCATCGCCGCTTCGACGAGGCGGGCCTGCACCCGGCGACCATGCCGCTCGACGAGTACCGCGCCTTCCTGCGCGCCGACACCGAGACCTGGGGCCGCGTGGTGCGCACCGGCAACATCCGCATCGATTCCGAGTGAGACGTGGCTGACAGCATCCGACTGGCCGTCGATGTCGGCGGCACCTTCACCGATCTCGTCCTCGAGACCCCGCGCGGCGCCCACTCGCACAAGCTGCTGACGACGCCGGAGGCGCCGGAGCGGGCGGTGCTGGAGGGCGCGCGCGCCATCCTCGCCGCGGCGCGCTGCCCGCCCGGGGCGGTGTCGCTCGTGGTGCACGGCACGACGCTCGCCACCAACGCGCTGATCGAGCGGAAGGGCGCGCGCACCGCCCTGGTGACGACCGAGGGCTTCCGCGACAGCCTGGAGATCGCCTACGAGCACCGCTTCGAGCAGTACGACCTCCACATGGAGCGGCCGGAGCCGCTGGTCCCGCGCCGGCTCCGCCTCGGGGTTCCGGAGCGGATCGCGGCGGATGGCGAGGTGCTGCGGCCGCTCGACGAGGCGGCACTGCGCGCCACCGCCGCCATGCTGCGGGCGGAGCGGATCGAAGCGGTCGCCATCTGCTTCCTGCACAGCTTCACCAACGACGCGCATGAGCGCCGCGCCGCCGCGATCCTCGCCGAGGAGCTGCCGGGCGTCGCCCTCTCCCTCTCCTGCGAGGTCGCGCCGGAGATCCGGGAGTACGAACGCGCCTCCACCACCGTCGCCAACGCCTACGTGCTGCCGCTGATGGGCGGCTACCTCGGCCGGCTGGAGGACGGGCTGCGCGAGGCGGGCATCGCCGCGCCGCTGCTGCTGATGATGTCCTCGGGCGGCGTGACGACGGTGGAGACCGCGCGCCGCTTCCCGGTGCGCCTGGTCGAGAGCGGACCGGCCGGCGGCGCGATCCTGGCGCAGGCGGTGGCGGCGGAGAACGGCCTCCGGCGCGTCGTCGCCTTCGACATGGGCGGCACGACGGCGAAGCTCACGCTGATCGACGACTACGATTTCCAGCGCGCCCGCAGCTTCGAGGTCGCCCGCGCCTACCGCTTCGTCCAGGGCAGCGGCCTGCCGGTGCGCATCCCGGTGATCGAGCTGGTGGAGATCGGCGCCGGCGGCGGCTCGATCGCGCGGGTGGACGCGCTCGGCCGCATCCAGGTCGGGCCGGACAGCGCCGGCAGCGTCCCCGGCCCGGCCTGCTACGGCCGCGGCGGCGCGGCGCCGACGGTCACGGACGCGGACGCCGCGCTCGGCCGCCTCGATCCCGCGCGCTTCGCCGGCGGCACCATCCCGCTGCTCCTCGACCGCGCCCAGGCGGCGCTGGAGCGCGATGTCGGCGCGGCGCTCGGCGCCGACGCCGTCGCCGCCGCCGCCGGCGTGGCCGAGATCGTGGACGAGACCATGGCGAGCGCCGCGCGCGTGCACGCCGTCGAGCACGGCAAGGACACGGCCGAGCGGACGCTGATCGCCTTCGGCGGGGCGGCGCCGCTGCATGCCGCCCGTCTCGCGCAGAAGCTCGGCATGCGCCGCGTCGTGGTGCCGGTCGGCGCCGGCGTCGGCTCGGCGTACGGCTTCCTGCGCGCGCCGATCGCCTACGAGGTCGTGCGCACGCGCCACATGCGCCTCGACGCCTTCGACGCGGCGATGCTCAACGCGCTGTTCGCCGGCATGCGCGCCGAGGCCGAGGCGGTCGTCCGGCTCGGCGCGGCGCCCGGGGAGCCGCTCAACGAGGTCCGCACCGCCTTCATGCGCTACCGCGGCCAGGGCCACGAGATCGCGGTGCCCCTCCCCTCGCGCGACTTCGCCCCCGGCGACGCCGGCGACCTCCGCGCGCGCTTCGAGGCCGCCTATACTGCGCTGTTCGGGCGCACCATCCCCCGCCTCGAGGTCGAGACCCTGACCTGGGCGCTCGCCCTCGCGACCGAGCGCCCCCTCCCGCCCCGGGCGCCGGAGCCGCCCGGCGCGCCGCCGCCGCCGCCGGCGGGCCGCCGCGCCGTCTTCGACCCGGCGGCGGCGGCGCGCGAGGAGGCCGCGCTGTTCGAGCGCGCCGCCCTGCCGCCCGGCGCGCGGATCGAGGGCCCGGCGCTGATCGTCGAGGACCAGACCACCACCGTCGTCCCGCGCGGCTGGTCCGCGCGCGTGAACGCCCTCCACCAGATCGTCCTGGAGCGCGAGGCATGAGCGCCACCGCCGCCGAGATCCGCCACCAGGTGATGTGGAACCGCCTGCTCTCCGTCGTCGAGGAGCAGGCGCGCACCCTGGTCCGCACCGCCTTCTCCACCAGCGCGCGCGAGGCCGGCGACATCTCCGCCGGCGTGTTCGACCTCGAGGGCCGGATGCTGGCGCAGGCGGTGACCGGCACGCCGGGGCACGTGAACTCGATGGCGCGCAGCGTCGTCCACTTCCTGCGCGAGTTCCCGCCGCACGCCATGCGGCCGGGCGACCACTACATCACCAACGACCCCTGGAAGGGCACCGGGCACCTCTACGACATCGTCATCACCTCGCCCGCCTTCCACCGCGGGAGGCTGGTGGCGCTGTTCTCCTGCACGACGCACGTGGTGGACATCGGCGGCCTCGGCGCCTCCTCAGACGGCCGCCAGGTGTTCCACGAGGGGCTGTTCATCCCCCTCCTGCCGCTGGCGCGCGAGGGCAGGCTGGACGAGGGCCTGCTCCGCATGATCCGCGCCAATGTCCGCGAGCCGGTGCAGGTGGAGGGCGACGTCTTCGCCCTCATGGCCTGCAACGAGACGGGGGCGCGGCGCCTGTCCGACATGATGGAGGAGTACGGCCTCGCCGACCTCGACGCCCTCGGCGAGCACATCGTCTCCCGCTCGCGCGCCGGCATGGCGGCGGCGATCGGGGCGCTGCCGAAGGGCACCTGGCGCAGCCACATGCGCATCGACGGCGTCGAGGCGCCGATAGACCTGCACGCCGCCGTCACCATCGCCGAGGACCACGTGGCGGTGGACTACGCCGGCACCTCCGGCGTCTCCGCCTCCGGCATCAACTGCCCGCTCTGCTACACGGAGGCGTACACCGCCTTCGGCGTGAAGTGCGTCGTCGCGCCGCAGATCCCGAACAACCACGGCACGCTGGAGGCGGTGCGGGTCACGGCGCCGGAGGGCAGCATCCTCAACGCCCCCTTCCCCTGCGCGGTCAACGGCCGCTCGACCATGGGCCACATGCTGCCCGACGTCGTCTTCGGCGCGCTGCACCAGGCGCTGCCCGGGCGCGTGCCGGCGGAGGGCACCTCGAACCTCTGGAACCTGCGCCTCGGCGCCGGCCTCGGCATCACCGGCGTGGACGACCGCTCGCGCGCCTTCATGATCGTCAGCTTCCATTCCGGCGGCGCGGGCGCGCGGCCCGAGCAGGACGGGCTTTCCGCGACGCCCTTCCCCTCGGGCGTGCGCAACGTGCCCTGCGAGATCACCGAGACCATCGCCCCCCTCGTCGTCTGGAAGAAGGAACTGCGCCCCGATTCCGGCGGCCCCGGCCGGCGGCGCGGCGGACTCGGCCAGATCATGGAGGTCGGCCACCGCCACGGCGGCGCCTTCGGCATCTTCCCGACCTTCGAGCGCGTGCGCTTCCCCGCCCGCGGCCGCGAGGGCGGCCTGCCGGGCGCGCCCGGCCGCGTCAGGCTCGCCTCGGGCGCCGAGCTGCGGCCCAAGGGCTTCCAGATCATCCCCGCCGGCGACCGGCTGGTCGTCGAGATGCCCGGCGGAGGCGGCTACGGCGACCCGCGCATGCGCGAGCCGGGCCGCGTCGCGCGCGACGTCGAGGCCGGGCTGGTCAGCCCGGAGCAGGCGCGGGCGGCCTACGGGCGGGAGTGACCGGCGGCGCCTCGTTCCGCTTGGCGACGGAGGCGCCCCGCGGGGGCGGAGCGCCGGTTGCCATCGCGGCCCCTTCCGGCTACCGCCCGCCCATCGTGCTCGACTTATCCACAGCTCCGCCGCTGCGGACGGCGGATTTCGACTTCGCCCTCCCCGAGCGCCTGATCGCCCAGGCGCCGGCGCGGCCGCGCGACTCCGCGCGCCTCCTGGTGGTGCCGCCGCGGGGACCGTTCGGGGACCGCATCGTCCGCGACCTGCCGGCGCTGCTCGCGCCCGGCGACCTGCTCGTGGTCAACGACACGCGCGTGATCCCGGCGAGGCTGCGCGGCCGGCGCGGCGCGGCGCGCGTGGAGCTGCTGCTGAACCGCGCCGAGGGGGGCGGTCTCTGGCACGCGCTGGTGCGCAATGCACGCCGGCTCCGCCCGGGGGATCTGGTGGCGATCGAGGGGGCGCCCGACTGCGCCGCGCGGGTGGTCGAGCGGCTCGGGGAGGGCGCGGTGCGCCTGGATTTCGGCCCCGATCCGGCGGCGCTCGCCGCGGCGCTGGAACGCGCCGGCGAGGTGCCGCTGCCGCCCTACATCCAGCGGCCGGACGGCCCGCGCCCGGAGGATGCCGCGGACTACCAGACCGTGTTCGCCCGCGTCCCCGGCGCCGTCGCCGCCCCCACGGCGAGCCTGCACTTCACCGAGGCGCTGCTCGCCGCGCTGGAGGCGCGCGGCGTGCGGCGCGCGACGGTGACGCTGCACGTCGGCGCCGGCACCTTCCTGCCGGTGCGCACGGAGGACCCTCGCGCCCACCGGCTGCACGCCGAATGGGGCGAGGTGACGGCGGAGGCGGCGGAGACGATCGCCGCCGCGCGGCGTGCCGGCGGGCGGATCGTCGCGGTCGGCACCACCGCGCTGCGCCTCCTGGAGACGGCGGCCGCGGAGAGCGGCGCGGTGCGGCCGTTCCGCGGCCTCACCGACCTCTACCTCCTGCCCGGCCACCGCTTCCGCACGGCCGACCTGCTGCTGACGAACTTCCACCTGCCGCGCTCGACGCTGTTCATGCTGGTCTGCGCCTTCGCCGGCACCGAGCGCATGCGCGCCGCCTACGCCCACGCCATCGCGCGGGAATACCGCTTCTACAGCTATGGCGACGCCACGCTGCTGCACCGGAGCGAGGCGCCGTGACCCCGCTGCGCTGGACCCCGGTCGCGGCCGACGGCGCCGCGCGCGCCGGCGTGCTGCACACCGCGCATGGCGAGGTGCCGACCCCGGTCTTCATGCCGGTCGGCACCGCCGGCACGGTGAAGGCGATGACCGCGGACGCGGTGCGCGCGACCGGGGCGCGCATGGTGCTCGGCAACACCTATCACCTGATGCTGCGCCCCGGCGCCGAGCGCGTCGCGCGGCTCGGCGGGCTGCACCGCTTCATGGACTGGCGCGGGCCGATCCTGACCGACTCGGGCGGCTACCAGGTGATGAGCCTGTCCGAGCTGCGCGAGATGGACGAGGGCGGCGTCACCTTCCGCAGCCACCTGGACGGCACGCGCCACCGCCTGACCCCGGAGCGCAGCGTCGAGATCCAGCGCCTGCTCGGCGCCGACATCGCCATGTGCCTCGACGAGTGCACGCCCTTCCCGGCGACGGAGGCCGAGGCGGCGGCGTCCATGCGCCTCTCGATGCGCTGGGCGGCGCGCTGCCGCGCCGCCTTCCTGCCGCGGCCGGGCCACGGCCTGTTCGGCATCGTCCAGGGCGGCGTCTATCCCGAGCTGCGCGCGGAGAGCGTCGCCGCGCTGACCGCGATCGGCTTCGAGGGCTACGCCATCGGCGGCCTCGCCGTGGGCGAGGGGCAGGCGGCGATGTTCGCGGTGCTCGACGGCACGCTGCCGCTGCTGCCGGCGGACCGGCCGCGCTACCTGATGGGCGTCGGCACCCCGGCGGACCTGGTCGGCGCCGTCCGGCGCGGGGTGGACATGTTCGACTGCGTCATCCCGACCCGTTCCGGCCGGACGGGTCGCGCCTACACGCGCCGCGGGGTGCTGAACCTGCGCAACGCCTGCCACGCCGAAGACCCGGGCCCGCTCGATCCGGACTGCCCCTGCCCGGCGTGCAGGAATCATTCGCGCGCCTATCTGCATCACCTGTTCAAGGCGCAGGAGATGCTCGGGCCCATGCTGCTGACCTGGCACAACCTCCAGTACTACCAGGACCTCATGCGCGAGCTGCGCGCCGGCATCCTCGCCGGCCGCTTCGAGGAGGCCGCGGCGGCGGCCGAGGCGGGCTGGGCGGCGGCGCCGGACCGGACCACGGCGGAAGAGGAGCAGGCGGCATGAGCGGCGCCCCCGACCACACGGAGCTCACCCAGCTCGGCCGCCCGACCCGCCTGCCGGAGAGCCCCGAGGCGGCGGTGCTGGAGCGCATCGCCAACCCGCACCCGGACCTGCGCTACTGCATCCGCTTCACCGCGCCGGAGTTCACCTCGCTCTGCCCGATCACGGGCCAGCCGGACTTCGCCCACCTGGTCATCGACTACGTGCCCGACGCCTGGATCGTCGAGAGCAAGTCGCTGAAGCTCTACCTCTCCGCCTTCCGCAACCACGGCGCGTTCCACGAGGCCTGCACGCTGGACATCGCCAGGCGGCTGCTCGCGACCCTCGCGCCGCACTGGCTGCGCATCGGCGGCTACTGGTACCCGCGCGGCGGCATGCCGATCGACGTCTTCTTCCAGTCCGGCGAGCCGCCCGCGGGCGTGTGGATCCCGCCGCAGGAGGTGCAGCCCTACCGTGGCCGCGGCTGAGCGACCGGACGACCCGCGCGAGGCGATCCGCGCCGAGGCCCGCCGCCTCGGCTTCGACGCGGTCGGCTTCGCCGAGGCGAGGCTGCCGGAAGAGGTCCGCGCGCGGCTCGAGTCCTTCCTCGCCGCGGGCATGCACGGCGGCATGGCCTGGATGGCGGAGCGCGTCGCGCAGCGCGCCGACCCGCGCGCGCTCTGGCCGGAGGCGGCGAGCGTGGTCGCGCTCGGCGTCTCCTACGCGCCGGCCGACGATCCGCTGGCGACGCTGCCGCTGCGCGACCGCGCGACGATCAGCGCCTATGCGCGCAACCGCGACTACCACGACGTGGTGAAGAAGCGCCTGAAGGCGCTCGCTCGCTGGATGGTGGAGCGCTGGCCGGGCACGGACCTCAAGGTCTTCGTGGACACCGCGCCGGTGATGGAGAAGCCGCTCGCGCACCGCGCCGGGATCGGGTGGCAGGGGAAGCACACCAACCTGGTCTCGCGCGCGCACGGGTCCTGGCTGTTCCTGGGCGAGATCTACACCACCCTCCGGCTGCCGCCGGACGCGCCGGAGCAGGACCATTGCGGCTCCTGCCGCCGTTGCCTCGACATCTGTCCGACCGGCGCCTTCCCCGCGCCCTACCTGCTCGATGCGCGCCGCTGCGTCAGCTACCTGACGATCGAGCACCACGGCCCGATCCCGCACGACCTGCGCCCCGCGATGGGCAACCGCATCTACGGCTGCGACGACTGCCTCGCCGTCTGCCCCTGGAACAAGTTCGCCCGCGCGCACGCCGAGCCCGCCTTCCTGCCGCGCGCCGCGCTGACCGCGCCGCGCCTCGCCGAGCTCGCGGCGCTGGACGACGCGGCGTTCCGCGCCCTGTTCTCCGGCAGCCCGATCAAGCGCATCGGGCGGAACCGCTTCGTCCGCAACGTGGCGGTCGCGATCGGCAACTCCGGCGACCCCGCGCTCCGGCCCGTTGCGCAGGCGCTGGCGGAGGACGCCGACCCGGTGGTCGCCGAAGCCGCGCGCTGGGCGGCCGAGCGCCTGCTCGAGGAGGCCGCATGATCGCCGAGGGCGCCCTCGTGCTGTTCAGCGGCGGCCAGGACAGCGCCACCTGCCTCGCCTGGGCGCTGGATCGCTTCGCGCGGGTGGAGACGGTCGGCTTCGACTACGGCCAGCGCCATGCCGTGGAACTCGCCTGCCGCGCCGCCTTCCGCGCGGCGCTGTCGGCGCGGTTTCCCGCCTGGGCGGCACGGCTCGGCGAGGACCACGGGCTGCGGCTGGACGCGCTCGGCGCCATCTCCGAGACCGCGCTGACGCGCGAGGCGGAGATCGCGCTGCGCGCGGACGGGCTGCCGAACACCTTCGTCCCGGGCCGCAACCTGGTCTTCCTCGCCTTCGCCGCCGCGCTCGCCTATCGCCGTGGCCTCCGCCACATCGTCGCCGGCATGTGCGAGACCGACTATTCCGGCTATCCCGATTGCCGCGACGACACGATCAAGGCGATGCAGGTGGCGCTCAACCTCGGCATGGAACGCCGCTTCGTCCTGCACACGCCGCTGATGTGGCGCGACAAGGCGGCGACCTGGAGCCTCGCCGAGGCGCTCGGCGGCGCGGCGCTGGTGGAGATGATCCTGGAGCACACCCACAGCTGCTACCTCGGCGACCGCGCGCACCGCCATCCCTGGGGCTACGGGTGCGGCGCCTGCCCGGCCTGCGAGCTGCGCCGCCGCGGCCATGAGGCCTACGTGACGCAACGAACCGGACATCCTGCCCGATGAGGAACACGCACCGCCGGCGCCGCGCCGAGGGCCTCCTCTTCCTCGCCGCCTTCGCCCTCTGCATCCCGGCCGCCAACTGGCTGATCGAGCATGCCGGCACGGTCTGCCTGGCCGGCGGCCCGTGCCTGATCCCGGTGGCGCCGGGCGGGCTGATGGCGCCCTCCGGCGTGCTGATGATCGGCCTCGGCCTCGTCCTGCGCGACCTGGTGCAGCGCCGGCTCGGCGTGGGCTGGGCCGTCGGGGCGATCCTCGCCGGTGCCGCGCTCTCGGCGCTGCTCGCGCCGCCGGCGCTGGTGATCGCCTCCGCTGCCGCCTTCCTGCTCAGCGAGGGCGCCGACCTCGCCGTCTACACGCCCCTGCAGCGCCGCGGCCTGATCGCCGCGGTGGTGGCGAGCAGCCTGGTCGGCCTGGTGGTGGACAGCGTCGTCTTCCTCTGGCTCGCCTTCGGCAGCCTGGAGTTCCTCGCCGGGCAGGTGCTGGGCAAGGCCTGGATGGTGCTGGCGACCCTGCCCTTCCTGCACTGGCTCCGCCGGCGCGACGCGCGGCTCGGCATCGCGCCGGCCTGATCCGCGGCGGGCGCGGAAGCCCGCCGCGGGGCGCTCAGTCGGCGGCGATCCGGTGCTCGCGCACCACCCGCGACCAGGTCGCGATCTGCTGGTCGAGGAACCGGCGCAGGGCTTCCGGGTCCGACAGCACCAGCCGCGCCTGCTGCGTCTCGGTCATCTGCCGGCGCGCGCGTTCCTCCGACAGCGCCTCGCGCAGCGCCGCGTTCATCCGCGCCACGATCGGCGCCGGCGTGCCGTGCGGCGCGAAGACGCCCCACCAGGCCTCCGCCTGCAGGCCCGGGAACCCGCTCTCCTCCGCCGTCGCCACCTCGCGCAGCGCGGGCAGGCGCTCGGGGCCGAACTGCACCAGGGGGCGCAGCGTCCCCGCGGCGATCTGCGGCATCAGCAGCGCGGCGCTGCCGATCATCATGTCCACATGCCCGGCCACCGCGTCGTTCACCGCGAGGCCGCCGCTGCGGTAGGGCAGGTGCGGCATGCGGATCCCGGCGCGCTCCTGCAGCAGGATCATCGTCAGGTGGCCGATTGTGCCGTTGCCGGTGGAGCCGAAGCTCACCCGGTCCGGCCGCGCCTTCGCCGCGGCGACGACGTCGGCGAGGCTGCGATAGGGCTTGTCCGGCTTGCAGGCCAGCGCGTAGGGCGCGCCGCCGATCAGCATCACCGGATCGAGGTCGCGCGTCAGGTCGAAGGGCAGGCTGGGCAGCAGCGCCGGCATCACCGCGTGGCTGTCGAAGGTGATGAGCCAGGTCTGCCCGTCCGGCGGCGCCTTCGCCACCACGCCCGTGCCGATCGAGCCCGCGGCGCCCGAGCGGTTCTCCACCACGATGGGCACGCCGAGGCGCTGCTGCAGCCCGGGCGAGACCAGCCGCGCCACGGCGTCGGTCGAGCCGCCCGGCGCGAAGGGGACGACGATGCGCACCGGCCCGTTCGGCCAGGACGCCGCCGCCCCCGGTTGCGCGCGCGCCGCCGCGCAGGGCCAGGCACCAAGAAGCGCGGCGGCCGCGCCGCGCCGGGTCAGGTTCGCCATCGTCACCTCCTCAGATCGCACCGGGCCAGCGCGGCCGGTCGTAGAGCCAGGCCATGCCGTCCCACGCGCCCTCGCCGCCGCCGCCGAGCATCTGGTCGCGCAGCTCCGCCTTGACGCCGGCGGCGTGGTAGATCTCGCCGTAGAAGCGCGCCGTGAGCTGCACGCGCGCGGTGCGCAGCACGCGCGCCTCCTCGTACGCGGCGAAGGCCGCCGCGGCATCCCCCCCGTGCGCGCGGAACTGGTCGGCGAGGCAGACCGCGTCCTCCAGCGACATCGCCGCGCCCTGGGCAAGATACTGCAGCATCGGGTGCGCCGCGTCGCCGAGCAGCGTGACGCGCCCCTTCGTCCAGCCGCGCCGCGGCTCGCGGTCGCAGAGGACCCAGTAGCGCCAGGTCTCGATCCGCCGCAGCATCGCCCGCACCTCGGGCCGCGTGCCCTCGAAGTGGCGCCAGAGGAGGGCCGGATCGCCCTGCTGGTCCCACCCCTCCGAGTAGTGGTCGGAGTGGAAGACCGCGACGAGGTTCATCAGCCCGCCCCGGCGCAGCGGATAATGCACGAGATGGATGCGCGGCCCGGCCCAGAGCACGACCTCGCGCCGGGCGATGCCGGGCGGCACCCGATCCATCGGCAGCACGGCGCGGTAGGCGATGTGGCCCGAGACGTCGGGCGCGCCGTCGCCCATCACCTGCGCGCGGATGCGGCTCCACAGCCCGTCGGCGCCGACGAGCGCCCGGCCGCGCAGCGCGGCGCCTCCCTCCAGCCGCAGGGTCACGCCGTCCGCGTCCTGCGCGAAGCCCGCCGCGGCGCGGCCCGTCTCGAGGACGATGCCCGGCTGCGCGCGGCAGGCCGCGAGCAGCGCCGCGTGGAGGTCGGCGCGGTGCGTCACGGCGTAGGGCTGGCCGAAGCGGGCGGCGAACCGCTCGCCGAGCGGGATGCGCACGATCTCGTGGCCGCGCAGCGCGCAGCGCATGACCAGCGCCTCCGGCCGCACCGCCGTCTCCTCGACCGCGGCGCGCACGCCGAGCCGGTCGAACATCGCGAAGACGTTGGGGCCGAGCTGGATGCCCGCCCCGACCTCGCCGAACCGCCGCGCCTTCTCGACGAGATGCACGGGCTGGCCGGCCCGCGCCAGCGCGAGCGCGGCGCCGAGGCCGCCGATGCCCCCGCCGACGACGAGAACGGGATCGCCGCTCATGGTTCGTCCGGCAGATCCAGCGTGCTCGGGTGGAACAGCGCCTCGGGCTCGATCTCCCGCGCCGCGAGGCCGTCGTGCACCGCGAAGCGGATCATCGCCGCGACCTCCGCGCGGTTGCGCGCGAAGCCGTAGGGCCAGGGGTTGCCGCCCATGAACGCGCTCTGCGCCGCCGCCTCGGCGGCGATCCAGGGCAGCGAGACGCGCAGCACGTTCACCATGGCGAGCTCGGCGAGCGAGAGGGCCTTGGCGCGGGCGAAGGCGCGGAACAGCTCGACCGGGAGCCAGGGATGCCGCTCGGCGACGTCGCGCCGCACGGCGAGGCAGTGCATGATCGGGAAGAAGCCGCTCGCCTTGAACCAGGCCTCCTCCTCCGCGCGGTAGTCCGGGAACAGGCGGGCGACCGGCGCGCCGCGCTCGGCCAGGCAGGCCGGCGGGCGCGGCGCGATCAGCGCATCGAGGCGGCCCGCCGCCAGCGCCGCCTCCAGCGGCTCGCCGAGCGGGCGCACGTCGAGGCCCGGCGGCAGGGTGATCGCGACGCGCTCGCCCCCCGTGCGCCACGCGATGCCGCGCGTGTCCACGCCGTAGTGCTCGCGCAGGATGCCGCGCACCCAGAGCGCCGCCGTCTGCTGGTACTCCGGCAGGCCGATGGCGCGGCCGGCGAGGTCCGCCGGCGTGCGGATCCCGCGGTCGGTGCGGACGTAGATCGCGGAGTGGCGGAAGGCGCGCGAGAGGAAGACCGGCACGCCGACATAGGGCGCGTCGCCGCGCGCGGTGGTGACGATGTGGCTGCCCATGGACAGCTCCGTCACCTCGAAGGCGCGGTCGCGCAGCGCGCGGCGGAAGATGTCCTCCGGCTCGCCGGGCAGGGCGGTGAAGCGCACGCCCGGCACCGCGACGCGACCGTCGAGGATCGGCCGCGTGCGGTCGGTCGCCACGCAGGCGAGCGAGAGCGCGACCTCGTTCATCCCGCGTCCATCGCCGCGGCGATGTTCTCCGCCGTGAAGGGCATCGCCCGCACGCGCACGCCGAGCGCATCGCGGATCGCGCCGGCGAGGGCGGCGACGGTCGGCGCCAGCGCGCATTCCCCGGCGCCGAGCGGCGGCTCGTCGGGCCGCTGCAGGAGCCGGACCTCGACCGCCGGCACCTCGGAGAAGCGCAGGATCGGATAGGTCTCCCAGGAATCGCTGGTGACGCGGCGGCGGTCGAAGCGCACCGCCTCCTTCAGCGCCATGGAGACGCCGTGGAGCGCGCCGCCCTCGACCTGGTTGGCGACGCCGTCGGGATTGATCGCCTCCCCCACATCGGCGGCGATCCAGAGGCGGGTGGCGCGCACCGTCGCCTCCGCGGCGACCTCCGCCACCACCGCGCACCAGGCGGCGGCGTTCTTGTAGCGCGCGAAGCCGACGCCCATGCCAGCGCCCTCGCGGCGCGCGCGGCCGGCCCAGCCCGCCATCTCCGCGGCGGCGCGCACCACCTCCGCCGCGCGCGGGTCGTCGAGGTGGCGCAGCCGGTATTCGACCGGGTCCGCGCCCGCGCGCGCGGCCAGCTCGTCCATGGTGGACTCGATCGCCCAGACGTTCACCGGCGCGCCGAGGCCGCGCAGCGCCGAGGTGCGCAGCGGCATCTCCGTCAGGCGGCGCGCGGCGACGCGCAGGTCCGGCACGCGGTAGAGCGGCACCGCGTTCCGCTCCGCCCCGCCGCCGCCGGCGAGCGGCGGGTTGATCGAGGGCGGCACCGGCACCCCGCCCTCGACATAGGCGCCGGAGAGCAGGGTCGGTTCCTGCAGCCGGCCGGGGCGCGAGGAGTGGCCGTTGCCGATGATCCCGCAGCGCCAGGACGCCAGGTTCCCGGCGGCGTCGGCCGACGCCTCCACCTCGACCAGCATGGCGGGGGAGAAGGGCGACCAGCCGAGTTCCTCCGCCCGGCTCCACAGCACGCGCACCGGCCGGCCCGGCACGGCGCGCGCGACCAGCGCGGCGTCCAGCGCCACGTCGTCGGCGCCGTTGTGCCCGTAGCAGCCGGCCCCCTCCGCATGGCGGACGATGATCCGCTCCGGCGCGACGCGCAGCACCTTCGCGAGGTCGGTGCGCAGGTTGTAGACGCCCTGGCTGTGGGTCCAGACCTCCACCGTCTCCCCGCTCCAGCGCGCCACGGCGCAGGAGGTGCCGACCGAGGCATGCGCCACCGGCGGGCGGAAGAACGCGCCGCGCACCGTGTGCGCCGCCTGGGCGGCCCCGTTCGCGACGCGCTCGACGACGACCGAATGCTCGTGCGGCGCCTCGCGCAGCCAGTCGGCGAGCGCGCCCTCGTCGGGCAGCGTGTCGGCCTCCTCCCACCGCGCCCGGCCGGCGATGCGCGCCGCGGCGGCCTCGGCGTCGTGCTCGGCCTCGGCGAGGACGGCGAGGAAGGATCCGTCGCGGACCACGCGCGCCCCGCCGGGCAGCGGCGGTCCCTCGCGCAGTTCGGCGAGCCGCGCCCCGCGCGCCGGCGGCCGCACCACCCGCGCGTGCAGCATGCCCGGCAGGCGCAGGTCGTGGACGAAGCGCGCGGCGCCGAACACCTTGTCCGGCAGATCGAGCCGCGGCGCCGAGGTGCCGGCGACGCGCCGCGCCGCGGGCGGCTTCGGCCGCGCCTCCGGCGAGGCCTCGCACTCCAGCAGCGCGTCGTCCGCCTGCGCCCAGTACGAGCCGACGGGGCCGGCGGGGCCGAGGAAGGCGCCGTCCTCCACCCGCAGCGCCTCCAGCGGCACCCCCGTCTTCTGCGCCGCGACGGAGAGGTGGATGGCGCGCGCGTTCGCGCAGGCATGGCGCAGCGCGGTGCCGCAGTCCTGCACCGACAGGCTGCCCGAGGTGACGCCCTCGTTCGGGCTGTCCGGCGTCGCCGCCGGCTGCACGCGGATGCGCCCCAGCGAGACGTCCAGCTCGTCCGCCGCGATCTGCGCCAGCGCCGTCAGGATGCCCTGCCCGAGCTCCACCTTGCCCGGCCGGATGGTGACGCGGCCGTCCGCGTGGAAGGTGATCCACTGCGAGAGCCGCCGGTTCGTGTGCAGGCTTCCGGGAAGCCGCGGCCTGCCGTCCTCCGGCTTCACCAGGCCGCGGAAGTCCGCGCCGCCGCTCATGCCGCCGCCCTCCCCTCGCGCATCGCCCGCGCGGCGCGGCGCACGGCGCGGAGGATGCGGTTGTGGCTGCCGCAGCGGCACAGATGCGGCTCGAGCGCGGCGCGGATCGCCGCCTCGTCCGGATCGGGGTCGCGCTCCAGCAGCGCCGCCGCGCTCACCAGGATGCCGGGCAGGCAGAAGCCGCACTGCCCGGCCTGCTCGGCGAGGAATGCGGCCTGCAGCGGATGCGGCGCGTCCGGCGTGCCGAGCCCCTCCACCGTGCGCACCGCCTTCCCCTCGACGGCGCCGACCGCGAGGGTGCAGGCGTAGCGCGGCGCGCCGTCCACCAGCACCATGCAGCTTCCGCACTGCTCGGCGCCGCAGCCGTAGCGCGGCCCGCTGAGGCCGAGCGGGCCGCGCAGCGCATGCAGCAGCGAAACCTCTCCCGGCAGCTCGACCGAGACCGCCGTGCCGTTGAGCGTGAAGCGCGCCATGATGCGTCGCTCAGCCCACCTGGATGCGCGCCATGCGGATCCATTCGCCCTGGCGCTGGATGTCGCGGCGCAGGAACGCCTCGAACTCCGCGATGGACATCGGCATCGGCTGCGCCCCGAGGCGCGCCTGGGCCTCGCGCGTCGCCGGCAGGGCGAGGATCCGGTTCACCTCCGCGTTCAGCCGCTCCACGACCGGCCGCGGCGTGCCGGCCGGCGCCATCAGCCCGAGCCAGAGCGAGGACTCGTAGCCGGGCAGGGTCTCCGCCACCGTCGGCAGTTCGGGCAGCAGCGGGCTGCGCTCCGGCCCGGTGGTGGCGAGGCCCCGCACGCGCCCGCCGCGGATGTGCTCGGCCATGGTCGGGATCGCGTCGAACATGATCGGCACCTGGCCGCCGATCACCGCGGTCCGCGCCTGGTCGCTGCCGCGGAACGGCACGTGCGTCACCTCGATGCCGGCCATGGCGCGGAACACCTCGCCGGCGATGTGGTAGGGCGTGCCGGGACCGGAGGAGGCGTAGTCCAGCTTGCCGGGATTGGCCTTCGCATGGGCGATCAGCTCGGCGACCGCCCGCGCCGGCAGCGAGGGATGCACGACCAGCACGTTGTAGGCGATGTTCACCGCCGCGACGGGCGTGAGGTCGCGCATCAGCGCGTAGGGACGGTTCGGCAGCAGCGTCTCGTTCGCCGTATGGGTGTTCGACATCATCAGCAGCGTGTGGCCGTCGGGCGGCGACTTCGCCACCGCCTCGGTGCCGATCACCGCGCCGGCACCGGGCCGGTTCTCCACCACCACCGGCTGGCCGAGCGCCTGCCCGAGCGGCTCCGCCAGGAACCGCGCCGCCACGTCCGCCGATCCGCCGAGGCCGAACGGCACCACGATGCGCACGGGCCGCGTCGGCCACGCCGCGCCCTGCGCGAGCGAGCGGCGCGGCGCCGCGAGGCCCGCGACAGCGAGTCCGGCCATCCAGATTCGGCGATTCAGCAGCATGACGCCCCTCTCTCCCCGGAATTGCCGCGCAGCATTGGCCGCCCGGGCCGGTTCGACAAGGCCCCCCGCCGCGGCCCGTCGCCGGCCCGCGGCGGGTCCGCCTCAGCCGAGCGGCGGCATCCGCCGGTGCCAGTCCGTGTCGCGCTGGAACGCGTCCGCCGCCCGCAGCACGCGCGCCTCGGCGAAGGGCCGGCCGGCGAGCTGCAGCCCGATCGGCAGGCCGCGGTCGTCGAACCCGCAGGGCACCGAGATCGCCGGCAGGCCGAGGTAGTTGAACGGCCGCGTGTTCGCGGAAACCGCCATGAAGCGCGACCAGTTCCGCGGATCGGCATCAATGTCGGTCTCGGCGAGGGTCGGCACGCGCGTGCGCAGCGTCGGCGTCGCCACCAGGTCGAAGCGGCCGAGCGCCTCGGCGCAGAACCGGCGCAGGATCGGCCCGCGGCGCGCCAGGGCCTCGACGTAGAGGTGCCCCGGGATCGCGTAGCCGCCATAGAGGCGCGCGGAGAGGTGGATGGAATAGTCGCCGGGCCGCTCGCGCATCCAGTTCGCGTGGATCGCGGCGCCCTCCACGCGGCTCAGCAGCGCGCCGTAGGCGGCGACGGCGCGGAGCGAGGGGGCGGAGACGCGCTCCACCGTCGCGCCGCGCGCCTTGAGCACCCCGAGCGCCGCCTCGAAGGCGTCCACCACCACGGAATCGGCGCCGTCGAAGAACCACTCCTGCGGCACGGCGATCCGCAGGCCGCGGATGTCGCCGGTGAGCGCCGCCTCGTAGTCCGGCACGGGCTCGCGCGCGCTGGTCGGGTCCCTCGGGTCGTGGCCGGCGACGACGCGCAGGAACCGCGCCGCGTCGCGCGCCGTGCGCACCAGCGGGCCCACGTTGTCGGCCGAGAAGGAGAGCGGCATCGCGCCGAAGCGCGAGACGCGCGTCTGCGTCGCCTTCAGTCCCGTGACGCCGCAGATCGTCGCCGGCAGGCGGATCGAGCCGCCGGTGTCCGAGCCGAGCGCCGCCGTGAAGAACCGCGCCGCCACCCCGGCGCCGGAGCCGGAGGAGGAGCCGCCGGTGCAGTAGGGCAGGTTCCAGGGATTGTGGCAGTGGCCGAAATGCGCGTTGTGCCCCGTCGGGTTCTGCGCGAACTCGGCCATGTTCAGCGTGCCGAGGTCGATCGCGCCGGCGGCGTCCAGCCGCTCCAGCACCGTCGCCGTCACCTGCGGCACGAAGTCGCGGCGGATCCGCGATCCGCAGGTGCTGACCTTGCCGGCGCGGTAGTACATGTCCTTGTGCGCCATCGGCACGCCGTGCAGCGGCCCGAGCGGCCTGCCCGCGGCGCGCGCCCTGTCGGCCGCGGCCGCCGCCTCCCGCGCGGCGTCGCGGTCGAGCCGGATGAAGGCGTTGACCCTGCCGTCGTGCGCCTCGATGCGGGCGAGGCAGGACTCGAGCAGCGCGGCGGCCGTGATCTCGCCGCGCGCGATCGCGTCCGCGGCCTCGGTCATGGAGAGCGCCGCGAGCCCGGCGGTGCCGGCGGGGGCGTTCACGGCGTCCGCTCCTTCTCGGCCTGCAGCGCCGCCTCGAACGAGGAGGGCTCGTCCTCGAACACCAGCGTGCCGCGCAGCGCCTCGAGCTCGGCGAGCAGCGGCGGGAAGTCGGAGAGGCCGTGCCGCGCCGCCTCGTTGGGGCACTCGACGCCGCTCCAGCGCCGGATCTGCTCGATGGTGGGTGCAACCAGGTCGGACGCCATGCGCATTGCCCTCCGGTGCGGTGTCCCGCGGCAAGGCTAGCAGGGGCCGCGGACGCTTGTCGCCCCCGCAGGCGCGTGGCAGCCTCGCGGCGCGAGGCAGCCGGGAGGAGGAGCGCGCATGAAGGTGACGGGGGTCGCCTGCCATCTGCTGCAGGCGAAGGTGGAGAAGCCGTTCACCTCCGCCCGCGGCTGGCTCTACACGACCCGTGCCTCCTGCATCGTCGAGATCACCACCGACGCGGGCATCACCGGCTGGGGCGAGTGCTACGGCCCGGCCGCGGTCAACAAGACGCTGATCGAGACGCAGTACGCCCCGCGCGTGCTCGGCCGCGACCCCTTCGACGTCGAGGTGGTCTGGGAGGACCTCTACAACCGCATCAAGGACTACGGCCCCTCGGGCTTCTCGATCACCGCGCTGTCGGGCATCGACATCGCGCTCTGGGACGTCATGGGGCGGGCCGTGGGCAAGCCGATCCACAAGCTGATCGGCGGCGCCCACCGCAAGGAGGTGATCGCCTACGCCACCGGCCTCTACTTCACCGACATGGACCGCCTGGTCGAGGAGGCGGTGGAGGAGGCCCGGGGCTACGCCGCGCAGGGCTTCCGCGCGATCAAGATGAAGATCGGCCTGGGCGATCCGCGGCTCGACCTGCGGCGCGTGCAGGCGGTGCGCGAGGCGATCGGGCCGGAGGTCGGCCTCGCCGTGGACGCGAACCACTGCTTCACCGTGCCGCAGGCGATCCGGCTCGGCCGGATGCTCGAGCCGCTCGACCTGCTGTGGTTCGAGGAGCCGATCAGCCCCGAGGACCACGACGGCTACGTCGAGGTGACCCGCGCCCTCGACCTGGCGGTGGCCGGCGGCGAGAACGACTTCACCCGCTGGGGCTTCCGCGACATCGTCGCGCGCAAGGCGATGGACATCATCCAGCCCGACGTCTGCGCCGCCGGCGGCCTCAGCGAGTGCCGCAAGATCGCCGCCCTCGCCTCGGCGCACGGCGTGGAGTGCGTGCCCCACGCCTGGGGCAGCGCGATCGGCCTCGCCGCGACGATCCAGTGGCTCGCCGCGATGCCCGACACGCCGCCGGCCTTCCGCCCGATCCCCCCGATGCTGGAGTTCGAGCAGACCCCGAACCCGCTGCGCGACGAGCTGGCGAGGGAGCCGATCCGACAGGCGAACGGCATCGTGCGCGTCCCCGACGGCCCCGGCATCGGCATCGAGGTGGACCGCGAGGCGCTCATGCGCTGGAAGGTGGCGTGATGCGCGTCGCGCTCACCGATCCCATCGAGCCGGCCGGCGAGGCGATCCTGCGCGAGGCCGGGCACGAGACGCTGCTGCCGCAGGGCTCCGGCCCGGAAGCCCTGCGCGCGCTCTGCGCCGGGGCGGACGCGGTGGTGGTGCGCCAGAAGCTGCCCGACGACCTGCTCGACCACGCCCCGCGGCTGCTCGCGGCGGTGCGCCACGGCGTCGGCGTGGACATGATCCCGGTCGCGGACTGCACGGCGCGGGGCGTGGTGGTGGCGAACGTGCCGGGCGCCAACGCCGACGCCGTGGCGGAGTTCGTCGTCGCGCAGATGCTCGCCGCCGCGCGCAACGCGCAGGCGATGCACGCCGCATTGCTCGCCGATGGCTGGGGCGCCGCGCGCGGGAGGTCGGAGGCCGCGACGGAGCTGCGCGGCAGGACCCTCGGCATCGTCGGGGTCGGCGCGATCGGCACGCGGCTCGCGGAGATCGCGGCGCACGGCTTCCGCATGAACGTCCTCGGCAACCGGCGCAACCCGCAGGCGCTGCCGCCCTTCGTCGCCTACGCCGAGCTGCCGCGCCTGTTCGCGGAGAGCGACTACATCGCCCTCACCTGCCCGCTGACGCCGGAGACCCGGGGCCTCGCCTCCGCGGCGATGATCGCGCGCATGAAGCCGGGCGCCTGGCTGCTCAACGTCGCGCGCGGCCCGGTGATCGAGGAGGCGGCGCTGCTCGCGGCGCTGCGCGAGGGGCGGATCGGCGCGGCGCTCGACGTGTTCTGGCAGCAGCCGCTCGCGCCCGACCACCCGCTGCGCGCCCTGCCCAACGTCCTGCTCACCCCGCACGTCGCCGGCCTGACGCGCGAGAGCGTCGCGGCGATGAGCACCGTCGCCTGCGAGGAGGTGGTGCGCATCCTGCGCGGCGACCGGCCGCGGAACTTCGTCAACCCCGACTGCTGGGAGGCGTCGCGCGCCCGCCGCCGCGCCCTCGGGCACCTCTGAGGGAGGACCACGCGCCATGAGGATCGTCGAGGTCAAGGCCTACCCAACCTCCTTCCCCCTGCCGCCGGAGGGCGGCGTCACGCTCGGCATCGGCCGCGCCGTCAAGCGCGACGCGGTGATGGTCAAGGTCGTCACCGAGGACGGGATCGTCGGCTGGGGCGAGAGCCACCACGGCCGCGCCCACACCGCCGTCGCCAGGCTGATCGAGACGACGCTGCGCCAGCTCGTCCTCGGCATGGACGCGCACGACACCGTCGGGATCTGGGCGAAGATCTACAAGTACCAGCTCGGCAGCCACGGCATGGGCGCCGCCTGCGCGATGGCGATGAGCGGCATCGACATGGCGCTCTGGGACATCAAGGGGAAGGCGGCGGGCCTGCCGCTCTGCCGGCTGCTCGGCGGCGCGGCGCGCCCCGTGCCGGCCTACGCCGGCGGCGTCGCGCTCGGCTACCAGCCGCCGGCGCAGCTCATCGACGAGGCGGCGCCGCTGGTCGCGGCGGGCTACAGGGCGGTGAAGCTCCGCATCGGCGACACGGTGCGCGACGACATCGCGCGCATGGAGGCGGTGCGCAACGCCTTCGGCCACGAGCTCGCCATCCTCACCGACGCCAACACCGGCTACCGCGTGGACCAGGTGCGGCAGGTGATGCCGGCGATGGACGAGATCGGCATCGGCTGGCTGGAGGAGCCCTTCCCCGCCCACGACCACCGCGCCTACGCGGAGGCGCGGCGCTACGGCCGCACCCCCCTTGCCGCCGGCGAGAACCACTACACGCGCTTCGAGTTCACGCGGGTCCTCGAGGACGGCGTCATCACCATCTGGCAGCCCGACCTCTCGAAGTGCGGCGGCGTCACGGAGGCGCTGCGCATCGCGGCGATGGCCTCCGCCTTCAAGATCCCGATCAACCCGCACTCCTCGATGACGGGGGTGAACCAGGCGGCCTCGATCCACCTCCTCGCCGCGATCGAGAACGCCGGCTACTTCGAGGCCGACGTGTCGCGCGGCAACCTGTTCCGCGACAGCCTCGGCAGCGAGCCCTGGCGCATCGGCGCCGACGGCTGCGTGCGGCCGCTGGAGGCGCCGGGCATCGGCGTGGAGGTGGACGAGGCCTTCCTCGCCGCCCACCCGCCGATCGAGGGCCCCGGCTACGTCTGAACGGTTCCAGGGAGGAACGCATGCGTCGCCTGATCCTCGTCCTCTGCCTGGCGCTCGCGGTCGTCGTGCCCGCGCGCGCGCAGGACTTCCCCTCGCGCGAGGTCCGCATCGTCTGCGGCTTCGCCCCGGGCGGGACATGTGACCTGCTCTCGCGCATGCTCGCCGAGCACCTGACGCCGATCTTCGGCCAGCGCGTGATCGTCGAGAACCGCACCGGCGCCTCCGGCATGATCGGCGCCGACTCGGTCGCGAAGTCGCCGCCGGACGGGCACGTCGTCTCGCTCGCGACCATGGCGATGCACACCATCCTGCCCGAGATGCCGGGCGTGCGCATGCCCTTCGACGTGGACCGCGACCTCACGCCCATCGCCAACGTCGCCAACATCTACAACGTCCTGGTCGTGCGCCCGAACGCCGAATTCCGCACCGTCGCCGAGCTGATCGCGCACGCGCGGGCGAATCCGGGGCGCCTCACCTACGCCTCCGCCGGCAACGGCTCCTCCCAGCACCTCGCGGCCGAGCTGTTCAAGCGCATGGCGGGGGTGGACCTGCTGCACGTGCCCTACCGCGGCGGCGCGCCGGCGATCGTGGACATCGTCGCCGGCCGCACCGACATGATGTTCGGGAACCTGCCGGAGTTCCTGGGCCAGATCCGCGGCGGCGGGCTCCGCCCCCTCGCCTTCGGCGCGCCGCGCGTCAGCCCGCTGTTCCCCGATCTCCCGCGCATCGCCGACACCCTGCCCGGCTTCGAGATCCGCAACTGGTTCGGCATCGCGGGCCCCGGCAACCTCCCGCCCCCGATCGTCGCCCGTTGGAACGCGGCGCTGCGCCAGGTCGCCGAGGATCCGGTGTTCCAGCGGCGCATGACCGAGAACGCGATGGAGATCATCGTCGGCTCGACCGAGGAGTTCCTCCGCACCATCGCGGAGGACCGCCGCCGCTGGGGCGAGGTCATCCGCGCCGCCAACATCCGCGCCGACTGACGCGGAGGCCGGCCCGGGCGGGCGGTCAGCCCGGGCCGAGGGGCGCGCGGGCCCCGGCGATCTCCCGCATCAGCTTGGCCCGCATCGCGCGGGCGAAGTCGCGGCGGTCCTCCGCGACGATAACGAAGGCGCCGGGGCCGCCGATCACCTCGCGCTCGTAGTGCTCGCGCAACGGCACGCCGAAGCGCGTGACGGGCGCGATCCCGATCGCCAGCGCGTTGATCACGATGCCCGCCGCCACCGCCGCGTCGCGCGCCGCCGCCGCCGGCCGCAGCGAGCGCAGGTCCGGCCCGTCGCCGGCGAGGTCGATCACCCGCTCCCCGGCACGGAACGGGGCCGCCGCGATCAGCGCTGCCGCGTGGTCGATCGCATCGCCGATCGCGTTGTAGCTCTGGCGCGATCGCGGCGCCTCGACCAGAGCGCGCCCCAGCGCCTGCGCTGTGACGGCATCGGTCACGCGCATCCAGCCCACCACCGTCTCCGCGCCGCCGGGCGAACCCCACTCCACCACGGACACGGCGATCGCACCGAGCGGCTTCGACCGGATGGCGGCGAGCATCGCCGGGTGCGACAGCGCCTCCGCGCACCCCTCCCGCTGCAGGCGGAACTCGTCCGCGTCCATGCTGCCCGAGGCGTCCAGCGCCAGCACCAGCAGCAGATCCACCGCCGGCCGCGGCTGCGCCGCGGCCGTCCAGGCCGGCGGCGCGGCCAGACCCGGCAGCAGCAGCGCCGCGCGCCGCCGCACGCTCAGGAGGCGATCGCGTAGGCCGGGCGCCGCGGATCGGCGCCGGCGTGGATCATGCCCTGCTGCGGATCGGTCAGGATCACCTCCACGCTGCCGGCGAGCCAGGTCCACTCCGGCCAGTCCTGCATCGCGTGCCCCCGCGCGGCGAGCTCGCCCCGCGTCTCCGCCCCGATCCGCGCCTCGGCGGCGAGGCGCGCCGGGAAGTACTCGAAGGGCGCGAAGGAGGAGGGGAAGGAGTAGCTCGCCACGCGCGGCGCCTCGATCGCGGCCTGCACCTCCATGCCGAAATGCAGCACGTTGAGCATCACCTGCAGCATGGCCTGGATCTGCACGTCGCCGCCCGGCGTGCCGAAGGGCATCACGCCGCCCTCGCGCGTCACGACCATGGCCGGGTTCGGCGTCAGGCGCGGGCGCTTGCCGGGCGCGACGCCGCAGGGATGCCCCGGGTCCGGCCGGCTCTGCGAGCCGCGGTTGGAGGGGATGATGCCGAGCCCCGGCACCACGGGCGAGCTCCACGACCCGTCCGAGGGCGTGGCGCTGAACGCGTTGCCCCAGCGGTCCACGGCGCAGACATAGCTGGTGTCGGCCTCCGCCATCGGCGCCGCCGCGCGGGTCGCGGGCACGGGCGCGGTCCCGGCGCCGAGCCGCGGGGCGGGCATGCCGGGATGCGCGCGCCGCGGGTCGATCTCCCGCGCGCGCGCGCCGATGTGCGCTTCCGAGAGCAGCGCGTCGAGCGGCACGTCCACGAAGGCCGGGTCGCCGAAGTGGTACTCGCGGTCGGCCATCGCCGCCTTGATGGCCTCGGTCAGCAGGTGCAGGTAGTCGGCCGAGTTGTGCGCGAGCCCGTCGAGGCCCGCGCGCTCCATCACCAGCAGCGCCTCGAGCAGCGCCGGGCCCTGGCACCAGGGGCCACAGGTCAGCACCTCGTGGCCGCGCCAGCGCCGCCGCACCGCGGGCTCCAGGCGCGAGCGGTAGCCCGCCATGTCCTCCATCGAGAGGTAGCCGCCCTCGCGCCGCTGGAAGGCGACGATCTCGCGCGCGATGTCGCCCTGGTAGAACGCCGCCCGCGCCGCGGCGAGGCCGGCGAGGCGCCCCTTCCCCGCCGCCTTGCGCTCCTCGTCCGCCATGTACTGCAGGGTGCGCGCGAGGTCGGACTGCACGAACTTCTCGCCGACGCGCGGACGCCTCCCGCCGGGCAGGAAGATCGCGGCGTTGGAGGGCCAGCGCGCGTACTCCGCCTCGTGCTTCTCGATGTTCTCGGCGAGCAGGGGGAAGACGGCGAAGCCGTCGCGCGCGAAACGGATCGCGTACTGCGCCACCTCGCCGAAGCCCATGGTGCCGTGGCGCTCCAGCGCGGTGATCCAGGCGTCGGGCGCCGCCGGCACCACGGTGCGCAGCACGCCGGGGGGAATCCTGCCGCCGTGCTCGCGCATGAACAGGTCGGCGGGCAGCGACTTCGGCCAGTGGCCGAGGCCGGCGATGGTCTCCACCGTGCCGTCCGCCTTGCGGATCATGATCGGCGCCACGCCCGCGACGTTCACCAGGTCCGGCAGCAGGACGCCGAGCGCGATGCCTGCCGCGCAGCCCGCGTCGATCGCGTTGCCGCCGGCCTCCAGCACCGCGAAGCCGGCGGCGGCGCCGAGGTAATGGCCGGCCGAGACCGCGTGGCGCGTGCCGCTGATGGTCGGGCGTGTCTGCATGGGGCGACGCTCCTCTGCGCCGGCGGACGGGCGGGGCGGCCCGCCGCCGTTCCGGCGCAGGGTCCGCGCGGGCGGCCGGCGGTGTCAACCGCTTCCGCGCCCGCTTCACGCCGGCGCGCGCCGGCGCGAGGATGGGCGCACCGCGCCGCGCCGCATGCGCGAGCCGCCGCCCGGAAGGAACCGCGAACCATGTCCGAGACGCCCGCCGCCCCGCCCGTCCTGCTCTCCGTGGACGCGCGCGGCATCGCCACCGCCACGCTCAACCGCCCGCACAAGGGCAACGCCTACGACGAGGACCTCCTCGCCGCCCTGATCGAGGGCCTCGACCGGCTCGCGGCGGAACCGAAGCTGCGCGCCCTCGTGATCCGCGGCGCGGGCAGGCACTTCCAGGCCGGCGCCGACCTCGACTGGCTGGCGCGGGCGGCCACCTACCCGCCAGAGCGGGCCTTCGAGGCCTCCATGGCCACCACGAGGGCGATGCAGAAGCTCAACGAGTTCCCGCGCCCGACCTTCGCGCTGATCCACGGCGCCTGCTTCGGCGGCGGCTGCGGCATCGTCTGCTGCGTGGACGTCGCCCTCGCCACGACGGACGCGATCTTCGGCATCACCGAGGTGCGCGTCGGCGTCGCGCCGACGCCGATCAGCACGCACATGGTGAACGCGATGGGCCTGCGCCACACGCGCCGCTACGCGCTGACCGGCGAGCGCTTCGACGCCGCCGAGGCGCAGCGCATCGGCCTCGTCCACGAGGTGCACCCGGCCGACCGGATCGAGGCGCGGCTCGCCGAGATCCTCGACCAGACGATGCTGTCCGGGCCGGGGGCGATCGCGATGACCAAGCACTCCTTCCTCGCCGCCAACGGCCTCACCCTCGACCCGCGGGAGATGGCGATGCTGGCGCACGAGAGCTGGATGCAGCGCGCCTCGGCCGAGGGGCGCGAGGGGCTGGCCGCCTTCCGCGAGAAGCGCCGGCCCAACTGGTACCGCTGAGCGGCGCCCCGCCCCGGTCCCGCCTTGCGCCCGCCCCCGAGGTCACGTGTATGACGCCCGCCATGGACCTCGAGGCCGAATACAACAACCGCGCGCGCGTCCCCGAGCATCCGGCGATCCTGGAGGGCTGGGCGCGGGAGGCCGCCGCCTACCGCGCCGCCCGCCGCGATGCCGCCGAGCTCGACCTGGCCTACGGGCCGGGCGAGCGCGAGCGGCTGGATCTGTTCTGGCCGGACGGCGCCGCCGCGCGCGACGCGCCGATCGCGCTGTTCCTCCATGGCGGCTACTGGCAGGCGCTGGACCGGAGCTGGGCCAGCCACTGCGCGCGCGGCCTCAACGCCCGCGGCGTGGCGGTGGCGGTGCCGTCCCACGATCTCTGCCCCGCGGTCACGGTCCGGCGCATCGTGGAGCAGATGCGCGCCGCGGCGGCGTTCCTGCACCGGCGGCACAAGCGGCGCCTGCTGGCGGCCGGGCATTCCGCAGGCGGCCACCTCGCCGCCCTGCTGATGGCGACCGACTGGCGCGCGCTCGACCCCGCCCTGCCGGCGGACCTCGTGCCGGTCGGGCTGCCGATCTCGGGCGTGTTCGAGCTGGAGCCGCTGCTGCCGACCACGATCGCGCGGGCGCTCCGCCTCGATGCCGCCGAGGCGCGCGCCCTCTCGCCGCGCTGGCTCCCCGCGCCGCGCGGCGGCGCGCTGCACGCCGTGGTCGGCGGGGCGGAGAGCGCGGAGTTCCTCCGCCAGACCCGCGACTTCGCCGCCGCCTGGGGCGGGAGCTGGGAGGCGCTGCCGGGCGCGAACCACTTCACCGTGCTGGCGCCGCTCTCCGACCCGGAGAGCGCGCTGGTCGCGCGCGCCGCGGCAATGGCGGCGCCGCTTGCCGGCTGACCCGCCAAGCCTAGAATGACCGCGATCACGCTTCGGCAGGGAGGCCGGACAGCCAATGACGACGCCACGGCTCGACAGGCGCCAACTGCTCGCGACGGCGGCCGCCTTCGGCCTCGCCGCGCCCCGTGTCGCGCGCGCCCAGGCGCAGGCGGTGAGGATCGGGTTCGTGGCGGTGCTGACCGGCCCGCAGGCGGCCCTCGGCACCCAGCTCCGGGACGGCTTCCAGCAGGGCCTGCGCCACCTGGACGGCAAGCTCGGCGGCCGCCCCGCCGAGGTCGTCGTGATCGACGACGAGCTGAAGCCCGACGTCGCCGTCACGAAGATCCGCGCCGCGATCGAGCGCGACAAGGTGGACTTCGTGGTCGGCGTGGTGTTCTCCAACATCCTCCAGGCGGTGTTCCGGCCGGTGACGGAGTCGAACACCTTCCTGATCTCCACCAACGCCGGCCCCTCGCCCTTCGCCGGGCGCGGCTGCCACCCGCTGTTCTTCGCCACCTCCTACAACAACGACCAGGTCCACGCCACGATGGGCCAGGTGGCCAGGGACGAGGGCTACAAGCGCGTCTTCATCCTCGTCCCCAACTACCAGGCCGGGCGCGACGCCGTCGCCGGCTTCAAGAGCCGCTTCCAGGGCGAGGTGGTGGACGAGGTCTATGTCCCCCTCACGCAGCTCGACTTCTCCGCGGAGCTCGCGAGGATCGCCGCGGTGCGGCCGGACGCGCTGTTCACCTTCATGCCCGGCGGCCTCGGCGTGAACCTGGTGCGCCAGTACCGCCAGGCGGGCCTCGCCAACATCCCCTTCCTCTCCACCTTCACGGTGGACGAGGCGACGCTGCCGGCGCAGGGCGAGGCGGCGCTCGGCTTCCTGCACGCCGCGGTCTGGGCCCCCAACCTCGACAACGAGCAGAACCGCCGCTTCGTGCGCGACTTCGAGGCGCAGTACGGCTACGTCCCCGCCACCTACGCGGCGCAGTCCTACGACGGCGCCATGCTGCTCGATTCGGCGATCCGCAAGGTGGACGGCAACCTCGCCGACAAGGCGGCGCTGCGCCGCGCGCTGGAGGCCGCCGACTTCCGCTCGGTGCGCGGCAACTTCCGCTTCGGTCCGAACCACTATCCGGTGCAGGACTTCTGGCTCTGCCGCGTCGCCCGCCGGCCGGACGGCAAGTTCCAGACCGAGGCCGTGCGCAAGGTGCTGGAGAACAACGCCGACCCCCATGTCGGCGAGTGCCGCATGCGCCCGGCCTGATGTCCTGGTCCCTGCTGCTGGTGCAGACCCTCAACGGGCTGCAATTCGGCATCCTGCTGTTCCTGATCGCCGCCGGGCTGACGCTGGTGTTCGGGGTGATGGACTTCATCAACCTCGCCCACGGCGTGCAGTACATGCTGGGCGCCTATTTCGGCGCCTCGCTCGCGGCGGCGACGGGCAGCTTCTGGCTCGGCCTGCTGCTCGCCCTGCCGGCCGCGCTCGCGGCGGGGCTGCTGCTCGAGTTCCTGGTCTTCCGGCACCTCTACGACCGCGACCACCTGGCGCAGGTGCTGGCGACCTTCGGCGTGATCCTGTTCGTCAACCAGGGCGTGAAGCTGGTGTGGGGCGCCGCGCCGCTGCACATGCCCATCCCGCCGCTGCTCGAGGGCGGCGTGGAGGTGATGCCGGGCCTCCAGTACCCGATCTACCGCCTCGCCATCCTCGCCGCCGGCCTCGCGGCCGCGCTGCTGCTCTGGTTCCTGGTGGACCGCACCCGCGCCGGCATGCTGGTGCGCGCGGGCGCCACGAACCCGGAGATGGTCTCCGCCCTCGGCGTGGACATCCGCCGGCTGTTCATGCTGGTCTTCGGCTTCGGCGCGATGCTGGCGGGCTTCGCCGGCGTCATGGCGGCGCCCATCCTCTCGGTCGAGCCGGGGATGGGGGACGCGCCGCTGATCCTCGCCTTCGTGGTGATCGTCATCGGCGGCATCGGCTCGATCCGGGGCGCCTTCGTCGCCGCCCTGCTCGTCGGGCTGATGGACGCGCTCGGCCGCGCCGTGGTGCCGGACCTGATGCGCCTCTTCCTCGCCCCCTCGTCGGCGCGGCAGGCGGGGGCGGCGATCGCCTCGATGCTGGTCTACGTCCTGATGGCCGCGGTGCTCGCCTTCCGCCCCGCCGGCCTGTTTCCCGTCCGTACCGGCTGAGTCCCGTCGGGCGCATGCGCGAGGCCGCCGTGCCGCTGGTGTTGTTCGCGGCCCTCGCCGCCGCACCCTTCGCCGGCTTCGGCGAGGGCTACATGCTGACCCTGCTGGCGCGCGCCATGATCCTCGGCATGGCGGCGGTGAGCCTGGCGCTCCTCGTCGGCGGCGCCGGCCTCGTCAGCCTCGGCCACGCCGCCACGCTCGGCGTCGGCGCCTACGCGGTGGTGGTGCTGGATGCGAACGGCCTCACCGACGCGACGGCGGTCGTGCCCGTTGCCGTCGCCGCGGCGGCGCTGTTCGCGCTCGCCACGGGGGCGGTCAGCCTGCGCACCTCGGGCGTGCACTTCATCATGATCACCCTCGCCTTCGGGCAGATGGCGTTCTTCACCGCCTCCTCCCTCGCCGCCTATGGCGGGGACGACGGCTACACGCTGTACGCGCGCACCGGGCTCGCCGGCACCCGCATCCTCGAGGACCGCCTGGCCTTCCACTACGCCTGCCTCGGCCTGCTCGGCCTCGCCTACCTGTTCTGCCGCGCCGCGCTGGCCGCGCGCTTCGGCCGCGTGCTGCGCGCGGCGCGCGAGAACGCGCTCAGGGTCCGCGCGGTCGGCTTCGACCCCTATCCCTACCGGCTGCTCGCCTGCGTCATCGCCGGCGCGATCGGCGGCCTGTCGGGCGTGCTGCTCGCCAACGCCGCGGAGTTCGTGGCGCCGAGCTACCTCTCCTGGCAGCGCTCGGGCGAGCTGCTGTTCATGGTGATCCTCGGCGGTCTCGGCAGCCTGCACGGCGCGATCCTCGGCGCGCTGGCCTACGTGCTGCTGGAGGAGTGGCTGTCGCACCTGACCGAGCACTGGCGCATGATCTTCGGTCCGCTGCTGGTGCTTTCCGTCCTGTTCTTCCGCGGCGGCCTTGCCGGCCTGCTCGCGCCGCGGCGGCGATGACCGCGCGCGCGCCACTGCTGCGCATCGAGGGGCTGAGCAAGCGCTTCGGCGGCCTCACCGTAACCGACGACGTCTGGCTCGACGTCCTCCCCGGCGAGATCCACGCCGTCATCGGCCCGAACGGCGCTGGCAAGACGACGCTGATCAACGAGGTGAGCGGCGCGCTGGCGCCCGACGCCGGCCGCGTCCTGTTCGACGGGCTCGACATCACGCGCCTGTCCATGCCGCGCCGCGTGCGCGCGGGGCTCGCGCGCACCTTCCAAGTCACCTGCGTCCTCCCCGGCTTTTCGGCGCTGGAGAACGTCGCCCTCGCGGCGCAGGCGCGCGACGGCTCCTCCTTCCGCTTCCTCCGCCCCGCCGCCGGGGAAGCCCGGCTGAACGCGGCGGCGCGGGAGGCGCTGGAGGCGGTCGGCCTCGCCGGCCGCGCCGCGGTGCCGGCCGGGGCGCTGGCGCACGGGGAGAAGCGCCAGCTCGAGCTCGCCATCGCCCTCGCCACCCGCCCGCGCCTGCTCCTGCTCGACGAGCCGCTGGCCGGCGCCGGCCCCGAGGAGACGGAGCGGCTGATCGCCCTGCTCGACCGGCTGCGCGCCGACTACGCCATCCTGCTCGTCGAGCACGACATGCGCGCGGTCTTCGCGCTCGCCGACCGCATCTCGGTGCTGGTCTACGGCCGCGTCGTCGCCACCGGCGCGCCGCCGGAGATCCGCGCCAACCCGGAGGTCCGCGCCGCCTATCTCGGCGAGGACGAGGCGTGATGCTGCGCGTCGCGCGCCTCGCCGCCGGCTACGGGCAGAGCCAGGCGCTGTTCGACGTCACCTTCGACATCGCCGCGGGCGAGGTGGTGACGCTCCTCGGCCGCAACGGCATGGGCAAGACCACCACCGTCCGCGCCGTGATGGGCCTGCTGAGGCCCTGGTCGGGCGAGATCGTCTTCGACGGCGTCGCCCTCGCCGGCCTGCCGCCGCACCGCATCGCCCGCCTCGGCATCGGCCTCGTGCCGGAGGGGCGCCAGGTCTTCCCGACCCTCACCGTCGAGGAGAACCTGATCGCCACCTGCCGCCCCGGGCGCTGGACCCTCTCGCGCGTCTTCGCGCTCTTCCCGCGCCTGGCGGAGCGCCGGCGCAACCTCGGCGCGCGGCTCTCGGGCGGGGAGCAGCAGATGCTCGCCATCGGCCGCGCGCTGATGACCAACCCGCGCCTGCTGATCCTCGACGAGGCGACGGAGGGGCTGGCGCCCCTGGTGCGGGCCGAGATCTGGTCGGTGATCGCCGCGCTGAAGGCGGAGGGCCTCTCGATCCTGCTGATCGACAAGAACCTCGCCGCGGTGCTGCGCCTCGCCGACCGGCACGTGGTCCTCGAGAAGGGGCGCACCGTCTGGGCCGGCAGCAGCGCCGCGCTCGCCGCCGCGCCGGAGGTGCGTGACGCCCATCTGCACGTCTGAGCGCCGCGACGGCGCGGTCGGGAGCCCGCGGCCGCTCGCGGGGCGCGCGTTCAGCCCTTCGGCGGGCGCGGCCGGTCGAGAAAGGCGCGCAGCATCCGCCGCGGCTCCTCGCCGCGCCAGGCCTCGGCGAAGCTGCCGACGCCGGCGCGGATCGCCTCGGCCATCGGCAGGTCCTCCCAGGCGCGGATCAGGCGCTTCTGCAGCCGGAGCGCCTGCGGCCCCGCGCGGCCGAGCATCGCCAGCCAGTCGGCCACCGCCGCGTCCAGCGCGGCACCCGGTTCGGCGACCCGCTCGACGAGCCCCCAGGCGAGCGCCTCCTCGGCGCCGATCGTCTCGCCGAGGAGCAGCAGGCGCCGCGCGCGTCCCCAGCCGATCAGCGTCGGCAGGAGCGCCGCCTCCACCACGGAGGGCAGGCCGAGCAGCACCTCCGGCATCCCGAAGGTCGCGGTCGAGGCGGCGATGCGCAGGTCGCAGGCCGCCGCGAGCTCCAGCCCCGCGCCGAGCGCATGCCCGTTGATCCGCCCGATCACCGGCACCGGCAGCTCGCGCACGGCGTTGCAGGCGCGGTGCACCGCCTCGATGAAGCGCGTGGCCGCGACATGGTCGGGGAGCGCCGCCATCTCGCGGATGTCGGCGCCGCCGACGAAGGCCCGCCCGCCGGCGCCCGTCACTACCGCCGCGCGCAGGTCCGCGTGCGTGGCGAGCCCCTCGACCGTCTCGGCGAAGCGTCGCAGCACCGACGAGTTGAGCGCGTTGCGCTTCGCCTTGTTGTCGATCGTCACCCAGGCGACCCGGCCGGTCTCCGGCGTCGACTCGATCCTGAGCGTCACTTCTCCGGTCCCGCCAGCCGCGTCCACGCGCACTCCCCCTCGTCCTGTCCCGCCTCGGCCGGCCTGCATGCGCCGCGCGACGGCGAAGACCGGCATTCTCGCATGATCGCCGGCGATCATCGCAAGCCCGCCCCTGCCTGCGGCCGCCCGGCCGGCCACAGGAGCCACCCGGCACCGGCCGGAGCGCGGGGCGATGCCGGTCGTCGCTCCGCCGGCCTGCCCGAGCGCCGCTCAGACCACCGGCGCTTCACCGATCGGAAGCTGTGGACTGTCGTCCCCGGGATTCGGGCCCGCGGCCGGAGGCATGCCCTCGATCCGATCCTCATCGCGCCAGCGGCCACGCCGGCGCATCATCCGGCACGCGATCCAGGCTCCTCCCGCACCCGCCGCGCCGAGGGCCGCGCCGAGCGCCATCCCCGCGGCGAAGGCGCCGCCGACGGCAAGGCCGGCCATCCCCATCCCGAGCGTGCGCATCCCTGGCAGCGGCGGCAGCAGCATGGTCCGTCTCCCTGTTCCCGATGCAGACTTGTGCGCCGCCGCCGCCGCCGCAAGCGCCCTGGCGTGCGGGCAGGCACGCGATGGCGGGAGCATGCCGTCACCACGGCGATGCCGCCCGCCCGGTCTTGCCCCCCTCGCGGCCCGATGCGAAAACCCGCGCGCCCTGCCCGTTCTGGGCGGGTTCCCGTCGTTGCGGCCGGCGCCCCGTGCGTCGGCGCCAGGTTGCGAGGATCGGCATGGCCAAGATCAAGGTGAAGAACCCCGTCGTCGAGCTCGACGGGGACGAGATGACCCGCATCATCTGGGGCTTCATCAAG
The DNA here is from genome assembly GCF_014644455.1 of Caldovatus sediminis. Classification (GTDB taxonomy): domain Bacteria; phylum Pseudomonadota; class Alphaproteobacteria; order Acetobacterales; family Acetobacteraceae; genus Caldovatus; species Caldovatus sediminis. The sequence continues at coordinate 390,352 of NZ_BMKS01000002.1, read as the reverse complement.
GAGAAGCTGATCCTCCCCTACCTCGACATCGACCTGAAGTACTACGACCTCGGCATCCAGAACCGCGACGCCACGGACGACCAGGTGACCGTGGACGCCGCCTACGCCATCAAGAAGTACGGCGTCGGCGTGAAGTGCGCGACCATCACGCCGGACGAGGCGCGCGTGAAGGAGTTCGGCCTGAAGAAGATGTGGAAGTCCCCGAACGGGACGATCCGCAACATCCTCGACGGCACCATCTTCCGCGAGCCGATCATCTGCCGCAACGTCCCGCGCCTGGTCCCGCACTGGACGAAGCCGATCGTCGTCGGCCGCCACGCCTACGGCGACATCTACCGCGCCGCGGAGACCAAGATCCCCGGCCCCGGCAAGGTGACGCTCACCTACCAGCCCGCCGGCGGCGGCGCGCCGGTGACGCTCGAGGTGCACGACTTCAAGGGCGCGGGTGTCGTGCTCGGCATGCACAACACGAAGGAGTCGATCGAGGGCTTCGCGCGCGCCTGCTTCAATTACGGCCTGGCGCGGAACTTCCCGGTCTACCTCTCGACCAAGAACACGATCCTCAAGGCCTATGACGGCATGTTCAAGGACGTGTTCCAGGAGATCTTCGACGCCGAGTTCAAGGCCGAGTTCGACAAGCGTGGTCTCACCTACGAGCACCGCCTGATCGACGACATGGTCGCCGCGGCGCTGAAGTGGGAGGGCGGCTACGTCTGGGCCTGCAAGAACTACGACGGCGACGTGCAGTCCGACGTCGTGGCGCAGGGCTTCGGCAGCCTCGGCCTGATGACCAGCGTCCTGCTCTCGCCGGACGGCAGGACGGTCGAGTCGGAGGCCGCGCACGGCACCGTCACGCGCCACTACCGCGAGCACCAGAAGGGGCGCGAGACCAGCACCAACCCGATCGCCTCGATCTTCGCCTGGACCCGCGGCCTCGCTTACCGCGGTCGTTTCGACGACACGCCCGAGGTGGTCCGCTTCGCCGAGACGCTGGAGCGGGTCTGCATCGAGACGGTCGAGAGCGGCCACATGACGAAGGATCTCGCGATCCTGATCTCGAAGGACCAGCCCTGGCTGAACACCCAGGCCTTCCTTGCGAAGATCGACGAGAACCTGAAGAAGGCGATGGGGTGATGACGCCGCCGCGCCGAGGGTCCGGCCTCGGCGCGGCGCTCGCGCTCCACGTCGTCTGGACGCTTGCCTGCCGGCTGCGCGAGGGCCACATCCGCACGCTGCTGCGGCCCGAGGCGGCCTGGGATCGCGCGGTTTACACGCTGGTCGCCAACCCGCTCATCGGCACCGCCGCAGCGTCGTGGCTGTTCGCCGGTGGCGGCGCCGAGTGGCCTCGGCAGAGATGCTGCGCCTCGCGGACGCGGCGCCTCTTCGGCGTGCGGCGATCGGCCTCGTTGCCGGCCTCCTGCTCGGCTTCGGCCTCTATCTCGCGCAAGGGGCGCCGTCGCGCGACCCGGTCGTGGTAGCGAACGCCTTCGCCCAGGTGCTGCCAGCATCGGTCGCGGAGGTGCCGGTCTGCTCCGTCCTGGTCGGCGGCGCGGCCGGGGGGCGCTGCGCGCACGCGGCGCCGGCGCTCGCCGTTCTCCTGGCCGCGGCGCTCTTCGGCATCTATCACGTCGCGCACAGTCCGTCCTTCGACCAGCCGGCGATGATCCTCCTGCTGACCGGGGGCGGACTCGCGACCAGGGCCTTTCTCGCGGTGACGGACGATCTCTGGGGCACCATCGCCCTCCACGACTGGTCCGCCATGTTCGGCGTGACGGGGGCGCTCACGGCGGCGGACCGCCTCGGCGAACTCCCCGTGCCACGATGGCCGCTGTTCGCAATGGCGCTGTCGGTCCTAGTGCCGCTTGCGGCGGGCGACGCAGTTCGGCGGCGGCACCCCGCCGCACCGCAGCAGTAGTGCAGCGCCGTTGACCCGATGACCGCGCTCACGCTCTCCGACTGGCTGGCCCTCGGGGTCTTCCTCCTGTGCTGGATCGCCTATGCGCTGGTCACCGACCGCGTGCCGGCGATCCGCGCCCGCAGCGTCATCGCGGCGATGGACGAGCACCGGCGGCGGTGGATGATCGCCATGCTGGAGCGCGAGAACCGCATCGCTGACATCGCCACCATCGGCAACCTGATGCAGAGCACCTCCTTCCTCGCCACCACCTCGATCTTCGTCCTCGGCGGGCTGGTGGCGATGCTGGGCGCGCCCGACCTCGGCCGCCGCGTCCTCGCGGCCCTGCCCTATACGGCGGTGCCGGAGGAGGCAGCCTGGGAGGCCAAGATCGCCCTGCTCCTGGTGATCTTCGTCAACGCCTTCTTCGCGCTGACCTGGGCGCTCAGGCAGTTCAACTACGCCTCGATCCTCGTCTCCGGCATCCCGGCCGGGCCGCCGGACGCCGCGCGCATCGCCCAGGCCGAGGCGGCGGCGCGGGTCGTCAACCGCGCCGCGCGCCACTTCAGCACCGGCCTGCGCAGCTACTACTTCGGCCTCGCCGCGCTCGCCTGGCTGCTGCATCCGCTGGCGCTCGTCATCGCCAGCCTGCTCGTGCTGCGCGAGCTGCACCGCCGCGAATTCCGCAGCGAGGTGCGCGAGGCGCTCCGCGCCGGCAACGCGCGCCGCTGACGGCGCCGCTTGCGCGCCGCCAGCGGCCGGCCGTCGCCGCCGGCGTGGACGGCCTGCCTAGCCCGCCAGCGCCCGGCGCACCGCCGCCAGCGCCTCGGCCGCCTTCGCCGCCTCGGGGCCGCCGGCCTGCGCCATGTCCGGCCTGCCGCCCCCGCCTTTGCCGCCGACGGCGGCGCTCGCGGCCCGCACCAGTGCCACCGCGTCGGCCTTGCCCTTTGCCGCGTCGCCGACGCCGACCACGATGTTCGCCTTGCCTTCGGCCGTGCTGACCAGCGCCACGACGTCCGCGGTACCGCCCTTGAGAATCGCCTCGGCCAGGCCCTTGAGGTCGCGCGCCGGCACCTCGCCCACCTCGCGCAGCGCGACGCGCAGGCCGCCGTTCAGCCGCTCCACCTCCGCCGCCGCCCCGCCAGTGGCGAGCTTGCGGCGCAGCTCCGCCACCTCGCGCTCCAGCCGCCGCCGCTCCTCGAGCAGCGCGGCGATGCGCTGCGGCAGCTCGGGCGGGCGCACCTTCAGCGCCGCGGCCGCCTCGGCAAGGTGGCGCTCGTCCTCCTCGACGACGCGGATCGCGGCCTCGCCGGCCACCGCCTCGATGCGGCGCACCCCGGCGCTGACGGCGCCCTCCGAGACCACCTTGAACAGCCCGATGTCGCCCGTGCGCCGGACATGCGTCCCGCCGCAGAGCTCGAGCGAGTAGACGCCCTGCCGCTCCACCGCCGCCGGGTCCTGTCCCATGCCGACGACCCGAACCTCCTCGCCGTACTTCTCGCCGAACAGGGCGATCGCGCCGGCCTGCACCGCAGCCTCGGGCGTCATCAGCCGGGTCGTCACCTCGGCGTTCTCGCGCACCCGCGCGTTCACCTCGCGCTCGACCCAGGCGAGCTCCTCGGGCTCGATCGGCTTCGGGTGGGAGATGTCGAAGCGCAGCCGGTCCGGCGCCACCAGCGAGCCCTTCTGCGCCACATGCGTCCCGAGCCGGCGCCGCAGCGCCTCGTGCAGCAGGTGCGTCGCGCTGTGGTGGGCGCGGAGGGCGGTACGGCGCTCGTGGTCCACCTCCGCCTGCACGGCGAGGCCGACCTTGGCCTCGCCGTGCGCCACCGTGCCGTAGTGGACGATGAGGTCGCCGAGCTTCTTCTGCGTGTCGCGCACGACGATGCGGCACGCCTCGCCGGCGCTGATCAGGCCGGTGTCGCCGACCTGGCCGCCGCTCTCGCCGTAGAAGGGCGTCTGGTTCAGCACCACCGCGACCTCGGTCCCGACCGCGGCGCTCTCCACCGGCCGGCCGCCCGCGACCAGGGCGCGGATCTCGGCCTCCGCCGTCTCGGTGGTGTAGCCGAGGAACTCGGTGGCGCCGACCTTCTCCCTGACGTCGAACCAGACGCCCTCGGTCGCCGCCTCGCCCGAGCCGGCCCAGGCGGCGCGCGCGCGCCGGCGCTGCTCGGCCATCGCCGCCTCGAAGCCGGCCACGTCCACCGCGCGGCCCTCGGCGCGCAGCGCGTCCTGGGTGAGGTCGAGCGGGAAGCCGTAGGTGTCGTAGAGCCGGAACGCCACCTCGCCGGGCAGGGGCTGGCCGGCGCCGAGCCTCGCCGTCTCCTCCGCCAGCAGGTGGAGGCCGCGGGCGAGCAGGGTGCGGAAGCGCCCCTCCTCCAGCTTCAGCGTCTCGGTGACCAGCGGCTCGGCCCGCACCAGCTCGGGATAGGCGCCGCCCATCTGGCGCACCAGCACCGGCACCAGCCGGTGCATCAGCGGGTCCTCGACCCCCATCATGTGCGCATGGCGCATGGCGCGGCGCATGATCCGTCGCAGCACGTAGCCGCGCCCCTCGTTGGAGGGCAGCACGCCGTCGGCGATCAGGAAGGCGGCGGCGCGCAGGTGGTCGGCGATCACGCGGTGGCTCACCTTGAACCGCCCGTCCGGCTCGTGCCCGGTGGCCTCGGCGCTGGCGAGGATGATCGCGCGCAGCGTGTCGGTGTCGTAGTTGTCGTGCTTGCCCTGGAGGATGGCGGCGAAGCGCTCGAGCCCCATGCCCGTGTCGATGGAGGGCTTGGGCAGCGGCACGCGCACGCCCGGCGGCCCCTCCTCGAACTGCATGAAGACCAGGTTCCAGATCTCGATGAACCGGTCGCCGTCGGCGTCCGGCGAGCCGGGCGGCCCGCCCGGGATCTCCGCCCCGTGGTCGTAGAAGATCTCGGAGCACGGGCCGCACGGGCCGGTGTCGCCCATGCGCCAGAAGTTGTCGCTGGTGGCGATGCGGATGATGCGGCTGTCGGGCAGGCCTGCCACCTTCTTCCAGTAGGAGGCGGCATCCTCGTCCTCGGCGTACACCGTCACCAGAAGGCGGTCCTTCGGCAGGGCGAAGTCCCTGGTCAGCAGCTCCCAGGCGTAGGCGATGGCCTGCTCCTTGAAGTAGTCGCCGAAGCTGAAATTGCCCAGCATCTCGAAGAAGGTGTGGTGCCGGGCGGTGTAGCCGACGTTGTCCAGGTCGTTGTGCTTGCCGCCCGCCCGCACGCATTTCTGCGCCGTGGTGGCGCGCACGTAAGGCCGCTTCTCCTGGCCGGTAAAGACGTTCTTGAACTGCACCATGCCGCTGTTGGTGAACAGCAGCGTCGGGTCGTTGCGCGGCACCAGCGGCGAGGACTCGACCACCGTATGGCCGTTGCGCGCGAAGTAGTCGAGGAAGGTGGCGCGGATCTCGTTGCTGCTGCTCATGGCCCCGAAAGCCCGGTCTGGGGCCGAACGCCCCGCTTGTGCTCGCCCCCTTCCACCTGCGTCGGCGCGGCGGCCGCGCCGGCGGGCAAGGAGGGCCCGGCGTCCCTCTAGCGCGCGCCGCCGGAAGCGTCGAGGGACGAGACCGCCTGCGGCGGCGCCCGGCTGCCGCCACCCGCCCGGTGCCGCCGACAGGCGCGCCCGACCGCAACCTGCCCCCGCGCGCGCCGTTGCCTTGCGGCAGCCGGCGGCCGGCGCGGCGCACGCTCACGCGGTCCGGCCTGCCCGCCACGCGGCCGGTCGGTGGGGGCGGTCCGCCCTCGCGGCAGCGCCGACCCATCCGGAGGACGGACCATGGCCGAGACCATGCGGGGGTTTCTGGAGGCCGAACTGCTCGACGCGCTGAGCGCCGAGCGCCAGGCCCTCGGGGCGATGGAGGCCATGCTCGACGCCGCCTCCTCCCGGAGCCTCAAGCGCGCCATCCAGGAGCACATGGTCGAGACCGAGCGCCAGATCGAGCGGCTGGAACTGGCGGCGCGGACGCTCGGCATACCCCCGAGGGCAGCACCTGCGAGGGCATGCAGGGCCTCATCGAGGAAGTGCAGGAGACGATCGAGGGCATGGGGCCGGGTCCGCTGCGCGATGTCGCCCTGGTCGCGGCGGCGCGACAGGTGGAGCACTACGAGATCGCGGCCTACGGCTCGCTGTGCGTGCTCCTCGAGGCGGTCGGCCACCGGCAGGCCTGCGACCTGCTCGTCCGGACGCTCGAGGAGAAGAAGGCCGCCGACGCGCGGCTCTCCCAGCTCGCGGAGCGCGAGATCAACCCCGAGGCGCTGCCTGGGACCAGGCGACGAACGACCCGGACCGGCGCGACACCGGCAGCGCCGCCTGAAACCGTCGCGCCGGGTCGCCCCCGCCCGCGCTACTCCGCCGCCTGCGCCTCCTCCGCGTCCTCGCCGACCAGCATGGCGTTGGCCACGACCCCCGCCTGGGCGCGGATCTTCTGCTCGATCGCCGCCGCCATCTCCGGATGGTCGCGCAGGAACTGCTTGGCGTTCTCGCGCCCCTGGCCGATGCGCTGGCTGTCGTGGCTGAACCAGGCGCCGGACTTCTCGACGATGCCGGCCTTGACGCCGAGGTCGATCAGCTCGCCGACCTTGGAGATGCCCTCGCCGTACATGATGTCGAAGTCCACCTGGCGGAACGGTGGCGCCATCTTGTTCTTGACCACCTTCACCCGCGTCGAGTTGCCCACCACCTCGTCGCGCTCCTTGATCGAGCCGACGCGGCGGATCTCCATCCGCACGGAGGCGTAGAACTTGAGCGCGTTGCCGCCCGTCGTCGTCTCCGGGTTGCCGAACATCACGCCGATCTTGAGGCGGATCTGGTTGAGGAAGATCATCAGCGTGTTCGAGCGCGAGACCGAGCCGGTGAGCTTCCTCAGCGCCTGGCTCATCAGCCGCGCGTGCAGGCCGACATGGGAATCGCCCATTTCGCCCTCGAGCTCGGCGCGCGGCACCAGCGCAGCGACGGAATCCACCACCAGCACGTCAATGGCGCCCGAGCGCACCAGCGTATCGGCGATCTCGAGCGCCTGCTCGCCGGCATCGGGCTGGCTGATCAGCAGGTTGTCGAGGTCCACGCCGAGCTTCCTGGCGTAGCCCGGATCGAGCGCGTGCTCGGCATCAATGAAGGCGCAGGTGCCGCCCCTCTTCTGCGCCTCGGCGATGCAGTGCAGCGCCAGCGTCGTCTTGCCCGAGCTCTCCGGGCCGTAGATCTCGACGATGCGCCCCTTCGGCAGCCCGCCGATGCCGAGCGCCAGGTCGAGCCCGAGCGAGCCGGTCGAGACCACCTCGACATCGCCCTGCCGCTCCTGGCGCGCGCCCATGCGCATGATCGAGCCCTTGCCGAAGGCCCGCTCGATCTGGCTGAGCGCGGCGTCGAGCGCCTTTCCCTTGTCCATGCGGTGCTGTCCCTGACTTTTCCGTCGCCTGATGTCCTGGTCCGCCGGCTGGCCTTCCTCGCCGCACCCGCAACCGCAGGGCGCAAGACTCGGCCGGAGATCGCCCTTTCCGCCTCGCTTGCACCCGGGTCGCGAGGGAACGCAAGCGAATCCGACCCCCTCACGACCGATTAACGAAGCGTGCAAACTATGTTCCTGCTCGCGCCAATTAACAAGAACATTTGGTAAACAATGGCGCGGAATTCACCCTGCTCCGGCCAACGCCGCCCGCACCGCCGCAACCAGGTCCTGCGGCCCGTAGGGCTTGGCGAGGAAGTGCAGTCCCTCGGCCGCCAAGTCCTTGCCGATCGTCGTCTCAGCGTAGCCGGAGACCAGCACCACCGGCAGGCCGGGGAAGCGCTCCCGCAACCGTCGCGCGAGCTCGAGGCCGTCCATTCCGGGCATCGAGACGTCGGAGACCAGTGCCGCCGGGGGCGCATCGAGCTCGGAATCGCCAAGCGCCGCCAGCGCCGCCTCGCCGCCCGACGCCGACCGCACGGCGTAGCCGGCGGCGCGCAACGCCAGCTCGGCGAGCCGGCGGACCGGCGATTCGTCCTCGACCACCAGCACCGGCCCCGCGGCTGCGCCGGGACCGCATGGGGGCGACGCCGGCCGGTACGCACCGCATCTGGGCGTGACGGTGCCTGGCGCCGCCTCGCCCGGCGCCTCCGTCGCCTCGTGCCGCGGCAGCCAGAGGCGGAACGCCGTCCCCTCTCCTGGCCGGCTCTGCACCGTCACATGCCCGCCGGACTGGCGCAGCACGCCCTGCACCGTCGCCAGCCCGAGCCCCGTGCCGCCCTGGTCGCGCCGGGTGGTGAAGAAGGGCTCGAACAGGCGCGGCAGAACCTCCGGCGGGATGCCGGATCCCGTGTCGGCGACCTCCAGCACCACCCAGCGCCCGGGCGGGATCGGCTCCGTCGCGCCCGGCTCCTGCCGCGGCCGCAGCAGCGTCGCGCGGGAGGTCGCGAGGCGCAGCGTGCCGCCCTCCGGCATCGCGTCGCGCGCGTTGGCAGCGAGGTTGAGCAGCGCCTGGTCGAGCTGCACCGGGTCCACCCGCACCAGCCGCCCCGGCTCTTCGAGCGCCAGCTCGACGCGCACGCGGTCGCCGACCAGCCGCCGCACCAGCCCTGCGGCCCCGCGCACCGCCTCGTTCAGCGCGATCACCCGCGGCTGGAGAGTCTGCTGCCGGGCGAAGGCGAGCAGCCGGCCGACCAGCGCGGCGCCGCGGCGCGCCCCATCGAGGATGTGGTGCAGCTCGGCCGCGACCGCCTCCTCGGGCCGACGGGCGAGCGCCGTCTCTGCGCCGCCGATTACCGCGGTGAGCAGGTTGTTGAAGTCGTGCGCCACGCCGCCGGCGAGCCGCGCGATCGCCTCGTGCGCGCCGGCGCGCGCCAGCCCGGCCTGCAGCCGCAGCCGTGGCGTCGCGTCGATGACGCGCAGCAGGACGCCCTCGACCACGCCGTCCCGGCCGCGCAGGGGACGGCACGCGACCTCCACGGCCGTGTTCGCGCCATCGGCGCCGGGCGCCCGATCGAGGCGCACCTCGAGCGGCGCCGGCTCTCCGGCCGCCGTCGAACCGGGCGCGCCGCGGCCGGCGGCCGCGGCAGCGATGCGCGTGCGGACCGCGGCGCGGTGCTCCGGCGCGAACAGCGCCGTGGCGGGGCCGTCATCGCGCAGCGCCGTCTCCGCCCGCGTGCCCGCCAGGAGATCCCGCAGCGCCGGGTTCGCCGCGAGCAGGCGCCCGGCCGTGTCGAGCAGGGCGACGCCGACGGAATCAGCCTCGAACAGCGCGCGGAACGCCTCCGCACGCGCAGGGCCGAAGCGTGCCTCCAGGTCGGTCCCGATCCCCTTCGACCCGTCGGCGCCAGAGGTCGGTCCCCGTCCGCCGCGAGAGAGCAGCCGCCGCACCGCCGATCCGCGGGCCACCGGGGCGGGCGCCTCGGCGCCCCCCACGCCGCTGCCCGCCCCTTCCGCCACCTCACCGCCCCCCGCCGCACGCAACCCACCGCCGGCCGACATGCCGCTGCCGCGATCCTCCATCGCGCCGTCCGTCTCCGGCCCCGCCTCCGGTCCTCGCACCTCCCCATCAGGCGCGACCCGGCGCGGCCGCGGCAAGCGTCGCGGCGACAGTTGACGGAGCTCTCGCTGCGAAATCACGTCGCGGCTGACGCGGCACCGGCCGCGGCCGGCCGCAGGCGCCAGACGAAGGCGATGATCTCGGCCACCGCCTGGTAGTGCTCGACCGGGATCTCGGCCTCCAGCTCCAGCCCGTGCAGCGCCCGCGCCAGCGGCGGGTTGGCCACCACCGGCACGCCGTGCCGCTCGGCCTCGGCGCGGATGCGCGCGGCCAGCGAGTCGACGCCCTTCGCCACCACGCGCGGCGCCGCGCTCGATCCGCGCTCGTAGGCGAGGGCGACGGCGTAATGCGTCGGGTTGGTCACAACCACCGCCGCCTTGCGCACCGCCGCCAGCATGCGCCGACGCGAGCGTGCCTGCCGGATCCGGCGCAGCCGCGCCTTCACCTGCGGGTCGCCCTCGCTCTCCCGCAGCTCCTCGCGCAGGTCGCGCCGGCTCATCCGCAATCGCCGCTGGTGGCGCGCGCGGGCGAGCAGCAGGTCGAGCGCCGCAACCAGCGCGAAGGCGGCAAGCCCGGCGAGCGCCAACCGCATCCCCAACACGAATGCCGTGCCGGCCAGCGCGGCCGGGGGCAGGTGCAGCATCGAGGCGAGCGGCGCCAGATCACGCGGAATCGCCCACCACAGCGCCGCGCCCACCGCGCCGAGCTTGAGGAGGGTACGCATCAGCTCGATCGCCGCATCCGCGCCGAGCAGCCGCCGCAGGCCCGAGCGCGGGCTGATGCGGCCGAGCTTCGGGCGCAGCAGGCGCGGCGCCACCAGCCCCCTGGTCTGCAGCAGCACCGACAGCGCCGCGCCGAGCGCTGCGCCGCCGGCCACAGGGAGCACCGCGAGGGCGCCGACCCGCGCGATCTCCACCGCCGCGCCCCGCCAGGCCAGCGCGTGCCCCGCCCCTTCCAGCACTCCGCGCATCGCGCGCAGCGTCTCGGCACCGAGCGCCGGCAGCAGAACCGCGCCGACGCCCAGCCCGCCCGCGAGGGTGCCCATCGCCACCGCCTCGCGCGACAGGGCGACCTGTCCCTCCTCTCGCGCGCGTTCGATCCGCCGCGGCGTCGCCGGCTCGGTCCTGTCCTCGGCGCCCTGCTCCCGCGAGTCCTCCGCCATGGCCTGTGCCGCGCCCGCGCGTCCCTCACCGCAGCCCAGGCAGCGCCGCGAAGGCCTCGGTCGCGGCGGCGCCGAAGGTCTCCATCAGCGCCGGCAGGAGCAGCGCGAACAGCGTCAGGCCGAGCAGGATCTGCCCCGGCATGGCGATGAAGAAGATCTGCAGCTGCGGCGCGAGCCGCGCGAGCAGCGCGAGCGCGAGGTGGAACAGCACCGCCCCCAGCACGAAGGGCGCGGCGAGCCGCAATGCCAGGGCGACGCTCTCGCCCGCGGCCCGCGCGTAGAGCTCCGCCGCCTCGCCGGCCGGCCAGGACGCGCCCGGCGGCAGCACCGTGTAGCTCTCGGCCAGCGCGCGCAGCGGCACGGCATAGAGCCCGGACCCGAGCACCAGCGCCACCCCCCCCATCATGAGCAGCCGCGCCGGCGCCGTGCCCTGCCCGCCGAACTGCGCCTCCGGCACCAGCACCGTCGCCAGCCCGAGCAGCAGCGCCACCGCCTGCCCGGCGATGCCGAGCGCGAAGACCACCAGCCGCGCCAGCCCGCCGAGGAACAGCCCGGCCAGCACCTCGAGCAGCAGCAGCCGCGCCGCCTCCAGCGGCGCCTCCGGCGCATCGGGCAGCGCGGGCCCGATCCCGGGCAGCAGCAGCGCCGTCACGACCAGGCCGAGCACGAGGCGCGGTGCCGCCGGGATCTCCTGCTCGCCGATCCCTGGCAGCAGCAGCGCCGCCGCGCCGAGTCGCGCGAAGACCAACACCGCCTGGAACGCGAGCACGGCGAGCGGCGCGCCGAGCAGCGCCGCCGCCGGGTCCGCCCCGAACGGCATCAGCGCAGCCCCGCGGCGATCACCGCGTCGAACAGGCGCCCCGCGAACCCCCGTAGCGAGCCCGCCATGGCAGGCCCCAGCAGCAGCAGCGCGGTTCCCAGCGCCGCCAGCTTCGGCAGGAAGGCGAGCGTCGCCTCGTTGATCTGCGTCAGCGCCTGCAGCAGCGCCACGCCGAGGCCGACGGCGAGCATCGCCAGCAACGGCGGACCGCCGATCTGCACCGCCATCCACAACGCGTCGCGCGCGGCAAGCACGATCGGATCGCTCATCCCGCCACGCCGGCTGCCATCCGGCCCCGCTCCCGCCGCGCGATCACATGCCCGACCAGCCGTGCCGTCAGATCGGCATGCGCATCACTTCCTGATAGGCGGCGACGACGCGGTCGCGCACCGCCACCGCGGTCTGCAAGGCAAGCTCGGCGGCCGAAACGGCCAGCACCACATCGGTCACGCTGCCCTGTCCGAGCAGCGCCGCCGTGGTCGTGACGTCGGCGGATCGGCCGCGCTCCACGGCCCCCTCCACGGCGCGCCGCAACGCGGCGCCGAAGCCGTCGCCCTGCGCCGGGCCGGCCGCGCCGGACGCTGTCCCGACCGGCGCCGGGCCGCCGGTGCCTCCGACCGCGCGATACGCCGCCGCGGCCACGGCGCCTGCCGCACCGGCCAGCAGCGGCGCGGCGGCAAGGAGCGGCGCCGCCATCAGCGCAGCGCCTCGATGGCGCGGACGAGCATGCCGCGCGTCGTCTCCAGCACGGCAAGGTTCGCCATGTAGCTGCGGTGCGCCTCGCGCATGTCCATCATCTCCACCAGGCTGTCCACGTTGGGCTGCTTGACGTAGCCGCGCGCGTCGGCGGCCGGGTGCGCCGGGTCGTAGCGCTCCGCGAAGGGGCCTGGCTGGACGCCGACGCGCGCCACCCGCACCATCTGCACGCCCAGCGCGCGGTCGAGCCGGTTGGCGAAACTCACCGTCTTGCGCCGGTAGGGATCGGCGCCCGGCGCCTGCCCGGTGCTGTCCCGGTTGGCGAGGTTTTCCGCCACCACCCGCAATCGCACGGACTGCGCCTGCATGCCCGCCGCCGAGATCCGCAACGCCCGATCCAGCTCCATCCTCGCCCTCCCCCTTCGGCCGGCCCGCCGCGCCTAGGCGTGGCGCCCGAGCGCCGCGCGGAACATGGCCAGGTAGCGACGGTGCAGCCCCATCGCGAGCGCATGCGCCGCATCGGTGTCCGCCACCCGGAGCGCCTGCTCGTCCAGCGCCACCGCATTGCCGTTCGGCAGGCGCTCCACCGCGCGGCGATCCTCCTTCGCGCGCCAGGAGCCCACGCCATCGCCACTTCCGGGCCGCAGATGCCGCGGATCCGTCGTTGCCAGCGCCGGCGCCGAGGCGGCCATGCGCCGCGCCACAAGCTCGGCGAACGGCGCCAGGTCGCGCGGCCGGTAGCCGGGCGTGTCGGCATTCGCGATGTTGTGCGCCAGCACTCTCTGGCGCTGCTCCAGCCAGCGCAGGCGGTGCTCCGCCAGCGCGAGCGGTCCGCTCTGCGTCAGGTCCATGCGCCGAGCTTGGCACGGGAGGACGAAGAAGGGGTTAAGCGAGCAGCGGCCCGAGAGATGCAGGACTTCGGTAACCGACCGCGTGCATCCCTTCCGCCATGCCCGCGCCGACCTCCACGCCACCGCCGGAGCCCGACGGCCCTCTCGCCGCCACCTCGACGGCGATCGAATCGCTGTCCGCCACCCTCGCCCTGGCCGATGCGCTGGTCGCGTCAGGCCGCGCCGTCGATCTCACCGGCCTCGAGGAGGAGGTCGAGGCGATCTGCGCCGCGCTCCTCGCCCTCGCGCCGCCCTGCGCCGCAACGCGCGGCCTGCGCCCGGCGCTGGAGCGCCTGGTCGGCCAGGTGGACCGGCTGCGGGCCGGCCTGGCCGCCGCCCGGCCCGCCACGGGCTGACCGCGCCGGAGCCGCCAGTCATGCCCACGGCGCCCATCGCCGATTTCGCCAGCCTCGCGGGCGCCCTCGCCGCGCTCGTCGGCGTGCTCGCGCTGATCGCGCTGCTCGCTTGGGCGGCGCGGCGGCTCGGCCTCGGCGCCGCCGGGCCGCGCCCCGGCCGCCGCCTGGCCCTGATCGAGGTGCTGGCCCTCGACCCGCGCCGCCGCCTGGTCCTCGTGCGGTGCGACGGGCGGGAGGCGCTGCTGCTCACCGGTGGCGGCCAGGATGCGCTGCTCGGCTGGCTGCCGGTCGGCGAGGAAAGGCCGGCGCCGTGACGCCGCACCGACGCGCGTGGACCTCCCGCGCACTCCGCCTCGCGTCGTGCCTCGCGCTCGCGCTCCCGCTGCTCCTGCCCGGCTCGGCGGCGCTGGCGCAGAGCGTGAGCATCGACCTCGGCGCGGCAGGCCAACCCGGCGCGACGGCGCGGCTGGTGCAGCTCGTCGCGCTGATCGGGCTGCTGTCCCTCGCGCCCTCGCTGCTCGTGATGGCGACCGCCTTCGCGCGCATCGTGATCGTGCTGTCGCTGCTGCGCAGCGCGATCGGCGCGCAGGGGGTCCCGCCGAACCCGGTGCTGATCGGGCTCGCCCTGTTCCTCACGCTGTTCGTGATGCAGCCCGTGCTGGAGGCGAGCTGGACGGAGGGACTCGCCCCCCTCGCCGCAGGGCAGGTCGGCGAGATCGCCGGGCTCGAGGCGGCGGCCGAGCCGTTCCGCCGGTTCATGGCCGCGCAGGCGCGCGAGCAGGACCTCGCGCTCTTCCTCGACCTCGCCGGCCTGCCGGCGCCGGCCGCGGCCGATCAGACGCCGTGGCGCGCCCTGGTGCCGGCGTTCCTCGTCGGCGAGCTGAAGCGGGCCTTCGAGATCGGCTTCCTGCTCTTCCTGCCGTTCCTCGTCATCGACATGGTGGTGGCGAGCATCCTCATGTCGCTCGGCATGATGATGCTGCCGCCCTCCGTGGTGTCGCTGCCCTTCAAGCTGATCTTCTTCGTGCTGGTGGACGGCTGGCGGCTGGTGGCCGGAAGCCTCGTGCAGGGCTTCGCCGAGATCTGACCCCGCGCCCGCCCCCCTTGGCCGCCCGACGGCGGCGGCGCATGGTGGCCGGCATGCGCCGGCGCGCCGCCCGGAGGACGAGCTGCGGGGTGATCGTCAGCGATGACGGCACGCGGCTCCTGCTCGGCCGCCCGCCGCAGTCGCGCCGCTGGGACATCCCGAAGGGCGTCGCGGCCCCGGGGGAAGCCTTCGCCGAGGCCGCCCTGCGCGAACTCGAGGAGGAGACGGGACTTCGCGCCGACCCCGCAGCGCTGATGCCGCTCGGGGTCCACCCCTACATGCCGGGGAAGGATCTCGCCCTCTTTCTGTGGCGCCCGGTCGTGATGCCGGATCCGGCGCGGCTGCGCTGCCGGTCGCTCCTCCCGCTCCCCGATGGCAGGCGCATCCCGGAGATCGCCACCTTCGCGGTGGTGCCTTGGGACGAGGCGCTGGCGCGCGTGGGCCGCAACCTCGCCCGCGTGCTCGAGGAGGTTCGGCACGGTCCGGAGTGGCCCTTCGCCCCGAGGGGATGAGGAGTGCGTCCGTCGGCCGTGCTGCGCCGGCGGGGCGGCGTCAGCGCGCCGGCAGGAGCTCGGCGATGTAAGGCGGAAGCTGGAACGAGGCGACCTGGACCTCGGGCGTCCAGTAGCGCGTCGTGCCGAGAATTCCGGCCACTTCCGCCCGGCGCCGGATCTCCTCCACCGGGGTCCCGCGCATCGCCGGATCCTTCGCGGCCCAACCCAGCGTCATGAAGCCGCCGACATAGGTCGGCACCGCCGCCACATAGGCCCAGATGTCGCGGAAGGCCTTCGCCCGCCGCGCCGAGCTCTCGCGCAGCTCCTCCCCCTGCATGAAGGGCACGCCGCACTGGTTCACGATGAGCCCGCGCGCGGTGAGCAGCCGCGCGCAGTTGACGTAGAACTCCTCGGTGAACAGGACCTCGCCCACGCCGATCGGGTCGGTGCTGTCCACGATCACCACGTCGAAGCTCGCTGCCGGCGCCTGGCGGACGTAGTCGATGCCGTCGCCGACGATCACCTGCGCCCGCGGGTCGTTCCAGGCCTCCCCGGCGACGCCGGGCAGGTGCTCCTTGGCCAGGCGGATCACCTCGCCGTCGATCTCGACCATCACCGCGCGCTCGACCCCCCGGTGCTGCAGCACGCGGCGCAGCACGCCGCCGTCGCCGGCGCCGATGACCAGCACGCGCCGCGCCTCGCCATGGGCGAGCAGTGGCACATGGGTCAACATCTCCTGGTAGACGAACTCGTCCGCCTCGGTGATCTGGACCACGCCGTCGAGCAGCATGACGCGGCCGTGGCTCTCGCTCTCGAACACCAGGATATCCTGGAAGGGCGACCGCACGCGCGCCAGCTCGCGCTTCATCCGGAAGCGCTGGCCCCAGCCGGAATAGAGCGCCTCGTTCACCCAGACTTCGGTCGCCATCGGACCCTCCTCGGCGGGCAGACAGGGAAAGGGCCGGACCAGCCGGCCCGGCCCCAGAATCGCTCCGGCGGGCCGGGGTTCAGCCGACCAGGCCGCGCTTGTGCTCGGCGAGCTGCACGCGCTCCGGCGCGAACCCCTTCTTCAGCACGGGGATCGCCTTGTACGGATCGCACTCGCCGCACATGAAGAGGTCGAGCGCGGCGTAGTCCCGCTCCGGCCAGGTGTGGATGGAGAGGTGGCTCTCCGCCAGCACCAGCACCCCGCTCACGCCGCCGTTGGGCGAGAAGTGATGGAAGTGGCCGTGCAGGATCGTGGCGCCGCTGACCTCCGCCGCCTCGCGCAGCACGCGATCGATGTGCGCCGGGTCGGCGAGGTTGGTCGCCCCCCAGAGGTCCACGATCAGGTGCGTCCCGGCATAGCGGACGCCGTTGCGGCAGACGAAGTAGTCCTTCGCCTCCTCGATCACGCTCTCCGAGCGCGTCTCAGTGTCGTAAGTCCGGGCGTCGCTCGGGAACTCCGAGACCATCCCCGGTTGGACGAGAGCTTCCATCGTCGGGCTCCTTCCAGCCAGCAGATGACCAGGGCGATCGGGATTCGATCAGGTCAACGGCGGGCGCATATGGGGCATGAGGCCCCCCGCCGCAAGGGAAATTTCCCCCCCTGGGCCGGAATTTTCGCCGGACCGCCCCGCATCGCACGCGGGACTCATCGTGTGACCGGGCCGCCTGTCCGCAATGGCTCCAGCCGTGACGTCAGCGTGCGGATCGCCTCGAGCTCGCGCTGCAGGCGCGGCAGGTCGTCGAGGCCCCGCACCGGGGCCGCCGTCAGCAGCGCGAAGGCCTCGCCCAGCGGACCGTTGCGCATGCGCGGACCGTGCGCGGCGCGCAGCGCCGCGAGGCGCGCCTCGTCCCCGGCCAGCGCGGCGAAGGCCGCGAGCCGGGCCAGGGCGCGCCGGTGCTCCGGGCTCAGGGGCGCCGGCGGCGCGGGCAGCGCGTTCTCGACGTGAACTGCCAGCGCCGCGGCCGCGCCCGGCCAGTCCCGCGCCTCGGCGAGCAGCTCGGCGAGCGCCTCCGCGCCGGCGGCGCCGAGCCGGCGCAGGGCCGCCGCCGCTGCCTGCGGATCGCCCCCGCGGGCCAGGGCGCGCGCCCGCAGTACCTCGCGCTCGGCCGTCAAGGACTGCGGCAGACCCACCGCCGCCGTCGCGCCAAGAGCCAGGAGCGCGCCCGCAAAATCGCCCTCGTCCAGGCGCAGCGCCGCGAGCCGCGCGCCGAGCGCCGCTCGCGCCGGCGATTCCAGGCTCCGCACGGCGGTCACGCCCAGCAGACGCGCCGCCCGATCGCTCAGGTCAAGCGCGATCAGCCGGTCGGCCAGCAGCATCAGCGCCGCCACGCCCGCCTCGCCTGCCTCCGGCAGCAGGTCCTGACTCGCATCCGCCAGCGCGACCGCCCTCAGGGGCGGCGCCTGCGCCATCGCCGCAAGCAGCGCCTCGCGCAGCCGGGGACGCAAGGTGCCGGCATGGTCCGGGTGCTGCGCTTCCGCCTCGCGCAACAGGGCGAAGGCGCCTTCCGCATCGCCGATCTCGCGCTTCAGCGCTGCCAGGCGCAGCCGCGCCCCGACCTCGATGGCGTCGCCGCGCCAGGCGAACAGGGCCGCCTCCAGCGCCGCCGCCGCGCCGGGCGGATCGAGCGCCCCCGTCGCCAAGCGGAGCTCCACGGCGCGATGGATCGCCCGGGCGCGGGCAAGCCGGTCCCGGCCCCGCGCGAGCGCGTCATACGCGGCCAGCGCTTCGCCCGTCCTGCCCTCCGCCTCGGCCAGGCGCGCCTGCGCGAGGGCGAGCAGGGGCGTCTCCACCGCTGCCTCCTCGAGAAGCCGCCGCGCCGCGCCGAGCAGCGTCGGCCGCTGGCCGGCCGCCCCGATCAGCGCCTCGACGGCGGAGGGCAGCAACCGCGCCTGCACCGCGCCCGGATAGACGAGGAGCAGCGGCGCCGTGCCGGCAAGCACGGGCGCCGCCGCCTCCGGCGCGCCGCGCGCCGCCGCCAGGACGGCGCGCCAGAGCTCCGTCTCCTCGACCTCCGGCAGGCGGCGATCCTCGATCGCGCTTGCCGCTTCGGCCGGCCGGCCCGCCAGCAGCGCCGCCGCGCCGTGCGCCAGCAGCAGCCGCGGATCGTCCACGGCGCGCGGGTCTTCCTGGAAGGCCAGGGCGGACATCGCCTGCGCCTCCTGCGCCAGTCCCAGGGCGAGCAGTGCCTCCGTCGCCTCCCGCCGGAGCGGCGCGCGCGCCAGGGGCGCCGCGGCCGCGATCGCGCCCTGGAGGTGGCGCAGGCGTTCCAGCAGCGCCTCGGCCGGCGCCACGGGCAGGTCGAGCACGCGGCCCATCGTCGCCGCCTCCGCCGCCGCGGCAGGCGCATCCCAGGCTTCGCCGAGCACCAGTTCCGCGCCCCCGGCGGCGGAGAGCGTGAAGCGATCGAGACCGGCACGCAGCACCAGCGCATCCGACCGGGCCAGCACCACCACGCCGAGCACGCTGGGCAGCAGATCGAACTGCGCGCCGCGACGGGAGAGGGCCATGGCCTGTCCGTCCTCCCGCAGGGTGCCGACGAGGAGGGGCGCGCCGGTCAGGGGGTCGGCCAGAACGATGCTGCGGCCCGGCTGGCTTGCGCGAACCGCCAGGCGCGGCGGCTCGGCCTCGGGCTCCGTTGCCAGGGGCCGCGCCGGGGGGGCCGCCTCCTGCCGCATCTCCACCAGCCAGGCCTGGCCGTGGTCCGCCGAGCGTCGCGGGACCAGGTGGCCGGGCGCGGCGAGCGGCAGGCGCAGGACGGTCGCATCCGCGGTGATGCGGGCCTCGATCGCGCCGAACACCGGGTCGCCGACCAACGTACCGAGATCGAGCGGCTGGGCGGCGTCGAACACCACCACCGCGGCATCGCCCCGGCGAAAGGCGGCCGCCCCGACCTCCGGGCCGAAGGGCAGCAGCAGGGCACGACCCGACGGCGCCGGATCGGCGACGATGCGCACCGGCCGCGCCTCGCGCCCGACGGTCGGCGGAGCCGGCAGGAAGTGCGGCGGCACGCGCGTCTCGCTCGCAGGCTGCGCCCGCGCGGTCGGTCCCGAGGCGGGCGTCGCCGGCGCCGGGAGGTCAGACGATCCGATCGCACTCGCCGCCGAGGACGGCGGCGAAGCGACGGCACCCGCCTCTCGCGGCTGCGCCGCCTCCGGCGCGGCGGCGCCCAGAACGGGAGGCGCCGCCACGCCGACACCGATGCCCGAAGGGAGCGGGGGTGGTTCCCCCCCCGGCACCGGCGCCGAGGTGGCGGGGACGGGCGTGGAGGCCGCAGCGCCGCCCGCGGAACCGGGTGCCGTCTCCGCGGACGGCGTGGTGCCCGCGATCTCGCCCGCGACGGCCGGCGCCAGGCCCGGCCCCTCCGCATGCGCCGCCGGGCCGAGGGCCTCCCGTCGCTCGTTCGGCTGCGCCGCGCCTTCCGGCCCGTCAGGGCGGTCCGCGTCGCGCCCCTGCGCCTCCCTGGCCGGGAACATCGCGGTCCCCGGCGACGGCACCGCCACCGCGGGCGCGCCTGCCGGGGCGTCGCCGTCCGCCCGCGCCCCCGGTTGCCGCCCCGGCGGTCGCGGATCGCGGGCATCCACCACGACAAGGCGGCCCAGGCGGAAATGCCGCGGCCGTGCCCCTGCGCGCAGGGTGATCTCCGCGCCGTCCCCGAGCGCGCGGAGAGCGGCGACATTCCGCGGCGGCCGTGCCCTGCCGAGATCCAGGATGACGCCGGCCGGCGCATCGAAGCGCACGGCGAGGCGGTGCTCGCCGAGGCGCTCGATGCGGTAGGAGAGACCGGGCGGCGCATGGAACACGACCCGACCATGGGTCGGATGGTCGCCGACGCGCACGCCGATCCGCGGCGGGCCGGCCGGCGCGGCCTCCGGGCCTGCCCGCTGCGCGGCCGGCCGGTGCGCCTCCCCGGGCCCCGAAACGACCGCGACCGCCGCGGCGAGGGCCAGCGACAGGCCGACGCGGCCCGCCCGCGACGCACCGCCATCCATCAGTCGAAGCTCGCCAGCAAGCGGTCGATCTCGTCCTGGCTGACGCCCGCGCCCGGCAGCTGCGGCCCCTGCGCCAGCGCCTGCCCGTCCGTCGGCGCCGGCCGCGCGCCTTCCGCGGCCGCCTCGCACACGCGGGCAACCGGATGGGCCCTGGCCGCCGCCGCGCCCCGCGCCGCGCTGACCACCGCGGCAACGCGCGACTCGATCGCCTTCAGCGCCGCGACCACCTTGGCGATGCGCTGGCCGGTGATGTCCTGGAAGCTGCAGGCCTCGTAGATGCGCGTGATCGCCCCGCGCAACGCCGCCTGGCCCTCCGCCCCCAATTGTGGCTCCAGCCGCTCCAGCGTCTCGCAGCAATCGAGGATCTCGTTCGTCGCGCCGGCGGTGTGCTCGACGACCGCATCGAGCTCGTCCGTCGCGCTCGGAATGTGGCTCGCCGTGATGTCCTCGACGCCGAGCGCGGCGATCTCGGCCTTGACCCGCTTGACGGTGCGGCCGAGAGCCTCGAGTTCCGCCAGCAGCGCGGCCTCCTTCGTCGTCAGGTCGCCCTCCAGGCTGCCGAGCACGGCGCGCACCGCCGCCTCGATCGCCTCGTCGTTCGGCCGCGAGGGCGGAAGCGCGGCGGCCGGCGCGCGGTCCGGGCACGCGCCGTCAGGCATTGGCCAGCACCTTCTCGATCTTCTCGCGCAGGGTCTCCGCGTTGAATGGCTTGACGATGTAGTTGGACACGCCGGCCTGCTTCGCCGCGATCACGTTCTCGGTCTTGCTCTCGGCGGTGACCATGATGAACGGCGTGGCCTTCAGCCGGGCGTCCGCCCGCACCTCCTTAAGCAGGTCGAGGCCGGTCATCGGCTGCATGTTCCAGTCGCTGATCACCAGCCCGAAATTGCCGGCGCGCAGCTTGGCCAACGCCTCCTGCCCGTCGGTCGCCTCCTCCACGTTCTCGAACTCGAGCTGCTTGAGGAGGTTGCGGATGATCCGGAGCATCGTGCGGTAGTCATCCACGATCAGCACGTTGATCGACTTGTCCATGTTCCCCGCCGCATTCCCTTCGATCGCCGCGCCGCGTCATGCCGGCGCCGCCATGCCTCACTCGCCGCCGCCCTCGCCGTCCGGCCGCAGACTCCGCTCTCCGCGATGGCGGGCGAGCTCGATGGTCGCCTGCCGCGCCCGCTCCGGACGCATCGCGCCGATCACCGGTGCCGCCTTGGCCTCGCGCATGCGGTCCAGGATCTGCACGAGGACGGGCATCTCCAGCTCGTCGAAGATCGCCGCGGCCTCGCGCGGGCGCATGCTCTCGTAGAGCCGCACCAGGCCGCGCCAGCCGCTGTCCTCGCGCTCCGCACGGTCGCGCTCCAGCGCCTCCAGCCGCCCCTGCAGGCGCGCGAGCTCCTCGATCCGCTGGGCGAGGCGCCGCTCCGCAGCGGCGAGCATCGCCTCCCGTGCTTCGACCGCCCGCTCGCGCGCCTCGAGCTCGGCGCGCCGCTCGCGCAGCCGCTCGAGCAGCGCCCGCTCCGCCGCGGCCGGTTCCGGCGTCCGCGCGCCCATGTTCGCCGTCGCGGCCTGCGCCACGACCGCCCCCAAGGTCGCCGAAGCCGTGACGGGCGGCGCCGCGCTGCCGGGCGGCGACGGCAGGACCGTCCGCGGGGACGTCGCGACGAGACGCGGCGTCGGCGGCGCCGCGCCGCCCAGGGCGCCGGACGCGGGCTGGGCCGTCGCCGCCCGCCACAGCGCCTCGGCCCGGACGGCGAAGGTGGCCAGCAGGACGGCCACCAGGGCCGGCAGCAGACGGAGGCGCGTTCGGACCGCGGCGAACATGGATGGGCTCACCGTTCCGTCCTCGGCAGGGCCTGCGCCAGAGCGTGCACGAGATCACGCCCGGCCTCGCCGCGTTCCGGCGCCGGCTCCGCGGCGGCCCCCTCGGGCCGCGCTGCCGGCGCGGCGCCGGTGGCCGCCAGGGGGCGCGCCGCCCGCACCAGCGCCTCCAGCCGATCCGCGAGGCCCTCGGCCCGCTCCGCCAGGTAGCGCAGATCGTCACGCAGCGGCTCGGCCGCAGCGGCGCGTTCGGCGACCTGGCGCCCCGCCAGCTCGGCGGCCGCCCGCAGCCGGACCATCGCCGCCTCCGCCATGCGCGTCGCCTCCTGGAAGCCGGCGGCGCTGCCCTCCAGTGCCACGCGGTCGCGTCGCAGCGCGCCGAGCTGCCGCTCGAGCCGGAGCGCGAAGGGGATCGCCGCACCCAGCAGCACGAGCAGCACGAGCTGCAGCGTCCATTCCAGCGTGCTCATGCCGCCGTCTCCTCCGTCACCTGCGTTGCGGCGCCCGCGGCGCCCGGACGCCCGCCGCGCGGCAGCGCACGCTCGATCCGCACCGCGAGCCGGTTCTCGCGCCGCCCGAGCTGCGCCTCGAACAGTCCGACCGGCCCGCAGGCCAGGCGCACCGGGGCGCCCGGCGCGACGCCGAGCGCGATGCGGTCGCCCACCCGCAGATCGAGCACCGCGCCGAGCGGCATGATCTGCTCGTCCAGCACCACGTCGAGCACCACCTCGGTGTGGCGCAGCTCCTCGGCGAGGTGCGTCTCCCAGATCGAGTCGCGGCCGAACTTCTCGCCCATGAACTGCTGGAGCAGCAGCTCGCGCACCGGCTCGAGCGTCGCGTAGGGGATCAGCAGTTCGAGCTTCCCGCCCCGCCCCTCCATGTCCACCCGCAGCCGCACCAGCACGCAGGCGTTGGAGGGGCGCGAGATCATCGCGAAGCGCGGGTTGACCTCCAGCCGCTCGAGGCGGAACACTACCGGGGAGAGCGGCTCGAAGGCCGCGGTGAGGTCGGCCAGCACCACGTTGAGGAGCCGCTCGACCAGGCTGCGCTCGATGGTGGTGTAGGGGCGGCCCTCGATGCGCATCGCCGCCGTGCCGCGCCGCCCGCCGAGCAGCACGTCCACCACCGAGTAGATCATCGGCGAGTCGACCACCGCCATGGCGTAGTTGTCCCAGGCCTCCGCCTTGAAGACGCCGAGCATGGCGGGCAGCGGCACCGAATCCAGGTAGTCCGCGAAGCGTAGCGAGGCGATCGAATCGATCGACACCTCGACGTTGTCCGAGGTGAAGTTGCGCAGCGTGGTGGACAGCAGCCGCACCAGCCGGTCGAAGACGATCTCGAGCATCGGCAGGCGCTCGTAGGAGACGAGCCCCGAACGGATGATCCGCTCGATGCCCGTCTGCGCCGCGGCGCGCCGGTCGGACCCGCTGTCGAAGCCGAGCAGGCTGTCAATCTCGGCCTGGTTGAGCTCGCGCGCCGCATCCGGCGCAGCGGGCGTGGCGGCAGGGGCAGCGGCCGCCGCCTCCCCGAGCGCGGCGCCCCAGGCGGCGTCGAGGTCCGCCTCCTCCTGCGGATCGCCGCTCATTGCACGAGGATCTCGAGGAACAGGACGTCGTTCACCCGCGCCGGCGCGACGGCGAGGTTGATCCGCGCCAGCAGCTCCTCGCGCAGCCGCTGCGTGCCGACGGAGCCGCGCAGCTCCTCCGGCCGCATCTCGCGCAGATAGGTGGCGAACAGGTCGAGGACCCGGGGCAGCGCCGCCTGCACCATAGCGGCGTCCTCGGCGCGCGCGAGCTCCAGCTTGCTGCGCAGCCTCACGTAGGATGCGCGCCGGCCGGTGACGTTGAGGTTGGACACCACCTCCGGCAGTTCGAAGAATGCCGGCGGGCGGGGCGCGGCCCGCGCATCGGCGCCGCCGGCCAGCGGCACCACGCCGGCGAACCACAGCCCCGTCGCGGGAAGCCCGAGCAGCAGCGCCGCCAGCAGGAAACCGGCGCCGCGTTTGCGCCGCCCGGCTTCTGGCTGCCCCGTCCCCGCACCCTCCGATCGTCCCGCGGCCGACATGGCCCGATCCCCTCTCCGCAGTTCGTACCGAATGCGGCGGAGCATGGCCGCGCCGTCTTAACGAAGGCTTGCGCGGCCAGGGCTGCCGGGTGGCGGCAGAAGCTGCCGGGCTGTCCGCCCCCGCCGCCGCCGATCCTTCGCCCGCGGACTGGCACGCGGCTTGCCCGGAAGGCCGCAGGACCGCTTGTCGCCGCAGGGAGACGCGCCGATGGACAGCCCGGGCTATGTCGTGCTCTCGCGCCTTGCGCTGCAGCCGCGCGCCACCGAGCTTCTGGCGCACAACATCGCCAACGCCGACACGCCGGGATTCCGCGCCCATCGGATGGTCTTCGCCGCGCATCTCGACCGGCAGCGGGGGACTGCCGCGCCTCCCGGCGGCGCGCGCGTCGCCTATGTCGAGGACCGGGCGAGCTGGCGCGACACCACGGCCGGCGCGCTGCAGCACACCGCCAACCCCCTCGACGTCGCCATCGCCGGCGACGGCTTCTTCGCGGTGGAGACGCCGCGCGGCGAGCGGTACACCCGCGCTGGCCGCTTCAGCCTCGACATCGACCGCCGGGTGGTGGACATGGAGGGACACCCGGTACTCGACGTCGAGAGCCGTCCGATCGTCATCGCCGCCGCCGACACGCGTATCGAGGTGCTGGGCGACGGCACGCTGCGGTCCGAGAACGGCGTCATCGCCCGGCTGCGCGTCGTGCGCTTCGATGATCCGCAGCGGCTCCGCGCGGAGGGCGACCGACTGTTCGCCGCCGACGACCCGCCCCTTCCGGTCGAGCGGCCCGCCCTGGTGCAGGGCGCGGTCGAGGGCTCCAACGTCCGGCCGGTGATCGAGCTGACCCGCCTGATGGCGGAGCTGCGCGAGTTCCAGTTCGCCGCGCAGTTCGTCGAGCGCGAGGGCGAACGCCTCTCCTCCGCCGTCGAGCGCATCCTGCGCCGCCGCGGCGCCGCCTGAGCCATCCCCCTGCCACGCACGAAGGACAGGAAGCGAAGCGATGCGTTCCCTCCATGTCGCCGCCACCGGCATGCTGGCCCAGCAGACCAACGTCGAGGTGATCTCGAACAACATCGCCAACATGAGCACCACCGGCTACAAGAGGCGGCGCGCGGAGTTCCAGGACCTGATCTACCAGAACCTGCGCCGCGTCGGCTCGCAGAGCGCGGACACCGGCACCGTGCTTCCCTCCGGCGCGCAGATCGGCCTCGGCGTGAAGACCGCGGCGATCTACCGCATCGCCGAGCAGGGCAACCTGCAGCAGACGGAGAACCGCTTCGACCTCGCCGTGCGGGGCAACGGATACTTCCAGGTGCAGCTCCCCTCCGGCGAGACGGCCTACACCCGCGACGGCACCTTCGGCCTCTCACCCGAGGGCACGATCGTCACGGCCGAGGGCTTCGTCGTCGCGCCCGGCATCACCATCCCGCCGGCCGCGCGCGACGTGACGATCAACGCCTCCGGCGAGGTGCTGGCGAAGATCGACGGGCAGACGGTCCCGCAGCTCGCGGGACAGATCCTCCTCGCCATCTTCCCCAACGAGGGCGGGCTGGAGGCGATCGGCGACAACATGTTCCTCGCCACCCCCGCCTCGGGCGAGCCGCAGCAGGCCGCGCCCGGCCAGCCGGGGTTCGGCCAGGTGCTGCAGGGCTTCATCGAGACCTCCAACGTCAACGTGGTGCAGGAGATCACCGCGCTGATCACCGCCCAGCGGGCATACGAGATGAACTCCAAGGTGATCACCGCGAGCGACGAGATGCTCTCGACGCTCACCCGGCTGCGCTGAGGGGGCACGCACGATGCGCCGCCGCCTCGCGCTCGCCCTCTGCCTCGCCGCGTTCCCGCTCGCGGCTGCGGCCGGCGCCCCGTCGTCCGGCGCGCGCGCCGCGCCGGAGCCCGTCCTGCTCCGCCCCTTCGCGGTGGTGGACGACCCCGTCGTCCGGCTCGGCGACCTGTTCGAGGGGGTCGGCGGGCGGGCCGCGGCGGCGCCGGTCGGTCCGGCACCGGCGCCGGGCCGCCGCAGCGTGGTGGAGGCGCCGCAGCTTGTCGCCATCGCGCACCGCCACGGCCTGTCGTGGCGCCCGCTCGGCGGCGACGCGCGCGCGGTGATCGAGCGCCCGGGCCGCCCGGTGCCGCGCGAGGAGATCCTCGCGCTGTTCCGCGACGAGCTGGTCCGCCACGGCATGGACGAGACGGCCGAGCTCGACATCCCGGGCTTCGCCCCGCCGATGGTGCCGCCGGCGTCCCTGGCACAGCTCGCCATCGAGGCGGCCGCATACGACGCCGCCACCGCGCGCTTCGCCGTCACCCTGGCCGTCTCGGCCGAGGGCATGCCGCTGCTCCGCCAGCGACTTGCCGGGCGCGCCGTGCCGACCGTGCCGGTGGTGGTGGCGACCCGTCGGCTCGCCGTGGGCGATGTGGTCCGGCCCGGCGATGCGCGGCTGGTGCGGCTGCGCGCCGAGCGGGTGCGGCCCGGCGCGGCGGAGCGGCTCGACCAGGTCGTCGGCCAGCAGCTGCGCCGCCCGATCGCGCCGGAGGTGATCTTCGGCATCGCCGACCTCGGCGCGCCCGAGGTGGTGCGCAAGCATGGGCTGGTGCTGATGCTGCTCGAGGCGCCGGGCCTGACGCTCACGGCGCAGGGGCGCGCGCTGGAGAGCGCCCCGCGCGGCGCGGTCGTGCCGGTGATGAACCTCGCGAGCCGCGCCGTGGTGCAGGCCGAGGCGATCGGGCCGGGCCGCGTGCGGGTGCGGCCCGGCGCCGTGCCGATGGCGGCGCGCTGAGGCCGGAGGCAGGCATGGACTGTTCACCTCTTCGTTGCGGTCCCCCCGCGCTGCTCGCGGCGACCGCGGCGCTGGCGCTCGCCGGCTGCGGCTCGCTCGACCGCCTCTCCCGCGTCGGCGAGCCGCCGCCGATGGCGCCGATCGCCAACCCTGCCGCCGATCCCCGCTGGCGGCCGGTGGCGATGCCGATGCCCAATCCGCAGGACCCGATCGTGCCGGCCAACAGCCTCTGGCGGCCGGGCAGCCGCACCTTCCTGCGCGACCAGCGCGCCGCGGCGGTGGGCGATCTCGTCACCATCCTCGTCTCGATCCGGGACGAGGCCGAGCTGCAGAACCGCACCCAGCGCACGCGCGAGAACAACGAACGGATGGGCGTGCCGGCGCTGCTCGGCCTGGAGGCCTCGACCAACCGCGTGCTGCCGAACAGCGTGCAGGCCGACCGGCTCGTCTCGACCAACAGCAGCGGCGCGGTGGACAGCGCCGGCCAGGTGCGGCGCCTCGAGACCATCGCGCTGCGGGTCGCGGCGACGGTGATGCAGGTCCTGCCGAACGGCAACCTGGTCGTGGCCGGGAGGCAGCAGGTGCGGGTGAACAGCGAGCTGCGCGACCTGCAGGTGGCAGGCATCATCCGGCCGCAGGACATCGCCTCGGACAACACGGTCCGTCACGACCGCCTGGCGGAGGCGCGAATCGCCTATGGGGGGCGCGGCACGCTCTCCGACGTGCAGCGGCCGCGCTGGGGTCAGGAGGTGCTCGACACCATCCTGCCGTTCTGAACCTCGCGACGCGCCCGGCCGGCGGCCCGTCCGCCGGCCGCGCCCGCTTGTCCCGGCGCGCGCCTCGCCCCTAGGGTTCTGCCGCCCGCCCGCCCAGGGCCGCGGACGGGCAGCGGGACGGAAGGGGTCGCGGATGACGCGCGCGCTGTTCGACCTGACGGGCCGGCTCGCCCTCGTTACCGGGTCGAGCCAGGGGATCGGCCTAGCCCTGGCCAAGGGCCTCGCCGAGGCCGGCGCGCGCGTGGTGCTGAACGGGCGCGATCCGGCGAAGCTCGCCGCCGCCGCCGCGACGCTCGCCGAGGCGGGCATCGCGGCAGAGCAGGCGCCGTTCGACGTGACCGACCCCATCGCCGTGGATGACGCGGTCGCCGGAATCGAGGCGCGGCTCGGCCCGATCGGGATCCTGGTCGCGAACGCCGGCGTGATGCGCCGCTCCCCCTCGGCCGAGATGCCGCCCGCGATGTGGCGCGAGGTGCTCGCCACCAACCTCGACGGCGTCTTCTGGTGCTGCCAGGCGGTGGGCAGGCGCATGATCGCGCGCGGACGGGGCGGCAAGATCATCACCATCTGCTCCGTGATGAGCGAGCTCGGCCGCCCGACCATCGCCCCATACGCGGCGAGCAAGGGGGCGCTGCGCATGCTCACGCGCACGCTCTGCGCCGAATGGGCGCGGCACGGCATCCAGGTCAACGGCGTCGCGCCCGGCTATTTCGCCACGGAGCTGACGAACGCGCTGGTGAACGACCCCGAGTTCACCGCCTGGCTGACCCGGCGCGTGCCGGCCGGGCGCTGGGGCAGGCTAGAGGAGCTGGTCGGCGCGACGGTGTTCCTCGCCGCGCCGGCCTCCGACTTCGTCAACGGCCACCTGCTGTACGTGGATGGCGGAATGACCGCGGCGCTGTAGGCGCGCAGGGCGCCGGGCCGCTCCGCCGCGCGCCCGGCCGCCGGCCATGCCGCGCGACCGGAGCGCACGGGGCGCGCCGCGGTCTTGCGCCGGATGGGCGGCTGGTCCAACAAGGGCGCCGATCGTCGCGCGGCCGCCCGCTCGCCGCGCGCTGGCGGGATCCGAACCCGCAACGCGCGGCCTGCCCTCCCGACGGCCCGCGCCGCCCGCCGTCGCGGCGGTCGGCCCGCCTGCGGCACACATGATGGAGAAAACCAAGATGCGCCTCGTCGTGGTTCCCGGTGACGGGATCGGACCGGAGATCACCGCCGCCACCATGGCCGTGCTGCGCGCCGCGGACATGCGCTTCGGCCTCGGCCTCGCCTACCAGGAGGAGCGCGCCGGACGCGAGGCCATGGCGCGCGACGGCACCAGCCTGCGCCCCGAGCTGTTCCAGGCGGTGAAGGCCGCGGACGGCCTCGTCCTCGGTCCGGTGGACTCGATCGGGCTCGGCGACCCGTCGAAGGGCGAGATCAATCCCTCGGCCTTCTTCCGCCGCAAGCTCGACCTCTACGCCAACCTCCGCCCGGCGCGGACCTATCCCGGCGTGCGCAATCCGCTGTCGAGGGACTTCGACCTCGTGATCGTGCGCGAGAACACCGAGGGCTTCTACGCTGACCGCAACATGGAGGAGGGCAACGCGGAACTCCGCGTCACGCCCGACGTGGTCGTCTCCCTGCGCCGCATCACCTGGCCGTGCTGCGAGCGGATCGCGCGCGCCGCGTTCCGGCTGGCCGCGCGGCGGCGGAGGAAGGTCACCGCGGTCCACAAGGCGAACGTGCTGCGCAAGGGCGACGGCATGTTCCTCGAGGCCTGCCGGACCGTGGCGAAGGACTTCCCCGAGGTGACGCTCGACACCGTGATCGTGGACGCGATGGCCGCGCTGCTGGTGCGCGACCCCGCCCGGTTCGACGTGGTCGTCACCACCAACATGTTCGGCGACATCCTTTCCGACCTGACGGCGGAGCTTTCGGGCAGCATCGGCCTCGGCGGCTCGATCAACGCCGGCGACCGCTACGCGATGGCGCAGGCGGCGCACGGCTCGGCGCCGGACATCGCCGGCCAGGACAGGGCGAACCCGATCTCGCTGATCCTCTCCGCCGCCATGCTGCTCGCCTGGCACGCTGAGCGGACGGGCAACAACGCCTTCGCCTCCGCCTCGGGCGCGATCGAGCGGGCGGTGGCGGCGAGCGTCGCGGCGGGCGAGTCCACACGCGACCTCGGCGGCCGGCTGGGCACGGCCGAGGCCGGCCGCGCCATCGCGGCGCGGGTCGCAGCGTCCTAGCGGCCTGTCGGATTCCCGTCTGGCCTGAAACCGGCGAGTCCGGCGTGCATGACGGGGTTCATCCCGTTCAGCCGCGACCGGGCGTTTCTCCTGCCGCCCGACGCGCAGGGCTGGCTTCCGGCCGATGACGCGGCGCATTGCGTGGTGGCGGCGGTGGAGCGGGTGGCGCTCGGCGCCCTTGCGGTGCGGCCGATCCCCGGCGGCAGGGCGCAGGACCACCCGCGGCGGCCGCTGGCGCTGATCTACGCTTACGCCGACGGCATCTTCTCCTCGCGCCGGATCGAGCCCGTCTTCGGCATCATCAAGTCAGCCCTCGGCTTCGCCCGCTCCCATCTCCGCGGCCTCGCCAACGTCACCGCCGAGTGGACCCTGATCGCCCTCGCCTACAACGGCCGCAGGCTCCACCGCCTGCGGCTCGCCCGACCTCAGACACCACCGCCCCATGCGCAGACCGCAGACGCAAAGCCGACAGGCTGCTAGCGCCGATTCCGCTCGGCTGTGCTCGCTGCATGGCTCCCGCTCGTTGTCCGCCGAGCCGCTTCACGCTCCCGGCTGATTCCAGCCGTCCGCGACCTGCTCCAGCGGATTCCATCGCGCCACCGCCCGGCGCATGCGACCGGCGGGAGGCAGAGCAGATGCGGCGCGGGCGCTGCGGCGCGCTCGTGACGGGCATCGCCAGCGCGGCGCGTCCGGTCTAGCCTCGGCGCCGGCCGTGCCGAGGAGGGAGCCCGCCGCCATGACCTTCGAACCCTTCCCGCTGATCGAGCTTTCCGGCGCCCCGGAGCACCGCGGCCGCGCCTACGGCCAGGCGGCGAAGGCGCGGGTGCGCCGCACCCTCGAGCACTACGGCGCGCAGCTCGCCGCGGCCGGCCAGGACGCGGCGCAGGTGCGCGCCATGGCCCGCGCCTTCGTGCCGCGGATCGAGGCCTTCGACCCCGCCTACGTCGCCGAGATGCGCGGCATCGCCGAGGGCGCCGGCGTCGCCTTCGAGGACATCGTCCTGGTCAACTGCCGCACCGAGGTGCTCCAGCTCGCCCGCCGCGCGGCGGAGGCCGCCTCCGCCGCCCGCGCCGCGCCCGAGGGCTGCACCGGCGCCATCGTCCTGCCCGAGGCGAGCGCCGACGGCACGCTGCTGCACGGCCAGAACTGGGACTGGAAGGCCGAATGCGCCGGGACCGGCGTGGTGCTGCGCCTCCGCCGCGAGGACGGCCCCGACATCCTCACCTTCGTCGAGGCCGGCGGCCTCGCGCGCTCCGGCCTCAACGCCGCCGGCATCGGCCTCACCGCGAACTACCTGGAGAGCGACCGCGACTACCGCACCCAGGGCGTCCCGCTCTCCCTCCTGCGGCGCAAGGCGCTGGAGCAGGAGCACGTGGCGCTGGCGCTGCGGGTGCTCCACGCCACGCCGAAATCCGCCGCGAACAACCTGATGCTGAGCCAGGACGGCTTCGGCGTGGACATCGAATGCGCCCCCGACGAGAGCTTCCTGCTGCACGCCGAGGGCGGCATCCTCGTCCACGCCAACCACTTCCAGAGCCCGGTGGCGCTCGCCAAGCTGCGCGACACGGGCATCGCCAGCACGCCCTGCTCGGTGACGCGCGAGCGGCGCGTGCGCGCGGCGCTGGAGGCGAAGCGCGGTCGGCTGACGCTCGACGACCTGCGCGCGGCCTTCTTCGACGACTGGCAGTCGCCCTGGTCGGTCTGCCGCCCGCCGCGTCCGGCGCTGAACGGGACGATCTCGGCGACGGTGGCGATGATCCTGATGCGCCCGGCGGAGGGCGTGATGGAGATCGCGCCGATGCCGGCGCTGAACCGCCGCTTCACCCGCTACAGCCTGGCGCCCGGCGCGCCGCTGCGCGCGGCGGCGGGACCGCGTCAGCCCCGCGCCTGCCGGATCGCCCGCCAGATCCGCTCCGGCGTCGCCGGCATGTCGATGTGGCGGACGCCGTACTCGGACAGCGCGTCCACCAGGGCGTTCATCACCGCCGGCAGCGAGCCGGCGCAGCCCGCCTCGCCGCAGCCCTTGGCGCCGAGCGGGTTGGTCTTCGCCGGCACGGGATGGCTGCCGAAGGCGATCGGCGGCACGTCGTCGGCCCGCGGCAGCGCGTAGTCCATGAAGGAGCCGGTCAGCGGCTGGCCCTCCTCGCTGTACACGGTGCGCTCGTAGAGGGCCTGGCCGATGCCCTGGGCGATGCCGCCATGCGCCTGGCCCTCGACCAGCAGCGGGTTCACGATGGTGCCGAAGTCGTTCACCGTGACGTAGCGCACCACCTGGGCGATGCCGGTCTCGGGGTCCACCTCCACCTCGGCGACGTGGCAGCCGTTCGGGAAGGCCATCGGCGCCTGGTCGAAGACGTGGCGCACGTCGAGGCTCTCGGGCACGCCCTCCGGCAGCCTGCCCTTCGCCTCGCGCAGCGCCGCGGCGAGCTCCATGATGCCGATGCCGCGGTCGGTGCCGGCGATGGTGAAGCGCCCCGCCTCGAACTCGATGTCGGCGGGCGCGGCCTCCAGCACATGCGCGGCGGCGAGCCTGCCCTTCTCCACCACCTTCGCCGACGCCTCGACGATCGCGGCGCCCGAGGCCATGAGCGACTTCGACCCGCCGGTGCCGCCGCCGGCGATCAGCTCGTCCGAGTCGCCCTGCAGCAGGCGGATCCTCTCGAACGGCACGCCGAGATGCTGGTGCAGCACCTGGGCGAAGGGCGTCCAGTGGCCCTGGCCGTAGTCGAGCGTGCCGGTGATGATCGTCACCGTCCCGTCCGGCTCGAAGCGGATACCGCCCTGCTCCTTCATCGGCGGCGCCGTGCACTCGAGGAAATTGCCGATGCCGCGCCCGCGCAGCCGGCCGCGCGCGCGGCTCTCCGCCCTGCGCGCGGCGAAGCCGTCCCAGTCGGCGGCGCGCAGCGCCTCCTCGAGGATGGCGGAGAACTCGCCGCTGTCGTAGGTGCTGCCGGAGGCGGCGGCGTAGGGGAGCTGGTCGGGGCGGATGTGGTTGCGCCGGCGCAGCTCGATCGGGTCGCGCCCCGTCTCCTTCGCCGCCACCTCGATCAGCCGCTCCATGAAGTAGTTGCCCTCCGGCCGGCCGGCGCCGCGATAGGCGGAGACGGGCGTCGTGTTCGTCAGCGCGCACCGGGTCGCCACCTCGATCAGCGGGGTGGCGTAGTTGCTCTGCACGTTCTTGACGAAGTTGCCGGTGCCCATCAGCGGCGCGACGGGCGAGAGATAGGCGCCCATGTTGGCGAATGCCGTCAGCCGCACGGCGAGGAACCTCCCGTCCCCGTCGAGCGCCAGCTCCGCCGTCACCTCGTGGTCGCGGCCGTGCTGGTCGGAGAGGAAGGAGCCGGTGCGCTCGTCCGTCCACTTCACCGGCCGGCCGAGCGCCCTCGCCGCGTGCAGCACGCAGACGTACTCCGGATAGACGTTGGCCTTCATGCCGAAGGAGCCGCCGACGTTGCCGGTCAGCACGCGGACCTTCTCGGCCGGGACGTTCAGCACCTCCTTGGCGAGCTGGGCGCGCATGCCGAACACGCCCTGGCTGCCGACGTGGAGGATCCAGCGCCCCTCCGCCGCGTCGTACTCGCCGATCGCGCTGCGCGGCTCCATCGGCGCCACGACGACGCGGTTGTTGCGGATCGAGAGCCGCGTCACATGCGCGGCGCGCGCGAAGGCCTCCGCCACCTTGGCGGAATCGCCGTAGTGGAAGTCGAGGACGACGTTGCCCGGGATGTCGTCGTAGAGCTGCGGCGCGCCGGGCGCGACGGCGGCGGAGGCCTCAGTCACCGCCGGCAGCGGCTCGACGTCGAGCAGCACCGCCTCCGCCGCGTCCTTCGCTGCCGCCTTCGTCTCGGCGACGACGAAGGCGACCGGGTCGCCGACGAAGCGCACCTTGTCGGTCGCGAGCGCCGGGCGCTCGGTGCTCTTCAGCGGCGAGCCGTCGCGGTTCCGGAGCGGCATGCCGCAGCGCAGCGGCCCGTAGCCGGCCGCCGCGAGGTCGGCGCCGGTGAACACCGCCAGCACGCCCGGCATGGCGCGCGCCGCCGCCGTGTCGATGCCGCGGATCACGCCGTGCGCGTAGGGGCTCCGCACCACGTGGCCGTACGCCTGGCCCGGCACCGAGAGGTCGTCGGTGTAGCGCCCGCCGCCGCGCAGCAGGATCGGGTCCTCGTTGCGCGGCACGGGCTGGCCGATGCCGAACTTCAGGCGCGTCGGATCGGGCATGGTCGTATCGGGCATGCTGCTCGGGCCTCGTCGCATTCCGGAAGGATCGCGGCGAGATTTAGGCCAGGCGGCGCGGCCTGGCGACCCCGCGCGGCCCGACCGCCCGTCCGTTCCGATGCCGGCGCGCCAGACCGCATCGCCCCGGCCGCGTCCCGGCGTGCCCGCCTTCGGTGCGCACGCCGAGGGCGGTCGCGGGCTAGCGCTGCTGCCGCACGCCCGCCTCGGCCAGGATCCGCGCCCAGCGCGGCGTCTCGCGCGCCATCACCTCGGCAGCCTCCGCGGGCGTGCTGCCGACGACGCGTTCCGCGCCGAGCTCCTCCAGCCGCTCGCGGATGGCGGGCTCGCGCAGCACCGCCGCGATCTCGCGCGACATGCGCTCGACCACCGCGCCCGGCGTGCGGGCCGGGGCGAGCACCACCTGGAACACCGCGAAGGTCGCGTCGGGGTAGCCCGCCTCGACGATCGTCGGCACATCCGGCATCACCGGGCTGCGCCGCGGCGCCGAGACGGCGAGCGCACGCGCCTGTCCGCCGCGCGCGAGGCCGAACCCGGTCAGCCCCGCGTCGTACAGCATGTCGAGCCGCCCGGCCGCGAGGTCCTGCACCGCCGGCCCGCTGCCGCGATACGCCACCTCCTGCAGCTCGATCCCCGCCGAGCGGATGAACAGCAGGCTGACGAGCTGCAGCACGCCGCCCCCGCCGGTGCTGCCGTAGGTCAGCCGCCCCGGCGCGGCGCGCGCCGCGGCGACGAACTCCGCGACCGTCCGCCACGGCGCGTTCGGCGGCACGAGCAGCACCATCGGGCTCTCGGCGATGATCGAGACGGCCGCGAAGTCGCCCTCCGGATCGAAGTCGATGCTCGGGTAGAGCGGGCGCAGCACCACATGCCCGTTGTTGGTGAACAGGAAGGTCGAGCCGTCCGGCGCGGCGCGCGCGACGAGGCCGGCGCCGATCGATCCGCCGGCGCCGCTGCGGTTCTCCACCACCACGCGGTGCGGCAGGCGCTGCGACAGGCGGTCGGCGAGGATGCGGGCGATCAGGTCGGTCGGCCCGCCGGCGGCGTAGGGCAGCACCCAGCGCACCGGGCGGTCGGGCCACTCCGCCGCGGCCGCCGGCTGCGCACGCGCCGGTGCCGCGGCGGCCAGCACCGCGCCCAGCAGGGCGGCGGCCGCCGGCATGGTCCGCCGCGTCGTCCCTCGAGCCATGACGCGTCCTCCCCGCATGGCCGGGCCGCCCGCCCGGCCGGCGCGATCATGGCCGCATGGAGAGGGGGGAACAACCCGGGAGGCCGGATGGTGGGCGCGAGAGGGATTGAACCTCTGACCTCCCCCGTGTCAGGGGGGCGCTCTCCCGCTGAGCTACGCGCCCGGCCCGGGCCGGCCTCTTAGCCCCGCTCCGGGGCCGGGGCAACCCCGCGTTTCGCGTCTCCGTCCGCCCGGCGGCGCCGGCGCGGCCGGCCCCTTGCCCGACAGCTTCTTTCTCGGCGGCAGGCCCGACCGGCACGCGCAAGGCGTCTGCCAGACCTCGAGGCGATGACGGAGCGGCAGTATAGGTTCCGGGAATAGGTTCCGGGCCGATGGCTGGTGACCACGATCGCGGGCGCCCATGTCGCGCGGGGAACCCGGCTGCCGGTGGTGCCGTGACGGCGGCCCGACATCGCGGAGATCGGAGGAACCGATGCCGACCACGCCGATCGAGCCCCTGGTCCTCGACCTGGTCGAGTGGGTGGCCGACGCGCCGCGTCCCTATGAGGAGGTGATCGAGGCCTGGCGCACCTCCTGCCCGCGCCTGACGGTGTGGGAGGACGCCGTGGATGGCGGCCTGGTCGCCTGCGGGCGAGGCGAAGGCGGCCACCTGTACGTCGTCGCCACGCCGCGAGGTCGCGCCCTGCTCGCCTCCCGTCGCCGCGCCGCCGCCGCGCAGGCGGCCGCGGGGCGGTAGCGCGCCGGCGGTCGGCGGGCAGCGGCGGTCGCGCGAGCGCCTCGCCGCCCGGTTCCCGGCCGTCGCACCCGCGGTGCGCGCGACCGTGCCGGGACCGGTCGAGATCGGCGCCGCGGCGAAGGCGCGCGCATGGCGCGGCCATCCGCGCCGCGCGGCCCGATGGCGTGACAGGCCCGCCCGTCTGTGGTTCTTTCGGCCGACCGAGAGCCATGGACCACCTGCCGTCGCCCGTCCCACCCGCCGACCCGACGACGGCCCCCCCCGACCCGACGGGCGGAACGCCGCCGCCGGTCATCCTGCGCCGCCCGGAGCGGCAGGTCGCGCCGCTCGTCTTCGCCTCGCCCCATTCGGGCGCGGACTACCCCCCGGACTTCCTCGCCGCCGCGCGCCTCGACCCGCTCAGCCTGCGGAGGAGCGAGGACAGCTTCGTGGACGAGCTGTTCTCGGCCGCGCCCGAGCTCGGCGCGCCGCTGGTCGCCGCGACCTTCCCGCGCGTCTTCTGCGACGTGAACCGGGAGCCCTGGGAACTCGACCCGG
This sequence comes from Caldovatus sediminis, assembly GCF_014644455.1. Taxonomy (GTDB): domain Bacteria; phylum Pseudomonadota; class Alphaproteobacteria; order Acetobacterales; family Acetobacteraceae; genus Caldovatus; species Caldovatus sediminis. Next base: position 354,105 of record NZ_BMKS01000002.1, on the reverse strand, counting down.
CGATGTTCGAGGGGCCGCTCCCCGCCTGGGTCAACACCGGCAGCCCGCGCGTCGGGGCCGGGCTCGGCACCATCGCCCGGATCGTCGCGACCGGGGAACCGGTCTACCGTCGCAAGCTCGCCTTCGCCGAGGCCGAGGCGCGCATCCAGAACTGCTGGCAGCCCTATCACGACGCGCTCGCCGGGCTGATCGCCGAGACCCGCGCCCGCTTCGGCTGCTGCCTGCTGATCGACTGCCACTCGATGCCGGCCCACCCGGCCCAGGCGGCCACCCCGCCGGACTTCGTGCTCGGCGACGCGCACGGCACGGCCTGCGCCCCGCGCGCGACGCGGCTGGTGGAGGAGGTGCTGACCGGCCTCGGCTACCGCGTCCGGCGCAACGACCCCTACGCCGGGGGCTACGTGACCCGCCACTACGGGCGGCCGCGCGAGGGCGTGCACGCACTGCAGATCGAGGTCGCCCGGTCCCTCTACATGGACGAGGCCCGGATCGAGCGCCGCCCCGGCTTCGGCGCGCTGCGCCGCGACCTGACGCGCCTGATCGCGCGGCTCGCCGCGGCCGACTGGTCATATCTCCGTTGATCGCAAAAAAAAGGCGGTGCCGGGAGGCACCGCCGAGTTTAGGGAGGAAACGTCCAAGAATGCAGCGCCGCGGCTGACCGCCTTGCTGCGTCGCACAAGATAGGGGCCGCACTACCCGCCCGCAAGTGCATTTTTGCACTGCACAATGGATGAATATGCATAGCTCAGCCGCCGCGCGGCAGCAGCCGCCCTGGCATGCCGGTTGCTGCCTCGCCTGTGGCAACGCAGGGAGCCCGATGGCCGAGCATTCCCCCCCCGCACCCCGCAGCGTCGGCCTCCTCTCCGGCGTCGCCGCGGGCAGCGCCCTCCTCGTCGCGCTCGTCCAGCATCCCGGTCCGGCGCGGGCTGCCCCCGGCCCCGCCGCGGACCCGATGCAGCAGTGCCGGGCCGCCATCCAGCTCGCCGAGCGGAGCCACGACCTGCCGCCCCAGCTCCTCCACGCCATCGCCCAGGTCGAGTCCGGCCGGCGCCATCCCACGACCGGCGCCTTCGGTCCCTGGCCCTGGACCGTCAACGCCGAGGGCCAGGGGCGGCATTTCGCCACCCGGGAGGAAGCGATTGCCCATGTCCGGCAGCTTCAGGCCCGGGGCGTGCGGCTGATCGACGTCGGCTGCCTGCAGATCAACCTGCACCACCACCCCAACGCCTTCGCCTCGCTCGAGGAGGCGTTCGACCCCGTGGCCAATGCCCGCTATGCGGCGCGCTTCCTGAAGGGGCTCCACGCCGCGCGGCGGGACTGGACCCTGGCCGCGGCGCACTACCATTCCCAGACGCCGGAGCTTGCCGAGGCCTACCGCACGCGGGTGCTCGCCGCCTGGCCGGCGGAGGCGCGCCGGCCCTACACCCTCCGCGACGAGACGGCGCACGCCTGGGCCCAGGCGGGGGCCGAACGCGGGCGCGGCGTGCGCTCCGCGCTGGCCGCCGTGGCGACCGGGGCGGCGGCGCGCGACCGCGTGGCAGCGGAGCAGGCCGCGGCGTCGCTGAACGGCTTCCATCTGCGGGCGCTGTCGCTGTCCAACCGCGCCGAGCGGGCGCAGATCCTGCCGATCGAGCGCGGCGCAAGCGGCGACCGCGCGACGGGGCGCGGGCTGGCGGCCTACCGCGCCGCCCCGATCACCATCGCCGGACGGTCCGTCCCGGTCGTGGAGACGGCGGAGGCGCCCGCCGGCGCCGTGGCGGCCCCACGCCCCGGCGCAGCGCGGCGCTGAGACGGCCGCGCCGGCGGACTCGCCGGCCCCGCCGTCAGGCGGCGAATTCCGCCCGCACCCGCTCCGTGTGCTCGCCGAGCGCGGGCACGGGGCCGTAGTCGCGCGCGCCGTCGCTGAACCGGGCCGCCGGGGCGGCGACCTCGACCGGGCCGTTCGGCGTCTGCACGGCCAGCCGCCGCAGCGCCGGATGGCGCGCGAGGCCGGCGACGTCGTTGACGAAGCCGAAGGCGGTGTTGGCCGCGCGCAGGCGCCGCGCGCACTCCTCGCGCGTCAGCGCGGCGAAGGTCTCGGCGATGTGCGCGTCCACCATCGCCCGGTGCTCGACGCGCTCGACGTTGACGCGGAAGCCGGGGCGCTGCGGCAGGTCGGGCTGCAGCAGGAATTTGGCGCAGAACTCGACCCACTCGCGCTCGTTCTGGATCGAGATCAGCACCAGCGCGCCGTCCCTGGTGGGGAAGGCGCCGTAGGGGCAGATCGAGGGATGGGCGAGGCCCATGCGCTCCGGCGCCTTGCCGGTGCCCTCGTAGAACAGCAGGGGCACGTTCATCCAGTCCGCCATGCCGTCGAAGAGCGAGACGGCGATGCCCTTGCCGCGGCCGGTGAGGCCGCGCTCGATCAGCGCCTCCAGCACCGCGGCGTGGGCGTTCATGCCGCAGGCGATGTCGCAGGCGGAGACGCCGACGCGGCCCGGGCCCTCCGGCCGGCCGGTGACGCTGCACAGGCCGGACTCGGCCTGCACCAGCAGGTCGTAGGCCTTCATCTGCGCGTACTCGCCGGTCTCGCCGTAGCCGGAGATGTCCACGGTGATCAGGCGCGGATGGCGGCTGCGGAGATCCTCGCTGCCGAAGCCGGCGCGGGCCATGGCGCCGGGGGCGAGGTTCTGGATGAACACGTCCGCCTTCGCCAGCAGCCGCGCGAGCAGCGCCTTGTCCTCGGGCCTCTTGATGTCGAGGCAGACGCTCTCCTTGCCGCGGTTCAGCCAGACGAAGTAGCTCGACTGCCCCTTCGCCGCCCTGTCGTAGCCGCGGGCGAAGTCGCCCTCGGGCCGCTCGATCTTGATCACCCGCGCGCCGGCGTCGGCGAGCCGCATCGAGCAGAGCGGCGCGGCGACCGCCTGCTCCATGGAGACGACGAGGAGGCCCGCGAGGGGCCTGGCGCCGGCCATCTCAGTAGCTCCTCGGCATGCCGAGCACGTGCTCGCCGAGATAGCTCAGCACCAGGTTGGTGCTGATCGGCGCCACCTGGTAGAGCCGCGTCTCGCGGAACTTGCGCTCGATGTCGTACTCCTCGGCGAAGCCGAAGCCGCCGTGGGTCTGGATGCAGGCCTCGCCGGCGGCCCAGCTCGCCTCCGCGGCGAGCATCTTGCCCATGTTCGCCTCCTCGCCGCAATTCTCGCCGGCCTCGAACTTGCGCAGGCCCTTGTGCACGATCGCCTCGGCCGCGCGCATCTGCGCGTAGGCGCGCGCGATCGGGAACTGCACGCCCTGGTTCTGGCCGATCGGGCGGCCGAACAGCACCCGCTCCTTGGCGTAGGCGACCGCCTTCTCGATGAACCACTTGGCGTCGCCGATGCACTCGGCCGCGATCAGCAGGCGCTCCGCGTTCATGCCGTCGAGGATGTAGCGGAAGCCCTTGCCCTCCTCGCCGACCAGGTTCTCGGCCGGGATCTCGACGTTGTCGAAGAACACCTCGGTGGTGTTGTGGTTCATCATGGTGCGGATCGGGCGGATGCTGAGGCCCTTGCCGAGCGCCTCCCGCATGTCCACGATGAAGGTCGAGAGCCCCTCGGTCCTGCGCCGCACCTGCTCGCGCGGCGTGGTGCGGGCGAGCAGCAGCATCAGGTCGGAGTGCTCGGCGCGGCTGGTCCAGATCTTCTGGCCGTTGACGATGTACCTGTCCCCCTCGCGCCGCGCCGTGGTGCGGAGCGCGGTGGTGTCGGTGCCGCTGGTCGGCTCGGTGACGCCGAAGGCCTGCAGGCGCAGCTCGCCGGAGGCGATCCTCGGCAGGTAGCGGCGCTTCTGCTCCTCCGAGCCGTGGCGGAGGATGGTGCCCATGATGTACATCTGGGCGTGGCAGGCGGCGGCGTTGCCGCCCGAGTGCTGGATCTCCTCGAGGATCGCCGCGGCGGCGGAGAGCGGCAGGCCGGCGCCGCCATACTCCTCGGGGATCAGCGCGGCGAGGTAGCCGGCCTCGGTCAGCGCGCGCACGAACTCGGTGGGGTAGCCGCGCTCGCGGTCGAGCGCGCGCCAGTATTCCCCGGGGAAGCGGGCGCAGAGCTTGCGCACCTCCTCGCGGATCTCGGCGTGGTCCTCGGCGGCGGTCGCGGTCGTCGGCGTCATCCCGTGCCTCGCGGCTTCGCTTGCGCCGCGGGGCTTAGGCGCGGCGGCGGCCGCTGGCAAGGCGCGGGCGGGCGGCCGCGCCGCGCGCCGGCGCGGCGCGCGTCTCCGCTGGCGGACGTCGCGCCGCGCTGGCATAGCTCGCAGGGGCGCCGGTTCCGCGGGCGCCCCGCAATCAACGGGAGGCAACCTCATGCGCCGTCGCATCCTGCTACTCGCCCCTGCCCTGCTGGCGCCGGCCGCCGCGGCGGCCGGCCAGGCGGCCCCGCGCTGGACCCCGAGCCGTCCGGTGCGCGCCATCGTGCCCTTCGCTCCCGGCGGCGCGACCGACGTCGTGGCCCGCGTCCTCTCCGAGACCGTCGGCACCATTCTCGGGCAGCCGCTGGTGATCGAGAACCGCCCCGGCGGCGCCGCCGGCCTGATCGGCTCGGAGGCCGTGGCGAAGGCGGCGCCCGACGGGCACACCATCCTCATCCACTCGAACGCCCACGTCATCGCGCCGGCGCTGGTCTCGCGCATGCCCTTCGACGTGTTGGCCGATTTCGCCTCGGTCGCGCATCTCGGCCGCATCCCGCAGGTGCTGGTGGTGAACCCGCGCCTGCCGATCACCGACATGCAGTCGCTCCTCGCCTGGCTGCGCGCCAATGCGGGGCGGGTGAACTTCGCCTCGGCCGGCATCGGCAGCGCCAACCACCTGGCGAGCGAGGTCTTCCGCGCCGCCGCCCGGGCGGAGGTGCAGATGGTGCATTACCGCGGCGGCGGCCCGGCCATGCAGGCGGTGATCGCCGGCGAGGCCCACATGTGCGTCGATCCGGTCGCCTCCGCGGTCGGGCACATCCGCGGCGGCACCGTGCGCGCGATCGCGGTGGCCGGGGAGACCCGCAGCGCCGTCCTTCCCGACGTTCCCTCGGCCAGCGAGGCCGGCCTGCCCGCCTGGTCCGCCGCCGCCTGGCTCGCCGCCTTCGCCCCCGCGCGAACCCCGCCGGCCGCGATCGCCACGCTGAACGCCGCCTTCAACGAGGCGATGCAGCGCCTGGAGCCGCGCCTGACCGAGCTCGCCGTCGAGCGCCGCCCGGAGCTCGCGACGCCCGAGGCGCTGACGGAATTCGTCCGCCAGGACGCGGCGCGCAGCCAGCGGGTGCTGCGCGAGGCCGGGGTGCAGCCGGAGTGAGCGGGCCGGCGCGCGTCGGGCGCCCTCCCGCCGCGCGCCGCTCGCCCTACCCGCCGCGCGCGATGATGCGCTGCACCGCGCCCTGCCAGGCCTCCCAGGCCGCGTCGGCCGCAGCGCCCGCCTGCTCCGCCTCGATCGAGGCGCGGTTGAGGCTCCTCCGCGCCTCCTCGCGCGCCGGCCCGGTGCGGTCCTCGACCGCGCGGCGCGCCCGCTCGAGCGCCGCCTCGGCGGTGGCGTAGGCGCGGCGCTGCGCGCGGAACGCGTCGAGCAGCCTGCGCGCCTCGCCGAGGTCGCCGACCAGCGCCGCCAGTTCGGCGCGCCCCGGCGCGTCCACCGGAAGCCGGACGAGCACGGCGCGCAGCGTCTCCAGCGTGCCCGGCCCGCCCGGCAGCCGCCGCGCCTCGCGCTCCACCTCGATGTCGCGCCAGCGCAGCAGGATCGGATCGCCGAGCGCCGGGTCCCAGAGCGGCGTCTGGCGCAGATGCGCGCGTTCCCACACGAAGCGCAGGGTGACCGGCGCGCCGTCCAGCGTCGCCTCGTGACGCAGGCCGAAATCGCCCTCCGCCGCGACCGGGAAGCGCGGCGTTTCGCCGTCGCGGCGCGGCAGGTCGGCGACGAGCTTCCCGCGCGCCCCCTTCGGGTCAACCGCGAGGGCGGATTCGCGCAGGGCGAGGAACTCCACCTCCACGAATCCCCGGCGCAGCCTCACCCCCCGCGGCTCCTCGGCCATCCTGTCGGAGCCGGTCATCAGCACGTCGCGGTCGCGCGCGAAGGCGAGGATGCGGACATCGCCGGGCGGCATGGCGCGGATCTCGCCGTCGCCGAGGAAGGCGCCGGCCTCCGCCGCGTCGGTGCCGTACACGGTGGCGAGCCCGTCGGGCAGGGCGTGCGCGGTCGTGTTGCGGATCCGCACCGCCTGCAGCGGATGGCGGGCGGACAGGTCCTGCACCCACCAGATGCGCTCCGCCGGCAGCCGGGCATCGAGGAATGGCACGTTCGCCGTCTCGCCGCCCCTGATCGAGACCGGCTCCGGCAGGACGAAGGCGACCCGCCCGGCCGAGGCTTCCGCGACCGCCGGCGCCGCGGGCAGGGCCGGCGGGGCCATCGTCGGCACGGGCGCGAGCGGCGCCGCCGGGCCGCCCGCGACGCGGTCCCGCGCCGAGCGCGACGTGGCCTCGGCCATCGCCAGCGGCGCCGGAGGAGGCGGCGGCCGCACGCCGGTGTCGGGGCGCACGATCACCGGCCCGGCGCCGCGCACGGGCATCTCCGGGCGGGCGATCAGGACGGGGGCGTAGAGCGCCTGGCGATAGGCGGCCGCCTCGCCGCTGACCAGCGTCAGCCGCACCTGGTTCCAGTCGCTGCCGGTCCGGTTCTCCACGACGGCCCAGCCCATCAGCCGGGCTTCCGCGCCCGCGGGCGCGCCGATCGGCGGCACGGCGAGCCGCCAGGAGGGCTTCCACAGCGGCGCCCCCGCGACATAGGCCAGCATCACCTCCCGCGCCCGCTCGGCCCGCAGGGCGACCTCCACCTCGCGCGTGTCGGCGGTGCGCGCCGCGGCCAGCGCCTCGGCGGCGCGCGCGACCCGCGCGGCGAGCGCCGCGTCCGCCAGCCGGACCTCCTCGCCCTCGCGGACGAGGAGGCTGCGCAGGCCCGTCGGCCCGATCAGCACGAGGCGGAGCGCGCCCTGGTCCGTCTCCGCCGCCTCGGCGATGCGCCCGCGCGCGCCGCCCGCCTCCGCCTCGTGCCCGCGCAGCGCGTTGAGCAGCGCGGCGCGCGAGGCGAAGTCCTCGGGCCGCAGCGGCAGGCCGCGGAACGCCTCGGCGGCGAGGTCCTGGGCCGGGAGGCGCACGCCCTCCACCGTGCCGGCGGGATCGGCGACGACCAGGCTCTTGAGGATGTCGTCCACGTCCTCGACCGGCGCGCGGAAGCGCGCCGAGGCGCCGGGACCGAGGGTGCCGCCGCGCTCGATCTGGATCAGCCCGGAGGAGGAGAGCGTCACCCGGCGGACCGGCAGCTCCTCCCGCGCGGGCTCCGCGCCGGTCGCGGCGGCGACCAGCAGCAGCGCCGCGGCGGCGCCCGCTGCGATCTTGAGCGTGGTGTGGCGCATGCGGGAGCGATCCTCGGTCCGGTCCTGCCCGCGCCAGGGTAGCACGGAACGCGCCGCTTCACCCCCTGTTGCGCGTGACCAGCCGCCCGGGCTTCTCGCCGGTCGCTCCCTTGCCCGCGACGTAGGTCGGCACGCCGTTCGCCCATACCTCCTCGATGCCGGTCGCGGGCTGGATCGGCTGCTCGAAGGTGGCGTTGTCGAGCACCGTGTGCGGGTCGAACAGCACCAGGTCGGCGAAGGCGCCGGGCCGGATCACGCCGCGGTCCACCAAGCCGAGGAGCTGCGCCGTGCGGCCCGTCATCTTGTGCACCGCCGTCTCCATGGTGAACAGGCCGAGCTGGCGGGCGTAGAGGCCGAGCACGCGCGGGAAGGTGCCCCAGAGCCGCGGATGCGGGTGCCGGTCGTGCGGGATGCCGTCGGAGCCGATGACGGAGAGCGGGTGCGCCATGATCCGGCGCACGTCCTCCTCGTCCATCTGGAAGGTGATCTGGCCGGCGGGGAGCAGGCGCTCGGCGGCGGAGCGGATGTCGGTGTTCCAGCCGCGGGCGATGTCGTCGAGGTAGCGTCCCGCCATCTCCGGGTGCGGGACGGACCAGGTGATCATCACCTTCACGTCCTCGCGCAGCCGCTCCGGCATCAGGACGGTGGAGCCCGCGGGGTAGGGATAGACGTCGAAGGCCACCTCCTGCATCGTCGCCGCCGCCGCGATCAGCGCCAGCGTCTGCACGGAGCGGCCGTAGTTCTCCGGCATCGAGCACTTGTGGTGGCTGATCCAGACCGGCACGCCGGCGCGCTTGCCGATCTTCAGCGTCTCCTCGATCGAGGCGCAGACGCGGTCCGCCTCGTCGCGCATGTGGGTGACGTAGAGGCCGTTGAAGGGCCGCAGCGCCTCGGCGACCGCGATCACCTCCTCGGTCGGGGCGTGCATGTTGGGCGGATACCAGAGGCCGGTGGAGAAGCCGGAGGCGCCCTCGGCGAGCGACTGCTTCACCCGCTGGTGCATGCGCTGGATCTCGCGGTCGTTGGCGGGGCGCATCACGTCCCCCGCCATCGCCTCGACGCGCAGCGTCTGGTGGCCGACGAGGGCGTAGGTGTTCACCTCCGAGCCCCTCGTCTTCAGCTCGTGCGCGTAGTCGCCGAAGGAGTCGAAGCGCCACCAGCCCTCCTCGCCGATCAGGTCGAGCGGCGGCGGCGGCCGCGTCGCGAAGCGCGCGGGCGAGAGGCTGACGCCGCAATTGCCCACCACCACCGTGGTCACGCCCTGGCTGATCTTGCAGGTCATGCACTGCGGCCCGCAGAGCACGGCGCGGTCGTCGTGGGTGTGGGCGTCTATGAAGCCCGGCGCGACGGCCTTGCCGGTGGCGATCACCTCGCGGTCGGCGGAGGCGCCGCCGAGGTCGCCCACCGCCACGATGCGGTCGCCGGTCACGCCGACATCGCCGACCCGCCGCGGCGCACCGGTGCCGTCGAAGATCGTCGCGTCGCGGATGATGAGGTCGCAGCGGAGCGCCATCGGCCGGAAATCCTCCAGGAATGCGGCCGGGCTGCCCCGCCCGCCGCGCGGCGCGATCAAAGCGGCCCCGCGCCCGCGCGGGAAGGGGCCGGTCGGCTCCTCCCGGGGACGGGATCGCATCACAAGATATAGGGTCGCCAAGCGGCGGTGACCCATATATGCTGTGTCCGTCGAATCGATCGGCGACGGAGAGGATTGCGCATGGACGGCTCGGTGGCCGGACTGATCCCGACCGCGGCGGCACGCAGCATCAGCCGCCGCCCCCCGCCGGGGGCGAGCTTCGGCGAGGCGCCGCTGCCGCCGCGCCCGCTCGACCCCGGCATGGGGATGGCGGTCGCGCGCCGCACCGTCTTCCGCCCGGACGACGGCGAGTGCTTCGGCCGCGTCGCCGACCGCGTCGCCGCCGGCAACATCGCCCTGCTGCCGCGCGCCCCCGACGAGACCGACCGCGTCGAGGCGGCACGCCTGCGCAACGCCATCGCCACCGGCGCGCTCCTCACTTCCGGCCGGCACCTGCAGCACGGCGACCCGGCGCAGCCCGGGCGCAACATGGAGGTGTTCACCAACTGCGCGACGGCGATCGCCTCCTTCGCCAAGTTCTACCTGCTGCTGAACGGCAGCGGCGTCGGCCGCGCCTATGACGACGCGCTGGTCGTGGTGGACTGGGCGCGGGCGCCGGAGCTGCTGCTGCATCTCGATCCCGCGCACCCGGACTGGCCGCGCGATCGCGCCGAGCTGCACCGGATCGGCGTGGAGTTCGGCCTGCTGCCCTGGGGCACGCCGCTCGACGCCTTCGGCGCGGCGCAGGAGGCGGCGGTGCGCGACCTCCTCGCCCGCGAATTCCTCGCCGACCCGGCCGCCGCCCCGCCGGGCGCCATCCGCCACGCCGTCGCCGACAGCCGCGAGGGCTGGGCCAAGGCGGTCGAGCTGGTCGAGAGCCTGGCCTTCGCGGGCGCGCGCGACCGCGCCGTGCTGCTCGACTTCTCCGCCATCCGCCCGCGCGGCAGCCCGATCGGCGGCATGCAGGGGCGCCCGGCCTCCGGCCCGCTGTCGCTGATGCGCGCCTTCCTCAACATCCGCCGCGCCGTGATCGAGCCGGCGCGCGCCGGCGCGCTGCCGGATCCCTGGGAGCAGGCGCTGCTCGTGGACCACCACCTCTCGGTCGAGGTGCAGGTCGGCGGCGCCCGCCGCGCCGCGCGCATGGCGACCAAGTCCTGGCGCGACCCCGGCGTGCTGCGCTTCATCCGCGCCAAGGAGGCGGGCGGCCTCTGGACCGCCAACAACTCGGTCATGGTGGACGCCGAGTTCTGGCGCCGCGTGCGCGAGGGAGCGGACGACCCGCTGAGCCGCCACGCCCGCGCCGTGTTCGAGGAGGCGACGCGCTGCGCCTACGTCAACGGCGAGCCCGGCTTCATCAACGCCGACAGGCTGGAGGACCACCGCACCGGCGCCGCCCGGCGCAAGCCCGTCCACACGGACGGCCGCGACATCCGCAGCGCGCGCTACCAGGTGGACCACGCCGCCGGGCTGCTCGCCGAGCTGTCGCGCCGCGCCGCCGCGGCCGACTTCCCGGCCACCACCAACCCGTGCGGCGAGATCGTGCTGCACGTCACCGGCGGCTACTGCGTGATCGGCGACTTCGCCCCCCTGCTCGCCTGCCCCGTGCCGCTCGAGCAGGTCGCGCCCGGCCAGGTGGACGAGGCGACCGCCGCGCTGTGGGACGCGCGGGTGGAGGACTCCGTCCGCCTCGGCGTGCGCTTCCTGATGCGCGCCAACCTGATGGATTCGCTCTACGCGGAGGAGGTGCGGCGCACCAACCGCATGGGCATCGGCCCGACCGGCCTGCACGAATGGGCCTGGATGCGCTTCGGCCTCGCCTTCGACGACCTGCTCGACCCCGCCCGCTCCGCCCCCTTCTGGGCCATGCTGGAGCGGCTCTCCGCCGCGGCGAAGGCGGAGGGCGACGCCTATGCGGCGGAGCTCGGCCTCGCCCCTCCGCTCACCGTCACCACGGTCAAGCCCGCCGGCACCACCTCCAAGCTGTTCGGGCTGACCGAGGGCGCGCACCTGCCGGCGCGGCGGCAGTACCTCCGCTGGGTGCAGTTCCGCGGCACGCGCGGTCCCGACGGCGGCTGGGCGCCCGACTCCGACCCGCTGCTCGCCGAGTACGAGCGCCGCGGCTACCCGATCCGCACGCTGCGCAGCTTCCCCGGCATGTCGGCGGTCGGCTTCCCGACCCTGCCGCTGATCCAGCGCCTCGGCCTCGGCGAGCGGCTGGTGACCGCGCCGGAGGCGACGCCGGAACAGCACTACCGCTGGCTGATGCTGCTCGAGCGCCACTGGATCGGCGAGGAGCGCGGCAACCAGATCTCCTACACCCTGAAGGTGTTCACCGACCGCCACGACCTCGACGCCTTCCGCGCCATCGTGCGCACGCACCAGCCGGAGGTGCGCTGCTGCGCCGTGCTGCCGGGCCGGCCGGACGACTCCCTCGGCTACGAGTACCTGCCGGAAGAGGAGCTGCCGGCCGACCGTTTCGCCGCCACCGTCGCGGCGATCCGCGACCCGGCGCTGCACGAGGCGGTGGACCTCGCCGCGCTGCAATGCGCGAGCGGGGTCTGCCCGGTCTGAGCGGCGGCATGTCCGCGCCGCCCGCCTCCGGCCTCCCCTCCCGCCGGCTGTCCGAGCGGCCCGACGCCATCGCGCCCGACGGCTCCGAGGTGCGCGTCCTCTGCGCCGCCAGCCGCGGCTCGATGGCGCAGTTCACGCTGCCGCCGGGCGCCGTCTCGCGCGCCGTCGCGCATCACCGCCTCGAGGAGCTCTGGTTCATCCTGAGCGGGACCGGGCGCATGTGGCGCCGCCTGGAGGGGGAGGAGGAGGTGCTCGCGCTGGCGCCCGGCCTGTCGCTCGCGATCCCGCCGCGGACGCACTTCCAGTTCCGCTGCGACGGGGCGGAGCCGCTGGTCGCGCTCGGCGTCACCATGCCGCCCTGGACCGACGCGAGCGAGTGCCACGCGGTCGAGGGCCCCTGGACGCCGACGCTCTAGGCGGGCGCGCCGATCCGCCCGCAACGCCGCCCCGGCGCCGGCCTGCCGGCGGCGGAACGGCCGCGCGGCCGCCGCGCCACGAAGGGCGAACGCATCGCAGCGCCCCCGCTCGGTCCGCCGTCCCCCCGTCGAGACCGCGCGGGCCGGCCCGGGCCTCGCACCCGCAACGGCGCTGCCCCTGCGCTGCGCCCGCCGCAGGGCGTCCTCCCGGGTCCTCGCTTGATTCCTGCCGCGCGGCGGGACAAGGATCACGCCAGCATGATCCTCCTGATCGACAATTACGACAGCTTTACGTTCAATCTCTACCACTTCCTCGGCGATCTTGGGGCGGTGGTCGAGGTCCGGCGCAACGACGCCATAGACCCGCAGGGCGCCCTCGCCCTGCGGCCGGAGGCGATCGTGCTCTCCCCCGGCCCCTGCACGCCGAACGAGGCGGGGATCTGCCTGCCGCTGATCGGCCTCGCGGCGGAGGCCGGCATCCCGCTGCTCGGCGTCTGCCTCGGCCACCAGGCGATCGGCCAGGCCTTCGGCGGACGGGTGGTGCGCGCGCCGGAGCCGGTGCACGGCAAGGTCTGGGACATCCACCACGCCGGCACGGACGTCTTCGCCGGCCTCCCCTCGCCCTTCCGCGCCACGCGCTACCACTCGCTGGTGGTCGAGCGCGCCACGCTGCCCGCCGACCTCGCCCTGACCGCCTGGACCGAGGACGGCCTGGTCATGGGTCTCGCCCACCGCACGCTGCCGCTCTGGGGCGTGCAGTTCCATCCGGAGAGCATCGCCTCGGCGCACGGCCACGACCTGCTCTCCAACTTCCTCAAGCTCGCGGGCGTGCGGACCCTGCAACCCATTGTCGCAGCCTGACACCTCGCTGCGCCCGGTCCTCGCCCGCCTCGCCGACGGCGAGCGGCTTGCGGAGTCCGAGGCCGAGCATGCCTTCGGCATCATCATGGCCGGGGAGGCGACGCCCGCGCAGATCGCCGGCCTGCTGATGGCGATGCGCGTGCGCGGCGAGACGGTGGCCGAGATGACCGGCGCGGTGCGCGCCATGCGCGCGCGCATGCTCGCCATCGAGGCGCCACCCGGGGCGATCGACATCGTCGGCACCGGCGGCGACGCCGCCGGCACGCTCAACATCTCCACCGCCGCGGCCTTCGTCGTCGCCGGCTGCGGCGTGCCGGTGGCGAAGCACGGCAACCGCGCGCTCTCCTCCCGCTCCGGCGCGGCGGACGCGATCGCGGCGCTCGGCATCAACCTGGAGACGCCGATCGAGCGGCTCGCCGAGGTGCTGCGCGAGGCGGGGATGGTGTTCCTGATGGCGCCGCGCCACCACGCCTCGATGCGCCACGCGGCGGGGCCCCGGGTCGAGCTCGGCATCCGAACGATCTTCAACCTGCTCGGCCCGCTGGCCAATCCCGCCCGCGTGCGGCGGCAGATGACCGGCGCCTTCGCGCCGCAATGGCTGCGCCCGATGGCCGAGGCGCTGGGCCGGCTCGGCACCGAGCGCGCCTGGGTCGTGCACGGCCAGGGGCTCGACGAGCTCACCCTCGCGGGCGAGAGCCAGGTGGTGGAGATCCGTGACGGTCGCCTGCGGGAGTTCACCGTCTCCCCGGAGGAGGCCGGCCTCCCCCGGGCGCCCGCCGCCGCGCTCAAGGGCGGCGATCCGGCGGAGAACGCGGCGGCGCTGGTCGCGTTGCTGCAGGGTGCGCCGGGCCCTTACCGGGACGTGGTGCTGCTGAACGCCGCCGCCGCGCTCGTGGTGGCCGGCCGGGCCGCGGACCTGCGCGAGGGCGCGGCGCTGGCCGCGCGGGCCATCGATTCCGGCGCCGCGGCCGCGGTGCTCGAGAAGCTCAGGAAAGCGTGCACCCCCCCCGAGGCCAGAGGCCAGACATGAACGCCCCCCTGCTCCGCGCGGCCCCCGCCGAAGCGAACGAGCGCAAGACCATGCCCGACACCCTGGCGCGCATCCTCGCCGACAAGCAGGAGGAGGTGCGCGAACGCATGGCCGCCACCCCTCTCGCCGAGATGGAGGACCTGGCGGCCGCCGCCGAGGCGCCGCGCGACTTCATCGGCGCGCTCTGCGCCCGCGTCGCCGAGATGCGAGTCGGGCTGATCGCGGAGATCAAGCGCGCCTCGCCCTCCGGCGGGCTGATCCGCGACCCGTTCGATCCGGCGGCGCTGGCCAGGGCCTACGAGGCGGGCGGCGCCTCCTGCCTCTCGGTGCTGACCGATGCCCGCTATTTCCAGGGCGCGCCGGAGCACCTGGTCGCGGCCCGCGCCGCCTGCGCGCTGCCGGTGCTGCGCAAGGACTTCCTGATCCACCCCTGGCAGGTGTTCGAGAGCCGCGCCATGGGCGCGGACTGCATCCTCCTCATCATGGCCGCCCTCTCCGACCAGCAGGCGACCGAGCTCGAGGCGGTGGCGCGCTCCCTCGACATGGCGGTGCTCGCCGAGGTGCACGACGAGCGCGAGCTGGAGCGCGCGCTGGGGCTGGAGACGCGGCTGATCGGCATCAACAACCGCGACCTGCGCACCCTGACCACCGACCTCGCCGTCACCGAGCGCCTGGCGCCGCTCGTCCCCGCCGACCGCATCCCGGTCGCCGAGAGCGGCATCCGCACCCCCGACGACGTGCGCCGCATGGCGGCGGTCGGCGCGCGCTGCCTGCTGGTCGGCGAGCACCTGATGCGCCAGCCCGACGTGGCCGCGGCCGCGCGGACGCTGGTGGAGGCGCTCTGAGCGGCCCCCCCGGCGTGAGCGACGAACGCGAACAGGGCCGGCTGACGCATTTCGACGCGGCCGGCCGCGCCGCCATGGTGGACGTCTCCGCCAAGCCGGTGACGGAGCGCGTCGCGGTGGCGCGCGGCCGCGTGGTGATGGCGCCGGCCACGCTCGCGCGCATCGAGGAAGGCACGATGGGCAAGGGCGACGTGCTCGGCGTCGCGCGCATCGCCGGCATCATGGCCGCCAAGCGCACGAGCGAGCTGATCCCGCTCTGCCACCCGCTGATGCTCTCCCGCGTCGCCGTGGACCTCGTTCCCGCCCCGCCGGACGCGGTGGAGATCGAGGCCACGGTCAAGCTCGCCGGCCAGACCGGCGTCGAGATGGAGGCGCTGACCGCCGTGACCGTCGCCGCCCTGACCGTGTACGACATGTGCAAGGCCGTGGACCGCGGCATGCGCATCGAGGCGGTGCGGCTCGTCCGCAAGTCCGGCGGCAAGTCCGGCACCTACGAGGCGCCCTGAGATGCTCTCCGTCGAGGAGGCCCGCGCCCGCATCCTCGCCGCGCTGGCGCCGACCGCGCCGGAGACCGTCTCCCTGCCCGAGGCCTGGGGCCGGGTGACGGCGGAGCCGGTCGTCGCGCGGCTGACCCAGCCGCCGGCCGACGTCTCGGCGATGGACGGCTACGCGGTGCGCGCGGCGGACGCGCAGGAGGGCGCGCGGCTGCGCGTGATCGGCAGCGCGCCCGCCGGCCGCCCCTTCGCGGGCGCGGTCGGCCCCGGCGAGGCGGTGCGGATCTTCACCGGCGGCTTCCTCCCCGCCGGCGCCGATTCGATCCTGCTGCAGGAGGACGCCGAGGCCGGCGCCGACGGCATGGTGCTGGTGAAGGAGACGGTGCGGCACGGACGCTGGGTGCGCCGGCGCGGCCTCGACTTCGCCGAGGGCGAGGCGGTGATCCCCGCGGGCCGGCGCCTGAGCGCGCGCGACATCGGCCTCGCCGCCGCCTCCAACCACGCCTGGATCGCGGTGCACGCCGCGCCGCGCGTCGGCATCCTCGCCACCGGCGACGAGATCGCGCTGCCCGGCGACCCGATCCCGGCCGGGGGCATCGTCAGCTCCAATGCCCACGCCCTCGCCGCCCTGGTGCGCGCGGGCGGCGGCGCGCCGGTGGTGCTGCCGATCGCGCCCGACGACACCGCCGCCATCGCCGCCGCCGCCCGGGCCGCGCAGGGCTGCGACCTGCTGGTGACGACCGGCGGGGCGAGCGTGGGCGACCACGACCTGGTGCAGCAGGCGCTGGGGCCGGAGGGATTCGCGCTCGACTTCTGGAAGATCGCGATGCGGCCGGGCAAGCCGCTGATCTTCGGCCGGCTCGGCCGCACGCCGGTGCTCGGCCTGCCCGGCAATCCGGTGAGCGCGCTGGTCTGCGGCGTGCTCTTCCTCCTCCCCGCCCTGGCGCGGCTCTCCGGCCTTCCCGGCGATCCGCCGCGCACCCGGCGCGCCGTGGCGGGCGCGCCGCTGGCGGCGAACGACCGGCGGCAGGACTTCCTGCGCGCCCGGCTCGAGGAAGCGGCCGAGGAGGGCCCGCCGGTCGCCACGCCCTTCCCGGTGCAGGACAGCTCGATGCTGGCGACGCTGGCGCGGGCGGATGCGCTGATCCTCCGCCCCCCGCACGCGCCGGCCCTGCCGGCGGGAGCGCCGGTGGAGGTGATCGTGCTGGGCGAATTGGGGCTTTGATACGCGCGCCGAAAGAAACCATTTGACGGCGAGTCGCGAACTTATGTAGAACGGGCTCCGGTTGCCGGTTTGTTCGCCGCGGAAGCGCCGGCCGCCGCCTGGCCGCCCCGGAATCCGGCCGGAGAGAAGGAGTCCGCGCATGCTCACGCGCAAGCAGCTCGAGCTGCTCATGTTCATCGACCGCCATCTGCGCACGACCGGCTTCTCCCCCTCCTTCGAGGAGATGAAGGACGCGCTGAAGCTGCGCTCGAAGTCCGGCATCCACCGCCTGATCACGGCGCTCGAGGAGCGCGGCTTCCTCCGCCGCCGGGCCCATCGCGCCCGCGCGCTCGAGGTGATCCGCCTGCCGGAGCACGTCGCGCCCCGCCAGGCGGCACCACCCGCCGCGGCCGAGCCGGCGGCGGCGCCCGCGCCGGCCCTGCCCGCGCCCGCCAGTGCCTTCAGCCCGAACGTCATCCACGGCCGGTTCGCCCCGAACCTCAGCGGCGTCGCGAAGGCGGCGAACGAGGCCGCGGCGGTGCACCTGCCGCTCTACGGCCGCATCGCCGCCGGCGTGCCGATCGAGGCGCTGCGCGATTCCGGCGCCAGCGTCGAGGTCCCGGCGGCCATGCTCGGCAGCGGCGAGCACTACGCGCTCGAGGTCTCCGGCGATTCGATGATCGAGGCCGGAATCCTCGACGGCGACACGGTGATCATCCGCCGGGGCGACACGGCGGAGAACGGCGCGATCGTCGTGGCCCTGGTGGACGACAACGAGGTCACGCTGAAGCGCCTGCGCCGGCGCGGCAATTCGATCGCGCTGGAAGCGGCCAATCCGCGCTACGAGACGCGGATCTTCGGACCCGATCGGGTCAGGGTGCAGGGCCGGCTTATCGGGCTGCTGCGGCGGTATTGAGCGGGGCAACCGCTATTCGACCTGCGCCAACGGCTCCGTCGGCGCGCCGCGCGGGCGCGGTTCCGGCGGCACCCAGGGCCGCTCGCCCCGCCAGGCGCGGTCGGAGACCACTCGCGCCCCGTCGCGCTCCAGCCAGACCGCGTGCGGCCCGTCGCGCCAGACGCTGAATCGGTCGATCACCGCCGCACCGCGGCAGCGCATCCGCAGCGGCTCGGCGGCGACCACCACCGCGGCGCCGCCGGCGCAGGCCTCCGCCAGCGCCGCGCGGCGCTCCGCCTCCCCGGCGCCGCCGGGCGCCGCGCGCACCAGCAGGGCGCCCGCGCTCCCCTCCCACGGCCGCAGCATGCAGGCGACCGGCGTGCAGCGCACCGCCCCGTCTGCCGCATCTCCCGCCATCGGGAAGCGCTGCGCCGTTTCGGGCGCCATCCCCCAGCCGCGCAGCATGGCATCGCGCATGAAGGCGGAGCCGCCAGGCACGCGCTCGAGGAATGTCTCTCCCCGATCGGCGAGGTGTAGCGCGATCAGCCGCGCATCGGCCGAGACCAGCAGATCCGGCCGTCGCTCGAACGCTCCCGCCGCGAGGCCGAGCGCGATCACCGGCACGCCCAGCGCCCGCCATCCGGTGCGCCAGAGGCAGAGCCACGCCATCCCGAACGCCGTCACCGCCAGCCCCCAGGCCGGCATCGGCGCCATGGGCCGCGCCGCGCCCGGCCACGAGGCCACCTCGCGCGCCACGGCCAGGATTGCCTCCACCCCCCAGCCCATCGGCACCAGCGCCGCGCCCTCCAGCCCGAGGGGCATCAGCGCCACCGCCGCCATGCCGGCCGGCATCACCAGAAGCGAGGTGAGCGGCACCGCCACGACGTTCGCCGCCAGGCCGTAGAGCTGCAGGCGGCCGAAGTGGTGCAGGCCGAAGGGGGTCGTCGCCGCCCCCGCGATCAGGCTCGTCGCCGCCCCGCCCGCCAGCCAGAGGACCGCCATTCCCGCCGCGCGTCGCCACGGACCGGCGCCGGCTCTCGCCAGCCGTGCCGCCGCGAGGCGCGGGCGCAGCCACTCCCAGCCGGCGACCAGTGCGAGCACCGCAGCGAAGCTCATCTGGAAGCTCGGCCCGAGGAGCTGCGCCGGATCGAGCAGCAGCACCGCCGCCGCCGCCAGCGCCAGCCCGCGCGGCGACAGCGCCCGGCGACCGAGCAGGATGCCGAGCGTGACCAGCGCGGCCATGGCGAAGCTGCGCCGCATCGGCACCTCGGCGCCGGCGAGCAGCATGTAGAAGCCGCCCGCCGCGAGCGCCGCCACCGCCGCGGCCGCCCTGGACGGGATGCGCAGCGCGAGCGCGGCCGGGAGCGCCGCGGCGAGCAGCCGGGCCAGCCCATAGGTCGCGCCCATCACGATGGTGAGATGCAGGCCGGAGACGGCGAGCAGATGCGCAAGACCCGCATCGCGCATCGCCGCGATCGCCTCGGACCGTATCGCGCTGCGCCCGCCGGTCAGCAGCGCCGCCGCGACCGCGCCGGCCTCGCCGGGGATGGCCGCGATCGTCCGGGCCTCGATGCGCGCGCGCAGGCCGGCGAAGGGCGGCGCGTCGCCGGCGGCGGGCGTCACCTGCGCCGGCCCGAGAGCGAAGCCGCCAGCGCCGAGGCCGGAGAAGTATGCCGCGCGCTGGAAGTCCCAGGCGCCCGGATAGGCCGGGGCGGAGGGCGCCCGCAGCAGCGCCCGCACCGTCACCCGGTCGCCGGGCATCGGCCGCGCCGGGTCGTCGCGCCGCAGCCGCACCCGGACCAGCCGCGCCAAAGGCGGCGCAGCCGCCAGCGCCGGCGGGGCGCCCGCCGCGCCGTCCAGCCGTGCCCCGGCGAGGACGATGCGACGCCCCTCCGGCAGCAGCGCGACGGACTGCACGACGCCCGTGACCACGACCGCGCGGGCCGGCAGCGCGAGCGGCGCCGGCTGGCGCGCCGCATGCCAGGATGCCGCGGCGAAGCCGAGCGCCGCGGCGGCCAGAAGTCCCACCCCCCAGGCGAGGTGCCGCTGGCGCGGGGCGAGCAGCAGCGCGAGGACCAGAAGCGGCAGCGGCAGCCAGCGCCAGCCCGCCCCCGGCTCGCTGCGCAGGCCGAAATAGACCAGGATTCCCGCCCCGAGCGCCACCGACAGCCACGGCGCGAGCCGCCCGCGCTCCGCGGCGAGGCGCCCGCCCGCTGCGGCCGCCAGCCGCTCGGCGAGCGCGCCGAGGCGCGCCGCAAGCCCCGCGTGGCCGGGGCGGGCACCCGAATCGCCAAGAAACGTGCCGGCGCCAGACATGAATTCAACTAACGCGCGCATGACTGTGGAGGGAAGCGCCGCCTGCCTGGGCGGGCGCCGCGCGACCGCCCTCCCCTCCCCCGGGCGACCTCACGCGGCGCTGACGACCCGCCCGGGCGCCGGTCCCCGCGGCGCGATGGGGGGCGGCGTGACCTCCCCGCCCGGCCGGGCTAGAGGAGCGACCCTTTCCAGGGGCCGCCGCTCATGACCGTCCGCACGCGCTTCGCTCCCTCCCCCACCGGGTTCCTCCACATCGGCGGCGCGCGCACCGCGCTGTTCAACTACCTGTTCGCCCGCCGCCACAACGGCCGCTACCTGCTGCGCATCGAGGACACCGACCGCCAGCGCAGCACGCCGGAGGCGGTGCGGCAGATCCTCGACAGCCTGGAGTGGCTCGGCCTCTCCCCCGACGAGCCGCCGGTCTTCCAAAGCACGCGCGCGGCGCGCCATGCCGAGATCGCCCACGCCCTGCTCGCCATGGGCAGGGCCTACCTCGCCTTCGACACGCCCGAGGAGCTGCAGCAGATGCGCGAGCAGGCGCTGCGGGAGGGCCGCCCGCCGCGCTACGACGGCCGCTGGCGCGACCGCGACCCGTCCGAGGCGCCGCCGGGCGTGAAGCCGGCGATCCGCCTGCGTGCCCCGCGGGAGGGCGAGACGGTGGTCAAGGACCTGGTGCAGGGCGAGGTCCGCGTCGCGAACAGCGAACTCGACGACATGATCATCCTGCGCAGCGACGGCACCCCGACCTACCTGCACGCCGTCGTCGTGGACGACCACGACATGGGCATCACCCACGTGATCCGCGGCGACGACCACCTCACCAACACCTTCCGGCAGTGCCAGATCTACGACGCGATGGGCTGGCACCGGCCGCACTTCGCCCACGTCCCGCTGATCCACGGCCCCGACGGCACCAAGCTCTCCAAGCGCCACGGCGCGGTCAGCGTGCTCGAGTTCCGCGAGCAGGGCTACCTGCCAGAGGCGATGTGCAACTACCTGCTGCGCCTCGGCTGGGGCCATGGCGACGAGGAGGTGGTGCCGCGCGAGCGCGCGATCCGCATCTTCGACCTCGCCGATATCGGCCGCAGCCCGAGCCGGATGGACTACGCGAAGCTCACCCACCTCAACGGCATCTACCTGCGCCAGGCCGACGACGACCGTCTGGTCCGCGAGGTGCTGGAGCGGTTCGCGAAGCGCAACGTGCTGTTCGGGCCGGAGGGCGCGCAGCGCGTGCGGCTGCTGATGCCCGAGCTGAAGCAGCGCGCGCGGACGCTGGAGGAGCTGGCGGGCGCCGCCGCCTTCGCCGTGACCGACGGGCCGCCGCCGATGGACGCCAAGGCCGCCGCGCTGCTGACGCCGGAGGCGCGCGCGCGGCTCGCCGACCTCGCGCTGTTCCTCAACGACGCGCCGTGGGAGCGCAAGGACCTCGAGGCCTGGCTGCGCGACTATGCCGACGTCAAGGGCGTGAAGCTCGGCGCCATCGCGCAGCCGCTGCGCGCGGCGCTGACCGGCAGCACGCAGAGCCCGCCGATCGATGCGGTCCTGCACGCGCTCGGCCGCACCGAGGCGATCGCGCGCATCCTCGCGGCGGCGGAGCCGGCGCAGGGGTCGGCGACGGCCTGACCGGGCGGGCCGGCTTCGCGCCGCGGCTAGGGCAGAGCGCGGACGGCTGGAACCGGCCGGGAGCGTGAATCGGCTCGGTAAACAGCGAGCGAGAGCCGCGCAGCGGGCACCGCCGAGCGAAAACGGCTCTAGGCCGCCGTAGGGACCGCGGCCCCCGCCGCGTCGTCCTGGTTCGCCGGCGGGGGAGCGACGGGCATGGCGTCAGCCGCAGCCGCGCCGGTCGCGGGCGGCATCACCGCCTCGATGGTGCAGACGACACCCGTCGGCGGGAACTCGATGCGCGCCTGCCCACCGAGGTCGTGCGCCAGGCTGCGCTCGATGAGCCGCGAACCGAAGCCCCTGCGGGCCGGCGGCGCGACCGGCGGGCCGCCCGTCTCGGTCCAGCGCAGCCGCAGTCGGCGCTCGCCGTCGAGCGTCCACGCCACCGCGACGCGCCCGGACTCGCACGAGAAGGCGCCGTACTTGACCGCATTCGTCGCCAGCTCGTGGAAGGCAAGGGCGAGGGTGAGCGCCGCCCGCGGCGGCAGCGCGACGGGCGGCCCCTCGATGCGCAGGCGCTCGGGATCGGCGGGACTGAGCGGCGCCAGGGCGGCGCGGACCAGTTCCTCCAGCAGCGCGCCCTCCCAGCAGGTGCGCGTCAGGATGTCGTGCGCCGCGGCGAGCGCGAGCAGGCGCTTCTGCAGGACCTTGCGCGCCTCCTCCGTGTCGGCGGCGTTGCGCAGCGTCTGCACGGCGATGGCGAGCACCGCGGCGAGCGTGTTCTTGACCCGGTGGTTCAGCTCCTCGATCAGCAGGCGCAGATGGGCCTCCTGCCGGCGCAGCGCCGCGGCGTCGCGCACGCGGTCGGTGACGTCCACCATCGCGACGGTCGCGCCGACGATCCGCCCCGCGGCGTCGCGCAGCGGCTCGGCCGTCACGTCGTAGTGGCCGGCGCCGCCCTCGGGCGCGGTGAAGGTGAAGTCGGCGCGCGCGCCGGCCCCGGTCTCGATCGCCCGGCGCTTGAACGCCATCAGCGCGGCGAGCTCCTCCGGGCGGCCGAAGTCCAGCTCGTCGTCGCGCCGGCCGAGCACATGGGCCAGGTCGTCCTCGCCGCGCGGATTGGCGATCCAGGTGTAGCGCAGCGCCTCGTCGCAGGCGTAGACCGTGATCGGCGCGTGCAGCAGCGCGACGCGGAAGCGCTCGCCGGTGAGGCGGAGCGCGGCGGCGGCGGCGGCGCGCTCCGCCTCCCGCGCACGCAGCTCGCGCGCGGCGTCGGCGAGGGCGGCGCCGACCTCGTTCGCCTCGCGCAGCGGGGTGGCCAGCGCCGCCACCGGCGCACCGGTGCGCACCGCCTCGGCCGCGCCGGAGAGCGCGTGCAGCGCGCCGGTCAGGCGCCGGCCGAGGCGCAGCGCCGCGAGCAGCCCGATCGCCAAGGCCGCGGCACCGAGGCCGCCGAGAACCGCAAGCGCGCGGCGCAACGGCGCCTCCAGCGCCGCTTCGGGCACGTTGATGCCGACCCACCAGCCGGGGGCGGCCTCGAGCCGGCGATAGGCCAGCAGCGCCGGGACGCCCTCGCGGCCTCGGCCGAAGGCCACGCCTCCTTCGCCCCCCGCGCGCAGCGCATCGGTGAGGATGAGCGACCGCTCGCCGACCGCGCGCTCCGCGTCCCGGCTGCGCGCCACGAAGACGCCCCGCCCGTCCAGCACGCCCGTCACCGCGCCGGGGATGACCGCCGGCTGCGTGTCGAGAAGGATGTCCTGCACCCGCGCGGCGGGCAGCACGACGCCGAGGACCTGGGCCGCGCCGCCGCCCTCGGCAGCCCGCGCCGGCACCAGCACCGCGAAGCCGGGCCGTCCCTCCCCGCCGCCGTTCTCGAGGTCCGAGACCGCCGGCCGGCCGGTCCGCGCCACCTCCGCCTCCGCCTCGCCCAGGCGGCCGTCGGCGGCGGGCGGGCCGGCGCCCCAGGGGAGGCCCGTGTCGACGAGCAGCCGGCCGGTCGCGACGTCGCGCAGCGTCACCCGAGCATCGAGCATGCGGGCGGCCGCCGACGCGCGGCGGTGGAAGCCGGCGAGATCGCCGTGCCGCAGTGCGTCGGAATCCGCCAGCATGCGCGCGATGGTGCGCACCTCCGCGAGGTCGCGCTCGACCGCCGCCGCCACCTCGCGCGCCGCGCCGCTCGCCTGCGCGACGATGCGGGCCCGTTCCGTCTCGGCGAAGCGCCAGACGGCGATGCCGGCGAATCCCAGCATCGGAAGCAGCACCGCGAGGACGAGCAACGCCAGATGGGCGCGGACCGAAAGCCCCCCTCCCATCGGCGCGCGCCGGGACTCTGCGCTGGCCGACATTTCGCGTCCTAACCGATGCGCGCGAGTCTGGCGGAGCGGCGAGGGCGGTGCAACATGACGCAGCAGGGGAACCCCCGCGACCCTTCACGGTCCCGTGACCCGCCATGGGCGCGGCACGCGACGGCGCTGCGCGGCGCCGTCGCCATGACCCCCGGCGCACCGACGCCGCGCGACGCGCAACTTGCTGGCGAGAGACCGGCCGCGACGCTCCTTCCGGATGCGGTCGCGGCCGCCTATCGTGCCGCGCCGACGCGGCGCGAATCGCGACGCCGCCATGGCCGATCCGGAGGAACGTCATGGGCTTCACGCCGACCCGCAGGGCCGCGCTCGCCGCGGCCGTCGCCGCGCTCGCCGCGCCGCGGCCGTCCGCGGCGCAATCCGGCGACTACCCGAACCGCCCGGTCCGCATCATCGTCCCCTTCCCGCCCGGCCAGGCCGCCGACCTCCTCACGCGCCTCGTCGCCGACGAGCTCTCCCGGCGCTGGCCGCAGCGCGTGGTGGTGGAGAACCGCGGCGGCGGCGCCGGCGCCCCGGGCGTCGAGGCCGGCGCGCGCGCCGCGCCGGACGGCTACACCCTCACCACCGCCACCTCCGGCACCTTCGGCATCAACCCGAGCGTGCTGCCGCGCCTGCCCTACGACCCGGAGAAGGACTTCGCGGCGATCAGCGGCGTCGCCATCGTGCCGCTGATCGTGATCTGCCATCCCTCCTTCGCGGCGCGGACGATCGGCGAGCTCGCCGAACAGGCGCGGGCGCGGCCCGGCGCGATCGACGTCGCCTCCGCCGGCCCCGCCACCTCGCAGCACCTGTCGGCGGAGCTGCTGCAGCTCCGCACCGGCCTGCGCTTCAACATCGTGCACTACCGCGGCAGCGGGCCGGCGGTGACCGACCTCGTCGCCGGCAACATCCCGGTGATGTTCGACAGCGTCGCGAGCGCGCTGCCGCACATCCGCGCCGGGCGCGCGCGGCCGCTCGCCGTCACCACGGCGCAGCGCGTGCCGCAGCTTCCGGATGTGCCGACGCTCGCCGAGACGCTCGCCCCCGGCTACGAGTCGGTGGGCTGGACCGGCCTGGCCGCGCCGGCGGGGACGCCGCCCGAGATCGTGCGCAGGATCAACGCCGACGTGGTGGCGATCCTGCGCGAGCCCGCGGTCGTCGCGCGCATGGCGGAGATGGTCACCATCCCCCAGCCGACCACGCCGGAGGAATACGCCGCCTTCATCCGCAACGAGATCGCGAAATGGCGCGAGGTGGTGCGCGCGGCGAACGTGCGGCTGGAAGGGTGAGGAGGAAGGCCGATGCGACGCCGCCGCGCCCTCCTCGCCGCCGCCCTGGCCGCGGCGGCCGCCCTGCCGGCGCGCCGCGCGCGCGCCCAGCGCGCCTTCCCCGAGCGCCCCGTGCGCATCGTCGTGCCCTACGGGCCGGGCGGCAGCAGCGACATCGTCGCGCGCATCCTGGCGCAGCGCGCGACCGAGGCGACCGGCCAGTCCTTCCTGGTGGAGAACCGCGGCGGCGGCGCCTCCATCCCCGGGACCCAGGCGGTCGCCACCGCGCCGCCGGACGGCTACACGATCGGCACCGCCGACAACGCGCTGGTGGTCAACCCGGCCCTGTTCCGCGAGCGGCTGCCCTACGACACGGAGCGGGACCTGACCGCGCTCGGCCTCGCCGTCACCGCGCCGCTGCTGCTGCTCGCGCACCCTTCGGCGCCGGCGCGCAGCGTGGCCGAGGTGCTGGCGGAGGCGCGGGCGCGGCCGGGCGGCCTCGCCGTCTCGCACGGGGGGATCGCGACGCCGACGCACCTCGCGGCGGTGCAGCTCCAGCTCGCCACCGGGCTGGAGTTCAACCTCGTCGGCTACCGCGGCGGCGGGCCGCAGCTCACCGGGCTGGTGGCGGGCGAGGTGCCCTACGGGCTCGTCGCCATCTCCTCCGCCTTCAACCACGTCCAGGCCGGGCGGCTGCGGGCGCTGGCCATCACCTCCCAGGCGCGCAGCCCGCAACTGCCGGAGGTGCCGACCATGGCCGAATCCGGGCTGCCGGCCGTGGACCTGGTCGGGTGGTGGGGCTTCATCGCGCCGGCGGGCGTGCCGCCGCACATCGTGCAGAGGCTGCACGCCGTGCTGGTCGCACCGGCGCGCGAGCCGGCCATCCAGGCGCGGCTGGAGGGGCTCGGCTACAGCGTCGTCGCCGGCAGCCCGGAGGACTACGCCGCGCGGATCCGGCGCGAGATCGCGCAGTGGCGGGAGATCGTGGCGCGGGTGGGGATCAGGGTCGAGTAGCGCGGCCCCTCACCGCGGCGGCACGATCCGGCACGCCTCCGAGGCGGCGCGCGCGAGGCGCAGCATGCGCCGCGCCGCCACCGCGCCGGCCGCCGCCTCGCCGGCGAACTTCTCCAGGAGCGGGTTGGTGAGCAGCGCGCGCGCCGCGGCGTCCACCGCGACGTCGGTCGCGGCGACCGTCGCGGCATCGAACAGGGTGCGGCGCAGCAGCGCCGCCGTGCCGGCGACGCCCGGCCGCAGCCCGTGCAGGGCGGCGACCTGGCGCACCAGCCGCACGCCGCGCCAGGCGAAGATCAAGGCGTCGAGCGCCGCCGAGGGGCTGACCGCCGTCACCGCGAAGGCCTGCAGCGCCGCCGCCCGGCCGAGCGCCTGCGCCTGCGCCTCCAGCGCCGCGAGCGGCCCCGCCTCCAGGATCGCGCGCAGGCTGTCGGGGTCGTTGCAGCCGCGCAGCGCCGGCAGGACCGACTGCGCGGCGGGCACCTCGGCCGCCCAGCGCAGCGCCTCCTCGCGCGCCGTCGCGTGGTCGCCCCGGGCGAAGGCGGCGCGGGCGCGGTCCACGCTGCGCAGGCCGGCGAGGCCGCGGACCTCGCGCCACAGCGCGGCGCCGATCAGCCCGTAGCCGGCGCCGGCGACGCCGAGCGTCAGCACGCCGAGCCAGGTGGCGCGCGCGAACTGCGCCGCAACGAAGTTCGCCGCCTCCAGCGCCGAGAGGCCGAGCACCAGCACGCCCGCCCCGGCGCCCAGCAGGCCGAGCGTGGACCAGGCCGTCCCTGGCCGGAGCCGCGCCACGGCCGCCGGCGCGACGGTGCGCTCCCAGCCGAAGTCGAGGCGCGGCGCCGGCGGGCCCTCGGCGCCGCGGGGCGGGGGCGCGGCGGCGCGCGGCGGCGCCCCGCCCTCCTCCAGGATCACCCGCGGCCCGCGCGGCGGCGCGCCCGGCGCTTCGCTCACAGCAGGTCTCCGATCAGCCAGGCCAGCAGCGTGTCGAGGCCGAGATGCGGAACGCCCGCCGCGCCGTGCGGATCGAGCCGCGGCGGCCGGAAGGCCGGCATCTCGAACATCCGGCCGTGCCGCCAGAACTCGGGCCCGGGGCGGCGCATCGGCACCTCGCCGGGATAGACCTTGGCGCTGCGCCCGCTCTCGAGAAGGACGCCGCGCACGGCGCCGACCGGGCGGCCCTCCAGGGTCGCCACGTCGTCCTCGGTGCAGCGGATCGCGGCCAGCGCATGCACGCCCGTCTCCGCCCCCGCCGCCAGCGCCCGCTCGCGCGGCGCCGCGGTGAGGTCCTCCAGCAGCGCGGCCAGCGCCTCGCGCTGGCGCGCCGGCACGTGGTCCGCCTTGGTCGCGACCAGGGCGACGCGGCGCACGCCCTGCCCGGTCAGCCGGTCGAGCCAGGAGCCGCCATAGCGCAGCGCGGCGGCGATCTCGGCCAGCGCCTCCGCCGTGTCGTCGAACGCCTCCTGCCCCTGGTGCAGCGCGGCGAGCACGTCCACCAGCACCGCCTGGCGGTCGAAGCGGCGGAAGAAGGGCTCGAAGAAGGCGGCGCGCTGGTCGGCGAGGTAGGCGTCGTAGCGCCGGGCGCAGAGCTCGGCGAGGCCGCCGCCCCCGGGGCGCGGCAGCGGGAAGAACCACATCAGCGGCGCCTCGCCGCGCGGGCCGGGGTTGAGGAACCGGCCGGGCTGGAGCAGGCGCAGCCCGTGCCCGTCGCGCGCCGCGCGCAGCCCGTCGCGGTAGAGGGCGAAGCCGCGGCGGGAGAGCGGGTCCTCCGCCGGCGCGCCCTCCGGCAGGGCGTCCACGAATTCGAGGAACGGGGCGAACGCCGCCGCGCGCGAGCCGCGCCGCAGCCGGGCGAGCGTCGCCGCCGACCACTCGGCGTAGGACTGGCGCAGCATCGGCAGGTCGAGCAGCCACTCCCCCGGATAGTCGAGCAGCTCCAGCGTGACGCTGCGCGCGCCGAGGAAGCCGCCGAACCAGGAGCGGCGGTCGAGCTCGAGCGTCAGCGCCAGGGTGGAGAGGTCCTCCGTCCGCGCCGGCCAGCGCGGCGGATCGGCGGCGAGGGCGGCGAGATGCGCCTGCGGATCGAAGCGCGGCACCGCCTCCACGCCCGCCGGCAGGACGCGCGCGCGCCGCAGCCGCCCGCCCGAGGCCGCCTCCAGCGCCGGCAGCGTGCGCAGCCCGGCGCCGGCGGCGAGCAGGTTGGCGACCAGGGAGGTGAGGAAGACCGTCTTGCCCGCGCGCGACAGGCCGGTGACGGCGAGGCGCACCCGCTCCTGCCCGAGCAGCGCGAGCGCCGCGTCCTCCGCCCCCGCGAGCGCGTCGCGCAGGAAGCCGAGCGGGTCGGGCGCGGGCACGCGGAGGCCGCGGCGCGGACGGCCGGGCGGGCGCTAGGCCCGCTCGATCAGCTCGATCTTGTAGCCGTCCGGGTCCTCGATGAAGGCGATCACCGTGGTGCCGAACTTCACCGGCCCGGGCTCGCGCGTGATCTTCACGCCCTCGGCGCGCAGGCGCTCGCAGGTCGCCTTCACGTCGGGCACGCCGATCGCGAGGTGGCCGAAGGCGGTGCCCATCTCGTACTTCCCGACGCCGTAGTTGTAGGTCAGCTCCAGCACCGTGTTCGACGCCTCGTCGCCGTAGCCGACGAAGGCTAGCGTGTACTTGCCCTCCGGCACGTCGCGCCGGCGCAGCTCCTTCATGCCGAGCAGGCGGGTGTAGAAGGCCACGCTGCGGTCGAGGTCGCCGACCCGGATCATGGTGTGCAGGAAGCGGCCGCCGGTCGTCGTTCCGCTGCTCATGGCGCCGTGGTCTCCTTCATGGCGGGATCCTCTGGGTCTATCGCGGTCAGGAACAGGCCCGCCTCCTCCGCCGCCGCGACGATGGCGGGGCGGTCGAGGATGATGGTGCCGCCGGCCTCCACCGCGATGCCGCGCAGCCCGGCCATCGCCGCCTCCTCCACCGTGGCGAGTCCGACCGTCGGCAGGTCCACGAGGCGGCTCTGGCCGGGCTTGACCAGCTTGACCAGCACGCCGCCCGCGCCCTCCCGCGCCAGGTCGCGGCAGCGCCGGATCAGCGCGTCGGTTCCCTCGATCGCCTCGACGCCGAGCACGAGGCCCTGCTGGACCACCGCGGCCTGCCCGACATCCGCCGCGCCGAGGGCGCGCACCACGGCGACGCCGCGGCGGATGTCGGCCATCGCCTGCTCGTCGGGGGCGCGCTTCGTCATCAGCCCGGGCGGGGCGAACAGATCGTCGAGGAAGGCCTGCGCGCCCACCACCTCGAACCCCTCCTCGGCGAGCACGCGGATCACGGCGGAGAGCAGCGTGTCGTCGCCGCCGAAGGCCTTCGCGCCGATGCGGGCGAGCAGCATCGCGCCCGCGGGGTCCGGGCGCAGCGCGAACAGCGAGGGCCGCGACACGCGCCCGGCGAGCACGAGCTGGCGCACGCCGCGCTCGCGCAGCAGCTCGATCATCCGGCCGGCGGCGCCGAGGCGCAGCACGACCTTGGGGATGCTGCCGAAGGGGCCCGGGTCGCCGTGCCCCCCGATGACGATGACGAAGACCTCGCGCCCCGCGGCGACGGCGGCCCTGGCGACGCGCACCGGCAGCTCGCCGGCGCCGGCGATGATGCCGAGCGGGCCGGCGGCCGCGGCAGCCGGTGTCGCGGGAGCCGCCGCGTCGCTCACCCTTCGCCCTCCTCGCCGGCCTCCTCCTCGGGCGCGGCGCGGCCGACGCGCACCAGGCCGCGGCGCGACGGGGCGCGGATGAAGGCGAGCATCTCGGCGACGGCGGGATCGCCGGCGAAGCGCGCCTCGACCGCCTGCTGGCGCTCGGCGAAGACGCCGGGGTCGTGGAACAGCATGCGGAAGGCGGCGCGCAGCGCATGGATCTGCGCGCGCGGGAAGCCGCGGCGCTTCAGGCCGATCAGGTTGAGGCCGATCAGCCGCGCGCGGTTGCCCATGGCGGAGCCGAAGGGGATCACGTCCGCCTCGACGCCGCTCATGCCGCCGATCACGGCCTGACGGCCGATGCGCACGAACTGGTGGATCGCGGTGCCGCCGCCGACGAAGACGGTGTCGCCGATCTCGACGTGGCCGCCGAGCATGACGTTGTTGGCGAGGATCACGCGGTCGCCGAGGACGCAGTCGTGCGCGACGTGGGCGACCGCCATGATCATGCAGTCGGCGCCGACGCGCGTGACGCCCTGGCCGCCGACGCTGCCGCGGTGGATCGTCGCGTGCTCGCGCACCAGGGTGCGGGGGCCGATCTCGCAGCGCGTCGGCTCGCCCTTGTACTTGAGGTCCTGCGGCGCGAGGCCGACGCTGGCGAAGGGGAAGATCCGCGCGCCGGCGCCGATGCGGGTGATGCCGTCCACCACCACATGGGCGACGAGCTCGACCCCGTCCTCGAGCGTGACGTCGGGGCCGACGACGCAGCCGGGGCCGATGCGGCAGCCGCGGCCGATCGCCGCACCCGGGGCGACGGCGGCGCTCGGATGGATCTCCGACAGGGCGGGAGGCGCGTGGCGGGCGTCGTCCACGCTCAGCGGTCCAGGATCATCGCGGAATAGGTCGCCTCTGCCACCACCTTGCCGTCCACCTTCGCTTCCGCCGAGAATTTCCAGATGTTGCCGCGCTGGCGCTCCTTGCGCACGTGGACCCGCATCTGGTCGCCGGGCACCACGGGCTTGCGGAATTTCGCGTTGTCCACGGTCATGAAGTAGACGAGCTTCCCCTCGGCCTCGGGCCCGAGGGTCGCGACGACGAGCACGGCGGCGGTCTGGGCCATGCTCTCGATGATCAGCACGCCGGGCATCACCGCCATGGCCGGGAAGTGGCCCTGGAAGTAGTGCTCGTTGATCGAGACGTTCTTGACCCCGACGGCGGAGACGCCGCGTTGCACCTCCACCACGCGGTCCACGAGGAGAAAGGGGAAGCGGTGCGGGATCGCCCGCATGATGCGGGCGATGTCCCAGGCCTCGAGCGCGGCACCGGCCGTCGGCGGCGCCGCTTCGTCTGCGCGCATCGCGTCGTCCATGCCGTTCAGCCCGCCTCCTCCCCGCCGCCCGTCCCGGCCGCTGCCTTGCCGTCGCCGCCGCCGGCCAGCCGGCGCAGCCGCGCCACCGCCCGCCAGAACTCGCGCACCGGCCAGGCCGGGCTGCCGAGCACGTCGGCCCCCGGGGGGACGTCGTTGATCACGCCCGCCTGGGCCCCGACCCGCGCCCTCGAGCCGATCGAGAGATGGCCCACCAGCCCCGCCTGCGCCGCAACGACCACGAAATCCCCGAGCGTGGTGGAGCCCGAGACGCCGGCCTGCGCCACGATCACGCAGCCCCGCCCGGTGCGGACGTTGTGCCCGATCTGGACCAGGTTGTCGAGCCGAGTGCCCGGGCCGAGCACGGTGTCGTGGCCCGAGCCGCGGTCCACGGTGCTGTTGGCGCCGATCTCCACCCCCTCGCCGAGGATGACGCGGCCGAGCTGCGGCATCGTCACGTGCTCGCCCGCGGCGGTGGTGGCGAAGCCGAAGCCCTCGTTGCCCACCCGCGCGCCGGGATGGAGCACCACGCGGTCGCCGGCGAGGCAGTGGCTGATCGAGGCGTGGGCGTGGATCCGGCATCCCGCGCCGAGCACCACCCCCGGCCCCACCACCGCGTGCGGCCCGATCACCGAGCCCGGGCCGATGCGCGCGCCGGCGCCGACCACGGCGTAGGGGCCGATCTCGCAGCCCTCGCCGATCTCGGCGTCCGCCGCGACGACCGCGGTGGGGTGGATGCCGGGGCGCGGCGGCGGCTCCGGGTGGAACATCGCCGCCACGCGCGCGTAGCCGAGGTAGGGCGCGGCGGCGGCGATCGCGATCGTGCCGGCGGGAACCCGGTCGGCCATGTCCGGGTGCAGGATCACGGCCCCGGCGCGGGTGGCGCGCAGCGCCTCGGCATAGCGGCGGTTGTCGAGGAAGCTCACCTCGTCGGGGCCGGCCGACTGCAGCGGCGCGACCCCGACGAACAGGCGCGCCGGGTCGGCGGGCGCGCCCCGCACCGTTCCGCCCGCCGCCTCGACCACCGCCGCGAGGCTGAACGGACCCGCCCGCAGGAAGAAGCGCGGATCGGCCGGCAAGGGACGCCGCCGCCGGTCAGTTCCGGCGCTGCTGCTGCGCCGGCCGCTGCTGCGCCGGGCGCTGCTGCGCCGGCTGCTGCGCCGTCTCGGCCGGGCGTGGCGGCTCCCCGGTCCCCTCCGGCGCGATGGCGACGCTGCGCAGCCGCTCGTTCAGCTTGTCGGCGACCTCGGCCGTCAGGTCGAACTGCGGCTGGTTGAAGATCACGACCGGCGCGGGCAGCACGAGGTTCACGCTGCGGCTCTCGGCAACCTGCGTGATCACCTCCACCAGCGCCTGCTCCACCTCGGAGAGGGCCTGCTGCGCCGCCTGCTCAATGGCGCGCTGGCGGTCGCGGAAGATGCGCTGGGCGTCGGTGACGCGGTCCTGCAGGTCGCGCTCGCGGCTGCGCAGCTGCTCGGGCGAGAGGGTGGCACGCTCGGCGCCGAGGCGCTGCTGCTCCTCGCGCCAGAGCTGTTGCTCGCGCTGCAGGTCCTCGTTGAGCCTGGCGCGGCGGCGCTCGATCTCCTCGCGCACCTGGGCGTGGGCGGAGGACACGCGCAGCACCTCCGGCACGTTCACCAGGCCGATCACCGGGGTCGGCGGCGGCTGGCCGGGCGGCAGCGGCGCCGGCGCGTCCACGCGCGGCTGTGGCGGACGCTGCTGGGGTGGCCGCTGCTGCGCGGGGCGCTGCTGCCCGGCGCCGCTCTGGCCCGCGCGCTGCTGTCCGCCGGGCACGAACCATTCCGGCTGCGCCTGCTGCGCCAGGGTCTGCGCCCGGGCCGGGCCGGCGGCGACCCAACCAAGGCCGAGCGCCAACGCCGCCGCGGCAAGCCCCCGGCGGAGCCCCGCCCGTCGCGAGACGCTTCTGGGGCCCGCCGCGGCGCGGCAGACGAAGGGAAGGCGGAACGACATGGGCGATATCCTGGCTGGTGCTAGAACCGGGTGCCGAAGCCGAGGCGGAAGATCTGCGTGTCGTCGTAGTCCTTCTTCACCACCGCCTGGGCAATATCAATGTTGATCACGCCGAAGGGGCTACGCCAGGAAACCCCAACGCCGACGCCGACCCGCGGGCTCCCGTCGTCGCGCACGGTCGGGCCGCTGATCGAGGAGGGCAGTCCGGAGAGCGAGCCGATGTCCACGAAGGCGCGACCCGAGAGGCCGACCTCCTGCGGCAGCGGCAGGGGGAAGCGGAACTCCGTGCTCTGCGTCCAGATGAAACGGCCGCCGAGCGTGTCCCCGGTGAGGATGTCGCGCGGGCCGGCGCCGCCGATGGCGAAGCCGCGCAGGTTCTCGCCACCGAGGAAGAACCGGTCCACGATGCGGTCCTCGCGGCCACCGAACGGCTCGAGGATGCCGACGCCCGCCGAGACGGCGATGACGTAGTCGGGATCGCCGAGCAGGCGCTCGAGCGGAATGTAGTAGGCCCCGTCGAGGCGGCCGCGGACGTAGGCGACGTCCCCCCCGAGCCCCGCGAGATCGACGCCGAGCCGCACCACGTATCCCGAGCGTGGCTCGATCCGGCTGTCGCGGCGGTCGTAGGTCAGGGTCTGGCCGATCTGGGAGAGCAGCGTCTTGCCCCGCTGCTCCTGGATGAACCGGCTGGCATCGGGCTGGACGTTGTAGACGTTGCGCTCGACCAGCGTGTAGGCCCACGACTGGCGCAGGTGCTCGTTGAACTCGTAGCCGATGCGCAGTGCGCCGCCATAGCGCCGCTCCTCGTAGGAGGCGATGGTCAGCAGGTTGCGCTGCACCGCGAAGAGGTCGAAGCCGGCGGCGAGGTTCCGCTCGAGGAAGGCCGGGTCGGTGACGGAGATGTCCACCTGGCTGCGCCGCTGCGCCAGCGTCAGGTTGATGCGCGCGTCGATGCCGGTGCCGAGCAGGTTGCGCTCGCGCAGCCCGAGGTCGGCGAGGAAGCCCGCGTCGGTCGCGTAGCCGCCGCCGAAGGAGAGTTCGCCGGTGGCGCGCTCCGTGACCTCGGTGTTGAGCACCACCCGGTCGGGCGCGCTGCCCGGCGTGACGGTGATGTCGGCGGCGGAGAAGTAGCCCAGCTCGCGGATCCGCTGGCGGGAGCGGCGGATCTGGGCCGGGATGAAGGGATCCCCCTCGGCGAGGCGGAACTCGCGCCGGATCACGCGATCGAGGGTGCGGGTGTTGCCGGTGATCTCGATGCGCTCGATGTAGGCGCGCGGGCCCTCGCCGATCTCGAAGGTGAGGTTGATGCGCCGCGCCTCCCGGTCGCGCTCGACGCGCGGCGTCACCTCGACGAAGGGGAAGCCGCGCATCTGGATGGCCTCGGCCAGGGCCTGCTCGGCCCGCTCGACCGCGTCGCCGTCGTACCACTCGCCCTCGGAGACCGGTATCACGCCGCGCACCGTCTCGGCATCGAAATTGCGCAGCCGGGAGACCAGCTCGACCCTGCCGATCCGGTAGCGCGGCCCCTCGTCAATGGTGTAGGTGACGAAGAAGCCGGAGCGGTCGGGCGCCAGCTCGGCGGTCGCGCCCGTCACCTGCACGTCGGCGTAGCCGTTGCGCAGGTAGTAGCGGCGCAGCAGCTCGCGGTCGAAGTTCAGCCGGTCCGGGTCGTAGGTGTCGGCAGTGGTGAAGGGGCGGTACCAGGCCGCCTCGCGCGTCGCGATGATCTCCTTCAGCCGGCTGTCGGAGAAGGCGCGGTTGCCGACGAAATTGATGCGCGCGACCAGCGCCGCCTCGCCCTCGACGATCTCGAACACCACGTCCACGCGGTTCTGGTCGAGCTCGATGATCTT
This sequence comes from Caldovatus sediminis, assembly GCF_014644455.1. Classification (GTDB taxonomy): domain Bacteria; phylum Pseudomonadota; class Alphaproteobacteria; order Acetobacterales; family Acetobacteraceae; genus Caldovatus; species Caldovatus sediminis. The sequence goes on along the minus strand of NZ_BMKS01000002.1, from coordinate 319,423 downwards.
CGGCTCCACCTGCGCCGCGAAGCGCCCGCGCCGGGCGTAGAGCTCGAGGATGCGGTTGCGGTCGGACTGCGCCGCGGCCGGGGTGAAGACGGCGCGCGGGCGGAGCGTCACCTCGCCGCGCAGCACGTCGTCCGAGACCCGCCGGTTGCCCTCGAAGGCGACGCGGTTGACGATCGGGTTCTCCACCACCCGCACGATCACCCGGTTGCCGTCGACGCCGATCTCCACGTCGCGGAACAGGCCGGTGGCGAAGAGGGTGCGCAGCGACCGGTCGAGCCGCTCCGGGTCGATCGGGTCGCCGGGCTGGAGCAGCATGTAGCTGCGCACCGTGTCGGCCTCGATGCGCTGGTTGCCCCGCACCTCGATGGCCTGGACGGTGCCCGCGGGCGCCGCCGGGCGCTGCTGGGCGGCGGGGGACGGCGCCGCGGGCCGGCCGCGCTGCTGCGCCTCCGCCCCCGGCGGGGCGACCAGGACGAGCGCGAGGGCGAGCGGGAGGAGAGCGCGGAGCAGGGCTTGCAAGCGACTCGGACCCGAAAGCAGGGGTTGCGGAGGGGCGGCACACTAACCGGGTCGGTGATGACCCGCCACCCCCTTGAGCGGCGCCCCGTGCCCGCGCGCCGCGCCCGGCTCCGGCCGGAGGCGGGCGACGGCGCCCCCTCGCGGCACCCGCGCCCGCGTCAGGCGGCGGCGCGTGTCCCCGAAACCGGGGCGCGCCTCCTCAGCCGCCGATTCCCGCGATCCAGCGGAACAGGCCCCACTGCACGAGATCGTTCCAGGTGACGAACAGGAACAGCGTGATCAGCAGGGCGAATCCGGCGCGCAACCCGATCTCCTGCGCCCGCGGCGGCAGCGGGCGGCCGCGCACCGCCTCGATCGCGTAGAACACCAGGTGGCCGCCGTCGAGGATCGGGATCGGGAACAGGTTGATCAGCGCCAGGTTGATCGAGAGGATGGCGATGAAGCTGACGAGGCTCACCCAGCCCATCTCCGCCACCTGGCCCGAGAGCTGGGCGATGCGCAGCGGCCCGCCCAGCTCCTCCGTGCCGCGGTGGCCGGCGATCATCTGCCAGACCCCGGCCAGGGTCTGCCCGGTCACGCTCGCGGTGTGGACCACCCCGGACCAGACGGCGCGGAAGGGATCGAGCCGCTCGTACACCACCGCCCCGCCGGTGATGCCGAGCACGCCGACCCCCGCCGGTCCGTTCCGCGCCTCGGGCACCGCGCGCAGCGTCAGCACCTCGCCGCCGTCCGCCGCCTCGCCGCCGCGCCGGACGCGGATCTCGATCGGCACGCCGGCGCGCGGCTGCACGTAGCGCTGCACCTCGTCGAAGCGCGTCACCGGCTCGGCGTCGAGGGCGATGATGCGGTCCCCCGGCCGCAGGCCGGCGCGCTCGGCGGCCGAGCCCTCGACGACGGAGCCGATGACCGTGCCGCCCGAGGGAACGCCGACGGTGCCGAACAGGGCGGCGAACAGGACGACCGCGAGCACGAAATTGGCGATCGGACCGGCCGCGACCACGATCGCGCGGTCGCGCACCGGCTTGTCGTGGAAGGTCTCGCCGGGACGGTAGCGCGCCCGCTGCTCGGGAGGGATCTCGACGCCGGGATGCTCCTGGCCGTGCAGCTTCACGTAGCCCCCGAGCGGGAGCCAGGCGACGCGCCAGTTGGTGCCGCGACGGTCGGTCCAGGACCAGAGCGGCCGCCCGAACCCGATCGAGAAGGTCTCCACGTGCACGCCGCGCCAGCGCGCCGCGAGGTAGTGGCCGAGCTCGTGGAAGAACACGAGCACGCCGAGCACCACGACGAAGGCGAGGATGGTGCGGAACGGGTCGGGCAGCAGGTCCAAGGATCAGGTCTCCAGAGGGCATCCCGCCCGCACTCGGGCGGAGGCGCGTCCGGCACGCCCGCCAGGGCGCACCGGGGATCGTCACGGCGCGGCGCGCGCCACGGCCGGCCGGCGGCTCACGCCGCCCGCGCCCGCCGTGCGGCGGCACAGCGCAGCGCCTCCTGCCGCGCCGCCGCGTCGAGGGCGAGGATCGCCTCCAGGCCCTCCGCCGGCGGCGCGCCGAGCCGCAGGAGCACCTCCTCGACCACCGCGGCGATGTCGAGGAAACCGAGGCGCCGCTCGAGGAAAAGCCGGACCGCGGCCTCGTTCGCCGCGTTCAGGATGGTGGGGGCGCCGCCGCCCGCTCGCAAGGCCTCGCGCGCGAGGCGCAGCGCCGGGAAGCGCGCCAGGTCGGGCGCCGCGAACTCGAGCCGCCCCAGCGCGGCGAGGTCGAGCCGCGGCAGGTCCACCGCCATGCGCCGCGGCCAGGCGAGCGCGTAGGCGATCGGCGTGCGCATGTCCGGCGTGCCGAGCTGGGCGATGATCGAGCCGTCGGCGTACTGCACCAGGCCGTGCACCGCGGACTGCGGGTGGACCAGCACCTCGATCCGCTCCTCCGGCACCGGGAAGAGGCGGGCGGCCTCGATCAGCTCGAGGCCCTTGTTCATCATGGTCGCGGAATCGACGCTGATCTTGGCGCCCATGTTCCAGACCGGGTGGCGCACCGCGATCTCCGGCGTCACCGCCGCCATCTGCGCCTGGTCCATCAGCCGGCACGGCCCGCCGGAGGCGGTGAGGACGATCTTCTCGACGGCGGCCGGCTCGCGCGCGTCGAGCGCCTGGAAGATCGCGCTGTGCTCGGAGTCGACGGGCAGGATGGTGGCGCCGGCGCGGCGCGCCTCGGCCACGACGAGGTCGCCCGCGCAGACGAGGCTCTCCTTGTTGGCCAGCGCGAGCACGCCGCCGTTGCGCAGCGCGGCGAGGGTCGGGCGCAGCCCGGCGGCGCCGACGATCGCCGCCATCGTCCAGTCGGCGGCGCTGGCGGCCGCCTCCTCCGCCGCCTCGGCGCCGGCGGCGACGCGGATGCCGGTGCCGGAGAGCGCCTCGCGCAGCTCGGCATAGCCCGCGGGATCGGCAAGCACCGCCTGGCGGGCGCCGAGCCGGACCGCCTGGGCCGCGAGTGCGGCGGCGTCCCGCCCCGCGACCAGCGCCTCCACCACGAAGGCGCCCGGCGGCGCGGCCTCGAGCAGCGCGGCGGTGCTGCGCCCGACCGAGCCGGTGCTGCCGAGCAGGCTGACGCGGCGCGGCGCCGCGCCGTCGCGGACGGCGCCCGCGTTGCCGGCCAGCGCGCTCATCGCCAGAGCGGCGTCCCCTGGCCGAGCGTCCAGGCCAGCAGCGCGGCCACCGGCGCCGCGGCCAGCACCCCGTCCAGCCGGTCGAGGAGCCCGCCGTGGCCGGGGATCAGGCGCGACGTGTCCTTCACCCGGAACCGGCGCTTGATCCAGCTCTCCAGGAGGTCGCCCGCCTGCGCCATCACGCCGAGCAACGCCGCCACCGCCATGCTCCGCCACACTTCTCCTCCCGGCGCCAGGACCGCGGCGGCGGCGGTGCCGACGAGCACCGCCGCGGCCAGGCCGCCCACGGCACCCGACCAGGTCTTGTTCGGGGAGACCGCGGGCGCGAGCTTCGGTCCGCCCAGCGCGCGGCCGGCCATGTAGGCGCCGATGTCGCTCGCCCAGACCACCAGGAAAACAAATAGCACATTCGCGCGCCCTGCGTCGTTGTCGTCCCGCAACACGATCAAGGCGAGGCCGGCGATGCCGATATACAACACGCCCGCGGCCAGGGCACCGGCCGGCACGGCCGCGCCGTCGCGCCGCGGCAGCCGGGCGGCGCCGAGCCAGGTGAGGCCGAAGCCCAAGACCAGCAGGCCGAGGCCGCCAAGCGGCCAACCGGCGACCGCCAGCCCTCCCGCCGCCAGCACCGTCGCCGGCACCGCGATGCCGGGCACCGCACGCGTGCTCAGCCCGCAGAGACGCACCCACTCCCAGGCGAGCACCGCGGCCGCGACGGCGACCAGCGCGGTCCAGGGCGCCGCCCCGAGCCAGATCGCGGCGAGCGCGGCCGGGCCGAGCACCAGCGCCGAGAGCACGCGCTTGCGGAGGTCGGCCCAGCGCCGGGCCGCGCCTTCGGAAGGCGCGACGGGCGGCCCACCCCCACCGGCGGCGGCGGCGCCCATGTCAGCCCGCCAGCGCCGCCGGCGGCAAGGGCCCGGGCGGCGCGGCGACGGCCTCGGACGGCCCCGACGCCCCCTGGGGCGCAGGGACCGGGCGCGCCACCGTCGGGGCGCCCCCCCCGGTTGCGGCGCAGCGCACGCCGTAGCGGCGCTCGCGGCGGTGGAACTCGGCCACCGCGCGGGCGAGGTCGTCGGCGCCGAAATCGGGCCAGAGCACCTCGGTGAAGACGAACTCGGCGTAGGCGGCCTGCCAGAGCAGGAAGTTCGACAGCCGCTGCTCGCCCGAGGTGCGGATGATGAGGTCGGGATCGGGCATGCCGGCGGTGTGCAGGAATCCCGCGAAGGCGGTCTCGTCCAGCGCCTCGGGATCGAGCGAGCCGGCCTTCGCGGCGCGCGCGACGGCCTGCGCCGCCGCGAGGATCTCCGCCCGCCCCCCATAGGAGAGCGCGACGGTGAGGTTGAGCCGCGTGCCGTGCGCGGTCGCGGCCTCCGCGGCCTCGATGGCGCGGGCGAGTTCCGGGCCGAAGCGGGCGTGCTCGCCGATCACCCGCAGGCGGACGCCCTCCTTGACCAGGGTCCCGACCTCGCTGCGCAGGTAGAGGCGGAGCAGGCCGGTGAGCGCGCTCACCTCCTCGACCGGCCGGCGCCAGTTCTCCGAGGAGAAGGCGAACAGGGTGAGCCAGGCGATGCCCATCCGCCCGGCCGCCTCGATGGTCCGGCGCGCCGCCTCCGCCCCGGCCTTGTGGCCGAGCGAGACCGGCAGGCCGCGGGCCTCCGCCCAGCGGCGGTTGCCGTCCATGATGATGCCGACATGGGCCGGCGGCGGCGGGAAGGGCGCCGCCGCCGGCGCGGCCGCGCACGGCGCGGCGCCGACGCCCCCGGCCGGAGGCGCCGGCGGCCCCGGGCAGGGCGGCGGGGGCGGCGGCGCGCTCAATCCGTCCGCCATGGATCGCGGCGGCGCCTGAGGAGTGCCTGCGTGCCCATCGGGGTTCCGTGCGCGTCCCGCCGCGCCCTCAGACGTGGCGGATGTCCTTCTCCTTCTCGTGCAGCGCCTCGTCCACCTTCCTGATGTACTGGTCGGTCAGCTTCTGCACCTCGTCGTGCCAGCGCCGGGAGTCGTCCTCGCTGATCTCGTGCTTCTTGTCCCAGGCCTTGATCTGCTCCATGCCGTCGCGCCGGACGGCGCGGATGGCGACGCGGGCGCCCTCGGCGTAACGGTGCGCGGCCTTGACCAGGTCGTTGCGGCGCTGTTCGGTCAGCGGCGGCAGGGGGACGCGGATCACCTGCCCCTCGGTCTGCGGGTTGAGGCCGAGATTGGCCTCGCGGATCGCGCTCTCCACCGCCTTGACGAGCGACTTGTCCCAGACCTGGACCGAGAGCATCGCCGGCCCGCCGACCGAGATGTTGGCGACCTGGTTGAGCGGCTGCTGGCCGCCATAGGCCTCGACGCGGATCGGCTCGAGCAGCGCGGGGCTGGCGCGGCCCGTGCGCAGCCCGGCGAATTCCCGCTTCAGCGTCTCGAGCGCCCCGTCCATCCGGCGCTGGAGGTCCTGCTTCAGCGTCTTGAGGTCGGCGGGCATGACCGGACCCTCCCCCTGGTTGCTACTGGATCTGCTCGACGACGGTGGTGAAGCGCCCCTCGCCCTTCATCACCGCGGTGAAGGCGCCGGGCTCGTGGATGTTGAAGACCACGATCGGAAGCCTGTTCTCGCGCGCGAGGCTGATCGCGGCAGCGTCCATCACCTGCAGGTCGCGCGCGAGCATGTCGAGGTAGGTGAGCCGCTCGTAGCGCTCCGCGCGCGGGTTCTTGCGGGGGTCGGCGGAATAGACACCGTCCACCTGGGTGCCCTTGAACAGGGCGTCGCAGCGCATCTCGGCCGCGCGCAGCGCCGCCGCGGTGTCGGTGGTGAAGAACGGGTTGCCCGTGCCGGCGGCGAAGATGACGACGCGGCCCTTCTCCATGTGCCGCTCGGCGCGGCGGCGGATGTAGGGCTCGCAGACCGAGGCCATGGGGATCGCCGACTGCACGCGGGTGACGACGCCGATGCTCTCGAGGGCGGACTGCATGGCGAGCGCGTTCATCACCGTCGCCAGCATGCCCATATAGTCGGCCTGCGCGCGGTCCATGCCGGCGGCGGCGGCGGAGACGCCGCGGAAGATGTTGCCGCCGCCGATGACGAGGCAGACCTGGACGCCGAGATCCACCACGCCCTTCACGTCCTCGGCGATCCGCCGGCAGGTCGCGGTGTCGAGTCCGTACTCGCGCTCGCCCATCAGGGCCTCGCCGGAGACCTTGAGCAGAACGCGCTTGTAGGCGGGCGGCTTGGCGGCTGTCATCGGTCTTGCGAGGCCTTCGGCGGGCCCGGAACAGCGATCCATCGGGCGGGGCACCATAGGCAGCGCCCCGGGGGCGGGCAAGGCAAAGCCGCCCGGCCGGACCAAGGCCGACCGGGCGCGCGGGCGGCGCGCGCCTGCGGAGCTGTCAGGGGCCGCCGGCCGCCGAACCCGCGGCGGCGGCGACCTCGGCGGCGAAGTCGCTCGCCGGCCGCTCGATGCCCTCGCCGAGCTGGAAGCGGGCGAAGCCGACGATGTTCACCCCGGCCTTGCGCGCCACCTCCTTCACCCGGCTCTCGCCGTCGTGGACCCAGACCTGCTCGAGCAGGACGACCTCCTCGTAGTACTTGCGGATCCGGCCCTCGACCATCTTCTCGATGATGTTCTCCGGCTTGCCGGAGGCGCGCGCCTGCTCGGCCAGCACCGCCTTCTCCCGCGCCAGCGCGGAGGGGTCGATGCCGCCGATGTCGAGCGCCTCGGGCCGGGCGGCGGCGACGTGCATGCCGACCTGCCGGCCGAGGGTCTCGAGCGCCTCGAGCTCGCCCGGCCCCTCGATCGCCACCAGCACGCCGATCCGGCCGAGGCCCGGCCGGACCGCGTTGTGCACGTAGGTCGCGACCGCGCCGCTCGGCACCTGCAGCCGACGGGCGCGGCGGATCGTCATGTTCTCGCCGATGGTGGCGATCAGGCGCGTCAGCTCGTCCTGCACCGTGTGGGTGGTGCCGGGATAGGTGGCGCGCTTCAGCGCCTCCACGTCCTCGCCGACCGAGAGCACGAGGCCCGCCACCTCGGCGACGAAGTTCTGGAACAGCTCGTTGCGGGCGACGAAGTCGGTCTCGGCGTTGACCTCGACCATGCCGGCGACCTTGGGGCCGCTGGCGACGCCGATCAGCCCCTCGGCGGCGACGCGGCCGCTCTTCTTGGCCGCGGCCGAGAGGCCCTTCTTGCGCAGCCAGTCCACCGCGGCCTCCATGTCGCCGCCGGTCTCGCTGAGCGCCTTCTTGCAGTCCATCATGCCCGCGCCGGTCTTCTCGCGCAGGTCGCGGACCATCGCCGCCGTGATCTCGGCCATGGCGTGTCGTCTCCCGTGTGGTTGCTTGCGGCCTCAGCCCCGGCCCGGCCGGGCCTCGCCCTCGCCCTCGCCGCGGCGCGACTGGGCGATCTCCTCGCGCAGCTCGCGCTCCAGGTCCTCGCGATCCATCGCGGCCAGCGCCCGGCCCGGCGCCTCGCCCTCGAACAGCGGCTCGCCGCCCGCCGTCTCGGGCGGAAGCTCCTCCGGCAGCGGCTCGGCGGCGGCGCCGAGATCCACGCCCGAGGCCTGCAGCTCGGCCGAGATGCCGTCGAGCACGGCGGCGGCCACCAGGTCGCAATAGAGGTTGATGGCGCGGATCGCGTCGTCGTTGCCGGGGATCGGATAGGCGACGCCGGAGGGGTCGGAGTTGGAGTCGACCACCGCCACGACCGGGATGCCGAGCTTGTTGGCCTCCTCGATCGCGAGCTTCTCCTTCACCGTGTCGATGACGAACAGGATGTCGGGCAGGCCGCCCATCTCCTTGATGCCGCCGAGCGCGCGCTCGAGCTTGTCGCGCTCGCGCGTCAGCATCAGGATCTCCTTCTTGGTCAGGCCCTGGACGTTGCCGGCGAGCTGCTCCTCCATCTGGCGCAGGCGCTTGATCGAGCCGGTGATGGTCTTCCAGTTGGTCAGCATGCCGCCGAGCCAGCGGTGGTTCACGTAGTACTGGCCGCAGCGCCGGGCAGCCTCGGCGACGTACTCGGCGGCGGCCTTCTTGGTGCCGACGAACAGCACCCGCCCGCCGGCCGCGACCACGTCGCGAATCGCGCGCAGCGCGCGGTCGAGCATCGGCACGGTCTGCTGCAGGTCCAGGATGTGGACCTGGTTGCGCACGCCGAAGATGTAGGGCGCCATCTTCGGGTTCCACCGCCGCGTGTGGTGGCCGAAGTGGACGCCGGCCTCGAGCAGCTGGCGCAGGGAAACCTCGGGCATCGCCATCGGGCGAGACTCCTTCCTGTCTGGTCCGGTTGGGCCTCCGCGGCGCCTCCCCCTTCGGGGACCGGACCCTCGCCTGGGGTTGCAGGAAGGGCGCGCCGCGTGCGGATTTGCCGCCCCGGTCGCGGGAGCCGGGCCGGCGGCGGGGATATGGCGCAAGCACGGGCCGCGCGCAAGCGCGCGGCGCAGGCGGCGTGCACCGCGGACCGCCGCGGCCGGCCGGGCGCCGAGGCGGGCGGCGCGCGCCTCAGGCCCGGTCCCTCACCGCCTGCGCGCCCTTCTGGCGGGCGCAATGCGCGCAGCAATAGATCTGCCCGCCCTCCTCCACGCCGTGGCCGGCGATGCGCACGCCGCAATTCGCGCAGGTCGGCGCCACGGCCTGGATCGCGCACTCGAAGCTGTCGAAGGTCCAGGTCCGGCCCTCCTTCGTGAGCTGGAAGGCCTTGTCGTAGTCGTTGCCGCACTGATCGCACCTGGGCATGGCTCCACCTCCCGCGGCGCCGATCCGCCGCGGCGGCTCAACGCGGGCCCGGGCGGCGCGTTCGCGGCGGCCGGCCGGCGCGACCCTAGCTGCCGACCCTGAGCGTGCTGGTCAGCCCGCGCAGGCAGGCGAGGATGGAGAGCGGCGTGATCCGGCCGGTGCGGGGGTTCTCCTCGCTCGGCACGTTCTCGATCGTCATGGTCAGGCGCGCCGCCTCGGCCTCGACGCGGATCGTGTGCATGTTGCGCGTCACGCCGGGATCGGCCCAGATCTCCACCCGCGTCCGCTCCGGCCCGATGCCGGCGAGGGCGAGCGCGGCGGCGACGTTGACGTTGGCCGGGAAGCCCTGCGCCGCGTCGAAGGCGTTGCCCTGGAAGACGCGGGTCGGGGCGGTGATCGCGGCCACGTCGATGCCGTGGCGCTCCAGGTAGGGCGCGCCGGCGAGGCCGCGCGGCGGCTTGCGCGTCTCGATGGTGACGCTCTCGACCGGGCCCTCGGCGGCGGCGCGCACGGCGTCGAGGCCGAGCAGCGCGCCGGTCGGGACGATGATGCGCGCCCCGGTGCGCCGCGCCTCCTCGACCAGGCGCATGCGCGGCAGCAGGGCGCCGACCGAGGCCGGCATGAAGATGCGCCCGCGCGCGATGGCGGCGCGCGCCACCTCCTCGAACACCGCGGCGGGCGCGGCCTCCACGACCACGTCCGCGCGCTCGGCGAGTTCGCCGAGGCCGACGACCGCCGGCGGCTGGCGGAAGCCGGCGAGGCTGCGCTCCGCCTTCGCCCGGTCGCGGGCGGCGACGGCGACCAGGCGCAGCCCCTCCACGCCCGCATCCAGGGCGCGCGCCAGATGCAGCCCGATCGCGCCGAGGCCGGCGATGCCGACGGTGAGGTCCCGCTCCGCCATCGTCCCCTTCTCCTAGACGACCGGGCTGCGCCCGCCGTCCACGTTGATCGCCGTGCCGGTCACGTAGCCGCACTGCTCGCTCACCAGCAGCAGCGCCATGGCGGCGAACTCCTCCGCCTTGCCGATGCGGCCGAGCGGCACGGCCTTGCCCTGCTCCGCCTTCCAGTCCTCCCAGGAGATGTCGCGCTTCTCCTGGGCGAAGCGGCGCACCCACTGGTCGGACTCGATGATGCCGACGAGCAGCGCGTTGACGAGGACGTTGTGCGGCGCGCCCTCGTTCGCCAGCACCTTGGTCAGCGCCATCCCCGCCGCGCGGGTCACCGAGGTCGGCGCGCTGGCGGCGAGCGGCGCCTTGGCGCCGATGTTGAGCACGTTGATGATCCGCCCCCACCTGCGGGCCTGCATGCCCGGGAAGGCCAGCCGCGTCAGCCGGATCGCGGCGAACAGCTTGAGGTCGAGATCGGCCTGCCAGAGCGCGTCGGAGATCTCGAGGAACGGCCCGCGCTGCGAGGTGCCGGCGTTGTTGACCAGGATGTCCACCTGCCCGAGGGCGTCCTGCGTCGCGCCGAAGGCGCGCTCGCATCCGTCCGCGGTGGAGATGTCGGCGGGGATGGCGGCGACCTTCACGCCGGGCGCTGCGGCCGCCCTGACCTCCGCCTCGGCCTTGCTGAGGGCCTCGGCGCCGCGCGCGACGAGCGCGACGTGGCCGCCGGCGCCGGCATAGGCCTTGGCGATGGCGAGGCCGAGGCCCTTGGAGCCGCCGGTGATCAGGGCCGTGCGGCCGTTCAGGGTGAGCTGCATGGGACGCCTCCGGGATCGTCTCGGTGGTGGTCGGCGGGGCGGACTGTCGCCGGGGCGGAGGAGCCGCGCAACGGGGATGGGGATGGGGCGACCTACGGGATTCGAACCCGTGACATCCAGGACCACAACCTGGCGCTCTACCAACTGAGCTAAGGCCGCCGCCGGGCGTCCGCAGCGGCGCCAGGGGCCGGCTGCCGGGACGGCGCGGAGATAGGGCCTCCGCCCGGCCAGCGTCAACACTGCCGCGGCCGAACGACCGCCGCCGCGAAGGCGAGGCGGGCGATCCCGCCGGCGTGCGCCCGTCGGGGGGAGAGGTCGCCATCCGGCGGCTCCCGCCCGGGCCGGCCGGCCCTCGCCGGCGCGCGCCCCGCTATCCCGCCGCGGCGCGGCGCCCCGGCTGCCGCCGCTGCGCGATCCAGCGCTCGAGCCGCGCCAGCGCCTCGTCCAGCACCGCCTCGCCCTTGCAGAAGGCGAAGCGGGCGTAGTGCCGCGGCGGGTCGTCGCTGGCGTAGAAGGCGGTGACGGGGATCGCCGTGACCTTCGCCTCCTCGGTGATCGTCCGGCAGAAGGCCACGTCGTCGCCGTCGAAGCCGAGGGGGCGGAAATCGGCGCTGATGAAGTAGCTCCCCCGCGTCTCCAGCACGCCGAAGCCGAGCCGCGCGAGCCCGGCGGCGAGCCGGTCGCGCCGCGCCTGGAGCTGCGGGCCGATCGCGGCGAAGTAGGCGTCGTCCTTCATCAGCCCGACCGCGACCCCGCGCTGCAGGTTGGGCGGCGTGGTGAAGGTGAGGTTCTGGTGCGCCTTGGCGACGTTGCCGGCGAGCGAGCGGTCGCAGGTGACGTAGCCGACCTTCCACCCCGTCAGGCTGAAGGTCTTGCCGGCCGAGCCGATGCGCATCGAGCGCGCGCGCATCCCGGGCAGGGTCATCAGCGGGATGTGCCGCCAGCCGTCGAAGGTGAGGTGCTCATACACTTCGTCGCAGATCGCGTAGCAGTCGTGGCGCCGGATCAGCTCGGCGAGGAAGGCGAGCTCGGCCGCGGTGAACACCTTGCCGGTCGGGTTCATCGGCGTGTTGAGGAGGATCGCCTTGGTCCGCGGCCCGAAGGCGGCGGCGAGCGCGGCGCGCGGCAGCTCCCACTTCGGCGGCTCGAGCCGCACCAGCCTCGGCACGGCGCCGAGCAGCCTCACCACCGGCAGGTAGGTGTCGTAGAGCGGCTCGATCAGCACGCACTCGTCGCCGGGGTTGAGCACGGCCATCAGGCAGGCGGTGATCGCCTCGGTGGCGCCGGAGGTGACGACGACCTCGGCGTCCGGGTCCACCTCGAGCCCGTAGAAGCGGCGGTTGTGGTGGGCGACGGCGCGGCGCAGCTCCGGCACGCCGGTCAGCGGCGGGTACTGGTTGCGCCCGTCGAGCAGCGCGGCGGCGGCGGCGTGGATCACGTCCGAGGGGCCGTCGTAGTCGGGGAAGCCCTGGCCGAGGTTGATCGCGCCGTGCTCGAGGGCGAGCGCGCTCATCACGGTGAAGATCGTGGTGCCCGTGGCGGAGAGGAGGGCGTTCTGCGGCTGCATCGCCGGCGTCTTTCCGTTTCGTCGCTGGAAGCGGGCGGGTCGGCCCGGCCGGCCGACGGCCGGATTCGCGCGCAGGCGCGCGCGGGTCCGCGCACCGGACCGGAGCTGCCGGCGGCGCATCATAGGGGCGGCATGGGGAGCCGCAACTCGCCCCCTGGCCGGAGGGCGCGGCCCTGACGCCCGGGAGGCAGCGGCTGCCTTCTCGTTGGGCATGTTGCCGCAGAAGAGGGCAGATCCGTGCCTCGCGGACGAAAATTCCCGTCTTCCGCCCGATTGAAGCCGCGGCATGCCGCGTGCGATACCCGCCCCGCCTCCGCCGCCCCCGACCGGCGGGGGCGAGGCAGGCCGCTCCGTGGAACCGGACCGGCCGCGCGCCGTCCGGCGCGCACGGACGGCGCGCGCGGGTGCGGGATGCGAGCGGGAGGCAGGCCAGGCACAGGCGATGAAGAAGATCGAGGCCATCATCAAGCCCTTCAAGCTCGACGAGGTGAAGGACGCGCTGCACGAGATCGGCCTGCAGGGCCTGACGGTGGTGGAGGCGAAGGGCTTCGGCCGCCAGAAGGGCCACACCGAGCTCTATCGCGGCGCCGAGTACGTCGTGGACTTCCTGCCGAAGGTGAAGATCGAGGTGGTCTGCTCGGACGACCTGGCCGAGCGGGCCATCGAGGCGATCCAGCAGGCCGCGCGCACCGGCCGCATCGGCGATGGCAAGATATTTGTTAGCGAGGTCCAGGAGGTCATCCGCATCCGCACCGGCGAACGGGGCGAGGACGCGGTCTGACCGCAACGGCGACGCCGCCCGCGCGGCGAGCCCCCGCAGGGGACGCGCGGCAGGGCGGCAGGCAGGCGGCGGCGCGCGCGGGTGTCGGCGCGCCGCGCCGCCGGCGATCGGCAAGACAGGACACCAGCAGGGGATAGAGGACCGCACCACATGGCGAAGAAGCCCGCAGGAGGCGCCAACCCGAACGGCGGCGTCTCCAAGGTGATGGAGATGATCAAGGAGCACAGCGTGGAGTACGTGGACTTCCGGTTCACGGACCCCCGCGGCAAGTGGCAGCACACCGCCCAGCACGTCTCGACCATCGACGACGAGGTGTTCGAGAGCGGGGTGATGTTCGACGGCTCCTCGATCGCCGGCTGGAAGGCGATCAACGAGTCCGACATGGTCCTGATGCCGGACCCCGAGACGGCCTGCATGGATCCGTTCGCGGCCAAGCCCTCGCTGATCCTGTTCTGCGACATCATCGAGCCATCCACCGGACAGCTCTACAACCGCGACCCGCGCGGCACGGCGAAGAAGGCCGAGGCCTACCTGAAGAGCAGCGGCATCGGCGATGTCGCCTATTTCGGGCCGGAGGCGGAGTTCTTCGTCTTCGACTCGGTGAAGTTCGGCACCGGCGGCAATTTCGGCATCTACCAGCTCGACTCGGTCGAGGGCCCGGGCGCCAGCCTGAAGGACTACCCCGAGGGCAACATGGGCCACCGCCCGAGCGTCAAGGGCGGCTACTTCCCGGTCCCGCCGGTGGACAGCGAGAGCGACCTGCGCGCCGAGATGCTCTCCACCATGGGCGAGATGGGCGTGGTGATCGAGAAGCACCACCACGAGGTGGCGCAGAGCCAGCACGAGCTCGGCATGAAGTTCGGCCCGCTGGTGCGCATCGCCGATCACATGCAGATCTACAAGTACGTGATCCACAACGTCGCGCACAGCTACGGCAAGACCGCGACCTTCATGCCGAAGCCGATCTACGGCGACAACGGCTCCGGCATGCACGTCCACCAGAGCATCTGGAAGGACGGCAAGCCGCTGTTCGCCGGCAACGGCTACGCCGACCTCTCGGAGACGGCGCTCTACTACATCGGCGGCATCATCAAGCACGCCAAGGCGCTCAACGCCTTCACCAATCCGCTGACCAACAGCTACAAGCGGCTGATCCCGGGCTTCGAGGCCCCCGTGCTGCTGGCCTATTCGGCCCGCAACCGCTCCGCCTCCTGCCGCATCCCCTACGCCACCAGCCCGAAGGCGAAGCGCGTCGAGGTGCGGTTCCCCGATCCGGGCGCCAACCCCTACCTCGCCTTCGCCGCGATGCTGATGGCCGGGCTCGACGGCATCAGGAACCGCATCCACCCGGGCGACCCGATGGACAAGGACCTCTACGACCTGCCGCCGGAGGAGCTGAAGGGCATCCCGACGGTGTGCGGCTCGCTGCGGGAGGCGCTGCAGTCGCTTGAGGCCGACCACGAGTTCCTGCTCGCCGGCGACGTGTTCTCGAAGGACCAGATCGAGGGCTACATCGAGCTGAAGTGGCGGGAGGTGTACCGCTTCGAGCACACCCCGCACCCGGTCGAGTTCGAGATGTACTACTCGGTCTGAGCCGCGTCGGCTCCGGGTTCCGATGGGAGGGCCCCGCCGGCAGGTCGCCGGCGGGGCCACTTCCGCCGCGGGTGCTACAGCGACCCCTCGAGCATCCGCCGCGCCGCCCACGCCGCCAGGGGGTCGCGCGGCGCGCGGGCGAGCAGGCGCCGCAGCGCCTCGAGCCGCCACTCCGGCCCGCCCTCCTCGTAGAGCGCGATGGCGTGCGCGACCGGCGCGGCCGCCGCGGCCGCGGCCGGGAAGCCGGCCGGAAGGCGCCGCTCGGGGTTGAGCCGCGCCGTCATCGCCTGGCCGCCGGCCCCGTGCAGCGTCACGACGAGCGGCACGGCGGGGACGACGAGGTCCGGGAACCGGACCTCGCGCGTCCGCACCGTCTTGCGCGCCAGCACCTCCCCTTTGCCGGTGGCGATCGTGACCTCGAAGGGCGGCTGTCCGCCGGCCCAGGCGAGCGCGATGCCGACCTCGCCGACGAGCAGCTTCGCCCCGTCGAGCGGAAGCGCCGCGATCGGCCGGAGCGCGCCGCCGGCACGGCCCGGCGACGGCATTCCGCCGGCGGCCTGGGGCGCCGCCTTCGCCGCGGGCTGCCGGATCGGGCGGTGGCGGAGGTCCGCCTCGGCCGGCGACGGGGGCCCGACGCGCAAGGAGGGCTTCGCGGGCTCCCGGACGACGATGCCGCGCGGCTCCGCCACCTGCGGCCCGCCCAGGGCGCCCGACGGCGCCGGCAGGAGCAGCACGAGAGCAAG
Source organism: Caldovatus sediminis (assembly GCF_014644455.1). Lineage (GTDB taxonomy): Bacteria > Pseudomonadota > Alphaproteobacteria > Acetobacterales > Acetobacteraceae > Caldovatus > Caldovatus sediminis. The sequence continues at coordinate 304,153 of NZ_BMKS01000002.1, read as the reverse complement.
CGGCAACGCGCTGCGCCACCACGCGGGCGGCGTCCAGAGCCCCGCGGTCATTTCCTCCTCCATGGCGTCGCGACGACGGGCGCCCCAACCCCGCCGAGGGCTCCGGGCGGAAGGCGGCGACCGTCACGGTCCCTGAAAGAGACGGCCCCGGCGCAGCCGGCGCGCAAGACGCAGGCAGGACGCGAGGCGCCGCCGCCCGGACACATCCCCGACAGCGGACGCCTCGCCCCGCAATCATTCCGCCCGCGTCCGGGGACCAAAACCGGCAAGCGGCGCGCCGCCCTCCTCTCCCGGAAGACCCGGGGCGCCTCGGCGGGGCAAGATGGCGACCGCACCGACTCGCCTCCGCGGGGACGACCTGGCGCCGCGCCCGCCCGATCGGGCCTTCCCGCACGACCTACAGCGAGGAAACTGCGAGGGTTCGCGCGGCGATTCGCGCGAGGGGGGAAATCCGCAATGGATCGGTTCTTCGGCCTGACGGCGCGCGGCACCACGCCGCGCACCGAAGTGATGGCCGGCCTCGCGACCTACCTGACGATGGCCTACATCGTCGTGGTCAATCCGCAGATCCTCGCCGCCGCCGGGATCGATCCCGGCGCGGCGTTCGTCGCGACCTGCCTCGCCGCGGCGATCGGATCGGCGCTGATGGGGCTGCTGGCGAACTTCCCGATCGCGCTGGCGCCGGGCATGGGGCTCAACGCCTATTTCGCCTTCACCGTGGTGCAGGGCATGGGCGTGCCCTGGCAGGTGGCGCTGGGGGCCGTCTTCGTGGGCGGCCTGCTGTTCTTCGCCGTCTCCGTGCTGCGCGTCCGGGAATGGCTGGTCAACGGCATCCCGCTGTCGCTCAAGCTCGGCATCGCCGCCGGGATCGGCTTCTTCCTCGGCCTGATCGGGCTGCGCGGGATGGGGCTCGTGGCGGCGCATCCGGCGACGCTGGTGGGGCTCGGGCCGCTCGGCGAGACATCCACCCTGCTCGCCTGCGCGGGATTCCTGCTGATCGCGGGCCTCAGCGCGCGCGGCGTGCCGGGGGCGATCGTGCTCGGCATCCTCCTCACCGCCGCGGCGGGGATCCCCTTCGGGCTGACGACCTACCGGGGGATCGTGGACCTGCCGCCCTCGCTCGCGCCGACCTTCCTCCGGCTCGACATCGCCGGGGCGCTCGCCCTCGGCATCCTCGGCATAGTCTTCACCTTCTTCCTGGTGGACCTGCTCGACAACACCGGCACGCTGATCGCCACCACCCACCGCGCGGGGCTGATGCGCAAGGACGGCACGGTGCCGAACCTCGGACGCGCCCTGGTGGCCGATTCGACCGGCGCGATGGTCGGCGCCACGCTCGGCACCTCGACGACGGTCAGCTACATCGAGAGCGCGGCCGGCATCCAGGCGGGCGGGCGCACGGGGCTGACCGCGCTCACCGTCGCGGCGCTGTTCCTGCTGACGCTGTTCCTCGCGCCGCTCGCCACCTCGATTCCCGGCTACGCGACCGCGCCGGCGCTCGTCTTCGTGGCGCTGCTGATGGGGCGGGCGCTCGGCGACATCGGCTGGGAGGATGCGACCGACTACATGCCGGCGATCGTCACCGCGCTCGCCATGCCTTTCACCTTCTCGATCGCGACCGGGATCGGGCTCGGGTTCATCGTGCACGCGGCGGTGAAGACGATGGCGGGGCGCGCCGCGGAGGTGTCCGGCGCGGTGTGGCTGATCGCGGCGCTGTCGGCGGTGAAGTTCGCGGTGCAGTAGGATGGCCGCGCGGGGACCGGGGCCGGCATGGCGCGTTGCCGCGGGCGAGGATGTGCCGGCGCCTCCGGCGCCTGCTCCGGGCGCGGCGTCCCGTTCCGCCCGCCGCCGCAGGAAGGATCGCCCGCCGAGGCACGAGACCGCCCCCGCCTCCCCGGCCGCGCGCCGCCGCGCCGGTCGCCCGCCTCCTCCTCGCGCTCGTCCTTCTCGCCGCCGGCGGCTGCGACGACCCGGAGCCCGAGGCGCCGCCACCGCCGACGCCCGCGCAAAGGTCCGAGGCCCGGCCGGCGGCCGTCCCGCCCGCCCCCCAGGCGCTGCCGGTGACGACGCGCGGTGCCGCGACGCAGCTCGTGCCGGACTTCGCCGCGCTCGCGCAGAGGGTCATGCCGGCCGTGGTGAGCATCTCCGTCACCGGCGAGATTGCCGGCTCGGTACCGCCGGCGTTGCGGGTCGGGCGGGCAGCCGCGGCGGCTGCGCGCTCCTACGGCTGACGCCGGCCCTCCGGCTCCAGCCTGTCGCCCTGGCGCTGGAGCCACTCGCCGGCGCGCTCCAGCGTGCTGCCGGTGGCGCGGGCGGCACGGCCGGCCGCGCCGGCGGCCGCCTCCGCCGCCCGGCCGGCCGTCGTTCCGGCGGACTCGGCGGCGCGCCCGACCGCCTCGCCGGTGGCGGTCACGGCGCGGTCGAGAGCGGCGCCGGCGCGCTCGCCGAGGCCCGGCGGCTCGGGTGGCGGCGGCTCGGCGCGGGGGATCGGCGGCGGCAGGGATCCCGGCGCGGGCGCCGCATCCCCCTGCGCCAGCACGGGATGCGCTGCCGCGAGGGCAAGGAGCAGCGCCGCGGCAGGCGGCGACACGGACCGACGGGACGACATCGCGCGCGCCTCCTTGACGGGAGCCGGGGCCGGGCGCCGCGCTCGTCGGCGCACCGCGGCGGCAGGCAGAGGAGATGGTCGCGCCATCGCGCCGGCGCAACGGGTCCGCGGCATTCCCCCTGGCGCGGCGCGCCACGCGCCTCAGGCGCCGGTGCCGCCGCCCGCCGAGGCGATGCCGAGCCCCGCCCGGCGCAGCTCCGGCTCCAGCCGGCCGGTCAGGAACAGCGCCGCCATGCGCAGGTCGCTCCACAGCGACCAGAGCGGATAGGTGAAGGTGGCGGGGCGGTTGCGCTCGATCGCGAAGTGCGAGCCCCAGGCGAGGCCGTAGCCGACGACCGGGACCAGCAGCAGCAGCCAGAGCGGGCCGAGGATCAGTGCCCAGAGCAGCAGCAGCACTCCCGCCACCGTGCCGACCACATGGACCAGGCGCGTCGCCGGCTGCGCGTGCTCGCGCAGGTAGTACGGCCAGAACTCGGCGTAGGTGGCGATGCGCGGCTCTGCGGCGTCGGCCATGGCGCGAAGAGCCTAGCGGATCCGGGGCGGGCGCCGCCAGCGGTTCGTGGCGGCCCGTCGGCGACCGGGCGCGGCCGCCGCGGCGCTTGCGGCCCGCGCCGGGCTCAGCCCCGCCCGGGTCCGTCCAGCGCCTCTGCCGGCACGGCTCCCGCCTCGTCCGGCTCCGGCAGCTCGGCGCCGAAGCCGAGGGCGTCGCGGATCGCCTGCACCACCTCGTCCGCGGTCAGCGGCGCGACCCGCGCGACGGCGGCGATGGCGTCGCTGTTGCGCGCCCACGCCTCCTGCAGCTCGGCCTGGCGGTCGGCGAGGACGAGCGTCTTCACCCGCTTCAGCCAGTCGGCGCGCCAGGAGGCGACGTCGGGCGAGACATGCACCCTGCCGTTCGCCGCGACATAGGCGATGGCCGGCGCTGGCTCGAGCTGCGCCGCCGCGTCCTCCGCGTCCCCGCCGATGCGGTCGGCGACCCGCCGCTCCAGCTCGGCCTCCTCCGGCCGCCGGCGGTCGCGGGCGAACTCGTACTGCTCGTCGATGCGCTCGATGACGCGGCGCAGCTCCGCGTCCTGCTCGCGGTCGGAGGACATGGGCAGGCGCTTGGCGAGGCGGCGGATGACGGTCTTGCGCGCCATCTCCTCGGTCCAGGTGCCCCAGGGGCCGTTCTCGGGGGCGCGGGAGATGGCGCGCACCTCCTCGACCTGCTGCCAGGTCATCACCTCGCGCACGCGCTCGCCGTTGCGCAGCGTGGCGATGGCATAGACCGCGATCGGGTCGCGCCGGCCGACGGCGCCGAGGTCGCGCTCGTGCTCGATGCGCTCCTCGTCGCCGAGGACGACGCGGAAATGCTCGCCCTCGTAGACGACGTTGGCGGTGATCGAGGCGAGCTCGCCGGAATTGCGCACCTTCTTGAGGATGCCGGCGACCATCGGCATCCACTGCGCGATCAGGCGACCGCGGCGGCGGTCGTAGAAGGTGATCAGCGCGCCCTCGCGCCCGTCCGGCAGCAGCCCGTCCTGCGCCGCCTTGACGCAGGCCGACCAGAGCGAGCGGCGGTCGGCCTCGAGCAGGTCGGGGTTGGCCTGGATGGCGGTGAGCACCACGCGCTGGAAGCGCTCGGGCGGGATGTGGGGCGGCAGGGCGCGGGCGATCTCGGGCGCCATGCGCTGCATCTCGGCGCGGACGGCGGCGAGCGGGCCCGGGGTGGTGCCGGTGTGGCCGGCCTCGGCCTTGTCGGTCAGGGCGTTCATCGCGTCGGTTCCCCTCGGAACGCTCGTTGCAGCGTTGCGGCCCGGGTCCCATGCGTGGCGCGCAACGATGTTCTTTGTTTGTTCCTTGAAGGGAGAATGGCGTATCATCTTAAGATATGCAATTGATCATATGATTTTGAAACGAGCGGTCGCGACCACGAACGGCCGATCGGGCCGAGGGTGCGTGCCCAACCGGAGCGCACGGTCCCCCCTCCGCCCGGCGCTGCGGCAGCGCCGCCGGCCGCGCCGGGGCTGCGGCCGTCGCACGCCGCGTCCGGCTCGCCTCGCGGCCGCCGCGACACGCCCCCGCGGCGATGCACGGCACGCCGCGCCTTCTCGTTGCCCGCGCGGCCCGTCCCGCACACCCTGGCCGTCATGCCCACCGCCGGCGTCTTCGCTCCGCTCCGCCATCCGACCTTCCGCATGCTCTGGATGGCGAGCCTCGCCTCCAACGTCGGGCTCTGGGTCCAGAACACCGGCGCCGGCTGGCTGATGACCTCGCTCGCCCCGTCGCCGCTCATGGTCAGCCTGGTGCAGGCGGCGACCATGCTGCCGGTGTTCCTCTTCGCCCTCCCCGCCGGGGCGCTGGCCGACATCCTCGACCGTCGGCTCTACCTGATCGCCGCGCAGGGCTGGATCACCCTCGTCGCCCTGCTGCTCGCGGCGCTGACCGCGACCGGCGGGCTCGGTCCATGGGGCCTGATCGCCCTGACCTTCGCCATCGGCGTCGGCCAGGCCGCCAACTTTCCCGCCTGGGCCGCGACCACGCCGGAACTGGTGCCGCGCGAGGACCTGGTCGGCGCCATCGCGCTCAACGGCATCGGCTTCAACCTGGCGCGCGCGGTCGGCCCGGCGCTCGGCGGATTCGTGATCGCCGCCCTCGGCGTGGCGGCGGCCTTCGCGCTGAACGCCGTGACCTTCCTCGCGCTCATCGCCGCGCTGCTCGCCTGGCGCCGCCCGCGCCCGAGCGCGGTGCTGCCGAAGGAGCACTTCCTCGGCGCCATGCGCGCGGGCGTGCGCTTCGTCGCCGCCTCGCCGCCGATGCACGCGGCGATCCTCCGCGCCTGCGCGTTCTTCTTCTTCACCGCCGCCGTCTGGGCGCTGCTGCCGCTGGTGGTGCGGGAGCGCCTCGGCCTCGGCCCCGACGCCTTCGGACTGATGCTGGCGGCGATGGGGCTGGGCTCGGTCGCCACCGGCTTCGTCCTGCCCCGGATCGGCGCGCGGCTGAGGGAGCGCGGGCGGACCGTGTTCGCCGCCTCGCTGCTTTCCGGGGCGGCGGTGGCGCTGCTCGGCCTCGCGACCCACTGGGTGCCGGCGGCCCTCGCCATGGTGGTGTTCGGCGCCGCCTGGATCGGCGCCGCGAGCACGCTGCAGACCGCGGCGCAGCTCGCCTCCCCCGCCTGGGTGCGGGCGCGCGCCATCGGCATCTACCAGCTCAGCTTCTTCGGCGCCCTCGCCCTCGGCTCGGTGCTGTGGGGCTGGGTCGGCAGCGCGTTCGGCCTGCCGCTCGCCCTCGGGGCGGCGGGCGTGCTCGGCGCGGCGGCGGCCGTCGCGGTGCGCGGCTGGCGGCTCGATCCGGCCCCGGCCGCCGGCGGTTCGGATGCCCTCGCCGTACCCATGCCGCGCCCGGAGGACGCCGACGCCGAGCTCGCCCGGCTGCTGGCCGCCGGCCGGTCCGGCCGGGTGCTCGAGGTGGTGCGCTACCGCATAGACCCCGCCGACCGCGCCGCCTTCCTGCGGGCCATGGCCGAGGTGCGCCGCGTGCGCCAGCGCGGCGGCGCGCTGCTCTGGCGGCTCTACGAGGACATCGCCCACCCCGAGCGCTGGGTCGAGCTCTGGGCGGTGGAGTCCTGGACCGAGCACCTGCGCGAGGCCGACCGGATGACCGAGGAGGACCGCGCAACGCTCGCCCGCGCCGCCGCGTTGCACCGCGGCGACGGCCCGCCGGAGGCCGCGCGCTACCTCAACGTCGTGCCGGAGGAGGGCTGACGCGGCCGAGGGCCGCCCTATATCCTCCTCACCGCAACGAACGAAGGAGACGGAGCATGCCAAAGGGCGCCAGCGCGACTGCGGACGCCGCGGCGGGCAGGCCGCACCACCGGACGCTGAACGACACGCCGGACAACGCGAAGAAGGTCTCGATCGGCGTCCTTCAGGCCTGCCTCACCGACACGGTGGACCTCTACAACGCCACGCGCCAGGCGCACTGGAACGTCAAGGGCCCGCATTTCGGCCACCTGCACGAGCTGTTCGAGAAGTTCTACACTCAGCTCGCCGCGGGCGCGGACGACCTGGCCGAGCGCATCGTCACGCTCGGCGGCACCGCGGTCGGCACGACGCAGGCCCTGGCCCAGGGCACCCGGCTCGAGCCCTACCCGACGGACCTCTACGACGGCCTGGGCCACGTGAAGGCGCTGTCCCAGCGCTACGCCCAGGTGGCGAAGGCGCTGCGCGAGGGGATCGGCCAGACCGACGAGGCGGGCGACGCGGACACCGCCGACCTGCTGACCGAGCAGTCCCGCGCCGTGGACAAGATGCTGTGGATGCTGGAGGCGCACCTCCAGGCGCGCGACTGAGGCGAGCCGCGCGGGGAGCGGCCGGCGCCGCCCCGCCCGATCGCGGCGGGCCGGGGCCGTGCCCGCGCGGCGGCCCCCGCCCGCCGCTTGGCGGGCCGATTCGCGCTCCCGCCCGTTTGCGGCCCTCCGCGACCTGCCCTAGGCCCTCGGCGCCAGGTGCAGCGCCACCACCTCGCCGTCCGTCCCGGGCACCGCCGGGTAGATGCGCCGCACCTCCGGGTCGTGGCCCGGCACGACGCGCGTCCCGTCCCCGCCGGCGAGCCGCCTCGCCAGCTTCCAGCCCTGCGTCATCGCGCCGAGGTCGAAGACGATCGGGAAGGGATTGCCGCGCGTGACGTTGGCATAGAAGTGCATCGCGTCGGAGGCGAGCACCACCGGGCCGCGCGCCGTCTCCACCCGCACCACCTGCAGCCCGTCGCTGTGCCCGCCGACGCGGTGCACCGTGACGCCCGGCGCCACCTCGCCCTCGCCGTCGTGGAACACCATGCGGTCGCTGTAGAGGGCCCGGACCGCCGCGATCACGTGGTCCGCCTCGAACGGCAGGCGGATGCAGGCCGTGCACATGTGCCGCCCGGTGGCGAAGGCCATCTCGCGGTCCTGGATGTGGACGCGGGCGTTGGCGAAGAGGTCGATGTTGCCGGCGTGGTCGTAGTGCAGGTGGGTGAGGATCACGTCCCGCACCTTCGCGGGATCGGTGCCGAAGTCGCGCAGCGCCCGCTCGACGGAGCGGCTGATGCGGCGGTTGCGCCGCGCCGCCAGCGCCTCGTCGAAGCCGGTGTCCACGACGATCTCGTGCCCGCCGGGGCCGCGCAGCAGCCAGACGTAGTAGTCGAGGGGCATCGCCTCGTGGGCGTCCTCGACCGGCATCAGGAAGTTGTGCTGCGCCGGCCGCTCGTGCCGGCCGTAGCGGATCGCGTAGGCTTCCCAGGTCATGGCCCCCTGTTCCCTCCCAGGACGGTGTTGCCCGCGAGCTGCTCGCTGAGCTTCGCCATCGCCGTGTGGTCCTGGCCCGGCCCGAGCGCTGCGAGCGCCGAGGCCCACATCTCCCGGCACAGCGCGGCGAAGGGCGTCGGCGTCGCCGTCTCCCGCCCGACCTCGAGGGCGATGGAGAGGTCCTTGACCATCAGGTCGAGCGTGAAGCCGGCGTCGAAGCGGCGCGAGAGCACGTACTGCGCGAACTTCTTCTGCGTGCTGTTGTTCATGCCGGTGGAGGCGTTCAGCACGTCCACCATCTTCTGCGGGTCGAGGCCGAATTTCTGGCCGATCAGCAGCGCCTCGACGCCGATCAGGAAGCCGCCGGCGCTGACCAGGTTGTTCAGCGCCTTCATCGCCTGACCGGCGCCGATCGGCCCGCAGCGGTGGATCGAGGTGCCCATCGCGCGCAGCACCGGCTCGGCGCGGTCGAGGTCGGCCTCGGCGCCGCCGGCCATGATCGCGAGCTCCCCCGTGCGCGCCCGCGGCACGCCGCCGGAGACCGGGCAGTCCACCATCGCCACGCCGCGCGGCGCGAGCGAGGCGGCGATCTCCCGCGTCTTCCCCGGCTGGCCGGAGGTCATGTCGATCAGCAGCGCGCCGGGGGCGAGGGCGTCGCCCATCGCCGCCACCGCCGCGGCGACCTCGGCGCTGGTCGGCACGATGGTGACGACGCACTCCGCGCCGCGCGCCGCCTCGGCGGCCGAGGCGGCGGCGCGGCCGCCCACCTCGGCGGCGAAGCGCTCGGCGCGGCCGGGCGCGACGTCGCACACCGCGACCTCGAAGCCGGCCCTCACCAGGTTCGCCGCCATCGGCCAGCCCATGTTGCCGATGCCGACGAAGCCGATGCGCCGGATGGGCGTCGCGCTCATCTCACTTCTTGCCCGGCAGCGCGCCCTCGGCGACCAGCACCTCGTGCGCCGCCTTGAAGGCGTCGAGGCCGGCGGGGATGCCGCAGTAGGCCGTCGCGTGCAGCAGCACCGCCTTGATCTGGTCCACCGTCAGGCCGTTGTTCAGCGCGCCCTTCACGTGCAGCTTGATCTCCGGCGTCTTGCCGAGCGCCGTCAGCATGGCGAGGTTCAGCATCGAGCGCGTCTTGCGGTCGAGCGTCGGGTCGCCCCAGGCCCAGCCCCAGGCCCAGGCGGTGGTCGCGCGCTGGAAGGCCATCATGAACTCGTCGGCCTTGGCGAGGGACGAATCCACGTAGTCCGCGCCGAGCACGGCGCGGCGGATCGGGAGTCCCTTGTCGAACAGGGCCTGGTCTTCGGCGGACATGGCGGCGGTGCTCCTCCCTCGGGCGGGTCTCGTCGTGCGCGCACGCTCGCCCGGTCCGGCGCGGCGGTCAACCCGGGCGGCGGGGCGGCGCGCGCGGCGCGGGGCGCGTCAGGACGCCGGTTCCTGGCCGGGCGCGCCGGCCCCGGCCGCCGCCCCGGCCCGCTCGAGCATGCGGTGCGCGATCTCCCGCTCGCCCATCACGATCAGGTCGGCGCCGAGCGCCCGCAGATGCGCGACCTCGGCCTCCGAATGGGCGCGGGCGACGATCTCGATCGCCGGGCTGGCCGCGCGAGCCTGCTCGACGATCTGTCCGGCCTCGAACGCCTCCGGCACGGTGACGAACAGGCGCCGCGCCGCGGCCAGGTTGGCCGCGGCGATCACCTCGGGATCGGCGGCGTTGCCCTCGACGACCTCGGCGCCGGCGCGCCGCGCCGCCTCGACCGCCTCGCTGCGCTCCTCGAACACCAGCACGGGGCGGCCGGCGGCGAGCAGCCCCGCGCCGACCAGCGAGCCGACGCGGCCGTAGCCCACCAGCACGTCGTGGCCGGTGAGCGCCGTCACCGGCGGCCTCTCGTCTCGCGCCGGCGGGTCCCCGGCCGAGGGCGAGACGGGCGGCGCCGGGGCCCCAACGGGTTCCGGCATCGCAGGCGCCGGCGCGACGGGCCCGGACGCGGCGCCCGCCGCCTCGGGCGCCGGCGCCGCCCCGGCGGGGTGCGGGCGGACCAGGCGCACCCGCCGCCGCTCCACCGTGCTGAACAGGAAGGGATTGACCAGGATCGAGAGGATCGCCCCCGCCAGCACCAGGTCCCGCCCTTCCGCCGGCAGCAGCCCGAGCACGACGCCGAGCCCGGCGAGGATGAAGGAGAACTCGCCGATCTGCGCGAGGCTCGCCGCGATGGTCAGCCCCGTCGCCCAGGACTGCCCGAAGGCGCGCACGATCAGCACCGCCGCGACCGACTTCCCGACCACGATGATGGCGACCGTCGCCAGCACCGCGAGCGGCGCCTCCACGAGGATGCGCGGGTCGAACAGCATGCCGACGGAGATGAAGAACAGCACCGCGAAGGCGTCGCGCAGCGGCAGCGCCTCCTCCGCCGCGCGCTGGCTGAGCTGGCTCTCGCTCAGCACCATCCCCGCGAAGAAGGCGCCGAGCGCGAACGAGACGCCGAACAGCGCCGCCGCGGCGTAGGCGACGCCGAGCGCGACGGCGTAGACGGCGAGGCGGAACAGCTCGCGCGATCCCGAATACGCCGTGTAGTGCATCAGCCAGGGGATCACGCGCCGCCCCGCGACCAGCATCACCGCGACGAACGCCCCGACCTTGGCGAGGGTCAGCGCCACCAGCACGGCGATGCCGAAGCCGCCCGGCGCCGCGCCGCCCACCGCCAGCGCGCCGCCGACCGCGGGCAGCACCACCAGGGCGAGGACCATCGCCAGATCCTCCACCACCAGCCAGCCGACCGCGATGCGCCCGCGCTCGGTCTCCAGGATGCGCCGCTCCTGCAGCGCGCGGACCAGCACCACCGTGCTCGCGACCGAGAGGGCGAGGCCGAACACCAGCCCCGCGCCGAGGCCCCAGCCGAACTGCCAGGCGAGCGCCGTGCCGAGCAGCGTCGCCACCACGATCTGCGCGATCGCGCCGGGCAGGGCAATCGCGCGCACCGACATCAGGTCGCCCAGCGAGAAGTGCAGCCCGACCGCGAACATCAGCAGGATCACGCCGATCTCGGCGAGCTGGTTGGCGAGGTCCTGGTCGGCGACGAAGCCCGGCGTGAAGGGACCGACGGCGATGCCCGCGAGCAGGTAGCCCACGATCGGCGAGACGCGCAGCCGGTGCGCCGCGAGGCCGAGCGCGAAGGCGAGCACGAGCCCAAGGGCGATGGTGGCGATCAGCGGCGTGTGGTGTTCGGGCAACCCGCCTTTCTCCCCCGCGCGCAGCGCGGTCCGACGAGGCGACGGGGCGCCGCAGGTGGCGCCCCGTCGCCGTCCCGCCCTTTTCCAGCAGATCGGCCCCGCTCGCGCGAGCCCCGCCGTGCCCGCGCCGCCGGCCGCCCGCGAAGCTACGCGAACAGCGTCGCCTGGTACTGGCCGCCGAGACCGAAATCGTCCCAGCGCAGGCCGTCCCAGGCGAAGTCGTACTCGCTGCCCAGCCCGAGGGCACCGGCGGCGTAGTTGCCACCGCTGTAGGTGGAGAGGAAGCGCGCGGTGGCCGCTTCGTAGTACCACCCGATGTAGACCGAGCCGTCCTCGAAGGCGATCCCGAAGTAGTCGCTGATGTCATGGCGGTAGGCGGTCTCCTTCGCGACGTAGTAGTAGCCGCCCACGTCGTGGAACCAGTCGCCCGCCATGTAGAGGGTCGAGTCGGCGTAGAGCACGCCGCCCCACACGTCGCCGTTGTCGGCGAAGAAGTACCCCCCTCCTAGATCGAATCGTTCGCCATCGCGCCCTCGTCCGGCTTCATGGCTGTCCGGCCATGCAACGCCGGACCGGCGCCGCCGGACGGACCGGCGCCCGGCGCGGCCGGCCGCCGCAACTCAGCTTATCGTGAGGCGGGACGGCGCGGCGCGTCAGCCGAGGCCAAGCGCGCCGAGGTCCACCATCCAGGGCAGGTCCGTGTCCTCCGGCCTGGCGCCGACCTGGGCGAGCAGGCAGTGCGCCTGGCCGCGGTGGTGCGTCCGGCGGTTGAGGAAGTGCGCCGCCGCAACCCGGCAGGGCCGGGTCGTCCGCTGCCCCCTGGCCCCGCTCATCCAGGCCAGCGGCGCGGCGAGCCGGTCCTCCGGCACGGTCTCCGCCCAGATCTCGATGCGGGCATCCGCCTCGGCCCGTGCGGCGCGGAGCGCGCGCCGGTCGGGAAACAGGCGCGGGCTTTCCTCGATACCGCCGGGCAGCCGCTCCCATCCGGCGAACCGGACCATCCGGGCGTGGCCGGCCCAGAGGAGGCGGCCGCCGCGTCCAGGACCTCGACCGCCAGCCCGCACGCGGGCTTGGCGTAGCCGAACTCGAGCGAGTTCGAGAGGTCGCCGAGGACGCGGATCGGGCCCGCGCGCACGTAGCCGCGCTTCTCGTAGAAGCGGTGCGCGCGCCCGAAGCGCGTGTCCGACCACAGCACCAGGCGCCGCGCGCCGGCGGCGCGGGCCTGCGCCTCGGCGGCGTCGAGCAGGCGGCGGGCGAGGCCGGTGCCGCGCTCCTCCGCCGCGACGTACATGCGGCAGATCTCCCAGGCGTCGTCCCCGGGCAGCGGGTGCGCGCCGACCATGCCGACGACGCGCCCGTCGCGCTCCGCGGCCCAGAGGGCGCCGCCCCGGCCGGCGAAATGGGTGGCGAGGGCGCGCAGCTCCGGCACCTCGCCGTCCACGTCGAGCACGCAGCCCGGATACTCGGCCCAGCAGGCGCCGATCAGCGCGATGAAGCCCGCGGCGTCGGCGTCGCGCCCCGGGCGGAGCAGGGGGGCAGCGGCGTTCACCGCAGCTCCCGGCAGAACTCCTGGATGCGGGCGCAGGCCTCGCGCAGGCTCGCCGTGTCGGTGGCGTAGGAGATGCGCAGGTAGGGGCTCATGCCGTAGGCCGCGCCCTGCACCGTGGCGACGTGCTTCTCCTCGAGCAGGGCGAGGGCGAAGTCGGTGTCGGTCTCGATCCGCCGCCCGCCCTTGCTGGTCTTGCCGAGGCAGCCGGCGATGTTCGGGAAGACGTAGAAGGCGCCCTCCGGCTTGTGGCAGGCGATGCCCTCGGCCTGGTTCAGCAGGTCCACGACCAGGTCGCGCCGCTCCTTGTAGATCGCCTGGCGCTCGCGGATCAGGTCCTGCGGGCCGTCGAGCGCGGCGGCGGCGGCGGCCTGGCTGATGGTGGAGACGCCGGCGGTCGCCTGCCCCTGCATGGTGAGCATGCCCCTGATCAGCGCGCGCGGCCCGCCGCCGAAGCCGATGCGCCAGCCGGTCATGGCGTAGGTCTTGGAGACGCCGTTGACGGTGAGGGTGCGCTCCTTCAGGCGCGGCTCGACCTCGGCGATGGTGCAGAACTCGAACCCGTCGTAGATCATGTGCTCGTACATGTCGTCGCTGAGGACCCAGACGTGGGGGTGCCTCAGCAGCACCTCGGCGATCGCCCGCATCTGCGCGCGGGTGCAGGCGGCGCCGGTCGGGTTGTTCGGGAAGTTCAGCATCACCCACCTGGTGCGCGGGGTGATGGCGGCGTCGAGGTCCTCCGGGCGCAGGCGGAAGCCGTTGTTCTGCGGGCAGTTGACCGGCACCGGCACGGCGCCCGGGATCTTCGCGATCTCGGCGTAGCTGATCCAGAAGGGCGAGGGGATCACCACCTCGTCGCCGGGGTCGCAGGTGGCCATCATCGCGCTGTGGATGATCTGCTTGCCGCCGTTGCCGATCAGGATCTCGTCGAGCGCGTAGTCGAGGTTGTTGTCGCGCCGGAACTTGCGCTGCACGGCGGCCTTGAGCGCCGGCGTGCCGTCCTGCGGCGGGTACCTGGTGTCGCCGCGGAGCGCCGCCTGGTGCGCCGCCTCGATCGCGTGCGGCGGCGTCGGGAAGTCGGGCTCGCCGGAGGCGAGGCTGATGACCTTCACGCCCTTCGCCGCCAGCTCGCGCCCCTTCACGGTCATCACGACCGAGGCGGAGATCGAGACGTTCTTCAGGCGTTCGGCGAGGGCGGGCATGGTGTTCCGGGGGCTGCGATGGGGGGTGGCACCTTATGCAGGGCGGGCCACCCCGCCAAGTGCCGCGACCCCGTGCCGGGGCCTTCTCGGTTGATTAACGCACCGGCCCAATGATCCCGGCGCCCCGTCAACCCCAGAACCGAACTCCAATGCGCCTCAGCATCCGCATCCTCATCTTCGCCCTGCTCGGCGGGCTCTGTTGCATCATGGGCATCGGCACCGGATCGGCCTGGTTGACGCTCCGCACGCAGTCGAGCGGGCTCCGGGCCATCCACGCGGACCACCTCCTGCCGCTGCGCCAGCTGCAGAGGCTCGCGAACGGCTACGCCCAGGGCATCCTGGTCACCAGCGGGCAGGTGGAGGCGGGCGGCCTGGACGCCGGCGCCGCGCTGCGCCGGATCGAGCAGGCCCGGGCCGCCATCGCCGAGGACTGGCGGGAATTCTCGCGCCGCCCGCTGCCGCCCGAGGATGCGGCCCTGGCGGAAGCCCTGGCCCGCGACAAGGCGGCCGCCGACGCGGCGCTGGCCCGGCTGCCCGACCGGCCGGAGCAGCTGCGGGCCTTCCTGGCCCGCGATCTGCCCCAGGCGATCCGGCCGCTGCTCGCCAGCCTCGACGCGCTGGCGGAGCGGCTCGCCGAGCGCGCCTCCGCCATCCATGCCGAAAGCCGGGCGCAGGAACGCGCCTTCCTCGGCGTCGTCGGGCTCCTCTCGGTCGCCGGCGCGCTGACCATGGCGATCGGCCTGCGGCTCGTGACGACGCGCATCACGCGGCCGCTGGCCGCCCTCACGCAGGTCACCGGGCGGCTCGCGGAGGGCGACTACACGGCGGCAGTGCCGGCGTCCGACCATGGCGACGAGGTGGGCGCCCTCGCCCGCTCCCTCATCGTGCTGAAGGAGAAGGCGCAGCTCGCCCGCAGGCTGGAGGCCGAGGCCCAGGCCCAGGCCGCGCGGACCGAGGCGGAGCGCCGGGAAGCGGCGTTGCGGCTGGCGGACCGGCTGGACGCCGCGGTGGGGAGCATCGCCTCGGGCCTGGCCGCCTCGGCCCAGGGGCTCCAGCGCACCGCGGAGGGCCTGGCCGACGCCGCGGCCCGCACCGGAACCGAGGCGGCCGAGGCCGCCCGGGGCGCCGATCAGGCGCTCGCCCATGTCCTCGCGGTCGCCGAGGCGGCCGAGGCGCTGTCGGCGAGCGCCAGCGGGATCGGCCAGCAGGTCGGCGTCTCCGCCGAGATCGCCCGCACCGCCGTTTCCGAGGCGGACGCCACCGACGACACGGTGCGCTCCCTGTCCGAGGCGGCGGGGCGCATCGGGGACGTGCTGCGGCTCATCTCCGACATCGCCAACCAGACCAACCTGCTGGCCCTGAACGCGACGATCGAGGCGGCCCGGGCGGGAGAGGCCGGGAAGGGCTTCGCCGTCGTCGCCTCCGAGGTGAAGGCGCTCGCCAACCAGACCGGCCGCGCCACGGAGGAGATCAGCCAGCAGATCGCCGCGATGCAGGCCGCCACGGGCCGCGCCGTGGAGGCCATCCAGAACATCCGCGCCACCATTCACCGCATCAACGAGATCGGCGCCGCCATCGCCGAGGCGGTGCAGCAGCAGGGCGCGACGACGCGCGAGATGGCGCGCGGCGTACAGGAAGCGGCCAGCGGCACCCGGCAGGTGGCGGGCAGCATCAACCAGGTGAGCGCGGACGCCGAGGGGACGAAGGCCGCGCTCGCGAGGCTGCGCGGCGCCTCCGAGGAGGTGGCGCGGCAGGGCGAGGCGCTGAGGACCGAGATGGCGGCCTTCCTCGACAGCCTGCGGGCGGCATGACCCGCCGGCCCGCACCGGGCGGGCAGGGAGGGGCCGCGGTCCGCCTGGGCCGCGGCCCGCCGGCGCCGGGCTACCGCATCCCGCGGCAGAAGCGCTGGATGCGCGTGCAGGCCTCCTTCAGCGAGGCGTCGTCGGTGGCGTAGCTGATGCGGAAGTGGCCCGGGAACATGAAGGCGGCGCCGTGCACGCAGGCGACCCCCTCCTCCTCGAGCAGCGCCAGCACGAAGTCCTCGTCGTTCCCGATCTTCCGCCCGCCCGCCGTGGTCTTGCCGAGGCAGCCGCGCATGTCCGGGAAGACGTAGAACGCGCCCTCCGGCTTGTGGCAGCGCAGGCCGGGCGCCTCGTTGAGCATGGCGACGACCATGTCGCGGCGGCGCTGGTAGACCTTGCGCATCTCCTCGATGGACTCCTGCTGCCCGGTCAGCGCCTCCACCGCCGCGGCCTGCGAGATCGAGCAGGTGTTGGAGGTGCTCTGGCTCTGCAGCTTGTCCATCGCCCTGATCAGCTCGACCGGCCCGCCGGCGAAGCCGATGCGCCAGCCGGTCATGGCGTAGGCCTTGGAGCAGCCGTTCATGGTGACGGTGCGCTCCTTCAGCCGCGGCTCGACCTCGACGATCGTCGCCGGCCGGAAGCCGTCGTAGACGAGCTTCTCGTAGATGTCGTCGGTGAAGACCCAGACGTGCGGGTGGCGCAGCAGCACGTCGCAGAGCGGGCGCAGCTCCTCGGCGCTGTAGGCGGCGCCGGTCGGGTTGCAGGGGTTGTTCAGGATGAACCACTTGGTCCGGGGCGTGATCGCCGCCTCGAGCTGCTCGGCGCGCAGCTTGAAGCCCTGGTTCGGGCCGCAGGGGACGATCACCGGCTTGCCCTCGGCGAGCTCGACGATGTCCGGGTAGGAGACCCAGCAGGGGGCGGGGATGATCGCCTCGTCGCCCGGGTTGATGGTGGCGAGCAGGGCGTCGAAGATCACCTGCTTGCCGCCGGTGGCGACGATCACCTCCTCCGGCCGGTACTCGATGCCGTGGTCGCGCTTGAACTTCTGGCAGACCGCGCTCCGCAGCTCCGGCGTGCCGGCGACGTCGGTGTACTTGGTCTCGCCGCGCTCGATGGCGCGGATGGCCGCGGCCTTGACGTTGGGCGGGGTGTCGAAGTCGGGCTCGCCGGAGGAGAGGCCGATGATGTCCTTCCCCGCCGCCTTCAGCGCCCGCGCCTTGGTCGTCATGGCGATGGTGAGCGAGGGGGAGATGCGGTTCAGGCGGTCGGCGATCAGGGTCATGGCGGGTCCAGGGCGCTGCCGGAAAGGCCGGGACCCTAGCCGCCGCCCCGGCGGGCATCAACCCGCGCAAGCAGCAGGGCGGCCAGACCGAGGGCGACGGCCGCGACCGCCACGATCACCGCCCCCAGCGCGTTCACCTCCGGCGTCAGCCCGAGCTTGAGCCTGGAGAACAGCACCATCGGCAGGGTCGTCCCCGCCGGACCGGAGACGAAGCTCGCCAGCACCACGTCGTCGAGCGAGAGGGTGAAGGCGAGCAGCCAGGCGGCCAGCAGCGAGGGCGCCATCAGCGGCAGCGTCACGGTGCGGAAGGCGACGAAGGGCGTGGCGCCGAGGTCCATCGCCGCCTCCTCCAGGCTGCGGTCGGCCTCGGCGAGCCGCGCCTGGATCACGACCGCGGCATAGGCGGCGCCGAGCGTGGCGTGGGCGAGCAGCACGGTCAGCGCGCCGCGCCCGGCCGGCCAGCCGATCGCGCCCTCCAGCGCCACGAACAGCAGCAGCAGCGAGAGGCCGGTCACCACCTCCGGCAGCACCAGCGGCGCGCCGATCAGCGCCCCGAACAGCGCGCGGCCGCGGAACGGGCCGAAGCGCGCCAGCGCGAAGCCGGCCAGGCCGCCCACCAGCACGGCGAGCGTCGCCGCCCCGGCGGCGACGCGGAGCGAGAGCAGCGCCGCCTCGATCAGCCGCTCGTCCCCTGCCAGCGCGACGAACCAGCGCAGCGAGAAGCCGCCCCACTGGAAGGGGATGCGGTCGGCGCTGAAGGCGTAGGCCACGAGCAGCACGATCGGCAGGTAGAGGAAGCCGAGGCCGAGCCACAGCCCCGCCCGCGCCGCGCTCATCGCCCCGCCTCCAGCCGCTGGAACAGGCGCACCGGCAGGATCAGCACCGCCAGCAGCGCCACGGCCAGCGCCGCGGCCAGCGGCCAGTCGCGGTTCTGGAAGAACTCCCCCCACAGCATGCGGCCGACGAGCTGCGCCTCCGGGGGCCCGAGCAGGTCGGGGATGACGAACTCCCCCGCCGCCGGGATGAACACGAGCAGGAACGCCGCCGCGGCGCCCGGCGCGGAGAGCGGCAGCGTCACCGTCACGAACACCACCGCCGGCCGTGCGCCGAGGTCGGCCGCCGCCTCCTCCACCGCCGGGTCGCGCCGCGCCAGCGCGGCGTAGAGCGGCAGCACGGCGAAGGGCAGGTAGGCGTGGACCATGCCGACATACATCGCGAGGTCGGAGTAGAGCAGCGGCAGCGGCTCCCCGATCACGCCGAGCGCGCGCAGCACGCCGTTCAGCCAGCCCTCGTCGCGCAGCAGCCCGATCCAGGCGCCGACCCGGATCAGGAACCCGGTCCAGAAGGGCAGCAGCACGGCGAGCAGCAGCGGCGTCCGCCGCGCCTCCGGCGCCCGCGCCATGGCGAGCGCCATCGGGTAGCCGACCAGCAGGCAGAGCGCGGCGGTGGCGAAGGCGACGAGGAGCGAGCGCAGGAAGCCGTCGCGGTAGAACGGATCGGTCGCGACGGCGGCGAAATTGGCGAGCGTGCCCTGCCACGCCCCGCCCGGCCCGAGCGGCGGGCGGAAGGGCGGCACGCCGGTGTCGTACTCCCCGAGCGCGATGCCGAGCAGCACCAGCGCCGGCGCGGCGACGAACAGCGCGAGCCAGGCCCAGGCCGGCAGCAGCACGACGAGGCGGCGCGGCGCGAGGCGGAACCGCCGCGCGGGGCGGGGCGGCCTGTCGGGGCGGCGCATCAGTCGGCCAGCACCGCCAGCGCCTCGGCCGGCCAGGTCAGCGTCACGCGCGCCCCGCGCGCCGGCGCCCCCTCGGCGCTCGGCCGCGAGACGCGCAGCGTGGCGCCGCCGTCGAGCCGCACCAGGGCGGTGGAGAGCTCGCCGCGGAAGGCGACCTCGGCCACCGTGCCGCGGGCGGCGTTCACCGCATCCGCCGGCGCTTCCCCGCTCCGCAGGCGCACCCGCTCCGGCCGCAGCGCGAGCGTCACGGGCGCGCCGGCGGGTCTCCCGACGGGCGCGGCCGGGCGCAGCAGGCAGCCGGCCTCGGCGCAGTCCACGCCGCCGTCCGCACGCACGAGTCCCGCGAGCAGGTTCGCCCCGCCCAGGAATGCCGCGACGAAGCGCGTCGCCGGCCGCTCGTACACCGCCGCGGGCGGGCCGACCTGCACGAGCCGCCCGCGCTCCAGCACGCCGATGCGGTCGGCCAGCGCCATCGCCTCTGCCTGGTCGTGGGTCACCATCACGAAGCCCGCGCCGGTCGCGCGCTGCAGCGCCCGCAGCTCGAACCCCGTCGCCTCGCGCAGGCCCGCATCCAGCGCAGCGAGCGGCTCGTCGAGCAGCAGCAGGCGCGGACGCACGACGAGGCTGCGCGCCAGCGCCACGCGCTGCCGCTGGCCGCCCGAGAGCTGATGCGGCCGGCGCCGCTCCAGCCCCTCGAGCCGCACCAGCGCCAGCGCCTCCGCCACCCGCCGCCGGCGCTCCTCGCGCGGCACCCCGGCGCGGCGCAGCCCGTAGGCGACGTTGTCGAACACCGAGAGGTGCGGGAACAGCGCGTAGCTCTGGAACATCATCGCCACCGGCCGGGCATGGGGCGGCAGCGGCACGAGGTCCCGCCCCTCCAGCAGCAGCCGGCCCGCATCCGGCGTCTCGAAGCCGGCGATCAGGCGGAGCAGCGTCGTCTTCCCCGAACCGGAGCCGCCGAGCAGCGCGAAGAACTCGCCCGGCGCGATCTCCAGGTCGAGCCCGTCCAGCGCCGCCGTCGCGCCGAAGCGCTTCGCCACCCCCTCCGCGCGCAGCAGGGACACCGTTCCTAGCGGCCCGCCTTGAACCGGCTCCACAGCCGCGTGCGCAGGCGCTCCGCCGCGGGCGGCGGCGTGCCGGCGACGAAGCTGTTGGCGAGGACCTCCGCCGGCGGATAGACGTTCGGGTCGTCGCGCACCTCCGGCGCGAGCAGCGGGCGCGAGGCCGGCACCGCGTTCGGGTAGCGCGTGTGGTTGGTGATGGCGGCCATCATCTCGGGCCGCAGCACGAAGTCGATGAAGGCCATCGCCGCCTCCGGATTCGGCGCGTCGGCCGGGACCGCCAGCATGTCGAAGGCGAGCTGCGCGCCCTCGCGCGGCGCGACGTAGGCGATCTCGACGCCGCGCCCGGCCTGCCGCGCCCGCGCCGCCGCCTGGATCACGTCCCCCGAATAGGTCATGGCGAGGCACACCTCGCCGGTCGCCAGCGCATCCATGATCGCGCCGGAGCCCGGGATGGCGCGGAGATAGGGCCGGATCGCCATCAGCGCCTGCTCCGCCGCGCGCAGGTCCGCCGCCTCGGTGCTGTCCGGGTCGCGGCCGAGCCAGCGCAGCACCATCGGCAGCACGTCCGTCGCGCTGTCCATCACCATGATGCCGCAGCGCGCGAGCCGCCGCGCGTTCTCCGGCCTCATCAGCAGGTCGAAGCTGTCGAGCGGCGCATCCGGCGCCAGCTCGCGCACCCGGTCGGGGCGCATCCCGAGCCCCGTGGTGCCCCAGAGGTAGATCGCGCCGTGCCGGTTCCCGGGATCCACCCGCTCCACCCGCCGCATCAGCGCCGGGTCGAGGTTCGCCAGGTTCGGGATCCGCGCCCGGTCGAGCGGCCGCAGCGCGCCCGCGCGGATCAGCCGCGCGAAGGTCGGCTCGCTGGTCGGCACGATGACGTCGTAGCCGGAGCGGCCGGCCGAGAGCTTGGCCTCCAGCGTCTCCAGGCTGTCGTAGACGTCGTAGCGGACGCGGATGCCCGTCTCCTCCGTGAAGCGCTGGAGGACCTCCGGGGCGATGTAGTCGCTCCAGTTGTACACGTTGAGCACCGGCGGCGCCTGCGCGGGGGCGCGCCCGGCGGGCGCCAGCGCGGCGGCGAGCAGGACGACCAGCGGCAGCAGGACGGCTCCCAGCCGCCGTCCTGGGCGCGAGGGGCGCGGTGCGGCGGTGCGGCGTGGCATCGGCGGGCTCCCTCTCAGCGGCGCGCCGCCCGGCCGGGGCGATCCGGGACGCGCCAAGGCGTGCGGCTTCTAGCACGCGCGGGCGGCAGGGGGAGCCGCGGATGCGGCAGCGAAGACCGCCCGTGCCGGAGAAAGGAATTTTTTCCTTGACCGCCGGCCCGCCGCCGTCGTATCGAGGCCGGGCCAAGGGGCGCATCGCGCCCGCTTCGCCCCTCCCCCAACCCGATCCGTCCGAGCCCCGCGCCTCCGCGCGTCGTGGCGCTGGCGCCGCGCGGCGCGCGCCGCTGGTCGCGCGGCCGGCCGGCGGCGATGCCCGAGGAGACGATTCCCGCGTGATCCATCCTGTCCGCACCGCCACGCGCCCCGGCGCCCGGCCGCGCGGCACCGCCGCGCCGGCCGGCTGAGCCCGGGAGACCCCGATGCCCTTCGACGCGCCCGGCCTGACGCCGCTCACCCAGGCCAACGGCTTCTCGCTCTGGCACTACCGCACGACGGACAGCCGCGCCGCCGTGCTCGCCCCCGGCTACTTCGCCCCCGTCGCCGATCGCCTGCGCCCGGGCGACGTGCTGGTCGTGCAGGCGGCCGACGCCACGGCGCTGATGTCGATCCGCGCCGACGGCACCGCCGCCACCGGCGTCACCCTCGACGCCGCCGCCGCCGGGCTGGCGCTGACCCGCTCGGCGACCCAACGCTTCGGCGTGGTCCAGGCGGCGGAGGCCGTGGCGCGCTCCATCGCGCTCGGCCCGCTGCCGGCGATCGCGACGGCGGGCGTCGAGATCGCCGCCAGCGCGACCGTCCTCGGCCCGATCGCCTCCCTGGCCTTCAGCCTCCTCCGCCCGGACGGCTCGCCGGCCGCGCCCGGCCTGACCGTCCCGGTGCTCGGCGGCGTCGCTACGGCGGTGTTCCAGGCCCCGCCGCTCGGCGACGGCTATCGCATCCGCGCCGCCGACACCGACGACGCCGGACTATCCGCGCTCTCGCCGCCCTTCACCGTCGCTCCGCCGCCGCGCCTGCTGCTCGAGCGGGGCGGCCTGCTGCTCGCCGAGCAGGGCGGCGCGCTGCGCCTCTAGCCCGGGCGCGGCGACCGGCCGCGACCGCTCCTCCCTCCCCCCCCGCCCCCCCACAGGACCTCCAGACGCGATGTCGGACACCAAGATCAGCGCCCTGCCCGCCGCGACCACCCCGGTCGAGGCCGACCTGCTGCCGATCGTCCAGGGCACCGGCGCCGGCGCGGAGACCCGGCGCACCAGCCTCGCCGGCCTGCGCGCCGGGCTGCTCGCCGACCGGCCCGCGCATGTGCGCGACTTCGGCGCCGTCGGCAACGGCGTCGCCGACGACGGCCCGGCGATCCAGGCGGCGGTCAACGCGCTCAAGGCGAGCGGCGGCGGCACGCTGCTGTTCGGCTCGCGCCGCTACCGCATCGCCTCGCCGGTCCTGATCGACAACGTCTCGGTCGTGCTGCAGGGCGCCGGCTTCACCGAGGGGCCGGGCGCCGCCGACGGCACCTGGATCACTCTCGACGGTACCGGCTTCACCCCCTTCACCTTCACCGGCGCCGGCGCGCGCGGCTCCGCCGTGCGCGACCTCGCGGTGCGCCAGACCCACTCGGCGCCGCAGACCGAGACCTGGGCGCCGACCGACTACCCCTTCGTCTTCCGCGTGGTGGACTGCTACGGCGCGGTGGACTTCGAGAACGTGTTCCTCTGCGCCGTCAACCGCGGCATCCTCTGCGACAATTCGGGGCGGCTGAACGTCCAGCGCCTGCGCGGCCAGGTGTTCACCGTCGGCGTCGAGATCGACCGCTGCTACGACATCCCGCGCATCCACCACGTCCATTTCTGGAACTTCTGGTCGGGCAACGTCCACGTCGTGCGCTGGCAGCAGGCCAATACCGACGGTCTCCTGCTGCGCCGCTGCGACGGCGTCTTCCTCGACGACATCTTCGCGCTCGGCTGCCGCAGCATGATCCGCTTCGCCTCCTCGGCCTCCGGCGTGACGACCAAGTTCTACCTCGGCAAGGGCTACGCCGACTTCGCCAAGCAGGGCGTATGGGTCCAGGGCGACGGCGTGACGGGCCAGATCGCCTGCCTCACCACGCAGGGCGAGCTGTTCCAGGGCGCGGGCGCGCCGCTCGCCGCCTCCTTCGGCCTGCGCATCGACGGCAACGACGCCCAGATCCAAGTCGGCAACCTGCGCGTGGACGCCTGCGAATCCAACGCCATCCGCGTCGGCGGCCAGGGCAACCGGCTCGACGTCTTCGCCCTGCGCTGCGAGCGCTTCAACACCCTGAACAACGGTGCGGCTGCGCTGCACCTGGTGAGCTCCGGCGCGGGCGCGCCGAACCAGGTGCACCTCGGCACGCCGCCGATCCTCGGCAACGGCAATGGCGGGCCGCTGGTCAACGCCGGGACCAACGGCACGGTCAGCCAGGCGCTGCCCGCGCCCGCCGGCACCGCGAACGCGGTGCAGGTCAGCGGCGCGGGCGCCGGGGGCGCGCCCGGCATCGCGGCGGCGGGGACGGACGCCAATGTCAGCCTCTCGCTCGCTGCCAAGGGCTCGGGCGCGATCCTCGCCGGCGCGCCCATCCAGATCCCCTCCTACCCGGTCGGGGCCCTCCCCCTCGCCGCCTGGTACCCGCGCTGCCTGATCTACGTCGCGGACGGCGCCGGCAACCGGCGGCTCGCCGTCAGCGACGGGACGAGCTGGCGCTGGCCCGACGGCACGGTGGTGTCCTGACCGGGAGACGCGAGGAGCCACGCCCATGACCGCCCTGACCGACCACGCGAAGAACCTGCTCGCCCGCGCGCTCTGCGGCCGCCAGCCCGCGCTGCCCGCCAAGGTGTGGCTCGGGCTCGGCACCGGGGGCTCGGACCCCTCCGGCCTGACCGGCGAGCCGATCGGCGCCGGCTACGCCCGCCAGCCGGCGACCTTCACCGGCACCGGCATGCAGCGCAACGCCGCGGCGATCCGCTTCACCTTCACCGCCGCCGTCGGCACGCTGACCCACATCGGCCTGTTCGACGCGCCCTCGGGGGGCAATCCGCTGACCTGGTCCGCGCTCGCCACGCCGGCCACGCTGAACGCCCCCGGCACGCTGACCATCCCGGCGGAGAGCCTGACCCTGCTCGCCGACTGACGGCGGCCCGCGGGCGGGGCCCTTGCCCGCGGCGCCGGCGCGGGGGAGGCTCGCGGCGAGGAACGCCGCCGCGCCGCCGAGTTCGAATGTCCCCGCCCAAAGCCGCCGAGCGGACGCCCATGCGGCGGCTGCTCGCCACGCCCGACTACCTCCGCCTGTGGGCCGCCGGCGGCCTCGCGAACTCCATGCGCTGGGTGGAGATCCTGGTCGCCGGCATCTTCACCTTCGAGGCCACCGGCTCGGCCCTCGCCGTCGCCCTGGTGCAGATGGCGAGGGCCGCGCCCATGCTCCTCGCCGGCGCCTTCACCGGCGCCGTCGCCGAGGCGCTGGACCGCCGCCGCATCCTGCTCGCCGGCCAGGCGGCGGTGGCCACCGGCGCCTTCGCCGTCGCCGCGCTCGCCGCGACCGGGCGGCTGCAGGTGTGGCACCTCGCCGCCAGCGGCCTCGTCGCCGGCGTGGTCTGGGCCGGCGAGCACTCGGTCCGGCGGCGCATGGTGGCGGAGGCGGCGGGCGGCGAATCGGTGGTCGCCGCCATCGCGCTCGACACCACGACGGCCAGCACGACCCGCCTCGTCGGACCGCTGCTCGGCGGCCTCGCCTACGGGACGATCGGCGTCGCGGCGGCGTTCGCGATCGCGGGCGCGGTCTACCTCGCCGCCTTCGCGCTGGTCCTCGCCGTCCGGCACACGCAGGAGCGGCGGCCGCTGCGGCCCCGCGCCCTGCTCGCCGACATCGCCGACGCGGCGCGCATCGCGCGGCGCCACCCGACGCTGCTCGCCACGCTCGGCGTGACGGTGGCGATGAACGTCTTCGCCTTCAGCCACACCGGCGTGCTGCCGGCGTTCGGCCGCGCCGCCTTCGACGCGACGCCCTTCCAGATCGGCCTGCTCGCCGCGGCCGAGCCCGTGGGCGCGCTGGCCGGCGGGCTGCTCATCGCCTCGGGCCGGCACCGCTCGCGGCTGGGGGCGGGGGCGCTGGTCCTCGGCTCCGGCCTCTACATGGCCACGCTGATCGCCGCCGCCGGCTCGCCCGCGCTCTGGCTCGCGCTGGCGGTGCTGGCGATCGGCGGGCTCGGCACGGCGCTGTTCGCGAGCCTGCAGACCTCGCTCGCGCTGACCGAGGCGCCGCCGGAGGCGCGCTCGCGGATGCTCGGCCTGATCACCACCTGCATCGGCACGGGGCCGATCGGCGTGCTCGCCGTCGGCCTGCTCGCCGAGGCGCTCGGCGCGCCGGCCGCGATCGCCCTGATGGCGGCGTGCGGGATCGTGCTGCTCGCCGTCGTGTGGGCGGCGACGGCGCGGATGCGCGGCGCCGCGGACCGCGGATAGGCCCGCGGGCGCCCGGATCGGGCGTGCGCCGTTCGCCGCGCCGGGAATGCGCCCTCCCCCGGCCCGGTCGCCGGCGCCTTGCCCCCCGCCACCCGCCCCACTACCGTCGCGGCACGGGATCGTCGAGGCACGCCCCGCCGCGCTTCCGCAGCGGGCGCTCGACGCAGGGCGGAGGACGCGATGCGCCTGGCGCGCCGACATTTGCATGCGGCCATCGCGGCGCCGCTCGCCGTCCCGGCGCCGGCGCGGCAGCGTGGGCGCGGCGCCGGGCGGGAGAGGCGCGCCGAGGCGTCGCGCCCCCCGGCGCGGCTTCGTCCTGACGGTGCGAGGAAGGGACGACCGCCGTGGAGATCGAGCGCGGCCTGGTCCGCACGGAGATGGGCCACATCCACTACCGCGCCGCCGGACCGCGCGGCGGGCGGAGCATCATGCTGTTCCACATCAACGCCCAGTCCTCGGCGCTGATGCTCGAGCTGATGGAGGTGCTCGCGCCGCGGCTCCGCGCCGTCGCGATGGACTACCCGAGCCACGGCATGTCCGACCACGTCGCAGGCAGGCCGCGCATCGAGGACTATGCGCGCGTCGCGGTCGCGGTGATGGACGCCCTGGGCATCCGCCGCGCCTCGGTGCTCGGCGAGGCGGTCGGCTCGCTCGTCGCCACCGAGGTCTCCGGCACCTTCCCCGACCGCGTCGAGCGGACGGTGCTGGTCAACTGCCCCTTCCTCCCCGGCATTCCCCTGCACGAGACGGAGGGCGACGTCACCGCCGACCACCGCCCGGCCGACCCGAGCGGCTTCCCCCTCACCCGCACCATCGAGTTCGTGCTCGAGCGCGATCCGGCGCACGCACCGATGCGCCCGACGCAGTCCTGGATGGACCGCATCAACGTCGCGCAGATCGAGGCGGGGCGCGACCGCTGGCAGGCGCTCGACGCGCTGCGCGCCTACGACCTCGCCGCCGGCCTGCGGCGCATCCGCCGCCCCGCGCTGCTGCTGATGGGCGAGCACTTCTACTTCCGCAGGTACGCCGACGACCTCCTGAGGCAGGTGCGCGACATCCGGCTGAAGGTGATCCCCGGCGCGCGGTTCTGCATGACCTGGGAGCGCGCCGGGGAGGTTGGCGCCGAGACGCTCGCCTTCCTCGAGGGCGGCTAGCGGCGGGGCGCGGGCGGCGTGGCCGAACTGCCGCGGGGGAGCACCGCCGCGCTCGCGCCGGGCCTCGACCGGCGCGTGCTGCTCGGCATTCTGCTGATGTGCGCCGCCGGGACCCTGTTCCCGGTGATGAACGGGCTGGTGCAGGTCCTGAGCCGCACCTACCCCTCCGAGCAGATCATCTGGGCGCGCAACACCGGCCACCTCCTGATCGTGCTGGCGGTGATCGTGCCGCGCTACGGCTTCGCCGTGCTGCGCACGGTGCGGCCGGCGGCCCAGCTCTCGCGCTCGATCCTGCTGCTCATGTCGACGGCGATGTTCTTCTTCGGGGTCAAGCACCTGCCGCTGGCCCAGGCCGGCTCGATCAGCCAGATGGCCCCGTTCTTCGTCGCCCTGCTCGCCTGGCCGATGCTCGGGGAGCGCATCCGGCCCTCGCGGCTCGCCGCCGTGCTGATCGGATTCCTCGGCGTGCTGGTGGTGATCCGCCCCGGGACGGACGTGTTCCACTGGGCCTCGCTGCTGATCATGGGCAGCGCCTTCTGCTACGCGGTCTATCAGATCTTCACGCGCCGCGTCGCCGGCCTCGACCGGCCGGAGACCTCCGTCATGTACAGCGCGCTGGTCGGCACGCTGGTGATGTGCGCGGTCGTCCCCTTCGCCTGGAAGACGCCGGAGAGCGCGACGGACGTGCTGCTGCACGCCTGCCTCGGCGCGCTCGGCGCCTCCGGCCACTACTGCGTGGCGCGCGCCCTCACCTATGCGCAGGCCAACGTCATCGCGCCCTTCCAGTACTGGCAGATCATCGGCTCGGTGATCGTGGGCTGGTTCGTCTCTGGCCTGCTGCCGGACCTCGCCACCTGGATCGGCGCCGGCATCATCATCGCCGCCGGCGTCTACATCGCGGTCACGGCGAGCCGCGGCGCGCCGCGGCTCCGCTGAGCCGACCCGTCACGCCGCGCCGCCGATCACGCCGCGCGCGGCGAGCGACTCGATCGCCGCCGCGTCGTAGCCGAGCGCGGCGAGGACCTCCCGCGTCGCCTCGCCCGCCTTCGGCGGCTGCCGGCGCACGCCGAGCGGCGCCCCCTCGATCGCGATGGGCAGCAGCGGCAGGAAGGCCTTCACCGTCTCCGACAGCGCCACCTCCGCCATCGCCCCGCCGGCGCGGAGGTGCGGGTCCTCGAACAGGTCCTGCGGCCGGTTGACCGGCGCGGCGGGCACCAGCGCCGCGTTGCAGCGCGCGATCACCTCCTTCGCCGGCAGCTTCGCCAGCTCCGCGCGCAGCCGCGGCATCAGCCGCCCGCGCTCGGCGATGCGCTGGTCGTTGGTGGCGAGCGCCGGGTCCTCGAGCAGGTCGAGGAAGCGGAACTCCTCGCAGAAGCGGCGCCAGTGCGCGTCGCTGGTGACGGCGAGGAAGACCGGCCCGTCCGCCGTCTCGAACACGTTGTACACGGACCAGGCCGACTGGCGCGCCGGCATCGGCGGCACCGGCTGCCCGGTCAGCGCGGTGAAGGCCATGTGCTGGGCGACGAGGAAGGCCACGCTCTCGAACAGCGCGCTCCGCACCAGGCGCCCCTTGCCGGTGCGGTCGCGCTCGCGCAGCGCGGCGAGGATCGCCACCGCGCCGAACACGCCCCCCGTGATGTCCACGACCGAGGTGCCGGCGCGCAGCGGCTGCCCCGGCGGGCCGGTCATGTAGGCGAGGCCGCCCTGCATCTGCGCCACCTCGTCGAGCGAGGGCAGGTGCTCGTAGGGTCCGGGCAGGTAGCCCTTCAGCGCGCAGTAGACCAGCCGCGGATTGATCTCCCGCACCCGCTCCCAGCCGAGGCCGAGCCGGTCCATGGCGCCGGGGGCGAAGTTCTCGATCAGCACGTCGGTCGTCGGCAGCAGCCGCTCGATGATCGCGCGGCCCTCCGGGTGCTTGAGGTCCACGCCGATCGAGCGCTTGTTGCGGTTGAAGGTGGCGAAGAAGCCGCGGGCGAAGCCGTACATGCGCCGCGTCCGGTCGCCCTCCGGCGGCTCGACCCGGATCACCTCCGCGCCGAGGTCGGCGAGCACCAGGCCGCAGGTCGGGCCCATCACCGTGTGTCCGAAATCCAGCACGCGCAGGCCGGAGAGCGGCAGCTCCCCCGTGCTCGCGTCCGCCATGCCATCCTCTCCTCGGTCCGGCGCGGGGCCGATGCGACGCGGCCCGCATCCCCTCGCGCGAGCATAGCGCGCGCGCCGCGCCCTGGCAGCCCGCGCTGCCGCGGGCTATGGCTCGGACGGCCGGGACCCGCGCGGGGAGGAGACGCCGAATGCTGGTGATGGACGCGATCGCCGAGATCCTGAAGCGCGAGGGCATCTCGCACCTCTTCTGCTACCCGACGACGCCGCTCATCGAGGCCGCCGCCGCCGCCGGCATCCGCCCGATCCTCTGCCGCCAGGAGCGCGTCGGCGTGGACATGGCGAACGGCTACGCGCGTACCCTGAACGGCCGCCCGCCCGCGGCCTTCGCCATGCAGTACGGGCCGGGCGCGGAGAACGCCTTCCCCGGCGTCGCCACCGCCTTCTCGGACGGCAGCCCGGTGCTCGTCCTGCCGCTCGGCCATCCGCGCGCGCGGGCGCAGGTCTTCCCGACGTTCCGCTCGAGCCGAGCCTACGCCAGCGTCACCAAGCAGGCCGAGGAGCTGATCCTGCCTGCCGAGACGGCGAACGTGATGCGTCGCGCCTTCAGCGCGCTGTGAAACGGCCGCCCCGGCCCGGTAATGGTCGAGGTGCCGCAGGACGTGGTCGGCGCCGAGATCCCCGGCGGCGCGCCGCTCGACTACCGCCCCGTGCGCCCGACGCGCTCCGCCGGCGACCCGCGCGACGCCGAGGAGGCGGCGCGGCTGCTGGTCGAGGCGCAGAGCCCCGTCCTCTACGCCGGCCAGGGCGTGATGTACGCGGAGGCGACGGCGGAGCTGCGCGAGCTCGCCGAGCTCCTCGCCGCGCCGGTGATGACGACGATGGAGGGCAAGGGCGCCTTCCCGGAGGACCACGCGCTCGCCCTCGGCACCGCGGCGATCGTGCTGACCGGGCCGGCGAAGCACTTCCTCGCGGCCTCCGACGTCGTGCTCGCCATCGGGGCGAGCCTGACGCGCCACAACATCACCACAGCAACGCTCCCGGACGGCAAGCGCATCATCCACGCCACCAACGACCCGCGCGACCTGCACAAGGCCTACGCGACCGAGCGCGCCATCCTCGGCGACGCGAAGCTGGTGCTGCGCCAACTGGCCGACGCGGTGCGCGACCGGCTCGACGGCAAGGCGCGCGACGCCCGCCCGGTGGCGCAGGAGATCGCGCGCCTGCGCGACGCGTGGCTGGCGGAGTGGCGGGGCAAGCTCGGCTCCGCCGAAAGGCCGATCACGCCCTACCGCGTGATCGCCGAGTTCATGCGCGCCGTGGACCCCGCCGAGGCGATCGTGACGCACGATTCCGGCAGCCCGCGCGACCAGATCGTGCCCTTCTACCGGGCCGTCGCGCCGCGGGGCTACATCGGCTGGGGCAAGTCGCACGCGCTCGGCACCGGGCTCGGCCTCACCATCGGCGCCAAGCTCGCCGCGCCGGAGAAGTTCTGCGTGAACTTCATGGGCGACGCCGCCTTCGGCATGACCGGTCTCGACTTCGAGACGGCGGTGCGGGTCGGCGCGCCGATCTGCACGATGGTGTTCAACAACGCCACCATGGCGATCGAGACCGGCCACATGAGACTCTCGCACGAGAAGTACCGCACCCGCGACATCGGCGGGAACTACGCCGGGATCGCGCGCGAGCTCGGCGGCTGGAGCGAGCGTGTGGAGGACCCTGGGGAGATCGCCGGCGCCATCCGCCGCGCCCGCCGCGCGACGGAGGAGGGCCGCGCGGCGCTGCTCGAGTTCGTCACGGGGCCGGAGCAGGCCTTCTCCTACCGCCGCGCCGCGGCAGGATAGCCCCGGACCCGCACCGGCGCGGATTGACGTGGCGCCGACGCAGCGGGGATGCTCGCGCCGAGGAGGACACGCCGATGCTCAAGCCCTACACCGTCGTCTACCCGGTGATGCCCGCGCGCGACGAGGAGGAGCGCGCGCGGCTGCGCCCGATCGGGCGCAACAGCGAGCTCTACCACGCCGCGATCCACGGCTTCACCGACGTGGTCCGGGCCGCCGACGAGATGGGCGTCTGGGGTGTCGCCGCCATCGAGCACCACTTCTGGTCGGAGGGCTACGAGGTCGGCCCCTCCCCCGGCATCCTCGACGCCTACTGGGCGGCGATCACGAAGAACATCCATGTCGGCACGCTCGGCTACGTGATGAGCACGCAGAACCCGATCCGCGTCGCCGAGGAGACCGCGATCGTCAACCACCTCGCGCGCGGGCGGAGCTTCGTCGGCTTCGCGCGCGGCTACCAGTCGCGCTGGACCAACGTGCTCGGCCAGCACCTCGGCGCGGCGGCGACCAAGTCGCCGAGCGCGGCGATCTACAATCCGCAGACCCAGGCCGCCGGCTTCTCCACCGCCACCACCGTCGCCAAGGACAGGGACGACGACGCCCGCAACCGCGCGATCTTCGAGGAGAACGTCGAGATCGTGCTCAAGGCCTGGACGCAGGAGAGCTTCTCGCACAAGGGCCTGAACTGGCAGATCCCCTACCCCTACGACACCGGCGTCGTGGACTGGCCGCTGGCGCGCGCCGGCGTGACGCAGCGCCTCGGCGCGCCCGGCGAGGTGGACGAGAAGACCGGCGCGACGCGGCGCGTGAGCGTGGTGCCGGCGCCCTACACCAGGCCGCACCCGCCGGTCTTCGTCGCCGGCTCCGGCAGCCCGGAGACGATCGCCTTCTGCGGCAGGCACGGCTTCATCCCGACCTACTTCACCTCGATCGCCTCCGCCGGCCCGCTCGCCGAGCACTACCGCCAGGCGGCCGCCGCCTCGGGCCACAGCTTCAAGCCCGGGCAGAACCAGTCGCTCGTGCGCTGGATCCAGATCGGCAGGACCGAGGAGGACGCGCTCAACCGCATCCGCGCCTACGACCTCGACATCTGGAAGAACTTCTACGCCGCGATGGGCCGGCGCAAGGTGGAGAACGACGACTACTTCGGCAGCCTCGTCAACTCCGGCCTGTTCATCTTCGGCACGGTGGAGAGCGTGCGCCGGCAGATGATCGAGCAGTGGAAGGTGTTCCCGGCGGAATACGTCGCGCTGATCAACCACTACGCGCAGACGCCGAAGGAGGTGGTGATCGAGACCCTCGACCTGTTCATGCGCCACATCAAGCCGGCGCTCGACGAGGTGATCGCGGGCGCGCACCGCGCGGCGGCCTGAAGGGCGGCCCCCGGCCCGGCGTCGGGGCACCGGCCCGTCCCATCCCGCGGCGGCACGCCTCGGCGGGGCGCCCGATGCGCCCCGCCTGGCACCGCGACGGTTTCGATTTGACAACCGAGGATTTCGGAGCAGGATCAAGCGCGGTCCGGTGAGGAAGGCCTTCGCGCATGTCCGGGCTGCGATTCGTCCCGCCCCCGATCCCGGAGCGTCCCCTCGCGGGCTTCGCCCTGCTCGACGCGCTGCGGACCAATGTCCTCCGGATGTGGCCGCGGGAGGCCTACGAGGCCCCGGCCCTGACGCAGGCGGCGCTCGGCAGGCCGATCCTTCTCCTCAACGAGCCCGAGGCGGTGCGGCGCGTCCTCGTCGAGAACGAGGACAACTACACCCGCTCGCCCCTCCGCATCCGCATCCTCCGCCCGGTCGTGCGCAACGGCCTGCTGCTCGCGGAGGGCGAGGCCTGGCGGCACGCGCGGCGCATCGCCGCGCCCGCCTTCTCGCCCCGCGCCCTGCCGATCCTGGCCCGGCACTTCGCGCTCGGCGCGCAGGAGATCATCGCCTCGCTCGAGGCCGATGCCGCCCGCGGCGCGCCGGTGGACCTCCTCGACCTCGCCCGGCGCTGGTCCATCGCCCTCAGCGGGAAGTCCATGTTCTCGCTCGAGATGTCGGACTTCGGCCCGCGCATGCACGCGCTGATGACGCGCTACATCGAGCATCTCGGCCGGCCCTTCCTGCTCGACGTGCTGCTCCCCCTCCGGATCGCGAGCCCGCGCGACCTGATGCGCCGCCGGCTCGAGAAGGACTGGATCGGCATGCTCGACGAGGTGGTGGAGAGGCGCCTTCGGACGAAGCGGACGGGGGCGGGCGGCGAGCGCGACCTGCTCGACCTGCTGCGCGAGGCGCGCGACCCGGAGAGCGGCGCCGAGTTCAGCCGCGAGCAACTGCGCGACCAGGTCGCCACCATGCTCGTCGCCGGGCAGGAGACCACCACCTCGGGGCTCTTCTGGACGATCTACCTGCTCGCGCTCCACCCGGCCCTCCAGGAGCGGATCGCCGAGGAGGCGGCCGGCCTCGACCTCGGCCCGGACAACGCCGCCCAGGCCTTCCAGCAGCTCGCCTTCACGCGCGCCGTGTTCAGCGAATCGCTCCGCCTCTACCCGCCGGTGTTCATGATCGTGCGCGAGGCGAAGGCGGAGGACCAGGCCGGCAGCACGAGGATCGCGCCCGGCGCGACGGTGATGATCGCCCCCTGGGTGCTGCATCGCCACCGCCACCACTGGCAGGAGCCGGAGGCGTTCGACCCGGCCCGCTTCCTCCCCGGCGCGCCGCGGCCGCAGCCGATGAGCTACCTGCCCTTCGGCATGGGCCCGCGCGTGTGCATCGGCGCGCTGTTCGCCACCGCGCTCTCCGCCCTGCTGATCGCCAGCATCGTGCGCCGCTTCCGCATCGCGCTGGCGAGCACCCGCCCCGCCCTGCCGGTCTGCGTCGCGACCTGCCGGCCGGACCACGCGCCCGCCTTCCGCCTGCAGCCGCGCGGCGCGGCGGCGACGGCCGCGCGGCAGGCGGCGGCATAGCGGCGGCGCGAGCGCGCGCCCCCCGCACGCCGCGTCACCGCGCGCCGCCGCTGCCCGCCGCGAGCGCCCTCAGGTCGAAGGCCGGGTCCGCCGCCTGCTCGGGCGTCACGCCGCCGCCGCGCTCCAGGACCTTGCGGGCGAGCACGTGGTCGAGCGGGCGGTTGACCGATTCCACGCCGACCAGCCGCCCGCCGCGGAAGCAGAACACGGAGAACCCCTGCCCCGCCGCCGGATCGCCGCGCAGGACGGCCCGCTCGTGCGGCACGGAGAGTCCCGCGATCTGCAGCCTGAGCGGGCCCTGGTCGCTCCAGAACCACGGCAGGCTCGCATAGGGCGCGGGCCGGCCGAGCAGCCGCGCGGCGACGCAGCGCGCCTGGTCGGCGGCGTTCTGCACCGCCTCCAGCCGCAGCGGCGCCCCCTCGGCGTGGCGGCACGGGAAGCGCGCGCAGTCGCCGATCGCGGAGATCGCCGGGTCCTCGGTCCGCAGCAGCCCGTCCACCACGACGCCGTCCGAGACGGCGAGCCCCGCCTCGGCCGCGAGCTCGGCATTCGGCACCACGCCGATGCCGACGAGCACGAGGTCGGCCGGCATGCGCCTCCCGTCCGCGGTCTCGACGCCGGTCGCGCGGCCGGCCTCGCCGGTGATGCGGGCGAGGGCGGCGCCGAAGGCGAAGCGCACCCCCGCACGTTCGTGCGCGGCGCGGAGATGCGCGGCGACGAGCGGCGAGACGGAGCGCGCCATCGGCCGGTCGAGCGCCTCGACGACCGTCACCTCCAGCCCGCGCGCGGCGGCGACGGCCGCGAACTCCAGGCCGATGAAGCCGGCGCCCACCACCACCGCCCGCCGCGCCGTCTCCAGCCGGCGCCGCAGCGCCTCCGCCTCCGCCAGCGTGCGCAACGACAGCACGCCGTCGAGCGCCGCCCCCGGCACGGGCAGGGCGCGGTTGCGCGCCCCGGTCGCGAGGACGAGGTGCTCGTAGGGCAGCGCCTCGCCGGAGGCGAGCAGCACGCGCCGCGCCGCGCGCTCGATCCGCAGGACGCGCGCGCCGGCGCGGATCTCCAGCCGGTTCTCGGCGTAGAACGCCGCCGTCCGGAAGCGGAGCTGCGCGGCGTCGGCCTTGCCCATCAGGTAGGCCTTGGAGAGCGGCGGGCGCTGGTAGGGAAGCTCCGGCTCCTCGCCGACGAGCAGCACCCGGCCCTCGTAGCCGCCCTCGCGCAGCGACGCGGCGAGCTGGAAGCCCGCCTGGCCGGTCCCGACGACGAGGACGCCCGCCCCGCTCACCGCCACCGCCGCGGCGTGCCGGAGGAAACGCCGAGCCGACCGCGCCCGCGGAGCGGCGACCCAGCCGGCGTGCGTCCTCCGGCGCGCCCGCGATCCGCGCGGCGGGACAAGGGAGCGCCGGACCGGCGGGCGGCCCGGGACGGACGAACGCGATCAGGCACCGACCGGCGCCTCCTCGGGGCTGGGCATGGGGGTCGGGCGCGATCCTCCCGCGCCGCGGGACGACCTGACAAGTGCAGCCCGGCCGCGCGGCCGGACCGCGCCGCGCCGCCCGCCGTTCACGGTTCCGCGATGCGGGGCGCCGGCCCCGCGGCGGCGCGCGCCGCGCGGATCGCGGCCGTTCGCGGGCATCCCGACCGCGCGTCCCGCGCTGACGTGGATCAAGGCCCGCCGCGGCCCGGGCCCGCATCCTGCCGGCGGCACCGGCGGAGGAGAACGGCCGCGCCGCAGGAGGAGACCGATGCCGCACCCGGACAACAGCCTCATCGCCTGGTTCGAGACGCTCGGCATCGAGGACGTCCCGCGGGTCGGCGGCAAGAACGCCTCGCTCGGCGAGATGATGCGCGCGCTCTCCGCGCAGGGCGTGCGCGTCCCGGACGGCTTCGCGACCACCGCCGCCGCCTACCGCGCCTATGTCGAGGCCAACCGCATCGAGCCCGCGATGCGCGACCGGCTCGCCGCGATGCAGCAGGGCCGCGCGACGCTGCACGAGACCGGCGAGGCGATCCGCCACCTGTTCCTCGAGGGCGAGTTTCCCCCCGACCTGGCGCGGGCCATCCGCGAGGCCTACCGCGAGCTGGCGCGGCGGCGCAGCGCCGACGCCCCCGCGGTCGCGGTGCGCAGCAGCGCCACGGCCGAGGACCTGCCGACCGCGAGCTTCGCCGGCCAGCAGGAGACCTTCCTCAACGTGCGCGGCGAGGCGGCGCTGCTCGAGGCCTGCCGGCGCTGCTACGCCTCGCTCTTCACCGACCGCGCCATCAGCTACCGCGAGGCGCAGGGCTTCGACCACCTCGCGGTCGCGCTCTCGATCGGCGTACAGATCATGGTGCGCTCCGACCTCGCGGGCGCGGGGGTGATCTTCACCATCGACACGGAGACCGGCTTTCCCGGCGTCGTCGTGATCAGCGCCGCCTGGGGCCTCGGCGAGACCGTCGTGCAGGGCACCGTGGACCCCGACAAGCTTCTCGTCTTCAAGCCGCTGCTCGACGACCCGCGGCGCGTGCCGATCGTCGAGAAGACCCGCGGCGGCAAGGAGCGCAAGCTCGTCTACGCCACCGGCGGCAGCGCGCGTACCGCGCTCGAGGAGACGACGCGGCGCGAGCGCGAATCCTTCGTGCTGGAGGACGCGGAGGCGCTGCGGCTCGCCCGCTGGGCCGTCGCGGTGGAGCGCCACTACGGTCGCCCGATGGACCTCGAATGGGCCAAGGACGGCGAGACCGGCGAGCTGTTCATCGTCCAGGCGCGCCCTGAGACGGTGCAGGCCCGGCGCGCGCAGGCCGGGACGCTGCGGAGCTGGACGCTCAAGGAGCGCCGCGCGCGGCCGCTGCTGAGCGGCGCCGCGGTGGGCGACGCGATCGCCGTCGGCGAGGCCTGCGTGATCCGGAGCGCCGAGGACATCGCCCGCTTCCGCGACGGCGCGATCCTGGTGACCGAGGCGACCGACCCCGACTGGGTGCCGATCATGAAGCGCGCCGCCGGCATCGTCACCGACCACGGCGGCCAGACCAGCCACGCCGCGATCGTCAGCCGCGAGCTCGGCATTCCCGCCGTCGTCGGCACCCAGCGCGCGACGGCGGTGCTGCGCGACGGCCAGACGATCACCCTTTCCTGCGCCGAGGGCGACACCGGCCATGTCTACGACGGCCGGCTCGAATTCGCGGTGGCGGAGATTGACCTCGGCGGCCTGCCGAGGACGCGCACGGCGATGATGCTGAATCTCGCCAACCCCGCCGCGGCGCTGCGCTGGTGGCGGCTGCCGGCCGCCGGGGTCGGCCTGGCGCGGATGGAGTTCATCATCAACGGCCACATCCGCATCCATCCGATGGCCCTGGTGCGCTTCGACGCGCTGGAGGACGCCGAGGCGAAGCGGCGGATCGCCGACCTGACGCGGGGCTACCCCGACAAGTCCGAGTACTTCGTGGACCGGCTGGCGCGCGGCATCGCCAAGCTCGCCGCCCCGTTCCACCCGAACCCGGTGATCGTCCGCCTGTCCGACTTCAAGAGCAACGAGTACGCCCACCTGATCGGCGGCGCCGCGTTCGAGCCGTCGGAGGAGAACCCGATGCTCGGCCTGCGCGGCGCCTCCCGCTACTACAGCGACCGCTACCGCGAGGGCTTCGCGCTCGAATGCCGCGCGATCCGCCGCGTGCGCGAGGAGATCGGCCTCGCCAACGTCGTGGTCATGGTCCCCTTCTGCCGCACGCCCGCCGAGGCCGACCGCGTGCTCGCCGAGATGGCGCGGCACGGGCTGCAGCGCGGGCGCGAGGGGCTCGAGGTCTACGTGATGTGCGAGATCCCCTCGAACGTCATCCTGGCCGAGGAATTCGCCGCGCGCTTCGACGGCTTCTCGATCGGCTCCAACGACCTGACCCAGCTCGTGCTCGGCGTGGACCGCGATTCGGCGGAGCTCGCCCCGCTGTTCGACGAGCGCGACGCCGCGGTCAAGCGCATGATCGCCGACGTCATCCGCCGTGCCCATGCCTGCGGCGTCAAGGTCGGGATCTGCGGCGAGGCGCCGAGCAACCACCCCGACTTCGCGGAGTTCCTCGTCGAGCAGGGGATCGATTCGATCTCGCTCAACCCCGACAGCTTCGTCGGGACCCTGCGCCGCGTGGCCGAGGCCGAGGCCCGCCTGGACCGGGCCCGCGGCGCCGCCGAGCGGGATCGAGCCGGGGGCGGCGCGGCCGCGCCGCCCAACGCCGGGACAACGAGGTGAGGCGCCATGAGCAGCGGGACCAACGTGCTGGCCGAGATCGGGGCCGAGCGGACTCGGCAGGACGCGCAATGGGGCGGCGCCGCGCACGACGACGCCCTGCCGATCGACGAATTCGTGCGGCTGATCACCGATTACGCCGGCTGGGCGCGCGTGAAGGCGCGCGAGGGCTCGCGGGTCGAGGCCCGGCAGCGGCTGATCCAGGTGGCGGCGCTCGCGGTCGCCGCCGTCGAGAGCCTCGACCGGCGCGGCGCCCCCCGGGCCGAGGCGGCGCCGCCAGCCGCGGCGCAGCCTGGCGAGGGCCTCCGCTGGGAGTGAGCCTCGTCGCTCGGCGGCGATTGCGCCGGATCAAGGCCCGCCCGCCGCGGACGCGGAATGGAAGGCGCCGGCGCGCCGCGGTCCGGCCGCCGCGGCAGGGAGGGCGAATGCCGGTCGCCAACGCGGACATCGCCGGCGAGCTCGACAGGCTCGCCGACCTGCTGGAGATCGAGGGCGCCAACCCGTTCCGCGTCCGCGCCTACCGCCGCGCGGCCCGGGTGGTCGAGGCGCTGCCGCGCAGCGTCTCCGACATGCTCGCCGCCGGCGAGGACCTCGACGCGCTGCCCGGCGTCGGCAAGGACCTCGCCGGCAAGATCGCCGCCATCGCCGCCGGCCGCCGCCTGCCGCTGCTCGACGAGCTCGAGCGCGCGTTGCCGCCCGGCGTCACCGCCCTGCTCGCCCTCCCCGGCCTCGGGCCGAAGCGGGTGCGCGCGCTGCACGAGCGGCTGGGCGTCTCCGACCTCGCCTCGCTGGCCGAGGCGGCGCGGTCGGGCCGGCTGCGCAGCCTCGCCGGCTTCGGCCCGACCATCGAGGCCCGGATCCTCGAAGCGGTCGCCAAGGGCGCGGGCCAACCCGCGCGGCGCAAGCTGCGCGCCGCCGAGCAGGTGGCCGAGCCGATCCTCCGCCACCTGCGCGCGGCGCGCGAGGTCCTCGCCGCCGAGGTCGCCGGCAGCTACCGGCGGCGGCAGGAGACCGTCGGCGACCTCGACCTCGTCGTCGCCAGCACGGCGCCGGAAGCGGCGATCGCCCACTTCCTGCGCTACGAGGAGATCGCGCGCGTCGCCGAGCGCGGCCCGACGCGCAGCATCGTGGCCCTGCGCAACGGCATGCAGGTGGATCTGCGCGCGGTCGAGCCCGCCGCCTACGGCGCCGCGCTCGCCTACTTCACCGGCTCGAAGGCGCACAACATCGCGCTGCGGCGGATCGCCGCGGAGAAGGGGTTGAAGCTCAACGAGTACGGGCTGTTCCGCGGCCGGCGGCGGATCGCCGGGCGCACCGAGGAGGAGGTGTACGCCGCTCTCGGCCTCCCGCTCATCCCGCCCGAGCTGCGGGAGGACCGCGGCGAGATCGCGGCGGCGCAGCGCGGCGCGCTGCCGCGCCTGGTCGCCCTCGGCGACATCCGCGGCGACCTGCACGCGCACACCGACGCGAGCGACGGCCGCGCCGGGCTGCGCGAGATGGCGCGCGCCGCGCAGGCGCGCGGCTACGCCTATCTCGCGGTCACCGACCACAGCCGGCGCCTCGCGATGGCGCACGGCCTCGGCCCGAAGGAGCTCGCGCGCCAGATCGCCGAGATCCACCGCCTGAACGCGCGGACCGCGCCGGGCTTCGTCCTGCTCGCCTCGGTCGAGGTGGACATCCTGGAGGACGGCCGTCTCGACCTCCCCGACCCGATCCTGCGCGACCTCGACCTGGTCGTCGGCGCGGTCCATTCGCGCTTCGACCTTCCGCGCGAGAAGCAGACGGAGCGGCTGCTGCGCGCGATGGACAACCCCTGCCTCGACATCGTGGCGCACCCGACGGGGCGGCTGATCAACGCGCGGCCGCCCTGCGCCCTCGACCTGGAGCGGCTGCTGCGCGCGGCGCGGGAGCGCGGCTGCCACTTCGAGCTCAACGCCCAGCCGGACCGGCTCGACCTTCCCGACACCGTCTGCCGGCTCGCCAAGGAGATCGGTGTCCGGCTGGCGATCTCGACCGACGCCCACGGTACCGAGGAGCTGGAGTTCATGCGCTACGGCGTGGACCAGGCGCGGCGCGGCTGGCTGGAACCCGGCGACATCCTCAACACCCGCGCGCTGCCCGAGCTGCGGGCAATGCTGCGCCGGCGGCGCTAGGGCTTTTTCGCATCGTCCGCGGATACCCAGAGCGAGCGAGGTTGTTTGCGCACCCGGTTGGGGTGAGGGCGGCGTGGCGCGGGCCGCGCGCAACCGTTGGCGCGGCGGCGCGGGCGATCCTGCGCGGCCCTCCTCCCGGCGCCTCCGCGGGGGCCACGGCCCGGCGGAGGCGCGCGGCGGACGAAGCCCGGCCGAGCGATCCCGCCCAGCCCGACGCCGCTCGTCGCCCCGGACATGGCGGCGGCGCCGAGGCTCCTGCGTGCCATGCGGCCTCCTCGCTCACGCGGCCGGTGCGGGCGCCGCCCGCCGCCGCACCTCGCTCCACCACCACGCGGCCCAGGCGGCGAGCGCGGGCGCGAGCAGCGCGTCGAGCCAGAGCGGCGGCGTCCCGCGCGGCGCGTCGGGCCTCACCAGCCACCACAGATGCCCGAGATGCTGCACGACCAGCAGCGCGGACACCGCGCCGAGCCGGATCGGCCCGCTGCGCGGCGGAATGGCGATGACGATGGCGGCGACCAGAGTGGGCATGACCAGGCCGAGCTCAAGCCAGGCCCAGGCGCCGGCACGCCGCAGATACCATGCCGATTCCGCCGGCAGGTCGGCCATCCAGACCACGACGAACTGCACGAACCACCGCCACAGCGTCAGCAGGGCGAGGGCGAGCAGGGCGCGCCGCCCGGCGAGCGCCGCCCGCTCCGCCTCGAGCGTCGCGGCGGGATCGTGCAGCGACAGCACCGCGGCCTCGAGGAAGGGATCGGTGGCGCCGAGGCTCGCCGGGTGGGCGGGGTTGCCCTCGACCTTCGCCGCGTGCCCGGCCCGAGTGCGGACCAGCACGCCGCGGCCCAGGCCCTGCAGCTCCAGCGCCATGGTGTAGCGCGGCGCCTCGTCCGGCACGCCCCGCGCGCGCCGGGAGCGGCCGGCCGATCCCCTCCGGCGCCGGATCGCAGCCGGCGGCGCCGGCGAGCGCGAGCGAGGCGGCCGCGAGGCGCAGCACCTCGCGCCGGTCGGGGGCGGGTCCGGCGGCGCGCGCATTCCCGCCCTCACCGATGGCAGACGGAGCAGCGGGTGAGCGGCGGGATCTCCACCCCGGAATGCCGCAGCCGCGGCGCGCCTGCGCCGCCCGGCCGGCAGCCGTCGGGATCGGCGCCGCCGCCATGCCGGTCGCGGTCGAAGGCCGCCGCCGCAGGGTGCCGCTGCGCCTCGGGGTTGCGGTGGCAGCCCAGGCACCAGCCCATGGACAGCGTGCGGACCTTCTCGGTTCGCGGCATGGTCCAGACCGGACCGTGGCAGGTCTCGCAGGCCATGCCGGCCTGGATGTGGACGGCGTGGTGGAAGCGCGCGTGCTCCGGCAGGCGGTGGACCGAGCGCCACAGGATGGGCGTGCCGAGGGCGAGGCTGTCATGGAGCGGCGCCAGCACCGCCGCGCCGGTCAGGCCTGGAGGCGCGCCCCCGGCCGGGCCGCCGCATCGCCTGGCCGGGACGGAGAGCGGCCCGGGGTCGGCGGCGGGGGCGCGACCGCCCCCCTCCCTCTCCTTCGCGCGGCGCGGCGCGTCCCCCGACGGCGGCGCGGATTGCCGGCACGACGCGCGCGACCAGGGCGCCGCCGCGCCCTTCCGGCCGTGGCCGCGTCAGTCCGCGCGGCGCGGCCGCCAGATGGCGGTGTGCAGCACGTGCGCGACGGGGCGCCGCCGATCCGCCGTCACCAGCGCGTCCAGCTCCACGATCCGGTGCCCCTTGCGCTCGGCATTCGCGAGCACGCGGGCGGAGACGGCGAAGGTCTCGCCGACCCTGGCGAGCGAGAGGTTGCGGATCCTGCTGCCGACGTGGATCCACGGCCCGAGCACGACATTCTGCGTCAGCGCCCGGTTGCAGAGGCGCAGGATGAGGCCGGGGTGCACCAGCCCCTCGGCGGCGTAGAGCGGATCGGCCTCGGAGATGCCCCGCAGGTACCCGGCGAGCGCCTCGGTCGTGATGCGCTCGGGCGCCGTGCAGAGCCAGGCGCCCGGCGCCAGCGTCGCCTCGCTGGCGGGCGGGCGCTCCGCCGGCGGCGCATTCCAGGGGCGGTCCTCCGCCGTCGGCCCGACGTCCGGCGGCTCGTCGGGCATCCAGGCGCGGCCGGCGGCGCAGGGCGTGCCGCCGCTCTCGACGCGGAGGGCCAGGGCCGCCCCGTCCTCGGCCTCGGCCGTCACGCGCACCGGGGCGCCGTCATAGACCGGCTTCAGGAAGCGGCACTCGGCGGCGCCGCGCACCAGCCAGTCCCGGCCCCAGCGGGAGACGACCGGGTGGCAGGCATAGGCGTAGACCTCCACCCCGGGGACCAGCGCCCCGGCGAAGCCGAAGCGGCGCGCGACCTCGTCGTCGTGGATCCGATTCTCGGAGGCGCGCGAGAGGTTGTTCGCCCGCACCTCGTAGGAAAGCACCGCTTCGACCATGGCCGCGTACCCGTCCTCGCCCGCGCCGGCAGGATCGCGCGCGGGGCGGACGCCGTCCATGGCCGGTGTCGCGCCCGCAGCGCGACCGCAGCGCCCGTCTGGCACTTCATGACGGGTGGAATTCGATTCCCGGTTGCGTATCGCACGTTCCGGCTGCAGCCTGCCGACGCGGTCGGATCGTGCGGCTCCCGGCACGGCGCCCGGATTGGCGAGGGACCTCATGGCGGATCGGGACGAGCCGGCGCCGCGCTTCACGCCCGCCCTGCGCCGGCGCGACCTCGCGCGCCTGCTGCTCGGCGCGGGCGCCCTGCTGGCTGCCTCGCGGAGCGGGGCGCAGGGCGCCGCCCGGCGCCGGCAGCGCATCCTCGTGCTCGGCGCCGGCATCGCCGGGCTCGCAGCGGCGCGCCGGCTGCACGATGCGGGCCACGACGTGACGCTGCTCGAGGCGCGCGACCGGCTCGGCGGCCGGCTGCACACGGTGCGCTTCCGCGGCGTCCCCCTCGACCTCGGCGGCGCCTGGATCCACGGGCCGGAGGGCAACCCGCTGACCGAGATCGCCGACGCCGCGGGGATCCGGCGCCTCCCCACCTACGACGCGCGCTCCGTGGTGCACGACGCCGACGGCCGCGCGCTGCCGCGCGAGGAGGTGGCGCGGATCTTCGAGATGGTCGGCCGGCTGATCGCGCCGGACAGCCCGCTCGCCTGGCGCGGGGCGCGCGACGTCAGCCTGGCCGAGGCGGTGCCGCTGCTCGATCCTGCCATGGCCGCCGATCCCTACCAGCGCCGCGTTGCCGCCTGGCTCGGCGCCTATGTCGCGGGCTATGCCGGCGCCGACCCGGCCGAGGTCTCGGCACGCGGCTGGTTCGCCGGCGACGGCGAGATCCCGGCGGAGAACCACCTGCTCTCCACCGGCTACGCCGCGATCGTCGAGCATCTCGCGCGCGGCCTTGACATCCGCCGCAGGCAGGTGGTGACGCATGTGCGCCTGACCGGCGCCGGCGTGGCGCTGGCCACCGCCGGGCGGGTGTGGGAAGGGGACCGCGCGGTGATCACCCTGCCGCTCGGCGTGCTGAAGCACGGCTCGGTCGCCTTCGATCCGCCGCTGCCCGCGGCCAAGCAGGGCGCGATCGCGCGCATCGGCGTCGGGCTGCTGAACAAGATCGTGCTCGGCTTCGAACGGCGCTTCTGGCCGGACGAGGTGGACTTCCTCCGCTACCTCGCCGAGGAGGCGCCGAGCGCCGCCCCCGAGATGGTG
This sequence comes from Caldovatus sediminis, assembly GCF_014644455.1. Classification (GTDB taxonomy): domain Bacteria; phylum Pseudomonadota; class Alphaproteobacteria; order Acetobacterales; family Acetobacteraceae; genus Caldovatus; species Caldovatus sediminis. Next base: position 260,703 of record NZ_BMKS01000002.1, on the reverse strand, counting down.
AGCCTCGCGTCGCATCTCGGCGCGCCGGTGCTGGTGGCGCTGGTCGGCGGCAGCGCCGCGCGCCGGATCGAGCGGTGGCGCGACGACGAGGCGGTGGCGGCGGTGATGCGCGCGCTGCGCGCCATGTTCGGCACCGCCGTGCCGCGTCCGGTCGAGGCGCGGGTCACGCGGTGGTCGCGCGACATCTTCGCCCGCGGCGCCTACTGCTACCTCCCGGTCGGCGCGACCGCGGAGGACCACGCCGCTCTCGCTGCCCCGGTCGGCGGCCGGCTCCACTTCGCGGGGGAGGCGGCGACGACCGAGGCCCCGTCCTACGCCCATGGGGCGCTGATCGGCGGGCGCCGTGCGGCCGAGGAGATCCTGGCCGCGTCGTGAAGGCCCGCCGTGGCGTCCGGCAGGGCGCACCGCCGGGGCGGGAAGGGCCGGCGAGGCGGCGCAGCCGTCGCTGCGCCGCCCGATGCGCGCAGCCGGCGCCCTCGTCAGTCGAGCCGGATGTTCGCCACGCGGGCGACCTCGCGCCAGCGCTCGAGCTCGGCCTCGATCGTCGCCGCGAAGGCCTCCGGCGTCGTCGGCGAGGGCACCGCGCCCTCCCCCTGGATCAGCCGGGCGAAGTCCGGCTCCGCGAGCACCGCGTTGGCAGCCGCGTTCAGCGTGCGCAGCAGCTCCGGCGGCAGGCCGCGGGGGGCGAACAGCCCCCACCAGATCTCGGCCTCGTAGTCGAGGCCCGTCGCCTCGCGCACCGTCGGCCCGGGCGGCGAGCCCGCCGGCGCCCCCGGCGCGGTGTAGGCGAGCAGCTTGAGCTTGCCGTCGCGCACCGGGCCGGCGGCCGAGGCGAGGGTGGTGATCAGGATCTTGATGTGGCCGGCGAGCAGGTCCGTCACCGCCGGCGCCATGCCGCGATAGGGAACGTGCTGCAGCCGGATGCCCGCGCGCTGCGCGAACAGCTCGGTGACGAAGTGGCCGACGCTGCCCGGGCCGGAGGACCCGTAGTCGATCTCCCCCGGCCGCTCGCGCGCCAGCCGGATCAGGTCGGCGACCCCGGTCGCGGGGAAGTCGGGCGCGGCGAGGATGAAGAAGGGCGAGCGGGCGAGCAGCGCCACCGGCACGAAGTCGCGCCGCAGGTCGTAGGAGGTGCGCTGCACCACGGAGGTGGTGACGAAGGTCGAGGAGGTGACCATCAGCGTGTAGCCGTCGCCCGGGCTCTGCGCCACGGCCGTGGCGCCGATCGCGCCGCCGGCGCCGCCGCGGTTGTCGATCACCACCGGCTGGCCGAGCCGGACCTGCAGCCGCTCGGCGAGCGGGCGGGCGATCACGTCGTTGCTGCCGCCGGGCGGGAAGGGAACGATGATGCGGACCGGCCGGTTCGGATAGGCGCCGGCCGCCGGCCCGGGCTGCGCGATGGCCGCGCGGTCCGCGGCCGCGGCCGCGCCGGCCGCCGCGGCGCCGGCGAGCAGAAGACCGCGGCGCGCGACCGGGACGCCGGGGCGGTCCGCCTGGGAACGCTGCACGTTGCTCCTCCAGGGTTGTGCCAGGGGTGCGCGCAGCATCGCACGGCGCCGGCGCCGCGTCATGGCCGCCGCCTGCCCCGCCGCGCCGCGCGGCAGGGAAGTCGGCGGTCTCCGGCTCGCCTTCCGGCGCGGTCTCGCGGCGCGTCCAGGCGAAGGGGCGGCGTTGCGGCCCTCAAAGGAGGTCAGCGGTAGAGGATGCCGCAAAAGCCGGCCGCGCGGTGCCGGCGAGGCAGCGCGGGACGAAGTGCCCGGGCGTCCACGGGCTGTCCGGTCGGGCCGCAGCCGGTGGAACGCCGCGTCGAGTCCCGCCGTCAGCAGGGGCGCCCCGACTCCCGCGGCGGGCCGCGCTGCGCCGGCCAGGTCGAGCAGGCCGCGGAGCCGGCGCACGCGCCAGCGCCGCACCCGGACGATCACGCGGCGCCGGGGCGGGACCGTCTCCGCGCGGACGGCGCAGCGCGCCGAGGCGAGGCGGAAGACGCGCCGACCGTGGCGATTGAACCGTCCCTCCTGGCGCGTGGCGGGCGGCGGGCCGAGCGCCGCGGCGTCCCCGGCGTCCGGGAGGCCGCGCACGCGTTCGTGCGGCCTCCCGGACGCCCGGCAAGGCTACTGCTCGGTCTCCCGTTGCCGCCATCGGCGCGCGATCGCGAATCCTCGGTCGGCGCAGCGCGGGCGGTTCCAAGCGGAAGGGCCGAGCAGTGGTGGCTGCGCTTCCGACCCGAAGACCGGCGCCGGCGTCGCCCTCGACCGGACGGGACGGGGGCGGGCCTCTCCGCCTCGGCCTGTCCGTCTCGCTCGGGCTGGTTCTCCTCTCCTCCGCGGCGGGGCTGGTCCTGTGCCTCCGCTACGTCGGGCTCAGCCGGGCGACCCTGCCGGCCCTCGCGGGCTGGTCGCTCATCCTCTGTCTCGTCGGCGTCATCGCCGTACGCCTGGCGCCGTCTCCGGGCCGCGCGCTGGCTGCCGCCCTCGCCGCCGGTCTGCTGGCCCGGATCCTCGCCTTCGCGTTCGTCCTGGAGGGGCGCCCCATCGGGGGCGACCCGACGATCTACACCGGGATGGCGCGGCATTTCATCTCGTCGGGCGAGCTGGTCCATTTCGACGAGCACCACCGGCAATATCAGTGGGCCTTCTTCCCTCCGGCCTATCCGGTCCTGATCGGCTTGTTCCAGCTCGTGTTCGGTTTCAATTCTTGTTCGATATTCATTTTGCATCTCGCGATCGACGCCTTCATCATTGCCTCGATATTCCATCTCGGCGTCCGGCTCCAGGGTCCGGAAGCGGCGGCGCTCGCGAGCACGGTCTACGCGCTGTGGCCGACCCTGATCTGGCTGGCGGGGTTCCCGCAGAAGGAGACGCTGAGCATCGCGCTGGTCTGCCTCAACGCCGCCAGCCTGCTGGCGCCGTCCCGTCCGGCCCGCCTCGGCTGGCGCCGGGCGATGGCGTTCGGCGGGAGCTGGGGGGCGCTCGCGCTGACGCAGCCGGCGCTGGCGCTGTTCCCGCCCCTCCTCGGCCTCGTCCTGCTGCGCCGCCAGCCGTTGCGGGCGACGGTCGCCTTCGGCCTTCGCGCCGGCGTCATCCTGCTTCTGGTGATGGGGCCGTGGTGGGCGCGGAACCATGCCGTTCTCGACCGCTTCGTGCCGCTCACGACCTCGGCCGGCTGGGCGCTGTGGGTCGGGAACAATCCCGGCGCCACCGGGGAGTGGATGCCGCCGCCGCCGGATCTGGTCGGCCTGCCCGAGGCGGAGATGTCGGACCGGGCGGCGTCCAAGGCGCTGCGGTGGATCGCCGAGAACCCTTCGGAGTTCCTCGTGCGCACCGCGAGGAAGGTCATCCTCGGGCTGGGGAGCGACCGGCACAGTTTCGGCGCGATAAGGGATTTCCGCGACATTCCGGGAGAATGGATTTTCGCCACCCTGGCCACCCCGCTGCAGATGTATCATCTTGCCGTTGTTTTACTCGCCTTCTGTGCCGTCATGGATGGAAGGCGGGTTCCGGCGGAGTTGTGCGTGATCTCATTTCTTTCAGTTCTCTATATCGTTTTGGTGGAGGGATGGTTCGAGTTCTCCGAACGGCACACCTACTTTGCGCGGCCGTTCCTCGCCCTCCTCGCGGCGTCGTTCCTGGCCGGGCGCTTCGGCCGATCGGCGCATCCGGTATGAGGCGGCAACGATTCGGTGTAGCCTCGCCCGCGATGACCACCGCCCGCCGAGGGCCGCGCGGCGTCGCCGCCCTCCGCGCGGCCGCCTCGGTCGCGGCCGCCCTCGCCCTCTCCGTCCTGCCCGCTCCCCCTGCCGGTCCGGCGCGGGCGCAGACCGCTTCCCCGCCCCCCGCCGCCCTCGCCAAGCCGCCCCCCGCGCCGCCGGGCGCCGCCTGGCTCCCCGGCACCCTGCTCCCCGGCCGCTCGACCAACGGCCTGCCGGCCGTCCTCACCCCCGCCGTCCCCCTGCCGCCCCTCCCCGCCCCCGCAGCCGCGGGCATGCCGAGGGGCGCCGTCTCCCCCCTCCTCCCCCCCGACCTGGCGGAGGGCCTGCGCCGCGGCACCCTCCCCTTCACCATCGCCGTTCTCCGCCGCGGCACGGCGGTGGAGTTCAACGGCAGCATCGTCCCCGGCGCCGCCCGGGCGCTGGAGGCCGCCTTGCGCGGCCCCGGCCGCGACGCCCGCGTCCTTCACCTGTCGGGCCCCGGCGGCCTGCGGGCGGAGGGCATCCGCATGGCGGAGGTCGTCAGCCGCCATCGCCTCGACACCTTCGTCGCCGCGCAGTGCAACTCCGCCTGCGCCATGGTCTTCCTCGCCGGCCAGCGGCGCACCATCCTCCGCGGCGCCATCCTCGGCTTCCACCGCGGCACCCCCGTCGGCCTGCGCCCCGACCAGACCGAGGGCGTTCCCCTCGGCGCCGAGCTCCGCAACGCCTTCCGCCGCGCCGGCATCCCGCGCTGGTTCCTCGACCGCGTGGATGCCACTCCGCCCGACATGCTCTGGATCCCCACCGCGGAGGAGCTGCTCGAGGCCCGCTACGTCCACCGCGTCACCACCGACGGCGCCGGCTTCTCCGCCGGCCTCCCGCCGGCACGCGCCGGGATCGAGGACATGCCCGCCCTGTTCCGCCGCGTCGGCGGCCCCTTCGCCGCCGCCGTCGTCGCCCTCTATCCCGGCCTCCTCCCCGCCGCGGCCGAGGAGGTCCTCGCCGCCTACAACGACGGCGCCGCGCCCGAGGAGCTGCAGGAGCTCGTCCTGCGTGCCGCGCTTCCGCCGGCCCTCGCCCTCCTCCCGCACGCCCCGGATGCGGAGGCCCTCGCCGCCCTCGGCGCTCTCGGCATCATCGCCCAGGCCGCCTCCGTCTCCGCCCCCGAGCTCTGCCCCGCCCTCGTCGCCGGCGGCCGCCTGCGGGTCGCCGCCCTCGCCGCCCTCGCCGGTCCCGCCGCCGCGGTGCGCGACCAGGCGCTGGCGACGCTCCCTTCCGTCCTCCTCGCCGCCTCCGGTCCCGCCCGGGCGGGCCCGCCCTCGCCCGATGCGCTCGCCACCCCCCTCGGCCGCCTCCGCGCCCGCCTCGATCCCAAGCTCGCCCCCCCGCAGCGTCCGGTCGCCGCCCGTCTCCTCCACCTCGCCGCCCCCGCCAGCGCCGCCTCCGCCCCCTCTCCCCGGCATCACTGCGATGCGCTCGCCGCCCTGCATGCCGAGGTCGCGCTGATGCCCGCGCCCGATGCCGGCCTCCTCGCCCGCCACCTCCTCGCCCTCGGCCGATGACTCCGGCGGCCACCTCGCGTCCGGCCGCACTGCCGCGGACCCGGACCGCGCCGCGCCAGCGCAACGAAGCGGCGGGTCAGCCGCCGCGCCGCCCGCGCGGCCTCATCCGCCGCCCGGCGCCGGCGCCTCGAACGCCGGCCCGAGCGGCACCTTGCCCCCGCCCCCCGGCGTCTCCTGCACGTAGGTCGGCCAGGCGAGGCCGCTCACGCGCCCGCGCAGCGCGCGCAGCAGCGCCCGCCCCTCCTCCACCGGCACCTCGAACCGCGCCGTCCCCGGCGCCCGGTCGAGCTGGTGCAGGTAGTAGGGCTTCACCCGGTGCCGCAGCATCGCGCGGAACAGCGCCTCCAGCGCCTCCACCGAATCGTTCACCCCCCGCAGCAGCACGCTCTGCCCGAGCAGCGCCACCCCGGCCGCGGCGAGCCGCCCCAGCGCCGCCCCCGCCGCCGGCGAGAACTCCCGCGCGTGGTTCGCGTGCACGCAGAGGAACAGCGGCTTCCCCGCCCCTCCCAGCACCTCCGCCAGCGCCGCCGTCACCCGCTCCGGATCGGCGACCGGCACGCGGCTGTGGATGCGCAGCACCTCGATGTGCGCCATCGCCCCGAGCCGCGCGAGGATGCGCCCGAGGCGGCGCGGCGAGAGCATCAGCGGGTCGCCCCCGGTGAGGATCGCCTCGCGCACCGCCGGGGTGCGGGCGAACCAGTCGAGTGCGGCCTCGAGCTCGGCCTCGCCCAGCAGGCCGCCCTCCGGGCCGACCACCTCGCGGCGGAAGCAGAAGCGGCAATAGACCGGGCAGGCCAGCAGCGGCTTGAGCAGCGCGCGGTCCGGATAGCGGTGCACCACGCCCTTCACCGGGCTGTGCGGGCCGTCCGCGGTGGGATCGGAGACCTCCCAGGGCGCGGTGGCCAGCTCCTCCGGATGCGGGACGTACTGGCGCGCGATCGGGTCGGCGGGATCGGCGGGAGCGATCAGCGCCCGCACCGCCGGCGTGACGGCGATGGCGTAGCGTTCCGCGACCCGCGCGATCGCGCCCTCGGCCTCCGGCGCGACGAGGCCGGCGCGGACGAGCGCGGCGGCGTCGCGCAGCGTGCGTGCCGGCCCGGCGCGGCGCGGCGGCGCGGCGGGGGCCGCGCGGGCGGCTGGGCGGGGCGGGGCGCCATCGGGCATGGTCGCGCCGAGTAGCCCCCGGCGCCGCACCCCGCAATGCAGACGACCCGCCACCGCCCCCTGCCCGCCTGGCACCCCGAGAGCCTCGCCGCCCGCCTGCCCTTCCTGCGCCGCCGCGCCCGCCTGGTGGCCGACACGCGCGCCTTCTTCGCGGCGCGCGGCTACACCGAGGTGGAGACGCCCTGCCTCGTCCCCGTGCCGGGGATGGAGGTGCACCTGCGCGCCTTCCGCACCGAGTTCGTGCCGCATCTCGGCGCCGGGGAGCGGCGGACGCTGTGGCTGCGCACCTCGCCGGAGCTGGCGCTGAAGCGCCTGCTGGTGGCGGGCGCCGGGCCGGTGTTCGAGCTCGCCCGCGTCTGGCGCAACGGCGAGGTCAGCCCGCGCCACGCGCCGGAGTTCACCATGCTGGAGTGGTACCGCCCCGGCGCGACGATGGAGGCGCTGATGGACGAGACGGAGGCCTATGTCCGCGCCGTCTGCCCGCCCGTCGTCGCGCATGCGGGTGTCGCCACCGAGCTCGCCCTGCCCTTCGAGCGCATCACCATGGCCGAGGCCTTCGCGCGCTGGTGCGGCGGCCTCGACATCCTGGCGACGGAAGGCGACGCGGCGCGCCTCGGCGAGGCGGCGGCGCGGATCGGCGTGCCGCCGAGACCCGGGGAGTCCTGGGAGGACCTCTTCTTCCGCCTGCTGCTCGAGCGGGTGGAGCCGAACATCGGCCGCGGCCGCGCGACCTTCCTGACGCACTGGCCGGCGCCGCAGGCGGCGCTCGCCCGGCGCGATCCGGCCGATCCGCGCGCCGCGCTGCGCTTCGAGCTGTTCGCGGCGGGCCTCGAACTCGCCAACGCCTTCGACGAGCTGACCGACCCCGCCGAGCAGCGCGCGCGCTTCGAGCACGACGCGGCGGAGCGGGTGCGCCTCTACGGCGAGGGCTGGGGCGTGGACGAGGACTTCCTCGCGGCGCTCGCGCACGGCATGCCGGCGGGGAGCGGCATCGCGCTCGGCTTCGACCGCCTGGCGATGCTGGCGGGCGGGGCGGAGCGGATCGAGCAGGTGATGTGGCTGCCGATGGGGTGACCGGAGGATCGGAGGCGGCCTTCGGGCACGCGATCGCGATTGACCCGACGCCGGGCCGCACGCGATGTTGCGGCGCGCGAACGGCGCCGGGGTCCCGTACCGCCCTCGGGAACCGGATCGGGCGGGACGACGGGCCGACGTCGCGGCGCACCGCCCGGGAGGACGAGGATGGCGGCGAAGCTGCGCCCCCTCCGCATGGGCGTCTCATCGCCGCGCTTTCGCCGATGATCCTCGGGCTCTGCCCGCTGCCGCGGCGCCTCGGCGAGCACCACCAGCCGCCGGGCGTCAGGGCCGGCCAGGGCTCGGGTCGCCATCGCGGGCGACGACGGGCCGGCCGGCGACGGCGCCATTCCGGCCTGCGCGCCGTGGCGGGCCGTTCGGATGGATCGGGTTGTGGAGGGACCGATGCCGGAAGCGAATGCGCTGCTGCCCCTGCTTCTCCTGCTCGCGACCGCGCTGGCGATGGCCGCCGCGCTCTACATGCTCAAGCGAGGCAGCGGCGCCCGCCGGGGCCGCGAGGACACGCTGCGCGTGCTGGGGCTCGACGCGCGGGCGGCGCCCGAGCGCGGCGCGCCGCCGCCCGTTGACCTGTCCGAGCCGATCGTCAGCGAGGCGCAGTGGCGGGCGATCCGCGACCATGCGAGCGACCCCGCCTACCGGAGGGCGGTCGAGGCGGTGCGCCTCCGCTACCAGCTCGCCGGCAACCCGATGCTGCTCCCGAACACGCTGCGCGAGACGATGGCGCGTTCCGGCCTCGGCTTCCGGGAGGCGATGCTGCGCGTGGCGGAGGACGACGGCCTCCGCTGAGGCGGAACGCGCACGGCCGGCGCACCGCACCCGCGCAGGCCGCGCCCGCTAGCGCGGCCGGTCCCCCGCCAGCGTCACCCGGTGCATGACGCGCCGGTAGCCGTGGTAGTCGTTCAGCGGGTAGTGCTGGGTGCAGCGGTTGTCCCAGAAGGCGATCGAGCCCGGGCGCCAGCGGAAGCGGCAGGTGAACTCGGGCTGCGTCAGGTGGCGGAACAGGTATTCGAGGAGCGGCCGGCTCTCCTCCTCCGTCCAGCCGACGAAGCGCGCCGTGTGGCCGACATTGACGAAGAGCGCCTTGCGGCCGGTCTCCGGGTGGGTGCGGACGACGGGATGCTCGGCCTCCAGCACCTCGGCCTTCCCGGTGCCGGAATCGCGCACCCGGTCCTCGCGCGTCGCGCTCGCGTCGGCCTTGCGCGAGCTGCTCAGGCCCTTCAGGCCCTCGAGAGTCCTCTTCAGGCCCGGGGAGAGCGCCTCGTAGGCCGCGTACATGTCGGCGAACATGGTGTCGCCGCCGGCGGGGGGCAGCTCGCGCGCGATGAGCATGGTCGCCATCGGCGGGCACTCGAGATAGGTGGTGTCGGAGTGCCAGACGCCGCCGAAGTTGCGCCGGTCGCCCTCCAGCTTCACCACCGGCGTGATCTCGGGGAAGCCCTCCAGGCCCTTGACGAAGGGGTACTCGACGACCTCGCCGAAGCGCCTGGCGAAGCTGAGGAACTCCGCCGGCCCCAGGTGCCCCTGGTCGCGGAAGAAGAGGACGCCGTGGGCGAGCCAGAGGCGGCGGAGCTCGGCGATCTCCGCCGCGTCCATGTCGGGCGAGAGCCGGATGCCGGTGACCTCGGCCCCCAGCGGCCCGCCCGAAAGACGCTCGATGCGCCACCGCCCGCCGGTGCCGCCCGCCGTTGTGCCGTCCGCCATGGTCATGTCCTCCCGTTCCTCGTCGTGCCGCGGGTCGGCGCATCTTAGTCGGTACGCCGGAGAGGCCCAGGAGGGAGCCGGCGCCGCCGGCGCTCAGCGCTCCGCCGACCCGCGCAGTCGGGCGAGCATCGCCGGGGCCAGTTCCCGCGGCAGCGCGTAGAAAACGAAGACATAGGGATCGGAGGCCTCGAACACCGCGGGGGCGGGCGCGGCGCGCGCCGCGTCCAATCGCAACCGGCGGAGCCGGGGACAGGCGCCGGCGCCCGGGGCGGCCCGCTCGCGATCGGCGCGGCCGGATCAGAGCATGCGCCGCAGCGTGTCGTCCTTGCGGACGAAATGGTGGAACAGCGCGCCGGCGACGTGCGCCAGCAGCATCACGCCGAGCGCGATCGCCATGCCATAGTGGATGTTGGAGAGGATCGGCGCGGCCGTCTCGTGCCGTCCGATCGGGCTCGGGATCGGGAACAGGCCGAACCACTCGAGCGGGAAGCCCCAGGCGTTGGTGGCGAGGAAGCCGACGATCGGCATGGTCAGCAGGATCGCATAGATCAGCGCGTGGTTGAGACGGGCGGCCAGCGCCATCAGCGGCGGCAGGGGCGGCGTGATCGGCGGCGGCGGGTGGCGCGCCCGCCAGAGCAGGCGGATGACCGTCAGCACGAGGATCAGGATGCCGGTGCTCTCGTGGACGTTGTAAAGGCGGAGCTTGAAGGCGTCGTCCGCCGGCTCGAAGAAGACCATCCAGATGCCGAGCGTGACGACCACGAGGACCAGCGCGGCGGTGATCCAGTGCAGGGCGCGCGCGAGAACGGTGTAGCGGGCCGCCGCGGGCTGCCCCGTCGCCGCGGCGGCGGCGGACCTGCCGGGTTCGGGGACGTCCATGGGCGGGGTCCTCTCCGCTGTCCGGGAGCGGCGATGCTACCCGGAGGCGGTGCGGCGGGGCCAGCGTTCCGATGCGGGGCGGGCGGAAGCGGGGCTGGCCGGGCGGCCGGGCCCCTGGCCGCCGCCGCGGGAGGGCGGCAGGATCGCGCGATGCTCGCCGCCCATGCCGACTGGAGCGCCGATCCGCGCAAGCGGTGGGTGTGCGTGGCGCATCGCGGCACGCCGCGCGTCGGCGGGGGCGCCATGTGGCGGGCGGAGGCGCCGCGGCCGGTCGGCGACCCGGCGGCGCTGGTGACGGCGCTGCTCGCCGAAGGCGTGCCGGTCGCGCTCGGCCTCGACCTGCCGCTCGGGCTGCCGCGGGCCTACGCGGCGCGGCGGACCGAGGCGCGATTCCCCGAGTTCCTGCGCGGCCTGGCGGCGCGGCCGGAGTTCTTCGCGGTGAGCGCGACGCTCGACACGGTCTGCGTCGAGCGCCCCTTCTATCCGGCGCGCGGCGTGAAGGGGATGACGCGCGCGGCGCACGCGGCGGCACTCGGCCTCGGCGGCCCCGAGGCGCTGTCGCGCTGCTGCGACCGCGCCACCGCCGAGCGCCCGGCCGGCGCGCCGGTGTTCTGGACCCTCGGGGCGAACCAGAGCGGGAAGGCGGCGATCGCGGCCTGGCGCGACTGGCTGGCGCCGGCGCTGGCGGCGGGGGCGCCGCTGCGGCTCTGGCCGTTCGAGGGCGGGCTGCACGCGCTGCTCGCGCCCGGCGCGGCGGTGCTGGCGGAGGTCTATCCGGCCGAGGCGCTGCGCCAGTGCGGGCTCCGCCTCGCAGGGAGCAAGCGGCGCCAGGCGGCGCGGCGGGCGCTGGCGCCGGCGCTGCGCGCGGCGATGGCCGCGCGGCATGTGCTGCCCTCGCCGGCGCTCGCGGCGGCGGTGGCGGAGGGCTTCGGGGCGGATGCGGCGGGCGAGGACCGCTTCGATTCGCTGATCGGGCTGCTCGGCCTGATCGGCGTGCTCGACGGGGCGCAGCCGGACTTCGTGCCGGCGGATCCCTGGGTGCGGCGCTGGGAGGGGTGGGTGCTCGGGCAGACGGCGCTGCCGAAGGGCTGCGGCGCCCCGGGCCCGCGGTGAGGCCGGCGGGCGGGCGCCGGCCCTCAGGGCGCGTGGTCGCGCAGCGCCTGCAGCATCGCGACCCCCGCCGCGACCAGGCGTTCGACCAGGCGCGCGCCGTGCGCCGCGGAGGCGCCGCGCGGATCGGGCGCCTGCACGCCGCCGGGGGCCACCTCCTCGACCTGCATCGGCACGGCGAACTCCACCCCCGCGGCGCGCACCGTGCCGAAGCCGGTGGGGGCGAGGCCGAGCAGCGCGCCGGTCGCCTGGCGCGGCCGCGCCGCCTCCGGCCGGCAGAGATCGGGGCGCAGATGGAGCGCCACCGAGGCGACCGGATCGCCGCCATGGCCGAGGGCGGCGGGATCGCCGCCGAGCTCGGCGTGCAGCGCGCCGGCGGCGCGCCAGACGTGCAGGACCGGCACCACGGCGCCGTGGCGCTGGCGCAGGGCGCGGGCGGCGGCCTCGGCGGCGGGGATGTTCCCGGCGTGGCCGTTGACCATCAGCAGCCGGCGCGTGGTGCCGGCGCGCAGGAAGGACCCGGCCATCTCCTCGATCACCGCCTGCAGCACCGCGCCGGGGAGCGAGATCGAGCCGGGGACGCCGGCGAAGAAGTCCTCGCCGCCGAAGGGGATGGCCGGGGCGACGAGGGCGTCGGCGCCGGCGGCGCGCGCGGCCCCGGCGATGCGCAGGGCGATCTCCTCGGCGATCAGGTAGTCGCCCATCGGCAGGGCGGGGCCGTGGGTCTCCAGGCTGCCCATCGGCAGCAGCACGGCGGCGCCGGCGGCGAGGCGCGCGGCGACCTCGGGCGCGGTCAGCGCGGCGATGCGGGCCTCGGCCCCGGGCAGGGCGCTCACGCCAGGATGTCCAGCGCGGCGCGCGCGAGCGCCTGCACGCCGAGGCCGATGCAGCCCTCGTCCGGCTGGTAGCGGGCGTTGTGCAGGCGGTCCTCGCGGCCCGGGGCGCCGGAGCCGATGCGGAGCTGGAAGCTCGGCACCAGCGCGGCGAAGGCGGAGAAGTCCTCCGAGCCCATCGAGGGCTCGCCCTCCTCGACGACGTCGCCGAGCTGGCGCCGCACCGCGGCGATCGTCGGCTCCAGCACGCGGTCGTCGTTGACGAGCGGCGGCACCATGCGCCGGTAGTCGAGCGCGCAGGCGACCCGCATCGCCGTCTCCAGCCCGGCGGCGAGGCGGCGGATCGCGGCCTCGGCGAGGTCGCGCGATTCGGCGTGCAGGGTGCGCACCGTGCCCTTCAGGTGCACGCGCTCCGGGATGATGTTGTAGGTGGTGCCGCCCTGGAAGCTGCCGATCGTCACGACTGCGGCATGAATCGGCTTGATCTCCCGGCTGACCACGGTCTGCACGTCGGCGACGAAGGAAGCGGCGGCGACGATCGGGTCTATCGCGGCGTAGGGGTGCGCGGCGTGGCCGCTGCGGCCGCGGACGACGAGGTCGAAGCGGTCGGAGGCGGCGAGCGAGGCGCCGCGGACGTAGCCGAAGCGGCCGACCGGCATGTCCGGCTGGTTGTGGAAGCCGAGGGCGAGGTCCACGCCCTCCGCCGCGCCGTCGGCAATCATCGCGGCGGCGCCCTCGAGCACCTCCTCGGCCGGCTGGAAGACGAGGGCGACGCGGCCGGCGAGCTGGGGCGCCAGCTCCTTCAGCACCGCGGCGACGCCGAGCAGCGTCGCGGTGTGGATGTCGTGGCCGCAGGCATGCATCCGGCCCTCCCGCGTGGAGGCGAAGGGCAGGCCCGTCTCCTCCTGGATCGGCAGGGCGTCCATGTCGGCGCGGATGGCGAGGGTCGGGCCGGGCCGGCCGCCCTCGATCATGCCGACGACGCCGGTGCGGCCGACGCCGGTGCGGTGGGGTATGCCGAGGCGCGCGAGTTCGGCGGCGACGATTCCCGCGGTGCGCGTCTCCTCGAAGGCGAGTTCGGGATGGGCGTGGATGTCGCGCCGCAGGGCGAGGAGGCGCGGCTCGACGGCGGCGACGGCGTCGCGGATGCGGCGGGCGGGGTCGTTGGGGAGCATGGAGGTTCCTCGGCCGGCCGGCGGTGAAAGTCCCGGCCTGTCGGCAGTACCAGCACGCTGCGACATGTACAGACCATTTCTTATTTATGAACACAATTTCATTCCAATGCGACGCCTTGTCGAAAGATGAACATTCTTTCATGCAAGACGGCGTGCCTTGTCGGCCAAGTCGGCCGCGTGCCATACGCTCGCGCGCCCAGGGAGGAATGATGTCGGGACGGCTCTTGCGCCGGGGCATGCTCAATGCGGCTGCGCTGCTGGCGGGAACCGTCGCGGCGCGAGCGCACGCCCAGCGATCCGATGTGCAACCGCCAGAGCGCGCCGGCGCGGGCGCGCCCGCATGGCCGGCGCCGGGCCAGCCGATCCGCGTCGTCGTCCCCTTCGCCCCGGGCGGCACGACCGACCTCGTCGCGCGGCTGATCGCCGCCGGGATGCAGGAGCGCCTGGGCGGCACGCCCGTGCTGGTCGAGAACCGGCCGGGCGCCGGCGCGACGCTGGGGAGCCAGTTCGTCGCGTCGAGCCCGGCGGACGGCACGACGCTGGTGATGAGCAACGTCGCAAGCCATGCGATCGGCCCGGCGCTCTACGCCAATGTGCGCTACGATCCGGTGCGCGACTTCACGCACATCGCGCTGGTCGTCTCCAACCCCTCGGTGTGGGTGGCCAATCCGCGTTCGGGGCTGCACAGCCTGGCCGACGTGGTACGTCGCGCCCGCTCCGGCCGGGGGCTCGACATCGCGACCTCCGGCGCGGGCTCGTCCAACCACCTGCTGGTCGTCCGGTTCACGCAGCTCGCCGGGGTTGAGCTGAACCACGTCCCCTACCGCGGCGCGGGGCCGGCGATGACCGATGTGATCGCCGGCGTGGTGCCGCTGATGTCGGACAGCCTGCCCTCCGCCTCGGCCCACATCCGCCAGGGCAGCGTGCGGGCGATCGCTATGTCCTCGGCCGAGCGGCATCCCGGCTTCCCGGAAGTGCCGACCTTCCGCGAGCAGGGCTTCGACCTGGTGAGCGGGAGCTGGTTCGGGCTGTCCGGGCCGGCGGGCCTGCCGGCGACGGCCGTGGAACGGCTCGCGCGCGCGGTGGGCGCGACGCTGGCCGCGCCGGAGGTGCGGGCGCGGCTGATCGAGACCGGCGGGACGCCGGGCGACATGACGCCCGAAGCCTACGCGGAGTTCGTGCGCGACGAGCACGCGCGCTGGGCGGCGCTGGTGCGGGCCTCCGGCGCAACGGCCGAGTGAACCGGCCGTGCGGGGCGTTGCGAATCGGTGGCAACTCGGTGTGCCGGCCACGCCGGCGATGAAGGACCAAGCGACATGAGGGTGAATGCAAAGGACCTGTTTTCCGGCCTGATCTTCATCGGAATCGCCCTGATCGGGCTGTGGCTGAACACCGATCACGCGCTCGGCACGGCGCGGCGCATGGGGCCCGGCTACATGCCCTGGCTCACCTTCATGCTGTTGTTCGCCCTCGGCGCGGTCATCGCCGCCATGGCGCTGTTCAGCGGCCCCGACCCGCTGGAGCGCTGGGCCTGGCGCGAAATCTCGCTGGTGCTGCTCGGCATGTGCACCTTCGGGCTGCTGCTCGAGCGCGGCGGGCTGTTCCTCTCCTCCGCGGCGATGATCGGCATCGCCTCCCTGGCGGACCGCTCGCACAGGCCGCTCGGCGTCCTGGGAGTGACGGTCTTCCTGCTCGCATTGTGCTGGTGGGTGTTCATCCACGAGCTCGACATCCGCGTCAGCGTCTGGCCGCAGTTCCGCTGAGCGCAGCGCCGGACCAGGGGAACGGACCCGATGGAATCGCTCATCGCCAATCTCGCCCACGGCTTCTCCGTCGCGCTGAGCTGGCAGAACCTCCTCTTCGCGTTCATCGGCTGCATGATCGGCACCGCGATCGGCGTGCTGCCGGGCATCGGGCCGGTGGCGACGATCTCGCTGCTGCTGCCGATCACCTTCGGGCAGCCGGCGACGACGGCCATCATCATGCTCGCCGGCATCTACTACGGCGCGCAGTACGGCGGCTCGACCACCTCGATCCTGCTGAATCTGCCGGGGGAGGTGTCCGCCGTCGTCACGACGCTCGAAGGCTACAAGATGGCGCGCAAGGGGCGCGCGGGCGCGGCGCTCTGCGTCGCGGCCCTCGGCTCCTTCTTCGCCGGATCGGTCGCGACCGTGCTGGTGGCCGCCTCCGGCCCGCTGCTGACCTCGGTGGCGCTGTCCTTCGGCCCGGCCGACTACTTCTCGCTCATGCTGCTCGGCCTGATCATCGCCGCGGTCCTCGCGCAGGGCTCGGTGATCAAGTCCATCGGCATGGTGGTGCTGGGCGTGGCGCTCGGCCTGGTCGGGACCGACGTGCAGACCGGCCAGCAGCGCTTCACCTTCGGCATCCCGGAACTCTCGGACGGCCTCGACTTCGCCGCCCTCGCCATGGGCATGTTCGGCATCGCCGAGATCATCCTGAACCTCGACCGGCCCGAGGCGCGCTCCGCGCTGACCGTCAAGGTCGGCAGCCTCTACATGACGCGAGAGGAGGTGAAGCGGTCCATCCCCTCGGTGCTGCGTGGCACGGCGCTGGGCTCGGTCCTCGGCATCCTGCCGGGCGGCGGCGCGGCGCTGGCCTCCTTCGGCTCCTACATGATGGAGCGGAGGGTGAGCAAGAACCGGCACGAGTTCGGTACCGGCGCGATCGAGGGCGTCGCCGGACCCGAATCCGCGAACAACGCCGCCTCGCAG
Organism: Caldovatus sediminis; assembly: GCF_014644455.1. Taxonomy (GTDB): domain Bacteria; phylum Pseudomonadota; class Alphaproteobacteria; order Acetobacterales; family Acetobacteraceae; genus Caldovatus; species Caldovatus sediminis. Next base: position 244,764 of record NZ_BMKS01000002.1, on the reverse strand, counting down.
ACCAGCTTCATCCCGCTACTCACCCTCGGCATCCCGTCCAACGCGGTGATGGCGCTGATGGTCGGCGCCCTGATCATCCAGGGGATCCAGCCCGGTCCGCGCATGGTGGAGGCGCAGCCCGACCTGTTCTGGGGCCTGATCGCCTCGATGTGGATCGGCAACGTGATGCTGCTGATCATCAACCTGCCGATGATCGGCATGTGGGTGCGGCTGCTGCAGGTGCCGTACCGCTACCTCTATCCGTCGATCCTCATCTTCTGCTCGATCGGCGTCTACTCGATCAACAACAACGTGTTCGACGTGTACCTGACGGTGCTGTTCGCGATCGCCGGCTACCTGTTCGCCAAGCTGCGGATGGAGCCGGCGCCGCTGCTGATCGGCTTCGTGCTCGGCCCGATGATGGAGGAGCACCTGCGCCGGGCGATGCTGCTGAGCCGCGGCGACCCGATGGTGTTCGTCGAGCGGCCGATCAGCGGCACGCTGCTCGCGATCGCGGCGATCGCGCTGGGCCTGATGGCGCTGCCCAACCTGCGCAAGAAGAAGGAGGAGGCGATGGCCGGCTGAACCCGGCGCGCCGCGGGGCGCGCCGCCGGGCCCGCCCCTCCCCGCTCCTTCCGCCGCCGGGACCGGTCACGGCCCGGCGGCTTTTCTTTTGTCCGCGCCCGCCGCATGGTCCCGCCGCATGGCGGTCGGGGACGGTCGGACCGACGGGCGAACGGGCGGACGAGGGGCGATGGCGGTGGCTGCTGGGGCAAGCATGGGTCGCGGCAAGGACGAGGGCGGGCCGATCCTGCCGGTGATCCTCTCGGGCGGGTCCGGCACCCGGCTCTGGCCGCTCTCGCGCGAGGGCTATCCGAAGCAGTTCTGGCCGCTGGTCTCCGACCGCCCGATGCTCGCCGAGACGGCGGCGCGCGCGCAGGGCCCCGGCTTCGCCCCGCCGCTCGTGGTCTGCAACGAGGCGCACCGCTTCCTGGTCGCCGAGCAGCTCCGCCCCTTCGCCGGCAGCCGCATCCTGCTCGAGCCGAAGCCGCGCAACAGCGCCCCGGCGATCGCCGCCGCCGCCGTCGTCGCCGCCGAGGAGGACCCCGCGACGGTGCTCTGGCTGCTCGCCGCCGACCACGCGGTGGCCGACCTGCCGGCGCTGCACGCGGCGCTGGCCCGCGCCGCCGTCGCCGCGCGGGCGGGGCGGATCGTCACCTTCGGCATGACGCCGACCGCGCCCGAGACCGGATACGGCTACATCGAGGCGGGCGCCGAACTGCCCGAGGCGCCTGGCGTGCGCGCCGTCGCCCGCTTCGTCGAGAAGCCGGACGCGGCGACCGCCGCGCGCTGGCTGGCCGGGGGGCGGCACCTCTGGAACTCCGGGATGTTCGTCGCGACCGCGGCGACGCTGCTCGGCGAGCTCGAGCGCCACGCGCCGGAGGTGCTGGCGGCGGCGCGCCGGGCGGTGGCGGGGGCGAAGCGCGACCTCGGCTTCGTCCGGCTCGACGCGGCGGCGTTCGAGGCGGCGCCCTCGATCTCGATCGACTACGCGGTGATGGAGAAGACGGCGCGGGCGGCGGTGGTGCCGGCCTCGCTCGGCTGGTCCGACATCGGCTCCTGGGCGGCGCTGTGGGAGGCGCGGGCGAAGGACGCGGCGGGCAACGTCGTCGAGGGGCCGGTGGCGCTGCTCGATTCCTCCGGCTGCTACGTCCGCTCGGAAGGCATCCTGACCGGCGTGGTCGGGCTGCAGGACGCGGTGGTGGTGGTGACGGACGACGCGGTGCTGGTGATGCCGCGCGAGCGGGCGCAGGACGTCAAGGCGCTGGTCGAGCGGCTGCGCGCCGCCGGGCGCAAGGAGGCGACGGAGCACCGGCGCGTCTACCGCCCCTGGGGGCACTACGAGGGGCTGATCCTCGGCGACCGCTTCCAGGTGAAGAAGATCTCCGTCCGCCCCGGCGCCAAGCTGTCGCTGCAGAAGCACTTCCACCGCGCCGAGCACTGGGTGGTGGTGAGCGGCACCGCGCTCGTCACGCGCGACGGGGAGGAGATCCTGCTGCGCGAGAACGAGAGCGTCTACCTGCCGCTCGGCGCCGTGCACCGCCTGGCGAATCCGGGAATCATCCCGCTGACGCTGATCGAGGTGCAGGTCGGCAGCTACCTCGGCGAGGACGACATCGTGCGCTTCGAGGACACCTACGGACGGACCTGAGGGGAGGCGGGGCGATGGATCTGCGGCTCGGCGGCAAGGTCGCGCTGGTCACCGGCGCCTCGGCCGGGCTCGGGCGGCAGATCGCGAGGACGCTCGCGGAGGAGGGATGCCGCCTCGCCATCCTCGCCCGGCGCCGGCATCTGCTGGAGGCGCTGGCGCGCGAGCTGCCGGCCTCGGCGGAGCCGCTCGTCGTGGTCGAGGACATCTGCGCCGAGGGGGCGGCGGAGCGCACGCGCGAGGCGGTGCTCGGGCGCTTCGGGCGCTGCGACATCCTGGTGAACAACGCCGGCGGCTCGCGGCCGCAGTCCGACCTCGGCGGCGACGAGGCCTGGGCCGAGGGCATGATGCTGAACTTCGAGGCCGGGCGGCGCATGGCGCACGCCTTCATCCCGGCGATGCGCGCGCAGAGGTTCGGCCGCATCGTCGCCATCACCGGCACCGACGAGCCGCTGATCGTCAACACCGCCATGCCGCCGAACGGCGCCACGCACATCTGGGCGAAGGCGCTCTCGCGCGTGCTCGGGCGCGACGGGATCACGGTGAACTGCGTCCCGCCCGGGCGCATCCACAGCGAGCAGATCGACACGCGCATCCTGCCCGGCGAGGCGGCGCAGCGCGCCTGGGCGGAGAGGGAGGTGCCGGTCGGCTACATCGGCGATCCCGAGGACCTCGCGGTGCTGGTCGCGTTCCTCTGCTCGCCGCGGGCCCGCTACATCACCGGGCAGGTGATCCACGTGGACGGCGGGCTCCGGCGGTTCAGCCACTGAGCGGCGGCGCGGGGCGCGGGCGATGCTGCGCCTGGTCGGCGCGCGGCTGGTGCAGATCGCGGTCACGCTCGTCGCGCTGTCCTTCTGCGCCTACGGGCTGATCGGGCTGATGCCGGGCGATCCCATTGATCTCGCCATCGCCGCCGACCCGCGGCTCTCGGCCGAGGATGCGGCGCGGCTGCGGGCGCTGCACGGGCTCGATCGGCCGCTGCTCGCGCGCTACGGCGCCTGGGCGGGGATGGTGCTCTCGGGCGAGTTCGGCTTCTCGCGGCTGTTCGCGCAGCCGGCGGCGGCGGTGCTGTGGCCGGCGCTGGGCTCGACGCTGGTGCTGCTCGGCGCGGCGCTGGCGATCGCGGCGGCGGTGGGGGTCGGGCTCGGGGCGCTGGCGGCGCTGCGGCCGCGGCTCGCGCCGGCGGTGGACGCGGTGGCGGTGATCGGGCAGTCGGCGCCGTCCTTCTGGCTCGGCATGCTGCTGATCATCCTGTTCGCGGTGCGGCTCGGCTGGCTGCCGGCCGGCGGCAGCGCGGAGGCGGGGGCGGGCGCGGGCGAGGCGCTGCGCTTCCTCGTCCTGCCGGTGGCGACGCTCGCCATCGCCAACCTCGCGGCCTATGCGCGGCACAGCGCGGCGGCGCTGGGGGCGGCGCTGCGCGAGCCCTGGATCCGCTCGGCCCGCGCGCGGGGGGCGCCGGAGCGCGTGGTGCTGTGGCGCCATGCGCTGCCCAACGCGGCGGTGCCGATCCTCACCATCGCGGCGCTCGACGCGGGGGCGCTGGTCTCGGGCGCGCTGGTGACGGAGACGGTGTTCGCGCGGCCGGGGATGGGGAAGCTGATCTACGACGCGGTGATGGGGAACGACTACAACCTGGCGCTGCTCGCCTTGCTGCTGGCGGCGCTGGTGACGATGCTGGCGACGCTCGCGGCCGATCTGGCGCAGCGGGCGCTCGATCCGCGGCTGCGGGATGCGTAGCGGCGCGGGGCGGGGGGCGCGGGTGCGGCTCGCGCTCGGGCTCGCGGTGCTCGGGGCGCTGGCGGCGGCGGCGCTGGCGGCGCCGCTCGCGCAGCACTGGCTCGGGCACGATCCCTTCGCGCCGGACCTGTTCCGGCGGTTCGCGCCGCCCTCCGCCGAGCATCCGCTCGGCACCGACGATCTCGGGCGCGACCTGCTGCTCCGGCTGCTGCACGGGGCGCGGGTGTCGCTGACGGTCGGCGTCGCGGCGGCGCTGGCGGCGACGCTGCTCGGCACCGCGGCGGGGCTGTTCGCGGCCTGGCGCGGCGGGCTGGCGGATGCGGTGCTGATGCGGATCGCGGACGGGCTGCTCGCGCTGCCGGCGCTGCCGCTGCTCGTGGTGCTGGCGGCGGTGGACCCGGCGCGCATCGGCCTGCCGCGGGGCGAGGCGGCGACCGACATCCTGCGCATCGTCGTCATCCTCGCGCTGTTCGGCTGGGTGGGGGTGGCGCGGCTCGCGCGCGCGGCGGCGCTCTCGGTGCTGGCGCGGGACTACGTGCGGGCGGCGCGGGCGCTGGGGGCGGGCGAGGCGCGGGTGGTGCTGCGCCACGTGCTGCCGAACATCCTCGGGCCGGTGACGGTGGCGACGGCGCTGGCGGTGGCGGGGGCGATCCTCGCCGAGAGCACGCTGAGCTTCCTCGGCCTCGGCATCCAGCCGCCGGCGCCGTCCTGGGGGAACATGCTGGCGAACGCGCAGGAGATGGTGTTCAGCGCGCCGCTCGCCGCGGCGTGGCCGGGGCTGGCGATCCTGCTCGCGGTGGCGGGGTGCACGCTGGTGGCGGACGGGGTGCGCGGGCGCGGCTGAGGGTCGTGCTATCCCTCTCCCTCCCCGGCGAGGATCATCCGCGCCAGCGCCACCGGCTCGGTCAGCATCGGGTAGTGGCCGGTGTCGAGCTCCAGCCAGCGCGCGTTCAGCGACTCCGCGGTGCGGCGCTGGTGCGCCTGCGGCGGGTTGGCGCTGCGGCGGCACCAGATGACGGTGCTGTTCGGCCAGGGAAGGTCCCAGAAGCGCTCCAGCCGCACCGGCGCCTCCATCGCGGCGATCGGGTGCTGGCGGTAGCGGGCCAGGGTCCAGGCGCGCAGACCGGGCTCGAGCTCGGCGAAGAGACGGCCCTCGGCGTCCTCGCGCGAGGGGCCGGTGGTGAGCGCGGTGGAGACGGCGGTCGGGCGACGGACGATGTCGGCGACGCGCTCGCCGTCGCGCAGCGCCAGCGCGTCGGCGAAGACGAGGCGGCCGACGCGCGCGCGCGCGATCTCGGCGAGGCGGCACAGGACCATGCCGCCGGTGCTGGTGCCGACGAGGACGACCTCGCGCAGGTCCTCGTGGAAGAGCAGGCCCGCGAGCTCCTCGGCCTGGCTCTCGGTGGTGATGCCGGGGCGGATCAGGTGTGCGCGCTCGGCGCAGCCGTCGAGCGAGGGGGCGAGGACGTGGTGCCCGGCGGCGCGCAGCTCGGCGGCGACGCGGGACCAGACCCAGCCGCCGGTGTAGGCGCCGTGGATGAGCAGGATGCAGGCCATGGTGCGATGACGCTCCTTCCCCGTGGAGTCGGATCCTCGCAGCGGCATCGCCCGATGGGAAGCCGACGCGGCCGTCGCTGGCGCGCGCCGGGGGAGGGAGGCGATGCGGCGGCGCCGCCATCGCCCGGCTGCGCGTGTCGGTGCCCGGGGATGCGCCGGCGCCGCGGGCGACGCCGCGACGCGGGCGGGACGGGATTCGTCCGGCGAGGCGGCCTTCCGGAACGCGAGGCGAATATCGGTTTTGGTATGCAACCATATCGCCCACAATCGAAGACTCGTGACCGAAATGCCACTCGATCTGGGGGCGTGTCTGCTGCCCCAGCGCGATATGTTGTGTGGGAGCCGACCTCCGGGCATGTTTCAACGCTGCGGTTGATAGGGGGCGCCAACGTGTTCGATGCCGTTCAGTTGGAGGGTCACGGCCAGGTTCGCGTCGATCGGTCGCGCGATTCGCTGCTGACCGAGTTCGGCAAGGCGACGCTCGACGACCGCTACCTGCTGCCCGGGGAGAGCTACCAGGACCTGTTCGCCCGCGTCGCCAGCGCCTACGGCGACGACACGGCGCACGCGCAGCGGATCTACGACTACATCTCGAAGCTGTGGTTCATGCCGGCGACGCCGGTGCTCTCCAACGGCGGGACGAACCGCGGCCTGCCGATCTCCTGCTTCCTCAACGAGGCGTCGGACAGCCTCGAGGGCATCGTCGGGCTGTGGAACGAGAACGTCTGGCTGGCGGCGAAGGGCGGGGGGATCGGCAGCTACTGGGGGAACCTGCGCGGCATCGGCGAGAAGGTCGGGCGCAACGGCAAGACCTCCGGCGTCATCCCCTTCATCCGGGTGATGGACAGCCTGACGCTCGCCATCAGCCAGGGCTCGCTGCGGCGCGGCTCGGCGGCGGTCTACCTGCCGGTGAGCCATCCGGAGATCGAGGAGTTCGTCGAGATCCGCCGCCCGACGGGGGGCGATCCGAACCGCAAGGCGCTCAACCTGCACCACGGCGTGCTGGTGCCGGACGCCTTCATGCGCGCGGTGGAGCGCGACGAGGAGTGGCCGCTGGTCTCGCCGAAGGACGGGGCGATCGTGCGCCGGATCGCGGCCCGCGCGCTCTGGATCCGCATCCTCACCGCGCGCGTGGAGACGGGGGAGCCCTACCTGGTGTTCTCCGACCACGTGAACCGGGCGCGGCCGGAGCACCACAAGCTCGCGGGGCTGGAGGTGAAGACCTCCAACCTCTGCTCCGAGATCACCCTGCCGACCGGGCTCGACCACCACGGGCAGGAGCGGACGGCGGTCTGCTGCCTCTCCTCGCTCAACCTCGAGAAGTGGTTCGAGTGGAAGGACCATCCGTCCTTCATCGAGGACGTGATGCGCTTCCTCGACAACGTGCTGCAGGACTTCATCGACCACGCGCCCGATTCGATGCGCCGCGCGCGCTACAGCGCCATGCGGGAGCGGAGCGTCGGGCTCGGCGTGATGGGCTTCCACTCCTTCCTGCAGTCGCAGGGGGTGCCGTTCGAGAGCGTGGTGGCGAAGGTCTGGAACAAGCGGATGTTCCGGCACATCCGCGAGCGGGCCGACGCGGCGAGCCGGGTGCTGGCCGAGGAGCGCGGCCCCTGCCCGGACGCGGCCGAGTACGGCTTCATGGAGCGGTTCTCGAACAAGCTGGCGGTCGCGCCGACGGCGAGCATCTCGATCATCTGCGGCGGCGCGAGCCCGGGGATCGAGCCGATCGCGGCGAACGTGTATAACCACAAGACGCTCTCGGGCAGCTACATCGTCCGCAACCCCTACCTGCAGCGCGTGCTGGCGAGGCACGGGCGGGACGACGAGGAGACCTGGACCTCGATCACCGTCAACAAGGGCTCGGTGCAGCACCTCGACTTCCTGACCGAGCAGGAGAAGGCGGTGTTCAAGACGGCGATCGAGCTCGACCAGCGCTGGGTGGTGGAGCACGCGGCGGACCGCGCCCCCTGGATCTGCCAGAGCCAGTCGGTGAACCTGTTCCTGCCGGCCAACGTGCACAAGCGCGACCTGCACCAGATCCACATGATGGCGTGGAAGAAGGGGGTGAAGTCGCTCTACTACTGCCGCAGCCTCTCCATCCAGCGGGCGGACGCGATCAGCGAGAAGGTGCTGGCGGGGGACGTGCTGGCGGCGCCGGCGCGGGAGGAGGCGGCGGTGCCGCTGGCGGCGCAGGGCGGGGCGCGGAACGCGACGGACTACGAGGAGTGCCTGGCGTGCCAGTGAGGGCACGCCAAGGACGGCGCCGCGCGGATCGCCGCGGTTGTCCGCGCCTGCGGATTCGTGGCGTCAACGGAAATGGCGATGGAGCTGAACCGAAGCTTCACCCATCGGGACCGCCGCGGCCGGACGTGCGAGGGCGTTTCGCGTCTGATCGCGAGCGGCTGGGCGTACCGCGCCCGATGTCGGGCGGGACTCTCCCGGAAGCGGCCGGGATCGTCCTCCCCTGCGGCTGATCTTCCGCCTCGAAGGAGGTTCGCCCGCGCGCACGGCACCCGGCGTGGCGGCCATCGCCGTCACCGACCGCGTGGTCGCGCCGCCGCGGCGCTGACCGCGCAAGCGCCAGCTTCCGCCATCTCCGAGCGCCGCGGTCGCCCAAACAAATGGCTAATCCTTGCAAGGTAACGAGGCATGATCCGGCGGGCGGCCAGGGTCTGGCGACTCGCCTCTGGTCCTGGCACACCGCGCTCCGCCGTCACACACGCCGACGCCCGAAGGGGACTGGAGGAACCGCATGATCGCACGCCGCACCGCACTCGCCGCCCCCCTTGCCGCCGGGCTCGCGCCGGTCGCCGCACGCGCGCAGGACAACTGGCCCAGCCGCCCGATCCGCGTGATCATCGGCTACCCGGCGGGCGGGCCCACCGACTTCGTCGGCCGGCTGCTGCAGGACCCGCTGCAGCGCCTCTGGGGCCAGCCGCTCGTCATCGAGAACCGCGCCGGCGCGAGCCAGATCATCGCCAGCGAGGCGGTCGCCAAGTCCGCGCCGGACGGCTACACGCTGTTCCTCTCCGCCAGCACCCACTCGAGCAACGCCGCGGTCTACGCGCGCCTGCCCTACGACACGATCAACGACTTCACGCCGATCGTGCTGATGTACAGCTCGCCCACCGTGCTGTTCGTCAACCCGAACCTGCCCTACCGCAGCGCGCGCGAGCTGGTGGAGGCGGCGAAGCGCCAGCCGGGGATGGCCTTCGCCTCCTCCGGCAACGGCTCGTCGGGCCACTTCGCGCTGGAGATGTTCCGCCGCAAGGCCGGCATCGAGCTCACCCACGTCGCCTACCGCGGCGCGCCGCCGGCCCTGCAGGACGTGGTCGCCGGGCAGGTGCCCGCGACCTTCAGCACCCTGTCCGGCGCGATCGCGCTCGCGCGCGACGGCAAGCTGCGCCCCATCGCCATCGCCGCCCCGCGCCGCGTCGAGGTCCTGCCGAACGTGCCGACGCTCGACGAGGAGGGCCTGGGCATCCCCGACACCAGCCCCTGGTACGGCTTCATCGGCCCCGCCCGCCTGCCGCGGCCGCTCGTGGAGCGGATCGCGCGCGACGTGCAGGGCCTGCTGCGCGATCCGGCGATCGCCCGGCGCATCGTCGAGACCGGCGGCGTGATCGAGGGCGAGGGCCCGGAGGAGTTCGCCGCCCGCATCCGCCGCGAGCTCGAGGCGAACGCCGAGGTGGCGCGCGCCGCCGGCATCCGGATCGAGTAGCGACCGCCGCCGGGCCCGGGCGGAGACGCGCCCGGGCCGGCATCGCCCGCCCGCACGCCCGCCGCAGCGAAGGATCGCCGCATGAGCCGTCCCGCCACCGCCGCCCCCTCGCCGGACGAGCATCCGGTCCGCTTCGACCTGCTCACCGCCAACCCGGTCTACAAGCCGTTCCGCTATCCCTGGGCCTACGACGCCTGGCTCACCCAGCAGCGCATCCACTGGCTGCCGGAGGAGGTGCCGCTCGCCGACGACGTGAAGGACTGGCAGCGCAACCTGACGCCCGCCGAGCGCAACCTGCTCACCCAGATCTTCCGCTTCTTCACCCAGGCGGACGTCGAGGTGAACAACTGCTACATGCGCCACTACGCGCAGGTGTTCAAGCCGACCGAGGTGCTGATGATGCTCAGCGCCTTCTCCAACATCGAGACGGTGCACATCGCCGCCTACAGCCACCTGCTCGACACCGTCGGCATGCCGGAGGTCGAATACGCCGCCTTCCTCCGCTACAAGGAGATGAAGGACAAGTACGACTACATGCAGGGCTTCTCGGTCGAGAACCGGACCGAGATCGCCAAGACCCTCGCCGCCTTCGGCGCCTTCACCGAGGGGCTGCAGCTCTTCGCCTCCTTCGCCATCCTGATGAACTTCCCGCGCTTCAACAAGATGAAGGGGATGGGGCAGATCATCTCCTGGTCGGTGCGGGACGAGACGCTGCACTGCCTCTCCATCATCCGCCTGTTCCGCACCTTCATCCAGGAGAACCCGGAGATCTGGACGGAGGAGCTGCGGCGCGACATCGCGCTGATCTGCGCCACCATCGTGGACCACGAGGACGCCTTCATAGACCTCGCCTTCGAGCTCGGCGGCGTGCAGGGGCTCGATGCGCCGCAGACCAAGCGCTACATCCGCTACATCGCCGACCGCCGCCTGCAGCAGCTCGGCCTGCCGCCGCTCTACCACATCGAGAAGAACCCGCTGCCCTGGCTCGACGAGATGCTGAACGCGATCGAGCACACCAACTTCTTCGAGAACCGGGCGACGGAATACTCCAAGGCCAGCACCACCGGCACCTGGGAGGAGGCCTTCGCCGACACGGCCTTCCCCTCGCTGCAGCCGGAGGGGCCGGTGCTTCCCGCCCGGCACTGACGCGCAGGCGGCGGGCGCATGGCCGCCGCGGGCGGCGCGGCGCGGCGCTGGCCGAGGCGCGCCGGGATGCCTATCTAGGCCGCGACGACGTTCCGCAACCGCTCCGCCCGAGGCCCGTTCCGGGACGCGGCAGGAGACCGGCGCCGGGACCCCGCCCGCAGCGAGGCAGCGGGCAGGGGCGGACGGGCCGGCTTCGCCGCGCGACGAAGGACGGGCCGGGCCCCGCTTCGCGACAGGCCGCGCATGCTCCGCACCATCCGGTTCCTTTCGCTCTCGCTCCTGGTCCTGCTCGCCGGCCTCTGGGCGCTCGCCTGGTTCGGGCGCGGCCCCGGCGAGTCGCCGGGCGACGCCTTCCTGCGGCGCCTTGCCGGCCTGTTCGGCGCCGAGATGCCCGTGCCCGCCGCCGGCGGGGTGCAGTTGCCGCAGGGCCTGGCGCTCGGCGGCCCGTTCCGCCTGATCGATCATTCGGGCCGCCCCGTCTCGCACGAGGACTTCGCGGGGCGCTGGCTTCTCGTCTACTTCGGCTACACTTTCTGCCCCGACGTCTGCCCGACCGAGCTCGGCGTGATCGCCGATGCGGTGGACATGCTGGGCCCCGAGGGCGAGCGGGTGACCCCGGTCTTCGTCACCATCGACCCCGAGCGCGACACGCCGGAGGCGCTGGCGGACTACGTCTCGCGCTTCCATCCGCGCATGGTCGGCCTGACCGGCAGCCCCGAGCAGGTGGCGGAGGCGGCCCGGCGCTACCGCGTCTATTTCGCCCGCGCCCGCTCCGCCGACCACACCGACTACCTGATGGACCACTCCAGCTTCATCTACCTGGTCGGGCCCGATGGCAGGGTCCGCAACCTGTTCCGGCCCGGCACCGCGCCGGAGGCGCTGGCCGCCGCCACCCGCGCGCAGCTCAGCGGATCGTGAATTCACCGGGTATCGGCAAACCCGTCGCTAGGTTATTGTTCCGTCCCGTTGCATGGGACGCGCCGCCGGCCCGGGGGCTAGGGAAGCGGCGCAGGGGGGGCAGAAAATGGCCAATGACGAGCACGGTCAGGACCCGGGCGACCTACGCGACACCGCCAGGGCAGGGGCGAGTTCTCCGCCGCGCTACACGCGTCGGTTGTCGGACAAGATCCTGATCGCCTTCCACCACGCGTGCGACCAGGGCGATTTCGAGGTCGCGGAGGAGCTGCTGCGCATCCTCGAGATGATGCTCACCCGCCGGCCGGTCTCGCCGGACCTGAACCGGCGGAAGAACATGGAAAGCCTGGTCGCGGCGCATGAGCGGCTCTGGCTGCTGCGCCATCCGGAGGCGAAGGACCAGTAGCGGGCGACATCGCCGGGCCGCGCGGTCCGGCAGGTCGGAGGTCGGCGGGCCACCTGGCGGGTGGCCGTTTTCGTTTATCAATCGAAATCCAGAGGGGCGGCGTCGCGCAGCACCGCTTCGGCGGCGGCGGTGTAGCCGCGGCCCGGCGGCGCTTGGTGCAGCACCAGGCCGGGCAGGACCCGCGCGGGGCCGCGGCCGCCGCGCACCGCCTGCAGCAGCACGCGCTTCGCCGGCATCCCGGCGCGGGGCCAGAGCGGCAGCAGCGCGACCGCGCCGCAGCCGGCCGCGCGCAGCGCCGCGGCGCCGGCGTCGAACCGCGCGGCGGGGAGGATGAGGCTCGCCGTGCCGCGGCGCGGCCGCAGCGCGGCGGCGAGGAAGCGCGCCCAATCGTCGAGGGTGGCCCCGGCCTCGTGCGTCGCCGCCTGGCGGGCGGCGGCGGGCGGCGGCGTCCCGGCCGGCCAGAAGGGCGGGTTGGCGAAGGCATGGTCGAAGGGGCCGAGACGGCGGGCGAGCGCCGGATCGGCGACGTCGCCCGCCACCACCTCGACCTGCGCGGCGAGCCCGGCCGCCGCGGCGTTCTCGCGCGCCAGGGCGGCGAGCGCCGGGTCGCGCTCGACGGCGAGGATGGCAAGCCCCGGCACGCGGGCGGCGAGGCAGAGGAATCCGGCGCCGCTGCCGCAGCCGGCCTCGAGCACGCGATCGCCCGGCCGGGCGGGCACCGCGGCGGCGAGCAGGACGGGGTCGATCGCGGCGCGGAAGCCGCCGCTGCCGCGCGCGGGCTGGCGCAGGCGGACCCGCCCGCCGAGCAGCGGCTCCGCCGCCGCGAGCGCGGCACCGGCCCGGGCGCCGCCGGCCCCGCCGCGGCCGGTCATCGCGCGGCGGTGGGCGGCAGCTCGCCCGCCTCGCGCAGCACGGCGAGCGCCGCCGCCTCGTCCCGCGCGGCGACCGCGAGGCGGCGCGGGAAGGCGCCGATGCCGCCCTCGACCGCCGCGATGTGCGCGTCGAGGACGACGCAGCCGAGGCCGGCGTCGCGCAGCAGGGCGGCGAGGAAGGAGAGGCGGACCGGATCGCCGGTGACCGCGACGACACGAAGGCCCTCGTCTGCCAAGCCTTTGATTTCCCTGTTCTTGCCGCCCGCCGGGCCGGCCGTTATGGTGCCGCCCCCGCGCCGAGGTCAAGCCGAGTGAGAGCCGCCGCCGCAGCCGCCGCGTCCGCCGCGATCGGGCCGCAGGACGCCCCCGCCAGCCGCGGCGAGGACGCGCTCGCCGCGCTGACGGCGCTGGTGCGCGCGGATCTGGAGGCCTGCAACCGCCTGATCGTCGAGCGGATGCAGAGCCCGGTGGCGCTGATCCCGCAGCTCGCCGCCCACATCGTCGCGGCCGGGGGCAAGCGGCTGCGGCCGCTGCTCACCCTCGCCGCGGCGCGGATGTGCGGCTACCGGGGCGAGCGGCACGTGGCGCTCGCCGCCTGCGTCGAGTTCATCCACACCGCGACCCTGCTGCACGACGACGTGGTGGACGAGAGCGCGCTGCGCCGCGGCCAGGCCAGCGCCAACGCGCTGTTCGGCAACAAGCCCTCGGTGCTGGTCGGCGACTTCCTGTTCGCCCGCGCCTTCCAGCTCATGGTCGCGGACGGGTCGCTGCGGGTGCTCGCCATCCTCTCCGAGGCGGCGGCGACGATCGCCCAGGGCGAGGTGCTGCAGCTCGTCACCCAGAACGACACGGCGACGACCGAGGCGCAGTACCTGGAGGTGATCGAGGGCAAGACCGCGGCGCTGTTCGCCGCCGCCACCGAGATCGGCGCCGTGGTCGCCGACCGGCCGGCGGCGGAGGCGGAGGCGCTGCGCGCCTACGGCCGCAACCTCGGCATGGCCTTCCAGCTCGTGGACGACGCGCTGGACTACGCCGCCGAGCAGGCGGCGCTCGGCAAGACGGTCGGCGACGACTTCCGCGAGGGCAAGATCACGCTCCCCGTGCTGCTCGCCTTCGCCCGCGGCGGCGAGGAGGAGCGCGCCTTCTGGCGGCGCGCGCTGGAGGAGCGCGAGCAGCGCGAGGGCGACCTCGCCCACGCGCAGGCGCTGATCGAGCGCCACGGCGCGCTGCGCGACACCCTGGCGCGGGCGCGCGAGTACGGCGCCGCGGCGCTGGCCGCGCTCGAGGGCTTCGCCGACGGGGCGGAGCGGCGGGCGCTGGCCGGGATCGTGCGCTTCTGCGTGGACCGGGCGCGGTAGAGCCGATCGCGGACGGCCGGGAACGGCCGGGAGCGTGAATCGGCTCGACGGACCACGAGCGAGAGCCGTCGCAGCGGGCACGGCCGAGCGAAGACGGCTCTCGCGCGGGCCGGCCGCGTCGCGTTCAGCGCGCCCGCGACGGCAGCCCCGCCGCCCCCGCCGCCACCAGCAGCAGCGCCGCATACCACCAGGCCTGCCAGGCGCCGAAGCTCAGCAGCGCCGAGACCGCCGCCGCGGCGAGCGCCCCCGCGGCGGCCGGCGGATGCGGCGCGCGGCGCGCCGCGGCGCGGCCGAGCAGCAGCGCCAGCGCCGCCGCCAGCAGCGCCCCCGGCACGCCGAGTTCCAGCCGGACCTGCAGGGCGCCGCTGTGCGGGTGGAGCGGCATCAGCTCCGCCGCGCCGGGCGCGAGCAGGAAGGCGCGCTGCGCGGGGGCGGTGAGGCCGAGGCGGGCGAGGGTCTCCTCGGTCGGTCCCTCCCCGCCGCCGGGGATCGCGCGGCTCGCCTCCATGCCCCAGCCGAGGAGCGGACGCTCGGCGATCCGCGCCAGGGCGAAGTCCCAGATCGCCAGCCGGTGCGCGGCCGAATGCGGCAGGGTGGCGGCGAGGCGCGGCGCGGCGGCCTCCAGGGCCGGCGCGAGAAGGGCCGGGCCGAGCAGGATGAGCGCCGCCAGCACCGCGCCGAGCAGCCGCGGCACCGCGCGCGGCGCGACCCAGGCCGCGCCGGCGACCGCCAGCCCGGCGAGCGCGGCGAGCTTCGCCGACTCGCCGGGAAGCGTCAGGACGACCGCGATGCCGGCCGCGAGCAGGGCGCCGCGCGCCCAGCCGGGCCAGGGCGCGGCGAGGGCGAGCGGCAGCAGCATCGCCATCACCGCCGCGGCGGGCTTGAGGCCGAAGGCGAGCGCCGCAGGCGCCTCGCGCAGCCCGCGCACCGCCGCGCGCAGGGCGCTGCCGCTCAGGTGGTCGAACAGCGCGGCGGCGAGGCCGAGGGCCAGGCCGGCGGCGAGCCAGCGGGCCAGCCGCGCCCGCGCCTCCGCCGTGTCCTCCGCCACCGCCCGCGCCGCCGCGCCGCCGAGCAGGGCCGCGCCGGCGAGGGCTGCGCCGGCGCCGAGGCTGCGCCCCGGCACGACGGACCAGGCCGCGCTTTCCATGCCCCAGAGCCCGAGCGCCACCGCCAGCCAGGCCGCGGCCGCGCGCGGCCAGGGCCAGGCGCCATGGACGCGCCGGTGGACGAGCACGGCAAGCGCCATCGCCACGAGGGCGAGCGGCGCCATCGCCTTGGACTGCAGCAGGACCGCCACGGGCGCGGCGGCCAGCGCGACCGCGACCGGCAGGCTCGGCGAGCGGAGCGGGGAAGCGGAGGCGTGCGGCGCAGCGGACAGCGCCGCCGGACGGGGCGGGATCAAGGCCGGGTCGGCTCCATGCGGCAGGGCCCCGCCCTCCCCGGCGGCGCGCCGGGGCGGGGCGAAGGCGCGGCCGGCGCGCGCGTCTCAGACGACCGCGAGGCTCTCGCGCCGGAGCTGGACGGCCAGCGCCTCGAGCGCCGCCGCGGTGCGGTCGAGCATCGCGTCGATCTCCGCCTCGGTGATGATCAGCGGCGGGGAGAAGGCGATGGTGTCGTTGATCAGGGCGCGCAGGATCACGCCGTGCTCCTCGCCGAGCTTCGCGAGCCGCAGGCCGACCTTCCTCGCCGGGTCGAAGTTCCTGCGCGCCGCCTTGTCCTCGACCAGCTCGATCGCGGCGATGAGGCCGACGCCGCGCACCTCCCCGACCAGCGGATGGTCGGCGAAGCGCGCGCGCAGCGCCTTCTGCATGTAGGGGCCGACGCGGCGGACGTGGTCGAGCAGGCCGATCTCGTCGTAGATCCTCAGCGTCTCGACGGCGACGGCGGCGGGCACCGGGTGGCCGGAATAGGTGAAGCCGTGGCCCCAGGTGCCGATGGTGTGGCTGCCCTCGGCGATGCCCTGGAACACCTTGTCGTTGATCATCACCGCCGAGATCGGGAGGAAGCTCGCCGACAGCGCCTTGGCGCAGGTGAGGATGTCGGGCTCGATCCCCATGGTCTGGCAGCCCCAGTAGCTGCCGGTGCGCCCGAAGCCGCAGATCACCTCGTCGGCGACGAGGAGGACGTCGTGCTTCCGCAGCACGGCCTGGATCTTCTCGAAGTAGGTGGCGGGCGGGACGATGACGCCGCCCGCGCCCATCACCGGCTCGGCCCAGAAGGCGGCCACCGTCTCCGGCCCCTCGCGCTGGATCACGGCGTCCAGCTCCTCGGCGAGGCGCGTCGCGAACTGCTCCTCCGTCTCGCCGGGCTGCGCGCCGTGGTAGTGGTGCGGCGTCGAGACGTGCAGGAAGCCGGGCAGCGGCAGGTCGAACAGCTTGTGGTTCGCCGGCAGGCCGGTGAGCGAGCCGGAGGCGACGGTGATGCCGTGATAGGCCTTGAGGCGCGAGATGATCTTCTTCTTCCGCGGCCGGCCGAGGGCGTTGTTGTAGTACCAGATCATCTTGATCGCGCTGTCGTTGGCCTCGGAGCCCGAGTTGCCGAAGAACACCTTGCTCATCGGCACCGGCGCCCGCTCGATCAGCATCTCGGCGAGGTCTATCATCGGCTCATGCGACTTCGCCGTGAAGGCGTGGTAGAAGGGCAGCTTGCGCATCTGCGCCTCGGCCGCCTTCACCAGGCGCTCGTTGTCGAAGCCGAGCGCGGCGCACCAGAGGCCGGCGACCGCCTCGATGTACTCCTTGCCCTGGTCGTCCCAGACGCGGATGCCCTTGCCGCGGCTGATCACCACGGGGCCGGCCTGCTGGTGCACCTTGTGGTCGGTGTAGGGATGCAGGACGTGGGCGATGTCGCGCGCGGCGCTGGAGTTGCGGGGCGGGGTCATGGGGCGGTCTTCCTCTGGCGGTGCTGTCGGGGTGCGAGTGTAGGCGCGAACGGGGCCGGCACCCAAGCCCGGCGGCCGGCCGGCGGGCCGCCCCGGTCGCCGGTCAGGCGTGACGCCGGCACCGCCTCGACCGTGCGCGGTTCGAAGCCGGCGCGGGGAATCTCGGCCGCGAGCGAGGCCGGAGGCCGGGACCGGTGCGAACCGCGTGGTGACGGCGACGCGACCGATGGTGCCGCCCGCCGGCGCAGGGCCCGCGAGGATCGGCGCCTGGCGCCCCGGATCGAGCAGAACGGGTCGCGGACGCGCCTTCCCCGGAACCGCCCCTTTCCGACGCATGGGCTGCGGGGAGGACGGCGCGGCCGGGTCCGGCCGCGCCGCCCCGCGCCGGCGCTTGCGGCGCGTGCGCCCACCGGGGCATGGTCGGGACGGAACGAAGGACACGGGCGCCGCAATGACCGTCATCAAGCCGCACGCATCGCACTGGGGCTACTTCGACGCCGTGGTGGAGGATGGCCGCCTGGTCGGCGTGCGGCCCTTCGCGCGCGATCCCTTCCCCGGCACGCTGATCGAGAGCATGCCGGACGTGGTGCACGCCGCGTGCCGCATAGACCGCCCCTACGTCCGGCGCGGCTGGCTGCGCGGCGAGCGGCGCGGCGCGCCGCGCGGCAGCGATCCCTTCGTCCCCCTCTCCTGGGACCGCGTCACGCGCCTGCTCGCCGAGGAGACGCGGCGCGTGCGCGCCGAGCACGGGCCGAGCGCGATCTACGGCGGCAGCTACGGCTGGTCCTCGGCCGGGCGGTTCCACCACGCGAAGACGCAGCTCCAGCGCTTCCTCGGCCTCGGCGGCGGCTTCACCTCCTCGGTGACGTCCTATTCCTACGCCACCGGGCAGACGCTGATGCCGCACGTGCTCGGCACCAACGAGGTGGTGCTCGGCCGCGTCACCGACTGGGCGGCGATCGCCGCGAACGCCCGGCTGATGCTCTGCTTCGGCGGGCTGGCGGCGAAGAACGGGCTGATCAGCAACGGCGGCGGGGGCGCGCACGAGTACCTGCCGCTGATGCGGCGCGCCGCGGCGGCCGGCGTGCGGTTCGTCGGCATCTCGCCCTGTCGCGGCGACATGGAGGCGGAGCTCGGGGCGGAGTGGGTGCCGATCCGGCCCGGCACCGACGCGGCGATGATGCTGGCGATGGCGCACGCGATCCTCGCCGCGGGGAAGGAGGACCGCGAATTCCTCGCCACCCGCTGCGTCGGCTGGGAGAGGCTCCGCGCCTACGTCGCGGGCGAGGCGGACGGGGTGGCGAAGACGCCGGAATGGGCGGAGCCGATCACCGGCGTCCCCGCCGCGACGATCCGCCGGCTCGCGCTGGAATGCGCGGCGAAGCCGACCATGCTCACCGCGGCCTGGTCGCTGCAGCGGGCGGACTACGGCGAGCAGCCCTGGTGGATGCTGGTGGCGCTGGCGGCGATGCTCGGGACGATCGGCAGGCCCGGGCAGGGCGTCGCCTTCGGCTACGGCTCGATCAACGGCATGGGGACGCCGCGGCGCGAGCTGCCCGCCGTCTCCATGCCGCCGGTGCGCAACGCGGGGCTGCACATCCCGGTGGCGCGCATCACCGAGATGCTGGAGCGGCCGGGCGGGACGCTGGAATACAACGGGCGGACGATCACGCTGCCCGACATCCGCATCATCTGGTGGGCCGGCGGCAACCCGTTCCACCACCACCAGGACCTCAACCGGTTCCTGCGCGCCTGGAGCCGCGCGGAGACGATCGTCGCGCAGGAGCCGTGGTGGACGCCGCTCGCGCGGCACGCCGACATCGTGCTGCCGGCGACGACGACGCTGGAGCGCAACGACATCGCCTCCTCCTCGCGCGACCGCTTCGTGCGGGCGATGCACCAGGCGATCCCGCCGCAGGGCGAGGCGCGGAACGACTTCGACATGCTCGCCGACGTGGCGGACGCGCTCGGCTACCGCGACCGCTTCACCGAGCAGCGCGACGAGGGGGCGTGGCTGCGCCACCTCTACGAGCGCTGGCGCCAGGCCTGCGCGCGGATGGGGTTCGAGGCGCCGGACTTCGAGCGGTTCTGGGCGGAAGGGCATGTCGAGGTGCCGCCGCCGGAACCGGAGGAGGCCTACACCCAGTTCGCCGAGTTCGCGGCCGACCCGGCGGGGCATCCGCTCGACACGCCCTCGGGGAAGGTGGAGCTGTTCAGCGAGACCATCGCGGCGATGGGCTATGCCGACTGCCCGGGGCACCCGGTGTGGATCGCGCCGCGCGAGTGGCTCGGGGCGCAGGCGGCGGCGGCGTATCCGCTGCACCTGCTGTCCGACCAGCCGGCGACGCGGCTGCACGGGCAGCTCGATCCCGGGCGCGTCGCCGCGGCCGACAAGATCCAGGGGCGGCAGCCGATCCGGATGCACCCGGAGGATGCGGCGGCGCGCGGCCTGCGCGAGGGCGAGGTGGTGCGCGTGTTCAACGCGCGCGGGGCGTGCCTCGCGGGGCTCAGGCTCGATCCCGGGCTGCTGCGCGGCGTGGCGGCGATGGCGACCGGCGCCTGGTTCGACCCGCTGGAGCCGGGCGTGCCGGGCTCGCTCTGCGTGCACGGCAACCCGAACGTGCTGACGCCGGACATCGGCACCTCGCGCCTCGGCCAGGGGCCGAGCGCGCAGTCCTGCCTGGTGCAGGTGGAGCGCTGGGAAGGGCCGCTGCCGCCGGTGAAGGTGCACCTCCCGCCGCCGGTCGCGGAGGAGGAGACGCTGCCGTGATCGGCCGCCGCGCCGCCCTCGCCGGGGTCGCCGCCCTCGCTGCGGCGGCGCCGGCGCGGGCGCAGCTCGCCCCGGCGCCGCTCCCGGTGATGCCGGGCGACACGGTGCTCGGCCCGCACGAGCGGCTGCTGATGCTCGCCTGGGGCGACCGCGTCGCCTACGACGCGCCGCCCTGGGACCCCTACCGCCCGAGCGCCGAGGCGGCGGAGGCGCAATTCGGCTGGGACGCGCGCATCGCCGCGCTGATCGAGCCGCCGCCCGCGACCGACGGCATCCCTCGCGCCGTGCTCGCCGTCGCCCATCCGACGGTGGAGCCGCGCATGGCCTTCCCGGACGGGCGCGACCGGCCGGAAGTGGCGGCCGCCATGCAGGGCGCGAGCCTCATCAACGTGATGCGCCAGAACGGGCGCTGGCTGGTGGTCGAGGGCGGCTACCAGATGCGCCGCCTCACCGGGCGCACGCTGTGCCGGCTGAGCGGCCCGCTCGCCGAGGGCCTCGGGCCGCTTGGGACGCCCGTCACCGGCCTGTTCGGCATCACCGGCGGCGCCGCCACTCCCTGGGGCACGCTGCTGCTGTGCGAGGGTGAGGCCGCGGCCTGGCTGGCGCGGCTCGGCGGCGGGCGCGACCCCGCGCGCTACGGCTGGGTGGCGGAGCTCGACCCGCTCGACCCGCTGGCGGTGCCGGCGAAGCGCAGCGCGCTCGGCCGCTTCGCCCAGGGCGACGCGGCGGCGGCGCTCGCCCGCGACGGGCGAGCGGTGGTCTATCTCAGCGACCGCCGGCCGGGCGGCTTCCTGTTCCGCTTCGTCTCCGACGCCGCGGCGACCGAGCCGGACGCGCTCGATCGCGGCACCCTCTTCGTCGCGCGCCTTGAGCCGGCGGGCGGGCTGCGCTGGCTGCCGCTGCCGGCGGAGGCCGCGACCTGGCGCGATCCGGTGGCGGTGGCGGGCCGGCTTGGCGCGAGCCCGTTCGACACGCCCTCCGGGCTCGCCGCGGACCCGCGGCGGGCGCGGCTGTTCGTCGCCTGCCGCGGCGCCCAGGCGGCGCCGGGCGGCCCCGCCGGCAGCGTGCTCGAGATCGTGCCGGCGGCCGGCGACCACGCGGCGGAGACGGGCGTGGTGCTGACCCTGCTGGTCGGCCGCGAGCCGCCGCCCCCGCCCCCGCCGCCTCGGTCCGTGCGCGGCGCCCCGCCGCCGGAGCCCCCGCCGCCTGCCCAGCCGGCCATGCCGGACACGCTGGCGATGGATCCCTCCGGCCGGCGGCTCTGGATCGGCACCGACCATGGCGGGGTGGTCGGACGCCAGGCGGACGGCCTCTACGCCTGCGAGATCGAGGGGCCGTCGCGCGGCGAGGCGGTGCCGATCTACGGGGCGCCGCGCGCGGCGGCGGTCGGCGGCGCGGCGGTGAGCCCCGACGGGACGGCGCTGTTCACCGTGGCGCGGCGCCCGGGCGCGGAGCCGGGCGCCAGCTTCGGGCAGCCGGGCACGCGCTGGCCGGCCTTCGATCCCGCGCTGCCGCCGCGCACCGCGCTCCTGGCGCTGACGCGGCGCGGCGGCGGCACGGTTGGCGGCTAGCGCCGTTTCCGCTCGGCCGTGCCCGCTGCGACGGCTCCCGCTCGTCGTTTGCCGAGCCGATTCGCGCTCCCGGCTGTTTCCAGCCGTCCGCGATCGGCGCTAGGCGGACGGGCGCGGTTTCACGGAACCGTCACGCCCTGCTGATGATTCCGTCGCTCGCCGCGGTCTAGACTCCGTCCCGCCCCGCAACCGCGACCGAGGGACCGCACCAGGCCATGCCGGAGCCGATCGCGCCGCACGACGCCGACGACATCGAGATCGAGGACATCGGCAGCAATCCTGCCCCGACCCGCCCGTTCGGCGAGGTGGCCGCCGCGCGCTACGGCCGCCGCGGGCTGCTCGGCGGCGGCGCGGCGGCGGCGGCGCTCGCGGTCGCCGGCGCCGCGGCGGCAGCCGTGCCGGCGCACAGCAGCGGCAACACGCCGGATGGCGGCCCCTCCACCCTCACCTTCCCCGAGCTGCGCCACCAGCTCGCCCAGGGCGACGCGGTGGCGGAGGGCTACGAGATCCAGCTCGTGATCCGCTGGGGCGACCCGATCCTCGCCGACGCGCCGGAATTCGACATCGCGCGGCTGACCGCCGAGGGGCAGGCGCGGCAGTTCGGCTACAACTGCGACTACCTCGACTTCTTCCCGCTGCCGCAGGGCTCGCGCAGCGCCGATCACGGGCTGCTCTGGTCCAACCACGAATACACCAACACGAACCTGATGTTCCCCGGCCTCGGCGCGGGCCGCGCCGCGCGGTCCCGCACCAGCGCCGCGCAGGTCGCGGTGGAGATCGCCGCGCACGGCGGCAGCGTCGTCGAGGTGCGGCGCGAGGCGGACGGGCGCTGGCGCTACGTGGCGGGCGGCCGCTTCAACCGCCGCATCACGGCGGAGACGCCGATGCGCCTCTCCGGCCCCGCCGCGGGGCACCCGCGCCTGCGCACCAACGCCGACCCGACCGGGACGCGGGTGCTCGGCACGCTCAACAACTGCGCCGGCGGCCGCACGCCCTGGGGCACCCTGCTGACGGCGGAGGAGAACTTCAACTTCTACTTCGGCGGCGAGGCCGCCGCGAACGGCCCGCAGCGCGAGCACTACCGCCGCTACGGCATCGTGCGCGAGGCGGTCTACGGCTGGGGACGGCACGTGGACCGCTTCAACCTCGACAAGGAGCCGAACGAGCCGAACCGCTTCGGCTGGATCGTCGAGGTTGACCCCTACGACCCGGCGAGCGTTCCGGTGAAGCGCACCGCGCTCGGCCGCTTCAAGCACGAATGCTGCACCATGGCGCTGTGCCCGGACGGCCGCGTCGCCTTCTACAGCGGCGACGACGAGCGCTTCGAGTACATCTACAAGTTCGTCACCGCGCGCCCGTGGAACCCGGCCGACCGCGCGGCGAACCGCGACCTGCTCGACGAGGGGACGCTCTACGTCGCGCGCTTCGACGAGGACGGCAGGGTGGCGTGGCTGCCGCTGGTGCACGGCGAGGGACCGCTGACGGCGGCGAACGGCTTCGCCAGCCAGGCCGACGTGCTGATCGAGGCGCGGCGCGCCGCCGACCTGCTCGGCGCCACGCCGATGGACCGGCCGGAGGACGTCGAGGCGAACCCGGTGACCGGGCGCGTCTACGCGATGCTGACCAACAACACGCGCCGCACGGCGGAGCAGGCGCGCGGGGCGAATCCGCGCGCGAACAACCTCCACGGGCACGTGGTGGAGATCATCCCGCCGATGGCCGGGGAGCGGCCGGACCACGCGGCGACCGAGGCGCGCTGGGGCCTGTTCCTCCTCGCCGGCGCGCCGGGGATCGATCCGGGCGCGCGCTACCACCGGGCCACGAGCGCGAACGGCTGGCTCTCCTGCCCGGACAACTGCGCCTTCGACAGCAGGGGCCGGATCTGGATCTCGACCGACGGCGCGCCGGCCGCGGCGGGCGTGGCGGACGGGCTCTACGCCGCCGACACCACGGGCTACGGCCGCGCGCTGACGCGGCTGTTCTACCAGGCGCCGACGGGGGCGGAGGTGTGCGGCCTCGCCTTCACGCCCGACGAGCGCACGCTGTTCCTCGCCATCCAGCATCCGGGGGAGGACCCGGGCAGCACCTTCGAACGCCCCTCCACCCGCTGGCCCGATTTCCGCGACGGCGTGCCGCCGCGGCCGAGCGTGATCGCGATCGTGAAGAAGGACGGCGGGGTGATCGGGAGCTAGGCTCCGCCCGCCTCGCCGATCTCCAGCACCAGTCCGTCGCGGCCGGGCTCCACGCCCGGCGGCAGCGTCCGGCGCAGCGCGGCGTAGTCGAGATCGGGGCTCATGTGGGTGAGCACGGTGCGGCGCGGGCGCAGCGCCTCGACCCAGCCGAGGACCGTGGGGAGGTCGGCGTGCACCTTGTGCGGGCGGCGCTGGAAGCAGCCGACGATCCAGGCGTCGAGGCCGTGCAGCGCATCCAGCGTCTCGGGCGGGATGCGGATCACGTCGGTGCAGTAGGCGAAGCCGCCGGCGCGCAGGCCGAGCGTCTCCATCACCTCGTGGTCGAGGCGCAGCAGGCGCAGCGCGATGCCGGCGATGGTCGGCGTCTCGCCGGGCTGCACCGGGATCGGCTCGAGGGCGGGGCGGTAGAAGCCGGGGGTGGCGGGGAGGAAGGCGTAGTCGAAGCGCCGGCGCAGGATCTCGAGCGTCTGCGGCGTGGCGTAGGCGGGGAGCGGCCTGCCGGTGGCGCGGTTGATCGCGCGCAGCTCGTCGATGCCCATGATGTGGTCGGCATGGGCATGGGTGAACAGAACCGCGTCCACGCGGCCGACGCCGGCGGCGAGGAGCTGGGCGCGCAGGTCGGGGCCGGCATCCACGAGCAGGCGCCCGCCCTCCGGGCCCTCGATCAGGGCGCTCGAACGCGTGCGGCGGTTGGCGGGCTCGGCCGGGTCGCAGGCGCCCCAGTCGCCGCGCCCGTCCGGCCCGCCGATCGCCGGCACGCCGCCGGAGGAGCCGCAGCCGAGGAGCGTGACCTTCAGGCGCCGCAAGGCCGCCTCACACCGCCTTCCTGAACAGGCGCCGGAAGTTGCGCGTCGTCAGCTCGGCGAGCGCGGCGCTCTCCATGCCCCGCACCGTGGCCAGCACCCGGGCGGTGTGGACGACATGCGCGGGCTCGCAGCGCTTGCCGCGCAGCGGCACGGGGGCGAGGTAGGGCGCGTCGGTCTCGACCAGCAGGCGCTCGGCGGGAAGGTCGCGGGCGATGGCGCGGATCTCCTCGCTCTTCGGGAAGGTGAGGATGCCGGAGAAGGAGACATAGGCGCCCATCGCCACCGCCTCCTCGGCGAGTCGGCGCGTCGAGCTGAAGCAGTGGAGGAGGAAGTCGAAGGCGCCGCCCTCCTCGCGCTCCTCGCGCAGGATGCGGAGGATGTCGGCGTCGGCGTCGCGGGCGTGGATGGCGAGCGGCAGGCCGGCGAGGCGCGCGGCGCGGATGTGGCGGCGGAAGCTCTCCTGCTGCACCGGGCGCGGGGACTTGTCGTAGAAGTAGTCGAGCCCGCTCTCGCCGATGCCGACGATGCGCGGGTGGTCGGCGAGGGCGGCGATCTCCTCCGGCGTCGGCAGGGGCTCGTGCTCGGCCGCGTTGTGCGGATGGATGCCGACCGTGCCCCAGACGCAGGGGAAGCGCTCGGCGAGCGCCTTGACCTTCGCGGCCTGGGGGATGCGGGTGCCGATGGTGACCATCCCGGCCACGCCGGCCTCGCGGGCGCGGGCGATGACGTCCTCGATCTCCGCCTCGGCGTAGTAGTCGAGGTGGCAATGGCTGTCGATCAGCATGCGATGGCCTAGAGGGGCGCGTCCTGGATCTTCTGGAACAGCGGCGTCGGCGGCGGCAGGGCGATGCCGCCGGGGAGCGGCGTGCGGAGCGCGGCGAGGGTCCGCTCCCCCGGCGGGACGCCGAGCTGGTCGAGCATCCGCGACATGGTGTCGGGCATGAAGGGCTGCAACACGGTGGCGATCACGCGCATGGCGTCGTGCAGGCTGCGCAGCACGGCGGCCATCCGCGCGGGGTCGGTCCTGCGCAGCGCCCAGGGCTTCTCGCGGTCTATCCAGGCGTTGCCGAGGCGCACCACACTCCAGACCTGCTCCAGCGCCTCGTGGAAGGCCTGGCGGTCGAACAGGGCACGCAGCCGGCCGGGCAGCGCGGCGGCGGCATCGAGCAGCTCGCGGTCGGACTCCGTCGGCGGCGCGCGTTGCGGCAGGCGGGCGTCGCAATTGCGCTGGATCAGGCTCAGCGTGCGCTGGGCGAGGTTGCCGAGGTCGTTCGCCAGCTCGTTGTTCAGGCGCGCGATCAGGGCGCGGCGGGAGAAGTCGCCGTCCTGCCCGAACGGCACCTCGCGCAGCAGGAAGTAGCGCACCGGGTCGAGGCCGTAGGTCCCGATCAGCGCCAGCGGATCGATGACGTTGCCGAGCGACTTCGAGATCTTCTGCCCCTCGTTGGTCCACCAGCCGTGGGCGAAGACGCGCCGCGGCGGGGCGATGCCCGCCGCCATCAGGAAGGCCGGCCAGTAGATGGCGTGGAAGCGCAGGATGTCCTTGCCGACGAAATGCACGTCCGCCGGCCAGAAGCGCCAGCGCGGCGCGCCCGTGTCCGGGTAGCCGACGGCGGTGATGTAGTTGGTCAGCGCGTCGAGCCAGACGTACATCACGTGCGCCGGGTCGCCCGGCACCGGCACGCCCCAGCGGAAGCTGGTGCGGCTGATCGAGAGGTCCTGCAGCCCCGCCCTGACGAAGCTGATCACCTCGTTGCGGCGGCCGGGCGGCAGGATGAAGTCGGGGTTGTCCTCGTAGAACTGCAGCAGCCGCTCGCGCCAGGCGGAGAGGCGGAAGAAGTAGGAGGGCTCCCGCACCCACTCCACCGGCGCGCCGGAGGGGGCGAAGCGCTGCCCGTCGCGCTCGGTGATCTCGTCCGGGCCGTAGAAGGCCTCGTCGCGCACCGCGTACCAGCCCTCGTAGTGGCCGAGGTAGATCTCGCCGCGGCGCGCCAGCTCCTCCCACAGCGCCGTGCAGGCGCGCCTGTGGCGCTCCTCCGTGGTGCGGATGAAGTCGTCGTTGGAGAAGTTCATCCGCCGGGCGAGCTCGCGGAAGTGCTCGCTCACCTGGTCGGTGAAGGCCTGCGGGTCCATCCCCGCGTCCCGCGCCGCCTTCTCGACCTTCTGCCCGTGCTCGTCGGTGCCGGTGAGGAAGAACACCTCGTGCCCGTCGAGCCGGTGCCAGCGCGCCAGCACGTCGGTGGCGAGGCTCGTGTAGGCGTGGCCGATGTGCGGCCGGTCGTTCACGTAATAGATCGGCGTCGTCAGGTAGATGCGCCGGGCCTCGCCCTCGGCCATCGGTCTCGCCCTTCGTTCGCTTGCGGTCGCCCTCAGTCGCGGCCGGGCGCGGAAAGCCAGCCCAGCCCGGTCAGGACCGCCTGCCTGCGGTCGAGGTTGAGCGCGTCCGTCTCCGCCGCAAGGCGGCCGAGCCTATCCCACAGCGCCGACCACTCGGCAAGCGGACGGCGGGCGACCCAGGCGGGCGCCGCGGCGGCGTCGCGCGCGGCGAGGCGGATCGCGGCGGCGATCGCCTGGCGGAGCAGGGCGAAGAAGGTGAGGAAGGCGGCGGCGTCGCCGCCCGCGGCGAGGCGGTCGGCGACCGCGTGGGCCTGGCGCGGGTCGGGGCGCCGGGCGAGGCCGGCGAGCACCTCCTCCACCAGGGCCTGGAGCGCGAGCCCGCCCTCCTCGGCGAGGGCCAGGGCGCGGCCGGGGGAGCCGCCGGCGAGGCAGGCGAGCGCCTGCCGCTCGCCGGGGGCCATGTCCGGCAGCCAGCGCGCGAGCAGCGGCAGCAGCTCGGCGTCCGCCAGCGGGAACAGGTCAAGCCGGCGGCAGCGGCTGCGGATGGTGGGCAGCAGGCGGCCGGGCGCGGCGGTGAGGACCAGCAGGACGGCGCGCGGCGGCGGCTCCTCCAGGATCTTGAGCAGGGCGTTGGCGGCGGGGGCGGCCATGGTCTCGGCGCCGTCGATCACCACCACGCGCCAGCCGCCCTCGGCGGCGGTGAGCGCCATGAAGGCGGGGATCAGCCGCGCCGCGTCCACGTTGATCACATCGGCGCGCTTGCGGCTGCCCTGGAGGGTGCCGGGCTCGATGGCGAGCAGGTCGGCATGGGCGCCGGCGGCGACGCGGCGGAACACGGGATGGCGCGGGTCGAGGGCGAGCGGGGCGGCGCCCTCGCCGGGCGGCGGGCCGGCGAGCAGCCAGCGGGCGAAGCGGTAGGCGAGCGTCGCCTTCCCCACCCCCGGCGGCCCGGCGAGCAGCCAGGCGTGGTGCAGGCGGCCGGAGCGCGCCGCCTGCTCCAGCGCGCGCGCGGCGTGGTCGTGGCCGGCGAGGTCGGGATTGGCGCGCGGCTCGGGCGGCAGGTCGCTCATGGCGGCAGCGGGGCGCCGAGGCGGGCGCGGACCAGGGCGCGGAGGTCGGCGGCGACCGCCTCCGCCGGGCGGGCGGCGTCCACCAGGACGCAGCGGGCCGGCTCGGCCTCGGCGATCGCGCGGAAGCCGGCGCGGATGCGGGCGTGGAATTCGGGGCCGAGGCGCTCGTAGCGGGTCGGCGCCTCGCCGCGGCCGGAGGCGCGGGCCATGCCGGCCTCGGGCGGCAGGTCGAGGATCAGGGTGAGATCGGGGGCGAGGCCATCGAGCGTCAGCGCCGCCAGCGCGTCGAACACGGCGCGCGGGAGGCCCTGGCCGAAGCCCTGGTAGGCGAGGGTGGAATCGGCGAAGCGGTCGCACACGACCCACATGCCGGCGGCGAGCGCGGGGCGGATGGTGCGCACCAGGTGCTCGCGGCGGGCGGCGAAGTGCAGCATGGCCTCGGCGACCGGGTCCCAGGCCGTGCCGCCGTGGAGGAGCAGGGCGCGGATCGCCTCGGCGCCGGGCGCGCCGCCGGGCTCGCGCGTGCGCAGCACCGGGAGGCCGGCGGCGGCGAGCGCGGCGGCGAGGCGGCGGGCCTGGGTGGACTTGCCGGCGCCCTCGCCGCCCTCGAGGGTGACGAAGCGCGCGCGCGGCGTGCGGAGTTCGGGTGCGGATTCGCTCACCGGCGCGAAACTACCGCCGGCGCGGCCCCGCCGCCACGCGGCCGGGCCGCGCGGCGGCTCATGCCCCGAACATCCAGCGCCCGATCACCGCCGGAATGCGCGGGACGATGCCGAGGCGCGGCACGTCCGCCCCGGCGAACAGCGGCAGCGCCATCGGCGGCACGCCCTGGCCCGAGACCTCCATGCGGCCGAGCTCCTGCCCTCGCGCCACCGGCGCCGGCACCGGCGCGGCGTAGCTCACCCGCACCTGCAGGCTGCGCCGCCACTGGCGCGGCAGGGTCAGCACCATGTCGCGGCCGCCGACGAGCGGCACGGTCCGGCGCTCGCCGAGCCAGACCGGCACCTCCTCCACCGTGTCGGAGGCGCGGAACAGCACGACGTTCTCGAACTCGCGGAACCCCCATTCCATCAGCCGCTCGGTCTCCTCGGTGCGGGCGCGCATGGAGGGCAGGCCGTTGACGACGAGGATCAGCCGGCGCCCGCCGCGCCTCGCCGTGCCGGTGAGGCCGTAGCCCGCCTCCTCGGTGTGGCCGGTCTTGAGGCCGTCGGCGCCGGCGACGCGGGCGAGCAGCGGGTTGCGGTTCTGCTGGCTGATGCCGTTGTAGGTGAAGCTGCGCTCGTTGTAGTAGTGGAAGTATTCGGGGAAGTCGGTGATGATGCGGCGCGCCACCATGGTGAGGTCGCGCGCCGTCATCCGGTGCTCCGGGTCCGGCCAGCCGCTGGCATTGCGGAAGGTGCTGCCCCGCAGGCCCATGCGGCGGCCGTATTCGTTGAGCAGCGCCGCGAACTGCTCCTCCGAGCCGCTGATCGCCTCGGCGAAGACGACGCAGGCGTCGTTGCCGGACTGCACGACGACGCCGCGCACCAGATCCTCGACCTTCACCTGGCTGCCGACCTCGACGAACATCTTCGAGCCGCCCATGCGCCAGGCGCGCTCGCTGACCGGCAGCTCCTGGTCGAGACGCAGGCGGCCCTGCTTCAGCAGGTCGAAGACCACGTACATGGTCATCAGCTTCGACATCGAGCTCGGCGGCATCGGCTCGTCGGCGTTCTTCTCGAGCAGCACGGCACCGGTGTCGAAGTCCACGAGGATCGCCTGGCGCGCCAGCACGTCGATGCCGCCGAGCGGGGTCGCCGCCGGCGTGGGCTGCGGCCCGGGCGCCGCCCCGCCGCGGCCGCCCTGGCGACGCTGCGCCTGCGCGACGGCATCGGCGGGCGGGAGCGCGGCGGCGGCCGCGGCGAGCGCCGCGGCACCGCCGCCGAGCAGCAAGCGGCGGGCAAACATGGCGGAGTCCCCCTCATCTCCAGGACGCCGGCCGAGCCCGGCGGCGGCGCGGTCCCCCCGCGTTCCCGCCTACCGGACGGCGTCGTCCACCAGGATGCGTGCCCCGGATACGCCAGAGGCGCGCACCCGCTCAAGAACTCGATCGGCCTCCGCGACGGTCGCGAGCGGGCCGATGCGGACCCGGAACTGCCGCTGGCGGCCACCGCCGACGGGTTCGAGCCGGGCGCCGAGCGCGGCGAGGCGAAGCGCCTGCTGCGCGGCGGAGTCGCGGCGGGAGAAGGTTCCGGTCTCAACGAGGAGATGGCCGGGAGCCGGCGCCTCCTGTTCCACCCGCTCCGGAAAGGCGGGCGGGGGCGGCGCGGAGCGAGACGGCGCGGCCGCCTGCGCGGGCATGGCGGCCGGGCGTGCCGCATCGGTCGCGGCGGCGCGCGCACCGGGCGGGGGCGGCAGCGCCTCCGCGGCGACGGCGGCGCGGGGGGCGGCGGCCACGAGGATCGGCGCCGGCGAGGCCGCCGGGTCGGCCGGGTCGGCGCCGCCCGAGGCGCGCAGCGAGGCGGCGAGCGCGCGGCTCTCCTCGGGCGCCACGGCGATGCGCACCCGCGCCGTCCCGCCGGGCGGGATGCCGAGCAGCTCGGCGGCGCGGCGCGACAGCTCGACCACACGCCCGATATGCGCCGGGCCGCGGTCGTTCACGCGCAGCAGCAGGGCGCGCCCGTTCTCGAGATTGGTCACGCGCAGCGCGGCCGGGAGCTGGAGCGTGCGGTGGGCGGCCGAGGGGCGGCCGGGATCGTGCCGCTCGCCATTCGCGGTGACGCGCCCGGGGCGCGCGTCGGGCGCGACGACGGCGAGGCCGGTCTCGACCAGGGCGAAGTCCTCGCGCGGATAGTGCCACTCGCCGCCGAGCGGGTAGGGCGGGCCCACCACGTAGCGGGGCGCCGGCGCGGGCGCCGCGCAGCCCGTCGCGGCGAAGAGCAGCAGCGCGACCACCGCCGCGCTCCGCCGCGCCCGCCGCGCGGCGCGGTCCGCCCGCGGCGCTCCGGCCGACGTCATGCCCGGGCGATGCGGTCCGCGAGGAGACCGACCGCGAGGCCGTAGTTCACCGGCGGATTGTAGCGGCGGATGACGCGCAGGTTGTGGTGGCCGAGGAAGACCTGGCCGTTGCCGCGGTTGGGCAGGACGACCGCGGCCTCGAGTTCGGCGGGCGCCAGCGGCGCGCCGTCGGCGCGGCGGAAGCCGAGGCGGGCGAAGTCGCGCAGCGGGCGGCGGCTCTCGGTGTCGGCCCGCTCCGGCGCGAAGCCGGGCGGCGGGACGACCTCGTGGCCCCAGGGCTCGCCCTCGCGCCAGCCGTGGCGGCGGAAATAGTGGGCGATGGAGGCAAGGGCATCGGCCCGGCTGTCCCAGATGTCGCGCCGCCCGTCGCCGTCGAAGTCCACCGCCAGGCGCTCGAAGTTCGAAGGCATGAACTGCGGCTGGCCCATCGCCCCGGCCCAGGAGCCCCGCATGCGCGCCGGCGCGATGTGCCCCTCGTCGAGGATGCGGAGCGCGGCGAGCAGTTCGGTGCGGAAATAGCTGGCGCGGCGGCCCTCCCAGGCGAGGGTGGCGAGCGACTCGATCACCCCGAAGCCGCCGGTGTTGGCGCCGTAGTTGGTCTCGATGCCCCAGATCGCGACGATGACCGGGGGATCCACCTCGTAGCGCGCGCCGATGCGGCGCAGCAGGGCGGCGTTCTCCGCGTAGTGCCGGCGGCCGTTCTGGACGCGCGCCGGGGTGAGCATGATGCGGTCGCGGTACTCCTCCCAGCTCAGCACGGCGTCCACCTGGCGCCGGTCCAGCTCGATCACGCGGGGATTGGGGCGGAGCCCGGCGAGGGCACGATCGAGCGTCGCCTGCGAGATGCCGGCGCGGCGCGCCTCCGCCCGCACGCCGGCGAGGAAGCGGTCGAAGCTCTCCGCGGAGACGGGTTCGGGCGCGAGGGACGGCGCCGCCGGCGCGGGCGCGGCGGGCGCCGGGTTGGCGACGGGGCTGGCTGCGGCGCCGCAGCCCGAAGCGAGGCCGCTGACGCCGGCAAGGACGAGGAATCGCCGAGTCGGCATGACGCAACAGGTGCCACGAGGCCTCGGCAACCGCAACGCGAAGTGGAGGTCGTTCCGCCCGCGCGGCGGCCGGGCGGGAGAGAGGCGCCGGCGGGCCGACCGGCCGGGCCCGGGGCGCCGCGTTCCGCCGCGCCCGGCTTCCGCCCCGGCGACCGGGTGGTAATCTTCGGGCCACGCTCCCGGAGGAATGTCCGCCATGGCCGCCACCCCCGTCACCCAAGAGCTCGCCGCCTTCGTCGCCGGCCTGCAGTGCGACCGGCTGCCGGCCGGGCTGCGCGAGCGCACGCGCTTCCTGCTGCTCGACCTGGTCGGGAACATCGTGCGCGGGCGCCACGACGCGGAGAGCACGCCGCCGCTGCTGGCCGCGGCGCGCGCGCTCGGCTTCGGCGCGGGATCGTCGGCGGTGTTCGGCGATTCGGCGCGCTATACGCCGGCGGGGGCGGCGCTGCTGAACGGCGCGCTGGCGCACAGCCTCGACTTCGACGACACCCACGCCGCGGGCAGCCTGCATCCCGGCGCGCCGGTGATCCCGGCGGCGCTCGCCGCGGCGGAGATGGCGGGGGCGGACGGGCGGACGGTGCTCGCCGCGATCGTCGCCGGCTACGAGGTGACCTGCCGCCTCGCGCTCGCGCTGCCGGCGGGCGACCACTACGACCGCGGCTACCACCCGACCGCGACCTGCGGCGCCTTCGGCGCGGCCGCGGCGGCGGCGCGGGTGTTCGGGCTGGACGCGGAGCGGGTGGCGCACGCCTTCGGCATCGCGCTGTCGCAGGCGGCAGGCTCGCTGCAGTTCCTCGCCAACGGCGCCTGGACCAAGCGCTTCCAGGTGGGCTGGAGCGCGACCAACGGCCTCGTCGCCGCGACGCTGGCGCGCGAGGGCTTCCGCGGCGCGGCCGAGGCGCTGGAGGGCAAGGCCGGGTTCCTGCGCGCCTACGCGCCGAACCCGGTGCCGGAGCGCGCGCTGCAGGCGCTCGGCGCCGAGTGGGAGCTGATGAACACGGCGGTGAAGCCCTACCCCTCCTGCCGCTACGGGCATGCGAGCGTGGACGCGGCGCTCGCCCTGCGCGCCGAGCACGGGCTGAAGGCCGAGGAGATCGAGGCCGTGACCATCGGCCTGCCCGCCAAGGGGATGCTGCTGATCGGCGCGCCGCTCGACTACAAGCGCAATCCGCGGAACGTGGTGGACGGACAGTTCAGCGGGCCGTTCGTCGTCGCCTGCGCCCTCGCCCGCGGGCATTTCGGCTGGGACAGCTACGCCTGGCTGCAGGACGCCGACATCCGCCGGATCATGGCGCTGACGGTCTGCGAGCAGGACCCGGAGATCGAGGCGGAATTCCCGGCGAACATGTCCGGCAAGGTGACGCTGCGCGCGCGCGGGAAGGAGTTCGTCCGCAAGGTGGTGGTGCCGAAGGGCGAGCCGGCCAATTTCCTCACCGAGGCGGAGCTGCGGGCGAAGTTCCACGGGCTGTGCGACGCGGTGCTGGGGAAGGAGCGCGCGGCGCAGCTCGCCGACGCGGTGCTGGGGCTGGAGCGGGCGGCGGACGTGCA
The DNA here is from genome assembly GCF_014644455.1 of Caldovatus sediminis. Taxonomy (GTDB): domain Bacteria; phylum Pseudomonadota; class Alphaproteobacteria; order Acetobacterales; family Acetobacteraceae; genus Caldovatus; species Caldovatus sediminis. The sequence continues at coordinate 211,646 of NZ_BMKS01000002.1, read as the reverse complement.
CGGGATGATGCGCCTCGGCGCGCCGCTGATGGCGGCGCGGCTGGCGGGGGAGTAGCGGCGCGCGGCAGCTTCCGCGGATGGGTGGCCGAGCGGTCTAAGGCACCGGTCTTGAAAACCGGCGTGGGCGCGAGCCCACCGTGGGTTCGAATCCCACCCCATCCGCCAGGCCGCCCGCCGCGACGGCAGGGCCCCTTCGGAGACGTCCCCCGGCCTCGGCCCCCTCTCGCGGCTTTCGCGGATGGGAGCGGAGTCGGCCGGACCGGAGACGGCCCCGGATGCCTTGCGCCGACCGTCGCGGCAGCCTGCGCCGCGGCGCCGCACGCGCGTGAGCGTGCCGGGCATCCGCGCGCCGAAACGCTCCAGGGGCCCCAAGCTTGCGCGGCTGCCCGCGATCGAGCCGATGGCGGCGATGGGCTCATGCGACGTGGCGCATCCCCCCGGGGCGCCCTCGGCGATGGCGCCGCGGGCGCCACGCCCCCGTGTGGCGCGGCCGGACGAGCCCTCGCGCCAGGCGACGCGCGATTCGCGGGCGATCGCCGCAGGCGCACGCGGATCGCCCGCACCGCGGGCGCGCGGCACGTCGCGGCCTGCCGGCGGGATGCGGCGATGCGGTTGACCGCGGCCGCCACGCCAAGGAAGATCCCGCGTCCGTGAAACGACCAACCCGTGCCACAGAGCCGGGTGGAAAGCAGGCGCTCGAAGGGAGACGTGACCCATGAACTGCATCACCCGCAGGACATTCGGGATGGGCGTGGCGGCCGCGGCGCTCGGGACGGCCCCCGCGGCGGCGCAGCGCGGCCGTTCCTACGTCCTCACGACCGCGACCACCGGGGGCACCTACTACCCGGTGGGCGTCGCCATCGCGACGCTGATCAAGGTCAGGCTGCAGGCCCAGAAGAACATCGACATGAGCGCGATCAGCTCGGCCGGCTCGACCGAGAACGTGAAGCTCCTGCGCGAGAACCAGGCGCAGTTCGCCATCCTGCAGGGCCTGGTCGCGCAGTTCGCGGCCACGGGAACCGGCGCCTTCGCGAACGACGGCGCGCAGGCCAACCTGCGCGGCATCATGCCGCTCTGGTATAATTACGAACAGTTCGTCATCGACAAGCGGCTGGTCACCACCGGGCGCATCGGCGACCTGAAGAACCTCTACGGCAGGAAGTACTCGATGGGCGCGCGCGGCTCGGGCCTCGAGACGATGCACCGCTGGATCTTCCCGAACCTGGGCATCGAGTACGAGAAGTTCGACCTGGTCTATCTGGGCTACGGACCGACCGCCGAGGCCCTGCAGAACGGCACCATCCAGGGCGGCAACTTCGAGGCCGGGCTGCCGACCGGCAGCCTGACCCAGGCGATGGCGGCCGCCGGCGACCGCCTGCAGATCCTCGAGTTCACCGAGGAGGACGTCGCGAAGGCGAACGGCAACACCACGCTGCTCTCCCAGGCCACGATCCCGGCGAACACCTATCCGAACCAGCCGAACGCCCTGCGCACGGCGCGGCTGCCCAACTACCTCGCGGTCAACGCCGCCGTACCGGAGGAGGACGTCTACCTCGTCACCAAGACGATCTTCGAGAATCTGCCGTTCCTGAACAACATCCACGGCGCGACGCGGGAGATCGACCTCAGGCAGTCGCTGGGCGGCTATCCCTTCCCGCTGCACCCCGGCGCGATCCGCTACTACCGGGAAGCCGGGATGGACGTCCCGGCAGCGCTGATCCCCGCGTGAGCTGCCGGCTCCCGTGACCGCGACGGCGGGCCGGGGCCTCGGTCCCGGCCGGCCCGCGTTGCCGGGGCGGCGCCGGCCGCCCGGGCGCCCGGAAGGCGCCGCGGGCGGGCGGTTCCGTCCCGCGGGACGAGAGCGCGCGAACGGGACCGGTTCGGGTCAGCGAACACGCCCATGTCCCCATCCCCCAACGCCGCCCCTGGCGCGGCGGATCCCGACACCGGCGCGATCCTGCGCGGGCCCGACACCGTCGCGGGCCGGGTCGCGCTCGTCGGCGGCGCGCTCCTCGCCGTCCTCCACATCTACTTCAACACGCTCGGCACCTGGTCCGAGACCTGGGTGAACGTCGTCCATTTCGGCGGGTTCGGGGCGATCTGCGCCCTGGTCTATCCGGCCTTCCGCGCGCGCACGCGCGCCGGGGCCCGCCTCGCGCTCCTGGTCGACGTCGTCCTCGCCCTGCTCGCACTGGCCGTCATCGCCTACATGATCCTCGGCGAGGAGAGCTTCTTCGCGCGCAACGCCCGCTTCCTCTGGTACGACTGGCTGTTCACCGCCCTCGCGCCGCTGCTGGTGCTGGAGTTCGTGCGCCGCACCACCGGCCTGCTGATCCCGGCGCTGATGGTCGCGGCCTTCAGCTACGTCGTGGTGTGGGGCCGATACGTGCCGGGCATGCTGACCTTCCCGGGCCTGTCGCTCGAGACGATGCTCTACCGGACGTTCTACACGGACGACGGGATGCTCGGGAACATCGCCTCGATCTCGGCGACCTACGTATTCATGTTCGTGCTGTTCGGGGCGTTCCTGAACCGCTCCGGCGCCGGCGAGTTCATCATCGACCTGGCGCGGGCGCTGGCCAGGCGCCTGATCGGCGGCCCCGGCTACGTCGCGGTGATCGCCTCGGCGCTGATGGGCACGATCTCCGGCTCCACCGTGGCCAACGTGGCCGCGACCGGGGTGATCACCATCCCGATGATGAAGCGCGCCGGATTCCGGCCGAAGTTCGCCGCGGCGACCGAGGCGGCCGCCTCCACCGGCGGCCAGATCATGCCGCCGATCATGGGGGCAGGCGCCTTCGTGATGGCGTCCTACACGGGCATCCCCTACCTCACCATCGTTTCGGTCGCGCTGCTGCCGGCGCTGCTCTACTTCTGGTCGGTCGCCTGCTACATCCGCATCGAGGCCAAGCGCCACCACATCGCGGTGGCGGATGAGGACGCGCCGTCGGTCGGCGCCGTGATGCGGCGCGGCGGGCTGCAGTTCTTCCTGCCGATCGGCGTCCTGATGGGCCTCCTCATGGCGGGGTTCACGCCGACCTACTGCGCCGGCGCGGCCATGCTGGCGCTGATCGCCGTCTCCTGGCTGCGCAAGGACCGCGCCATGGGGCCGCGGGCGATCTTCGAGGCCCTCGGCAAGGGCGCCTTCGACATGATCCCGACCGCCGTGCTGCTGGTCGGCGTCGGCGTCGTGATCAACGCGATCGCCACCACCGGCATCGGCAACACCTTTTCGCTGATGATCAACCAGTGGGCCGGCGGCAGCCTGCTGGTCGCGCTGATCCTGGTCGCGCTGGCGTCGCTGGTGCTCGGCATGGGCCTGCCGGTCACCGCCTCCTACGTGGTGCTCGCCACGCTCTCGGCGCCGGCGCTCGCCGACATGATCGCGCAGTCGAGCCTGATCGAGGCGGTCGCCTCCGGCCAGATCGGCGACCAGGCCAAGGCGATCCTCATGCTGGTGGCGCCCGACCGGATCGCGGCGATCGGCCAGCCGATGAGCACGGAGGCCGCGCGCGAGCTGGTCGCGCTGGTCCCCCCCGACTTCCTGCGGACCTTCAAGGAGCACGCGCTGTCCCCGGAGGTGCTGACGGTCGCGCTGCTGTCGGCGCACATGATCATCTTCTGGCTGAGCCAGGACTCGGGGGTGACGCCGCCGGTCTGCCTGACGGCCTTCGCGGCGGCCGCGATCGCGCGCACCCCGCCGATGGCGACCGGCCTGGTCGCCTGGAAGGTGGCGAAGGGCCTCTACATCGTGCCCTTCCTGTTCGCCTACACGCCGCTCCTCGGCGGCAGCCTCTGGTACGACCTGGAGGTCTGCTTCTTCGCCTTCTTCGCCATCTACGCGATCGCCGGGGCGATCGACGGCCACATGGAGGCGCCGGTGAGCTGGCCGATGCGCGCCGTGATGTTCGCGGCCGGCGTCGCCATGATGTGGCCGAACGAGCGGCTGGCGCATCTCGCGGGCCTGGCGGTGCTCGCGGTCTACTTCGCCTTCAACCTCGCGGCCTCGCGCCGCCTGGATGCGGCGCGCGCGGCGCCCGCGGCGCCGCAGGGGGCCTGACGACCGGATCGCGTCCGGATCCCGGGCGCGCCGGCGCGGCGCGCGGATCGCGGCGGGGCGAGCCTTCCGGCGCGCGCCGCCGCCCCCGCCGGCTCGCCCTCCCCGCCCGGGCGGCTATGCTGCGCGCGGGCGGTCGGCCTGGCGGCGCCGGCGGCGCCCGGTCCGCACCTCGGGGGTGACGCATGATCAAGTCCTTCTCCTTCCTCGTCCGTCGGCCGGAGATCTCCCGCGAGGCCTTCCTGAGGCACTGGACCGAGGTGCACGCGCCGATGTACCGCGACGTGCCGGGCCTGCGCGGCTACGTCCTCTGCCTGCCGGTGCAGGAGCACGTCCGCGACGACGTCGCGGCGCTCGAGATGGCGCCCTTCGACGGCGTCGCGCAGCTCTGGTTCGACGACCTCGAGGCGCGGGCGCGTGCCGCTGCCTCCCCCGCCGGCCGGCGCTGGCACGCCGACGGCGCCAGCATCATCGGCGGCATCCGCACCTTCGTGACCGAGGAGCAGGTGGTGCTGCCCGTGGCGGACGGCGACCGCCGGCCTCCCCTCAAGGCGCTGACGGTGATCCAGCGCCGGCCGGACTCGACCCCCGGGGCCTTCCACCACCACTGGCGCGTGGTCCACGCCGCGATGGCGCGGGAGGTGCCGGAACTCCGCGGGTTCGTCCTCTCGGGGATCGTCGAGGAGCAGTTCCGCCCCGACATCGCGCCCTTCCCGATGGCAGGCCCGATCGACGGCTTTGCCGAGAGCTGGTTCGGCAGCCTCGAGGCGCGGGCGCGGATGGTCGCCTCCCCGGAGGCGCGACGCTGGTTCGCCGACGGCGCCGCCTTCCTCGGCCGGGTGAAGACGGTGGTGCTCGCCGAGCGCGTGATGGTGCCGCCGCCCGGCTGAGCCCGGGATCCGGCGCGCGCCGCGGCAGGGGCCTGGGCGGAGGGGACGGGCGGTCGCCGGACCTCACGATCTTGTGAAGTCGGATTAAAAACAGTATAAGGATTTCGCCGGGACGGCCTCGCGCTCCGCTGCCGCGGCGAGGCCGCCCGACGGGGCGTCGGACGGCGCGTCGGGTCGCCTGCGGACCGCCGCGTCACCGGAGGGGGATGGCATGCTTCTTGGCGAACTGCTGGTCGCGAACGGTCTCATCACCGCGCAGGATGCCGCCGAGGCCCTCCGCCGGCAGCGGCAGCACGGCGGGCGCCTCGGCGATATCCTGATCGCGATGGGCAGGATCACCGAGCGCGACCTCCAGCGCGTCCTGCACAGCGTCCCCGCCGCCCCGCTGTCCATCGAGGAGACGGGACTCTCGCTGAACGACCTGCTCAACCTGCTGACGAAGGCGATGCACGGCGGCTCGGTCGACACCGCCACCAAGCTCGCCGAGGTGCTGAAGCTCCCGCAGCGCGTCGTGCACCTGCTGCTCGAGGAGGCGAACGCGGCCAAGCTGATCGAGGCGATCGGCGCGGTGAAGACCCTCACCGGCGCCCATCCGCGCTACGGCCTCTCGGCGCGCGGCCGCGAATGGGCGATGCAGGCCTTCGAGCAGAGCAGCTATGTCGGCCCCGCCCCGGTGCCGCTCGCCGACTACGTCTCCCGCATCCAGCGGCAGGCGATCGGCGACGAGCGCGTGGCGCCGGAGGCGGTGGCGGGCGCGCTGGGCGGCCTCACCATCGCCGACGCCCTGATCAGCCAGGTCGGGCCGGCGATCAACTCCGGCCGGCCGATGCTGCTCTACGGCCCGCCGGGCAACGGCAAGACCTCCATCGCCGAGCGCATCGGCTCGATCTTCGACACCATGATCTGCGTGCCGCACTGCTTCGAGGTCGGCGGGCAGATCGTGAAGGTGTTCGACCCCGACATCCACAAGGAGGTGCAGCTCGACGACGGGGCGAACAGCAACAGCATCCGCGCGACCGGCTTCGACCGGCGCTGGGTGCTCTGCCGGCGCCCCTTCGTCGTGACCGGCGGCGAGCTGACGCTGGAAATGCTCGACCTCCGCTTCAACGAGCTGGCGAAGTTCTACGAGGCGCCGCTTCACGTGAAGGCGATGAACGGCACCTTCCTGATCGACGACTTCGGCCGCCAGCTCGTCGCGCCGGAGACGCTGCTGAACCGCTGGATCGTGCCGCTCGAGAGCCGGGTGGACTACCTCAAGCTGCACACCGGCAAGAGCTTCGCGCTGCCCTTCGACCAGCTCGTGATCTTCTCCACCAACATGCCGCCGAGCCAGCTCATGGACGGCGCCTTCCTGCGGCGCCTGCCCTACAAGATCGAGGTCGGCGCGCCGAGCCGCGACGAGTACCGGGCGATCTTCCGCAGCGCGGCGCGCCGCAACGGGCTCGAGGCCACCGACGAGGTGATCAACTACGTCCTGGCCGAACTGACCGAGCGCAACGACTTCCCGCTCGCCGCCTACCAGCCCGAGTTCATCGTCCGGCAGGTGGTGGCCTCCTGCAAGTTCCGCGGGATCCGGGCGCAGTTCCACAAGGACATGCTCGACTTCGCGATCGGCAACCTGTTCACCAAGGACAGCCCCGGCTACGGCATGACCGTCGCGCGCCGGGGCACGCCGAACCTGCGCATCGCAGCGGGCGCCTGAGCGCCGGCCGACGCCCCCGGCCGCGCGCGGGGCGGCCTAGAGCCGATCACGGATGGCCGGGAACAGCCGGGAGCGTGAATCGGCTCGGCAAACAGCGAGCGGGAGCCGTTGCAGCGAGCACAGCCGAGCGAAAACGGCGCTAGCCACCGCCCGCGCGCCACGGCGCGCCCTCGGGCAGCGGCCGTGCCGCCGTCGCGAAGCCGCCCCCGGGATCGGGGACCGCGAGACGGGCCGCTTCCGTGCCGATGGTGAAGGCGAGCGGGTCGAGCGCCTCCGTCACCTCGCTCCAGGCGAGCGGCGTGGACACGGTGGCCGCCGGCCGCGCGCGCGGCGACCAGGGCGCCACCGCCGACGATCCGCGGTCGTTGCGCAGGTAGTCGAGCAGGACCCGGCCCGGCCGTGCCCGCTTCGCGAGGACCGTGGTGTGGCGTTCGGGCGTGGCGCACGCCATCGCCTCGGACATCGCCCGTGCGAAGGCCCTGGCCTCCGGCCAGGCGGCGCGCGGGCGCAGCGGTACGACGACGTGCAGGCCCTTGGCGCCCGTGGTCTTGCAGAACGCGGCGAGGCCGTGCCCCTCGAGCCGCTCGCGCAGCTCGTGGGCGGCGCGGACGGCGGCGGCGAAGGACAGGTCCTCGGCGGGGTCGATGTCGAAGACCGGGCGGTCCGGCCGCTCGATGTCCTCGAGGCGCGCCCCCCAGGGGTGGACCTCGAGCGCCCCGGCCTGGGCGAGCGCCGCGAGGCCCTCGGCCGAATCCACGCCGATCAGCGGCTTCGCCTCGCCCGGCAGGACGATGCGCCGGATCGCGGGCCCGAGCCCGCCGCCCGGATGGCGCTGGAAGAACCGCGGCCCGTGGATCCCGCCCGGCGCCCGCAGCAGCGTCACCGGGCGCCCGGCGAGATGCGGCACCAGCCGCGGCGCGGCGGCGGCGAGATACTCGGCGAGGGCCCGCCTGGTGATGCCGGCCTCGGGCCAGAGCAGTCGGTCCGGATGGGGCAGCCGCGGGCCGCGCGCCGCCGGCCGCCGCCGCGGGCGAGGCCGCCGTTTCCGGCCGCCCGCGACCGGCGCGAGGGGGACGCGCCGGTGGCGGCGCGCCCCGCCCGGCCGCCGGCCTCAGGTGTTCTCGACGACGAAGGAGATCTTCGCGTTGATCCGATAGGTGCGGACCTGGTCGTTGTCCACCGTGGCCTGCATCTCCTTGATGTAGACTGAGCGGATGCCCCGCACGCTCCTGGCCGCCTCGGCCACCGCCTTGCGGGTCGCATCCTCCCAGCTCTGCTCCGATTCGGCGAGCAGCTCGATGACCTTCACCACTGACATGGCGTCCTCCGCGAAGCGCCCGTGATGGGCGCTTCCCGAACGGGAGGCGGCGGTGCGGGTTGCGTGCACCGGTCCGGCGCGGCGCCGCGGCCGCTGCGGGCGCTCAGGCCGCGGCGCGGCGGCGCACGCCCAGGCTGTCGAGGGCGTCGCGCATCGCTGCCACCGCCGCGCCCATCTCCCCGGGCGTCACCGCGCCGATGCAGCCCACACGGAAGGTCGGCGTCGCGGTGCTGAAGAAGTTGCTTATCAGCACCCCGCGCGCCTTCAGGGCCGCGACGAAGCCCCGCAGGGCGAAGGCCGGATCGGGCGGCTGGTGCACGGTGACGACGATCGGCCCCTGGTGGCGCCGTTCGAGATAGGGCGTCAGCCCGAGGGCGAGCGCGCCCTCGTACAGCACCCGCGCGTTCTCCGCGTAGCGCGCGAGGCGCGCCGGCTGGCCGCCCTCCCGATCGTAGAGGTCGAGCGCCGCCCCGAGGGCATGCAGCACCTGCACCGCCGGCGTGAAGCGGTGGCTGCCCCAGCCGTTGCGCAGCGCGTGGTCGTGGATCGCGGCGAGGTCGAGCACCCAGGACCCCGCGCGGCCGGCGCAGGCGAGGAGCCGGTCGGTGCGGGCGACGGCCATGCCGATGCCCGGCATGCCCTCCAGGCACTTGCCGGTGGTGAAGGCGAGCGCGTCGCATTCCGGGTGCGCGTCCATCCGGAAGGGCAACGCGCCGAAGGCCGAGACGGCGTCGAGGACCAGCCGCCGCCCCGCCGCGCGGACCGCGGCGCCGACCGCCTCCGGATCGTTGACGATGCCGCTGCCGGTTTCGCTGTACACCATCCCGACATGGCCGATCGCCGGGTCTGCGGCGAGCGCGGCAGCGACCTCCGCGGCGCCCACGGGGCGGGTGTCCGGGACCTCGAGCGCCACCACGGCGCGCCCGGCCTCGCGCGCCAGCCGGGCCATGCGTTGCGCGTAGGCGCCGTTGAGCGGGATCAGCACCTTGCCGCCGGGCGGGACGAAGCTGCGCAGGCAGGCCTCGACGACGGCATGGCCCGCGCCGGTCACCGGCAGCACCGCGTGCTCGCCCGGCACCCCGCCGGCGATCGCGAGGAGGCGCTCGCGCAGCGCCGCGAGCTCGGCCTGGGTGTCGTCGTCCCAGGGCGCGATGTCCACCGCCATGGCGGCGCGCACCTCGGGGCGGGTCTGCACGGGGCCGGGGATGAGCAGGAGCATCGTTCGGGCGCGGAACCGGAGGGGGCGACGGCGGCGCGCGTGATGGCACGCCGCTCAGGCGACGGGAACCCCGCCGATCTCGCGCCACAGCTTCTCGCGGATCGCCTCGGCGAAGGCGGCGTAGTCGGGGCAGTGCATGACGAAGGCGCCGGGGCCGCCGATCACCTGGTCGCGGTAGTGGGCGAGCAGCTCCGGCCCTTCCTCGTTCAGCACCGCCAGCGCGTTGATCGTGACGCCGGCGGCGACGCCGATGTCGCGCACGGGGCCGGGCGCGCGGCCCTGGTTGTGCCGCCCGTCGCCCGAGACGTCGAGCACCAGCCGCTCCGCCTCGGCGGGAAAGCGGCCGAGCACGGCGAGGCCGGCCGCCATGCCCTCGCCCAGCGCGGTGGCGCCGGGGCGGACGAGGCGCGGCGAGGCCTCGATGGCCTCGGCGAGGGCGGCGGCGGACGCCTCGTCCTCCACCCGGGTCCAGGGCACGGCCAGCTCCTGGGCGCCGATGCCGGACCACAGCAGCATCGCCACCGCGACGGCGCGGCGCGGCCCGGAGGCGCAGGCGGCGGCGATGTCGGGGTCGCGGAACGCCGCGGCGTAGCCGCCGAGCATCAGCCCGAATTCGTCGTGGTCCACCGAGGCGGAGGCATCCACGGCGAGACAGAGGGCGAGGTCCACGGGCTGCACGCTGGCCGAGATAGGGCCTCGCGCGGCGGCGCGCCACGGCCCGGGGCGCGGCGGACCGCGCCCGCCGACCGCGAGGGCGGCCGACCGGCCGGCGAACGGGTGAACCGCCCGCCTCGTTGCCGGTTGAGCAAGCGCAATGCGCGCCGCGCGGCGCTGCGGCAAGCGGGGCGCTGCACGGCATCGCAGGACCCAGCCCATGGACGTGGACAAGGCCGATCGAGCGGCGGCGGCAGCGCGCGAGGCGGCGGACGCGAACCGGCCGCCGCGGTCGCCGTCCGGGCCGGAAGCGGGCGCCGGGCCTCGCGCGGCCGGCGCGGGCGACGCGCCGGCAAGGGGCGGGCCGTCCGGCGCGGCGCCGGCCGGGCCCGCCGCGGCCGCGCCGCTGCCCGGCTTCGAGACCTTCGACCGCAGCCTGCGCGCGGCGCAGGCGCGGGCGACGCAGGGGATCTCGCCGGCCGCCGTCGCCGCGCCCCTGCTGGACTGGGCGTTCCACCTGGCGAGCGCGCCGGGCAAGCGGACGGCGCTGGCGCTGCGCGCGCAGGTGCTGGCGGCCCGCTACGCCCTCTGGCTCGCCCGCTCCGCGGCGGGCGGGGAGGTCGAGCCGGTTGCCGCGCCGGAGCCGGGCGATACCCGCTTCGCCGACCCGAGCTGGGGCCTGTTCCCCTTCAGCGCCGTCGCGCAGGGCTACCTTCTCGCCGCGTCCTGGTGGCTGGAGGCGGCGCGGCGCGTGCCCGGCGTCACCCGGCGCCACGAGGAGCAGCTCGGATTCCTCATGCGCCAGGTCCTCGACGTCCTGGCGCCCAGCAACCAGCCCTGGCTCAATCCGGCGATCGTCATGCGCACGGCGCAGGAAGGCGGGATGAACCTGCTGCGCGGGCTGCAGAACTGGATCGAGGATCTCGACCGCCAGCTCGCCGGCAAGCCTCCGGTCGGGGCGGAGCGCTTCGTCGTCGGGGGGAACATCGCGGTCACGCCCGGGCGCGTGGTGCTGCGCAACGACCTGATGGAGCTGATCCAGTACGCGCCGGCGACCGCGCAGGTGCACGCCGAGCCGGTGCTGATCGTGCCGGCCTGGATCATGAAGTACTACATCCTCGACCTGAGCCCGGAGAACTCGCTGGTCCGCTGGCTGGTCGGGCGCGGGCACACGGTGTTCATGATCTCGTGGAAGAACCCCGACGCGCGCGACCGCGAGACGCGGCTCGACGACTACCGCCAGCGGGGCGTGATGGCGGCGCTCGACGCGGTGAGCGCGATCGTGCCGGGGCGGAAGATCCACGCCTGCGGCTACTGCCTGGGGGGCACGATCCTCGCCATCGCCGCGGCGACCATGGCGCGCGACCACGACGACCGGCTGGCCTCCATGAGCCTGCTCGCGGCGCAGACCGACTTCGCCGAGGCGGGCGAGCTGATGATGTTCATCGACGAGAACCAGGTCGGCTGGCTCGAGGACCTGATGTGGGACCAGGGCTATCTCGACACCCACCAGATGGCCGGCGCGTTCCAGATGCTGCGCTCGAACGACCTGGTGTGGTCGCGGATCATCCGCAACTACGTGCTCGGCGAGCGCGACGCGATGACCGACCTGACGGCCTGGAACGCCGACCAGACGCGGATGCCGGCGCGCATGCACAGCGAGTACCTGCGCGGGCTGTTCCTGGAGAACCGCCTCACCGCCGGGCGCTTCGCGGTGGAGGGGCGGGTGATCGCGCTGCGCGACATCCGCGCCCCGACCTTCGCCGTCGGCACGGTGCGCGACCACATCGCTCCCTGGCGCTCGGTCTACAAGGTGAGCCTGTTCACCGACACCGACGTCACCTTCGCCCTGGTCTCGGGCGGGCACAATGTCGGCATCGTCAACCCGCCGCCGGGCCGGCCGGGCAGCGGCTACCAGCTGATGACCCGCCGGCACGGCGAGCGCTACATGGACCCCGATACCTGGGCCACCGTCGCGCCGCGGCACGAGGGCTCCTGGTGGGCCGCCTGGGAGGACTGGCTGGTCGCGGCCGGCTCCGGCGAGCGGACCGCGCCGCCGCCGATGGGCGCGCCGGAGCACAACCTGGCGCCGCTCGAGGCGGCGCCGGGCACCTATGTTCACATGCCGTGAAGCCGGCCGCGGCCCGGCGGCGCCCTTGCGCTGCATCAAGGCGCGGGCCGCGCGGAGGGCGTCCGGTTGCGGCCGGCGCCGCGAGCAGCGGGGAGACAGGGCATGCACGAACGCAGCATGGGCGAGATCGTCCGCGACCAGCGTCCGCTGATGATGGGGCCCAACGCCACCGTCGCCCAGGCCTGCGCCGCCATGCACAAGCGCCGCGTCGGCGCGGTGCTGGTGGTGGAGGACGAGGACCGGCTGGTCGGCATCTTCACCGGCCGCGACGCCGTCCGCTGCCTCGCGGAGGGCTGCGACGCCAAGCACACCAGGCTCCGCCAGGTGATGACGCGCGACCCGGTGACGCTGCCGCCGGAGGCGCACGCGATGGACGCGCTGCGCCTGCTCTCCGACTGCGGCTTCCGCCACCTGCCGATCTGCACGGAGGACCGGCGGGTGCGCGGCATCGTCTCGCGCTACGACTTCCGCGCCAAGGAGCACGCGCGGATGGACGAGGAGACGGGCTTCTTCGAGGTCCTGCGCTGACGACCGGCGGCGGGGCGGCGGCGCGGGCCGCCGTTCCCGTCTAGCCCTCCGCCGCGCCGGGCCCTAGTCTCGCCCCGACTTCCGGGAGGAGACCGCGGCGCATGCCCGAGAGCCCCGTCGATCCGAAGCCGGCGCCCGGCGCGAGCCCGGCGGCGAGCCGCCTGCCGCTCGCCGGCCTGCGCGTCCTCGACCTCACCCTCGCCCGCGCCGGGCCGACCTGCGTGCGGCACCTCGCCGACTGGGGCGCCGACGTCATCCGGGTCGAGCCGCCGGGCGCCAACGACGCCCTCGGCGGGCCGCGCGACGGGTTCGACTTCGTCAACCTGCACCGCAACAAGCGCGCCATCGCGCTCGACCTGAAGAACCCGGCCGGGCACGCGGCCTTCCTCCGCCTCGCCCGGACGGCCGACATCCTGGTCGAGAACATGCGGGTGCAGGTCAAGCACCGGCTGAAGATCGCCGACGAGCACCTCCGGCCGCTCAATCCGCGGCTGATCTACGCCTCGATCTCGGGCTTCGGGCAGACCGGGCCGTACGCGACGCGCGGCGGCGTGGACCAGATCGCCCAGGGCATGGGCGGGCTGATGAGCATCACCGGCGAGCCCGGGCGCGGCCCGATGCGCGTCGGCATCCCGATCGACGACCTCACCGCCGGCAACCTCCTCGCCCTCGGCATCCTGCTCGCGCTCTACGAGCGGGAGCGGACCGGCCTCGGGCGCTACGTGCACACCTCGCTGCTCGAGGCGCAGGTGTTCATGCTCGACTTCCAGGCGACGCGCTGGCTGATGGACGGGCACATCGCCGGCCAGGCCGGCAACGACCATCCGGTGAACATCCCGATGGGCGTGTTCCCCACCGCCGACAAGCCGATCAACATCGCCGCCTCCTCGCCGAAGCTGTGGGAGGTGTTCTGCAGGGCGCTCGAGAGGCCGGAATGGCTCGAGGTGCCGGAGTGGAAGACCCCTCAGGGGCGCAGCAAGGACCGCGCGCGGGTGAACGCGACGGTGGCCGAGGTGACGCGGACGAAGCCCTCGGAGTACTGGATCGCCAGGCTCGAGGAGGTCGGCATCCCCTGCGGGCCGATCAACAACATCAAGGAGGTGTTCGAGGACCCGCAGGTCCGGCACCTCGGCATGGCGATGCCGATGCGCCACCGCCGGCGCGGCGACATACAGGTGGTCGCCAGCGCGATCAACATCGAGGGGCTGGAGACGGGCGTCTACCGCGACGTGCCGGAGCTCGGCGAGCACGCGGACGAGATCCTCGCCGAGGCCGGCTTCACGGCGGACGAGATCAGGGACCTGCGCGCCTCGGGCGCGCTCGGAGCGGCATGACGATGGCGGAGAGCATGGAGTACGCGAACGGCAAGATCCTCGCGCGGCGCGAGGAGGGCTTCGGGCGGATCGTCTTCAACCAGCCCGAGAAGCGCAACGCCATGTCGGTCGAGATGTGGGAGGGCATGGGCGCCGCCCTCGACGCCTTCGCCGCCGACGACGGGGTGCGCTGCGTGGTGCTGCAGGGCGCGGGCGACAAGGCCTTCGTCTCCGGCGCCGACATCAGCCAGTTCGAGCAGCGCCGGGCGGATGCCGACGCGCAGAAGGAGTACGACCGCCTGACCTCCGGCGGGCGGGCCAGGCTCGCCGCCTTCCGCAAGCCGATCATCGCCCAGATCCGCGGCTTCTGCATGGGCGGCGGCCTCGGCATCGCCATGTCGGCGGACATCCGCATCGCCTCGGAGGATTCCCAGTTCGGCATCCCGGCGGCGAAGCTCGGCATCGCCTACGGCTTCGACATGGTGCGCAACCTCGTCGCCCTGGTCGGGCCGGCGCACGCGCACATGATCCTGATGACCGGCGAGCGCTTCGACGCGCGCGAGGCGGAGCGCATGGGCCTCGTCAACAAGGTGGTGCCGGTGGACCAGCTCGAGGCCACGGTCGCCAGGCTCGCCGCGACCATGGCGGCGAACGCCCCGCTCTCGCTGGTGGCGAACAAGCTCACGGTGCGGACCGTGCTGCGCGACCCGGCGGAGCGGGACATGGAGGCGGTGCGGGCCGCCTACGCCGCCTGCTTCGACTCCGCCGACTACCGGGAGGGCCGCCGGGCCTTCATGGAGAAGCGGAAGCCCGCCTTCGCCGGACGCTGATCCTCCGCAAGGCGCTCCCCCGGCCGCGCCCTTCCGGGCGGGAAGGCGACCCGCTATCATGCCTCACTCTTCCGTGAACGTCTGCGTCGCCGGTCGGGCCGTTCGCGGCAACAAGGCTTCACCACGCCGAGGGGCGAAGGGAGGGCTCGGGCACCGAGCATGGACGGCAGCGATCTGAAGGTTCCGGCGCCCCTCGTGTCGCCGGCCGCGCTGGTGCGCGGCGCCGACGCGGAGTGCGCTCCGATCTCGCGCATCGTCGCCGAGGTCGCGACACAATGCCCGGGCGAGCGGATCAGCCTCGGCGAGATGGCGGAGGCGTTCGGCGACCGCGCCTTCGGCCTGCTCATCCTGCTGCTCCTCCTGCCGGCGCTGCTGCCCGGCCTCGCCTCGGTGTTCGGCACGCCGATCCTGATCCTCGGGATCCAGATGGGCATCGGCATGCGGGTGCCGCGGCTGCCGGGCTTCATCCGCCGCATGACCATCCGCCGCAGCGACCTCCTGATGCTCACCAACGTCTCGTCGTCGTGGCTCCGGCGGATCGAGCGCTACGTGAGGCCGCGGCCCGGGATGTTCGTCTCGCCCTTCGGGGACCGGCTGGTCGGCTGGCTCAGCGCCTATGTGGCGCTCATGCTGATCCTGCCCGGTCCCGGCACGAACGGGCCGCCCGCCTTCGGCAACATCGTCATGGCGCTCGGCCTCGTCGAGCACGACAGCCGGGTGGTCGGCATCGGCGTGGCGCTCACGGTGCTGGGCTGCGCCTTCGCCACCGCCGTGCTGGTGCTGATCGCCTGGTTCGGCTTCGAGGCGGTGCGCTGGATGCTTTGAGCGCGGGGCGGGCGCGAGCGGGATGGCGGACGCGGCAGGGGAAAAGCTGTTCCTCGAGGACCTGGCCATCGGCCGGCGCTTCGCGGCCGGGCCGGAAGCCGTGACGCTCGAGGAGGTGCTCGCCTACGCCGCGCGCTTCGACCCGCAGCCCTTCCACACCGATCCCGCGACGACGGCGCATCCGGTGCTCGGCGGGCATTCCGCGAGCGGCTGGCACACCGCCTCGCTCACCATGCGCATGGTCACGGAGGCGCTGCCGCTCGCCTGGGGCGTGGTGGGCGGCGGCGGCGAGATCGCCTGGCCGCGGCCGGTGCGCCCGGGCGACACGCTGCGGGTGGAGGCGGAGGTGCTGGAGACCGGCCGCTCGCGCTCCCGCCCCGACCGGGGCTGGGCGCGGCTGCGCGTCACCACGCTGAACCAGCGCGACGAGCCGGTGCAGGTGCTGGTGACGCGGCTGATCGTGCCGAGCCGGGTTCCCGACTCCGGAACGTCCTGCTAGCCTCGCGCGCATGCGCCGGTGGCCCGCAAGGGCTGAAACGGGAACGCGCGAAGCGGCGGTGACGGCCCGCGCGCGGTCCGCGCGGGGCTGCGCCAGGTGGCGCGCCGCGCCGATCGCCCCGGGCACGACCGCCGCGAGTCCGCGGCTGCCCCCGCAACTGTAGGCGGCGAGTCCGGCCCCACCCTGTGCCATTGCGCCGCCCCCTGCGGCGCGAGAAGGCGGGGCCCGGACGCCGGGCGAGGCGGGATCCTCCGCCTCGCCCGACAGCCGCGAGCCAGGAGACCGGCCGGCGCAGAGCCGTGCCGCGCGCGTCGGGCGGGGTGCACCGGCGCAACGGAGCGATGCGGGCCGCGCGCTGCGCCCCCGGGCGCCGCGCGCGCGGCCGCGTCGGCAGTCCGGTGCCATCGCGGCGCCGCGCCCGGAGGGCGCGGCGCGGATCGCGCCGGCGGTTCCGCCAGCGGTGACGACGCAAGCCTGCCCGGCCGCCGCGAGGGGGTCGGGCGCGTGTCGCAATGCTCGTCCGCCGGAGGCCCGATGCGCCGCCTGTTCCCGTTGGTCACCCTCTCCCTCCTCGCCGCGCCCGCCGCGGCCCGGGCGCAGGAGGCGCCCGCCGCGCCGACCCTGCCGGAGACCGTCGTCACCGGCACCCGCGCGCCGCTCGCGGCGGCGCGCATCCCCGCCGCCGTCACCGTGATCACGCGCCAGGACATCGATGAGCGCGGCTACCAGTCGCTCGCCGAGGCGCTCGCCGCGGCGCCCGGCCTGCACCTGGTGCAGGTCGGCGGGCTCGGGCAGCAGGCCAGCGCCTTCCTGCGCGGCGCCGCCTCGCGGCATGTGCGCGTGCTGCTCGACGGCGTGCCGATCGAGGATCCCTCCGACCCGAACGGCGCGTTCAATTTCGGCAACGACCTCCTCGGCGACATCGAGCGCATCGAGGTGGTGCGCGGCCCCGCCTCCGCCCTCTACGGCTCGGGCGCGATCGGCGGGGTGGTGAACCTGATCACCCGCCGCGCCCCGCCCGGGCGCGCCTTCGCCCCGTTCGGCGAGATCGCCGGCGGCACGCAGCGCACCCTGCGCGGCACGGTCGGCGCCGCGGGCGAGTCCGGCGGGCTCGACTGGATGCTCGCCGGCCAGGCGCTCTCGACGCGCGGCTTCAACGCCACGGCGCCGCGCTTCCTCTCCTCGCTCGGCGAGCGCGACGGGCTGCACGCGGCGGCCTTCACGGCGCGGCTCGGCGCGACGCCCATCGAGGGCACGCGCTTCGAGGCGCTGCTGCGCTGGCGGGAGAACGTCTTCGGGCTCGACGACGTGCCGCGCGACGACCCGAACTACAGCGGCTCGGACCGCCGCTGGATCGGCTGGATGCGCGGCGAGACGCGCCTCCTCGACGGGCGCTGGACCACCGGGCTGCGCCTCGCCGCCACCCACGACCGCAGGCGCTACGTCAACCTGCCCGACGCCGGCAGCCCCGCCAGCACCTACGACCTCTACCGCGGCGAGCGGGTCGTGCTCGACTGGGCCAACACCGTCCGCCTCGGCGGCTTCGGGCCGGTGTCGGACGCGCTGCTGGCCTTCGGCGTGGCGGAGGAGCGCGAGCGGGTGGACAGCGCCTCCGGCAGCCCTTTCTTCCGCACCACGGTCAACGCCTCGCAGCGCAGCCTGGCCGGGCATGGCGGGCTGCAATTCCGTCTCTTCGACCGGCTCGACCTCTCCGCCGGGCTGCGCCACGACGCGCCGGAGGGGTTCGACGGCGCGACGAGCTGGCAGGTCGGCGGCGTGCTCGCCCTGCCGGAGATCGCCACGCGCCTGCGCGCCTCGGCCGGGACCGCGTTCAAGGCGCCCTCGCTGTTCCAGCGCTTCGGCGTCATCGGCACCTTCTTCCGCGGCAATCCCGACCTGCGGCCGGAGCGCTCCCTCGCCTGGGAGGCGGGCGCGGAGACCGACCTGCTCGACGGCTTCGCCACCGTCTCGGCGCTCTACTTCGAGAGCCGGGTCCGCGACCTGATCAATTTCGACGCCGCCTTCCGCACGCTGGAGAACGTGGACCGCGCGCGCATCCGCGGCGCGGAGCTCGGCCTGACCCTGAGCCCGGCGCCGTGGCTCTCGGCCACGCTCGCCTGGGCCATCACCGACGCGCGCGACGCGGCGACCGGCGAGCGCCTGCCGCGCCGGCCCGAGCACGTGGTGGGCGTGACCGCGCGGATCGCGCCGCTGCCGCGCCTCGTCATCGCGCCGGAGATCCTCCTCACCGGCCGCTCGCGCGAGGCGCCCTTCGCGAGCTACGCCGACGACGGCACGCCGTTCCCGACCGCGCGCAGCAACCCGGCGGGCGTGGTGGCGAACCTGACGGCGAGCTGGCGCTGGAGCGACGCGGCGACGCTGTTCGTCGAGGGGCGGAACCTCGGCAACAGCCGCTTCGAGCCGGCCAACGGCTTCGTCGTGCCGGGGCGGAGCCTGCTCCTCGGGGTGCGGCTCGGGCTGTGACGCGCGGGAGGCCGGGCGGGCGTCAGCCCTGGCGCGCCCCGCCCGGCACCCACAGCGCCTCGCCCGCGCCGTTCCGGTTCAGCCGCCGCGCCAGCACGAACAGGTGGTCGGAGAGCCGGTTCAGGTAGCGGATCACGGCCGGGTTCACCGTCTCCTCCGCGGCGAGGCGCACCGCCCGGCGCTCCGCCCGCCGCACCACGGCGCGCGCCACATGCGCCTGCGCCGCGGCCAGGCTGCCGCCGGGCAGGACGAAGCTCGCGAGGGGCGGCAGCGCGGCGTTCATCGCCGCGATCTCCGCCTCCAGCCGTGCGGACTGGGCGTCGCTCACGCGCAGGCGGGTGCGGCCGGTCCGCGCATCCGTCGCCTCCGCGCCCGGCACGCAGAGATCGGCGCCGAGGTCGAACAGGTCGTTCTGGATGCGCGCGAGCATCGCGTCCGCCTCCGCATCCGCGCCGGCGGCGGCGATCTGCGCGCGCAGCAGGCCGAGCGCCGCGTTCGCCTCGTCCACCGCGCCGATCGCCTCGATGCGCGCCGTGTCCTTGCGCACGCGGCTGCCCTCGCCGAGCGAGGTCTCGCCGGCATCGCCGCCGCGGGTGGTGATCCGGTCGAGCCGCACCATGCGGGACCTCCTTCGCGGTTCAGCCCTGCAGACGGAAGGTGACGGGCGCGCGCACGGTGCTGCCGACCGGCCGCCCGTCGCGCAGGGCGGGGCGGAAGCGCCACTGGCGCGCCGCCGCGATGGCGGCGCGGTCGAGCGCGGGGTAGCCGGAGCTGCTCAGCAGCGTCACCTCGGCCACCTGGCCCTGCGCGTCCACGTGGAGCAGCAGGACGACCGTGCCCTGCTCGCCGCGCCGCTCGCTCTCCGGCGGATAGACGAAGCGGGGCTGGGCGAGCGGCGTGGCGCTGCGGGTGACCGCGCCCTCGGCCCGGCCGGGCCCGAGCACGAGCACGTCGGGGTCCAGCCCGGCGAAAGGGTTGGCCGAGGGCGCGGTCGCCCTCGGCGCATCGCCTGCGACCGTCTGCGCGGAGCGCGGCTCCGACGCCGGACGCGGCGGCGGTCGCGCCGGGCGCGCGGCCGCCGGCGGCGGAGGGACGGGAGCCGCGGCGGTGGGCGGCACGGGCCCGACCGGGGCTGGCGCCGGCGGCTGCGGCGCGGGCGGTGCCGGCGGGGCACCGACCGGTACGGCGGGCGCATCCGGCGGAGAAGAGGGCGGCGCGGCCGGGACGGGCGGCGCCGCGGGCGGGGGCGGCGGCTGCGGTGCGGCCGCCATCTGTGCCGGTGCAGGCGGCGGCGGCACCGGTTCGGGCGGCGGCGCGGGGGCAGGCGGCGGGCCCGCCGGCCCGCCCGGTGCCGCCACTGCCGGCGGTGCCGCCGGGGCGGCCGGCTCCGGCGGCGCATCCGCCGCCTCGGACGCGGCGCCGCCGCGCGCGCCGTAGCCGACCGCCTCGTCCGCCACCTCCGCCCAGATCAGCGCGACGCCGCGTTCCTGCTCGGGCGCCCGCGGGCCGGCGCGGTCGAGCAGGAACAGGACCCCTGCCAGCGCGCCCGCATGCAGCAGAACGGACAGCGCGGCCGGCCAGGCACGGCCCCCGGCGGGAGGACCGCGCCCGCCAGGCGACGCCGGCGCCGGAGCGCCCACGAGGGGCCGGCGCCCCTCCCCCGCCGCGGCCACCCGGGCCACCCCCGTCACAGCACCGGCACCCCCTGCGCCTTGGCCTTGCCTTCCGGCTCGACATGGATGGTGATGACGGCGTTCTCCAGCTCCAGCTCCTGCCGCAGCGCCGCCTCGATGCGGTCGCAGATGGCGTGCGCGTCCACCACCCTCATCTCGCCGGGGACCACCAGGTGGAACTCGATGAAGGTGAGCCGGCCGGCGTGGCGGGTGCGCAGGTCATGGGCCTCCAGCGCGCCTTCCGCGTTGGCGGAGACGACGGCGCGGATGCGCGTCAGCAGCGCCTCCGGCACCGACTCGTCCATCAGCCCGCCGACCGATTCGCGCACCAGCCGCCAGCCGGAAACGAGGATGTTCCCCGCGGTCAGCGCCGCGAGGAGCGGGTCGAGCCAGAGGATCCCGGTGAGGAAGACGAGGCCGACCCCGACCAGCACGCCGCCCGAGGTGACGACATCGGCCCAGAGATGCCGGGCGTCGGCGAGCAGGGCCGGGGAGCGGAGCGCCCGGCCGCGGCGCGTCAGCACGGTCGCCCAGGCGGCGTTGGCCGCCATGGCGAGGCCGGCGACGGCCAGGGCGACCGGCGAGTACACCGGCGCGCGGGCCTGCTGCCAGGCGCCCCACGCCTCCTGGAGGATGACGAGCGCCGCCGCGACGATCAGCGCGCCCTCCAGCACGGCGGAGAAGTACTCCGCCTTGGCATGGCCGTAGGGGTGGTTGGCGTCGGCCGGGCGGTGCGAGTAGCGCACGGCCGCAAGGGCCGCGAGCGCGGCGGCGACGTTCACCACGCTCTCCAGCGCGTCGGCGAAGAGCGCGACGCTGCCCGTCAGCCACCAGGCCGCGGCCTTCAGCGCCAGCACCGCCAGCGCGACGGCCACGCTGGCAACGGCGGTCCGCTCGGCGGGGCTGGTCATCTCGCCCGCTGGAATAGGCGGGGCGCGGCGTGAAGGCCAGAGAGGACAGGCACCGCCCGCGCCCGGGCGAGGCCCGGCGCGCCACGGCGGCGACCCGAGCCGGGGCGCCTCTCACCGGCCGGAGCCGGCGCCGCCTTGGCGAGCGTCGTGGCGACGGGGCGGGCTCTGGTTCGGATTGCGTCCGAACCGGACGGGGCGGACGCGATGGCAGCGCCGGGCCTGCCGATCCGGACCACGCTTCCGGCGGCGTTGCGCCGGCTGACGGGGCGGGAGGCGGGCAGGCGCCGTCGGCGCGAACGCCCGGCAAACACCGCCGGGCATTCCGCCCGACCGGACCGGATCCGCCATCGGCCGCCCGAATTCCGGCCGATGGGGAAGCCGGGAGTCCGGCATCCCGGCCACCTCCGTCGCGAGCCCCGAGCCGTCCGTGAAACCGGCGCGGCTCGAAATCCGCGGAAGCCGCGCGTCCGGACTCGGCCGCGCGCAGGCCTTCTCAGGCCTTCTTCGTCCAGCCCCCGGGCCCCTGCTGCCAGTAGGTCAGCGCGTGCCCGGCGGCCTTCGCCGCCGCCCAGCGCCGCCGCGCGGCGGCCACCGCCGCCCCGTCCGTGCCGTCGAACAGGTCCAGCACGCGGTCGTACTCGCCGAGCCGCGCGCTCTCCGCGCCGTCCACCAGGAACAGGAAGCGCGCGCCGTTCGGCGCCGGCTCGTCCTCCGTGGTCAGCCAGATCGGCTGGAGCTCGGCATGCCCCGTCGCCCGCGTCCCGTGCGGCAGCCAGTCGGGATCGGCGCTGAGCCAGAGCGCGGCGTCGAGCGCGCGCAGCCGCTCCTCCTCCCCGCACAGCACCACCGCGCGCCCGCCCGCGGCGAGCACGCGGCCAAGCAGCCTCGGCAGCGCCTGCTCGAGGGTGGTGCGGGTCAGGTGGTAGAAGCCGATCTCGGTCATCGCCGCGTGCGGCGCGGGACGGCGACGAGCCGCATCGCGCGTCCGGGCGCACCGCGCCCGGACCGGGCGCAGGCGGCGCCCGCCTGGACGGCAGCGGCCGGCGCGCGGCCGCCGGCGGCGATGGCAGGGGCTAGGCTGGCGCGCATCGGGGACCCGTGCGTCGTGGAGGCCGGGCGAGGATACCAGCGGGCCGGCCCTGGCGTCAGCCTTCCGCCTCCTCGAAGCGCATCGCCACCAGCGCGTCCAGCAGCCGCGCGCCGAAGCCGCTCGCGCCCTTGATGCCGAGCGCATCGGCCTCGCGCCGCAGCTCGACCCCGGCGATGTCGAGATGCGCCCAGGGCACGCCCTCCGCGAACTCGCGCAGGAAGGCGGCGGCGTGGCACGCATCGGGCAGGAAGCGCCCGCCCCAGACGCCGCTGCCGTGCGGCGCGCATTGCCGCAGGTCGGCGATGTCGCTCCGCAGGTCCTCGCGGTGGCGCTCGCCGATCGGCATCGGCCAGACCGGCTCCCCCACCGCCTCGCCGGCGGCGGCGAGCTGCGCGGCCAGCGCGGCGTCGGTGGCGAACAGCCCGGCGCGGTGGTGGCCGAGCGCGGTGACGATCGCGCCGGTCAGCGTCGCCACGTCCACGATCGCCCGCGGCCTCAGCCGCGTCGCCGCGTAGTGCAGCGCATCCGCGAGCACGAGCCGCCCCTCGGCGTCGGTGTCCAGCACCTCCACCGTGCGGCCGGAGAGGGTGCGCAGCACGTCGCCCGGCCGGTAGCTCGCCGCGCCCACCGCGTTCTCCGCCAGCGCCAGCACCGCCGCCGCCGGCGCCGGCGAGCCGCGCAGCGCCAGCGCCAGCATCGCGCCGGCGCAGGCCGCCGCGCCGGCCATGTCGGCGCGCATCTCCTCCATCCCCGCGGCGGGCTTGATCGAGACGCCGCCGGTGTCGAAGGTGATCCCCTTGCCGACGAAGACGACCGGCGCCGCCCCGGTCGTCCCCTTCCAGCGCAGCACCACGAGGTGCGGCGGGTTCGCCGAGCCGCCGCCCACCGCGAGCAGCGCGCCGAAGCCGAGCCGCGCCAGGCGCTTCGGGCCGAGCACCTCGACCGCGAGGCCGTGCGCGGCGAGGCCCTCCATCCGCTCCGCGAAAGCGGCGGGGGAGAGGCGGTTCGCCGGCTCCGCCACCAGGTCGCGCGCGAGCAGGCAGCCGCGCACCGCTGCGGCGGCGCGCTGCCAGAACGGTGCGACGTCGCGCGGCCGGTCCACGATCAGCTCCAGCCGCTCGAGGCCCGGCTTCACGTCCCTGGTGCGGTGGCGCTCGAAGCGCCAAGCGCGCAGGCAGGCGCCGGCGGCGAGGGCGGCCGCCGCCCCGGGCGGCAGGCCCCGGGCGTCGAGCGCGAGGACGCGCGTCCCCTCGCCCGCATGCGCGGCCGCCTCGCCGCCCGCGCGCTCCCAGTCGAGCGGGGCGGCGCCCGGGCCGGCGCCGACCAGCAGGGTGCGCGGCGCGGGGACGAGGCTCTCGACGACCTGCCCGGCCTTCCCCGTGAAGCGCGCCGCGGCGGCGGCGGCGCGCAGGGGCGCGGGCGGCGCGGCGCCCTCGGCGAGCGGCAGCGCGCGAACCGCCCCGGGATCCCGCGCCTCGCGATGCAGGCGGACCTTCAGCATGCCGCGCGCCGTGGCGCCCCTCGCCGCCGCGCCGCGCCGTCATCCGGCACGCGCGGCCGCCGCGCCGCGCCTCATCCCTCGTAGTGCTCGGCCACCAGCCGGTCGAGCAGCCGCACGCCGAACGCGGTCGCGCCCTTCGGCGTGCTGCCCTGGTCCTTGCTCGCCCAGGCGGTGCCGGCGATGTCGAGATGCGCCCAGGGCTTGCCGTTGGTGAAGCGCTGCAGGAACTGCGCCGCGGTGATCGAGCCGCCGGGCCGCCCGCCCACGTTCTTCATGTCGGCGATGTCGGACTTGAGCTGCTTGTCGTACGCCTCGCCGAGCGGCATGCGCCAGCACTTCTCGCCCACCGCCAGGCCGGCGGCGAGGAGGCGCTGCGCCAGCTCGTCGTCGTTGCTGAACAGCCCCGCGTGCTCGTGGCCGAGCGAGATGATGATCGCGCCGGTCAGCGTCGCGAGGTCCACCATGAAGCGCGGGTCGTACTTCTCCTGGCAGTACCAGAGCAGGTCGGCGAGCACGAGCCGGCCCTCGGCGTCGGTGTTGATCACCTCGATGGTCTGGCCGGAGTAGCTCTTCACCACGTCGCCCGGGCGCTGGGCCTTGCCGGAGGGCATGTTCTCGACCAGGCCGACCAGGCCGACCGCGTCCGCCTTCGCCTTGCGCCCGGCGAGCGCGGCCATCAGGCCGACGACGGTGGCCGCGCCGGCCATGTCCCACTTCATCTCCTCCATGCCCTGCGCGGGCTTGATGGAGATGCCGCCGGTGTCGAAGGTGACGCCCTTGCCGAGGAAGGCGAGCGGCCGCGTGGCTGCGGCGGCCTCGCTGTTCCTCCTGCCCTTGCCGCCACCCCCGCCGGACCGGCCCATCCAGCGCATCACCACCGTGCGCGGCTCGTTCTCCGAGCCCTGGGCGACGCCAAGCAGCGCGCCGAAGCCGAGCTTCCGCATCTCCTTCGGCCCGAGGATCTCGACCTCGACGCCGAGCGCCTCGAGCTGCCGGCAGCGCTCCGCCATCTCGGCGGGGTTGAGCACGTTCGGCGGCTCGGTGACCAGGTCGCGGGCCAGGTAGACGCCCTTCGCCACCGCCTCCTGCGCCGCCCAGGCCGAGCGGGCGGCGTCGGGCTCGCCGGTCACGACCGTCAGGCGCTGGAGCTTCGGCTTGTCCTCCTCCTTCTCCTTCGTCCGGTAGCGGTCGAAGCGGTAGGCGCGCAGCACCGCGCCCATCGCCAGCGCGACGGCGAGCGCGGGCGGCAGGTGCTCGGCCGAGACCGTCGCCTCGGCGTCGGAGGAGACGGCCGGCAGCAGCGTCGCGCCGGCGGCCTCCGCCGCCTCCGGCGACAGCTCCGCCGCCTTGCCGAGGCCGACGGCGACGACCTTGGTGAGCCCGGCGCCGGGCGCCCAGACCGTGGCCGACTGGCCCTTGCGGCCCTTGAACCCGGCGGCCTGCAGCGCGCGCCCGATGGCGCCGCCGGTCGCCTCGTCGGCGCGCTGGCCCAGTCCCTGCGGCGGGGCCGCCGCGGCGGCGCTCTCCACCTCCGCCGCGAGAAGGACGAGCGCCCCCGCGCGCGGCAGGGCGTCGGGCTTGACGAAGGCGATCTCGAGCATGCGGGCTCCGTGCGGCGGACCGGATGGGGACGCGCCGCACTGTATCAGGCCGCGCGCGGGCGGCTAGCGGCGGCCCGCCGGCCCCGCGCCAGCCGCGCGATCGCGCGATCGCGCGCGCCACCCCGGCGCCCGGCCTTGCCGCGCGGCGCAGTCCCGGCCAAGAGCGTCGCGCCATGACCGCGCCCGCCGACGCCGACGCCGCCCTGCTCGAACTCGCCGCCGATCTCGCCCGGCGCGCGGCGGCCGCGATCATGGCCGTGCGCGCCGCCGGCTTCGCCGTCGCGCGCAAGGCCGACCGCAGCCCCGTCACCGAGGCCGACCGCATCGCCGAGGCCCTGATCGTCGAGGGCCTGCGCGCCGCCACGCCGGACATCCCCGTGGTCGCGGAGGAGGAGGTCGAGGCCGGCACCGCGCCCACCCCCGATGCGGCGGCGCGCCTCTGGCTCGTGGACCCGCTCGACGGCACGCGCGAATTCGCCGCCGGGCGCGAGGCCTTCACCGTCAACATCGGCCTCGTCGCGGCGCGCCGCGCCGTGCTCGGCGCGGTGGCGGTGCCGGCGACGGGCGAGCTGTTCGGCGGCATCGTCGGCCGCGGCGCCTGGAAGGAGGAGGCGGGCGGCCCGCGCCGCCCGATCGCGGTGCGCTCCCCGCCGCCCGAGGGCCTGACCGTGATGGCGAGCCGGCACTACGCCGACGACCCGCGCCTTCCCGCCTTCCTCGCCGGCCGGCGGGTGGCGCGCGTGGTGCACATCGGCTCGGCGGTGAAGTTCTGCCGCATCGCCGAGGGCGCGGCCGACCTCTATCCGCGCTTCGGCCCGACCAGCGAATGGGACACCGCGGCGCCGCAGGCGGTGCTGGAGGCGGCGGGCGGCACGGTGCGGCGGCTGGAGGCCGCGGGCGGCCCCCTGCTCTACGGCAAGCCCGGCTGGGAGAATCCGGCCTTCGTCTGCACCGGCGCCGATCCGGCGGCGGCGCGATGACCGAGCGGCTCGGCCCCGAGGAGATCGCGCGCGCCGCCGCGCTGCTCCGCGCGGGCGCGCTGGTCGCCTTCCCCACCGAGACGGTCTATGGCCTCGGCGCCGACGCCTGCAACGGCCGGGCGGTGGCGGCGGTGTTCGAGGCCAAGGGGCGCCCGCGCTTCAACCCGCTGATCTGCCATTACGCGAGCGCCGACGCCGCCTTCGCCGACGTCCGGCCCGACGCCCGCGCGCGCGCGCTGGCGGCGGCGTTCTGGCCGGGGCCGCTCAGCCTGGTCCTGCCGCGCCGCGCGGGATGCCGCGTGGACCTGCTCGCCAGCGCCGGGCTCGACACGCTCGCGGTGCGCGTGCCGGCACATCCGCTGGCGCTCGACCTGCTGCGGCGCGTGGACCGGCCGGTGGCGGCGCCCTCGGCCAACCGCTCCGGCCGGGTGAGCCCGACCACGGCGCAGGACGTGCTCGAGGAACTCGGCGGGCGGATCGCGGCGGTGCTGGACGGCGGGCCATGCCCTGTCGGGCTGGAATCGACGGTGCTCGACCTGAGCGGGCGCGGCGTCGTCCTGCTCCGCCCGGGCGGCGTCCCGCCGGAGGCGATCGAGGCGGTGATCGGGCCGGTCGGGCGCGACCGGCCGAGCGGGAGCGCGGCGGAGGCCGCGACGCCGCGCTCGCCCGGGCTGCTGGCCTCGCACTACGCCCCCTCGCTGCCGCTGCGGCTGAACGCGACCTCCGTGGCGCCGGACGAGGCGCTGCTCGCGTTCGGCCGGCCGCTGCCCGGGGCCGGCCTGGTGTGGTCGCTGAGCGAGTCGGGCGACCTGCGCGAGGCGGCGGCGCGGCTGTTCGCCGGGCTGCGCTGGCTGGACACGGAGGGCGCGCGGCGCGGGCTCCGGCGCATCGCCGCGATGCCGGTGCCCGCGCACGGGCTGGGCCTCGCCATCAACGACCGCCTGGCGCGGGCCGCAGCGCCACGGCCGGACGCGGCGCGACCCTGACGGGAGGCGCCGCAGTCGCGCCCGTCGCCGGGGACGGGCGCGTCGGCGCATCGTGTTCTCCTCCGGTCGGAACGCGGCCGTCGCTCCGTGCCGATGGCCCTCTCGGGAGGGGGGCCAGACGGGTGACGCATGCCCCCTGGCCGACCCTGCCGCGCCCCTGCTTGTCACTCGGCGCGGGCGGCACCGCCGGCCGGGGCTTCAGCAGCCCGGCCGGACCAGCCCCCCGCCGCCGCATGCGCAGCCGGCACCCCCGCCGGCGGCGGCATCGCCTTCGCGCGCAGCCGGTGCCCGAGCAGCGCGATCGCCACGAGCGGCAGGGCGAGGCCGACCAGCGTCGCCGCGATCACCAGCTCCGGCAGCGCCGCGTAGTCGCCGCGCCCCACCACGAACACCGCGTTCAGCCCGCGCGAGAGGATCGCCCCCGCCTGCAGCGCGAGGTTCATCAGCGAGGCCATCAGCGCGAACCAGGTCGCGCGGCGTCCCGGCGGCGCGTGCATCGCGATCAGCGTCAGCATCGGGATCATGCCGAGCTGCGCGAGCGGGGCGGAGAGCGCGGTGTCCACCAGGCCGAGGGTCCGCGCGCCGAAGCCGAACATCCGCTCCGTCCAGTGGTGCAGCCCGAACAGCATGCCGATGGTCGGCAGCGCGAACAGCGCGCCGAGCACGGCGAGCCCGGCGAGCACCGCGGCGAGCGGCCAGCGCACGATCCGCCCGCCGAGCAGCAGCGCGCCGAGGATCGAAAGCCCGGTGCCGATCTGCGCCAGGGTGCCGAAGAAGCCCTCGTCGAAGCCGAGGACGTCGATCTGCCACCACTGCAGCGCCGGCCCCGCCGGCGGCGCGGCGCGATAGGCGAAGATCACCACCGCCGCGGCGGCCATGGCGCGCTTCGTCTCCGGCGGCACCTCGGCCACCGTCACCCGCAGCAGCCAGACCAGCACGCCGAGGGTGAGGAGGAAGGCGATCTCCTGCGCGAAGGGCGGCGCCCCGAGCCCGAGGCCGAGCATCGCCGCCCCGAAGGCCAGCCCGCCGAACAGGATGCGCGGGTCGGGCGGCTCGAGCGGCTCCATGCCGGGCCCGGCGGCGGGCGGCTCGCGCAGCATCGCGGCGGCGATCAGCGAGGGCAGCGGCAGGGCGGCGGCGATCAGGAACACGGCCGCCGCCGGCAGCACCTGCGCCACCCAGCCGCCGGCGCCGGCCACCGCGAAGGCGCCACCCATCATCGCGACGCGCCCGAGCACCTGCACGTCGCCGAGCTCGGCCTTCACCACCTCCGGGTCGCGCGGCGTGCCGTCCGGCGCGACCCGGTCCACCACCTCCGTCGTCAGCGCGTCCGCCACGTTGTCCTGCACGACGAGGCCGACGACCGCGACGAGCGAGGCCGCGACATAGACGGTCTCGGCCGGCACCCCGGCCGTGACGCCCGCCGCCGCCGCGGCGAGGCCGAGCAGGGCGGCGATCTGCAGCAGCGCGCCGACCAGCACATAGGCGCGCCGGCGCGAGCCGAGGATCGGCACGGTGTCCACGAGGTGCCCGAACACCATCTTCAGCGTCCAGGGCACGGTGAGCCAGGCGGAGAGGGCGAGCAGGTCCGCCGGGGAGAGGTCGAGGCTGCGTCGCACCCAGAAGGTCTCGGCGATCGTCGCGAAGCCGCTCATGCCCGCGACGAGGTAGATCAGCAGCGGCGGCGCGGTGCGCCGGCTCAGCATCGCGAGCGGCGCGAGCGGCCCGCGGCGCGGCGCCGCCTCCGGCGCCTCCTCCGGATTGGTCCTGCGGTCCACCCGTTTCCCCCCCCGGCACAGCCATTCCTCGCCGCGCGCGCCGGATCGCGTCGCCGTCACCCCGAATGCCGCTGTCGTTGTCGGCCGCGTGGCGGCGCCCGCATGGCGGAGGACGCCCGGCACCGACTGCCGATGCCATCGCCGGCGACGGGCCCCAAGCTGTAGCGCACGGCCCGGCGCAGGGCCACGCCGAGGGCCCGGACCTGCCGGGCACGGCTTTCCGCGGCCATCGCCGGCGCTTTCCGAGCTGTCCCGGGCGTTTCGGCCCGCGCCGCTGCCAACCGCTCCGCTCACCGCCCCGCCGCGCCGGCGCCGACCACCTCGACGAAGGTGTCGTTGAAGGCCGGCTGCCCGCCGGGCGACCAGGCGGACGGGCTGAGCAGATTCGCGACCGCGCCCTCCTCCTCGGGCAGGCTCCACCACTTGCCCGGCAGGGCGACGACGCCCGGCGGCACCGCGTCGGTGACCCGCAGCGTCGCCGGGATCGCGCCGCGGGCGTTGCGCAGCCGCACTCCCTCCCCGTCGCGCAGGCCGCGCGCCGCGGCGTCGGCCGGGGCCATGTCGAGCGTCGGCCGGCCCTCGGCCCGGCGCTGGCGCGGCTGGTTCACGAAGCTCGAATTGAGGAAGAAGTGCGCCTTGGGCGTCAGCAGGCGCAGCATCCCCTCCGGCGGCGCGGACGGCAGGGACACGCCGCGCGCGAGCCGCAGCCCCGCGCCCTCGAGCCGCGGCGGGGGCTTCCGCATCTTCACCCAGCCCGCCTCCTTCAGCGCCTCGAGGCTCACGCCCGGCGGCAGCGCGGAGGCGGCGATCGCCTCGTCGCTCTCGCGCATCGCCGGGTGGTCGAGGCCCAGCCGCCGGGCCAGCAGCCGCATGATCTCGCCGTGCGACTTCGCCTCGCCGAGCGGCGCGATCGCCGGCAGGTTGACGGTGATGTACTGGTGCCCCCAGGCGCCGAGCACGTCGAAGTGCTCGAGCTGCGTCGTCGAGGGCAGCACGACGTCGGCGTAGCGCGCCGTGTCGGTCAGGACATGCTCGAGGACGACGGTGAACAGGTCCTCGCGCGCCAGGCCCTGCCGCACCCGCCCGGCGTCGGGCTGCACCACGGCCGGGTTCGTGCCCCAGACCATCAGTCCCTTCACCGGCGGGTCGAGGGCGGGGTCCGTCAGGGTCTCGCCGAGCCGCGCCATGTCGAGGGCGCGGGGCGCGGCGCCGGCGGGGATCAGGTCGGCGCGGTCGGCCCGCATGTCCTCGAGCCCCGGCGTGGCCATGACGAGGGCGCCGCCGCCGCGATGGCGCCAGTGGCCGCCGAGGATGGCGAGCATGTGCACCGCGCGGACGAAGGCCTCGCCCTGCGCGCTCTGCTGCGGCCCGACGCCGGCGCGGATCACCGCCGGCCGCGCGGCGGCGAATTCGCGCGCGAGGCGCGCCACGGTCTCCGGCGCGATGCCGCAGACCGTCGCCACGCGCCCCGGCGTCCAGGGCGCGACCTCGGCGGCGAGGGCGTCGAGGTCGGCGCAGGCGCCGCGCGCGAAGTCGAGGTCGGCCAGCCCCTCCTCCAGCATGATCCGCGCCATGCCGGCGGCGAGCACGGCGTCGGTGCCGGGCCGGAGCGGGACGTGCTCGTCGCAGCGGCGCGCGGTGCGGGTGCGGATCGGGTCGAGGCAGACCACCCGCGCGCCGTGGCGGCGCCGCGCCTCCTGCACGAAGTGCCAGTGGTGATGGCAGGTGGAGAGGAGGTTGAGGCCCCAGAGCAGCACCAGGCGGCTCTCGGCCATGTCCTCGGGATCGAAGCCGAGCGGGAAGCCCTCCCCGGCCACCGCCTGGGCCGCGACGCTGCAGATGCCGCCGGCGAGCCGGCTCGCGCCGAGGGCGTGGAAGATCCGCATCGGCGCGCGCCGCTGCACGACGCCCATGGAGCCGAGATAGCGGTGCGGCAGCAGCGCCTCCGGGCCGTGCCTCGCGGCGATCCCGCCGAAGCGGTCGGCGATCAGGCCGATCGCCTGGTCCCAGGAGACCCGCTCGAAGCGGCCGGAGCCCTTGGGGCCGGCGCGCCGCAGCGGGTGCAGCAGGCGGTCGGGCGCGTAGGTGCGCGCCGGGTAGTCGTTGACCTTCGCGCAGAGGACCCCGCGGGTGAACGGGTGGTCCCTGGCGCCGCGCACGGCGGTCGCGCGCCCGTCCTCGACCTCGGCGACCCAGGCGCAGGTGTCCTGGCAGTCGAGCGGACAGCAGCCCTTGACGTGCCGGATCTCGCCCATGGCGCATCCTCCCCCCGCATCGGCGCGCGGCCATCCGGGGAGGGGGACGCTACTCCCGGGGTCCCGGGCAGCGCCAAGGGAAAGCGCCGGGGAACCGCGCCCCCGGGCCCGAGGTCACGCTCTCGTCAGGAGCCGCCGGGCCGGGCCCCCGGCGTCCGGTCCATGCGCCGGATCTCGACGGCGGGCGGAGCGAGAAGGATCTCGCTGAAGGCGTGCATCCGCGCGCCGATGTCCTCGCCGCCCGGACCGCCGCCGTGGTGGCGCACCGGTTCGAGCTGGTCGAGGCTGGCCGGCTCGACCTCGAACTGTAGCGCCGCGCCGCCATGGCCGCGCGTCAGCGGCACGAGCAGCCGGTTGTCGAGGCCGGCGGCCCGCGCCGCCTCGCCTCCGCGGCGGATGAAGCCGATGGCGCGCTGGCGGTTGACCGGCAGCACGTCGTACGAGACGAGAGGCGGGCGAGGAACATCGCAGCCCGCCCGAACGGATCGTCCGCCCGAGAGCCTGGCGCGGTCCGCCGGGCGAAGCAGGACGCAAGGGAGCGACCGGCCGTCAGGAAGGCGCGATCAGGTCTCGGCCCGTCCGTCCGCGCCGGCGGCGCGGCGCCCGGCTCCGCCTACGGCAGGCCGGAGCGCCGCCGCCCCGGGCGGCCCGACCGGCGCGGCCGCGGCAGGGGGAACCGGCTGCCGCCGTTAAGGGGGCCCCGCTCCGGCGCGGCCGGCGCGTCCCGCCCCTCGTCGGCGATCAGGCGCGGCTGCGCGGGCAGCCGGCTGCCCTCCTCCGACGCCGGCAGGGGATTGTCGAGCGGCACCGGCCAGGCGCATTCGGTCGCCTCCTCGCCGCGCAGGGCGAGGAACACGACGCGCCCGACCCGTCCGCGCTCGTCGGTCTCGACGGCGAAGCGGAAGACCAGCCCGTCCGTCCCGGCCCGCTCGCCGAGCGCGAGCGAGAGCTGCTGCGACTCGATCTCGTGCCGCCGCAGCGTGCGCTCCGTCGGATCGTCGGCGGGGCCGCGGTAGAAGCGCACCGGCACGTCCTCGATCAGGAAGACGAAGTGGTGGCTGCCGTCGAGCACGCCGAGCCAGGCGTGGTGCCCGGCCTCGGCGGTGCGACGCAGGCGGTGGCGGCTGAAGGCGTAGGCGCGGCAGCCGACGCTCCATGCGTCGTCGCCGAGCTCGTGCGAGGCCATGGCGAGCGCGTCGCGCCGCGCATTCGCCAGCAGGCGGGCGCAGATGCGCAGCCGCTCGGCGGTGAGCGCGGGGTGCAGTTCCCAGGGCAGACGGCCTGGGGCCGGATCCGGGGCCGCGGCGTCGGCGTCCGTCATCGCGGTGGTCTCGCGTGAAGAAGTCGTCGGGCGGACCACAATACCTGGGGGAGCGAACGGAGAACCATCACGAAATACGGGCCTGCGGCAAGCCGTCCCCCCATCGGCGGCACCAGGCGCGACGCCGCGATCGGGCGGCGGTTCCCGAGGAGACCGCCCCACCGGCGCAGGGCCTAGGTCCTGAAGCCGGGCCGTGACCGCGGGGCGGACGCCGCGCGGGACGTGCAGGCGGTGAGACGGGCTCGCGCGATCCGCGACAATGTCGGGCCACCGGGCTCGCCGGACGACGCCGACCCATCGGCCGGACCGGCGCCGCCAGGGCCCGGGCTGGGCGCCGCCAGGCCGGAGGAGGCGGGCCATTTCGACGCCCGCGGTGCGCCGCCATCCGGGCTCGCCAACGGGGGCCCGCCGCTCCACCCGGACAGCGAGAGCGCCATCCTCTGACCGGGGCGGTCCCGCCGTCGGCGGCGGAAGGCCGGGGGATGCGCGCCGCCGGCTCACAAATCCGCCAGGGCGTCGCGGGGCGACGTCGCAATCGCGCGAGTTCCGCATCCGGCGGCGCCGGGCAGCGCTTGCGAGGATCGCATGCTGCGCCGATCGATCCTCCTCGCGGCGGTCCTGCCCGCACCGCTCCTCCTCGCCGCGCCCCGTCCCGCCGCAGGCGGCTCGGTCCTGCGGCGTCCCCCGCCCGGCGCCGGCCGGCGGCTCCGCGTCCGCCACGCGGCGACGGGAGCCGCGTTCTCGGGACCCTACCACGACGGGCGCGCCACCGACCCGGCGGCGATGCGCGAGCTCTCCATCGTGCTGGCCGACCATCACAGCGGGCGGTGGCGCCCCTTCGATCCGGCGGCGATCGACATCCTCTGGGAACTCGGCCAGCGCGAGCGGATGGACGAGTTCGTGATCCTCTCCGGATACCGCACCGCCGCCACCAATGTCGCGGTCGGCGGCGCCGGGGACAGTCTGCACCTGCAGGCGAGGGCGCTCGACGTGCAGGTGCCCACCGCGCGGCTGGCGTCCTTCGGCGAGGCGGCGGCCGCCCTCGGTCGGGGCGGGGTCGGCCTCTATCCCTCGCAGGGCTTCGTCCACATCGACAGCGGGCCGGTGCGCCGCTGGGGTCCGTCAGGTCCCGCCGGCGGCGGCCGGCGCGGCACCCCTTCCACCGACCGCGTCGGACGCATCGCCGAGGCATGGGCCCAGGCCAGCCGGAGCCGCTGACGCGGGGGCGGGCAGGCTGCCGCGAGGAGGCCCGGGGGCGCCGCACGCTCCTCCGCAGCCCGAAATCCTCGACCGGAAGTCGTCGGGGCCGCGCGGCCCCGGTCGCGGCGCCCGGCGGACCGACGCCGCGACGGCCCGCCGGGGCTCGGTCGGGCTCCGCCGCCGGCGCATGGCGTGCGGCAGACCCGAGGGCAGCCCGGGGCGGCCCCCGGCCGCGCCTCGGGACCACCGCTTCGCGGCGCGGGCCGGCCGGCGGAGCCGCCGCTCGGCCGTCCGGCGCGCCTACTGGAAGCGCGGCATGACCTTCGTCCAGAACGCCTCGATCGAGCGCATCAGGATGTCGTGCGGCACCAGCGCGTTGTAGGTGTAGCAGAAGGTCCAGTCGACCGGCTGCCGCCGCTGCGAGGCCTCCATCGCGCGCAGCACCGTGTCCACGGTGCCGACATAGGCGTAGCCCTGCGCGATGATCTCCTCGGGCGTCGGATAGCGCCCGGTCGCGGGGTCGGCGAGGCCCTTGCGGAACCCGAAGGGCTCGAACCAGGCGCGGCCGGCGAACTGCCCGGAATCGCGCCAGAGCGCCATGGCCTGCTCGTCGGTGTCGGCGATGATGACGTCGCGCAGGACGCCCATCCCCGCGCCCTTCGGCCTGCCCGACACCTCGGCGTAGACGCTGTAGAGCTTCTCCTCGTGCACCGGATGCATCGCGGGCAGGATCGGCGTCACGTCCTCCTTGGCGCAGAAGCGGATCGTGCTCTCGGAGCTCGCGAAGGGCTGGAACAGCGGCGGGTGGGGCTTCTGCAGCGGTTTCGGGACGACGCCCACCGCCTTCAGGATGCCGCCCTCGACCCCCTTGCCCCACTTCTCGGTGGTGTCGAGCGCCCACGGAGTCGGGCCGGCGGGGATGCGCCAGAACTTGCCCTCATGGGTCAGCATCTCCTCGGTCCAGCACTTCTTGACGATGCGGAAGTTCTCCTCGAAGGCGGCGCGGTTGGCCGCGTCGATCTCGTCGTGCTGGTTCGGCAGCGCGCCGTGGATGCCGTGCGCCTGCTGCGCCATGATGTCCACCCAGCGGCGCTGGTAGCCGCGGGCGAAGCCGGCGCAGGCGCGGCCGCCCGTCATGTGGTCGAGCATCGCGATGTCCTCGGCGACCCGGATCGGGTTCGCCGCCGGCAGGACGATGCCGAGCTGCCCGACCCGGATGCGCTTCGTCTGCATCGCGAAGTAGAGGTCGAGCAGCACCGGGTTGTTGGAGACCTCGAAGCCCTCGATGTGGAAGTGGTGCTCGGTGAAGCTGACGGAATCGTAGCCGAGCTCGTCGGCGAGCCGGATCTGCTCCGACAGCTCGCGCAGCATGCGCTGGTAGAGGTCGCCGCGCATGCCGGCCATGCCGGCCTCGATCTCCGCGCGGCTCCCGATGCTCGGCAGGTAGAAGAGGGAAGCTTTCAAGGCGCTCTCTCCCGTCATCGTGCGTGCCCGCGGCCGTGCCGCCCGGCGGCAGGAAGGGCGCCCGGTCGCGGGCCGGCGCTCCTCGGAGGCCGCGCAGCTTCCGCCACGGGTGGCGCACGGTCAACGCGCCCGTCCCCGCTCGGCGGGGCGTGCAGCGCGCTCCGCACCCGCCACCGGGGCGCCGTCTTTACAATCCGGACGGAGCGGACGCAGTCTCGCCGGACCGCCGCCCGGCGCGTCCGCGGCGCCCCCGCGATGCGGCCATGGCGCCCGGCGCGTCCCGGCGATTCGGAGGATTGCGCGCATGCCCGGCCGTCCCAGCGTCTGGATCCACGAACTTTCCTGGGACGAGGTGGAGGAGCACCTGCGCGGCGACGACGTCGCGCTGGTGCCGATCGGCGCGACCGAGCAGCACGGCCGCCACGCCCCGCTGCTCCTCGACACCGGCTGGGCCGTTACGGTGGCGCAGGCGGCGGCGGAACTCGCCGGCTGCCTGGTCGCCCCGCCGCTGCACTACGGCTGGTCGCACGGCCACATGGCCTTCCCGGGCACGATCGGCCTGCGCGCCGAGACGCTCACCGCGGTCGCGATCGACGTCGGCGAGTGCCTTGTCCGGCACGGCTTCCGGCGCGTCCTCTTCGTCAACGGCAACCGCGTCGCCAACCTGGCGCCGCTCGAGATCGCCGCGGTGAAGCTGCGGCTCGGCACCGGCGCGGTGACGGGCGTCGCCGACACCGGGCTGCTGGCACGCAGCGCCGTCGGCGGGCTGGCCGAGGGAGGGCCGGGAACGCTCGGCCACGCCGGCGAATCGGAGACCGCGATGGCCCTCGCCTACTACCCGCACCTCGTGGACATGGCGCGCGACGCCGGCGGCTTCACGGCCGCGGCGACGCCGGCCGAGAGCGGGCGCGTGCGGCACGGACACCTCTCGCTCGACCCGCGCCTCGACGGGGACAGCGTGCTGCTGCCCCACCTGCCGGAGGAGTTCCGCGCCCGCACCGAGGCGCGCCACGGCGTGGCCGGCGACGCCTCGCGCGCGACGGCCGAGAAGGGGCGGGCGATGGTGGCGGCGATCGCCGGGCGCCTCGCCGAGGTCATCGCCGAGGTCCGCGCCATGCCGGTGGCCGAGCTGCGCATGCCGCCGGTGGTGGGCTGACGCGGGGCGGGCGGCGCGGACGCCCGCCGGGCCTCAGCGCAGATAGGCATCGCGCACCGCGTCGTCGGCGGCGAGCGCGGCGGCGCTGCCCTCGAGCCGGATGATCCCGGTCTCGAGCACGTAGCCGTGATCCGCCACCCGCAGCGCGGCGGCCGCGTTCTGCTCGACGAGCAGGATCGCCGTGCCGTGCGCGCGGATCTCGACCAGCTTGCGGAAGATCTCCTCGATCAGCAGCGGCGCCAGGCCGAGCGAGGGCTCGTCGAGCAGCAGGTAGCGCGGCCGCGACATCAGCCCGCGCGCGATGGCGAGCATCTGCTGCTCGCCGCCCGAGAGGGTGCGCGCGGGCTGGGTCCGGCGCTCGCGCAGGCGCGGGAACAGGGCGAAGACCATCTCCAGGTCGGCCGCGATCCCGGCGCGGTCGCGCCGCGCATAGGCGCCGAGGTCGAGGTTCTCGGCGACGGAGAGCGAAGGGAACAGCTCGCGCCGCTCGGGCACGAGCGCGAGGCCGCGGCGCAGCACCGCGTCGGGCGGCAGGCCGGCGATCCGCTCGCCGTCGAGCCGCACCTCGCCGCCGCGCGGCCGCAGGAGGCCGGCGACGACGCGCAGCGTCGTGGACTTCCCCGCCCCGTTCGGGCCGAGCAGCGCGACGATGCGCCCGGGCGGCACGGCGAGGCTGACGCCCTGCACCACCCGCGCCCCGCCGTAGCCGGCCTCGATCCCGGCGAGCTCAAGCGTCATGCGGCGCACCCCCGAGATAGGCGGCGACGACCGCGGGGTTCCGGCGCACCTCCTCCGGCGTGCCCTCGGCGAGCTTGCGCCCGTGGTTGAGCACGGTGATGCGCTCCGAGACGCCCATCACCACGCGCATCACGTGGTCGATCAGCACCAGCGTCAGGCCGAGCTCGTCGCGCAGGCGCCGCAGCACGCCGATCAGCTCGTCGGCCTCCGACGCGCGCAGGCCGGCGGCGGGCTCGTCGAGCATCAGCAGGCGCGGGCGCGTGGCGAGGGCGCGGGCCAGCTCGAGCCGCCGCTGCTGGCCGAGGGCGAGGTCGCCGGCCGCCGTCTCCGCCTGCTCCCGCAGGCCGACGAGCGCCAGCAGCCGCTCCGCCCGCCGCGCCGCCTCGCGCTCGGCGCGCCGGTAGCCGGGCAGGCGGAGCGTCGCGGCGGCGATGCCGTAGCGCAGATGGCGGTGCAGGCCGACGAGGACGTTCTCGCGCGCGGAGAGCTCGGCGAAGAGCTCGGTGTTCTGGAAGGTGCGCGCGACGCCGCGGGCGGCGATCCGGTGCGGCGGCAGGCCGGTGATCGTCTCCTCGCCCAGCGCGACGCGGCCGGTGGTCGGGCGGTAGAGCCCGGTCACCAGGTTGAGCAGGGTGGTCTTGCCCGCCCCGTTCGGCCCGATCACGGCGTGGATCGAGCCGGGCGCGACGCGCATCGAGACGGCGTCCAGCGCGACGAGGCCGCCGAACCGGATGCCGAGATCCTCGACGACCAGGCTCGCGCTCATCCCCCGCGCCTCCTTCCGGGGCGGGGGCGGAGGCGCGGGGCGAGGCCGGCGATGCCCCGCGGCGAGACGATGATGAAGGCCAGCAGCAGCAGCGAGAAGACGAGCGACATGTAGCGCCCGAGCGCGCCCATGGTCTCCGGCAGCAGCACGAAGACCGTCGCGCCGATGACCGGGCCGAAGGGGTTGAGCAGCCCCCCGATCACGGCGATGGCGATCAGGCGCACGGATTCGAGGATGCCGAACTGCGCGGGATCGAGGTAGCTGGTCTGCAGCCCGTAGAGGCCGCCGCCCAGCGCGCCGAAGAAGGCGGAGAGGGCGAAGGCCATGGCCTTGTGGTGCAGCACGGGAACGCCGACCGCCGCCGCGCCGACCTCGCTCATGCGCAGGGCGGAGAAGGCGCGGCCGGTGCGCGAGGTCATCAGCGCGTGCAGGAACCACACGGTCAGCGCCGCGCAGGGCATGATGACGGCGTAGAGCTCGATCGGCCGCGTCAGGCTGCGCCCGCCGAGCGTTAGCGGCGGCACGGGCAGGCCGACCGCGCCGCCGGTCCAGTCCTCGAGGTGGATCAGCAGGAGCTGCACGATGGCGCCGAAGGCCATCGTCGCCAGGGCCAGGTAGTGGTCCGCGACGCGCAGCGAGAGCAGGCCGAAGAGGTAGCCGAGGCCGGCGGTCGCGACGGCGACGGCCGGCAGCCCGATCCAGTGCGGCACGCCGCCCAGCGCGGCGAGCTGCGCGGTGCCGTAGGCGCCGAGCGCCGCGAAGGCCGCCTGCGCGATCGAGATCTGCCCCGCCATGCCGATCACGATCGAGAGCCCCGCCACCATGATCGCGGTGGAGCCGATCGTCGCCACCAGGAAGACGAGGTGCGACGGCGCGACGAAGGGCACCGCGACCAGGCCGGCGGCGAGCAGGAGCAGGAGCAGCCGCGCCGCCATGCCTCAGACCTTCCGCGCCTCGGCCGTGCCGAACAACCCCCGCGGCAGCAGCAGCACGCAGCCGATCAGCAGGGCGTAGGAGACGATGTCCTTCATCGCCGTCGAGACGTAGACGCCGGCGCCGGTCTCGACGATGCCGAGCAGGAAGCCGCCCGCGATCGCGCCGGGCAGGCTGTTGAAGCCGCCCAGGATCGCCGCGGCGAAGCCCTTGATGCCGATCGTGCCCATGTCGGGCGAGAGGGTGATCAGCGGCGCCATCAGGATCCCCGCGACGGCGGCGAGCACGGAGGAGAGCCCCCACAGGCGCGCATGCACCCCCGGCACGGAGATGCCGACGATGGCGGCCCCCGTCGGGTTCTCGTACACGGCGACGATGGCGCGGCCGAAGCGCGTCCAGCGCAGCATGGCGAACAGCGCGAGCATCACCGCGAGCGCGACGCCGACCACGGCGAGGTTCGCCGGCACCAGGACGAGGCCGCCCAGGGTGAAGGGCGCCGGGCTCAGCAGGAAGGGCACGGGCCAGGGCAGCGGCCCCATGCTGGCGCGCAGGCCCTCGCGGACCGCGGCGCCGATCGCCAGCGTCGCGATGATCATCACGAGGAGCGGCGAGCCACGCAGCGGGCGCATGACGCCGCGCTCGATCAGCACGCCGAAGCCGGC
Organism: Caldovatus sediminis; assembly: GCF_014644455.1. Classification (GTDB taxonomy): domain Bacteria; phylum Pseudomonadota; class Alphaproteobacteria; order Acetobacterales; family Acetobacteraceae; genus Caldovatus; species Caldovatus sediminis. Next base: position 172,181 of record NZ_BMKS01000002.1, on the reverse strand, counting down.
GGAAAGGAGGAGCGAGAGCAGGATGGCGGCGGCGAAGGGCAGGCCCAGGAAGACCTGGCCGATCACGACGATGTAGGCGCTCAGCGTGAGCTGGTCGCCGAGGCCGAAATGCACCACCCGCGTGCCCCGATGCAGCACGACGAAGCCGAGCGCGACGAGCGCGTAGACCGCGCCCGCCGTGACGCCCGAGACGAGGATCTGCGCCAGCACGATCCCGCCCTAGCCGCGCACCGCGTCGAGCACCGCGATGCCCTTGATCTCGATCAGCGCGTCCTTGCGGATCAGCCCGGCGACCTGCACGCCGGTCGCCGCCGGGTAGGGCGGGCGGAAGAACTCGCGCCGGACCTCGGCGGTCCTGGCGTAGCCCTCGAGCGTGACGTAGTAGTCGGTCGTCTCGACGATGTTGTCGAAGCCGGCGCCGGCGGCCTTCAGGATCGGCTCCCACTTGCGGAAGATCTGGCGCGTCTGCTCGGCGATGTCGCCGACGCCGACGATCCGCAGGTTCTCGTCGGTCGCCGTGGTGCCGGAGATGAAGAGCAGGTTGCCGACGCGGATCGCCGGCGAGAAGGTCAGCCGGTCCGACCAGCGGCCGGGGACGATGGCCTCGCAGCGGGTCATGGTTCGGGGGTTCCTGTTCCGTGGCGCGCGGCTTCGCGCTGGCGCAGCACGTAGCGCTGGATCTTGCCGGTGGTGGTCTTGGGAAGCTCGGCGACGATCTCGATCTCGCGCGGGTAGGCGTGGTCGCCGAGCGCGCGCCGCGCGGCGGCGGCCATCTCCTCGCGCAGCGCCGCGCTGTCGGCGAAGCCGGGGCGCAGCACGACGAAGGCCTTGACGATCTGGCCGCGCGCCGGATCGGGCTTGCCGATGGCCGCGGCCTCGGCGACGGCGGGGTGGGTGAGCAGCGCGCTCTCCACCTCGAAGGGGCCGATGCGGTAGGCGGCGCTCTTGATGACGTCGTCGGCGCGGCCCTCGAACCACAGGTAGCCGTCCCCGTCCTCGCGCCCGAGGTCGCCGGTGACGATCCAGCCCTGGCGGCGCAGGCCGCGCTCCGCCTCGGGGTTGTTCCAGTAGCCGAGCGCGTAGAGCCCGTCGGGCGGCGGCCTGGTGGCGATCAGGCCGACGCCGCCGCGCGGCACCGGCGCGCCGGTCTCGTCCACGATGGCGATGCGCTGGCCCGGCAGCGGCCTGCCCATGGAGCCGGGACGCACCGCGTCACGCGCATCGAAGCGGTTGCCGATCGGCAGGCCGTGCTCGGAGGAGCCGAACTGGTCGAGCGGCGTCACGCCCCAGGCGCGGCGGAAGAAGGCGACGACCTCGGCGTTCAGCGGCTCGCCGCAGCTCATGATGCTGCGCACGGCGATGCCGGGGCGCCGCACGGCGTCCTCGCCGAGCGCCATCAGGCCGCGCAGCAGCGTCGGCACGGTGGCCAGGTTGGTGATGCGGTGGCGGGCGAGGAAGCCGAGCGTCGCCTCCGGCGCCGGGTTCGCCTCCCACATGTGCGCGCCGCAGCCGAGCGCGAGCGCGGTGCCGTAGCAGACGAGGCCGTAGCCCCAGCCCGGATCGCCGGTCGGCCAGAACGCGTCGTCGGCGCGCAGGTCGCCGGCATGGCGCAGCGCCGGCCAGACCGCGGCGGGGAAGTTGGTGGCGATGGCGACCGCCTTGGGCGGTCCGGTCGAGCCCGAGGTGTAGAGCAGCACCGCGGGGTCGTCGCGCCGGCGCGGCACGGGCGCGCAATGCGGCGCGGCGGCGGCCATGGCCTCGCGGTGGTCCACGTCGCCCGGGGGGACGCCGCCGCCGCCGGGGCGCGGCACCGTCACCACCGCGACCGGATGCGCCCAGCGCGGCGGCAGCCGGTCCCGCACATCGGCGTGGGTGACGACGACGCGCGCCCCGGCGTCGGCGATGCGCCGGCCGATCGCCTCGGCGCCGAAGCCCGAGAAGATCGGCAGGTGGATCGCGCCGAGCCGGAAGGCGCCGAGCAGGGCGACGATCGCCTCCGGCACCCGCGGCAGGATGCAGGCGACGCGATCGCCGGGGCTGACGCCGAGGCCGCGCAGCAGGTTGGCGTGGCGCGCCGAGGCCTCCGCCAGCTCGGCGAAGGTCAGGCTGCGCCGCGCGCCGTCGCGCCCCTCCCAGCGCAGCGCGGTGCGGCCCGAGGCGGCGTGGCGGTCGGCCAGCGTCACGGCGAGGTTCACCTCCGCCCGCCCGGCCCAGCCGAGCGCCGCGACGACCTCGGCCCACACCGCCGCCTCGCTCATGCCGCGCCCCGCGCGCGGATCAGGTAGGCGTGGCTGCCCTCCATCACCGTCTCGCCCTTGGCGTTGGTCAGGCGGACGTGGAAGCGCACCACGCCGGAATCCTTCCCCGGGTCGCGGCGCGTCTCCGCCACCTCGAAGTGGCTGGTCAGCACGTCGCCGGCGAAGACGGGGCGGCGGAAGCGGAAGGCGACCTCGAGCATCGCCACCATGCTCTCCTCCAGCCGCCGCGACAGCGGGGTGGCGCCGAGGGCGCTGTAGCCCGCGACCAGCAGCCCGTGCGCGAGCGGCCTGCCGAAGCGGGTCCCCGCCGCGTAGGCGGCGTCGTAGTGGATCGGATGCGCGTCGCCGGTGATGCGCGCGAAGGCGAGGAAGTCCTCGGCGGTGCAGGCCGAGGTCGCGCCGGGGAAGGACTGTCCCGGCGCGAAGTCCTCGAACCAGAGCTGCGGCGGCGCCTCGGCCATGGCGGCCTCAGAGCCGCGCCACGACGCGCGGCGCGATCAGCTTGCGCGAGAGATCGGGCTGGAACTCGAGGACGCGCGCCTGGAGGTTCCCCTCGCGCCGCTCCGGCCCGAAGGTGGTGGGCAGGCCGACGCCGGTCTCGAAGTTCTCGATGGTCTCGAGCGCCCGGATGAAGCCCTCGCGCGTCAGCTCGCGCCCGGCGCGGCGCAGGCCCTCGGCGAACACCAGCGCGCCGTTGTAGCCGAGGCAGTCGCCGAGGTCGGGCCGGTTCTGCCGCGCGAGGTCGGGGAAGCGTGCGGTGAACTTGCGCACGTACTCCGCCATGCGCGGATCGTCGGCGCGCTCCGGCAGGTCGGCGAGGGTGATGACGTTCATCACGCCGACGGCGGCGGGCCCGACGGTCTGCGGATAGGTGCGGTTCGAGGTCGCGTTCGAGCCGATGATCTTCCCCGTCAGGCCGAGCTGGCGCGCCTGGCGGGTGATCGTCGCGGCCGGCGCCGGGAAGCCGTAGATCACGATCACGTCCGGCTCGGCCTGGCGCATGCGCAGGAGCTGCGCGGTGAAGTCGGTGTCGGTGAGGTTGAACACCTCGGTCGAGACCAGCGGCCTGCCGCGCTCGCGCAGGCGCTCGGTCAGGCTCTGCCCGCCGCGGCGGCCGTACTCGTCGGTCTGCTGCGCCAGCGCCACCCTGGTGCCGCGCAGCTCGTCCAGCACGAAGTCGCCGAGCGCGATGCCCTGCAGCCGGTCGTTCAGCGGGCCCGTGCGGAACACGTTGCGCTTGAACGGCTCGGTGGCCACGGGGCTGGAGAAGATCGAGACGAAGACCGGCACCTGCGCGGCGGCGCGCAGCGTCGGCTCCATCGCCGCGCCGATCGCGCTGGCGGACGGACCGAGCACGGCGAAGACCCGCTCGTCGTCCACCAGGCGGCGGAAGCCGGCGATGCTGCGCGCGGGGTTGCTCTCGTCGTCCACCGAGACGATCTCGATCCGCCGGCCGTTGATGCCGCCGGCGGCGTTGACCTCGTCGAAGACGATCTGGGCGCCGCTGAGGTTCCCCTGCCCGAAGACCGCCTGCACGCCGGTGAGGCTGCCGAGCACGCCGATCCGGACGGCGCTGTCGGTGACGCCGGTGCGGTCCTGCGCCGCGGCGGAGCGCGCCCCGCCGGCGACCACCGTTGCGGCGGCCACGCCCGCCGCGAGGTCACGACGCGTGATCATGGGGCTTCCTCCCTTCGACGGTCTGCGGATCGAGGACGTGGCGGCGCGCGAAGTGCCCGCCGTAGGCGTAGGGCGGCGGCCAGGGCATCGGCGCGCGCAGCGCATGCGACCAGTGCCGGGCCCACCAGGGATCGTAGAGCGCGGCGCGCCCGACCGCGACGAGATCGGCCGCGCCCTCCGCGATCACCTGCTCCGCCTGCTCGGGCTCGGTGATGCCGCCTACGGCCATGGTCGGCATCGCCGCCTCGGCGCGGATGCGGCGCGCGAAGGGCACCTGCCACATCGGGCCGGCCGGCGGGCGCGAGCGCGGGTCCGTCTGCCCGGAGGAGGCGACGACCATGTCGCAGCCGGCGTCGCGGAAGGCGATCGCGGCCTGCACCGCCTCCTCCGGCGTGAAGCCGCCCTCGATCCAGTCGGTGCAGGAGAGGCGCACCGTCACCGGCATCGCCTCCGGCACGGCGCGGCGCACGGCGCCGAGGACCATCAGCGGGAAGCGCAGCCGGTTCTCCAGGCTGCCGCCGAAGCGGTCCGCGCGGCGGTTGGACAGCGGCGAGAGGAAGGAGGAGGCGAGATAGCCGTGGGCGAAGTGCAGCTCGACCAGGTCGAAGCCCGCGGCGGCGGCGCGCCGTGCGCTCTCGGCGTGCTGCGCGGCGATGCCGGCGAGGTCCTCCTCGGTCGCGGCGCGGGGGACCTGGCTGCCCTCCGCCCAGGCGATGGGCGAGGGCGCGAGCAGCGGCCAGTTGCCTTCGGCGAGCGGCCTGGAGAAGCCCTCCCAGAGCGGGCGCGTCGAGCCCTTGCGCCCGGCATGGCCGAGCTGGAGGCCGATGCGCGCCTCGGTGCGCGCGTGGACGAAGGCCACGATGCGCCGCCAGGCCGCTTCCTGCGCATCGTTCCACAGCCCCGGGCAGCCCGGCGTGATGCGCGCCTCCGGCGAGACGCAGGTCATCTCCGCGACCACCAGGCCGGCGCCGCCGAGCGCGAGGCCGCCGAGATGCACCGCGTGCCAGTCGCCCGGCACGCCGTCCTCGGCCATGTACTGCGCCATGGGCGAGACGACGAGGCGGTTGACCAGGCGCATGCCGCGCAGCGCGTAGGGCGAGAGGCAACGCGGCCGCGGCCGCTCCGCCACCTCGACCGGGACGCGCAGCGCCGCTGCCGCGCGCGCCGCCCCGGCGTGGACTCCTGGAGGAGGAGGCGCCCCGCCGCATTGCCGCAGCCACTGTTCGAGCGCGGCACGGGCCGCGGCCGGCAAGGCGTCCAGATCCGCTGCCGTGACGACGAGATCCGGGAAGTCGGGCAGGCGCGCCGTGCAGCCATCGCGCCTGGCGCGCTCGACCAGTGCGAGATAGCTGATGGTCACCACCCCCGGCCGCGCGTCGCCGCCGCGACGCTCCGCCGGCCCGGCAGCCTTCCGACCACGGTGGGCATCCGCGTCCCGGCTCCATCCGCGCTGTGCCCGCATTCCACGACTGCGCGGCCCCTCCTGTAAAGGGGGTGGCCGTACGGCACGCGGAGGCTCGACGGCGGGCCGGCGCCGATTCCGGTGGCAGCCGATGCCGGTGGCACTGGAAGGGCCACGACCGCCCGGGCCGGCCGCGGGGTCGCCGCGCGCGTATCCGCGTCTCTCGCCCTCGCATGCGGCCAACCCGGCGCCGCGGGCGCGAGCGCACGATGGCGGCGGTTCCGGACGCGGCCGCCATCGGCACCACGCCGCGCATGGATGCCGGCTCCGCCCCCACCCTTTTGGCGCGCGGCCGCGTCGCGACGGGAATCGGGCGGACGCGCCCGCGCGCGCGGCGCCTCCCGGGCAAGGGCTGCAGCGCGGAACGGCCCGCCTCGGCCCGCGCCCCCGCCCGCACGGCCCGCTTGCGCCGGTCCTTCCGGCGGCGACACGCGGCTTGCCGCGGACCGCGCCGCCGCCTTGCATCGCCCGATGCCGGACGCGCCCGACCCGAAGACCCGCCGGAACCGGACCGCCCCCGGGCGATGGTTCCGCGCCGCCTGGCTCGCCACGCTCGCCGCCCTCGCGCTCGCCGCCACCGCGGCCGCGCAGGTATTGCCGCCGCCGGAGCCGTCCGCGGATGCCGCCCGGGGCCCCGGCGCGCGGCCGGCGCCCGCGGAGACGTCGCCGGAACGGGCGGCGACCGCCGGCGCCGCGGCCGAGAACGGGCGCCGCGGCGGGCTGCCTGCGGATGCGACGACGCGCCACGTCCTCGAGCTCCCGGACGGCCGCACCCTCGCCTTCACCGCGACCGCCGGCAGCCTGCGCCTCTTCGATCCGCGCGACGGGCGGACGCCGCAGGCCGACGTCGCCTACCTGGCCTACGCGCTGGAAGGCGCCGCGCCGCGGACGCGGCCGGTGAGCTTCGTGCTGAACGGCGGCCCCGGCGCCTCCTCGGCGTGGCTGCAGCTCGGGGCGCTCGGTCCCTGGCGCCTGCCGCTCGCCGGCGACGCGGCCCTGCCCTCCGCCGCGCCGGAGCCCGTTCCCAACGCCGAGACCTGGCTCGACTTCACCGACCTCGTGTTCCTCGACCCCGTCGGCGCCGGCTACAGCGACTTCGCCCCCGGCGCGGGGGAGGCGGCGCGGCGGCGGCTCTGGTCCGTGGACGGCGACGTGCAATCGCTGGCGGAAGTGGTGCGGCGCTGGCTGGAGGAGCACGGCCGCCTGGCCTCGCCCAAATTCCTGGTCGGCGAGAGCTACGGCGGCTTCCGCGTGCCGCGGATGGCGCGGGTGCTGCAGTCGGAGCAGGGGATCGGCGTGAACGGCCTCGTGCTGATCTCGCCGGCGCTCGACTTCGGCGGGCGCAGCGCCGCCCTCGATCCCCTGCTCTGGGTCGCGCGGCTGCCGAGCATGGCCGCCGCCGCCCGCGCCGCCGCGGGCGGGGAGGTGGACCGGGCGACGCTCGCCGAGGCGGAGCGTTACGCGGCCGGCGACTATCTGCTGGACCTCCTGCGCGCCGAGCGCGACGCCGAGGCGGCCGCGCGGCTCGGCGAGCGGGTCGCCGCGCTCACCGGGCTCGACCCGGAGCTGGTGCGCCGCCGCCGCGGGCGCGTCGGCATGGCCGAGTTCCTGCACGCGATCGGCGGCGCCGGGGACCGCGTCGCCAGCCCCTATGACGCCAGCGTGACGGTCCTCGACCCCTTCCCCGAGGTTCCGGCGGAGGCGCGCCCGCGGCCCGATCCGGTGCTGGACGGGATGCTCGCGCCCCTCACCGGGGCGATGCTCGGACTCTACGCCGAGCGCCTGGGATGGCGCCCGGAAGGGCGGCAGTACCGGCTGCTCAACCGACGGGTCGCCCGGGAGTGGGACTGGGGCGGCGGGCGCGGCCCGCGGCCGGAGGCGATGAGCAGCCTGCGCACCGCGCTCGCACTGGACCCGCGGCTGCGCGTCGTCGTCGCGCACGGGCTGTTCGACCTGGTGACGCCCTACTTCGCCTCCCGGCTGCTGCTCGACCAGATCCCGGAGCGCTCCGGCGGGGATCGCGTCCGCCTCGTGGCCTACCCGGGCGGCCACATGTTCTATTCGCTCGACGGCTCCCGGGCGGCGCTCCGCGCCGAGGCACGGGCGCTCGTCGCGGCGGGACGCTGAGCGCCGCAGGCGGTCCGCGGCGGAGGTTCGGGCGGGCGGAGGCTCAGGCGCCGCCTGCCCGCTCCGCCGCCTCCTCGTCCGGCGCCGCGAGGATCGCCTCCACCGCGGCGCGGCACGGCGCGTCGCCGCCGATCAGCGGCGCGAGCTGGTCGGTCTGGCCGGTGGCGATCAGCGTCAGGATCGGCCGCGCGATCGCGCCCGCGGCGTCGCGCGGCAGGGCCGGGACGCGGCGGATGCGCTCCGGCGGCGCGACGCCGGGCGGCAGGCGCGCACGCAGGTGGGCGCGCAGCGCCGCCGCGTCGAGCGCCGCGGCCGGGTCGGCGACGACGAAGGCATGCAGGCCGATGCCGTCGCGGCGGAAGGGGAAGGCGACGACCGCGATCTCGCGCACCGCCGGGTGGCTCCGCGCCGCCGCCTCGATCCGCGGCCCGTCGGCGAGCAGGCGCAGCCCGCCGCCCTCGCGGTCGCGCATGCCGAGCAGGCGGTGGGTGACGAGCCGGTAGAGCGGCTTGCCGGTCCGCATCCAGAGCCGCGCGAACAGGCTCTTGCGCGCCAGGATGCGCCGCTCCGTCGCGGTCAGCCCCTCCGGGTGGTACTTGCGCTTGTGCTTGAGCAGGTGGCGCAGGTCCTCGTAGGCGAGGACGCGCAGCAGCCGGCTGCGCCCGGGCCGGTGCAGGCTGGCGAGCTGGAGGTCCACCACCGCCGCCTCGCCCTGCGGCGTGACCAGCCAGTTGGGCTCCTTCGCCAGGTCGTTGTGGGCGATGCCGGCGCGGCGCAGGCGGCGCAGCAGGCGGCGGGCGGAGCGGAAGAAGGCGGCGTCGCCCCGCGGCCGCGCCGCCTGCATCGGCAGCCCGTCCACGAAGCCGCGGATGACGGTGCGCCGGTCGGCGTGGATCAGCGGGGGGACGCCGGGGATGCCGGCGGCGCGGCGCAGCGCCCGCGCCTCGCGCGCGGCGAAGTGCCGGGCGAGCGGCCAGGCCCACCAGCGCGCGGTCGAGAGGTCGCGGCGGATCGCGGGCAGGCGCTCGCCGGTGGCGGTCACCGCCACGCCGCGCTCGACCGTCGAGAAGACGTCGGACTTGAGCACGGCGGCGCGCTCGAAGAGGGGCGGCGCGGCGGACATGGTCCCGTGGCGGGTCGTTCCGGGCATCGCCGCCAGCTAGCAGGAACAGGCCCCCGTGGCCAAGGGCGTACGGCCCGTGACCATCCTTCAGCCGGTGGTCGGGCCGTCGCGCACCACGCGCCCGTCCACCAGGTGCACGCGCCGGAAGGTCCGCCGCGCCAGGTCGGAGTCGTGGGTGACGACGACGACGGTGCGCCCCTCCTCGCGCACCAGGCGCTCGAAGATGTCGAACACCGCGGCGGCGTTCCTCGTGTCGAGGTTGCCGGTCGGCTCGTCGGCGAGGATCAGCGCCGGGTCGTTGGCGAGCGCGCGGGCGATCGCCGCGCGCTGGCGCATGCCGCCCGAGAGCTGCTCCGGCAGCTTCGCCGCCGCCGCGTCGAGGCCGAGGGCGGCGAGGAGGTCCATCGCCCGCGCCCGCGCCGCCGCGGCGCCGAGGCGGCCGAGGCGGCGGATCGGGATCAGCACGTTGTCGAGGGTGCTGAACTCCGGCAGCAGGAAGTGGAACTGGAAGACGAAGCCGAGGCGCGAGAGGCGAAGCGCGGCCAGCTCCTCCGCATCCAGCTCCGCGGTGTCGCGGCCCTCGAGCAGCACGCGCCCCTCGGTCGGCCGGTCGAGCAGCCCGAGCAGGTAGAGCAGGCTCGACTTGCCCGAGCCCGAGGGGCCGGTGATCGCGACGAACTCGCCGCGCGCGAGGCGGAGCGAGATGTCGGCGACCAGCGTCACGCCCTCCGGCAGCGTGCGCGTCACCCGCTCGGCCGCGAGGAGCGGCGCCTCCGCCGGGCCGTCGCTCACGCCGCCCCGCGCACCACCTGCACCGGGTCGAGCCGCGAGGCCCGCCGCGCCGGGATCACCGCCGCGGTCCCGGCGGCGAGCACCGCGAAGGCCGAGGCCAGGACATAGACCCGCCAGTCGCGCGCCAGGATGAAGCGGTCGGTGCCGGAGGGCGCCTCGACCCCGAAGCGCACCTGCGCCAGCCCCTCGATCATCGCGGCGCCGAGCACGCAGCCGAGGACCGCGCCGAGCAGGCCCGCCACCATCCCCTGCACCAGGAACAGGAGCTGGATGTCGCGCTCGGTGAAGCCGAGCGACTTGAGGATCGCGATGTCGCGCGTCTTCTCGTACACCACGGTCGAGATGATGTTGTAGATGCCGAAGGCCGCGACCAGCAGGATCGCGCCGGTCACGCTGTACATGACCGCGTTCTGGATGACGAAGACGGTCAGGAAGTTCTGGTTCTGCTCCTCCCAGCTCTCGGTGCGGTCGCCGAAGCGCGCCTCGATCTCGCGCGCCAGCGGCTCGGCGCGCGTCACGTCGCGCAGGCGGAGCTGGATCTGGTTGACCACGTTCGGCCGGTCCTGCAGGACCTGGTTGACCTTGAGCAGCGCGTAGCCCTGCTGCTGGTCGAGCGTCTGGATGCCGGTGCGGAACAGGCCGACGACCTTCATGGAAAGGGCCACGCCGCGCGGCGAGATCGCGGCGATGGTGTCGCCCACGCCGACGCCGAGGCGCCGCGCCAGCGCCTCGCCGATGACCAGGCCGTTGGCGGTGGCGCGCAGGTCGTCGAGCCGGCCCTGCGTCATGTCCTTCTGGATGTTCGACACGCGCGCGTGCCGCGCCGGGTCTATGCCGACGATGCTGACCGAGACGTCGCGCGAGCCGTAGCGCAGCAGCGCCTGGCCGGTCAGCACCGGCGCCGCGGCCACCCCCTCCATCGCCTCGAGCATGGCGAGCTTGTCGCCGGCGGCGCGGATGCCGCGCACGCGGTCCTGCGGCCGCACGCCGGCGATGGCGACCGCACCCTCCGGATGCGCCAGCGTGGCGGCCTGGGGCGGCGGGTCGCGCATCTCGTCCTTGATCGTGACGTGCGGCGCGACGTCGATGATCTGGCTGATGAAGTAGGTCTGGAAGCCCCGCATCAGCGCCGCGGTGGCGATGAAGAAGGCGACGCCGAGCGCCACGCCGAGTACCGAGACCAGCGTCTGGCGCCGCCGCCGCGCCAGCATGCCGCGGGCGAGGTCGAGCAGCAGCCTCACGGCGTCAGCCGGACGGGCTGGCCGTCGCGCAGCCGCGGCGGCGGGTCGAGCACCACGGCCTCGCCGGCGGCGAGGCCGCGGCGGATCTCGGTCGCGTGCGGGCCCTGCACGCCGGGCTCGACGCGACGGGCACGGGCGATCTCCTTCTCGACGACGAAGACGCGCCCGCCCTCGACCACGGCGCGCGGCGGCACCAGCACGGCCTCGGGGTCCTCGCGCAGCACGATGTTGGCCTCGACGGTCATGCCGATGCGCAGCGGCGTGTCGTCGGGCAGGGCGAGGCGGACGCGGTAGGACTTGCGCGCGGTGTCGCCCATCGGCGTGATCTGCGCCACCTCCGCCTCCATCACCCGGCCGGGGAAGGCGTCGGCGCGCAGCAGGGCGCGCTGGCCGACGGCGACGCGGACGATGTCCTCCTCGTCCACCTCGGCGGTGACGCGCAGCGGGCGGGTCTCGCCGACCCAGAACGGGGCGGCCGTGGTGTCCACCACCTCGCCCACCTCGGCGTCGCGGCGGAGCACGACGCCGGCGGCGGGGGCGCGCACCACGTAGTCGTCGAGCCGGCGGGCGGCCGCCTCGGCGATGGCGCGGGCGGCGCGCGCCTCGCTCTCGCGGCGGTCGAACTCGGCGCGGGAGACGGCGCCGCTCGCGACCAGGGGGCGGACGCGGGCGAGCTCCTCGGCGGCCAGGGCGGCGCGGACCTCGGCCTCGTCCGCGCGGGCGCGGGCCTCGCGGTCGTCGAGGCGGGCCAAGACCTGGCCGGGCGCGACGCGCTCGCCCTCCTCGACGAGCACGGCGACGACGCGGCCGCGCAGGACCGGGCCGACCCTGGCCCACTGCACCGGTTCGACGCTTCCGGTGGCATAGACCGCCTCCACGGCCGGGCCGGTGGTGGCGAGCGCGATCGCCACGGCCGGCGGCAGGGCGCGCCACCAGGCGAGGCCGGCAACGGCGAGGGCGAGGATCGGCAGGACGAGGAGCAGGCGACGCATCGGGCCGGACCGTGGTGGCGGCAGGGTGTAGCACGCGAGGGCGGCGGATGGATCGCGGGGCGGACGGAAGCCGAGGCCGCGGGGCGTTGCCCGGGCGGCGCGACGCGGCTATCAAGCCGGAACGCGCGCCGACACGCTTCGGCGCCCGGACCGCCGCTCCGCGGGCGGATCTCGCGGGCCGGGCAGGGCGCCGGCCGCTGGGCCCGCCGGGCAGGCCGGGACATGTTGCGTCACCGCACCGTGTCCCGATATAAGCGCTGCGGAATCAGCGGCTTGGACGGCGCGCCCCGGGGCGGGGGCCGGATGCTGGCGTAGCTCAGTTGGTAGAGCACTCGATTCGTAATCGAGCGGTCCCCGGTTCGAGTCCGGGCGCCAGCACCACCCGGCGCATCCGGGATCGTCCCGCGGCATGGCGGCGGCCCACCGCCCATGCGGCGAAGCCGGGCGAACCGCAGGTTCGCCCCCGGCGTCGGAGGGGCCGCCGGGGCGACCGCGATGGCCGGCCCGATCGTGCGGGCCCGCCGACGGATCAGGACGGCAAGAACCGGTAGATCGGGCCGGACACGCCCCATCGCGCGAGGGGCGATCCGGATGCCGGCAGGAACTCGTGCACGCCGATCACGAGCGCCCCTCCCGGCCGCAGTCGCCGGCAGACCCGATCGAGCAGTTCCGTCTGGAGGACGCCGTCGAAGTAGGTAAAGACCAGGTTGCGGCACAGGATCAGGTCGAACGGCCCGTCGGGGAGATCCCGACGGATGTCCTGCCGAAGGAAGGTCACGTCGCGCCGCAACCACTCGCGGACCCGGTAGAGGCCGTCCGACACCTCGAACGCGAGACCGACCAGGCGCGGGGGCAGGTCCCGCAGCGAGCCGCGCCGGTAGAGCCCCGCCCTGGCGCGGGCGAGCAACGTCTCGTCGACGTCGGTCGCCACGATCGTGATGCCGAGGGACGGGAAGGCCGCCTCCGCATCCACGCGCCAGGCGAGGCGCAGGCTGTAGGGTTCCTCCCCCGAGGCGCAGCCGGCGCTCCAGATGGAAAGGCTCCGATCGCCGCGGTCCCGCGCCGCCGCGGCGAGCGCGGGCAGCACGTCGTGGGCGAGGCTGTCGAAGACGCGCCGATCGCGCCAGAACCGCGAGATCGGGATCCGGCACAGGGCGTCGAGCCTCTGCCACTCGTCGTCATCGGCCTCGAGCCGGGCGCGGTACGCCTCGAGATCCGCCAGGCCGAGGGCGCGGATGCGCCTCGCGATCCGCTTGCAGACCGTGCCGCGCACCCTGCGGAACCCCGCCCAGCGCAGCCCGAGCCGGGGCAGGCACCACTGCAGGAAAGCCGCGCAGTCCGCGTCCCTCATCCCGCCGTACGAGGTCACCTCCGCCATGCGTCGAAGGCGGTCGGGGCGGCGCCCGCCCGCCCGCCCCCGGCGCCGCCGCTGTCCCTCGCGCACGCACGACGACGGCGATCACGCGCGGACGCCCGCCCGAGGACGCCCCCGCCGGGGCGCGTGCCGCGGCGTCCGACGCCCGGCTCTTGTTGCGTCCGGTTTGCGATCGCCGAATACTGGCGCGGCGACGCTCTCCGGCGGCGGAGCGGGCTCGACCCGTTGGCCGATGATGGCGCGGCGCCCCGATGGCCCGGCCGAGGCCCGAGACCCACGCGCATAGAGGAAGATCGATGTCCTTCTACCGAGGCATGACCTGCGAGAACGTGACCCTCACGGGCCACGAAGGCACCCCGATCACCGCCTATGTGGCGAAGCCTTCCGGCCCCGGGCGTTTTCCGGGCGTCGTGCTGGTCCACCACCTGCCGGGCTGGAGCGAGTTCTACATCGAGACGACGCGCCGCTTCGCACACCACGGCTATCTCGCGATCTGCGCCAACCTCTACGAACGGGCGGGCCAGGGCAACCCGGACGACGTCGCCGCCAAGGTGCGCGCCGAGGGCGGCATCGCCGACGCCCAGATGGTCGGCGACACCGCGGCCGCCGTGGCGTGGATGCGCGCGCAACCGAACCTGAACGGCAAGGTCGGCATCTTCGGCTCCTGCTCCGGCGGGCGGCACGCCTTCATCTACGCCTGCCAGCGGAAGGACGTCGACGCCTGCGTCGACCTCTGGGGCGGCCGCGTGGTGATGGGCCCGGAGGAGCTCAACGCCAAGACGCCGGTCGCGCCGATCGAGATGACCAAGGACCTCGGCTGTCCGCTCCTCGGCATCTTCGGCAACGAGGATCGCGCGCCGAGTCCCGAGCAGGTGGACCAGCACGAGGCGGAGCTGAAGAAGCACGGCAAGACCTACGAGTTCTATCGCTACGACGGGGCCGGCCACGGCATCTTCTACTGGCACCGGCCGCTCTACCGGCCCGAGCAGGCGATGGACGGGTGGAGCAAGGTGTTCGCCTTCCTCGGCAAGCACCTGGCGAAGTAGGCGGTCCGGCCATGTGCACCTCCATCGTCGAGATCGTGCGCGCCGAGGGCATGGCGAAGCGCGGGGACGAGTGGTTCCCGCTGTCGCTGGCGGTGGTCGCCTACGATCACGCGCGCCACGCGCCGCTCGGCGACGTGATCACCCTGGACTTCCTCAACACCGGGCTCGGCCCCGAGGCGCGGGCCGGGATCGAGATGACACTGGAGAGCGCGCGGGCGCTTCGCGCCGCGCTCGACCGGGCGATCGCCGCCGCCGAGTTCGAGGAAGCGGAAGTCAGGGGCAAGGGCGCCGCCCTCAGCCTCGCCCGGATCGCGTGACCCACCGATGAGACCCGTGCGCGGGTGCGCCGGAACGGCGCGCATCGCGCGGCCGCCGGGGTATTCCGGATGGCGCGGGCATGCGGGGAGGCGCCCCGCTTCGGCGGTCGGGGGACCCGGGCGCCGGAGGCTCGCGGTCACGAGCTGGCCGGTTGGCGGCGTGTCGCGGCATCCGCGAAGGCGGCGCATGGCGCCGCGTGATCGGCGAGGCGAGCCCGGGCGCCTGCGGCGCCTCGGAGCGAGGATCGTCGCCGGCGGCGGGGGCCGGCGCTGCGGCGCCGGCATGGTCGGCGCCAGAGCGGCGGAGGGGGGTGCTCGCGCGGCGCCGCGGCGCGGGCGGCGCCGACCGCCGGCAGCCCTGCCGTTCCGCATGGCGGCGAGGATGTCTCCGATCCGTCGTCGCCATCCCCGGCGCCGGCGGGCCGGGCTCCTCCGGTAGGCACCGGCGCGCAGGCCAGGGGCCGGCGGCCCGCCGGACCAGAGCGAAGCGGCGAGGGGGCCCGCCAGCAGGCGGGTCGTAGCGCAGCACGACCGCTCGGCACAGGTCCGGACCCGACCGGCCGCCCGCGCCCGCGCGCCGGACATCATCTCCGGGGTCTCGCCTGGGCGGGGACGCACGAGCATCACCCGGCCGTGGGAGGGCGGACAGGACCGCCCGCGCCGGCCGGGCCGCGGTCATTCGAAGGGGGCATCCGGCCGAGGGCGAGGGAGCAGGTGCGGCGGAACACGGCCGATGCCAAAGGGGCGGCGCGGCTCACCTGATTGTGTACCTTTCGGAAATTCCGACCGCCTCTTCATCCGTTCCGTTCAAACCATCGAACTACACCCAAAAATGAATACATGAAACACGAATGAAAACCTGCCAGCGGAAACCATTCATTGTTCTTCTGTCGCCCGCGGCGACGCAGAACGATCAATTTAAACTTTAGATAATTTTCATTATTTGATTTTTATAAAATATTTTCGGAATATATGAAATCACACAGATACGAAAATTGTTGATATTTCCACGCGGATTCCCCGTAATAAGCCGTGTCATCCGAGCATAGAGGAGATCAAAAGGAACGCATTCGTGGATTTCAGATCCGTAATGCATACGGATTGAGATAGATATAGATCGAAACTCGCCCACAATCGGTTCCGCTTCGAGCGCTGCGTTCCAGCGCTCGAGCCGGATCTCAGCCCGACGGCATTCGACAGGAGAATTCCCATGCCGAAATTCCCTTGGAACGGTTGGGCCTACGCCTGGGGCAGGAAGCGCGGCGACGCCGAGAACCTGGTCAAGGACGTCAAGCAGGACATCGAACAGGAGGCCAGGCAGGACATCGGGCAGGAGCAGAAGGCCGAGACCAGCCAGACCAACACCGCCGTCCTGTTCAGCTACAACACCAAGACCGGCAACGGCCCCGACTACATCTTCGTCCACAGCACCGTCTCGGTCACCCAGAACAACGCCAGCGAGACCAGCCAGCAGCAGACGGCCGGGCAGGAGGCCGAGCAGAAGGCCGACAACGAGTTCGCGGTCGAGCAGCAAGCCGGGACCGGCCTGTCGTATCCGAACGATTCGGTCTGGGGCTGATGCGATGTCCCGGGCGGGGAGGCGGTGGACGCCGCCCTCCCCGCCGCCGCACAACGCGCGGGCCGGTCCGGCCTGCGCCGCGCGCGCTCCGTCCGCCGGCGCAGTGCCTCGCCGAAGGGTTCTTTCCGCCCGCCGCGCCGTCGCCCGAACCGCGCGGCCCGCCCGTCAGGCCCTGAGCGCGTAGTATCCGGGCGGGTCGCTCGCCGGGAACGATTCGTCCGAAGCCTCGTCCACCTTGTCCCAGGGCGGCTGCGGCGGGCTGCGCATCGCCTCCGGCCCCGCGGGGCGGATCTCGCCGAAGGGCCCGTGCCCGGCCGCCCCGGTCGGCGGCGACGGGCGCCGGCGTCCGGCCGCCCGCCCCAGGCCGCCGCGGCCCGCCCGGATCGCCGCCACGGCGACCGCCGCCACGGCCGCGACCACCATGGCGCCGCCGACGATGCCGATGGCCAAGCGCCTGCCGCCGCCCCGTCCGATCACGATGCCCTCCTTGCCCGGTCGCGAGCGCGGCCCCGGCAAGGCCGCGCACCGCTCGCCCGGCGCGCTCCGCCCGCGTGTCTCGCGCGGGGGTGCCGCCTGGAGAACGGCCGCCCGCCGCGGATGGTTGCGGGCAGCCGCCGCACGATGCGCGGCCGCGCGGCGCCGGCGACCGGAGATCGTGATACCCATCCCACCTGCGCCGCGGTCGCGCCGCCGCGGCCGCCCATGAGGAATCCGATGCCCCTGACCGCCGGCGACGGCCGCCTCCATCCGCTGCTCGTCGCGCTGCTCGTGACCGGCCTTGCCCTTCTGGCCTGGCGACTCGTCAACGTCCTCCTCGTCGCCTTCGGCGGCGTGCTGGTCGCCGTGCTGCTCCGCCATCTGGCGGCGAAGCTGAGCCGCTGGGCGCGGCTGCCCGTCGGCGCCGCCCTCGCCGCCGTGGTCCTGGCGATCGTCCTGCTCGGGGTCCTCTTTGTCCTCTCGGTCGGACCGCAGGTGGCGGTGCAGTTCGAGCAGCTCTGGCGCGCCCTGCCGCGGGCGCTGCAGCGGTTCAGGGACTTCGTCGCGCAGTACGAGTGGGGGCGCGATCTCCTGGCGGCGGGGGGGACGCCGCATCCGGGCGCGCTGCTCAGCATGGCGAGCGGGCTGCTCGGAACGGTGTTCACCGCCCTCACGGATGTGATCCTCGTCATCGTGCTGGCGCTGTTCCTGGCCGCCGACCCGGCGCCCTACTGCGGCGGCCTGCTCCGGCTCGTGCCCCCCGCCCGGCGGGCGCGCGCCGCCGAGGTGCTGGACGCGCTGGGCAGCGGCCTCTGGCGCTGGATCCTCGGCCAGTCCATCGCCATGCTCGCCGTGGGCATGATCACGGCGGCGGGGCTGACGCTGCTCGGCATCCCGCTCGCCCTCGCCCTCGGCATCCTGGCCGGCCTGCTCAACGTCATCCCCTATCTCGGGCCGATCCTCTCCGGGGCGCCGGCGGTCCTGATCGCCTTCGCCCAGAGCCCGGCCGACGCCCTCTACACGCTGCTGCTCTTCGTCTTCATCCAGAACCTGGAGGGCTATGTGCTGACGCCGATGCTGCAGCGGCGTGCGGTGTCCATCCCGCCGGCGCTTGGCATCCTCGCCATCGTCGGCCTCGGCTCGCTGTTCGGCCTCTACGGCGTGCTGCTCGCCACGCCGCTGCTGCTCGTGGTCATGATCCTGGTGCGGATGCTCTATGTGGAGGACACGCTCGGCGACCGGGCGGCGGGCCCGGCGTGAGGCCGGCCCCGGCCGGGCGCGCGAGGACGCGGGACCGGTTGCCCTCGCCCCGCCGGGCGTCCATCCTCTCCGCCAGCGGAGAGCGGGACCGGGGCAGACCCGCGAGGAGGGAACGCGATGCACGACATCGTCATACGCGGCGGCACGATCGTGGACGGCACCGGCCGGCCGGCCTTCGCGGGCGACGTCGCGATCGAGGGCGACCGCCTCGTGCAGGTCGGCGGCAAGGCCGGGCCGGCGCGGCGCGAGGTGAAGGCCGAGGGGCGGCTGGTGACGCCGGGCTGGGTGGACGTGCACACGCACTACGACGGGCAGGCGACCTGGGACCCGGTGCTCGCGCCCTCCTCCTGGCATGGCGTGACGACGATCCTGATGGGCAATTGCGGCGTCGGCTTCGCCCCGGTCCGCAGGCGCGACCACCAGGCGCTGATCGACCTGATGGAGGGCGTGGAGGACATCCCCGGCATCGCCCTCGCCGAGGGGCTGCGCTGGGACTGGGAGAGCTTCCCCGACTACCTCGACGCGCTGGCGCGGCTGCCGCGCACCATCGACGTCGCCGCGCAGGTCGCGCACCACCCGCTGCGCGTCTACGTGATGGGCGAGCGCGCGATCCGGCGCGAGAAGGCGACCGCCGACGACATCGCGGCGATGACGAGGCTGACCGAGGAGGCGCTGCGCGCCGGCGCCTTCGGCTTCACCACCTCGCGCACGGACCAGCACAAGACGCCCTCGGGCGACCTGGTGCCGGGCCGCTACGCGGAGGAGCAGGAGCTGCTCGGCATCGGCACCGCGCTCGGCCGCGCCGGCCGCGGCGCCTTCGGGATGCTGAGCGACTTCGAGGACGAGGCCGCCGAGTTCCGCTGGATGCGCGAATTCGCGCGCGCCACCGGCCGCCCGCTCTGGTTCCTGCTCACCGACCGCTCCTACGATCCCGCGCGCTGGCGGCGGCTGATGGAGGGCGTGCGCGCGGCGCGGCGGGAGGGCGCGGCGATCACCGCCCAGGTCGCCGGGCGCCCGGTGGGGCTGATCCTCGGCCTCACCACCTCGCTCACCCCCTTCGCGCCGCGGCCGAGCTTCGCGGCGCTCACGAAGCTGCCGTGGGAGGAGCGGCTGCGGCGGCTGCGCGACCCGGCGGTGCGGGCGGCGATCCTGGCCGAGGAGCCGTCGGAGGCGCTGCTCGCCATCCTGCCGCCGCTGCAGCGGCCGATCGCCGAGCGCTACGACCGCATGTACGTCCTCGGCGACCCGCCGGACTACGAGCCGCCGCAGGAGCGCAGCATCGCCGCCATGGCGGCGCGCGCCGGGCAGCCGCCGGCCGCGTTCCTCTACGACTACCTCACCGGCGAGGACGGCGGCCGCATGCTGTTCTACCCCGTGACCAACTACGTGCACGGCGACCACGGCGTGGTGCGCGAGATGATCACCGATCCCGACACCCTGCTCGGCCTCTCCGACGGCGGGGCGCATTGCGGGCTGATCTGCGACGGCTCGCTGCCGAGCTTCATGCTGACCCACTGGGTGCGCGACCGGACGCGGGGCGAGCGCCTGCCGCTGGAGTTCGTGGTCCGGCGCCTGACCAGCGAGACCGCGGACTTCTTCGGCTTCCACGACCGCGGCCGGCTGGAGCCGGGCCGCAAGGCCGACGTGAACGTGATCGACTTCGACCGCCTGCGCCTGCACCACCCGGAGATGGTCTACGACCTGCCCGCCGGCGGGAAGCGCCTGGTGCAGCGCGTGGACGGCTACGACATGACGCTCGTCTCCGGCACCCCGGTCTTCGAGCGGGGCGAGGAGACGGGCGCGCGGCCCGGCCGGCTGGTGCGGGCGGCGGCCGGGGCGTGAGCGCCGCGTTCGGCATCGGCGCGGCGGTCCGGCGCGTCGAGGACGCGCGCTTCCTGCGCGGCGCCGGGCGCTTCGTGGACGACATCGCCGCCGCGGCGCGCGACGCGGCGCATCTCGTGGTGCTGCGCTCGCCGCACGCCGCGGCGCGCATCCTGGCGATCCGTGCCGAGGCGGCGCGCGCGGCGCCCGGCGTGCTGCTGGTGCTGACGCCCGGGGAGATCGGCGAGCTCGGCGTGCTGCGCTGCGTGACGCCGCGCCACCGGCGCGACGGCTCCCCCATCGCGCAGACGCCCTGGCGGATGCTGGCGCACGGCCAGGTGCGCTACGTCGGCGACGCGGTGGCCGCGGTGGTGGCCGAGACGCGCGAGGCGGCGCAGGACGCGGCCGAGCGCATCGTCGTCGAGTACGACCCGCTCCCCTGCGTGACCGACGCGGCGGAGGCGGTGCGGCCGGGCGCGCCGGCGGTCTGGCCCGACATCGCGCCGGACAACGAGAGCTTCGTCTTCCGCCTCGGCGACTTCGCCGCGGTCGAGGCGGCCTTCGCCCGCGCCGCGCACATCGCGCGGCTCGACTTCCGCATCACCCGCGTCTCCGCCAACCCGATGGAGCCGCGCAACGCGCTCGCGACCCACGACCCGGCCGAGGACCGCTACACCCTCGTCGCCGGCACGCAGCTCCCGCACGTGATGCGCAACGAGATCGCGCTCCACGCGCTGGGGGTGCCGACCAGCCGGCTGCGCGTCGTCTCGCCCGATGTCGGCGGCGGCTTCGGGATGAAGGAGAGCCCGTTCCAGGAATACGTGCTGGCGCTGCACGCGGCGAAGCGCCTCGGCCGGCCGGTGCGCTGGACCGCGACGCGGACGGAGAGCTTCCTCTCCGACACCCATGCGCGCGACAACGTCTCCACCGCCGAGCTGGCGCTGGACGCGGACGGCACCTTCCTGGCGCTGCGCGTGCGCACGCTGTGCAACCTCGGCGCCTACCTGGCCTGGCAGGGGCCGGTCTCCTCGACCAACAACGTCGGCGGCCTCGCCGGCGTCTACCGCACGCCGCACATCTGCACCGAGGTGCGCGGGATCCTCACCCACACCCAGCCGACAGCGCCCTACCGCGGCGCCGGGCGGCCGGAGGCGATCTACGCGATCGAGCGCGTCATAGACCTCGCCGCCGACGAGATGGGCCTCGACCGGATCGAGTTGCGCCGGCGCAACCTGATCCCGCGCGAGGCCATGCCGTTCCGCACCGGCCTCGACTACACCTACGACACCGGCGACTTCGCGCGGAACATGGAGATGGCGCTCAAGGCCGCCGACTGGGCGGGATTCCCCGCGCGGCGCGAGGAGGCGCGGCGGCGCGGCCGGCTGCGCGGCATCGGCCTCGCCAACGCCATCGAGAGCGCCGGCGGCCCGCACCGCAACCCGATGGAGGAGGCGGCGGAGATCCGCTTCGACTCCGGCGGCTCGGTGACGCTGCTGATGGGAAGCCACAACCACGGCCAGGGGCACGAGACGGTGTTCCGCCAGATCGCTGCCTCCCGCCTCGGCGTCGCGCCGGAGCGCATCCGCGTCGTCTGCGGCGACACCGACCTGGTCACGCACGGCCGCGGCACCATCGGCTCGCGCTCGATGATGGCGGCGGGCGGCGCGCTGGTCGGCGCGGCGGAGAAGATCATCGCCCGCGGCCGGCGGATCGCCGCGCACCTGCTGGAGGCCGACGAGGCCGACATCGAATTCGCCGAGGGCGCCTTCCGCGTCGCCGGCACCGACCGCGCCATCGGCATCGAGGAGCTGGCGCGCCTCAGCTACGTCCCCGGCGCGCTGCCGCCGGGCGAGGAGCTCGGCCTCTCGGCGCTGCTCGTCACCCGCCCCGGCGACGCCACCTTCCCGAACGGCTGCCATGTCTGCGAGGTGGAGGTGGACCCGGAGACGGGCGAGACCGCGCTGCTCTCCTACGTCGTCGTGGACGACGTCGGCACGGTGATCAACCCGCTGCTGCTCAAGGGCCAGATCCACGGCGGCATCGCCCAGGGCTTCGGCCAGGTGTTCGGCGAGTGCATCCGCTACGCGCCGGGGAGCGGCCAGCTCCTGACCGCGAGCTTCCTCGACTACGCCATGCCGCGCGCCGACGCGCTCTGCGCCCTGACGGTGCTGAGCAACCCGGTGCCGACCGCGACCAACCCGCTCGGCGTCAAGGGCGCGGGCGAGGCCGGCACGGTCGGCGCGCTGCCGGCGCTGCTCGGCGCGGTGGTGGACGCGCTGCGCCCGCTCGGCGTGCGGCACCTCGACCTGCCGGCGACGCCGGAGCGCGTCTGGGCCGCGATCCGCGGCGCCCCCGTCACCCTGGAGCAATGGAGGACAGCATGACCGTCGTCCGCGCCTCGGCACGGCCGACCAGGCAGGCCCCGGCGAGCAGCTTCACCGGCGTCGTCTACCAGGACGAGGTCCTGTCGGTGACCCCGCCCTCGCGCCTGCGCGCGAGCGTCGTCACCTTCACGCCCGGCGCGCGCACCGCCTGGCACGCGCATCCGGTCGGGCAGACGCTCTACTGCCTGTCCGGCATCGGGCGCTACCAGCGCGAGGGCGAGCCGGTGCAGGAGCTGCGCCCCGGCGACACCGTGCTGATCCCGCCGAACGTCCGCCACTGGCACGGCGCGGCGCCGGACCGGATCTTCTCCCACCTCGCCATGTCGGAGAACGACGACAAGGGCCAGGGCACGGCGTGGTTCGAGCACGTCTCGGACGCGGACTACGCGAAGCCCCCGGCGCCGGCGGGATAGGCGCCGGCGGCGAGCGGCCACCCGCGCATCCGGGAGGATGCGGACCGCGCAGGCGGATGGGATCGGAGCGCGCCACGATCCGCCCGCAGTGCGGCCGCGGCGTCGGGCATGCGCCCGGGCGCCGCGACCGTACCGGTCCGCGGACCGCACCGTCGTTCCGGCCGAGTTGATTCGCGGCGTCGTGCGCGGTGCCACAGGATCCGCCGCCGACACCCCGTCCGGCCCGGCTCCGCGCGACCGGCGGAGGAGCTCCAGGACCGGCCGCCGCTCCGGAAGCCGCCATGCAGAACAAGGTGATCGAGCTGAAGCCTGCCGCCGCAGACCGGCGATATCGGGTCCTCGCGGAGGCGCTGACCGATCTCGCGATCTGCACGCTCGACCCCCAGGGGCGGATCGAGAGCTGGAACCCCGGCGCGGAGCGTCTGCTCGGCTTCTCGGCCGCCGAGGCGATCGGCCAGCCATTCACACGCGTCCATGCCGGGGAGCGGCAGGCGGCGGCGGCGCTCGCGGCGGCGGCCGAGTCGGGGCGGCACGAGACCGAAGGCTGGCGGACGCGGCGGGACGGCTCCCGCTTCTGGGCCGCCTCCGTGCTGGTGGCGGCGCGCGACGAAGCGGGCCGGGTCACGGGCTTCGCCGAACTCACGCGCGACGTCTCCGCCCGGCGCGAGGCGGAGCTTCGCCTGACCGACAGCGAGCGTCGCTTCCGCATCCTCGTCGAGGGCGTCACCGACTACGCGATCTTCATGCTCGACACCGACGGCCGGGTGACCAACTGGAACCCGGGTGCCGAGCGGATCAAGGGCTACACCGCGGAGGAGGCGGTCGGCACCCACTTCTCGCGCTTCTACACCCCGGAGGACCGGGCGGCGGACCGGCCGACGCGCGCCCTCGCCACCGCCGCGCGCACGGGCCGCTTCGAGACCGAGGGCTGGCGCGTCCGCAAGGACGGCAGCCGCTTCTGGGCGAGCGTGGTGATCGACGCGATCCGCGACGAGGAAGGCCGGCTGATCGGCTTCGCCAAGATCACCCGCGACGTCACCGAAACGCGCGAGGCGCAGCGCAGGCTGGAGGAGAGCGAGCGGCACTTCCGCCTGCTGGTGCAGAGCGTGACGGACTACGCGATCTTCATGCTCGACCTGAGCGGGCGGGTGACGAGCTGGAACGAGGGCGCGCGCCGGATCACCGGCTACGCCGCCGGAGAGATCATCGGCGAGCACGTCTCCCGCTTCCACACCGAGGAGGACCGCGCCGCGGGGATGCCGGCCCGCGGCCTCGTCCTCGCCGCGGGCGAGGGGCGGTTCGAGGCCGAGGGCTGGCGCGTCCGCAAGGACGGCAGCCGCTTCTGGGCGAGCGTGGTGATCGAGCCGGTGCGCGACGAGGCGGGCCGGCTGATCGGCTTCGCCAAGGTCACCCGCGACATCAGCGAGCGGCGCGAGGCGCAGCGCGCGCTCGAGGAGATGCGCGAGCAGCTCTCGCAGGCCCTGCGGCTGGAGGCGGTCGGCCAGCTCACCGGCGGCGTGGCGCACGACTTCAACAACCTGCTGCAGGTGATCGACGGCGGCCTGCGGCTGCTGGAGAGGCGCTTCCCGAAGGAGGCGGGAAAGGCGACGGAGATAATCGCGAGCATGCGGCAGGCGACGGCGCGCGGCGCGAGCCTGACGCGCCAGCTGCTCGCCTTCGCGCGCCGCCTGCCGCTGCGCGCCGAGGTCGTGGACACTGCCGCGCGGCTGCGCGAGATCGCCGCACTGGCGGCGCGCTCGCTGCGCGGCGACATCCGCATCGAGACCGACATCCCGGACGGGCTGTGGCCGATCGAGGTGGACCCGGCGCAGTTCGAGCTCGCGCTGCTGAACGTCGCGATCAACGCGCGGGACGCCATGCCGCGGGGCGGCGTGCTGCGGATCGCGGCCGAGAACGCCACCCTGCACGCGCCCGGGGAAGGCCTCGAGGGCGATTGCGTCGTGATCCGCGTCGGCGACACGGGGACCGGCATCCCGAGGGAGCTCCTCGGCAGGGTGCTGGAGCCGTTCTTCACCACCAAGCCGCCGGGCAAGGGTACCGGCCTCGGCCTCAGCCAGGCATTCGGATTCGCCAGGCAGTCGGGAGGGGCGCTCGGCATCGAGAGCGAGGTCGGCCGGGGCACCACGGTGACCTTCCGCCTGCCGGCCACGAAGCGGTCCCCGGTCTCCCGCACGCAGCGCGACGCCGCCGCGGCCGGGCCGCAGGACTCCGGCCCGGCGGCGCCCGTCCGGGTGCTGGTGGTGGACGACGACCCGACCGTGGCCCGGCTCGCGGCGGAGCTGCTGGAGGGGGCGGGCCACAGGGCGACCGCGGTGCCCGACGCGCGGGCGGCGCTCGAGCTGCTGGAGCGGAGCCGCGGCGCGGACTTCGACCTGGTGTTCACCGACGTGCTGATGCCGGGCGGGATCAGCGGCCTCGACCTGGCGCGCGCGATCCGCGCGCGATGGCCGCTGCTGCCGGTACTCCTCGCCTCCGGCTACGCCGGGTCCTACGCGGGCGCGGCGGCGCGGGAGCTGCCGGTGGTGCACAAGCCATACTCGGAGGCCGAGCTGCTGCGCGCGGTCGCGAAGCTCTCGCGGGGCCGCGGGTAGGCAGGGACGGACCGGAGCGGGATCGGCCACCCCGCCTCTCGGCGGTCGCCGAGGTCGAAGAGGGCGGCGCCGCGGACCCCGATTCGGGCCGCGTCCGATCTGGGCGGGCGGAGGCGATGGCCGCGGGGGGCGGCGGCAAGTGCCAGAGACCATCCCCTCGCCCCGCTGCCGCCCTGCGCGCCCGAGTGGAACCCGCCCAAGCGCGCCTGGCGCCGGCTGCGCGAGCGACACCTCGGCCACCGGCTCCTCGGCGACTACGACCGGGTCGGCGCGACACGCCGCTCTGCCTGGAACGCGCTCGCCTCCAGCGCCTCGGCTCGCTCGTCGCCCCCCCACGTGCGACATGTCGGGATTGAATGTCGGGATTGAGGCCGGCCGGCATCAGTCCGCGCTGGCGGCGGCCCGCCGGGCCGCCGCGGCAGGATCGGCGGCGGCAGGCGCCGCGGCGCGCAACGTCTCGGCGACGGTCCGGGCGAAGGCCACGCCCTGCTCGAGGAAGAAGGCGAGCGCCGCGCCCTCGTTCTGGAACATCACCGTCCGCCGCGCGCCCTCGGCCGTGACGAGCAGGACGGCGTAGCCGCGGTTCTGCGGCAGGCAGAGCAGGCTCGCGCCTGCCTCCACGCCCGCCGCGGTGCGGACGGCGACGGCGAAGGGCGGCGCCTCCCGGTCGTTCGCCGCCGTCTCGATCGCCTCGGGCAGCCAGTCGGGCTGGCGCATCGAGGAGAACGACCCGTGGTCGCGGGTGAAGATGTGTGACGCCATGGGAAGGTCTCGGCCGCCTTCTCGTCGCCCCCGGCGGGGCAAGGGGAAACGATCGGACGGGAAACGACCGCGGCGGGACAAGTCACGATCCCGTGCGGCCGCGCAACGGCCGCCCCCCGGTCAGACCGTGAAGTACTTCGCGCGCGGATGGTGCAGCACGATCGCGCTCGTGGACTGCTCCGGATGGAGCTGCCATTCGTCCGAGAGGGTGACGCCGATCCGCTCCGCGCCGAGCAGCCGCAGCAGCGGCGCCTGGTCCTCCAGCCGCGGGCAGGCGGGGTAGCCGAAGGAGTAGCGGCCGCCGCGGTAGCCCTGGCTCAGCATCCGCTCCATGTCGCGGTCGTCCTCCGCGGCGAAGCCCCATTCGGCGCGGATGCGCTTGTGGACGTATTCGGCCAGGCCCTCGGCCATCTCGACGCCGAGGCCGTGCAGGTAGAGGTAGTCCTGGTAGCGGTTCTCCTCGAACCACCGGCGCGCCACCTCGGAGGCCTTCTGGCCGACGGTGACGACCTGCAGGCCGATGACGTCGCGGTTCTCCGGCCCGTCCTCGATGTCGCGCACGAAGTCGGCGATGCACTCGCCGTCCGGCTTGGGCTGGCGCGGCAGGGTGAAGCGCGCGACCTCGGTCACGCCGTCCGGCTCGAACAGGACCAGGTCGTTGCCCTGGCCGGCGCACTTCCAGTGGCCGTAGACGGCCTGGGGGCGGAGGATGTCCTGCTCCTCGCAGAGCGCGAGCATGCGCCGGAGCACCGGGCGCAGCTCCTGCTTCGCCCAGCCGAGGAAGTCCTCCAGCGAGCGGCCCTGCTTCCGGAAGCCCCACTGGAATTGGTAGAGGCTGCGCTCGTTGATGAAGGGCACGATGGCGCGCGGCGCGGCGGAGAGGATGCGCGGGCCCCAGAAGGGCGGCACCGGCACCGGCTCCCCCGCCGTGAGGCGGCGGCGGCGCGCCTGGGCGTAGCCGAGGTCCACCGGGGCGAAGCCGCGCGGGTCGGCGAGGCCGAGGGTGCGCTTCTCGTTGCGCGCCTTGCCGCGGCGCCTGGCCTGCACGGCGGCGAGGTAGTCGTCGAAGCCGTTGCCGACCACCTTGTCCATCAGGTGCAGGCCGTCGAAGGCGTCGCGGGCATAGGCGACGCGGCCGCAGGCGTAGGCGCGGACGCAGTCCTCCTCGACGTAGTTGCGGGTCAGCGCGGCGCCGCCGAGCAGGACGGGGATGTCGAGGTCCTGGCGCGACATCTCCTCGAGGTTCTCGCGCATCACCACGGTGGACTTCACCAGCAGGCCGGACATGCCGATGGCGTGCGCCCGGTGCTCCTTCGCCGCGGCGATCATGTCGGCGAGCGGCACCTTGATGCCGAGGTTGACCACCCGGTAGCCGTTGTTGGTGAGGATGATGTCCACCAGGTTCTTGCCGATGTCGTGCACGTCGCCCTTGACCGTGGCGAGCACGATCGTGCCCTTCTCCTGGCCGGCGACGCGCTCCATGAAGGGCTCGAGGTGGGCGACGGCGGCCTTCATCGTCTCGGCCGACTGCAGCACGAAGGGGAGCTGCATCCTGCCCGCGCCGAACAGCTCGCCCACCGTCTTCATGCCGTCGAGCAGGATGGTGTTGATGATGTCGAGCGGCGGGTAGCGCCTCAGCGCCTCGTCGAGGTCGGCCTCCAGCCCCTTGCGGTCGCCGTCCACGATGCGGTCCTTGAGGCGCTGCTCGACGGTGTCGGCGCGCTTGCGCGCGGCGGCGTCGGCGGCCTTGCGGCCGGCGAACATCTCCAGCATGCGGGCGAGCGGGTCGTAGCCCTCGCGCCTGCGGTCGAAGATCAGGTCCTCGGCGACCTGCACCTCCTCCGGCGCGATCTGGTGCAGGGGTCGGATCTTGCTCACGTGGACGATTGCGCCCGTCATCCCCGCGCGCACGGCGTGGTCGAGGAAGACGCTGTTCAGCACGTGGCGCGCGGCCGGGTTGAGGCCGAAGGAGATGTTGGAGAGGCCGAGGATGATCTGGACGTCCGGGAACTCCTCCCGGATCATGCGGATGCCCTCGAGCGTCCAGAGGCCGAGCCTGCGGTCGTCCTCGTTGCCGGTGGCGATGGTGAAGGTGAGCGGGTCGAGCAGCAGGTCGGACGGCGGCAGGCCGTGGCGGCCGCAGGCGAAGTCCACCAGGCGGCGGGCGATGCGGAGCTTGTCCTCCGCCGTCTTCGCCATGCCCTGCTCGTCGATGGTCAGCGCGATCACCGCGGCGCCGAACTTCCGCGCCAGCACCATGCGGTCGTGCGCGTGCCGCTCGCCGTCCTCGAAGTTGATCGAGTTGATGATCGGCTTGCCGCCGTGCAGCTTCAGCGCCGCCTCGATCACCGGCGTCTCGGTGGAGTCGATCACCAGCGGCGCGTTGACGCTGCTGGTGAAGCGCTTCACCACCTCCACCATCTCGCCGAGCTCGTCGCGGCCGACGAAGGCGGTGCAGAGGTCGAGGGCGTTGGAGCCCTCCGCCACCTGCTCGCGCCCCATCGCCACGCAGCCGTCCCAGTCGTGCGCCGCCTGGCGCTCGCGCCAGGCCTTGGAGCCGTTGGCGTTGCAGCGCTCGCCGATGGAGAAGTAGCTGTTCTCCTGGCGCAGCGCGACGGCGCCGTAGAGGGAGGCGACGGAGGGCACCCACACCGCCTTGCGCGCCGCCGGCGCCGGGCGCGGCTGGCCGAGCCTCCGCAGCATCGCGTCCAGCGCCGCGATGTGCGGCGTCGAGGTGCCGCAGCAGCCGCCGATCAGGTTGACGCCGTCCTCGCGCACGAAGCGCTCCATCCAGACGGCCATCTCCTCGGCGCCGAGCGGGTAGTGCGTCCTCCCGTCCACCAGCTCCGGCAGGCCGGCATTGGGCTGCACGGAGATCAGGCCCGGCCAGTTCTGCGACAGCCAGCGCACGTGCTCGGCCATCTCCTGCGGCCCGGTCGCGCAGTTGAGGCCGATCAGCGGCACGTCGAGGGCGTGCGCGACCGTCGCCGCGGCGGCGATGTCGGGGCCGACGAGCAGCGTCCCCGTCGTCTCCACCGTCACCTGCACGAGGATCGGGACGTCGCGCCCCGCCTCGGCCCGCGCCGCCTTCGCCGCGTTCACCGCGGCCTTGATGTAGAGCGTGTCCTGGTTGGTCTCGGTCAGCAGCGCGTCGGCGCCGCCGGCGATCAGGCCGCGGCACTGCTCGGTCAGCGCCGCCTCCAGCGCGTCGTAGGCGATGTGGCCGAGGCTCGGCAGCTTGGTCCCCGGGCCGATGTCGCCGATCACCCAGCGGTCGCGCCCGTCGGCGAAGCCCTCCGCCGCCTCGCGCGCCAGCTCGACGGCGATCCGGTTGATCTCGAAGGCGCGCTCGGCGAGGCCGAACTCGGCGAGGGTGACGGGGGAGCCGCCGAAGCTGTTGGTCAGCACCATGTCGGCGCCGGCCTCGAAGTAGCCGCGGTGGATCGCGCGCACCAGGTCGGGGCGGGAGAGGTTCAGGACCTCGGTGCAGTTCTCCTTGCCCCAGAAGTCCTTCTCGATGTCGAGCGCCATGGCCTGCACGCGGCTGCCCATGCCGCCGTCGCAGAGCAGCACGCGGTCGCGGAGGGCGTCGAGGAGATGCGGTCGAGCCATGCGGCGGCGCCCCTTCAGAAGGCGAGCACGGAGACGGGCCCGCGCCGGCGCCGCGCCGACCACAGGCGCACCGGGATCGGGCCGCCCTCGATGGCGACGGTCGCGGCCGGCACGCAGCCCGCGGCGCCGAGCCAGCCGGCGAGGGCGGCGTCGTCGAAGCCGGGCCAGCGGTGGGCGAAGCGGCCCATCATGTCGGTGCGCCCGTGCGGCGCGAGGTCCACGACGAGCAGCAGGCCGCCCGGCACGGCGACCCGCGCAGCCTCGGCGAGCGCGGCCGCCGGGTCCTCGGCGTAGTGCAGCACCATCTGCAGCGTCACCGCGTCGAAGGCGGCGTCGGGCAGCGGCAGGCGGTACATGTCGGCCTGGCGGACGGCGCAGTGGGAGAGGTGCCGCTCGGCCAGGCGGGCGCGCGCCAGCGCCAGCATCTCGCGGCTCGCGTCCACGCCGAGGGCGCTCTCGACGCGCGGCGCCACCAGCTCCAGCAGCCGGCCGGTGCCGGTGCCGATGTCGAGCAGCTTGCCGACGCGCGGCGGCAGGGCGGCGAGCAGCGCCTCCTCGATCGCCGCGGCGGGGAGGTCGAGGGCGCGGGTCTCGTCCCACTCGGCGCCCTGGCGGCGGAAGGCCTCGGAGGCCTCGCGCGCCCGCTCGGCGGCGAGGCGCACGGCGGCGCGGCGGTCGGCGGCGAGCAGGGGGTCGTCCTCCGGCAGCCGGGCGAGGATGGCGCGGGCGAGGTCGCCCTGGGCGGGCACCTGGAACCAGGCGTTGGCGCCCTCCGGCGTGCGCTCGAGCAGCCCGGCCTCGACCAGGAGCTTCAGGTGGCGGGAGAGGCGGGGCTGGGACTGGCCGAGCAGGGCGCAGAGGTCGGAGACGCGCCAGGCGCCGCGGGCGCAGAGGGCGAGCAGGCGGAGCCGGGTGGGCTCGGCGGCGGCGCGGAGCTGGGCGAGGAGATCCTGCATCGGCGGGTTGCGTGTCGCATAAACATATCTTTATGTCCAGTCGGATGACCGCCGGCCCCCTCCCGCCCGACCCCCGCATCCCCGTCCGCCTGCTCGCCCCCGGCGAGCCGCCGCCGGCGGGCGCGGCCGTGCTCGCCGAGGGCGAGCCCCCTCCCCTGCCGCCGGATGGCCGGCCGGTGGCGCGGTTCGACCTGCCCGCCTCGGGCCACGCGCTCGGCTGCGCCTGCTGCGCGCCGCGCAACCCGGCGGCGGTGGCGCTCGACCGGCTGTTCCTGATGCGGGTGCGCGGCGAGACGGCGTTCTTCGCGGAAGTGGCCGCGATCGCCCGCAGCGAGAGGGGCGCCGCGGCGATCCGCGCCGCCCTCGCCGGCGATCCGCTCGCCCGGGCGCGCTTCCGGGCGGCCTGAAGCCGTTTGCCGCGCGCGGCCCGGCAAGCCGGGTCCGGCCTGCCGCGACTTCGGCCTGCCGGGCCGCAAGGACGGCGATCGGCGGCGCCCGACGAGAGGGGGCGGGAAGAGGGGGGTTGCCGATGACATTGCCACCGCGGCGGTTATCCTGGTCGGGCTCACCGGCGGGAGGACGGGGTTGGCGGATTTCCTTCCCGAACCTTATGCGGCCTATGGCAGCAACCTCTGCCCAGAGCAGATGCTCCGCCGCTGCCCGCAGGCCGAGGTGGCGGGCAGCCTCCTCCTGCCCGGCTGGCGCCTGAGGATCGGGCGCTTCGCGTCCATCGAACCCGCCCCGGGAGCCTTCTGCCCGGTCGGGCTTTGGCGCATCACCGCCGCCTGCCTTGCGGCGCTCGATCGCTTCGAAGGCGCCAACCCCGATGAGGGTGCCAAGCGGCGGAAAGAACCGGCCTACGAGCGGAAGAAGATCGCTCTGCCCGACGGCCGCAAGGCCCGGATCTACATCGAAAACACGCGCCGCGACGGCCCCCCGTCCGAGGAGTACGTCGCCCGGCTGCGACGCGGCTACCGCTTCTTCGGCTTCGATCCCGCGCCGCTCGAGGAGGCGCTCGCCCGCGCGGGCTTCGGCGCCGCCTGACGGGGCGCGGCAGCGTCGGGCGCGCACCGCCCCCCGTACCGCCGCCGCGCCCCCGCACGGCGCGCCGGGGAGCGGATCGCGGAGGGGCGGCACCAGCGGAAAGGGGGCTTCCCCGCACGCAGCCGCGCGCACATGGGGCCCGCCCGCGCGGCCTCCCGGCGCGAGAGGCGGTCGCGCCGCGGCCGCCGCGGCAGCGGGGCGCGCGACGCCGCCGCGGTCACTCCGGCGGCAGCGTCCGGTCCCCGGCGCCGAGCGGCCGCTGCATGTACACCACGTCGAGCCAGCGGCCGAACTTCAGCCCGGCCGACCTCAGCACCCCGACGCGGCGGAAGCCGAGCGAGAGGTGCAGCCCGATCGAGCCCGCATTCTCCGAATCGCCGATCACCGCGACCATCTGGCGGAAGCCCTGCGCCTCGGCGCGCTCGATCAGCGCCGCGACCAGCGCCTTGCCCACCCCCTGGCCGCGCTGGTCCTCGCGCACATAGACCGAGTCCTCGGCGGTGAAGCGGTAGGCGGAGCGGTCGCGGATCCGGGTGTAGTAGGCGAAGCCGACCACCTCGCCGGCCTCGTTCTCGGCGACCAGCCAGGCGCAGCCCGCGCCCTGCACGCGGGCGAGGCGCGCGGCCATCTCCGCGGCATCGGGCTCCGCCTCCTCGAAGGTGCCGGTGCCGGTGCGGACGTGGTGGGCGTAGATCGCGGTGATGGCGGCGATGTCGCCGGGCGCGGCGGCGTTCGCGTCGCGGATGCGCATGGATCGGCGGGCTCCTGCTGCGCCCCGCTTAGGGCGGGCGCGACGCCGCGGCAAGCAGCGCGGCGCGCCGCGCCTCAGACCGGCAGGCCGAGCGCCTCCGCCACGCGCTCCGCCAGGGCGAGCAGCGCACGGTCGCGGCCCGGCGCCGCGGTGAGGGACAGCCCGACCGGCGCGCCCTCCGCCCGGCCCGCGGGCAGCGTCACCTCGCACAGGCCGGCGAGGCCGGCGATCGCGGTCACGCCGATGGTCCGCTCGCGCACCGCGTTCTGCTCCGGCAGTCCGATGCCGAGCCTCGGCGCGGGAATGGGCGAGGTCGGATAGACCAGCACCGCGCCGCCGGCGAGGAGCGACTGCAGCCGCGCCTGCGCCACGCGGCGGAAGGCGCGGCCAGCGGCCGCCTTCGCCGGGTCCATCGCCCGCGCCAGGGCGAAGCGCTCGGCGACGCCGGGGCCGAGCCGCGGCTCGGTCGCCGTGATCCAGGGGCCGAGGGTGGTCCAGGCCTCCTCCGCCATGGAGCAGCGGTAGGCCTCGTAGAAGGCATCGAGCCCCTCCGGCGCGACCTTGACCGCGAGCGCGGGGCCAAGGACGCGCTCCGCCGCCGACAGCGCCGGGGCGAGCGCGGCGGCGGTGGCCGGCAGCGCGTTCACCCAGGCCTCCTGCACCTTCAGCAGCGGGCCGAGCGCGGCCTCGGGACCGGGCGGCAGCAGCACCTCGCCGGCGCGGCGCAGGACCGAGGCGCGGGCGGCGAACCAGCCGGCGGTGTCGTAGCTCGGCGCGAGGGGGCAGGCGCCGACCAGGCTCACCGCCCCCCAGGTGGGTCGGATGCCGTAGACGCCGCAGTAGCTCGCCGGGATGCGCACCGAACCCGCGGTGTCCGAGCCCATCGCCAGGTCCACGAGGCCCGCCGCCACCGCCACGGCCGAGCCGCAGGAGGAGCCGCCGGGGAAGCGGTCCGGCGCCGCCGGGTTGACCGGCGTGCCGTACCAGACGTTCTCCCCGGTCATGCCGTAGGCCAGCTCGACCGTCTTGGTCTTGCCGCGGAGGTCGGCCCCGGCGTCGAGGAGCTGGCGCACCACGGTGGCGTGCCCGGCCGCCGGCGGATGGGTGCGGGCCCAGTCCGGGTTGCCGTAGCCGGTGACCTGGCCGGCGACGTCGTAGAGGTCCTTCACGGCGAAGGTGAGTCCGGCGAGCGGGCCACCGGCGGCGCCGGCGATCTCGACGGGCGGGCCCGGCAGGAAGGCTCCGAAGGCGTCTGCGATCATGGGGCGTCGATCCTCCGGGTGGCGGGCGGTCCGGCGGGCGGGCCGCAACGTTGCGCGAGTCGGGAGGCGAAGACAACGCCCGTCCCGACCGTGGCGCCGCGACGGGCGACACCTGCGCGAAACGGAGGAAACCGCTTGCCCGTCCGCGCGAAACCGTCTGGCAACGCACGGCGGATAGGCTCGCGCCGGGCCCGGAAGCGCGAGGCGCGCGGGCCGACCGGAGGGAGCCCCGCGATGCGCCGCCGCCCCATCCTTCGCTTCGCTGCCGCCGGCCGCGATTCCTGCGGGAGGGCGGCAGGGCCGATCCCCGGCCCGATCGCCGCCGACTGGCCTCCTGGATCGGCGCGGAGCCGCGCATGGCCCCTGCCGGGCCCCGCATCCCTCGCCCGGGCCATCCTGGAACGGGTGCGGCGCGCCGTCCGCCAGGCGCGCTACCGCCCCGAGAGGCACTACATGCGCGGCGGCCGGGGCGCCGGCGCCGCGGCGCGGTGAGCGGCGACCTGCCTCACCCCCGGCGCGCCAGGGGTCGGAGCGCGCGGCCCGAGGCGTCGAAGTTGGAGTCGTCGAGCCAGGCGAGGATGGCGTCGCGCCGCGCCGGCCACTCGTCCGCCAGGATCGAGAACATCGCGGTGTCCCGGCGCCGGCCCTTGACCACCAGGTGGGCGCGCAGCGTGCCCTCGTAGATGAAGCCCAGCCGGTCCGCGGCGCGGCGGGAGGGCGCGTTCAGCGCGTTGCACTTCCACAGCAGGCGCCGGTAGCCGAGCTCGTCCATGGCGTGGCGCATCAGGATGAACATCGCCTCGGTCGCCGCGCGGGTGCGCTGCAGCCGCGGCGGGAACCAGATGTTCCCGATCTCGATCGCGGCGTTGGCGGGCTGGATGTCCATCAGCGTGAGCCAGCCGTCCGCGGTGCCGGTCGCGTGCGGGCGGACGGCCCAGGCCATCGGGTCGTGCTGGGTGGAGAAGGCGGCGAGGTGGGCGCGGAACGCCGCCTTGGTCGCGAACGGGCCGTAGCCGAGATAGGTCCAGCTCGCGTCGGCGCCCTGCGCGGCCTGCCAAAGCTCGTCGAGATGGGCGAGGCCGAGCGGCTCCAGCGTCACGCTCGCGCCGTGGTGGGGGACGCGCGCCGGCAGCGGACGCGGGGTGGGGTCCACTGGCTCGCCGAGGGGAAGGTCGGGAGAGGTGGTCATCGCGCCGGGCTCCGAAACTCTGGCGCGCAACGATGGACCGGGGCAGCGCCGAATGCCAGCGCATGCGGGGCGCGCCCGCGTTGCCGCGGCGCCCCGGGCCCGGCGCCGGCCGGCCCGGCGGACACAGCATGCGCCGGACCCGGGGCGCCGCCGCCAACTCCGCGGTTGCGCCGGCTTGCGCGCCGCAGCATATGCGGGCGCCATGACCAGCCCCGCCGCCGCCACCGCCGCCACCGCCCGCATCGCCCAGCCGGCCGCGCCCCCCCCGGCCGCGCTGTTCCGGGAGCGGGTGCTGACGGTCCATCACTGGACGGAGTCGCTGTTCTCCTTCACCTGCACCCGCGACCCCGCCTTCCGCTTCCAGGCCGGCCAGTTCGCCATGATCGGCCTGATGGTCGAGGGCAGGCCGCTGCTGCGCGCCTACTCCATGGTCAGCGCGCCCTACGAGGAGCACCTCGAGTTCCTCTCGATCAAGGTGCCCAACGGCCCCCTCACCTCGCGCCTGCAGCACATCCGGCCGGGCGACGAGGTGCTGGTCGGGCGCAAGGCCACCGGCACGCTGGTCGTGGACAACCTGCTGCCCGGCCGGACGCTCTGGATGCTCGGCACCGGCACCGGCCTCGCCCCGTTCATGAGCCTGGTGAAGGAGCCGGAGGTCTACGACCGCTTCGAGCGGGTGGTGCTGACCCACACGGTGCGCGAGGTCGCCGAGCTCGCCTACCACGATTACCTCACGCGCGAGCTGCCGCAGCACGAGTTCCTCGGCGGGATGGTGCGCGAGAAGCTGCTCTACTACCCCTCGGTGACGCGGGAGGCCTTCCACACCCGGGGGCGGATCACCGACCTGATCCGCTCCGGCAGGCTGTTCGCGGACCTCGGCCTGCCGCCCTTCCGGATCGAGGAGGACCGGGTGATGCTCTGCGGCAGCCCGGCGCTGCTCGCCGACGCGCGCGGCCTCCTGGAGGGACAGGGCTTCGTCGAGGGCTCGGGCAGTGCGCCGGGGCACTACGTGATCGAGCGCGCCTTCGTGGAGAAGTAGGCCCGCCGGCCGGCGGGCTGCCGGCGCCCGCGGCCGGCCCGGCGGCGCCCGCGGCCGAGGCGGTCTTCATGTTGTTTTTTCCCGCGATCTCCGATACGGCAGCTTGCGCCAGTCTTTGGCGCACGGGCCGCCGATGGTGCCCGTTTCCTTTGCCGGGATGGGAGAGGACGCGAATGGCTGACAAGAACGCAACCCCCGGGCGTCGCGGGCTGCTGCGGGCCGCCGCCGTCAGCGCGGTCGGCGCGGCCGTGCTCGCGAAGCCGAATGTGAGCCGGGCGCAGACGACGACGCTGCGCTTCCAGTCCACCTGGCCGCAGCGGGACATCTTCCACGAGTTCGCGCAGGACTACGTGAGCCGCGTGAACCAGATGGCGGGCGGGCGGCTGCGCCTCGAGCTGCTGCCGGCCGGCGCCGTGGTCGGCGCCTTCCAGCTCCTCGACGCGGTCTCGGCCGGGACGCTCGACGGCGGCCACGGCGTCTCCGCCTACTGGTTCGGGAAGCACAAGGCGTTCAGCCTGTTCGGCACGCCGCCGGCCTGGTTCGGCGACGCGCACCAGTACCTCGGCTGGTTCCACTACGGCGGCGGGCGCGAGCTCTACAACGAGCTGATCGGCGAGGTCCTCCGCGTCAACGTGGTCGGCTTCCAGACCGGGCCGATGCCGACCCAGCCGCTCGGCTGGTTCAAGACCCGCATCGAGAGGGTCGAGCAGCTGCGCGGCCTGAAGTTCCGCACGGTCGGCCTCGCGACCGACCTGTTCAACGTGCTCGGCGCCGCGGTCACGGCGCTGCCGGGCGGCGAGATCGTGCCGGCGCTCGAGCGCGGGGTGATCGACGGGGCGGAGTTCAACAATCCCTCCTCGGACCGCGTGCTCGGCTTCCCGGACGTGGCCAAGATCTACATGATCCAAAGCTACCACCAGAACACCGAGACCTTCGAGATCCTGTTCAACAAGACCCGCTACGAGAGCCTGCCGGAGGAGCTGCAGGCGATCCTCCGGATCGCGGCGGAGGCCGCCTCGGCCGACATGTCCTGGAAGCAGCAGGACCGCTACTCGAAGGACCTGCAGGAGATGGTGCAGCGCCAGGGCGTGCAGGTGCACACCACGCCGCGGCCGATCCTCGAGGCGCAGCTCCGCGCCTGGGACCAGGTGGTGCGCAACCTGGAGAGCGAGCCGTTCTTCAAGAAGGTCTGCGACAGCCAGCGCGAATGGTGCCGCCGCGTCGGCGCCTTCTACCTGCGCTTCAGCGCCAGCCCGGCGCTGGCCTACAACCACTTCTTCGCGCGCCAGGGCTGAGCCGCCCGGCGCGGAGGGCGCCCGCCCCGCCGGTCCGGGGCGGGCGCTGCCGTGTCCATCCGGCCCGAGAGGCCCGCCCCGCATGCGCCTGCAGCCGCTGCTGCTGACCGTGGACAGGATCAGCGCCTCCGTCGGCAAGCTGTTCGCCTGGCTGATCGTCGTGCTCACCGGCGCGATCTGCTACGAGGTCTTCGCGCGCTACCTGTTCCGCGCGCCCACGGCCTGGGCCTTCGACGTGTCGTACATGCTGTACGGCACGCTGTTCATGTGCGCCGGCGCCTACACCCTCTCGCGCGGGGGACACGTGCGGGCGGACTTCCTCTACCGCCTCATGCCGCCGCGGCGGCAGGCCGCCCTCGACCTCGCCCTCTACCTCCTCTTCTTCTTCCCGGCCATGCTGGCGCTGGTCCGCTACGGCTGGGACTTCTTCATCCAGTCCTACTGGCAGAACGAGCGCTCCGCCTTCAGCCCGGAGGGTCCGATCATCTGGCCCCTCAAGTTCGTCATTCCCGCCGTCGGCGTGCTGATGCTGCTGCAGGGCGCGGCCGAGGCGGCGCGGTGCGCGATCTGCCTCGGGCGGGGCCAGTGGCCGCCCAAGCTCTCCGACGTCGAGGAGATGGAAGCCCTTGCCGTGAAGCGCGCCGCCATGCTGCGCGCCGAGGGGGATGCGCAGCCGTGAGCGACCCCGTCCTCGGCATGGTGATGCTGGGAAGCTTCATTTTCGTCATCCTGCTCGGCTTCCCGGTCGCCTTCACGCTGATGGCGATGGGCCTCGGCTTCGGCTACCTCAGCATGCACGAGCGCGTCTTCGACCTGCTCGTCCAGCGCACCTACGCGGTGATGGCGAACGACGTGCTCATCTCGGTGCCGCTGTTCATCTTCATGGGCTACGTGATCGAGCGGGCGAACATCCTCGACCGGCTGTTCCGCAGCCTGCAGCTGGCCTCCGGCGGACTGCCCGGCTCGCTCGCGATCGCCACCCTCGCCACCTGCGCCCTGTTCGCGACCGCGACCGGCATCGTCGGTGCGGTGGTCACGCTGATGGGCCTGCTCGCCTTCCCGGCCATGCTGCGCGCCGGCTACGACACGAGGATCGCGGCCGGCGTGACCTGCGCGGGCGGCTGCCTCGGCATCCTGATCCCGCCCTCGATCATGCTGATCCTCTACGGCGCGACGGCGGGGGAGTCGGTGGTCCGGCTCTACGCCGCGGCGTTCGTGCCGGGGATCGGGCTGGCGCTGCTCTATATGCTCTACGTGCTGGGGCTCGCGGTCATGCGCCCCGCGACGGCGCCGCGGCTGCCGCCGGAGGAGCGCCGGGTGCCGTTCGGCGCCGTCCTGCTCGCGCTCGCCACCTCCTTCATGCCGCTCGCGGCGCTGATCATGGCGGTGCTGGGGGCGATCCTGCTCGGCCTCGCCACCCCCTCGGAGGCGGCGGCGATGGGCGCGCTCGGCGCCGTCCTGCTCGCCGCCCTCTACCGCGCGCTGAGCTTCGAGAAGCTGAAGGAGAGCGTGTTCCTCACCGCCCGCACCACCGCCATGGTGTGCTGGCTGTTCGTCGGCGCCTACATCTTCACCTCCGTCTTCGGCTACCTCGGCGGCCACCACGTGATCGAGCAGATCTTCGTCGAGCAGCTCAACCTATCGCCGGTGACGTTCCTGATCCTCACCCAGATCATCATCTTCCTGCTCGGCTGGCCGCTGGAGTGGTCCGAGATCGTGCTGATCTTCGTGCCGATCTTCCTGCCGCTGCTGCCGACCTTCGGGATCGACCCGGTGTTCTTCGGCGTCCTCGTCGCGCTGAACCTGCAGACCAGCTTCCTGACGCCGCCGGTGGCCATGGCGGCCTACTACCTGAAGGGCGTCGCGCCGCCGGAGGTGAGGCTGAGCCAGATCTTCGCCGGCACCCTCCCCTTCGTCGGCATCGTCATCCTCTCGATGGCGCTGCTCTACGTCTTCCCGGAGCTGGCCACCTGGCTGCCCGCCTACCTCTACGACCACGCACCGGGCGTGGCGGGCGAGAACGTGCTGGAGATCCCCGAGGGCGGCTTCCGGGTGGACGACGAGATGCCGAGCCTGCCGCCGCTGAACTGAGCGAAGAGGGAGGGAGACGGGTGCGGCAGGACTGGCGTCCGGAGGACGCGGCGCGCTGGCTGGCCGAGGCGGTGGAAACGGGGCATCCGCTCGCGCCCCTGTCGCCGGAGCTCGCCCCCGGCTCGGTCGGGGAGGGGGAGCGCGTCGCGCTCGCCGTGCTCGAGGAGCTGGGACTCGCTGCCTGCGGGCTGCGGCTGGCGCCAGGGCCGGGCGAGGGCGGCGCCGCGCGGTCGCTCGCCGGCCCCGTGATCGAGGGCCGCCTGCTGCCGGACAACGCCGCCATCGCCCTGCCGGCGCTGCGCCACGGCGCCGTCTCCGCCGCGGTGGTGGCGGTACTCGGCCGCGACCTGCCGGGCGGGACGGAGGACAAAGAGCCGCCGGCGTTCGCGGCGCTGCACCCGGCGATCGACATCGCCGCCAGCCGGTTCCGCGAGCCGCCGGAGACGCCGGCGCTGGTGGCGGCGGATCTCGGCGGGCTCGGCTTTCTCGTGGTCGGACGCGCCTTCGCCTCGCCGCCCGTCGCGCCGATCCCGGTCACGCTCGGCCCGGCGGGGGAGCGGCGCCGGCGCGGTGCCGGCGCGGTGCCCGTGGACCTGCATGCCGCGCTCCGTCCCGTGGCGGCGGCGGCGCGGCGGCTCGGCGGACTGCCGGCGGGCGCGCTGCTGGTCGCCGCCGGCCTGACCGCGCCGCCCCTGGCGCCGCAGCCCGGCCTCGCCCTGCGCGCGGGTTTCGGTACGCTCGGACGGGTGCGGGTGCGCTTCGAGGCGGGCTGAGGGCGCGTCATCCGCGTGAACCATGCCGGGACACGCTGCTGCTCGCCTGATGAAACGCCCGGAAGCCTGGCGGCCGATGCGCGGGCGCGGTGGTGCTGATCCGGGCGGATGTCGAGGCGGCGGGAATGCGCCGCCTGCGAGGCGGAAGGCGAACCGCCGGGTTGCGGGGCGGCTGCTCGCTTGGCCGATGTGCTGGACGGGATGGGCCGGGAGGCCGCGGCGCGGGCCGCCGGAACGGACCGGCAGACGCGGCGCCGCGGCGGCGGAGCCGCCGAACCTGCGCCGGCAGAAGGCAAGGCCGGGCCGCCCCACACCCCGCTTTGGACCCGGCCGGGCGCCTCCGGCCCCGGCTCGGGAGCGGTTCCTGTCCCCCTGCCGTTCCGCGACCCCGACGCCATCACCAACGGCGGCTGCGACGCCCGGAACCGCATACCCGCAGAGCCGGGAGGCATCGCATCTCCGACCGGCTTTCCCTGCCTCCGTTCGGTCAGGATTTCATGAGGCGGGTCTCCATCCTCCGGGGGCCGGCCGAACGAAAACGGCTCCCGCTCGTTGTCTGCCGAGCCGATTCACGCTCCCGGCTGTTCCCGGCCGTCCGTGATCTGCTCTAGCCCGCCCGCACGCCGATCCGGCGCACCAGATCGCCCCACCGCTCGCGCTCGCGGCGCACGCGTTCGGCGAACGCCTCGCCGGCCTCGAAGGTCGGCGTGAGACCCATCGGCTCCATCGTCCTTGCGACCTCGGGCGCGGCCAGCGCCTGCTCCAGCGCCGAGGTCAGCCGCGCCAGCACCGGCTGCGGCAGGCCGGCCGGCGCGGCGATGCCGAACCAGGGGATCGCCTCCGCGCGCTCCAGCCCCAGCTCGCGCATCGTCGGGACGTCGGGAAGCAGCGGGTTGCGCGTCGGCGCGTTGGTCGCGAGCGCGATCAGCCGCCCTTCGCGGATCGCCGGGATGGCGATGGAGTCGAACAGGAGCTGCACGCGGTTCGCCAGGAGGTCGGTCAGCGACGGCGCCGAGCCGCGATAGGGGACGTGCTCGATCTGGATGCCGGTCGCGTCCGCGAACAGCTCGCCGGAGAGCTGGGTGATGGTGCCGTTGCCCGCCGAGCCGAAACGCAGCCGGCCCGGATTCGCCCGGGCATAGGCGATCAGCCCCTGGACGTCGCGGAACGGCACCGAGGGATGCGCGGCGACCACGCCGTAGGCGACGCTGACCATGGCGACCGGCATCAGGTCCTTCGCCGGGTCGTAGGGCAGGCTCATGACGTGCGGGCTGATGGTCAGGATCGCCGTCGGGAACAGCAGCAGCGTGTAGCCGTCGGGCGCGGAGCGCGCGACGTGCGCGGCGCCGATGCTGCCGCCGGCGCCGGGGCGGTTCTCCACCACCACGGTCTGGCCGAGGATCTCGGTGAGCTTCTGCGCCACCGGCCGCGCCGAGAGGTCGGTGGTGCCGCCCGGCGGATAGGGCGCGACCAGCGTGATCGTCCGCGTCGGCCAGCCCGGCTGCTGCTGCGCGCGCGCCGCGACCGGGCCGAGGCCCGCGGCCGCGAGCGCGCCGCCACCGGCCAGGGCCGCAAGCGTCCGGCGGCCGACGGGCTTGTCGTGCGTCATCGTGACGTCTCCCTCCCTTGGTTTGCCTGGCTCCTTAGCACGGCGCGCGCGTCCACGGCGATTCCTCCCTCTCCGCCCGCCCGCAGGACGAGCGGGTTGACGTCGAGCTCGGCGAGGCGCGGTCCGAGATCGGCGGCGAGCCAGGACAGCCGCACCAGCGCCTCCGCCGCCGCGGCGGCGTCGGCCGGGGGCCGCCCGCGCGCGCCCGCGAGCACGGGCCAGAGGCGCAGGCGGCGCAGCATCGCCTCCGCGTCCGCCGGCGACAGCGGCGCCGGGGCGAGCTGCACGTCGCGCAGCAGCTCGACCAGCACGCCGCCGAGGCCGACCATCACCATGGGGCCGAAGTCGGGGTCGTGGCGCGCGCCGAGGATCAGCTCGGCGATGCCGCCCCGCGCCATCTCCTGCACCAGGCAGCCTTCCATGGTGCCCGGCGCGGCGCGCTCCAGCGCGGCGGCGACCCCGGCGAAGGCGGCGCGCACGGCGGCGGCGTCGGCGAGGCCGAGGCGCACCAGGCCGAGGTCGCTCTTGTGCACCACGGCGCGGCTGACGCCCTTCAGCGCCACGGGGTAGCCGATCGCCTCGGCCGCCCGCACCGCCGCGTCGGCGTCGGCGGCAAGGCGCTCGCGCGTCGTCGGGATGCCGTAGGCGGCGAGCAGGCGCTTGGCCTCGGCCTCCGTCAGCATGCCGCCGGGCAGGCCCGCCGGCGCGGGGAGCGGCCCGGCGCCCGCGGGGCGGGCGGGCGGCGGCAGGCCGGCGCGGGCGCGGCCCTCCGCCTCGGCCTCCAGCGCGCGCAGCACGGCGAGGGCGTCGGCGGCGCGGTCGTAGTACGGGAAGTCCGCCGCGCGCATCGCGGCGCGCGCCTCGTCGCCCACCGCGCCGGCGCCCATCACGTAGAGCAGCGGCATGTCCCCCTCGCGCGCCAGCGGCGGCAGCAGCGCGGCGTTCGCGGCCATGCGCGGGCCGGTGGTCATCGGCACGACGATCGCGCCGATGTCGGGATCGGCCATGAAGGCGCGCAGCACGGCGCCGATGCCGGCCTCCGAGGTGCCGTCCCGGAAATTGCCCGTGTCCACCGGGAGATGCAGGTGCGAGGGCGGCAGCCACTGCGCCAGCGCCGCCTTCGTCGCGTCCGAGATCGCGGCGAGGCGCAGGCCCGCCTCGGGAAGCTGGTCCACCAGGATCGCGGTGCTGCCGCCCGAGCCCGCCATCACCGCCACGCCCCGCCCCGGCGCGCGGAGGCGCGGCAGGCGGTCGAGCGCGTCGGCGGCGAGGACCATCGGCACCCAGTCGTCGAGCAGCACCGCGCCGGCGTCGCGGCAGACCGCCGCGAAGGCCTCGTAGGAGCCGGCAAGGCTCGCGGTGTGCGAGCGCGCGGCCTGCACCCCCGCCGCGCTGCGCCCGGCCTTGACGACGAGCACCGGCTTGCCCGCCGCGCGCGCCTGGTGCAGCAGCGCGCGGAACCGGGCG
This sequence comes from Caldovatus sediminis, assembly GCF_014644455.1. GTDB lineage: Bacteria > Pseudomonadota > Alphaproteobacteria > Acetobacterales > Acetobacteraceae > Caldovatus > Caldovatus sediminis. The sequence continues at coordinate 129,375 of NZ_BMKS01000002.1, read as the reverse complement.
GGGCTGCGCAGGCCCTCGACGTAGAGGGCGATCACGCGCGTCGCCTCGTCCGCGATCAGGTAGTCGAGGAAGTCGCAGAGCTCGAGGTCGGCCTGGTTGCCGACCGAGACGCAGCGGCTGAACCGCGCCCCGTAGTCGTGGGCGAGCGAGACCAGCGTGCCCATCAGCGCGCCGGACTGGCTGACCACGCCGATGCCGCCCGGGGCGAAGGCGTCGGCCTCGAGCGCGAGGCTCGAGCTCAGCATCGCCCGGTCCACCGGGTTGAAGATGCCGAGGCAGTTCGGGCCGAGGAGGCGCATCCCCGCGCCGCGCGCGATGCCGACGATGCGCTCCTGCAGCGTCGCCCCGTCCGGGCCGGCTTCCGCGAGCTTGGCGGTGATGACGATGCAGGCGCCGACCCCCGCCCCGGCGGCCTCCGCGATCTGCGCCTCGAGATGCGCCACGGGCACGGCGAGGATCGCGACGTCCACCGGGCCGGGCGCGGCGGCGAGGCGGGGGAAGGCGGGGAGCCCGCGGATCGCCGGGCGGTTCGGGTTGATCGGCAGGAGCCGCCCCGGATAGCCGTGCTTGATGAGGTAGTGGAATACCCGGCCGCCGAACTTGCCGACGTCGTCCGAGGCGCCGACCACGGCGACCGAGCGCGGGCTGACGATGCGCGCGAGCGGGATGCGGTCCGGCGGCGGTGCGTTCGCGGTCATGGCGCCCCCGCGGCGGCCTACCAGGCCAGGTCGAGCAGGTGGCGGACCACCGTCGCGCTCGCGATCGGCCGCGGATTGGCGGGGATGTAGCGGTCGTGCATGGACTCCGCCGCGATGCGGTCGAGCAGCTCCGCCGGCACGCCGACGTCGCGCAGGCGCCGCGGCAGGCCGAGCCGCGCGATCAACTCCGCCACAGCATCGCCGGCAGGCATGCCGGGCCGGCCCAGCGCCTCGCTCACCAGCGCCTGGCGCGCGGCGTTCGCCGGCGCGTTGAAGCGCAGCACGTGCGGCAGCATGACGCAGGAGGTGTAGCCGTGCGGCACGCCCGCGGTGCCGCCGAGCACGTGCCCGATGCCGTGGCTCGCCCCCTTCGCCACGCCCGCCTGCGATCCGACCATGGACATCCAGGCGCCGAGCTGGCAGTCGAGGCGCGCCGCGAGGTCCGCCGGGTCCTCCCGCACCGCCGGCAGCCCGCGCGCGAGCAGCCGGAGCGCGTGCAGCGAGGCGCCGTCCGAGAAGGGCTGCGCGTTGACGGAGCAGAGGTCCTCCACCGCATGGTCCACGGCGCGGATGCCGGTGGAGAGGAACAGCCATTGCGGCGTGTGCACCGTCACCGCCGGGTCGAGGATGACGGCGCGCGGCATCATCGTCGGATGGGCGTAGCTCTGCTTCACCTGCCGCGCCGTGTCGGTGCAGCCCGCGGTGGCAGAGAACTCGCCGGCCGAGAGCGTGGTCGGGATCGCGACCGCGCGCAGCGGCGAGGGCCTCGCCGGCGGGCGGACCAGCGTGCCGCCCGGCTCCATCCGCGCGGCGAAGGCGTCGAGCTGCGCCGGGTCGGTCACGTCGTTGCCGAGGCAGAACCCGACCATCTTCGCCCCGTCGGTCACCGAGCCGCCGCCGAGGGTGACGATCAGGTCGGCCTTCGCCTCGCGCGCCGCGTTGGCGGCGGCGACGACGTCGGTGCGCGGCGAGTGCGCGCCCATGCGCGTCCAGACGCCGGCCAGCCGCGCGCCGAGCGCCTCCTGCGCCCGGCGCACGACGTCGGTCTCGCGCGACAGCGTGCCGCCCGCCATCAGGAACGCGGCACGGGCGCCGAGGCGCTCCGCCTCCTCGGCCAGCACCTCCGCGAAGGGCCGGCCGTAGGTCACGCACTCCATCGGCGGATAGCGGTAGGTCCCGGTCTGCATCGCTCCTGCCCCTCCTTGCGCCGGCAGAGGAGGCTACGCAGGCGCGGCCGGATTGTCACACGCCGGCCGGGCGCCGCCTACTGCGCCGCCTCCGCGTCGCGGCCGCCGGCGACCCGCTCGTAGTGGCGGTAGTACTTGTCGGTGACCAGGTCCGTCTTCACGACGACGGAGACGTCGGTGGTGTTGAACTGGTGGTCCAGCACCGCCCCCTCGCCGACGAAGCCGCCCAGCCGCAGATAGCCCTTGACGAGCGGCGGCAGCGCGCCCAGTGCGGCGCGCGCGTCGATCGCCGCAGGATCGAGCCGGCGCATCTCCACGTAGCGCTCGGGCAGCGCCCGCGGGCGCAGCGCCTCCGGTGCCAGGTGGTTCGCGTGCAGGTAGGTGAGCTGCGCGGCCAGCGCGTCGAGGTCGGTGCCCGGCAGCGAGGCGCAGCCGAACATCAGGTCGATGCGGTGCATGAACACGTAGGCCGCGATGCCGCGCCACAGGAGCTGCAGCGCCGCGCGGGTGCGGTAGGCCGCATCCACGCAGGAGCGGCCGAGCTCGAGGATGTTGCCCGGATAGGCCTCGATCCGCGCGATGTCGTACTCGGCGGCGGAGTAGAAACGGCCGATGCGCGCCGCCGCGGGGCGGCGGATCAGGCGGTAGGTGCCGACCACGCCCTCCGGCCCCGCGCCGCGGTCGTGGTCCACGACCAGCAGGTGGTCGGCGACCGAATCGTACTCGTCGCGGTCGCGGCGCGTGGCGGCGGTCGTCGCGTCGGGACGCGCGCCGCGCTCCTCGTAGAAGACACGATAGCGCAGCGCCAGGGCGGCGTCGAGCTCGGCCTCGGTCGCCGCGATGCGCACGCCGAGGTTGCCGGCGCGCAGCTCGCCGAAGCCGGGCGAGCGGAAGGCCTCGTCGGCAAGGCCGGGGCCAAGGGGCCGGGTCATGCGCGGTGGCCGCCCCGTCCGCCGCCGGCGCGGCGCGGGTCCCGCGCGGCCGCCGCGGCATCGGCCCGCGCGGCGGCGTCCTGCGGCGCCGGCGGGGCGGCGTCGGCGGCGCGCCGCCGGCCGAACAGCTCGACGCGGTGGCCGACCAGCTCGAAGCCGAGCCGCGCGGCGATCTCCCGCGCCAGCGAGGTGTGCGCGGCGGCCTCGAACTCGATCACCCGGCCGGTGTCGACGTCGATGAGGTGCAGGTGGTGGCCGTGCTCGGTCGGCTCGTAGCGCGCGCGGCCGCCGCCGAAGTCGTGACGCTCGAGGATGCCGACCTCCTCCAGCAGCCGCACGGTGCGATAGACGGTGGCGATCGAGATCCGCGCGTCGCGCGCGCGGGCGCGGCGGTAGAGCTCCTCGACGTCCGGATGGTCGCTGGAGTCGGAGAGCACCTGCGCGATCACCCGCCGCTGCCCCGTCATCTTCAGGCCGCGCGCGACGCAGAGGCGCTCGATGCGCGACGGCTCCGGAGCAGGCGGATGTGCGGGCGCCGACGCGGCGCGGGCCGCGCGGGCGGAGCGCGCCGCGGTCGCGGCGGGCTTCGGAGGCTCGGGGCGCGTGTCCATGCCGATGCCGGGGGTCCCTTCTGAAGCGCGCGTGCGGCCGCTCTGCGGGCCGGGAGCCGCCGGCCGGCGCGTCGCCGGCGCGCTCCCCACCCGTGGCCTGCACTGCGGGCGCGACCCGACCATAGACGCCCGGCGCCGGATCGGCCACCGGCAGCGCCCGGCTGCCCGCCGCACCGACCCGGTCCCGGTGCGGGCCACGCCGTGCCTGCCGTCGCGCGTTCGCCGGCCGGGGTCCGCGCCGCGACGCGGCGTCCGGCCGGCCTCAGCCCGCGGCCGAGGGCGCCGCAGCGGCCTTGCTCCGCCCCCCGCGCCCGGCAGGGCGGCCCGCGGCGGCCCGCGGCTTGGTGCCGAGGCCGATCTTCTTGGCCAGGACGGAGCGGTGCTTGGCGTAATTCGGCGCGACCATCGGGTAGTCGGGCGGCAGACCCCAGCGCTCCCGATACTGCTCCGGCGTCATATTGTAGGCTGTCTTGAGGTGCCGCTTCAGCATCTTCAGCTTCTTGCCGTCCTCGAGGCAGACCAGATAGTCGGGCGTGACCGACTTCTTGATCGGCACGGCCGGCTGCGGACGCTCGGGCTGCTGCGGCTGGGGCTGGCCGACATTCGAAAGCGTACGATAAACGTCCTGGATCAGGTTGGGCAGATCCGCGAGAGCCACCGAATTGTTCGAGACATGGGCGGCGACGATCTCCGCCGTCAGTCCAAGCAGGTCAGCCCTGGTGCCAGTGTCAGACATGTTCGATTCCTCTTCGCCTCCCCGCGCGCCACACCATATGCACGGACGCAGAAGTTCCGCAATGGCGCCCCAGTCATGATTTCGAAGGTTCCGCCGGCATTGAACCCGGAAGAACTCGCAGCCGACCGTCGGCTCGACATCACCGGAGAGACTTGCCCGATGACCTTCGTCCGAACCCGGTTGGAGCTGGATCGGATGCAGCCCGGCAACACCCTCCTGGTGCTGCTGCGCGGCGCCGAACCCCGGGGGAACGTGCCCCGCACCGCGGCCGAGCAGGGCCACGAGGTGCTGTCGCTGCGCGACGGCGAGGACGGCATCACCCGGCTGCTGATCCGCAAGAAGGCAGGCTGAGCGCGAGCACCAGCGCGTCGCTGCCGTCGGCGTAGTAGCGGCGGCGCCGGCCGCGCCCGGCGAAGCCCGCGGCGGCGTAGAGGGCGCGCGCCGCCCGATTGGCCTCGGAGACCTCGAGGAACAGGGTGCGGGCGCCGCGCGCCGCGGCCTCGCCGATCGCACCGCGAAGCAGCGCCGCGCCGATCCCCTGTCGCCGCCGCTCGGGCGGCACGGCGAGGGTGAGGATCTCGGCCTCCTCCGCCACGACGCGGACAAGCACGAATCCGGCCGGGTCCGCGCCGCCATCCGCGGCGGCGCAGAGCGCGAAGCTGCCGGGCAGCGCCAGCATCACCGCGATCGCCTCGGGGCCCCAGGCCTCGCCGGCGGGGAAGGCCAGGCGGTGCAGCTCGGCGAGCAGCGGCGCCGATCCGGCGCCGGCCGGCATCACCGCCACCGGCCCCGAGGTGCGCGAGATCACGCCGCGGGCGCGGGCCGCGGCGCGCGCAGGGCGGGCGGCTCGCCATAGAGCGGCTCCTCCGCCGCGCGCGGCGGCAGGGCGCCGGCGAGCCGGCGCAGCGCGACGCGCCCGAGCGGCACCGCGTCGGGCAGCCGCGCCTCGCTGAGCAGCGCGTCGGCGCCGCGCGCGAGCAGCCGCGCGGCGACCCCCGGCGCGGCATCCCCCGCCACCGCGACGGGGCCGGCCGGCATCGGCAGGTCGCGCTCGGCGAAAGCCGCGGGCAGCCCTTCCGGCAGCGCGGCGCCAGGGGCGAAGCGTTCGAGCATGATCCGGCCGCGCCTGGTGTCGAGCGCGGCCCAGACCGCGCGGCCGCGTCGCTCCTCCTCGGTCAGCGCGGCGACCAAGGCCTCGCCGGTGGTCACGCCGACCACCGGCAGCCCGCCGGCGCCGAAGGCGATGCCCTGCGCCAGGGCAAGCGCCGCGCGCAGGCCGGTGAAGCCGCCGGGCCCGACCCCGACCGCGACGGCGCGCAACGCCGGCGCCGCCAGTCCCGCCTCCTCCAGCACGCGCGCCGCGAGGGGGGGCAGCAGCGCGGCGTGGCCGCGCTCGGCCTGGGCGGCGGCCGCGGCCAGGACCCTCCCCTCCGCGTCCAGCACGGCGGCCGAACAGCGGGCGAGCGAACCGTCGAGCGCGAGGATCGGCATGGCTGTTCCCGTGAGGCCGGGGATATAGGGCGCGCGCGCCGAGGGCGACAGCCGGGCGAAAACGGCTCCACCGTGCCGCCCGGCTGTCTCAGCCCGCCGCGATCGGCCCTATGCGACCGCGGCGGGCGGCGTCTCCGCACCCTCGGTCAGGTGCGCGCCCTGCCTGCGCAGCGCCGCCCGCACCTCGCGCACCTCCACCGCCCGCGGCGGCACGCCGCGCGCCGCCGCGATCGCCGCCGCCACGCCCGCCGCCTGGCCGGTCAGCCAGCACTGCGGGATCTCGCGCAGGAAGGAGTGCGAGGTCGCGTCGCAGGACAGATGCCGCCCGGGCGCGAGCAGCCCGTCCAGCCGCTCCGGCACCAGCGCGCCGTAGGGCACGCTGACGTTCGGGAATTTCGGCGACAGCGAGGGCGAGACGCCGATCTCGTCCGCCGCCACCCGCCCGTCCCAGCACGCGCGCGTCACGCTCGCCACGCCGCGCAGCCGCCGCGCATGGCGCACGCCGAGCTGCGGCGCGGAGAGCATCAGGAACGCGTTCTCGAAGCCCGGGCAGTGCGCGCGGTAGAAGCGCAGGTGCTCGACCATCAGGCGGTGGCTGCGCACCTCCACCTCGGAGAGGTCCTCGACGTCGAGCGCCGAATAGCCGGCGAGGCGCGGGCCCATGAACAGCGCCACGTCGTCGCGCCAGGAGACGAAGGCCTTGTCGAAGAACCCGACCGCCTCCTTGCCGCGGCGCATGAACTCGGCGAACTCGGCCGGGGCCTCGGCGCGCCAGCGCAGGTAGCGCGGCATGTCCACGCCGCCGAACAGCCAGGCGGTGTTGATGCAGTGGTGGATGTCGCGCGCATCTATGTCGTCGGCGAAGGCGGCGCCGGCGCGGGCGAACAGGTCGCCGTCGCCCGTCGCGTCCACCGTCACGCGGGCGAGCACGGCGCGGCGGCCCTGCTTGCTCTCGAAGATAGCGCCCTCCACCGCGCCGGACCCGCCGATCACCGGCTGCGCGCCCCAGGCGTGGAAGACCGGGTGGGCGCCGGATTCGAGCAGCAGGTCGAGGCTCGCCGCCTTCAGCCATTCCGGGTCGCAGGTCGGCGAATGGGTGACGATGCCGTGGAAGGCGGCGGTGCGGAGCTGCCACCAGGCGGCCGTCGCCGCGTCGCGCGAGCCCCAGTCGGCGCGCGGCGGGCCCGCCAGCGCGCCCTTCGGCAGGCGGTCGAGCAGCTCCTCGGCGAAGCCGCGGATCACCAGCCGGCCGTCCCAGTCCGTCATCCGGTCGATCCAGATGACGAGGCCGCCCGTCGAGAGGCCGCCGAGATGGTTGTGGCGCTCGAGCAGGATGGTGCGCGCGCCGAGCCGGGCCGCCGCGACCGCCGCCGCGGTGCCGGCCGGTCCGCCGCCCACCACAAGCACGTCGCATTCCGCGTGCACCGGCACCTCGCGCGCCGGCTCGGCGATGCTACGCCGGGCGGGGGCGGGGCGCCCCGCGGCCCGGCGCGCGGCGGCGGTACCGGCCTCGAACACCTCCGACTGGAAGAACAGGCGCCCGCCCTCGGCGGGGCCGGGCGGGGTCACGGGATCGCTGGTCATGCGGGACCGGGAGCCTCCTCACGGGGCGCCGGCCGGCGGGGCCGGGCGTCCCGCCATTGCACGCCGCCGCGCCTTGCGCGACAAGGTGGGTGCCCCGGCCCGCGCGCTGCCGCGGCGGGGCCCGCGCATCGCCCGTGCCGCCACCCCGGCCGACCGCCAGGGAACCAAGAGGACCGTCGCATGGACTGGATCTGGAGGAACACCCTTCTCGCCGCCGCGATCTCCGCGGTCGTCGCGATCCTCCTCTACCTGGTGGGCCTGCCCCAGTATGCCGCCTTCGCCTTCATGGTGCTCGGCACGCTGCTGATGATGCACTGCGAGGCCACGCGCAGCGAGAACTGAGCGGCACCGCCCGGACCGGCGGGACCGGCTCGCGGCTCAGACCCGGAACCGGTACTGGGCGCCCGGCTTGCGCTCGATGCCGGGCGGGAAGCTCGCGCGCTTGTCGGCGTGGTAGCGGGCGCGGTGATCGCGCCCGAGGGGCGGTCGCAGGTGAGATAGGGGATGCGCCGGCAGGCCCGCGCGGCGAGGTTCGCCTTCGGCGCGTGCGGCACGCGGATGGATGCCCTCGCTTGCGGACCGCGGCGGGATCGCGCGGATGCGCGCGCCACATCGTCCTCGGCGCCGGGCGCGCCCCCCCGGCGCGTCGCCGCTGCCGCGAAAGGCAGGGCGGGCCGCAGCCCGCTGACCCGGCGCGCGGGCATCGCGTGTCCCCGCCCTGCGGAGATCCCCCTGGCCCGCGGGGAAACCGCAACGCCGCCGCACCGTCACCCGGCAAGTCCACGCGGAGCCGACCGGCGCCGGTCCGCGGCGAAGGCCCCGCCGGACGGAACGGGCGGCGCCAAGCGGCACCGCCCGGGCCGGCGACGCCGCCCGCCGCCCGAGCGCGGCGAAACGTCCGGCCCGCCGCGCGTCAGCGGGTGACGGCGAGCAGCGCCGCACGAACGGCGGAGACTGCCTTGCTTCCGTCGCGGAACGCCTGGTCGCTGGAAGGCTCCGCAACCGCAGCGCGCGACAATCCCGGCACGCCGTCCGAGGCATTGGCCGGCGGCGCAGGGGGCGTCGCGCCCGTCACCATCGCCGGCGCGGCGCGCGCCGGCAGCCCCATCGCCGAGGGCGCGAGGCGGGCCTCCCCCGGACCGGCCCCGGCGATGGAGGGCGGCGGCGCGGCGACGCGCGCGTCGCCCGCGGTGGCCGCGCCGTTCCGCGGCGGCGGCCCGGAGTCGCGTGCCGCCGCCGGGTCGTGCGCAGGGCCGGGGGCCTCGACGCGGCCGAGCAGCAGTTCCTCGGTCGGCGGCTCCGCGTCGGGGCCGCCGCCGCTGTACAGCCCGATCACGCGGCGGACCGCCTCGAGCTTCTGGAAGGTCGGCGTCGCCCGCAGTTCGACAAGGAGCTGCCGCTCCTCGGTCCGAAGCAGGGCGAGGAGATTACTGGACATGCTCACCCCCATGCACCAGCGGACAAAACCTTAGACGACTGTCGGCGAAGTCACAACGGCCGGGGGTCCTCGCGACGCCAGGCTGTGTCCCCTGGGCCACGGCACGCGGGCGCGCACCGCTCCCCCACGGGATCGCCTCCCTGCCGTCCAATGCCTTCCTGCCGTCCAATTTCGATCGTCTCGTCGCGCGATCCTCGATTCACGCTACGGCTCGCGCGACATTCGCGCTATGCTTTCATTCCATGCACGATTGTCTGCAGGACGCAGTGCGCGGACGTCTCGTCCGATTCCTGAAGGCGCGCCTGGCGCGCCGCATCCCTCTGGGCGGTACGGTTTTCACGGCGCTCGCTGAGACCGCGGCGGCGGCGCCCGGCGAGGGCCACACCTTCTGCGCCGACAGCAACGCGAAGGCGGCCGAGCTTCTCGTCCATCCCGCGCTGTGGAACGAGGATCCGGAGTTCGCCGCGGGCCTGCTCGACTTCGTGCTGGCGATGGGCGGCGGCCCGGGCGGATCCGACGCGCCCGCCGCGGCGCCGCTGCTCCGCCGCGTGGTGGTGCCGCCGCCCGGACCGGCCGGGGCGCCGCCGCCGGGGGCAGGCGCCGCGCCGATCCTCGTCCTCTCGGAGAATCCGCGCGACTTCGCCGTCCGCACCCCGATGCACGAGTATGCGGGCGACCTGGCGCGCGGCCTGGTGGTGCAGTCCGTGCGCTCGGCCGGCCCCGGCGGGGCGGCGATCCGCCACACCGGCAACCTGTTCGAGCTGACGCATCGCGGCCGCCGCTACTGCCTCGACGTCGAGGACGCGATCGCCGAGTACGGGATCGAGCGCACCGCGGCGGGCGGCGTGCGGCTCCACCATGCCGGCCCGGTCGTCGCCCGGGCCGGGCGCTTCGGCAACGCGCTGCGCTTCGGCACCCTGCGCTACGAGTACGAGATCGCGCCGGACCGTCCCGCCCTGCTGCGCCTCACCGTGCGCTTCACCCCGGCTCCCGGCATGGCGGCCGAGATCTCGCGGCTGCGCGTCACCACCGCCTGCGACGACCTCAGCCTGGACGGCAGCCAGGCCTTCGAGGCGGTGCACGTGGACGCGCCGGAGCCCGCCCGCAGCCCGTCCCGGCGCCATGCCGATCTGCCGCCGGGCACCAGCACGGTGGCCGAAGGCGCCGCGGGGCTGGTCTGCCTCGCGCAGGAGGGGCGGCCACCGGGTTTCGCCCACGGCCTTTACATCCGCCCGCTCGATCCGGAGCGCATGCTCAGCGTCAAGGCGGCGGTGCAGCGGCGCGGCCGCCTGCACTGGGTGCTCACCCGCTACGCGGCGGAGACGCTGGAGGAGCAGGAGAGCCTGACCGCCCGCGAGGACCGGCTGCTGGTCGGCGGCGGCCTGCATGCCGACCCTGCGGCGCGCGCGGCGCTGATCGCCCTCGCCGGCTCGGCCCCGCCGGGGACGGATCTCAGCCTCTGCCTCGACCAGGGGGCGGTGCTGAACGCGGTGGCGACGCACCTGCTGCTCGCCGCCGGCGGGCACTACCGCCGCCCGCCGCCGCCGGAGCGCCAGGCGCGGCTGCGCGCCTGGTGCGAGGGTCGGATCGAGGCCTATTTCGCGGCCCTGGCGCCGGAGCGGCCGGGCGCGACGGCTCGCGTCTATTCGCGGGAGCTGGCCTTCGTCGCCCTGGCGCTCGACTGCCTCTGGCGGCTCACCGGGGAGCGGCGCCACCGCGCCCGGCTGGGCCAGGCGGTGGACCTGCTGCTCGGCCTGCTGCGCGACGCCGAGGAGGATCCCGCCCTGCCGCCGGCCGAGGCGGCGTTCCGCGACGCCTGGTCGACCGTCGCCTATCTCGACTGCCATGCCGCGGCGGTGCTCGCTCTCGCCCGGGTGGCGCTGCATCGCGACGATCCGCGCCTCGGACCGGCGCTGCGCCGGGCGCTCGCGGCGATCCGCCTGGCCACCGGCACGGCGCGGGAGGGCGCGCGCCGGGTGGTGTTCGACAGCGTGGCGGTGCGCAGCCGGGAGCCGGAAGGCGGCTGGGCCGAGGACATCGGCGTCTGGAGCTACAAGCTCGCTCTCACCCTGCGCGCCCTGCGCGCGGTGCAGGCCGCCGCCGCGGCCGGCGCGATCGCGCTGGAAGGGACGGAGACGGCCCGACTCGGCTTCCTTGCCACGCTCTGCCTGGACCTGCTGCGCGACCGCATCCGGCTCGAGGGCGATGCCCTCGAGGTGCGGCCGGGGCCGCTGACCGAGGCGACCAGCGCGGAGACCCAGGTCTGGACCGTCCTCGCGCTGATGCCGACCGATGCGCCGATCGCCCGCACCGCCCCGGGGCTGGCGGCGGCCGGCCATGCGGCGCCGGGCGAGGCGACCGGGAAGGCGGCGATGGACGCCGCCGCCTGATCGCGGCGACAGTGGTCGCGGACCGATGCGGGGGCCGCGCACGCGGCCGGCGGCCCATGCGACGAGGCCGGGCGAACCGGAGGCTGCGCCCGCCCCCGAGAGGGCGGTCGGCGGGTCACACCGCTGGCCGCCGGCACGAGGAAGCCACGACCGCGGGCCGATCGCCCCGGCCCCGGGGTGCGGGCGCGCACCGCCCCCGGGTCTCCGCCGGATCCCGGAGGGGTGCGGGACCGCCGAGGCGATGGCATAGGACGGCCGTGGTCCGCGACATCCGAGAACGATCGGGGCGCCGCCGGGGACGGCGCGCCGACCGGCAGGAGGGAGGCGCCCGGCTGCCGTCGGGGCGCCGGTGTGCCGGCCGGGGACCCGGACCGGATGGCGCCGGGCCCACCCCGTGCGCGGCATGGCGAGCCCCCCGCATCCCGGCGGACCTGGCGCGGCCCTGGGTCGTCGCGGCGGCGCTGGCGCTGCTCGGCCTCGCCGGATGCGCCGGACCGCCGCCTGCGGAGCCGCCCCTCTCCTATCCGCCCTCGGTGCGGGAGCGGATGCTGCGCATCGCCGTCAGCGAATGGATCGAATGGGGCCGGCAGCGTGCCGATGCCGCGGCGCCGGACGAGGCCGGCAAGGAGACGGCAGGCGACGGCGCCGCGATGCGCAGCGCGGAATCGGCGCCGCTGCACTTCCCCCGGCTGGTCGCCTACTGGCGAGCGGTGCCCGAGGACGAGGGCGCCGTGGCCCGCAACCGCGAGCGCTACCGCGCGGCCCTTGCGGCGGAACGTGGCCTCCTCCTGCCCGCCGGGGGCGCCGCGGCCCCGCCGCGGTCGGACCCGTCGCGCCCCTGGGCCGAGCCGCCCTGGTCCGCCGCCTTCATCAGCTTCGTGATGCGCACCGCCGGCGTGGACCGACGCGAGTTCCCGCCCGCCGCCGCCCACGCGACCTACATCGACGCGCTGATCGCGGACGCCGAGGCCTTCCCCGCGCTCGCGCCCTTCCTGCCGCACGCGCCCGAGGCCTACGCGCCGCGGCCGGGCGACCTCGTCTGCGCCGACCGCTCGCCCTCGCCGCTCCGGCATTGGCGCGACCGTGCCGGCGACCAGGGGCGGTTCCGACCCATGCATTGCGACATCGTGGTGGGCGCGGCGCCCGGCGCGGTGGAGGCGATCGGCGGCAACGTCCGCGACGCCGTCACCCTCACCCGCTTCCCAACCGACGCGCGGGGCGTTCTATTGCCGCGGCCGCCCGGGGCGCCGGTGTGGTTCGCCGTGTTCGAGAACCGGCTGGGCCGCCTGCCGCCCTGGGGCCCCGACCGTCCCGCCGCCGTCGCCGGCCACGACCGGCCGGCGGCGCCCCTGCCCACCGGGAGTCCCGCCTCGTGACCGATCTCTTCTCGCCGCTGACCCTGCGCGGGGTCACCTTCCCGAACCGGATCGGCGTCTCGCCGATGTGCCAGTACTGCTGCGGGCCCGACGGGAGGCCGACCGAGTGGCACCTGGCGCACCTCGTCTCCCGCGCCCAGGGCGGCGCCGGCCTCGTCTGCGTCGAGGCGACGGCGGTGGCGCCGGAGGGCCGCATCTCCCCCGGCGACGTCGGGCTGTGGGAGGAGGCGCAGCTCGCGGCGCATGCGCGCCTCGCCGCGGCGATCGCGGCGGTCGGGGCGGTGCCGGGGATCCAGCTCGCCCATGCCGGGCGCAAGGGCGGGCGCTACGCGCCCTGGGAGGAGGGGCGCGAGAAGCGCAACCAGTGGACCGCGCTCGGGCCGAGCGCCCTCGCCTTCGACCATTTCGACCCGCCGCGCGCCATGACCGAGGCGGAGATCGAGGGCGTCATCGCCGCCTTCGCCGCCGCGGCGCGGCGCGCCGTCGCCGCCGGCTACCGCTATGTCGAGGTCCACGCCGCGCACGGCTACCTGCTGCACAGCTTCTGCTCGCCGCTCGCCAACGCGCGCACCGACCGCTGGGGCGGCGGCTTCGAGGGGCGCACGCGGATCGTGGTGGAGACCGCGCGCGCGGTGCGCGCCGCCTTGCCGGAGGAGGCGGCGCTCGGCGTGCGCGTCTCGCACACCGACTGGGTGGAGGGCGGCTGGGACACGGCGCAGACGGTGGAGCTCTCCCGCCTGCTGAAGCGCGAGGGGGTGGACCTGATCGACGTCTCCTCCGGCGGCGTGTCGCCGCAGCAGCAGATCCCGCTCGGCCCCGGCTACCAGGTGCCGGGGGCGGAGGCGGTGCGGCGCGGCGCCGGCATCCCGGTCGCCGCGGTCGGGATGATCACCGAGCCCGAGCAGGCGCAGGCGATCCTCGCCGAGGGCAAGGCCGACCTGATCCTGCTCGGCCGCGCGATGCTGCGGGAGCCCTACTGGCCGCTGCGCGCGGCGGCGGCGCTCGGGCGGATGGAGGCGCTGCGCACCCCGCCGCAGTACGACCGCGGCTGGAACACGCTGGGCAGGACGAGGATGGAGCGCGCGATCGCCCGGCCGATGCGGCCGCTCGGCTAGGGCCGATCGCGGACGACCGGCAACAGCCGGGAGCGTGGATCGGCTCGGCAGACAACGCGCGAGAGCCGTTGCCGCGAGCGCAGCCGAGCGAAAACGGCTCCAAGGCATCGCGCGGCACGGGCGGCGGTCGCGGCCGCCGCCCGGCGTCATTCCAGCAGCGCGTCGCGCAGCCGCGCCAGCCGGGCGGGACCGAAGCCGAGCGCCCGTTCGAAGAAGGCCTCCTCGGAGTCGTAGGGGCCGAGCGCCACGTCCAGCGCGCGCTCGATCAGCGGCCGGTGCACGCCGAGCAGCGCCGCGGCGGCGGAGGGGTCGGCGCCCGGCGGCAGGGCGAACTCCCGCTTCCAGAACCGCGCGGTGGCGAGGTAGTCGGCGATCACCGTCTCCCGCGGCACGCCGAGCGCGGTCAGCACCAGCGCCGCGCCGAAGCCGGTGCGGTCCTTGCCCGCCGAGCAGTGGAACAGCAGCGGCACGCGCGCCGCGTCCTCGAGCAGCGCGAACATGGCGCGGTAGCGGTGCAGGTGCTCCGTCGCGTAGGCCTCGTAGGCGCGGCGGAGCAGGCCGAGCACGTCCTCGCCCGTCGCCTGCCCGCGCGCGAGCATGTCGGCGAGCGAGGCGCCGACCGTCGGCTCGATCGAGAGGGCGTGCAGCGCGGGCGGATCGCGCGGCGGCAGGCGCGAGGGCGCGGCGGCGCTCTCCTCCCTGCCGCGCAGGTCGCAGATGGTGCGGATGCCGAGCGTGCAGAGGATGTCGAGGTCGCCCTCGGTCAGCCGCGCCAGCGAGGCGGAGCGGAAGACGCGCCCGAAGCGCACGCGCCGCCCGTCCGCCGCGCGGTAGCCGCCGAGGTCGCGCAGGTTGGTGCAGCCCTCGAGCGCGATCCGGCGCGGGAGGTCGTGCTCCCCGATCCCCTCGGCCGTCATGCCGCCGCTGCCGTCGCCGTCACTTCACCGCGGAGAAGGCGGTGGGGATCAGGATCTCGTTCGTCACCTTGGCGACGATCGCGCCGTCCTTCTCCGTCTCGGCGCGCTTGGCGATCCACTCCGGATCGGCCTGGAAGGCGTTCCACTTGCGCTCGCGCTCGGCGAGCGATTCCCAGGCGAGCAGGTAGTAGAGGACCTGGTTCGACTCGCCGATGCCCACGGTCCAGAAGCCGGCCTGGCGGATGCCGTGGCGCTCCCAGATCTTCAGCGTGATCGTCTCGAAGCGCCTGAGCAGCGCCGGCAGGCGGCCAGGGACGCAGTGGTAGATTCGCAGCTCGTGGATCATGGACGGGCTCCCTCCCCCGGTGCGGTGGCGGCGCAAGCCTAGGCGGCGCGCGCCGGTGCGGCAACCGAGGACGGGCGGGTTGACGCCGGCGCCGGACCGGGACGACGGTGCGCGCATCGGACCGCCCACGGGGGAGACCGGCATGAGCAGCAGCACCACCACCGCGGCCGCGACGCACGACCACTACGTCCCCGTGCGCGAGGACTGGCTGGCGCGCCACAGCGAGCCGATCCTGGAGCCGGCGCTGCCGATCGTGGATCCGCACCACCACCTGTGGGACCGGCCGAACTGGCGCTACCTGCTGCCCGAGCTGCTCGCCGACCTGAACGCCGGGCACAGGGTCGTCGCCACCGTCTTCGTGCAGTGCCGCGCCTTCCACCGCGCCGAGGGGCCGGAGGCGATGCGCCCGGTCGGCGAGACCGAGTTCGTCAACGGCGTCGCGGCGATGAGCGCGAGCGGCCGCTACGGCCCGGCGAAGATCTGCGCCGGCATCGTCGGCCACGCCGACCTGATGCTCGGCGCGCGGGTGCGCGAGGTGCTGGAGGCGCACATCCAGGCCGGCGGCGGCCGGTTCCGCGGCATCCGCCACATCTCGGTCTGGGACGAGGACCCGGTGCTGATGAACCCGGCCTACAACCCGCCGCAGGGGATGCTCGGCAGCGCCCAGTTCCGCGAGGGGTTCGCCCAGCTCGCGCCGCTCGGCCTCAGCTTCGACGCCTGGCTGCTGCACCCGCAGATCGGCGAGCTCGCGGCGCTCGCCCGCGCCTTCCCGGAGACTCGCATCGTCCTCGACCACGTCGGCGGGCCGGTCGGCATCCGGCGCTTCGCCGGCAGGCGGGAGGAGGTGTTCGCGGCCTGGGCGGCGGCGATCCGCGACCTCGCCAGGTGCCCGAACGTGCACGTGAAGCTCGGCGGCCTCGGCATGCGGGTCAACGGCTTCGGCTTCGAGACGCAGGAGGCGCCGCCCTCCTCCGAGCAGCTCGCCGCCGCCTGGCGCCCCTACGTCGAGACCTGCATCGAGGCCTTCGGCGCCGCGCGCTGCATGTTCGAGAGCAACTTCCCGGTGGACAAGGGCAGCTACGGCTACGCGGCGTGCTGGAACGCGTTCAAGCGCCTCGCCGCCGGGGCGAGCGCGGCGGAGAAGGCGGACCTCTTCGCCGGCACCGCGGCGCGGTTCTACCGGCTCGACCTCGGCGGCTGAGGGCGGTGCGGCGCGTCAGACGGCGGGGTCGCAGCGGAACCCCTCGCCCCAGCGGGTGATGCGCCCGGCCGAGGGCGAGGGGAAGTGCGCCATGCAGCAGAGCGTGCCGGTGTCGCAGTAGCGCTCGAGGAAGGCGCGGCGCGTGCGCGCGGCCTGCTGCGGGTCGAAGTCGGCGCGCATGGACTGCTCCGGATAGCGCGCCTGCAGCGGCGAGTGGATCAGGTCGCCGGTGAACACCGCGTCGGGCCGCGCCGCGGAGCGGCCGAGCCGCACCGCGACGTGGTCCGGCGTGTGGCCCGGCGTCGGCTCCAGGCTGATGTGGTCGTCGAGCGTGAAGCCGTGGTCCACCAGCTCGGCGCGGCCGGCCTCGACGATCGGCAGGACGGAATCGGCGATCGGGCCCTGCGGCTCCCGCGCGTGCTCCTGCACCCAGAAGTCGTACTCCTTCTTCGCGAAGACGTAGCGCGCCTTCGGGAAGGTCGGGACCCAGCGGCCGTTCTCCAGCCGCGTGTTCCAGCCGACATGGTCCACGTGCAGGTGGGTGCACATCACGTAGTCGATGTCCTCGACCGAGAGGCCCTCGGCGGCCAGCGCGCGCATGTAGGTGTCGTCGGTCTTCCTGTGCCAGAAGGGCCGGGCCGGGCGCTCCTTGTGGTTGCCGACGCAGGTGTCGATCAGGATGGTGTGGCGCGGCGTGCGCAGCACGTAGGACTGGATGCAGAGGACGAGGTTGCCGCTCGCCGGGTCGAGGGCGCGGGCGGCCTCCAGCCAGGCGCGGTTCTCCTCCAGCCGCTCCCTGGTGAGGCCGGGGAAGAAGGTCAGCGGGTCGAAGAGCGGCTGCTCCTGCTCGACGATGCGGTGGACGGTGACGTCGCCGACGGCGAAGCGGGTGGTCACGGTGCGGGCGCTCCTCTGGAGGGTGGCGGTCGGTCGCGGGTCAGTCGATCTCGGCAAGGAACTCGGCGAGGATGCTGTTGAAGGCCGGGGCGTGCTCGAAATAGGCGGAATGTCCGGCGTCCGGGATCTCGACGTGGCGCGCGCGCGGCATCGCGCGCGCGAGTTCCGGCGCGACGAAGGAGGGGAACACGATGTCCTCGCCGCCGGTGATCCAGAGGGTCGGCACGGCGACCGCGGCGATTTCGGCCGGCGCGCGGGTGCGGGCCGCGTGCAGCCGGGCGCGGACGTCCTCGCGGTCGATCGCGGTGTTCATCTCGCCGATGGCGCGGTAGAGGAAGTGCAGCGCCGGCTGCTCGCCCGCGGCGCGGGCGCCGATCGCAGGCACGAAGCCGAGGCGGAGGCCGTCGAGGCGCGCCGCCTCCGCCTGCGCGCGCCATGCGGCGAGGCGCGTCCCACCGCTGGGGTCGGCGAGGCGCGGGTCGAAGGGCCCCGCCGTCGCGGCGAGCACCAGCGCCTTCAGCCCCGGCGGGCGGCGCAGGGCGTGGCCGAGCGCCGTCCAGCCGCCCATGGACTGCGCGACGATCCGATACTCGGCGAGGTCGAGTTCGGCGATCAGGGCGGCGAGGTCGTCGGCGAAGTCCTCCGGCCGCGGACCGCCTGGCGGCATGTCGGAGGGCGCGAAGCCGCGGTGGCTGAAGGTGACGCACCGGTAGCGCCCGGCGAAGGCCGCGACCTGCTGCCACCAGGAGAGGTAGTTGCCGCCCAGGCCGTGGGCGAAGATCAGCGCCGGCGCGTCGTCGCGGCCGGTGACCTCGTAGTAGAGGCGGCAATCCGGGCGGACCACCCAGCCGCGGGCGTGCGGGACGGGGCCGGCGGCGGTCGCGAATGGCAGCGGATCGGGCGTGGCCATGTGCGGACGTTCGTCTCCCTGGGCCGCGCCGGCCGGACGGGGGCCGACGCCGCACCGGCGGATGCTGCGGTCCTTGGCGCCGTCTGTCGAGGGCGCGCGTCCGCCGCACGGAGGCGCGGTCCGGTCCGCCGCGCCCCGGGCGGGACCATGGCGGACCGGATCGGGCGTGGAGACGGCCGGCGCCGGCGGGCCCCCGCTCAGTTGAGCCGGAGGCCGAGGCGGCGGACCATCTCGCCCTCCTCGCGATAGGTCCGCTCGGCGAGGGCCGCGTAGTCCGCGCTGTTCAGGTAGGAAGGTGTCATGCCGAGCCGCTCGAGCACCTGCAGGTGCGCGGGGTCGAACAGCGCCTCCTTGAAGGCGTCGTGCAGCACCCGCACCACGCCCGGATCCATGCCCTTCGGCCCGGCGAAGCCGTACGGGGACTCGGAGACGATGTCGATCCCCACCTCGCGCAGCGTCGGCACCTCGGGGAAGCGCTTCGAGCGCTCGGCCGACCACACGACGAGCAGGCGCAGCTGCCCGGCCTCGACCAGCGGCGCCCAGCCGGTGGAGTCGGCCGTCGCATCGATGGTTCCGGCGAGCGTGGCCTGCTGGTTCTCCGCCCCGCCGCGGAAGGGCACGTGGACCCAGTCGATGCCGAGGGCCTGGCCGATCCGCTCCATGGTGATGTGCAGCGAGGAGCCGACCCCCGGCGTGCCGTAGGTGACCTTGCCGGGATTGGCCCTGGCATGGGCGATGAAGTCCTGCCAGGTGCGCCAGGGCCGGTCGGAGCGCACCACCACGCCGAACAGGTAGCCGGTGGTGTGGATGATGTAGGTGAAGTCGTTGAGCGGATCGAAGTTCGGCCGGCTCATCATGTGCGGCAGGCGGAACACCGTGATCGGCATCTGCGTCAGCGTGTAGCCGTCCGGCCGCGCGTCCTTGACCGCCTGCGCGCCGAGCGTGCCGGAGACCCCGGGACGGTTGTCGATGACCACCGGCTGGCCGAGGTGGCGGGCGGCGATCTCAAACATCGAGCGCATCTGCACGTCGGTCGAGCCGCCCGGCGGCCACGGGCAGATCATGCGGATCGGCCGCTCCGGGAAGCGGCCCTGCGCGCGCGCCGGGCGGGCGAGCGCACCGGCGCCGGCGAGGGCGAGGGCGGTGCGGCGGGTCAGAGCCAGGGTCGGAATCGTCACGGCGGGTCGGTCCTTCCGGAACCCGGGGCCGGCCTCTGCGGCCGGCCCCTTCTGATCGTTCACGCGCGTGCCATAGCCGGGCGCGCCGGCCGGCGTCCAGCCGGCCCGCCGCGGCGCCGGCGGCCGCGCGTCAGCTCATCCGCAGGCCGAGGCGGCGGACCATCTCGCCCTCCTCGCGGTAGAGCCGCTGCACGAACGCGGCGTAGTCCTCGCCGTTCATGTAGCGGGGCCTCATGTCGAGGCGGTCGAGCACCTGCAGGTGCACGGGGTCGAACAGCGCCTCCTTGAAGGCGTCGTGCAGCACCCGCACCACGCCCGGATCCATGCCCTTCGGCCCGGCGAAGCCGTACGGGGACTCGGAGACGATGTCGATCCCGACCTCGCGCAGCGTCGGCACCTCGGGGAAGTTCCTCACCCGCTCGGCCGACCACACGACGAGCAGGCGCAGCTTCCCCTCCTGCACGAGCGGCGCCCAGCTCGAGCCCTCGGCGGAGGCGTCGATGGTGCCGCCGAGCGTCGAGCGGATGTTCTCCGCCCCGCCGCGGAAGGGCACGTGGATCCAGTCGATGCCGAGGGCCTGGCCGATCCGCTCCATGGTGATGTGCAGCGAGGAGCCGACCCCCGGCGTGCCGTAGGTGACCTTGCCGGGATTGGCCCTGGCATGGGCGATGAAGTCCTGCCAGGTGCGCCAGGGCCGGTCGGAGCGCACCACCACGCCGAACAGGTAGCCGGTGACGTGGATCACGTAGGTGAAGTCCCGAAGCGGGTCGAAGCTTGGCCGCTCCATCATCTGCGGGATCCGGAACACCGTGATCGGCATCTGCGTCAGCGTGTAGCCGTCCGGCCGCGCGTCCTTGACCGCCTGTGCGCCGAGCGTGCCGGAGACCCCGGGACGGTTGTCGATGACCACCGGCTGGCCGAGGTGGCGGGCGGCGATCTCGCAGATCGAGCGCATCTGCACGTCGGTCGAGCCGCCCGGCGGCCACGGGCAGATCATGCGGATCGGCCGCTCCGGGAAGCGGCCCTGCGCGCGCGCCGGGCGGGCGAGCGCACCGGCGCCGGCGAGGGCGAGGGCGGTGCGGCGGGCGAGAGGCAGCGGGGCCATGGCGATCGGGTCTCCCTGTGGATGGCGGCCGGCATGCGTGGCCGGCGCGCCTTGATGACCCGGGACTATGGCCGGAGGGGGCAGCACAAAGTCCAGCGTTCCGTGCGGGGGGCGCCGCCGGCCGGCCGCCGCGGGGGCGGCGCTACAGCGCGCGCCAGCCGATGTCGCGGCGGCAGAAGCCCTCCGGCCAGTCGATCGCGTCCACCGCCGCGTAGGCGGCGTCGCGGGCTTCGCGCAGCGTCGCGCCCGTCGCGGCAACGCCGAGCACGCGCCCGCCGGCCGCGATCAGGGCACCGTCCGCGCGGCGCGCCGTCCCGGCATGGAAGACCT
Source organism: Caldovatus sediminis (assembly GCF_014644455.1). GTDB lineage: Bacteria > Pseudomonadota > Alphaproteobacteria > Acetobacterales > Acetobacteraceae > Caldovatus > Caldovatus sediminis. The sequence continues at coordinate 108,933 of NZ_BMKS01000002.1, read as the reverse complement.
GCACGCCGGGGACCCGCGCCGCGCGGTCGAGGCCGCGGATCTCGCTGCCCCTGGCGTAGGCGCCCGGATAGCCCCTCGCGGCCATGACCACGACGAGGGAATGCAGCGGCGCCCACCGCAGGTCGAAATCCGCGAGCTCGCCGTCGCAGGCGGCGAGCAGCGCCGCCAGCAGGTCGGAGCGCAGCCGCACCATCAGCGCCTGGCATTCGGGGTCGCCGAAGCGGACGTTGAACTCGACCAGCCGCGGGCCCTCGGCGGTCAGCATCAGCCCGACGAACAGCACGCCGCGGAAGGGCGCGCCGCGCCGCGCCATCTCGGCGAGGGTCGGGCGGACGATGCGGGCCATGACCTCGTCGCGCAGCGCCTCGGTGAAGACGGGCGGCGGGGAATAGGCGCCCATGCCGCCGGTGTTGGGGCCGGTGTCGCCCTCGCCCACGCGCTTGTGGTCCTGCGCGGCGGCGAGCGGCACGGCATGGGTGCCGTCGCAGAGGGCGAAGAAGGAGACCTCCTCGCCCGCCAGGCATTCCTCGACCAGCACGGTCGCGCCGGCCGCGCCGTGCACGCGGCGCTCCATGAGGTCGGCGACGGCCGCCTCCGCCTCCTCGACGGTGGCGGCGACGACGACGCCCTTGCCGGCGGCGAGCCCGTCCGCCTTGACCACGATCGGCGCGCCCTCGGCGCGGATGTGGGCGCGCGCCGCGGCCGGGTCGTCGAAGCGGCGCCAGCGGGGGCCGGGGACGCCGGCGGCCGCGCAGACCTCGCGGGCGAAGGCCTTGCTGCCCTCGAGCCGGGCCGCCGCGGCGCTCGGCCCGAAGCAGCGCAGCCCGGCGGCGGCGCAGGCGTCGGCGAGGCCGAGGGTCAGCGGCGCCTCCGGCCCGGCGACGACCAGATCGGCCGCGTTGTCGCGCGCGAAGCGGACCAGCGCGGGCACGTCCTCCGCGCCGATCGGCACGCATTCCGCGACCTCCGCGATCCCCGCGTTGCCCGGGGCGCACCACAGCCTCGTCAGCAGCGGCGAGGATGCGAGCGACCAGCACAGCGCGTGTTCCCGTCCGCCGCCCCCTACCACCAGGACCTTCATCCTGCCCCCGCCTTTCCAGAACAAACCACGAACATCACGGAACGTTCCGCAGCGCCGGGCCCTTAGCATAGTGTCCGCGCATGGACAGCCTGCCCCGCGAGTCGCACCCGCCGACGAACACGCCCGAATACGCGGTCTCCGAGATCGCCGGCGCCATCAAGCGAACGCTCGAGGGCGCCTTCGGCCGCGTGCGCGTGCGCGGCGAGATCACCGAGCTGAAGCGCTACCACTCGGGCCACGTCTATCTCTCGCTCAAGGACGAATGGGCCAGGCTCGAGGCCGTGGTGTGGAAGACCCGCGTGCCGCAGCTCGGCCTCGTGCCGGAGAACGGCCTCGAGGTGATAGCGACCGGGCGGATCAGCACCTATCCGGACCGTTCCCGCTACCAGCTCGTCGTCGAGCGGATGGAGTACGCGGGCACCGGGGCGCTGCTCGCCCGGATCGAGAAGCTGCGCCAGAGGCTGCTCGCCGAGGGGCTGTTCGACGAGGCGCGCAAGGTGCCCCTGCCCCGCCTGCCGGAGGTGATCGGCGTCGTCACCTCGCCGCAGGGCGCGGTGATCCAGGACATCCGCACCACCATCGCGCGCCGCTTCCCGCGCCGCATCCTGCTCTGGCCCGTCGCGGTGCAGGGTGCGGGCGCGGCGGAGCAGATCGCCGCGGCGATCCGCGGCATGGACGCGCTGCCGGCGGGCGGCCCCATCCCGCGCCCGGACGTGCTGATCGTCGCGCGCGGCGGCGGCAGCCTCGAGGACCTGATGGCCTTCAACGAGGAGGTGGTGGTCCGCGCCGCGGCGGCGTGCTCGATCCCGCTGATCTCCGCCGTCGGGCACGAGACCGACACGACGCTGCTCGACTTCGCCGCCGACCGCCGCGCGCCGACGCCGACCGCGGCGGCGGAGATGGCGGTGCCGGCGCGCGCCGACCTCCTCGCCGACCTCGCCCACACCGCGGCGCGGCTGCAGCAGGCCGCGGCGCACGCGCTGAACGGGGCCAGGCTGCGCCTGCTCGGCGCCGAGCGCCGCCTGCCCGACGTGCCGGGCCGGGTGCAGCAGGCGCGCCAGCGCCTCGACGACCGGGCGGAGCGCCTGGACCGCGCGGCGGCGGCGCTGCTGCGCGCGCGGCGCGAGACCCTGGCGCCCTTGCGCGTGCCGCACCCGCGCGAGGCCATCGCCGCGCGCCGCGCCGCCCTCGGCCTGCTGCGCACGCGCATCGAGGCCGCCTGGAGGCGGCGGCACGAGGCCTGGAAATGCGAGCGCGCGCTGGTCAGCTTCTCCGACGCGCCGGTCCGGGCGCTGATCCGCGAGAGGCGCACCGCGCTGGCCGGCATGGCGGCGCGGCTCGAGGGCGTCTCCTACCAGGCGGTGCTCGCGCGCGGCTTCGCGCTGGTGCGCGGCGAGGCGGGGGAGCCGGTGACGCGCGCGGCGCAGGTGGCGGCGGGGCAGCGCCTCGCCCTCGGCTTCGCCGACGGCACGGTGGACGCCGTGGCGGCCGGCGGGGCGCCGCGGCCGCTGCGCGACCGGCGCGCGACCTCCTCGCCGCGCGAGCCGCGGCAGGGGGCGCTGCTGTGAGGGAGGCGCCCGTCCTCGCCCGCCGCGCCGCGCTCGGTGGCGCCCTCGCCCTGCTCGCGGCGCCCCGCCCCGCCGGCGCGGTCGAGTGGCAGGGCGCGCCGGCGCAAGGGGCGCTGATCGTCGGGCGGGCGGCGCCGGGGACGCGGCTCGCGCTCGATGGCCGCGCGGTGCGCGTCGGCGCGGACGGCGCCTTCGCCTTCGGCTTCGGCCGCGATCACGGCGCGGAGGCGACGCTCGCCGTCACCGATCCCGACGGGCGGCGGGAGGTCCGCCGGATCCTCGTCGCGCGGCGGCAATGGCCGGTGCAGCGCATCACCGGCCTGCCGCCGGCGCAGGTGACGCCGGACGCGGCGGCGCTCGCGCGCATCCGCGCCGAGCGCGAGCGGCTCGCCGCGGCGCGCGCCACCGACAGCGCGCGCACCGACTTCGCGCGCGGCTTCGGCTGGCCGGCGCGGGGGCGGATCAGCGGCGTGTACGGCAGCCAGCGCATCCTCAACGGGGAGCCGCGCCAGCCGCATCTCGGCTTCGACATCGCCGCCCCGGTCGGGACGCCGGTGCTCGCCGCCGCCTCCGGGCGGGTGACGCTGGCGGGCGAGTTCTTCTTCTTCGGCCGCCTGCTGGTGGTGGACCACGGCCATGGGGTGAACACGCTCTACGCCCATCTGAGCGAGGCCGTCGTGCCCGAGGGGGCGGAGGTCGAGCAGGGCGAGCGCATCGGCGCGATCGGCGCCACCGGGCGCGTCACCGGCCCGCACCTGCATTTCGGCCTGTCCTGGTACCAGACCTTCCTCGACCCGCAGCCGGTGCTGCCGCCGGCCTGAGTCGGCTCCGCAACGCGCCCCCGGCGCGGCGCGTTGGCACCGCGCCGACCGGCACCAGCCAGGGGACGCCGCCATGCCCGACGATCCGCAGCAGCAGCCCGCCTTCGCCCGCTACCCGAGCCTCGCCGGCAAGGTCGTGCTCGTCACCGGCGGCGCCACCGGCATCGGCGCCAGCGTCGTCGAGCACCTCGCCGAGCAGGGGTCGCGCGTCGCCTTCCTCGATTTCGACCGTGCCGCCGGCGAGGAGGTCGCGCGGCGCACCGGCGCGCGCTTCCTCTTCTGCGACCTGCGCGACATCGCCGCCCTGCGCGCCGCGGTCGCGGCCGCGAGGCGGGAACTCGGCCCGGTCAACGTGCTCGTCAACAACGCCGCGCGCGACGACCGGCACGCCTGGGAGACCGTCGAGCCGGACTACTGGGACGAGCGCATGCACACCAACCTGCGCCACCAGTTCTTCTGCATCCAGGCCGTCGCGCCGGACATGAAGGCGGCGCGCGCGGGCTCGATCGTCAACATGGGCTCGGTGAGCTGGATGAAGGCGGAGGGCGGCATGCCCGCCTACACCACGGCGAAGTCGGCGGTGCGCGGGCTGACGCGCGGCCTGGCGCGCGACCTCGGCCCGTTCGGCATCCGCGTGAACGAGGTGGTGCCCGGCTGGGTCTTCACCGAGCGCCAGCTCGCCCTCTGGGCGACGCCGGAGGCCGTGGCCGAGACCATGGCGCGGCAGTGCCTGAAGGGGCGCCTCCATCCGCCCGACGTCGCGCGCATGGTGCTCTGGCTCGCCGCCGACGACAGCCGGATGGTGACGGCGCAGCAGTTCATCGTGGACGGCGGCGCGGTCTAGAGCAGATCGCGGACGGCTGGAATCAGCCGGGAGCGTGAATCTGCTCGGCAGACAACGAGCGAGAGCCGTTGCAGCGCGCACAGCCGAGCGAAAACGGCTCTAGTCGGCCGCCGCCCCGGCCGGCGCCTCCACGATCCGCCCGTCCTCCATCGCCACGATCCGGTCGGCGATGTCGAGGATGCGGGGGTCGTGCGTGACCATCAGGATCGGCACGCCGCGCGAGCGGGCGAGGTCGCGCAGCAGCCGCACCACCTCGCCGCCGCTCGCGCGGTCGAGCGCGGCGGTCGGCTCGTCGGCCAGCACCAGGCCCGGCGACCCCGCCAGCGCGCGGGCCACGGCGACGCGCTGGCGCTGCCCGCCGGAGAGCTGCGCCGGCACGTGGTCCGCGTGCCCGCCGAGGCCCACCGCCTCCAGCATCGCGCCCGCGCGCCCGAGCCGGGCGCGCTCGTCCAGCGCCGGGTCGAGTTCCAGCGCCATCGCCACGTTCTGCCGCGCGGTGAGGAAGCCGAGCAGGTTGTGGTGCTGGAAGATGAAGCCGATGCGCCGGCGCAGCGCCATCCGCCGCGCCTCCCCGGCGCCGTTCAGCTCCTGCCCGAGCACCACGGCGCTGCCCTCCTGCATCGCCCGCAGCGCGCCGATCAGCGTCAGCAGCGTGGTCTTGCCGCTGCCCGAGGGGCCGGTCAGCAGCACGATCTCGCCGGGGCCGACCGTGAGGTCCACCGCGCGCAGCACGGGCCGGCGCAGCGCGCCCTCGCCGTAGGCGTAGCTCACGCCGCGCAGGAGGACGGGGGGCTCCTCGCGCATCAGAACATGTCCGCCGGGTTGGCGTCGCGCAGCTTGCGCACCGCGAGCAGGCCGGCCGCCGCGCACATCGCGAAGATCAGGCCGAAGACCAGCACGGCGCGCCCGGGCGTCATGCCGAGCGGCAGGTAGGTCGCCGCGCCGACCAGCTCGTAGAGCGCCGCGGAGAGCGCCGCGCCCGGGACGAAGCCGAGCCCCGCCAGGATCAGCGCCGCGCCCATCACCACCCGCGCGAGGTAGCCGTCCGAATAGCCCATCGCCTTCAGCGTCGCGTACTCGCGCAGGTGGGCGGCGATGTCGCTGAACAGGATCTGATAGACGATCACCATGCCGACGATCAGCCCCATCGCGCTGCCGAAGCCGAAGATGAAGCCGATCGGCGTCGCCTCCTCCCAGTAGCGGCGCTCGTGCGCGACCAGCTCCTCGTGGGTCAGCACCACGACGTCGCGCGGCAGGATCTCGCGCAGCCTGGCCTGCACCGCGCGCGGGTCGGCGCCGGGGACGAGGCGCAGCGCGACCAGGTCGGTGTTGCTCGCCCGGCGCTGCGGGACGAGGCGGCGGAAATTCACCTCGTTCGTGATCATGTTGCCGTCGGCGCCGAAGCTCGCGCCGATCTCGACGAGGCCGACCACCTCGACCTCGCGGTTGCCCGCCTCGACCTTGAGCGGCGCGCCGCCCGCGCGGGCAAGGAGCCCGGCGACGTCGCCGAATTCGGGGCGGGAGCGGATGTCGAAGGCGACGGTGTCGGGCCGCTTCAGCGCCTCCGCGACCGCTTCGAGGCCGGGGAAGCGCATGGCGCCGGCCTCCATGTCGAAGCCGACGAGCTGGATCATGCGCCGCGCGCCGGTCTCCGGGTTCCGCCAGGAGACCTGCGCCATGTACACCGGCACCGCCTGCGCCACCTCGGGCAGGGCGAGGGTCTGGAAGGCGCGGGCGCGCGGCAGCGGCTCCGGGCGGAAGCTCGCCGTGGTCAGCGGGTGCATCAGGAACAGCTCGGCGCGCATGGCGGAGAGGAGCGAGGTCGCGCTCTCGAACAGCGCGGCGCGGAAGCCGAGCTGCATGAACACCAGCACGCAGGCGAACATCACGCCGGCGAGGGCGGAGAACAGCCGTGCGCGCTCGGCGCGGAGCTGCCGCCAGGCGAGGCGGAGGGGGAGGAGCAGGCGGCGCCCCCGGCCCGGGCGCGGCGCCTCCCCGCCCCCGCCGGGTCCGTACGGAGGGGGCGCGGTCCCCTCCCCCGTCCGCTCCGGCGCCCAGGGCAGCAGCTTCGGCGCGGCCGCCATCTCGTTCATGGCCGGATCGCCACCTGGACCTGCATGTTGGAGCGCCGCGCGAGCGCCGCCGTTCCCTCGGCGTCGAGCGCGAGCCGCACCTCGACCGTGCGCGCGTCCACCGCGGCGACCGGATCGGTGCCGGCCTGGACGGTGCGGCGCACCACCCAGCCGATCTCGCGCACCGTCGCGCCGAAGCGGCGCGCCTCGCCCGGCACGACGATCTCGGCGGGCGCGCCGATCCGCACCCGCGGCAGGTCGGTCTCGTAGACCTCGGCCACGACGTCGAGGCGGCCGAGGTCGGCGAGCTCCAGCAGTCCGTCGGGGCCGACCTGGTCGCCGGGGCGCGCGTGGATGCGCAGCACCGTGCCGGCGACGGGCGCGTGCACGCGGGCGAGCGCCGCATCGGCGCGGGCGCGGGCGAGCGTCGCCTCGGCGCGCGCGACCTGCGCCTCGGCCAGCGCCACGTCCTCGGGGCGCGGGCGCAGCAGGGTCTCGAGCTGCGCCTCGGCCTCGGCGCGCTCGGCGGCGGCGCGGCGGGCGGCGAAGCGGTTGCGCTCCGCCACCGCCTCGGCGCCGGCGCCGGAGGGGACGAGGCGCTCGGTCCGCGCCGCGTCGCGGCGGGCGATCTCCTCGGCCGCGGCGAGGCTCTCGATGCGCGCGCGCTGCGCGGCGATCTCGCTCGGCCGGCCGCCGGCGCGGGTCCTGGCGAGCTGGGCGCGGGCCTCGGCGAGCGCCGCCTCGGCCTGCCCCACCGCGGCGTCCTTCTGCGCCGCGTCGGCGAACTCGGCGAGGAGCTGGCCGGCGGCGACCTGGTCCCCCTCCTCGACGAACAGCGCGGCGAGGCGGGTGACGGCCATGCCGCCCGGCTGGCTCAGCCGGCGGATGCGCGAGGCGGGCTCGACGCGGCCGAGCGCGCCGACGCCCGCGGGCGCCGGCGCCGCGGCCGCGGCGGCCTGCGGCGCGCCCGCCCGCTCCGCCTCGCCCCGGCCGGCCAGCGCGAAGGCCCCGGCGGCGAGCGCGAGCGCCGCGGCGCCGAGCAGCGCCGCGCGCAGGGGGCGGCGCGGGGTCACGGCGCGGCGCCTCCCGGCGCCGCGGCCAGGCGTCCGAGGGCGGCGCGCATCGCCGCGCGCTCGGCCTCGTCGAAGCGGACGAGGCCGAAGATGCGGTAGAAGAACAGGCCGTCGCAGGCCGCCATGATGGCGTGGCCGTGGCCCTCCGGCAGGCCGTCGGCCGCCACCGCGCGCTTGATCTCCGCCACCACGGCGCGGACCGGGTCGAGCATCCCCGGGTCGTGGTGGAACACGGCGAGGAAGACGGCGGCGGCGCGCTCGTGGCGCTCGTTGCAGGCGTGCTCGTCCTCGCCGAGCGACCAGGCGAGCATGGCGCGGGCGATGCGGCCCGGGCCCGGCGCCTGGGCGGCGACGCAGGTCTCGAACTCGGCGCGGAACCAGTCGGAGAGGCGGGCCAGCATGGCGGCCAGCAGCGCCTCCTTGGAGGCGAAGTGGTAGAGCAGCCCGCCCTTGGAGACGCCGGCCTCGCGCGCCGCGGCCTCGAGCGTGAGCGCGGGCACGCCGCGGGCCTGCACGATCGCCTCGGCGGCGTCGAGGATGCGGGTGCGGGCGTCGGCGGCCGGCGGCGGGACGGCGGCGGCCAGCGGGGGGGCGGAGGGGTGCATGGGCTTCAGCTATACCGTCCGGACGGTCTCCACAAGACCGTCCGGACGGTACAGCCCCGACCCGCGCGCCGGGCCTTGCCGGGCGCCGGTCAACGCGGGAGATGCGGAGGGCGATGCCGCACCTCCCCCTCGATCGCGCCGGCGTGATCGCCGCCTACCGCCTCCTTCTCGGCCGCGAGCCGGAGAGCGAGGCCGTGATCGAGGCCCAGCTCGCCCGCCACGAGAGCCTCGAGGCGCTGCGCGCCACCCTGCTCGCCTCGGCGGAATTCCGCCCGATCGCCCGCGCCTGCCTGCCGGACCCGCCGACCGGCGGCGTCGTCACCGAGGCCGAGGTCGCGGCGATCTATCGTGCCCTGCTCGGGCGCGAACCCGAGTCGCCCGAGGTGGCCGCGCGGTCGCGCGCGGCCGGCCGCACGGCGGTCGAACTGATGCAGGAGATCGCCGGGTCGGAGGAGTACGGCACCCGCATGCGGGAGGAGGCGGCGATCGCGATGCTGCGCCGCCACCCGCCGCCGCGGCGCGGCCGGCCGCCGCCCGCCGCCGGCGCACCGCCGGCCGCCGCAGCGCCGAGGCCGCTGCGGCTGCTCCTCTTCGGCGCCTACGGCAACGGCAATCTCGGCGACGCGGCGCAGGCCGGGGCGCTGGCGCGCCTGCTCGGCGCCTATTGCACCGGCCCGGTGCAGTGCGCCGCCACCTCCTGGCTCGACCACGAGACCTACGATCCCCGGCCGGCCCGCCGCCGCGCGCCCGACCTGCTGCTCGACGGCGAGAAGCTCGCCGGCTTCGACGCGGTGGTGATCGGCGGCGGCGGCGTGCTCGGTCCGCCGCATTTCCCGCTGCACCGGCCCGAGTGGATCCGCGCCATGCTGCGCGCCGGCATCCCCTACGGCTTCGCCGGAATGGGCGCGAGCCGCGGGGTCACCCGGGCCCGAGCGCTGCGGCCCTCGATCGAGGCGCTGCTGCGCGGCGCCGCCTTCGTCGCCGTGCGCGATCCGTGGAGCGTCGCCGCGGTGGAGGGGCTGTGCGAGGGCTGGTTCGATCTGCCGGACCCGGTGCTCGCCGCCTGGCTGCTGCTCGGCCGCCCGCCCCCGGCGCCAGGTGCTCCCGCCGCGCTGCCCTCCCCGGTGGACACGCTGATGATCGTGAAGGCGCCGGCCCCCGGGCACGCGGCGGAGGAGGCCTTCCTCGCCGCCGCGGCCGAGGCCGCCCGCGCCGCGCCGGAGGGCGCGGTGCGCGCGGTGGTGGTGGAGCCGCGCAAGGACGAGCGCGCCCTCGCCGGCCTGTTCCCGGGCGGCGTCGCGGCGGTGCGCGATTTCGCCGCCCTGGTCGCCCACTGCGCGGCGGCGCGGCGCGTGGTGTCCATGCGCTATCATGGCGCGATCGCCGGCGTGCTGGCCGGGGTGCCGACGCTCGGCGGCACCGCGGGCAAGGTGCGGACCTTTCTCGCCGCGCTCGGCTGCCCGGCCAACGCCCTGCCGGAGGCGGCCGGGCTCGCCGCGCGCCTCGCGCCCGACGCGCCGCTGCCGGCCACGGTCGCCCCGGAGGTGCTGGAGGGGCTGCGCATGCTGGCCGATGCCGGGATGCGGCGGATTGCCCGGGCGCTGGACGCCGCGACCGGCCGCGCCGCCGTCGGCGCCGCCCCGGAGGCGTGATCCGGCCGGGTCCAGCCCGGGCGGGCTGTCCGCGGCCGGGCGGAGTTCTACGGCCCGATGCCTCGGCCCCCTCGGCCCACCGCCTCCTCCGGCGTCAGCAGGTGCAGCGACAGGGCGTGCAGGCCGGTCCCGAACTCCGCCCCGAGTGCGGCGTGGACGCGGCGGCTGCGCTCGACGCGCGAGAGGCCGGCGAAGCCCGGCGCGACGATCCGCACCGAGTAGTGCGTCTCGCCCTCCGGCCGCGCGCCGGCATGGCCGATGTGCCGGCCGCTGTCGTCCACGATGGCGATCTCGGCGCCCGGAAAGGCGGCGGCAAGCGCGGCGCGGATGCGATCGGCGCGCGAGGGGCGGGGCGGCGTGCTCATGGCATGCGCAATTCCGGCCCGCGCCGCGCGTTTGCAAGGGGTCTGTCCGGCTTGCGGATCGGCCCGAGCACGCCCATAACGCAGCAATGGCCCGCCGTGGCGCGCCGCAGCGCCCCCGCATCACGCTGTCCCATCCCGAACCGCCCGCCGCCGCGCGCGCGTGCGACGCGCCGGGCTGCGCGGCGGCCGGTGAGTACCGGGCGCCGCGCGACCGCAGCCGGCTCCGCGATTACTACTGGTTCTGCCTCCCGCACGTGCGGGAGTACAATGCGGCTTGGGACTATTTCCGCGGCATGAGCCCGGAGGACATCGAGCGCCACCTGCGCGAGGACGCCGGCTGGCAGCGCCCGACCTGGCCGCTTGGCCGGCTCGGCCGCTCCGCGCTGGATCCGGCGGAGTTCCTGCGCGATCCGCTCGGCGTGCTCGGAGGCAGGGCGAAGCCCGCGCCGCGGAGCCGGCGGACCGAGGAGGCGCCGCCCGAACTGCGCGCCGCGCTCGGCGTTCTCAACCTCGGCTGGCCGCTCGCGGCGGACGAGCTCCGGGCGCGGTACAAGGAGCTGGCCAAGCGCTACCATCCGGACTCGAACGGCGGCGACCGCGAGGCCGAGGAGCGGCTGAAGGACATCAACCGCGCCTACAGCCTGTTGCGCACCCGCATCGCCCCGCGCCCGGTGCAGGGCGCCGCCGCGGGGACCGCCCCCGGCAGCGCCGCGGCCCGGCCGTCCGCCGCCCAGGGCGCCCCCGCCGCCTAGCGCGGGCCGGCGCGCGCGACACGGGCGGCTAGCCGACATGGCCGTCCCGCCCTAGACTCAAATAGACAGCAGCAGGACCCGACGGACGCACGATGAACAAGGTCACCGCCCTCGCCGATGTCCGCCCGACCTCGGCAATCGACTTGCCGGACCTCCGGGTGAAGGCACGCGAGGTGTTCGGCCTCGACACGGACATGGAGGTGCCGGCCTTCTCCACCCGCACCGAGCACGTGCCCGACATTGACGACGCCTACCGCTTCGACCGCGAGACCACCCTCGCCATCCTCGCCGGCTTCGCCTTCAACCGGCGCGTGATGATCCAGGGCTACCACGGCACCGGCAAGTCCACCCACATCGAGCAGGTGGCGGCGCGGCTGAACTGGCCCTGCATCCGGGTCAACCTCGACAGCCACATCTCGCGCATAGACCTGATCGGCAAGGACGCGATCGTCCTCAAGGAAGGCAAGCAGGTCACGGAGTTCCGCGAGGGCATCCTGCCCTGGGCGCTGCAGCACCCCTGCGCGCTGGTGTTCGACGAGTACGACGCCGGCCGCCCGGACGTGATGTTCGTCATCCAGCGCGTGCTGGAGGTCGAGGGCAAGCTGACGCTGCTCGACCAGAACCGCGTGATCCGGCCGCACCCGGCCTTCCGGCTGTTCTCCACCGCGAACACGGTGGGCCTCGGCGACACCACGGGCCTCTACCACGGCACGCAGCAGATCAACCAGGGCCAGATGGACCGCTGGAACATCGTCGCCACGCTCAACTACCTGCCGCACAAGCAGGAGGTGGACATCGTGATGGCGAAGCTCGGCATCGAGCCGGGCGACGCGAAGCAGCGCAAGCGGATCGAGGCGATGGTGGCGCTCGCCGACCTGACGCGGGCGGGATTCATCGCCGGGGACATCAGCACGGTGATGTCGCCCCGCACCGTGATCACCTGGGCGGAGAACGCGCGCATCTTCGGCGACGTCGGATTCGCCTTCCGCCTCACCTTCCTCAACAAGTGCGACGAGGCGGAGCGGCAGACCGTGGCGGAGTACTACCAGCGCTGCTTCAACGAGGAGCTGCCCACGGGGTCGCTGCTGCGCAAGGCGGGCTAGCCACGCCATGAGCGGCTCGGCCAAGGAACAGCTCACCCGCCAGGAGGAGTTCAAGCGCGCCACCGCCGGCGTGCTGCGCGCCATCGCGCATGCCGGCCCGGACGTGCAGGTGGCCTTCCAGCCGGGCCCCGCCGGCGTCGCCGGCAAGCGCGTGCGCCTGCCCCTGCCGACGCGCGCCCTGCCGCCCGCCGAGGTCGCCAAGCTCCGCGGCGCCGCCGACGCCGCCGCGCTCCGCCTGCGCCACCACGACGAGGCGCTGCACGCCACCCGCACCCCCCAGCGCCGCGAGGCCCGGGAGGTCTTCGACGCGCTCGAGCAGGTGCGCGTCGAGACCGTCGGCGCGCGGCACATGGCCGGCGTCGCCGCCAACCTCCGCGCCCGCCTCGCCGAGGAGTGCGAGGCCGAGGGCTACGACCGCATGACGCGCAAGGACCAGCTCCCGCTGCCCGCGGCGCTGGCCCTGCTCGCGCGCGAGCGGCTCTCCGGCGAGCCGGCGCCCGAATCGGCGCACCGCGTGCTCGACCTCTGGCGCGACACGCTCGGCGAGGAGGCCGAGGCGGCGCTCGAGGACATGGCGCGCAGCCAGGACGACCAGGAGCGCTACGCGCGCGCCGCCCGCAGGCTGCTCGCCGCGCTCGATCTCGCGGAGGCCGAGGTGGAGGCCGAGGCGGAGGAGCAGGAGGAGGGCGAGGAGGGCGACGAGTCCTCCCCCCAGCAGGACCAGTCCGCCGAGGGCGAGAGCCGCGCCCAGGACAGCGAGCAGATGCTCGGCGCCCAGCCCGAGGCAATGCAGGGCGAGGCGGCCGAGGACGAGGCGCAGGAGGGCGAGGAGGAGGGCGCCGCCGCCGACGGCGACGAGCGCCCCGGCGGCCCGCAGCAGCGCCGCGAGGTGCCGCAGGTGGACGATTCCACCCTCTACCGCGCCTACACCCACCAGTTCGACGAGGAGGTCGCCGCCGACGACCTCTGCGACCCGGAGGAGCTCGCCCGGCTGCGCCAGCAGCTCGACCAGCAGCTCTCGCACCTCCAGGGCGTGGTCTCGAAGCTCGCCAACCGCCTGCAGCGCCGGCTGCTGGCGCAGCAGCAGCGGGCCTGGGAGTTCGACCTGGAGGAGGGGCTGCTCGACGTCGCGCGGCTCGCCCGGGTGGTGGCGAACCCGCTCCACTCGCTCTCCTACAAGCGCGAGCGGGAGGCCGACTTCCGCGACACCGTCGTGACCCTGCTGATCGACAATTCGGGCTCCATGCGCGGCCGGCCGATCACGGTGGCGGCGATGTGCTCCGACATCCTCGCGCGCACGCTGGAGCGCTGCGGGGTGAAGGTGGAGATCCTCGGCTTCACCACCCGCGCCTGGAAGGGCGGGCAGAGCCGCGAGAAGTGGGTCCACGACGGCAAGCCGCGCAATCCGGGGCGGCTGAACGACCTGCGCCACGTCGTCTACAAGGCGGCCGACGCGCCCTGGCGCCGCGCCCGCAGGAACCTCGGCCTGATGCTGCGCGAGGGGCTGCTCAAGGAGAACATCGACGGCGAGGCGCTGGAGTGGGCCTACCGCCGCCTGCTCGTCCGGCCGGAGCACCGGCGCATCCTGATGGTGATCTCCGACGGCGCGCCGGTGGACGATTCGACGCTCAGCGTCAACCCGGGCAACTACCTCGAGCGGCACCTGCGCAAGGTGATCCACGACATCGAGAGCCGCGGCCAGGTCGAGCTGATCGCCATCGGCATCGGCCACGACGTGACCCGCTACTACCGCCGCGCCGTCACCATCGTGGACGCCGAGGAGCTCGGCGGGACGATGATGAAGAAGCTCGCCGAGCTGTTCGACGAGGACGCGGCGGAGGCCTGGCACCGCGCCGCGGCCGAACGCGCGCCGCTGGTCGCCTGACGCCGCGCGGTCGGGGCGGCGGCCGGCCGCCTTCCGGTCCCGGCCGGCGGACCTTCTGCCTCTCCCTCGCCGCCGCCCTCGCCCTCCCGTCCGCCGGCGCGGCCGAGGCGCCGCGCGCGGGGCGGCGCGTGGCCACGCCATTCGCGCTGCCGGATGCCGCGCCGCGAAGGGACGCCGCCGGCGCGACGCTGCGCCCGCTCGGCGGTCTCGGGCTCGACACCGCGGCGATCGGGTTCGGCGGGCTCTCGGGCCTGCACCTGGACGAGGCGCTGCGGCTCACCGCAGTCAGCGACCTCGGCGGCTTCCTCACCGCGCGGCTGGTGCTGCGGGAGAGCGACGGCGCGCCCGCAGACCTCGCCGGGCTCCGCACCGGCAGGCTGCGCGACGGCCGGGGCGCTCCCCTGCCGCGCGGCTACGCCGCGGATGCGGAGGCGCTCGCCCGGCTTCCGGACGGCACCTGGCTCGTCGCCTTCGAGCGCTGGCACCGGATCCGCGCCTATCGGCGACTCGACGGGCCGGCCGCCTACGTCGCGGCGCCGCCCGGCCTGGAACGCGCGCCGCTCAACGGCGGGCTGGAGGCGCTGGCGGTGCTGGCGGACGGGCGCTGGCTCGCCGTCGCCGAGCGCTTCGTCCCCGCGGGATCGCCCGGGCTGCGTCACGCCTGGATCGGCGGCCCGGGCCGGTGGGTGCCGATCGGCTACCGTCCCGGGGCACCGGAGCTCGATCCCTCCGACGCCGCCCCCCTGCCCGATGGCGGGGCGCTGGTGCTGGAGCGCAGCTTCTCGCTGTTCGGCGGCTTCCGCGGGCGCCTCGCGCGCATCCCCCCGGGCGCGCTGGCCGCGACGGGCCCGGGCCATGTCCTGGAGGGCGAGACGCTGCTCCGCCTCGAACCGCCCTGGCCCGCCGACAATTGGGAAGGGGTGGCGACGGCGCGGGTCGGCGGCCGGACCCTCGTCGCCCTCGTCAGCGACGACAACGAGAACCCGCTGCAGCGGACGCTGCTGCTGCTGTTCGAGCTGGACGGCGAGTGACGCCCTCCCGCGCCGAGGGTCTTGCAAGGCGCGCGGGTCCGCGCTGCTCTGCTCGCGCCGATGCCCGACCGACCACACCGCATCCTCGGGGGAACCGCCATGGCCGCCGCTGCGCTCAAGCTGATCACCTTCGCCGACCGGAAGGGCGCGCGCGTCGGCGCCCTGATCGGGGAGGACAAGGTCCTCGACCTGGCCGCCGCCTGGGCCGGCGGCGTCCACGCCTCCTGCGCGCAGGACATGCTGGCGCTGATCGAGGCCGGACCGCCGGCCCTCGCCGCCGCGAAGGCGCTGCTCGTCGACGCGCCGGCGGCCTTCCTGCTCGACCGCGCGGCGGTGACGCTCAAGGCGCCGATCCCGCGCCCGCGGCGCAACGTGTTCTGCGTCGGGCGCAACTACATGGAGCACGTCGCGGAGGGCGACCGCACCCGCGGCATCACCCAGAGCGAGCTCCCCAAGTACCCGCAGTTCTTCACCAAGGCCCCGGAGTGCGTGATCGGCCCGGAGGAGACGGTGCCGGCGCACGCGGAAGCGACGAAGTGGCTCGACTACGAGGTCGAGCTGGCCGTCGTGATCGGCAGGGAAGGCAGCGACATCCCGAAGGAGCGCGCGCTCGAGCACGTCTTCGGCTACACGATCGGCAACGACGTGACGGGCCGCGACCTGCAGCGGCGGCACGGCCAGTGGTTCAAGGGCAAGTCGCTCGACCGCTCCTGTCCGCTCGGCCCCTGCATCGTGGCGGCGGCGGACCTCGACGCCTCCGATCTCGGCATCCGGCTCTGGATCAATGGCGAGAAGCGGCAGGACAGCCGGACGAGCAAGATGATCTTCGACGTGAAGGAGATCATCCACCAGCTCTCCGCCGGCTTCACCCTGAGGCCGGGCGACGTGATCCTGACCGGCACGCCGGAGGGCGTGGGCTACGCGATGCAGCCGCCGCAGACCCTCAAGCCCGGCGACGTGATGGAGCTGGAGATCGAGGGCATCGGTCGCCTGCGCAACAGCATCGCCGGCGCCGCGGCCTGAACGGCACCCGGCGTCGGGCGGCTCACGCGGGCCGCCGGCGCGGCCGGGTGTGGCGGAAGGCGGCAAGCGTGTCGTGGTCGGGGAGCGGGTTTGCCGCCCCGCAGCGCATGCCGAGGTCGCGGCGCGTCGCCCGCTCGATCCGGCGCGAGGAGAAGATGCCGCTGGCGCGGCGGGAGATCGGCAGCGCCAGCGGCCGCCGCGGGCGGTCCTGCGCCTTGCCGCCGGGGATCGCCCCACCGCGACGGCGCCGGCCGGTACCCGCCCCACCGTCGCCACCACGCAATGCGCCACGCCCTCCGCCGGCGGCCAGCCCCCGCGTCCGGGGACAGCAGGAAGGCCCGGTCGCGGCCTGAGCCGCGCCATGCCACGCAACATCACCGATTTCAGGCCGCTCGGGAATCCGACAGGCCGTTAGCGCGGCAGCGGCGCCCCGGCCCGCATCAGCTCCCGCATGCGCTCGACCTGGGCGTCCGGCAGGCCGAGATGCGCGGCGCTGAAGAACTGCGGGTCCGGCGTGTGGATCAGGTAGGCCTGCGCCTCGTTCATCATCAGGTCCTCGTCCGAGGTGTCGTAGCCCTCGGCGCCGAGGAAGCGGCGGAAGGCGGCGCGTTCGGCCTCGGTGAAGGCCTCGCGCCAGACGCGGCGCACATGGGCCGCATAGGCCGGAAGGGTGAAGTAGTGGCCATGGCCGATCTCATGGCGCAGGATCGCGGCGCGCATCGCCTCGGTCAGCCGCGGCCCGGGCGCGGCGACGGAGATCAGCGCGATCTCCCCGCCCTCCGGCGCGAACCGCAGGGCCCGCGCGAGCTGCGCCCGGACCCATGCCTCGAGAGGGTTGAGCGCGATGCCGTCGCGCTCGGCCAGGGCGAAGAAGCGCGCCAGGTCGGTACCGCGGTAGTCGTGGCCGTAGTACCAGGTCTCCGGCGTTTCGCGGCTGCGCGCGATGGCGGCGACGAGCTCGACGTCGGTCAGCAGCCGGTCGCGGGGCAGCCCGGCCTTCTCGATCAGCGCGGCGACGCGGTTGAGCGCGGCGCCCTGGCTGGCGAGGTCCGGAAAGTCGAGCACGAAGACGCGCGGGTTCGAGGCGAGCTGCAAGAGGGTCGGCGCCACCGCGCGATGGGCGAGGATCGCTGCCTCGTCCAGCAGTGGCGGGCGCGGTTCGGCCGTCGGGTCGGCCGGGACAGGCAACGGCGGCGGGGACAGGACGGCGATGCGCGGCAGGGCCGGCGGCGCCCCGGCTTCCGGCGGCGCCGGAAGCGGCGTCCCCTGGGCCCGGGCCGGCGCCTCGGTCGGCGAGACCGCCGGCGCCGGATCTCGCCATCCGAACCACAGGGCGGCCGCACCGACCGCCAGGCCCGCCGCCGCTGCCGCGGCGACGAGCCGCGCCATGCCGCCACGCGCCTCGCCCGCGCCGGGCAGGCCGCCCCTGGCCCCGGCGGGAGCCGGCGTCACCAGCGGGGACCGCGGCCGCCTAGCGTTCGGCCCGGACGCCGCCGCGCCGTTCAGCCGCACGGTCGCGTCCGGATCCGTAGCCATCCCCTCGCGCCCCGCCCGCGCCCCTGCCGCCCGGCAGGCCGGTCAGCTGCCGAGGTTCAGCACCTGAACGCGGCGGTTCCGCGCCTCCGGCACGTTGTCGCCGGTGGGGACGAGGAGCTGGGTCTGGCCGAGGCCCACCGCCTCCAGCCGCGCCGGATCCACGTTGAAGCGCTGGATCAGGTAGTCGCGCACCGCGTTGGCGCGGCGCTCGGAAAGCGCCTGGTTCATGGCGGGGCTGCCGACCGTGTCGGTATGCCCCTCGATGCGGAAGCGATAGGGCGCCAGGTCGGGCGAGTTGAGGGCGCGGCCCAACGGGGCGAGCGCAGCCTCCGCCGCGGGGGTCAGTCTCGCCGAGCCGGTCGCGAAGGTGACGGTGATGGAGACGGCCGGGACACCGGCCGGCGCGGTGGTGTCGGCCCACTGTGGCGCGGACGGGCGCGCCGGAGCGGCGATCACCGGCGCGCCCGCCGGCTCGTCCTTCCGCCCGGCCGGCGACGCGGAAGGCGCGCCGACAGCCGGCGCCGCCGCCGGTGCGGCGTCCTGAGGCGTGGCCGCCGGCGCGCCCGGGACCCGGATGCCGCGGGTCTGCGGCGCGCCGTCGGGCGGGCGCAGCCGCTCGATCAGCTGCAGCGCGGCCGGATCGGACTGGGCCCGAGCCGGCGCCGCCCACAGCAACATCATGGTGCCGAACGTCGCGGTGCCGAGGAACAGGCCTGCCGCGGCGGCGCCGGCGACGACGAGGCTTCGGGGCATGGCGGAACTCCTGGGCCGGGAAGAGACGCGAGAACGTATCATACCTGCGCAGCGGGCCGGAAACGCGATCGGAACGGCGGCGCGCGTCACGCCAGGCCGGACGGCATCCGGTGCCGATGCGCCGTTCGTCGCGCCGGCGGCCGGACCGGTCCGGCGCCGCATCCTAGCGCGCGGCGCCGAGGTTTCGGCTTCGGATTGTTTCACGCCGGCTTCGCGCCGTGCGGCGAGCGGATCACTTTTGAGGGAGCGGACGGACAATTTCGCATACAGGAACCGCATGCAGAAAGCTTTCGAGACAGGATCGCACCGCCTGCGCGACTTGCTCGACCCGAACCGCCTCGTCGCCCCGGCCGGCCGCCCCTTCCGGCCCGCGTCGCCGCCCGGCCTTCCTCTTCGCCACCGGCATCGGGGACGACACCCCGAGATCAAGGGCGGCAGGCCGCGACGCGACCAGCTCGCCGCATGCGGCTCCCATCGGCGCTGGCGCGCGGAACTTCGCGCCGGTGCGCGAGCTCGGCCTCGACCTGGTCGCGAACCCTGCCACTTCACGTGCCGGGCCGAATCGGCGACTCCCGGATCCGAGCCCCGGAGCTTCTCGGACGCCATACCAAGCGCCCATTGCGTCATCGGCGGCGGCGCGAGGGGATGCCGGGGCTTGGCCTCACCCGGCCCAGGCTGACCGGCCAGACGGGCCGGGATGGGCGCTGCGTGAACCCGCGTCGGCTGCCCGGTCTCAACCGCAGGGCCTGCCGGGTCGGGCGGGTGCGCCGCGCCTGGTCGGGGACTGTTGGCCGGCGGTCGCGGCCGAGGGACGGACCCGCCGCCGGCTGCGCCTCGTCACAGGCCGCGCGAGGCCCCCGGCGCGGGTCCAGGAGGCCGGGGGCACGGCGCAGCCGGGATCGGACGCTGATTATCGGAGTGACACGTTCAATCTTTTGGTGAAATATTGACGAAATGCTGGGCGGATCCGCGAGGTCGCGACCGAGCGAGCGCCCCCAAGCCCGCGACGCGTGCCAGGCGCCGCCCCGGCGATTCGGCGGCGCGCAGGGCGGGCGCGGCATCGGAGGGGTGATTGCGGTTCTCGCCAGCCTGTGAGAGGGGCTCCGCCGGGTTTCGCAGGCGCTTCCGATTGCGGCAGGGTCATTCCGAGCGCATAACCGTATGCGAAATGCGCCGCCGAGCCGCCCCGCGCCTTCCACGCACGCTCCTGCTGCTCGCGTGGATCCTCGCCGCGCCGGCTGATGCGGCCGCGCAACCGCTGCCACGGCCGAGCGCCGCGGACGCGCGGGAGATCCTCCGCACGCCGCTCGACACGTCCATCGGGCGGGTGGAGGCCCTGCGCGTCAGGCGCTTCGCCGTGCTGAACGGGCTGCTGCAGCACTGCGGCATGGGCTGGGACACGCATTTCGCCCTGCTGATGGGCTATCATCGCATCATTGCCGGGCGCTCTCCCCAGGACCTGGTGCGGATCGCCGTCTGGTATGCCGCCTGGCACGAGGCGGCGACGCGCATCATCGCCGCCTTCCGCCCGACCTGCGACAACGACCTCCGCCGCGCCGCCCGGGAGTGGGCCAACGCGCTCGGGAACGGCGTCACGATGGAGGACAGCGCGCCCGCGCAGGCGCAGTCGGGCGCGTCGTCCCAATCGGAGCCGCAGCCGCAGATCCGCTGAGCCGACCGGGGGGGCCGCTACCCGGCGTCCGCCACCGCGCGCTTCGCCATCACGGTGACCAGGTGCGCGCGATACTCGGCGCTGCCGTGGATGTCGCTGTTCAGCCCGTCGGGCGACTGCCGGATGTTCGCCACCGCGTCGGGCGACCAGTTAGCGGCGAGCGCCTTCTCCATCTCCGCCTGGCGGAACACGCAGGGACCGGCGCCGTTGATCGCGACGCGCACGCCCTGCGGCCCCCTGGAGACGAAGGCGCCGGTCATCACGTAGCGGCTCGCCGGGTTCTTCATCTTCGCGTAGCCGGCCTTCTCGGGGACCGGGAACTCGATCGCGACCAGGATCTCGCCCGGTTCGAGCGCCGTCGTGAACATGCCGGTGAAGAAGTCGTCGGCCGCGATCCGCCGCCGGTCGGTGACGACGGTGGCGCCGAGGCCGAGCACCGCCGCCGGGTAGTCCGCCGCCGGGTCGTTGTTCGCGACGCTGCCGCCGATCGTGCCGCGGTTGCGCACCTGGACGTCGCCGATGGTGCCGGCGAGCCGCGCGAGCGCCGGGATCGCGCCCTTCACGACGTCGCTGCTCGCGACCTCGGCATGGCGCGCCAGCGCGCCGACCACGACCTTGTCGCCCTCGCGCCGGATGCCGCGCAGCTCGGCGATGCCGCTGAGGTCCACGAGCGCGGTCGGGCGGGCGAGGCGGTGCTTGAGCGCCGGCAGCAGCGTGTGGCCCCCGGCGACGGGCCGCGCCTCGGGGTCGGCGGAGAGGAGCTTCACCGCGTCCGCGACGCTGGACGGCTTGTGGTAGGCGAACTCGTACATGGTCCTGCTCTCCGTCCCCTGGTTCCTACTCGGCCGCCATGCGGGGCCGGTTGGCGTTGATGATCTGCCAGATCCTCTC
Source organism: Caldovatus sediminis (assembly GCF_014644455.1). Classification (GTDB taxonomy): domain Bacteria; phylum Pseudomonadota; class Alphaproteobacteria; order Acetobacterales; family Acetobacteraceae; genus Caldovatus; species Caldovatus sediminis. The sequence continues at coordinate 88,206 of NZ_BMKS01000002.1, read as the reverse complement.
GGGCGTGGCCGGCATCTCGACATGCCGCACGCCGTACTCCTTCAGCGCGTCCACCACGGCGTTGATCACCGCCGGCGGCGAGCCGATCGCCCCCACCTCGCCGCAGCCCTTCACGCCGAGCGGGTTGTGGGTGCAGAGCGTGGTGTGGGTCGCGACGCCGACGGGCGGCAGGTCGTCCGCCCGCGGCATGGTGTAGTCCATCATCGAGCCGCTGAGGAGCTGCCCGTTCTCGTCGTAGACGCAGCGCTCGAGCAGCGCCTGGCCGATGCCCTGGGCGACGCCGCCCTGCACCTGGCCCTCGACGATCATCGGGTTGATCACGCGCCCGACGTCGTCCACCGCGGTGAAGTTCACCACCTGCGTCCGGCCGGTCTCCGGGTCGATCTCGACCTCGGCGACGTGGCAGCCGGCGGGGAAGGTGAAGTTCTTCGGGTCGTAGAAGGCGGTCTCCTCCAGGCCCGGCTCCAGCTCCTCGATCGGGTAGTTGTGCGGCACGTAGGCGGCGACGCTGATCTCGGTGAGCGTCTTCTTCTTGTCCGTGCCGGCGACGCGGAACTCGCCGCGCTCGAACTCGATGTCCTCGACCGAGGCCTCCATCAGGTGGGCGGCGATGCGCTTGCCCTTGGCGATGATCTTGTCCATCGCCTTCATCATCGCGCTGCCGCCGACGGCGAGCGAGCGCGAGCCGTAGGTGCCCATGCCGAAGGGCACCTTGCCGGTGTCGCCGTGCACCACCTCCACCTGCGCCACCGGCACGCCGAGCTTGTCGGCGACGAGCTGGGCGAAGGTGGTCTCGTGCCCCTGGCCGTGGCTGTGCGCGCCGGTGAGCACGGTGACGCTGCCGGTGGGATGGACGCGGATGGTGCCGACCTCGTAGAGGCCGGCGCGCGCGCCGAGGCTGCCCACCACCGCCGAGGGCGCGATGCCGCAGGCCTCGATGTAGGTGGAGACGCCGATGCCGCGCAGCCTGCCGCGCCGCTTCGCCTCCGCCCGGCGCGCCTCGAACCCGGCCCAGTCGGCGGCCTGCAGCGCCTGGTCGAGCGTGGCGTGGTAGTTGCCGCTGTCGTACTGCAGCGCCACCGGCGTCTGGTAGGGGAACTGGTCCGGCCTGATGAAGTTGCGCCGGCGCAGCTCGATCCGGTCTATGCCGGTCTCCGCCGCCGCCACGTCCATCAGCCGCTCGAGCAGGTAGGTCGCCTCCGGCCGGCCGGCGCCGCGATAGGCGTCCACCGGGACCGTGTTGGTGAAGACGGCCTTCACCTCGCAGTAGATCGCGGGCGTCGTGTACACGCCGGCGAGCAGCGTGGCGTAGAGATAGGTCGGGATGCAGGGCGCGAAGGTGGAGAGGTAGGCGCCCATGTTGGCGAGGGTGGAGACGCGGAGCGCGAGGATCTTCCCGTCCTGGTCCAGCGCCAGCTCGGCCTTGGTCACGTGGTCGCGCCCGTGCGCGTCGGACATGAAGGATTCGACGCGGTCGGCCGTCCACTTCACCGGCCGCTCCACCCGGCCGGAGGCCCAGGTGACGATCGCCTCCTCGGCGTAGTGGTAGATCTTGGAGCCGAAGCCGCCGCCGACGTCCGGCGCGATGACGCGCAGCCGGCTCTCCGGGATGTGCAGCACGTTGGCGCCCATCAGCAGGCGGATCACGTGCGGGTTCTGGCTCGTGGTCCAGAGCGTGTAGTCGCCGGTGCCGCGGTCGTACTCGCCGATCGCGGCGCGCGGCTCCATCGCGTTGGGGACGAGGCGGTTGTTGACCAGCTCCAGCGTCGCGACCTTGTGCGCCCTGGCGAAGGCCGCGTCCACCACCGCCTTGTCGCCGATGTGCCAGTCGTAGCAGAGGTTGCCGGGCGCGCCCTCGTGCAACTGCGGCGCGCCGGGCGCGAGGGCCTGCGCCATGGTCGCCGCGGCCGGCAGCACCTCGTAGTCCACGGCGATCGCCTCGGCGGCGTCGCGCGCCTGCGCGCGCGTCTCGGCCACCACCACGGCGACCGGGTCGCCGACGTGGCGCACCTTGTCCACGGCGAGGACCGGGTGCGGCGGCTCGGCCATCGGCGAGCCGTCCTTGTTGTGGATCAGCCAGCCGCAGGGCAGCCCGCCGACGCCGGCCTCGGCCATGTCCTTGCCGGTGAACACCGCCAGCACGCCCGGCATCGCGGAGGCGGCCCTGGTGTCGATGCCGCGGATGCGGGCGTGCGGGTGCGGGCTGCGCAGGATGTGCGCCCAGGTCTGGCCCTGCCGGTTCAGGTCGTCGGTGTACTGCCCGCGGCCGGAAAGGAACCGGAGGTCCTCCTTACGGCGCACGCTGGCGCCGATGCCCTCGAACGGCGTGACGACGTTCATCTCTTCCTCCCCGATGCGCTGCTGCGTGGATGCCGGGCGCCCGCAGGCGCGCCGCCCGCTATTCCGCCGCGCGCGCGAGTTCCTTGCGCCGGCCGTGCATCACCTCCTGCGCGGCGGCGATCGCCTTGACGATGTTGTGGTAGCCCGTGCAGCGGCAGAGATTGCCCTCGAGCCCGTGGCGGATCTCCTCCTCGGACAGCCCCTGCGGGTTCTTCCGCACCAGGTCGATCGCGCTCATCACCATGCCCGGCGTGCAGAAGCCGCACTGGAGGGCGTGGTACTCGCGGAACGCCTCCTGCATCGGGTGCAGGGTGCCGTCGGGGCTGGCCAGGCCCTCGATCGTGGTGACCTCGGCGCCCTCGCACATCACCGCGAGCGTGGTGCAGGACTTCACGCTGTCGCCGTTGATGTGCACGACGCAGGCGCCGCACTGGCTCGTGTCGCAGCCGACATGGGTGCCGGTCAGGCGCAGCTTCTCGCGCAGGAGTTCCACGAGCAGCGTGCGCGGCTCGACCTCGACCGTGTGCTTCTTGCCGTTCACCGTCAGCGTGACCTGCGGCATCTCGCTCGTCTCCCCCGCGAATGCGTCGGGCGGCGACCCGGGGTGGGCGCCGCGCGTGGTGGGGGCGCAGCGTCGCGTGGCGCATGGCGTGTCGTCAAGCGGCGGTGCGGCCGGGACCGCGCGCCGTGCGGGGGGGGCCGCGAAGGCGAGGATGCCGGGCCGCCCGCGGCCCCGGGTCAGGCCGCCAGGACGGACGCGCCCTTGGCCCCGGCCAGCGGGTTCTCGCCGGCCGGCAGGTCGTGCAGGTGGCAGGCCGCCCAATGGCCGGCCTCGGTCTGGCGGAGCGGCGGCTCCTCCGCCCGGCAGCGGTCGAAGGCGTAGGGGCAGCGGGTGTGGAATCGGCAGCCCTTGGGCGGGTTGATCGGGCTCGGCACGTCGCCCTTGAGGATGATCCGCTCCCGTTGCGCCCCCGGCATCGGCACCGGCACGGCGGAAAGCAGCGCCTCCGTGTAGGGGTGCTTCGGCGCGGCGAAGAGCTCGCGCTTCGGCGCCACCTCGACGATCTTGCCGAGGTACATCACGGCCACGCGATGCGTCATGTGCTCGACGATCGCCAGGTCGTGGCTGATGAACAGCAGGGCGAGGCCGAGCTCCTGCTGCAGGTCCTGCAGCAGGTTGATGATCTGGGCCTTGACCGAGACGTCGAGCGCGCTCACCGCCTCGTCGCAGATGATCAGCTCCGGCTCGGCGGCGAGCGCGCGGGCGATGCCGATCCGCTGGCGCTGGCCGCCGGAGAATTCGTGCGGCCAGCGGTCCACCGCGTCGCGCGGCAGGCGCACCTTGTCCATCAGCGAAGCGACCCGCTCCTCGAGCTCGGCGCGCGACTTCGCGAGGCCGAAGTTGCGGATCGGCTCGGCCAGGATGTCGCGCACCCGCATGCGCGGGTTGAGCGAGGAGAACGGGTCCTGGAACACCACCTGCACGCGCCGGCGCATCGGCCGCAGCCTGCCGGCGGAGAGGTTGTCGATGCGCCGGCCGTCGAGCACCACCTCGCCGGCGGTGATCTCGAACAGCTTGAGGATCGCCTTGCCGACGGTGGACTTGCCGCAGCCCGATTCGCCCACCAGGGCGAGCGTCTCCCCCCTGTCGATGTGGAAGGAGACGCCGTCCACCGCGTAGACGTGGCCGGTGACGCCGCCGAGGAAGCCGCCGCGGATCGCGAAGTGCTTCTTGAGGTCGCGCACCTCGAGCAGCGGGCGCGTCCGGGCCGTCATCGGTGCGTTCATGCGGCGAGCGCCCCCTCGCGCGGCGCATAGTGGCAGGCGGCGGCGTGGCCCGGCGCCTTGGCCTCCAGCGCCGGGGCCACCTCGCGGCAGAGATCGGTGGCGTAGGGGCAGCGCGAGGCGAAGACGCACCCCTCGATGCGCTGCTTGAGGCTCGGCACCAGGCCGGGGATCTCCTGCAGCCGCGTCGCGGTCCCGGTGAGCGAGGAGCCGAGCTTCGGCACCGAGCCGAGCAGCCCCTGGGTGTAGGGGTGGCGCGGGTTGCGGAACAGCGGACCGACCGGGGCCTCCTCGACCTTCCGCCCGGCGTACATCACCACCACGCGCTCCGCGACCTCCGCCACCACGCCGAGGTCGTGGGTGATCAGCACGATTGCGGCGCCGACCCGGCGCTTGAGGTCGCGCATCAGGTCGAGGATCTGCGCCTGGATGGTGACGTCGAGCGCGGTGGTCGGCTCGTCGGCGATCAGCAGCTTCGGGTTGCAGGCGAGCGCGATCGCGATCATCACCCGCTGGCGCATGCCGCCCGAGAGCTGGTGCGGATACTCCCGCACGCGCCGCGCCGCCTCCGGGATGCCGACGAGCTGCAGCATCTCGACCGCCCGCGCCTCGGCGGCGCGCCGGTCGAGGCCCTGGTGCAGGCGGAGCGTCTCGCCGATCTGCCAGCCGACCGTGAGAACGGGGTTCAGCGAGGTCATCGGCTCCTGGAAGATCATGCTGATCTCGTTGCCCCGGATGTCGCGCATCTCGCGTTCCGAGAGGCCGAGCAGCTCCCGCCCGTTGAAGCGGATCGAGCCCGCGATCTTGCCCGGCGGCTCCGGGATCAGGCGCAGCACGCTCATCGCCGTGACCGACTTGCCGCAGCCGGACTCGCCCACCACCGCCAGCGTCTCACCGGCCTCGACCTGGAAGGAGACGCCGTCCACCGCGCGGACGATCCCGTCCGGGGTGCGGAAGTGGGTCTGGAGGTTCTCGATCTCGAGCAGGGCCATCAGATGCGCTTCGCCATGCGCGGGTCGAGCGCGTCGCGCAGCCCGTCGCCGAGGAGGTTGACCGCCAGCACCGTGATCGAGAGGAACACGGCCGGGAAGAAGACGATGTAGGGCTTCACCTGCCAGAGCGCCCGCCCCTCCGCCATGATGTTCCCCCAGGAGGGGACGATGGGGGGCGTGCCGGCGCCGATGAAGGAGAGGATCGCCTCGATGATCATCGCCGAGGCGCAGATGTAGGTCGCCTGGACGGTGATCGGTGCGATCGTGTTGGGGAGGATGTGGCGCCAGATGATCACCGGCGTGCGGGTGCCCGCCGCCATCGCCGCCTCCACATAGGGCTGCTCGCGCAGGCTGAGCACCACGCCGCGCACCAGGCGCGAGACGCGCGGGATCTCCGCAACGGTGATGGCGATGATGACGTTGCGCACCGAGCCGCGCGTCAGCGCCATCAGCGCGATCGCGAGAAGGATCGGCGGGATCGACATCATCCCGTCCATGATCCGCATGATGATCCCGTCGGCCCAGCGGATGAAGCCGGACACCAGGCCGATCGCGAGGCCGATCGCCGAGGAGAGGATCGCCACCGCGAAGCCGACGATCAGCGAGACGCGCGCCCCGTAGATCACGCGGGAGTAGACGTCGCGGCCGAGCATGTCGGTGCCGAACCAGTACTCCGCGGAGGGCTCCCGGGTCCGCCGCGCCGGCGCCAGCGCCGTCGGGTCCACCGTCCAGAGGAAGTCCGCGAACACCGCGATGCAGACCATGAGGCCGAGCAGCGCGCCGCCGAAGGCGATGGTCGGATTGCGCCAGAGGAAGCCGAGCACGCCGCGCCGCGCCTTCACCGGCGGCATGATGTCCGGCATCGGCGGCGCCGCGACGACCTCGTGCGGCGGCGCCGGCGCGGTGGGGCTGAGGACGGTCGCGGAGGCCATCAGTACCGGATCCTCGGGTCGAACAGGGTGTAGATCAGGTCGATCGCCAGGTTGACCAGCACATAGACGAAGCTGAACAGCAGCACGACGCCCTGGATGACCGGATAGTCGCGCCGCAGGATGGCGTCCACCGTCAGGCGCCCGAGGCCCGGGATGGCGAAGACGCTCTCCGTCACCACCGCGCCGCCGATCAGCAGCGCGATGCCGATGCCGATCACGGTGACGATCGGCACCGCCGCGTTCTTCAGCGCGTGCAGGAACAGGATGCCGCGCTGGCCCACGCCCTTGGCCCGCGCCGTGCGGATGTAGTCCTGCTGCAGCACCTCGAGCATGGTCGCGCGGGTGATGCGCGCGATCAGGGCGATGTAGACACTGCCCAGCGCGATCGCGGGCAGCACCAGGTTCTCGAGCCAGGGGCCAAACCCCTCGCTGAACGAGGTGTAGCCCTGCACCGGGAACCAGTCGAGCTCCAGCGCGAAGATGTAGGCCAGCAGATAGGCCACCACGAAGACGGGAACCGAGAAGCCGAGCACCGCGAAGCCCATCACCGCCCGGTCGATCAGCGTCCCCTGCTTCCACGCCGCCACCACGCCCATCGGCACCGCGACCGAGACGGCGAAGACCAGCGTGACCACCATCAGCGACAGCGTCGGCTCGATCCGCTGCGCGATCATCGTGCTGACGGGGAGGTTGGTGAAGATCGAGACGCCGAGGTCGCCCCGCAGGATGTCCCACAGCCACGCCCCGAACCGCACCAGGTAGGGCCGGTCGAGGCCGAGGCTCTGGCGGATCCGCTCCACGTCCTCCGGCGTGGCCTGGTCGCCCGCGATCACCGCCGCCGGGTCGCCCGGGGCGATGTAGAGGAGCGAGAACACGAACAGCGCGACCACCGCCATCACGGGGATGGTCGCGAGCACCCGACGGACGACATAGGCCCACATGGCGTGCGCTTAAGCAGGCCGGTCAGCTCTTGCCAACACCCCAGAAGAAGGGGATCGGCCCCTTCACCACCCCCGAAACGTTCCGGCGCCAGGCCTGGAAGCCCAGGTAGAAGCCGGTGGGGATGTAGGTGACGTGGCGGAACAGCTCGCGGTTCATCTGCTCGACCGCGGCCTTCTCCTGCTCGAGCGTGGTCGCCTCGAACCACCTGTCGCGCGCCGCCTCCACCGCGTCGTCCTTCGGCCAGCCGAACCAGGCGCCGTCGCCGTTGGCGCGGATCTGGATCTGCGTCGCCGGGTTGGTGCAGTCCGCCCCCGCGTGCCAGGTGTGGAAGACATGCCACCCCCCCTGGCCGGGAGGCGCCTTGGAGGCGCGCCGCTGCCCGACCGTGCCCCAGTCGGTCGCCACGAAGTCCACGGTCATGCCGAGCGACTTGAGCAGCGCGTCCGTCACCTCGCCCATCGCCTTGAGCGGCGCCTGGTCCTGCGCCACCAGCACGGTGATCGGCTGGCCGCCGTAGCCGGCCTCGCGCAGCAGGCGCTTCGCCCCCTCGATGTCGCGCGGGCCCTTGAGGATCTCCCCCCCCGCCTCGGTGTAGAGCGGCGTGCCGGGGGTGAAGAAGCTGGCCGAGGCCTTCCAGAGGTTGGTGTCGTCGCCCGCCACGGCGCGCATGTAGTCCTCCTGGCTCAGCGCCATGGCGATGGCGCGGCGCGCGCGCACGTCGTTGAAGGGGGGGTGCAGGTGGTTGAAGCGGAAGGACCCGATGTTGCCGAGCGGGTCGGCGATGTCCACCACGAGGTTGCGGTTGCGCCGCAGGCTCGGCACCAGGTCGGTCAGCGGCGTCTCCCACCAGTCCACCTCGCCGTTCTGCAGCGCGGCCGAGGCCGTGGCGGGATCGGGCATGATGATCCACTCGATCCGGTCCACCAGCATGCGCTTGCCGCCGGCGAGCCAGGAGGGCGGCTCGTCGCGCGGCACGTACTGCTCGAACCTCGCGAACACCGCCTTGGCGCCCGGCACCCATTCGTTGCGCACGAAGCGCATCGGGCCGGAGCCGACGTATTCGGTGATCTGCTGGAACGGATCGGTCCTGGCGATCCGCTCCGGCATGATGAAGGCCATCGGCGTGTTGGTCTTGCCGAGGGCGAGCAGCATCTTCGGGTAGGGCTGCCGGAGGCGCCAGCGGAAGGTGCGGTCGTCCACCGCCACCAGCTCCTCCTGGATGGCGCGGATCATCTGCCCCATGCCGTCGCGCACCATCCAGCGCGTCAGGCTCGCCACCACGTCCCGGGCGAGCACCGGCTCGCCGTCGTGGAAGCGGAGGTTCGGGCGCAGGCGGAAGGTCCAGGTCCTGCCGCCGTCCGCCTGCTCCTCGCTCTCGACCATCTGCCGGCGCGGCTCGAGCTTGTCGTCGAGCCCGTAGAGCGTGTCCCAGACCAGCGCCGAGGCGTTGCGCACCACGTACTGCGTGCCCCAGATCGGGTCGAAATTGGCGAGGTTGGCCTGCGGCACGAAGCGCAGCGTGCGCGCCGCGGCGCCCTGCGCCAGCGCCGGCGCGGACAGCCCGCGCGCCCCACCGAGCGCGGCCGCGCCCATGGCGGTCGCCTTCAGGAAGCTCCTGCGGTCCATGGTCTGACGTCCCTTCTCTCTCCCGCGGGCGGTTTGCCGCCCGGATTTCGCCTCGTGGAGCGCCACCCTGCCCGAGCCTTGGGCATTGCGCCAGGGTTCCGATGTGCGATCCCGCGCGCGCCGCGTCACGCTGCGCCGCAGCATCGCGCCGGCATGGCGTTGCGGCAAGCACGCCGCGTGCCAAAGGCCCGCCTTCCGGGCGCCTCACGCCCGCCGCACGCCCCAGAACATGGAGGAGCTGCCCTTCAGGACCCCCGTCAGGCTGCGCCGGTAGGCCTGCACCGGCAGCACCTGGCCGAGCGGGATGAACGGCACCTCCTGCCAGACCACGCGCTGGATCTCCTCGGCGATGCGCTTCTCCGCCTCGATGTCGGCGGCCTGGAACCAGGCCTCGCGCAGCTCCTCGAGCTTCGGGATGGTCGGCCAGCCGGCCCAGGCGGCGGCGCCGTGGCCGCGGATCGGCTGGTGGCTGCCGGGGACGGAGACGTCGAGCCCCTCCCAGGTGGTGCAGAAGGCGCTCCAGCCGCCCTGGTCCACCGGGCCGCGGTTGGTGCGGCGCTGGATGTGCGTGCCCCAGTCCATCGCCTGCAGGTCCACGTTGAACCCGACCCGGCGCATCAGGTCGGCCGCCACCTCGGCCAGGCTCTGCAGCACGGGGAGGTCGGTCGCCGAGAGCATCACCACCCGCTCGCCCCGGTAGCCGGCCTCGCGCAGCATCCGCCGCGCCGCCTCGAGGTCGCGCGGCCGGGTCAGCACCTCGATCCCGGCGTCGTTGGCGAGCGGCGTGCCCGGCGTGAACACCCCGGCCGGCACGCGCCACAGCGCCGCGTCGGTGCCCATCGCCGCCTGCATGAAGGCGCGCTGGTCGATCGCCGGCAGCAGCGCCCGCCGCACCGCCGGGTTGTCGAAGGGCGGGTGGAGGAAGTTGAAGCGCAGCACGCCGAGATTGCCGAAGTCGTTGATCCGCTCCACCACGATGTCGCGGTGCCGGCGCAGCACGGGCAGGAGATCGGCGAGCGGCGTCTCCCACCAGTCCACTTCGTTGTTCTGCAGCGCCGCGGCGGCGGTGGAGGGGTCGGGCACCACCCGCCACTCCACGCGGTCGAAATGCACCCGCTTGCCGCCGGCGAGCAGGTCGGGCGGCTCCTCGCGCGGCACGTAGTCGGCGAAGCGCTCGTAGACGACGATGTCGCCGGGGCGGAACAGGTCCTGGCGGAAGCGGAACGGGCCGCTGCCCGTGTAGTCCTGGATCTGCTGGAAGGGATCGGTGCGCGCCACGCGCTCCGGCATGATCGCGCAGATGTTGGCCGAGGGCTTGCCGAGCGCGAAGGCGAGGCCCGGCCAGGGCCGCTTGAGCCGGATCTCGAACCGGTCGTCGTCGAGCGCGCGCATCTCCTCGAGCAGCGCATCCAGCCGCTGGCCGAGCACGTCGCGCTTCGCCCAGCGGGCGATCGAGGCGACGCAGTCCCGCGCCCGCACCCTCTCGCCGTCGTGGAACCTGAGGCCCGGCCGCAGCGCGATCGTCCAGCGCAGCCCGTCGGCCGAGACCTCGTGCCCGGCCGCCATCTGCGGGCGCGGGCGCAGGTCGGCGCCGAGGCCGAACAGCGTGTCGTAGATCATCAGCCCGTGGTTGCGCACCACCACGGCCGTGCTCCAGACCGGATCGATGTTGGCGAGGTTGGCCTGCGGCACGAAGCGCAGGGTGCGCGCCTGCGCCTGGGCCGGGGCGACGCGCGGCGCCGCCAGCGCGGCGGCGGCGCCGATGGCGATGGCGGAGCGGCGCGTCAGGGTCATCGCGGCCCCTCAGCTCTTGCCGATGTTCCAGAACACCGTCGCCGGTGCGCGGAACACCCCGGTGACGTTGCGCCGCCAGGCGCTCGGCTGCCAGTAGAAGCCGAGCGGGATGTAGGACATCACCTCCATCGCGCGGCGGTTCAGCGCCTCGGCGACGCGCCGCCCCTCGGCCGGGTCGGCGCCCTTCTCGATCCACTCGGCGCGCAGGCGCTCGATCTCGGGGTCGTCCGGCCAGCCGAACCAGGCGCGCTCGCCGTTCGCGCGCAGGAACAGGTGGGTCGCGGGGATCGCCAGGGTCTGGCCGGAGGAGGTGGTGTGGAACACGCTCCAGCCGCCGCGCTCGACCGGCTCCTTGCTGGCGCGCCGCTGCACCAGCGTGCCCCAGTCCGCCGCCACCAGTTCGAGGTTCATGCCGAGCCGGCGCAGGAGGTCGGCGGTGACCAGCGAGAGGGCGTTGATCTGCGGGTAGTCGCCCGGCGCGACCAGCACCACGCGCTCGTTGTTGTAGCCGGCCTCGCGCAGCGCGGCGCGGGCGCGCTCGACGCTGCGCACCTTGAGGATCTCGCTCCCCGCCTCGTTGGCGAGCGGCGTGCCGCAGGTGAAGACGCCCTCGCACACGCCCCAGCCGTCGGGCTCCTCGCCGGCGACGGCGCGCAGGTAGTCGCGCTGGTCCACCGCCATCGCCACGGCGCGGCGGATCGCCGGGTTGTTGAAGGGCGGATGCAGGCAGTTGAAGCGGCAGATGCCGTAGGTGCCGTCGAGCAGGCGCTGCTGCACCACCACCTCGCGGGCGCGGCGGAGCTGGGGCAGCAGGTCGTGCAGCGGATACTCCCAGTAGTCCTGCTCGCCCGTCAGCATCGCCCCGGCGCTGGTCGCCGGGTCGGTGATGATCGTCCACTCGACGCGCTCGATCCTCGGCACCCGGCCGCCGGCGAGGCCGTCCACCGGCTCCTGGCGCGGCACGTAGCGCTCGTTGCGCGCCCAGACGGCGCGCTGGCCCGGGTTCCACTCGTCGCGCAGGAAGCGGAAGGGGCCGCTGCCGACCGCCTCGCGGGTCTGCTGGAACGGGTCGGTCTGCGCCACGCGCTCCGGCATGACGAAGCAGGGGAACTGCGTCTGGCCGAGCGCCATGAGCAGGAGCGGCACTGGCCTGTGCAGGCGGAAGCGGAAGCGCCGGTCGTCCAGCGCCTCGACCGCCGCGACGTTCGGCCACAGCACCTGCATGAAGGGATCGCGCCGGGCCCAGCGCAGGATCGAGGCGACCGCGTCCCTCGCCAGCACCCTCTCGCCGTCGTGGAAGGCGAGGCCCTCGCGCAGGGTGAAGGTCCAGGCGAGGCCGTCCGGCTCGGTGGTCCAGCCCTCGGCCATCTGCGGGCGGATCTCACCCCGCGAGTCCTGGGCGCAGATCTGGTCGTAGATCATGAAGGCGTGGTTGCGGGTGACCACCGCCGTGGTCCAGACCGGGTCGAGGCTGGTGAGGTTGGCCTGCGGGATCACCCTGAGGGTGCGCGCCGCCGCGCCCTGCGCCAGGGCGAAGCGGGACAGCCCCGCCGCCGCCGCGGCCGCCGCCCCGCCCGCCAGGATGCCGCGCCGGCGCATCGTCGTGTCGCTCATGTCCGTCGGATTCCCCAGAACAGGGCCGGGCCCTGCACCCGGTCCGCAAGGTCGCCGCGCAGCGCCGTCATGGACATGTAGGCGCCGAGCGGCACGTAGGGCAGCTCGTCCATCGCCACGCGCTGGATGTCGCGGGCGATGCGCTGCTGCGCCTCGAGGTCGGGAGCGTCGAACCAGGCGTCGCGCAGTTCCTCGAGCTTCGGGATGTCCGGCCAGCCGAACCAGGCGCCCGCGCCGTTGCCGCGCAGCGGGAAGTGCCCCGAGGGGTCGAGGAAGTCGTAGGAGCCGAAGGCGGTGTAGAAGACCGACCAGCCGCCCTTGTCGAGCGGCTCGCGGCTGGCGCGCCGCTGCACCACGGTGCCCCAGTCGGTGATCACCGGGTCGAGGTTCACCCCGAGCCGGCGGAACATGTCCACGCCGACCTGGGTCAGCGCCGCCGGGGCGAGGATGTCGGTCGGCCCGATCAGCCGGATGAGCTGGTTCGTGTACCCCGCCTCGCGCATCAGCGCCTTGGCGCGGTCCACGCTGCGCGGGCCCTTCAGCGGCTCGAGCCCGACGTCGTTGGCGAGCGGCGTGCCCGGCGTGAACACGCCGCCGGCCTGGTACATCCCCGCCTCGGTGCCGACGATCGCGATCAGGTGGTCCTCCTGGCTCACCGCCGGCAGGATCGCCTGGCGCATCCGCTTGTCGTTGAAGGGCGGGTGCAGGTGGTTGAAGCGCAGGATCGCGCCGTTGGGCAGCGGGTCGATCGGCTCCACCCGGATCGCGCGGTTGCGGCGGAGAAGCTGCTGGATCTCCGGCGTCGGCTGCTCGTACCAGTCGATCTCGCCGGTCTGCAGCGCGCTCGCCGCCGTCGCCGCGTCCACGATGATGTGCCACTCGACGCGGTCGAAGTTCACGACCTTCGGGCCGGCCATCAGCGCCCGCTGGCCGACGGGCGTCGGGCTGTAGTCCGGGTTGCGCTCGTAGACGACGAGGCTGCCCGAGTTGAACTCGTCTGCCTTGAAGCGGAAGGGGCCGCTGCCGACCGCCTCGCGGATCTGCTGGAACGGATCGGTGCGCGCGAGCCGCTCCGGCATGATGAAGGGAATCGGCGCGTTGACGCTGCCGAGCGCGTTGAGCAGCAGCGGGAACGGCCGCTTGAGGCGGAAGCGCAGCCGCCGGTCGTCAAGCGCGGAGAGCTCGTCCACGACGGTGGCGAGCTTCTGGCCCATCGGGCTGCGGCGCATCCAGCGGTTCAGGCTGGCCACGCAGTCGGCCGCCCGCACCGGCTCGCCGTCGTGGAACTTCAGGCCCTGGCGCAGAGTGATGGTGCAGACCCGCCCGTCATCCTCGAAGCCATGGCCCTCGGCCATCTGCGGCTGCGGCCGGAACTGCCGGTCGATGCCGTAGAGCGTGTCCCAGACCATGAAGCCGTGGTTGCGGGTGATGTAGGCCGTGGTCCAGATCGGGTCGAGGCTGGTGAGGTTGGCCTGCGGCACGAACTTCAGCACGCGCCCGCGCGCGGATTGCGCGATGGACGGCCGCGGCAGGGCGGCGGCCGAGGCGGCCGCGGCGGCGGCGCCGAGCATGAGGTCGCGGCGGAGCATCTTCGTCTCCTTCGATCGTCTCCCGGGACGGATGGGACCACCGCGCGCGCGCCGCCGCAACGCCGAAAATTGATTCGGCGCCGCTGCGGGGTTCGCGACGGCGCCCGGCCAGCCCGCCCGGCGGCCCGGCCGGCTCAGCCGTTCCGCTGCACGTTCCAGAACAGCGGCAGCCCCTTCAGCACCCCGGTCAGGCCGCGGCGGTAGGCGGTCGCCTGGAAGTATTGGCCGAGCGGCAGGTAGGGCACCTCCTCGAAGGCCACCTTCTGGATCTCGCGGGCGATCCGCTTCTGCGCCTCGAGGTCGGGGGCCTCGAACCACTGCGCGCGCAGCTCCTCGATGCGCGGGATGGTCGGCCAGCCGAACCAGGCCTGCTGGCCGTGGCCGCGCAGCGACTGGTGGACGCCGGGGTTGAACATGTCCACCCCGGCCCAGAAGGTGAAGAACACGCTCCAGCCGCCGCGCTCCGGCGCCTCCCGGCTCGCCCGGCGCTGCACCACCGTGCCCCAGTCGGTGGCGACGAACTCCACGTTCATCCCCGCCTTGCGGAACATGTCGTGGCCGACCTGCGCCAGGGCGTTGAGCGAGGGGAAGTCGGTGGCGGCGATCAGCACCACCTTCTCGCCCCGGTAGCCGGCGGCGGCGAGGTCGCGCTTGACCTTCTCGTAGTCGCGCGGGCTGGTCAGCGCCTCCATGCCCGCGTCGTTGGCGAGCGGCGTGTCGGGCGGGAAGAAGCCGACCCCCTCGCGCCAGAGGCTGCGGTCGGTGCCGATCACCGCCGTCATGTAGTCCGCCTGGTTCACCGCGCCGAGCAGGGCGCGACGCACCGCCGCCTTGTCGAAGGGCGGGTGCAGGTGGTTGAAGCGGCAGATCGCCATCAGCCCGGTGGGGTCCGGGATCTCGAGGACGATGTTGCGGTTGCGCCGCAGCACCGGCTGCAGGTCGCCGGTCGGCTGCTCCCACCAGTCCACCTCCCCGTTCTGCAGCGCCGCGGCGGCGGTGGCCGGATCCGGCGTGACGTGCCACTCGATGCGGTCGAAGTGCACGCGCTTCGGCCCCGCGGTCCAGCTCGGCGTGCCGTCCGGGCGCGGCACGTAGTCCTCGAACCGCGTGTAGACCACGCGCGCGCCGGGCACCCGCTCGTCCGCCTTGAAGCGGAAGGGGCCGCTGCCGATCAGCTCGCCGCGCAGCGGCTGGTTCGGGTCCTGGCTCGCCAGACGCTCCGGCATGATGAAGCAGACCGGCGTCGAGGGCTTGCCCAGCGCCTCGAACAGCATCGGGAAGGGCCGCTTGAGGCGGAAGACGATGGTGCGGTCGTCGGGCGCGGCGAGCTCGTCGGTGGTCGCCATCAGCACCTGGCCGAGCGCGTCGCGCGCCGCCCAGCGGCGGATCGAGGCGACGCAGTCCCGCGCCCGCACCGGCTCGCCGTCGTGGAACTTCAGGCCCTCGCGCAGCCGCATGGTCACGCGCCGGCCGCCGTCCTCGACGGCGTGGCCCTCCACCATCTGCGGCTGCGCCTTGTAGTCGCCATCGAAGCCGTAGAGCGTGTCCCAGACCATGTAGCCGTGGTGGCGCGTGACGTAGGCCGTGGTCAGGATCGGGTCGAGCACGGCGAGATCGGCCTGCGGGATGAACTTCAGCGTGCGCGCGCCGGCCGCGCCGACCGACGTGCCCTGGCCGAGCGAGGGGCGCGGCAGGCCGCCGGCCGCGGCGGCGCCGGCCACCGCGGCGGCGCCGGCCAGGATTTGGCGTCGTTGCATCGGTGCGTCCCCCATGACGGATCGGTCCTCGGCCGGGAGGAAACACAGCGGCTCCGCCGGACGCAAGCGCCCTGCGGCCGTGGCGGGGCCGCCCGCTGCACCTTCGCGCCGGTTCGCGTCGGCCGGCCGGCGCCCGTCGCCGCCGGGCCACCCCCGGACGGCGGGTCGCCGCCGCTGGGCATTTCGGCCCGACCGTCGGCGGCGGTCGCGGCGCAGGCTTGCCCCCGGGGGGCGCCGCGCTATGCCCGTCGCCGCCCGACACAGGAGACCGGCCCGATTCGCACGTTGCGCCACGCCGCCGCCCTGCTCGGCCCGCAGAGGCTCGTCCTGGCGCAGGAGTTCCTCCGCTTCGGCGCGGTCGGCACGGTCGGCTTCGCGGTGGACACCGCCGTGCTCTACGCCGCGCTGTGGTTCGCCGGCGCCGGGCCCTATGGCGGGCGCCTCCTCTCCTACCTCGCTGCGGCGACGACGACCTGGGCGCTGAACCGCCGCTGGACCTTCCGGGACCGCCGCAGCACCCTGTCGGCGGCCAGGCAGTGGGCGTCGTTCCTGGTCGTCAACCTCGTCGGCTTCGGAAGCAACTACGGCACCTACGCCGCCCTGGTCGCCCTGTCACCATTCTGTGCGCGATATCCCGTCGTCGGCGTTGCCGCGGGGGCTCTGGCGGGCATGGCCGGGAACTTTTTTCTTTCGCGACGTTTCGTCTTCGGTGCGCGCCCTGGGCGCGATCCTTGAGGTCCCTATCCCGAAGAGCGAGACGCCCGGTCGCGCATGCGTGCATGGACGACCACTGATCCGGTTTGCGCCCCCGCCGAGCGGCAAGCGTCGTGGCCCGCAGCGGCACCGGCCGCAGGCAGGACCGGCCCCCATCCCCTGCGACGGCCTTCCGGCTCCCGGCGGGCCGATGGCGCCACCCGCGGCCCGTCCGCGATGCGGGCGCGCGTCCGATGAGCCGCCGCCCCGACCCCGAGGCGACGGCCGCGGCACGGCGGCATCGCGCGCGCCAGCCTGCCGCGGCCCCGCAGGCCGCCGGGATGGCGGTGGCCGCCGGGCTCGGCGGCTCCGCTCCGGGCGACGACCTCGTCTGGCAGCCGATCGGCGGCGCGGGCCCGGCCGAGACGGCCGGGGCTGCCGCGGCACCCGGCTGGGAGGCGGCCGGCCCCGGAAGCCGGACGGCGGGGCGGCGCGACGCCGCCCCGCGCCGCGGTCCGCTGCCGCCGCCGGTCCTCGCCCTGCTGGTCGGCGCGCTCGATCTCGCGCTCCTGTCGGTCGCCGGGCTTCTCGCCGCCCTGGTCCTCGCCGACCCGCTCGCCGGGCCGATGCCGGTGCCGTTTCCGGCCGGCGAGGAGATCGGCGGGAGCCATGCGCCGGCGGGAATCGGCGGCGCGCTCGCGGCCGCGTCGTCGCTCGTCCTCGTGCTCGCCGCGGCGCGCGGGGCGTATCGGCCGGCCGCCCTGTTCTCGCTCCGCCGCCAGATGCGGGCCCTGCTGCCCGCCCTGCTCGGCGCCGCCGGGTTCACCGCCTTCGCCGCGGCGGCCCTCGGCGCGGCCGAGGGGATCGACCTGCGCTGGGGCGGGATGGCGCTGACCCTCGCCGCGCTGGCGCTGGTCCTCGGCCGCGGCGCGCTCACGGCGCTGATGCGCTCCTCGCCGCGCGCCCGCGCGGCCGCCGCCCCGCGCGCGGTGATCCTCGCCGCCGGCGGGGACGGCCGGCAGGCGGAGCGCCTCGTCGCGCTGCTGACGGGGCCCGCCGGGCGGGCGGTCCGCCTGCTCGGGATCGTGGATGGCGGCCTGACGCCGCGCGCCTCGGCCGCGCTGCGCATCGCCGCCCGCGCCCCGCTGCTCGGCCCGATGGACACGCTGCTCGCCATGCTCCGCGAGGGCGAGGTAGACCAGGTGATCCTCGCCATGCCCTGGGTCGCCGAGGCCCGCGGGCTGGCGCTGCTGCGGCGGCTCGGCGACTACGCGGTGGACATCCGCCTCGCCCCCGACCTCCTCGCCTGGCACGGGCGCGGCGAGGTCGAACTGACGCCGCTCGCCGACCGTCCGATCGCGGGCTGGGCGGCGCTGTTCAAGGCGGCGGAGGACTACCTGCTCGCCCTCGCCGCCCTCGCCCTGACGGCGGTGCCGATGGCGCTGATCGCGCTCGCGATCCGGCTCGACAGCCCGGGGCCGGTGCTGTTCCGCCAGCGCCGCATCGGCCTCAACGGGCGGCCGTTCGACGTGCTGAAGTTCCGCACCATGTACCACGACGCGGCGGACCCCACGGTGCGGTGCCAGGTGCGCGAGGGCGATCCGCGCATCACCCCGGTCGGCGCGCTGCTCCGGCGCACCTCGCTCGACGAGCTGCCGCAGATCTTCAACGTGCTGCGGGGCGAGATGAGCGTCGTCGGCCCCCGCCCCCACGCGCCCGGCACGCGGGCGGGCGAGAAGCCGTTCGAGGAGGTGACGCCGCTCTACGCCGCGCGGCACCGGGTCAAGCCGGGCCTCACCGGCCTCGCCCAGGTGCGCGGCTGGCGCGGCCCGACCGAGACCGAGGAGAAGCTGATCCGCCGGGTGGAGAGCGACCTCGAATACATCGAGAACTGGTCTCCCTGGCTCGATGTCGCCATCATCCTGCGCACGCTCGTCGCCGTCGCCCGCATGCGCAATGCCTGCTGACGCGCGGGCGCCGCGCATGAGGAGGCCGCCCTGCCCGCCCACGATCCCCCCGGCGCCGCGCCGCGGATCGCCGTGCTCATCCCCTGCTACAACGAGGAGGTGGCGATCGGCCGCGTCGTCGCCGGCTTCCGCGCCGCCCTCCCGCAGGCCAGGATCTACGTCTACGACAACAATTCGCGCGACCGCACGCGCGAGGTCGCCGCGGCCGCCGGCGCCGTGGTCCGCGAGGAGGCCCTGCAGGGCAAGGGCCACGTCGTCCGCCGCATGTTCGCCGATGTCGAGGCCGACGCCTACGTGCTGGTGGACGGCGACGACACCTACGACCCCTCCGCCGCGCCCGGGATGGTGCGCATGCTGCTCGCCCGGCGGCTCGACATGGTGACCGGGGTGCGGGTGGCGGCCGACGGCGCCGCCGCCTACCGCCCCGGGCACCGGCTCGGCAACCGGGTGCTGACCGGGATGGTGCGGCTCGTCTTCGGCGACCGGATCAGCGACATGCTCTCGGGCTACCGCGTCTTCTCGCGCCGCTTCGTCAAGTCCTTCCCCGCCCTCGCCGGCGGCTTCGAGACGGAGACGGAGTTCACCGTGCACGCCCTCGAGCTCGGCCTGCCGATCGGCGAGGTCCGCACGGCGTACCGCGAGCGCCGCCCGGGATCGGCGAGCAAGCTCAGCACCCTGCGCGACGGGCTGCGCATCCTCGGCGCGATCGTCGGGCTGGTGAAGCGCGAGCGGCCGCTCGCCTTCTTCGCCGCCATCGCCGCCCTGCTCTCCGCCGCCGCGATCGCGCTGTTCCTCCCGGTGCTCGAGGAGTTCCTGCGCACCGGCCTGGTGCCGCGGCTGCCGACGGCGGTGCTCTCGGCGACGCTCGCCCTCGCCGCGCTGCTCGCCCTCGCCTGCGGGCTGGTGCTGGACACGGTCACGCGCGGGCGGCGCGAGGCGAAGCGCATCGCCTATCTCGCGATCCCGCCGCCGCCGGAGGAGGCCCGCCTGGAATGACCTGGCCACCGCCCTATCCCGCGCCCCGGCACGTCGCCGGCGCGCCGGCGCCGCCCGCCGGCAGCTACGCGGCGGACGTGGTCATCCTGGCGCTCGACCGCGCGGAGGAGACGATCGAGGCGATCGCCTCCGCCCGCGCCCAGGCCGGCGTGACCAAGCATGTCTGGATCGCCGACCAGGGCAGCAGGCCCGAGAGCCTGCAGCGCCTCGCCGAGGCGGTGCGCGGCGCGCCGGACGCGACGCTGGTCCGGCTCGACCGCAACTGGGGCGTGGCCGGCGGCCGCAATCGCGCCACGGCGCTCGGCCGCGGGCGGGTGGTCTTCGCCCTCGACAACGACGCGGAGTTCGACGGCCCGGACACCCTCGCCCGCGCGGTCGCCGCCCTCGACGAGGATGCGGGCCTCGCGGCGGTGGGATGCCGAATCCTGGTGCACGCGACGGGCGAGGACGACCTCTCCTCCTGGGGCTACCCCGCCGCGCTGCTGCCGCGCGCGGCGCAGGGCTTCGACGCCGTCACCTTCGTCGGCGCCGGGCACGCGATCCGGCGCGCGGACTTCGCGCGCTGCGGCGGCTACGACGACGCGCTGTTCTTCTGCTGGGAGGAGTACGACTTCTGCCTGCGCGCCATCGCGCTCGGCCGGCGCATCCGCTACCGCGGCGACATCGCCGTGCGCCACAAGGTGAGCCCGGAGCGGCGCTTCGCCTGGACCGGCACGCGCTGGTTCCACTACGTGCGCAACCGGCTCTACATCGAGATGAAGTTCGGCGCCTCGCCGCTCGCGCTGCTGCCGCGCTTCCTGGCCTACCAGGCGAAGGGCGCGCGCAACGGCGTGCTGGCGCAGGGGCTGCGCGCCGGGCCGGCGGCGGTCCGCATGGCCCGCGCCTTCCGCCCCGCGCCGGGGACGGAGGCGCTGTACCGCCTCGACGAGGCGGCGCGCGCCTACATCGCCCGCAACGACGCGGCGCATCGCGGCGGCCTGGCGCGGCGGGTCAGGACGGAGGTGCTGTCCCGGCTGCCGCCGGCGCGCGCGGGAACGGCCGCGAGCTGAGGGCGCCGCGTCCGTCCGCCGGCGCCGGCGCGGCAGCGGCGCCAGCCGTCAGCCGTAGCGCTCCTCCAGCCACGGGTCGCCGTGGTTGTGGTAGCCGCGCACCTCCCAGAAGCCGGGCTGGTCCTCCGCGCGCAGCTCGATGCGCGTGACCCACTTCGCGCTCTTCCAGAAGTAGAGCCGCGGCACCACCACCCGCACCGGCCCGCCGTGCTGGCGCGTCAGCGGCCTGCCCTCCCAGGAATGGGCGAGCATCGCGTCCGGCGCGTCGAACTCGCCGAGCGGCAGGTTGGTCGTGTAGCCGTCGTAGCCGTGGAGGACGACGAATCGCGCCTCCGGCTTCGGCCGGGCGAGGGCGAGCAGCGCGCGCGCCTTCACGCCGGCGAAGCGGTTGTCGTAGCGCGACCACTGCGTGACGCAGTGGATGTCGCAGACCTGCTCCTCCTGCGGCAGGGCCAGGAAGCCCTCCCAGTCGAGGCGCAGCGGGTTCTCCACCAGCCCCTCGACGCGCAGGCGGAACTTCTCCCGCGCGACGTCCGGCTGCACGCCGAGGTCGAGCACCGGCCAGTCGCGCACCAGGGTCTGGCCCGGCGGCAGGCGCTGGCGCGAGGGATCGGCGGTGGTGCCGGTCAGCAGCCGGCCCTCGCGCGCCCAGTCCTGCTTGCGCTCGACCAGCTTCTCGCGGACCCGGCCGGCCAGGGGGATGTCGTCGGTCTCGTGCTCCGCCATCGCGCGTCCTCCGTCCCGGCATAGGTGCCGGCGGAGAGGCGCGATGCAAGGGGCCGCCGGCGGCCGGGGGCGACGCGCCGCGGCCCCCGCGCGTCCGGCGCGGCGGGGGATTTGCCACCCTCCCTCGCCCGCAGCACACTCGCGCGCACCGGGAGCGGCCGCGCGCCGCCCTGCCCTCCCCGCCGCAAGGAGCGCACCATGGGCCGCCTGCAGGACCGCCTCGCCGTCGTGACCGGAGCCGCGAACGGCATCGGCGCCGCCATCGCGCGCCGCCTCGGCGGAGAGGGCGCGCGGCTCGCCCTGCTCGACCTCGACGCGGCCGGGCTGGAGCGCGCCGCGGCCGAACTGCGCGGCCAGGGCGTCGCGGTCCTCGCCCAGGCCGGCGACGTCACCGAGGAAGGCGTCGTGCAGGCCGCCTTCGCCCGCATCGCGGAGGAATGCGGCCCGGTGGACGTCCTGGTGAACAACGTCGGCGGCGCGCGCAACGCCCGCATCTGGGAGATGTCGGCCGAGGACTGGGACTTCACCATCCGGCTGAACCTGCGCTCCGCCTTCCTCTGCACCCGCGCGGTGCTGCCCTCGATGATGGCGCGCCGGAGGGGCAGCATCGTCTGCATGTCCTCGGGCTCGCGCAACGGCACGCCCTGGTCGGCGGCCGACACCGGGGCCGCCGCCTATTCCGCGGCCAAGGCGGGCATCCACGGCTTCGTCCGCGACGTGGCGATGGAGGTCTCGCACCTCGGCGTGCGCATCAACGCCGTCGCGCCGGGTCCGATCGAGACCGACCGCACCCGCGCGGCCTTCGCGCGCATGGAACGGACGCTCGAGCTCAGCCCGAACCGCCTGGTCCCGATGCGCCGCGTCGGCCGGCCGCGCGAGGTCGCGGATGCGGTGCTGTTCCTCGCCTCCGACGAGGCGAGCTACATCACGGGCACCACGCTCGACGTCGCGGGCGGACGCTGACGCCCGCCGGTCCCGGACCGCCGCGGCCCGACCCTTCAGAGCACTCCCGCCGCCCGCCATCCCGGCAGGCGGGCGGCGAGCCGCTCGCGGAAGCCCGCGCGCGCCTCCTCCGCGGCGTCGGCGCGCATCAGGCGGCCGAGGATCGTCTCGATGTCCGGTGGCGGCTCGCCGGCCTCGAAGGCGGACTGCAGCATCACCGCCGCGGCCAGCTCGTCCGCCGGGCAGGGATAGGCGCAGCCCGCCGCCGGCACCACCAGGCCGAGCCGTCCGCCGCCGGCCATCGCGTCCGCCCCGTAACGGCGCAGCGCCGCACGGTTGTAGCGCCGCGCCCGCGCCGCCGCCGCCGAGTCGAGCGCCGGCACGTCGCGCCACAGCGGCATGGCCCAGCCGCCGCCGACCAGCACGGCGACGATCTCGGCCGCCGTCGTATTCTCGGTCCCGGGCAGGGTCAGGAGCTCGCCGATGGCGCGCGGCCGCTCCGCCAGGGCATCGAGCACCGGGTCCGCGACATGCGGCGGCAGCGAGGCCTCGCCGACATGGGTGCGCACCGCCGGCCTGACCTTCTCGCGCGCCACCAGGAGGGCGAGCCGGAGCCCGCTCAGCCGCGGCACGCCGAAGTCGCGGCGGCGGCCGCGCACGAACACGTCCTGGCGGAAGACGCGGCGGATGCAGGCGTCGATCGCGGTCTCGCGCTCGGGTCCCTGGATCAGGGCCACCGCCTGGCGCTGCTTCTCGGTCAGCAGCAGGGTGGGGAAGTTCTCCTCCACGGCGCTGCTGCCGACGAAGTCGAGCCGCGCCTCCGCGAGGTCGCGGTGGACATCGCCCGCCCAGGCCGGACGCCAGTGCTGCGGCAGGTACTCGTGCGCGACGTAGGCGGTGGTGTTGCCGATCCCGCCCACGAGCAGCCGCTCCACGGTCGGGTTGTCGCGGAGGTGGTAGGCCTCGGCCTGGTGGAAGGCCCTCAGCGCCTCGATGCCGGAGGCGGCGCGCTGGTCGCTCGGCCCGAGGCGCTGCGCCGCGGCGGCCTGAATCAGCCGCGCCACGACGAGCCCCTGCGACCAGCCCGGCAGAGCGTTGTAGCTGATCATCGCCGCGCCGCCGTTGACCAGGCAGGCGCGCAGCACGGCGATGATCCCGGCCCGCACCGCGTCCGAGACCCAGGTCCAGAGGCCGTGCGCGGTGATGACGTCGGCCTGCGGCAGCAGCCGCGCCGCCGCCGCCTCGTCCATCCGCGTCAGGTCGAGTTCGAGGAAGGCGACGTTCTCGATGCCCGCCTCGGCGGCGAACTCGCGCGCGTCGCCGATGTGCGCCGGGTGGAAGTCCACGCCGACGACGCGCCAGCCGGGATTGGCCGCGGCCAGCGCGCAGGCGGTGACGCCCCGGCCGCAGCCGAGGTCGATCACGGTCAGCGCCTCGCGGTCCGGCGGCGCCCAGGCGACGTCGCAGACCGCGCAGACGAGGCCGATGACGGTCGGCGACTGCGCCGGATGGTAGCCGGCCGTGTAGGGGGTGTCGGCCGTGTAGCCGTCGAACCAGTGCGGGTGCCCCACGCGACGAATCCCTTCCGGCGGTGCGCGCCTAGCGCGCGTCGAACATCGGTTCCGTCCCGTCCCGCGACCGCGGCGCGGCGCTGCAGAGCCAGGAGGTCTGGCCGAGCCGCGCCACCCCGCCGCCGAGCGCGAGCGGGGGGATCTCCTCCCTCGCCAGCACCAGGTTCAGCGCGAAGCCGACATCGAGCCCGACGAACAGCCGAGTCAGGTCCACGAGGGTCCGGTATCGCGGCGTGCCCGGCAGCAGCGCCTCGAAGGCCGGGCGGCGCAGCGGGCCGATGCGGATGACGAAGCGCGCCTGCGGGTCCCAGACCTGCGAGCCCGCCGCGGCGCCCTGGCCGAGCGCCGCGTGCCGCCCGGTGCGCCCGCCGCCGAGGCGCGTCTGCTCCTCCTCCGGCAGGCGCAGCCAGCCGCCGGCGAACTCCTCGATGTCCACGCGCCCGCCGGTCTCCTCCTCCAGCATCGCCCGCAGCCGCTCCGCCGAGCGGGTGCGGGCCGCGAGGTTGCCGGCGTGGTAGAGCAGGGTCGGCATGGGCGGCGCGATCCGCCCCTCCAGGCCGGGCGTGGCCATGCCGATCGCCGCGGCCAGCACCGTCTCCGCCGGCACCGGGTTGCGCGTCGGGCGGTACTTCGCGCCGGCCTTGGCGTAGAGCCCGACGAAGCGCCGGGCGTTCATGTCGAGGAAGGCGTGCAGCGCGGTCGAGCGCTTGCGCAGCTCCGCCCCCACCGTCGCGGTGACGTGGCGCGGCAGCACCCCGCCGGGGCCGATCAGGCCGAAGGCGGCGACCGTCAGCTCGCCCGTCTCGGGCTGCGCCTGCACCACCTCGCCGGCCGGCAGGCCGAGGCGCGGCCAGCTCCGGTAGCGCAGCTCCAGCGGGTCGGCGCCCGCCGCGCCATGGGCGACGCGCGCGGCGACGGCGATCGCCTGGTCGAGGGCGAAGCGGGTCGGCTCGCGCGCCAGACGCTGCGCCGGCGCCATCGCCCGCAGCACCGGCGCGGGCGGCGGATCGTCCGGCTCGTCCGGCACCGGCGGTCCCGCCGCGGTGGCGTGGCGCGCCGCCGCCGCCCGCTCGGCCGCCGCGCCCTCCGTCGCCTCGAGCGCGGCCTCGAGCAGCGAGGGCGCGGCGTCCGGCGCCTGGCGTTCCGCCGGCGGCGCCGGACCGGCGGCCTCGGGCGCCGCCGCGGCGCCTTCTCCCGGCCGCGGCTTCGGCGATCCGGAAGCGGGCGGCGGCGCCGGCCGCCGGACGATGATGGTCTCGTCGGTCACAGCAGCGTCCGGGTGCCGCTGCGCGGCGGGAAGCGCGCCACCAGGCCGGGGCGGCCGCGCAGCGCCACGCTCGTGCGGACGAAGGCGTTCACCGTCGCCTGCAGCGCCAGGAAGCGCTCCAGCACCGCCGCCATGAGGTAGAGGCCGCCGGGCTGCCAGGCCTGCGGATCGAAGGTCAGCGTCACCTCCAGCCCGCGCGCGAAGGCGCCCGGCCTGCCGCCCGGCAGCCGCGCCACCCCCGGCGCCGCGTCCACCGCGAGCAGCGCCGAGAGCGCGGCACGGCTCTCCGCGCTGTCGCGCAGGTCGTGCAGGCGCAGGATCTCGCGCAGCGCCCGGGCGCCGTGCTCGCCGCCGGCGATCGAGAGATGGTTGAGCGCGAGGTGCGAGATCAGCCGCCAGGCCGAGCGCTCGCGCAGCGGCGGGCGCAGCGTCGGCGTGGCCGGCGACAGGCACTCCGCCTGGGCCACCGGCGAGCCGCCCTCGGCGACGCGCAGCCGCGGCTGTCCGCCGCCGAAGGGCAGCATGGCGGGCAGGTCGCGGTTGCAGCACAGCGCCTCCACCGTCAGCACGGCATCGGCGGGCCGCGCCGGGTCGAAGGCGGCGTCGCGCAGCATCAGCGTGGTCTGGGTGCCGGTCAGCGGCGAGGCGGCCGGCCCGCGCCGCGCCAGGTAGTGGACATCGGAATGCGCGTCGCCGTCGGCCGCGGCGGCGTCGCTGCGGCCGAGGCGGTGGAAGGGCAGGACCTCGCGCCGGGAGCCGTCGGGGCGGCTCTCGCGCACCCGCTCGATGGCGTAGACCTCGAGCGCGCTCGGCCGGCGCGCGTCGGGCAGGACCAGCCACTCCGACTGCGTGCCGTCCATCGCGATCGGCTCGCAGCGCTGCGGGAAGAGGTTGATCGCCGGCGTGCAGGCGAGGGCGAAGTTCTCCGCCGTTATGATGCGCTCCAGCTCGCCGGCCGCGCGCGAGAGGTAGACGAAGACCTCGAGGCGGTCGCTCTCCTGGCGCGCGGTGCGCTCCTGCAGGCCGGAGAGGTCGACGTAGTGGAACTTCTCCGGGAAGGCGAAGTACTCGGTCAGCAGCCGGTGGCCGGCGAAGGCGCGGCGCGGCCAGGGCAGCGCCGCCTCCTCCGCCTCGAACCCCGCCGCGCCGAGCGCCTCGGCCGGCAGGATCGTCGGCCTCGGGTCGGTCGGCCCGTCGGCCAGCGCGACCGAGAGGGTGGAGGTGCAGAGCAGCTCGTGCAGTTGCGCCGCCGCGGTGCCGCCGCCCCGCAGGTGGAGGCGCAGCCGGTCCGGCGCGTACTTCGCCATCGGCAGCTCCGGCACGGCGCTGCGCAGCACCAGCCGCAGGCAGGCGACCGCGCCCTGGGCGCGCGGGTTGGCCGGGGCGACCAGCGGCAGGCCGGTGAGCCGCGCCTGCTCGATCGCGAGCGGCCAGAGCGTGACGTCGTGGCAGGTGCGGAAGCGGATCGGCTCGCCGCGCACCGGCTCGGTCTCCAGCGTCAGGCCGCGGGGGACGCGCAGCACCGCCGGGTTGCCCGGGGCGGCGCCGAGGCGGATCGTGGTCATGGACGGCACCGGCGCGAGCAGGTGCGGCGAGAGCATCTCCAGCAGCGCGTCGGAGAGCTCCGGCAGCTCGTCGTCGAGCCGGTGGTGCACCCGCGCGGCGAGGAAGGCGACGCCTTCGAGCAGCCGCTCGACCAGCGGGTCGTCCACCTGCTCCCGCGTCAGGCGCAGGCGGCCGGCGACCTTCGGGTAGGTCTCGGCGAACTCGCCGGCGAGCTTGCGCAGCGCCGCGAGCTCGGCGTTGTAGTAGGGAAGCAGCGCCTCGGACACCTCCCGCCCCTCCCTCAGCCGCCGCTGCCGCCGCCCGCGCCCTCGCGCACCGTGACGTCGAGGGTGGTCGGGCGCACGACGGTCTCGAAGCTCACCTGCTCCGGCACCGGGTCGGTGCGCAGGATGGCGTCGATGCGGATGCGGAGCGAGCGGTCGATCAGCTCGCGGTCGAGCCGGCGGAGCTGCACCGAGACGTGGGTCAGCCGCGGCTCGAAGCGGCGGATCGCGATCTCGACCTCGCGCGCGAGCGCGCTGCGCCGCTCCTCCTGGGTGAAGCTGCCCGCCGTCGGGTCGGGCACGCCGTAGCCGATCGGCGAGCTCGGCAGCTCGGCGAGCCCGGCCGGCGGCGGCAGGCGGCGGCGGCGCGCGTTGAGCAGCGCCTCGAGGTCGCGCCGCACCGCCGCGCGCAGCATGTCGAGCGCGTAGGCGGCGGTGAGCGGCGGGTCGCGCGGCGCGTCCGGATCGGCGTCGAGCAGCCGGTCGAGCAGCGGCAGGCGGACGCGCGGCTGCTCCTTCCTGCTCTCGCTCATGGCGCGGCGGGGCCGCGGCGGCGGCCGGTCATGCGAAGTGCAGCGCGCCGGCCTCGTTCAGCGGCAGCGCCTCCTCGCCGGCCAGCAGCACGCGCTGGCCGAGGCCGCGCACCGGGCCGCCGCCGGAATCGAGCCAGTCGGTGGTGCGGCCGAGCCGGAGCCCGTCCGGCATGCCGCCATCGCCCCAGGGATAGATGGCGGGGACGTAGATCACCCCCTCCTGCCCGTCCTTCATCTCGATGCTGGCGCGGCGCCAGCACAGGTCGCGCGGCCGCTTCGGCGCCTCGAACTCGAGGGTGCGGACGCGCTCGAGCGGGATCCACATGTAGTCGCCGGCCATGGTCAGGGCCTCGAGGAAGGGCGAGAACAGGTCGTCGGCGTCGCGCAGGTCGTCGAAGGCGACCGGCGCGGCGCCCGGGCCGGCCGGCCTGTGCGTGCCGGGGACGCGCGGGCGGCGCTCCTCGGCCTCGGCGGCGGCGGCGGCGGCGGCCTCCGGGTTGCCCGCGCGCAGCTCGACGAGGGCGCGCAGGCAGGCGGTCTGCGCCGCCGTCGCCTCCTCGCCCTGCAGCTTCGGCGCCGCGCCCTCCTTGCCGAACACGCGCCGGCGGTGCTCCGCCGCGCGCAGCAGGCGGCGGAACTCGAGCACCGCCGGCGACGGCTCCTCGGCGATCACGGCGTCGAGGATGCGGTCGGCGCGCTCGAGCTCGCCCGCGAAGAGCAGCATCTCGGCGAGCACCCAGCGCGCGCCGAAGTCGCGCGGGGCGGACTTGACGGCGGCGTTGGCGGCGGCGACCGCCCCCTGGAGGTCGCCGGCCTCGAAGGCGGTTCGGATCGCGCTCATGCGGCAGCCCTCGCGGCCTGGAGGTCGGTGACGAGGCGGAAGGCCGCGCCCACCTCGTCGAGCTGATAGTGCGGCTGGAGCTGGATGACGCAGCCGAAGACGCCGGGCTTGCCCGGCTTCTCGCGCACCTCGACGCGGGCGGAGCGCAGCGGGTAGCGCGCGCCCATCTCGCCCGCGGCGCTGCCGGAGGAGTTGGTGAACTCGGCGAGCCAGCGCTGCAGGCGGCCCTGGATGTCCTCGGCGGTGCGGAAGGCGCCGACCATGTCGCGGCCCATCAGCTTGATGCAGTGGGCGAAGCGGCTGACGCAGAGCATCGCGTTGAACTGCGCCGAGAGCCGCTGGTTGGCGTCCGCCGCCTCGCCGGCCATGCGCGGCGGGCGGTGCAGCGAGGGGGCGGCGGCGAAGGTCCCCTCGGGCAGGCCCTCGAGCCCGATGAAGGGCAGCAGGCCGGCCTCGATCGCCAGCCGCTCCTGTTCGTCGGTGAGGGCGAGCTCGACCGGCGGGCGCGCGGTCCGGCCCGGCGGGTCGGAGGAGAAGCGCTCCTCGACGATCTCGTCCACCACGCCGCCCTCGGCCTCCTCGGCGATCGCCGCGCCGCGGATCTCGGCCGGCCAGCCGTTGCGCGCGAAGGCGCGCACCGCGACGGCGGCCAGCGCATAGACCGGGCTGGTCCAGACGCGGGCGGCGACGGAGGGCGCGTGCTCGCGGTAGCAGAAGCCGTCCGGCCGCGCGCCGTCGAGCGGCCAGGGGGCACGCGCCAGGGTGCGCGGCAGCAGCACGGCGAGGAAGCGCGTGTCCTCGCGCTCCTGCAGCCGGCGCCAGCGCTGCCGGTCGGGCATGCGCAGCGCATTGGCGAGGTCGGCGGCCGGGCCGGCCTCGGCCCAGCTGTCCAGGCCGAGCAGCGGCGGCGCGGCGGCGATGGCGAGCGGCGCGAAGGCGGCGGCGGCGATGCCCGCCAGGGCGTCGAGCGCCGCCACGTCGTCGGTCGGGTGGCCCGGCGCCGGGGCGTGGCGCACCTCGTAGTCGGCGCAGAGCATGCCGTAGGGCTCGCCGCCCGGGGTGCCGAACTCCTCCTCGTAGATCTTGCGGAACAGGATGGACTGGTCGAACTCGACCGCGCGGTCGAGGTCGCGGCAGATCTCGGTCCAGCGCGCGGTGAGCAGGCGGAGCCGGACCCGCGCGCCGAAGGGCACGCGCTCGGCGAGCCAGTGCAGGCCGCGCCAGGACCCCTCGAGCCGGCGCAGCCGGTCGTGGTGCAGCACCGCGTCGAGCTGGGCGGCGATCAGCCGGTCGAGCGCGGCGATGTCGCGGTCCACCGTCTCCTCGAGCCGGGCCACGGCGTCGGCGCGCCCCTCGGCGCTGCCGTCGTGCGCGAGGATGCGGCCGAGCGCCGCGTCGCCGTACCAGCGGCGCAACGCCATCGCCGCCGAGGGCTCGGCGAGGAAGTCGGCGAGCTCCTCCGCGCCTGCCGCGCCCTCGCCCCTGTTGCCCAGGAAGCGGCCGGAGAGGACGGTCGCCCGCAAGCCCCCGCTCATGCCGCCACCCCTTCCCGTTGCGCGGGGCGGGGACGCTCCCCGCCCCGGTCCGCCGTCGAGCCGCCCCGCCGCAACGCCGCGCGCCGGCCGACGGCGGGCGCGGTCAGGCCTTCTGCGGGATGCGCGCGACCATGCGCATGGAGGTGGTGAGCTCCTCCATCTGCAGCCACGGCCGCATGTAGGCCACCGCGTTGTAGGAGCCGGGCTTGCCCGGGATCTCCTTCACCTCCACCCGCGCCTCGCGCAGCGGGAACTTCGCCTTCATCTCCTGGCCCGCGTTCGGGTTGGAGTTGACGTAGTTCTTGATCCAGCGGTTCAGCCAGGCCTCGCAGTCCGACGCCTCCATGAAGGAGCCGATCTTGTCGCGCGCCATCACCTTGAGGAAGTGCGCGAAGCGGCTGGTCGCCATCAGGTAGGGCAGGCGCGCGGAGATGGCGGCGTTCGCCGTCGCCTCCGGCCGGTCGTACTTCTTCGGCTTCTGCGTGGACTGGGCGCCGAAGAACACCGCGTAGTCGGTGTTCTTGTAGTGGCAGAGCGGCAGGAAGCCGAGGTTGGAGAGCTCGAACTCGCGCCGGTCGGTGATGCCGATCTCGGTCGGGCACTTGGTGTCGGCGTCGCCGTCGTCGGAGGTGAAGACGTGGGTCGGCAGGTTCGACACCTTGCCGCCGCCCTCGGCGCCGCGGATGGCGACGCAGAAGCCGTGCTGGGCGAAGGCGTCGGTGAGGCGCGCCCCCATCACGTAGGCCGCGTTCATCCAGCAGTAGTCGTGGTGCTCCATCGCCTTCGGGTTGCCGGCGGCGTCGAAGGGCGCCTCCTCGTAGCCGAACTCCTCGATCGGCGTGGTGGCGGAGCCGTAGGGGAGGCGCGCCAGCGCCCGCGGCATCACCAGGGTGACGAAGCGGCTGTCCTCCGTGTCGCGGTAGCTGCGCCACTTGGTGTGCTCGGCACCCTCGAAGATCTTGGCCAGGTCCCGCGGCTTGGACAGCTCGCGCCAGTCCTGGAAGCCGAACATGCCCGGCCCGACCGCGGAGATGAACGGCGCGAAGGCGGCTGCGGCGACGTTCGACATCAGGCGCAGCGTCTCGACGTCGTCCGGGTGGTTGGTCCACTCGTAGTCGCCGATCAGCGCCCCGTAGGGCTCGCCGCCCGGGGTGCCGAACTCGTTCTCGTAGATCTTCTTGAACATCTGCGACTGGTCGAACTCGGTCGCGCGCTGGAGATCGCGCGAGAGCTCCCGCTTCGAGATCTGCAGCAGCCGCAGCTTGAGCGAGGTGCCGGTCTCCGAGTTCATCACCAGGTAGTGCAGCCCGCGCCACGAGCCCTCCAGCTGGAGGAAGCGCGGGTGGTGCATCACCTGGTTGAGCTGCTCGGAGATCTTGCGGTCGAGCGCGGCGATCGCCCGCTCGAAGGTCATGGAGAGGTTGCGGCTGAAGGTGACGGTGCCCTTCAGCGCCTCCTCGGTCAACGCCTTGATCAGCTCCTGCGCGCGGTCGCGCTCGGTCTGCTTGGTCGCGCCGATCACCTGCTCGAGCAGGCCGAGCCCGGCTTCCTCGGTCGTGACGGCACCGGCGGCGCCCGCCGCCTCGGTCTGGCTCGCGCTCATCGCGTCAGCCCTCCTGCTTCGGCGCATCGAGGCCGAGTTCGCTCGAAAGCCTGGCCAGCTTCTCCTTGTCCTGCAGCACCTGCTCGAGCAGGCCCTCCAGCTCCTCCGAGCGGTCGGCCTTGCTCATCAGGTCGCGCAGCTTGGCGCGGGTCTCGAGCAGCGCCTTCAGCGCCGGCACCTGCTCGGCGACGCGGCCCGGCTCGAAGTCCTCGATCGAGCGGAACTTCAGCTCGACCGCCATCTCGGAGTCGTCGCCCGCGAGCGTGTTCTTGACCTTGATGTTCAGGCCCGGCGCGATGCGCGCCATGACGTCGTTGAAGTTGTCCCGGTCGATGCTGACGAACTTGCGCTCGGCGAGCGGCCGCAGGGGTTCCGCCGGGTCCCCCGCGAAGTCGCCCATCACCCCGACCACGAAAGGCAGCTCGCGCTGCACCGTCGCGCCCTCGGTCTCGACCTCGTAGGTGATGTGGACCCGCGGCTTGCGCACGCGAGCGAGCTTGTCATGCACGCTGGCCATCACGTCCTCCCCGGACCGAAACCTGGTCGCCCCGCGTTCTGACGCGAAGATAGATGCGCGAGCGAACCGCGGTCAACGCGGCAGTTGCGACCGCGGCGCGGGAATGCCCCCGGGCCGGCGCCACTCCGGCCGCCCCCGCGCCGGGGTAGCCGGGGCGCCCGGCGGCGGCCCCCCGCGCACGGTCACTCGCTCGGCGGCGGACGGATGCCGAGCATGGTCAGCATGGCGGCGCGCGCCTTGGCGTCCGGGAGCACCTCGGAGAGCAGGTCCAGCAGCGGCATCCGGGCGCGGCGCACCGCGTCCTCCAGGGTGAAGGCGAGCGGCGAGTGCGGCTCCGTGCGGCGGAACCAGTCGGCGAGCTCCTCGAGCTGGCGGATCGCGTCCTCGCGCGTGCGCACGGGGCGGGGGCCGCCGCCCCCCGCGCCGGCCGCCGGGGCGCCGCCTCCCGCCGCGGCGGCGGCATCGCCCGCCTCCTCGGCGTCGCCCGCCGGATCCGCGGCGGCGACCTCCCGCGGCAGGGGGCCGAGGAGGCGCTCGGCGATGGCGACCATCTGCTCGAGCGCCTCGGCGACGCGGCGGGTGGCCGGGGCCTCGGCGCCGAACCGGGCGGACAGCGCCGCGTCCATCGCCGCCCAGGCCTCGCCCGCGGCGCGCGCCGCAAGCCCGACCGCGCGCAGGTGCGCCGCGTCCAGCTTCGCCTCCGCCTCGAGCGCCGCCATCTCGGGAACCCCGGCGTCGAGCCGCGCCTTCTTGCGCTTGGCGTCGGCCAGCGCCTCCGTCTCCTCGGCCTGGCGGTAGAGGTGCAGGCCGACCGGGGAGCCGTCGGCGCGGCGGAACAGCGGCAGCCGCCGCAGCGGCTGCATCAGCGTCCCGTCGGCGCCCTCCCCCGCCAGGCCGCCGATCGGCGCGGCGCGGACCTCGAGGCCCTCCTCGTCCGGCCGCGGGTATCCGGGCTCCCAGTACTTCTCCAGCAGGCCGGTGATCAGCTTCGCGCCCGCGGCGAGGCCCTGGAGCCCGTCGAGGCGCACCAGCGCCTCCACCGTCCAGGCGGCGATCTCGAAGTCCTTGCTCTTCTCGGCGAGGCAGGAGAGGCCGATGCGCCGCACCTCGCGCCAGGCCGTCGGCACCGCCGCCTCCGCCCCGCCCTCGGCGTCCTGCTGGCGCTCCTCGGCGCGCGCCTCGGCGCGCGCGTCGCGCAGCTTCTGGTAGGGCGAGGCCGGCGAGAAGTCGGTCCGCAGGTCCTCCCCCGCGCCGCCCTCGCCTCCGAGCGGCGCCAGCAGCGTCTCGAGATCCAGCACGTCCTCGGCCATCGCCCATCCCCCTGGCCTCGCCCCGCGAAACCGGGACGAAACGCGCACAACATGCGGGCGAAACACGCGCGACACAACCGTAACGCGGCAGTGCTGGACAGCGCGGCGGCCCGCCCTTACCGTCCTGCCCGGCGAGCGGCGGCCAGATTCGCCGCCCATGGCGGGAGGTTGCGCGGACCATGGTGGCGATCGACCTGAAATCCCTCGTCGCCCGCCTCAACCCGCTCTGCCGCCGTCAACTGGAAGCCGCGGCCGGCCTCACCCTCTCCCGCAGCCACTACAACGTCGAGCTCGAGCACCTGCTGCTCAAGCTGGTCGAGGCGCCGGGCACCGACGTCGCCGCCATCCTGCGCAGGCAGGGGGCGGACGCCGGGCGGGTCGCGGCCGAGCTGACCCGCGCCCTCGACCGGATGCGCACGGGCAACGCGCGCGCCCCCTCGCTCTCGCCCGACATCGTCGCGCTGATCAAGGAGGCGTGGCTGATCGCCTCGCTCGAGGGCGGGGCGGGCAGGATCCGCTCGGGCCACCTGCTCGCGGCCGCGCTGTCGGACGAGGCGCTGGCGCGCACCCTGCGCGACTCCTCCCCCACCCTCGCCGGGCTGCCGGCCGAGGCGATCCGGCGCAACCTCGCCGACCTCGCCGAGGGCAGCGAGGAGGCGACCGAGGCCGCGGCCGCCGCCGCCGAGGCCGCCGCGGGCGTGCCGACCGGCGCCCCCGGCGGCGATGCGCCGCGCGGCGGCGGGCCGCTCGAGCAGTTCTGCACCGACCTCACCGCGCAGGCGCGGGCCGGCCGGATAGACCCGATCCTCGGCCGCGATTCCGAGATCCGCCAGGTGATCGACATCCTCACCCGGCGGCGGCAGAACAACCCGATCCTCACCGGCGAGCCGGGCGTGGGCAAGACCGCGGTGGCGGAGGGCCTCGCGCTCCGCATCGCCGCCGGCGACGTGCCCGAGGCGCTGCGCAAGGTGAGGCTGATGTCGCTCGACCTCGGCCTGCTGCAGGCCGGCGCCGGGGTGAAGGGCGAGTTCGAGAACCGCCTCAAGGGCGTGATCGACGCGGTGAAGGCCTCGCCCCAGCCGATCGTCATGTTCATCGACGAGGCGCACACGCTGATCGGCGCCGGCGGCGCCGCCGGCGGCACCGATGCGGCGAACCTGCTCAAGCCGGCGCTCGCGCGCGGCGAGCTGCGCTGCCTCGCCGCCACCACCTGGGCCGAGTACAAGAAGTACTTCGAGAAGGACGCCGCCCTGACCCGCCGCTTCCAGGTGGTGAAGGTGGACGAGCCCTCGCAGCCCCTCGCCTGCGCCATGCTGCGCGGCCTGGTGCCGACGCTCGAGAAGCACCACGGCGTGCGCATCCTCGACGAGGCGGTGGAGGAGGCGGTGCGCCTCTCCGCCCGCTACATCCCCGCGCGCCAGTTGCCCGACAAGGGCGTCTCGCTGCTCGACACCGCCTGCGCGCGCGTGGCGATGAGCCAGGCGGCGATCCCGGCGCCGATCGAGGACCGCCGGCGGCGGCTCGACCTGATCGCGACCGAGCTCGCCGCCATCGAGCGCGAGGTCGCCACCGGCACCGACCACGCCGCGCGCAAGAACACGCTGGTCGAGGAGCGCGACCGGCTGCAGTTCGAGCTGACCGGCCTGGAGGCCCGCTGGAAGGAGGAGCAGGCGCTGGTGGCGCGGATCCGCGACCTGCGGACCCGGCTGGAGGCGGCGATCGCCGCGCCGGCCGCGGCGCCCGCCCCGGTGCCCGCGGGCGCCGCGGCCCCGGCCGCCGCCGGCGCCGAGGCCGCCACGGCGGAGGACCCCGACGCGCTGCGCCAGGAACTGGCCGAAGCCAATTCCGCCCTGCACGCGCTCCAGGGCGAGGAGCCGCTGGTCCACCCCGTCGTGGACGGCCAGGCGATCGCCGAGGTGGTCGCCACCTGGACCGGCATCCCGGTCGGCCGCATGGTCGGCGACGAGATCCGCACCATCCTGACCCTCAAGGAGAGGCTCGAGGAGCGGGTCGTCGGCCAGTCCCACGCGCTGGAGGCGATCGCCCAGGCGATCCGCACCTCGCGCGCCGGCCTCACCGATCCGCGCAAGCCGATCGGCGTGTTCCTGATGGCCGGCACCTCCGGCGTCGGCAAGACCGAGACGGCGCTCGCCCTCGCCGACCTGCTCTACGGCGGCGAGCAGAACATGACCGTCATCAACATGAGCGAGTTCAAGGAGGAGCATAAGGTCTCGCTCCTCATGGGCTCGCCCCCCGGCTATGTCGGCTACGGCGAGGGCGGGGTGCTGACCGAGGCGGTGCGCCGGCGCCCCTACAGCGTCGTCCTGCTCGACGAGATGGAGAAGGCCCATCCCGGCGTGCAGGACGTGTTCTACCAAGTGTTCGACAAGGGCCAGATGAAGGACGGCGAGGGGCGGGACATCGACTTCCGCAACACCGTCATCATCATGACCTCGAACGCCGGCACCGACACCATCGCCAAGCTCTGCGCCGACCCCGAGACGGCGCCGGGTCCGGCGGAGCTCGCGGAGGCGCTGCGCCCGGACCTGCTCAAGGTATTCAAGCCGGCCTTCCTCGGCCGCTGCAACGTGGTCGTCTACTACCCGCTGCCGGACGAGATCCTGCGCCAGATCGTCGGGCTGCAGCTCAACCGCATCCGCCGCCGCGTGCGCGAGACCTACGGCGTGGATCTCGAGGTCGAGGACGGCGTCGCGGACAACATCGTCGCGCGCTGCCGCGAGGTGGAGTCCGGCGCGCGCAACATCGAGACCATCCTGAACCGCACCGTCCTGCCGGAGCTGTCCGCGGGGATCCTGGCGCGGCTCGCGGATGGCCAGGACATCGGGCGCGTGCGCATCGGCGTCGCCGACGACGGCGCGTTCCGCTACGATATCGGTTAAGGTCTGGCACGGGGCCGAGACCGCCGGGGGATGGAGCGAGGAGCAGGATCATGCCGATCTACATCAAGTACGGCGACATCAAGGGCGACGTGACCGCCGAAGGGCACAAGGGCAGCGACGGCTGGGTGGAGGTCAACAGCTTCCAGTGGGGCGTCGGCCGCGGCATCTCCTCGCCGACCGGCGGGTCGCACGACCGCGAGGCCTCGGCGCCGAGCGTCTCCGAGATCGTCGTCACCAAGCCGATGGACAAGTCGTCCTACAAGTGGCTGGACGAGGCGCTGCACGGCGAAGGCCAAAAGGTCGAGATCGACTTCTGCAAGACCGACAAGGACAAGCTCGAGGTCTATGCGAAGTACGAGCTCGAGGGCGCGATGGTCAGCGGCTACTCGGTGAGCTCGGGCGGCGACCGGCCCTCGGAGAGCATCTCGATCAACTTCACCAAGATCGTCTACTCGTTCATCGAGATGGACAAGGACAACGCCGGGGCCGAGACGCCGCGCGTCGGCTACGACGTCGGCGCGGCCAAGGTGATCTGAGCGGCCGGCCAGCCCCGCTCGGACCCTCCGAGGCCCCGCCCTCGCGATCGCCGGCACGGGCGCGCCCATCGGGGCGCGCCCGTCGCGCGTCCGGGCCGCGGCGTCGGCGCTGCCCGCGCCGGTTGCGGTGCGGCGCGCGTCAGCCGCCGCGGACGAGGGTCACCACCGTGACGTTGTCGCGCGCGCCGCGCTCCACGGCGAGGCGCACCAGTCGCCCGGCAGCGTCCTCTCCGGCCAGCGTCCCGGCGATCTCCGGCTCCTCCACCACGCGGATCAGGCCGTCGCTGCACAGCAGGAAGCGGTCGCCCGGCACCACGCGGCCCGTCACCTTGTCGAGTTCGAGCGTCGCGGCGGCGCCGACGGCGCGGGTGATGACGTTGCCCTGCGGGTGGGCCTCCGCCTCGGCCTCGCTGATCGCGCCCTGGTCCACCAGCTCCTGCACCAGGCTGTGGTCCCGGCTCAGCCGCTGCAGCGCGCCGTCGCGCAGCAGGTAGGCGCGCGAATCCCCCGCCCACAGGCAGGCGAAGTGGCCGCCGCGCACGAGCAGGGCGACCACCGTGCTGGCGATCACCCGCCCCGGACCGCGTCGCTCCGCCTCCTCGCGCAGCGCCGTGTTGACCGCGGCGAGCCGCAGCCGGACCTGGGCCAGGACCTCGGCCGCGGAGAGACCGGCCGGAATGGATTCCAGCGCCTCGCGGATCGCGTTCGAGGCGTAGTCGCCGGCGCCGTGGCCGCCCGCGCCGTCGGCCACCGCCCACAGGCCGAGGTCGGGCCGGTCCACGTAGCTGTCCTCGTTGCGGGTGCGCACCGCCCCCGGATGGGTGACCGCGGCGGAAACCAGCCCGCCCGCGCCCGCCGCCACCCCCCGCGCCGCCGCTCGCGGGGATGCCGCGGGCGGCTGCGGGGCCGCCGGCACGCCGGCGGCGCCGTCCGGACGCGGCGGGCCGACGTTCAGCGTCGCGTCCGCATCGCGAGGCCGGTCCCCGGACCCGCTCACGTCGGCACGTCCAGCAGCATCGCGAACTCCTCCGGCGCGGGCAGCGCCGTGGTCTCCCAGACCATCGCCGGCAGCCGCGCTCCGCCGAGCGTCCACCAGCCGACGGCCGGGCGTTCGGGGAAGCCCGGCGCCTCCGCCCCCTCGCCCGCGGCCGCGCCCGGCCCGTCCTCCTCCCCCGCGCCGTCGAGGAGCGCCATGACGTCGTCGCGCAGGAGCCGGTCCGCGACGGCGGCGACGGGTCGGGGAAGCGCACCGGCCAGGCCGTCCGCGTCCGTGCCGCCCGCGCGGCCGGTCCGGGCCAGCCGCTCCAGCGCCTCGAACCACTCCTCCGCCACCCGCGCCGGCCCCTCGCCGCCGGCGAAGACCGCGGCGAGGGTGAGCGGAAAGCGCCGGCCGACCGAATCGACGCTCGGCACCAGCACGCCGGCCACCGCCTCCGGACCGCAGGCGCCGGCGGGCAGGGCGAAGCGCCAGACGGGGCCGTCGCGCCACGCATCCTCCCAGGCCTCTCCGAGCGCCGCCCGCGCCGCCGCCATGCCCGCCTGGAGCCAGGCGTCCCAGGGATCCACGAAGCTCTTCGGCAGCGCCCGGCGCACGAAGTCCCCGTGCGCCGGCAGCTTGCCGTAGAGGCCGATCGCGGTCAGGGCGGCAGCGTCGGGCATCGGAACTCCCGCAGCTCGCTCATGCCGAAGGGGTGCGTCGCGCTGCCGGTGCGCAGCTCGAACTCCGCCGTGCGCTCGCCCTGCGAGACGGTGAGGCTCAGCCGGTCCGGCTGGCGCGTCGCGGTGAGCCGGCTCTGCGGGCGAAGGACGAGGCGGAGCCCCGACCAGCCGCCGTCATACGCGATCGCCCCGCCGGAGGCCGGCGGCTCGAAGGTGAGGGTGAGCCCGCCGCGCGCCGGCCAGCTCAGCGCGATCGGCCGGAACGGGCCGTCGCGCGTGATCTCGGTGCGGGTGCCCTCGACCTCGAGGATCATGCCGCGCGCGTTCGGGTCGAAGCCGCGCGGCACGATCTCGAAGCGCAGCCCGCCGCCGCCGACGCCGGGATAGAAGGCGTCGCGGATCCGCGCCGCGCGCTGGAAGTTCAGCGCGTCGGCGGCGCTGACCACCGGCGGCATCCCCTCCGGCGCGATCGGCCGCCACGGGTTCTGCGTCGTGTCCACATAGGGCCGGACGTGCTGGGTGAAGAACTGGTCGAGCTGGCCGCCCGGCCCGAACAGCCGCGCGAAGTCGTCCACCGGCGGGTCCGGCCCGTCGAGGCGGAACGGGAAGCGCGCCAGCATCTCGCGGCAGGCGTCCATCACCGGCTTGCCGGCCGCGGCGATCGCCGCGCGCGCCCCGCCGCCGCGCTGCGCCGCGGTGGAGACGGCGAGGTTGCGCAGCCAGCGCGCGAGCGGCTCCGGCTGCCGCGCCGCCTCCGCCATCAGCCGCTGGCCGGGATCGAGCCCCGCCGGCGGCGGCAGCACCGTGCCCGGCGGCGCGCTGACGAGCTGCGCCACGCGCGCGAACAGGTCGTTGACGATCCGCAGCGCCTCGTCGGTCGGCTGGCCCGCCGCCTCGCGCAGCGCCTGGAAGCGCGTCTCGACGATGCGCGCCACCGGCTCGGCCGAGGAGGGCTCCGGCCCGCCGGTCGCCGCCTGCACGCGCTGCTGCGCCTGGCCCTGCTGCTGCCCCTGCTGCGGCGCCGGATCGGGCGAGGTGCCGACCGAGAGCTGCCGCGCGAGGGAGCGCATCACGTCGCGGATCGGCGAGTTCGGCGCGCCGAGCAGGTTGAGCCCCTCCGCCGCCTCCTGCAGCGTGCGGAACTGCGGGATCTGGAGGTCGTCCATCACCGCCTGCCAGGCGCGGGCGTAGTCCTCTGCGTAGAGCGCGAGGACCGCGGCCTCCAGCCGCACCGGGTCCTCGACCGCGGCGGCGCGCGCCTCCGGCCCGAGCACCCAGCTCTCCGCCGCCGCCTCGCGCACCGCGCGCGGCAGGTTGGGCAGGACGATCCGGTACAGCCCCTCGACCGTGTAGAGGCCGGGCACCGCGACCTCGGTCAGCGGCCGGCCGGAGGCGCGCACGAAATAGCGCGCCCCAGCCGCCCCGATCGCGTCCGCGGGCCTCCAGCCCGGCGCGTTCGGCGCGTTCTGCGCCAGCGGCCGGATGCGCGAGTAGATCCGCCCGGCGAGGGGCAGGCGCGAGAACACGCGCCGCGCCTGGTCCACCAGCGCGCCGTCGAGCGGATACTTCTCGAAGTCGGTCTCGAGCAGCGCGTCGAGATGCCGCGCCAGCGCCTCGCGCAGCGGCTGGTTGGTGGCGCCGGGATAGCTGCGCGCCCAGTCGTCGCGGAACCACTCGCGCACCAGCGGCCCGTCCAGCGGCCCCTCGCGGCCGAGCATCAGGTAGACCCGCACCGCCTCGTAGAGGTAGTCGGGGCGCTGGAAGCCGCCGCGGATCTGGAACTCCAGCCGCGCCAGCAGCCGCGGCAGGAAGGTGCGGTCGAGCGCGCGCCGATAGGCCGCCTCGCCGCCGGCGGCGAGCTTCTCGGCCTGCGACAGGCCGAGCCAGCTCTCCTCCTCCGACCGCGCGGCGGCCGGCAGGGCGCGGGTGGCCTCAAGATAGGGCATCACCCGCGTCGGCTCGGTCTCCTCGACGCGGGCGAGCGGCAGCGGCCGCGCCGCCTCCTCCGCCCTGGCGACGGCGGCGGCCATGGCGGCGCCGCGGCGCTCCTCCGCCTGCCAGACCGTCCAGCCCCAGAACGCGCCGCCGCCCACCAGCAGCAGCGAGCC
The DNA here is from genome assembly GCF_014644455.1 of Caldovatus sediminis. Classification (GTDB taxonomy): domain Bacteria; phylum Pseudomonadota; class Alphaproteobacteria; order Acetobacterales; family Acetobacteraceae; genus Caldovatus; species Caldovatus sediminis. The sequence goes on along the minus strand of NZ_BMKS01000002.1, from coordinate 48,253 downwards.
GATCCAGACCGCAAGCGCCGCGATGCGCCTGCCCCGGTCGGCGGCGCGGTCGCGGGCGGCGAGCCGGGCCTCGTTGAACACCACGTCCTTGAGCAGCCGGCCGAGGAAGTAACTGCGGCCCTTCTGCCCCATCACCGCCGCCGGCCGGCGCGGGTCGAGCCCGAAGGCGCGCGACAGCGCCCCCGAGAGGCGGTCGAGCGGCGTCCCCTCCTGCGTGCCGGAGGTGAAGTAGACGCCGCGCAGGAAGGGCGCGGGGTCGAGGCGCGTGCCGCCGAAGGCGGCGCCGATGAAGGCGGCGAGCGGCTCCTCGAGCGAGGCGAACTGCGCCGGGAAGCCGGCGATGCGCGCGCGCTGCTCGGGCCCGCGCTCGGCCTGCAGGCGCTCGAACAGCCGGTCCTCGAGGCGCTGCAGCAGCGCCTTGAACTCGGCGCCGAACTTCGCCGCCGAGCCCTCGGGCCCGGCCTGCACCGGGAAGGTCACGCCCCAGACCTGGTTGCGCGTCTCGCGGTCGAGGTCGTCGAAGAACTCGACGAAGCCGGGCAGCAGGTCGGCCTTGCTCACCAGCAGATAGACCGGCAGGCGCTGGGCGAGGGTCGTCTCCAGCTCCCTGATCCGGCGGCGCACGCTGCGGGCGTGCGCCTCGCGCTCCGCCGGGCCGAGGCGGCCGATCATGTCCACGCCGAAGGCGACGATCACGCCGTTGAGCGGCATGCGCGGGCGGTTCCGGCGCAGCAGCTGCAGGAACCGCTCCCAGCCCGCCTTGTCGGCCGCGGCGTCGGAATCCTGCGTCGTGTAGCGGCCCGCCGTGTCGATCAGCACGGCGCGGTCGGAGAGCCACCACTCGCAGAAGCGCGTCCCGCCGACGCCCTGGAGCTTCGCCCCCTCGGCGAGCGGGAATTCGAGGCCCGAATTCGCCAGCGCCGTGGTCTTGCCGCTGCCCGGCGGGCCGATCAGCACGTACCAGGGAAGCTCGTAGAGATGCCCCCTCTTGCCGGTGGCCTTGCGCAGGTTGGCGAGCGCGGTCTGCAGCCGCTCGCGGATCTCCGCCTCCTCCTCCGCCGCGCGTTCGGCGGCGGGATCGGCGGCCGCCGCGGCCTCGACCAGCGCCGCGTCGCGCTGCCGCCGCCGCCGCGCCGCGACCAGCACGACGACGACGTAGAGCAGCACCGGGACGGCGCAGAGCACGGCGCGCCAGAGCGGCGACTCGAACGGGTAGGCGCCGCCGACCGGCAGCAGCGGCGCGAAGATCCAGATCAGCGGCAGGATCAGCAGCACGCCGCCGAGCCCGGCGATCATCGCCACCGAGCGGAAGGTGGAGAGCAGCGCGCTCATCTCAGAACGCCCCCCGCATCAGCAGCACCTCGATGCGCCGGTTCTCCTCGCGCCCCTCGGCGGTGGCGTTGGAGGCGATCGGCTCCGCCTCGCCGCGGCCTTCGGAGAGGAAGCGGGTCGGGTTCTGCCCCTCCGCCTGCATAATGATCGCCTTGGCCGCCTCGGCCCGCGCCGCCGAGAGGTGATAGTTCGAGGGGAAGCGCGCCGAGCGGATCGGCTGGTTGTCGGAATGCCCGATCACCCGCACCCGCCCCGGCTCGTCCTGCAACGCCTCGCCGATGCGCTGGAGCAGGCTGACGAAGCGCTGGTCCACGGTGGCGGAGCCGGAGGCGAACATGCCGCGGTTGCGGATGCGCACCATCACCCGCTGCTGGTCGCCGGTGACGGTGACGAGCCCCTGCTGGATCTCCGGCGCGAGGAACTGGCGCAGCTTGTCGAGCGCGGTCGGCCGCGGCGGCGCGGCCGTGGGCGGCGGCGGAGGCGGCGGCGCCGGGGGCTGCGGCGGCGCGGTGCGCACGATCTCCGGCGGCTCGGCGGGCGGCAGCGCGATGACGCGGGCGAAGAGGTCGTCCGAGGCGGCGTTCAGCCGGTCCGACAGCCCCGCCCAGCCGAGGCCGAGCACGGAGGCCGCGGCCGCCAGCCCGACCCAGGCGGGCACGCCGCGCCGCGCCGGCCGGTGCGGCGCGTCCACGCCCTTCCAGCGCGGCGACAGCTCGCGCTCCCAGTTGCCGCGCATCTGGGCGAGGAGCTGGTAGAGCCCCTCGCGGTGCCGGTCGAGCTCGGAGGCGCCGCGCGGCGCCAGCCGGTAGCGCCCCTGGAAGCCGAGCGCGAGGCAGAGATACGCCACCTCGAGCGCCTGCAGGTAGCGCCCCGGGTCCTTCTGCATCCCCGCGAGCAGGTCGAAGAAGCGCTCGCCGGAGCGCACCTCCTTGTGGAAGCTCGCGACCAGGGTGCGGGCGCCCCAGCCGCTCTGCGCGCCCCAGGGGGTGGACAGCACCACGTCGTCGAGCGCGGCGCAGAGCGCGTAGTGCGCGGCGCGGATCTGCTCGGCCGGCACGCCGGCCTCGCGCGCATCGGCCTCGAACTGGCGCAGGCCGCGCAGGCAGCGCTCGTGCAGCTCCGCGGGGTCGGGCACCGCCGCCGCACCGCCGGTCGAGAGCCGCGCCAGCAGGTCGAGCAGCGGCGCCGCGGCGGCGGCGAGCGGCGAGGGGCCGACCTTCGGGATCGCCTCCGCCCCGCCGGGCAGGGGCGGCGCCGCCTCCCCGCCGTCGCCGAGGCCCGCCGGGCCGACGCCGGAGCCGGCCGAGGGCGGCGGCGCGGCGCCGAACCCGCCGCCCGGCGCGGCCGGGCCGAACGGCAGGCCGCCGGGCGCTGCCGGCGCCCCGCCCGCACCCGCGGCGGGCCGCGGCTGCACCGGACGGGGCCCGCCCGGGCCGCGCACCACCGTGCGGTCGGAGTCCTCGGGTTCGGCGAAGGGGTTGTCGCTCATCCGCGGATCGCCCACAGCTCCATGCGGAGGTTCGGGAAGCCTTCCTGCACGTGGATCGCGAAGGCGCCGGTGTTCTGCATCTGCGCCCAGTGCTGCGATCCGCGGTCAAGCTCGAAGTACACCGAGCCGGCGTGGAACGGGATCTGCCGCGGCGCGACCGGCAGCGGCCGCACGGCGATGCCGGGAAGCTGCGTCATCACCAGGTCGCGGATGTGCTCCAGCGCGCCGATCTTGACCTGGTTGGGGAAGGCGCGGCGGAGCTGCTCGGTCGGCATGTCGGCCTGCACCGCGAGCACGAAGTTGGCCGTGCGCAGCAGGCTGCGGTCGGCGATCGGGCCGACGCGCAGCCCGTGCCGCCGCTCCTGCAGCGGGATCGGCACCGCGTTGGCGTCGAGGTCGGTCGCGAGCGCCCGGCGCAGGTCGGCGATCACCGGCGCGAAGCTGCGCTGCAGGTCGTCGTGCCGGTAGCCCGGATAGGTCGAGGCGCGGCGGTTCGGGTCGGTGAAGGTCGCGAGCTCGCCGGCGAGCTGGCAGAGCGCGGCATAGAGCGCCTCCGGGTGCAGGTTCCCGCCGTCGGCGTAGTGGGCGAGCAGCGGCTGCCAGCGGTTCAGCGCCTGCAGCATCAGGAACTGCGCCACGTCCGCCACGCCGCGGCTGCCCGGCTGGCTCAGCCGCCCGGCGAGCGCCGTGGCGCGCTGGTTGATCATCCCCACCAGCTCGCCGAGGAAGTTGGTCAGCACCGGCGAGGCCGAGACGCGCAGGCAGGGCGGGATGAAGCGCTCGTCCACCGAGACGCGCTTGTCCGCGTGCACCTCGACGACGCGGGTCAGGCCGAGGCAGGTGAAGCCGGCGCGCTCCTCGCTCTCCAGCAGGAAGCGCAGCCGCGGGCGGCCGACCAGCAGCTCCGCCGGCAGGGTGGAGTCGGAGTGGGTGTCGAAGGCCTCGAAGCGCTTGAGGCCGTAGCGCGCGGCGGCGGCCTCCGGGCCCTCGGTGAAGGCCACCTCGGGGCTGCCGGGCTGGTGCACCGGCATGGCGAGATAGACCACCTGGTTGCGCGCGCCCTCGGGCAGGTCGATCGGCGTCGGCTGGTCGGCGGTGCCGGGGATGGCGAAGGGCGTGCCGTCCTCGAACACGCCGCTGCAGGAGGCGACGGCGAACTTCCCCGCCGCCAGCAGGTCGCGGTCGAGGGAGAGCTCGACGAGGCCCCAGGGATGCGGGCGCAGCGGCGCGACGCGCGCCTGCAGCCGGTGCTCGAAATACCGGTCCTGCTGCTGGAAGTGCTGGGTCCGCAGGAACATGCCTTCCTGCCAGACCACCTTGTCGTGCCAGACCATCCCTCCCCCCGCGCCGCGCGCGCTAGCCCGCGCCGCCGCCGTCGCCGCGCCGGGCCGCCTGCTCGTAGGCGCGCGCGAAGGCCTTGCCGAAGGCGCTGTCGAAATCGTCCTCGAACTGCTCGACCACCTGCCGGTGGAGCTTCCGGTAGGCCTCCCAGAGCAGCTTCTCGCGGCTCGCGCCGAACAGGCTGCCGCCGCCCTTGACCTCCGCCTCCAGTCCCGCCGGCGCGAGCCGCTCGAGCAGCGCGCGCGCCGCCGCCTGGGTGGCGGCGAGGGTGGCGACCTGGTGGGCGGTGAGGTCGGCGATCGTCTCCTCCACCGCGCGGACGCCCTGGGCGCCCTGGGCGGCGAGGGCGAGCACCGCGGCGTCGTCGGTGGCGGCGAACTTCACCGGGTTGTTGCCGGCCGCGCGCAGCACGGTCTGCTCGATGCGGAACTCGCGCTTGACGTCGGCGCGGGCGATCAGCAGCGCGCGCAGCCCGGCGACGACCGAGCGGAAGGCGGCGCCGAGCCCGCGCAGCGCGGCATCCGGATCGGCGACCGCCCCCGACAGCGCGCCGGGCGAGAGGCCCGCGCCGGCGAGGAAGGCGGCGAGGCCGTCGCCGCTCGCCGCCGTTCCGGCCGGCGCGGCGGCGCGCGCCGGCTGGGCAGGCGCCGCCCCGCCGGGGCCGTGAGGCGCGGCCGCGGGCGCGGCGATCGCCGCCGCCTCGGGCGGCAGGCGGGCGGCGGCCGGCGGCGCGGCATGCAGGGCAGCCGCGGGGGCCGCCGGCATCGGCCCGGGCGCCGCCGGCGCCGGCGCGACCGTCGGCGGCGCCTCCTCGGCGAAGGGGTCGAAATCCTCGTGCCCCGGCGCCGCGGGTCCCGGCGACGCGACGGGCGGAACCGGCGGCGGCGCCGCGCGCTGCCCCGCCACGCCCGCCGCCGGCACCGGCGCAGCGGTCGGCGCGCCGCCCGCCGCCGGCGGCGACAGGTCCCACTCGTCGAGCGCGCGCCCCCCGCCGGGCGGCGCCGGCGCCCCGCCGGGCGGCGACAGGTCGAGGTCCCAATCATCGCCGGGGCCGGCGCCCCCCGGCGCGGCCCCCGGGGCGCCTCCACCGGCGCCCGGCGGCGCCGGGACTACCCGCGGCGGGACGAAGACGTCCTCGACCGAGGGCCGGTGATCCGGCATCGGCGCGGCGTCCTCGGCGAAGGGATCGAAGTCGTCCGGCAGCGCCGCCGGGGCGCCGCCGACCGGGGGACGCGGCGGTGCGAGCGGGTCCCAGCCCGGATCGGCCGCGGCGTCCTGCGCCGCCCAGCCCGGCCCGGCCGCCGCGCCGCCGACGCCGCCCCAGGCAGCCGCCGCATCGGCGGCGGCGTCCTGCTCGATCCGCAGCTCGATCTCGTAGCCGCCGAGGCGCAGCCGGTCGCCGTCCTCGATCGGCCGCACCCGGTCGCGCCCGATCGGCTCGGCGGCGTGGTTGACGAAGGTGCCGTTGGTCGAGAGGTCGCGGACCTGCCAGCCGCCGGAGCGGAACTCCAGCACGCAGTGCCGGCGCGACAGCACCCCCTCCGGGTCCGGCAGCACCCAGTCGCAGTCGGCGCCGCGGCCGATCGTGTAGTCGCCGCCGGGCACGCGCCGCTGCTCCGGCACGGCGAAGTCGGGGCAGCGCAGCACGGAGAGCAGGAGGCTCATCCGTTCAGCCTATCAGGACCGTCGGCATGCCGACCACGATCGTGCCGCCATGCGCGGTCAGGTCGCCCATCCGCGCCGCCGGCAGGCCGCCGATCAGCGTCGTGAAGCTGCCGAGCGCGATCACGTCGGGCGGGCCGGCGCAGACCGCCATGTCCGACACCCGGGCGGCCGGCAGCCCGCCGATCAGCACGGTGACGCCGCCGGGGGGCAGGATCGGCCCGCCGACATGCGGCACCGGGCCGGTGAACATCGGGCAGACGTGCATGTCGGTGATGCGCGCCGCGGGCAGGCCCATCTCAGCCCTCCTCCACCGGGATGCGGCCCGCCCCGCCGGCGGCGATGTCGCGCGCCGCGGCGAGGAAGCGGTCGAAGCGCGCGTCCTGGCGCTCCGGCCTGAGGCGCACCGCCGACAGCACCACCGAGCCGGAGACCGCGACGCCGGTCAGGTGCTCGGCCGGGGGCACCACCGGCTGGCCCTCGGGCGCCATGGAGCCGCCGGACCAGAAGGCGCCCATCGCCGCCCAGGCCTCCGGCGAGCGGAACTGGGTCTTCTGCGCCGCCGCCTCGGCGGCGCGGCGGTTCGCCTCGTCGGGCCGGCGCACCCAGCGCTCCGCCGCCTCGAGGGCGGAGAGGTCGGGCGGCGCCAGGCCGGGATCGGGCACCGAGCGGGCGCACATGCACGCCCACCACACCGCCTCGCGCTTCGGCAGCGCGTGGGCGACGAGGCGCACCGCCTCCGGCATGCGCCGGGCGGCGGCCAGGCGCGCGACGCCCTCCGCGGCGTCGCCGGCGCCGTCGAGCAGGGCGGCGCCCTCGGCGTCCAGCTCCAACCGCGGCAGCAGCGGCGGGAGCGGGACGGCCAGCTTGGGGAGGGTCGCGCTCACCGGTCCGCCCTAATTGATCATGGTGATGCCGCCCTTGAGGATCAGCATCCCGTCGCCCTTCACCTGGGTCATCGGCGACTTCACCTCGGTCATCGCCGAGCCCTCGATGGTGATCATCAGGCCCTTGATGGTCACGCCCGTCTGGTCGATCCTGACCGAACTGGCCCCCACCTTGAGCTCGATGCTCTGCATCGCCTCGGTCGTCGCCTTGCCGAGGTCGAGCTTGGTGTCCATGTTGCCCATGGCCAGCTTGGTCGTGACGTTGCCCATGTCGAGCTTGGTCTCCTGGTTGCCCATGGAGATCACCAGGGTCTGGTTCCCCATCTCGATCTTGGTGTCCATGTTGCCCTTGGAGACGACGAGGCTCTGGTTGCCCTCTTCGACCGTGACCGAGCGGTCCTTGGTGACCGTCTCGGCGTGCTTGCCCTGTACCGTCTCGGTCCGGTCGTTCTTGACCAGGACCTTCATGTCCTTCTCGGCCTGGACGTAGAGCTCCTCGCTCCCCTTGGTGTCGTCGAAGCGGAGGATGTTGGCGTTGTCCGCCCCGCCGCCCTTGGTCGAGCGGGTCGAGATGCCGCCCTTGTTCATGTTGGACGGCAGCGCCCCGAAGGGCGGCACCACCTCGCCGTGGTAGGCGGAACCGACGACGATCGGCTTGTCGGGATCGTCGTCGAGGTAGCCGACGATCACCTCGTCGCCGATGCGCGGCAGGAACCAGGTGCCGCCCCAGGCGCCGGCGAAGGGCTGCATCACCCGGATCCAGCAGCTCGTCTTCTCGTCGTTCTTGCCCTCGCGGTCCCACAGGAACTGCACCTTGATGCGTCCCTGCTTGTCCACGTAGATCTCCTCGCCCGCCGGGCCGGTGACGATCGCGCTCTGCAGCCCGGGCATGCGCGGCCGCGGCCGCGGCGCGGGGTTGCGCCACGGCGTGGCCGGGTCCATCAGCGTCACCGCGCAGCTGTATCCGGCGGTGCCGCCGCCCGCGAGCTGCGTCTCGTCGAACGCCTCGTGCCGCGCCGCGGTGACGAGCCAGGTGACCTCGCCCCCGTCCTCCGACGGCTTGATCTTGACGCGCGAGCCGGCGAACACCCGCGGCTCGCGGATCGTCGCCTCGACCAGGCTGGACTGCGCCTCCTCGGTCTCCATCAGCAGCCGGGCGACGTCGGCGTCCGGGCGCACCGCCTGGCCGCCGGGCCAGAGGAACACCTCGCCGCCGGTGGTCTGCGCGCCCTTCAGCACCGTGCTCGCCGTGGCCTCCAGCAGCGAGGCCGGCGCCGCCTGGTCGTAGTCCTTCAGCCGCACGCTGCCGGGCCGGCGGTCCCCGCGCGGCGTCCAGGTGACGACCGAATCGAAGGTGTCCCCGTTCGGGCGGTTGACCAGGGCGCCGCAGGGGGCGAGCGGGAAGTCGGCGTTGGCCGAGGTGATCTTCAGGGCGTGGCTGCCCTCGGCGTGCTCGAAGAAGTAGCCGCAGCCGACCTCGTCGAGCAGGCGCTGGACGAAGTCGAGGTCGGTCTCGTTGTATTGCACGCAGTAGGGCCGCGGCGTGGTCGGCGGCGAGCCGAGGAAGGTCGCGCCGAGGCCGGCGTCGCCGAGCACGGTCTCGACGATCTGCTTGACCGACTTCTCCTGGAAGATGCGGCAGTCCGCGGTGCGCGAGAGGGCCCACAGCTCGGGCACCGCCTCGATCCGGTAGGCGGTGAGGCCCCGGCCGAAGCTGCCGGCGCGGCCGAAGGCGCGGACGATGCCGTGGAAGGCGCGCGGCGCGCCCCCGCCCTGCTGGACCTTGCAGGTCACCGGCTGGCCGATCAGGTCGCCGACGGCGAGCGAATCGTTCTCCGAGATCGCCTCGGCCTCGATCAGGAAGGGGCGGCCGATCGCCTCGTGCACCGTCAGCCGGCGCAGCACCAGCACCCCGGCGCCGAGCGGCGAGGCGATGGAGAGCAGGCGAGGCGCCTGGTCGATAGTCGAGGACACCGCCGCGGAACCCCTCCTGCTGACGCCGGCCCGCACAGCATACCCTTCCGTTGCCGCAAATAGAATATCGGGCGTGCCCCCGCCCCTTCCGCGCCGGCAGGCGGCGGGCCGCAGCCGCTTGATCTGCCGCAAGGCCCCGGCGCCGCCCGCTCCCTAGACAAGGCGCGACATGGACGCCCCGCCGCCGCTCTCGCCGGACCGCCTGCTGCGCTACGCCGCGGCGAGCCTGCCGCGCTACACCTCCTATCCGACCGCGCCGCATTTCGCCCCGCTGGAGGAGGCCGAGTGGCGCCGTCGGCTCGCCGGCGTCGGCGCGGGCGAGCGGCTGTCGCTCTACGTGCATGTGCCCTTCTGCCAGGCGCTGTGCTGGTACTGCGGCTGCCACACCGCGGTGACGCGGAGCCCGCTGCGCCTCGCCCGCTACGCCGCCGCGCTGCGCGCCGAGGCCGCCCTCCTCGCCGAGGCGCTGCCGGAGGCGCGCGGCCCCGTCGCCGCGCTGCACTTCGGCGGCGGCACGCCGACGGCGATCGGCGTCCCCGCCCTGGTCGCGCTGGTCGCCGACCTGCGCGCCCGCCTCGGCTTCGCCCCCGACGCCGAGCTCGCGATCGAGCTCGACCCGCGCCTGCTGGACGCCGCCGACGCCGAGGCCCTCGCCGCCGCCGGGTTCCGCCGCGCCAGCCTCGGCGTGCAGGACATCGCCCCCGAGGTGCAGGCCCGCATCGGGCGCGAGCAGCCGGCCGCCCTGGTCGAGGCCGCGGTGCGCCGGCTGCGCGCCGCCGGCATCGCCCGGATCAACTGCGACCTGATCTACGGCCTGCCCGGCCAGACCGCCGCCCACGTCGCCGCCAGCGCCGCCTTCGTCGCTGCGCTCGGCGCCGATCGGGTGGCGGTGTTCGGCTACGCCCATGTGCCCTGGATGAAGCCGCACCAGCGGGCGATCGCCGAGGCGGCGCTGCCCGGCGCCCTGGCCCGGCTCGACCAGGCCGAGGCCGCCGCGGAGACGCTGCGCGCCGCCGGCTACGACGCGATCGGCCTCGACCACTTCGCGCGGCCCGACGACCCGATGGCCGAGGCCGCGCGCGCCGGCCGGCTGCGGCGCAATTTCCAGGGCTACACCACCGACACGGCGCCGGTGCTGCTCGGCCTCGGCGCCTCCGCCATCTCCCGCCTGCCCGCCTTCTACGCGCAGAACGCGAGCGACGAGCGGCAATGGCTCGAACGGGTCGGGGCGGGGCGGCTGCCGGTCGCGCGCGGGCTCGCGCTCACCGCCGAGGACCTCGAGCGGGCGCGGCTGATCGAGCGGGTGATGTGCGACCTTGCCCTCGATCTCGCCGGCGTTTCGGAGGCGGTGATGGCCACGGCCGCGGCGCGGCTCGCGCCGCTCGCCGGCGACGGGCTGGTGCGGCTGGAGCGGGGCGGGCGCTGGCTGCGGGTGACCGAGCGCGGCCGCCGCTTCCTGCGCCACGTCGCCGCCTGCTTCGACGCCCGGCTCGATCCCGCGGCCCTCGCCGGAACGGCGGCGGCGCCGCGGCGCCACAGCGCCGCCGTCTGAGCGGGCGGCGGCCACCCCGGGCCGCCCCCTTTGCGGGCGCCGGGCCGCATCCCAGATCCTTGACGCCGGCAGCGCCCGCCAGTACATCGCGCGCCCTGCCGCCCAGACGTGCCCAGGTGGCGGAATTGGTAGACGCGCAGGTTTCAGGTACCTGTGGCCGCAAGGCCGTGGAAGTTCGAGTCTTCTCCTGGGCACCATTCGCCTTCCGCTGACCGCGGCGCCGCGGCACCGGCGCGCCCGGGCGGGCCGGCCGGCGCGGAGGTCCCCGTGGGAACCACCCTCTTCGTGGCGAACGCGACCATCCGGCTGCACCGGCACGACCTGCCGGAGGACCTCGACCTCGGCCCCGTCGTCGCGGTGGACACCGAGACGATGGGCCTCAACCCCTACCGCGACCGGCTCTGCCTCGTCCAGCTCTCGGCCGGCGACGGCACGGCGCATCTGGTCCAGCTGGTGCCGGAGGCGCTCGGCGGGCGCGGCTACGACTGCCCGAACCTCAAGCGCCTGCTGGCCGATCCGGACCGCCTCAAGCTGTTCCACTTCGCGCGGTTCGACCTTGCGGTGCTGCGCCACGCGCTCGGCGTGGTGGCGGCGCCGCTGCGCTGCACCAAGGTCGCCGCGCGGCTGACGCGCACCTTCACCGACCGGCACGGGCTGAAGGACCTGTGCAAGGAGCTGCTCGGCGTGGACCTGTCCAAGCAGCAGCAGAGCTCCGACTGGGGCGCGCCGGAGCTGACGCCGGACCAGCTCGCCTATGCCGCCGCCGACGTGCTCCACCTGCACGCGCTCTGGGCGAAGCTCGAGGGGCTGCTCGAGCGCGAGGGCCGGCGCGAACTGGCCGAGGCGGTGTTCCGCTTCCTCCCGGCGCGCGCCGAGCTCGACCTGCTCGGCTACCAGGACCCGGACATCCTGGCGCACTGAGGTCGCGCCGGCCCGGGCCGGGACCGGCGTGCGCCCCGCGCCATAGGTGGCACGATTCTTGTCGCGCGACGCGGCCCGCGCGTTGACCCCCCGCCGCCATCACCCCATACAGGGCCCGTGAACGCCCCGACCCCGCCGCATCCGGACCTGGAGGCCGCGCGCCGCGTCCTGGCCACCGAGGCCGAGGCGCTCTCCGCCCTCGCCGCCACGCTCGACGACCGTTTCGCCTGCGCCGTCGCCCTGCTCGGCGCCACCACCGGGCGCGTGGTGGTCTCGGGCATGGGCAAGTCGGGACACGTGGCGCGCAAGATCGCCGCGACCCTGGCCTCCACCGGCACGCCGGCGCTGTTCGTCCATCCGGCCGAGGCCTCGCACGGCGACCTCGGCATGATCGTCCCGGGCGATGCCGTGCTCGCGCTGTCGAACTCCGGCGAGACGCCGGAGCTCGCCGACCTCGTCCAGCACTCCCGGCGCTTCGGCCTGCCGCTCGTCGGCGTCACCGGGCGGGCGGAGAGCGCGCTGGCCCGCGCGGCCGACGTCGCCCTGGTGCTGCCGGCCGTGCCCGAGGCCTGCCCGATGGGCCTCGCGCCGACCACGAGCACGACGATGCAGATGGCGCTCGGCGACGCGCTGGCGGTGGCGCTGCTGACACGGCGCGGCTTCACCGCCGCGGACTTCAGCGTCTTCCACCCCGGCGGGCGACTCGGCATGCGGCTCCGGCGCGTGCGCGACCTGATGCACGCCGGCGAGGACATGCCCCTCGCCACGCCGGAGACGCGCATGGACGCCGCGATCGTGGCGATGACCGCCAAGCGCTTCGGCGTGCTCGGCATCACCGGCGAGGACGGCCGCCTGGTCGGCGTGATCACCGACGGCGACCTGCGCCGCGCGCTCGATTCCGGCAACGGCGCGGCGCTGCTCTGCCGCACCGCCGGCGAGGTGATGACCCGCACGCCGCGCACCGTCGCGCCGGAGCAGCTCGCCGCGGAGGCGCTGCGGCTGATGAACGAGCGCGCCATCACCGTGCTCTTCGTCGTGGACGAGGACCGGCGTCCGGTCGGCATACTGCACGTGCACGACCTGTTGCGCGCGGGGGTGGCGTGATGGCGGCGGACGGCGGCGGCCTGCATCCGGGCGGCGCGGCGCCGCGGCCGCCGGGCCGGGCGCAGCCCGCCGTCCCGGCGGCCGCGCCGCGCCGGGCGATTCCCGCGCCCTCGCGCCAGCGCCGCGCGCCGACGCGGAGGCAGATGGCGCGGCGCGCCTTCCTGCTGCGCTGGGCCAAGCGGATCCTGCCGCTGCTCGGCGTCGCCCTGCTCCTCACCATCGCCCTGTGGTCCGAGTACGCGCGCGAGGAGCAGCGGCTGCGCGTCGGCGTCCGCGACCTCGGCCTCCGGCCCGACGCGATGAGCGTGCTCCATCCGCGCTACCAGGGCGTGGACGAGAAGAACCGGCCGTTCACCGTCACCGCCGAGGTGGCGGTCCAGGGCGGCGAGGACGACCTGCTCACCCTCGACGCGCCGCGCGCCGACATCGTGCTCGAGGACGGCGGGTGGGTGCTGCTGGAGGCCCGGCAGGGACGCTACGCCAAGGCGCGCAGCCACCTCGAGCTGGACGGCGCGGTGACGCTCTACCACGACAACGGCACCATGCTGACGACGGAGCGCGCGACCATCGCCCTCGCCGAGGGCGCGGCGCGCGGCGACGCGCCGGTGGCGGCGCAGGGGCCGTTCGGCACCCTCACCGGCGAGGGCTTCCGGCTGAGCGAGCGCGGCGCGGTGATCGAGGTGACGGGCCGCGCCCGCGCCGTGCTGGAAGCGGACGGCCCGCGATGAGGATCCGGACCGTGCGCGCCCGGCTCGCCGCGACGGCGCTGCGCTGCCTGCTGCTCGCCGCGGCGGGCGCCGCCGCCGCGTCGGCGCGCGCGCAGAACCTCGACCTCAGCCAGGGCGGGCCGATCGAGGTCACGGCCAACGACGGCATCGAGTGGCGCCAGGCGGAGCAGGTCGTGATCGCCCGCGGCGACGCCCGCGCCGTGCGCGGCGGCGTCACCGTCGAGGCCGATCGGCTGATCGCGCGCTACCGGCCGCGCGGGGGCGGCGCGCCCCCGGCGGAGCCGGGCGCGGCGGCGGCGCAGCAGGGCAACGAGATCTGGCGGCTGGAGGCGGAGGGCAACGTTCGCATCACCACCGCCACCGACCGCGCCACCGGCGAGCGCGCCGTCTACGACATGGACCAGGCGGTGATGGTGCTCTCGGGGCGCGGCCTGCGGCTCGTCACGCCGCAGCAGACCATCACCGCGCGCGACTCGCTGGAATACTGGTCGCAGCGGCGCATGGCCGTGGCCCGCGGCGGCGCGCGGGTGGAGAGCAGCGACGGGCGCTGCGTCACCGCCGACACGCTGGTCGGCTATTTCGTCGAGGACCGGCCCCCCGGCGGCGCGCGCCCGGCCGCCGCGTCCCGGGCGGCAGGCGGCGCGGCCGCGGTGCCGGGGGAGGGCAGCACGCTCGAGAAGGTCGAGGCCTTCGGCAACGTCGAGATCCGCACCGAGACCGAGGTCGTGCGCGGCGACCGCGGCGTCTACAGCCCGGTGGACGGCCGCGCCCGGCTGGTCGGGCGCGTGCGCATCACCCGCGGCGAGAACCACGTCGAGGGCCAGGAGGCGCTGGTGGACCTGCGCGCCGGCACGGCGCGGCTCCTCGGCGAGCGGGTGCGCGGGCTGATCGTGCCGCAGCAGGACCCGCCGCCGCAGGGCGGCGCGCGGGCCGGGGCCGCGCCGACCGCGCAGGGGGGCGCCGGATGCGTGCGGTGAACGAGCGCCAGCCGGGGCACGCCGCGCCCTCGCTCCGCCTCGTCCCCGGCGGCGCCGCGACGGCGCCGGCCGCCTCGGGCCTGTTCGCGCGCGGCCTCGGCAAGCGCTACCACAAGCGCCCGGTGGTGCGGAACGTCTCGATCCACCTGCGCCGCGGCGAGGCGGTCGGCCTGCTCGGGCCGAACGGCGCCGGCAAGACGACGACCTTCTACATGATCACCGGCCTCGTCCAGCCCGACGAGGGCGAGGTGATCCTCGACGGCCACGACGTGACGCTGCTGCCGATGTACCGCCGCGCCCGGCTCGGCCTCGGCTACCTGCCGCAGGAGGCCTCGATCTTCCGCGGCCTCAACGTCGAGGACAACATCCGCGCCGCGCTCGAGGTGGTGGAGCCGATCCGCGAGCGGCGCGAGCAGATGCTGGACGCGCTGCTCGCCGAGTTCGGCATCGCCCACCTGCGCCGCGCCCCGGCGCTCGCCCTCTCGGGCGGCGAGCGGCGGCGCTGCGAGATCGCCCGCGCCCTCGCCACCCACCCCTCCTACATCCTGCTCGACGAGCCGCTCGCCGGCATAGACCCGATCGCGGTCGGCGAGATCCGCGACCTGGTGCGGCACCTCAAGGACCGCGGCATCGGCGTGCTGATCACCGACCACAACGTGCGCGAGACGCTGGAGATCATCGACCGCGCCTACATCCTGCACGACGGCCAGGTGCTGATGGAGGGTGCGCCGCGCGACATCGTCGCGCACGAGGGGGTGCGGCGCGTTTACCTCGGGGAACGGTTCAGCCTCTAGGCTGCCCCGCCATGGCGCTCGGTCCGAGGCTCGAACTCCGGCAGGCCCAGTCGCTGGTGATGACGCCGCAGCTGCGTCAGGCGATCAAGCTGCTGCAGTCCTCCAACCTCGAGGTCGCCGCCTTCGTCGAGGAGGAGCTCGAGCGCAACCCGCTGCTCGAGCGCGACGAGCGGCCCGACCTGCCCGATCCGGAGGCGGGGCGCGGGCTCGATCCGCTGCCGCCCGCCGCGGCGGAGGCGCCGCCCGACGCCCACGCCGCCGCGCTGTCCGAGGCGCTGCCGGCGGAGGGCGCGGCGCCGCTCGACATCGCCGAGTGGGACAACGTCTACGACGCCGAGACGGCGCCGGTCGCGGGGCGCGGCGGCGCCGCGGACCTCGACGACGACCTCTCCGGCGTCGAGGCGATGCCGGCCGGGCCGCGCCCGCTGCACGAGCACCTCGCCGGACAGGCGCGGCTCGCCTTCGCCGATCCGCGGGACCGGCTGATTGCGACGGCGCTGATCGCGCTGCTCGATCCCGCCGGGCGGCTGGACGCCGATCCGGCCGCGCTCGCCGCGGCGCTCGGCTGCGACGCGACGCGCATCGAGGCGGTGCGGCGGCGCATGCAGCGCTTCGACCCGGTCGGGCTGTTCTGCCGCGACCTGCGCGAGTGCCTCGCCGTCCAGCTCGCCGAGCGCGACCGGCTCGACCCGGCGATGGCGACGCTGCTCGACCACCTCGACCTGCTGGCGCGGCGCGAGCACGCGGCGCTGATGCGGCTCTGCGGCGTGGACGCCGAGGACCTGGCGGAGATGATCGCCGAGCTGCGCCGGCTCGACCCCAAGCCCGGCACGCGCTTCGACTTCGTCCCCGCCCCCGCCGTCGCCCCCGACCTGCTGCTGCGCCGCGCGCCGGACGGCGAGTGGGTGGTGGAGCTGAACCCCGAGACGCTGCCCCGCGTCCTGGTCAACCGCGGCTTCCACGCCCGCGCGCTGGTCGCCGCCCGGACGCGGGAGGAGCGGACCTTCCTCGCCGAGCGCTTCGCCAGCGCCACCTGGCTGGTGCGCAGCCTGGAGCAGCGCGCGACCACCATCCTCAAGGTCGCCGCCGAGATCGTGCGCCGCCAGGACGGCTTCCTCCGCCACGGCGTCGAGCACCTGCGCCCGCTGATCCTGCGCGACGTGGCCGAGGCGGTCGGGCTGCACGAGAGCACCGTCAGCCGCGTCACCGCGAACAAGCGCATCGCCACGCCGCGCGGCATCATCGAGCTGAAGTTCTTCTTCACCAACGCGATCGCCGGCGTCGCCGGCGGCGCGGCGCACAGCGCGGAGGCGGTGCGCCAGCGGATCCGCGCGCTCATCGCGAGTGAGAAACCGCACGACGTGCTGTCCGACGACGCGATTGTCGAGAAATTGCGCCAGGAAGGCGTGGACATCGCCCGGCGGACCGTGGCGAAATACCGCGAGGCGCTGCGCATCCCCTCGTCGCTGCAGCGCCGGAAGGAGAAGGCCGTCCCGGCCTGATCCGAACCCTTCCCGGGCCGCCGCGCGGCGGCCCCGGGGTCGGTGCCGGCACGGACGGCCCCTCCTTCCCGCGGAAGGAGGACACCGGCTGATGCATGTCACCGTGACCGGCAAGCAGATGGACACCGGCGAGGCGCTGAAGACCCGCGTGCGGGAGAGCCTCGCGCAGATCGCGCGCAAGTACCACGACCACGCGCTCGAGGCGAACGTCACCTTCAGCCGCGACCACAAGGGACGGGTCGGCGCCTTCGTCGCCTGCGACATCAACCTCAAGGCCGGCCGCAACCTGTTCATCCGCGTCGAGGGGGAGGGCCCCGACGCGCACCGCGCCTTCGACGAGGCGGCCGAGCACCTCGCCAAGCGCCTGCGCCGCCACCGCCGGCGGGTCAACGAGCACGCCCGCAGCCTCGCCGAGGCGCGCCAGCCGCCGCCCGCCTTCGAGCCGACGCCCGAAACCCCGGCGCGCCCCGCCCCGTAGCGGGCGCGAGGAGCGGCGGGGCGGGCGCCCGGCCGGCGCGCCGCCGAGGCCGCGCCGGGGCGCGTCAATCCGCCCGCGGGTGCGCCTTCCGCCAGGTCGCGAGCAGCGCGGCGGCGTCCACCGCCGTGTAGCGCTGCGTCGTCGAGAGGCTGGCGTGGCCGAGCAGCTCCTGGATCGCGCGCAGATCGGCGCCCCCGCCCAGGAGATGCGTCGCGAAGGAGTGGCGCAGCGCGTGCGGCGTCGCGTGCTCCGGCAGGCCGTTCAGCCGGCGGAACGCGCGCAGCGTCCGCTGCGCCACCGCCGGGTCGAGCCGCCCGCCGCGCGCGCCGACGAACAGCGGCCGGTCGGGCCGCGGATCGGGATGCTGGCGGAGCCAGGCCTCGACGGCCTCGCGCACCGCCGGCAGCACCGGGACGACCCGCTCCCTGCCGCCCTTGCCGCGCACGCGCAGCGCCGCGTCCGTCCCGGCGCGCGGCGCGTCGCGCAGGTCGAGCGCCAGCGCCTCGCCGATGCGCAGCCCGCAGCCGTAGAGCAGGGTGAACAGCGCCCGGTCGCGCGCGGCGAGCGCGGCGCTGCGCGCGCCCTCGCCGATCTCGCGCGCCACGGCGCGCGCCTCGGCCTCGCCGAGCGCGCGCGGGACGGGGGGCTTCGGCCGCGGCCCGCGCAGGCCGGCGAGCGCGACCGGCGCGATCCCGTGCCGGCGGGCGAGGAAGCGCAGGAACCCGCGCACCGCGGCGAGCTTGCGCGCGCGCGTCGAGACCCCGTCCCCCTCCGCCGCGCGATGGGCGAGGAAGCCCCTGAGGTCGGCCGGACGCAGCGCCGCCAGCGCGGCGAGATCCGGCTCCTCCCCGCCCCGGTGGCGGGCGAGGAAGCCGAGCAGGTCGGCGAGGTCCCGCCCATAGGCCTCGACCGTGCGCGGGCTGGCGCGCCGCTCGCGCGCGAGCCAGTCGAGATAGGAGAGCCGCAGGTCCGCCGCCGCGGTCATGGCGCGGCGCGGCGGGAGGGAGGTGCCGTGCCCCTCGCCGCGGCGCCCAACGCGGGCCCCTCCCGCCTAGCGCGCCAGCGCCGCCGCGACGGCGCGGCCGAGGAAGGCGATGGTGGCGGTCGCCTGGCGCGCCGGCAGGGCCGCGGCGTCGCGGGCGCCGAGGGCCAGCAGCATGGGCCCGCCCCCGAACACCGGCACGCGGGCCAGGGCGTCGCGGCTGACCAGGGGCGCCGCCTCGGCGTGCAGCATCTCGCGGTCGGTCGGCTGGGACCGCACCACGGCGTCGCGCCCCGGCCCGATCAGGCGCGCGACGGCGCCCCGCGGCAGCGGAAGCACGCCCCAGCGCGGCCAGCCATGGGCGGCGGGCGGGCGGTGGCGGTACGGCGACGGGGCGGGCTCCGCCGCCAGGGTGCAGGTCTCGATGCCGAGCAGGGCGGGCAGCTCCTGGGTGACGGTCTCGACGACGTCGGTGGAGCGGATCAGCGCCAGCACGGCGAGGCGGACGCGGACGGCGAGGCCGGTGCCGGCGCGCCCGTCGGCGAGCAGCGCCCCCATCTCCGCCTCGATGGCGCGCAGCCGGTTGCGCTCGGCGGCGAGCATCGCCGCCATGTGGTCGGCGAACACTTCGCCATGGACGCGCCGCGGCGGCAGCAGGACGCGGTAGAGGTCCGGACGCTCGGCGAGGAACTCCGGATGGGCGCGCAGGTATGCGGCGACCGCCTCCGGCTCGGGGTCGGCGATCGGCCCCCTCGCCGGGCCGGCGGAGGAGGCGGAGGCGGTCGCCGCGCTCGCGGCGGCGACGGTGGTGCTGCTTCGCACTTTCACAGGATGCTCTGCCCCGTCTTCTTCCAGTCTGCCAGGAAGGCGTCGAGCCCGCGGTCGGTCAGCGGGTGCTTGAGGAGCTGGCGGATCACCGCCGGCGGCAGGGTGGCGACATGGGCGCCGAGCCTGGCCGCCTCGACCAGGTGCATCGGATGCCGGACCGAGGCGACCAGCACCTCGGTCCGCAGATGGGGGTAGTTGCGGAAGATCGTCACGATGTCGGCGATCAGCCGCATCCCGTCGGTGGCGACATCGTCGAGCCGGCCGACGAAGGGCGAGACGAAGGCCGCCCCGGCCTTCGCCGCGAGCAGCGCCTGGGCGGGGGAGAAGCAGAGGGTGACGTTGACCTGCGCGCCCTCCCCCGCCAGGGTGCGGCAGGCGCGCAGCCCGGCCTCGGTGAGCGGCACCTTGACCGCGACATTGGGGGCGATGCCGCGCAGATGCCGCCCCTCGGCGAGCATGCCCTCGAGGTCGGTCGCCGTGACCTCGGCCGAGACCGGACCCGGGGTGATCGAGCAGATCTCGGCGATCACCTCGGCCATCCTGCGGCCGGTCCTGGCCACCAGGCTGGGGTTGGTGGTGACGCCATCCACCAGCCCGGCCTCGGCGAGCGAGCGGATCTCGCCCACATCGGCGGTATCGACGAAGAATTTCATGGCGGCGCGGAGTCCTCGGCGTTGGGGGCCTCAACCGCGAAGCGAATATCGTTGCGGTTTTGTTCTAGATCGAGCATACCCCATGGGCGATGGCCGGCGAAAGCACAGGGACATGGAAGCCACGCCAGGTGTTGCCGCCGCGCCACGGGTTCGTGTCCTTCTCCCGCTGCCACTGGAACCCGGCACCTATGATTACCGTATCCCGCGCGGAATGTCTCTCGCTCCGGGCACGTTCGTCGTCGTCCCGCTCAACCGCAGGGAGATGATCGGGGTGGTCTGGGACGGCCCGCCCGACCCCGACCTGCCCGCGGCGCGGCTCAAGGACGTGATCGAGGCGCTCGAGGTCCCGCCGATGACGGCGAGCCTGCGGCGCTTCGTCGAATGGGTCGCCGGCTACACGCTGAGCCCGCCCGGCGCGGTGCTGCGCATGGCGATGAGCGTCCCCGCCGCGCTCGACCCGCCGGCGCGGCAGGTCGGCTGGACCCTGGCCCCCCGGCCGCCGGCCGAGGGCGCGGTGCGGCTGACCGCGGAGCGCCGGCGGGTGCTCGCCCTGCTCGCGCCGGGGGAGGTGCGGGCGGGCGCGGCGCTGGCGGAGGCGGCCGCGGTCTCGCCCGGCGTGGTGCGCGGCCTGGCGGACGCCGGCTTCCTGGTGCCGGCGCTGCTGCCGGAGGCCGCCTCGCCCTTCGCCCGGCCCGACCCGGAGCATCCCGGCCAGCCGCTCGCCGAGGGCGGGCAGGCCGAGGCGGCGCGGGCGCTGCGCGAGGCGGTGGCGCGGCGGCGGTTCGGCGTGACGCTGCTCACCGGCGTCACCGGCTCGGGCAAGACCGAGGTCTATCTCGATGCCGTCGCGGAGTGCCTGCGCCAGGGGCGCCAGGCCCTGGTGCTGCTGCCGGAGATCGCCCTCTCCGCCCAGTGGCTGGAGCGGTTCCGCCGCCGCTTCGGCGTGGCGCCGGCGCTGTGGCACTCCGAGCTGACCGCGAAGACGCGGCGCGAGACCTGGCGCGCGGTGGCGGAGGGCAAGGCGCCGGTGCTGGTCGGGGCGCGCTCCGCCCTGTTCCTCCCCTTCCCCGACCTCGGCCTGATCGTGGTGGACGAGGAGCACGAGACCGCGTTCAAGCAGGAGGAGGGCGTCGTCTACCACGCCCGCGACATGGCGGTGGTGCGGGCGCGGCTGGCCGAGGCGGCCTGCGTCCTGGTCTCCGCCACGCCGTCGCTGGAGACCCTGACCAACGCCGAGCAGGGGCGCTATGCGCGCCTGCATCTCGACCACCGGCATGGCGGGGCCTCGATGCCCGCGGTCGAGGCGGTGGACCTGCGCAAGCATCCGCCGGAGCGCGGCCGCTTCCTCTCGCCGCCGCTGATCGCGGCGGTGACGGAGACGCTGGCGCGCGGCGAGCAGGCGATGCTGTTCCTCAACCGCCGCGGCTACGCGCCGCTGACGCTCTGCCGCACCTGCGGGCACCGGCTGCGCTGCCCGAACTGCTCCGCCTGGCTGGTCGAGCACCGGGCGCAGCGGCGGCTGCAGTGCCACCATTGCGGCCACGCGGAGCCGCCGCCCCTCGCCTGCCCGGAATGCGGCACGGCGGGCTCCCTGGTGCCGATCGGTCCGGGCGTGGAACGGGTGCTCGAGGAGGCGAGCGCGCTCTGGCCCGAGGCGCGGCGGCTGGTGATGGCGAGCGACACCCTCCCCGGCCCCGCGGCGGCCGCGGCGGCGGCGCAGGCGATCCGGGACCGCGAGGTGGACCTGATCATCGGCACGCAGATCGTCGCCAAGGGCTGGCACTTCCCGCACCTGACGCTGGTCGGGGTGGTGGACGCCGATCTCGGCCTCGCCGGCGGCGACCTGCGCGCCGCCGAGCGCACCGTGCAGCTCCTGCACCAGGTCGCCGGCCGCGCCGGGCGGGAGGAGCGGCCAGGGCGCGTGCTGCTGCAGACCTTCTCGCCCGAGCATCCGGTGATGCGGGCGCTGGTGAGCGGCGACCTCGACGCCTTCATGCGCGCCGAGGCGGCGGCGCGGCGCCCCGGCGGCTGGCCGCCCTTCGGCCGCCTCGCGGCGCTGATCGTGAGCGCCGAGGACGAGCGCGAGGCGGACCGCGCGGCGCGCGACCTCGGCCTCGCGGCGCCGCGCGGCGAGGGGGTGCAGGTGCTGGGGCCGGCGCCGGCGCCGCTCGCGCTGCTGCGCGGCCGGCACCGGCGGCGGCTGCTGCTCCGGACGCGGCGCGACGTGGCGGTGCAGCCGATCCTGCGCGAGTGGCTCTCCCGCGTGGACGTGCCGGGCGGCGTGCGGGTGCAGGTGGACGTGGACCCGGTGGGGTTCCTGTAGTGGCGCTTGCTTGATTTTCCGATCCCCGTTACGATTCGTCAATAGCACAGACGCTGGCACGGCGAGTCCATCGCATCGGCAAGCCCAACAAGCTGCATGAAGATGTCCTGACGGGCCTGCTGTTCGAACCACTCGATTACATGCCGCCCGAGGAGGCGGGACGCTGCCTTGCGCTCCTTCTGCCTGAGCGCGAGGCGGATGCGGCGATCGAACTGGAGCGCCTTCAGCTCTGGCCGCGCGACGAGGAGGCGGGAAACATCCCTGACCTAATCGCCGACGGCCGCAGGAACGGCGCGCGCTTCCGGCTGATCCTCGAGGTGAAGCGCGGCGGCGGCGCACTGCGCTCCGGTCAGGCGGCGGAGCAGTGGCGGAACTTCCGCCGCGTCGGTCCGGGGTGGGAGACGATGCACGTCATCCTCGCCGACCATTACCTACGGCAGAAGCGGGCGCTGGATCAGGACGACGAGACTCGCGCCGGCGACCCCGACCTTGCCGGATGGGCGGAGCGACGTTCGGTGCTGCTGTGGTCGGAGCTGGCCGCGCGCGCCGCACGGCACGCAGCAGCCGGGCAGACTCCGGCGGAGCGTTGGTGCCGGCACGTAGCCACGGCGCTGCGCCGGGTCGGGCACGTGCCATTCGACGGCTTCAGTGTCCTGTGGCGTCGGCGGCTGGCGACGATCTGCAAGGACTACCTGTTCTTCGATCAACGCCGGCAGTTCCGCTGGCCGCGCAAGGGTCCCCGGTTCAGGGCGCCGATCTTCTGGCAGGGATGAGAGGGGGATGTTCATGTCCAGCGAGGAATTCGTGCTGCTCGAAGCCGTGCGGATCGTCCGCGAAGTCGGCGTTGAGGCGAACGCGTTGTTCGAAGCGTTGGAGAAGGAGCTGGGCGGGAAGCCGGGTGACCGACGGGTTGCCTTCGGCGAGAGCGAGCGGGACGGAACGTACGACAGCGGCGACTACGTTTGCGATAGCACCTGGATCACGTTCCCAGCATACGAGAACCGGGCCGGAAGGGGGTCGAGGCGGCGTGTCGGGAAGCTTTCGATCCTGCTCGATTTCGGACGTCCGGAAAGCTTGGCGGAAAGCCTCGGTTATCCTTGCGCGGTCGTGGCCTGGGGCCTGCCTGGAAAAGGCATGGGCTGGGACTTCCACACGAATGGCAACTGGAAGTGGCCGCCGAGCCGCGACGAGATCGCGCTGATTGCCGAACGGGTGTTTGTGTGGATCGGCGATCCTGAAGAGGAAAAGGAATGGCTCAAGGAGCCACCGGTTGAGGCCGAGTGGTTCTACGTGGTTCCGCTCCTCGACCTGAAGCACCTCGACGCTGCGAAGCGGCTGCTGCTCGACCCGGTCTGGGCCCTGCTTTCGATGGATACCGGTGCCGATATCTCGGACGCGTTCATGGAGGCGCCCGAGGTCACGCGCTTCACCTGGAACCCCACCGAGGGGCCACCTCAGCCGATCCGCTGACGCCCTTCCCGGTGGCGCCCAACAGCGACGCCACCTATCTTCCGCGTCGGAGCATCGCCACCCCATGCCCGACGACCTCTACCACCGTGACATCCTCGCCTGGTCCCGTGCCCAGGCCGACCGGCTGCGCCGCGTCGCGGCCGGCGAGCGGGTTAACGACGTGGACTGGGAGCATGTGATCGAGGAGATCGAGGAGGTGGGGAACTCGGAGCTGAACTCGGTCCGCTCGCATCTCCGCAATGCGCTGCTCCACGCCTTCAAGGTCCTCGCCTGGCCCGACGATCAGGCGGTCAACCATTGGAGCGGTGAGATCGCCACCTTCCTCGGCAATGCACGCGACCGCTTTCAGCCCGGCATGGCGCAGCACATCGACACCGCGGCGATCTACGCGCGGGCGCTGAAGGAGGTGCGGCGCCTCCCGATGAGCGGCCGGGCGCCTCTGCCGCTCCCCGAGACGATCGACTTGTCCATCGAGGACCTGGCGAACGAGGATTTCGGCGCCGCCGACCTGCTCGACCGCATCCGCGCGGCGATACCGTCTGTGCCCGGGGTGTGAGGCAGCCCTCGCCGACGCAGCGACCGCCCCGCCGCCCCCCTTTCACCGCCACCCCCTCCCCGTTCCTCGCCCCGCCAGCACGACCAGCGCCGCCGCCGCCTGGCACGCCGCGGCGGCCACCGGCACGGCGCCGTCGCCCCAGGCCTCGCGCAGCGCCCCGAACACGCCCGGGGCGAAGGCGTAGAAGGCCTGGTTCGACGCCACCACCAGCGCCACCACGCGGCCGACGAGGGCCGGCGGGAACTCCGCCTGCGCGATCACCGGCGGGAGCGAGGTGATGTTGCCGAGGCCCAGCCCGAACAGCGCGCAGCCCAGGAGCAGGAGCGGCACCGATCCGCTCGGCAGGGCGGCCAGCAGGGCGGCCATCCCGCCGATCTGCACCATCAGGTTCAGCGCCGCGGCCAGCCGCGCCGCGTCCGGCCGCAGCACCGCGCCGAGGGCAGTCCGCCCGAGCACGCCGCAGACCGTCAGCAGGCTGACCGCTCCGCCGGCCCCCGTCTCGCCCAGCGCCGGCGCGAGCAGCGAGAAGATCTGCGCCACCAGCCCGACCTGGGCGAAGAGCGCGACCGCGAAGGCCAGGCTCAGCGTGACGAAGCGCACATCGCGCGCCAGCGCCCCGCCCCGCGGCGGGGCCAGGGTCGGGCGCGGCGGAGGCGGGGCCTCGGCCCCGTCCGGATGCAGGCCGAGCGCGTCCGGTTGCGGCCGGAAGAACCGGCCGGCGAGGGGCCACAGCACCAGCACCGTCAGCACGCCCACCGTGGCGGCCGCGGCAGGGAAGCCGTACCCCGCGATGAGCGCCGCCCAGAGGGGGGTGAACAGCACGCCGCCCACGCTCGCGCCGTTGTAGGCGAGCGCGAGCGCCGCCGGGCGGCGCCGGTCGAACCAGGGCGCGACCACGGCGTTGAGCGCGACCCCGCCGGTCGCCGCCCATCCCGCTCCCGTCACCGGCGCGGCGAGGAAGAGCTGCCAGGGCGCGGCGGCGAGCGCCCAGCCGAGCAGGCCGAGCGCGCAGGCCAGCGCCCCGGCCCGCGTCACCGTCGCCGTGCCGAAGCGCGCATAGGCCGCCGGCAGCCGGGCGATCGCCGCCGCGCCGCAGACGTAGTGCAAGGTGATCGCGGCCGAGACGACCGCCACCGGCCAGCCGCGCTCCGCGTGCAGCGCGTGCAGGAAGACCGAGGGGCCGTAGAAGCCGATGCCCCAGCCGAACGCGGCGAGAACGAAGGCCGCCGCGACCACCTTCCAGCCGAAGAAGACGCGCACGACCTGCCCCCCGCCGCCCCACCGCCCGCCCGCCAGTCTCCCCGGCAACCTAGCGAGCGGCGGGGAGGCGTGCTTCGGCGATCCGCGAAGCACCCGGCGGCAGGGGGAGCATCGGTTGCGATGCACCTAACGCTATGGTAAGGCGCCGCCGCCGTCCGGGGGACCCTCGCGCGCAGCCCTCGCGCGGCCCGACCGTTTCCTCGAGCGCCGCCGAAACGAACAGGACCGGGACCGCCCGTCGTGGCCTCCGCCGCAGAGAGCATCGCCTCCGCCTCGCCCCGCTTGCCCAACCCGACCGGCCTCGCCGCGCGCTACGCGCTGGCGCTGCTCGCGCTCGCCGACGAGCGGCGGGCCGAGGAGCCCGGCATCGCCGACCGCATCGCCGAGGACCTCGAGCGGCTGTTCGCCCTCTGGCGCGACGATCCGACCTTCCGCGCCTTCGTGGCGGACCCGCGGCTCGACGCCGCGGCGCAGCGCAGGGGCGCCTTCGCGATCCTCGAGCGCGCCGGCATCGGGACCGAGGTGCGGAACCTGGTCGGCGTGCTGATCAACAACCGCCGCCTCGCGGCGCTGCCGCAGGTGGCGCAGGCCTTCGGCGCGCTGCTCGCGGAGCGGCGCGGCCAGCAGACCGCGGAGGTCACCTCCGCCCATCCGCTCTCGGACACCCAGCGCGCGCAGATCGTCGCGCGGCTGACCGAGGCGGGCTTCCCCGGGGTGAAGCTGGTGGAGCACGTGGACCCGTCCATCCTCGGCGGGCTGATCGTGCGGATCGGCTCCCGCCTCTACGACAACTCGATCAAGTCCAAGCTGCAGCGCCTGCAGTACGCGATGAAGGGGGCCGCCTGAGATGGAGATCCGTCCCGCCGAGATCTCGGAGATCCTGAAGCAGCAGATCGCCGGCTTCGACACCGAGGCGAACGTCGCGGAGGTCGGCACCGTGCTGACCGTGGGCGACGGCATCGCGCGCTGCTACGGCCTGCAGAACGTCATGGCCGGCGAGATGGTGGAGTTCCCCGCCGCCGGGCTGCGCGGCATGGCGCTCAACCTCGAGGTGGACAACGTCGGCGTCGTCATCTTCGGCGACGACAAGGCGATCCGCGAGGGCGACACGGTGCAGCGCACCGGGACGATCGTGGACGTCCCGGTCGGCAAGGGGCTGCTCGGGCGCGTCGTGGACGCGCTCGGCAACCCGATCGACGGCAAGGGCCCGATCCAGGCGACCGAGCGCCGCCGCGTCGAGGTCAAGGCGCCGGGCATCATCCCCCGCCGCTCGGTGCACGAGCCGGTGCAGACCGGCATCAAGGCCATTGACGCCCTGATCCCGATCGGCCGCGGCCAGCGCGAGCTGATCATCGGCGACCGCCAGACCGGCAAGACCGCGGTGATCGTGGACACGATCATCAACCAGAAGGGCGTCAACGCCTCGGGCGACGAGAAGGCCAAGCTCTACTGCATCTACGTCGCGGTCGGGCAGAAGCGCTCGACGGTGGCGCAGCTCGTCAAGACGCTCGAGGAGAACGGCGCGATGGACTATTCCATCGTCGTCGCCGCCACCGCCTCCGACCCGGCGCCGATGCAGTTCCTCGCCCCCTACGCCGGCTGCACGATGGGCGAGTTCTTCCGCGACAACGGCATGCACGCGGTGATCTTCTACGACGACCTCTCCAAGCAGGCCGTCGCCTACCGCCAGATGTCGCTGCTGCTGCGCCGCCCGCCGGGGCGCGAGGCCTATCCCGGCGACGTGTTCTACCTGCACTCGCGCCTGCTCGAGCGGGCGGCGAAGATGAACGACGACAACGGCGCCGGCTCGCTCACCGCGCTGCCGGTGATCGAGACGCAGGCGGGCGACGTCTCGGCCTACATCCCGACCAACGTCATCTCGATCACCGACGGGCAGATCTTCCTCGAGACGGAGCTGTTCTACCGCGGCATCCGCCCGGCGGTGAACGTCGGCATCTCGGTCAGCCGCGTCGGCTCGGCGGCGCAGATCAAGGCGATGAAGCAGGTCGCCGGGCGCATCAAGCTCGAGCTCGCGCAGTACCGCGAGATGGCGGCCTTCGCGCAGTTCGCCTCCGACCTCGACGCCTCGACCCAGGCCCTCCTCGCGCGCGGCGCGCGGCTGACCGAGCTGCTGAAGCAGCCGCAGTACCGGCCGGTGCCGGTGGAGGAGCAGGTGGTGGCGATCTTCGCCGGCACCCGCGGCTACCTCGACCGGATCGAGACGACGAAGGTCGGCGAGTTCGAGCGGCGCATGCTCTCCGAGATGCGCTCGCGCGCGCCGGAGATCCTGGAGGCGATCCGCACCGAGAAGGAGATCTCCAAGGAGACCGAGGCGAGGCTGGTCTCCTTCCTCGACGACTTCGCCAAGTCCTTCGTGGCCTGAGCGGCGGAGCCGGGGAAGCCGACCGATGCCCAGCCTGAAGGACCTGCGCTCGCGCATCAACTCCGTGAAGTCGACGCGCAAGATCACGCAGGCCATGAAGATGGTCGCGGCGGCCAAGCTCCGCCGCGCCCAGGCGCAGGCCGAGGCCGCGCGCCCCTACGCCGAGCGGATGCAGCGCATGCTGTCCTCTCTCGGCGCGGCGGTCGCGAGCAGCCCGAACGCGCCGCGCCTGCTGGTGGGGACGGGGCGCGACCAGGTGCACCTGCTCGTCGTCGTCACCGCCGACCGCGGCCTCGCCGGCCCGTTCAACAGCAACGTCTCCCGCTTCGCCCGCGCGCGCGTCCGCGCGCTCGAGGCGGAGGGCAAGCAGGTGAAGCTGCTCACGGTCGGCCGCAAGGGCGCGGCCTTCCTCCGGCGCGAGTTCGCCGGCCGCTTCGTCGGCGAGATCACCATGCTCGGCAAGAAGACGGTGGGGTTCGCGGACGCCGAGGAGATCGCCGCGCGCATCACCGCGATGCTCGACGAGGGCGGCTTCGACTCCTGCGCGCTGATCTACAACCGCTTCCGCAGCGTCATCAGCCAGGTGCCGACCGAGCAGCGGCTGATCCCGGCGACGGTCGAGGAGGCGGGCGGGCGGAGTCTCGACGCGGCCGGCCCGCAGGCGATGTACGAGTACGAGCCGGCCGAGGAGGAGATCCTCAACCAGCTCCTGCCGCGCAACCTGGCGATCCAGGTCTACCGCGCGCTGCTCGAGTCCGCCGCGGGCTTCTACGGCAGCCAGATGACGGCGATGGACAACGCCACGCGCAACGCCGGCGAGATGATCGACCGGCTCACGCTCAACTACAACCGCACGCGCCAGGCCAACATCACCAAGGAGCTGATCGAGATCATCTCCGGGGCCGAGGCGGTCTGAGGGGACAGCGGAGATGAAGAACAACGTCGGCAAGATCACCCAGGTGCTCGGCGCGGTCGTGGACGTGCAGTTCCCCGCGGAGCTGCCGTCCATCCTGAACGCGCTGCACACCAGGATCGACGACCGCACGCTCGTGCTCGAGGTGGCGCAGCACCTCGGCGAGCGCACGGTGCGCTGCGTCGCGATGGACACCACCGACGGCCTGGTGCGGGGCCAGGAGGTGGTGGACACCGGCGCCGGCATCACCGTGCCGGTCGGCCCCGAGACGCTCGGGCGCATCCTCAACGTCATCGGCGAGCCGATCGACGAGCGCGGGCCGGTGAACGCGGCCAAGCGCTATACCATCCACCGCGAGGCCCCGCCCTTCGAGGAGCAGGCGACCAGCGCCGAGATCCTGGTCACCGGCATCAAGGTCGTGGACCTGCTCGCCCCCTACCTCAAGGGCGGCAAGATCGGCCTGTTCGGCGGCGCCGGCGTCGGCAAGACGGTGCTGATCCAGGAGCTGATCAACAACATCGCCAAGGCGCACGGCGGCGTCTCGGTCTTCGCCGGCGTCGGCGAGCGCACGCGCGAGGGCAACGACCTCTACCACGAGATGATCGACGCCGGCGTCATCAAGCTCAACGGCGACGGCTCGACCGACGGCTCCAAGGTGGCGCTCGTCTACGGCCAGATGAACGAGCCGCCGGGCGCGCGCGCCCGCGTCGGCCTCACCGGCCTCTCGCTCGCCGAGTACTTCCGCGACGAGCAGGGCCAGGACGTGCTGTTCTTCGTGGACAACATCTTCCGCTTCACCCAGGCGGGCGCGGAGGTGTCGGCGCTGCTCGGCCGTATCCCCTCGGCGGTCGGCTACCAGCCGACGCTGGCGACCGACATGGGCGCGCTGCAGGAGCGGATCACCTCGACCAAGAAGGGCTCGATCACCTCGGTGCAGGCGATCTACGTCCCCGCCGACGACCTGACCGACCCGGCGCCGGCCACCTCCTTCGCCCACCTCGACGCCACCACGGTGCTCTCGCGCCAGATCGCCGAGCTCGGCATCTACCCGGCGGTGGACCCGCTCGACTCCACCTCCCGCGCCCTCGACCCGCGGATCGTCGGCGAGGAGCACTACCGCGTGGCGCGCGAGGTGCAGCGCATCCTGCAGACCTACAAGTCGCTGCAGGACATCATCGCCATCCTCGGCATGGACGAGCTGTCGGAGGAGGACAAGCTGATCGTGGCGCGCGCGCGCAAGATCCAGCGCTTCCTCTCCCAGCCCTTCCACGTCGCCGAGGTCTTCACCGGCACGCCCGGCGTGTTCGTCAAGCTCGAGGACACGATCCGCTCCTTCGCGGGCATCGTCGCCGGCGAGTACGACCACCTCCCGGAGGCCGCCTTCTACATGGTCGGCACCATCGAGGACGCCGTGAAGAAGGGCGAGACGCTGAAGGCGGCCGCCTGAGATGGCCGAGGGCACCTTCCAGCTCGAGCTCGTCTCGCCGGCGCGGCTGCTGCTCAGCCGCGCCGTCGAGATGGCGGTGATCCCCTCGGCCGAGGGCGAGATGGGCGTGCTGCCCGGCCACGCGCCGATGATCGTCGCGCTGCGCGGCGGCGTCATCCGCGTGCGCGAGAACGGGCAGGAGACGGAGCGCCTCTTCGTCGCCGGCGGCTTCGCCGAGGTGACGCCGACGCGCTGCACCGTCCTCGCCGACGAGGCGACGCCGGTCGCCACCCTCTCGCGCTCCGCCGCCGAGGAGCGGCTGCGCGAGGCCGAGGCGGCGCTCGCCGAGCTTCCCGCCGACTCGCCGCCGGAGCGGCGCGAGGCGGCGATGGCGCGCCTGCTCTCCGCCCGCGCCATGCTGGAGTCGGCCGAGGCCGCCTGACGCGCCCGCGGGGCGTGGCACGCGCGCAACGCCGTTGCGCGCTCGCCCTCCCGAGCGGCTTGAAACGCAACGCCGTCCGCAGAACATTGTCGCCGCTGCGGGCGGCGTCGTCGTTCCGGCCATCCGTCCGCGCGCGTCCGCGACGGCAGCGAGGGCAGGCTCGGTCATGAAGCACTGGCGCATCGAACAGGTGGCCTGGGACCGGTTCGACCCCTCCAAGGTCGATCCCGAGATCGTCCCGCTGGTGAAGGCCGCCGCCATGGTCGAGAAGAACGGCGGCGACTACGCGCTCTACCTGAACGGCGTGTTCCACGACGACCCGGACTTCCGCCAGGCCGCCGACCACTGGGCGAGGGAGGAGATCCAGCACGGCGACGCGCTCGGCCGCTGGGCGACGCTCGCCGATCCGTCCTGGGACTTCGACGCCGCCTTCCGCCGCTACCGCGACGGATTCAAGATCGACATCCACGCCGACGCCTCGATCCGCGGCAGCCGCACCGGCGAGCTGATCGCGCGCTGCATGGTCGAGACCGGCACCTCCTCCTACTACACCGCCCTCGGCGAGGCGACGGAGGAGCCGGTGCTGAAGGAGATCTGCCGCCTGATCGCGGCCGACGAGTTCCGGCACTTCAAGCTCTTCTACGACCACATGCGGCGCTACCTGGCGCGCGAGCGGCTCTCGTTCCTCGGCCGCCTGCGCGTCGCCGCCGGCCGCATCGGCGAGTCGGAGGACGACGAGCTCGCCTACGCCTACCACTGCGGCAACGAGCCCGAGAGCGCCGGCTACGACCACGACCGCTGCATCGCCTCCTACATGGCGCGCGCGATGGGCTGCTACCGCTACCGCCATGTCGAGCGCGGCATGGGCATGATCTTCAAGGCCGTCGGCCTGCCGCCGCGCGGCCGGCTCTCCGACCTCGCCGCGCGGGGCGCTTGGCGCCTGCTGCAATGGCGCACCGGCCGCTACCGCCGGATGGTGGCCCGGGCGGCTGAGGCGGGCCGGACGAGGCCGCGCGAGGCGCTCCGCGCCGCGGCCTGACCGGTCCGCCCGGGGCCGCGCGGCGGACGGGCGCGGCCTTGCCCTCCCCGGTCCGCCCCGGCAGGGTGGCGCCGCATGCGAACCGAGGCGAGCGCTGCCGGCGACGGGCCGGATCGGGGGCCGGCGGCCGCGGCCGGCTGGGGGCGCGGCGTCGCCGCCGGCCTGCTCGCCGCCGTGACGGCGCTCGCGCTGATCAACCTCGCCGCGCTGCCCGGGCTGGCGGCGCTGCTGCCGCTCGTCGTCGTCCTGCCGGTGCTGATCTGCATCGTCGGCCCGGTGGTCGAGGAGGCATGCAAGTACGGCGCCTTCCGCCTGACGGCGCGGCCCGCACTCCGCGGCTGGCGCGCCTACTGGGCGCTCGGCCTGACCTTCGGCGCGCTGGAGGCGTTGCTCAAGCTCGCGCCGCTGCTGCTCGGCGCGCCCGACGGCGGGCCGACGCTGTCGCTGCCGGGCGGCGGCGCGTTCCATGCCCGGATCGCCGGCGCGCTGACCTCACTGCTCCTGCACGGCGCGCTGGGAGGGCTCGTCGCCGTGGCGGCGACCGACCGCGGCGGGCGCGGCGGGCTGGCCCTGCTGCTCGCGATCGTGATCCACATGGGCTTCAACACCCTCACCACCCTGGCGGTGGTGGCGCTCGACCGGGTGGCGGGAGAGCCGGGGGCGGCGCTCGCGGTCTGGCTCGCGCTGCTGCTGGCCATCGGCGTGGCGCTATTGTCCTTCGCCATGCCGCGCCGCAGGCACGGGGCGCCGGCGGCCGCTCCGCCGTCCCCGCCCGTCCCGCCGCTCTGGCGACGCAGGGGCGAGACGGAGGCACGGACCGGGCCGCCGGCCGTCGGTCGGTGACCGGCAGCGACGCGGCCGGCCCGCGCGGGCGCGCACCGGTCGGGACCCGGGCCCATCGCAGCCGGCCCCGCAGCCTGTCCGGCATGGCGCGGCGGCCAGCGACCCGTTTCCGGGTGCTTCTCCCGTCGCCCCGCTCGCGCTACGCATGGCGCCCGGAGGAGGATCCGCCGCCGTGAACGCCATCGCCGACGAGACGACCCGGCAGCTCGAGACCGCCGCGCGCGCCGCCAGGGCCGCGGCCGGCGCGCTGGCGCGGGCGCCGCGACCGGCGAAGGACCGTGCCCTCGCCGCGGCCGCGGCGGCGCTGCGCGCCCGCGCGCCGGAGATCCTCGCCGCCAACGAGGCCGACCTCGCCGCGGCCGAGGGCAGCCTGACGCCCGCCTTCCGCGACCGCCTCACCCTCACCCCCGCGCGCGTCGAGGCGATGGCCAAGGGCCTCGAGGAGGTCGCCGCCCTCCCCGATCCGGTCGGGCGCGTGCTGGCCGAGTGGACGCGGCCGAACGGCCTCCTCATCCGCCGCGTCGCCCAGCCGATCGGGGTGATCGGCATGATCTACGAGAGCCGGCCCAACGTCACCGCCGACGCGGCCGCGCTCTGCCTGAAGTCCGGCAACGCGGTGATCCTGCGCGGCGGGTCGGAGAGCCTGCGCAGCGCCGGCGCGATCCACGCCTGCCTCGCCGAGGGCCTGCGCGCCGCCGGCCTGCCGGAGGCCGCGGTGCAGGTCGCCCCGACCGCCGACCGCGCCTTCGTCGGCGCCATGCTGGCCGCGGCGGGCCTGATCGACCTGATCGTGCCGCGCGGCGGCAAGGGGCTGGTCACGCGCGTGATGCGGGAGGCGCGGGTGCCGGTCCTCGCCCACGCCGAGGGGCTCTGCCACACCTATGTCCACGCCGCGGCCGATCCCGGCATGGCCCGGCGCATCCTCGCCAACGCCAAGATGCGCCGCCCCGGCATCTGCGGCGCGACGGAGACGCTGCTGATCGACGTCGCGGTCGCGCCGGCGCTGCTGCCGCTGCTGGTCGCCGACCTGCGCGCGCTCGGCTGCGACTTCCGCGCCTGCCCGCGCGCGCGCGCCATCGTGCCGGACCTCAAGCCGGCCACCGAGCAGGACTTCGCCACCGAGTGGCTGGACGCGATCCTGTCGGTGAAGGTGGTGGACGGCGTCGCCGACGCCCTCGCCCACATCCGCCGCTTCGGCAGCGAGCACACCGAGGCGATCGTCACCGAGGACGCCGCGGCGGCGCGGGAATTCCTCGACGGGCTCGATTCGGCGGTGGGGATGTGGAACGCCTCGACCCAGTTCTGCGACGGCGGCGAGTTCGGCTTCGGCGCCGAGATCGGCATCGCCACCGGCCGCCTGCACGCCCGCGGGCCGGTCGGGCTCGAGCAGCTCTGCACCTATCGCTACCAGGTGATCGGGACGGGACAGGTCCGGGCCTGACCGCGCCGGCCGCGCCGCGGATGGCCGCCGCGCGGCGCGCGGCGGGCTCCCCGATCCGCGCCGGACGGCGCTAGACTGGCGCGGCCACCGGACCGGACAGGATTCGCGCCATGACGCGCCGTCGCCCCCCGCCGCCGACCCTCGTCGCCTGCGCCGCGCTGCTCGCCGCCGCCATCCCGGTCGCGGCGGCGGCCCAGCCGACCGCCGGGCCGCAGGCGACGGCGCCCCGCGCCACGGCGAACTGCCCCTCCGACGAGGCCGTGGCGGCCTTCGCGGAGGCGATGCTGGCCAACCGTCTCTCCCCGCCCTTCGCCGGCATGACCTCGCTCGCGGACGGGCTCTGTGCGCAGCACAAGCTCGTCCGGGTCCTGCAGCGTCACTGGGGGCGGCCGGTCGGCTACAAGGTCGCGCTGACCAGCGCGCCGGTGCAGCAGCGCTTCGGCATCAGCCATCCGATCCGCGGCGTGATCTTCGAGCACACGGTGCGCCTGCGCAGCGGCGCCGAGGTGCCGGCGCGCTTCGGCGCCGCGCCGATCGTCGAATCCGACTTCCTGGTCCGGGTGCGCGACGACGGCATCAACAACGCGGGCCGCGACCACCTCGCCATCCTGCGCCATCTCGACCAAGTGATTCCCTACATCGAGCTGCCCGACGTGCCGCTCAGCGGCCCCCCGGACGCGGCGAACCTGCTCGCGGTCAACGCCGGCACGCGGCTCGGCGTGCTGGGCGAGCCGATCCCGGTGGAGGCGAGCGAGGACTTCGCCCGCCGCCTCGGGACCATGATCGTGACCATGACCGACGACACCGGCCGCGAGCACGCGCGGCTGCCGGGCAGCGCCGTGCTCGGCCACCCGCTCAACGCCGTGGCCTTCCTGATCGAGGACCTCGGGCGGGAGGGGCGGCGGCTGGAGGCGGGGCAGCTCCTCTCCATCGCCGGGTTCTCGCCGCTGGTCACGCCGGAGCCGGGCCGCACCTACACCGTGCGCTACGAGGGCCTGCTCGACCGGCCGGTGAGCGTGAGCGTGCGGATCGCGCCGGCGCCGTGACGCCACGTCACTCCACATGCCCGCCCTGATGCGCCGGGCCTCGGCGCGCCAGCCCCCCCCCCCGGCCTCCGGCGGGGAGGCGCCACGCGCGGCGCGATGCGGATGCGCCGCGGCGCGTCCGTCCGGCAGGTCGCCGCCCGGACGCTGGGGGGACCGGCGGCGGCGGCGCATCGGACTGCTCGGTGGGAGCTTCAATCCGGCGCATGGCGGCCACCGGCACGTGGCCGAAGCGGCGCTCCGGGCACTCCGGCTCGACGAGGTGTGGCTGCTCGTCTCCCCGGGCAATCCGCTGAAGCCGCAGGCCGGCATGGCGCCCTTCGCGCATCGGCTCGCCAGCGCGCGGCGCATCGCCGACGGCCGGCGGATCGTCGCGACCGACTGGGAGGCGCGGAACGGCACGCGCTACACCGTGGACACGCTGGCCGTCCTGCACCGGCGGTTCCCGCGCGCCCGGTTCGTGCTGCTGCTGGGCGCCGACAACCTGGTGCAGCTGCCCCGCTGGCGGCGCTGGACGGAGCTGGCGCGACGGACGCCGATCGCGGTGCTGCCCCGGCCTGGCTGGACCCGCCGGGCGCTGGCCGGGCAGGCGGCGCGGCGGCTGGCACGCCACCGGCGGCGCCCCGGAGCGTTGCTGGTGCTGGCGGAACGCGCGGCGCGGAATGGCGGCGCCGGCGGGCGCCATGCGCCCTGGGCCTTCGTCCCGGCCGCGGAGAACCGCGAATCGGCCACCGCGATCCGCCGCGCGGCGGCGGCCGAGGGGCGCGGCTTCGCATGAGCCGATCCATGCCGCAGCGGCCGCTGCCGCAGCGCGCCCCGATCGGCGCCGGGGCTCGACATCGGCGGCGGCGCGCGGAACATCGGGGGGCGGCGCCCGAGCCGGCCCGCGACCGCGCCAAGGACAGAGGAGGCGGCCATCGCCCGCACCCCCAAGAACCCGCAAGAACGGCCGAAGCGACACCCGCGGGCCGCTGATG
Source organism: Caldovatus sediminis (assembly GCF_014644455.1). GTDB lineage: Bacteria > Pseudomonadota > Alphaproteobacteria > Acetobacterales > Acetobacteraceae > Caldovatus > Caldovatus sediminis. The sequence continues at coordinate 12,933 of NZ_BMKS01000002.1, read as the reverse complement.
CGACCGGGAAGGCCGGCGGCAAAGGTGCCGCCCCGGCGAGGTCCCCCGTTGGCGCCGCGGCGGGCCGAGGCAGGGCGGCCAAGGCGCCGTCCGGTCCCGCCCCCGCGCCGGCCGCGGCGCCGGGACGAGGCGCGCTGGGCGCGCGGCAGCCCCGCGCCGGCAAGGCCGCGGCGGGCGCCGGACCGGCGCGCCCGGCAGCGGCGCGCGAGGGCGTCGAGCGGAAGGCGAAGACGGCCACGGGGCGGAGCGCGACGACGGCGCCGGCATCGGCACGGCGGCCGCGGGCCACAGTATCGCCCGCGGGCAAGCCGTCCGGCGCGACCGCGTCCCGCAAGACCGGCAATGCCGCCGCGGGCATGCGAGCGGCCGGGCGGAGGGTCGCGCCCTCGCCGCAGCGCGTCGCCGCAGGGGCCGGCGCGCGATCCCCGCGTCCCGCGGCCGCCGATCGGGCGGCCGGGGCACGGCGTGGCGTTGCGCCGGATGCGCGCCCGCCGCGTGCAACGGTGGCGGGGCCGGCCCGGCGGCGACCCGGCCCTGCGCCGGTCGCCGCGACGCCATCTCGCGAGCCCAGCGGCACACCGCCGCCACGGGCCGTCAGCCGCCCCGCCCCGCCGCGTCCCGCGCGCGCGGCCGCGGCGCGCGTGCCGAAGGTCGCTCCGGCGCAGCTCGACCGGCTGGTCGAGGCAGCACGGCGGAGCCTCGAGGAGGACAAGGCAGAGGACATCGTCGTGCTCGACGTGACCGGCCGCGCCGACTACGCGGATCGCCTGATCATCGCCACCGGCCTGGCGGAGCGGCAACTGCGCGCGATGGCCGAGCATCTGGAGGAGAGGTTCGCGGAGTCGGGGCTGCCCCTGACGCGGGACCGCATCCAGTCCTCGCCGGACTGGGTGCTGATCGACGCCGGCGACCTGGTGGTGCACCTGTTCCGTCCCGAGGCGCGGGCGCTCTACGCGCTCGAGAGGATGTGGGGCCCCGGCAGCCCGGCGGCGGAAGCGCCCGCCCCGCCGCCGCGGCCGGGCGGAGGGGTCGCCGGCGCAGACGAGGCTTGATGCGGGCGAAATCCGCCACCGACCGGCGCCGAGGTCGCGAATGCGGCCCGCCGCACCGGCGGCGGCGCCCGTTCGGGGTTCGGCCGGCCGTGCCGGCCGCAGGCCGTGCGCCTTCCGATCCGGCGGGAGGCGCGACGAGCGCCCGAACGGGCGATGCGGATGCGGCGAGGACCCCCGGGAGCGAGCCATCGGCCCCGCGACGACGGGCGGCCGTCCGTCGGCTCGGCGAGGCGCCTCGGGCGGCTCCGGCCGATCCCGCCGCGGCGGCCCTCGCTCCTTGCCCGCCGAGCGGATCAACACTCCCGGCCGGCTCCGGCCGGCCGCCATCGCGCTCGCGCCGCACCGCCGGCAGCGGCGCCCGAGGGCTGCGGACCGGGAACGGGGGCGATCGCGCCGCCGCGGCCGTGCGCCGGACCGCGGACCTCGGCCCTCACAGCGAAGCCCCGCCGTCGAGCGCGATCGCCTGGCCGGTGACGTTGCCCGCCGCGGGCGAGACGAGCCAGGCCAGCGCCGCCGCGACCTCCTCCGCGGTGGTGATGCGCCCGGTCGGCGTCGCGGCGGCGGCGGCCGCGGCGTCCATGCCGAGCTCGCGCCAGCGCGCCGCCGCCATCTCCGTCGCGACCCAGCCGGGGCAGAGCGCGTTCACCGTGATCCGCCGCGGCGCGAGCCGGAGCGCCAGCGCGCGGGTCAGGCCGATGACGCCGTGCTTGGCGGCGGTGTAGGCGATCTGGTCCGGCACCGCGCGCAGCCCGAGCACGGAGGCGATCGTCACGATCCGCCCCTCGCCGTCCGGCATGGCCGGCGCGGCCGCCAGGGCGCAGCGCCAGGCGCCGTCGAGGTTGGAGCCGAGCACGGCGCGCCAGTGCGCCTCCGCCCGGTCCTCCTCCGGCGGGTCGGCGCCGGCGGTGCCGGCGGCGGCGACGAGGGCGTGGACCGCGCCGAAGCGCGCGGCGAGGTCGTCGAACAGCCGCCGCACCGCGGCGGGGTCGGCGACGTCGAGGGCGGCGAAGGCGACGCCCGGCGGCAGCGCCTCGCGCGGCTCGCGCCGGGCCGCGGCGATCACGGCGTAGCCCTCGCGCGCGAGGCGCGCGGCGCAGGCGCGGCCGATGCCGCGCGTGCCGCCGGTGACGACGGCGAGCCTCGCCGCCCCGCCCGGCCCGCCGCCCGCGCTCACGCCGCCGTCGTCCCGCCGTCCACCGGCATGACGATGCCGGTGACGAAGCTCGCATGGTCCGAGGCGAGGAAGGCGACGACCGCCGCGATCTCCTCCGGCCGGGCGAAGCGCCCGAGCGGCACGGCCGCGGCGTAGGCCGCCTCGCTGCCGGCGCGGTAGCGGTCCGGATAGCGTGCGGCGAGCTCGGCGATCACCCGGCGCAGCATCGGCGTGTCCGTGCTGCCCGGCGCGATGCAGTTGAAGCGGATGCCGTGGTGCGCGAAGTCGAGCGCGGCGGATCGCGTCAGCTGCGCCAGCGCCGCCTTGCTCGCCCCGTAGGCGGCGGAGACCGGCTTGCCGATCAGCGCCTGGTCGGAGGCGATGTTCACCACCGCGCCGCCGCGCCCGCCCGCGATCATCGCCGGCAGCGCCGCCTGCAGCACGGCGAAGGGGGCGAGGAGGTTGACGCGGACGATCCGCTCCGCCTCGGCGATCGGCGTGTCGAGCAGCGAGCCGAGGGCGGTGGCGCCGGCGTTGTTGACCACGATCTCGAGCCCGCCGCCGAGCGAGGCCACGGCGCCGGCCACCGCCGCCGGCACCGCGGCGAGGTCGGCGAGATCCACCTCCGGCAGGTCGAGCCCGGCGACGCGGGCGCCCGAGGCCTCCAGCACCGCCGCGATGGCGCGCCCGATGCCGCCGCGATGGCCGGTGACCAGCGCCCGCTTGCCGGCGAGCCCGGCGATCCGCGGGAGACCCGCGCTCACGTCGTTCCCTTCCTGCCCGGCCATGTCCGCTCGTCCGCGCCTCCCCGGCGTTCCGCGCCGTGACCAGATTCCGCGCCATGGCTCGGACGCGCAACCGGCGGCGCCGCGGACAACACGCGGGCGCGAGGGGATGCCCGGCGCCCGTGCCGATCCGAACGCGGCGCGTTCCAAGGCGTTGGAATTCGAGAAACCCGCGAGACGCCGGGCGGCAAGGGCGTGCCCGCGACAGCCGCGAAGGAGCAAGCGGTGATGGATCAGGACGAGGGCGGCGCCAAGGTGCCGGAGAGCGACGCCAGGGAGTTGGCGCCCGAGCGGACCGGCCAGGTGGAGATCGCGCGCAACGCCGAGGAGGTGTTCGCCTTCGTCTCCGATGTCCGCAACCTCCCCGCCTTCCTGTCGGGCATGCGGAGCGCGGTGCCGCTGGACGGCGGCCGGGTGGCGGTGGAAGGGGCGCAGGGCGGCCGGCGCTACCGGGCCGAGGGATGGATGCGGGTGGACCGAGAGGCGCTGACGATGGAGTGGAGCACGCCGCCAGGCAGCGAGCCGAGCTGCGCCGGAACGCTGCGCGTCGTGCCGCTGGGCGGCACCGACGCGGCCGCCGGCGCCGCGGTGCGGTCCCGGCTGGAGCTTCGCCTGCGGCTCGGCCAGCGCCCGACCGCCTCCGCGGCGGCCGCCAGCGGGATGCGTGCGCAAGGGCGCGGCCAGGCCGGCCGTACCGTCGAGGAGGCGATCGCCCAGACCCTGGCCTCCATCCGCAGCCTCTGCGAGGGGACGGAGGCCGGGCGCGAAGCGAACCCCCGCGGCCTCGCGCGGATCGCCGACGCGAAGGCGGCGTCGGAGACCCGTCCGGACGACCTGGCTCCGGAGCAGCCCCGACCGCCGGACCCCGGCCGCGGCACGGGGGAAGGCGGCCCGGAACCGCAGGACGGCCGGCCATAGGGTCGGTTATGAGCCCGGCTGACCGTTTGGAGAGGCTTGTGGCGACCCGGTCCAGGGCGATCCGAGCCCGGGATGTGGCCCCGAGAGACCTGCGGCCGGATGGCCGAGCCTGGCCCGAAGACGCGGCGCCATCCGTCGGACCTGACAGACGAGGATTGGGTACCGATCGAGCCGCTGATGGCGAAGCCTGCGCGGCGCGGCCGCAAGCCGTCGGCTGGCCTGCGGGAAGTGTTGAACGCGATCCGCTGTCTGGCCCCGAGCGCGGGCGGCTGGCGGGTGCTGCCGGTGCACTTCGGCCCATGGCGGACGGTCCCCTGCACCACGGTCGATCGGGACGCTTCGCAAGCGGGCGTTATCCGCGGGAGGGATGGACGACGGCAACGGACGAGACGGCGCAGCCGCGGGCCGCGGCGGGCGGACGTCGCGGCAGCGGAAGTTGCAGCCGTGCTGCGGCGGCTGTGCGGCGGGGGGCTGGCGCCGATCCGCCAGGGCGTGCGCCGCCACTTCGGCGGCTTCGCCTGAGGCGTCGCAGCGGGCCCCGCCGCCCGCCACGACCGCGGAAGCCGGTACATGGCGGATGCCTTCCGGAAGGCGATCGCCGCCCTCGGCATCGCGGGGCCGCCCGCCTTGGTCCGGGCGCCGGAGGGCAACGGCTGCGCCGAGCGCTGCCCCCGCTCCCTGCGGGGGACCGGCCCCGGCTGCGGACCTTCGACACCGTCGAGGAGCCGCGCTCGGCGCCGCTCGCGTTCCGCAAGACCCGCACCACCCGGCGGATCGAACGGCACGGATTCGGACCACCCGCCGCGGTCGGGAACGAGCCGCTGCCAACCGCGGCGCTCGCCGCACGGGCTTGCATCCGGCGACCCAGGCACCGCAGGCGGCGTCGCCACGCGGCCGATGCGCCGGGCTTCGCCGCCACCAACCTCGGCATGGAACAGGGCATTGGACTGCGGGCACGGCGCTCGCCGACACCCGCTTCGCTCCCGCCGGGGCCGGCGTCGCCCTTGAGGCGCGGCCGATCGAGCCCCGGTCGCCATCGGCCGCACCCGGCCGCGCCGGCCCCACGACTTCCGCCCCGCCTGACCTCGGCCACGCCCCCATGCACAGGCCGCAGACGCAAATCCGACAGGCTGCTAGCCGGCCACGCGGTCGCGCCTCGTCCGCAGCGCGCGCACTACCCGCCGCGCGGGCGCGAACAGCCCGACGCTGCGCAGTCCCCGTTCCAGCGCCGCACGGACCGGCGCGGGCAGTGCGGAGGGTGCCGGCGCGAGCCCGGCCCGCCGCGCCTTCGCCAGGGCCGTCCCGTGGTCGTACGGCGTGCGATGCACCGCGATCGTCCCACGTTCCGTGTCGAGCACGAGGAAGCTCGCGCGGCGGTCGGCCGACCGCGGCTGGCCGACCGTGCCGGGATTGACGAGGTAGTAGGCATCCTCGCGGAGGACGACCCGGTCCCCGGCGCACGCGCGTACCGCTCCGTCGCCGCGCAGCTCGTAGATCCCGAGGTGGTGCGTGTGCCCGAAGGCGCAGATCCGCGCGCCCGAGGGATGCGCGCGCAGCGCCTCGAAGCACGCGCGCCGCCGCTCGTCGCTGTCGAGCCGCGTCATGTCGCACCCCACTCCGCCGGGAAGCAGCGCCCCGTGCACTGCGACGAGCCGGTCCGCGACGCACGCCTGCAGCGGCAGCCCGGCCAGGAACGCGCGCTCGCCGTCGGGCAGCCGGCGGCGGGTCCAGAGGACGCCCCGGGCGGCGGCGGCGCTGAAGCCCGCGGTCGTGATCCGTCCGGCCACCGCCCTGTCGTGGTTCCCGGCGACGCAGAGCGCGCCGACCTCGCGCAGGAGCGCGATGCACGCCACCGGGTCGGCGTTGTAGCCGACGACGTCGCCGAGGCAGACGACGCCGTCCACGCCCTGCGCCGCGATCCGCCGCAGCGTCGCGCGCAGCGCCTCGAGGTTCGCGTGGACGTCGGAAAGGAGCGCGATCCGCACGGCTCAGGCCTTCGCCTCCGCCCGGTGCGGCGGCGGCTCCTCCCGCGCCCGGGGCCGGCGGAACCGCTGCGCCAGCCGGCCGCGCAGATACGGCCACGCCACGCCGCGCAGCCAGGGCATTGGGTCGTCCCAGCTCATCGTCGCCTTCGCCTCGCAGCGGAGCGCCCAGGACAGCCAGGCGAGGCGCGACAGGCCGCACGCCTTCGCCGCGCGCCAGTCCTGCGCCGGGCGGCACCACGATACGCCGGCCCGGGCGCGCGGCGGCACCGCCGGCCGGGGCAGCCCCGTGAGGTCCGCGTGGACGAGCGCGGGCAGGTTCACCCCCGCCACCGCCCCCAGGTGATGCCAGAGATTGAAGCGCGGATTGACCTCGAGCAGATGCAGACCGCCGTCCGGCGCGCGCTTGAAGTCGAGCTTCGCGACGCCCCGCAGGCCTAGCGTCCGGACGATGTCGCGGCCGAGCCCGGCCACGTCGTCCGCCGCCGTGATCGTCAGCGCCGTGCTGTGGCCGAGCTCGATCGGGAGGGTGCGGATCTTCCGTCCCGTGAACTCGGCGGCGATGCCGCCCTGCGCGTCCACATAGACGTGGTAGCTCTCGATCCGCGTCTCGGGGCCGGGGACCATCTCCTGAACCAGCAGGTCGGTCTCCGCCCCGGCCAGGCGCGGCCACAGCGCGCGCAACGCCGCCGGGTCGTCGGCCCGCAGCGCCTTGCCGGCGCCGCCGACCGCAAACCAGCCGTCGTCGCGTCGCAGCGGCTTGACGATCACGGGGAAGCGCAGGCCGAGGTCGTCGGGCAGCGTGCCCGCCCCGGGGCGGATGCGGCGCGTCGCCGGGACCGGCAGGCCGAGCCGCTCGGCCAGCGCCTGGAAGCGCCCCTTGTCCACCAGGTCCTCGACCAGCGCCGCGGCCGGCACCACGAACCGGAAGGCCTCCGCCAGCCGCTCCCGATGGCGCGAGACGAGCAGGAGATGCGAGTCCTCCTGGTAGAACAGCACGGGCGGCTCGGCCTGCGCCGTCGCGAAGCCGATCAGGGCCCCGAGCAGGCCTTCCTCGTCGCCCCCGGCCCCGTCCCAGCGCAGCGCCGGCCTGGCGAAGCGCGAATGCAGGGCCGGACCGCCGGCGGGCCCGGCCGCCACCGCGCAGCGGATGCCGGCGAGGCCGAGCGGCCGCACCAGCTCCATGTCGCCGAGGACGCAGGCCAGCGGCACCGCGTCGCGCCGTCGTTCGCTCATTCGGGGCTGTCGCGGCGCGCGTCCGTCGCCGTCCTCGGGTGGTACTGCGTCATTCGTCCGGAACGGGCCGGGCTTGAGGTCGGGCCCGCGCATGTTGGGACACTCGAGCCATCCAACGAACGTATCGGATGTGCGATCACTTCAAGACTGCGGGATCGGCGTGCACACCGAGGGCGATCGCGCCCTAGCGATGGTTCCGCTGCCACTCGAGGCGGAAGAACAGCGCGGCCGGCCACCGCGCGGCGCGGCCGACGGGCAGCCGACGGGCCGCGGCCTCGGCCAGATGGCGCAGCCGCCGGAGCCAGAGCGGCAGCGAGGCCGACCCCACATACCCCGCTGCCACCGGCACCGCGCCGTTGGCGAAGCGGCGCTTGTAGTCCTCGTCGCCCGCCCCGAGCTCGATCGCGCCGATGCCTGCCGCGGCCGAGGCGCGGATCAGCTCGAGCAGCAGGATCCGCCCCGGCGCGGACTTCGCGTGCTCGCCGTCATAGGCCGGGAACCAGTAGTGCAGGACGGTGGGCGAGCGCATGCCGATGTGCGCCGCCACCAGCCGGTCCCCCGCCGTCAGCGTGGAGAGCACGCCGGCGAAGCCCTCCGCCCGCGTCGCCTGGAGGCGCTCGAGCAGCGCCACCGTCCAGGGATGGGCGAACACGTCGAGCGCGCCCGTTGCGCGGTACTGCCGCCGCTTCCACGCGATCAGCCGGTGCAGCGTGCGCGGATCCGGGTCGTGCAGGACGAAGCGCAGCGGCCCGAGCCGGCGCTCGAGGCGCCGCGCGTGCGACAGGGTCTGGGCGACGACGGCGTGCCCGGCGCCCTTCCGCTCGCGCGCATAGCCCTCGAACCCGCCCGCCCCGAGCGCGATCACGTGCGAGTCCGCGACCCTGCGGTGGAAGGGCGCGAAGGCGCGCTGCCCCGCCCGCATGTGGGTGAAGTCGAACACCGCCAGGCCCGAGGCGCGCACCAGGGCGCGCGCGTCGCACTCCCACCCGGGCGCCGCAATCAGCGCCTGGCAGTCGGAGAGGCCGCCGGCGACGGGCCTGCCGACGCGGCCGCGGCGCTGGAAGGGGAGGAAGGCGCGCACCGCCCCGCCATCCTCGACGACGGCGACGCGCACGTCCTTCCTCACCTCCGCGACGAGGCGCGTGAACTCCGGCCGCAGATACGGGCTCGCGAGCGACGGGTCGTCCGCCAGGAAACGTCGCCAGGTCGCGAACTCCGCCTCGCCGAGCTCCCGCGGCGCGACGATGCTCACCCGCACGGGCCGGCTCCCGGAACGGCGGCCCCCCGGCCGGGCGGACGGCCGGAGACCGGCCGGCGGCGCACGCCGGCCTCCGCCTTGCGCGCTCGTGTTCGCGGGACCTGCGGGAACATGCGTGCGGGACAGCCCCCGTGCGGCGCCGTGCCGGCGGCGCGATGCGCTTCGTCGCCATCCCTTCGCAGCCGCGACGGGCGCGGACGAGTCCCATTCCGTTGATCGCGGGCGCGGCGCGATCAACGCTTCCGGATCACGGCCGGGACGCGCGCGGGCCGCCGGGCGCGATCGTTCCGAATTCGCAATCGCAGGAATTCCATCGGCGATGGCGCCGAACTGAGCGTTCGAGAAGCGATATCAGTCCTATCCTTTCACGATCGCGGAGGAGCAGCCCGGCGTGTTCATCAGCCCGTTGGTTCGCGCCCTGCCCCGCCTCGGGCGGGTCGAGCGGTGGCGTCCGGCTCGGGCCGGTCGGGTCCTGAGCGAGATGGAGGCCCTGCCCTTCGCCGGCCTCGAGGCGATCGTCGGGGACGGCACCGCGCTCGTGCTCGCGCCGCACCCCGACGACGAGAGTCTCGGCTGCGGCGGCCTGATCGCCGAGGCCTGCGCCCGGGGCCGCCCGCCCGTCGTCGCGGTGCTGACCGACGGAACCTTGTCCCACCCCACCTCCCGCGACTTCCCGCCGTCCCGCCTGAAGGCGCTGCGGGAGACGGAGACGCGCGCGGCGGCGGCGGCCCTCGGCCTCGGCACCGACCGCCTCCACTTCCTCGGCCTCCCCGACGGGCAGGCGCCGCGCGACGGACTGGCCATGCGCGCGGCGGCGGAGCGGCTGGCGCGGCTCGCGCGGGACCATGCCGCGAGCGCCATCCTCGCCACCTGGGAGCACGACCCGCACCCGGACCACGCGGCGGCGCACGCCATCGCGCGGGAAGCGGCGCGCCTCGCCGATGCGCGCCTCGTCTCCTACCCCGTCTGGGGCTGGATGCTGCCGCCGCGCCATCGCCTGCCGGTCGGCACGGTGACGGGCGCGCGCCTCGACATCGCCCGCCACCTGCCCGCGAAGCGCCGGGCGATCGCGGCGCACGCCTCGCAGACCACGGGGGTGGCCCCCGGCGGCCCGGCGGGCTTCCGCCTGCCGGAGACGCTGCTCGCCCTGCTCGACCGTCCCTTCGAATCGTTCCTGTTCGCGCGATGACCCATGCCGCCGCCCCCGGACGCGGCCAGGCGCCGGCCGCGTCGGTCGTCATCGCGGCCCACGAGGCCGCCGCCTTCGTGCAGGACGCCATCCGCTCGGCCCTCGGGCAGACCCGCCGGGACATCGAGGTGGTGGCGGTGGACGACGGCTCCACCGACGGCACCTGGGGGGCGATCCTCGACTGCGCGCGTGGGGACGCGCGCGTCCTCCCGCTCCGCCAGCCGCGCCGCGCCGGCCCCTCGGCGGCGCGGAACCTGGCGATCCGGCACGCCCGCGGGCGCTGGCTCGCCGTGCTCGACGCCGACGACCTTTTCCTGCCGGAGCGGCTCGAGCGAATGATCGCCGAGGCCGAGGCGCGAGGGGCGGACCTGCTCGCCGACAACCTGCTGGAGACCGACTTCGTCACCGGCAAGCCGCTCGGGCGGCGCTTCACCGACGCCGAAATGCGCCACGACGGGCCGGTCCCCCTGATCGAGGCGGTGCGGCGCGACATGCCGGGCACGGCGTGCCGCGGCCGGTTCGGCTTCCTCCAGCCGATCATCCGCCGCGACTTCCTGCGCCGGCACGGCCTCCGCTACGCCGAGGACCTGCAGGCGGGCGAGGACTTCCTTCTCTACTTCGAGTGCCTGGCGCACGGCGGCCGTTTCCACCTGACGCCGGAGGCCCACTATGTCTACCGGCTGCGCGCCGGTTCCGTCTCGACCCGCCGCTCGGCGACGCTCTGCCTCAGCGCCGCCAACCGGCGCATGCTGCGCATCGCGGCCGCGCTCGGCGACGGCGAGCTGCTCGCCCTGCTGCGGCGGCGGCAGCGGCTGATCGACTTCGACAGCTTCGCGCTGCTGGCGGAGCGGGGATATTTCGGCGCGGCGCTGCGCTACCTCCACTGCACCGGCCCGGCCAGCCTGCTGCGCCATGCCCGCGTCGCCCTCGGTGCGGCGCGGCGCCGCCTGGGCGCCCGGGCGTCGCGCGGCGCCCCGGGCGTGTCCACCGCGGCCCGGGGTTGAGCGCCGCCGCCGTCGCGGGGCCGGAGCGGATCGCCGTGCCGCCATGGTCGTCCCTCCCCACCGGGCTGGCACCGCACGGCGCCCCGCTCCCGCCGCGAGGCGCCGCCCTTTCCCCGTTCCCACCGGCGGGGCCGCCGCCGCGCCGCAGCTCGCCCTGAGGGAGACCCGATTGCGCAGCTTCCGCCTTCCCGGGCCCCGCTCGGCATCCTGGGTTCTCGCCGAGAACCTGGGCTCGGCGGTCTTCTCGCTGTTCTCGATGCTGCTCATCGGGCGCGCGATCGGACCGGAGGCCGCCGGCGTCGGCACCGTCGCGATCGCCGCCTTCCTGCTGCTCGACGTGCTCACCGGATCGCTGTTCAGCGACGCCCTGGTGCAGCACCCGGCGCTCGCCGCCCGCCACGCGCGCAGCGCGACCACCGCGGCGGTGCTCGCGGGCCTCGGGACGGGCCTCGCGCTCGCCCTGATCGGGCCGCTGCTCGCCGCCGGGACGGGCATGCCGCAGGTCGCCTGGCTCGCGCTGGCACTCGGACCGCTGCTGCCCCTCTCGGCCTTCTCCGGCGCCGCGTCCGGGCTGCTGCTCCGCGAGCTGCGCTTCCGCCTGCTGGCGCTTCGCGTGCTGGTCGGCCTGCCGCTCGCGCTCGTCGCCGGCCTGCTCGTCGCGCGCGAGGGCCATGGTCCCTGGGCGATGGTGGCGGCGCAGGTCGTCGCCACGGGAACGACCTTCCTCCTTGTCCTCGCCTTCGGCCGGCTGCGGCTGCGCCCCGCGCTCGACCTCGGCGCGCTGCGCGAGCTCTGGCCCGTGGCCGGGCCGCAGATCGCGGCGGTCGTGGTGATGGTGGGGAAGTACCGGATCTTCCTGCTTGCCCTCGGCCTGGTGGTGACGGAGGCGACGGTGGCGCTGTCGCATTTCGCCTTCCGCATGCTCGACGCGGTCCTCGCCACCGTCTGGCAGTCGGTCTCGCGGCTCTCGCTGCCGCGTCTCTGTCGGCTGCAGCACGACCGGCCGGCGCTGGCCGAGGCCTATGGCGAGCTCGCGGAGCTGCAGGCGCTGATGGGCCTGCCGCTCGCCGTCGGCGTCGCGCTGACCGCGCCCGACCTGGTGCACGCGCTGCTCGGGCCGGAGTGGGCGGAGACGGCGGATGCGGCGCGCATCGCGGGGCTGGCCGCCGCGCTCGGCTTCCTCCACGGCGACCACTCCAGCCTGTTCGTCGCGGTGGGGAAGGCGCGGCGGAACTTCTACACCTCGCTCGCGGCGCTCGGCGTGCCGCTGCTGGCGCTCCTCGTGGTCCGCCCCGCCACGCCCGCCGGGGTGGCGCTGGCCTGGGCGATCCAGTCCCTGGTGCTGCCTCCGGTCCTCGCCTGGCTGGTGCTGCGCGAGCTGCGGCGGTCCCCGCTCTGGCTCGCCAGGCGCGTCGCGCCGGCCGCCGCGGCGACCGGGGCGATGGCGGTCGCCGTGCTTCTGGTGCAGCAGGGGCTGATGGCCGACATGCTGCCGCTGCCGCGCCTGCTCGCCGCAGCGGCGGCCGGCGCGGCGGTCTTCCTCCCGCTCGCCTTCCTCGCCCTCGGCCGCCGCTGGCCGCATGCGCTGCGGCGCGGCACTGCGGGGCCGGTGCCCGCCGAATGAGCGCCGCCGCGCGGGCACCGTCACCGGGACCGGCCCGGCGCCCCGTCCGGTTCCCCTTCCGCCGCGCCGTCCGCCGACACGACCGCGCGCGGCTCGGACACGCGCTCCGCCAGCGCCTCGCCGTCCCCCGCCGTGCGCCAGGGCGGCGAGGAGCCCATCCCACGCCCGCGCGGGCCGGCGCGCCTCGGCGTGCGCCTCGGCCTCGTCCCGCGCCGCAATCCGCTGCGACAGGATCTGGCCGAGGTGCTTGCGGGCTTCGCGCAGCTCGTAGGGACGGCGCGGGGAACCCGGTGGTGGCAGGCGACGAGGCCCCAGAGCGCGCCGTCGCGGACGATGGAGGCCGACAGGGACACGGCGACGCCCATGGTCTTCAGGTACCGGACATGCACCGCGACACGCCGCGCAGGGGCAATCGCCCATGTCCGGCGGCCGGCCCGTGGCGGGGCAGAGCCCTGGCTCGGGCGCGGCCGGCGTGTAGCCGACATCGGGGATCGTGCGGAGCGGGTTGCACGGGTAGAGCAGATCGCGGACGGCCGGGCACGGCCGGAAGCGCGAATCGGCCCGGCAGACAACGAGCTGAAGCCGTTGCTGCGGCCACAGCCGAGCGGAAACGGCTCTAGCTGTCGCTGCTATGGAGGTTGTCCCTCCGGGGCTGATACGCACGGCACCTGAGTCTGGCTCGTGGGGGATTCCGGCTTGGCTGTGATGGTGATTCGCTGTCTTCGCTGAGGA
>NZ_BMKS01000001.1:379408-618334 GCF_014644455.1 Caldovatus sediminis | reverse complement strand
CCCCTTCCACACCTCCGCCGAGAGGGCGCGCGCCATGCCCGCCTGGCTCTGCCGCCGCAACAGCCTCAGGCCGCACTCCGCGCTCGCCGCAACGCCGCCCATCAGCCGACTGACCAGCGACAACCTCCTTGGCAGCGACAGCTAGGCGGCGACCGCGGACGGCCGGGGGCGGGGCGGGTGGACGCGCCCGCGCGCCGGGCGCAGTCTTCGCGCGCCATCGCCCATCGCCGCAGGAGGAGGCCCCATGTCCGAGCCGCAGCCCTACCAGCACCCGCAGGACGCCACGCGCCTGACCGGCAAGGTCGCCATCGTCACCGGCGCCGGCTCGCGCGGCGAGGGCATCGGCAACGGCCGCGCCATCTCCATCCTTCTCGCCCGCCGCGGCGCCAGGGTGCTGCTGACCGACATCCAGCCGGAGTGGATGGAGGCGACCGCGCGCATGATCGCCGCCGAGGGCGGCGAGTACGCGACGCGGATCTGCGACGTCGCCGACGAGGAGCAGTGCCGCGCCGCGGTGGAGGCCGCGGTCGCGCGCTGGGGCCGGCTTGACATCCTGGTCAACAACGTCGGCATCTCCGGCCCGCCGGGCGATGCGACGCAGGTGGACCCGGCGGCGTGGGACCACGCCATGCGCGTCAACGTCGCCTCGGTCATGCTGATGTCGAAGTACGCGATCCCGGAGATGCGCAAGGCGGGCGGCGGGGCGATCGTCAACCTCGCCTCGATCGCCGGCCTGCAGGGCGGGCATCCCGGGCTGCTCTACCCGACGACCAAGGGCGCGATCGTGCAGATGACGCGCGCCATGGCCTCGCACCACGGGCCGGAGGGCATCCGCGTCAACGCGGTGGCGCCGGGCTACGTGTACACGCCGATGGTCGCCGCGCGCGGCATGTCGGAGGAGCTGCGGCGCTTCCGGCGCGAGATGGGGCTGCTCAAGACCGAGGGCACGGCCTGGGACGTGGCGGAGGCGGTCGCCTTCCTCGCCTCGCCGGCGGCGCGCTGGATCACCGGGCACACCCTGCCGGTGGATTCGGGCCGCTCCTCCGGCACGACCAACCGCGGCTCGCCGGTGCCGGACGGGGCGCCGCGCTAGAGCCGTTTTCGCTCGCCTGTGCCCGCGACAACGGCTCTCGCTCGTTGTCTGTCGAGCCGATTCGCGCTCCCGGCCGTTCCCGGCCGTCCGCGATCGGCTCTAGGACCGCTCCCGCCCGGCCGCGCCCGCGGCTGCGGCTCCGGGGGGCGGCGCGTTCCGCCTCACCCCCTGCGCAGCCGCCACGGATCGAGGCTGGCGTACACGTCGCCGCTGTTCGCGGCGTGCGGCAGGGCGGCGATCCAGGAGGCCATCGCCGCCGCGTCCACCGGCGCGGCATGGGCGAACTCCATCCCCTCGCCGAGGCAGGCGTTGAAGGCGCGGTAGCCGAGCGCGGCCAGCCGCCCGAGGCAGTCCCGCGCCACGCCGCGCTGGATGGTGGTGAACTCGAAGGAGAGCGCGCGCAGCGGGCGCGACAGGCCGGAGAGCACCGCCGCCTCCTGGCCCTCGACGTCGATCTTGGCGAAGGCCGGCGCGCCATGCGCCGCGATCAGCGCGTCGAGCGTGGTGACGGGCCGCGCGACGGCGGCGTCCCACGCCTGGCCCTCCCAGCCGGGCGCGCCGGAGGCGGCGGCGATGAAGGCCTCGGAGGCGGTGGCGACCGTCGGGTTGGCGGTGTTGAGGCGCAGGACGGCCTCGCCTTCCGCCGCGCCGAGCAGCGCGGGCACGAGCGTCACGCCGGGATCGCGCCCGAACAGCAGGCGCAGCAGGCGCGCGAGGCGCGGCTGCGGCTCCACCGCGACGACGCGGGCGCCGAGGCGGCGGAAGCTCGCCGTGCGGTCGCCGACATGTGCGCCGACGTCGAAGGCGAGGTCGCCGGCGCCGAGGAAGCGCGCATGGAAGGCGTCGAGCCGCGCCGCGCGGCCGGGCGCGTAGTAGAGGCGCAGGCTGCGGCCGATCGCGGCGGCGCTCATCCCGGCGCGAAGACCACTGCCGCCCCGCCGGCGAGCGCCGGCGGCACCAGCAGCCCGCCGCCCGGTGCCGCCTCCGGCGCCTCGCGCGCCGGCAGGCCGGCGAGCAGGCGCCGCGCCGCCCGGTTGCCGTCCGCGGTGCGCAGCACCATCCCCGCCATCCCCGGCAGGGCCGGCGGCGGCACGCCCGGCAGCACGCGCGCGAGGCCCTCCGGCGCAAGGATGCGCACCCGGGTCTCCATCGCCGGCGCGCGCGGCCCGGCCGCGCCGGCCGCGCCCGGCAGCACCAGCACGAAGCCGCCGGCGGGATCGGGCTCCACCGGCAGGCCGGCGAGGCGCGAGAGCCGCGCCGCGCTCTCCGCCGGCGCGTCGGAGACGAGGATCGCCGCCTCCAGCGCCACCGCGCCGTTGGCGTGGTCCATCCAGCGGTCCTGCCAGACCAGCTCCGGCGTCAGGTGGCGGATGAGCTGGATGCGGCCCTCCGGCGCGTCGGGGAAGGGCAGGCGGGCGAAGCGCGCGATCGGGCCGCCTTGCTCCACCGGGCGCTCCAGGTAGGCCACACCCGGGACCGGCACGCCGGCGCGCCGCAGGCGCTGCAGGTTCGCCTGCTCGTCCGCCATCGCCAGCGCCAGGATGTGCATCCCGGCGTAGCGGGCGATCCAGGCGCCGAGGCCGTTGTCGTGGAGCGCGGGGTCGAGGATCGCGATCAGCTCGACATAGCCGTGGCGGAGGAAGGCGCAGCGGTTGCCGCTGCCGAACCGCTCCACCGGCAGGTCGGGCCGCCGCCGCCCGCTCTGCTGCGCGACCGGCGTCAGGGTGAAGCCGAGCCGCTCGTAGGCGGCGGCGAGCGGCGCGAGGTCGCGCGCGGCGACGCCGACATGGTCGAGGGCGATGGCGGTGCTCATTGCGGCGCCGCGCCCGGCGGGTTCTCGTACTTGTCGAGCAGCCAGTCCGCGGGCTCCGCCAGCGCGGCCGCGTACCAGGCCTCGACCAGCGGATGGGCGCGCACGGCCTCGACATAGGCGCGGGTGGCGGGGGCGATCTCCGGCCGCCAGGTGAGGAAGCGCGTGACGACCGGGGCGAACATCGCGTCGGCGAGGCCGAATTCGCGCCCGAACAGGAAGGGGCCGCCGGAGGCGGCGAGGGCCTCGCGCCAGATCGCCTCGATGCGCGCGATGTCGGCGAGCGCCTCGGGCGTGCGGCCGCCGCCCGGGAATTCGCGGCCGAGATTCATCGGCATCGCCTGGCGCAGCGCGCGGAAGCCCGCGTGCATCTCGGCGGCGATGCTGCGGGCGTGGGCGCGCGCGGCGGGGTCGGCGGGCCAGAGGCCGGGCTTGTGCTCGGCGCAGTACTCCGCGATGGCGATGCTCTCCCACACGCGCGCGCCGCGGTGCTCGAGGTAGGGGACGAGGCCGCCGGGCGTGGCGGCCCTGATCGCGGGCGTGCCGTCGGCGCCGAGCGGCAGCACCACCTCCTCGACGTCGAGGCCGGCGAGGCGCACGCAGAGCCAGCCGCGCAGGCTCCAGGACGAGTAGCGGCGGGTGCCGAGGAAGAGACGGCCTTCGGGCATGGAGACGCGCCCTCCTTCACGGCGCGGCGGCGCGCAGCCTGCCACGCGCGGGGCGCGGGGCGAAGCCCGGCGGCGCCGGGGCTCGGAGCGCGGAGATCGGCCGCCTGATGCCGGGCGTCCAGGCCTCGCCGGCGCGCGGGGTGCGGGGGCGCGGGGTGAAGGTCGCGCGCAGCTCCTCGGCGGCGGCGATGCGGGCGACGTCGAACATGCGCCAGCCCTCGTGCTCGCCGGAGCGGCCGAGGCCGGCGGTCTGCCAGGCGAGCAGGACGGTCTTGCCGCGCGAGGTCCGCCCGACCGCGGGCGGATGCACCACGCGCCAGGACCCGCCGTAGAGCAGGTGCAGCGCGCGGCGGGCGCGGATCGCCGCCGTCAGCCAGGCGACGCGCTCGGCGAGGCGGGGGTCGTCGCAGGTGCGGCCGTGATCGTCCTCCGGGCGCAGCGGCTCGGATGCGGCGAAGGAATCTTCGTCTGGATTCCCGAGGCCAGGCCGAGACCGGGCAATGCCGGCGGGCAAGCGGCGAAGGTCGGGAGCCACAAGCGGAATCGGCGGTCCTGAACGCTCCGGCCTCGCTTGCCAGGATGAAAGCCCGGGAGCCGCACCCGCCCTCGCCGGTCGCCGCATCCGCTGCCCCTTGGGGCAGATCGCGGCGCGAATCCGCCCGGCGCCGTCGCGGCCGGCGCGGGCCGCGCGAAGGCGGCTCAGCCCGCCTGCGCGCCGCGCCTGGCGAAGCGCGCGAAGGCCCGCACCAGCTCCTCGTAGATCGGGCGCTTGAAGTTCACCGCGAGGCCGGGCAGCTCCTCGATCGGCACCCAGCGCCAGGCGTCGAACTCCGGATGCGGGTCGGCGTCGAGCCGGATGTCCGAATCCTCGCCGAGGAAGCGCAGCGCGAACCAGCGCTGCCGCTGGCCGCGGTACCGCCCGCCCAGCGCCTTGCCGACCAGCTCGGGCGGCAGGTCGTAGGTCAGCCAGGTGTCGTGCTCGGCGAGGATCTCCGCCTTGTCGGTGCCGATCTCCTCGGCGAGCTCGCGCAGCACCGCGACGCGCGGGTCCTCGCCGGGATCCATGCCGCCCTGCGGCAGCTGCCAGCCGCCGGCGGCCCCCTCGGCATTCGGCAGGTCGGCGCGGCGCGCGACGAGGACGAGGCCGTCGCGGTTGAACAGCACGGCACCGACGTTGTCGCGATAGGGCAGGTCGCGCGTCATCGCCGCACCGATCCTCAGCGGCGCGCCGCGGCCGGCGCGACCCCGCCGCCGGGTGGCGCCTCCCCCTCGCAGCGGGCACTCGCCGGGCGGCGGATCACCGCGGTCACCGGCGCCAGCGCCACGCCGCGCGCATCGAGCCCCGCCGCCCAGGCGGCCAGCCGTTCGACCAGCACGGGCGCGGGGTCGCCCGCCAGGCCGAGAGCGCTGCCCCGCTCGCGCGCCAGGCGCTCCAGCTCCCCAAGGCGGCGCTCGATCTCGCCGCGCGTCGCCGGCTCGTCCAGGATCACGTCCACCGTGCGTCCCCAGGCGCGCGACGGGTGCGGCGCGCCGGGGCGGGCGTCCACATAGAGCAGACCGCGCGCGCACAGCACGTCCTGCACCGGGCCGAGGAGTTCGGCGAGCTGCGCGAAGCGCTCCCCGCGCAGCGGGCCGAGCCCGCCCAGCACCCCGACATAGCCGGCGCCGCGCGCCAGCACCCAGTCCAGCCGATGCAGGTTCTCCGCCAGCGAGGCGCCGGTGAGCAGCGCCCGGTCGCCCGGGTCGGTCAGGGGATAGCCGGAGGATTCCATCGGCACGGCGATCAGCGTCTCCATCCCGCGCTCCCGCGCCCGCTCCGCCGCCTGCCCGAGCCGCTGGGCGTAGGGGTTCAGCGCCAGGGTGACGGCCGGCGGAAGGCGCCGGATCGCCTCCTCGGTGTTGCTCGCCGAGAGGCCGATCCCGGCGACGACGACGGCCACCCGCGGGCGGGTGTCGGCGCGGTCGAACGCCGCGTGGGCGTAGGCGCGGAACGAGGTCCGCCCGTCCGGCCCGATGCGTGGCAGCCGGGTGCCGCCGGCGCGTTCCTCGAGCAGCGCCGGGTCGGGCGGCGGGATGGGGCGCGGCGCACCCTGCATCGGCCGAGCCGCCGGGGCGGAGACCGCCGCGACGCTGGCAAGCGGCGGCGGCTCCGGCGCCGGTGGCGGCCAGGTGCCTGCGCCCGCCCGATCGCCGGGCGGCGACACGGTTCCGGCGTCCGGCGCCGTGCGGGGACGCTCCCCGGCCGCCTCGCGGGTCGCCGGGAGCGGGGCACCGGCCCCGTCGCGCCCGGCGGCATCCTGCGGCGCCTCCGCGAACGGCGCCGGGCCGCCTACCGGCGAGAACGCCCGCGCGCCACCGGCTCCAGCCCCGGGGGCCGCGCCGGCGATCTCGCCGACCGCCGCCGACCCGACGACGGGCGGCGGTCCGAGCCAGGCGAGACCGCCCGTCACGCCGAGCACGAGCAGCGCGACGACGCCCCAGAACACGCCGAGGGCGCGCCACCCCGGACCGGTCCGGCGCCGCGCGGCGCTCACCGCGAGGCCCCCGCGACCATGCTCGGACCGCGGTCGCCGTCATGCGACGGCACCGTCGGGCGCGCGCGGGGCGGCGGCAGCGGCGTCCGGCACCGCCGCAGCCCCCCGTCATGGGACCGCGAAGTCAAGGGCACGCACTCTGCTCCCACTTCGCCCGGTCGGGAACGGGCCGGCCGGGTCGCGGGTCCGCCGGGGCGGCGGCCCGCGCAGCCGAGGCACGGCGGCGGCGCGGCCGCGCGCCATGGCACCGCTGGAGCCGGTTTCGCTCGGCTGTGCCCGCTGCACGGCTCTAGCTCGTTGCCTGCCGAGCCGATCCACGCGCCCGGCTGATTCCGGCCGTCCGCGATCCGCTCTATCGCGCGGCGCGGCGCTGCATCGGCTGGCCCGGCGCGGACTGCACGGCGGCGAGGCCGCGGAGCAGCTGCAGCGCCTGCTGCAGCTGGTGGTCCGTCTCCGGCTTGGCGGCGTCGAAGGCCGGCGCGCCCTCGGGGGGCAGGCGCGCTACCCGCTCGGCGAGGCCCGCCGGGAGGTTCAGCGGCGGCAGCGCTGGCGCGGCCTGCGGCTGCTGCGCGCGGCCCTCGTTGCGCAGCGCGCGGCGCAGGTCGGCCTCGCGCTCGCGCGGGATGCCGGCCTCGGCCTGCTCGCGGCTCGCGTGCACCTCGATGTCGGGCTCGATGCCGGTGGCCTGGATGGACCGTCCGGAGGGCGTGTAGTAGCGCGCCGTGGTCAGGCGGATCGCGCCGTTGCCGGGGATCGGCATCACCGTCTGCACGCTGCCCTTGCCGAAGGACTTGACGCCGAGGACGATGGCCCGGCGGTGGTCCTGCAGCGCCCCGGCCACGATCTCGGAGGCGCTGGCGCTGCCGGCGTTGATCAGCACGACCATCGGCAGGCCCTGGGCGATGTCGCCGGGCTTGGCGTTCCAGCGCTGCGCCTCCTCGGCGCGGCGGGCGCGGGTGGAGACGATCTCGCCCTGCTCGAGGAAGTCGTCGGCCACCTGGACCGCCTGGTCGAGCAGCCCGCCCGGGTTGTTGCGCAGGTCGAGGACGAGGCCGCGGAGGTTGCTGCCGGCCTGCTGGCGCAGCCGCGTCATCGCCTCGCGCAGCCGCGCGCCGGTCTGCTCGTTGAAGCTGGACAGCCGGATGTAGGCGATGTCGTTCCCCTCGAGCCGGTACCGCACCACCTGCGGGCGGATGACGTCGCGGGTGATGGTCAGCTCGATCGGCCGCTCGGCGCCCTCGCGGCGGATCGTGATGCGGATCGAGGTGCCGCGCTCGCCGCGCATCTGCTCGACCGCCTCCTGCAGGGTCATGCCCTGCACGGTGCTGCCGTTGAGGTGGGTGATCAGGTCGCCGGCGCGAACCCCGGCGCGGGCTGCCGGCGTGTCGTCGATCGGCGAGATGACCTTGATGTAGCCGCCCTCCTGCGTGACCTCGATGCCGAGGCCGCCGAACTCGCCGCGCGTCTGCACCTGCATGTCGCGGTAGGTGCGCGCGTTGAGGTAGCTCGAATGGGGATCGAGCCCGGTCAGCATCCCGTTGATCGCGTTCTCGATCACCTCGCGATCGTTGACCGGCTCGACGTACTCGGCGCGGACACGCTCGAAGACGTCGCCGAACAGGTTGAGGAGCCGGTAGGTCTCGGCCCGCCCGCCGCTCTCCTGCGCCCAGGCCGCCACCAGCGGCCCCACCACCACGCCTGCGGCAAACGCAGCCGTCACCGCGGCAGCCGCTCGAGCCTTCTTCATACGCGCATGCACTCCCTGGTGCCTCGATGCGTGACCCGCCTCCCGCGCCGACGAGCCCTGTCCTCTCCTAGATAGCACTATGCCACATCTTTCGCCCGGCCGCGCAGTCGCGATACGCAGCCGGGCGGATCGCTCCCGGCCCATCTCGCCCGGCCAGGAGGACGGTTTCCGCCTTCCCGTCCCGGGCCGCCGGTCGGGTCAGTCCCGTCCGCCGGCGGCGAGCCAGGGCAACGGGTCTACGGGCTCGCCGCGGCGGCGCAGTTCCAGGTACAGGGTCCCGTCCTCGCCGCGGCCGCCGCCGAGCACGCCGACCGGCTCGCCGGCCCGCAGCCGGGCGCCGACCGCGGCGTCCAGCCGGGCAAGCCCCGCCAGCACCAGATGGGTGCCCGGACCACACTCCACAATCAGCACGCGACCATAGGAGCGGAAGGGGCCGCCGAACACCACGCGCCCGGCGCACGGGCTCACCACCCGCGCGCCGCCCGGGGCGGCCAGGGTGAGGCCGCGGGCCGGCCCGGCCTCGCCGGGCTCGCCGAAACGGCGCAGCAGGCGTCCGGCGACCACCGAGGCGGCGCCCTGCCGCGCCGCAAGGGCGGCGGCGCGCGAGGGCGGCGTCCGCGCGGCGGTCCGCGCACCCGCGCGCGCCTGCTCCTGTTCGAGCCGGGCGAGCATCTCCGCGAGGTCGGCCGCGCGCGCCGCGCTCGCCTGCGCCCGCTGCAGGGCACGGGCCTCGGCGTCGAGGGCCTCGGCGCGCCGCGCCTGCGCCGCCGCGAGCTCGGCGTCGAGGGCGCGGGCGGCCGCCGCCGCCGCGTCGCGCAGCCCGGCGAGACTCGCCGCCTCGGCCGCGGCGGCCCGGCCCGCCTGCGCCGCAGCCTCCTCCGCCGCCCGCAGCGCCTGCGCCTCGGCACGCAGGCGACGGGCAATGCCGTGCAGCACCACCGCGCCCTGCAGCGCCTCCGCCGGCTCGGCCGCGGGCAGGACGAGCAGCGTCTCGACCGGCCACAGCGCCAGGCGCCGCATCAGGGGGACCAGGGGGGCGAGGGCGGCGACGCGGCGCCGCGCCTCGGTCGCCGCCTCGGCCTGGGCGGCGCGGGCGGCGCGCCAGCGCTGCTCCGCCGCGTCGAGCCGGCGCTCGGCGTCCTGCACCAGCCGGGCGGCGGCGATGCGACGCGCGGCGAGGCGGCGCTCCTCCTCCGCCGCCGCGCGGACGGCGGCGGCGGCGGCTTCGGCCGCCTCGCCGTCCGCCTCCGCGGCGCGGCGGGCGTCGCGCAGCGCGGCCGGCCCCGGTGGCGCCGAGGACGGCTGGGCGACGGCGGAGCCGGGCCAGGACGGCGCGGAGACCAGGACCGGCAGCGCCGCCGCCGCGGCCAGCGCCAGGCCCGCCGAGGCCGCCCCGCCGCCGGCGCGCCGCGCGCCCGGGCGTTCCGCCGCCGCGTTCTGGCCGGCTCGACCCCTGATCGCCGCCCCCATCGGGCGGAGAGTGCGACCGCCGGGCGCCGCCCGCAATGCCGGATTGGCCCTTCCCCGGAACGAATGCCGGTGGCCCGCGGCGGCCAACCGGCCTGCTCGGCTCAAGGCATCGTCAGATGCGGGAGGATGTCGCATCGGCTAGATCGTCCTGCCGATGGAGAATTTCGATCGGCATCGCCGATAGCACGATTTAACCGTTCTGCAATCGGCCCGTCATTCCGCTGATGCCGTTCCTGTATTAGTTACCATTCTGGGTTTTTACCTTAAATCTGGGCCGACGCCCGGCGTGGGCCAGGGGAAATATAGAGGATTTCCATTTCAGCATCGGAGGGAGACGCCCCTTATGCCTCACTCCCGTTCGCCAGACATCGAGGAGCCGCCGCGCCCCCATCGCCCCGCCATCCTTCGCCCCGACGACGCCCGCGAGGCGCATCGCCCCGATCCGGACAGGCCCGTGGCGGTGGCGGAACTCGACAGCTTCGTCGCCGGCCTCGCCGCCTCCGCCGCGCCCCGGGCGGTGGCCGCGCTCCGCGCCGGCGCGGAGCTGCGCCTACGGCGGCGCGGCCACGCCGACTTCCGCCCCGGCGAGGGGGCCATCGCGCCGGAGATCGAGGTCTGGACCGCCGAGGGGCAGCCGCTCGGCCGGCTGCCGCCGGAGGATGCGGCGGCGCTCGATCGCCTCGCCCTTCCGGGACAGCCGGTCAGGGCGCGGGTCTCGGCGGTGGTGCCGGCCTTCCTCCGCCCGCGGGTGCAGCTGCGGATCGCCTTCGCCCACGCGCCGGACGATGCGGCGCCGGCGCCGCGCTGAACCGCCGCGCGCGGCGCCGGCCGGCGCGCTTTAGAGCCGTTTTCGCTCGGCTGTGCTCGCTGCAGCGGCTCCAGCCCGTCGTGTGCCGAGCCGATTCACGCTCCCGGCCGTTCCCAGCCGTCCGCGATCGGCTCTAGCCCGTCCGGGCCGGACCGCCGCGCAGCAGCGACCGCCCCGTCATCGCCGCGGGCTGCGGCAGCCCGAGAAGGGCGAGCAGGGTCGGCGCGACGTCGGCGAGCCGCCCCTCCGGCGCGAGCGCCACCCCCGGCGGACCGCCGAGGAGCAGCACCGGCACCGGATTGGTCGTGTGCGCGGTGTGCGGGCCGCCGGTCTCCGGGTCGCGCATGAGCTCGGCATTGCCGTGGTCGGCGGTGACGAGCAGCGCGCCGCCGGCGGCGCGGATCGCCTCCGCGATGCGGCCGAGCCCGGCGTCCACCGCCTCGCAGGCGGCGATCGCCGCCGGCAGGCTGCCGGTGTGGCCCACCATGTCGGGATTGGCGTAGTTCAGCACGATCAGGTCGTACTTGCCGGAGCCGATCGCCGCGACGACGCGCTCCGTCAGCTCCGGCGCCGACATCTCGGGCTTCAGGTCGTAGGTCGCGACCTTGGGCGAGGGGACGAGGATGCGGTCCTCGCCGGGGAAGGGCTCCTCGCGCCCGCCGTTCAGGAAGTAGGTGACGTGCGGGTACTTCTCGGTCTCCGCGGCGCGGAGCTGGGCGAGGCCGGCGCGCGCGACGATCTCGCCGAGGATGTCGTGCATCGGCTGCGGCGGGAAGAGGGTGGCGAGGAAGGCGTTCAGCTCGGCGGAGTACTCCGTCATGCCGGCGGCGGCGGCGAAGCGGACCGTCCGCGGGCGGGCGAAGCCCGCGAAGCCCGGGTCGAGCAGCGCGGCGAGGATCTGCCGCACCCGGTCGGCGCGGAAGTTGAAGCAGAGCAGCCCGTCGCCGTCGCGCATCCCCCTGTAGTCGCCGATGACGGTGGCGGGGACGAATTCGTCGCTGACGTCGCGCGCGTGCGCGGCCTCGACCGCGGCGACCGGGTCGGCGGCGCGCGCCTCGCCCTCGCCCTCGGCCATGGCGCGGTAGGCCTTCTCCGTGCGGTCCCAGCGCCTGTCGCGGTCCATCGCGTAGTAGCGCCCGATCACGGTGGCGACGCGGACGCCGGGCAGCGGGGCGAGGTCGGCGAGGAGCCTGCGCAGATACGCCGGCGCGGCGCGCGGCGGCGTGTCGCGCCCGTCGGTGAAGGCGTGCAGCGCGACCGGGACGCCGGCCGCGGAGAGCGCGCGGGCCAGCGCCACGGCGTGGTCCTGGTGGCTGTGCACGCCGCCGGGCGAGACCAGGCCCATCAGGTGGCAGGTGCCGCCGGAGGCCTTCAGCTTCGCGATCAGATCGGTCAGCGCCGGCAGCGACCCGATCGAGCCGTCCGCCACCGCCGCGTCGATCCGCGGCAGGTCCTGCATGACCACGCGCCCGGCGCCGAGGTTGAGGTGGCCGACCTCGGAGTTGCCCATCTGCCCCTCCGGCAGCCCGACATCGAGGCCCGAGGTGCGCAGGAGGCCGCGCGGACAGGACTCCCACAGCGCGTCGAAATTCGGCGTGCGGGCGAGGCGCACGGCGTTGTCCGCGCGCTCCTCCCGCCAGCCCCATCCGTCGAGGACGACGAGCATGACCGGACGGGGGCGGCGTGCATCGGGCATCGGACGGGCTCACTCCGGCTCGGATCGGGCGGGACGCGCGCCCTGACTAGGCCGGGCGCCCCGCACCGGCAACACCGCGACCTGCATGCGGCCGGCCGCCCCTCTGGCGAAGCCGGGCAATCCGGGGCCCGCGCCCGGCGTCCGGAGAGCGGTGGCGGGGCCGACCTGGCCGCGACCGGGATCAGCCGCCGCGCGGGGCGGTCGTGCCGGCGATTCCGGCGGCCCGGAGCGCCGCCACCTCCTCGCGCAACGCCCGGATCTCGCGCAGCAGCAGCAGCGCGTCGGCGTGGGCCGCGGACGCCGCCGCGTCCGTCGCCGCCAGGGCCACCCGCGCGTCCGCGCTCTCGCGCTGCTCGCGGAGGGTCTGGATGCTGTCCACGATCACGCCGATGAACAGGTTGAGCACCACGAAGGTGGCGACCAGGATGAAGGGGACGAAGAACATCCAGGCCAGGGGCTGGTGCTCGAGGATCGGCCGCACGTTCGCCTCGGCCCAGGACTCCAGCGTCATCAGCTGGAACAGGGTGAACAGGCTCGATCCCAGCGTGCCGAAGCGCTCGGGCAGGATGGCGCCGAAGAGCTTCGTCGCCATCACGGCGAAGACGTAGAACAGCAGCGCCATCAGCAGCACGATGCTGCCCATGCCGGGCAGGGCGTGCAGCATCGCCTCGACCACCAGCCTCAGCCGCGGCATGACGCTGATGAGGCGCAGCACCCGCAGCACGCGCAGCGCGCGCAGCACCGCGAAGGGCCCCGCAGCCGGCACCCAGGCGATGCCGACCACGAGGAGGTCGAACAGACCCCACGGGTCGCGGAAGAAGCGGCCACGGAAGGCGAAGATCCGCAGTGCGATCTCCAGCGTGAACAGCCAGAGCAGCACGCTGTCCGCTGCCATCAGCCACGCGCCGAGATCGGAGGCCATCAGGCGCTCCGAGGTCTCGAGGCCAAGGGTGACGGCGTTGAGCAGGATCAGCCCGATCACCGCGCGCTGGAACGGCGTCGAGACGACCAGCCGCGCGGCGCGCGCGCGCAGCGATCCCTTTGCGGCGTCCGCGGCCGTCAACACCTCCTGCATGGTTCCCTCTGTCCTGATCCCGGCGGGGGCGGAGGCATGCCAAGGCGCGGGCGGCGCTTCAAGGGCGATGGCGGGACGGCGCCGTCGCCCTCGCCGCCTGCGCCGCCGGGGTGCGCGCGGACCGCCGGCACCGCGCGCCGGGACCCTCCCGCCCCGGTCAGGCGGGCCGCCATCCGCGATGGTAGGGATGCCCGGCCTGGATCGCCTGCGCGCGGTAGAGCTGCTCGGCGAGCAGCGCGCGCACCAGCAGGTGCGGCCAGGTGAAGGGGCCGAGCGACAGCACGTGGTCGGCGCGCGCCAGCACCGCCGGGTCCAGCCCGTCCGCCCCGCCGATCAGGAAGGCGAGCGGCCGGCCGGACTCCGCCCAGCGCGCCGTCAGCGCCGCGAGGCCCTCACTGCCGGGCGCCTCGCCGCTGAGGTCGAGGGCGACGGCGAGCGCGCCCTCCGGCAGCGCCGCGAGCAGCGCCGCGCCCTCGCGCCGCCGCCGCTCGGCCGGGCCCGCTCCCGCGGGGGCCTCGGCGATCTCGACCGGACGCAGCGGCGGCCGCAGCCGCGCGTTGTACCGCGCGAACAGCGCCGCCTCCGGAGCCGCGGCGGCGGCGCGCATCCGGCCGACGGCGATCAGCAGCGGCCCGGTCGCGCGCGGAGCGGGCATCGCCCCTCGTCGGTCGCCAGGCCGTCAGGAGCGGACACGGCGCGCGCCGCCGCCCGCATGCCCCGATCGGCGCGCCCTGCCGCGCCACTCCCCGACGCGGCCAGCATGCCCGCGGCATCCCTCTCCAGCACCCTCCGCGACCCACCACCCGCGCGGGCGGGGCGGCGGACGGGCGGCATCCTCGGGCAGCGCCGGGCGCGCCGCAAGCGCCGGCGGCGGCGCCCCGCGCGCCGATGCTTGAGGCCGGGCGCCCCGCGCGTATCCTGCGGCGCGTGGAACGCTTTCGCGCCGGCCCCGACCGCACCATCGCGCCCCGCGCGCCGGCACGGAGGCGTCGCGCCGCGGCGGTGCCGATCGCCGCGTCGCGCGGCGGCGCCCGCTAGCGCCGACCGCCGCGGACCGCCGGCGACATGCCGCCGCGCGCCTGGTTGCGGCTCGCGCCGCTCGGCCTCGGCAGCCTCATCGTGCCGCTCGACAGCGCGGTGAACATCGCCTTTCCGGCCATCACCGCGCATTTCGGCCTGCCGCTGCCGGCGATCCAGTGGGTGATCGTCTGCTACGTGCTGACCTATGGCAGCCTGATGCTCGGGATCGGACGGCTCGGCGACCTGCTCGGCCACCGCGCCGTGTTCCGCTGGGGCCTCGCGGTCAGCGTCGTCGCCTACCTGCTCTGCGCGCACGCGCCGAGCTACGGGCTGCTGCTCGCCGCGCGCGTGCTGCAGGGCATCGGCGCGGCGCTGGTGCTGAGCTGCGGCCCGGCGCTGGCGACGCTGACCTTCCCGGAGGCGATGCGCAGCCGCGCCCTCGGCGCCTATCTGCTGGTCATCGCGCTC
This sequence comes from Caldovatus sediminis, assembly GCF_014644455.1. Classification (GTDB taxonomy): domain Bacteria; phylum Pseudomonadota; class Alphaproteobacteria; order Acetobacterales; family Acetobacteraceae; genus Caldovatus; species Caldovatus sediminis. Next base: position 603,945 of record NZ_BMKS01000001.1, on the reverse strand, counting down.
GGCGGGGCGCTCGGGCCCTCGCTCGGCGGCGCGCTCGTGCACGCCTTCGGCTGGGAGGCGGTGTTCTGGTTCCGCGCGCCGATCGCCGCCGCCGCGCTGCTGATGCTCGCCGGCCAGCCCGCGGCGCCGCGGCCGGAGCGGCGCGGGTCCTTCGACCTCGCCGGCGCGGCGCTGCTCGCCCTCGCGGTGGGGACGGCGCTGCTCGCGGTGAACCAGGCGCGGCGCCTCGCCGCGGGGGAGTGGCAGGCGGCGGCCCTGGTGGCCGCCGCGCTCGCGGCGCTCGGGGGATTCCTGCGGCGCAGCCGGCGCGCCGCGAACCCGATCATGGACCTCTCGCTGTTCGGGCGGGGCGACTTCGCCCTGGTGAACGCGGCGAACGCGCTGGTGAACTTCGCCGGCTTCGCGGTGCTGCTGGTGGTGCCGTTCTTCCTCGTCCGCGTCGCCGCCCTGCCGGCGTGGCTCGCCGGCCTCGTGCTCGCGGCCGGGCCGCTCGGCGCGGTGCTCGCCTCGCCGCTCGGCGGCTGGGCGCTGGCGCGGCTCGCGGCGCCGCTCCCGGTCGCCGTCGCCGGGCTGGCGCTGGCCGCCGGCGGCCTGGCGCTGATCGCGCTGTGGGACGCGGCGACCGGCATGCCCCTGCTGGTGCTCTCCCTGTTCGCCCAGGGCGGCGGCATGGGGCTGTTCCAGGTGACCTGCGCCGAGATGATCAGCGCCGCCATGCGGCGCGAGGACCGCGGCGTGGCCGGAAGCCTGGCGATGCTGACGCGGACCCTCGGCGTGGTCTGCGCCGCCTCGCTGCTCAGCCTGCTGTTCGATGCGGTGGAGGCGGCGGCGCTGGCGGTCCCCGGGGCCGAGCCGCAGGCGGCCTTCCTGGCCGCGTTCCGTGCGACCTTCGCCGCCGCCGCCGCGGTTCCGGCCCTGCTGCTGGCGCCGTTCCTGCTGCGCGCGCTGCGCCGCTGAACGCGCGCGGACGCGGCCGGCGCGCATCCCTGCCAGCGCCGATGTGTCCAGAACGACACAGAGTGGCAGAAAAGTGACTCGCCGCTGCTGCGGTCGGGGGCGATCGCTTCCAGATGTCAGGCGTTTACCCCAGCATACGATTAGGGGATCGCTCAGGGGGCGAGCCACATGGAACGGGACGAACGCGTCGGCCCGGGTGCCGCGGTTGCGGGGCCCGAGCCGGGAAAGGGAACTTCGCGCGCCGCGCCGGACCGGCAGGGGCTGGCGGCGCAGGCTGACGCCAGCAGGGCCGCCGCCGGGCCGGCGAAGCCGCGCCGCGGCGCATCGGCGGCCCGCTCCGCCTGGGCCCACCCGCGGACCCGGCCGGTGCCCGGCCTGGCGCCGCCGACCGAAGCGGAGGTCCGCCGCATGGTGGCGGAATTCCAGGCGCGCGGCGGCCAGATCACGGTCTGCCGCCCGGTGCACTTGATGCCGGTGCAGAACGGCGCCGGCCGCGACGCCAAGCGCTGGACCGCCTGACGCCGCGGCGGGCGCCCGGACGCCGGCCGGCGACGGCTCGTCCGGGGCGTCGCCGGCGCAGGCCGGGCGGCGCGATGAAGGCCTGCTCGCGCCCCGGCCTCACCCGGAAGCGAGCGGCGCGGCAGGCCGTCATCGGTCGGTCCTCCCTGCACCGCCCCGCGCCGGCGCAGCCTGAACCGGCCGGCACGATTTCCGTCCCTTCCCGGCGCGACGCCACGCCTCGGCCGGCCCGGCGCTCAGGCGGCGAGGGCGGGGTGCGCCCGCGCCGCGGCGCGGATCAGGTCGGCGGCCTTCTCGCCGATCATGATGCAGGCCGCGTTGGTGTTGCCCGAGACCACGGTCGGCATGATCGAGGCATCGGCCACGCGCAGCCCCGCGATCCCGCGCAGGCGCAGCTCCGTGTCCACCACCGAGGCCGGGTCGGAGCCCATGCGGCAGGTGCCGGAGGGGTGGAAGATCGTCGTCCCCGTGCGCCGGGCGTGGGCGAGCAGCGCCTCCTCGCCCTCCGCCCCCGGGCCGGGCAGGTGCTCGGTCTCGACGAAGGGCGCCATGGCGCGGGTCGCGGCGAGGCGGCGCGTCAGCTTCAGCCCCTCGACGATGCAGCGCCGGTCGGTCTCGGTGGCGAGGTAGTTGGCGCGGATGCGCGCCGGCACCGAGGGGTCGGGCGAGGCGAGCGTGATCGTGCCCCGGCTCTCCGGGCGGAGCTGGCAGACGCTGATCGTGAAGCCGGGGAAGGGATGCAGCGACCGTCCCGGCCCGTCGGCGCTGAAGGGGATGAAGTGGTACTGCACGTCCGGCGTCGCGCTGCCCGGCAGCACGCGCGCGAAGAGGCCCGCCGTGCCGGCGCTGATCGTCAGCATGCCGCGCCGGAACAGCGCGAATTCGAGCGCCATCCCCGCCCGGCCGCGCAGGCTCGCCATGCGGTCGTTGAGCGTGACGCCGCGCCGGCGGCAGCGAAAGACCATGCGCGCCTGGAAGTGGTCCTGCAGGTTGCGCCCGACCTGGGGCAGGTCGTGCACGACGGGGATGCCGAGCGCGGCCAGCTCCTCCGCCGGACCGATGCCGGAGAGCAGCAGGAGCTGCGGCGAGGCGATGGCGCCGCCGCAGAGGATCACCTCGCGCGCCGCCCGCGCCTCGCGCAGCGCGCCGCCCTGGCGGAAGGCGACGCCGACGGCGCGCCTGCCCTCGAACAGGAGGCGCGTCGCCTGCGCCCCGGTCTCGACGCGCAGGTTGGGCCGCCCGCGCGCCGGCCTGAGGTAGGCGGTCGCGGCCGAGCAGCGCCAGCCGTTGCGCGCCGTCACCTGGTAGAAGCCGGCGCCTTCCTGGCTCGGGCCGTTGAAGTCGTCGTTGCGCGGCAGGCCGAGCTCGACCGCGGCCTCGATGAAGGCGCGGGCGAGCGGGCCCCGGTCGCGCAGGTCGCTGACGCCGAGCGGGCCGCCGGCGCCGTGCAGCGCGTCGGCGCCGCGCTCCTGGTCCTCGGCGCGCCGGAAGTAGGGCAGCACGTCCTCGAAGGACCAGCCGGTGCAGCCGAGCTGGCGCCAGTGGTCGTAGTCCTCGGCCTGGCCGCGGATGTAGATCAGCCCGTTGATCGCCGAGGAGCCGCCGAGGACGCGGCCGCGCGGCCAGGGGATGCGGCGGCCCTCCAGCTCCGGCTCCGGCTCGGTCTCGAGGTTCCACGACAGCGTCGGGTGGAACATCGTCCTGCCGTAGCCGAGGGGGATGTGCAGCCAGAGGTTCCGGTCGCGCGCGCCGGCCTCCAGCAGCAGCACGCGGACGGAGGGGTCCTCCGACAGCCGCGCCGCCACGGCGCAGCCCGCCGAGCCGGCGCCGACCACGACGTAGTCGGCGGCCAGCGCGGACGATTCGCCGCTCATCGCCGCCCCGTGCGCCGCCGCGCGGCGCGCGCGTGGAATGCCCGCTGCACCCGATCCCCCCGCAAGGCCATGCGGCGCGAGCCTATCCGCCGCCGCCGCGCGCGACCAGGGGTCTGCGCGCGCTCTACTCCGCCGGCATCGTCGCCTGCCCGGCCCCGACCAGCTCCCGCTCGCGGGAGAAGCGCTGCGCCAGCCGGTCGAAGGCGAGGTAGAGCACCGGGGTGACGAACAGCGTCAGCGCCTGGCTCACGGCCAGCCCGCCCACCACGGCGATGCCGAGCGGCTGGCGCAGCTCCGCCGCCGCGCCCCAGCCCATCGCGATCGGCACCGCGCCGGCGCCGGCGGCGAGCGTCGTCATCATGATCGGGCGGAAGCGCAGCAGCGAGGCGTGGCGCACCGCCGAGAGCGCGTCCTCGCCCCGCCGCTGGCGGGCGAGCGCGACGTCCACCACCATGATCGCGTTCTTCTTGACCAGCCCGATCAGCAGCAGCACGCCGATCACCGCGATCACCGAGAGGTCCATGCCGAACAGCCAGAGCGTGGCGAGCGCCCCGAGCGCCGCCGCCGGCAGGCCGGAGAGGATGGTCAGCGGATGGACCAGGCTCTCGTACAGCACGCCGAGCACCAGGTACATGATCAGCACCGCGGCGAGGATCAGCAGCCCCTGGCCCGCCAGCGCCTGCTCGAAGATCTGCGCGGTGCCGGCGAAGCCGGTCACGATGGTCGGCGGGATGCCCGCCTCGCGCTCCACCGCGCGGATCGCCGCCACCGCGTCGCCGAGCGAGACGCCGGGCGCGGTGTTGAAGCCGATGGTCACCGCCGGGAGCTGGCCCTGGTGCCCGACGGTGAGCGGGCCAGAGCGGCGCTCGATCGTGGCCACGGCGGAGAGCGGCACGAGGCGGCCGGTGCTGCTGCGCAGGTGCAGCTTGGCGAGGCCCGTCTCGTCCCGCTGGTCCTCGGGCAGCGCCTCGAGGATCACCGGATAGGCGTTGGCCTGGCCGTAGATCGTCGAGATCTGCCGCGAGCCGAAGGCGGAGTAGAGCGCCTGCCGGACCTGGTCCTGCGAGACGCCGAGCGCCGCGGCGCGGTCGCGGTCGACGTTGACCAGCACGACCGGCGCGTCGAGCTGCAGGTCGGTGTTGACGTCCTGGAGCTGCGGCAGCGCCGACAGGCGCCGCTCCAGCCGCTGCGCCCACTCGTAGAGCTCGTCCAGCCGCAAGCCCTGGACGGTGTAGACGTAGAGGGTGCGGGTCGGCCGCGCGCCGAAGCTGATGTTCTGGATCGGGTTGATGAACACGCGCAGGCCCGGGACGACGTTCGTCTTCCGGCGCAGGTCCTGGATCACCTCCTGCATCGGCGGCCGCTCGCCCCGCGGCTTCAGCTCCACGAACAGCCGCCCCTGGTTGATCGAGGCGCTGCTGATGCTGACGCCGATGCTCGACACCACCGAGGTCACGTGCGGCGAGGCGCGCAGGATCTCCGCGGTGCGGTTCTGCATCTCCGCCATGCCCTCGACCGAGACGCCGCGCGGCCCCTCGGTGTTGACGACGAGCAGGCCGGTGTCCTCGATCGGGAAGAAGCCCTTGGGGATGGCGACCGCCAGCCACGCGGCGCCGACCGCGGAGGCGAGGAACACCGCCCACACCGTGCCGCGGAAGCGGAGCGCCTTGTCGAGCAGCCAGGCGTAGCCCCGCTCCACCAGCAGGAAGCCGCGCTCCAGCCCGCGCTCGAGCGCCGAGCCGGCGCCGCGGTGCGGCTTGAGCCGCGACGCCATCAGCGGCGTCAGCGTCAGCGAGACGACGCAGGAGGCGGCGACGGCGAGCGAGACGGTGGCGGCGAAGGCGTTGAACACCCGCCCCACCACGCCGCCCATCAGCAGGATCGGCAGAAACACCGCGATCAGCGACAGGGTGATCGAGAGCACGGTGAAGCCGATCTCCCGCGCGCCCCGGATCGCCGCCTGGACCGGGCCCATGCCCTCCTCCATGCGGCGCATGATCGCCTCGAGCACCACGATCGCGTCGTCCACCACGAGGCCGACGGCGATGGTCAGGCCGAGCAGCGTGACGTTGTCAATGCCGTAGCCGAGCACGGACATCAGCCCGAAGGTGACGCAGAGGCTGATCGGCACCGCCACGGCCGGGATCAGCGTCGCGCTCAGCCGGCGCAGGAAGAGGAAGATCACCAGCAGCACCAGGCCAATGGCGATCACCAGGTGCTCCTGCACGTCGTGCACCGCGGCGCGGATGGACTGCGAGCGGTCGAGCATGACGCCGAGCGTGGCCCCCGGCGGGATCGCCTCGGCGAGTGCGGGGAGGCTGGCGCGCACGCCGTCCACCACCTCGACCGTGTTGGCGTCCGGCTGGCGCATCACCGCGAGTACCAGGGCGCGGCTGCCGTCGCGCCAGGCCGCGACGCGCTGGTTCTGCACCCCGTCCACCACCTCGGCGATCTCGTTCAGGCGGACCGGGGCGTTGGCGCGCCCGGCCACGACCAGGCGGCCGAACTCCTCGGCGTTCTGCGGCTGGTCGTTGGCGCGCAGCGTGAGCTGCTGGCGCTCGCCCTGCAGCAGGCCGACCGGGGCGTTGGAGTTCGCCTGGATCACCTGCTGCTGCACATGGTCGAAGGCGAGCCCCATGGCGGCGATCCGGTCGGGGTCGAGCCGCACCCGCACCGCGTAGAGCTGCTCGCCGAACACCTGCACCTGCGCCACCCCCGGCACGCGGGAGAGCGCCGGGCCGATGATGGTGGTCGCGATGTCGTTCAGCCGGTAGAGCGGCACGTCGCCGTTGGTGGACAGCGTCAGCAGCAGCACCGGCGCGTCCGCCGGGTTTACCTTGCGGTAGCTCGGCGGGGTCGTCATCTCCGCCGGCAGGCGCCGCTGCGCGCGCGCCAGCGCCGCCTGGACGTCCTGCGCCGCGGCGTCGATGTTGCGGCCGAGCGCGAACTGCAGCGTGAGCTGGGTCGTGTCCTGCCCGTTGTTGGAGGTCATCGACTCGAGCCCGGCGATGGTCGAGAACTCGCGCTCGAGCGGCAGTGCGACCGAGGTCGCCATGGTCTCCGGGCTCGCCCCGGGGAGGGTGGCGAAGACGGTGATGACCGGGAAATCCACCCGCGGCACCGCCGCCACCGGCAGGCGGAGGTAGCCGAGGATGCCGGCGACGACGGCGGCGACCATGAGCAGCCCGGTCATGACCGGGCGGCGGATGCAGAGCTCGGAGATGTTCATGGCCGCCGCCTCGTCCGCTCCCGCCGCCGTTCCCCTCAGTGCGCCGCCGCGGTGATGCGCGGCGCCGCCGGCGCCGCCGCCGGCCGGCCGTCGCCGCCCGGGCCCGGCGGCGCGCCGGGGCGGCCGCGGTCCACCGCGCGCATGCCGTCGGCGACGCGCTGCGCCCCCTCGACGATCACCCGATCGGCGGCGGTCAGCTCGCCGCGCACCACCGCGCGATCGCCGATGGTGCGCACCAGCTCGACCGGGCGGCGGCGCGCCACCCCCTCCTGGAGCACGAAGACGAAGCGTCCCTCCTGCCCCGTCTGCACGGCGGCGGCGGGGACGCTGATCGCGTCCGGGTCCACGCGCGGCGTCAGCCGCACCTGCACGTACTGGCCCGGCCAGAGGCGCGCCTCCGGGTTGCGGAAGCGGGCCTTGAGGGCGATCGTTCCGGTCTGCACGTCCACCGCGCTGTCCACGAAGACGAGTTCGCCCTCGAGCGGCGGGCCGTCGTCGTCCGCGCGCACCTGGACGGCCGGTCCCGGGCCGGCCCCGGTCGCGGCCGCCTGCGTGGCCGCCCGGATGTCGGGCAGCCAGCGTTCCGGCACCGAGAACTGCACCAGGATCGGGTCCATCCGGGTGATGGTGGCGAGCGCGGTGTTCTCCGCCTGGCGGACGAAGTTGCCGGCGCGCAGCGGCAGCGCGCCGAGGCGCCCGTCCATCTCCGCGGTGATGGTGGCGAACTCGATGCTGAGGCGCGTCTGCGCGGCCAGCGCCTCGCCGGCGCGCACATTGGCGGCGGCGGCGGCGGCCTCGGCGGTCGCCTGCTCCAGCCGCTGCTGGGCGGCGAAGCCCTCGCCGCGCAGCGACTGGTAGCGCGCCTGGTCGGCGCGGGCGCGTTCGAGCAGGGCGCGGTCGCGCGCGATCTGCGCCTCCTGCTGGGCGAGGAGGGCGCGGCTGAGGCGGGAATCGAGCGTGAACAGCGGCTGGCCGCGGCGGACCATCTGGCCCTCCTCGACGTGTACCGCCTCGATCTGGCCGTCCACCCGGGTGCGGACGGTGACCACCGCCTCCGGCACCACGGTGCCGTTGGCCAGCACCTCCACCGGCTTCGGCCCGCGCCGCACCGGCTCGGTCGCGACCGCCACCGGCGGGGGCTGCGCCGGGCGCGCCGGCGCCGTGGCGGCGCCACCGCCGGCCTGGCCGCCGAACGCGGCCGGCAACCGCCAGCCGCCGGCGTCGAGGTGGCGCCAGCCGAGCGCGGCGCCGGCCACGGCGATCGCGGCGAGGACCAGAATGCGTGCGCGGCGCGGCGATCCCATCCTTCGTCCTGTCATGCGGCCAGGCTGCCCCGCGGGGAGATGGGTACGGCCGCGGCGGCGGCGAGGGCCGTTCACGTTGCGTCACACAGGGGGCGTCCCGCGCGCCGGGACGGCGCGCACGCCGCCTGCCCGGCCCCGGGCCAGGATGCGTCGGAACGAGACTAGTCTCGCCGGGCGAAGGGGTCCAGGGGATTGCGGCGGCGCATCGTTGCGCGGGGGCGCTTCCGGTCCCGCCGCCGCGCCGCGGCGGTGCCGTCCGCGGGGCTGCCCCCGCGCCCGGATTCCGGCAAGACTGCGCCCCGGCGGGAACCGCGGGCCAGATGGACGACAGGAAGCGCATCGCACGGCTGATCCGGGACCACATCGCCCGCGAGCGGATCTCGCGCGAGCAGTTCGCGTTCCGGACGAGGCTCGGCAGGTCCACGGTCGACAAGCTGCTCGTCGGTCTCTTCTCGGACAAGACCCTCGCCATCGTCGAGAGCCACACCGGCCTGCGCCTGCGCGCGCCCGACGACGCCCAGGATCGCCCGGCCGATGCCGCGCCCGCCGCGGTGCCCGGCACGGCGCCGCGGCCGCCGGAGGGCCCCTCGATCGCCGTCCTGCCCTTCACCAACATGACCGGCGACCCGAGGCAGGACTTCGTGGCGGACGGGATCACGGAGGACATCACCACCGACCTCTCCCGCCTGCGCTGGCTGTTCGTCATCGCCCGCAACTCGACCTTCACCTACAAGGGCCGCGCCGTGGACGTCCGGCAGGTGGCGCGCGAGCTCGGCGTCCGCTACGTGCTCGAGGGCAGCGTCCGCACCGCCGCCGGGCGCATCCGCGTCACCGGCCAGCTCGCGGACGCCGGGACCGGCAAGCACATCTGGGCCGAGCGCTACGACCGCGAGCTGCACGACATCTTCGCCGTCCAGGACGAGATCACGCGGAACGTCGTCGCCGCGATCGAGCCCCACCTCTACGCCGAGGAGGGCGTCCGCGCGGCGGCGAGGCCGCCCGGCAACCTCGACGCCTGGGGCCTCACCGTGCGCGCGATCGGCCTGATCAACCGCGTCGGCCGCCGGCAGAACGAGGAGGCGCAGGCGCTGCTCCGCCGGGCGATCGGGATCGAGCCCGGCTACGCGCGGGCCCACGCCCTCCTGAGCTGGGCGGTCTGGTGGGCGGCGCTCTGCTACTGGTGGCCGGACACGCAGGAGGGCTACCGCGCGGCCGCGCGCCACGCCGAGGACGCCGTCGCCCTCGACCCGGCGGAGCCCTGGGCGCGCATGACCCTCGGCCTCTGCCTCAGCACGGCGCGGCAGCACGAGCGGGCGCTCGCGGAGTTGCGGGCGACGCTCGACCTCAACCCGTGCTTCGCGCTGGGCCGCACGGCGTTCGGCTGGGCGCTGCTCCGGGCCGGCCACTTCGACGCGGCGCTCGCCGAGACCGGCAAGGCGATCCGCATGAGCCCGACGGACAGCTTCGCCGGCATCTACACCGCGATCCACGGTCTCGCCCTGCTCGGCGCGCGGCGCTTCGGGGAGGCGCTGCCCTTCCTGCGCGCCTCGGTCGCGTCCTTCGCGGAGTATTCGGGGCACTACAACACGCTGATCAGCTGCTGCGGCCATCTCGGGCTGCCGGAGGAGGCGCGGGCCTTCATCGAGGCGCGCAACCGCGTCGGCCCGCCGCTGCGCGTCGGCGTGCTGCGGCGGAACCTGGCCGGCTTCGCACACTGCGACGTGTTCATCGCAGGGCTGGCGAAGGCCGGCGTGCCGGAGTGATCCTGCCCGGCCGAGCGCCCGCAGCCGCGGAAAGCCGCGGAAAGATCCGGAAAGCTCCGGCGATGGCCGCGGAAGGCGGCGCCCGGCACCTTCGCCCCGTCTCCGGCACGCAAGGCGCGTGCCCCGGAGGGAGGGGGCACGACGATGGACGACGCGCGCGGCGCCCCGGCCCGCACCCGCCGCGCCATCGGCGGGCCGCCGGCCAACGACACCGCCAGAGAGGGAGCACGCCTCATGCGCACGACGCCCCGTACCACCGACGCCCCGGCCCGCAAGGGCGCCCGCCGCGTCGCCGTCGCGGTCCTGGCCGCAGCGGGCCTCGCCTTCCCCGGTGCGCTGCCCGCCGCCGCGCAACCGGGCGGCCACGGCGCCGCGCAGCACCGCGCCTCCACGCCCGCCCCGGAGCCGGCCCTGCAGGGCCAGCTCGCGGAGGTGCGCGAGGCGCTGCGGAAATATGCCGACCCGCTCGTCGCCGTGCGCGACGGCTACCTCTCGACCCAGGGCTGCGTGGAGTACCCCGGCGGCGGCATGGGGGTCCACTTCATCAACCCCGCGCTGATCGGCCCGGCCTCCGATCCCCTCCGCCCGCCGCTGCTGGTCTACGAGCCGGCCGAGGGCGGCAGGCTCCGCCTGGTCGCGGCGGAATGGTTCGTCCCGCTCGCCACCGGCATCGCCGAGCGGCCGAGCCTGTTCGGCCGGCCCTTCGACGGGCCGATGGAGGGGCACGAGCCGCTGATGCCGCGCGCGCTGCACCACTACGACCTGCATGTCTGGCTGTTCAAGGAGAACCCGGCCGGGCTCTTCAACGCGATCAACCCGAATGTCGGCTGCGCGGGCCACGGCTACGCGCTGATGGAGCACCCGACGGCCATCGTGCCGCACCCGCCGCCCCGGCGCTGAGCCCGCTCCGGAACGGCGGCGCGTCCGGCGGCCGCCCGGCCTGCGCGAATCTCCACGCAATCTCAAGGGGGGCGCCAGCCCCCCTGAAGGCCTCTCGCGGCCGCTCCGGCTAGCCTCCGTCGCGTCACGCAACCCCGCTGCGCGTGCGGCGGGCGAGGAAGGAAGACCGCGATGCCCGACCCGAACGATCCCGTCATCGGCCGCGCCGCCCGCTCCGCCTCCGGCGCCGCCGCGTTCCGCGACGCCCTCGGCATGCGCGAGCGCAGGGCGGAGGCGGCATGGGCGCGGATTCGCCGCTGCCGCGCCCTGGGCCGCCCGAGCGACGCCGAAGTGGCGCGGATGGTGGCCGAGTACCACGCCCGCGGCGGCCGGGTGACGGTCTGCGCCCCCGTGCGCCTGGTGCCGTGAACGACGGCGCGGGCCGCGGAACGGGTGGCCCGCCCGCCGATGCCCCGCCGCTGCCGGTGCGGACCGGCGAGGTCCGCGCGGGTCGGATGGGCGCAACGGGGGGCCGGCGACCTGTCGGCCTTGCGTCGGCGCCGGCGGTTCGGCGGGCGGCCGCCCCTCGCGCGCGGGCAGCGGGCCCTGCGGGAAGGCCGCCGCGAAGGCGCGCCGGAAGGCGGCTCGCGGCCGGGAGAGAGGTTCGCCGCCGCGTGGCGCGTGCCGCGGTCGCGGCGGGTCGCCCGCGCGTTGCGCCGCGCGGGGAAGGTCGCGCCGGCGCGGGCGGTATCGCACGCCATGCCGCCGGGGATCGGCCGCGCCGGGCAGGCCCGGGCCGCCGCCGCGACGACGAAATGCGCCGTCCGCGGGAGGCCGGTCCCTCGCGTCGGGCGGGCGCCGCCCGCCCGATCCGCCGCTCCTGCATCCGACGGGACCCCGACGGGACGCCGGCGCGGCGTCAGTCCGGGAAGCCCGCCAGCGCCCGCACCTCCGCCGGGCTCCGCCCGGCCGCGCGCAGGTCGCGCAGCGTCGCGGCGCGGTCGCGCTTGGCGAGGCGCCGGCCGCTCGCGTCCGTCAGCAGCCGGTGGTGCGCGTAGCCCGGCTCCGGCCAGCCCATCAGCGCCTGGAGCAGCCGGTGCAGGTCGGTCGCCGGGCGCAGGTCCTCGCCGCGCGTCACCAGGGTCACGCCCTGCAGCGCGTCGTCGTGGGTGACGCAGAGGTGGTAGCTCGCGGGCACGTCCTTGCGGGCCAGCACCACGTCGCCGAAGCGCGCCGGGTCGCAGCGCCGCCGGCCCTCCCCCCGCTCCTCGCAGCCCAGCGGCCCCGGCACCGCCGCGAGCGCGCGCGCCATGTCGAGGCGCAGCGCGTAGGCCTCGCCGCGGGCGATCCGCGCCGCCCGTTCCTCCGCCCCGAGCCCGCGGCAGGTGCCCGGATAGAGCGGCCCGTCCGGCCCGTGCGGGGCCTGGGCGGCGGCGGCGACCTCGCGCGCGATGGCGGCGCGGGTGCAGAAGCAGGGATAGAGCAGCCCGCGCGCCGCGAGCGAATCGAGCGCCGCGCGGTACTCGGCGAGATGCGCCGACTGCACCCGCACCGGCCCGTCCCAGTCGAGGCCGAGCCAGGCGAGGTCCTCGAGGATCGCCGCGGCGAATTCCGGGCGGCAGCGGCCCGGGTCGATGTCCTCCAGCCGCAGCAGGAAGCGGCCGCCGGGGGCGGCGCGGGCGAGGCGCCAGCCGAACAGCGCCGAATGGGCGTGGCCGAGGTGCAGGAAGCCCGTCGGGCTCGGCGCGAAGCGGGTGACGATCGGGCTTGCCGCCATGGCGCGCCCCGGGTAGCGGGGGCGGGCAGGGGAGGGCAAGGCGCGCATGGCGGCGGAGTCCGGGACGCTCGATGGCCCCCGCTGGGGTCCCAGGGCCGGCGACGGCGCGGCGCCGCCGCGGCAGCTCGTCGTCCTGCTGCACGGCGTCGGGGCCGACGGGCACGACCTGATAGACCTCGCCCCGCGCTGGTCGCAGGCGGCGCCGGAGGCCGCCTTCGTCGCCCCCCACGCCCCCTTCCCCTACGAGGGCGCGCCGTTCGGTCGGCAGTGGTTCGGCATCGAGGACCGCACGCCGGCCCGGATGGAGGCCGGGGTCCGCCACGCCGCGCGGATCCTCGGGCGCTTCCTGGAGGCGGAACTGGCCCGCCACGGCCTGCCCGCCTCGGCGCCGCTGGTCCTGATGGGGTTCAGCCAGGGGGCGATGACGGCGCTGTTCGCCGGGCTCCGCCGCAGCCCGCCCCCGGCCGCGATCCTCGCCTATTCGGGCGCGCTGCTCGCGCCCGACTCGCTCGGCGCGGAGCTGGCGGGGCGGCCGCCGGTCCTCCTCGTCCACGGCGAGGCGGACGAGACCGTTCCGGTCGCCGCCAGCCGCGCCGCCGAGCGGGCGCTGCGCGCGGCCGGCGTGCCGGTGGAGGCGCACTACGCGCCCCGCCTCGGCCACGGCATCGACGAGGCCGGGCTGTCCCTGGGCGCGCTCTTCCTCCAGCGCGCCCTCGCCATGACGGCGGGATGAAACGAGGCGCCGCCCCTGTTGCGGCGCGGCACCCCGGGTGGCATGAATGGCCCGAGACGCGGCGGCGCCACAGCATCTGGGGCCTGCGCGCCGTGCCGGAGCCCCAGGGCTGGTCGGCTCGTCGCTGAGAGGAGCGACGTTTGCCGGACGGCAGTATTCCCGTCGGGGAGAGGCACTTCCCCGCGCTCGTGCTGAACGCGGATTTCCGCCCGCTCTCCTATTTCCCGCTGTCGGTCTGGTGCTGGCAGGACGCGGTGAAGGCGGTCTTCCTCGACCGGGTCGCGGTGCTGAGCGAGTACGACCAGGAGGTCCACTCCCCCAGCCAGACCATCCGCCTGCCCAGCGTGATCGCGCTGAAGGAGTACATCCCGGCGGCGCGGCGCCCGGCCTTCACGCGGTTCAACGTGTTCCTGCGCGACCGCTTCGAGTGCCAGTACTGCGCCGAGCCGCACGCCATCCAGGACCTGACCTTCGACCACCTGATCCCGCGCAGCCGCGGCGGGCGGACCACCTGGGACAACGTCGTCACCGCCTGCGGCCCGTGCAATCTGCGCAAGGGCAGCCGCCTGCCGCGGGAGTGCAGGATGTTCCCGCGCCGCCCGCCCCGCCAGCCGACCACCTGGGAGCTGCAGGAGAACGGCCGCAGCTTCCCGCCGAACTACCTGCACGAGAGCTGGCGCGACTACCTGTACTGGGACACCGAGCTGGAGAGCTGAGCGGGGGCCGCCGCGTCCGCCTTCAGCACCTCGCCCGCCAGGTAGAGGCTGCCGCAGACCAGCACGCGCGCCGGCGGCCCCCCCTTCGGCAGCGCGTCGAGCGCCGCCGCGACGGTCGGCCCGGGGCGGGCGACGCCGCCGCTCGCCGCGACGATCGCCGCGACCGGCATCGCCTGGTGCTGGCCCGGCTCCGCCACCGCCCAGAGCGTGTCGGCGAGCGGCAGCAGCGGGCGCAGGAACGCCGCCGCCTGCTTCGAGCCCTTCATGCCGACGATCAGGTGCAGCGGCCGGTCCCGCCAGCCGCGCAGGTGCTCGGCGAGGGCGAGGCCCGCGCCGGCGTTGTGCCCGCCGTCGAGCCACAGCTCCCACCCGGCGGGCAGGCGCGCCGCCAGCGCGCCGCGCAGCCGCTGCATCCGCGCCGGCCACTCGGCGCGCGCCACCCCCGCCGCGATCGCCGCCTCGCCGAGCCAGGGCGGGTTCCAGGCGCGCAGCGCGGCGACGGCGATGCCGGCGTTGTCGGCCTGGTGCGGCCCGGGCAGCGCGGGCGGCGGCAGGTCGAGCGCGCCGCGCGCGTCGGCGTAGCGCAGGCCGCCCTCCGCGGGCGCGATCGTCCAGTCCCGCCCGCGCGCGAGCAGCGGCGCGCCGAGCTCCGCCGCGCGCGCCTCGATGACGCGCAGCGCCGCCGGGTCCTGCGCGCCGGTCGCGCAGGGCACGCCGGGCTTGAGGATGCCGGCCTTCTCGAAGGCGATCTTCTCCAGCGTGTCGCCGAGGAACTCCATGTGGTCCATGGAGATGCTGGTGATCGCCGTCGCCGCCGGGCGGTCCACCACATTGGTCGCGTCGAGGCGCCCGCCGAGCCCGACCTCCAGCACCAGGAGGTCCGCCGGCACGCGGGCGAAGAGCAGCAGCGCGGCGGCGGTGATCACCTCGAAGACGGTGATCGGCGCGCCGGCGTTCGCGCGCTCCACCTCCTCGAGCGCGTCCGCCAGCGCCTCGTCCTCGACCAGCGCGCCGGCGAGGCGGATGCGCTCGTGGAAGCGCACCAGGTGCGGCGAGGTGTAGACGTGCACGCGCCGCCCCGCCGCCTCGGCGATCGCGCGCAGGAAGGCGCAGGTCGAGCCCTTGCCGTTGGTCCCCGCCACGTGCACCACCGGCGGCAGCCGCCGCTCCGGATGGCCGAGCGCGGCGAGCGCGCGGCGCAGCCGGTCCAGGCCGAGGTCGATCAGCACCGGATGCAGCGCGTGCAGCCGCGCGACGATCGCGTCGCTGCGCCCCGCCGCCGCCCGCGGCGGGCCCGCGGCGGGCCTCTCGCTCACCCGGCGGGCTGTACCGGCCTGGCGGCGTCCCCGCCGTCCTCCGGCGCGGGGAGGGCGACGAGGGGGACGACGCTCTCGGACTCCGGGGCGCGCTCCGGCTCGCGCAGCAGCCCGATCAGCCGCGCCAGCGTCGCGCGCATCTCGGACCGCTTCACCACCATGTCGAGGATGCCGTGCTGCAACAGGTACTCGGCGCGCTGGAAGCCCTCCGGCAGCTTCTCGCGCACGGTCTGCTCGATGACGCGCGCGCCGGCGAAGCCGATCAGCGCCCCGGGCTCGGCGAGGTGGATGTCGCCGAGCATCGCGAAGCTCGCGGTGACGCCGCCCGTGGTGGGGTCGCACATCACGACGATGTAGGGCAGCCCCGCCTCCTTCACCATGCGCGTCGCGATCACGGTGCGCGGCATCTGCATCAGCGAGATCGCGCCCTCCTGCATCCGCGCCCCGCCGGAGGCGGTGAAGACGACCAGCGGCGCGTCCTGCAGCACGGCGAGCTTCGCCGCGGTGACCATCGCCTCGCCCACCCCGGCGCCCATCGAGCCGCCCATGAAGGCGAACTCGAAGGCGGCGACGACGGCGCGCTGGCCGAGGATGGCGCCGTGCGCGACCAGCACGGCGTCGTCCATCTGCAGGCGGGACTGCGCCTCCTTCAGCCGGTCGAGGTAGCGGCGCTGGTCGCGGAAGCGCAGCGGGTCCTGCGGCATCCGCGGCAGCTCGATGCGCTGGAAGCCCTCGTCGAGCGTGTACTTCAGCCGCTGCATCGCGCCGATGCGCATGTGGTGGCCGCAATGCGGGCAGACGTGCAGCGCGCGCTCGAGGTCGCGGTGGAAGATCATCTGCTCGCAGGCCGGGCACTTGTGCCAGAGGTTGTCCGGCACCTCCTTCTTGGCGCCGAACAGCGTCTGGATCTTCGGCAGCGCCCAGTCGCTGATCCAGTTCATCCCGCCGCGGGCTCCCTGCGCACCGCGCGCACCGCCTCCGCCAGCCCGCGCACCTGGTCGAGCACCCGGCGCACCGTGTCGGGCCGCGCGCGCCCGTTCCCGTCGAGGCTCGCCGCGATCGTGTCCACCAGCGCCGAGCCGACCACGGCGCCGTCGGCGACGCGCACCGCCTCCGCCGCCTGCTCCGGCGTGCGGATGCCGAAGCCGACGGCGAGCGGCAGGCCGGTGTGGCGGCGCAGGCGGGGGATCGCCTCGCGCAGGTGCTCGGCGCTCGCGCTGCGCGTCCCCGTGATGCCGGTGATCGAGACGTAGTAGACGAAGCCCGAGGTGGCGGCGAGCACGCGCGGCAGCCGCGCCTCGTCCGTCGTCGGCGCGACCAGGCGGATCAGGTCGAGGCCGCTCGCCTTCGCCTGCGGCTCGATCTCGTCCGCCTCCTCCGGCGGCACGTCCACCACGATCAGCCCGTCCACGCCGGAGGCGGCGGCGTCGGTGCAGAAGCGGTCCACGCCGTAGGCGAGGATCGGGTTGAAGTAGCCCATCAGCACCACCGGCGTCGCCGCGTCCTCCGCGCGGAAGTCGCGCACCAGGGCGAGGACGCCGGCGAGCGTCGCCCCGGCCTTCAGCGCGCGCAGCCCGCCGCGCTGGATCGCGGGGCCGTCCGCCATCGGGTCGGTGAAGGGCACGCCGATCTCGATCAGGTCCGCCCCCGCGCCCGGCAGCCCGCGCAGGATGGCGAGCGAGGTCGCGGGGTCGGGGTCGTAGCCCTCGAGGAAGGTGATCAGCGCCCCGCGGCCCTCGCGCCGGAGCGCGGCGAAGCGTTCGGCGATGCGGCTCACAGCGCGACCCCGAGATGCTTCGCCACGGTGAAGATGTCCTTGTCGCCGCGGCCGGAGAGGTTGAGCACGATGATCCCGTCCTTCGGCATGGTCGGCGCGAGCTTGATCACCTGCGCCAGGCCGTGCGCCGATTCCAGCGCCGGGATGATGCCCTCCAGCCGCGAGCAGAGCTGGAAGGCCGCAAGCGCCTCGTCGTCGGTCGCCGCCACGTACTGCACGCGGCCGATCTCGTGCAGCCAGGCGTGCTCCGGCCCGATCCCGGGATAGTCGAGGCCGGCGCTGATCGAGTGCGCCTCCCGGATCTGGCCGTGCGCGTCCTGCAGCAGGTAGGTGCGGTTGCCGTGCAGCACGCCGGGCCGGCCGCGGTTCAGCGAGGCCGCGTGCTCCCCGGTGTCGAGGCCGCGCCCCGCCGCCTCGACGCCGTACATCGCCACGCCGGGATCGTCGAGGAAGGGGTGGAACAGCCCCATCGCGCTCGACCCGCCGCCGACGGCGCAGACCAGCGCGTCCGGCAGCCTTCCCTCGGCGGCGAGGATCTGCTCGCGCGTCTCCTCGCCGATCACGCACTGGAAGTCGCGCACCATCGCGGGGTAGGGGTGGGGGCCGGCGACGGTGCCGATGCAGTAGTAGGTGTCGTGCACGTTGGCGACCCAGTCGCGCAGCGCCTCGTTCATCGCGTCCTTGAGCGTCGCGGCGCCGGCGGCGACGGGGCGCACCTCCGCGCCGAGCAGCTTCATGCGGAACACGTTGGGCTGCTGCCGCTCGACGTCGGTCGCGCCCATGTAGACGACGCACTTGAGGCCGAAGAGGGCGCAGGCGGTGGCGGTGGCGACGCCGTGCTGGCCCGCGCCGGTCTCGGCGATGATGCGCCGGCGGCCCATGCGGCGGGCGAGGAGGATCTGCGCCAGCACCGCGTTGATCTTGTGCGCGCCGGTGTGGTTGAGCTCCTCGCGCTTGAAGTAGACCTTGGCGCCGCCGAGGTGCCCGGTCAGCCGCCGCGCGAACCACAGGGGCGAGGGACGGCCGACATAGTCCTTCAGCAGCGCGCGCCATTCGGCGAGGAATTCCGGGTCGCGCCTGGCCGCCTCGTAGGCCCGCTCGACCTCGAGGATCAGGGGCATCAGCGTCTCGGCCACGAACCGGCCGCCGAAGCCGCCGAAGCGGCCCCGGGCGTCGGGGCCCTGGCGGAAGGAGTTGGGCGGCAGAGGCTGGTTCACGGCGGCGTTCCCGGGGCTCGGCCGGCGTCATAGCGCCCGGGGGGCGGGGGAGGAAGCGGCTTCGCCGCGCCGTCCCGCCGCAGGCCCGCGTACCGCAAGCCCCTCGCCCCCGCGGGGGCCATGACGGGATCGGCGCGAGGTCGGGGAAGCCGGCCCTGCCGCGGGTCCCGATGCGGATGCGGCGCACCCCGTCCCCCCGGTCCGCCGCCGCGTCGCGGCCGCTGCCCGCGGGGCCGGACACGGGGATGTCCGCGCCGGCGCCGGCGGGGTTTCAGCGCGAGGGCGCGCGGCCGGGGCGATGGTCGAGGCCGTCCCGGCACCCGCTTCCGTCGCCGCGCGGCGACGCCTGCGCCTTCGCCGCCGCGACGAAGCGCGCGATCAGCGCCGGGTCCTTGACGCCGCGCGACCGCTCCACCCCGCTCGACACGTCCACGCCCGGCGCCCCGCTCTCGCGGATCGCGCGCGCGACGTTCTCCGGCGTCAGCCCGCCGGCGAGCAGCCAGGGGCGCGGGATGGCGCGGCCGGCGGGGAGCGTCCAGTCGAAGGACTCCGCGTTGCCGCCGGGGAGCGTCGCCGCCGGCGAGGGCTTGGCGTCGAGCAGGAAGCGGTCCACGACCGGCGCGTAATCGGCCAGCGCGTCGAGGTCCTCCGCCCGCGCCACGCCGAGCGCCTTCATCACGCGGACGCCGAAGCGCGCGCGGATCGCCGCGCAGCGCGCGGGCGTCTCGGCGCCGTGCAACTGGATCAGGTCGAGCGGCAGCGCCGCCAGCACCGCCGCGATCGCCGCCTCCGTCGGGTCCACGAACAGCCCGACGCGCAACGGCGCCCCCTGCGGGGCGCGCGCCGAGAGCGCCGCCGCCTGCGCCGGCGTCACCGCCCGCGGGCTCGGCGGGAAGAAGACGAAGCCCACCGCGTCGGCGCCCGCGGCCACCGCCGCGTCCATCGCCGCCGCGCCGTTGACGCCGCAGATCTTGACGAAGGTCACGCGCCGAGCGCCTCCGCGATCGCCCGCGCCGCCGCCGCCGGGTCCGCCGCGCCGGTGATCGGCCGGCCGAGCACGATCCAGTCGGCGCCGGCGCGCACCGCCTCCTCCGGCGTCGCCACCCGCGCCTGGTCGCCCGCCGCGGCGCCCGCCGGCCGCACGCCCGGCACGACGAGGAGCGGCGCCCCGCCCTCGGCGTCGCGGATGCGCGCCGCCTCCCGCGGCGAGCAGACGAGGCCGTCCGCCCCGGCCTCCAGCGCCAGCCGCGCCAGGCGCAGCACCTGCTGCACCGGGCCGCCCGCCACCCCGGTCGCGGCCAGCGCCGCGGCGTCGAGGCTCGTCAGCACCGTCACCGCGAGGATCGCCGGCCGGTCCGCGCCCGCGCCGCGCTCCGCCGCCTCGCGCGCCGCCGCGACCATCGCCGCGCCGCCCGCCGCGTGCACCGTCAGCATCGCCGGGCGCAGCGGCAGCACCGCGCGCACCGCGCCGGCCACGGTGTTCGGGATGTCGTGCAGCTTGAGGTCGAGGAACACCGGCGCCCCCGCCGCCGCGACGCGCGCCGCCCCGGCCGGCCCCTCTGCGGCGAACAGCTCGAGGCCCACCTTCAGCAGCCCGCATTCCGGCGCCAGCGCGGCGGCGAGCGCGGCGGCGCGGTCCGCGTCGGCGGTGTCGAGCGCGGCGATCAGCCGCGCGCGCGGCGAGCGGGGCCTGGCGATCACGGCGACGCCGCGCGCCTCACCGGCGCCCCGCCTCGGCCGGGCCGGCGAGGGCGGGCGCCGCGCCCGCCGCCGGCTGGGCCGCCCGTCCCTCCGCGGCCGCGCGCGCCGCCGCATCGCGCGCGCGCAGCGCGGCGAGCTCGGCCTCCAGCGCCTTCGCCGCGCGCTCGATCCGCCGGGCGCGCCGCCGCGCGCCGAGCGAGCCGGCCCAGGCGAGGAAGGCGCCGAGCAGGAAGCCCACCGCCGCGAGCGCCAGCATGGCGACGCCGACCGGCGCGACCAGGCCGAGGTCCAGGGGCCAGAGCCGCAGCACCACCGCCTCGCGGTTCGACAGCGCGAACAGCACCAGCAGCACGAGCAGCGGCAGGATCAGCAACCAGCGCATCGCGTGCGCGCTCCTTCCCCGGCGCGGCCCCTCGCGGTGCCGCGCGCATTCCCCTCGTCACGGCGCCGCGGCGCCGGTCCGCGGCGGATCAGGCCGCCGGATGCGGCGCGCCGCGCCGCGCCTTCGCCCGCTCGGGCCGCGACGCGGCCGCCGGCGCCGCTGCCGCCGCCGGCGCTGCGGCGCCGCCGCGGTTGATCCGCTCGCGCAGCTCCTTGCCCGGCTTGAAGTAGGGCACCGTCTTGCCGGCGACGGAGACGGCCGCGCCCGTGCGCGGATTGCGCCCGAGGCGGGCCTCCCGCCGCTTGGTCGAGAAGGCCCCGAAGCCGCGCAGCTCCACCCGGTCGCCGCGGGCGAGCGCCGCGCTGATCTCCTCGAAGATGGTCGAGACGATCAGCTCCGCGTCGGGCTGGCGCAGATGCGGGTTGCTCGCCGCGAGCATGGCGATCAGTTCGGACTTCGTCATCGCGGGCATCCCTCGTCCCGGCCCGCGCCCGGGCCACGCGGCCCGCCGGCGGCGCGCCGTCCGGACTAGCGCGAAGGCTGCCAGAGCGCCCGCGGGGCGTCAACCGCAAGCCATTCTGAAACCAGGGTTTTCAGGAAGGTCCGGCCGACCCATTCGACCAGCCGCTCGCCCGGACCGCGCACCTCGATGTCGCGCACCGGCGTCTCCTCCGGCACGCCGCGCTCCGCGGCCAGCCAGCGCCGCGCCTCGCGTTCGCCGCCGATCGCGTCCACCAGGCCGAGCGCGAGCGCCTGGCGGCCGGTGAAGACGCGCCCGTCGGCGATGGCCTGCACCTGCTCGAGCGGCAGGTTGCGCCCCTGCGCGACCATGGCGACGAACTGCTCGTGCAGGTCCGTCACCACGCGCATGAGCTGGGCGCGGCCCTCCTCGGAAAGCGGCCGGAACGGGCTCGGCTGGTCCTTGAAGCGGCCCGAGGCCAGGATCTCCGGCCGCACGCCGAAGCGGTCGAGCAGCTCGGAGGCGTCGAAGCTCTGCAGCAGCACGCCGATCGAGCCGGTCAGCGTCCCCTCGCGCGCCAGAACGCGCTCGGCCGGCATCGCCACCATCAGCCCGGCGGAGGCGGCGGTGCCGCCCATCACCGCGACCACCGGCTTGCCGCTCTCGCGGAAGCGGGCGATCGCCGCGCGCAGCGCCTCGCCGCCGGCGACGCTGCCGCCGGAGCTGTCGATGGCGACGATCAGGGCGCGCACCGCGTCGCTGCGGGCGGCGCGGTCCAGCGCCTCGATCACGCGGCGGTCGTCGGAGATGAAGCCGGTCACCGGCAGGCGCGCGACATGCCCGCGCCCGAGGATTCCGGCCCCCGGCACCTCATCGCCGCGGCCGAAGAGGGCGAACAGCGCGAGGACGCCGAGCAGCACTGCCGCTGCCCGCCAGAAGCCGAGGCGGCGCTTCAGGCGGCGGCGGTCGATCAAGAGGTCGGGTTCGAGCGACATGATCGGCGTGCGGCGGCGGGCCCGGGGCGTCCGCGCCGCCCGGGGCGGTCCCTCGGCGGCCACCCCGGGCGCGAGGCGGATCGCGGGGGCCTACTCCTCCCCCGCCATCTCCCGCCGCCGGCGGATCGCGGCGCCGAGGATGTCGCCGAGCGAGGCGCCGGAGTCGGCGGAGCCGTACTCCTTCATCGCCTCGCGCTCCTCGTCCACCTCCTTGCCCTTGATGGTGAGGGTGAGGCGGCGGGCGGCGCGGTCGATGGCGGTGACCTTGGCGTCCACCTTCTCGCCGACGGCGAAGCGGTCCGGGCGCTGGTCGGCGCGGTCCTTGGCGAGCTCGGCGCGGCGGATGAAGCCGGTGAGCACGTCCTCGACCTTCACCTCGATGCCGTTGCTCTCGATCTTGCTGACGACGCAGGTGACGACGTCGCCCTTGCGGATGCGGTCGAGCACCTCGGCCGCCGGGTCGGCCTGGAGCTGCTTGATGCCGAGGGAGATGCGCTCCTTCTCGACATCCACGTCCAGCACCTTGGCCTTCACCACGTCGCCCTTGCGGTACTTCTGGATCGCGACCTCGCCCGGCTCGTCCCAGGAGAGGTCGGACATGTGCACCATGCCGTCGAGGTCCGGGCCGACGCCGACGAAGAGGCCGAACTCGGTGATGTTGCGGATCTCGCCCTCGATCACGCTGCCCGGCGGGTGCTTCTCGAGGAACTGCTCCCACGGGTTGCCCTGCGCCTGCTTGAGGCCGAGCGAGATGCGCCGCTTCGGCTCGTCCACGTCGAGCACCACCACCTCCACCTCCTGGCTGGTGGAGACGATCTTGCCCGGATGGACGTTCTTCTTGGTCCAGCTCATCTCCGAGACGTGGACCAGGCCCTCGACCCCCGGCTCCAGCTCGACGAAGGCGCCGTAGTCGGTGATGTTGGTGACGCGGCCGGTGAACTTGGCCCCCACCGGGTACTTGAGCGCCACGCCCTCCCACGGGTCGGCCATGAGCTGCTTCATGCCGAGCGAGATGCGCTGGGTCTCCGGGTTGAACCGGATCACCTGCACCTTGACCTTCTGGCCGATCTCCAGCGCCTCGGAGGGGTGGTTGATGCGCCGCCAGGCGATGTCGGTGACGTGCAGCAGCCCGTCCACGCCGCCGAGGTCCACGAAGGCGCCGTAGTCGGTGATGTTCTTCACCACGCCCTCGAGGATCATGCCCTCCTTGAGGCCCTGCACCAGCTCGGCGCGCTGCTCGGCGCGCGTCTCCTCGAGCACGGCGCGGCGCGAGACCACGATGTTGCCGCGCGCGCGGTCCATCTTGAGGATCTGGAAGGTCTGCGGCGTGCCCATCAGGGGCGTCACGTCGCGCACCGGGCGGATGTCCACCTGGCTGCCGGGCAGGAAGGCGACGGCGCCGCCGAGGTCCACCGTGAAGCCGCCCTTGACGCGGCCGAAGATCACGCCCTGGACGCGCTGGTTCGACTGGAACGCCTTCTCGAGGTTGGTCCAGGCCTCCTCGCGCCGCGCCTTCTCGCGCGAGAGCACGATCGAGCCGTCGCGGTCCTCGTAGCGCTCGACGAACAGCTCGACGATGTCGCCCGGCTTGACCTCGGGCCTCTGCCCCGGCGGGGCGAACTCCTTGAGGGGCACGCGCCCCTCGCTCTTCAGCCCGACGTCCACGATCGCGTAGTCGTCATCGACGCGGACCACCCTTCCGGAGACGACCGTGCCGGCGAACCCGGTGTCCGGGCCGAGGGTCGCGTCGAGGAGGGCGGCGAAATCCTCGCCGCCCGGCGGCGGCGCCGCCCGCGAACGGTCGTGGGTGGCGAGGCGAGTGGCGGATGCCATGCGATTCGGTGCTTCCTGATGGCCCGGACGCGTCGGTCGCGGCGGGCGGGGTCTGCGCCCCCGGCGTCCAGGACGGCCGGGCACGGCTTGGCGGCGCGCCGTCCCGAGGGGAGCGGCCGCAGCCCTGACGGTTGCGGACGGACAGGCGGCCCGCCCCGGCCGGCACGCCGGGCGCCCGGCGCATTCCCGATGCCCCGATGCGTCCAACGACGACGGCGCGGCCTCGCGGCCGCGCGCCCCCATGACCCGCACCTAGGGCCGCGCGCGCGGAAAAGCAAGAGGCGGCGCCGGCGGCAGGCCCGCGCCGCGTCCGGCGGGGCGGCGAGCCGAGAGGAGCGGTCCGGAGGCGCGCCGGGGATTCCCGTGTCGGGAACCGCCGGGCATGGCCCGGCCCGCCGGCTGCGGCCTTCACCCGGCGCTCCGCAGCCGCTCCCGCACGATTGCGAGCGCCCGCGCGAAGGCGGCGTCGGCGTCGAGCCCCGTCGTGTCCAGCACGATCGCGTCCGGCGCCGGCCGCAGCGGCGCCGCGGCGCGGTTCCGGTCCTGCGCATCGCGGGCCAGCACCTCGCTGAGCACCTGGTCGGGATCGGCGGCAACGCCCCGGGCGCGCAGCTCGAGAAGGCGCCGGCGCGCCCGCTCCTCGGGCGAGGCGTCCACGTAGAGCTTCACCGTCGCGTCGGGAAAGACCACCGTGCCGATGTCGCGCCCGTCCAGCACCGCGCCGCGCCCGCGCGCGAAGCCGCGCTGCCAGTCCAGCAGCGCGGCGCGCACCGCCGGGATGGCGGCGACGGCGCTCGCCGCCATGTCCACCTCCGGCCCGCGCAGGTCGGGGCGCCCGAGGTCGGCCTCGGTCAGCGCCCGCGCCTCGGCCTCGGCCAGCACCGCGTCGCGCGGGTCGGCGCCGCGGTCCAGCATGCGCCGCCCGACCGCGCGGTAGAGCAGCCCGGTGTCGAGATGCGGCAGGCCGAGCGCCGCGGCGAGCCGCCGCGCCAGCGTGCCCTTGCCCGCCGCCGCCGGCCCGTCCACCGCGATGACCGGCGCGCGCCCCGCGCCCGGCCGCGGCGCGCCGCCGTCGCTCATGGCGGCGCGATCGGCCCGTCCTCTCCCGGGCCGCGCCGTTCGCCGCCGGCCGCCAGGCGGTTCATCAGCGCGGCGAAGCCAGGGAAGCTCGTGTCGATGAAGGCGGCATCGTCCACCGTCACCGGCGCCCGCGCGGCGAGGCCCAGCACCAGCGCGCTCATCGCGATGCGGTGGTCCATCCGCGTCGCCACCGTCCCGCCGCCCGGCGGCGGGCCGCCCAGGCCGTGCACGAGCAGGTCGTCGCCCTCGATCTCGGCCCGCACGCCGTTCGCCGCGAGCAGCGCCGCGGTGGCGGCCAGCCGGTCGCTCTCCTTCACCCTGAGCTCGGCGAGGCCGCGCATGCGCGTCACGCCGGAGGCGCAGGCCGCGGCGACGGCGAGGATCGGGAACTCGTCGATCATGCTCGGCGCGCGCCCGGGCGGCACCTCGACGGCATGGAGCGGCGCGTGCTCCGCGGCCAGGTCGCCCACGGGCTCGCCGCCCTCCACGCGCGCGTTCTCGACGCGCAGCGCCGCCCCCATCTCGCGCAGCGTCGTGAAGAGGCCGGTGCGCAGCGGGTTGAGCCCGACATTCTCCACGACGACGCGCGAGCCCGGCACCAGCAGCGCCGCGACCAGCGCGAAGGCGGCCGAGGAGGGATCGCCCGGCACGCGCACCGCCGCCGCCGCCAGCTCCGGCTGGCCCGCGAGCTCGATCACCCGGCCCTCCGGCGTGTCCTCGACCCGCACCGCGGCGCCGAAGTGGCGCAGCATGTTCTCCGAGTGGTCGCGCGTCGGCTCCGGCTCGACCACGCGCGTCACGCCGGGCGCGCAGAGGCCGGCGAGCAGGCAGGCGCTCTTCACCTGCGCGCTCGCCACCGGCAGGCGGTAGTCGAGCGGCAGCGGATCGGCCGCGCCCTCGACGGCGAGCGGCAGCCGCCCGCCCGCGCGCGCGGCGAAGCGCGCCCCGGTCATGGAGAGCGGCTCGATCACCCGCCGCATCGGCCGCCGGCGCAGCGAGGCGTCGCCGGTCATCACCGCGAACAGCGGGTGCCCGGCGAGCAGGCCGCAGAGCAGCCGCGCGGCGGTGCCGGAATTGCCCATGTCGAGCACGTCCCCGGGCTCGACCAGCCCGCCGACGCCGCGGCCCGCGACGCGCCAGCGCCCCTCGCCGAGCCGCTCCACCTCGGCGCCGAGGGCGCGCATGGCGGCGGCGGTGCGCAGCACGTCCTCGCCCTCGAGCAGCCCCTCGATCTCGGTCGTGCCGACGGCGAGGGCGCCGAACATCAGCGCCCGGTGGCTGATGGACTTGTCGCCCGGCACGCGCAGGCGACCGGCGAGCGGCCCCGCGGGCGCACGCGCGCGCAACGGCCGCGGCCGCGCGTGCAGCGGTGGCGCGGCGCGGCGCCGCTCCTCGTCGGGCCGCTCCGCGGCGGCGTCGGTGGCGTCGCGAGACATCGCGGCTGCGTTTGACATGGGCAGGTCCGCGTGGCAATCGGCGCCGCTCCCGTTTCCCGCGCGCGGCGGCCGGCCGCCCGCCCGCCGACCGGCGTCGGCCCCGGCGCGTCCTGCGAGGCACCCCATGGCCAAGCCCGAACTCGGTCTCAAGCGCGTCTGCGTCGCCTGCGGCACGAAGTTCTACGATCTCACCCGCAGCCCCGCATTCTGCCCGAAATGCGGCGCCGAGCAGCCGGCCGAGCAGCCGCGCCTGCGCCGCGGCGGGGCGGGCGCCGAGGACCGGCTCAAGAAGCGCGTCGGCGCCGGCCC
This sequence comes from Caldovatus sediminis, assembly GCF_014644455.1. GTDB lineage: Bacteria > Pseudomonadota > Alphaproteobacteria > Acetobacterales > Acetobacteraceae > Caldovatus > Caldovatus sediminis. Next base: position 577,688 of record NZ_BMKS01000001.1, on the reverse strand, counting down.
GCTGCCCGAGGGCGAGGTCGAGGAGGTCGCCCTCGAGGACGTGGAGGCCGAGGAGGCCGCGCTCGAGGACACCGAGGAGCTCGAGGACGACACGGAAGGCCTCGCCGAGGACATCGAGGTCGAAGCCGATCGTGACGAGGAGACCTGACGGGGGCCGGGTCGCGGGCGCGGTGCGGCCGCTGAAGCCATCGCCGCCGTTCGGCTAGCGGCCGGCCCGGGGAACCCGAAGGGGTGGCACGCGGGATCGCGCATACGGCCAAGCCGCAGTCCCCGCCGCGGCGGACCGTACCGGTGCGCGCCTACATCCTCCTCGTCGTCCTGGCGGCCATCCTGCCGGTCACGCTGCTCGCCGCCATCCTCGCCGAGGGCTACGTCAGGGCGGAGACCGAGCGGTTCGAGCGGAGGGTGCGCGCCGCGGTCCTCGACGCCTCGGCGCTGATCGAGCGCGACCTCGCCGGCATCACGGCCACGCTGCAGAGCCTCGCCACCTCGCATGCGCTGAGGGCGGGCGACCTCCGGGCCTTCCACGAGCAGGCCATGCAGGTGAAGGCGCTGACCGGCCTCGACCTGTTCCTGCGCGACCGGGAGAGCCGGCAGGTGCTGAACACCCGGGTGCCGTTCGGCGCGCCGCTCCCCGATCGCTCGGCCCTCGCCGCGTGGGATGCGGAGGTGCTCGAGACCAGTCGCCCCGTCGTCTCCGGCCACTTCGCCGGCGGCGGCGCGGGCGAGCACGGCTTCGGCGTCGTCGTCCCGGTCTTCCGCAACGGCGTGATCGCTTACCTCCTCCAGACGACCCTGCCGGCCGCCCGCCTGCGCGACCTCCTGGCCAGGGCGGATCTGGCGGAGGGATGGGCGCTGGCGGTGGTGGACCGCGACGGAACGGTCCTCGCCCGGTTCCCCGACGACGAAGCGGCGGCCGGGACCCCGGCCTCGATTCCCGACCTCCTTCAGGCCCTGCGGGACGGCGAGGCCGCGGCGGAGGCCACGGAGTATGTGGTGGACCGGGACGGGCGCGCGGTCTTCGCGGCGGTGCGGCGTTCCCCGGTCAGCGGCTGGGTCCTGATCGGCACCGCCTCGGTCGAGCGCCTCCTCGCACCGCTGCGCCGCACGCTCCGCCTGGCGGGGATCGCCGGCGCGGCGCTGGTCGCCCTCGCCCTGTTCGGCGCGTGGCTGCTCGGCGATCGCCTGGCCCGGGCGATCCGCGCCCTCGCCGCGCTCGGCGCCGCGGTCGAGGCCGGCGCCGCGGTGCGGCCGCCGCACACCGGCATCCGCGAGGTCAACGAGGTCGGCGAAGCCCTCGCCAACGCCTCCGCCCGGCTCGTCGCGCGGGCGGCGGAACGCGAGGAGGCCGCCGAGCGCCAGCGCCTGATGCTGCGCGAGCTGAACCATCGCGTGCGCAACACGCTCGCCACCGTCGATTCGGTCGCCCGGCTGACTGCGCGGCACGCCTCCGACGTGGCGGAGTACGAGGCGCGGCTGACCGACCGGATCCGCAGCCTCGCCAAGACGCACGAGCTGCTGACGGGCGCCAACTGGACCCAAGCCGGACTCGCCGAGCTGCTGCGCAACGAGTTCGCGGCCTACGGGCAGGACGACGGCCAGTTCCGCCTCGACGGGCCGCCGGTGACGCTGCCGGCGCGCCAAGCCGTCGCGGTCGGGATGCTGCTGCACGAGCTGGCGACCAACGCCGCGAAATACGGCGCGCTCTCGGTGCCGGAGGGCCGGGTGGAGGTGCGCTGGACGCTGCGCGAGGGCCCCGGCGGCGCGCGGCGGCTCGACCTCGCCTGGGAGGAGACGGGCGGCCCTCCGGTCCGTCCGCCGACCCGCCGCGGCTTCGGCACGCAGCTGATCGAGCGCGCCATCGCGCGCGACCTCGGCGCGGAGGTGGTCGCCGACTACGCCCCGGGCGGGCTGCGCTTCCGCCTCTCCATGCCGCTCTCCGAGCCGTCCGATCCGGACGACGGGCCGCCCGGGGCGCAGGAGGCCTCGGCGGCTCCGGCCGCCGGATAGAGGGGATCGCGGGCGGCCGGACCTGGGCGGGAGCGCCGAAGCCGCTCGACAGGCGGCGGCCAGCCGGGCGGCCCCTCCGGCCGGCGACGCCAGCGGGCGAGGAGGATCAGCGCCGCGTCCCAGGGTATCGCCGGCAGCTCCCGCAGCCGCCAGTACCAGCGCCGGCGCCAGGCGCGCGCGGCCGGCGCCGGCGGCGGCGGGGCGGCGCGGGCGGGCAGGCCGGCGAGGCGCAGCAGCAGCACGCAGCGCGGCAGGTGGTAGGCGCTGGTCGCGGCGAAGACGGGCCCGGCATGGCCGCGCGCGCGCAGCAGCCGCGCGCAGGCGAGCACGGAGGACAGCGTGTCGGTGCCCGTCGGCTCCTCGGCGATGCGGCCGGGCGGCACGCCGCGGGCGCGCAGGAGGGCCGCCATCACCGCCGCCTCCGCCGGGCCGTGCCGGCCCTGGCCGCCGGTCGGGACGTAGAGCGGCGGCGGCTGCAGCGTCTCGCCGAAGGCGGCGGCGGCCTCGACGCGCCGGCGCAGCGTGGCGCTCGGGCCGCCGTCCGGGCGGACCGCGGCGCCGAAGATCAGGATGGCCGCCTCGGGCGGCGCCACGCCGGGCGCGGTCACGCCGCGGCGGGCGCGGCGAGCAGCATCCGGTTCATCCGCTCCATCTGCCGCGCCAGCGCCGCGAAATCCCGCGCGAAGGCCTCGCGCGCGACGCCGTTCGCCGCCAGCGCGTCGCCGATCGCGCCGATGCTCTGGCGCCCGTCCACCCGGGCGAGGATGGCGCGCGCGAGGCGCGGCAGCGGCACCGTCACCCGCAGCCCGTCCCAGACCACCGGCAGGGCGTCGTCCGCGGGCAGGCCGCGCGCCAGCGCCGCGCCGTCCAGCTCGCGCAGCACCGGCACCGCCTCCGGATCCTCCCAGTCCGGCGCGGCGGGCGGATCGGCGGCGCGCGCGCAGTAGGCGACGTGGATGCCCATGTTGCCGGTGATCGCCTCGGCGAGCGCCGCGCGCTCGACGGGCGAGAGGGACGCGATGCGCGCGCGCAGCCGCGGATCGGGCAGGTAGGCCTCCGGGTCGTAGCGCAGCGGCTCGACGAGGGTGACGAGGCGCAGCCCGGCGCGCCCGATCAGCGCGTGCAGCGCCGGCACGGTGAAGGCGCGGTCGCGCGGATTGAGCAGCAGGTCGTAGAGGCCGGCGTCGCCGCCGCTGAGGTGGTCGGTCAGCCAGGGGTTCTTCCGCAGCCAGGCGGTCTCCGGCAGGTGGCGCCAGAGCCGCCGCGCGGTCTCGATCCGCTGCGCCGGCGGCTGCTCCGGCGGGGCGAGCAGGCGCAGCGCGTCCTGCAGCATGTACACGCCGGTGCGGCCGTGCGGCGCATAGACCATCAGCCCGATCCCGCCGCCCGGCGCCAGCGCCGCGGCGAGGGCGGCGAGCCCCGCCTCGGGGTCGGGCAGGTGGTGCAGTACGCCGCAGCAGTCGATGTAGTCGAAGGCGCCGAGGCCGAGCGCGGGCAGGTCGAGCAGCGAGCCCTCGACGAAGCGCAGGTTGGAGAGGCCGCGCGCCGCCGCCCGCGCCTCCGCGATCCGCCGCGCCGCGGCGGAGCGGTCGAGCCAGACCACCTCGCCCGGCCGCCCGGCCCAGGCCATCTGCTGGGCGAGCATGATCGCGCCGTCGCCGGTGCCGCCGCCCGCGAACAGCGCGCGCAGCGGGCGGCTGGCGGGGCGGCGCGCGGCGAAGACCCAGTGGTCTATCTCGCGCAGATGGCTCGGGCTGCCGACGACGAGGCGCTTCGCCTCGTCGCGCGGGTCGCGGGCGGGATAGGGGAAGGCCTCGTACTGGGCGGCGAGCAGGGCGTCGGTCGGGTCGGTGGGCATGCCGCCGGGCTGCATAGGACGGGAGCGGCGCGCGCGCCACGGGGCCGGCGGGCGGAGGCGGGCGGCGGCCGGCGCGGCGCGCGCGGTTGATGGCGCCCCTGGCGCTTCGTATCTACCGCCCATGCCCCGTCGAGCCTCCCCTCTTCGCGCCGCGCGGCTGCTGCCGCTGCTCGCCGGCCTTGCGCTGGCCGTCGGCGGCGGCGCCGGGACGGCGCCGGCCCAGCAGCAGCCCGGCGCGCGGCCCGGCGCCTCGGCGACGCCGCGGCCGAGCCCCCTGGGCAGCTTCGGCGACTGGACCGCGGCCGCCTACGCCGCGGGCGGGCGGAAGGTCTGCTATGCCTTCACCCGCGCCACGAGCAGCCAGCCGCCGCGGCAGGAGGTGCTGCTGATGGTCACCCACCGCGCCGGGAACAGTCGCGACGAGGTCGCGATCCGCGCCGGGCACGCCTATCCGCGCAACGCGCCGGCGGAGGTGTCGCTGACCGCGGCCGGCGCGGAGTGGACGCTCTACACCGGCGGCGACAGCGCCCATGTCCGCCCGGAGGACCGCGACGCCGTCGTCGCCGCGCTGCGCCGCGGGGCGGAGGCGGTGGCGCGCGGCCCGGGCCCGGACGGGCGCGGCACCGCCTCGGACCGCTTCTCGCTCAGGGGCTTCACCGCCGCGCACGAGGCGATCTCGCAGGCATGCCCTGCCGCCGCGGCCCGCGGGGACCGCCGATGACCGCGGCCCGCCCGGAGGCGCCGGACGAGGCCGAGCGCGCGCGCATCCTCGCCAAGGCGGCGCTCTTCGCCCCGCCCGAGGCGACGCTGCCGGACGGGCGGCGCGACCTGGTCGGCCTCTCGCGCGAGGAGCTCGCGGCGGAGATGGCCGCGATCGGCGAGAGGCCGTTCCGCGCCCGCCAGCTCTGGCACTGGATCTACCACCAGGGCGAGACCGACTTCGCGCGCATGACGACCATCGCGAAGCCGCTGCAGGCGAAGCTCGCCGCACGCTTCGTCGTCGGGCGGCCGGAGGTGGCGGCGGCGCGGGCCAGCGCGGACGCGACGCGCAAGTGGCTGTTCCGCTTCCGCGACGGCCAGCAGGTGGAGACGGTCTACATCCCCGACCCCGAGGAGGAGCGCGGCGCGGTCTGCATCTCCACCCAGGTCGGCTGCACCCTCTCCTGCCGCTTCTGCCACACCGGGACGCAGAGGCTGGTGCGCAACCTCTCCGCCGCCGAGATCGTCGGCCAGTTCATGGCCGCGCGCGACTCCTACGGCGAGTGGCCGAGCCCGAAGGACGGCACGCCGCGCCTGCTGTCGAACGTCGTCGTCATGGGCATGGGCGAGCCGCTCTACAACTACGAGAACGTCGCCAGGGCGCTGCGCATCCTGATGGACCACGAGGGCATCGGCCTGTCGCGGCGGCGGATCACGCTCTCGACCAGCGGCGTGGTGCCGATGATGGACCGCTGCGGGGCGGAGCTCGGCGTCAATCTCGCGGTGTCGCTGCACGCCGTGACGGACGCGCTGCGCGACGAGATCGTGCCGCTGAACCGCAAGTACCCGATCGCCGAGCTGATCGCGGCCTGCCGGCGCTACCCCGGCGCCTCCAACGCGCGGCGCATCACCTTCGAGTACGTGATGCTGCGCGGGGTGAACGATTCGGAGGCCGAGGCGCGCGAGCTGGTGCGGCTGATCAAGGGCATCCCGGCCAAGGTGAACCTGATCCCGTTCAACCCCTGGCCCGGCAGCCCCTACAGGACCAGCACGCCCGAGGCGATCCGGCGCTTCGCCGAGATCGTCAGCGCCGCGGGCTACGCGAGCCCGGTGCGCCGCCCGCGCGGGCGCGACATCCTCGCCGCCTGCGGGCAGTTGAGGACGGAGAGCGAGCGGGCGGCGCGGGGCAGGGCCGCGGCTACGGCCTGAGCCGCCTGAGCCGTCGCCGCGGCGCCTCGCGCTTGCCGTTGCGCGAACCCGCGCGGCCGCGACGCCGACGGCCCGAACGCGCCGGGCTCCGCCGGCCCGCGCCGACGGAGCCCGTTGCCTCGGGCGTAAGGGAGGGGCGCCGCCTCAGCCGTTGGCCCGCTCCACGCACATCGCGATGCCCATGCCGCCGCCGATGCAGAGCGTGGCGAGGCCGCGCTTCGCCCCGCGCCGGCGCATCTCGTAGAGCAGCGTCGTCAGCACCCGCGCGCCGGAGGCGCCGATCGGGTGGCCGAGCGCGATGGCGCCGCCGTTCACGTTCACCTTCGCCGGGTCGAGGCCGAGGCCCTTGTTCACCGCGCAGGCCTGCGCCGCGAAGGCCTCGTTCGCCTCGATCAGGTCCACCGAGCCGATGTCCCAGCCCGCCTTCTGCAGCGCCTTGCGGCTCGCCGGGATCGGGCCCGTGCCCATGATCGCGGGATCAACGCCCGCCGTCGCCCAGCTCACGATCCGCGCCATCGGCGTGACGCCGCGCCGGCGCGCCTCCTCGGCGCTCATCACCACCACCGCCGCGGCGCCGTCGTTGATGCCGGAGGCGTTGCCCGCCGTCACCGTGCCGTCCTTCTGGAAGGCCGGGCGCAGCTTGGCCAGCACCTCCACCGTGGTGTCGGGCTTCGGATACTCGTCGGTGTCCACCACCACGTCGCCCTTGCGGCCCTTCACCGTCACCGGGGCGATCTCGTCGCGGAAGCGGCCGGACTTCATCGCCTCGCCGGCGCGGCGCTGGCTCTCGGCGGCGAAGCGGTCCTGCTCCTCGCGCGTGATCTGGAACTTCTGGGCGACGTTCTCCGCCGTGTTGCCCATGTGGTAGCCGTGGAAGGCGTCCCACAGCCCGTCCTTGATCATCGTGTCCACGAGCGTGAGATCGCCCATCTTCTGCCCCGCGCGCAGGTTCGCGCAGTGCGGCGCCTGGGTCATGCTCTCCTGCCCGCCCGCGACGACGATGGCCGCGTCGCCGGTGGCGATCTGCTGCGCCGCCAGCGCCACCGCGCGCAGGCCGGAGCCGCAGAGCTGGTTGATGCCGAAGGCGGTGCGCTCGACCGGGATGCCGGCGGCGACCGAGGCCTGGCGCGCCGGGTTCTGGCCGGCGCCGGCGGCCAGGATCTGGCCCATGATGACCTCGTCCACCTCCTCCGGCTTCACCCCGGCGCGCTCCATCGCCGCGCGGATCGCGACGGTGCCGAGCGCATGGGCCGGGAGGGAGGCGAAGGCCCCGTTGAAGCTGCCGACCGGCGTGCGGGCCGCGGAGGCGATGACGATCTCGGTCATGAGGGCTGTCTCCCGAGGGGGCTGCTGCGCTGCACTATGAAGGTGCCCGCCGCCACCTTACAAGCCGCGCATCCAGCGGAGCAGGGGTCTCCACAGCGCCTCCTCCGCCCCGCCGCCCGCCACCATGCCGATGTGGCCGGCGGCCGCCTCGTGCACGGTCGCGTGCGGCATGCCGAGCGCCAGCGCCCGCGCCGAGGGCGGCGGCACGATCCGGTCGCGGTGGGGGATGGCGAGGAAGGCCGGCCCCTGCCAGCCGGCGGGGTCCACCACCGCCCCCGCGACCCGCCAGAGCAGCCGCCCGGGCTCGTTCCGCCCGTACCAGCCGCCGAGGCACTCCCGCGCCACCGGGGCGGCGAGCGGGACGCCGTCGTTCAGCCAGTCCTCCAGCGCCACGAACAGCGCCGCCCGCTCCCCCGCCGGGTCGAGCCGCGCGAAGGCACGGAACTTGGCGGCGACCGACCAGGGATCGAGCATCGCGAACAGCGTCTGGATCGCGTCCACCGGCAGCGCGCCATGCGCCTCCAGCACCGGCTCCAGCCCCGTCAGCAGCGCCGCGAGGGCGCGCGCGCGCCCGGTCTCCGCGCCGTGGAAGTCCCAGGGGGTGGCGAGCAGGGCCAGCGCGCGCACCCGGTCCGGCCGGCGCAGCGCGGCGGCGAGGGCGAGCAGCCCGCCCATGCAGTAGCCCACCAGCACCACCGGCTCGCGCCCGGCGGCGCCGAGCGCGCGCTCGAGCCGCCCGGCGACGTAGTCGGTCAGGGTGAAGCCGCGCTCGATCTCGCCGGGCCAGCCCCAGTCGAGCAGCAGCGGCCGGATCCCCTGCTGCGCGGCGAGGAAGCGCATCAGCGAGCGTCCCGGCGCCAGGTCGAGCACATAGGCCCGGTTGATCAGCGAGGGCACGAACAGCGCCGTCAGCCGCGCGGGCGCGCGACGGCCGTTGGCATCGAGGGGCGCGAAGTCGAGCAGCCGGCTGCCGCCCTCGGCCCAGACCGCCGGCGGATCGGGCAGCGCCCGGGCGTAGGGATGACGCCGATAGGCCGCGATGCCCGCCAGCAGCGCGCGGTCCGCCCGCCACAGCCGGCGCAGCACCGCGGCGCGGAACGCCTCAGGCCGATGGCCGCCGGCGGCGAGGGCGGCGGCGATCCGGCTCGCCTCCGCCCGCCCGGCCTTCGAGAGCGGCGAGGCGCCGTTCCAGCTCGGCCAGGCGGGCGGCGAGGGCAGCTCCCCCGGTCCCGGCGCCGCCGCCGCCGCCAGGCCGCGCAGCGTCGTCAGGCCCAGGTGCAGCGGCAGCGGCCGCGGTCCGCGGCGGCGCAGCGGCGCCGTCATGCGCCGCCGCGCCCGCCGGAGGGTCGCGCGCCGGCGGCGCGAAGGCGAAGGGCGCGCCCGGCGCGCGGCGCCGCGTCGCGGGGACGGCGCCCATCGCCGCGCGCAGCCAGGCGGCCCAGAGCGCCGCGCCCGCGGCCCAGAGTTCGGCGGTCTCGGGATCCGCCGCCCAGCCGGCGATCTCGCTCTGCCACAGCGCGATCCAGTCCTCCGCCAGCCGCTCCAGCTCGTCCTCGGGCCCGTCGCCCATCCGCCCTCCTCACCGCGGCGCAGGATGCGCCGGAGCGCCGCCGCGCCCACCTCGCCGCCGCCGCATCGGCGAAATGCCGCTTCCGCCGAGCCATGGCAGGGCCCATGTTATCCGCCACGGCAGCATGCCGATGACACGGACGGGACGGCGAGCATGGCGCAGAGTGGCTCCCAGCGCAGCACCAGCCAGGGCGCCGGCGCGCCGCCCGAGCCGGGCGGCGCGGGCGCCGCCGCGCGCCCCGCCTCCGGCGCCCCGGTGGTGGTCAAGAAATACGCCAACCGCCGCCTCTACAACACCGAGGCGTCGAGCTACGTCACCCTCGAGGACCTCGCGCGGATGGTCCGCCAGGGCCGCGACTTCGTCGTCTACGACGCCAAGACCGGCGAGGACATCACCCGCTCCGTCCTCACCCAGATCATCGTCGAGGAGGAGAGCAAGGGGCAGAACCTGCTGCCCACCGCCTTCCTGCGCCAGCTCATCGCCTTCTACGGCGACAGCCTGCAGTCGCTGGTGCCGCGCTACCTGGAATTCGCCATGGCCGGCTTCGCCCGCCAGCAGGAGCAGATGCGCCGCGCCATGGAGCAGACGATGGGCGGCTTCGGCCTGCCCTTCGCCACGCCCTCCCTCAGCAATCTCGAGGAGATGGGCAAGCAGAACATGGCGATGCTGGAGCGCGCGATGAGCCTGTTCTCTCCCTTCCGTCCCGGCGCGGCCGAGCCGTCGCGCTCGCCCGGCGCGGGCGGCGGAGAGGGCGACGACGTCGAATCGCTGCGGGCCGAGGTCGAGTCGCTGCGCCGCCAGCTCGCCGAGCTGCGCGCAGCCCAGGGCCGGGCCGGGCCGAAAGGCTCTCCGTAAGGGTTTCCAACCACTTGGTTGGCTCACGGCTTTGTCATGCGCGCCCAGGTGGAACCTTCTTAATCTTGGGGCATTCCTCGGTTCGTGCACATCCGTCCCGGGGACCGAGAGGTAGCCATGCCGACCACGACAGAGACCGAGCGGCCCCGCGCTCCGCGCAGCGGCGGGCAGCCCGGCGAGAAGCCCGGTCAGCGCGCGAACGCCGCGGACCGGCACGTCGGCGCGCGGATCCGCGAGCGCCGGATCATGATGGGCCTCTCCCAGCAGCAGCTGGCGAAGATGATCGGCGTGACCTACCAGCAGGCCCACAAGTACGAGCGCGGGCTGAACCGCATCTCCGCCGGCCGGCTGTTCGAGATCGCGCAGGTGCTCGGCGTGCCGGTCTCCTGGTTCTTCGAAGGCCTCGCCGAGAGCGGCGCGGCGCAGGAGATGACGCCGCGCCAGCGCATGTGCCTGGAACTCGCCCGCAATTTCGCGCTGATCGACAACGAGAAGCACCAGGAGGCGCTGAGCCAGATGGCCCGCGCCCTCGCCGCGCAGTCCCAGGCCGCGCACGCCGCCCCGCCGGCGGCCGAGCAGCGCGAGGCGGAAGCCCCCGGCGACCGCCACTGACGCGGCGCGGCGTGCGCGCGGGCACGCGCCGCGACGGCGGGCGGCGGCGCCCCGCGTCTCCGGATCCGGGGCGGTAGGGGGGCCCGGTCCGCATCGCGCCAGGTCGCCGTCCGGCTGAGCCGCCCCCGGCCCGCGGGGCGCCGCCGCTTGACGCCGCGGCCGTCGCGCCGCCCCATCGCGGCGGTGCCCGAATCCGCTCCCGCCTCCGCCCCGCCGCGGCTCGCCGCGCCGCTGGCGCTGCTCGCCGCCGCCTGCTTCGCCGCCGGAGCCGGGGCGCGCATGGTCGAGCCGCTGCTGCCGCTGCTCGCGCGCGAGTTCGCCGTCTCGCTTGGCGGCGTCTCGGCGCTCGTCGCCGGCTTCGCGCTCACCTACGGCGCGGGCCAGATCGTCACCGGGCCGCTCGGCGACCGCTTCGGCAAGCTGCCGGTGATCGGAGCGGCGCTGCTGCTCTACGCGGTGACCCTGCTGCTCTGCGCCCTCGCTCCGGACCTCATGACGCTGGTGGCGCTGCGCGCCCTGTCCGGCGCCGTGGCCGGCGCGGTCATCCCGCTCGCCTTCGCCTGGGTCGGCGACAGCGTGCCCTACGCGCAGCGCCAGGCGACGCTGAGCCGCGTGCTGACCGGCATGGTGCTGGCGCAGCTCCTCGCCGGCCCGATCGCCGGCGTCGCCGCCGAGTTCTACGGCTGGCGTGCGGCCTTCGTCAGCCTCGGCGCGATCGCGCTGGTCATCGGCCTCCTGGTGTTGCGCGGCGCGGGCCGCGGCGCGCGGGAGTCGGCAGCGGCCGGCGGCGGGCTCGGCCTCGCGCGCTACCTCGAGCTGCTCCGCCGGCCGGGGGCGCGGCGGCTGCTCGCGAGCGGCTTCCTGGAGGGCGCGCTGCTCGTCGGCGGCGCCTATCCCTTCGTCGGCGCCTTCGGCATCGAGCGGCTCGGCCTCTCCGCCTCCGAGGCCGGGCTGCTCGTCGCCTGCTTCGGCGTCGGCCTGTTCGGCTACACGCGCGCCGCGCCCCTGCTGGTCCGCCGCCTCGGGGAGCGGCGCATGGTCGCCGCCGGAGGGACGGTGCAGGCGGCGGCGCTTCTCGGCCTGGCGCTGGCGCCGCACTGGACGGCGGCGGCGGTGGTGCTGCTGCTCGCCGGGCTCGGCTTCTACATGCTGCACGGGGTGCTCCAGGCGCGCGCGACCGAGGCGCTGCCCGAGGCGCGCGGCACCGCGGTCGCGGCCTTCGCGCTGGCGCTGTTCGCCGGGCAGGGGATCGGCGCCGCCGCCTTCGGCGCGCTGATCGCGGCGACCGACTTCCGGCTCGTCTTCGCCGTCGCCGCGCCGCTCGCGGTCGCGCTCGCGCGCTGGACACGGGCGGGGCTGCCGGCGACGCCGCCGGCGGGAACCCGCGCCATCGGGAGCGGTTGAGCCGGCGCTCCCCTCCGGCACGAGGACGCCGCCATGCCCGCAACGGTCCCGCTCAAGCCCCTCGCGCAACAGTCCATCGTCATCACCGGGGCGAGCTCCGGCATCGGCCTCGCCACGGCGCGCCTGGCCGCGCGGCGCGGCGCCCGGGTCGTGCTCGCCGCGCGCAACGAGGGGGCGCTGCGCGAGGCCTGCGACCAGATCCGCCGCCAGGGCGGCCGCGCCGAGTACGTCGTCGCCGACGTCGCCGACCTCGCGCAGGTCGAGGCGATCGCGGCGAAGGCGCAGGAGGCCTTCGGCGGCTTCGATTCCTGGGTGAACGACGCGGCGGTGACGATCTACGGCAGGGTCGCGGACGTGCCGGTCGAGGACCACCGCCGCCTGTTCGACGTGAACTACTTCGGCGTCGTGCACGGCTCGCTCGTCGCGCTGCGCACCCTCAGGCAGCGCGGTGGGGCGCTGATCAACGTCGGCAGCGTGCTCTCCGACCGCGCGCTCAACCTCCAGGGGGCCTATTCGGCCTCCAAGCACGCCGTGAAGGGCATCACCGACGCGCTGCGGGTGGAGCTGGAGGCGGAGGGCGCCCCGGTCTCGGTGACGCTGATCAAGCCCTCGAGCATCGACACGCCCCATGTCGAGCACGCGCGCAACCTGCTCGGCGCGGAGGGCCTGAGGGTGCCGCCGCCGGCCTACGACCCGCGGCTGGCGGCGCGCGCGATCCTGTTCGCCTGCGAGCATCCGCGGCGCGAGCTGGTGGTGGGCTTCGGCGGCTACGTGATCGCCCTGATGGGCCAGGTCGCGCCGCGCCTGACCGACCTCGCCATGGGGGCGGTCGGCCGTGCCGGCCCGACGGCGGAAGTGCGCCAGCCCCCGGAGCGGCGCGACAACCTCTACGCGCCGCGCGAGGATGGCGCCGAGCGCAGCCTCTCGCGCCCGATCGAGCCGGTGCGGCAGACCAGCATGTTCCTGGAGGCGCAGATGCACCCGGTGGCCACCGTGGCGGCGGTGGTCGGGCTCGGCGCGCTGGTGCTCGGCGCGGCGACGGCGCGCGGACTGGCCGATGGCCGGGGGGCGGCGACGGGCCCGCGCGGCGACGGCGCGCGCCCCGCCTGGCGGGCGGCGGAACGGCCGGGGCGCGGCGGGATCCGGCGGCGCGCCTCGCGGATCTTCGCCTGAGCGGCACCGCTGCGGAGGGGGCGGCCGCACCGGCCGCCCCGCCCCGCGGTCAGCCCGCCTTCGCCGCCCGGTGCGCCTCGAAGAACGGCGTCGGGCGGATGATGCGGTTCTCCATCTTCAGCAGCAGGCCGCGTTCGCCGACCTTCTTCAGGTAGGCCTGCCAGGCCGGGTCGGCCGCCATCGCCGCGCGCCGGCGCTCGCGGTCGCCCTGGTCGGCGTAGCCCCACATGTGCACCACCGTGTTCAGCGCCCCCTCGACCGTGGTGTACCAGCCGACGCAGTTCTCGAGGTACCTGAGCTGGATCGGCCAGCCCTCCGCCTCGTAGAGGGCGACGAACTCCGCCACCTTGTTGGGCAGGCAGGTGTAGATCCTGAGGTCCACGATCATGGCGGCGCGCGCCCTCCCTATTGCAGCTCGACCGGGGTGAGGTCCTGGAACCAGCTCTGCGCGCTGGTGAAGCCGCGCACCCGCCGCGTCATGGCGCGCGGGTTGAGGTCGTGCACGATCCAGAGCCAGGGCGGGTTGTCCACCAGCCGCTCGTGCGCCGTGCGCAGGAGCTGCGCGATGCGCTCCGGGTTGCGCTCCGTCTCCAGCGCGGCGAAGGCGCGGTCGAAGGCCTCGTCCCGCCAGTGGCCCGCGTTCGAGCCGCGTGGCGAGAAGTTGGAGGAGAGGAACCAGCGCGCGAAGGCCGAGGGGTCGGAGGAGTAGAGCGAGATGTTCACCGCGTCCGCGCCGAGCCATTGCGGCTGGTCGGGGGGGAAGCGCAGCGCGGCGAGCAGCGTGTTCCACTCCACCACCTCGAAGGCGACCTCGACGCCGCAGTGCTGGCGCAGGCTCTGCTGCAGGAACTCGTTCATCGGCAGCGGCAGCATCTGCCCCGAGCCGGAGGTGGAGATGCCGACCTTGAGCCGGAGAGGCCGCTGCGCGGAATAGCCCGCCTCCGCGAGCAGCGCCCGCCCGCGCGCCGGGTCGAGCCGGTAGCGGTGCTGCGGGCTGCCGAACAGCGGGTCGTTCGCCTTGACGAAGCCGACCGAGGGCTCGGCGGTGCCGTTGAGCAGCGTCACCATGCCCTCGCGGTCTATGCAGTAGTTGAGCGCCTGGCGCACGCGCACGTCGGCGACCGGGCTGCCCTGCCGGCCGGCGGCGAAGACCCAGGGCCAGACATGCGGGTAGGAGTTGGTGACCACCTGGAAGCCGGCCTGGCGCAGGCTCGGGATGGCATCGGGCGGCGGCACCTCGATCCAGTCCACCTGGCCGGAGCGCAGCGCGGCGAGGCGCGTGTTCGCCTCCGGCATCGGGATCAGCACGATGCGGTCGAGCCTGGCGCGGCGCCCAGCATCCCAGTAGCCGTCGTTGCGCGCGAGCTCCGCCTGCTGGCGCGGCACGAAGCGGGCGAGGCGGAACGGCCCGGTGCCGGCCGGCGGCAGGGCGGCGACGCGGCCCCAGTCGCGCCCCGCCTGCTCGAAGGAGTGGGGCGAGGTGATCAGCACGTAGACGACCAGGTAGGGCCAGTAGGAGACGGGCCGCGTCGTCACCGTCTCCACCGTGAAGTCGTCCACCTTGCGGTAGGACTCGAGCACGGGGATGCGGCCGCGGGTGATGGCGCTGCCGGCGGGGTCGAACTGCGGGCTGTCGTTGCGGAAGAAGCGGTCGAGGTTCCAGATCACCGCGTCGGCGTTGAACGGCGTGCCGTCGTGGAAGGTGACGCCGCGGCGGAGATGGAAGCGCCAGACGCGCGGGTCGGCCTCGTCCTGCTCCCAGCGCTCGGCGAGGCCGGGGCGCAGGCCGGCCACCACGTCGGCGCGCGAGAGGTCCCACAGCACCAGCGATTCGAAGATCGGGTAGCCGAGGAAGCGCATCCCCTCGAAGCCGTTGTTCGGCATCCCGGTGGTGGTCGGGACGTCGGTCGCGGTCATGGCGATGCGCAGGGTGCGCGGCGGCTGCTGCGCCGCGGCCGGCGCGGGCAGCCACGCCGCCGCTGCCGCCGCGAGCAGCGCCGCCGCGGCCGCGGCGCCCGTCGTTGCCCGGACCCCTGCCGCGGCGCGGGCGACGCGGCGGGGCGGGGTGTGCCTGGAAACGCTCATGCGAAGCCTCTCCCGATGTGAGTGCCTGCAGTCGAAGCCCTCGGCGCGACCGTCCTGCGGGGCGCCTGGCGCCGCGGCGGGCGGCGGTCGTAGTCGGAGCAAGTCCCGTGCCACCGGCGTGCCGGATCAGCGCCGCGGGAAGTCCCGGTAGTCGCCGCTCTCGCGGTTGAGCACGATGGTGCCGTCGTTGCGCATGTAGCCATAGGGGCTCAGCTCGTTGCGGCCGACGGAGATCACCGTGTCGGGCACGCCGGAGTACTCGCCCCCGGCCATCAGCCCCTCGCCGCCGCAGCCGGCGAGGCCGAGCAGAGGCGCGGCGAGGGCCAGCGCCGCGGGTGTGCCGCGGCGGCGATGGCGGCGTCGGCCCGCAGGCGATGGCGGCGGCGCGGCGGCGGTCTCGATCGGCATGCGTGTGGTTCCCCTTCGGCGCGCCGGGCCGGGGTCGCCTCGCACCCGCCCGGGCCGGCCGCGGCACTGGCCGCCGCCGTCCGGGCCGCGAAGGCGGTGCCCCGCCGGCCGCTCCGTCCGCCAGGATAGGCGCTTCCGCCGCGCCCGCACACCGTCGCCGGGCCCGCCCCTCGGCGGCCAAGGGCCTATTCCACCCGGATGTTCGCCTCGCGGATGATCTTGCCCCACATCTCGGTGTCGCGCGCGAGGGTCTGGCGCAGCAGCTCGGCGTCGCCGGGCCAGGCCTCGATCCCCTGCTCGGCCATGCGCGCGCGCACCGACTCGTCGGTGGTCGCCACCCGCAGGGCGGCGCCGAGCCTGGACACCACGCCCGCCGGCAGCCCCGCCGGGCCGAACAGGCCCTGCCAGAACACCGTCTCGAAGCCCGGAAGCGCCTCGGCCACCGGCGGCAGGTCCGGCAGCACCCCGATGCGGGAGGCCGAGGTGACGGCGATGGCGCGCGTCCTGCCGTCGCGCACCGAGCCGATGGCCTCCTGCACCGCCGCGAACATCGCATGGATGCGCCCGGCCTGGATGTCGAGCAGGGCCGGCGCGCCGCCGCGATAGGGCACGTGCACCACGTCGATCCCGGCGCGGCTGCGGAACAGCTCGAGCGTCATGTGGTTGATCGCGCCGATTCCCGAGCTGCCCCAGCTCAGCTTGCCGGGATTGGCCTTGGCATGGGCGATCAGCTCGGCCGTGGTGCGCGCCGGCACGCTCGGGTGGACGTGCAGGATGAAGGGCGAGCGGGTGGCGGTGCCGATCGGCGTGAAGGCGCTCTGCGGATCGCGCGGCTGCACGTTTGGCTGCAGGGCCGGGAGCACCGCGAGCGAGGTGGTGCCCATCAGCAGCGTGTAGCCGTCCGGCCGCAGGCCGGCGACGTAGGCGTTCGCCACGGCGGTGCCGGCGCCGGGCCGGCTGTCCACGACGATGGACTGGCCGAGTTCGGGCTCCATGCGCGCGGCGAGGAGGCGGGTGCCGAAATCCGTCGCGCCGCCTGGCGGATAGGGATTGACGATGGTGATGGGGCGGTTGGGGAAGGTCGCCTCCTGCGCAGCGGCCCCCCGGAGCACGGCGGGCGCGGCGAGCGCCCCCGGCGCGGCGGCCGCGACGTGCAGGATGCGGCGGCGTGTCGACATGGTCGCTGGTCCTCCCTGGCGGCTTTGGTGGTTGCGCCGAGACTGGGCGAAACGCGACCGGCCGATCAAGCTTTCTCGGCCCCCTTGCCGCACCGCGGCCGCTGGCGATGCGCCCCGCGGCGAGCGCCGGAAACGCCGGCGGGGGCGCCCCCCGACGCCCCCGCCTGCCTCCGGACCGAGCGTGCTTGTTCCCCTCCGTCCGGGACGGGCCCCCGACCCGTCCCGTGCGGCACCGTTCCGTCAAGCGGCCGGCAGGAACCAGTCGGTCGAGAGTTCGTGCCCCAGGACACCGGCGCGAGGCGGTGTCCGGTCGTCCCTGGTTGCGGCGGCTGCGCCATGGCCCGCCCGCGCGACCGCGCCGCCGGGGCCGCTCGGCGCCATGCCGATCCCGTCGCCGTTGCGCTCGTCATCCCGCCGGCGGCGTGCGGCCGCGATCCTCATCGAAATCTCCTCGGCGCGAGCCGCGCGCGGCGCGGCGCGACAGGATGTCGGCGGCGCGCCCGGCGGAAGTCGCGTCAGCGGCAAGGTGAATGATCAATTCCGGACCGTTAATTTTTCGCCTAACGGAAGATAGGGATTACGGTCAAGCATGTTCTCGCGGCGAAATGTGGCGCGAACGCCGGGTGTGGCGCCGCCTCCTCACCACGCGGGCAGGCGCCTTGCCCGGAAGGCCCAGCGTCGCGGCGCGCCCTCCCGCTCAGCGGTCGGGCAGCCAGATTTCCACGGTCTGTGGCGGCGGCAGGGGGTTGAAGGCGCGGAAGTCCTGGATCGCCCAGCCCCGGCCGAGACGGGCCGCGATCCGCGCCGCGGCGGCGGCGTCGGCGGAATGGAAGTAGCGCACCACCCGCACCGAGGGCACGGCCGGAACCTCGCGCGTGCCGGCCGTCTCGAGCCCGGCTTCGCGCAGCGCCGCCGCCACCTGCGCGGCGGCGCGCGCGGCCGAGGCGGATCCGGCGCGGTGATGGAGCACGATCCGCAGCCCTTCCGCTTCCGCGGCCCGGGGCGGCGCCGGCGGTCTGCCCTCCTCGGCCGGCGCCGGCGGCACCGCGGCGGCGCCGGGCGCGACCGCTGCCGCCAGCCCGCCCGCTGCGCCGTGGCGCAACGCCTCGAGGCTGGCGAGCAGTGCCTCCCGCTCCTGCCGGAGGACCGCGAGCCGCGCGCGCTCGGCCGCCACCGCGGCGCGCAGCCGCGCCAGCTCGGCGATCAGGTCCGCCGGCCCGGCCGCCGACGGATCGGCGTCGGACAGCGCCGGGGCCTCGCGCGCGGGGGGCGGCGCGACGGTCGCGGCGACCGTTCCGCCCGCGGCCCGCGGCGCTTCCCGCTCCTCGACGGCGTCCTGGTCCGCTGCCGCCAGGTGATGCCGCTCGGGCGGGTCGGAGAGCAGGACCAGGCCGGCCAGGGCAAGGACGGGGAGCAGGAGCGCCGCCCCGAACGCCGCGCCGAAGCGCGCCCATCGCCGCCGGCCGGTCCCGGCTCCGCTCCCAGGTCGCGCGTGGCGGAGGCCGGGCGACGGGGCCGCGCGCCACGCCGGCCCCTGTGCATGGCGGCGGGCCGGAGTGCCGCGGCCGTCGGCCGCCATCTCCGCTCCCGCCGGACGGTCCAAGGCCGTTGCGGCCGAGTCGCGCATCGGCGGAGCCATCGCGGGCTGCTCTCCCTCCCCTGTCCGGACCTCGCCGTCGCGCCGCCTCGGCTCTCCCGGCCGGCATGGGACCGCGGGCCTTCGGCGGGGAACGGGGCCGTCCGCTCCGCGCATGCAACGCTGGAGGCGGCCGCGGGTGGCCGCCGCTTGCCGTTCGGGCACGGATCGTTGCCGCCGGTCCCCAGGGGCGGGTGGCGGCGCCGGCACGCCGGCAACCACGTCGTGCCCCGTGCGCGGGCGGCTGGCGCGGCTCAGGCCGTGGCGTCGGCGCGCGCGGCGACCGGCGACCGGGCGGCGATGAGCGCCGCGGCCTCCTCCGGGGCGCCGAAGGCCGCCGCCGCGGCGGCGACCAGCGCGACCCGGTCGTAGGGCTTGTCGAGCAGCGGGAAGGGGCAGGCCGGATGACCCCCCCCGTTGGGCTGCGCGCCGCCGGCATAGCCCGAGGCGAGCAGCACGGCGAGGTCGGGACGCATCCGCCGTGCCGCCTCGGCCAGCTCCACGCCGGAGATGCCGCCCGGCATCACCACGTCGGTGAACAGCAGATCGACCCGCTCGCCGGCCTCGATCAGCGCGAGGGCGGCGCGGCCGTCGGGCGCCTCGGTCACGCGCCAACCCGCCTCGCGCAGCGTCTCGGAGGCCATGTCGCGTACTGCCCGGTCGTCCTCGACGACCAGGACGCTCCGCCCGTTGGCCGCGGCGGCGCCGGTGTCGGCGCCGCCGTCCCGCGCCTCGGCGGCGCCGCCCGCCGGCGCCGGCGCCGCGGTCCGGGCCGGCTCCGCCGCGGCGACCGGGCTCGTCTCGGGCAGGCGCATGAGGACGGTGGTGCCCTGGCCGGGGGCGCTCTCGATCGACACCTCGCCCCCGAGCTGCCGGACCACGCCGTAGACCTGGCTCAGACCGAGGCCGGTGCCCTTGCCGACCGGCTTGGTGGTGAAGAAGGGCTCGAAGGCGCGAGCGCGCGCCTCGGGCGACATGCCGGAGCCGGTGTCGCTGACCGCGATCCCCACCCGTCCCTTGCCCGGCGGAACCGTCGGGTCGGTGCGGAAGGTGCGGAGCGTGACCACGCCCCCTTCCGGCGGCAGCGCGTCGCGCGCGTTGATGGTCAGGTTGAGCAGCGCCGCCTCGAGCTGCGCCGCGTCGGCCATGCAGGGCGGCAGGCCGGGGCTGAGCTCCAGGCGCAGCTCCGCCGCCTCGCCGAGGGCGCGGCGCAGCAGCGGCAGCATGCTGCCGATGAGGGCGTTGGCGTCGAGCGGCTCGGCGCGCAGCGTCTGGCGGCGGGAGAAGGCGAGCAGGCTCGCGGTCAGCCGGCTGCCGCGCTCGACGGCGTCGCGGGCGGTGCCGATCAGGCGCCGCGTGCGGGCGTCGAGCGGCGCCGCCGCGGCGCCGCCCGCGCCGCGCTCCAGATGGCGTTCGAGGAGCTGCAGGCTGCCGAGGATGGCGGTGAGCAGGTTGTTGAAGTCGTGCGCCACGCCGCCCGTGAGGCGGCCTACCGCCTCCAGCCGCTGGGCGGCGCGCAGCTCCTCCTCGGCCGCCTCGCGCCGCGCGATCTCGGCGCGCAGCTCGGCATGCGAGCGGGCGAGCTCGGCGAGCGCGCTCTGCTCCGCGCGCCAGCGCCGCGCCGCGACCAGCGCCGCGCCGCCGAGCACCAGGGTGGCGAGCAGCGCGAGCGTGCCGTTCACCGCGAGGTGGCCGAGCCACTCGGCGCGGACGGCGTCGAGCGAGAGCGCGTAGAAGACGTAGAGCGGCTGCTCGCCCACCCGCCGGAAGCCGACCAGCCGGCGGACGCCGTCGAGCGCGGGATCGACCTCGATCACGCCGCGCCGCGCGCCGCCGGCGATCGCCTGCATGAAGGCGCCGTCCTGCGGCAGGCGGATCGCGAGCGAGGGCGGCGGCGGCAGGCGCGCGAGCAGCGTGCCGTCCGCGCGCACCAGGCCGAAATGCGCATCCGCCCCGGCCGCGAGCGTGGCCCAGTAGCCCTGGAAGTAGTCGGGCAGGACCGAGCCGAGGATGATGCCGTCGAACGTCCCGTCCGGCGCGATGCGCGCGCGGCTCATGGTGAAGCTCACCTGGCCGGTGGTGCGGCCGACGATCGGGTCGCCGAACGCCAGCCCCCGCTCGCCGTTCCGGTGGAGCGCGAAATATCCGCGCCCGCTCAGGTCCACCTGCGGCGCGGGATGGACGACGCTGATCGCGGCCAGCCGCCCGTCCGGACGGATCAGGTGCAGGACGCTGATCTGCTCGATCCGCGCCTCGAGGTCGCGCAGGGCCTCGTGCACCTCCCGCTCGCGGGCGGCGATCTCGTCCCAGGAGAGGCCGCGGACGCTGTCCTCGATGCGGTCGAGGACCAGGGCGTTGGTCTCGATGACCTTGAGGGCGTGCTCCTGCGCGATGGCGGCGGTGCGGTCCACGGACTCCGCCGCCTCCTGGTGCAGGCGCTGGTGGTCGCGCCACGCCACGCCGGCGAAGGCCAGGGCCGGGACCAGGAAGGCCGCCAGCAGCAGCGAGCGCAGCGGGAAGGCGTGCCGCGGCGCCGAGGGCTGGACGTCACGCACCGATGGGATCCCCGTGCGCGGATGCAGCATGAAGGATCGCATGCGGGAGGTTCGGGGCGCAATCGGCGCGCCGCCGCCGCCCGGTCCGGAAGGGTTCGAAGCCGGATCGCACGCGCCTCGCCCGCATCACGCCAGCGTGTACTCGACCTCGGCGAGGTAGACCGCCTGCTCCTTCCCCAACCGAGAGGAGAACAGGCAGAACCGGTCCACCACCACTGGTGCCGCGCGGAACAGGTTGTTGCCCTGCACGAAGGC
This sequence comes from Caldovatus sediminis, assembly GCF_014644455.1. Taxonomy (GTDB): domain Bacteria; phylum Pseudomonadota; class Alphaproteobacteria; order Acetobacterales; family Acetobacteraceae; genus Caldovatus; species Caldovatus sediminis. The sequence goes on along the minus strand of NZ_BMKS01000001.1, from coordinate 556,855 downwards.
CGCGAGCTTCTCCGCGGCCGTCACCTTCTCGCAGCGCGCCAGGGTCACGTGGGGGGCGAAGCGGCGCCGCTCCGGCTCCAGGCCCACCCGCTGCAGGGCCGTCTCCACCGTGCCCTGGAGGTGGATCAGGCTCTCGGTCCGCTCCACCCCGACCCAGAGGGTCTGCACCCGGCCGGCCTTCTCGAAGGTCCCGACGCCGCGCAGGCGGAGCTCCACCGGCCGGGCGCGGATGGCGGAGAGCGCGTCGTCCACCTCCTGGGCACGCCAGGATTCGACCTCGCCGATGAAGCGGAGCGTCAGGTGGTAGTTCTCCGGCGACACCCAGCGCGCGCCGGGGATGCCGCCGGCGAGGCCGGCGAGCTGGGCGCGGAGCGCGTCGGGCAGGGCGAGCCCCACGAAAAGGCGCATGGATGGGGTGCTCCTCGATGTCTCCCCGGTCGGCGGTCGCGCCGGCGCCGGCGAGGGAGGACCGCCGTGGGCGGCGGCGGCGCCGCTTCCGTGGTGCCCCCGTGGCGGCCCCCGGTCAACCTCGGGCCGGGTCGCCGCGGCGCTTGGCCTCATTCCGCGCGCTGATCGACCCGGCCGAGCAGCGCCTCGACCGCGGGCAGCATCCGGCGGACGATCTCCTCCACGCCGCGCGCGTTGGGGTGGATGCCGTCCGGCTGGTTGAGCGAGGGATCCGCGGCCACCCCCTCGAGCAGGAACGGGTAGAACACCGTCCCGGGGCGCTCGCGCACGAGGCGCGCATAGGCCTCGTCGAACTCCCGCCCGTAGTCCGGTCCCAGGTTGGGCGGCGCCCGCATCCCGGCGAGCAGGACCGGGATGCCGCGACGGCCGAGCCCGTCGAGGATCGCCGCGAGGTTCGCGTACACCTCGCTCGCCGGCAGCCCGCGCAGCGCGTCGTTCGCGCCGAGGGCGACGACCGCCGCCGCCGGCGCGCCCTCCGGCAGGTCGGCGAGCGCCCAGTCGAGCCGCGCCCGCCCGCCCGCCGTGGTGTCGCCCGAGACGCCCGCGTTGATCACCCGCACCGGCCGGCCGCGGGCGCGCAGCGCCGCCTCCAGCCGCGCCGGCAGGGCGTGCGACGGCGGCAGCCCGTAGCCGGCGGTGAGCGAATCGCCCAGCATCAGCAGCCGGACCTCCCCGCCCTCCTCGCTCGCGCCCGCCGCCCCTGCCCGGAATCCCGCCCGTGCCGCCAGCAACAGTCCGAAACCGGCGCCGAGGTGGCGCAGCGCGCCGCGGCGCCCATATCCCGGCACGATCCCCACAGCGACCGACCCGATGGACGCCTCCCTTCCGGACAGCCTCTCCGCTGCCCCGCCACGATCCCTGTCCGCCGCCGGCGGGCGCGCTCCGGGCGCGGCCGCGCCGCTGATCGAGGCGGCGGGGCTCGCCTTCTCCGTCGCCGCCGCCGCCGGCCCGGTCGAGATCCTGCGCGGGGTGGACCTCGCCGTGGCGGCGGGCGAGGCGGTGGGGCTGGTCGGGCCGTCGGGCTCGGGCAAGACCTCTCTCCTGATGCTGCTGGCGGGGCTGGAGCGGCCCACGGGCGGGGTGCTGCGGGTCGCGGGCCGCGACCTGGCGGCGATGGACGAGGACGCGCTGGCGCGCTTCCGCCGCGAGCATATCGGCATCGTCTTCCAGGCCTTCCACCTGATCCCGACCATGACGGCGCTGGAGAACGTCGCCGTGCCGCTGGAATTCGCCGGGCGCGGGGACGCCTTCGACCGCGCCGAGGCGGCGCTGCGCTCGGTCGGGCTGGGCCATCGGCTCGGGCACTATCCGGGGCAGCTCTCGGGCGGCGAGCAGCAGCGGGTGGCGCTGGCGCGCGCCGTGGTCGCGGCGCCGCGCCTGCTGCTGGCGGACGAGCCGACCGGCAACCTCGACCGCGCCACCGGGGCGCAGGTGATGGAGCTGCTGTTCGCGCTGCGCGCGCGGCTCGGCACGACGCTGCTGCTGGTCACCCACGATCCGGCGCTCGCCGCGCGCTGCGGGCGGCAGGTGCGGATGGAGGACGGGCGGATCGTCGGCGACGACGGCGGCGCCGGCATGGCGGTGCCGGCCGCATGAGGGGCGGTCTCGCCACCCTCTGCCTCGCCCTCCGCCTCGCCCGGCGGGAGCTGCGCGGCGGCGTGCGGGGCCTGCGCATCGTCCTCGCCTGCCTCGCCCTCGGCGTCGCCGCCATCGCCGCGGTCGGCACGCTGCGCGCCGCGACCGAGGCGGGGCTCGCCGCCGATGGCGCGCGCATCCTCGGCGGCGATGTCGAGATCGCCGTCAGCCACCGCCCGATCCCCGAGGCGGCGCGCGACTGGCTCCGCGCCCGCGGCGCCGCGGTCTCGGAGGTGGTGGAGATGCGCGCCATGGCGATCGCCCCGGCCTCCGGCGAGCGGGCGCTGATCGCGCTGAAGGCGGTGGACGCCGCCTATCCGCTCTATGGCGAGCTCCGCCTCGACCCGCCGGGCCCGCCGCCGGGCCCCGGCGAGGTGGCGGTGGAGGCGGCGGTGGCCGAGCGCCTCGGCCTCGCGCCCGGCGACCCGGTGCGGATCGGCGCGGCCACCCTGGCCCTGCGCGGCGTGATCGTCCAGGAGCCCGACCGGGTGGCGGGGCCCGCCCTGTTCGGCCCGCGGGCGCTGGTTTCCCTCGAAGGGACCCTGCCGGCGACCGGGCTGGTCCAGCCGGGGAGCCAGCTCCGCTACGCGTACCGGCTGCGCCTGCCGCCGGGCGCCGACCGCGCGGCCTTCGTGCGGGCGCTGCGCGACGCCTTCCCCGACGGCGGCTGGCGCGTGCGCACCGCGGACGCGGCCGCGCCGGGGGTGAACCGCTTCGTGGACCGCGCCGCCTCCTTCCTCACCCTCGCCGGGCTGACGGCGCTGCTGGTCGGCGGGATCGGCGTCGCCACGGGGGTGCGCGCCTGGCTCGACCAGCGGGCGCGGACCATCGCGACGCTGCGCTGCCTCGGCGCGCCGGCGGGGGTGATCTTCGCGACCTACCTCGCGCAGGTGCTGGCGCTGGCGGGGCTCGGCATCGCGACCGGGCTGGCGGCGGGGGTCGGTCTGGCGGCGGCGGCGGCGGAGCTGCTCGCCGGGACGCTGCCGGTGCCGCCGCGGCTCGGCCTCTATCCGGCGCCGCTCGCCCTGGCGGCGCTGTGCGGGCTGCTGGCCGCGCTCGCCTTCGCGCTCTGGCCGCTCGGCCGGGCGCGGGGGATCCCCGGCGCGGCGCTGTTCCGCGATGCGGTCGCGCCCGCACGGCGCTGGCCCGGGGCCGGCATCGCCGTCGCCGTGGCGCTCTCCGCCCTGGCGCTCGCGGCGCTGGTGGTGGCGACGAGCGAGAACCGGCGCTTCGCCCTCTGGTTCTGCCTCGCCGCGGCGGCGACGCTGCTGCTGTTCCGGCTCGGCGCCTGGGCGCTGATGGCGGCGGCGCGGCGCGCGCGCCACTCGCGCCGCCCGGCGCTGCGGCTCGGCCTCGCCAACCTGCACCGGCCCGGCGCGCCGACGCCGCTGCTGCTGGTCTCGCTCGGCGTCGGCCTGACGACGCTCGCCGCGATCGCGCTGATCGAGGGCAACCTGCGCCGGCAGATCGCCGAGCAATTGCCCGGCACCGCGCCGAACTTCTTCTTCATCGACATCCAGGCCGACCAGGCGGCGCGCTTCGACGCGCTGGTCGCCGCCCAGCCCGGCGTGGTGGAGGTGAAGCGCGTGCCGAACCTCCGCGCCCGCATCGTCGCGGTGAACGGCACCCCGGCCGAGCAGGTCCGGGCGAGCGAGGACAGCGCCTGGGCGCTGCGCGGCGACCGCGGGCTGACCTACGCGGCCCGGCCGCCGGAGGGCACGCGGCTCGTCGCCGGGGCGTGGTGGCCGGAGGACTACCGCGGCCCGCCGCTCGTCTCCCTCGACGCCAACCTGGCGCGGGGCTGGGGCGTGGGGGTGGGGGACACGGTCACGGTCAACGTCCTCGGCCGCGACATCCCGCTGCGCATCGCGAGCCTGCGCGACGTCGAGTACCGGACGCTCGGCATCAATTACGCCCTGGTCGCCTCGCCCGGGCTGCTGGAGGCGGCGCCGCACACCCACATCGCCACCGTCCGCGGCGCCGCGGCGGCCGAGGGCGCGGTGCTGCGCGCCGTCACCGACGCCTTCCCCAACGTCTCCGGCGTCCGCGTGCGCGACGCGCTGGAGGCGGTGGCGGAGCTGCTCGGCCGGATCGGCACGGCGCTGACCGCGACCGGATCGGTCACGCTGCTGGCCGGCGCGCTGGTCCTCGCCGGGGCGGTGGCGGCGGGGCAGCGCCGGCGGGTGCGCGACGCGGTGGTGCTGAAGACGCTCGGCGCGACGCGGGCGCAGATCCGCGCCGCCTTCCTGGTGGAGTTCGGGCTGCTCGGCCTGGCCGCGGGGGGGCTGGCGGCGGTCGCCGGCACGATCGCCGCCTGGGCGGTGGTGACCTTCCTGATGCGCGCCGACTGGGTGTTCCTGCCCGGCACCCTGGCGATGACGGTCGCGGCCTGCGTCCTGCTGACGCTTGCCTTCGGCTATGCCGGGACCGCGCTCGCGCTGCGCGCGAAGGCGGCGCCCTGGCTGCGCAATCCGTGACGGGGCGGCCGGGGGCCGCGCGGGCGGCACCCGGATCGCAACCGGGAGAGCGGGCGGGAGACCCCGCGGAAGCCGATGGCAAGGCGCGGGGCGCGTCCCTAGATTGCAGGGGTGACGGCGCACCCAGGAGCGCCGCGCCCATCGGGTGCGGGGAGGGGGACGCCGAACGGCGGGCGGCGGCCGGCCGTTCGGAATCCGGTTGATCCGGGTTAAATTTCCTCCATATACCTCCGCCGCGGGGATCATCCCTGGGAGGAGTTTCACGACCAATGGCCCTTCGTCCCGACTATCGATTCCAGACGGGTGCGCCGGCAGGCTGGGGTCGCGTGGCGACCGCCGACGCGGCCGCCGTCGATGCCGGGCTCCGGGCGTACATGCTCCGGGTCTACAACTGGATGGCCTCGGGGCTGACACTGACCGGCATCGTGGCGCTGCTGATCGCCACCAGCCCCGGGCTGCAGGCGATGTTCTGGCAGGTCAGCACGAGCGGCGGCTACCGCGTCGTCACGCCGACGCTGCTCGGCTGGGCGGCGATGCTCTCGCCGCTGGCCTTCGTGCTGGTGCTGAGCTTCGGCATCAACAAGCTGTCGAAGACCTCGGCGCAGGCGGTGTTCTGGCTGTTCGCCGCCGCGATGGGCGCGAGCCTCAGCAACATCTTCCTGCGCTACACCGGCGAGTCGATCGCCAGCACCTTCTTCATCACCGCGGGCATGTTCGCCGCGATCAGCCTGTACGGGTACACGACCCGGACCGACCTGACGCGGATGGGCAGCTTCATGATGATGGGGCTGATCGGCATCATCCTCGCGATGCTGGTCAACTTCTTCCTGCAGTCCACGGCGCTGCACTTCGCCATCACCGTGATCGGCGTGATCGTGTTCGTGGGCCTGACCGCCTATGACACCCAGCGGATCAAGGCCGACTACATCGAGCACGCCTACGCCGAGGGCACCGAGCTCGCGGGCAAGCGCAGCGTGATGGACGCGCTGGCGCTCTACCTGAACTTCATCAACCTGTTCATGCTGCTGCTGCAGTTCCTGGGCGTGCGGCAGAACAGCGACTGACGCCCGGCCGCCGGTGGCGCCGCGCGGCGCCAGGAGGGCCGCAGGGGGGCTCCGGGACCGGTTCCCGGGGCCCTTCCTGTTTCTCGGGCCGGCGATGCCGCGCCGCGCCCTCGCCCGGCTTGCGCCGGCCCGCCGTCCGGCCCAGGGTGAGCGGCACCAGCACTCCGGGATCACGGGCAGCACCCGAATCCTCCGATGACGGCGCCGAGTCACGGCCAGCCCCGGCACGCTCCTTCACGCGCCGCGCCGGACGGCGACGCGGGCGCGCGTTCCGCCCATCCTCCCGCGACCGCCGGGGACCAGCCGCGACACGACCACCACCATCACCACCACGCCCCGCCCTCGGAGCGCGGCTTCGCGCTCGGGGTGGCGCTGAACCTCGGCTACGTGGCGGTCGAGGCCGCGGCGGGGTTCTGGGCCGGCTCGCTCGCGCTGATCGCCGATGCCGGGCACAACCTTTCCGACGTGCTCGGGCTGCTGCTGGCCTGGGGCGCGGCGCGGCTGGCGCGGCGCGCCCCGACGCGGCGGCGGAGCTACGGCTGGCGCCGGGCTTCCATCCTCGCGGCGCTGGCGAACGCGATGCTGCTGCTGGTCGCGGTGGGGGCGATCGGGTTCGAGGCGATCGGCCGGCTGCGCGATCCGGCCCCGGTTGCCACCGGCGTGGTGCTCTGGGTCGCGGCGGTGGGCGTGGCGGTCAACACCGGCACCGCGCTGCTCTTCCTGCGCGGGCGCGAGCACGACCTGAACCGCCAGGGCGCCTTCCTGCACATGTTGGCCGACGCGGCGGTGACGCTCGGCGTCATCATCGCGGCGCTGCTGATCGCGGCGACGGGCTGGCACTGGCTCGATCCGGCGGTCGCGCTGGCGATCGGGGCGGTGATCCTGGTCGGGACCTGGTCGCTGCTGCGGGACTCGGCCAACCTCGCGATGGACGCGGCGCCGCGCCACATCAACCCGGCGGAGGTGGAGGCCTGGCTCGCCGCGCTGCCGGGCGTCGCCTCGGTGCACGACCTGCACATCTGGGCGATGAGCACGACCGAGACGGCGCTGACCGCCCACCTGGTGCGCCCGCGCGCCGAGGCGCCGGACGACGCCTTCCTCGCGGAGGCGGCGCGCGGGCTGCGGGCGCGCTTCGGCATCGGCCACGTCACGCTGCAGGTGGAGCGCGGCGACGCGGCGCATCCCTGCGTGCTGGCGCCGGCGGAGGTGGTGTAGCGCCCCCGTTTCCCCCTCGGTCCGGGCCGGCGGCGACCGTCCGGGGGTTCGGCGCGCGATGGCGTCCCTCAGCCCGCCTTCAGGTAGCTCTGCAGCTTTTCCGCCGCGGCGGCCTTGTCCGTCCGGTCGATCGCGGCGAGCTCGGCGGCGAGCCGGTCGAGCGCCTGCTCGTAGATCTGGCGCTCGCTGAAGGACTGGTCCGGCTGGCCGGCGTTGCGGTGCAGGTCGCGCACCACCTCGGCGATGGCGATCGGGTCGCCGGAGTTGATCTTCGCCTCGTATTCCTGCGCGCGGCGCGACCACATGGTGCGCTTGACGCGGGCGCGGCCGCGCAGCGTCTCCAGCGCCTCGTTCATCGCCGCCGGCGAGGCGAGCTTGCGCAGGCCGGCGGAAGCGGCCTTCTCGACCGGGACCTTCAGGGTCATCCGGTTCTCGTCGAAGGTGACGACGATCATGCGCAGCGTCATGCCGGCGGCCTCGACGGTCTCGATGCCCTGGACCGTGCCGACGCCATGGGTCGGATAGACGACATGGTCGCCGGCCTTGAAGACCTCTTCCCGGGCGGGCGGCCTCGGAGGCTGCGGCCTCGGCTGCGGCGGCCGGGACGGCGGCGCGGAGCTGGCGGCGCCGGCTGCCGCGGGAACGGCCGCCGGCGGAGGAGGGGGCGGGGGCGGCGCCATGGCCTGGTGCTGCACCGCGGCGCCCGGGGCCGGCGACGGGCTGCCGGCCTGGGCCTCGGCGAGGAGGCCCATGGGCGCCGGAGCGCCGGCCGGCACGCGCGCCGCTGCCGCTCCGCCGGCGGCACCCCCCGCGCGCGGCGTGGCCGCTGCCGGCGGGGCGGGCATGGCGTTGGCGGAGGTCGGCGTCGCCGGCTTGCGATCCTCCGCGACGGGCGGCCTCGCCGGAACGGCCTTAGGCGGCGGCGCGCCCGGCCGCGCCGCCGCCTGGGGCCTGGCGGCGCCGGCCACCGGCTTCGTCGGGGCCTTCGGCTGGATCCTCGCGGGCGGCTTGGCGGAGGCCTTGGTCGCCATGGGCTTGCGCGGGGATGGCGTGGTCGGCTTCGCCGGCGCCTTGCGCGCCTGGCGGGCGGCCGCCCCGCCGGTGGGCGGGGCGGCGCGCCTCGTCGAGCTGGTCTTCGTCGTCTTGGGCACTGGCTTCGGTGACTTCGTGGTCCTGATCGTCCGCAGCGTCGTCGCCCCGGCACGGCGCTTGGCGGTTGCCGAACCGGGCGCGCCACGAGGCTTCTTCGCGGCGGTGGCGGCGGGCTTCGGCTTCCTTGGCGCGTTCCTCGGCGCGGCGGCCGCGACGGCAGCGGTCCGTTTCCCCGTCGTGTTCACGGCGGGGCGCCGGGAGACGGGGCCGACGACGGCGGGGCGCTTCTCCCGCTCTGGCGTGGTCGCCTTGCCTGCGGCCCTGATTGCCGAGCTTCCGCCTGCTGGCCGCTTCCTGTTCTTGTTCTTGTCGTTCGCCGGGGCGGATGCCTTCATGAACGGGTCATCTCCTCACCGCTGCGCGTGGGACGCCGGTCCCGCGTCCGCGCGACCGACCGGGACAAGGCGCGGCGCATCGAGGGCGTCCCCTTCGGGGATCCCGCCTGGCGGTCGCTCCGGCGCGCCGCCCCACATTGCGATGAAATGTGGGATCGAAGCGCGCGCATTTCAGCGCCGACCCGGCGCTTGCCTCGGCCGTCCCGCCCTGGGGTCCTCGCCTCCCTCGTCACCGCTCCATCCAGGGCATCCCCCTCGGTCCCGCTCACCTTCCCCTTCTGGGAAGGCCCGTCATGTCTTTGAAACTGTAACAGAAAATGAGGTGCCCGTCATCCCCCACCCCTGGGCCGCCGAAGGGCGCCTCCCGCGTGACGCGATGAGCCCCGGTCCTCACGCGATCGCTCGGCGAGGGCCGACCCATGCCATGGCATGGGTCGGCGCGCGGGACCGGGGCGCGGCCGCCTGGCCTGCTCAGCCGACGCCCGGGTTGGGGCTGAACAGGGCCCGCTTGCCGGGCTTGTCCTTCCACTCGTCGGCGTCCGGCGGCGGCTCGCCCTTGCGCGTGATGTTCGGCCACTGCATCGCGTAGGTGCGGTTGAGCTCCACCCACTCGGCGGCCTTGTCGTCGCTGTCCGGCACGATCGCCTCGGCGGGGCATTCCGGCTCGCACACGCCGCAGTCGATGCACTCGTCGGGATGGATGACCAGCATGTTCTCGCCGACGTAGAAGCAGTCGACGGGACACACCTCGACGCAGTCCATGTACTTGCACTTGATGCAGTTCTCGGTGACGACGTAGGTCACGTGCCGGAGTCTCCTGGGATCGCCGGTTCCCCGATGTGCGCAGGGCGCGGCGGCCCGGCAGCGCATCCCCGCCTCGGCCGATTCGGCGGCATGGCGCGGGCGGGCGCGCGAGACATGGACCGCGCGCCCGCTGCTGGCAAGGCGCCGCCGGCGCAGGGCCGGGATGCGCGCGGGGAGGCGCGGCGCCGGGGCGTCAGGCGAGGATCTCGGCCAGGGCGCGGATGGTATGCAGCGCCCGCTCCTGCGGCAGGCCGGGCCACTGCACGCGCAGGATCAGGTGGTCCACGCCGAGCGCCTCGCGGTAGCGGGCGATCTCCTCCTTCACCGAGACCCTGTCGCCGATCAGGAAGCGGTCGCGCGCGAACCGCTCGAAGGGCATGCCGAAGGCCGCCTCGTCGTTCGCCTGGCGGCCGACGCCCCAGGAGGCGTAGGCGCTGTACTTGTAGTGCAGTGCGCTGCGGCACTCCTCGAAGGCCGTGGCGTGCGAGGTGCCGATGTAGCACTCGCGCGTCAGCGGGTACTCGCGCGGGGTGCGGCCGGCGGCGGCCAGTTCCTCGCGGTAGATCCTCATCTGCGCCGCCGCGGTCGGCAGGGAGACGGTGTTGACCATCAGCCAGGCGTCGCCGAGGCGGGCGGCGCGGCGCACCGCGGGCTCGGCCATGGCGGCGACGTAGATCGGCGGGCCGCCGGGCTGCACCGGCCGGGCGCTGAGGCTCGCCTCCTCCACCGTGTAGAAGCGGCCGCGGTGGGTCACCCGCTCCTCGGCGAAGAGGCGGCGGATCAGGCCGATGCTCTCGACGAGGCGCGGCGCGCGCTCCCTGATCGGCACGCCGAAGGCGGTGAACTCGGTCTCGCGGTAGCCGAGCCCGACGCCGAGGACGTAGCGGCCGCCGGAGAGCAGGTCGAGGGTCGCCGCCTCCTCCGCCACCATCACCGGGTTGAGCAGGGGGAGGATGCGGATGTTGGGGCCGACGACCATCCCCTCCGCCTCGCGCAGCATCCAGGCGAGCACCGGCATGGGCTGCGGCATCTGCACCGGGCCGATCAGGTAGTGGTCCGGCACCCAGAGCGAGGCGTAGCCGGACCGCCGGGCGGTGCGCACCTGCTCGGTCAGCTCGGGCAGGCGGGCGGCGAGGTCGTCGCCGGCGGGGAACTGGGTGTTGAGGAACAGGCCGAGCTTCATCCTGGGGCTCCCTCCGCGGCGCGCCGGGGCGGCCGGCGCCGCCCGATCATCGGCCCGCGCGGAGCGGGCGGCCAGGGGGGAGGCGGGCCGCGGGCGCTCACTCCGCCCGCAGCGCCGCGCCCGCGGCCAGCGGGGCGAGCGGCGCGGCGAGCGAGAGGCCGGCACCGAGCAGCAGCAGGAAGGGCGCGGGCGAGAGCGCCGCGGCCGCGGCCTCGATCGCCGCGGCGCCGAAGATCACCGCGGGGATGGCGAGCGGCAGCACCAGCAGCGGCAGCAGCACCCCGCCGCGCCGCGCGCCCAGCGTCAGCGCCGCGCCGGCGGTGCCGAGCAGCGACAGGATCGCCGTCGCCAGGCCGAGCGCGGCCAGCGCCGCGCCCCAGGCGGCGACGGGCAGGTTGAGCAGCGCGGCGGCGACGGGCGTTGCGACGATCAGCGGCAGGCCGGTGGTCAGCCAGTGCCCGAGCGCCTTCGCCGCCGCGATGCCGGCCGGCGGCAGGCCGCTCAGCAGGAGCTGGTCGAGCGAGCCGTCCTCCGCGTCCGCGCCGAACAGCCGGTCGAGCGGCAGCAGCGCGGCGAGCAGCGCGGCGGCGAGCAGCGCGCCCGGGGCGAGGCGGGCGAGCGCCTCCGGCGCCGGGCCGACGCCGAAGGGGAAGAGGGCGCAGACGAGGACGAAGAACAGCACCGCGGCGAGGGTGTCGGCCGGATGGCGCAGCGCCAGGCGCAGCTCGCGCGCGAGCACGGCGCGGAAGGCGGAGGCCGTCACGCGGGCCGCCCCGGCGCGCGGGCGGCATCGGCCGGCGTCACAGCCGCAGCTCCGCCGCCTGCGGCAGCGGCAGCGGCAGATGCGTCGCCGCCACCACCAGGCCGCCGCGCGCGCGGTGCCGCTCGAACAGGCCGGCGAGCCGCGCGACCGAGGCGGCGTCGAGGCCGGAGCTCGGCTCGTCGAGCAGCCACAGCGCCGCGCCGCCATCGCCGGGAAGGCCGAGCGCGAGCCGCGCCAGGGCGAGACGCCGCCGCTGCCCGGCCGAGAGCACCCGCACCGGCAGGTCGGCGAGCGGGGCGAGGCCCACGGCCTCGAGCGCCGGCCCGGCCTCGCCGCCCCAGAGCCGCGCGTAGAAGCCGAGGTTCTCGCGCACCGTGAGGCCGGGCTTCAGCGCATCGTGATGGCCGACGTAGCGCAGCCGCCGCGCATGGGCGGCGCGGTCGGCGGCGATGTCCGCGCCCTGCCACAGCACCGCGCCGGCCGCCGCGGGGAGCAGCCCGGCGAGCACGCGCAGCAGGCTCGACTTCCCCGCGCCGTTCGGGCCGGTGACGAGCAGCGCGCCGCCGGCGGGCACGCGGAAGGAGAGGCCGGCGAAGACCGCCCCCCGCTCGCCCCGCACGCAGGCCAGGTCCCGCGCCTCCAGCATCCGCCCGTGCCCCCTCCGGCGTCCGGTCCGCCGATGGACCGGCCTGCCCCGCCATGCTTTAACCCGCCTGCCTCGCGTCCCGTAGGGGGCGCGCGCAGGACACCGACGACCAGCGAGGTTTTCCGACCATGCGGATGATCGGGCAGGACAGCCTGAAGACCCGCCGCACCCTGACGGTGGACGGCAAGGAGTACCACTACTTCAGCCTGCCCGAGGCGGGGCGGGCGCTCGGCGCCGACCTCTCCCGCCTCCCGCACAGCCTCAAGGTGCTGCTCGAGAACGTGCTGCGCTTCGAGGACGGGCGCTCCTACACCGTGGACGACGCCCGCGCCATCGCCGGCTGGCTGGACGGCGCGCATTCCGAGAAGGAGGTGCCGTTCCGCCCCGCGCGCATCCTGATGCAGGACTTCACCGGCGTGCCCGGCGTCGTGGACCTCGCCGCCATGCGCGACGGCATCGTCCGCCTCGGCGGCGATCCGCGCCGGGTGAACCCGCTGGTGCCGGTGGACCTCGTCATCGACCACTCGGTGATGGTGGACGTCAACGCGCGGCCGGACGCGCTGAAGCGCAACGTGGACATCGAGTTCGAGCGCAACCGGGAGCGCTACGAGTTCCTGCGCTGGGGCCAGAGCGCCTTCGACAACTTCCGCGTCGTCCCGCCGGGCACCGGCATCTGCCACCAGGTGAACCTGGAGTTCCTCGCCCAGGTGGTCTGGACCTCGCAGGAGGGCGGCACGAGCTACGCCTACCCGGATTCCTGCTACGGCACGGACAGCCACACGACGATGGTCAACGGCCTCGGCGTGCTCGGCTGGGGGGTGGGCGGCATCGAGGCGGAGGCGGCGATGCTCGGCCAGCCGATCGCCATGCTGATCCCGGACGTGATCGGCTTCCGCCTGACCGGCAGGCTGCGCGAGGGCGTCACCGCGACCGACCTGGTGCTGACGGTGACGCAGATGCTGCGCCGCAAGGGCGTGGTCGGGAAGTTCGTCGAGTTCTTCGGCTCCGGCCTCGACGACCTGCCGCTCGCCGACCGCGCGACGATCGGCAACATGGCGCCCGAGTACGGCGCGACCTGCGGCTTCTTCCCGGTGGACCGGGTCACGCTCGACTACCTGCGCCTGACCGGGCGCGAGGAGCACCGGATCCGGCTGGTCGAGGCCTACGCGAAGGCGCAGGGGCTGTGGCGCGAGTCCGCCTCGCCCGATCCGGTGTTCACCGACACGCTCGAGCTCGACCTCGCCACCGTCGAGCCCTCGCTCGCCGGGCCGAAGCGGCCGCAGGACCGGGTGGCGCTCGGCAATGTCGCCGCCTCCTTCGCCAAGGACCTCGCCGCCGGGGCGATGGGCGTGCCGGGCGACGAGGCGGGCAAGCGGGTGCCGGTCGAGGGGACGAACTACGACCTCGGCCATGGCGACGTGGTGATCGCCGCCATCACCTCCTGCACCAACACCTCCAACCCGAGCGTGCTGGTCGCGGCGGGGCTGGTGGCGAAGAAGGCGAACGAGAAGGGCATCAGGCCGAAGCCCTGGGTGAAGACCTCGCTCGCGCCGGGCAGCCAGGTGGTGACGGACTACCTGGAGGCGGCGGGGCTGCAGAAGGAGCTCGACGCGATCGGCTACAACACCGTGGGCTACGGCTGCACCACCTGCATCGGCAATTCCGGGCCGCTGCCGGACCCGATCGTGGACGCGATCGAGAACAACAAGCTCGTCGCCGCCGCCGTGCTCTCGGGCAACCGCAACTTCGAGGGGCGCGTGCACCCGAACGTGCGGGCGAACTACCTCGCCTCGCCGCCGCTCGTCGTCGCCTATGCGCTAGCGGGGTCGGTGACGAAGGACCTGACGACGGAGCCGCTCGGCACCGGCAAGGACGGGCAGCCGGTGTTCCTCAGGGACGTCTGGCCGACGCAGAAGGAGGTGAACGACACCGTCCGCTCCGTGCTGTCGCGCGAGATGTTCCAGAGGCGCTACGCCGACGTGTTCAAGGGCCCGCCGCAGTGGCAGGCGATCAGCGTCGCCGCGGAGAGCGACACCTACCGCTGGAACAGCGGCTCCACCTACGTGCAGAACCCGCCCTACTTCGAGGGGATGACGCTGGAGCCGAAGCCGGTCGAGCCGATCCGCGGCGCGCGGGTGCTCGCCGTGCTCGGCGATTCGATCACCACCGACCACATCTCGCCGGCGGGCTCGATCCGGCGGAACTCGCCGGCGGGCGAGTACCTGCTGCAGCACCAGGTGCGCCAGGCCGACTTCAACAGCTACGGCGCGCGCCGCGGCAACCACGAGGTGATGATGCGGGGCACCTTCGCCAACATCCGCATCCGCAACGAGATGGTGCCGGGGGTGGAGGGCGGCTACACGAAGCACCTGCCCTCGGGCGAGGTGCTGCCGATCTACGACGCGGCGATGCGCTACAAGAAGGAGGGCGTGCCGCTGGTGGTGATCGGCGGCAAGGAGTACGGCACCGGCTCCTCGCGCGACTGGGCGGCGAAGGGCACCTTCCTGCTCGGCGTCAAGGCGGTGATCGTCGAGAGCTTCGAGCGCATCCACCGCTCCAACCTGGTCGGGATGGGCGTGCTGCCGCTGACCTTCAGGCCGGGCGAGGACCGGAGGACGCTCGGCATCACCGGCGAGGAGGTGATCGACGTGCTCGGGGTCGAGAACCTCAGGCCGCGGATGATGCTGGAGCTGGTGATCCACCGCCCCGACGGCAGCACGCACCGGACCGAGGTGCTCTGCCGCGTGGATACGGCGGACGAGGTCGAGTACTACAAGAACGGCGGCATCCTGCACTACGTGCTGCGCGGGATGGCGAAGGCGGCGTAGGCGCGCTGCGGCGCAGCTTGCGGGGGCGCGGCCCCGAGAGGGACCGCGCCGTTTTTCGCGTACTGCGGGACGGCGGCCTGCAATCGTGCCTTTCCCGCCGTTCGATCCGGGCGTTGGCACGCCCCCTCGCGGATCGGGCCGGCGCTGCGCGGACCACGAGGCGGACCAACCGGAGCGCGCACGCGGTCGGACCGGGAGGGGCGGCAGAACGCTCACCCGTGCGGGCACCAATGGAGCGATCTCGCGGCGCCGCCTCCGCCCGAATGGGGCTCAGAAGCCGAACATGTGATCGAGCGAGAAACGGCCTCCCGCCTCGTCCAGGAGGCCGTGGTAGCCGAACAGGCGGCAGGTGCCGTCGCGGACCAGCACGTAGCCGCGCTCGCCGGCCCGGGCGAGTGCGGCAGCCGCGAACAACCGGTCGGGCCGGACCACCGCCGAGCCCGAGGCGGGGATGCCGAGCCGCGTCTCGGCGATCACCGCGCCGGCCCCATCGTGCAGCAGCAGCCGCGTATCGGAGGGTGCCGTCCGAGGCACCGAGGTCGGGTGGATCAGCACCGCGAAGCTGCGGTAGCCGGCTGGGCCGAGCCCCAGGAACAGCCGGGTCGATAGGCCGGGCGGTGGCCCCGCGTAGGACTGCGGCTCGCCCTTGTAGGTGAGGATCGTGTTGTAGACGTGCGCGCCGAAGCTCGCCTCCGCCGCGTGGCCGCTCCGCCGGTCCTCGTAGCGGAACAGCGCGTGAAGCCAGCCGTCCGCCTCGCCGCCCTCGCGGAAGTCGTAGAGCAGTTCGGCGTGGCCGCCGGTGCCGCGAAGGGCGCTCTCATCGAGGAGTTCGTCGAGGTCGAGCGCAACCGCATGATCGCGCGGCAGCCGGCCAAGGAAGCGCCGGGCGAGCCGCGCGCCGCCGGGCGCGAACACCTCGATGGCGAGCGGCAGGTCGGCCTGGCCGGTCGCCATCGGAGTCGGCTGCACGAGGGTGCGGAAGCGCTCCCGGTCGAGCACCGGGAAGGGCAGCAAGAAGCCGCGGCCCATCAGCGCGCCGAGTCCGGGGATCGCCGGATCGGGCGCGAGGTCCGTGCGCTCGACGTTGGCGTGTGCGATGCGCCGGCGATCGCCCCGCAGCACCTCGTAGCGCGGGCGGACGATGTGCCGTCCGGCAAACAGCTCGAGCTGCGCCGGCCAGGCGACCCCGGGGAGCAGTTCCGCCACGTCCAGCGCGGCCACCCCGAACGGCGGCACCGCCTCGCGCAGCGGCACCGGTTCACCGCGCCCCATGCGCGCGAGCCCGATGGCGCCGCGGGGGATCGGCACCGGATGCGCGTTCTCCAGCCAGACCACCACCCGTTCGTCCGGGCGCGGCGCGGGGAAGCCGGCGTAGCGGTCGGCGGGCCAGGGGTTGGCGTCGTGGGTGCAGGAGAGCGTCGCCCCGTCGCGGCGCGGGAGCACGTGCAGGACGTACTTCACCACGTCGTGCCCGGCGGTGCCGATCGCGTGCAGGAACAGGTGGCCGGCGAATTCCGGCAGGCCGAAGCGCGCGCGAACCTGCCGGCTGTCGATGGCGATGCCGCCCGGCCCGTTCGGCAGCGCCTCCTCCCACGTCGCCAGCGCGTGCCCCCCGGCGTCGAACAGGCGCAGCCACAGCCGCACACCATGCCCGCCGTAGCCGGCCCAGTAGTTGGCCGCCACCAGGCGCGTGGACAGGCCGTCGGCGTCGCGGAAGAAGGCCCAATTGGTCGCGAAGTTCAGCGGATCGAGCACGCGCCGCGGATTGGTCCGCAGCGCCGGCGGCAGCGCGGCATCGTCGGGCGCGGCGACGGTGGCGCCCGGCGGCATCCAGGGCGCCGCCTGCGCGGCGATGCGCCCGGCATCGTAAGCGGCGACGAGTACTGCGCGCGCGCCGGAGCGCGCCAGCTCCGTCACCGGCCGGGCGATGCGGCCGAGGCGCCGCGCGCCCGCCTCGCGCACGTCCTGCACGTACACGCCGGCGAGCGGAAGCGCCTCCTCCAGCGGGTGGAGCAGGGCCAGCGCCTCCGCGACGCCGACGGGATCGTAGACCGCAACCGTGCTGCCCGCGGCGGCGAGACGGGCGTAGAGGCCGCGGATCGCCTCGGCGGCCGGAGGGTGCGCGAGCGCCTTGTAGAGGACGTTGCCGCCGCGCGCGGCGTCGAAGGTGGCAATGTCCAGCATCTCGCCCGCCCCGCTCGCGGACGCTACAGCCCCAGCCGCCGCGCGACCTCGGCGGCCGCCATCGGCGTGTCGTCGAGCGGCGCGACCGGCCAGCTCCGGAAGCGCCCGGTGAACGGGTGCGCGCGCCGTTCGCGCATCAGCATCTCGATGAAGGCCCCGATGCGCCGCGACCGCCCCGGCAGCTCGAAGATGAAGATCGGTGCCGTCGTGGCGGCGGCCTCCGACATCATCGACACCGAATCGCAGGTCACGACGATCGCGTCCGCCAGCGCGAGAAGCCCGAAGTAGGGGTTCGCTCCCGCACCGCCCCACACGAAGGCGCCGAACGGGGCGAGCCGCCGGGACAGTGCCGCCGCCGCCTCCGGCGCGGTCCGCCGCGACGGCGTGACGGCCAGGCCGACCCTGTCGAACCGCGCCATTGCGCCGAGCTCGTTGGCAAGCCGCGTGGCGACCGGAACGTCGAGGCGGAAGCGGCCGTTCGAGCCGCCGACCAGCACCGCGACCAACGGGTGCGGCAGGTCGGCGAGCCGCGGCGCCCAGGCCGCGCGCGCCGCGGCGAGGCGTTCGGGCGAGGCGCGGTGCAGCGCGGTGCGCGTGACCACGACGTTCGGCCCGGTCAGGCCGTCGTGGCAGGCAGCGACCACGACGTCGAAGGACGCAGGGTCCATCTTCGGATGCTGCACGTGCACCGCCGGCACGCCGCGCCGGCGCAGCGCCGCGCCGACCGGCGCGGCCACGTTGCCGCAGCCAACCGCGAGGCGTGGCCAGGGCGGCCCCAGCGCCCCCGCCTCGGTGGTGACGCCGCGCAACGGCGAGGGCCAGAGGCGGCCGGGCAGCCAGTCCCACGGCAACCGCGCGCGCAGGCGCCGAGGTTCCGGGACCAGACGGAGCGCCTCGGCGAGGCCTAGCGCCTGTGCCTCCATGCCGGCGTGGCCCTCGGTGAGCACCCACGCGGAAGACGCGGCGCCGTTGCCGGTTGCGGCGGCGGGGGCGGGAGGGGTGGGGCCGGAGATGAGCACGACGATCTCCTCGTGCCGCTGCGGCCAGGCGCGGGGTTCGGCCGTCCTCCTGGACGATCTGAACAATATCGTCCAACTCGCCCTGCGAAACATCCTATGCGCTTCTGGAATCCAGGCCGGAATATCACTTTCCCGCGATAGGTATTATTCCGATATCAAGATAAGTCGACTGGGGATTTATAAAATTTTGCGAGCGAGTATTGAGAAGCAACCTGCGGAATGCGGCGCCGAACGCGTGCCATCCCGCCTCGACGGCATCGCCACGCCAACCATCCTCGTGACCGTCGCGCCGACCGCGGCGCGGTGCATCAGAGACTTGGGGCCCGGCGGAATCCGGGCGACCCGGGCGCGTGGACGGTGGCGAGGTGGACGATGATGGGGGACCGACTGCCGACCGGCAGGCCGGACACTGCGACGGCGGCAACCTCGCTGCCCGCCGGGAGCGCGGCGCCGCACGCGCGCCATCCGCGCGATGCGATCCGGCCGCGCGCTTGGCCGCCGCGGCGGCGGTCGGCTTCCTGCTGACGACGACTGCTTCCGGGGCGCGGCAGGGGAGCGGGGTCCGCATGAGGCGCTCGCCAACGCGACGTCGGCGCCCATCATCTCATCTCGCAGGTTGCCGGCGTGTTCCTCGCCGGCCTCGCGCAAGGCGGGAACCTCGTCGGCGCCATGACCATCGGCTGGAAGCGGGCGCGGTGGGCGCGCTACGGCGGGGATGCCGGCGACGGTTGCCCCGCCGCGCCGCCCGCCCCCGCGCGGGCCGGGAGCCGAACCTCAGCGCAGAGGCCGCCGAGATGCCGGGACCGGCGGAGGGCGAGCGAGCCGCCATAGGCCTCCGCGAGGTCGGCGACGATGGCGAGGCCGAGCCCGGTGCCCGGCTTCGTGGCGTCGAGCCGGCCGCCCCGGGAGAGCGCGGTCTCCGCCGCCTCCTGCGGGATGCCCGGCCCGTCGTCCTCGACCGCGAGCGCGACCAAGCCGGCATCCGCCGCCTCCTCGCCCCGCCGCGCGGCGACGCGGACCCGGCTCCGCGCCCACTGCGCCGCGTTCTCGGCGAGGTTGCCGAGGATCTCGGCGAGGTCCTGCGCGTCGGCCTCCGCCTCGCCCCGCCCCCTCAGCCGCTCAAGGCGGAGCATGACGCGCTGCACGAGGAGCTGGTGCGCGCCAGCCGCGCCGGCGGCTGCATCGGCGAGGCCGCGCGCGAGGTGGCGCGGCTGCTGCATCCGCACTTCGTGAAGGAGGAGGCGTTCGCTCTGCCGCCGCTCGGGCTGCTGGCACCGGCCGCGCGCGGCGAAGCGCTGCCACCCGCCGCCGAGGCAGCCGTACGGATGGCCGAGCGGCTGCAGGCCGAACTGCCGAAGATGCTGGCCGAGCACGGCCGAATCGTCGCCGCGCTCGTCACCCTGGCGGCCGCGGCCCGGGCCGAAGGGCGGGCGGATCCCGTCCGCTTCGCCGAGGCGCTGAAGCAGCACGCCCGGATCGAGGAGGAGGTGCTCTACCCTCCGGCGATCCTGCTCGGCGAGCAACTCCGGCCCGGCCAACGGACCGCGGCGCGGACACCGGCTTAGAGCCGTTTTCGCTCGGCCGTGCCGCTGCAACGGCTCCCGCTCGTTGTTGGTCGAGCGGATTCGCGCTTCCGGCTGTGTCCGGCCGTCCGTGATCGGCTCTAGGCGCCCCCCGGCTGGGGCCACCGATCGGGTGGCGCGCACGGCCGCAGGGGGGAGGTCGGGGCCGCGCTCGCGGTCGAAGGCGGCGGCGAAATCGTCACGGACGCGGCCCCCCATCGCATCCGCCGCGGCCAGGGCAGCGCCCCGAGGTGCCGAAGACCGTCCGCACGCACGCTCGCGCGGCCGGCGCGATGCCCGGCACGCGCCGCCGCGGCGCAGCGCCGGCCCCTCGCATGCGGGGCGGATCAGGCCGGTCCCGGCCGGCCCGCCCCGCCCTCGCGCGGCGCGGCCGCCGGGGCGAGGGCGGCGAGGCCGCGCAGCAGCTCGACCGGCAGCGGGAAGACCACCGTCGAGTTCCGCTCGCCGGCGATGAGCTGGACGGTGGAGAGGAAGCGGAGCTGCATCGCCTCCGGCACCGTGGCCAGGACGCGCGCCGCCTCGGCCAGCTTCTCGGCGGCCTGAAGCTCGCCCTCGGCGTCGATGATGCGGCCCCGGCGGTTGCGCTCGGCCTCGGCCTGGCGCGCGATCGCGCGCACCATGCTCTCGTCGATGTCGACATGCTTGATCTCGACGTTGCCGACCTTGATGCCCCAGGCGTCGGTCTGGCTGTCGAGGATCGTCTGGATGTCCTGGTTCAGCTTGTCGCGCTCCGCCAGCATCTCGTCGAGCTCGTGCTTGCCCAGCACCGAGCGCAGCGTGGTCTGCGCGAGCTGGCTGGTCGCGGTCATGTAGTCCTCGATCTCGATCACCGCCCGGTCGGCGTCCACGACGCGGAAGTACACGACCGCGTTCACCTTCACCGAGACGTTGTCGCGCGAGATCACGTCCTGGCTCGGCACGTCCATCACGACGGTGCGCAGGTCCACCCGCTGCATCTGCTGCACCAGCGGGATGAGCAGGATCAGCCCGGGCCCGCGGACGCCGGAGAAGCGGCCGAGCGTGAACACCACGCCACGCTCGTACTCGCGCAGCACTCGAACCGATGCCCACAGCAGCGCCACCACGGCGAGCAGGATGAACAGGTAGATCGGGGCATCCGTGATGGTCATCGCGAATTCCTTTCCTCCAGGGCGGACTCCTCCTCGACCTCGAGCCGGAGGCCGCGGCGAGCGCGCACGCGCACCGTCTGGCCGGGCCGCAGCGGGGCGCGCGCGGTGGCGATCCAGCGTTCGCCGTGCACCCGCACCACGCCCTCGCCGTCGTGCCATTCGAGCACCTGGCCGCGGGCGCCGATCATCGCCTGGGCGCCGGTGACCACCGGCCGCCGCCCCGCGCGCCAGACCGACGCCACCACCACGGCCAGCAGCAGCGCGCCGAGCCCGGCCGCCACCGCCACCACCGTGAGGGAGAGTTCGAAGCCCGGCACGCCGATGTCGAAGGTGACGGCGGCGCCGAGCACCAGGGCGGCGAGCCCCCCTACGCCGAGCACGCCGAAGGAGGGCACGAAGGCCTCGGCGACCAGCAGGGCGATGCCCAGTCCGATCAGGGCGAGGCCCGCCAGGTTCACCGGCAGCAGGTTGAGGGCGAACAGCGCGAGGATCAGCGAGATGCTCCCGATCACCCCGCCGACGCCGAAGCCCGGCGCGGAGAACTCGAACAGCAGGCCGTAGACGCCGAGGAGCAGGAGCAGGAAGGCGATGTTGGGATCGGAGATCAGGGCGAGCAGGCGGTGTCGCCAGCCGGGGTCGAAGGGCTCCACCGCGAGCCCCGTCGTGTCGAGCCGCGCGGGCCCGTCGGGCATGCGCACCGTGCGCCCGTTGGCCTTGGCGAGGAGCTCGTCGAGATCGGTGGCCAGCAGGTCCACCACGCCGAGTTCGAGCGCCGTGCTCGCCGGCACGCTCGCCGCCTCGCGCACCGCCCGCTCCAGCCAGTCGGGATTGCGGCCGTGATAGTCGGCAAGGCCGCGAACATAGGCCACGGCGTCGTTCACCGCCTTGGCCACGGCCGGGTCCTCCTTGCCGGGATCGCCGACGCCGCCGAGGCGGACCGGCGTGGCGGCGCCGGTCGCGGTCCCCGGCGCCATGGCCGCGACATGCGCGGCCGACAGGATGAAGGTGCCCGCGCTGGCGGCCCGCGCCCCACGTGGCGCGACCCAGACCGCCACCGGCACCGGCGAGGCCAGGATGTCCCGAACGATCTCGCGGGTGGACGCGTCGAGTCCGCCGGGGGTGTCGAGGCGGATCACGACCAGGGCGAGGTTCCGTGCCGCGGCGCGGGCGAGGCCGTCGCGCAGGTAGCCGGCGACGCCCGGACCGATCCCGCCCTCGACCGTCAGCACCAGGGCCAGCCGCTCGGCCGCGGGACGCTGCGCGGCCGCGCCGTCGGGCCAAACGGCGAGGACGGTCAGCAGCAGGGAAGCCAGCAGGCGAAGGAGGCGCGGGCGTCGGATCATGCCGGCTGGCCTCGCGATCCCCGGCCGGGGCGCACTTGCCGCGGCCGGCGCGCCCGTCCGACGGCGAGCGCCATCGCCCTGACGGCCTGCGGGTCGCCGCATCCCACCTCGCCTTCCTCCCGCGGTCCGACCGCGGCCGATGCCCTCACGGGCTTCGGCCGCCTCGGCGCGAGCATGGCGGCAGCCGCGTCCTCATGGCGGTCTTGCGCGGCGCGGACCGCTCGCCAGGGCGAGATCTGCACCGCGCCGACCCGCCACGCACTGACATGCATCAACATCCGCCCGGCCGCTCCGTCCGCCCCGAGGATCGCACGATCGGCGCAGGACTTGCCATCTGCGGTTGGGCGGGGGTCCCGGCGCGGGAGGGAGGGGCGATCGCCGCCGTTGCCGGGCGGATCGCGTGGGCAAGGGCCGCCTGGCGGCGTCGCGAGGCGGGCGGCGTCCATCCCTGATCGGCTGGCCGGCCACGCGGGCGAGCATGGACCGCCGCCGTGGAGCGGCAGCGCGGGCCGGAGCGTGGGCGCCCTGAGAGGCGCCACGGGACGGGAGCCGTCCGCTGGGGGGATTCGCATCGTCGGCCGCAATCCCGTGAAGCGCGTGTTGCGGGTTCGTGCGGCCGACGCGGCAGGGCGCATGATCCCGTGCCAGAAGTGTGGCGAACCGCGGTCGCCGCCTTGATCGCTGGGCGCCGCGCTGCCGGGCGGCCCTGAGACCTCCCCGACCGCCCGTCTCCCGGCGGAGGTGGCGCTGCCCCGCTTCGGCGGACGGCCGGTGGCTGGCGGTCGGTTGTCGTCGGCCAGGTCGGCCGGTTCCCTCGTCGCGGTGGCGATGCCGGGGGCGTCGAGGACAGGCGGCGTGACCGGATGTCGGGCACGACGGCGAGGAACGGGAAGCCCGCCGCAGCCGGCCCGCGCGCGCTCCCGGGATCGGTCTCGTCTCTCGCGGGCCGAGGCGGGCCTCCGACGGCCACCGCCTTCGCCGGAATGGCGCGCTCCCGCCGCCGGCGATGGTTCGTGCGGCGGAGCCTGCTCGGCTTCTCCCGCTCGGCCTGGCGAGCCCGGCGCGCGATCGGCCGCGCGCCCGGCCCGAACTCACGAGCCGGGTCCCGCGGGGGCCGCCACGACCGCACCAGATCCGCCGGCCGGCGCCGGGATCCCGGCGGGCAGGCATTCCGAATTCCGTCTTCTCGGACGCTTCCGTCCCCGGCCTCTGGATGTCCACGAAGCCGGATCGTCTCCGCACGCTTATGATGGGCCGGCGCCCCTCGGCCGCCGCCGCAGCCCCCAGGAGTCTGTCTGCCATGGATGTCCTCGCCCTGCCGCCCGTGATCCGCCTGCACCCCGAGGACGGCGTGGCGATCGCCCGCCTCGCCCTGCCGCCCGGGACGCCGGTCGCGGCGGGCGTGCGCGTGGGCGAGCGGCGCATCCCGCCCGGGCACAAGGTCGCCCTCCGGCCGCACGCGGAGGGCGAGCCGGTCCGCCGCTACGGCCAGATCATCGGCTTCGCGACGCGGCCGATCGCGCCCGGCGACTGGGTGCACACGCACAACTGCGGCATGGGCGACTTCGCCAGGGACTACGCCTACGGCGCGGACGCGCGCCCGACCGAGCCCGCGCCCGTCCCCGCCACCTTCCAGGGCATCCGCCGCGCCGACGGGCGCGTGGCGACGCGCAACTACATCGGCATCGTCACCAGCGTGAACTGCTCCGCCCACGTCGCGGAGCTGATCGCGCGGCAGTTCGAGCGCAACCCGATCACCGGCGAGGACCCGCTCGCCGCCTGGCCGAAGGTGGACGGCGTGGTGGCGCTGACCCACAAGACCGGCTGCGGCATGACGATGGGCGAGCCGCTGCGGCTGCTCCGCCGCACGCTGGCGGGCTACGCGCGGCACCCGAACTTCAGCCATGTGATCGCGATCGGCCTCGGCTGCGAGGTCAACCAGCTCGGCCCGCTGCTCGAGGAGCAGCGCCTCGCCGGCCGCCTGCGCACGATGGACATCCAGGAGCGCGGCGCGCGCGCCACCGTCGAGGCCGGCATGGCCTTCGTGCGCGAGGTGCTCGACGAGGCGAACGCCGTGCGGCGCGAGACGGTGCCTGCGAGCGAGCTGACCGTCGCGCTGCAGTGCGGCGGCTCGGACGGCTATTCGGGCATCACCGCCAACCCGGCGCTCGGCGCGGCGAGCGACCTCCTGGTGCGGCACGGCGGCACGGTGATCCTTTCCGAGACGCCGGAGACCTACGGCGCCGAGCACCTGCTGACGCGCCGCGCGGTGAGCCGCGAGGTCGGCGAGAAGCTCGTCGCGCTGATGCGCTGGTGGGAGGAGTACACGGCGCGCGAGGGGGCGGAGATGGACGCCAACCCCTCGCCCGGCAACAAGGCGGGCGGGCTGACGACGATCCTGGAGAAGTCGCTCGGCGCGATGGCGAAGGCGGGCACGACCAACCTGGTCGAGGTGTACCGCTACGCCGAGCCGGTCACCGCCAGGGGCTTCGTCTTCATGGACACGCCGGGCTACGACCCGGTGGCGGCGACGGGGCAGGTCGCGGGCGGCGCCAACCTGGTCTGCTTCACCACCGGCCGCGGCAGCGTGTTCGGCTGCAAGCCGGCGCCCTCGATCAAGCTCGCCACCAACACGCCACTCTACGAGCGCATGCGCGAGGACATGGACGTGAACTGCGGCACCATCCTCACCGGCGAGGAGACGGTGGCGCAGTGCGGCGAGCGGATCTTCGAGCTGATGCTGCGCGTCGCGGGCGGCGAGCGGACGAAGAGCGAGGCGCTGGGCTTCGGCGGCGCGGAGTTCGCGCCGTGGACGATCGGCGCGACGATGTAGGCGGGGGCGGGGACTCTCCCTCGCCCCCCTTCATGCCGGGGCCATTCGGCATTCCCCCACCACGGCGCGACGGTGCGCCCGGCACGCCGCTCAGCGGCCTCCGCGCGGCGTCTGCGCCGCCGGCCGTGCCTGCTGCTGCGGCGGCGGCTGCAGCGCCGCCTCCAGCTCCTCGATGCGCGCGACGGTGAAGTGCAGGTAGCAGGCCGCGCGCTCGACCGGGGCCCGCTCGCCGAGGCTCTGGGAGCTGCCGACGAAGTCGCAGTGCCGCTGCCGGTACGCGGCCCAGGCCGTCTGCACCTCGCCGAAGGCGGCGCCGCGCTCGGGCGGCTCCATCGCCGCCTGCAGCCGCTCCAGCGCCTGCCCCATCCGCTGCTCCATCGCCGCGTTCTGCCGGTCCAGGCATTCCAGGTAGCGCGGCACCTCGCGCACCGTGCCGATGCAGCCGCGCACCTCGCGGTCCACCGCGGCCGCCAGGGGCTCGGGCCGGGGCTGCTGCGCGCGGCGCTGCTGCGCCAGCGCGGGATGCGCCGCGGCGGCCAGGAGACCGGCCGCCGCCAGGGCCGCCAGCGCGGCGCGCGCCGCCGTCGTCCTCCGCGCGGCGCTCATTCCGCCGCCACCACCCGCTGCACCTGCTCGCCGAGACCGGCGATGCCGAGCCGCATCGTCTGCCCGGGCCTGAGGAACACCGGCGCCGGCTTCTTGCCCAGGCCCACGCCCGGCGGCGTGCCGGTGCTGATCACGTCGCCCGGATGCAGCGTGATGCACTGGCTGACGTAGCTGACGAGCTTCGCCACGCCGAAGATCATGGTGCGGGTCGAGCCGTCCTGCATCCGCTGCCCGTCCACCTCGCAGAACATCGCGAGGTCCTGCGGGTCCGGCACCTCGTCCTTGGTCACCAGCCACGGGCCGAGCGGGCCGAAGGTGTCGAAGCCCTTGCCCTTGTCCCAGCTCCCCCCGCGCTCGAGCTGCCATTCGCGCTCGGAGACGTCGTTGCAGATCGTGTAGCCGGCGACGTGGTCCAGCGCCTGCGCCTCCGGCACGTAGCGGGCCGTCCGGCCGATGACGATGGCGAGCTCCACCTCCCAGTCCGTCTTGGTCGAGCCGCGCGGGATGACGACGTCGTCGTTCGGGCCGCACAGCGCGCCGAGCGACTTGAGGAACACGATCGGCTCCTTGGGGATCGCCGCGCCCGTCTCCGCCGCGTGGTCGGCGTAGTTGAGGCCGATGCAGACGAAGTTCGTCATGCCCGCGACCGGCGGGCCGAGGCGCGGCTGGCCCGCGACCTTCGGCAGCGACGCCGGATCGAGCGCCGCGAGCCGCGCCAGGCCCTCCGGCGACAGCGCCTCGCCCCGGAGGTCCGCGATCACACCGGAGAGGTCGCGGATCGCCCCCCCCGCATCGAGCATCCCCGGCCTCTCCTGCCCCTTCGGGCCGTAGCGCAGCAGCTTCATCCGTTCGGTCCCCCTCGGTTCGGGTCAGTTCGTCCAGCCGCCGTCTATGACGACGGCCTGCGCGGTCATGAAGGCGCTCTCGTCGGAGGCGAGATAGACGGCGAGCGCCGCGATCTCCTCCGCCCGCGCGAGCCGGCCCATCGGCTGGCGCGCGACGAAGGCGGCGCGCGCCTGCTCCACGCCCCCGGCCTCCGCCGCGTTGGCGGCGATGCGCTCGGAAAGCGAGGGCGTGTCCACCGTGCCCGGGCAGATGCAGTTGCAGCGGATGCCGCGCGTCACGAAGTCCGCGGCGACGCTCTTCGTCAGCCCGATCACCGCGGCCTTGGTGGTGCCGTAGACGAAGCGGTTGGCCACGCCCTTCACGCTGGAGGCGGCGGAGGCCATGTTGACGATGCTGCCGCGGCCGCGCGCCAGCATGCCCGGCAGGAAGGCGCGGATCGTGCGCGCCATGGACCGCACGTTGAGGTCGAAGGCGAGGTCCCACTCCGCCTCCGTCCAGCTCAGCGCCGTGTTCTGGTGCACGACGCCGGCGCAGTTGAACAGCACGTCCACCGCCCCCGCGTCCCTCGCGGCCGCCTCGATCGCCGCGGCGTCGCGCACGTCGAGCCGCGCGGTGCTCACGCCCGGCCACGCGCCGAGATCGGCGAGCTTCGCCGCCTCCACGTCGGTCACGATCACCTCCGCCCCCTCGGCGGCGAAGGCGAGCACGGTGGCGCGGCCGATGCCCTGCCCGGCCGCCGTCACGAAGCACCGCTTGCCAGCGAGCCTGCCGGCCATCCCTGTCCCTCCCCGAGCCCGTCCGCCCGCTGTAGTGGCGCGCGGGCCGGCGCGTCAACTCAGTGGTTGTGCCGGCTCTCGCCGCGCGTCTCGAGGATGTTGAGGTACATCGTCGCCGGCTCCAGGCACATGCCGCGGCCGAGCTGGCCGACCATGCCGCGGAAGATCTCCTCCCACGGCGTCTTGTTGAGGAGCTGCGGCGGCCTCCAGGCCCGCCGGCGCGCCTCCAGCTCGGCCTCGGGGATCAGCACGTCCACGCGGCGCGCCCTGAGATCGATGCGGATCGGATCGCCGGTCCGCAGCAGCGCGAGCCCGCCGCCCACCGCCGCCTCCGGCGTGACGTTGAGGATCGAGGGGCTGCCGGAGGTGCCGCTCTGCCGCCCGTCGCCCATGGTCGGCAGCGCCTCGACGCCGGCTCTGATCAGCGCCGCCGGCGGCTGCATGTTCACCACCTCGGCGCTGCCGGGATAGCCGACGGGGCCGCAGTTGCGGATCACCAGCACGGTGCGCTCGTCGATGCCGAGGCTCGGGTCCTCGATGCGGTCGTGGTAGTCCTCCGGCCCCTCGAACACCACGACCTTGCCCTCGAACACGTCGGGCGGGTCGGAGAGGAAGCGGCGGCGGAAGGCCTCGTCGATCACGCTCACCTTCATCACCGCGTTGTCGAAGATGTTGCCGGCGAGCACCATGAACCCGGCGCGCTCCTTCAGCGGGCGGCCATAGGGGCGGATCACCTCGCGGTCCGGCTCCCCGACGTGCGCCAGGTTCTCCGCGACCGTCCGCCCGGTCACCGTCATCGCGCCGCCGTGCAGCCTGCCCGCGCGCAGCAGCTCGCGCATCACCGCCGGCACGCCGCCGGCGCGGTGGAAGGCCTCGCCGAGGAAGCGGCCCGCCGGCTGGCAGTCCACCAGCAGCGGGATGTCGTGGCCGATGCGGTCCCAGTCCTCGATCGCGAGCTCCACCCCCATGTGGCGGGCGATGGCGATGATGTGCGGCGGGCAGTTGGTGCTGGCGCCGATCGCGCTCGCCACCACGATCGCGTTCTCGAAGGCCTCGCGCGTCATGATGTCGGAGGGGCGCAGGTTGGCGCGCACCATCTCGACGATGCGCCGCCCCGTCGCGTAGGCCATCTGCCCGCGCTCGCGGTACGGGGCGGGGATGGCGGCGCAGCCCGGCAGGCTCATCCCCAGCGCCTCGGCGAGCGAGTTCATCGAGAGCGCCGTGCCCATGGTGTTGCAGTGGCCGATGCTGGTGGCGCTGGAGGCCACCAGCTCCATGAAGCCCTCGTAGTCCAGCTCGCCGGCGGCGAGGCGCTTCCTCGCCTCCCAGACGATGGTGCCGGAGCCGGTGAGGCGGCCCTTGTAGTGCCCGTCCAGCATCGGCCCGCCGGAGAGCACGATCGCCGGGATGTTCACCGTCGCCGCGCCCATCAGGCAGGCGGGGGTGGTCTTGTCGCAGCCCGTGGTCAGCACCACGCCGTCGAGCGGGTAGCCGTGCAGCACCTCGACCAGCGAGAGGTAGGCGAGGTTGCGGTCGAGCGCCGCGGTCGGCCGCTTGCCGGTCTCCTGGATCGGGTGGATGGGGAATTCGAGCGCGACGCCGCCGGCCTCGCGCACGCCCTCCCTGATCCGCTGCGCCAGGTCGAGGTGGTGGCGGTTGCAGGGGGCGATGTCGCTGCCGGTCTGGGCGATGCCGATGATCGGCTTGCCGGACTGCAGCTCGCCCCGCGTCAGGCCGAAGTTCAGGTAGCGCTCGACGTAGAGCGCCGTCATGCCCGGGTCTTCCGGGTCGTCGAACCAGCGCTGGCTGCGCAGCCGGAACGGCTTCTGCGTCTGGTCGGAACCGGCCATGTCGGACACCCCTTCCTGTCGGCCGGAAGCCTGGGTGGGCGCGCCGGCCCCTGTCAACGCCGCGCCCCTCGCCGCCGGTCGCCTCCCGCCTGATGCCGCGATCCGCCACCGCCCTGCCGTCCACCCCGCCCTGCCGGACCGGGCGCGCCGCGGCCACGCCGCCCGCGGGGAAGGCGAAGGCCGGGTCGCCTTCCGCCCCGCCCGGGCGGCGCGGAGCCGGACGCCGCGCGCAACGCGCCCCGCGCCGCGTTGCAGCGCGGGCGGCGGTGTCGTCGTTCCGGACCCGGCGTCGCGCGATCGCGCCTTGCGGAAGGGCGCAATTCGCGGCTTCGTTCGGCGCCCGGGCGCCGGCTATTGCGCCCGTTTCGCGAATTGTTGCATCTGTTTCGGACGCCCGGCCCGGGCCGCCCCCGGGCGGGGCGGGACGGCGACACGAGGCGGAGGGAGTCGCATGGCCGACCAGCCGGAGATCGTCGTCGTGGACGACGAGAAGGCCCTCCGCGACGCCGTCGGCGAGTACCTCGCCCGGCACGGGTTCGCCGTGCGCTGCGTGGAGAGCGGCGAGCGGATGCGCGCGGCGCTGCGCGAGCGCCCGGCCGACATCGTCCTGCTCGACATCGCCATGCCCGGCGAGGACGGGCTCGCCATAGCCCGCTCGCTGCGCGGCGGCGAGTTCGGCGACATCGGCATCGTGATGCTGACCGCCGCGGGCGACGTCGTGGACCGCGTCGTCGGGCTGGAGGTCGGGGCGGACGACTACGTGGCCAAGCCCGCCGACCTGCGCGAGCTGCTCGCGCGGCTCCGCGCCGTGCTGCGCCGGCGCGAGACGGCGCGCCAGGCGGCGCAGCAGGCCGCGGCGGCGGCCGCGCCGTCCGGCGCCCGGGGCGGCGCCGCGGCGCAGGCGGGCGCCACGCGCCGCATCCGCATGGGGCGCACGCAGCTCGACCTCGACGCGCGGCGGCTCATCGGCGCGGACGGCAACGAGATCCCGCTCGGGCCGAGCGAGTTCGCCCTGCTGCGCGCCTTCGCCGAGCGCCCGGGGCGGGTGCTGAGCCGCGAGACGCTGCTCGAACTCGCGCACCCCCGCGGGGAGGAGCATTTCGACCGCTCGATCGACGTCCGCATCGCGCGGATCCGGCGCAAGATCGAGGCCATCCCGGACCAGCCGAGCGTGATCAAGACCGTGCGGGGCGCGGGCTATGTCTTCGACCCGGCGGCCGAGCGCTGACCGCCGCGCCGCCGCGGGGCGGAAGGGCGGCGAGCCGTCGCGCCGCGGCGCCTCGCGCGCGGCCTCCCCGGCGCCCGCCGCGAGGCGGGGCGGGGGCGGCCCGGCGCGCCTGGCGCCGCTGCCGCGCTTCGATCCCGGCACCCTGGCCGCGGTGCTCGACGCCGCGCCGGTGCGCATCGCGGTGATGGACCGCCGGCGCCGGCACATCTACGTCAACGCCGAGATGTGCGCCTTCCTCGGCCTGCCGCGCGAGGAGATCATCGGCACGACCGTGGCGGACATGCTCGGCCGCGCCACGGCGCGGCGCATCGCCCCGCTCGGCCGCCGCGCCCTCGCCGGCGAGACGCATCGCTGGCAGGGCTGGATCCAGTACCTCGACCGCAGGGACCCGGCCGCCCCGCCGCGCCGGCGCTTCGTGGACCGGATCTACGCCCCCGTGCTCGGCCCGCGCGGCACCATCGGCGCCTACATGGTGATCACCCGCGACCTCACCGAGGCGAAGGAGCGCCAGGAGGAGCTGGAACGGCGCGGCCGCCAGCTCGAGGAGATCCTGGACGCGATCCCCGCGCGCATCTGCCTGGTCGGCCGCGACTTCCGCTACCGCTTCGTCAACCGCGAATTCGCCGAGTTCGCCGGCCGCAGGGCGGAGGAGATCATCGGCCTGACCACCGAGGAGCTGGTCGGCCCCGAGGTGAAGCGCCGGCTCGACCCGCTCGCCCACCGCGCCCTCGCCGGCGAGACGGTGAAGGAGGAGGGCTGGATCCGGTACCGCCGGAGCGGGCCGAAGTACATCACCTGGGTCTTCGCCCCGAAGCGCGCCGACGACGGCAGCATCGAGGGCTTCGCCGTGTTCATGCGCGACCTCACCGAGCTGAAGGCGCGCGAGGAGGAACTGGCGCGGCGCACGACGCAGCTCGAGACCATCCTCTCCAGCATCGGCGACGGGGTGAGCATCGTGGACCCCGAGGGCCGGCTGATCCTGTGCAACAGGGGCTTCCTCGACCTGTTCGGCTTCCCCGCCGAATTCGCACGCCCCGGCACGCCGATCGAGGCCTTCGTGCGCCACCGCCTCGCGCGCGGAATCCTCTCCGGCCACGACCGGCGCGGCGCCGACCTCGAGACCCTCGTCGCCGAGCGCGTCGCGCGCCTCCTCGGCGCGACGGATTCGGTCGAGGAGGACCTGCGCTCCGACGGGGTGTGCCTGGAGATCCGCCGCCGCCGCCTGCCGGACGGCTGCCTGGTCTCCACCTACACCGACGTCACCGCGCGCCACGAGGCCGAGCGCGCCCGCCGCGCCCAGCGCGACGCGCTGCGCCGGGCCGAGCAGCTCTCCACCACAGCCTCCCTCCTCGCCGGCGTCGCGCACGAGATCAACAACCCGCTCGCCGTCGTCGCCGCCCAGGCGCTGCTGCTCGCCGAGGAGGCCGAGGGCACGCCGCTCGCCGCGCGCGCCGAGGCGGTGCGCGAGGCGGCGCAGCGCTGCGGCCGCATCGTCGCCAGCCTGATGGCGAGCGCGCGGCGCCGGGCGCAGCGGCGCGAGCGGCTCGACCTCGCGCAGGCGGTGCGGGCGGGGCTCGACCTCGCGGGCTACGGGCTGGACGCGGCGGGCATCGCGCTCGCGCTCGACCTGCCCGAGGACCTGCCGGAGCTGCGCGGCGATCCCGACCAGATCGCGCATGTGGTGGCGAACCTGGTCGCCAACGCCCAGCACGCGCTCGAGGGGATCGGCGGCCAGGGCGCCGCGGCGGCGGCCGGGGCCGGCGGCACCGCGCCGGACCGCCCGCGGCGCCTCGCGATCTCCGCCCGGCGCGTCGCGGGGGCGATCGAGCTTCGGGTGGCCGACAACGGGCCGGGCATCCCGCCCGAGCTGCGCGAGCGCGTCTTCGACCCGTTCTTCACCACCAAGCCGGACGGGGTGGGGACCGGCGTCGGGCTCGCCCTCTGCCGGGCCGTGGCGGGGACGCATGGCGGCGCGATGCGCGCGGAGGAGACGCCGGGCGGCGGGGCGACCTTCGTCCTCAGCCTGCCGGCGCCCGACCCGGCGCCCGCGGCGGCGCGGCGGCGTGCGCCGCCCGAGCCGGTCGGCGGCCGATAGGGGGGGATCGGGGCCGGCCGGGAACGGCGCCGCCCGGGCCGCCGCGGCCGTCAGGTGCCGATCTGCTCCTCCAGGAACACCTGCACCGCCTGGAACAGCGCGGCGCGGTTGCGCTCCATGAGCATCGTGTGCGTGCCCTCGCCGAGGACGACCAGGCGCTTGGCGGGGGCGGCGGTCAGCAGCGGGAACAGCGTGCTCGCCATGGAGAGCGGCGTGTCGCGGTCCCACTCGCCGAGCACCAGCAGGGTCGGCGCGGTGATCCTCGACGGGTCGTACCAGGGCCGGCCCGCGGACCAGAACTCCTGGCTGTCCTGCAGCACGCCGTTGGGCGCGCGGAGCACGGGCGGGTTCCGCCGCAGCCCCTCCGGATCGGTCGCCCAGGTGACACCGGCCCAGTGCTCGAACCAGCCGGCCGGGATCAGCGCCGCCTTCTTCTCCTCCGGAACGCCGCTGAGCCAGCGCTCGCGCGCCTGCGCCTGCGTCACCGTGCGGTAGGCGCCGAGGCCGCCCGGCCCCGGCTGCACCAGGCTCGGCGTCTGGCGGATCCAGAGCGGGGCGTAGAGCACCAGGCGCTCGACCAGCGTCGGGTTCTCCGCCGCGAACCGTCCCATCAGCGCGGTGCCCCAGGACCAGCCCATGTGCACGATGCGCGGCAGGCCGCGGCGCCCGCGGATGAAGGCGGCGACGGCCGCGATGTCGGAGAGCGCCGTCTCGCCGCGCACCAGGGGCGGGTTCTCCGAGGGCGGCCGCGCCATCTCCGGCGGCCGGGTCGAGCGGCCGTAGCCCCGGATGTCCATGCACCAGACGTCGAAGCCGCGGCTCGCGATGTAGTCCATCCAGGAGAGGCCGCCGAGCGGCAGGTCGAAGGCGGTGTGCGCCGGGTAGGTCGCGCCGTGCACGAACAGCACCGTGCGGTCCGGCCGCGCCGGCGCCGCGTCGCCCTCCGGGCGCTTGTTGCGCACGAACAGCTCGATCCCCGGATCGCCGGCGGGGACCATGAACTCCTCGGTCGCCAGCCGCGGCGCGGGCTGCGCGGAGGCGGACGGGACCGTTCCGCCGGCGAGCGGCGCGGCGAGCAGGGGCGAGGCGAGCAGGGCGCGGCGGCGCATGGCGGCGTGCTCCGGCAGGGCGATGCGGGTCCGGTGGCGGCGAATCTTGCCCGACGCCGCAGCGGCAGGCCAGCCGAGGCGGGGGCGGGCCGGCGGATCAGGCGGGTCCCCTCATTCCGCCTCCGGCGGGATGACGTTCGTCCGCTTCCCCTCCACCAGCACGTCGCGCATCGTCTCCGCGCTCTTGCGGCGGATGTCCTCCCACGCCTCGGGCGTGTGGAAGGCGATGTGCGGGGTGACGACGAGCCGCCCCGCCAGCCAGGGCTCCCGCGCGCGGTAGGCCCGCAGCAGCGCGGGCAGCGGCTCGCGCGGCGGCTCCTCCGGGACCACGTCGAGACCGGCGCCGGCGAGGTGGCCGTCGCGCAGCGCCCGCTCCAGCGCGTCGAGGTCGAGGATCGGGCCGCGCGCCGTGTTCACCACCACCGCGCCGCGCGGCAGCAGGCGCAGCTCCCGCTCCCCGATCAGGCCGCGCGTCGCGCGCGTCAGCGGCGTGTGGATCGAGAGCACGTCGGACTGCGCGAGCAGCTCCTCGAGCGTGCGCGCGCGGTGGACCCCGATCGCGCGGTCGGCGCCGTTGGGCAGGTGGGGGTCGAAGAAGGCGACGCGGAAGCCCATCGCCCTGGCGCGCAGCGCCGCCGCCGTGCCGATGCGGCCGAGGCCGAGGATGCCGAAGGTCTGCGCCTCCAGCCGCCGCACCAGCGGCGAGGGCATCACGCCCCAGGGCGCCGGCGGGTCGGCGCGCTGGGTGTCGTGGTAGAGCAGCAGGCCGCGGCGCAGCGCCATCGCGAGCAGGAGGGCGAACTCCGCCACCTCCTGCGTGCCGTAGTCCGGCACGTTGCAGACGGTGATGCCGCGCGCGGCGCAGGCGGCGCGGTCCACGCGGTCGTAGCCGACGCCCATGCGCACCACGACCTTCAGGCGCGGGAAGCGCGCGAGCTGATCGCCCGGCACCGCCATGCGCAGCGTCATCAGCCCGTCGGCCTGCTCGCAGAGGGCGTCGGGCAGCTCGGCGAGGCTCGCGCGGGCGTTGCCGCGGAGGATGCGGACCGAGGGGCCCATCACCTCCTGCTCGAGTCGGGTGTCGGGATAGAGCCCCTCGGGCTCGAGCACCGCCAGCGTCACGCGCGAATCCCCCTGGCCGGACCGGCGAGGGAGCATGCGGGCCGTGCGCCGCGGGCGCAACCGGGGCTGCGCGCGGGTCCCGCGACACGGCGGGATGCCGCGCCGCCGGACCGGTTGTGGCGAGCGGCGCCGCCGGCCCATGATGGCGCGCCCCGCCGGACAGGGAACCATGACCGAACGCAAGATCCTCGTGACCGGCGCCGCCAGCGGCATCGGCGCCGCCGCCTGCCGCGCGCTGGCCGCTTCCGGCGCCGCGATCGCCGTCCACACCCGCGCCAACCGGGACGGCGCGGAGCGCACCGCCGCGGCGGTGCGCGAGCGCGGGGGCGAGGCCGTGGTGCTGCTCGCCGACCTCGCCGCGCCCGACGCCCCGGCGCGGCTGGTCGAGCAGGCGGCCGCGGCGCTGGGCGGGCTGGACGTGCTGGTCTCCAACGCCGGCTTCGCCGACCGCACGCCGGTCGAGCGCCTGGCGGACGCCGACTTCGCCCGCAGCCAGGACGCCATCGCCTGGGCCTTCCTGCGCCTCGCCCGCGCCGCGCGGCCGCACCTGGCGGCGGGGCGCGATCCGCGGCTGATCGCCGTCTCCTCCTTCGTCGCCCACCTCTTCCGCAGCGACACCCCGACCTTCCCGGCCTCCGCCGCGGCCAAGGCGGCGGTGGAGGCGCTGGTGAAGGCGCTGGCGATCGAGTGGGCGCCGGCCGTCACGGTGAACGCCGTGGTGCCCGGCTACACGCGCAAGGACCCGGGCGCGCACGCGGCGCTGAGCGCCGCGCAGTGGGAGGCGACGCTCGCGCGCATCCCGCTGCGCCGCCTCGGCACGCCGGAGGAGGTGGCGCACGCCGTCGCCTTCCTCGCCTCGCCGGGCGCGGGCTACGTCACCGGGCAGATGCTGCACGTGGACGGCGGGATCGTGATCTGACGCGGCCGGCCCTCAGGGCAGCAGGCGGTGGATCGTGACCGCGCGCTCCTCGCGGTCCTCCAGCTCGCGCGTCGTCGGCACGAGGAAGCGGCGCACCGGCGCCAGCCCCTCGCGCGGCAGGTAGGCGCGGCCGGGATCGGCGAGCAGCACCTCGGCGCCGGCGGCGGCGAGGCCGCGCAGCCAGGGCAGGATGCGGCGCGCCATCGGCGCCTCGTAGCAGACATCGCCGGCGAGCACCGTGTCCCAGCGGCAGGCGGCGCCGACCAGGTCCTCCGCGACGACCGCGACGCGAAGGCCGTTCAGCGCCGCGTTGAGCCGCACCGCGGCGATGGCGAGCGGATCGATGTCGGCCGCCTCCACCCGCGCCGCCCCGGCGCGGGCGGCGGCGATCGCGCCGATGCCGCAGCCGGCGGCGAAGTCGAGGACGCGCCTGCCGGCAACGCGCGCGGGCTCGTCCAGCAGCAGCCGCGCCAGCGCCTGCCCGCCGGGCCAGGCGAAGGCCCAGAAGGGCGGCGCGATGTTCGCCCGCGACAGCCACGCCTCGGTCGCCTGCCAGATCGGCGTGATCTCGGTGGCGAGGTGCAGCGCGATCTCGGGCACGAGCGGCGCGCGCGCGACGGCGGTGTGGGCGCGGATGAAGCCCTCGGCTTCCGCCGTCACAGGCGGCCGAGCAGGATGGCGAGCGCGACGGCGAGCCCGACCTCGCGGTTCGCCTTGAACAGCCGCAGGCAGCGCGCCGGGTCGTGGATGTCGAGCGCGGCCACCTGCCGCGCCAGCAGCGCCGCGGGCAGCGCCAGCGCCGCGAAGAACGGCCAGCCGAGCCCGGCGAGCCAGCCGGCGAGCGCGAGCAGCGCCACCGTCGCGGCGTAGCAGGCGGCGAGGAAGGGCCGCGTCCGCTCGCCGAAGCGCAGCGCGGTCGAGCGGATGCCGACCAGGGCGTCGTCCTCGCGGTCCTGGTGCGCGTAGATCGTGTCGTAGCCGAGGATCCAGGCGATCGCGGCCGCGTAGAGCGCCGCCGTCACCCCGTCCACGCCGCCCGTCGCGGCCGCGTAGCCCAGCGGCGCGCCCCAGCCGAAGGTGAGGCCGAGCACCAGTTGCGGGAAGTCCGTGACCCGCTTCGCCAGCGGATACAGCACCACCGGCACGAGCGAGAGCACGCCGAGCGCGATCGCCACGGCGTTGAGCTGCAGCAGCACCGCCAGCCCCACCGCCGACAGCGCGGCGAGGAAGGCGAGCGCCTGCGCCGGCGCCACCGCGCCCGAGGCGAGCGGCCGCCCGGCGGTGCGCGCCACGCGCCGGTCCAGCTCGCGGTCCCATAGGTCGTTCACCACGCAGCCCGCGCCGCGCATGACCAGCGCGCCGAGGGCGAAGAGCAGCGTCAGCCGCACCCCCTCCGCCCGGCCCGGCGCGGCCAGGCAGATCGCCCAGAGCCCGGGCAGGAACAGCAGCCAGGCGCCGATCGGGCGGTCGAAGCGGGCGAGCAGCGCGTAGGGCCGCCAGGCGGCGGGCAGGCGCGCGACCCAGCCCTCGGCGCGGATGTCGGTGAAGCCTTGCACGGGGTGGAGTAATGTCGCCGGAGCAGACGCCATGTCCACCCCGCCCCGCCTGTTCCTCGACGCGCCGCTCGAAGCGGGCGCGGAGGTTCCCGCCGCGCCCGGCCAGGGCCACTACCTCGGCACGGTGCTGCGCCGCGCCGTGGGCGATCCGATCCGGCTGTTCAACGGCCGCGACGGCGAGTGGGCGGCGCGCATCGCCGGCCTGCGCAAGGACCGCGCCAGCTTCGTCGTGGAGCGCCGGCTCCGGCCGCAGGCGGCGGAGCCCGACATCCGCCTCCTCCTCGCCGCGCTCAAGCGCGACGCGATGGACTGGGTGGCCGAGAAGGCGACCGAGCTCGGCGCGGCGCTGATCCAGCCGGTCTTCACCCGCCGCACCGTCGCGGACCGCGTCAACGCCGCGCGCCTCGCCGCCATCGCGCGCGAGGCGGCGGAGCAGTGCGAACGCCTGAGCGTGCCGCGCGTCGCCGAGGCCGCGCCGCTGCACGCCGTGCTGGACGCCTGGGACGCCGCGGTGCCGCTGCTCGTCGGCGACGAGCGGCGCGCTTCGCCGCCGATCGCGCGTGTCGCGACCGCCGCCGGGCTGCGCCCGCCCTTCGGCTGGCTGGTCGGCCCCGAGGGCGGGTTCGAGGCCGCGGAGCTTGACGATCTGCGCCGGCGATCCTTTGTTTCGACGGTCGCCCTCGGCCCGCGCATCCTGCGGGCCGAGACGGCGGCGGTCGCCGGCCTCGCGGCGCTGCAGGCGCTGGCGGGGGACTGGACGGGGGCCATATAACCCACCGCTGCTCAACCCGCCGCTGCTGCTGCCCGGGCGATGCGCCCGCACGCGGTCCGGCTGCGCGCTTTGGAAGGGCCTGATGTCGAATCCGGGAGAGGCGGACCTCACGCCGATCGAGTCGGCGCGGCAGCTTGCCGAGTGGTTCGAGAAGGGATCGAAGCCGCAGGCCGAATGGCGCATCGGCACCGAGCACGAGAAGTTCGGCTTCCGCCGCGACACCCTGGCCACCCCGCCCTACGCGCCGGACGGCATCCGCGCGCTGCTCGAGGGGCTCGCGGCGAAGGGCTGGACGCCGATCCTCGACAACGGCAACCCGATCGGGCTGAGGCGCGGCGGCGCCTCGGTCAGCCTCGAGCCGGCGGGGCAGCTCGAGCTGTCCGGCGACGCGGTCGCCGACCTGCACGCGACGCGGGTCGAGCTCGGCGCCCATCTGCGCGAGGTGCACGAGGTGGCGGGGCCGATGGGCATCGGCTTCGCGCCGCTCGGCTTCCACCCGCTGGCGACGCGCGAGGCGATGCCCTGGATGCCCAAGGGCCGCTACGCGATCATGCGCGCCTACATGCCGAAGGTGGGCAGGCTCGGCCTCGACATGATGACGCGCACCTGCACGGTGCAGGTCAACCTCGACTACGGCTCCGAGGCCGACATGGTCGAGAAGATGCGCGTCAGCCTCGCCCTGCAGCCGGTGGCGACGGCGCTGTTCGCCAACTCGCCCTTCACCGAGGGCCGGCCGAACGGCTTCCGCTCCTACCGCGCCGAGGTCTGGAACGACACCGACCCCGGCCGCACCGGCATCCCCGCGGTGGCGTTCGAGGACGGCTTCGGCTTCGAGCGCTTCGCGCAGTACGTGCTCGACGTGCCGATGTACTTCGTGATGCGCGAGGGCAAGTGGCTGAACGCCGCGGGCGCGAGCTTCCGCGCCTTCATGGACGGGCGCCTCGACGTCCTGCCCGGCCAGCGCGCCACCATGGGCGACTTCGCCGACCACGTGACCACGGTGTTCACCGACGTCCGCCTCAAGCGCTACCTGGAGATGCGCGGGGCGGACGCGGGCGATCCGGCGATGCTGGTCGCGCTGCCGGCCTTCTGGGTCGGGCTGCTCTACGACGGCGCGGCGCGCAAGGCCGCCGCGGCGCTGGTGCGCGGCTGGACGGTGCAGGAGATCCGCGCGCTGCGCGCCGCCGTGCCGCGCGAGGCGCTGCACGCGGCCATCCGCGGCCGGAGCGTGCGCGAGGTGGCGCGCGACGCGGTGGCGATCGCGCGCGACGGGCTGAAGGCGCGCGGCCTCGGCGAGGAGGTGTATCTCGCCCCGCTCGACGAGATCGTGGCGAGCGGGCTGACGCGCGCCGACCGCTGGCTCGCGCGCTACCACGGCGCCTGGCGCGGCGACGCGCGCCGCGTCTTCGAGGAGGCGGAGGTCTGACGGCGCCGGGCGCGGGCGGCCGCGCGGCGGGAAGCGCCGCGCCGCCTCCTCGGCGGCGGAAGCACCGGCCCGCAGGCCGGCGCCACGCGCGGGCGCCATCCGCCGCGCTTCGCAAGCGCGTGGGCGCACAGGCAGTTGACCCGCCACGCCCTGCCGGCGCGCGCCATCCTCGCGCGACGCCGAGCCAGGGAGGACCCCGATGGGCGTGGACCGCTACACCAAGGCCGTGCTGACCGTGATCGCCGCGGCGCTCTGCGTGCTCGCCGCGCAGAACGCCGTCACGCCCTCGCAGGCCCAGCTCGGCGGCGCGGTGCCCGCGCCGGGCGCGGCGGTGCAGCGCGTCGCGGTGTGCGACGTCACCGGCACGCGCTGCGCCGGGATCGAGGCCGGGCTCGGCCGCGG
Organism: Caldovatus sediminis; assembly: GCF_014644455.1. Classification (GTDB taxonomy): domain Bacteria; phylum Pseudomonadota; class Alphaproteobacteria; order Acetobacterales; family Acetobacteraceae; genus Caldovatus; species Caldovatus sediminis. The sequence goes on along the minus strand of NZ_BMKS01000001.1, from coordinate 517,486 downwards.
CGCCGCGGAGTCCGGCGGCTCGCTCCGCATCCTCGGCGAGGTGCGCACGCTGCGCTGACTACGCCATCCCGCCGCGCGCCGCGACGGGCCAGAGGCACTCCACGCGCCCGCCGCGCACGCCGACATACCAGTCGTAGCGGTCCACCGTCGGGTCGCAGTGTCCCGGCACCAGGCGCAGCTTCTCGCCGAGCTTCGGCGGGTTGCGCGCCTCGGGCGCGACGACCAGCCCGCCGTGCTCGTCGCTCGCCCGCGTGTAGCGCACGTCGGGGTCGCGGCCCCAGACCAGCGGCATGCCGGAATCGATCGGCACCGCCTTGTGCCCGGCGTCCACCACCGCCACGCCGGGGCGCGCCGCGCTCATCACCGTGGCGAGGACGAACAGCGACTGGCGGAAGGGCGGCGCCTCCTCGTTGCGCGCGTAGTCGGCGTCCATGAAGCAGTAGGAGCCCGCCTGGATCTCGGTATAGACGCCGCTGCCGGCCTCGAGCGCGAAGGTGCCGGTGCCGCCGCCGCCGACGATCGGGCACTCCAGCCCGCGCTGGCGGAGCTGCTCGACGGTGCGCCGCGCGCCGTCCGCCGCGGCGGCGATCGCCGCCCGGCGCTGCGCCGGCGTGCGCATGTGCTGCGCGCTGCCGTGGTAGGCCTGCAGCCCGCCGAAGACCAGGTGCCGGCTCGCCGCGATCCGCTCGGCGAGCGCCACCGCCTCCGGCCCGGGCGCGACGCCGCAGCGGCCGGTGCCGATGTCGATCTCGACCAGCACGGAGAGGCGGATGCCGGCGTCCGCCGCCGCCGCCTCGGCCGCCGCGATCTGCGCCGGGTCGTCCACGCAGAGCGCGACCTTGGCGATCCGCGCCAGCGCGGCGAGGCGGGCGAGCTTGCGCGCCCCCACCACCTCGTTGCTCACCAGGATGTCGGGCACGCCGCCCCAGGCGAGCGCCTCGGCCTCGGCGACCTTCTGCGTGCACTGCCCGACCGCGCCGCGCGCCATCTGCCGCAGCGCGATCACCGGCGACTTGTGCGTCTTGGCGTGGGCGCGCAGCTTCGCCCCGGTCGGCTCCAGCAGCCGCGCCATGAGGTCCAGGTTGTGCTCGAAGGCGTCGAGGTCGAGCAGCAGCGCGGGGGTGTCCACCTCCTCCTCGCGCATGCCGGGTTCGGCGGGCGGCGGCTGCAGCATGGCGTGGGCTCTCCTTCGGCGCGGGTCGGGCCGCGGCGGTGCGCGACGACGGCCAGCCTAGCCGCGCGCCGCCGGGCGTTGAAGGCGCGGGGCGGGCTCAGCCGCGCCCGGCGGCGCGGAGCAGCAGCGCCAGCCCGGCCAGGGTGATCGCACCGCCCGCCAGGTCGGCCCAGCCGAGGACCTCGCCGAGCAGCGCCCAGCCCAGCACCGCCGCGACCGGCGGCGCGAGCAGCTGCAGCGCCGCCGCCGTGCTCGGCGGCAGCCGGCGCAGCATGACGAAGTAGAGCGCATAGGCCACGACGCCGACGCCGAGCACGCTCCACGCCATCGCCACCGCCGTCGCCGTTGCGGCGGTTGCGGGCGGCGCCCCCTCCAGCGCCAGCGCCCCGAGCAGCAGCGCCCCGGCGGAGACGAGGGCCTGGCCGAGATTGGCGCTCCACGGATCGAGCCGGCCCCGGGCCGGAGCGAAGGCGAGGATGCCGATGGCCTGGCTCAGCGCCCCGGCGAGCGCCAGCACGATCCCCCAGGTCTCGGCGCCGTCGAAGTCCCCGCCGCGGCCCAGGCCGAGCACCGCCACCCCCGCCCAGCCGAGGCCGAGTCCCGTCCAGGCCGCGCCCGCGAGGCGGCGGCGCAGCACCAGCGCCTCCCCGGCGGCGACGAAGAGCGGCGCGGTGGCGCAGAGCAGCGCCACCAGCCCCGAGGGGACGCGCGCCGAGGCCAGCCAGGCCGCCGCCAGGTAGCCGGCGGTGCCGAACAGCCCCATCAGCGCCAGCCGCGCCCGGTCGCCCGGCGCCGGCAGCCGCGGGCCGCCGCGGCGCCGGCGCAGCAGCACGATCGGCAGCAGCAGCGGCAGCACGGCGAGGAAGCGGATCGCCAGCGCCCAGAGCGGCGGCCACTCCGCCACCACCACCCGCGCCGCGGTGAAGGCCGAGGCCCAGAGCAGGACGAACAGGCCGCCGAGCGCGAGGCCGCCCGCATCGGGCCCGCCGGCCCGGTCCGCGGCGGCGCCCCTCATCGGCCCGCCCGCCCCGTCCGGCTCCCGGCGTCGCGGGCCGCCTCGGCGCCCATGCCTGCCTCAGCCGCGCCGCGCCAGCGCGGCCTCGAGCGTGTTCTCCAGCAGGCAGGCGACGGTCATCGGCCCGACGCCGCCGGGCGCGGGCGTGATCCAGCCGGCGACCGCGCGCGCCTCGGCGAAGGCCACGTCGCCGGTCAGGCGGCCGTCCGGCAGGCGGTTCATGCCGACGTCGATCACCGCGGCCCCCGGCGCGATCCAGTCGCCGCGGACCATCTCGGCGCGGCCGGCGGCGACCACCAGGATCTCGGCGCGGCGGCATTCGGCCGGCAGGTCGCGCGTGCGGCTGTGCGCGATGGTCACGGTGCAGTCGGCGGCGAGCAGCAGTTGCGCCATCGGCCGCCCGACGATCTGCGAGCGCCCGAGCACCAGCGCCCGCGCCCCGGCGAGCGGCACCCCGGCGTGGCGCAGCAGGTGCATCACCCCCTTGGGCGTGCAGGGGATCAGGCCGTCCGTGCGCCCGGAGGCGAGCCGGCCGGCATTGAGGGGGTGGAATCCGTCCACGTCCTTCGCCGGGTCGATCGCCTCGATGACGGCGGCGGAGCGGATCTGCGGCGGCAGCGGAAGCTGGACGAGGATGCCGTCCACCGCCGGGTCGGCGTTCAGCCGGGCGACGGTGGCGAGCAGCTCCGCCTCCGAGGTCTCGGCGGGCAGGACGAGCGTGGCGCTGTCGAAGCCGGCGGCGAGGGCGGCGCGGTCCTTGGTGCGGACATAGACGACGCTCGCCGGGTCCTCGCCGACGCGGACCACGCGCAGGCCGGGGCGGAAGGGCAGCGCCGCGACGCGGCGGGCGATCTCGGCGCGCAAGGCGGCGGCGACCGCCTTCCCGTCGATGATGCGCGCGCCGCCGCCGGCGGCGGGCGCGGCGCCGGGGAGGGGCGCGCCGCTCACGGCCCGAGCGCCCCGAGCCGCTCGGCGAGCGCCCTGGGATCGCCGGCGACGTGCAGCGTCTTCTCGCGCGCCGAGGCGCCCTGCACCACCGTCACGGCCGAGGGCGCGACGCCGAGCGCCTCGGCGATGGCGGCGCAGGCGGCGCGGTTGGCGCGGCCGTCCTCGGGCGGCTCGACCACGGAGAGCCCGAGTCGCGGCCCGTCGGCCGAGGGCTGCACGCCGCGCAGCCCGGCGCGGCGCGCGCGCGGCTGGACCCGGACGCGCAGCGCCAGGCCGTCGGGCTCGGTGCGCCACCAGGCGGCAACCGGCGCGCTCAGAAGTAAAGCCCTCCGCGGATCATGTACCCGCGCACCGCGTTCAGCAGGATCGAGGAGGCGGTGATCAGCAGCAGCACCACGAGCGGCGACAGGTCCACCGGCCCGAAATTCGGCAGCCATCGGCGGACGCGGCGGAAGGCCGGCTCGGTGAGGCGGTAGAGGAAGTCCGCGACCGCCCAGACGAAGCGGTTGCGGCCGTCCAGCACGTTGAACTGGATCAGGAGCTGGACGACGACGGCGACGATGACGGCCCACCAGAACAGGTCCAGTGCCGCATGCAGCAGGTAGAACACGGCGTCCAGGATCATCGGGCGGGCATCATCGGGCAATCGGTCGGGGCGGGGGCGGGATCGCCGCAAGCTAGTGTTGCGGCGGCCCCGCGGCAAGCGCGGGGGGCGCCGCCGCACGGGGGCGTGCGGACCGCCCGCCTCGCGGCGGCGACCTTGACTTGGCCCGGCCGACGCGACATAGAGCGCGCCTCTGCGGCAGGGGGCGTTTCGCCCCTCATGCCGACCGGGGTGGCGCGGGGCTGTAGCTCAGTTGGGAGAGCGCCTCGTTCGCAATGAGGAGGTCAGGGGTTCGACTCCCCTCAGCTCCACCACCGGCCTCCGGGACTGGCCGCTCGGCGGCTCGCACCGGCGCCCGTCGCGCGGGTGGCCGCGCCGCCGTCGCCTCCGCCTTCGCGGATGCCGCCCGGCGGTTCCGTCCTCCTGGCGGCGGAAGTCGCCCCTGCCGGCCTCGTATCCTGCAACGATCCGGCCAGGCCCTCGGCGAGGCTGCGGCCGCCCGACGCATGGCAGGGGTTCGACCGCCGCGCTGGCGCTGGGCCCCGCGGACCTCGCGCAGGATCCCGGCGTGTTCGGGACTCTGGACCGGGCCCGCGCCCTCGGCGCGTCTCGACGAGACGCGCGACCTGATCCCGAAGGCCGCGCGCCGGCACGGGAACGCCTCTGCGCGATGCTGCGCTTCAGCGCCGAGGGGGCGCGGCGGGGGAAGGGGCCGGGGCGCTGCTGCCGGCCTGCGCCAGCGACGCGGAGTTGCTCCGCGCCGGGTCAGCGGCGCGGCCAGGCGCCTCAGGGGTGACGCGGCCGCGGCCGGGTTTCCGGCGCGGCGACGGGCCGCCGCTCCGCGCCACGGGTCCTCCGCCGCGCCCCTCGGATCCGACGCCCCCGGATCAGGCCGGGACGGCGTGCGTCCTGCCCGCCGGTCCGGAGGCGGGCGCCAGCTCTCCGAGGAGGCGCATGGCGACCGAGGAAAGCTGCTCGATGTCGCGCACGCAGACCCAGTGCTCGCGCCGGGCCCAGGGCTCGCGCAGCGGCACGGCGACGAGCCCGATCGGAATGGCGAAGGTGCTGCCGAAGGGCGCGGCGACCAGGCCGGCGCCGAAGCCCTGCTGCACCAGCAGGCAGGTCGCGTCGAAGCCGTCGGCGCGGACGCGGATGCGCGGCGTCATGCCGAGGTCGGCGGCGCCGCGCGCGACCAGCACGCCGAGCGAGCTGCGCCGGTCCGGGCCGACCATGTCGTGCTCCAGCAGCTCGGCGAGGCTCGCGGAGGCGCGCGCCGCCAGGGGGTGGCCGGGCGGAACGACGATGGCCAGGCTGTCCCGGTAGCAGGGGCGGACCACCAAGCCGTCGGTCGGGGCGACGCCGGTGTAGATGCCGATGTCGGCGAGGTTCTCCTCGACCGCGCGCACGACCTCCTCGCTCATCGCCTCGACGAGGTCGATCCGCACCTGGGCGTTGGCGGCCATGAACCGCCGCAGCACGCCCGGCAGGAGGCCGACGAGGGCGGATTCGTTCGTGTAGAGGCGGATGTGGCCCTGCTCGCCGAGCGCGTGCTCGCGCAGCTCGCGCTCGAGGTGCTCCGCCTCGCGTAGCAGGGCGCGGGCGCGGCGCAGGAAGGCGGCGCCGGCCGGCGTCGTCTCGACGCCGCGGTGGTGGCGGCGGAGCAGGGCGACGCCGAGGCGCTGCTCCAGCTCGCTGATGCGCTTGCTGACGGCCGAGGGGGCGATGTTCTCGCGCTCCGCCGCGCGGGCGATGCCCTCCTCCTCGACGACCGCGACGAACAGCCGCGCCGTCACGAGATCCAGATGCAATGCCATGGCATCCTGGCGGACGATGCTGCGCGCGGGCGGCCTCGCGGGTGCCGCCCTCGCCGGGCGCCGAGGCTAGCAGCCGCCCGAGGGGCGGTCGAGCCGGCCGGCTACAGCCGGCCCAGCTCGCGCGCCGTGTCGTCGAGGGCGGCGGCGAGGCGGCGGGCCAGTTCCAGGATCTGCGCCTCGGTGATGACCAGCGGCGGGGAGAAGGCGATGCGGTTGCCGACGAAGCGCAGGATCAGGCCGTGGCGCCGCGCGTTCGCGTCGATCCGCCCCGGCACGTCGAGCTCGGGCGGGAACATCGCCCGCGTCTCCTTGTCGCTGACGATCTCCATCCCGCCGATCAGCCCGCAGCCGCGGAAATCGCCGACCAGGGGGTGGCTCCGGAGCGCGCCGAGCGCCTCCAGGAAGACCGGCTCGACCGCGCGCACATGGTCCACGAGGCCGATCTCCTCGTAGATCCTGAGCGTCTCCAGCGCGACGGCGGCGGCGACGGGGTGGCCGGCGTAGGTGTAGCCGTGCGCGAAGGGGCCGAGGCGGTCGCTCTGCGCCAGCATCCCCTGCCAGATGCGCTCGTTGACCAGCACCGCCGAGATCGGCTGCATGGCGGCGGAGAGCGCCTTGGCGCAGGTGATCATGTCGGGTTCGAGGCCGAAGGTCTGGCAGCCCCACATGTTCCCGGTGCGCCCGAATCCGCAGATCACCTCGTCGGCGACGAAGAGGATGTCGTACTTGCGCAGCACGGCCTGGATCTTCTCGAAGTAGCCCTCGGGCGGCAGCACGGCGCCGCCGCCGCCCATCACCGGCTCGGCCCAGAAGGCGCCGATCGTCTCCGGGCCCTCGGCCAGGATCAGGGCCTCGAGGGCCTCCGCCATCCTGCCGGAGAACTGCGCCTCCGTCTCCCCGTCCAGGCGATTGCGGTAGTAGTGCGGGAACTCGGTGTGCAGGAAGCCCGGGAGGGGCAGGCCGAGGGCGGCGTGGAACTCGGGCTTGCCGGTCAGGCTGACGCTGGCGCAGCCCGAGCCGTGATAGGCCTGCTTGCGCGATATGAGCTTGCGCTTCTCCGGCCTGCCGACGGCGTTCCAGTAGTACCAGACCAGCTTGACCGCGGTGTCGTTCGCTTCCGAGCCGGAGCACTGCAGCAGCACCCGCGCCATCGGCACCGGGGCGATCGAGAGCAGCTTCTCCGCGAGGTCGATGGAGGGCTCGTTCGAGGCGTGCCGGTAGAGGTGGTAGTAGCCGAGATTGCGCATCGTCTCGTAGGCGACGCGGGCGAGGCGCTCGCTGCCGAAGCCGAGCGAGGCGCACCAGAGGCCGGCGGCGCCCTCGATGAGGGCGCGGCCGGAGTCGTCGTACACATGGATGCCCTCGCCGCGCTGCACGATGGAGGGCCCGGTCTCCAGGTGCCTGCGGAGGTTCGTCGCGGGGTGCACCAGGGAGGCGATGTCGCGGGCGTGGGGGCTGTTGGCGGCGAAGCGGGTCATGGCGGGGTCCTCGGGCAGAAGGGCGAGCGGGGCGGATGTCGCGCCGGGGCGGCGCGGGCCTCGGGGAACGGCACCACGGAGGGCGCCGGCCTGTCCATCGCGCTGCCGGGCCGGAAGGCGTCGTGGTTGGCGAAATCCCCTTCGCGATCGGGAAATGGCCAGGCGCGAAACCGGGTCGCAGGATCCCTCGGGGGATCGAGCGAGGGCAGCTGGATTTGCGGACGAAACCACCTGATCGCGGCGCCGCCCGCCCGGGCCCCGTCCCGCCGCACGCCGGGGACTGCCCGCGGTGATGCAGATCGCCTTCGACATCGGCGGTACCTTCACCGATTTCGCGCTGCACGACCCCGCCGACGGGCGGGTCGCGATCTGGAAGGTGCACACCACGCCGCGGGAACCGGCGCGGGCGCTGCTCGACGGGCTGAGGGCGCGCGTCGCGGCGGGCGGGCTGCGGCCCGAGGCCATTGATGCCGCGCTGCACGCGACCACCATCGCGACCAACGCGATCCTCGAGCGCAAGGGCGCCCGGACCGCGCTGGTCACGACCGCCGGGTTCCGCGACGTGCTGCTGATCGGCCGGCAGAAGCGCTACGACACCAACAACCTGCACCTCGACAAGCCACGCCCGCTGGTGCGCCGTGCAGACACCTTCGAGGTCACCGAGCGCGTCGCCCCCGACGGCACGGTGCTGAAGCCGCTGGACGAGGCGGAGGCGGAGGCGGTCGCGGCGCGCATCGCGGGGGGCGGCTACGCCTCCGTGGCCGTCGCGTTCCTGCACGCCTACGCGAATCCGGCGCATGAGCGACGCATGGCGGAGATCCTGGCGGCGCGGGCGCCCGGCGTGCGGATCTCGGCCTCCTCGGAGGTCGCGCCGAAATGGCGGGAGTACGAGCGGACCAGCACGACGGTCGCGAACGCCTACGTCGCTCCGCTGGTGGACGGCTACCTCGCGGAGCTCGGCCGGTCGCTGCGGGAGCTCGGCATCGGCGCCGAGCTGTCCATCATGCAGTCCAGCGGCGGCCTGGTCTCCGTGGAGCTCGCGCGCGCCCATCCCGTCCGCATCGTCGAATCCGGGCCGGCCGCCGGCGTGCTGATGTGCGCGGAGGTCGGGCGCGAGGAAGGCTGCGGCCACGTCATGACCTTCGACATGGGCGGCACGACGGCGAAGCTCGGCGCCATCGACGACGGCGTGCCCGCGACGACGCCGAGCTTCGAGGTGGACGCGGTCAACTACCGGAAGGGCAGCGGCCTTCCGCTCAGCGTCACGGCGATCGACCTGCTGGAGATCGGCGCGGGCGGCGGCAGCATCGCGCGGACCCGGATGGGGCTCATCGCCGTCGGGCCCGACAGCGCGGGCGCCGAACCGGGGCCGGCCTGCTACGGTCGGGGCGGCACCGAGCCGACGGTCACCGACGCGAACCTCGTCCTCGGCTACCTCAACCCGGACTTCTTCAACGGCGGCGCCCAGCGGCTGGAACGCGCCGCGGCAGCGGAGGCGATCGAGCGCGCGATCGCCCGCCCGCTCGGCCTCTCGCTCGAGCAGGCCGCGTGGGGCGTGCACTCGGTCGCCAACGCGAGCATGGAGCGGGCCATGCGCATCGTCTCCATCGAGCGCGGGCGCGATCCGCGGCGCTACGCCCTCGTCGCCTTCGGCGGCGCCGGCCCGCTGCACGCCGGCCGCCTCGCCCGCGCGCTGGAGATCCCGCGCGTCGTCGTGCCGCGCGGCGCCGGCGTCGGCTCGGCGCTCGGCCTGCTCACGGCGGAGCGCAAGGTGGATCTCGGCATCACCCGCGTGCTGCGGCTCGACGCCGGGCAGAGCGAGGCGCTGCGCGCGACCTTCGCCGAGCTCGAGGCGCGCCTGGCCGCCGAGGCCCGGCGCATGGGCGGGAAGGGGGAGCTCGCGGTCCGGCGCAGCGCCTCCATGCGCTATGCCGGCCAGGGCTACGAGCTTCGCGTGGACCTGCCTTCCGGCCCGATCGGCGCGGACTACGCGGCGACGGCGCTGCGCGTCTTCCACGACGCCTACCGGCGGGAGTACGGCTACAACGATCCGGACGCGCCGGTCGAGGCGACCGACTGGTACGCCGTCGCCACCCTCCCGGGCACGCGCGCCGGCGCGGGGTTCCGGCTGGACGGCGGCGCCGGGTCCGGCGACCCGGTGGTCGGCGAGCGCCTCGCCTTCTTCCCGGAGACCGGCGGCATGACGCCCACGCGCGTCGTCAACCGCTACGCCCTCGCCCCGGGGCAAAGCGTCGCAGGCCCGGCGCTGGTGGAGGAGCGCGAATCCACGACGGTGGTGCTGCCCGGCGACCGCGTCTCGGTCAGCGCCGCCGGCAACCTCGTGATCGCGATCGGGGACGCGCGATGAGCGCGATCGATCCGGTCACCCTGACCGTCGTCTGGAACAGCTTCGTCTCCATCGCCGACGAGATGGGCGGAGCGCTGCGGCGCACCGCCTTCTCCGAGGCGGTCCGGGAGGGCGAGGACTTCTCCACCGGGCTGTTCGACCGCCAGGGGCGGCTGATCGCGCAGGGCAACTTCACGCCCGGGCATCTCGGCGCCATGCCCTACGCCGTGCGGAACGCGCTGCGCTACGTCCCGCCGGAGCAGCTCGAGCCCGGCGACATGGTCGTCACCAACGACTCCTTCCTGGGCGGCGGGCACTTCCCGGACGTGTTCTTCGTCGCCCCGGTGTTCGACGGGGCACGGCGCCTGATCGGATACACGGTGAACACGGCGCACCACGTGGACATGGGCGGCGCGCATCCGGGCTCCGAGGCCGTGCAGGGCGTGACGGAAGCCTTCGCCGAGGGCCTGCGCATCCTGCCGGTGAAGCTGGTCCGCCGGGGCGAGTTCGATCCCGACCTGCTGCGCGTGATTCTCGCCAATGTCCGCCTGCCGGAGAAGGTGCGCGGCGACTTCCTCGCGCAGCGCAACGCCAACCACGTCGGCGCCCGGCGGCTGCTGCGGCTCTACGCCGAGTACGGCGAGAACGTGATCGAGAGCGCGATCGAGGAGATCCTCCGCCGCTCCGAGGCGCGGGCGCGCGAGCTGCTGCGGGCGCTGCCGGAGGGCACCTATTCCTTCGAGGATTGCCTCGACGACCACGGGCCGGGCACCGGGCCGGTGTCCGTGCGCGTGGACATCACGATCGAGGACGGCGTCGCGACGGTGGACTTCTCGCGCAGCGGCGACCAGGTGCCGGCGGGCCTCAACTGCTACATCAACTACACCCGCGCCTACGCCAGCTTCGGGATGCGGATCTTCGCCGGCATCGACGTGCCGAACAACGCCGGCATCGAGCGCGTGATCAGGACCGTCGCGCGCGAGGGCAGCTTCTTCAACGCCCGCTACCCGGCGGCAAGCGGCGGCCGCGCCTCGTGCCAGATCCGCATCTTCGACGCGATCAACGGCGCCATGGCGCAGGCGGTGCCGGAGCGCGCCATGGGGGCCTTCAGCCACTGGGCGAACCCCAAATTCGGCGGCGTGGACGAGGCCACGGGACGGCGCTGGATCATGTACGACCTGATCCTCGGCGGCTTCGGCGGTCGCTCCTGGAAGGACGGCGCGGAGGCGCTGTGTCCCGTCTTCAACTGCGCCAACGTCCCGGTCGAGGTGCACGAGACCGGCAACCCGGTGCGCATCCACCGGCTGCAGCTGATCCAGGACTCCGGCGGGCCGGGCCGCTTCCGCGGCGGCTGCGGGCTCCGCAAGGACGTCGAGATGCTGTCCGACGGCGCCACGGTCGTGCTGCTCGGCGACCGCCACAAGACCGCGCCCTACGGCCTGTTCGGGGGCGGGCCGGGCACGCCGGCGCGCACGGTGCTGATCCGCGACGGGGAGGAGACCGAACTGGGCTCGAAGGAGGTGCGGAGGCTGCGCCGGGGCGACATCGTGAGCTTCAGGCTGGCCGGCGCGGGCGGCTACGGCGACCCGGCCTCGCGCAGTCGCGAGGCGGTGCGGGAGGACGTCCGCGACGGCTTCGTCAGCCGCGAGGCAGCCCGCGCCGTGTATGGCGCGACCGATGCGGATCTGGCCTAGTGCCGTCATCGGCCGGGGATCGCGGATCGTCCTTGCGGCGCGATCGAGGCCACGTGCTAACCTTCCGCGCGGCCGCCTGTCGGCGAGACGCCAACAACAACGTTCCGGAGGCCGTCCATGCGTCAGTCCCAGGGACTCCTGCGCGCCGCCGCCCTGGCCGGCGCCCTTCTCGCGCCGGCGCTGGCCGCGGCCCAGAGCGCGCCGGGCGTCACCGCCGACACCCTCCGCATCGGCTCCTTCGGGGCGCTGACCGGGCCCGGCTACCTCTACGGACGGCTCGTGATGAACGGCGTCGAGGCGGTGTTCGACCAGGTCAACGCGCGGGGCGGCGTGCACGGACGCCGCCTCGTCCTGGTGCGCGAGGACGACCGGTGCGAGCCCGGCGCGGCGATCGCGGCCACCCGCAAGCTGATCCACCAGGAGCAGGTCTTCGCGCTGATCGGCGGCGGCTGCAGCAACGCCACCATCGCCGCGCGGGCCGAGATCGAGCAGTCCGGCATCCCCTTCCTCGTCTTCGCCTCGGTGCACGACGGCATCACCATGCCGCGCGCGCGCAACATCTTCTCGACCGCGCTCACCTCCACCATCGAGAGCCAGGCGCAGCTCGCCTATGCGCTGGAGCAGGGCGCGCGGCGCATCGCCGTCGTCTCCATGCGCGACGCCTGGGGCCGCGCGCGCTACCAGCCGCTGATGGAGGAGTTCCGCCGGCGCGGCGTCAGCCCCGTGGCCGACGAGGAGATCACGCCGGACGCCAACGACGCCACGCCGCAGGTGCTGCGGCTGCGCCAGGCGAACGCCGACGCGGTGATCATGCTGCTCTACCCGAAGCCCGGCGCGGTGTTCCTGCGCGACGCGGCGCGCTTCGGCTACCGGCCGCTGGCGATCGGCCAGTCCGGGATCGCCGATCCGGCGGCCTTCGAGGAGCAGGTCGGCGTCCCGGGCGCCACCGCGCGGTTCGTGACCATCTCCATGGTCCGCTACACGCCGGACATGCCCGAGGTCGCGCCCTGGCGCGACGCCATCCAGGCGAAGTACCCGGGCGACCGGCTGTCGGTGTTCAACCTCTTCGGCGTCGGCGCCGCGCAGGTGCTGGTCGAGGCGCTGCGCCGCGCCGGTCCGGAGCCGACGCGCGAGCGGCTGATCGAGGCGCTGAACGGCATCCGCGACTTCCCAACCGACGCCTTCGGCGGCGGCATCACCTGCACCCCGGAGGACGGCCGCTGCAACAAGACGGTCGTCTGGATCCAGAAGGAGCCCGGCGGCCCGATCCGCGTCATCGGCACCACGACGGTGCGGTAGCGGCGCGCGCGGGCGGGCGTTGCTCTCCTACCTCCTGCTCAGCGGGCTGACGACCGGCTCCATCTACGCGCTCGTCGCGCTCGGGATCGTCCTCGTCTACAAGGCGACGGGGACGATCAACTTCGCCCACGGCGACCAGCTGATGATCGCGGGGTTCCTGGCCTTCACGCTGCACGTGCTGCTCGGGCTGCCCTACCTGGTCGCGCTGGCCGGGGCCGTCGCCGGCAGCTTCGCGCTCGGCGCCGTCGCTGCGCAGGTGGGCTTCCGCGCCGTGCTGCGCACGAGCCTCGTCAACGTCGTGCTCGCCACCCTCGGCCTCGCCTTCGTGCTGAAGGGGTTCGCGCGGCTCACCTGGGGCGGCATCAGCGACTACCTCTCCTTCCCGCCGCTGGTGCGGCCGGAGCCCATCCTGATCGGCGACATGGTCCTGCTGCCCCAGCAGCTCGTCGTCACCGCGGGCGCGCTGGCGGTCATGGGCCTCTTCGCCCTGTTCTTCCGCCTCACCACGATCGGCAAGGCGATGCAGGCGACCGCGGACAACCCGAGGGCCGCGCGCCTGGTCGGCATCCGGGTCGAGCGCATCCACCTGCTCGCCTTCGCGGTCGGCGCCGCGATCGCCGGCGCGGGGGCGACGCTGATGGCGCCGCTGACGCTGCTCTATCCCGACATCGGCTTCATGCTGTTCATCAAGGGCTTCGCCGCGGCGGTGCTGGGCGGGCTCACCAGCCTGCCCGGCGCCCTGGTCGGCGGCATCGCCATCGGCGTCGTCGAGGCGCTCGCCGCGGGCTACATCCATTCGAGCTTCCTCGAGGTCTCGGCGTTCGTCGCCATCATGGCGACGCTGGTCCTCCGCCCGCGCGGGCTGATGGGCGGCCCGCCGCCCCGGCGCGCATGACCGTCCGGCCGCTCTGGGTCGGCCTCGCGGCCGCGCTCGCGCTGGCGGTGCTGCCGCTGGTCGCGAATCCCTACCTGCTGTTCGTCGGCAACCAGCTCAGCATCTTCGTCATCCTGGCGGTCGGGCTCAACCTGCTGGTCGGCTACTGCGGCCAGCTCGCCTTCGCGCATGCGGCGCTGTTCGGCATCGGCGCCTACGGCACGGCGCTGCTCAAGGTGCATCTCGGCGTGCCTTTCGCGGTCTCTCTGCCCTGCGGCGCGCTGCTGGCGACGGCGGTCGGCCTCGCGATATCCCTGCCGGCGCTCCGCCTCTCCGGCCTCTACCTGTCGCTCGCGACGCTCGCCTTCGCGCAGTTCACCCTCTGGGTGTTCCTGCACTGGGAGCCGGTGACCTTCGGCGCCGGCGGCTTCCGCGTGCCGGCCCCATCCTGGCCGATCCCGGGCGTCACGGCGGGCATCGGGACCTTCTATCTCGCCCTGGCGCTGGCCGTGCTGCTCACCCTCGCGGCGGCGTCGCTGGTGCGCTCGCGGCTCGGCCGCGCGATGATCGCCGTCCGCGACGGCGAGGTGGCGGCCCAGGCGCTCGGCGTGGACCTGCTGCGCACCAAGGCGATGGCCTTCGGGCTGTCGGCCTTCTACGCCGGCGTGGCCGGCGGGCTGCAGGCGCTGATGCTCGGCTACGTCGCGCCGGAGAGCTTCGACCTGTTCCACATGGCGCTGATGAAGGCGATGATCGTGGTCGGCGGCCTCGGCAGCATCGCGGGCTCGGTCGTCGGCGCCGGCGCGGTGCTGTTCCTGCTCGAGGGGCTGCGCGCCTTCAAGGGCGCGCAGGAGATCGCCTTCGGCGCGCTGCTGATGGGCGCCGTGATCCTCGCGCCGCGCGGCCTCGCCGGCCTGCTCGATCGGCTGCCGGGCTGGCAGGAGCGCTACCTGCGCGCCGCGCCCGCGGAGCGCGCGCCCGCCGCCGCCGTGCCGCGCGAGGCGCCGCCGTGACGCCGCGCCTCGCCGTGGAGGGCATCGGCCTCGCCTTCGGCGGGGTCGCGGCGCTGCGCGGCGTCGGCATGGCGGTCGCGCCCGGCGAGATCCGCGGCATCATCGGCCCGAACGGCGCCGGCAAGACCACGCTGCTGAACGTGATCTGCGGCATCATCCCGCCCGGCGAGGGACGGGTTCTGCTGGACGGCCAGGACATCACCGGCCTCTCGCCCTCGCGCATCGCCGCGCGCGGCGTCCGGCGCACCTTCCAGACCACGGCGCTGTTCCGCGGGCTGACGGTGCTGGAGAACGTGGCCACCGGCCTTCACACCGAGACGCGCGCCGGCCTGCTCGACGGCGTGCTCGGCAGCCGCCGGCTGCGGGAGGAGGAGCGCGAGGCGGCGGAGAGGGCCCGGCAGGCGCTGGACTTCGTCGGCATGGCCGCCTGCGCCGACCGCCCCGCCCACGCGCTCTCCTTCGGCCAGCAGCGCCTGGTCGAGATCGCCCGCGCCCTGGTCGCCGAGCCGCGCGTGGTGCTGATGGACGAGCCCGCGGTCGGGCTGAGCCTCAACCGCCTCGCCGACATAGACCGGCTGCTGCGCCGCATCCGCGACGAGCGCGGCGTCACGCTGCTGCTGATCGAGCACGTGATCCGCCTGGTGATGGAGGTCTCGGACAGCATCACCGTGCTCGGCTCCGGCGCGGTGATCGCCGAGGGGCCGCCCGCCGCGGTGCGCGAGGACCCCGCCGTCGTCGCCGCCTATCTCGGGACCGCGGTGCATGCTTGAGGTCGAGCACCTGGCGGTCAGCTACGGCCCGACGCGCATCCTGGAGGACGTCAGCTTCGCCGTCCCGGAGGGGCAGGTGGTGTCGCTGCTCGGCGGCAACGGCTCCGGCAAGACCACGGTGCTGAACGCGCTGTGCGGCATGGTGCGCCCCGACGGCGGGTCGGCGCGAATCGCGGGCGAGGACTGCACCGGGCGGCGCCCCGACGAGATCCTGCGCCGCGGCGTCGCCCAGGTGCCGCAGGGGCGCGAGGTGTTCGCCACCATGACCGTCGCCGAGAACCTCGAGATGGGCGCCTACGCCCGGCGCGACCGCGACGGCGTGCGGCGCGACACCGAGCGCGTGCTCGCGCTCTTCCCGCGGCTGCGCGAGAAGGCGCGCCGCCGCGCCGGCACGCTCTCGGGCGGGGAGCAGCAGATGCTGGCGGTCGCGCGCGCGATGATGAGCGGCCCGCGCCTCCTGCTGATGGACGAGCCCTCGGTCGGCCTGGCGCCGGCGGTGTTGGGCGACATGGTCGCCACGATCCGCGCCCTGCGCGCGGAGGGGATGACGATCCTGCTCGTGGAGCAGAACGTCGGCGTCGCGGCGGCGGTGGCCGACACCGCGCATGTGCTGCGGGGCGGCCGCATCGTGCACTCGGGCCCGGCGGCGAGGCTGCTCGGGGACGAGGAGGTGCTGCGCAGCTACCTCGGCTGACGCCGGCGGGGCGGGACCGCCAGGAGGGACGGGAGGCATGGGGTGAAGGAGATCGAGGTCCGCGGCGCCGGCGACGGCGTGGTCGTCGTCACGCTGGCGCGGCCGGAGAAGCGCAACGCCGTCTCGCTCGCCATGTGGCGCGAGCTCGGCCGCCTGTTCCGCGGCTTCGGCGGCGACGCGGCGGTGCGCGCGGTGATCCTCGCCGGGGCGGGCGGGCATTTCAGCGCCGGGGCGGACATCTCGGAGTTCGCCGCGCTGCGGAGCGGCGCCGAGGCGGCGCGCGCCTACGAGGAGGTAGCCGACGGCGCGACCGCCGCGATCCGCGACTGCCCGAGGCCGACCATCGCCGCGGTCTCGGGCTACGGCGTCGGCGGCGGCTGCGGCATCGCGCTGGCCTGCGACCTGCGCGTCGGCGACGCGACGACCCGCATGGGCATCCCGGCGGCCAAGAGGGGGATCGTGTACGGCCCGCCCGACACGGGGCTGCTGCTGCGCGCCGTCGGCCTCTCCGCGGCGAAGCTGATCCTGTTCTCCGGGCGCCTGCTGGACGCGGCCGAGTGCCACCGCCTCGGCCTGCTCGACGTGCTCGCGCCGGAAGGATCGGCGCTGCGGGCCGCGCAGGCGCTGGCGGCGGAGATCGCCGCCAACGCCCCGCTCTCCGTCGCCGGCGCCAAGCTGGTCCTGGAGGCGATGGCGCGCGGCGAGGCGGAGGCCCGCGCGGCCGAGATCCAGGCCGCGATCGGGCGCGCCGTGGACAGCGCCGACTACCGCGAGGCGAGCCGCGCCTTCCTCGAGAAGCGGCCGCCCGTCTTCGTGGGAGCCTGACCGCATGCTCTGGCTCGGCATCGACGTCGGCGGCACCTTCACCGACCTTGTGCTCTACGACGCGGCGACCCGCCGCCTGGCGACGGTCAAGACGCCCTCCACGCCGGCGGACCTGTCGGAGGGCATCCTCAACGGCATCCGCGCCCTCGGGCTCGATCCCGCGCGGCTCTCGCGCCTCGCGCACGGCACGACGGTCGCGACCAACGCGGCGCTGGAGGGCACCGGCGCGCGCGTCGCCGCGCTGGTCACGGAGGGGCACGGCGACGTCCTCGTCGTCGGGCGGGGCAACCGCACGGTGATGTACGACATCAAGGCGCCCGCCCCGCCGCCGGTCGTGCCGCGCGACCGCATCTTCGGCGTGCGCGAGCGCATGCTCGCCTCCGGCGAGGCGCTCAGGCCGCTCGACGAGGCGCAGGTCGCGGCGCTGGCGGAGCGGCTGCGGGCGGAGGGGGCGACCGCGGTCGCCGTCTGCTTCCTGCACAGCTACGCCAACCCGGCGCACGAGGCGCGCGCGGCGGCGATCCTGCGCGCCGCGCTGCCCGCGGAGTCGGTGGTCGCGACCTCGGCCGAGGTGCTGCCCGAATACCGCGAGCACGAGCGCTTCAGCACCACCGCGCTGAACGTCGCCGTCGCGCCGCGCATGCGGAGCTACCTCGGCCGGCTGCGCCGGCGCCTGGAGGCCGCCGGCGCCGCGGCGGAGCTGGCGATCATGACCTCGGGCGGCGGCACCCTGCCCTCGGCGCGGATCGAGGCGCTGCCGGTGCTCTCCATGCTCTCCGGCCCCGCCGCGGGCGTCATCGCGGCGCGCTTCGTCGGGGCGGCGCTCGGCCACCCCAACGTCATCACCTGCGACATGGGCGGCACCTCGACCGACGTCGCCGTCATCCGCGACGGCGCCTTCGGCATGACGCAGGACGGCCGCGTGGGGCCCTATCGCGTGAAGATCCGCCAGATCGACATCAACTCGATCGGCGCCGGCGGCGGCAGCATCGCCGCGGCGGACGCGGTGGGCGCGCTGAGCGTCGGGCCGCGCTCGGCGGGCGCCGTGCCGGGCCCGGCGGGCTACGGCCGCGGCGGCACGGAGCCGACGGTGACGGATGCCAACCTCGTGCTCGGCCGGCTCGGCACCGACCGGCCGCTCGGCGGCGAGATCCGCCTGGACCGCGAGGCGGCGGCGGCGGCCGTCGGGCGGCTGGGCGCGAGGCTCGGCCTCGGCGTCGAGGCGATGGCGGAGGGCATCCTGCGCATGGCGGTGGTCGGCATGACCGGCGCGATCAAGGAGGTCTCGGTGATGCGCGGCCTCGATCCGCGCGACTTCGCGCTGCTCGCCTATGGCGGGGCCGGGCCGCTCCACGCCGCCGAGGTGGCGGAGGAGCTCGGCATGCGCACCGTGCTCGTCCCGCCCCGGCCGGGGAATTTCTCCGCCTTCGGGCTGCTGGTCGCCGACATCCGCCGCGACACCGTGCGCACCCGCGTCGGCACCACCGCCGCCACGCCGCTCTCCGCGGTGCGGGAGACGCTCGCCGCCCTGACCGCGGAGGCCGCGGCGGAGCTGGAGGCCGCCGGCGTGCCGCCGGCGCTGCGGCGCTACGAGGCGACGCTCGACATGCGCTTCGCCGGCCAGGCCTTCGAGCTCGCCGTGCCGGTGCCGGTCGGGGCCGCCGACATGGCGCAGATCGAGGCCGCCTTCCGCGGCGTCTACGCCGCACGCTACGGCGCCGCGCCGGAGGACGGCGCGGCGGAGATCGTGAACTACCGCATCGCCGCCTTCGGCACGACCGCCAAGCCGGAGCTTCCGGTGGTGGACGCCGCCGGCCGCGGCCGCGACGCCGCGCGCCTGGGCGCCCGCGTCGTCGGCTTCGGCGGCGCCGGGATCGAGACGCCCGTGCTGGCGCGCGACCGGCTGCCGCCCGGGGAGGCGCTCCCCGGTCCCGCCATCGTCGAGGAGGACGGCGCCTGCACGGTGGTGCCGCCCGGCTGGACGCTGCGCCTGCTGCCGCAGGACGTGCTGCTGCTGGAGCGGGGAGGCTGACATGGCCCTCGATCCCATCACCCTCGAGGTCATCAGCCAGGGCCTGATCTCGATCGTGCGCGAGATGCGCGCGACGGTGATGCGCACCGCCAAGTCGGTCGCGATCTACGAGGCGAAGGACTTCTCCTGCGGCCTGTTCGCCCCCGACGCCCAGGTCGTGGCGCAGTCCAACGACATCGGCTCCCACGTCGTGCCGATGCCGTGGTCCGTGCGCGCCGCCATGGAGCGGCTGGGCGAGGGGCTGGCGCCGGGCGACGTGCTGCTGATGAACGATCCCTACGCCGGCGGCACCCACCTGAACGACGTGACGGTGATCGTCCCCGTCTTCCGCGACGGCCGCCTGGTGTTCTTCCCCGCCGTGCGCGCGCACTGGCCCGATGTCGGCGGCATGGTCCCCGGCAGCATGTCCGGCACGGCGACGGAGATCTACCAGGAGGGCGTGCGCATCCCGCCGCTCAAGGTGATCGAGGCGGGCCGGCTCAACGCGTCCGTGCTCGAGCTGCTGCTCGCCAACATGCGCGTGCCGGAGGAGCGCAAGGGCGACTTCGAGGCCGCGCTCGCCGCCTGCCGCGTCGCCGAGGCGCGCATCCAGGAGATGCTCGCGCGCTACGGCATCGCGACCGTGGAGGAGGCGGTGCGGCTCGACCTCGACCGCTCCGAGGCGCGCATGCGCGCCGCGATCGCGGCGCTGCCGGACGGCGACTACCACTACGAGGACTACCTCGAGACCTTCCCCGGCGGCCGCTTCGAGCCGCTGCTCGTGCCGCTCCGCCTCAGCATCGCCGGCGAGCGCATGGTGGCGGACTTCACGGGCGCGGCGCCGCAGGTGCCGGTGCCGGTGAACTCCACCCTCGCGGTCACCGCCGGCTCCGTGTTCATCGCGGTGAAGTCCGTGCTCGATCCGGCCCTGCCGCTGAACCAGGGCAGCTTCCGCACGGTCGAGGTGGTCGCGCCGCCGGGGACGGTGCTGAACGTGGAGCGGCCGGCGCCCGCCGGCTCGCACGGCGAGGTGCGCAAGCGCGTCATCGCCGCCATGGTCGGCGCGCTGAGCCAGGTGGCGCCGGAGCGCGTCGCCGGCGACCTCTGCCGCACCTCCTTCCACAACCTGATCGGCGGCTGGGACCCGCGCAGCCGGCGCGAATGGGTGCACTACGAGTGGTCCGCCGGCGGCAACGGCGCCTTCCGCGAGGGCGACGGGCCGAGCGCCATGGCCACGATTGACTGGGGCGACCTCGTCACCGTGCAGCCCTCGGAGGTGCTGGAGACGCGCTATCCGCTGCTGGTCGAGGAATCCCGCCTGCGCACGGATTCCGGCGGCGCCGGGGCGACGCGCGGCGGGCTGTCCATGCAGCGCCGCATCCGCCTGCGCACCGCCGAGGGCCGGTACTCCGTCCTCTCCGACGGCGCGGTGGTGCCGGCCTTCGGCGTGCTCGGCGGGCGCAGCGGCCTGCCGGTCGCGTCCTGGATCGAGCGGAGCGACGGCGCGGTCGAGGAATTCCCCACGCCCGGCAAGGTGGGCGGCCACCTGATGCGGGAGGGCGATGCCGTCGTGCTGCGCTCGGCGGGCGGCGGCGGCTATGGCGACCCGCTGCTGCGCCCGCCCGAGCGGGTGGCGGAGGACGTCCGGCTCGGCCTCGTCTCCGCGGCGGCGGCCGCGGAATTCTACGGCGTCGTCCTCGCCCCGGACGGGGTGCCGGACGCGGCGGCGACTACGACGCGGCGGGCGGCGCTGCGGGCCGCGCGCCGGCCGCTCGCCGCCCGGCCGGCGCCCGCGGAGGGCGTGTTCGCTAGGGGCGCGGTGAGCCGGCGCCGCCTCTGCCGCCTGCACCCCGAGGACGCGATCGCGCGCGGCCTCGCGGAGGACCTGCTGGTGGAGATGGACACCGGGCGCGCCGCGCCGCTGCGCGGCTGGGTCCGGTGCGATCCCCGGGTCGCGCCGGGCACGCTGCCGCTGGATCCGATCGGCCTGGCGATCCTGAAGGCGAGGCCCGGCGACGCGGTGGAGGTGCGCGCGGTGCGGGCGCTGCCGGCATGAGCCTGCACCGCGACCTCGAATTCACCGGCCGGCGCGTGCTCGTCACCGGCGCCGCCAACGGCTTCGGCGCCGCCATCGCACGGCTGTTCCACGCGCACGGCGCGGGGCTGGTCCTCGCCGACATCGAGGCCGACGCGCTCTCGGCCATCGCCGCCGGGCTCGGCGCCGAGGCGGTCGCCTACGACCAGGCCGACCCGGCCTCGGTCGAGGCGCTCGCCGCCCGTGCCGGCGCGGTGGACGTGCTGGTGAACAACGCCGGCATCCTCGTCGCCGCGCCGCTGCTCGGGACGACGCCCGCACAGATCCGCCGGCTGATCGACGTTGACCTGGTGGGCGTGATCCTGCTCACCCGCCTGGTCGGCGCCGGCATGGTCGCGCGCGGGCGTGGCGTCGTGCTCAGCATCGGCTCGCAGACCGCCTTCTGCGGCGGCGAGAACCGCGCCGTCTACGCGGCGGCCAAGGCGGCGATCGCGCAGCTCACCCGCAGCCTGGCGGTGGAGTGGGGGCCGCGCGGCGTGCGCGTGGTGAGCCTCGCGCCGGGCCGGTCCCTGACGCGCATGACGCGCGACACCGCCGCGCCCTCCCATGCGGGCGACCGCGGCCTGGCGCGCGTGCCGCTCGGCCGCTGGGGCACGGCGGAGGAGGTGGCGAAGGCCGCGCTCTTCCTCTGCTCCGACGCGGCGAGCTACGTCACCGGCCAGACCCTCGTCGCGGATGGCGGCTACGCGGCCGGGTGAGCGGAGACGGGGCACGGGCGAGCGGCCGCCGTGCCGGTCGGCACGGCCCTTTCCGCCGCCGACGGCCAGGGCGAAGGCGCGTGGCGTGGACCCGGTCAACGCGGGCGGCCTTCCCGTCGGGTGCGTGCGATGCGCGGTCCGTGGCCGGTCTCCACGCCGCCCATCGCGCCGCATCGTGCTGAAGTCCGTCATCGAACCTTCCGCATTCCGTCATCGTGCCGCAAAGCAGGAAGCCTATCTCCCGCGCATCGGCGAAATGCGGAGAGGCCATGCTGGTCATCGAGGAGCTGACGCGCCGCTATCCCGGCTGCGTGGCGGTGGACAGGGTGTCGCTGCGGATCGTCTCCGGCAGCTTCGTCGGCGTCATCGGCCGCTCCGGTGCCGGCAAGTCCACGCTGCTGCGCATGCTCAACCGGCTGGTCGAGCCGAGCGCGGGGCGGGTGTTCTGGCGCGGGCAGGAGGTCACCGCCCTGCGCGGCGCGGCGCTGCGGGCCTGGCGGTCGCGCTGCGCCATGGTCTTCCAGCAGTTCAACCTCTCCGGCCGGCTCGACGTGCTGACGAACGTGCTGGTCGGCCGCCTGAACCACGTGCCGGCCTACCGCTCGCTGCTGCGCCTGTGGCCCGAGGAGGACCGCGCCATCGCGCTCGCGGCGCTGGAGCAGTTCGACATGGGCGGCCTCGCCGCGCAGCGTGCCGAGCGCCTCTCCGGCGGCCAGCAGCAGCGCGTCGCCATCTGCCGCGCCCTGGTGCAGGAGCCGGAGCTGATCCTGGCCGACGAGCCGGTCGCCTCGCTGGACCCGCGCAATGCCCGCCTGGTGATGGAGGCGCTGGCCGACATCAACCGCCGCTTCGGCATCACCGTGCTGTGCAACCTCCATTCGCTTGAGCTGGCGCGCGGCTATTGCGACCGCCTGATCGGCCTGGCCGCCGGCCGCCTGGTGTTCGACGGCACCCCCGAGATGCTGACCGAGGAGGTCGCCCGCGACCTCTACGGGCTGGAGGAGGCGGCGGCCACGCCGGGCCGGGCGCCGCCGCCGCGGCCGGCGCTGACGCCCGCCCTCACCGCGCAATACGCCTGATCCCGAACCCTTCCGTCGAGGTCCCCCGATGATCCGTCGCCGCCTCCTGCTCGGCAGCGCCCTGGCTGCCGGCTTCGCCCCCGCCCTGCACGCCCAGCCCTGGCGGGAGCGGTTCCCGGAGATCACCTTCGCGGTGATCCCGGCGGAGAACGCCGCCGGCGTGCTCGATCGCTACGGGCCCTTCGTCGCCTACCTCTCGCGCGAGATCGGCACCAGGGTCACCCTGCGCATCGCCAACGACTACGCGGCGGTGATCGAGGGCCAGCGCGCCGGCAACATCCATGTCGCCATGCACGGCCCGGCCTCCTTCGCCCGCGCGCTGATGAGCGGGGTGCCGATCGAGGCCTTCGCCATCGAGACCAATCTCGACGGCAGCAGGGGCTACTACTCGGTCTTCTACGTGCGGGCGGATTCGCCCTACCGCACGCTCGAGGACCTGCGCGGGAGGAACCTCGGGCTGGTGGATCCCAATTCCGCCTCCGGCAACAACGTGCCGCGCTTCGCCCTGCACAACATGGGCATAGACCCGGAGCGGTTCTTCGGCCGCGTCATCTACACCGGCAGCCACGAGAATGCGGTGATCGCGCTGCAGCAGGGCACGGTGGACGTCGCCGCCAACTGGTGGAACGACGAGCAGGAATCCAACCTGCTGCGGATGGAGCGCAAGGGCATGGCCCGCGCGGCCGATTTCCGCATCATCTACAAGTCCGACCAGATCCTGAACTCGCCGATGACCTACCTCGCTTCGCTGCCGCCGGAGCTGAAGACGGCGATCCGCGATGCCGTCCTGGCGCTGCCGCAGCGCGATCGGGCCGCCTTCGACCGCCTCTACGAAGGCAGGCAGGGGCCGTTCGCGCCGGTGGACAACGCCGCCTACCAGCCGATCATCGAGCTCAACCGCTTCGTGGACAATCTGCGCCGCCGGCGCGGCTGACGCTTGCGCTGCCGACCTCCGCGCCCGATGCCGGTGAAACCTTCCCGCCTGCCGCCCGCGCGGCTGGCGCCGCTGGCCGGCGCCTATGCCGCCGTGCAGCGGAACCGCCGCCAGCGCCTGCTGCTCGCCCTGGGGGTGCTGACGGCGCTGACGTTCCTCAGCGCCTGGGTGGCGCAGGTGGATCTGCCGCGGCTGCTCACCCATATCAGCCGCTTCTTCGGCTATTTCGACCGGCTGCTGACGCTCGAAGGCGGCGACGCCGCCGGCCAGCGGGTGTGGACGGATCCCGGCGAGTGGTTCTGGGGCCTCCACCGCTGGCTGCCGCTGCTCGCCGACACGGTGCTGATGGCGGCGGTCGGCACGCTGCTCGGCACGGCGGCGGGCGCGGCGCTCGGCTTCGCCTCGGCCGGCAACATGGTGCGCAACCCCTGGCTCCGCCACGCGGCGAAGCGCCTGCTGGAATTCTGCCGCACCGTGCCGGAGATCGTCTTCGCGCTGATCTTCGTCCTCGCCTTCGGCCTGGGGCCGTTCCCGGGCGTGCTGGCGATCGCCGTCCACAGCCTCGGCGGGCTCGGCAAGCAGTTCTCCGAGGCGGTGGAGAACATCGACATGAAGCCGGTGGAAGGCGCGATCGCCGCCGGCGCCGCCTGGCCGGCGATGGTGTGCTTCGGCGCGCTGCCGCAGGTGCTGCCCAGCCTGGCCAGCTACGCCCTGCTGCGCTTCGAGATCAACGTGCGCGGCGCCTCGGTGCTCGGCTTCGTCGGCGCCGGCGGCATCGGCCAGGATCTGCTCGAGGCGATCCGCAAGTTCCACTACAGCGACGTCTCGGCGCTGCTGGTGCTGATCATCGCCACCGTGGTGGTGATAGACCTGCTGACCGGCCGGCTGCGCGCCCGCCTCGCCGGGATGGAGCGGGCGGCATGAGCAGCGCGCTCCGCGAGATCGCCCTGGCCGACCTGCCCGGCCTGCGCGCCCGCCATCCGCGGCAGTTCCGCCTCCTCACGCCCGGGCGGCTGCGCGCCGTCGCGGCGCTGCTGGCCGTCGCGGCGCTGCTCGCCCTCGGCCTGTGGCGGATGGAGATCGAGCCGGCGCGGCTGCTGACCGGCATCGGCCAGTTGCTGCATTTCCTGCGGCTGATGCTGCCGCCCGACCCCGGCGGCTGGGCGCAGCTGCGGATGATGCTGCAAGGGCTCGCGGAGACGCTGGCGATCGCCTTCCTCGGCACGCTGCTGGCGGCACTGCTCGCCTTCCCGCTCGGCTTCCTCGCGGCACGCAACGCCACGCTGCACGGCGTGGTGCGCTTCGCCTCCCGCCGGCTGCTCGACGGCATCCGCGGCGTGGACGCGCTGATCTGGGCGCTGATCTGGATCGGCATCGTCGGCCTCGGCCCCTTCGCCGGCGTGCTGGCCATCGCCACGGCCGACATCGGCACCTTCGGCAAGCTCTTCTCCGAGACCATCGAGGCCGCCGACCGGCGGCCGGACGAGGGCGTCACCGCCGCAGGCGGCGGCGGACCGCATCGCATCCGCTTCGCCGTGCTGCCGCAGGTGCTGCCGGTGATGGCCGGGCACGTCCTCTACCTGTTCGAATCCAACACCCGCTCCTCGACCATCATCGGCATCGTCGGCGCCGGCGGCATCGGCCTGCAGCTGGCGGAGATGATCCGCACGCTGGAATGGCAGGCGGTCGCCTTCATCCTGGTGCTGATCCTGCTGGTCGTGGCGGCGATCGATGCGCTCTCCGGCCGGCTGCGCGCCGCCATCATGGGGAGAGGCGAGGAACCCCGCGCATGAGTCCCGATACGCTCCTGGCGGCCCTGCCGCCGGCCACCGCCGCCGCGCCCCTGCTGCTGGCCAATGCCCGCCTCGTGCTGCCGGAGGCGGTGGTGCACGGCTGGGTGGCCGTGGCCGACGGCCGCATCCTCGCGCTGGGCGAGGGGCGGGCGCCGGAGGCCGGGCTCGACCTCGACGGCGACTTCCTGCTGCCCGGGCTGGTCGAGCTGCACACCGACCACCTGGAGAGCCACGTGCAGCCGCGCCCCCGGGTGCGCTGGGACCTGCTCGGCGCGGCGCTGGCCTACGACTCGCAGATCGCCGCCGCCGGCATCACCACGGTCTTCGACAGCCTGCGCGCCGGCCTCGACGAGGGCGGCGGCCTCGGCGGCGAGGTGCACGACATCGCCGCGGCGCTGGACCGGGCGCGCCGCGACCGGCTCTTCCGCGCCGAGCACCTGACCCATATCCGCTGCGAGGTGCCGGCGCCGGGCGTGGTGGAGGCGGTGGAGCAGCTCGCCGCGGAGGTACCGGTCGGGCTGATCTCGCTGATGGACCACACGCCCGGCCAGCGCCAGTTCCGCGACATGGAGCGCTACTACGTCTACGCTGCGCGCCACGGCGGCCTGCGCCACGAGCTGGAGGCGCGGGCGGAGGAGAAGAAGCGGGTCGCGGCGGCGCGGATCGCGGTGAACCGCCCGGCGCTGATCGCCTTCGCGCGGGAGCGCGGCATCCCCCTCGCCAGCCATGACGACACCACCCCGGCGGACGTCGAGCAGTCGGTGCGGGAGGGGGTGGCGCTGGCGGAATTCCCGACGACGGTCGAGGCGGCGGAAGCCTGCCGCCGCCATGGCATCGGCGTGATGATGGGCGCGCCGAACCTCATCCGCGGCGGCTCGCATTCCGGCAATGTGTCGGCAAAGGCCCTGGCGGAGGCCGGGCTGCTGGACATGCTGTCCTCCGACTACGTCCCGGCGAGCCTCCTGCTGGCGGCCTTCCGCCTGCCCGGCCTGGTGCCCGCCATCGCCCTGCCGCGGGCGGTGGCGATGGTCACCAGCGCCCCGGCCCGCGCCACCGGCCTGCACGACCGCGGCGCGATCGCGCCCGGGCTGCGCGCCGACCTCGTGCGGGTGCGGCTGTGCGGCGACGTGCCGGTGGTGCGCCAGGTGTGGCGCGCCGGCGAGAGGGTGGTGTGATGCCGGGCGGCTTCGTGCTGGTGGTCGGCCCCAGCGGCGCCGGCAAGGACACGCTGATCCGCCTGGCGCGCCAGGCGCTGGCCGGCGACGCGCGTTTCGTCTTCGCCCGGCGCGTGGTCACCCGCGAAAGCTCCGCCGCCGAGGAGCACGACAGCCTGGGCCCCGCGGAATTCGCCGCTGCCGAGGCGGCAGGCGGCTTCTGCCTCTCCTGGCGGGCGCATGGCCTGAGCTACGGCATTCCGGCCGCGGTGGCGGCGGCGGTGCGGCGGGGGGCGGTGGCCGTCTGCAACGTCTCGCGCGGCGTCGTCGGCGTCGCGCGCGCGCGACTGCCGGCGGTGAGCGTGGTGCAGGTCACCGCGCCGCCCCTCGTGCTGGCGGCGCGCCTCGCCGGCCGCGTCCGGGCGAGCGACGGCGACCTCGCCGCCCGGCTGCGCCGGGCGGTGCCGTTGGAAGGCCCCGCCCCGGACGTCACCATCCGCAACGACGGCACGCCGGAAGCGGCCGCCGCGATCCTGCTGGCGCACCTGCGCGCCCGGGCGGACGCGGCCTCGGAGGCCATGCCCGCATGACCGCGCATCGCGACCCCGCCACGCGGACGCTTGGTCCGCAGGCGCGGATAGACCCGAGCGCGGTCGTGCGCGACAGCCGCATCGGCGCCTGGTGCGAGGTCGGCGCCCGCACCCGCATCGCCGAATCCCGCATCGGCGACTACAGCTACGTGGTGCACGACAGCGAGATCATCTACCCCGAGATCGGCCGCTTCTGCTCCATCGCCGCGCATGCCAGGATCAATCCCGGCAACCATCCGCTGCAGCGCGTGGCGCTGAGCCATTTCACCTACCGCTCCTCGGCCTACGGCCTCGGCGAGGACGAGGCCGAATTCTTCGACTGGCGGCGCGCGCAGAAGGTGACGCTCGGCCATGACGTCTGGGTCGGGCATGGCGCCATCATCCTGCCCGGCGTCGCGGTCGGCTGCGGCGCGGCCATCGGCGCCGGGGCCGTCGTCTCCAGGGACGTGCCGGATTTCGCGGTGGTGGCGGGCGTGCCGGCCAGGCTGATCCGCTACCGCTTCGCCGAGCCGCTGCGCGCGGCGCTGCTGCGCATCGCCTGGTGGCACTGGACGCACGAGCAGCTGCGCGAAAGGCTCGCCGACTTCCGCGCGCTAGACGCCCTCGAATTCTGCAGACGCTATGACCCTGCGGCCTGAGGCGACGATCGGCCGCGTCCCGCGCCTCGGGCCCGCGGCAAGCGTCCGCGCCGATCGCCGCGGCGAGCCGGCCGGACGCCGGCCGCCGATGACGCGGCGCGCCAGCCAGACGAACCCGCCACGGACCAGCCGATGCACGACACTCCGCCCTCCCCCGCCGGCACGGCGGCCGACCCGCAGCGACAGCGCTGGATGGCCGTGCTGGCGCGGGCCGACGCAGCCGCGATCGCCGCGCGGCTGGAAACGCTGACGCCGCCCCCGCCGCACCGCCGCCTGCGCGGGCCGGAGGCCGGGCTGGTGATGGTGCGCGGCCGCCTGGGCGGCGACGGCGCGCCCTTCAACCTCGGCGAGATGACCGTGACGCGCTGCACGGTGCAGCTCGAGGGCGGCGCGGTGGGTCACGCCTATGTCGCCGGGCGTGACGCCCGCAAGGCGGAGCTCGCCGCGCTGCTCGACGCGCTGCTGCAGGACCCCGCCCGGCGCGAGGTCTTGCTGGCGACGGTGATCGAGCCGCTCGCCGCCGCCCAGGCCGCGGCCGCGGCGCGGGAGGCGCGCCGCGCGGCGGCGACGCGGGTGGAGTTCCTGACCATGGTGACGACGCGATGACCCTTTCCCCCGGTTTCGCCGATCCGGTCGCCGAGGCGCAGCAGTCCTTCCGCGCCATCCTGGCGGCGCTCAGCCGCCCCGGCCGCGTGCAAAGCCTTGGCGCCGGGCTGCGACCGCCGGCGCCGTTGCTGCCGGCCGCCGCCGCGGTGCTGCTGACGCTGGCCGATGCCGACACGCCGCTCTGGCACGATGCCGGCGCCGCCGCCGACGCCTGGCTGCGCTTCCATTGCGGCAGCCCGGCGGCCGGCCGTCCCGGCGAGGCGCGCCTCGTGCTCGCCTGCGGCGCCCCGCCGCCGCTTTCCGAGCTGGACGCGGGCAGCGACGAGGCGCCGGAAGACTCCGCCACCCTGCTCGTCCAGGTCGCCGGCCTGGCCGAGGGGAGCGGCTGGCGCCTCACCGGCCCCGGCATCGCGCAGGAGCACCGGCTGCTGGTGGAAGGGCTCCCGTCCTGGTTCCCGGCCGCCTGGGAGGCGCAGCGCCGCGGCTTCCCGCGCGGGGTGGACGTGCTGCTGTGCGCCGGCACGCGGATCGCCGCCCTGCCGCGCGGCATCGCGCTGGGGCAGGGCTGAGCCGATGTACGTCGCGGTGAAGGGCGGCGAGAGGGCGATCTCCCACGCCCACGCCTGGCTGGCGGCGCTGCGTCGCGGCGAGGCGGCCGTGCCGGAGCTGGAGCTGGCGCAGATCCGCGAGCAGCTCGGCCTGGCGGTGGACCGGGTGATGGCCGAAGGCGCCTGCCACGATCCGGACCTGGCGGCGCTGGCGATCAAGCAGGCCTGCGGCGACCTGATCGAGGCCGCCTTCCTGCTGCGCGCCTACCGCACCACCCTGCCGCGCTTCGGCGCCTCGCTGCCGCTGGACACGGCGCGGATGCGGCTGTGGCGGCGGGTCAGCGCCACCTACAAGGACCTGCCCGGCGGCCAGTTGCTGGGTCCGACCTTCGACTACACCCACCGGCTGCTCGATTTCTCCCTGGCGGCGCCTGGCGCGCCGCCACCGGCGCCGGCCGAGGAGGCATGCGCCGCCGCGGCCGCGGCGCCGCGGGTCAGCGACCTGCTGGCCGACGAGGGGCTGATGCAGCCCGAACCGCGCGCCGAGTCCGAGCCGCCCGACCTGACGCGCCAGCCGCTCGCCTGTCCGGCCGCGCGGCCGCTCCGGCTGCAGGCCCTGGCGCGCGGCGACGAGGGCTTCCTGCTGGCGCTCGGCTATTCCACCCAGCGCGGCTACGGCAACGCCCATCCCTTCGTCGGCGAGATCCGCCAGGGCGCCGTCGCGGTCGAGTTCACCCCGCCGGAGCTCGGCTTCCCCGTCCAGATCGGCGAGATCACCGTCACCGAATGCCAGATGGTCAACCAGTTCCTCGGCTCGAGGACGGAGCCGCCGCAGTTCACCCGCGGCTACGGCCTGGTCTTCGGCCGCGGCGAGCGCAAGGCGATGGCCATGGCGCTGGTCGACCGCGCGCTGCGCGCCGGGGAGCTTGGCGAGGAGGTGACGGCCCCGGCGCAGGACCAGGAGTTCGTCCTCTACCACGCCGACAACGTCGAGGCGACCGGCTTCGTCGAGCACCTGAAGCTGCCGCACCACGTGGACTTCCAGAGCGAGCTGGAAAACCTGCGCGGCATCCGCGCCGCCGCGCAGGCGGCGGCCGCAACCCTGCCGGAGGCGGCGGAATGACCGAGACGGGCTACAACTTCGCCTATCTGGACGAGGCGACCAAGCGGATGATCCGCCGCGCCATCCTCAAGGCGGTGGCGATCCCCGGGCACCAGGTGCCCTTCGGCGGGCGGGAGATGCCGCTGCCCTACGGCTGGGGCACCGGCGGCATCCAGGTGACGGCCAGCCTGATCGGCCGCGACGACGTGCTGAAGGTGATCGACCAGGGCGCCGACGACACCACCAACGCCGTCTCCATCCGCCGCTTCTTCGCCCGCGTCGCCGGCGTCGCGACCACCGAGAGGACGGCCGCAGCGACGATCATCCAGACCCGCCACCGCATCCCGGAAACCCCGCTGCGCGAGGGCCAGATCCTCGTCTACCAGGTGCCGATGCCGGAGCCGCTGTTCCGGCTGGAGCCGCGCGTCGCCGAGACCCGGCGCCTGCACGCGCTCGCCGACTACGGGCTGATGCAGGTGAAGCTGTACGAGGACATCGCCCGGCTCGGCCACGTCGGGCTGTCCTACAACTACCCGGTGATGGTGAACCATCGCTACCTGATGTCGCCCTCGCCCATCCCGGCCTTCGACAACCCGAAGATGCACCGCATGCCGGCGCTGCAGGTGTTCGGCGCGGGGCGGGAGAAGCGGATCTACGCCGTGCCCCCCTATACCGCCGTGCACAGCCTGGATTTCGAGGACCATCCCTTCCGCCCGATCCGCGCCGATGCGCGCTGCGCCCTGTGCGGCAGCGACGCCAGCTACCTGGACGAGGTGGTGACCGACGACGCCGGCGGACGGCTCTTCGTCTGCTCCGACACCGACTACTGCGGCGAGCGCCAGGCGCGGCAGCGGCGGGGGGAGGCGGCATGAACGGCCCCATCCTCGCCGCGCGCGACCTGCATCTGGCCTTCGGCGGCCTGCGGGCGCTCGACGGCGTCAGCCTCGATCTCTGGCCGGGCGAGGTGGTGGCGATCGTCGGCGAATCCGGCTCCGGCAAGTCCACCCTGCTGCGCGTGCTGGCCGGACAGCTCCGGCCGCAATCGGGCCAGGTGACCTATCGCGATGCCGAGGGCGTGGCGCATGCCGTGCAGAGCCTGTCGGATGCCGCGCTGCGCCGGCTGAGCCGCGCCGAGTGGGGCTTCGTCCACCAGAGTCCGCGCGACGGGCTGCGCCTCGGCGTCTCGGCCGGCGGCAACATCGGCGAGCGGCTGATGGCCCTGGGCGCCCGCCACTACGGCCGGCTGCGCGAGACCGCCGAGGCCTGGCTGCGGCGCGTCGAGATCGATCCCGGCCGGCTGGACGACCTGCCGCGCGCCTTCTCCGGCGGCATGCAGCAGCGCCTGCAGATCGCCCGCGCCCTGGTGACCGGTCCGCGCCTGGTCTTCATGGACGAGCCGACCGGCGGGCTCGACGTCTCGGTCCAGGCGCGGCTGCTCGACCTGATCCGCGCCCTGGTGGCGGAGCTGGACCTCGCGGTGCTGCTGGTGACGCACGACATCGCCGCGGCGCGGCTGCTCGCCCACCGCATCCTGGTCATGCGCCGCGGCCGCGTGGTGGAAGCCGGGCTCGCCGACCGCGTGCTGGACGACCCGCAGCACGAATACACGCAACTGCTCGTCAGCTCGGTGATCGCGGCATGACCGACTGGGCGCTCCGGACCGAAGGCCTGCGCAAGGAGTTCCTGCTGCACCTGCAGGGCGGCGTCCGCATCCCGGTGCTGGACGGGGTGGGGCTCTCGGTCGCGCCCGGCGAATGCGTGGCGCTGCACGGGCCTTCCGGCGCCGGCAAGTCCACGCTGATGCGCTGCCTCTACGGCAATTACGGCGCCGGCGGCGGCCGCATCCTCCTGCGCCATGGGGGGCGGACGCTGGACCTCGCCGCCGCCGACGCGCAGGAGGTGCGCGCGGTGCGGCGCGAGACCATCGGCTACGTCTCGCAGTTCCTGCGCGTGATCCCGCGCGTGCCGGCGGTGCAGGTGGTGGCGGCGCCGTTGCGCGCCCGCGGCGTGGCCGAGGCGGAGGCGCTGGCCCGGGCGGCGGCGATGATGGCGCGGCTCAACCTGCCGCCGCGGCTGCACGCCTTGCCGCCGGCCACCTTCTCGGGCGGCGAGCAGCAGCGGGTGAACCTGGCGCGCGGCTTCGTCGCGCCCTGGCCGGTGCTGCTGCTGGACGAGCCGACCGCCAGCCTGGACGCGGCGAACCGCGAGGTGGTGGTGGACCTGATCGAGGAGGCCAAGGCGGCCGGCAGCGCCGTGGTCGGCATCTTCCACGACGCCGATGTGCGGGAGCGGGTGGCGACCCGGCTGTTCGAGGTGCGGCCGGCCGCATAGGCGGGGGAATCGACCATGCGCGCGGCCCTCTACTGGGCGCCGGAACGCTCGGACCCGCTGCATGCGCTGGGCAGCCGCTGGTTGGGGCGCGACGCCGAGACCGGGGCAGTCGTGCCGCAGCCGGCGATCCCTGGCCTGGACCTGGCGGCGCTGACCGAAGAGCCGCGGCGCTACGGCCTGCACGCCACGCTGAAGCCGCCCTTTCGCCTCGCCGCGCCCTGGCCGGAGCTGCATGCCGCGGCCGCGGCCCTGGCGGCGCGGACCCGGCCCTTTCTGCTGCCGCCGCTGCGCGTCGCGCCGCTGCACGGCTTCCTGGCGCTGCGCGAGACGGTGCCTTGCGCCGAGCTCCGCCGCCTTGCCGATGCCTGCGTGGTGGAGCTCGACGCCTTTCGCGCCCCGCCATCGGCCGACGAGATCGAGCGGCGGCGGCGGCACGATCTCAGCCCGCCGCAGCAGGCCCTGCTGCGGCGCTGGGGCTATCCCTACGTGCTGGAGGAGTGGCGCTTCCACGTGACGCTGACGTGCCGGCTCGCGCCGGCCGACCTGCCCGCGGTGCGGACGGCGGCCGAGGCCCTGCTGGGCGCCGCCGCGGGGCGCCCCCGCCGGGTGCGGGAACTCTGCCTGTTCGCCCAGGCGGCGCCCGATGCGCCTTTCCTGATCGCGGACCGGCTGCCGCTGCGGGGCTGACCACCCCGGCCAGCGGGGCGCCGGCGGGCATCCGCGCCCGTTCATGGGCGGCAGCGGCGCCCGGAGCAGCCTTCGCGTCCGCCCATGCCTTCGCGCTCGGTCCGGTCGCCGGCCTGGTCGGCGCCCGCGGCTGGGGGCGCGGCGCTTCTGCCGCGGCCGTCGCCCGCGCGCGGACGCCCGATCGCGGCGTCCGCGCGCGGCCCGACCGCCCGGCTTGACCCCCCGTGTCAAGGGTGCCCCAATCCGCCCGAGAGACGACACCACGGCCACGGGCGCGTCATCCGGCGCGGCCCTGGAGGGAGCGGAGCATGCACGACACCGTCATACGCGGCGGCACCATCGTGGACGGCACGGGCAAACCGGCCTTCACCGGCGACGTGGCGCTCGACGGCGATCGCATCACCCAGGTCGGCGGCAAGGCCGGCCCCGCCAGGCGCGAGATCAAGGCGGACGGCCTGCTGGTCACGCCCGGCTGGGTGGACGCGCACACGCACTACGATGGCCAGGCCACCTGGGACCCGGAACTCGCGCCCTCCTCCTGGCACGGCGTCACCACCATCCTCTTCGGCAATTGCGGCGTCGGCTTCGCCCCCGTGCGCCCGGCGGACCACGAGCAGCTCATCGGCCTGATGGAGGCGGTGGAGGAGATCCCGGGCATCGCTCTCGCCGAAGGGCTCAGGTGGAACTGGGAGAGCTTCCCCGACTATCTCGACGCATTGGAGGGGATGCGACGGACCATCGACGTCGCCGCGCAGATCCCCCACCACCCGCTGCGCGTCTATGTCATGGGCGAGCGCGCGATCAACCTCGAGCCAGCGACGGCCGACGACATCGCCGAGATGCACCGGCTGACGGAGCAGGGGCTGCGGGCCGGCGCCTTCGGCTTCACCACCTCCCGCACCAATTCCCACAAGACCCTGACCGGCGGGATGGTGCCGAGCCGGTACTCCCAGGTGGACGAGCTGATGGGCATCGGCCGCGCGCTCGGCAGGGTCGGCCACGGCGCCTTCGGCATGAACTCCGACTTCGACATCGAGGAGACGGAGCTCGAGTGGCTCACCCGGCTGGGCCTGGAGACCGGGCGGCCGATGTGGTTCCTGCTGACCGACCGCCCGACCGACACGGAGCGCTGGCAGCGGCTGATGCAGGGCGTGCGCGCCGCCCGCGCCAGGGGGGCGTACGTGACGGCGCAGGTGCCGGGGCGGCCCGTCGGCGTGCTGCTCGGCGCCGACACCGCGCTCAACCCCTTCTCGATCCGGCCCAGCTATCAGCGCCTGCTGGGGCTGCCGATCGCGGAGCGGATGGCGCGGCTGCGCGACCCCGCCGTGCGGGCGGAGATCCTGGCCGACAGGCCGGCGGAGGAGCTGGTCCAGCGGCTCTCGCAGTTCCGCCAGCACATCGTCCGCCGCTGGCACCGCATGTTCAGGCTGGGCGACCCGCCCAACTACGAGCCCCCGGCGAGCGAGAGCATCGCCGCGATCGCCGAGCGCGAAGGCCGCACCCCGGACGAGGTCGCCTACGACTACATGGCCGCCGATCCGGCGAACCTGATCTTCTTCCCGGTCACCGGCTACAACGAGGACAACCTGGAGATCACCCGCAGCATGCTGACGGACGAGGCGACGATGCTCGGCCTCTCCGACGGCGGCGCGCACTGCTCCTCGATCCTCGACGCGGGCATGCCGACCTTCATGCTCACGCACTGGGCGCGCGACCGCACGCGGGGGCCGCGGCTGCCGCTGGAATTCGTGGTGAAGCGGCAGACCAGCGAGCTGGCCCAGTTCTTCGGCATGACCGACCGCGGCGTGCTCGCGCCGGGCAAGAAGGCCGACGTGAACGTGATCGATCACGCCGCACTGCGCGTGCGGAAGCCGGAGGTCGTCTACGACCTGCCCGCCGGCGGGCGGCGCCTGGTGCAGAAGGTGGACGGCTACAAGGCCACCTTCGTCTCCGGCGTGCCGGTCTTCGAGGACGGCGCGCATACCGGCGCCCTGCCCGGCAAGCTGGTGCGCGCCGGCCGGATCTGAGCGCCTCGTGACGCCACCGGCAGCCGGCCCGGTGGCGGAAAGCCGTCCCTCAGCCTCGGCAACGGCGGCTAGGGCGCCGGCCCCGCCGCGCTGAGCGCGAGGTTCTGCTCCGCGAGATCCGCGGTCGCCGAGTCCGGGGCGAGCGCGATGGCGCGCTCCCAGTCGGCGCGCGCGCCCGCCGCGTCGCCGCGCAGCTGGCGGAGGATGCCGCGCTCGAGCAGCGCCTCGGCGTGGTCCGGGACGGCGCGCAGCAGCGCCTCGATCTCCGCCTCCGCCTCCGCGGTCCGGTCGAGGCGGCGAAGGAGCGCGGCGCGCGCGATGCGCGCCTCGGTGCGCGCGGGGTCGAGGGCGACGATGCGGGCGAGGTCCTCCAGCGCCTCCTCCGTGCGGCCGAGCTGCCCGGCCGCCCGCGCCCGGTCGGCGAGCAGCCCGGCATCGGACGGGACGAGGGCGAGCCCCGCGCCGGCGGCCCGCCACGCGCGCGCCGGATCGCCGGCCATCAGCCAGCCCTGCGTCGCCTCGGCGAGCAGCGCGGCGCGCGCGGCGGGGCCGGCGCTGGTGGCGGCGGCGAGCGCCTCAAGCCGCTCCGCCGCGCGGGCGGGTTCGTCGGCGGCGAGCAGGGCCAGGGCGAGGCAGTGCCGCGCGCCCTCCTGCGCGGCGGCGCGGCCGTCGCGTGCCGCCCAGGCTTCGGCGAAGGCGCGGGCGGCTTCGGGATCGTCGCGCAGCAGGACCAGGCAGCGGTCGTAGTCGGGCTCGCCCTCGACCAGGCGCGGCGGCTCGGGCGGGAGAGGGAGGGTTCCGCCGGCCGCCTCCCCGGCGTCGTGCTGGGCGCGCCACGGCACGCCGCCCCGGGCGAGGACGAGGAGGAGAAGCAGGAGGGACGCGGCGAGGAACGCGCCGGCGGGGCGGGGCCGGAAGAGCCGATGCGGTGGCGGCGGCATGCCACGGACTCTATGCGCCGGACCCCGCCCGCGCCATGGCGCGCTGCCGGTCGCCCGGTCCGGGCGCGCCGGTCTCGGCCCTGGCGCACCGCGCGCCGTTGCGGCAGAGGGGGGGCGATGGACGGGGCGCCACCGCATCTCCTCATCTTCGGGCTCGGCTATGCGGGCACGGCGGTTGCGCGGTGCGCGGCGAGGCGCGGCTGGAGGGTCGCGGGCACCGCGCGCGACCCGGCGCGCCGGCGCGCCGGCGCGCCGGAGGGCGTGCAGGTGGTCGCCTTCGCGGAGGCCGCGCCCGCGCTGGCGCGTGCGACGCATCTCCTGGTGACGGCGCCGCCAGGAGAGGAGGGCGATCCGGTGATCGCCGCGCATCGCGATGCGATCCTGGCCGCGCCGGCGATCGTCTGGATCGGCTATGTCTCGACCACCGGCGTGTATGGCGACCGCAAGGGCGGGCAGGTCGAGGAGATCACGCCGCCCGCGCCGACCGAAGACCGCAGCCGCAGGCGCCTCGCGGCCGAGGAGGCATGGCGCGCGCTGGCGGCGGCCATGGCGGGCCGGCCGGCGCTCGACCTGCTCCGCGCGGGCGGCATCTACGGTCCGGGGCGCTCCCCCTTCGACGCGTTGCGCGCCGGCACGGCGCGACGCGTGATCAAGCCGGGCCACGCCTTCGGGCGCATCCACCGCGACGATCTCGCGCGCGCGGTGCTCGCGGCGGCCGCGCGGCCCCCGGCGCCCGGACGCGCGCGCGTGCTGCACCTGGTGGACGACGAGCCGGCGGAACCCGCGACGGTGATCGAAGAGGCGGCGCGCCTGCTCGGCGTCGCGCCGCCGCCGGCCGTGCCCTTCGAGGAGGCGGTGCGGGCGATGTCGCCGATGGCGCGCGGCTTCTGGGAGGAGGACCGCCGCGTCGCGAACGCGCGCACCAAGGCGGCGCTCGGCATCGCGTGGCGCCATCCGACCTACCGCGAGGGGCTGCGCGCGATCCTCGCCGAGGAGGCGGCGGGCGCCTCAGCACGCGGCGGCAGAGAGCAGCGCGTCGAGCGTCCGCGTCAGTAGCGCGAGGTCCTGCGGCCGCGACAGGCGGTGGTCGCCGTCCTTGACCAGGATCACGTGCACGTCCGGCGACGCGAGCGCCTCCGCCGTGCGCAGCGAGAGGCGCCAGTCCACGTCCGGGTCCTGTTGCCCATGCAGCAGCCGCGCCGGACCGGCAAGCGGGATCGGCGCGTGCAGCACCAGGTGGCGGTTGCCGTCCTCGATCAGCGCGCGGGTGACGGGCGTCGGGTCGCCATAGGCGCTCGGCAGGCGGACGATGCCGTCGCGGGCGAGTGCCGCGCGCTGCTCCGGCGTCATGCGGCGCTCCGGCAGCTCGGCGGTGAAGTCGGGCGCGGCGGCGATGCCGATCAGGCCGGCGACGCGCCCGGGCCACCGCTTCGCCAGCAGCAGCGCGATCCAGCCGCCCATCGAGGAGCCGACCAGGACCTGCGGGCCCTCGGTGAGCCGCTCGATCAGCAGCGCGGCATCGTCGGTCCAGATCCCGATGGTGCCGTCCTCGAACCGCCCCCCGCTCGCGCCGTGGCCGGAGTAGTCGAGGCGCAGGAAGGCCTGGCCGCGCGCGGCGCAGAAGGCGGCCAGCGCCTCCGCCTTCTGCCCGGTCATGTCGGAGCGGAAGCCGCCGAGGAACACCACGCCGGGGCCGCGCCCGCGCAGGCGCCGCCAGGCGAGGGGCACGCCGTCGGGGCGCGCGAGGGTGCCGCTCTCCTCGTGCGTCATCGGCGCATGCTCCGCGGCAGGCCGCGGCGGGCGAGGCTCGCGAACAGCGCGCCGGCGCCGAAGGTCCAGGGCGGGCACTCGTCGGTGCGGTCCACCTCGTTGACCAGGGCGCCGAGGAGCGGGGTGCGGATGGTGACCAGGTCGCCCTCCCTGTGCGTGAAGCCCATGCCCGGCGCGCCGCGGTCCTTCACCGGCGAGAAGGGGGTGCCGAGGAACAGCGCCACGCCGTCCGGATACTGGTGGTGCGGTCCGATGAGCTGGCCGACGAGTTCGACCGGATCGCGGCTGATCGCGCCGATCGCGCCGCACTCCTCGAGCCGGAAGCCGTCGCGGCCCTCGATCGCGAGGAAGAGCGTGGCGCGGCGCACGTCCTCGAGCGTGAAGGAGCCGTCGAACAGGCGGATCATCGGACCGAGCGCGCAGGAGGCGTTGTTGTCCTTCGCCCGGCAGAGGAGCAGCGCCGAGCGCCCCTCCACGTCGCGCAGGTTCACGTCGTTGCCGAGCGTGGCGCCGACGATGCGCCCGCGCGCGTTCACCACCAAGACCGCCTCGGGCTCCGGGTTGTTCCAGGCGCTCATCGGGTGCACGCCGACCTTGGCGCCGAGGCCGACCGCGGCCATGGGCGGGCATTTGGTGAAGATCTCGGCGTCGGGACCGATGCCGACCTCCAGGTACTGGCTCCACCAGCCGCGCGCGACGAGGACGTGCTTGACCCGCTCGGCCTCGAGGCTGCCGGGGCGCAGGTCGGCGATCTCGTCGCCGATGATGGCGCGCACCTCGGCGCGCACCGCCTCGGCGCGCAGCGCGTCGCCGCGGCAGCGCTCCTCGATCACGCGTTCCAGCATCGAGCGCACGTAGGTCACGCCCGCGCCTTTCACCGTGGCGAGGTCCACCGGCGCCAGCAGCCAGGGCCGGTCGGCGCGGCGGGCGTCGTGCGCGGAATTCGCGATCAGCGCGGCGAGATCGAGGGCGATCGGCTCGCCGCGCGCGCGGATCGCCGCCGGGGCGTCCTCCTCCTCGAGCCAGCGGCTGACGGTGCCGAAGGCGGGGGTGAGGTCGAAGGGCTCGCCGTCGGCGATGCCGAGGACAACCGGGCCCGCCTCGGTCATGATCCGCGCGGCGTAGCTCCCTCGCGGCCAGTCCTCGGGCAGCACGGCGGTATGGTCGAGCCGCATGCGGCGGATCCTTCTGCTGCAGCGCCTGGCGGGCCGCAGGCTGCCGGCGTTGCGGTCCGCTGCCAAGGGGCGGCGGCGAGCGCCCCCGCACATCGCTCGGCACGCGCAGCGCGGGTCGGCAGCTCGCCCGCCGCGCGCTGCGCCCGGGCCGCCATGGCGGGCTGGGGTCCGCGCGCGATCAGCCCGACGCGGCCGCCGCCGCGCCGACCGCCGCCCGCCGCGGCGCGCAGGGCGCCGGGCGGACCGCGGCCTTCGGTTCCTCGCCGGGGGGAGCACCGGCGGCGGCGAGCGGCGCCTCGACCTCGCAGCGCAAGCCGTCGCGCGCGAAGTCGAGCCGCACCGTTCCGCGCAGCTCCATCGCCAGGCCGCGCTCCAGCAGCCGCGTCCCGAAGCCGCGCCGCGTGGGCGGCCCGGCGAGCGGGGGGCCGCCGCTCTCCTCCCAGCGCAGGGTCAGGACCTCCGCGCCGGGGGCCGGCCCGGCGACACCGCCGGCGGCAGCGCCTTCCGCCGGAGCCGCACGCACCGACCAGCGGACCGTGACGCGCCCCTCGGGCCGCGAGAGCGCGCCGTGGCGCGCCGCGTTCGTCGCCAGCTCGTGCAGCGCCATCGCGAGCGGGACAATGCACCGCGGGGCGAGCCGCACCGGCGGCCCGGCGATCGTCACCCGCGTCGGCACCGCGTCGCCGCTCCCCCCGCGCGCCCCGGCGTGCGGCGCCAGCGCGTGCGTCGCGAGCTCGGCGAGGTCGGCGCCGGTCCAGCCCTCCCGCGTGAGCAGCTCGTGCGAGCGCGCGAGGGCGAGCAGCCGCGACTGGAAGGCGGCGCGGGCGGCCTCGGCGGCGGGGAGATCGCCGGCCGGCCAACGCAGGGTCTGCGCCGCGATGGACTGCACCGCGGCCAGCGTGTTCTTGACCCGGTGGTTCAGTTCGCCGGCGACCAGGCGCAGCCGCTCCTCGGTGCGGCGGCGCTCGGTCGTGTCGGCGACGACGCCGAGGAACTTCACGCGGCCGTCCGGCCCGCGGTGGGGGGCGCCGCTCGCCTCCAGCCAGCGCGCCTCGCCCTTGCCGGCGGTGCGGATGCGGCACTCCACGCGGATCGGCGCCGCCTCCGCGAAGGCCCGGCGGAAGGCGGCCTCGACCCTCGGGCGGTCCTCCGGCAGGACGTGGCGCAGCATCCGGCGGTAGCTCCACCGCGTCTGCGGCCGCGGGTAGCCGAACAGCGCGTCGTGGCGCGGCGAGCGCACCACCGAGCCGCTGCGCGGGTCCATCTCCCAGGCGCCGAGGCCGCCCGCCTCCAGCGCCAGCGAGAGCCGCGCCTCCTTCTCGGCCAGGGCCGCGGCGGCCCGGTCGCGCTGCTCCGCCGCTTCGGCGACGCGGTCGAGCGCGGCGGCGAGGCGGGCGAACTCGGGCGGCGGCGCGACCAGGACGGGCGTCGCCCGCGCGCCGTACTCGCCCCTCGCCCAGTGCCTCGCCGTCTGCTGGAGCGCGCGGATCGGGGCAAGCACGAAGCGCTGCGCGCCGATCCCGGCGGCGGCGAACGAGGCGACCAGGCCGAGCGCGAGCAGCACCGCCCAGCGCCGCCCGACCTCGGCGGCGGGAGCGAGGGCGGCGGCGGCGTCCAGCGAGACCACAAGGTGCAGCGCGCCCTGGGCCGGCGCGATCTCGGGGGCCAGGGCGTAGATCCGTGGCGTCCCGTCCGGCCCGGGGGCGTCGCGGAGGAGGGCGGCACGGGGGGAATGGTACGGCAGCCGCGTGTCCGCGACCGCGCCGGACGTGCTGCCGCCCGCGGTCGGGGGAGGCGCCGTGCCGTCCGCCGGGGTGACGGCCGGGCGGAACGCCAGGAGCGCCGCGAGCGTCTCGGCGGTCTCCGTGCCGGCGCGCGGCGGTGCGTGGTCGTCGGACGAGGCCGGGTGGGCGCGGAGCCGCAGGACGACATCGCCTTCCCGGTCGAGCAGGAACAGCTCGGCGCCGGGCGGCAGGCCGATCGGGCGGAGTTGGGCGGCGATCCAGGGCAGCCCCAGCGCCGCGGCGACCACGCCGGGCGGGGGCTCCTCCGGCGCCCGGCGCACCGCCAGGGCGAGGTGGAGCGCGAGCGGAGCGCCGCCTGCGGTGCGGGCGGCGCCTGTCTCGGCCGGCTCGGGCCCGAAACCGGCGACGGCGAGACTGTCCGAGGAGAGCACGGCGTCCAGCGGGTGCAGGCCCGGTGCGCCGCCGAACCCGCCACCGGGCGGCGAGCCGATGGTGTCGCACAGGATCCGGCCGCCGCGGTCGAGGACGCCGACGCGGATCCGCTCCGGCAGGCGCTGGCCGAGGCCGTGCAACCGCGCCGCGCAGACCCCGGGGTCGCCGTCGCGGACCGCGTCGCGCACCGCGTCGCTCTCCGAAAGCACGAGCAGCGTCTGGCGCGTGCCTTCGATGACGCGCTCCAGCCGCGCCGCGGCGTTGTCGGCGATGCGGCGGGCCTGGTCGCGGGCCGCCTCGGCGTGCTGGGCGCGCAGCGCGGCCACCGCGCCGACGAGCAGCAGCGCCGCCGGCAGCAGCGCGAAGGCGACGAGAAGGAACAGGCGCTGTAGCAGCGTGGGGGGCTGGCGAAGGCGCGGCACGCGGGCGTTCTAACCGGGGCCGCCGGAAAGCCCGCCCCGCCCCGGATCGGCTTGCCCTCACAATCCCGCGACCGTTCCGCCGGCGCGGCGGAGCGCGACGGCGGGGACGGGCGCGAGTCCGGGAAGGGCGCGTCTGGACCGCCCCCGCCGGAGTGATACAAGGCGACGCAACGACCTTCTCACCCACAGGCGGAGTGGCTTGCACATGCCGGACGCGGCGAATTCGGGCGACAGTTTCGATGTCATCGTCGTGGGCGCCGGCAACGCCGCGCTCTGCGCCGCGCTCTCGGCGCAGGAGCAGGGCGCGCGGGTGGTGGTGCTGGAGCGGGCGCCGGAGGAGGAATCGGGCGGCAATTCCCGCTTCACCGCCGGCGCGATCCGCGTCGCCTACCGCGGGGTGGACGACCTGCGCGAGCTGATGCCCGACCTCACCGAGGACGAGATCGCGCAGACCGACTTCGGCACCTACACCGAGGACCAGTTCTTCGACGACATGTTCCGGGTCACGCGCAACCGCACCGACC
This sequence comes from Caldovatus sediminis, assembly GCF_014644455.1. GTDB lineage: Bacteria > Pseudomonadota > Alphaproteobacteria > Acetobacterales > Acetobacteraceae > Caldovatus > Caldovatus sediminis. Next base: position 475,635 of record NZ_BMKS01000001.1, on the reverse strand, counting down.
CGGTGCTGTGCGAGATCCTGGTGCGGCGCAGCTTCGAGACGCTGAAGTGGCTGCGCGGCAAGGGCGTGCGCTTCCAGCCGATCTGGGGCCGCCAGGCCTTCAAGGTGGACGGGAAGTTCAAGTTCTGGGGCGGCCTGACGGTGGAGGCCTGGGGCGGCGGGCCGGGCCTCGTCCAGGCCGAGACCGAGGCGTGCCGGAAGCGCGGGATCGAGATCCGCTACCGCAGCCGCGCGACGCGCATCCTGACCGACGGCTTCCGCGTGCAGGGCGTGCAGGTGAAGACGCCGGGCCGCCTCTACGAGCTGCGGGCCCCGGCGGTGATCCTCGCCGCCGGCGGCTTCCAGGGCGACGCGGAGATGCGCACGCGCTACCTCGGGCCGGGCTGGGAGCTGGCGAAGGTGCGCGGCACGCGCTTCAACACCGGCGACGGGATCAAGATGGCGCTCGACATCGGCGCCTCGCCCTTCGGCAACTGGTCCGGCTGCCACGCCGTGCAGTGGGACTTCAACGCCCCCGAGTACGGCGACCTCGCCGTGGGCGACGCCTTCCAGAAGCACTCCTATCCCTGGTCGGTGCTGGTCAACGCCAACGGCCGGCGCTTCCTCGACGAGGGCGCGGACTTCCGCAACTACACCTACGCCAAGTACGGCCGCGTGGTGCTGGAGCAGCCCGGCAACTTCGCCTGGCAGGTCTTCGACAGGAAGGTGCTGCACCTGCTGCGCGACGAGTACCGCATCAAGCAGGTGACCAAGGTGCGGGCCGACACGCTGGAGGAGCTGGCGCAGAAGCTGGAGGGCGTGGACGGCAAGGCGTTCCTCGAGGAGATCCGCGCCTACAACGCCGCGGTGCGCACCGACATCCCGTTCAACCCGAACGTCAAGGACGGGCGCCGCACCGAGGGGCTCGCGATCAACAAGTCCAACTGGGCGAACACGATCGAGGAGCCGCCCTTCGAGGCCTACCAGGTCGGCTGCGGCATCACCTTCACCTTCGGCGGGCTGCGCATAGACCCGGAGACGCGGGTGCTCGACCAGGACCAGGAGCCGATCGGCGGGCTCTACGCCTGCGGCGAGCTGGTCGGCGGCATCTTCTACTTCAACTATCCGGGCGGCTCGGGGCTGATCAACGGCGCGGTGTTCGGCAAGATCGCCGGGGCGACCGCGGTCGCCGACCTGCGCCGGAACGCCTAAGGGGGCGGCCGGGCCGCCCCGGCAGGTTCCCCGCCGCGCCGCCGGCGGGGGAGGGCGCCGGCCCCGGCTGGAGCCCGGGACGCGGCTTTCGGATCGGGAGGAGAACGGCCCATGATCGTCACACGCCGGCATCTGCTCGGGAGCGGCGGCGCGGCCGCGGCGCTGGGAGCGCCGCGCATCGCCCGCGCGGCCTGGCCGGAACGGCCGATCCGCGTCGTCGTCCCCTTCGCGCCGGGCGGCAACCTGGACACGCTGATCCGCATCGTCGCGCCGGTGATGTCGCAGCACCTCGGCCAGCCGGTGGTGGTGGAGAACCGCGCCGGCGCGACCGGCACCATCGGCACCGAGCACGTCGCGCGGTCGCAGCCCGACGGCTACACCATCCTCGTCGGCTCGAACTCGGCGATGGTGATCAACCCGATCGTCATGCCGCGCGTGCCCTACGATCCGGTGCGCGACTTCGCGCCGATCGCGCTCGGGTTCCGCACGCCGAACGTGCTGGTGATCAGCCGGCGGCTGCCGGTGACGACGCTCGCCGACTTCATCGCCTACGCCAAGGCTCGGCCGGGGCAGGTGGCCTGCGGTTCGCCCGGCAGCGGCAGCTCCAACCACCTGCTGATCGAGCTGTTCAGCATCACGACCGGGGCGGGGCTGGTGCACGTGCCCTACCGCGCCTCCAGCGGCTCGGCCCCCGATCTCATGGCGGGGAACCTCGCCTGCTCGCTCGACCAGATCACCACCGCGCTGCCGCTGCACCGCGACGAGAAGGTGCGCATCATCGGCATCGCCATGCCGCAGCGCTCGCCCCTGCTGCCGGACGTGCCGACCCTGGCGGAGGTCGGGCTGCCGGACGGCGGGCTGGTCGCCTTCATCGGCCTGCTCGCGCCCGCCGGCACGCCGCGGGAGGCGATCACGAGGATCCGCGACGCGCTGGCCGCCGCCCTCGCCGACCCGCCGACGCGCGAGCGGATCGAGGGGCTGGGCAGCGTGGTCGCGACCGGCGAGGACGTGACGCCCGAGGGCTTCGCCCGGCTGATGGAGCGCGAACGCGAGCTGTCGCGCCGCGCCGCGCAGGCCGCGGGGCTGCTGCAGGGCGGCTGACGCCGGGAGTACGAGCGCGCGGGCCGCGCCTGGCCCGCGCCCGGCTTGCGCCCGCCCCCCGCACCGGTAAGCTGCCCCGCCGTTCCGCATCGCAGCGAGGAGGAGGGGACGCCGTCGCATGACCATCAAGGGCAAGGCCTACATCATGGGGGCCTACGAACACCCGACGCGGCTGGCGAAGGACAAGTCCGTCGCCCAGCTGCATGCGGAGTGCGCGCTCGGCGCGCTCGCCGATGCGGGTCTCTCCAAGGAGGACGTGGACGGGTACTTCTGCGCCGGCGACGCGCCCGGCCTCGGTCCGCTCGCGATGGCGGACTACATGAACCTGAAGCTCCGCCACCTCGACTCCACCGACATGGGCGGCTGCTCCTACATCGCGCACGTCGCGCACGCGGCGCAGGCGATCGCGATGGGCAAGTGCCGCGTGGCGCTGATCACCCTCGCCGGCCGGCCGCGCAGCGAGGGGCACAGCGGCGCCGTGCCGCGCATGCGCGGCGCCGACGCGCCCGACACGCAGTGGGAGTTCCCGCTCGGCGTCGCCACCATCAACGCCTACGCCATGTGCGCCGCGCGGCACATGTACCAGTACGGCACCACCTCCGAGCAGCTCGCCTGGGTCAAGGTCGCGGCCTCGCACCACGCGCAGCACAACCCGCACGCCATGCTGCGCGACGTGGTGACGGTCGAGGACGTGGTGAAGTCGCCGCTGATCGCGACGCCGCTGCATCGGCTCGACTGCTGCGTCGTCTCCGACGGCGGCGGCGCGCTGGTGGTGGTGGCGCCGGAGATCGCGAAGTCGCTGAAGCGGCCGAGAGTGAAGGTGCTCGGCGCCGGCGAGTCCATGAAGGGGCAGATGGGCGGCGAGGTGGACCTGACCTACTCCGCCGGCGTGCGCTCCGGCCCCGCGGCCTTCGCCGAGGCGGGGGTGAAGCCCGCCGACATCAAGTACGCCTCGATCTACGACAGCTTCACCATCACGGTGGTGATCCAGATCGAGGACCTCGGCTTCTGCGAGAAGGGCCAGGGCGGCAGGTTCGTCGCCGACGGCAACCTGATCTCCGGCGTCGGCAAGCTGCCCTTCAACACCGACGGCGGCGGGCTCTGCAACAACCACCCGGCGAACCGCGGCGGCATCACCAAGGTGATCGAGGCCGTCCGCCAGCTGCGCGGCGAGGCGCATCCGGCGGTGCAGGTGAAGAACTGCGACCTGGCGCTGGCGCACGGCACCGGCGGGCTGCTCGGCAGCCGCCACGGCGCCGCGACGCTGATCATGGAGCGGGAGTGAGAGAGATGGCGGACCGCAAGATTCCCGCCCCGGGCGTCAACCCGGAGACCGAGCCCTTCTGGACCGCGGCCCGCGAGGGCCGGTTCCTCGTCAAGGGCTGCGCGAGCTGCGGGAAGAACCACTGGTACCCGCGCGCCATCTGCCCGTTCTGCTTCAGCGACCGGACGGAATGGCGCCCGGCCTCCGGCAGGGGCGTGATCTACAGCCTGAGCGTGATGAAGCGGGCGCCGGAGCCCTACGTGATGGCCTATGTCACGCTCGAGGAAGGGCCGACGATGATGACCAACATCGTCGACTGCGACTTCGACGCGCTGAAGATCGGCCAGAAGGTCAAGCTGGTGTTCAAGCCGACGGAGGGCGACGGCCCGCCCTTCCCGATGTTCACCCCGGCCTGAAGGCGCGGCGCGCGGCGCCGGCGGCTTCAGGCCGGCCGGCGCTTGCGCGGCTCGTAGCCGCCGCCCCCGCGCCGCGCGGGGGCGCGGCCCGGCGGCCCGCCGCGGGCGAAATGCGGGCGCGGCGCCGGGGCGTGGCGGGGCCGCGGCAGCGGCTCCATCGGCTCGATGCGGATGCCCTCGTCGTGGCTGTCCGGCCGGCGCAGCGCGGCGGCGAAGCGCGCCGCGGCGTGCGGCGCGATCTCGAAGCGCGTCTCGCGGTCCATGACGCGGATCGCGCCGACCTCCTGGCGCGTCACCTGGCCGCGGCGGCAGAGGAAGGGCAGCAGCCAGCGCGGGTCGGCGTTGGCGTTGCGGCCGACGCTCATGCGGAACCACACGCCGCCCGCCTCCTCGCCGCGGCGCGGCGGCGGGGCGCGGCGGCGCTCCTCCGGGGCGCCGCGCGGCGGCGGCGCCGGGAGCGCCTCCTGCAGCTCCTCCGGCGCGGGCAGGCGGGCGCGGTGCAGGCGCACCAGCGCCGCGGCGATCTCCTCCGGGCTGCGCCGGGCGAGCAGGGCGCGCCCCGCGGCCAGGTCCTCCTCGGCGAGCGCCTCCTCCGCCGGCAGCGCCTCCTGCACCAGCCGCTCCTGGTCGCGGGCGCGGATCGCGTCGGCCGAGGGCGCGCCGGACCAGCTCGCCTGCACGCGCGCCGCGGCGAGCAGCCGCTCCGCCATGCGCCGGCGGTTGAAGGGCACGACCAGCACGGAGATGCCCTTGCGCCCCGCCCGCCCGGTGCGGCCGCTCCGGTGCAGCAGCGTCTCGCGGTCGCGCGGCAGGTCGGCGTGGATGACGAGGCCGAGATCGGGCAGGTCGATGCCGCGCGCCGCCACGTCGGTCGCGACGCACACCCGCGCCCGCGCGTCGCGCAGGGATTGCAGCGCGCGGTTGCGCTCGGCCTGGGAGAGCTCGCCCGAGAGCGCGACGACGGCGAAGCCGCGCTCCAGCAGGTTGCCGTGCAGCCGCGCCACCGCCTCGCGCGTCTGGCAGAAGACGAGGGCGCCGCGCGCCTCGTACCAGCGCAGCAGGTTCACCACCGCCTTCTCGGTCTCGTGCGGGGCGCAGAGCGCGACGCGGTACTCGATGTCGCGGTGCGCCTCCTCCTCGCCGCCGGCGGCGATGCGGAGCGCGTCGCGCTGGTACTCCCGCGCCAGCCGCGCGATCTCGCGCGGGATGGTGGCGGAGAACATCAGCGTCCGCCGCTCCGAGGGCAGGGCGGAGAGGATCGCCTCCAGCTCCTCGCGGAAGCCGAGGTCGAGCATCTCGTCCGCCTCGTCCAGCACCACGGCGCGGATCGCGGCGGCGGAGAGGTGCTGCCGGTCCAGGTGGTCGCGCAGCCGCCCCGGCGTGCCGACGACGATGTGCGCGCCGCGCGCGAGTTCGCGCTGCTCGCGGCGGATGTCCATGCCGCCGACGCAGGAGACCACGCGCGCGCCGGTGTGGGCGTAGAGCCAGGCCAGCTCGCGCTGCACCTGCAGGGCCAGCTCGCGCGTCGGCGCGATGACGAGGGCGAGCGGCGCGCCGGGCGGGCCGAAGCGGTCGGCGCCGTCGAGCAGGGTGGGCGCGAGCGCCAGGCCGAAGGCGACGGTCTTGCCGGACCCGGTCTGGGCGGAGACGAGCAGGTCGCGGCCGTCCACCTCGGGCGCGAGCACCGCGGCCTGGACCGGCATCGGCTCGGCGTAGCCGCGCTCGGCGAGGGCGCGGAGCAGCTGGGGGTGCGCGTTCTCGGGGAAGGGCATGGCGGCGGGCGATCTGGACCGGGGCGGGGGAGGCCGGGGTGTGCCAAGACGCGGGGCCCGGCGCAACCGCGGCCGCCGCCGCCGCCGCCGGCCGCGGCGCAATCCTCTGCGAGACGCGCCGCGCCGCGCGCCCGGCCGCGGCTCGCCGGCGCGCGGGGCCCGCTGCCAGGCTGGCACGGCCGCCGTCGCGGCCAGAGGAGGATCCGGTGCGGCTGCCCGGGCGCCGGCTCAGCCGCGCGCCGCGTCCGGCCAGAAGCGCGCGCCCTCCCGCGCCAGCCCGCCGCCGAGGCCGATCGCGGTGCCGTCGGCGCGCCAGCAGGCCGCGCCCTCCAGCGTGCCGTCGGGGTCGAAGCCGATGGCGCACATGCCGCCGCCGACATGCGCCACCGCCTGCACGACGTGGCCGCGCGCGGCGAGCGCCTCGCGCACCGGCGCGGGGAAGCCGGTCTCGACCTCCACCACCCGCGCCGCGCCCTGGGTCCAGAGCCGGGGCGCCTCGACCGCCTGCTGCAGGGTCATGCGGTGGTCGAGCAGGTTCACCAGCGCCTGCATCACCGAGCCGAAGATGCGCAGCCCGCCCGGCATGCCGAGCGCGACGAGCGGGCTGCCGTCCCCGCGCAGCGCGATGACCGGCGCCTGCGAGGTGGTGATGCGCTTGCCCGGCGCGATGGAGAGGGCGCGGCCCGGGCGCGGGTCGAACAGCGCCATGTAGTTGTTCGGGATCAGCCCGACCTCGGGGATCAGGAAGCGCGCGCCGAACAGGCTGTTGATGGTGTGGGTCGCGCAGACGATGCGGCCTTCCCTGTCGGCGACGGTGAGGTGGGTGGTGTTGGGCGAGTCCGCGGGCGCGACCCCGGCCGGCCAGTCCCGCGCGCGGTCCGGGGCGATGCGCGCGCGGCGCTCCGCGGCGTAGGCCTTGTCGGTGAGGCGCGCCACGGGGACGGGGACGAAGGCCGGATCGGCGGTGGCGGCGGCGCGGTCGGCGAAGGCGATCTTCAGCGCCTCGGCGAGCAGGTGCAGCGAGTCCGGCGTGCCGAAGCCGAGGCCGGCGATGTCGTAGCCTTCCAGGATGTTCAGCATCTGGATCACGTGCACGCCGCCGGAGGAGGGCGGCGGCGGGCCGAGGATCGTCGCGCCGCGATAGGTGCCGCGCACCGGCGCGCGCTCGACGGTGCGGTATTCGATGAGGTCGCGGCGCGACAGCAGGCCGCCGCTGCGCGCGATCTGGTCCGCCACCGCGATGCCGATCGCGCCGCCGTGCAGCGCGGCGGCGCCCTCGCGCGCGACGGCGCGCAGCGTCTCGGCGGTGTCCGGCTGCACCAGCCGCGCGCCGGGGCGGAGCGGCGCGCCGTCCGGCAGGAAGCGCGCGGCGATGGCGGGATCGCGCGCGAGGTCGGCGGCGACCTCCGCGATGCATTCGGAGAGGTAGGGCGTGACGGCGAAGCCGCGCGCGGCGTGGCGGATCGCCGGCTCCATCACGTCGGCGAGCGGCATGGTGCCGAAGCGCGCGAGCGCCTCGCACCAGGCGAGCAGGTTGCCCGGCGCGGCGACGGAGCGCGGGCCGATGCTGTTCTCGCGCCCCGCCGCCTCGGTGGAGCCGGGCGGCGCGGCGGGGTCCGGGCGGAAGGTGTCGGGGCGCGCGGCGAGCGGGGCGGTGCTCAGCCCGTCGATGACCGTGTGCGAGCCGTCGGGCAGGCGCAGATGGGTCATGCCGCCGCCGAGCAGGCCGACCATCATCGGCTCCACGACGGTGAGGGCGAACAGCGCGGCGACCGCGGCGTCCACGGCGTTGCCGCCGGCGGCGAGCATCTCGGCGCCCGCGGCCGAGGCGAGCGGGTGGTTGGTGACGACCATCCCGCGCGCGGCGCGCGCGGGCCGCTTCTCGCAGGCGAAGGATGTGGCGGTCATCGGCGGCCCCCCGATGCGAAGAGGCGCCAGCGCAGCACGGCGCCGCGGCGGCGTGAAGGGCCCGGCGGCGACGCGGCCTCGCGCGCGGCCGGCGCGCCGGGCTAGGCTGCCCTCCGCATCCCGGTGGATGCGCCGAGCGAGGAGGACGCCATGGCCGAGCCCATCCTGTTCCCCGGCACCGTCGAGTGGTCGGGCGAGAATCCCGGCATCTCGCTGAAGGAGGACCCGGACGGACCCTTCACCACGCTGGCGAGCTTCTTCCGCGTCGTCCTCTCGCCGCATGGCCGCGGCCACGCGCTGGTGCTGCTGCAGTCGCCGCAGGAGGCGAGCCCGCCGGCGGGGCGGGCGAACCTCTGCCTGCACGACAACGAGCCGCTGGCGCGCTGGCTGGTCGCCGAGTTCGTCTCGCACTTCGGCGCCTTTCGCGGGCTGCCTGGCCTCTCCGGCCTCGCCTACCGCCGCCTCGACAGCGTCGTCGCCTCGGGCGATCCGGGCAGCCGCTACAGCGAGACGGTGCGCGCCGGCGACCTGACCGTGGAACTGGCCTGGAGCGGGCTCGGCAGGCCCTTCTGCTTCGCCCTGCCGCCGGACAAGTCGGCGACCGGGCGGCATTACATGCCGAGCCTCTTCGTCGGCTGCGAGAGCGCGACGGTGACGGTGAACGGCCGCGCGCGGCCGGGCCGTCCGGCGTCGCGCGAGATCGCCGGGCAGCGCATCACCACGGCGATGCTCGCCTTCTCGGAGACCTGGATCCGCGCCTGACGCGCAGGGGCGCGCGGCGCGGCCGCGATCGGCTCTACCGCACGGCCGCCGCGCCGCCGGCGGCGAAGGCGGGCATCACCTCGGCGGCGAAGGCGCGCAGGCCGGCGACGCTGGCGTTGGGGTCCACGAGGAGCACGTAGCCGACGCCGCCGGCCTCCAGCCGCCTCAGCCGCGCGACGACCTCGGAGGGCAGGCCGAGCAGCGGCGCGTCGTCCTGCTCGATCGGCACGTCGCGGCGCGTGCCCTGCGCGATGTCGCCGATCCGCTCGACGACGCGGGCGCGGGTCTCGTAGGCCGCGGCGCGTTCCGCCTCGGAGTGGATGAGCTGCAGCCCGCGCGCGACGCCGACCATCGCCGGGTCGTAGGCGCGCCCGGCGCGGGCGCATTCCTCGCGGAACAGGGCGACGCGCTCGACGATCTGGTCGGTGGAGGCGATCTGGTCGAGCAGCAGGTTGTAGCCCTCGCGCGCGGCGCGGCGGATCGAGCCCTCGCTGCCGGCGGCGAGCCAGAGCGGCGGGTGGGGGCGTTGCAGCGGCTCCGGCTCCACCACGATGTCCCGGAACTGCCAGCGCCGGCCGCGGTGGCTGAAGCGGCCCTCGCTGGTCCAGGCCTTGCGGATGACCTCGATCGCCTCGTCGAAGCGCTCCTGCGCCTCCTCGATCGGCGTGCAGAAGCCGGCGAACTCGGCCCGGCGGTAGCCCTTGCCGACGCCGAGGTCGAGCCGCCCGCCCGAGAGCAGGTCGAGCGTCGCCGCCTGCTCCGCCACCAGCACCGGGTTGTGCCAGGGCAGCACCACCACCGCCGTGCCGAGCCGGATGCGCGAGGTGCGCGCCGCGAGGTAGGCGAGCAGCGTCATCGAGGCCGAGACCTGGCCCTGGCCGGTGAAGTGGTGCTCCACCAGGAAGACGCCGTGGAAGCCGAGTCGCTCCGCCTCCACGACGTATTCGATGAAGTCCTGATAGCCGTGGCTATCGGAGGGGCCGGCGCCACGCCCGGTCCGGGCGCCGCCGAACAGGCCGAACCGCACGTCTCGCGCTCCCCAGGCCTCGATCCGCCGTGCCCGCGGCGGGCCGCCATGCTGCCACGGGGACACCGGCGCGCGAAAGGCGGGGCGGCATCGGCTTTCGTTTGACGCTGGCGGCCGCGCGTTCCTACCATCCGCGCGGGAGGCGCGCCGCGCGGACGAGCGCAGCGAGAGCGGAGGACAGGGCCATGGGCGACCGCATTCGACCCGGCACGGCCGGCGAAGGCAGCGGAACGATCGGCCGGCGGGGCGTCCTCGGCCTGGCGGCGGGCGGCGCGGCCGCCCCGCTCGCCGCCCCGGCGATCGTCGCCCAGACGCCGGAGACGCTCACCGTCAACGCCTATGGCGGCGAGTTCCAGGACGTGTTCATCCCGACCGTGGTGCGCCCCTTCGAGCGGAAGTTCGGCGTGCGCGTGATCTACGACGACGCCGGCACCGCCTCGGAGGACTACGCCCGCATCCGCGCCTCGCGCGGCGCGCCGGGCTTCGACGTGGCGGCGGAGCTGACGCCGCCCGAGATCATCCTCGGCGCGCGCGAGAACCTGCTCGAGCGCATCACCGAGCGCGAGGTGCCGAACCTGCGCCACGTCTGGGCGAAGAGCCGCGAGATCATCCCCGACCGCGGCATCGTCCACAGCTACCAGTACACCGCGCTGATCTGGAACCGGGACCGCATCGCGAGACCCGAATCCTGGGCCGACTACTGGTCGCCCGGCGCGCGCTACGGCGAGATGATCCGCGGGCATGTGATCAACTTCAACCCGGGCAACCTGCTCGCCGTCTATGCCCTGATCATGGCGGCGAAGCTCGGCGGCGGCGGCGTGGACAACATGGAGCCGGCCTGGGCGATGCTGCGCGCGCAGAAGCCCTGGGTCGGCGTGGTGGTGACCACCTCCGCCCAGGCGGCGCCCTATTTCGAGAACGGCCAGGTGTGGATCGCGCCCTACTGGAGCGCGCGGAGCATGTACTACCGCGACACCGGCCATCCGATCGACCTCACCATCCCGCGCGAGGGCACGATCGGCCTCGGCAACTGCGCCGCGGTGCCGGTGGGCGCGCGCAACAAGCGCCTCGCCTTCGAGTTCCTGAACTTCCGCCTCGACCCGGAGGTGCAGCGCGCCTTCAGCCTGGCCTACAAGTCGAGCCCCGGGCGGCCCGACATCACCGACTGGCCGGCGGAATTCGCCTCCGCCCAGATCACGACGGAGGAGCGGATGCGCCAGATCGAATTCCCCGACAGCGAGGTGATCGGCCGCCGGCGCCGCGAATGGACGCTGAAGTGGCAGGAGATCATGGGAACCTGAGGCGGCGCCGCCACCCGCCCATGCCCCGCGGCTTGCCGCTGGTCGCCCTGCCCTGCGCCTTCCTGCTGCTCTGCTTCGCCGCGCCGACGGCCTACCTGTTCTCGGCGAGCGTGCTGATCGCCGAGGGCATGATCCCCCAGGACCAGCCGACGATCGACAATTTCCGCCTGATTTTGTCGAGCCCGCTCTACCGCGGGGTGATCCTGCGCACCTTCGTCGTGGGCTTCTTCGTCGGGCTGCTGGTGGTGCTGCTCGCCTACCCGCTGGCTTACTTCCTGGTGCGCACGCGCTCGCGCTGGAAGGGCGCGCTGATCGCGCTCTCGCTCGCGCCGCTGCTGGCGAGCGTGATCGTGCGCACCTATGGCTGGTACGTGATTCTGAACCAGGACGGGGCGCTGAACTCGCTGCTGCTCTGGGCGGGACTGGTCGAGCGGCCGCTGCGCTTCCTGCCCTCGACGCCGGCGATCATCGTCGGCCTCGCGCACGCGCTGCTGCCCTACGGGGTGCTGTCCATCATGAGCGCGCTCAACGCCATGGACCCGGCGCTGGAGCGCGCGGCGCTGAGCCTCGGCGCCTCGCCCGCGCGCACCTTCTGGCGGGTGACGCTGCCGCTGACGCTGCCCGGCGTGGCGGCGGGCTTCATCCTCGCCTTCGCGATCGCGATCGGGGCCTATGCGACGCCAGCCATCCTCGGCGGCCCGGCGACCGAGACGATGGCGACCATGATCCGCAACTTCATGCTGGTGCTGCTTGACTGGGGTCTCGGCTCGGCGATGGGCGTCATCCTGCTGGCGAGCGCGCTCGCGCTGCTGGCGGTCGCGGGCCTCCTGGGCGGCGGCGCGCGGCGCGGCACGGCGGCGCCGGCATGAGGAGCGGCGGCGCGGACGGGCCCTGGATCGCGCTGCGCGCCGTCGTCGCGGCGGTGTTCGCCTTCGCTCTGGGACCCATCCTCATCACCGCCGCGGTGTCGTTCAACGGCAGCGCGCGCTCTGTCTTCCCGCCGGAGGGCTTCTCGCTGCGCTGGTGGGGCGAGGCCTTCTCGGCGCGGTGGTGGGAGCCGATGGGGTTCAGCCTGCGGCTCGCGGCGCTGACCGCCCTGGTCAGCGCCGCGATCGGGGCGCCGCTCGCCTTCGCGCTGGTGCGCCGGCGGTTCCGCGGCAAGGCGCTGGTGGAGGCGCTGGTCGTCGGGCCGCTGGTGCTGCCGACGCTCGTCACCGGCATCGCGCTGCTGCAGTTCCTGCACGTGCTCGGCCTCGGCGCGCTGGTCGGGTTCTGGGGCCTGCTGATCGGCCATGTGGTGATCAGCCTGCCCTTCTGCGTGCGCACCGTCGCGGTGTCGCTGCGCGCCATGCCGCCCCAGCTCGAGGCAGCGGCGGCGAGTCTCGGCGCACCGCCGCACGTGGTGCTGCGCCGCGTCACCTTCCCCGTGATCAGCGGCGGCGTCTTCGCCGGGACGGCCTTCGCCTTCGTGCACTCCTTCACCGACGTCAACCTCTCGCTGTTCCTGGCGAGCCCCGGCGAGCGGCCGGTGACGGTGGCGATCCTCGCCTTCCTGGAGTTCGGCTTCGCGCCGACCCTCGCCGCGGTGTCCATGCTGAGCCTCGTCATCCCGCTCGTCCTGATCGCGCTGCTCGAGCGATTCGTGCCGATCGGGGACTTCCTCTACGCCGACCCCGGCCGGCGCCGCTGAACCGCAAGGAGGGACCGTCCGCCATGTTCACCGTCGGAGAGCTGCCACCCCCGATCGCGCCGGAGCGCCTGGCCCGCCTCGCGCAATGCGAGACCGCGACGATCGGCCACTTCCTGCACAGTCAGTTCATGGACCCGGCGCTGCGCGCAGTGATCCCCGACCGGCGCGTCGCCGGCACCGCCGTCACCGTGCTGGTGCCGCCGCTGGACGGGACGATGATGCACTACGCGATCGGCCATGCGCGGCCCGGTGACTTCATGGTGGTGGACCGCGCGGGCGACCACCGCCACGCCTGCTGGGGCGGCGTGGTGGAGATCGCCGCCGAGGTCGCGGGCGTCGCCGGCGCGGCGATCGACGGGCCGGCGACGGACTTCGAGGAGATCCGCCGCACCGGCGTGCCGGTCTGGTGCCGCGGTCCCTCGCCGGTGACGGTGAAGCGCCTCGGCCTCTCCGGCGCCTTCTGCGTGCCGGTGAGCTGCGGCGGCGTGATGGTGCGCCCGGGCGACGCGATCCTCGCCGACGAGAGCGGCATCGTCGTCGTCCGTCCGGAACAGATCGAATGGGTCGTGGAGGAGGCGCTGCGGCGCCAGGCGGCGGAACCCGAGACGATCCGCCGGCTGCGCGCCGGCGAGAGGCTGCATGAGATCAGCGGCGCCGGCGCGCAGGTGGCCGCGGCGATGAAGCGCGGCTGAACCGCTGCGGTCAGGCCGCCGCCTGCGGCACCTCCGCGAGCAGCGGCGCCTCGCCCTCCAGCGTGGTGCGGTGCATGCGCCGCGTATAGCGCGCCTCGTCGAAGGGCGTGGCGCAGTGCTGGGTGCAGCGGTTGTCCCACAGCACGGCGTCGCCCTGCCGCCAGACGTGGCGGTAGAGGAATTCCGGCCGCTGCGCGAAGGCGACGAGCTCGGCGATCAGCGCCTTGCCTTCCTCCGCCGGGATGCCCTCGATCTCCACCGCCCAGCGGCCGATGTAGAGCGCCGTGCGGCCGGTGCGCGGATGCTTGCGGGCGATCGGGTGCCACACGTCGGGGCGCTCGCGCTTCTGCTGCTCGGTCAGCGGCGGCAGGTGGGGGTAGTGGACGTGGTGCAGCGCGATCCGGCTGAAGCGCGCGCGGCGGCCGGCGAGGCGGCGCTTCGTCGCCTCCGGCAGCGCATCCCAGGCGGCGTACATGTCGGCGAAGAGCGTGTCGCCGCCCTCCGGCGGCACCTGGATCGCGTAGAGGAAGGAGCCCGCGTTGGGGATCGCCTTGTCCTCGCCGTCGCTGTGGAATCCCATGCCGGCGCGGCGCAGCCCGACCGCCTTGCCGCCCTCCTCGGCATTGCCGACGACGAAGACCTCCGGATGGCCCTCGAGGTTGTAGTCCGTCGGCACCATGATGTGCAGCGGGCCGAGGCGGCGGGTGAAGGCGATATGCTGCTCCGGCATCAGGGAGAGGCCGCGGAAGAGCAGGACGGAGTGGCGGTACCAGGCGTCCTCGATGCGGCGGAACGCCGCCTCGTCCACCGCGAGGTCGGGCGGCGCGCCGATCACCTCGGCGCCGAAGCGCCCGTCCGGGGTCAGGGGGCGGAAGGACAGGTCGGCCATGCGTGCCTCCTCCTCGTCGCGTCGCCGGGGAAGCCTAGCGCGGCCGGGCGGCGCGGGTGAGGGGAATCGTCAGCCCGCCGCCTCCGGCACGAAGACGGTGCCCTCCAGGATGCGCCTTGCGGTGCGGCCGAGCGTGGCGCGCCGCACCAAGATCGCGCCGTCGGCGCGCTGCGCGACCTCGCTCTCGGTCTCGATCACCCCGGCGGGGTGGCCGATGCGCAGCGTGAGCCGGTTGTGCGCGCCCGGCCGGGCGGCCTCGTGCACCACGGTGCCGGGCAGGCGGCTGGCGACGCCGGTGCAGACGGTGCTGGTGCCGGCATAGGTCTTGTGCGCCTGCTGCATGAACATCAGGCGGGCGACCAGGTCCACCTCCTCCGCCCGCACCGTGCCGCCGCCGAGCTCGCGCGCGTAGCCGGCGGGCGGGCCGACGATGCCGAGGATCGGTGCCGCCGGGCTCTCCTCGCGCGAGCGGGCGGCGTCGGCGATCAGGCCCATGCGCTCGGCCGCGGCGCCGCGGATGCGCTCCAGGCGCTCGCGCAGGTCGCGGTCCGCATCCAGGCGCGCCGCGCCCTCGGTGCCGGCGAGGCCGAGGTCGCGCGCGCGGACGAACACGTGGGCGTTGCCGATGTCCAGGAGCGAGGCCTCGATGGCGCCGAGCCCGGGCACCTCCAGCACGTCCACCGGGTTGCCGGTCGGCAGCACGCCGCGCCCCGTCGCCGCGCCGGCGGTGTCGGCGAAGTCGATCAGGATGCGCGCGCCGCTGCCCGGCACGCCCGGCACGACGTAGTCGCCGCGCTCCAGCGGACGCCCGCCCTCGACCGGGACCTCGATGGTCAGCACGCGGCCGAGATTGGTGTTGAAGGCGCGCACGGCCGTGACCGGCGCGCGCGGCGCGACGAGGCCCTCGTACACCGCGTAGGCGCCGACCGCGGCGCTGATGTTGCCGCAGAGGCTGAGCCAGTCGATCTCCGGGCGCTCGATCTCCACCTGGCCGAAGGTGTAGGTGAGGTGGGTGCCCGCCGCGCGCGGATCGTCCTCGCGCGGCGGGCCGATGATGGCGAGCTTGCTGGTCAGCGGATCGGCGCCGCCGAGCCCGTCTATCTGGCGCCGGTCCGGGGAGCCGAAGATCGCGAGGATCATGCGGTCGCGCTCGGCGCGGTCCTGCGGCAGGTCGGCCTCGCGCAGGAACACCGCCTTGCTGGTGCCGCCGCGCATGATGACGCAGCGCACGGGCCTCGCCATCGCGGCCGCCCCCGCCGCTACGACGCCCGCGCCCCGGCCTCGCGCGCGATCGCGCCCCAGCGCTCGATCTCGGCGGCGAGGTACTCGCGGCAGGCCGCGGGGGAGGGCGAGGTCAGCGGCTCCACGCCGGCGCGGGTGTACTGCTCGCGGACCTCCGGATCGTTGACTGCCCGGGTCAGCGCCGCGTGCATCCGGTTCACGACCGCCTCCGGCGTGCGCGCCGGCGCGACGACGGTGAACCAGTTGACCGCGATCAGCGAGGGCACGCCCTGCTCGACCGAGGTCGGCACGTCGGGCATCAGCGGCGAGCGCGCGTTGGCGGTGACCGCGATCGCGCGCAGCTTGCCCTCGCGCGCCATGCTGTGGATCGCCGGCAGGTCCATGATGATGCCCTGCACCTGGCCGTTGATCGCGTCCACCGCCGCCGCGACCGCGCCGCGATAGGGGACGTGGATGATGCGCTCCCCCGCGACCTTGCGCAGCAGCTCGATCGCGAGGTGCGGCAGGCCGCCGTTGCCGGAGGAGGAGAAGTGCAGGTCGCGCGTGCGGGCGAGCGCGATCACCTCCTGCAGCGTGCGCGCGGGCACCTGCGGGTTCACCGCCAGCAGTTCCGGCGTCATGCCGACCATGGTGACGGGCGCGAAGTCGCGCAGCGTGTCGTAGGGCAGGTTCGGGAAGGTGGCCATGCTGATGGCCACGACGCTCGCGCTGGCGAGCAGGAAGGTGTAGCCGTCCGGCGCGGCGCGCGCGACGCTGTCGGCGCCGATCGTGCCGTTGGCGCCGGTGCGGTTCTCCACCACCACGGTCGCGCCGCCGAGCAGGGCGGTGAGCTTCGGCGCGAGGATGCGCGCGACGATGTCGTTGGAGCCGCCGGGCGGGAAGCCGACGACGAGGCGGATCGGCCGGCTCGGCCAGTCCTGCGCCGCGGCGGGGCGGAGGCCGAGCGCCACGGGGGCCGCGGCGGCGGTGGCGAGCAGCGCGCGGCGGCGCGTCTTCGTGCGGTGCGTCATGGCGCGTTTCCTCCCTCGGGGTTCAGTCCAGCCGCGCGACGATGCCCTCGAGCTCGGGGCGCGGCGCCGGGTAGCGGCGCATCACCTCCGGGTCGTGTCCCGGGATCACCCGCCCGATGTCGCCGCCCGCCAGCCGGCGCACGGCCTGGAAGGAGTCGAGCGCGGCGCCGACGTCGAACACCAGCCGGAAGGGCCGCATCGCCTCGATGTTCTCGTAGTAGTGGCTGGCGTCGGAGGCGAGCACGAGCCAGCCGCGCCGGGTCCGCACGCGCACGAACTGCAGGCCCGGCGTGTGGCCGCCGCCGGGATGGACGGTGACGCCGTCGGCGATCTCGTCCTCGCCGGCGTGGAACTCCACCCGGCCGGCGTAGTTCAGCCGCACCGCCTCCAGCACCTGGTCGAGCTCGTAGGCGCGGCCGCAGCAGGCGAAGCGCATGTGCCTGCCGGTGGCGAAGGCCATCTCGCGCTCCTGCAGGTGGAAGCGGGCGTTCGGGTACCTGTCCAGGTTGCCGGCGTGGTCGTTGTGCAGGTGCGTCAGGATCACGTCGGAGACGGCCTCCGGCGCGATGCCGAGCAGCCGCAGCGACTCCGCCGGGCAGCGCAGGAAGGTCCGACCGCGGCGCTCCGCGACCTCGCGCGAGAAGCCGGAATCGATCGCGACCACGCGGTCCGCGCTCCGCGCGACCCAGACGAAGTAGTCCATCGGCATCGGGCCGTCGTGCGGGTCGGCGTCCACGAACATGTGGTCGCGCCGCCCGTCGCGCGTGGCGTAGCGGATCGCGTGGACCTCGTACTCCGCGCTCACTGGCGCGAGAGTCCGGTCTGCTGCACGACCTCGATCCATTTCGCGACGTCGCGCTGGATCAGGGCGCCGAGCGCCTGCGGGCCGCGCTCCTCCGCCGCCGGGATGATCGCGGCGAGATCGGAGAGGCGCCGGCGCATCTCGCCGTCGTTCAACGCCGCCTCGATCGCCTCCGCCAGCCGCGCGATCACGCCCGGCGGCGTGCCGCGCGGCGCGGCGAGAGCGTTCCACACCACGAGGTCGAAGGCCGGCACGCCGGCCTCCGCGAAGGTCGGAATGTCCGGGAGCTGCGGGATCCGCTCGCGCGCGCTGACGGCGAGCGCGACCGCGGTGCCGCCGCGGTGCGCCGGGATCATCGTCACGGTCTGGTCGATCACCGCGTCCACCACGCCGGCGGCGAGGTCGTTCATCGCCGGCCCCGCGCCGCGGTAGGAGACGAGCGTGGCCTTCAGCCCCGTCAGGTGAAGCAGGTAGGCGGGCGCGAGATGGCTCGTCGTGCCGACGCCGGCGGTGCCGAAGGTCGCTCGGTCGCCGTTGCGGCGGATGTGGTCGAGCAGGTCGGAGAGGGTGCGGATGCCGCTGCGCGGCCCGGCGGAGAGCACCATCGGCACGTGCGCGACCAGCCCGACCGGGGCGAGGTCGCGGCGCGGATCGAAGCCGGCGTCCGGGTTCATCGCGACGAGGGCGGCGAAGATGCCCATGTTGCCGAAGACCAGGGTGTGCCCGTCCGCCTCCGCCCGCATCGCCCGCTGCAGCCCGACGAGGCCGCTGCCGCCGCTGACGTTCTCCACCACCACGTTGCGGCCGAGCGCAGGGCCCATCGCCTGGGCGAGGAAGCGCGCCAGCGCGTCGAGCGTGCCCCCGGGCGCGGCGGGGACGATGATCGTGACGGTGCGGCGCGGCCAGTCTGCGGCCGCTGCGCCGCCCGCCGGCTGGGCCAGGGCGGCGGCGCGCGGCGCGGCGAGCGCGGCGAGGGCTGCGGCCCCCAGCAGCAGGCGGCGGCCTGGGTGCGGCATGACGGCATCTCCCCCTTCTTGCCCGGCGATGGCGAGGCTGCGGCGACCGGGCGCGGAGGTCAAGCGCCCCGCGCCGGCGCCGCGCCTCACTCCGGCGCGGCCGAAGCGCGCTCGCCCGGCAGCGTGGCGATGGCGTGGCGGAAGGCGTCCAGCGTCTGCGCCACGTCGCGTTCGTCGTGCGCGAGCGAGACGTAGAACTTGCTGTCGCCCTTCAGTACGCCGCGCGCCCGGAGCGCCGCGTTGACGTGGCGCTGCTTCGCCGCGTCGGCGCGCAGCGTGGCGCGGTAGTCCCGCATCTCGCCCTCGGCGAAGAACACGTCGAACAGCGGCGGCTCGCCCACCACCCGGCCCGGCACGCCCGCCTCGCGGAGGACTTGCGCGAAGCCCTCCATCAGCGCGCGGCCGGTGGCGAAGACGCGCTCGTAGGCGCCCGGGCGGCGCAGGATGTCGAGCGTGGCGAGGCCGGCCACCGCGGCGACGGGGTTGCCGGAGAGCGTGCCGACCTGGAAGAGGAAGCGGTCCTCGCCGACGCGCGAACGGTCGAAATGCGCCATGATCTCCGCCCGCCCGGCGATCGCCGCGAGCGGGAAGCCGCCGCCGACGATCTTGCCGAGGGTGCAGAGGTCCGGCGTGACGCCGTAGTATTCCTGCGCGCCGCCCCAGGCGAAGCGGAAGCCGGTGACGACCTCGTCGAAGATCAGCGGGATGCCGAAGCGCGCGGTGATCTCGCGCAGCGCCTGGAGGAAGCCCGGCGCGGGCGGCAGCAGGCGCTGGAAGGGCTCGACGATCACGCCGGCGATCTCGTCGTGGCGCGATTCGATCAGGCGCTCCACCGCCGCGACGTCGTTGAAGGGGGCGATCAGCACCTCGTCCTCGACGCTGCGCGGGATGCCGGCGGAATCCGGCACCGGACGCGGGAAGTTCGCCGGGCGCCTCGGGGCGAGGCTCATCAGCGAGTAGTCGCTCATGCCGTGGTAGCCGCCCTCGAACTTCACGATCTTCTCGCGCCCGCGGAAGGCGCGGGCGGCGCGCATGGCGTAGAGGTCGGCCTCGGTGCCGGTGGAGACGTAGCGGAGCTGCTCGGCGCAGGGCACGGCCTCGACGATCCTCTCCGCCAGCACGATGCCGGGCTCGTTGTTGGCGAAGAAGGTGAAGCCCTTCGGGAGCTGCTCCCGCACCGCCGCGACCACCTCGGGATGGGCGTGGCCGACGAACATCGGGCCGGAGCCGAGCAGGAAGTCCACGTACTCGTTGCCGCTGACGTCCCAGACCCGGCCGCCGCGGCCCTCGCGGATGACGATGTCGAAGGAGACGTTGCCGAAGCCGCCCGCCGGCAGCACCCGGCGCGCGCGCTCCACGAGCGCCAGCTCGGCCTCGCTGCGCGTGATCCCACTCATGCGATGGCTCCCGATTCCTGCCGCCCCGGCGCGGGGGTCGGCGGCGAGCCTAGACCCCCGCCGCCCGCGGCGCCATGCCCTCCGCGGCGGTTCCGCCCGCCGCCGCGCCGTGCCAGACTGCCCGCGGCCCGGCCCGGAAGGAGAGCGGCGGATGAGGATCAAGCGCATCGAGCACGTCGCGATCGCGGTGCGGGACCTGGACGCGGCGCGCCGCACCTTCGAGACGCTCGGGATCGCCTGCGACCACGAGGAGACGATCAACGGCGTCCGCCTGGCGATGCTGCCGATCGGCGAATCCGCGCTGGAGCTGCTCGAGCCGCAGCGGGAGGGCACCCGCACCGGGGAGTGGATCGAGCAGCGGGGCGAGGGCCTCTACCACATCTGCCTCGAGGTCGAGGACATCGAGGCGGCGCTCGCCGAGCTGCGCGGCAAGGGCGTGGCGCTGCTCGACGAGGCGCCGCGCACCGGGCATGGCGGGCACCGCATCGCCTTCCTCGACCCGCGCTCGACCGCGGGCGTGCTGGTCGAGCTGGTGGAGATGGCGGCGCCGGCCGCCTAGAGCCGATCGCGGACGGCCGGGAACAGCCGGAAGCGTGAATCGGCTCGGCAAACAACAAGCTGGAGCCGTTGCAGCGAGCACAGCCGAGCGAAAACGGCTCTAGCGCTTCAGGAAGCGGTAGCGGAACCGCGCCGCGCCGTCGGCCTCGATGCGGCCGGCGGTGGGCGCGGGGAAGTGGACCGGCAGGACGACCGTGTCGGTCCCGGCCGTCGCGCTGAGGAAGCGGCGCCGCGACTGCGCCGCCAGCGCCGGGTCCCAGTCGAACACCGTGGACCAGTCCGGCTCGCGGCACTGCAGCGCGTGGTGCATCAGGTCGCCGGTGACGACCGCGCGCTGCCCGCGCGAGTGGATGTTGACGCAGCAGTGGCAGGGCGCGTGGCCCGGCGTCGGCGTCAGCGTCACCGTGTCGTCGAGGGCGAAGTCGTCGTCCACCAGCAGCGCCTGGCCGGCCTCGACGACGGGCAGGCAGTTCATGCGCCAGACCTCGCCGGGCGGGTTCTCGCCGCGCGCGGTCGCGGCCTCCCAGAAGGCGTATTCGCGCTTGTGGAAGACGTACTTCGCCCTGGGGAAGGTCGGCACCCAGCGGCCGTTCACCAGGCGCGTGTTCCAGCCGCAATGGTCGATGTGCAGGTGGGTGCAGAAGACGTAGTCGATGTCCTCGAAGCGCAGGCCCTGCGCGGCGAAGTTGTCCAGCCAGGCCCGCTTCGGGAAGTCGAAGGGCGGGGCGTAGCCCTTGTCCTCGCCGGTGCAGGTGTCGATCAGGATGGTGTGGCGCGGGGTGCGGACGACGAAGGTCTGGTAGGTGATGACCATGCGGCCGGAGGCGGGGTCGAAGACGAAGGGGTCCATCTCCGCCAGGTGGCGGCGCCCCACCTCGGGGTCGTAGGCCGGGAACATCGCCTCCGGCGTGCGCCAGGGGCCGTCGCGCTCGATGACGCTGGTGATGGTGACGTCGCCGATGGTGATGCCGTTGCGCATGGCCGTGCGTTCCTCCCGCTCCCGCGCCGATGATGCACCGGCGGCGCGGCCGCGTCACCCGTGGCTGCGGAGGGCAGGGGGACCTTCTACCGGGATGCGGGGCCCGCTCGCCGGGCACGGACCAGCGGCCCGCGCCGGCTTGCGCTCCGGCGGAGCGTGTCGCCGGATCGCCACGCCACGCGCCTGCGGAGGGACGCGGCCGCAAAGGCGCACGCCGCTCCCCTGCGCGCGGCCGCCGCCCGGCAGCCGCATGCGCGCCCCGGGAGGCGCGCCCTCGCCCGCCTCGAGGCGGGCGGGCCCGGTCGGTCCGCCGCCGGGCCGGCCCGCCGCGCCGCCGGCCGGTCAGCCGGCCGCCGCGACGCCGTCCGAGGTCAGGCGGTGCGCCGCGGGTCCCAGCGCCTCCAGCCGGTCGGCGCGGATCTTCGGCGGCGTCCGGGTCTCGGCGCCCACCTCGCACATCCGGTCGAGCAGCGTGATCGCGGTGCCCCAGTACCAGTCGGCCTCGCGCGGATCGGAGGCGTCGCGCGCGCAGAGCGCGAGCAGCCGGCCGGTGGCGGCGGCGAGCTGCACCTCCTGGCCCGGCCGCAGCCCGCGCTCGGACTGCTCGACCAGCCGGTCGATGCGGCGGCGGATCTCGCCGCGCCGCATGCGGTGCCAGACCCGCTCGACGAGGCGCAGCGGATGACGCGCCTGGAGCGGCGCCGGCCCGTAGCGCAGCCGCGCGCGCGGCAGGATCTGCGTGACGAGCGCCTCGCGCAGCAGCTCCGCGCGCTCCGCGTCGCGGCCGTCGTTGGTGCCGAGGATGCGCGGCGCGAAGGGCTTCAGGCGCTGGCGCATCGCGTCCGGCATCTCGTCGTTCACCGGGATGGCGAAGCCGCGGATCAGCGGCGAGGCGGTGCGCGGCTGGTCGGTGTGGCCCTCGCCGGCGAGGCAGGCGACGAGCGCCATGATGCACATCTGTCCGCGGCCCGGGATGCCGAGCCCGCTGACGAGCTCGACGCGGTCCAGGGCCCGCTGCAGGCGAAGCAGGTCCATCTCCATCGGGTGCTCCTCCGCCCCCGCCGGCGCGGCCGGGGGCTCTGGGCAAACGCACGGCCCGGCGGCCGGCTTCACCGGAGGCGCTGTGATCCGTGAAGGAATTCGCGCCGCCGGGCGCGAGGGCATGGCATGCAGCCGATTGCAGGCGGGGCATTCACCCGCTTGTGACGGAACGCGCGCGATCGGGACCGGCGGCGGTGGCGGCCCGGGCGTGAAGGAGGCGCGGCGGCCGCGCACTCCCCCGTGCCGGACGGGCGGCTATCCTGTGGCAGGGCCGGCGTTCCGGCCGGTCGGCCCGCCTGGCGGAATGGCAGACGCAGCGGACTTAAAATCCGCAGCCCACAGGGCGTGGGGGTTCGAGTCCCCCGGCGGGCATTCCGCCGCCGCCGCGCGGCCTCAGCCGCCGGCGAGGATCGCGTCGGCGATCTTCTCCGCCGTCATCAGCGTCGGGAAGTTGGTGTTGGCGCAGGGCACGACCGGGAAGATCGAGGCGTCCACCACACGCAGCCCCTCCACCCCGCGCACCCGGCCCGCCGTGTCCACCACCGCCATCGGGTCGTCCTCGCGCCCCATGCGGCAGCTGCAGGAGGCGTGCCAGACGCCGATCGCCGCCTTGCGCACGAAGGCCTCCAGCGCCTCGTCGTCGCGCATCACCTGCTCGAAGGTGAAGCCCTCGACGACGTAGCGGTTGATGAGCCAGGCGCGCAGCGCCGCCGGGCCGTCGAGAAGGCCGGCGATCAGCCTGGTCAGGATGCGGTTCCTCGTGTTCACCACGCCGATCCGGCGCACGCGGTCGCTGTAGCTCGCCGGGAAGGGGTCGCTCGTCACCGCGCGCAGCGGGTCGCTGAGCTGGATCGCCGCGAGGTGGCGGAAGCCGCCCATCAGCCGCTCCAGGTCGCGCCGGTCGGAGAGGAGGTTGAACTCGACGACCGGCTCGGCCCGCCAGTCGGGCGAGGCGAGGCGCACCTGGCCCGTCTCCGAGTAGGTCTTGTTCACGAACAGGATGAAGGAGGCGATCTGCTCGCCCACCGCGTGCCAGGCGGACTTGCTCGCCACCGCGACGAACATGTCCCCGCGCGGCGCCCCCTCGAGGCCGGAGGAGTAGCGCAGCCCGACCTGGATGTGCCGGCGCGTGGTGCGCCCGGTCATGCGCGCGCCGCGGCGGATGAAGGAGGAGAGCGAGATCGAGGGGTGGTCCATCAGCCGCTGCCCCACCCCCGGCAGGTGCGCGCGCACCGGGATGCCGAGGTCGCGCAGGTGCCCCGCCGGCCCGATCCCGGCGCGCAGCAGGTGCGCCGGGCTGTGGATCGCGCCGCAGGAGAGGATCACCTCGTTCCCGCGGAATTCCTGCTCCCGCCCGCCGACGAGGGCGCGCACCCCGATGCAGCGCGTCCCCTCGAACAGCAGCGCCATCACCTGGGTGTCGGTCGAGATGGTGAGGTTCTCGCGCCGCCGCGTCTCCGCGTCGAGGTAGCCGATCGCGGCGGAGACGCGCTGCTCCTCGGCGTTGGAGATGGTGATCGGGAAGTAGCCGTCCTCGAAATGGCCGTTCTGGTCGGGCAGGAACCTGTAGCCCGCGCGCCGGAACGCCTCGCCCACGGCCCTGGCGTGGCCGTCCCAGTGCTCCGGCATGATGCGGCGGACCGGGATGCGGCCCTCCTTGCCGTGGAACGGGCCGTCGAAGTCGAGGTCGCGCTCGACCTTGCGGAAATAGGGCAGGACGTCGTCCCAGCCCCAGCCCTCGGCGCCGCGCGCCACCCACTCGGCGTAGTCGGTCGGCGCGCCGCGGTTGGCGAGCTGCCCGTTGATCGAGGAGCCGCCGCCGAGCACCCGCGCCTGCTCGTACTTGCGCAGCGGCGGGCGGTCGGAATCGGGCGCGTTGTGCGAGACGACCTGGGTGTGGACCTTGAGCTCGGTCCAGTGGAAGCGCGGGTCGAAGTAGGCGGTGCCCGGGTAGCTGTCGAGGATCTCCGGCGGCACCTTGCCCGGCGGCGTGTCCTGCCCGGCCTCGCAGAGCAGGACCCGGTGCGCGCTCCGCGCCGAGAGGCGGTGGGCGAGCACCGAACCGGCCGAGCCGCCGCCGACGATGATCGTGTCGTACACCACCGCGCGTTTCCCCCTTGGATCGGTTCGCACCCCCCTAGCATGGCAGCGCCGCACGGGTCACGGGGCGGCGGGCTTGCCAGCCCTTCCCCCGGGGCGGAGACTGTCGTCCCGATGCGATCCGATACCGCCTCTGCCGGCGTCCCTCCGGCGCCGCCGGCCTGTTGCGTCCTCGAACCATCCCCCTCGCAGCGGCGCGGCGCGCATCGCCCGGCAGCGGCGCGCCCCGGCCGCGCGACGACGACCACGACGGACCCGCCCGGATGCGCCTCGGCCGTCCGCTGACCCTACTGCTGCTCGCCCTGGCCGCGACCTTCTGGCAGCAGACCTTCGCCGCGCTCGGCCGGATCCTGCCTCCCGTGATCGCGCCCGCGATCGTCGAGGAGCTGCGGCTCGACCCGGCCCTGGTCGGCGTCTATGTCGGCGTCGCCGCGGCGGCGGCGCTGGTGTTCCAGATGGGTTGCGGCAGCTTCATCCTGCGCTACGGCGCGCTGCGGATGAGCCAGGCGGCGCTGGTGATGCTGACCATCGGCCTGTCGCTCGCCGCCGGCGGGACGCTCGCGCTCTTCGCGCTCTCGGCGGTCATCGCCGGCGGCGGCGCGGCGATCTCCACGCCGGCCAGTTCGCATCTGCTCGGCCGCTACTCGCCGCCCCGCTATGCGCCGCTGGTGTTCTCCATCAAGCAGACGGCGGTGCCGATGGGGCTGCTGCTCGCCGGCCTGCTCGGCCCGTTCATGACCGGGCTGTGGGGCTGGCGCGGCGCGCTGCTCGCCGCCGCCGCGGCCAGCCTCGTCGTCGCCGTGCTGCTCGAACCGCTGCGCGCCGAGTTCGACGCCGACCGGGTGCGGAGCCGCTCCTTCCGGCTGTCGGACTTCGCCACCACGCTCGGCTCCGTGGTCGGCACGCACGACCTGCGCGGCCTGTCGCTCGCCTGCTTCGCCTTCAACGGGCTGCAGACCGTGTTCACGTCGTACTTCGTCATCTACCTAGTGGCGCTCGACTACACCCTCGCCGCGGCCGGCCTCGTCTTCTCGGTGGCGACGCTGGTGGCGATCCCGGGGCGCGTGCTCTGGGGATGGCTCGGCAGCGTGCTGGTGCCTCCGCGGCGGATGCTGGCCCTGCTCGCGCTCGGCATGGCCGGCAGCGCGGGGCTGATGGCGCTGTTCACGCCCGGTTGGCCGACGGTGGCGATCGGCGCGGTGGCGACGCTCCTCAGCATGACCGCCCTCTCCTGGCACGGCGTCCTGCTGTCGGAGACGGCGCGCCTCGCGCCCGAGGGGATGCGCGGCGCGGTGACCGGGGGCGTGCTGTCCTTCGGCCAGATCGGGGCGCTGCTGATGCCGCTGCTCTACGCGGCGCTGCTCGGGGCGACCGGCGGGCACGGGCTCGGCTTCCTCGTCAGCGGGCTGCCGGCGCTGCTGGTCGGGATCGACCTGCTGCGCCCGGTGGAGGCGCGCCGCCGGCCCGGCTAGAGCCGATCGCGGACGGCCGGAAACAGCCGGAAGCGTGAATCGGCTCGGCCAACGACGAGCAGGAGTCGTTGCAGCGAGCACAGCCGAGCGAAAACGGCGCTAAGGGTGCGCCGCCCGCCTCAGCCGCCTCAGCGCCGGACCAGTTCGAGCGCGAAGGCGCAGGTTGGGGTGCGCAGAATCCCGCGGAAGGCGGTGCCCTCGACGGCGCCGACCACTTCGACGTCGATCTCGGTGCCGCGGCCGAATTCCAGGCGGATGCGGCCGCCCGGCGCGACCGGGCCGGTCGCTTCCCAGGGCGGATCCTCGTGGAAGCGCAGCGCCGCGCGCCCCTCGGCGATGCGCAGCAGGGGGCGCGGCGAGGCCCAGGGGCAGTGCGCCTCCGGGTGGCGCCAGGTCTCGACCAGCGTGCCGGTGTAGAGACCGTCGAGCGCCGCCGGTTCCTGCGCGGCCGATGCGGGCGCGCGCTGCGCCCCGGACGCGACGGGGAAGGCCCAGGCGGAGGCGGCCAGGACGGCGGCGGCGAGGCGGCAGCAGGCCGGCGGCGCGACGGGGCATGGCGGGGAGCGGGTCAGGAACGGCATGGCCGGTCGGATCTCCCGCGCCGCAGAGTATGGCATTTCCCGGCCGCACGCCCGTTCCGGTTCCACCTCCCGACGCCGCCCGGAGCGAGCGCTGCGGCCTCGGCACGAGGGTCGCGATCCGGGCCAGGGGCGCCACCGCGCCGAGCGGCGGGGCTCCGGCCCGCGCATCCCCTGCGCCCTGGCGTGGAGCAGGGCGGGCCGGGGGACGGTGCGCCCGTCAGTACCAGCCCTGCTGCGGCGGCGGCAGCGCCCCATAGGCCGCAGGCGGGTAGGGCGCCGCTCCCGGGTAGCCGTATGGCGCGGCCGGCGCCGCATAGGGGGAGGGCTGCGGCGGCGCGTAGCCATGGGCCTGCGGGTAGGGCGGCGCCGTGCCCGGCGGCAGGTCCTCGCGCCTCACCTCGCCGCCCTGCGCCCCGTAACCGCCGCCGAGTTCGGCGCGGCGGGCGCGCTCCCAGGCCCGCTGCTGCGCCGCCCAGGCGCGACGGCGCTCCATCTCTCGCGCCAGCGGGCCTGCCGCTCGGCCTCGAAATCGCTGTAGCGGGCGGCGGAGCCGGCGCGGCGCGCGGCCTCCTCCTGCTGCCAGGCGCGCGCCCGCTCCGCATAATAGGGATCGTAGGAGCCGTAGGGACCGTCCTGGACGCAGCCCGCCGCGGCGACCGGAAGGAGCGAGGCCAGGAACAGGAGAGGGCGAGGCAGGCGGCGGCGGTGGCGGGATGGCATCGCGTGATCCGGATCTTCGAGCGGTGCTGCGAAGCGCGCTTCGGCCCTCGCGCGCGCCGGCATCGCCGGAAGCCTCCGCGCCCGAGGCGGCGGGGCGGTGGCGCGGCGGTGTCGGAGTTGTGGCGGCGCCAGCTCCGCGGGCGCCCGGCCGGGCGGCGGCCCGTGCCGGCCGCGCCTCAACGCAACGCAAGCCAGACCAGCATCGCCGAGCCGAGCGCGATGCGATACCAGCCGAAGGGGGTGAAGCCGATCCGCCCGATCACGGCGAGAACGGCGCGCACCGTCACCAGCGCCACCGCGAAGGCCGAGCAGAACCCCACCGCGATCAGCCCCCCGGCGCCGAAGTCCAGCGCCTCCCGGGCCTTCCAGAGACTGTAGGCGGTCGCCGCGAGCATCGTCGGGATGGCGAGGACGAAGCTGAACTCGGCCGCCGCGCGCCGCGCCACGCCGAGCGCCAGCGCCGCGATGATGGTCGCGCCCGAGCGCGAGGTGCCCGGGATCATCGCCAGCGCCTGCCCGAACCCGATCAGGAGCGCGGTGAGCGGCCCAATCTCCGGCACGGTGCGGATCCAGGCGTGCGGCTGGTACCGCTCGATGGCGATGATGACGACGCCGCCCACGATGAGCGCGACGGCGACGACCCAGGGCGTGAACAGCAGCGTCGTGATCGGTCCGTGCAGCGTGGCGCCGATCGCCGCGGCCGGCAGGAAGGCGAGGGCCAGGTTGACCGCGTAGTAGCGCTCGGTCGTCCGCGCGTGCCACATCCCGAGGGCGATGCGCCAGAGCATGGCGCGGTAGACCCAGACCACGGCGAGGATGGCGCCGAGCTGGATCGCGATCTCGAACGTCTTGCCCGGCGGGCCCTGGAAGCCGATCGCCTCGCCGAGCAGGATCAGGTGGCCGGTCGAGGAGACCGGCACGAACTCCGTCAGGCCCTCCACGACCCCCATGAGCAGGGCGGAGAGCAGCGGGCTGGATTCCGCCATGGGACGGTGCGGGCTAGCGCGGCACGACGGCAGGGATCACGCGCGGGCCGAGGCCGCGCCGCCGCGGCGCGCCGCCCGACGGCGGCCCGGCCGTGGCGGCGGAGCGCGGAGGGCGGCGCCGCACCGCGTGCCGGATCCGGTCAGCGCTGCTGCTGGGCGGCGGCGACGAAGGCAAAGTTGTCGAAGCTGTTCTCCGCGATGCGGAACCACTGGTACTCCTCGTCGCGGTAGCGGCGGTAGCTCTCCCAGAACTTCTTGAACCGCTCGTTGCGGCCGGCGGTCTCCTCCGTCACCTCGTGGGCGGCGCGCCAGGCGGCCTGCATCAGGTCGCGCGGCCAGAAGCGGAGCTGCGCCCCGGCCGCGACCAGGCGGCGCAGCGCCTGCGGGTTGGAGTGGTCGTAGCGGCTGACCATCTCGCTGTCGGCCTCGGCGCAGGCGACCTCGATCGCGTGCTTGTAGGCGTCGGGGAGCGAGTCCCAGGCGCGCTGGTTGACCATGAAGTGCAGCCGCGCCCCGGGCTCCCAGAAGCCGGGCGCGTAGTAGTAGCGGGCGACGCGCACGAAGCCGAGCTTCTCGTCGTCGTGCGGCCCGACGAACTCGACCGCGTCGAGCACGCCGCGCTCGAGCGAGGGATAGATGTCGGCCGCCGGCACCTGGGTCGGCGCGGCGCCGAGGCGCTGGAACACCTGGCCGGCGAAGCCGGCGATGCGGAACTTGAGGCCCTGCAGGTCCTGCAGCGAGCGCACCTCGTTGCGGAACCAGCCGCCCATCTGCGCCCCGGTGTCGCCGGAGGGGAAGCCGACCACGGAGTAGTCGCGCAGCAGCTCCGCGGCGAGCTGGTTGCCGCCGCCGTGGCGGAACCAGGCGGTCATCTGCCGGGTGTTGAGGCCGAAGGGATAGGCGGTGAGGAAGGCGAAGGAAGGCTCCTTGCCGACGTAGTAGTAGGCGGCGGTGTGGCAGCACTCGACCGAGCCGGACTGCACCGCGTCGAGCGCGGCGAAGGGCGGCGCGATCTCGCCGCCCGGGAAGACGCGGATCTGGAAGCGGTTGTCGGTGAGCTGGGCGACCCGCCGCACGATGCCTTCCGCGGTCCCGAACAGGATGTCGAGGCTGCGCGGGAAGGAGCTGGTCAGGCGCCAGCGGATCTCGGGGCTCGCGGTCTGGGCGATGGCGGGCGCGGCGAGGGCCGCGGCCGGCGCGGCGGCGGCGGCGCCCAGCAGGGCGCGGCGGCGGCTGGTCATGGAAGTCCGTCTCCCGGTTCGGCGTTGCAGCGGTACGGCGGGCGGGTGTGGAATATCAGGGCGGCGGCGCGAGGCAAGCCGGGAACGCCCCCGGCCTGGCGACCGGGCGCGGGGCCTGCCCGCACGTCCTCGCGCGCGCCCTGCCCGGCCGCGGACGAGCCCGCCAGGATCCGTCGCCGCGCGCCGGCGCCAGGCCGGCGGGCAGGGGCAGGGAGGAGAGGGCGATGGCCGACGGCACCGAGCGACGCGTCGCCGAGCACTACGCGCATGGCGCGCTGGAACGCGCGATACTGGAGGCGCTGGCCGCGGCCGGGGTGGACCCCGACCGCCTCGCGCCGCAGGACCTCGCCCCGGTGGACGAGTTCCACATCGGGGGGCGCCAGGCAACGATCGACCTCGCCGCACGGCTCGGCCTCGCGCCGGGGATGCGCCTGCTCGACGTCGGCTCGGGCCTCGGCGGGGCCTCGCGCCACTTCGCGCAGGCGCATGGCTGCCTGGTCACGGGCATCGACCTGACCGAGGAGTTCGTGCGCGTCGCGGAGGGCCTCGCCCGCCGCGTCGGGCTGGCCGGGCGCGTGTCGTACCGGTGCGGCAGCGCGCTCGCCCTGCCCTTCGGTCCGGCGGAGTTCGACGGCGCCACCATGCTCCACGTCGGCATGAACATCGGGGACAAGGCGGCGCTGTTCGCCGAGGTCCGGCGGGTGCTCCGGCCCGGCGGCGTGTTCGCGGTCTACGACGTGATGCGCGAGGGCGACGAGGGCGCCTTGCGCTTTCCGGTCCCCTGGGCCTCTGACCCCGCGACCAGCTTCCTCGAGACGCCGGCCGCCTACCGGCGCCTGCTCGAAGCCGCAGGGTTCGAGGTGCGGGCGGAGCGCAACCGCCGCGACTCCGCGATCGCGTTCTTCCGGCGCCTGGGCGAGGAGACGGCGCGGCGCGGCGGCCCGCCGCCGCTCGGCCTGCACATCGTGATGGGCGCGACGGCGGCGCAGAAGATCGCCAACATGGCGGACGCGCTCGAGCGGGGGGTGATCGCCCCGACCGAGATCGTCTGCCGCGCCGCCTGACGGCTGACCGGGCCGGAGCGGCTCAGTAGCGGTAGTGGTCGGCCTTGAACGGCCCCTCGGGCGGCACGCCGATGTACTCGGCCTGCTTCGGCGTCAGCTTCGTCAGCCTCGCCCCGACCTTCTCGAGGTGCAGCGCGGCGACCTTCTCGTCGAGGCGCTTGGGCAGCGTGTACACCTTGCGCTCGTACCTGCCCGGACTGGTCCACAGCTCGATCTGCGCCAGCACCTGGTTGGTGAAGCTCGCGCTCATCACGAAGCTCGGGTGGCCGGTGGCGTTGCCGAGGTTCACCAGCCTGCCCTCGGAGAGCAGGATGATCCGCTTGCCGTCCGGGAACTCGATCTCGTCCACCTGCGGCTTGACGTTGTGCCACTTGAAGTTGCGCAGCGCCGCGACCTGGATCTCGGAGTCGAAGTGGCCGATGTTGCACACGATCGCGCGGTGCTTCATCCGCCGCATGTGCTCGACGGTGATGACGTCCACGTTGCCGGTGGCGGTGACGAAGATGTCGGCGACGGGCGCCGCCTCCTCCATCGTCGTCACCTGGTAGCCCTCCATCGCCGCCTGCAGGGCGCAGATCGGGTCCACCTCGCTCACCATCACGCGGCAGCCGGCGTTGCGGAGCGAGGCGGCGCTGCCCTTGCCGACGTCGCCGAAGCCGCAGACCATGGCGACCTTGCCCGCCATCATCACGTCGGTCCCGCGCCGGATGCCGTCCACCAGCGACTCGCGGCAGCCGTAGAGGTTGTCGAACTTGCTCTTGGTGACGCTGTCGTTGACGTTGATGGCGGGGAACAGCAGCCGCCCCTCCTTCGCCATCTGGTAGAGGCGGTGCACGCCGGTCGTCGTCTCCTCCGAGACGCCGCGGATGCTCGCCGCGAGGCGGCCGAACCAGCCGGGCTTCGTCTGCAGCGTGTCCCTGACGAGGGCGAAGAGGACCTCCTCCTCCTCGTTCGAGGCGCCGCCGAGGAAGGCGGTGTCGCCCTGCTCGGCGCGGTGGCCGAGATGGACGAACAGCGTCAGGTCGCCGCCGTCGTCGAGCAGCAGGTTGGGCTCGCCGTCGTCGCCCCATTCGAGGGTGCGGCGGACGTACCGCCAGTACTCGGGCAGCGTCTCGCCCTTCACGGCGAAGACCGGCACGCCGGCCGCGGCGATCGCGGCGGCGGCGTGGTCCTGGGTCGAGAAGATGTTGCAGGAGGACCAGCGCACATCGGCGCCGAGCGCCCTCAGCGTCTCGATCAGCACCGCGGTCTGGATCGTCATGTGCAGGCAGCCGGCGATCCGCGCGCCCTTGAGCGGCTTCGCCGCGCCGTACTCCTTCCGCACCGCCATCAGGCCGGGCATCTCGTCCTCGGCCATGGCGATCTCCTTCCGGCCCCACTCGGCCAGGGAGAGGTCCTTCACCACGTATTCGGCTGCGACAGCGCCCATCCGCAGGTGCCTCCGGAATGCCGGCGGCGCCCTAGCATGCGGCCCGTGCGGTGGCGAGGGGGGAGGTCCGGTCCGATGCGCCTCGTCGCGAGCCGCCGCCGGCCTGCGACGGCGACCGGACGGGCCCGGCGCAGCGGGCCCTTGCCGAACGGGCGCGGGGCGGCGCGAGACGCCGCCCTGCGCGTCACGGGCAGCTCTCGGCGGTGCCGCCGGGCGGAATCGCCTGGGCGACCTGCGCGCCGGCAGTGCCGGCACCCGGCGTCGTGCGGAGCACGAGCGGGCCGTCGCCGCGCGTGACCACCTGAGGCATGCCGGCCGTGGTGGGGGGACAGCCGCCGCCGGCCCGTTCCCTGGCCGCGGCCCCGATCGTGGTGTCCGGGGCGGTGCCCGCGGCGGTTCCCGCCATCGGCGGCGCCGCGGTCTCGCACGCCGCGAGCAGGAAGCCCGCGGCGATCAGCGTGAAGGCGAATGTGCGCTGCATGATGTCTCTCCGGTTCCCGGGCAGCACCGCGGAACTGTCCGGTCCCCCGGGAACGGAGCGAGACTGGCGCGGGACGCGCTCTCGGCCCTTGACATGCGTCAGTGGCACGCGTGCGTTCTGCGGCCGCCAAGAAAACGTGATCGCCGGCTCGACGAGTTGTCCTGGCGGCGAGGTCGGCGTGCGGCCGGGCGCGGCACCGCCCGGGGGCGCCCTCAGGCCCGCTCGGTCAGGCCCTCGGCGAAGCCCATCACCAGCTCCTGGATCCGCGCCGGGTCGCTCTGCTCCATCACGCGCCGCGCGAAGCGGGCGCAGTCGGCGATGTCGAGCGAACGCACCGCCTGCTTCGCGCGCGGGATCGCGCTCGCGTTCATCGAGAGCGAGCGGATCCCGAGGCCGAGCAGCAGCGGCACCAGGCGCGGATTGCCCGCCATCTCGCCGCAGACCGAGACCGGCATGCGCAGCCGCAGCGCCGCCTCGGTGGAGAACTGCACGAGCCGCAGCACCGCCGGGTGCAGCGGATCGTAGAGGTGCGCGACCTCCGCCTCCGAGCGGTCCACCGCCAGCGTGTACATGGCGAGGTCGTTGGTGCCGATGGCGAAGAAGTCGGCCTCCAGCGCGATCGCGTCCGCCGCCAGGGCCGCGCCCGGCGTCTCGATCATCGCGCCGAGCGGCGGCAGGGGGTCGGGCAGCCTCTCGCCGCGGCGGCGCAGGCGGCGGGCGACGCGCTCGTAGATCTCGCGCGCCTGCTTCACCTCGGCCGGGATGGTGACCATCGGCAGCAGGATGCGCACCGGGCCCTTCGCCGCCACGCGCAGGATGGCGGCGAACTGCACCTCGAGCAGCTCCGGCCGCTTCAGCAGCATCCGCACGCCGCGCAGGCCGAGCGCCGGGTTCGGCCCGCCCAGCGCGGGTATGCCCTCGGCCAGCGCCTCGATGTCCTTCTCGCCGCCCCAGTCGAGGACGCGGATGGTGACGGGCTCGCCGTCCATCGCCTCGAGGATCTCGGCGTAGGCCGCGACCTGCGCCTCCTCGTCGGGCAGGTCCTCGCGGTTCATGAACAGGAACTCGGTGCGCAGCAGGCCGATGCCCTGCGCGCCCGCCTGCGCGATCAGCGGCAGCTCCGCCGGGATCTCCAGGTTGGCCTGGAGCTCCACCTCCTCCCCGTCGGTGGTGACCGCCGGCAGACGCCGCAGCTTGGCGAGCTTCGCCCGCTCCCGCGCGAAGGCGGCGAGCGACTCGCGCGCCGCGGCGAGCGTCGCCGGGGAGGGGTTCAGCGCCACCGTGCCCGCCGTGCCGTCGAGCACGCAGGGATCGCCGCGCCGCGCCGTGCCCGTCAGCCCGTGGCAGCCGAGGACGGAGGGGATGCCGAGCGCGCGCAGCATGATCGCGGTGTGGCCGTCGGCGCCGCCCTCCTCGGTGGCGACGCCTGCGATGCGCGCGGGGTTGAGCAGGGCGGCGTCCGCCGGCGTCAGCTCCTCGGCGATCAGGATCGCACCCTGCGGGATGTCCTTGAGAGCGCGGAAGGGCAGGGCGGTGAGGTTGCGCGTCAGCCGCCGGGCGATCTCGCGCACCTCCTGGGCGCGCCGCAGCAGTCCGGTCTTGTCGTCGTCGCGCGTGGCGAGGATCGCCGCGGCGATGCTCTCCGCCTCGTCCTGCACCGCGGTCTCGGCGGCGACCAGGTCGCTCTCGATGCGCTTGCGGGCGCCGCGGATGAGCCGGGAGTTGGCGAGCATCATCGCGTAGGCGTCGAGCAGCGGCGAGAGTTCCTCCTGCGCCTCCTCCGGCAGCACGCCGATGCGCGTCTTGAGCTTCGCCACCTGCTTGCGCGAGGCGGCGACCGCCTCGGCCAGGCGCTGTCGCTCGGCCTCGACCTCGGCGGCGGTGATGCTGCGGCGCGGCGCCTCGGCCGGCGCCTCGGTGGTGTCGAAGATCGCGCCGATGGCGATGCCCGGCGAGACCGGGATGCCCTTGAGCCGCGTCTCGCGCGCCGCCCCGCGGCGGCCATGGGGCGAACCGGCCCGTGCGCGCCCGTCGGCGCCGCGCGGCGCCGACACGACGGTCTCGGCGTCGGGGTCAGCTTTCATGGAAGCCGGCCTCGATCAGGCCGGCGATCGCCTCGAGCGCCTCCTTGGCGTCCCAGCCCTCGGCCTCGATCGTGATCTCGCTGCCCTGTCCGGCGCCGAGCATCATCAGCCCCATGATCGAGCAGGCCGGGACGCTCTGCCCGCCGCGCGTGATGCGCACGCAGGCCGAGTAGCGCTCCGCCAGCGTCGCCAGCTTCGCCGCGGCGCGGGCGTGCAGCCCGCGGCTGTTGCGGATGGCCACGGTCCGGCGCAGCACCAGCGCGTCCGCCGCGTCGGGGGCGGGCGCGCAGCCGCAGTCCTCGCGCCGCGGTTCGGGCTCGCCCCCGCCCTGGATGGCTGCCGCGGCGGCCTCTTCGGGCCCGCGCGGACCGGAAGGGGGGGCGCTCACGGCGAGCGCCGCCCCGCTTCCCGCGGCGCGGCGCGGCCCCTCGCCGCGGCGGCCATGTCGGCACCGCCCTCGGCCGGCACGACCGGCGGCTCCGGCTGCGCCGGGGCGCGACCGCGGCCGCGCGCCGCGCCGGGCGGCAACGGCGCATGGCCGTTCAGCATCTCGGAGCCGCAGGCGATGTACTTCCGGCCCGCCGTCTGCGCGTGGTCCACCGCCTCGGCCAGCGGTTCGCTGCCGCGCACCTTGGCGAGCTTCACCAGCAGGGGCAGGTTCACCCCCGCGATCACCTCCACGTCCGGGCGCTGGTCGAGCAGCGACATGGCGAGGTTCGACGGCGTGCCGCCCAGGATGTCGGTCAGCACCACGACGCCGTCGCCTTCGTCCACCGCGCGGATGCACTCGCGGATGTCGGCGCGCCTGTCCTCGATGTCGTCTTCGGGGCCGATGCACACCGTGGCGACGCCGCGTTGCGGCCCCACCACGTGCTCCATGGCGTGCCGAAGCTCCTCGGCCAGGCGGCCGTGGGTGACCAGTACGAGGCCGATCATGGGATGTACAAAAGGGCCTCCCGCCCCGTCATGGGCTGGGCCGTCCCGGTGGGGGCGCCGCCGCCTTGCGCGTCGTCGTTCCCGGGCGCCGCCCCCGCCAACTCGCGGTGGACGGTCTCGGCCCGCCAGCCTTGCCGCAAGAGATGGTTCGCCAGGCGCTCCGCCACAAGCACCGACCGGTGCCGGCCGCCGGTGCAGCCGAGCGCAATCGTGAGGTACTTCTTCCCCTCCGCCACGTAGCGGGGCAACAGCGGGTCGAGGAAGGCCGTCATGCGCTCCCAGAATGGCGCGAAGCCGGGATCGGCCTCGATGTGCGCGGCCACCGCCGGGTCGCGGCCGGTCCGCGGCCGCAGCGCCGGATCGTAGTGCGGGTTGCGCAGGAACCGCAGGTCGAACACCAGGTCCGCCTCGCGCGGCAGCCCCCTCGAATAGGCGAAGGAGACGACGGTGATCGCCAGCCCGGCGCCCGCCGCGGCCTCGCCCTGGAAGCGGCGCGCGATCATCCGCCTGAGCTCGGGCAGCGGCAGCTCCGAGGTGTCGATCACCCAGTCCGCCACCTCGCGCAGCGGCCCGAGCAGCGCCGCCTCCCGCGCGATGCCGTCGGCCACGCGGCTGCCGAGCGGCCCGCCCGGGGCGAGCGGGTGGCGCCGGCGGGTCTCCGTGTAGCGGCGCAGCAGCACGCCCTCCTCCGCGGTGGCGAAGACCAGGGCGACCGCGATCTCGGGGCGCCGGCGCAGCCGCTCCAGAAGCCGCAGGGCGGCGGCCGGATCGAAGTCGCGGG
This sequence comes from Caldovatus sediminis, assembly GCF_014644455.1. Lineage (GTDB taxonomy): Bacteria > Pseudomonadota > Alphaproteobacteria > Acetobacterales > Acetobacteraceae > Caldovatus > Caldovatus sediminis. Next base: position 439,703 of record NZ_BMKS01000001.1, on the reverse strand, counting down.
TCCGGCTGTCGATGCCCGCGGCGAGCGGCAGGTCGCCGTCGCCGACCAGCGCCTCCAGCACCGCGAGCGGCGGGTTGTCCACCGTCTCGAAGCCGAGGTCCTCCAGCGCCCGGAGGATCGAGGCCTTGCCGGCCCCCGACAGGCCGGTCACCAGCACGAACGGGCGCGGGGCGGGGCGGGCCGGCGGCGCGCCGCCGGGCGGCGGCAGGGCGTCCATGCTCAGCGTCCCGCGCCGGCGGCGACGGTTTCGAAGGCGCCGGCCCGCATCCGCGTCCGCGCCGTCGCGGCGTCGAGCGCCCATTCCACCTTGCTGGGGGCGGACCCGTCGAGGGCGTGCAGCCGCACCAGCGGGACCGAGAGGCGGCCGCAGGCGAAGCGCGCGGGCTCCGGCAGGCGCGGAACGGCGTCGCGGCTCGCCGTGCACTCGACGGCGAGGCACAGCCGCGCCCCGGCCTCCACCGGCAGGTCGGCGAACAGGCCGAGGCCGCGCACCTCCAGCATGCCGCGCAAGGCGGGCGCGGGCTCGGCGCGCAGGGCGCCGCGCCGCGCCTGCGGCGGCGCCGGCCCCGCATCGTCCGCCGCCTCCTCGGGCGTCAGCCGCACCTGGTCGTCGGCCACCAGGCGCCAGCCAGGCCGATCCAGCAGGCGCAGGACGAGATCGGACTTCCCCGCGCCCGGAGGGCCGAGGAACAGGACCGCCTCCCCATTGCGCGCGGCGCAGCTCCCGTGGACCAGCATTCCCGGCAGACCCTCGCGTCGGGGCGGGACTGTGGCAGAAACGCGGCAAGGGGGAAAGCGTCCCCGGAACGTGACCGGCCGGCAGCGGATCCCGGGGGGGGGCGGGCGCCTGCCCCCCGATCGGCTGCGGCCCTGCCCGCTGCCCGCGGCGCGCTTGTTCCGCCGCCCCGGGGATGACAGCCTGCCGCCGCCATGATCGTGGAACGCCCCGACATCGAGGCCGCCGCCCGGCGCGTCGCCCCGCACATCCGCCACACCCCCGTCCTGCGCCTGGCCGCCGGCGAGGCCGGCGGCCTCGGGCTCGACCATCCGGTGACCCTCAAGCTGGACTCGCTGCAGGTGACCGGCAGCTTCAAGCCGCGCGGCGCCTTCAACCGCATGCTCGCCGCCGCGCCGGCGCCGGAGGCCGGCGTGATCGCCGCCTCGGGCGGCAACCACGGCGCCGCGGTGGCCCATGCCGCCCGTGCCCTCGGCCTGCGGGCGGAGATCTTCGTGCCCGAGGCGACGCCCGCGGCCAAGCGCGCCCTGATCGAGCAGCACGGCGCCCGCCTCGTCGCCGCCGGCCGCGACTACGAGGCGGCGTTCGAGGCGTGCCGGGCGCGCGCCGCCGAGACCGGCGCGCTGCTGGTGCACGCCTACGACCAGGAGGAGGTGGTCGCCGGCGCCGGCACCCTCGCGCGCGAGCTGGAGGCGGACGCGCCGGAGCTGACCCATGTGCTGGTCGCGGTCGGCGGCGGCGGGCTGCTCGGCGGCGTGCTCGCCTGGTACGCCGACAGCGGCGTCGAGGTCATCGCCGTCGAGCCGGGCAACTGCCCGACGCTGACCGTCGCGATGCTGGCCGGCCGGCCGCAGCCTGCGCCGGTCGGGGGGATCGCCGCGGACAGCCTCGGCGCGCGCCGGATCGGCCGGATCGCCTTCGCGCTGGCGGGGCGCCGTCTCGCGCGCGGCGTGGTGGTGGCGGACTCCGCGATCGCCGAGGCGCAGCGGCGCCTCTGGCGGGCCTGCCGCATCGCCGCCGAGCCGGGCGGGGCGACGGCGCTGGCGGCGCTGGTCTCTGGCGCCTGGACGCCGCCGGAAGGCGCGCGGGTGGGGGTGGTGGTCTGCGGCGCCAATGCCGACCCCGGCGAGGTCGCCGCGCCGCCGGGCTGAGGCGCGGGCCGGCGGCGCCGTGCCGCGGCGCCGGCCCGCCCGCAGCAGCACCGGCGCCGCCGCGATCGCGCCGAGGATGCCGCAGGGGCGTGTAGCCCACCTCCGCCGTACGGCCGGGCCGGGAGAACGGCCGGTGGCGCGCGACCACGATGACCCGAACGGGTTGAGCCCGCCGGAGGCCGCCTCGCCGCGGCGGCGCGGGTCGCGAGGACCACGAGGCGACCGGGCGCCGGGCCACGGTTGACGCGGCGGGCCGGGGCCGGGCAATTCCGGAAACCGGAACCACCGCTGCCGAGGAGTGGAGGCCGCCGATGCCCGACAGCGACACGCTGATCGCGGTCAAGCCCGAGATCGCCGCGCGGGCCCGGGTGGACGCCGCCCGCTACCGGACGATGGCCGAGGAGGCGGCGCGCGATCCGGAGGCCTTCTGGCGCAGGGAGCTGCGCCGCATCGCCTGGATGAGGGAGCCGACGCGCATCAAGGACGCGGACTTCACCGGCGACGTCCGCATCCGCTGGTTCGAGGACGGCGTGCTCAACGCCTCCGTCTCCTGCCTCGACCGCCACATCGAGGCCGGTCGCGGCGACCAGGTCGCGATCATCTGGGAAGGCGACGATCCCGGCACCGACGCCAAGGTCACCTACCGGGAGCTGCACGAGCGCGTCTGCCGCCTCGCCAACGCGCTGAAGGCGCTCGGCGTGAAGAAGGGCGACCGCGTCTGCATCTACCTGCCGATGATCGTCGAGGCGGCGGTGGCGATGCTCGCCTGCGCGCGGATCGGCGCGATCCACTCCGTCGTCTTCGGCGGCTTCTCGCCCGACAGCCTCGCCTCGCGCATCCAGGACAGCGAGTGCTCGATCCTGATCACGGCCGACGAGGGCCGGCGCGGCGGGCGCGCCGTGCCGCTCAAGGCCAATGCCGACGAGGCGCTCGCGACCTGCCCCTCGATCCGGCACGTGGTGGTGGTGCGCCACACCGGCGCGCCGGTGCCGATGCGCGCCGGACGCGACCTGTGGTGGCACGATCTCTGCGCCGAGGCCGCGCCGCACTGCGCGCCGGAGCCGATGGGCGCCGAGGACCCGCTGTTCATCCTCTACACCTCGGGCAGCACGGGCAAGCCGAAGGGCGTGCTGCACACCACCGGCGGCTACCTGGTGTGGGCGAGCTTCACCCACGAGATCGTCTTCGACTACCGCCCGGGCGAGATCTACTGGTGCACCGCCGACGTCGGCTGGGTGACGGGGCACACCTACATCGTCTACGGCCCGCTCGCCAACGGCGCCACCACGCTGATGTTCGAGGGCGTGCCGAGCTGGCCCGACAGCTCCCGCTTCTGGCAGGTGGTGGACAAGCACGGGGTCAGCATCTTCTACACCGCGCCGACCGCGATCCGCGCCCTGATGCGCGAGGGCGAGGGCCCGGTGCGGCGGACCAGCCGCAGGTCGCTGCGCATCCTCGGCACGGTAGGCGAGCCGATCAACCCCGAGGCCTGGCTCTGGTACTACCGCGTCGTCGGCGAGGAGCGCTGCCCGGTGGTGGACACCTGGTGGCAGACCGAGACCGGCGGCATCCTCATCTCGCCGCTCCCCGGCGCGACCCCGCTGAAGCCCGGCTCCGCGACGCTGCCGCTGCCGGGCGTGAAGCCCGCGATCGTGGACGGCGAGGGCCGCATCCTCGAGGGCGCGACCGAGGGCAACCTGGTGCTGCTCGACTCCTGGCCCGGGCAGATGCGCACCGTCTTCGGCGACCACGCGCGCTTCGTGCAGACCTACTTCTCGACCTTCCCCGGCATGTACTTCACCGGCGACGGGGCGCGGCGCGACGCGGACGGCTACTACTGGATCACCGGCCGGGTGGACGACGTGATCAACGTCGCCGGCCACCGCCTCGGCACCGCCGAGATCGAGAGCGCGCTGGTGGCGCACCCGAAGGTCGCCGAGGCCGCGGTCGTCGGCATGCCGCACGACATCAAGGGCCAGGGCATCTACGCCTACGTCACGCTGAAGCTCGGCGTGGAGCCCTCGGAGGCGCTGCGCCAGGAGCTGGTCGCCTGGGTGCGCAAGGAGATCGGGCCGATCGCCACGCCGGATGCGATCCAGTGGGCGCCCGGCCTGCCGAAGACGCGCAGCGGCAAGATCATGCGCCGCATCCTGCGCAAGATCGCGGCGAACGAGACCGGGAACCTGGGCGACACCTCGACCCTCGCCGATCCCGCCGTGGTGGCGGACCTGGTGGCGAACCGGCTGAGCGCCTGACCGCCGCCGCGCCGGCGTGCCGCGCCGCCGCGGCGCGCCGGCCGATCCGCGGTCGTGCCGGCCGCGGAGCGAGCCCGCGCGCGACCCGATCCGGCCCGTTGTGTCGCCTTCGCGACAGACGCCATCACATCGGCGTGGCAAGGCTCGCACGGGCGTCACCCGGTTCTTGCAACCGGCCGACCCGCTTCCGTTTTCTCCCGAGGAGGCTTCGCAGGAATGGACGGGACGCGCCCCGATCCGCGCGCGCAGGAGAAGACGTGCCCTCTCGCCGCCTGCGGCAACCGGCTGATCGGCGCGATGCGCGAGGCGGACCGCGCGCTGCTCGAGCCGCACCTCGTCCCTGTGGACCTCGCTCCGCGCCAGGTGCTGTTCGAGGCCGGCGAGGAGATCGCGTTCTCCCACTTTCCCTGCGCGGGCACGGTGATCTCGCTCGCCGGCGCGATGTCCGACGGCCGGGTCGCGGAGGTCGCGGTCATCGGGGCCGAAGGCGCGGCCGGAGGCATCATCAGCGCCGGGCGGCATTTCGCCTCCGCGCGCGCCGAGGTTCAGGTGCCCGGTCCCGCGCTGCGCATCGACATCGCGCGGCTCGAGGCCGCCAAGGCCGCCTCCGCGCCGCTCCGCGGCCTGCTCGCGCGCTACGCCGACCTGCTGCTCGCCCAGGTGATGCAGTCGGCCGCCTGCAACGCGCTGCATCCGGTGGAGGCGCGCGCCTGCCGCTGGCTGCTGATGATCCACGACCGCGCCGGCACGGACGAGCTGCCGCTGACGCAGGAGTTCCTCGCCGAGATGCTCGGCGTGCAGCGCACCACCGTCACCCGGGTGCTCGCCGGCCTCGCGGAGGCGCGCGCGCTGGACCAGCGGCGGGGCTGCATCGTCCTGCGCGACCGCCGTCCGATCGAGCGCGGCGCCTGCGAGTGCTACCGCGCCGTCGAGCGCCACGTCCGGCGGATCGCGCCGGAGCTGCTGCCGGGCGGAGCGGGCGAGGCGGCGAACAACCGCGGATGAGGCGCGGCCCCGCGCGCCGCCCGCCGCGTCAGGCCGCCCGCCTCGCCCCGCCCCCGGCCGCCGCCAGCGCCCTCCACACCGCCTCGGGCGTGGCCGGCATGTCGAGGTGGCGCACGCCGTCCTCGGCGAGCGCGTCCACCAGCGCGTTGACGAACGCCGGCGGCGAGCCGACCGCCCCCGCCTCGCCCGCGCCCTTGACGCCGAGCGGGTTGGTCTCGCAGGGGATTTCCAGCAGGTCCACCTGGATGTCGGGCAGGTCGTCGGCGCGCGGGAGCGCATAGTCCATGAAGCTCGCGGAGAGGAGCTGGCCGCTGTCGGGGTCGTAGGCGGCGCGCTCCAGCATCGCCTGGCCGACGCCCTGCGCGACGCCGCCGTGCACCTGCCCGCGCGCGATCAGCGGGTTGAGCGGGTGGCCGAAGTCGTCGGCGACGACGTAGCGCACGATCTCGACGCGGCCGGTGTCGGGATCCACCTCCACCTCCGCGACGTGGCAGCCGTTCGGGAAGGTGTGGGCCTGGATCTGCGCCTGCTCCGCCGCGTCGAGCTGCGTCGCGGCCTCGCCGCGCGCCGCCTTCTCGCGCTGGATGCGGGCGAGGGTCAGGATGTCCACCGCGCGGTCGGTGCCGGCCACGGCGAACCGCCCCACGCCGCCGGCGGCGGAGAACTCGATGTCGGCGACCGCGGCCTCGAGGTGCTCGGACGCCGCCCGCTTCCCCTTCTCCACGACCGCAGCGGCGGTGACGAGGATCGCCTGGCCCTCCGAGTAGAGGCTGCGCGCCCCGCCCGTGCCGCCGCCGCTCGGCAGCGAGTCCGAATCGCCCTGCACGATGCGGATCTTCTCCATCGGGATGCCGAGCTCGTGGCTGGTGAGCATGGCGTAGGCGGTCTCGTGCCCCTGGCCCGTGCTCTGGGTGCCGACGACGACCTCGACCATGCCGTCCGCGGCGAAGCGCACGGCGGCGCGCTCGGTCGGGTCGCCGCCGGTCGCCTCGAGGTAGTAGGCGAGGCCGATGCCGCGCCGCCGGCCGCGCCGCGCCGCCTCCGCCCTGCGCGCGGGGAAGCCGGCCCAGTCGGCCTTCGCCAGCGCGGCGTCGAGGACCCGGGGGAAGTCGCCCGAATCGTAGCGCTGCCCCATCGCGGTGACGAAGGGCATGGCATCCGGGGGCACCATGTTGCGTCGGCGCAGCTCCACCCGGTCGATCCCGAGCTCGCGCGCCGCCGTGTCGATCAGGCGCTCGACCAGGTAGTTGCTCTCCGGCCTGCCGGCGCCCCGGTAGGCGTCCACCGGGACGGTGTTGGTCAGCACGCCGATCACCCGCGCGTGGACCGCCTGGAATCCGTAGACGCTCGCCAGCACCTTGGTCCCCGCCCCGGTCGGGATGAACGGCGCGAAGGTGGAGAGGTAGGCGCCCATGTTCGCGAGGTTGCGCGTGCGCAGCGCGAGGAACCGCCCGTCCTTGTCGAGCGCGAGCTCGCCCTCGGTGACGTTGTCGCGGCCGTGGGTGTCGGCGAGGAAGGCCTCGGTGCGCTCGGAGGTCCACTTCACCGGGCGCCTCAGGCGGCGCGCGGCGAAGCAGACCAGCACGTGCTCGGGATAGAGGAAGAGCTTCATGCCGAAGCCGCCGCCGACGTCGGGCGTGATGACGTGGAAGCGGTCCTCCGGCAGCCTGAAAACCGCGTTGGCGAGCAGGCCGCGCACCAGCCAGGAGCCCTGCGTGTTGGCGTAGAGCGTGAACCGCCCGCCGCGGTCCTGCTCGTCGTAGAGGGCGAGGGCGGCGCGCGCTTCCATGCTGGCGACGACGACGCGGTTGTTGACGACGCGGAGCCGCGTCACGTGCGCGGCCTGCGCGAACAGCGCGTCGGCCTTGGCCCTGTCGCCGGCCTCCCAGTCGAAGCAGACGTTGTTCCGCGCCGCGTCCCAGACCTGCGGCTGGCCGGGCTCGGTCGCGGTGGCGAGGTCGGTGACGGAGGGCAGGACCTCGTAGTCCACCTCGACCGCCTCGGCGGCGTCGCGCGCGGCCTTGGCGGTCTCCGCGACGACGAAGGCGACCGGGTCGCCGACGTACCGCACGCGGTCCTCGGCGAGGGCGTAGTGCGGCGTGTCGGCGCGCGGCGTGCCGTCGGCGTTGCGCAGGGGGATGGCGCAGGGCAGCTCGCCCAGGCCCTCCGCCCGCAGGTCCTTCGCGGTGAAGACGCCGAGCACGCCCGGCAGGGCTGCGGCCGCCGCCGTGTCGATGCGCAGGATGCGGGCGTGCGCGTGCGGGCTGCGCAGGACGACGCCGTGGGCCTGGCCGGGCAGCGCGATGTCGTCGGTGTAGCGCCCGCGGCCGAGCAGGAGTCTCGGGTCCTCGATCCGCCGGACCGGCTGGCTCAGTCCGAACTTCGCCATGTTCGCTCGCTCCCCCGCGTGGAAAGGGACCATCGGGTCTCCGTCGCCGCATCATCCGCCAGGTCCGGCGTCGCCGCCAAGGGGGGCACGGAGAGATGACGCGCCTCCCGGCGGTGAGGCGCCGGCCGTCGCCCCGTCCGCGGTTCATTCGGCCGGAAGCTGCTCCCGCCTCGCCGGGTGCCGGCGCAGGCCGCGCTTGACCCTCTCGCGCGCGGTCTGGAACACGGCGTAGAGCATGGGGATGAAGAAGATGCCGACCAGCGACGCCGCCAGCATGCCCCCGAACACCGGCGTGCCCACCGCGCGGCGCGACAGCATCGCCGCCCCGGTCGCGAGCACGAGCGGCACCAGCCCCAGGGTGAAGGCGAGCGAGGTCATCATCACCGCGCGGAAGCGCAGCCGCGCCCCGGTCACCGCGGCCTCGCGGATCGGGAGGCCGCGCTCGCGCGCCTCCTTGGCGAACTCGACGATCAGGATGCCGTTCTTCGCCGCCAGGGCGATCAGCACGACGAGCCCGATCTGCGCATAGACGTCGAGGCTCATCCCCGCGACGAGGATCGCGAGGAAGGAGCCGAGGCCGCCGACCGTGACCGAGAGCAGCACCGGCACCGGAATGGTCCAGCTCTCGTAGAGCGCGACGAGGAACAGGTAGGCGAAGAGGATGGCGAGGCCGACCAGGAAGCCGGTCTGCCCGGCGGCCTGCTTTTCCTGGTAGGCGGTGCCGGTCCACTCGTAGCCGTAGCCCGCGGGCAGCACGCGGGCCGAGATCTCCTCCATCGCCGCCAGCGCGTCGCCGGAGGAGACGCCCGGGCGCGGTGCCCCGTTGATCAGCACGGAGCGGTAATTGTTGTAGCGGCTGATGGTCTGCGGGCCGACGACGACGCGCACGTCGGCGAAGGCGCGCAGCGGCACCATCTCGCCGTTCCGGTTGCGGACGTGGATGCGCCAGATGTCGGGCACGTCGTCGCGGTCGGTGGCCTCGGCCTGGACGTTGACCTGCCAGGTGCGCCCGAACAGGTTGAAGTCGTTGACGTAGAATCCGCCGAGCGTCGCCTGCAGCGCGGTGAAGATGTCGGCGATGCGCACGCCGAGCGCCTGCGCCTTGTCGCGGTCCACGTCGAGGAACAGGCTCGGCGTGGTCGGCGAGAAGGTGGAGAAGACGGCGGCGAGGCGCGGGTCCTGGTTGGCCGCGACGACCAGGCCGAGCATGGTGGCGCCGAGCTCGGCCGGGTCCCGCCCCTCGAAGTCCTGGAGCTGGTAGTCGAAGCCGCCGCCGGTGCCGAGGCCGATGATCGGCGGGATGTTGAAGGCGAAGACGTTGGCCACCCGGATGCCCTGCGCCGCGCCGAACACCTGCCCGATCGCGGCGAAGACCGAATCCTGCACCCGCGTGCGGTCCTCGAAGGGCCTCATCCGCGCGACCATGAAGGCGGAGTTGGGCTGCGCGCCCTGGTCGATCAGGCTGAAGCCGACGATGGCGAGGACGTGCTCGATCGCCGGGTTCCGCCTCAGGATCGCCTCCACCTGCTCGACCGCGGCGCGGGTGCGCGCGACCGAGGCACCCTGGGGGAGCTGGACCTGGACGAAGAAGGCGCCCTGGTCCTCCTGCGGCAGGAAGCCCTGCGGCGTGCGCGCGGCGAGGCCCCAGATGCCGGCGCCCACCACCGCGATCAGCAGCAGCGAGAGCGCGGCGACGCGCGTCAGCCGCGCCACGATCCAGGCGTAGCCGTCGCGCACCGCGTCGATCCCCCGCAGCACGTGGCGGATCGGACCGCGCCGCGGCCCGTGGCGCGGCCGCAGCACCAGCGCGCAGAGCGCGGGCGAGAGGGTGAGCGCGTTGACCGCCGAGATCAGCATCGCCACCGAGATCGTGACCGCGAACTGGCGGAACAGCACGCCGGAGACGCCCGGGATGAAGGCGACCGGCACGAAGACCGAGAGGAGGACGAGGGTGATGGCGATGATCGGCCCGGTGATCTCGCGCATCGCCTTGCGCGTCGCCTCGGCCGGCGGCAGGTCGGGGTTCTCCTCCATCACCCGCTCGACGTTCTCGACGACGACGATGGCGTCGTCCACCACGATGCCGATCGCGAGCGCGAGGGCGAGGAGCGAGATGGTGTTCGCCGTGTAGCCGACCGCGAGCAGCACCGCGAAGGTGCCGATCAGGCTCACCGGGACCGCGATGGTCGGGATCACCGTCGCGCGCAGGCTGCCGAGGAAGAGGTAGACCACCAGCACGACGAGGACGAAGGCCTCGAGCAGCGTCTTGAGCACCTCGCGGATGGTGTCGGAGACGAAGTCCGAGGTGTCGTACACGACGAGGTGCCGCACCCCCTCGGGGTAGCGCTCGGAGAGGCGCGCCAGCGTGTCGCGCACCGACCGCGCCACCTGCACCGCGTTCGCGCCGGGCGAGAGGTAGACGCCCATGGTCACGGTCGGCCGGCCGTTCAGGCGGCTCTCGGTGTCCATGCTGGCCGCGCCGAGCTCGACGCGCGCCACGTCGCGCAGGCGCAGGACCGAGCCGTCGGGATTCGCCCGGATCACGATCCTGCCGAACTGCTCCGGCGTGGAGAGGCGGCCCTGGGTCTGGATGTTGAGCTGGAACTGCTGCTCCTCGCCCGTGGGCTGCGCCCCGATCCGCCCGACCGCGGCCTGCACGTTCTGCGCCTGGATCGCGGCGATCACGTCCTGCGGCGTGACGTTGAGGCTGATCAGCCGGTCCACCTCGAACCAGATCCGCATCGAGTAGTCCATCGCGCCGAACAGGTTCACCTGGCCGACGCCGGGCACGCGCGCGAGGGTGTCGAGGATGTTGATCGTCGCGTAGTTGGACAGGAACAGCCGGTCGTGCTCGCCGCTCTCCGAATAGAGGGCGAGGAACTGCAGCACGGCGGAGGACTGCTTGCGCACCGTCACGCCGTTGCGCTGCACCTCCTGCGGCAGCCGCGCCATCGCCGCCTGCACCCGGTTGTTGACGTTGACGGTGTTGACGTCCGGGTTGGTGCCGAGGGCGAAGGTGACGCTCAGCGTGTAGCTGCCGTCGTTGCCGCTGTTGGAGCGCATGTAGAGCATGCCGTCCACGCCGTTGACGGCGCTCTCGATCGGCTGGGCGACCGTGGTCTCGACCACCGCGGCGGAGGCGCCCGGGTAGCGCGTGGTCACCGAGACCTGCGGTGGGACGATGTCCGGGAACTGGCTGACCGGGATGCGCAGCATCGCGATCAGCCCCGCCAGCGTCGTCACGATCGCGATGACGATGGCGAGCCGCGGGCGGGCGATGAAGACGGAGGAGAGCATCGGCGCCGTCCGCGCCTCAGCCCCGCCGGCCGGCCGCGGCGGGGCCGGGCGGCCGCGCGCCGCCGGCGGCCGCCGGCGGGCCCGCCGGCGCCGCGGGGGCGGGATCCACCGGCTGGCCGGGGCGGACGCGCTGCAGGCCCTCGGCGATCACGGTCTCGCCGCCGGAGAGGCCCTCCTCGACCACCGCGACCTCGGCGGTGCCGCGGCCGAGCCGCACGTTGCGGCGCTCCGCGCGGTTCCCCTCGCCGACGACGAAGACGAAGCTGCCGCCCTGGTCCTGCAGCACCGCCGCGCGGGGGATGACGACCGCCTGCACCGGCTCCGCCCCCTCGAGGAAGACGGTGACGAACTCGCCGTCGATCAGCTCGCGGGCGCCGGTGCCGCGGGCGGTCCCGGCCGGCGCCCGGTGCGGCGGGTTCGGGATCGCCGCGCGCACCAGGATCGTGTCGGTGTTGCGGTCGAGCTGGGTGTCGATGAAGTCGATCCGCCCCGCATGCGGGTAGAGCGTGCCGTCGGCGCGCTGCACGCGCACCACCGTCGCCCCGAGGCCGCCGCGCGCGTCGTAGCGGCTGCGCAGCTCGAGCGACTGCCGCTGGCTGACGTGGAACGCCACCCGCATCGGGTCCTGGCTGACGATGGTGGCCAGCGGCTCGCTCTGCGGCCCCACCACGTTGCCCACGGAATAGGTCGAGCGGCCGATCTTGCCGTCGATCGGCGCGGCGATCTCGGTGTAGCCGAGGCTGATCTCGGCGACGCGCACGGCCGCCCGGGCGGCGAGCACGCCGGCGTCGGCGGTGCGCTCCTGCGCGATGGCGTTGTCGAGCTGCGCCTGGGTGCCGGCGCCGCTCGCGCGCAGCTCGCGCGCGCGGGCGAGCGCGACGCGGGCGTTCTCGAGCGTCGCCTGCGCCGAAGCGAGGTTGGCGCGGGCCTGCTCGAGCTGCGCCTCGTAGGGCGCGCGCTCGATGCGGAACAGCGGCTCGCCGGCCCGCACCTCCTGGCCTTCCTCGAACAGGCGCTCCTCGAGAAAGCCGGTGATGCGGGCGCGCAGATCCACGCGGTGGATCGCCTCGATGCGGCCGACGAACTCGGTCCGTTCGGTCACGGGGCGGCGCTCGGCGGTGACGACGCCGACGGCCGGCGGTCCCGCCGCGCCGAACTGCGCCATGGCCGGGCCCGCGAGGAGGCCGGCGGCGAGGAGCAGGCAGACGAGCAGCGCGCGGAACGGAGCGCGCGCCTTGACCGGAGGCATGGCCCGGAACTCCCAAGCGGACGCCGCGCCCATGTTGCGGTGCGGCGACAAAGGTCAAGCGGCGGGCGCCGGATCCCGCCGCCCCGAGGCGCGACGCCCGCCGGCGCATCGCGTCGCGCCGGCAGGGAGCGCCCGCGCCAGCAACCCCGCCGGCATGCCGGCGGCGAGGGGCGCGAGGCCGCGCACCCGGCGCGCGGCAAGCGCGCCATTCCTCCCTCGCACGGGCCGGGCGGGGCGCGGAGCCGGACCGCCCGGAACGCCGGCAGCCGTCCCTCATAGCCGAGGGGCGCCGACTTCACCAGATCGCCGCGCGGCCGGCTGCGCGGCGTCGCCGCCGCGTGCCTGCGGGTCGCGCGGCGGGGGCACCGCCCACATCGTCCAGGGCGCGCGGGAGGCCGCGGCTCATCGGCGCCCCCCGCCGCGGCGCGACAGCAGCAGGAAGGCCGCGGTGCACAGCACGAGGGCGAGGACGAAGCTCGCGATCGCCGCCCCGATCCCGCCCGAGGCCGCGGCCGCGCCGGAGATCGCCTGCAGCGCGGCCGCCCCGCCGAAGTAGGCGATGTTCATGGCCGAGAGCGCGCGCCCCGTCTGCTCCGGCGCCACCGCCGCGCGCACCATCGGGAAGGCGAGGACCTGCGAGCCGATGGCGAGGCCGAAGCCGACCAGCAGCGCCCCGTCGAGCGCCGGCGGAAACGGCCCGAACGGCCCCCCCGGGCCGCCCGCCAGCAGCAGCACGAGCAGCCCCGCGGCGGCGAGGTGCCCGCCGGCGAGCAGCGCCCGCTCCCGCCCGCCCGACCGCCGCGCCACCCAGCCGGCCAGGGCAGGCCCCACCGTCATCGCGACGGTGCAGGCGAGCAGCAGGTTGCCCGCCGGGATGCGGGGCATCCCTTTCACCTCCATGAGCCACGGCCCGCCCCACAGTCCGCGCACGCCGAGCACCGCGGCGAAGCTCGCCAGCGCCAGCACCATCGGCGCGCGCAGCCGGCGCGACAGGCCGAGCGCGACCACCTCCCGCGCATCGGCCCACACCGTGTGTCGGGGATCGCGCCGCGGCGGTGGCGCCTCGCGCACGATCAGGGCGATGAGGAAGGCGGCCAGCGCGGCGAAGCCCGCGGCCGACCAGTAGCCGGCGCGCCAGCCGCTCGCCTCGACCAGCCAGGCGAGGGGGCTCGCCGAGAGTAGCATGCCGGTGTTGCCGATCGTCGTGATCAGCCCGGACCACAGGCCGAAGCGGGCGGGGCTCAGCGTCTTCCCGGCGTAGGTCATCGGGCACATGAGCATCCCGCTGCACCCGACGCCGAGCACGGCCTGCGCCAGCGCCATGCCGAGCGGCCCCGGCGCCACCGCGGCCAGCGCCGCCCCCGCCGTCGAGACCGCGAGGAGGACCAGCGCGACCGGCTTCACCCCGTAGCGGTCGAGTGCCACGCCGACCGGCACCATCGTCGCGGCGAAGGCGAGGGGGAAGATCCCGGTGATGGCGCCGAGCTCGTCCGCGGCGATGCCGAGGTCGCGCTGCAGCACGTCCGCCGCCACCGCGGGCAGGGTCCGCACCGCGTTCGAGAACACATGGCCGAGCGCGAGCACGACGATGGCGAGGGCCAGGGCGCGCGAGGCGGGCCCGGCGGCGGCCGCCGCTGCAGGGAGGCCCATGCCGCGCGCTCAGTTCCGGAACATCTTGCCCGGGTTGAGGATGCCCTTCGGGTCGAGCGTCGCCTTGAGGCCGCGCATCACGGCGAGCGCCTCCGGCCCGTGCTCCCGCTCGAGGAACTCGCGCTTGCCGAGGCCGACGCCGTGCTCGCCCGAGCAGGTGCCGCCGAGGTCGAGCGCCCGCGCGACGATCTTCCGGTCGAGCGCCCAGGCGCGCTCGATCTCCGCCGGGTCGTCGGGGTTGACGACGATGCAGGTGTGGAAGTTGCCGTCGCCGACATGGCCGACGATCGGCGCCACCAGGCCGGACTCCTCGATGTCCCGCTTGGCGCCGAGCAGCGCCTCGGCGAGGCGCGAGATCGGCACGCAGATGTCGGTGGTGACGCTGCGCGCGCCGGGGCGGAGCGCGATCGCCGCCCAGTAGGCGTCGTGGCGCGCCTGCCAGAGGCGGTTGCGGCTCTCCGCGTCGGTCGCCCAGGCGAAGCCGGTGCCGCCCGCCTCGGCGGCGATCGCCTCGACCGCCTCCGCCTGCTCCTTCACCCCCGCCGGCGTGCCGTGGAACTCCAGGAACAGGGTCGGCAGCGTCCGGAAGCCCTCGAGCCTCGAGTGGCGGATGCAGGCGGCCATCTGCACCTCGTCGAGGATCTCGATCCGCGCGACGGGGATGCCGGACTGCATGGTCGCGATCACCGTCCCGACCGCCGCCGCCAGGGTGGGGAACTGGCAGACCGCGGCGCTCATCGCCTCAGGGATGCCGTGCAGGCGCAGCCGGACCTTGGTGATGACGCCGAGCGTGCCCTCCGAGCCGATGAACAGCCGCGTCAGGTCGTAGCCGTTCGCCGCCTTGCGCGTGCGTCCGCCGGTCGTGATCACGCGCCCGTCGGCGAGCACCACCTCGAGGCCGAGCACGTTCTCGCGCATGGTGCCGTAGCGCACGGCGTTGGTGCCGGAGGCGCGCGTCGCGCACATGCCGCCGATGGTGCAGTGGCTCCCGGGATCCACCGGGAAGAACAGCCCCCGGTCGCGCAGGAAATCGTTGAGCTGCTGGCGCGTCACGCCGGGCTCGACCAGGCAGTCCATGTCCTCGGCGTTGACCTCCAGCACCGCCGTCATGCGCGAGAGGTCGAGCGAGATGCCGCCGCGCACCGGCGTGACATGGCCCTCGAGCGAGGTGCCGGCGCCGAAGGGGACGACCGGCACGCCGTGCTGGTGGCAGAGGGCGAGGATGCGGCTCACCTCCTCCGTCGTCGCGGCGAAGGCGACCGCGTCGGGCAGGTGGGGCGTGGTGGTGTCCTCGCCGCGGCTGTGCTGCTCGCGCACGGCGGCGCCGGTGGAGAGGCGCTCGCCGAGCAGCGCGCGCAGCGCGGGGATCACGGCGTCGGCGGGGCGAAGGGCGGCAGTGGCGGTGCTCATCCGGCGTCGGGCTCCTCCCGCCGCAGCGGGCAGGTCAGGCAGTGCGGGCCGCCGCCGCCCGCGGCGAACAGCGAGAGGTCGGGGTCGAGGACCTCGAGCCCCTCGGCGCGCAGCGCGGCGTTGAGGCGGGCGCTGGCGCGGGCCGATACCACGCGGCCGGCGCCGAGGGAAAGGATGTTGCCGGCGAGCGCCATCGCCTCGCGGTAGGTGGTGGGCAGGACGCGGATCGCCCGCGCGCGCAGCCAGGCGAGGAAATCGTCCGGCAGCGCCTCGGTGCAGGCGACGGCGAGGCCGGGCGCGGCCATGCAGAAGAGCAGGTCGAGGTGGAGGAAGTGCTCGTCGAAGGGCTCGATCCGCACCTCCCAGCCCTCCGCGCGCAGCCAGCCCGCGAACTGTTCCGCGCCGGCGCGGTCCGTGCGCCCGCCGGAGGCGCCGACCACGGCGAGGCCGGGCCGGAGGATGTGCACGTCGCCCCCCTCCAGAGTGCCGGCGGAGGACAGGCGCCACATCGCCGAGCCCTGGGCCTGGTGCCATTCCAGGTGATGCGCGTACTCGCCGCGCCGCTGCGGGCGCTCGAGCTGGCAGAGCACGGGCCCGCGATGCGTCACCACCACCGGATCGCGCGTATAGGCCATGTAGGGCAGGTGCGGCTGCGGCGGCAGCCGGTGCACCGTGGCGCCCGCCCGCGCCAGCGCGTCGCACAGCTCCGCGTGCTGCGCGGCGAGGGCGGCGCGCCCGGGCTGGCGGCCGGCCCCCAGGCTGCGGCGGGCGACGGCGTTGGTCGGAAGCCACCGGTAGTGGTCCGGCGGACAGACCAGCACCTCGGCGAGCCGCCCGGTCTCGGAGGCGACGGTCCAGTTCGGCATGGCGGTCCGCAGGGTGGGCCGCGCGGCGCCCGTCGTCCAGCGCGGGGGGCGGAGCGGGCGCGCCGCGGTGCCGGCGCGGGCCGGCGGCGTCAGCGGGCGGGCGCGCCGTGCCGCGGCCGGGCCTCGATGCCGAGCGCCGCGAAGGTCGCGTCCACCGCCTCTGCCCAGCCGCGGTTGGCGGCCGGGCTGGCCGGGCTCGGATGCAGGATCTGCCCGATGCTGACCGCCCGCGCGCGCCCCGGCCCGGCCTGGTCGCCCGCCAGCACCGCGCGCAGCCGCCGCTCGGCGAAGCCGCCGATGCCGATCGCCCATTGCGGCGCCAGCGCCGCCAGCGCCGCGGCGAGGTGGCGATCGCAGGCCTGCTGCACCGCCCGGAGCGCGTCCGCCGGCAGCCGGTCCGGCGTGAGGTTGCGCCCCGACGGCTCGAGGAAGACGAGCGGGCAGTAGTTGAGCACGAACCACTCCGCGAAGAACGCCTCCGCCGTCCCGAAGCGCGCCGCCGCCCAGCCCCACAGCCTTCGCCCGCTCACCTCCGAGCGGGCGCAGGCGAAGCCCTCGACGGGCCGCCTGGGGTGCTGGCGCTCCGGCCGCGCGACCGGGGCGCGGATGCCCATCCAGTCGCGCACCGCGGCGACCTCGCCGAAGGGCACGCCCGTCTGCATCATGCCGAACGGGCCCGGATTCATGCCGAGCAGCACCACGCGCTTGCGCGTCGCGCCGTAGCGCGTGACGTACTCCTCGTAGGGCGCCCAGGCGTAGCGGTGGGGGTCGTACACATGCGCGACCGGGGGCGCGAACCCGATCGGGGCGAGGGCGTCGGAGAGCGCGCGCGCCGCACCGAGCAGCGCGGCGGCGACCGGCGTCGGGTCGGGCATCCTGGGCTCGTCCTGCGGTCGGATGGGGGAAGCGGTCGCCGCCGAGGGCGCCTCCGGGCCGGACGCCGCGCTCAGCGGCCCTCCGGCGGCGGGACGCCGATGTTGTCGAGCAGCCGCACGCGGCCGAGTCGCGCCGCCGCGACCAGCCGCGCCGGCCGGTCGCCCAGCGCCTCGATCGGCCGCAGCGACTCCGCCTCGACCAGGGCGAAGTAGTCCACGGCGAAGCCGGCCGCGGCCAGCGCCGCGGTCGCCTCGGCCAGCACCGGCGCCGCCGGCCCGCCCGCCGCCAGCGCCGCCGCGGCCTCGCGCAGCGAGGCGGCGAGGAGCGGCGCCCGCGCCCGCTCCTCGGCCGTGAGGAAGCGGTTGCGCGAGGAGAGCGCCAGGCCGTCCGCCTCGCGCACCGTCGGCACCGGCTCGATCCGCACCGGCAGGTCGAGGTCGCGCACCATCCGCCGCACCACCTGGAGCTGCTGCCAGTCCTTCTCGCCGAACAGCGCGACCTCGGCGCCGGTCTGCAGGAACAGCTTGGCGCAGACCGTCGCGACGCCGCGGAAGTGGCCGGGGCGGTGCGCGCCCTCGAAGCCCTCGGCCGGCGGCCCCGCGACCTCGACGACGGTGACCGAGCCGGGCGGGTACATCGCCTCCACGCTCGGCAGCCAGACGAGGTCGCATCCCGCCCCGCGCAGCTTCGCGAGGTCGCCCTCCTCGTCGCGCGGATAGGTGGCGAGGTCCTCGTGCGGTCCGAACTGGAGGGGATTGACGAAGATCGAGACGGCGACGACGGGCGCCGCCCGCCGCGCCGCCGCGACCAGCGCCAGGTGCCCGGCGTGCAGCGCCCCCATGGTCGGCACCAGCGCCAGGGCGCCGCCGCCTGCCGCCGCGCGCAGCGCCGCCGCCTCCCGCCGCAGCGAGTCGAGATCCCGGGCAATCCGCATGGTGAGCCGTCGCCTCCGCCGTGCGGGGCTAGATTCCCCGCCCGGCGTCCGCCGGCAAGGCGTCCCGCGGCCCGGCCGTGCGGAGGCGGGGCTTTGCAAGCCGGGGCGGCCGTGCTCTAGCGTCCCGGCCGATGTCCATCCCCGGGGGAAGCGATGCCGAACAAGGTCAAGGACGCCTGGAAGGCCGGCCAGGCCGTGGTCAACGGGTGGCTCGCCATCCCCAGCGCCTTCAGCGCCGAGATGTACGCCCAGGCCGGCTGGGACAGCGTGACCGTGGACATGCAGCACGGCGTGCAGGACTACCTCTCCTGCGTCGCCTGCTTCCAGGGCATGCAGCGCGTGCCCGGCCTGGTGCCGATGGTGCGCGTGCCCTGGAACGAGCCCGGCATCATCGGCAAGGTGCTCGACGCCGGCGCCTACGGCATCATCTGCCCGATGGTGAACACCGCGGCCGAGGCGCGCGCCCTGGTGCAGTACTGCAAGTACCCGCCGCAGGGGACGCGCAGCAACGGCCCGATCCGCGCCGCCCTCTACGGCGAGGCGACCAGCTACCAGGCGACCGCCAACGACGAGGTCCTCGTCATCCCGATGATCGAGACGCAGCAGGCGCTCGACAACCTGGAGGCGATCCTCGACGTGCCGGGCATCGACGCGATCTATGTCGGCCCCTCGGACCTCGGCCTGTCGCTCGGCCTCGCGCCGAAGCTCGACCGCGAGGAGCCGGAGGTGCTGCGCATCTACGAGCGGCTGCTGAAGGAGACGGCGAAGCGCGGCATCGCCGCCGGCCTGCACAACGGCACGGCGGCCTACGCGCACCGCATGATCAAGATGGGCTTCAGGCTGGTGACGATCGCCAACGACGTCGGGCTGATGGTCAACGCGGCGCGCGCGGCGGTGAAGGAGGCGCGCGGCGGCTGAGCGCGGGCGGGAAGGGCGGGAGGCATCCCGCCCGGCCCCGCCGCCTCGCGCGGTCCGGCGCGGTCCGCGCCCCTCAGCGGGTCCGCAGCCCGCGCCCCCGCACCACGGCGCCCTCGCCGAACCTCGCCCGCAGCGCCTCCACCGCCGCCCAGCGCGCCGCGCGCCGCGGCGCCTCCGGGTCGGCGAGGTCGCCGCGGTCCGCCTCCGCCGCCGGCGCCAGCGGCTGGGCGCCGATGCCGACCAGGCGGAAGGCCGTCCCGTCCGCCTCCTTCCGCAGCAGGGGCTGCGCCGCCTCGAACAGCGTCTCCGGCAGTCGCGTCGGCGCGGGCAGGCGGGCGTGGCGCGTGCGCAGCGCGAAGCCCGCGGTCTTGAGCTTCAGGACGACGCCGCCCGCGGCCAGCCCCTTCTCCCCCAGCCGGCGGGCCAGCTTCTCGCACAGGTGCCAGAGCGGCCGCTCCAGCTCCGCCGCCTCGCGCAGGTCGCGCTCGAAGGTGGTCTCGGCGCTGATGCTCCTGGCCTCGCGCTCCGGGCGCACCGGCCGCGGATCCTCGCCGCGGGCGCGCGCCGCCAGGCCCGGCCCCTCCTCGCCGAAGCGGGCGAGGGCCTCCCTGTCCGACAGCGCCTGGAGCTGGCCGAGCCGCGTCACCCCCGCCGCCGCCAGCCGCCGCGCCAGCACCGGGCCGACGCCGGGCAGCAGCGTCGCCGGCTCCGGCGCCAGCAGCGCCGCCGCCTCCGCCCTGCCGATCACGGCGAAGCCGCGCGGCTTGTCGCGTTCCGCCGCGATCTTGGCGAGCAGCCGGTTCGGCGCCAGGCCGATCGAGACCGTGACGCCGACCTCGCGCTCCACCCGCAGCGCGAAGCGCGCCAGCACCGCGGCCGGCGGCGCGCCGTGCAGCGCCTCCGTGCCGGCGAGGTCCATCACCGCCTCGTCGATCGAGAGCGGCTGGACGAGCGGCGTCAGCGCCTCCATCAGCGTGCGGATGCGCCGGCCCTCGGCCGCGTACTTCGCCATGTCGGGGCGGATCACCACCGCGTCCGGGCAGGCGCGCAGCGCCTGGAACATCGGCATGGCGGAGCGCACGCCGCGGGTGCGCGCGACGTAGCAGCAGGCCGCGACCACGCCGCGCCTCATCCCGCCCACGATCACCGGCCGGGCCAGCAGCTCCGGCCGGTCGCGCTTCTCGATCGCGGCGTAGAAGGCGTCGCAGTCCACATGCGCCACCGTCAGGCGCAGCAGCTCCGGGTGCCGCACCAGGCGGTGCGAGCCGCAGGAGGGGCAGGCCGCGAGGTCCTCCGCCGTGACCCTCAGGCAGTCGCGGCAGAGGGTGGCCATCTCACGTCGAATCCCACAGCCGCGCCGCGCCGAACACGCCGCTCGAATCGCCGTGCCGGGCCTGCAGGACCGGCGTGCGCACCACGTCGCTGAAGACGTGCGGCGCCATCAGCGCCGGCACCCGCTCGTAGAGGTGCCTCATGTTGGACACCCCGCCGGCGAGCACGATCACGTCCGGGTCGAGGATGTTCACGATGCCCGCGAGCGCCCGCGCCAGCCGGTCCGCGTGGCGCTCCAGCGCCGCCGCCGCCCGCGCGTCGCCGGCGGCCGCGCGCGCGGGCACGCCGGTCGCGTCCCGCGCGTCCGGCCCGTCGCACTCCATGGCCAGGGCCGGGCCGCTGACGAAGGTCTCGATGCAGCCGAGCCGCCCGCACCAGCAGCGGCGCCCCGGGAATTCCTCCGGCGTCATCCAGGGCAGGGGGGTGTGGCCCCATTCGCCGGCGACGCGGTTCGGGCCCTCCAGCAGCCGCCCGTTCACCACGATCCCGCCGCCCACGCCGGTGCCGAGGATCACCGCGAACACCGTCCCGTAGCCCGCCCCCGCGCCGTCCGTCGCCTCGCTCATCGCCATGCAGTTGGCGTCGTTGGAGAAGCGCAAGGGCCGGCCGAGCCGCGCCTCCAGGTCCTCGGCCAGGGGCTTGCCGTTCAGGGCGACCGTGTTGGCGTTGCGGACCAGGCCGGTCGCCGGGCTGAGGCTGCCCGGGATGCCGATGCCCACGCTCGCCTCGCCCGGCGCGGCGCCGAGCTCGCGCTCCGCCGCCTCGACCATCGCGGCGATCCGCTCGATCACGCCTTCGTAGGTCGGCGGGGTCGGCGCGCGGCGGCGCAGCAGGACCTCGCCCGCTGGGCCGAGCACGGCGATCTCGGTCTTGGTCCCGCCCAGGTCGATGCCGATTCTGAAGCGCCGCATGGCGGCAGGGTGCGGGCCGGCGCGCGCCTCGGCAAGGGCCGCGACGCCGCCGGAAGGCTGGACGCCGCCCCGCCCCGGTGTTGGAGTCCGCCGCGCCATGTCCGAAACCCTCCTCGACCTGCGGGGCCTCTCCTGCCCGCTGCCCGTCCTCAAGGCCAACAGGGCGCTGCGCGGCCTGGCGCCCGGGGCCCGCCTCGTCGTGCTCGCCACCGATCCCGCCAGCGTGAAGGACTTCCAGGCCTTCTGCCGGGAGACCGGCCACGCCCTCGTCGCGTTCAGCGAGGATGCCGGAGGCGTCTATCGCTTCACCCTGCGCCGGCGCGGCGAGGAGCCGTCGGCGCCGCCCTCCCCCGGCCGGGAAACGCCGCCGTGAGCGTGCTGCTGCTGACCCATCGCGCCTGCCTCGACCACGACCCCGGCCCCTACCACCCGGAATGCCCGGACCGGCTGCGCGCGGTGCTGCGCGCCCTCGACGCGGAGGAGTTCTCCGGGGTCATCCGCGGCGAGGCGCCGCGCGCCACGGTCGAGCAGCTCTGCCGCGTGCATCCGCGCAACTACGTCGAGGCCATCCTCGCCATCCGGCCCGAGCCGGACGACCGCGTCGCGCTCGACGCCGACACGCTGATGTCCTGGGGCTCGGCCGAGGCCGCGCTGCGCGCCGCCGGCGCCGCCTGCGCGGCGGTGGACGCGGTGATGGGGGGGCAGGCGCGCCGCGCCTTCTGCGCCGTCCGCCCGCCGGGCCACCACGCGGAGCCGGCGCGCCCGATGGGCTTCTGCCTGTTCTCCAACGCCGCCGTCGCCGCGCGCCACGCCCAGGCGGCGCACGGCATCGCCCGCGCGGCGGTGGTGGATTTCGACGTCCATCACGGCAACGGCACCCAGGCGGTGGCCGAGACCGACGCGACCCTGTTCTACGGCTCCTCGCACCAATGGCCGCTCTATCCCGGCACCGGCGATCCCCGCGAGCGGGGCGTGGCGGGCAACGTCGTCAACGCCACGCTGCCGCCGGGCGCGGACGGCGAGGCCTTCCGCGCCGCCTGGCGCGAGCGGATCCTCCCTGCGCTCGACGCGTTCGCGCCGGGGCTGCTGGTCGTCTCCGCCGGCTTCGACGCCCATGCGCGCGACCCGCTGGCGCAGCTCAGGGTGCGCGAGGCGGATTTCGCCTGGCTGACGGCCGAGCTGTGCGCCGTGGCGGAGCGGCATTGCCGCGGGCGCGTGGTCTCGCTGCTGGAGGGCGGCTACGACCTCGAGGCGCTGGGGGCTTCCGCCGCCGCCCACCTGCGGACGCTGCTGCGGGCCTGAGCGGCCCGGGCGCGCGGGCGGCCAGGCCGGCGGCCCCGCCTGATGACCGATCGACGCGGCCGCGCTATGCCGCGCGCCTTGGCCGCGGCCGGCCGATCCCGGTATCCTGACGGCCGAGCCTGGAGATTCGGATGCAGGAGCCGCCCGCAAGCCCCGCCGTGCCGCCGCAGGACCCGCCGGACATCGCCGCCCTGTCCTTCGAGGAGGCGCTGGCCGAGCTGGAGACCATCGTCAAGAGCCTGGAATCCGGCCAGCGCCGGCTCGAGGAGTCGATCGAGGCCTATGAGCGCGGCGCCGCGCTGCGCCGGCACTGCGAGCGCAAGCTCGCCGAGGCGGAGCAGAAGGTGCAGGCGATCGTCGAGGGGTCCGCCGGCCCGACCCTGCGCGAGGTCGAGTAGCGGCAGGAGCACGCGCGCGATGGACGCCATCCGGGGCGAGGCGAGGCAGGTCGCCCTCCGCGCCGCGCTCGCCGAGGCGGCGGCGGAGATCGAGCAGGCGCTCGACGCGCTGCTGCCGCCGGCCGCGGGCGACGAGGCGCGGCTGCTCGAGGCGATGCGCTACGCCGCGATGGGCGGCGGCAAGCGGCTGCGCGGCTTCCTCGTCCTCGAGGGCGCGCGCCAGTTCGGCGTCGCCCGCGCCTCGGCGCTGCGCGTCGCCGCGGCGATCGAGATGGTGCACGCCTACTCGCTGGTGCACGACGACCTGCCGGCGATGGACGACGACGACCTGCGCCGCGGCAAGCCCACCTGCCACCGGGCCTTCGACGAGGCCACCGCGATCCTCGCCGGCGACGCCCTGCAGGCCCACGCCTTCACCGTGCTCGCCGAGGAGGACACCCACGCCGACCCGGCGGTGCGCGCCGAGCTGGTGCGCTGCCTCTCCCGCGCCGCGGGGCCGCGCGGCATGTGCGGCGGCCAGATGCTCGACATGCTGGCCGAGGAGCGCGCCGCGCCGCTCGACGAGGCGGCGATCGGCCGGCTGCAGCTCCTCAAGACCGGCAAGCTGATCGAGTTCGCCGCCGAGGCCGGGGCGATCCTCGGCAAGGCGCCGGGGCCGCTCCGCCACGCCCTCGCCGCCTACGGGCGCGAGCTCGGCGCCGCCTTCCAGATCGCCGACGACCTGCTCGACGCGACCGCGACGGCGGAGGAGATCGGCAAGCGCACCGGCAAGGACGCCGGTGCCGGCAAGGCCACCCTGGTCGGCCTGCTCGGCGAGGCGCGCGCCCGCGCGCAGGCCGAGCGCCTCGCCGAGCAGGCGCGGCGGCACCTCGACGCCCTGGGCGAGCGCGCGGACCTGCTGCGCGCGCTCGCCGCCTATGCCATCCATCGGAGGAACTGACCGGATGACCCGCCCGGCGACCCCGCTGCTCGACCGCATCCGCGCGCCTGCGGACCTGCGCAACCTCTCCGCCGCGCAGCTGCGTCAGGTGGCGGACGAGCTGCGGGCCGAGACGATCGACGTGGTGAGCACCACGGGCGGGCACCTCGGCGCCTCGCTCGGCGTCGTCGAGCTGACGGTCGCGGTCCACGCGGTGTTCGACACGCCGCGCGACCGGCTGATCTGGGACGTCGGGCACCAGGCCTATCCGCACAAGATCCTCACCGGCCGGCGCGACCGCATCCGCACGCTGCGCCAGGGCGGCGGCCTCTCCGGCTTCACCCGCCGCAGCGAGAGCGAGTACGACCCGTTCGGCGCGGCGCACTCCTCCACCTCCATCTCCGCCGGCCTCGGCATGGCGGTGGCGCGCGACCTCAAGGGCGAGGACCGGCACGTCGTCTGCGTCATCGGCGACGGGGCGATGAGCGCCGGCATGGCCTACGAGGCGATGAACAACGCCGGGGCGATCCGGGCGAAGCTGATCGTCATCCTCAACGACAACGACATGTCCATCGCGCCTCCCGTCGGCGCCATGTCGGCCTACCTGTCGCGGCTGATCTCCTCGCGCCCGTTCCTCTCGATGCGCGACCTGATGGCGCGCCTCGCCCGTCGCTTCCCGGCGCCGCTCGAGCGCGCCGCCAAGCGCGCCGACGAGTACGCCCGCGGCCTGCTCACCGGGGGGACGCTGTTCGAGGAGCTGGGCTTCTACTACGTCGGGCCGATCGACGGGCACGACCTCGACCACCTGCTCCCCGTGCTGCGCAACCTGCGCGAGGCGGACGAGTACGGGCCGGTCCTGCTGCACGTCGTGACGCAGAAGGGCAAGGGCTACCCGCCGGCGGAGCAGAGCGCCGACAAGTACCACGGCGTCGCCAAGTTCAACGTCATCACCGGCGAGCAGGCCAAGGCCCCGCCCGGCCCGCCGAGCTACACCAAGGTGTTCGCCAACGCCCTGATCGCCGAGGCCGAGGCCGACGAGCGCATCGTCGCCATCACCGCCGCCATGCCCTCCGGCACCGGGCTCGACCTGTTCGCGAAGCGGTTCCCGAAGCGCACCTTCGACGTCGGCATCGCCGAGCAGCACGCCGTCACCTTCGCCGCCGGCATGGCGACCGAGGGGATGAAGCCCTTCTGCGCCATCTACTCCACCTTCCTCCAGCGCGCCTACGACCAGGTGGTGCACGACGTGGCGCTGCAGTCGCTGCCGGTGCGCTTCGCCATGGACCGCGCCGGGCTGGTCGGCGCCGACGGCGCGACGCACGCCGGCGCCTACGACATCGCCTATCTCGGCTGCCTGCCGGGCATGGTGCTGATGGCCGCGGCCGACGAGGCCGAGCTCGCCCACATGGTCGCCACCGCGGCGGCGATCGACGACCGGCCCAGCGCCTTCCGCTACCCGCGCGGCGAGGGGGTGGGGGTGCCGGTGCCGGCGCGCGGCAGCGTGCTCGAGATCGGCAAGGGCCGCGTGCTGCGCGAGGGCACGGCGATCGCGCTGCTCTCCTACGGCGCGCGGCTCGGCGAGTGCCTGAAGGCCGCCGAGGAGCTCGCCGCGCGCGGCCTCTCCTGCACCGTCGCCGACGCCCGCTTCGCCAAGCCGCTCGATGCCGCGCTGGTCGAGCGCCTGGCGCGCGAGCACGAGGTGCTGATCACGATCGAGGAGGGCGCCATGCTCGGCTTCGGCGCGATCGTGCTGCAGCACCTCGCCGCGCGCGGGATGCTCGACCAGGGGCTGAAGATCCGCACCCTCTGCCTGCCCGACCGCTTCATCGACCACGACACGCCGCGCCGGCAGTACGACGAGGCCGGGCTCAACGCGCCGCACATCGTCGCCGCGGCGCTCGGCGCGCTCGGCCGGGACGAGTCGGCGGCGGCGCGGCCGGCGCGGGCTTGAAGGCGCCGAGGCGCCGCGCCGACCAGGCGCTCGTCGAGCGCGGCCTCGCCGAGAGCCGCGCCCGCGCCCAGGCGCTGATCCTCGCCGGGAGGGTGTTCTCCGGCGGACGCCGGGTGGAGAAGCCCGGCGAGGCGGTGCGCGAGGACGCGCCGCTCGAGCTGCGCGGGCAGGACCACCCCTGGGTGTCGCGCGGCGGGGTGAAGCTCGCCCATGCCCTGGCGCATTTCGGCCTCTCGCCGGAGGGGCGCGTCTGCCTCGACATCGGCGCCTCGACCGGCGGCTTCACCGACGTGCTGCTGCGCCAGGGGGCGGCGCGGGTCTATGCCGTGGACGTCGGGCACGGCCAGCTCGCCTGGTCGCTGCGCAACGACCCGCGGGTGGTGGTGCTGGAGCGGACCAACGCCCGCTACCTCAGCGCCGCCGAGGTGCCGGAGCCGGTCGGCGCGCTGACCTGCGACGCGAGCTTCATCGGCCTGCGCACGATCCTGCCGGCGCCGCTCGCCCTCTGCGCCCCCGGCGCCTGGGCGGTGGCGCTGATCAAGCCGCAATTCGAGGCCGGGCCGGAGGCCGTGGGCAAGGGCGGCGTGGTGCGCGACCCCGCGGTCCACGCCGCGGTCTGCGCCGCCATCGAGGCCTGGTGGTCGAGCCTGCCGGGCTGGCGGGTGATCGGCATCACCCCCAGCCCGATCCTGGGGCCGGAGGGGAACCGCGAGTTCCTGATCGCCGCGCGGCGCGAGGGATCGGCCGCACCGGCGCCCTGAGTGCCGGTCACGCGGGGGCGCGTGCCGAAGCGCCCCTCGGCTGGGCCGCGTCCACGGCGCCGGCCCTCGCCCGTCGGTTGCCGAGCGATTCGCGCTCGCGGCCGTAGCCGCCGTCCGCGATCCGCCCTAACCCTGCGCCACGCCGCGCGCCGCGGCCGCCGATGCGGCCGCGCCCGCCATCGCGCCCGGTCCCCTCGCGGCGACCCTCGCCGGCCGTCCGCGCAACTCGTGGGCGCTCAGCTCGGCCAGCAACGACCAGATGCGG
Source organism: Caldovatus sediminis (assembly GCF_014644455.1). Taxonomy (GTDB): domain Bacteria; phylum Pseudomonadota; class Alphaproteobacteria; order Acetobacterales; family Acetobacteraceae; genus Caldovatus; species Caldovatus sediminis. The sequence goes on along the minus strand of NZ_BMKS01000001.1, from coordinate 413,128 downwards.
TGCGGGTCCATCTGCACCTCCGGGTCGTTCAGCAACCGGTCGAGCTCGGCAAGTTTGCTCTCGAACTCCAGCTCGGTCATCGGGGCGGGTCCTCGGGGCGGCGCCGGATCGGCCCGCCGCACGCAATCAACCCGAGGAACGTGGCGGAAAGCAGCCGGTTGCGTGGCGCGGCCGGAGCGCCTTCGTGTCGGTCCGGTGGCGGACCGCCAGGCCCGACTGGCGGCCCCGCGCGGCCGCGCTACGGCAGGGGCTCGATCGCCGGCGCCAGGCCACCCGGCTGCTTCGCCGCCGGATGCGCCGGGTTGCGGAAGCGCAGCTCCCCCTCCGGCGCCGCGTCCGGCGCCTCCAGCCCGAGCAGCTCCATCCGCGAGCAGCAGGTGACCGCGACCACCGGTCGCGCCGCCGCGGTGGTGAGGAAGCGCCGCGCCGCCCCCTCCAGCTCCAGGCTCTCGCGCAGCGCGCGCCACTCCGCGCGGTCCACGTCCTCGACGAAGACCGCGAGGATGCCCGGCCGCCCGCCCGCCGCCTCGCCGAGGCGCGTCTCCGCCGCCTCCGCGAGGCGCCGGCCGAACGCGCCGGCGATCGCGTCGTCCCGGCCTGCCCGCGCCGCCATGACGAAGACGCTGCCGCCCGAGGGGTCGGCGGTCACGGCGAGGTGCGCCTCGGGGCCGAACTGGGCGCGCAGCCGTTCCGGCAGCAGCCTCCCCTGGCCCGCCGCCTGGGCGCCCGCCAGCACCAGCGGATCGAGCTTGAGCACCGCGTCGGCGCTGGAGTCCTGCCGCTCCTGCGCGGCCAGGAGCTGGCTGATGCGCCGGTGCAGCTCCGCCAGCCGGTCCGGCCCGCCGAGGCCCTCGGGCAGGGTCATCTTGAGGACGTAGCGGCCCGGATGCGCGGCCAGCCAGGTCTGCAGCTCGGGATGGACGCGGTCCACCAGCGCGTACCAGTCGCCGCGGTGGAGCGAGCGCCCCTCCTCGGCGGAGAAGGTCTCGCAGGCGACCGCCGCCTCGGCCCCGGCGCGGCGGATCAGCAGGTCGAAGGCGGCGCCCTCGGTGAGGCCCGGGAATTCCACGGTGAAGCCGCGGGCGCGGTAGCGCGCGGCGCTGCGCAGCAGGTGGAACAGGGGCACCAGGGTCGCCTCGCCCTCGAGGCCGGCGGCCAGGCGCTCCCGCAGCCGGGCGCGCCCGCGCGCCGGGAGGGTATCGGCAAGGCGCACCGCCTCGGCGGCGATCGCGAGCAGCCGCCGCTCGCCGCGGCCCGCGCGGGCGAGGGCGCGCGGGTCGTCGCCGAGGCGCGCGAGCGCGAGCTCCAGCGCGTGCCGGCGCTGCGCCGCCCGGCCGCGCCAGGTCCCGCCGGAGGGAGGCTGCACGCGGCGGGCAAGCTCGGAGAGCCGGGCGGCCCAGCGCCTCTCCCCCGCCAGCGCGGCGAAGGCCGGCAACGCGGCCGGGTCGGGCCGCGGATCGGCGACGGACATGGCTCGGCTCGTCCCGCGTTCTCGCTGGGACCTGCCTAAGCCGACCCGGCCGGACCGAGTCAAGAACCGCGCCGGGTCGGGCGCGGGAGGCCCGCCCCTCAATTCCGCGGCAGCCGGGCCTCGGCGGGTGCGTCGGGGTTCTGCGCCCGGTGGCGCAGCAGGTGGTCGGCGAGGACGCAGGCGAGCATGGCCTCGCCCACCGGCACGGCGCGGATGCCGACGCAGGGGTCGTGCCGGCCCCTGGTCACGACCTCCACCTCCTCCCCGAAGCGGTCCACCGCGCGGCGCGGCGCCAGGATCGAGGAGGTGGGCTTGACCGCGAAGCGCGCCACGATCGGCTGGCCCGTGGAGATGCCGCCGAGGATCCCCCCGGCGCGGTTGGAGAGGAAGCGCACGCGCCCGTCCGGGCCCATGCGCATCTCGTCGGCGTTCTCCTCGCCGCTGAGGGCGGCGGCGGCGAAGCCCTCGCCGATCTCCACGCCCTTGACCGCGTTGATGGACATCAGCGCCGCGGCGATCTCGGCGTCGAGCTTGCCGTAGACCGGCGCGCCGAGGCCGACCGGCACGCCCTCGGCCACGATCTCGACCACGGCGCCGAGCGAGGAGCCGGCCTTGCGCGCGGCGAGCAGCCGCTCCTCCCAGCGCGCGGCGGCGGCGCGGTCGGGGCAGAAGAAGGCGTTCTCCTCGACGGCGGCCCAGTCCCAGTTGGCGCGGTCCACGGCGTCGCCGCCCATGGCGACGAGGGCGCCGCGGATGGTCACGCCCTCGCCGAGCACCTTGCGCGCGATGGCGCCGGCGGCGACGCGCACCGCCGTCTCGCGCGCCGAGGCACGGCCGCCGCCGCGGTAGTCGCGCACGCCGTACTTCAGGTGGTAGGTCAGGTCGGCGTGGCCGGGGCGGAACCGGTCCCTGATCTCGCCGTAGTCGCGCGAGCGCTGGTCCTGGTTCTCGATCAGTAGGCTGATCGGCGTGCCGGTGGTGAGGCCCTCGAACACGCCGGAGAGGATGCGGACCTGGTCCGGCTCCTGCCGCTGGGTGACGAATTTCGACCGGCCGGGGCGGCGGCGGTCGAGGAAGGGCTGGATGTCGGCCTCGGCGAGCGGGATGCGCGGCGGGCAGCCGTCCACGACGCCGCCGATGGCGGGCCCGTGGCTCTCGCCCCAGGTGGTGACGCGGAACAGGTGGCCGAAGCTGTTGTGGGACATGGCCTGGAGCCTCCGCCCGCCCGGGCGGGCGCGCCTCAGTCCTTCACCACCGTGATGTCCGGCGCGTCCACCGCCTTCATCCCGACCACGTGGTAGCCGCAGTCCACGTGGTGCACCTCGCCCGTCACGCCCGCGCCGAGGTCGGAGAGCAGGTACACGCCCGCGCCGCCCACCTCCTCGATGGTCACGTTGCGCTTGAGCGGCGAGTTGTACTGGTTCCACTTCAGGATGTAGCGGAAGTCGCCGATCCCGCTCGCCGCCAGGGTCTTGATCGGGCCGGCGCTGATCGCGTTCACCCGGATCCCCCGCCCGCCGAGGTCCGCGGCGAGGTAGCGCACCGAGGCCTCGAGCGCCGCCTTGGCCACGCCCATGACGTTGTAGTGCGGCATCACGCGCTCGGCGCCGAGATAGGTCAGCGTCAGCAGCGAGCCCCCGTTCGGCATCAGCGCCGCCGCGCGGCGGCAGAGCGCGGTGAAGGAGTAGCAGGAGATGTCGAGGGTGCGCAGGAAGTTCTCCCGCGTCGTGTCCACGTAGTGGCCCTTGAGCTGGTCCTTGTCCGACCAGGCGATGGCATGGACGAGGAAGTCGAGCGACCCCCACTCCGCCGCCAGCGTCTCGAACACCGCGTCCACGCTCGGGTCGTCGGTCACGTCGCAGGGCAGCACCAGGCGGGAGCCGACGCTCTCGGCCAGCGGCCGCACGCGCTTCTCCAGCGCCTCGCCCTGGTAGGTGAAGGCGATCTCCGCGCCCTGCGCGGCGCAGGCCCGCGCGATGCCCCAGGCGATCGAGCGGTCGTTCGCCACGCCCATGACCAGGCCGCGCCGGCCCGCCATCAGCGTCCCTGTGGCGACGTCGGACTTGGCGGGCGTGGCGTCAGGCATCGGACTGTGACCGGCGGCGTTGTTGGTTGCGAGTGCCGGTCCGTGGTGGCACACACCCGCCGCCCGGGCAAGGGGGCCCGGCCCGCCGGCCCGCCAACCACCACGAGGTCGCCGAGGATGTGCGCCGACTCCGCCGCCGATCCGACCGCCACCGCCGCGACCGCCGAGAACCCGATCGCGCTGTTCGAGTCCTGGCTCGCCGAGGCGCGCCGGAGCGAGCCGAACGATCCCGAGGCGGTCTGCCTCGCCACCGCCACGCCGGAGGGGCGGCCCTCGGCGCGCATGGTGCTGCTCAAGGGCGTGGACGCGCGCGGCTTCGTCTTCTACACCAATCTCGAGAGCCGCAAGGGGCGCGAGCTCGCCGCCAACCCCCACGCCGCGCTCTGCTTCCACTGGAAGTCGCTGGAGCGCAGCGTGCGCGTGGAGGGCCCGGTCGAGCGCGTCTCCGACGCCGAGGCGGACGCCTACTTCGCCTCGCGCACGCGCGGCTCGCGCATCGGCGCCTGGGCCAGCGCGCAATCCCGCCCGCTCGAGGGCCGTTGGGCGCTGGAGAAGCGCGTCGCCGAGCACACGCTGCGCTTCGGCCTCGGCGAGGTGCCCCGCCCGCCCTTCTGGTCCGGCTTCCGCGTCCTGCCCGAGCGCATCGAGTTCTGGCGCGGCATGCCCTTCCGCCTGCACGAGCGCCGCCTGTTCCGCCGGGACGAGGCGGGCGGCGGCTGGCGGGTGGAGCTGCTCTACCCGTGACCGTCCCCGCCCCCCAGGCCGAGGCGGCGGCGCTGCTCGCGCGGCTGACGGGGGCGGCGCCGGTCGAGACCCACATCTCCGCCGTCTTCGTCGGCCGCGACGAGGCGTTCAAGCTCAAGAAGGCGGTCGCGCTCGGCTTCCTCGACTTCACCAGCCTCGCCGCGCGGGAGCGCTTCTGCCGGCGCGAGCTGGAGCTGAACCGCCGCACCGCCCCGGCCATCTACCGCGAGGTCCTGCCGCTCACCCGCGGCCCGGACGGCGCGCTCCGCCTCGGCGGCGAGCCGGCCGCGGCGGTGGAGTGGGTGCTGCGCATGGCCCGCATCCCGGAGGACGCCTTCCTCGACCGCATCGCCGCGCGCGGCGGCCTGACGCCGGCGCTGCTCGACGCCCTCGCCGACGCGGTCGCGGCGATGCACGAGGCGGCGGAACGCGTCGCCGAGCCCGACGCGCCGGGGGCGATGCGCCAGGTGCTGGAGGGCAACCGCGCCGCCGCGCTGGCCGCCGGCCTGCCGGCGCCGCGCGTCGCGGCCTGGGCGGCGGCGGCCGAGGCGGCGCTGCACCGCCTCGCCCCGCTGCTCGCGGCGCGGGCGGCGGAGGGGCGGGTGCGCCGCTGCCACGGCGACCTCCATCTCGGCAACCTCTGCCTCTGGGACGGCAAGCCGACGCCCTTCGACGCGCTGGAATTCGACGAATCCCTGGCGCGGATCGACGTCGGCTACGACCTCGCCTTCCTCCTGATGGACCTCGAGGCGCGGGCCGTGGCGGGGGAGGCGGAGGAGGAGTGGCGCCGCGGCCTCGGCGGGCGCGCGGCGGCGAACCGCGTGCTGAACCGGCTGCTCGCGCGCAGCGCCGATTACGGCCTGCTCGCCCCGCTGCCGCTCTGGCTCTCGCTGCGCGCGATGATCCGTGCCCATGTCGAGGCGACGCGCGGCGCCGCCGACGCCGCCTCCTACCTCGACGCGGCCGAGGGCTTCCTGCGGCCGGCCGAGGCGCGCGTGGTCGCCATCGGCGGCCTGCAGGGCACCGGCAAGAGCCGCCTCGCCCGCGCCCTCGCCCCCGCCCTCGGCCCGGCACCGGGCGCCGTGATCCTGCGCACCGACGAGATCCGCAAGCGCCGCTTCGGCGTGCCGCCCGAGCGGCGCCTGCCGCCGGAGGCCTACGCCGAGCCGGTGAGCGCCGCGGTGCATGCCGAGCTCTTCGCCGCCGCCGGGACGGCCGTCCGCGCCGGTCATGCGGTGATCGCCGACGCGGTGTTCCTCGATCCCGCCAACCGGGCGGGGATCGAGGCCGTCGCGCGCGCCGCCGGCGCCCGCTTCGACGGGCTCTGGCTGGAGGCGCCGCTCGAGGTCCTGCGCCGGCGGATCGGGGCGCGGCGCCACGACGCCTCCGACGCCACGGCGGCGGTGCTGGAGCGGGCGGCGCGGACCGATCCCGGCCCGATCGCCTGGCGGCGGGTGGACGCCTCCGGCGATCCCGTGCCGCTGGCGCGGTCCGTGCTGGGCGTGCATTGATCTCGCCCCCCGCCCGCGGGTCCGTGCTAGGATTCGCCAGGGAGACGAAGTTCGACCGAAGGAGACGCGGCCATGGCCTATCGCCGCATTCTGCTGCCGCTGACCAGCACCGCCGCCGGCGAGGCGGCGCTCACCACCGCGCTGATGGTGGCGCGGATCTGGAACGCCCATCTGCACTGCCTGCACGTGCGCGTGGACGCCCGCGACGTCGCCCCGCTCGCCGGCGAGGGCCTCTCCGGCGCCATGATCGAGGAGATGATGGCCGCGACCGAGCGCGAGAGCGGCGAGCGCGCCGCGCGCGTGCGCGCGCTGTTCGAGCGCTTCGCCCACACCCACGGCGACGTGGCGCTGGCCGAGAGCGCGGAGGCCGCGCGGAAGCACGAGGGCCCGACCCTCTCCTTCGCCTCGATCGCGGGGCGGGAGGAGGACATCGTCGCCCAGCAGTCGCGCCTCTACGACCTCGCCGTGGTGCCGCATCCGGAGGCGGACGAGGACGTCTCCTCCTCCGACGCGCTGCACGCGGTGCTGTTCGATTCCGGCCGCCCGGTGCTGATCGCCCCGCGCACCGCGCCGGCCTCGATCGGCACCCGGGTCTGCGTCGCCTGGAACGGCACGGCGGAGAGCGCCGCGGCGGTCGCGGCGGCGCTGCCGTGGCTGCACCGCGCCGAGAAGGTGCGCATCCTCTACGCCGACGAGTACCAGCGCCGCGGCCCGAGCGCCGAGGGCATCCAGGCCTATCTGCGCTGGCACGAGATCGAGGCCGAGGCGGTGCTGTTCAAGCCGCAGACGCGCGAGGTGGGCGCCGGGCTGCTCGGCGCGGCGCGCGACTTCGGCGCCGACCTGCTGGTGATGGGCGCCTACAGCCACTCGCGGCTGCGCCAGCTCATCCTGGGCGGCGTGACCCGGCACGTGCTGGAGAACGCCGACCTGCCCGTGCAGATGTGCCGCTAGGCCCGGATCGCCCCGGCCGCGTCCGGACGATTCGGGTCCGGCCTCGCGCGGGCCGGCGATCCGCGCCCGGGGCGCGCCGGCCTCCGCGCCTGCGGGGGGCGGCGGGCTTCGGGCATTTCCTGCCGTGATGGCCACCATCGCCCCGGCTGCATGGCGGGGGCGCGGCGTCGCCGCCATCTCGGAGCGCGGAAGGGCGCGCGGCCGGCGGAGGCCGAGGCCGCGCGCGTTCGGGAGCGCGCACCATGATCGAGATCCGACCCTTCGCCACCCTCGGCGGCGCCGATCACGGCTGGCTGAAGGCGCGGCACCACTTCGCCTTCGCCCACTACCGCGACCCGGCCCGCATGGGCTGGGGCCGCCTCCGCGTCTGGAACGACGACGAGATCGCGCCGGGCGCCGGCTTCGATCCCCACCCGCACCGCGACATGGAGATCGTCACCTACGTCCGCGAGGGCGCCATCACCCACCGCGACGACCTGGGCAACGAGGGCCGCACCGCGGCCGGCGACGTCCAGGTCATGTCCGCCGGCACCGGCATCGTCCACAGCGAATACAACCTGGAGCCCGTCACGACGCGGATCTTCCAGATCTGGATCCTGCCCGACCGCCGCGGCGCCCGCCCGGGTTGGGGCGCGCGGCGCTTCCCGCGGGCCGGCCGCGAGGCGCGCCTCGCGGTGCTCGCCGGCGGCCGGCCGCAGGACGCCGGCACCGCCGCGCTGCCGATCCACGCCGACGCGGCGGTGCTGGCGGCGACGCTCAGGGCCGGCCAGACCTTGCGCCATCCCCTCGCCGCCGGCCGCGTCGCCTACCTCGTGCCCGCGACCGGGGCGGTGGCGGTGAACGGCGTCGCCGCCACCGCCCGCGACGGCGTCGCGATCCGCGACGAGGCGGAGATCGCGATCGCCGCGCGGGAGGACGCCGAGCTGGTCATGGTGGAGACGGCGGCCGGGTAGGGGCGAGCCCGAGGAGCTGCCGCAGCAGCCGGCGCAGCGCGGCCACCGGATCGTGTCCCGAAGCCCGGCTGACCAGCGCGCGGTGCCCGCCGCACAGCACCACCGAGGGCACGCCGGGCAGCAGGGCCGAGGCGAGCGGCACCAGGCCGTCGCTCGGTCCGGCGCCCTGGCGCGCCATCCAGCGCGCCAGCGGCAGGTAGATGCGGTCCGGGCCGCGCGCCGCCTCGTCCAGCACGGTGGCGGCGCACAGCACCGGCAGGCGCCGGGCGGCCTCGGCCACTGCCGCCGCATGCCGGCGCATCCAGGCGGCGCGCCTCGCGGTGGTCAGGTCGCGCACCCCCTCGCCGGAGCCGATGCGCAGCAGCCGCAGCACCTGGTCCGCGGCTCCGAACACCGGCCACACTCCGCATACCGCATCCGCGATCGGGGAGCCGAAGAAGGGCGACTGCAGGGCGAGGAAGCCGCGGCAGCGCGCCGCGGCCTCCGCATCGAGCAGGGCCGCGAGGGCCTCCAGCCCGCCCTTGCTGTGCGCGACCAGGACGGCCGGGCGCGGATCGCCGAGCAGCACCCCGCGCAGGAGGGCGGCGTTGTCGGCCACCGGCGCCGCGGAGGGCAGCCGCGCCACCGCGACCGCCGGCAGGCCGAGGCCGTGGCGCAGCCAGTCGGCCTGCTCGCCCATGTAGTCGAGCCCGATCGGCCGCAGCGCCGCCACCACCTCGCCCAGCAGCCCGTAGGCGAGCAGCACGCGATGGCCCGCCAGCGCAGCGGCGAGCGCCGCGTCCTCCTCCGTCACCCCCGCCGCGCGGCTCCGGCCCGGCGCCGCGCCGCCGGCGGCCACGTCAGTCCACCTTCACCACCAGCTTGCCGAAATTCTGCCCCTTGAGCAGCCCGATGAACGCCGCCGGCGCGTTGCGCAATCCTTCCACCACGTCCTCGCGCCACTTCATCCGCCCCTCCCGCATCCAGCCCAGCATCTCGGCGCGGAACCGCGGATAGCGCGGCCAGCCCGTGTCGCTGACGATGAAGCCCTGGATGCGCAGGCGCTTCCTCACCACCGGCCCGAGGTTCGGCCCCGGCGGCGCGCCCGCCGCGTCGGCGCCCGGCGCCTCGTTGTACTGCGCGATCATGCCGCACATCACCATCCGGGCGAAGTCGCGCAGCCGCGGGAACACCGCCGCCTGCACCGGGCCGCCCACGTTCTCCCAATAGACGTCGATCCCCTCCGGGCAGGCGGCGTCGAGCTGCGCGGGAAGGTCGCCGCGGTGGTCGAGGCAGGCGTCGAGGCCGAGCTCCCGCACCACGAAGTCGCACTTCGCCGGACCGCCGGCGATGCCGATCACCTTGCAGCCGCGGATCCTGGCGATCTGCCCGGCGACCTGGCCGACCGCGCCCGAGGCCGCGCTCACCACCACCGTCTCGCCCGGCTTCGGCTGGCCGATGTCCTCGAGTCCGACCCAGGCGGTCAGCCCCGGCATCCCCAGCACGCCGAGCCAGGCGGAGAGCGGCGCCTCCGCCTCGTCCACCTTGATCAGGCGCTCGCCGCTCACCGCCGAATAGCGCTGCCAGCCGTAGCCGCCGGCCACCAGATCGCCGGGCTTGAAGCGCGGATCGCGCGAGGCGACGACCTCGCCCGCCGTGCGCCCCTCCATCACCGCGCCGATCGCGACCGGCTTGGCGTAGGACGGGGCGTCGGACATCCGGCCGCGCATGTAAGGGTCGAGCGAGAGGTAGCGCGCCCGCACCAGCACCTCGCCCTCGCCGGGCGCGGGCGGGGGCGTCTCGACGATCTCGAAATCCTCGGGCGTGGGCGCGCCGACCGGGCGGCGGCGCAGCAGGACCTGGAGGTTGGTTTCGGCCATGGCACGGGCTCCCTGGTCGCGACGGACGGTCGGCCGGCAGGATCGCCCCGTGCGCCCCGCCACGCCAGGGGGGCGAGGCCGGCGCCGCTTCCGCTTGGCGCTCCCGGCCCGCCGGGCTAGGAACCGGGGCATGCGCCTGATCGGCTTCGCCGGCTGGAGCGGGGCCGGCAAGACCACGCTGCTCACCCGGGTCATCCCCCGCCTGACCGGCCGCGGCCTCAGGGTCTCGACGATCAAGCACGCGCACCACCGCTTCGACCTCGACCAGCCCGGCAAGGATTCCTACGAGCACCGTGCCGCCGGCGCCTCCCAGGTGCTGATCAGCTCGGCCCATCGCTGGGCGCTGATGACGGAGCTGCGCGGCGCGCCGGAGCCCGACCTGCGCTTCCTGCTCTCCCGTCTCGCGCCGGTGGACCTCGTGCTGGTCGAGGGCTTCAAACGCGACCCCGTGCCGAAGATCGAGGTGCATCGCGCCGCCAACGGAAAACCCTGGCTGCATCCGGACGACCCGGCCGTGGTCGCCCTCGCCGCCGACGCCCCGCCGCCCGGGCGCGGCCGCGCGCTGCCCTGGGTCGGCCTCGACGACGTGGAGGGCGTCGCGGAATTCGTGCTGCGCTTCGCCGTCGGGGTGGAGACGGTGCCATGGCCCAGTTGAGCGACGACTGCTTCGCCTTCTCCGGCCCGCTGATGCGCATCGAGCAGGCCCAGGCGCTGATCGAGGCGCGCATCCCGCCGCTCGGCGGCGAGGAGGAGGTGCCGCTGCGCGCCGCGCTCGGCCGTGTGCTGGCCCGCGACCTGGTCGCCCGGCTGCCACTGCCGCCCTTCACGAATTCCGCGGTGGACGGCTACGCCTTCCGCCACGCCGACCTCGCGGCGGCGGGCGAGACCCGGCTCGCGATCGTCGGCCGGGTCGCCGCGGGCGCGGCCGGCGCGCCTGCGGCCCCCGGCCCCGGCGAGGCGCTGCGCGTGCTCACCGGCGCGCCCATGCCGCCGGGCACCGACACCGTCGTCATGCAGGAGGACGTCCGCCTCGAGCCCGGCGCGGTGCTCGTGCCGCAGGGGCTGAAGCCCGGCGCCAACGCGCGCCCGGCCGGCGAGGACGTGGCGGAGGGCACGGTGGCGCTGCCGGCGGGGCGGCGGCTCGGCCCGGCGGAGATCGGCCTTGCGGCGGCGCTCGGCCAGGCGGCGCTGCCGGTGCGGCCGCGGCTGCGCGTCGGCGTCTTCTCCACCGGCGACGAGCTGGCCGAGCCGGGAACGGCGCCGCTCGGGCCGGGCAGGACCTATGACAGCAACCGCTTCACCCTGCTCGCCCTGCTCGCGCGCCTGCCGGTGGAGGCGACCGACCTCGGAATCCTGCCGGACCGTCCCGAGGCGACGGCGGCGGCGCTGGCCGAGGCGGCGCGGGCGCACGACCTGCTGCTGACCTCCGGCGGCGTCTCGACCGGCGAGGAGGACCATGTGCGCGGCGCCATCGAGCGCGGCGGCAGCCTGGTGTTCTGGCGCCTCGCGGTGAAGCCCGGCCGCCCCGCGGCGATGGGCGTGGTCGGCGGCACGCCGGTGATCGGGCTGCCCGGCAACCCGGTCGCGGCGGTCGTCACCTTCCTGCAGCTCGCGCGGCCGCTGGTGCTGCGGCGCGCCGGCGCGCTGGCGGAGGCGTTGCCGCGCTTCCCGGCCGAGGCGGCGTTCGCCTACCGGAAGAAGGCCGGACGGCGGGAGTATGTGCGGGTCTCGCTCGTCCCGGGCGACCCGTTGCCGCGGGCGCGGATCTTTCCGCGCGAAGGGGCCGGGCTGCTGTCTTCGCTCACCGGTTCCGACGCCTTCGCGGAACTGCCGGAGGAGACCGTGGCGGTGACGCCTGGCGATCGCCTGGCCGTGCTGCCCTTCGCGGCGCTGTTCTGACCTCGCGCCGCGGCCGGTCCCGGCATGGTCGCGCGGCCGCGCCGGTCGAGGCCACGCGGCATCACCCCTGGGCCGGTCGTCCCGGCACTGTCGGGGCGCCCGGCGCCGTCCTCACCAGGTGCCCGGACGGGGCGGATTCCGCGCGCCACCGGCGGAAGGCGACCACGCCGGCGGCAACGGCGATGGCGAGGAGGACCAGCCCCGCATGCGGCCCCCCGCTCCCGGCCGGCAGCGCCGTCGCGGAGCCCGCGAGCCAGCCGGGGAGCAGCAGCAACGGGGCCCAGACCAGCGCCGAGGCGACGTTCGCGGTCTGGAAGCTGCGCTCGGGCATGCGCGACAGCCCGGCCGCGATCGGAACGAAGGCCCGCAGCGGCGCCAGGAAGCGCCCGACGAACACCGCCCACCAGCCGAACCGCCGGAAGCCGAGCAGCGACCGGGCGTAGGTTCGCCGGTAGCGCCTCGGCAGGTGCCGGCGCACCGCCGCCGGGCCGAAGGCGCGGGCGAGGCGGAAGCCGACCAGGTCGCCCGCCACCGCCCCGAGCACGGTCGCGGCGAGGACCGGCAGCGGGCTGAGCACCCCTGCCGCGACCAGCAGCCCGGCGCCCACGAGCACCAGCGAGCCCGGGACGAAGAGGCCGACCACGGGAAGCGACTCGAGGAAGGCGACCAGGAGCAGCACCAGCGGCGCCCAGCGCCCGTTCGCCTCCACCCAGCCGAGCAGCGGCGCGGCGAGATCCCCGATCAAGGTCCGCGCCCCCCCGGGCCCGCGCGCTCATGCGGCCTCGTTGGCGACGGCCGCCGCCCCGCGCTGCTTGGCGCCGTTGGAGCGCAGCAGCGAGATCATCGCCCAGATCAGCAGCAGCGCGGTGAGCGCGAGCAGGGTGGCGCTGATCGGCCGCTGCACGAACACCGCCGGGTCGCCGCGCGAGAGCAGCATGGCCCGCCGCAGATGCTCCTCCATCAGCGGCCCGAGGATGAAGCCGAGCACCATCGGCGCCGGCTCGAACCGCAGCAGCATCAGCACGTAGCCGAAGATCCCGAACATCATCACCATCAGGATGTCGAAGGTGTTGTTGTTCACGCTGAACACGCCGATGCAGATGAACAGCAGGATCGCCGGATAGAGGATGCGGTAGGGGATCTGCAGCATCTTCACCCAGATGCCGACCAGGGGGATGTTCAGGATCACCAGCAGCACGTTGCCGATCCAGAAGCTGGCGACCAGGCCCCAGAAGATTTCGGGATGCTCGACCACGAGGCGCGGGCCGGGCTGCACGCCGGCGATGATCATCGCGCCGAGCATCAGCGCCATCACCGCGTCCCCCGGGATGCCGAGGGTCAGGGTCGGGATGAAGCCCGTCTGCGCCGCGGCGTTGTTGGCCGATTCCGGGGCAGTGACGCCCTCGATCGCGCCCTTGCCGAAGCGCGATGGCTCCCTCGAGACCCGCTTCTCCACCGCGTAGGACATGAAGGAGGCGATGGTCGGGCCGGTGCCCGGCAGCGCGCCGAAGATCGAACCGATGCCGCTGCCGCGCAGCATCGGGAACCAGGAGCGGCGCACGTCGTCGCGCGTCGGCAGCATCGAGAGGAAGGTGATCTTCGGCCGATCGGCCGCGCGCTGGTCGCGGATGCGATGCACGCTCGCGATCACCTCGGCCACGCCGAACAGGCCCATCGCCATGGCGACCAGGCTGAACCCGTCCGACAGCTCCGGGATGCCGAAGGTGAAGCGCTGCTGGCCGGTCTGCACGTCGGTGCCCACCATGCCGATGCAGAGTCCCACCAGCACCATCGCGATGCCCTTGATCGGCGAGCCCTGGGTCAGCGTCGCCGCCGCGACCAGGCCGAGCACCATCATCGCGAAGTAGTCGGCCGGCCCGAAGGCGAGCCCGACCTCCGCCAGCACGGGCGAGAAGAGGGTCAGGATGATGATGCCGATGGTGGCGCCGAAGAAGGAGGCGACCGTCGTCATCAGCAGCGCCACCCCGGCCCGGCCCTGCTTCGACATCGGATAGCCGTCGAGGCAGGCGACGGCGGCCGAGGGCGTGCCCGGCAGGTTCAGCAGGATCGACGCCGTCGAGCCCCCGTAGGCGGCGCCGTAGTAGATGCCCGCCAGCATCACCAGCGCCGTCGTCGGCGGAACGTGGAAGGTGAGCGGCAGCAGCATCGAGATCGTCGCGAGCGCGCCGATCCCGGGCAGCACCCCGACGAAGGTGCCGAGGAACACGCCGATGAAGCAGTAGAGCAGGTTCGTCGGCGAGAAGGCGTGCTCGAAGCCGAGCGCCAGGTTCGCGATGAGGTCCATCAGAAATTCCACCGGAAGGCGTAGATGGGGATGCCGAGCCCTTTGCTGAAGATCACCACGGCGATGACGGCGAGCGCGGCGGCGAGCACCAGAGTCGGCAACAGGCTGAAGCCGCGCCGGCCGATCGAGGCCAGGATGACGAGCACGAAGGTGGCCGGCACCAGGCCGACGCGCTCGACCGCCAGCGCGAAGCCGAGCAGCGCGGCGCAGACCATGAAGAACGGCCGCCACTCGATCTTCGGCAGCTCGGCGCCGCGGAACAGCGCCGGGATCAGCACCAGCACGCCGAAGAGGGCGACGAGCGCGCCGAGCACGGCCGGGAAGAATCCGGGACCCATGCGGCGCAGCTGCCCGACCGGGTACTCGAGGGCGTAGATGCCGAACCAGGCCCCGGCGCCGATCAGGAGCAGGCCCCCGACGATGTCGCCGTAATCGCGTGCGCGTTTCAAGCGTACCCTCCCGATGTGTCGTGGTCAGTCCTTGATGCCCAGGCGGCGCATGCGCTCCCACAGGGTGGTGCGCGACACGCCTAGGATCTGCGCGGCGTCGCCGATCCGGCCGCCGCAGCGCGCCAGGATCCGCCGGATGTGCTCGCGCTCCGCCGCCTCCCGCGCCGCCGCCAGCGAAAGCGGGGGCGCCTCCTGCGCCTGGCGTTCGGGGAACAGGTCGGCGACGCCAAGCCGCTGCGATTCGGCCAGCACCAGGGCGCGCTCGATCCGGTTGCGCAGCTCGCGCACGTTGCCCGGCCAGCCGTGGTGCAGCAGCGCGCCGAGCGCCTCGGCGTCGAGCGCGGGAACGTCCCTGCCGAGGCTGCGCGCGAAGTGGCGGAGGAAGTGGGCGGCGAGCTCCTCGACGTCCTCCGGGCGCTGGCGCAGCGGCGGCACCTGGAGCTCGACGACCGCGAGCCGGTAGTAGAGGTCGTCGCGGAACCGGCCCTCGGCGACGCGCGCGCGCAGATCGGCGTTGGTCGCGGCGACGATGCGCGCGCCGAGGGCGAGTTCCTCCCGTCCGCCGAGGCGCGTGAAACGTCTCTCCTGCAGCAGCCGCAGCAGCTTGGCCTGCGAGGGGGGGGCGAGTTCCGCCACCTCGTCGAGGAACAGCGTGCCCCCTGCCGCCCGCTCGGCGAGGCCGATCTGGCGCTCGTTGGCCCCGGTGAAGGCGCCGCGCTCGTGCCCGAAGATCTGGCTCTCGAGCAGGTCGCTCGGGATCGCGGCGCAGTTCACCGCGAGGAACGGGGCGGCGGCGCGCGGGCCCGCCTCGTGCAGGACGCGGGCGGCGACCTCCTTGCCCGCGCCGCTCTCGCCGACGAGCAGCACGGTCGTGTCCACGCGGCCGAGCTTCAGCAGGTGCCGGCGCAGGGTCTGCATCGAGGGCGACGCCCAGCCCGCGGCGTCGGGGGGCGGCTCGGCCGGCGGCGACCACGCGGCGAAGGCGTCGAGCTTGTCGATCAGGAGCTGCGCGGGGAAGGGCTTCTCCACGTAGTCGTCGGCGCCGGCGCGCAGCATCCGCACCGCCTGCCCGACGTCGCCATAGGCGGTGACGACGACGATCGGCGTGCCGCCGAGCTGCGGCATCAGGTGCGTGAGCAGCGATTCGCCGTCGCCGTCCGGCAGGCGGATGTCGCAGACGATCATGGTGGGCCGCCGGCGGCGCAGCAGCGCCTCGCCCTCCGCCGCGCTGCGCGCCCACCAGACGTCGATCCCCTCGAGGGCGAGGCGCTGCGTCAGCGATTCGCCGAGCACGGCGTCGTCCTCGATCAGGACCACCGACCGGCGCATGGCGGCGGGCGCGCTCATGCCGCGCCCTCGCGCCGGGCCGGCAGGCGCAGCACGATGCGCGTGCCGGCGCTGCGGCCCGCCTCCACCTCGATCCGGCCGGCGAGGGACTCCACGAGGCGGGCGGCGATCGAGATCCCGAGGCCCTGCGAGGTCCCGGCCCCCCCCTCGTCGCCGCCCAGGCGCCGCGCCAGCTCCGGCGGCAGCCCGCCGGCCTCGTCCTCGACCGCAATGACCAGATCGTCGCCG
Source organism: Caldovatus sediminis (assembly GCF_014644455.1). Classification (GTDB taxonomy): domain Bacteria; phylum Pseudomonadota; class Alphaproteobacteria; order Acetobacterales; family Acetobacteraceae; genus Caldovatus; species Caldovatus sediminis. Next base: position 397,325 of record NZ_BMKS01000001.1, on the reverse strand, counting down.
CGCCGGCCGGCCTCGAGCGTCACGCGGCCGCCCTGCCGCGTCGCGGTGACGGCGTTGAGCAGGAGGTTGAGCACGATCTGCCGCACGCGCACCGCATCGGTCGGCACGTCGCCGCGCAGATCGACCCGCCAGGCGAGGTCGACGCCGCGGCGGCGCGCCTCCGGCTGCACCAGGACCTTCAGGTCCTCGAGATCCGCGTCGGAAAGCGGCCGCGGCTCGGCCGCCTCGCGGTGCGTCGCGAGGGTGGTGCGCACCACGGCCTCGATCTGCATCAGCCCGCGCTCCACGAGGCTGACCGCATGCTCGCGCGCCGCCGCGTCCGCGCCGAAGCGCCGGATGGTGTCGAGCGCAGTCAGCATGCCGGCGAGGGGGTTCCGCACCTCGTGCGCGACGGTCGCGGCGAGCCGGCCGAGCACCGCGGCGCGTTCCTGCTCCTCCAGGCGGGCGGCGAGCTCCTGGCGGTCGCGCAGGCGCTCGACCATCAGGTTGTAGGCCGCGACCAGCCGGCTGATCTCGGCGTCCTGCGCGGCGGCGGCGTCGAGCGGCGGCAGCGGCTCCGGCCGACCGCTGCCGGCCCGCTCGATCGCCGCCGTCACGGCGGCGAAGGGACGTATCAGTCGTCGTGCGAAGTGCATGGCGAGAGCCGCTGCCAGGGCCGCGAGCACCAGGTCGGCGACGGTGAGCGCGATGCCGACGCGATTGCGGCGCGTGACCTGCTCGGGAAAGGCGAGCTGCGCGGCGATCAGCGCGATGGGCTCGCCGTCCGCGACCAGTTCGCGCTGCGCCCAGGCCGTCGCGCCACCGGCGGTCCGCGTCCAGGCGACGTTGCCGCCGCCCCGGTTCCACGGCGGGTCGCCCTGCGGGTCGCCGACCCGGGCGATGGGCGCGCCATCCGGCCGGGTGACGACGATGCCGAGGTCGGTGACGCCCCGCTGCAGCCCGAGGCCGCGCTCCAGCACCTCCTGCAGCTCGACCCGGTCGTCGCGCACCAGCGCCGGCAGTACGGCGCCGGCCAGGCTGTCGATGTAGACATCCGCCATCTGCGCGATCTCCTGGTCGAGCTCGCGTCCCATCACGTAGAGCGCGAGATGGGTGGTGCCGACGGCGGAGAGGAAGACGGCGACGCCCACGAAGAGGGGCAGCCGCACGGCGATCGTCCAGGGCGGACGGGAAGGTTTCGGCATGGTTCGACGCGTCGCCTCCGGCCTCGTCGCAACCGAGGCCGTTCCCCGGGGCGCGCGAGAGCCGGGGGCCTCATAGCAGCGGCGCAGGGCCGTCCCAGCACCCGGGCGGGACGCAAGGCGCATGGAGGGGACGACGCGGGGACCTGCATGGCGACCCACCGCAGCAAGCGGCGTGCCAGCGTGCCGCCGCGCCGGGATCGGGGGGAATCGGGGCCTCGCCGGCCGGTTCCGCGGTGCTGCCGTTCAGCTTTCCGGCCGGCGCCCGGGGAGAATGTCCGGGAATCCGGACAACAGGCCCGCGCCGCGCCCGGGCGGCGCGCCTCCGCGCGTCACGCCGGAGCGCTGCGCATTGTCATCGTATCGCCTCCGCGCCCGCGATGGGGTCGCCGCTGCGCAGGCTCCGACGGTGCGGTTCCGCAGGAAGGAAGGCAGGGCCGGGACTGGGGCCCCGGCCCTGCCGAAGGCGCAACGACCGCCGGTCGGCCGACCGGCGGCCGGCATCACCGCGGGCTGCCGCCCTGCCCGGCGCCGCCGGGTCCGCTGCCGCCGTGCGCCGGCGCCGTCCCCGCGACGCCGGCGCCGGTCGCCGCGCCCGCGTCGCGGGCCGTCATGTCCATCGCCAGCCGCATGTGCTGCTGGGCCGCCGCGCGGTCGCGGTTCCTCAGCGCCTGGCGCGCCTCGGCGATCTGGCGCTGCAGCTCCGAGCCCTGCGGCGTCATTCCGCCGGCGATCGCCTCGCGGTTCAGCAGCTCGGTCTCGGCACGCTCGAGAAGCTCGTTCGCCAGCGCGAAATTGCCGCGCGCCATCGCCGAGTCGGCCTGGCGCAGGAGGGCGTCCACGTCGCGCGATATGGCCTCGGCGCGGCGCGCCGCGTCGTACTGCTGTCCGACCGGCGGGATCAGGCCTGCGCCGCCCTCGGTGTGCGGCGTCAGGGGCGTGCCCGGAGGCGGGGTGAAGCCGTAGCCGGCGCCGCCGGGACGACCGAGGTCGGAGCCGGCCTGCTGCGCCAGCGCCCCCGGCGCCGCGACGAGCAGCGCGGCGCCGAACACCGTGGCGAGAAGCTGGACCTTGCGCATCGCGATCACGTCTCCGTGCTGGTCTCGGATGGGACGACGGATGCGGCGGCGCCCCGGCGAACCGGGCCCCGCCGCCCGATCGCCGAATCAACACGGACGCCTCCCCGGGGTTTCCCCGGGGACCGGCGAAGGCGCGACCGGTCGGCAGGGCGGGCCGAGCGTGCGCGACGCGCCCGCCGCCCTCCGCGCCCCCGGTCGTGGAGGCGCGGCGCGCAGGGCGTCCGGGACGCGGGCCGTCCGTTCCGGCGGCTCAGCGATGCGGGCGCGGGGCGACCAGCGCCTTCAGGTCGGCCTGGGGCCGCGCGCCGAAGTGGCTGATCGCCTCCGCCGCCGCCACCGCGCCCCAGCGGCCGCACTCCGGCAGCGCCCGGCCCTGCGCGAGCGCGGCGAGGAACCCGGCCGCGTAGGCGTCGCCCGCGCCGGTCGTGTCCACCACCCGCACCGGCATGGCCGGGACCTCGTGCGTCGCCTCGCCGGCGACGATCACGCTGCCCTGCGCCCCGCGCGTCAGCACCGCGAGGTCCACGTCGGCGCGGGCCAGCATCGCCGCGTGCTCGAAGCGCTCGACCTCGTAGAGCGCGCGGATCTCCGCCTCGTTGGCGAACAGGATGTCGGCCTCCTCGCGGACGAAGGCGAGGAAGGCCTCGCGGTGCCGCGCGACGCAGAACGGGTCGGACAGCGTGATCGCCACCTTCCGCCCCGCCGCGTGCGCCACCGCCGAGGCCGCGCGGAACGCCGCCTGCGCCGCCGGCGGATCGAACAGGTAGCCCTCGAGGTAGGTGATCCGCGCCGCGCGCAGCGCCGCGATGTCGAGGTCGCCCTCGCCGAAGGCGACGCAGGCGCCGAGATGGGTGTTCATCGTCCGCTGCCCGTCGGGCGTCACCAGGATCAGGCAGCGCGCGGTCGGCGCCCCGCCGTCGAGCGGCGGCGTCGGGAAGCGCACGCCCGCCGCGGTGATGTCGTGGCGGAACACCGCGCCGAGCTGGTCCGCCGCCACCTTGCCGAGGAAGCCGACGCGCGCGCCGAGCGCCGCCGCCGCGGCGCAGGCGTTCGCCGCCGAGCCGCCGGAGCTCTCGACCGCCGGGCCCATCGCCGCGTAGAGCCGCTCCGCCTCTGCGGCGTCGATCAGCCGCATGGCGCCCTTCACCATGCCGTGCTCGTGGAGGAAGGAGTCCTCCGCGCGCGCCAGCACGTCCACGATGGCGTTGCCGATGCCGAGGATGTCGAGTTCGGTGGCGTGGGACATGCGGGACCTCGCGGCGGGGGCCGCTCCGCATACCCGTCACCACCCGGGGCCGCAACATGTCGCTCCTGCGCGCCGTCCTGCTCGCCGTCGCCCAGCTCGACGACCCCGCCTTGCGCCGCCCGCTGTGGCGCGCCGCGGCGCTGGCCGCCGCCGCCTTCGCGCTGCTGTTCTGGCTCGCCTGGCGCGGCGCGGCGCGGCTCGCGGCGAGCGCCCCGGACTGGCTGGCCGGGCCGGCGCTGGACTGGGCGGCGCAGGCGCTTGGCGGCCTGCTCGCCCTGCTGCTCGCGGCCTGGCTGTTCGTACCGGCGGTGGTCGCGCTGGCGGCACAGTTCGCCGATCCGGTGGCCGCGGCGGTGGAACGCCGGCACTATCCGGGCCTGCCGCCTGCCGTGGGGGCGTCGCTGGCGGCGCAGCTCGGCGCCGGGCTGCGGCTCGGGGCACGGCTGCTGGCGCTGCACCTCGCGCTGATCCCTGTGGCGCTGGTGCTGCCGGGCGTCGGCGCCGCGCTGGCCTTCGCGGTCGGGGCCTGGGCGTTCGGCGCCGGCCTGTTCGAGACCGTGGCGATGCGCCGCATGGGGGCGCCCGCGGCGCGGGCCGAGCGCCGGCGGCAACGGCTCTCCGTCCTCGGCCTCGGCGCGCTCGGGGTGCTGGCGGCCGCGGTGCCGCTGCTCAACCTGCTGGTCCCGGTCCTCGGGCTCGCGGCGGCGACGCATCTGCTGCACGGGGGTGCCGGCACGGCTGGCGGTCGGGGCGGGCCTGGCGCGAGCCGGGGCGCATGAAGCTGGGGATAACCCCTCGCTTACCGGTTGTATGCGATCGTCCGAGCGTGCTAGCCGCAGGACCGGGAGGTGCGCGGCGCGGGGGAGAGCGCGCGCCGCGGGGCCCACACCGCTGTGACAGGGGGAACAGCATGTCCGTCTTCCGCCGCCGCCGTGACGAGACACCGGGCGCCGCGCCGGGCGCCGCCTCGCCGTCCTCGGGGGGCGCCGATTCGGCCGACAAGCCGGGCGCGAGCGTGCCGGTGGCGCGCGATCCGGAACTCGGCGTGCCACCGTTCCGCCCGGCGCCCAAGGAGCCGCCGGCGGTCGGCGCGACCGCGCCGCGCCCCAACGCCGCGCCCGCCTCGCCGGTCGCTGGCGCGGCGCGTCCCGGCACGCCGACGCTCGCCGGCGCGCGTTCGGTCGGCGCCGCCGCGGTGACGCAGGGCGGGGGCGTGCCGCGCGCCGAGGCGGGCGATCGCCGCACGCTGGTCGTGGGCAAGGGCATCAGCCTGCAGGGCACGGTCAGCGACGCGGAGCGCCTCGTCGTCGAGGGCACCGTCGAGTCGCAGATGATCCAGGCGGCCGAGCTCCTCATCACGCATTCGGGCGTGTTCAAGGGCGAGGTGCAGATCGAGGACGCCGAGGTCGCCGGCACCTTCGACGGCACCCTCACCGCCACCGGCAGCCTCGTCATCCGTGCCACCGGCAAGGTTCTCGGCGTGGCGCGCTGCCGGCGCCTCCAGGTCGAGGAGGGCGGCCAGATCACCGGCCGCATGGAGATGCTGACCGATGCCGCGCTGAGCGGCGCCGCCGCCCGTGCCCCGGTGCCGCCGGCCATGCCGACCGCCGCGCCCGCCCGCACCCCGGAGCCCGCCGAGGCCTGACGGCGCAATAGGCCTCCGCGCTGGTGCGAGGGGGCAGGGGGAGAGGAGGGGGGCGCGTCCGGTGCGTCGTCGCCATCCGCCGCGGGCATGAGCGCGGGACCGTCCGCGCCCGGGGACGGGCCGCGGCCCGTCGCCGGTTCCGCCGCCGGCATGGCGCCGGCTGCCGCCCGGCGTCCGGGCTCGCGGCGGACTGTGCGGACGCTGCGCCGGCTTGCGCTGCTGGCGGGGGGCGCGACCGCCGCCGCCACGGGGTGCGCGGGCGCGGATCGCGGGGCCGATCCGGCGGCCGTCGCCGCCAGCCTCCGGGCCTCGTTGGCGAGCACGCGCGCCAGCCTCGCCGCCCTCGAACCCGCGGGCGGCCCGCTGCTGGCCGGCGCGTCGCGGCCGGCGGCCGGGGCCGTCGTCCCGCGGCCGCCGCGTGGCGCGTCGCCAGTGGCGGCCCGGGGCGCCGGGCCCGATGCCGTGTCGTCGTCGCCCGACCCGGATGCGCCGCTGCGGGCGCGTCCCGTCGCCCTGGCCGTCCTCGGCGCGGCCGCGGCGCGGCGCGGCGCCGAAGCCGGTCCGCCGCCGTCCGAGGCGGCGGAACTGCTCGGCCTGCCGGCCGAGGCGGTGGTGCGGAGGCTCGGCGAGCCGGCGCTGCGACGGCCCGAGGGGCCGGCCGAGGTCTGGCTCTACACGGCGCGCTCCTGCGCGCTCGACGTCATCCTCTACCGCGACGAGCCGGCGCAGCCCGCGCCGGTGCGCGCGGCAGGCGGCCCGCGCGAGGGCGCGGACGGCGCGGCCGCGACGCTGCGCGTCGCCTTCGCCGCCGCCCGCGCCTCCGGCTCCGAGGCGCGCACCGAGGCGGCCTGCCTGCGCGACATCGCGGCGGGCGGGCACGGGCCGGATGCGTCCGGCCGGGCGGCATCGCCGCGCGACGCCGCCCCGTTCGAGGCCTCCGGCGGCCCCAGGCGACGCGAGGCGAGGGGGCCGGTGGTGGCGCTCCTCGGCGGCGGGGACTGAGGTCGTCCGGCCAGCCGCCCGCCGTTCCGCATGGCCCCCTGGCTCGACGCCTTCGTCCCGGCCTTCGGGCTGCTGCTGCTCGGCGCCGCGCTGAAGCGCGTGCTGCTGCGCGACGAGGCGATCTGGGCGGGGATGGAGCGCCTGACCTTCTGGGTGCTGCTCCCCTCGCTGATCGTCACCGCGCTCTCGGCCGTGGACCTCGCGACGCTGCCGCTCGGGCGCATGGCGCTCTCGATCTGGGGCGCGCTGGCGGTCGGGACGGTGGCGAGCACCGCGCTCGCCCGCGCCCTCGGCCACGGCCACGCGGCGATGACCTCGGTGCTGCAGGGCGGCATCCGGTTCAACAACCTGATGGGCTTCGCCATCTGCGGCGCGCTGTTCGGCGCCCCCGGCCTCGCCCTCGCCGCGGTCTCGACGGGGCTGATCGTGCCGGTGGTGCAGACGGTGACGGTCCTCGCCTTCCTGCTCGGCCGTGGCGGCGCGCCACCGGGGCCGCTGACGCTGCTTCGCCAGGTCCTGGCGAATCCGCTGATGCTCGCCTGCCTGATCGGCTTCGGTCTCGCCGCGCTGGGCGGGCTGCCGCCGGGCCTCTCGCGGCTGGTCGCCGCGCTCGGGCAGGGCTCGATCGCGCTTGGCCTGCTGTGCGTCGGCGCGGCGCTCTCGCTCGGCACGCTGGGGGCGCAGGCGCCGACCCAGGCGCTGACCGGGGCGCTCAAGCTGGTCGGCATGCCGGCGCTGGCCTGGGGGCTGGCGGCGCTGCTCGGCCTGCCCCCGCTGGAGACCGCGGTCGCCGTCACCTTCATGGCCCTGCCGACGGCACCGACGAGCTACGTCATGGCGCGCGCGATGGGCGGCGACGCGCCGCTCATGGCGGCGATCACCACCACCGAACATGTCGCCGCGGCGGCGACCCTGCCGTTCTGGCTCTCCCTGCTCGTCGGCGCCTACGCGATCGCCGCCCCGTAGCGCGACGCCGGCGCGCGGCGCATTATGCGCGCCTCGAGGAATGCCGCGGGGAACGGGAGCACGGAGCGGATGCTGCGACGCAGGGACACGGTGCTGGGCATGGCGGGGGTGGCGCTGGCGGCGACCCGGGGCAGCCGCGCGGCCCGCGCCCAGGGCGGTGGCGCCTGGCCGGACCGGCCGATCCGCTGGATCGTCGGCTATCCGCCGGGCGGGGCCTCCGACGCCATGGCGCGGCTGATCGCCAACGCCATCGGCACCCGTCTCGGCCAGCCGATCGTGGTCGAGAACCGGCCCGGCGGCGGCGCCGTGCTGGCCAGCGAGCAGGTCTCCCGCGCCGCGCCGGACGGGCACACGCTGCTCCACTCCGACAACGGCATGCTGGTGTACAACCCGGCGCTCTACCGGCGCCTGCCCTACGACCCCGACCGCGACCTGACCGGGATCGGCTTCATCGGCCGCTGGCCGCTGTTCTTCGTCGTCGCGCCGGAGAGCCCGCACCGCAGCTTCGCCGAGCTCGTGGAGGCCTCGAAGCGGCACGGGCTGACCTACGGCACGCCGGGCGTCGCCTCGCCGCACCACCTCGCCTGCGAGATGGTGAAGAAGCGCACCGGGCTCGACGCGACGCACGTGCCCTACCGCGGCGGGCCGCTGGCCATGAACGACCTGCTGGGCGGGCGGGTGGACCTGGTGCTGATCGACACCTCCACCGGCATCCCCTTCGTGCGCGCCGACCGCGTGCGCGTGCTGGCCCAGCTCGGCGACCGCCGGTCCGAGCAGTTGCCGGACGTGCCGACGCTGGTCGAGCTCGGCCACGAGGGCGCGGTGGCCTACGGCTGGCAGTCGCTGTCGGCCCCCGCGGGCACGCCGGCGCCGGTGATCCGCCGGCTGAACGAGGAGCTGGTGCGCGCCATGGGCACGCCGGAGCTCACCGCCCACGCGCGCAACATCGGCGTCGAGGTGGTGAACATGACGCCCGAGCAGTTCAACGCCTTCGTCCAGCGCGAGTGCGGCTTCTGGCGCCCGCTGATCCGCGAGCTGGGCATCCGGGTGGACAGTTGAGCATGCGCCGCGCTCGCGCAGCGACCGGGTGGGCGCTGGCGATGGCGCTGCTCGCGCTCGGCGCCGCCGCGCCGCGCGCGGCGGCGCGCGCCGAGGAGCCGCCGGGCGCGATCCAGCGCGCCGGCGCGGCGGTGGAGCGCGGGGCGCAGCGCACCGGCGCCGCGCTCGATCGCGCCGGGCGGCGCACCGCCGCGCATCTGGAGAAGCGCGCGCGGCAGACCGGCGCGGCTTTGCAGCGCGCCGGGAACTGGACCGAGCGCAAGGTGCGCCGCGCGGCGGAGCGCGTCGGGATCGCCGACTGACGGCCGCGCGGACGGCGCGCCGTCATGCCCGCAAATGCACCACCGGCAGCCCCACCGCCTCCGCCACCAGCGTGCGGTGGCAATGCGCCGGGTCGGCCTCCAGGCACAGCAGGCAGACGGGTCCCTCGCGCCGCGCGCGCGCCCTGAGCGCGGCGAGCGCCGCCTGCGCCTCCACCCCGGCGAGGTGGCGGAGGAAGACCGGCCGCATCGCCTGCGGCCGCCCCGCGCGCACCGCGGCGCGCCCCTCCGCCGGCGTGCCCAGCGCCGGCTCGTGCACGTAGCCGATCCCGGCCTCCTCCAGCGCCGCCGCGAGCGCACGCCTGGAAAAGCCCGGGCGGCGGCTGTTCGCCAGCGCGCGCACGTCCACCACCGTGCGCACGCCGGCGCCGCGCAGCGCCTCGATCAACCGCGGCGGCGTCGCCTCGGGGTAGCCGATGGTGAAGAGCCTCACCGCGGGATCGCGGTGTGCGCGGCGAGGCAGGCGACCTCCAGGATCTGGTTCACCCCCGCCTCCACCGGCACGATCTGCGCCGGGCGGGAGAGCCCCACCAGCAGCGGCCCGATCGAGGTCGCGCTGGTCAGGCGCGGCACCGCCTTGGTCAGGATGTGCGCCGCGTGCAGGCCCGGGCAGACCAGCACGTTCGCCGGCCCGGTCAGGCGGCAGAACGGGTAGAGCGCCGCCCGCAGCGCCGGGTCGAGCGCCACGTCCGCGCCCATCTCGCCGTCGTACTCGAAGTCCACGCCGCGCGCGTCGAGCAGCTTCACCGCGTCGCGGATCGAGCCCGGGATTACCCCCTTCGGGTCGCCGAAGGTCGAGAAGGAGAGGAACGCCACCCGCGGCTCGTGCCCGAGCCGGCGCGCCGCCGCCGCGCTCTTGGTCGCGATCTCGGCGAGCGTCGGCGCGTCCGGCCGCTCGTGGATCGCCGTGTCGGCGACCAGCACCGTGCCGGAGCGGCTCGCCAGCATCAGCGTCAGCCCGAACAGCACGCCGCCCGGCTCCGGGTCGATCGCCGTCAGCACGCCCTCGAGCGCGACGGAGTAGCTGCGCGTCACGCCCGTCACCATCGCGTCGGCGTCGCCCATCGCCACCATGCAGGCGGCGAAGACGTTGCGGTCCTGGTTGACCAGGCGCTGGCAGTCGCGGAACAGGAAGCCCTGGCGCTGGCGCCTGGCGTAGAGGAACTCCGCGTAGCGGCGGTTGCTCTCGGACAGGCGGGCGTTGTGGATCTCGATGCCGTCCGGCATCGGCAGGCCGAGCGCGGCGACGCTGGCGTGGATGCGGTCCTCGCGCCCGATCAGCACCGGGGTGCCGTAGCCCGCGTTGCGGAAGGCGATGGCGGCGCGGATCACCTTTTCCTCCTCGCCCTCGGCGAAGACGACGCGGCGCGGGTTGGCCCGCACCCGTTCGGTGATCGCCTCGAGCGCCGCCGCGGTGGGGTCGAGCCGGCTGGCGAGCTCGCGCGCGTAGCGGCGCAGGTCCATCAGCGGGCGCCGCGCCACCCCCGAATCCATCGCCGCTTTGGCGACGGCGGGCGGGACGCGGGAGATCAGGCGGGGATCGAAGGCGTTGGGGATGATGTAGTCGGGGCCGAAGCGCAGCGCCTTGCCGGCGCCGGCGCCGGACACCTCCTCCGGCACGTCTTCGCGCGCCAGCATCGCCAGCGCCTCGGCGGCGGCGATCTTCATCGCGTCGTTGATCGTGCTCGCGCGCACGTCGAGCGCGCCGCGGAAGATGAAGGGGAAGCCGAGCACGTTGTTGACCTGGTTCGGGTAGTCGGAGCGGCCGGTGGCGATGATGCAGTCCGGCCGCGCCGCCTTCGCCTCCTCCGGCGTGATCTCCGGGTCGGGGTTGGCCATGGCGAAGATGATCGGCTTCGGCGCCATGGCGCGCACCATCTCCTGCGTCAGCGCGCCCTTGACCGAGAGGCCGAAGAACACGTCCGCCCCCTCCAGCGCCTCCGCCAGCGTGCGGGCCCCGGTCTCCGCCGCGTGGGCCGACTTCCACTGGTTCATGCCCTCGCGCCGGCCGCGCCAGATCACGCCCTTGGTGTCGCAGAGGACGACGTTCTCGGGCCGCATCCCCATCGCCTTGAGCAGCTCGGCGCAGGCGATCGAGGCCGCGCCCGCGCCGTTGATGACGAGGCGCGTCTCGGCGATGTCGCGCCCGGTCAGGTGCAGCGCGTTGATCAGCCCGGCGGCGGCGACGATCGCCGTGCCGTGCTGGTCGTCGTGGAAGACCGGGATGTCCATCAGCTCGCGCAGGCGCTGCTCGATGACGAAGCACTCCGGCGCCTTGATGTCCTCGAGGTTGATGCCGCCGAAGGAGGGGCCGAGGAAGCGCACGGCGGCGACGAACTCGTCCACGTCCTCGGTGGCGACGCAGAGGTCCATGCCGTCCACGTCGGCGAAGCGCTTGAAGAGGGCGACCTTGCCCTCCATCACCGGCTTCGCCGCCAGCGCCCCGAGGTTGCCGAGGCCGAGGACCGCGGTGCCGTTCGAGACGACGGCGACGAAATTGCCCTTGCTCGTGTAGTCGTAGGCGAGCGCGGGGTTGCGGTGGATGTGCAGGCAGGGCTCGGCGACGCCGGGCGAGTAGGCGAGCGAGAGGTCGCGCGCGGTCACCAGCGGCTTGGTCAGCCGCGTCTCCAGCTTGCCGGGCCGGCCCTCGGCGTGCAGCGCCAGCGCCTCCTCGGCGGTGATCCGGGCGGTGCGCGCATCGCCGAGCGGCGCGTCCTTCGCCACGTCGTCCATCCTCCGGTTCCTCCCCCTCGGGTCGCTCGGGGGACGATGATGCGGCGCCCGGCGCCCCGGCGCGAGTCCCTTGCGGCCGGGGGCCGGCCCTTCGCGCCTGCGGCAAGCCGGGCTAGGGTCGCCGCCCCCATGGACCGGAGAGAGCCGAGCACGATTCCCAGCGCCGCGGGCGCCACCCCGGCGCTGGCGCAGTGGTTCGCCGCCAAGGCGGCGCACCCGGACGCCCTCGTCTTCTTCCGCATGGGCGACTTCTTCGAGCTGTTCTTCGCCGACGCCGAGGCCGCCGCCCAGGCGCTCGACATCGCGCTCACCTTCCGCGGCGAGCACCAGGGCCGCCCGGTGCCGATGTGCGGCGTGCCGGCCCACAGCGTCGAGGGCTACCTGGCGCGCCTGATCCGCCGCGGCTTCCGCGTGGCGATCTGCGACCAGCTCGAGACGCCGGAGGAGGCGAAGCGGCGCAGGGCCGCCACCATCCGCCGCGAGGTGGTGCGCGTCGTCACCCCCGGCACCGTCACCGAGGAGGCGCTGCTCGAGGCCGCGCGCCCGGCCTGGCTGCTGGCGCTGGCGCCCGCGGGCGCCGTGGTCGGCGCGGCCTGGCTCGAGGTCTCGACCGGGGCCTTCGAGACGGAGGCGGTGCCGCGCGGCGAGCTCGCCGCCCTGCTGGCGCGGCTGGAGCCGGCGGAGATCCTCGCGCCCGAGGGGCTCGCCGCCGATCCGGCGCTCGCGCCCTACGCCGGCGCGGTCGCCCATGCCGAGCCGCCGCGCGACGGCGCCCGGCGCCTCGCCGCCGCCTTCGAGGTCGCGACCCTCGACGGCTTCGGCGCCTTCACCGAGGCCGAGATCGCCGCCGCCGCCATGGCCGTGGACTACGTCCGCGCCACCCAGGCCGGCGGCCTGCCGCGCCTCGCGCCCCCTTCCCCGCGGGGCGGGCGCGGCGTGCTGCAGATGGACGCGCCGACCCGGCGCTCGCTCGAGATCCTGCGCGACCAGCGCGGCGGCACGCGCGACTGCCTGCTCGGCGCCGTGGACCGCACCCTGACCGCCGCCGGCGCGCGCGAGCTCGCCGCCCGCCTCGCCGCGCCGCTGACCGAGGCCGAGGCGATCGCCGCCCGCCACGACGCGGTCGGCTTCCTGCTCGCCGCCGGCGCGGTGCGGGCGGCGGTGCGCGCGGCGCTCAAGGGCGCGCCCGACATGGCGCGGGCGCTGGCGCGGCTCTCGCTCGACCGCTTCGCCCCGCGCGACCTCGCGGCGGTCCGCGACGGGCTGGCGCGGGCCGGGACGATCGCCGCCGCGCTCGCCGAGGCGAGCGGCGTGCCGCCGCTGCCGCCGCTGCTCGCCGCGGCGCTGCGCGCGCTGCGCCCCGATCCGGACCCGCGCGCCGCGCTGGAGCGCGCCCTCGCCGAGACCCTGCCCGCCCGCGTCGAGGACGGAGGCGTGGTCGCCCCCGGCTACGACGGCGAGCTCGACGCGCTGCGCCGCCTGCGCGACGGCGCGCGCGAGGCGATCGCCGCCCTGCAGCTCGACCTCGCCCAGGCCTGGGGCGTGGCGTCGCTCAAGATCCGCCACCACCAGCAGCTCGGCTTCCTCGCCGAGGTCCCCGCCGCCGCCGGCGAGAAGCTGCTGCGCGCCCCGCCCGCCGGGGGGCCGCACGCCCCGGTGCACCGCCAGACCATGGCGAACGCGATGCGCTTCACCTGCGCCGCGCTCGCCGACCTCGACCGCCGCGTCGCCGAGGCGGGCGAGCAGGCGCAGCGGCGCGAGCGGCTCGTCGTGCAGCACCTGCGCCGGCTCTGCCTCGACGCCGCGCCCGGCATCGCCGCCGCGGCGCAGGCGCTGGCGGAGCTCGACGTCCACGCCGCCGCGGCCGAGCTCGCCGCCTCGGGCGTCTGGTGCCGGCCGGAGATCGTCGAGCGGCCGGAGTTCGCCGTCACCGCCGGCCGCCATCCGGTGGTCGAGGCGGCGCTCGCCCGCGCCCGCGGCCCGGCCTTCGTGTCCAACGACTGCGACCTCTCGCCGGGCCGGCGCATCTGCCTGCTCACCGGCCCGAACATGGCCGGCAAGTCCACCTATCTGCGCCAGAACGCGCTGCTCGTCGTCCTTGCGCAGGCGGGATTGTTCGTGCCGGCGGAGCGCGCGCGGCTCGGCCTCGTGGATCGCCTGTTCTCGCGCGTCGGCGCCGCCGATGACATCGCCGGCGGGCGCTCCACATTCATGGTCGAGATGGCGGAAACCGCCGCGATCCTGAACCAGGCCGGGCCCCGCAGCCTCGTCGTGCTCGACGAGGTCGGGCGCGGCACCGCGACCTGGGACGGGCTCGCCATCGCCTGGGCGGTGCTGGAGGCGCTGCACGACCGCCTCCGCTGCCGCGCGCTCTTCGCCACGCATTTCCACGAACTGGTGACGCTCGCCGGCGGCCGGCTGCCCGAGCTCGCCCTCGCCACCATGCGGGTGCGGGAATGGCGGGGCGAGGTGGTGTTCCTGCACAGCGTCGCGCCCGGCGCGGCGGAACGGTCCTGGGGCCTGCACGTCGCCCGCCTCGCCGGGGTGCCGCGGCCGGTGGTGGCGCGGGCGGAGGCGGTGCTGAAGGCGCTGGAGGACCGCGCCCGCGGCCTCGATCCGCTGTCGGACGAGCTGCCGCTGTTCGCCGGACCGGCCGCCGCCCCGGCCCCGCAGGGCGCGCCGCGCGATGCGGGCGGCGCGGCCGCGCCCCACCCCGTGCTCGCCGCCCTGGCCGATCTCGACCCGGACGCGCTGACGCCGCGCGAGGCGCAGGCGACGCTCTACCGTCTCAAATCGCTTGCCGCCCCTGTTGCTGCGGTGCAAAACTCCCCAGAGTCAACATGATGAACAGCAAGGCCGTATCCCGCGCAGCCGCACCGCGGCGCCCCGCGCCGGCGCGGGAGAGCACGGCCGTCCCGCCGCCCCCCTCCGCCATCCCGCCGGCATCGGCGCCCGACGTTCCGGCGCCGGAAGTGGCGGCCGACCTGGTCGCCGCGCTGCTCGCGCCGGACCGTGGCGGCGCCCCGTTGCCGCGCGACCAGGCGCTCGGCCTGCTGCGCCGCCATCTCGGCCTGCTGCAGGCGCGGGTGCAGGAGAGCTTCGAGGCGCGCCAGCTCTCCGGCCTCGCCGCCGCGCGCTGGCTCGCGGCGCTGATGGACGGGCTGGTGCAGGCGATCCACGCCTACACCGCGGCCATGGTGCCGCCGCGCGGCGCGGCGGAGGCGGAGGAGGCGCCCTTCGCCCTCGTCGCCACCGGGGGCTACGGCCGCGGCGTGCTGGCGCCCTATTCCGACATCGACCTGCTGTTCCTGACGCCCGGCCCGGCGGGCGAGGACCGGCCGATCGGCCCGCGCGGCCGGCGCGCCGTCGAGTTCATGCTCTACCTCCTCTGGGACCTCGGGCTGAAGGTCGGCCACGCGACCAGGACCGTGGCGGAGTGCATCGAGGACGCGCGCGCCGACGCGACGGTGCAGACGGCGCTGCTCGACGCCCGCTTCCTCGCCGGCGAGCGGGCGGTGTTCGACCGCTTCGCCGAGGACTTCGCCCGCGCCCGCGCCGAATGGGGCCTCGGCCAGTTCCTCGCCGCCAAGCGGGCCGAGCGCCTGGAGCGCCACAAGCGCTACGGCGACAGCCCCTTCCTGGTCGAGCCGCACATCAAGGAGGGCCGCGGCGGCCTGCGCGACCTGCAGACCCTCTACTGGATCGCGCGCTACGCCTTCGGCGTGCAGAAGATGCCCGAGCTGGTCGGCCCCGACAGCCCGGGCGGCGGCATCCTCACCGAGCAGGAGGCGAAGGCGATCCGCCGCGCCTGGTCCTTCCTCTGGACCGTGCGCTTCCACCTCCACTACGTCACCGGCCGCGCCGAGGAGCGCCTGACCTTCGACCTCCAGCCGGTGGTGGGCGCCCGCATGGGCTACACCCGCCACGGCCTGCAGGACGGCGTCGAGCGCTTCATGAAGCACTTCTTCCTGACGGCGCGCGACACCGTCCGCCTCACCCGCCTGCTCGAGCCCGCGATCGAGCGCGCGGCGCTCGGTCCGCCCGCGGTGCTGCCGGCCCCGGACAAGACCCTCTCGCGCGCCGGCTTCGCGCTCGCCGACGGCAAGCTGATCGCGGCGCCGGGCCGGGACTTCGGGCGCGAGCCGGTGCTGATGCTGCGCCTGGTGCGCATGGCGCGCGACCGCGGCCTGGAGATCCACCCGCTCGCGCTGCGCGCGCTGATCCGCAACGCCCGCTGCGCCGTCGCCCTGCGCGGCGACGAGGAGGCGAGCGCGATCTTCCTCGACCTGCTGACGGGGCGCGACGGCGCGCGCTGGCTGCGGGCGCTGAACGAGGCGGGATTCCTGTCGCGCTACCTGCCCGACTGGGCGCGCATCGTCGGGCTGATGCAGTTCGACACCTACCACGTCTTCACCGTGGACGAGCACACGATCGAGGCGATCGGCGTCCTCGGCCAGCTCGACCGCGGCGATCTGGTCGAGGTGGCGCCAGTCGCCTCCGAGCTGATCGGCCAGCTCCAGTCGCGCCGCGCGCTCTACATGGCGGTGCTGCTGCACGACATCGCCAAGGGCCGCGGCGGCGACCACTCCGAGCTCGGCGCGCGCATCGCCCAGGAGATTTGCCCCGCGCTCGGCATGACGCCGGAGGAGACCGAGACCGTCTCCTGGCTCGTCCTGCACCACCTGCTGATCAGCCAGACCGCCTTCAAGCGCGACATCGAGGACCCCAAGACCATCCTCGACATCGCCGACCTGATCCAGTCGCCCGAGCGCCTGCGCCTGCTGCTGGTGCTGACCGTGGCCGACATGCGCGCCGTCGGCCCCAAGGTGTGGAACAACTGGAAGGCGACGCTGCTGCGCGAGCTCTACTGGCGCGTCGCCGAGGTGCTGGCGGGCGGCCTCTCCGTGCCGGAGCGCGACCTGCGCGTGACGCAGGCGAAGCAGGCCGCGGCCGCCATGCTCGCCGACTGGCCGGAGGAGGAGGTGCGCCGCTTCCTCGCCCTCGGCTACCCCGGCTACTGGCTCTCCTTCGACCCCGAGACCCACGCCCGCCACGCCCACCTGATCCGCGAGGCCGCGGCCGCCGACGCCCCGCTCACCGTGCGCACCCGCGTGCTCGAGGCGCGCAGCGTCACCGAGGTGACGGTCTACGCCGCCGACCACCCGGGCCTGTTCAGCCGCATCGCCGGCGCGCTCGCCGTCGCCGGCGCCTCGATCGTGGACGCGCGCATCCACACCCTGACCAACGGCATGGCGCTCGACACCTTCTGGGTGCAGGACGCCGCGGGCGGGGCCTTCGATGCGCCGCACCGCCTCGCCCGCCTCTCCGTGCTGATCGAGCAGGCGCTCTCCGGCCGGCTGCGCGTGGCGGAGGAGATCCGCAAGGTGCGGCGCGAGCCGGCGCGGCTGCGCGCCGTCACCGTGCCGCCGCGGGTGGTCATAGACAACCACGCCTCCAACACCCACACGGTGATCGAGGTGAACGGCCGCGACCGGCCCGGGCTGCTGCACGACGTCACCGCCGCGATCAGCGCCCAGGGGCTGCAGATCGCCTCCGCCCACATCACCACCTACGGCGTGCGCGCGGTGGACGTGTTCTACGTCAAGGACGTGTTCGGCCTGAAGGTCGAGAACGAGCGCAAGCTCGCCGCGCTGCGCGAGGCGCTGCTCGAGGCGCTGACGCCGCCCGAGGCGGAGGCGGCGGCGCCGCGCCAGGCGGTCGCGGGCGCCGCCTGAGGCGCCGCGGCCGCCCGGCCGCGCTCAGCCGATGCGGAACGTCGCGGCGCTGCCGCGGCGGCCGGGCGTGACCTCGAGCCGCGCGGGGATGCGCGCGCGCAGCTCCGCGACGTGGCTGATCACCCCCACCAGCCGGTCGCCGCCGCCGAGGCCGGCCAGCACCTCCATCGCCGTGTCGAGCGCCTCCTCGTCGAGCGTGCCGAACCCCTCGTCCACGAACAGCGCATCTATCCGCCGCGCGCCGGCGTGCGCCTGCACGGTGTCGGCGAGGCCGAGCGCCATCGCCAGCGCCGTGCAGAACCCCTCGCCGCCGGAGAGCGTGCCGGGCGGACGCACGCCGCCGTTCCATTCGTCCAGCACCTCGATGTCGAGCCCGACGCCCCGCCGCACCGGGTCCTCGACCCGCCGGAGCTGGTAGCGCCCGCGCAGCATCGCGCGGAGGCGCCGGTTGGCGGCGGACAGCGCCTCGTCGAGCAGGCTGCGCAGCACGAAGCCCTCGAGGCTGAGGTTCTGCGGGTTCCTGCCCGCGACCAGCGCGGCGAGCTCCTGGCGCAGCTCCAGCGCCCCGCGCGCGGCGGCGAGGTCGCGCCCGGCCTCGGCGATGGCGGCGAGCAGGCGGTCCGCATCGCTCAGGCGCTGGCGGAGCGCCGCCGCCGCCGCGGTGGCGGCGCGCTGCCCGGCGGCGGTCTCCTCCGCGGCCCGTTCGAGCGCCGCGAGGTCGGGCGGCGCGAGGCCCTCCGCCGCCGCCCGCGCCGCCGCCTCGGCCGCGCGCGCGGTCGCCAGCGCCTGGTCGAAGCCGGCGATCCGCCCCTCCAGGGCGTCGGCTGCGCCGGGCGGCAGGCGCGCCGCCTCGAAGGCGGCGATGCCGGCGAAGCCCGCCTCCGCGCACAGGCGGGCGAAGGCGGCCTCCTGCGCCGCCCGGCGGTCCGCCTCGGTCGCGGCGCGGGCGGC
>NZ_BMKS01000001.1:0-379377 GCF_014644455.1 Caldovatus sediminis | reverse complement strand
CGCGCGCCGCTCGCGCGCCTGCCGCTCGGCCTCCCCGGCGCGGGCGCGGAGGAGGGCGGGATCGCCGGCGGCGTCGGCGGGCAGCCGCGCCAGCAGCGCGGCGTGCGTCGCGCGGGCCCCGGCGAGCGCCTCGGCCGCATCCCGGGCCGCCGCGTCGGCGGCGGCGCGGGCGCGCTCCGCGGCGTCCGCCGCCGCCGCCTCCTCCTGCGCCCGGGCGCGCAGGGCCGGCAGCGCGCGGTCCGCGGCCTCCGCCGCGCGCAGCGCCTCCCGCGCCGCGGCGGCGCGGGCGGCGAGGGCGGCGCGGTCGGGCGGCTGCGCGAACCGCGCGGCGAGGGTCGCCCGGCGGTCCTCCGCGGCGCGGAGTGCGGCGCGCGCCTCGGCCCAGGCGGCGCGCGCGGCCTCCAGCGCCGCCTGCGCCGCCCGGTCCTCGGCCTCGGCGGCCGCGGCGTCCGGCCGCTCGCCTGCCGACGCGGTGGCGGGGCGCGGGTGGTGCGGGCTGCCGCAGACCGGGCACGGCGCGCCGGCGACCAGGGTGGCGGCGAGATGCGCCGCCTCGGCGCCGAGCAGGGCGCGGGTCGCGGCCTCCCGTGCCGCGCGCGCCGCCGCCGCGCGCGCCTGCGCCTCGGCGCCGGCCGCCTCGGCGCGGCGCAGCGCCTCGGTGCGGCCGGCCGTCTCCGCCTCGGCCTGCGCCAGGGCGCGGGCGTCCCGTTCCTCCGTCTCGGCGGCCGCCAGGGCGAGGCGATGGCGTTCGCGCTGCGCCGCGACGGTCTCCCGCTCGCGGACCGCGGCGGCCGCCGCCTCCGCCGCGGCGCGCGCCGCCGCGGCCGTCGCCACGGCCTGCTCCCGGGCGGCGTCCGCCTCGCGCGCGGCGGCCTCGGCGCGCCGCAGGGCGGCGGCGGCGGCGGCGGCGCGCCCGGCGTCCTCGGCCAGCGCGGCGAGGCGCGCGGCCTCCGCCTGCGCGGCCTGTTCGGCGGCCTCCCGCGCCGCCTCGTCGGCGAGGGCGGCGGCGGCGCGGGCCAGCGCGTCGCGCGCCGCGCCCTCGGCCTGGCGGGCACGGTCGGCCGCGGCGCGGGCCTTGGCCTCGGCCTCGGTCGCGGCGCGCAGGGCGGCGGCGGGGCCATCGAGGCGCGCGGCGCGGCGCGCGGCGGCGAGACGCGCGCGATCCGCCGCGACGGCGGGCGCCCTGGCCTCCAGCGTCGCGCGGAGGGATTCGGCCTCGGCCAGCCGGGCGAGCAGCGCCGCCGCGGCGCGCCCGGCCTCCAGCGCCGCCTGCGCGGCGCGCGCCGCCGCCTCCGCCGCCGCCTGCCGGGCCTCCGCCCGCTCGGCCTCGACCGCCAGCGCGGCGCGTGCCGCCGCGGCGGCCTCCTCGGTCTCGGCGCCCGCCTGGCCGAGCAGGACGCGGCGCCGCTCCTCGATCCGCCGCACCTCCTGCGTCGCGGCCCTGGCCTGCTCGGCGAGCGCGTCCTGGATGCGGCGGTACAGCGCGGTGCGGAACAGCGTCGCCAGGATCGCCTGGCGGTCGCCGGGCTTGGCGGTGAGCAGCTCGCGGAACCGGCCCTGGGGGAGCAGCACCACCTGGCGGAACTCCGCCGCCTTGTATCCCAGCAGCCCCTCCAGCGCCGCGCGCACCTTGTTCTCGCCCTCCGCGAGCAGCGCCGGGGCGCTCCCGTCCTCGCCGAGGCGCCACAGCGCGACCTCGCCGGGCACCGTCACCGTGCCGGCGCCCTTGAGCTTCGGCCGCTCCCAGGCCGGGCTGCGGCGGACGCGGTAGCGCGCGCCGCCCAGCGCGAAGTCGTACTCGACCAGCGTCGGCAGCCCCGGCGGCGCGTGGTGGCTGCGCAGGTGCCGCGCCTCGCGGTCGGCGCCGCTGCTCTCGCCGAACAGCGCGTAGCAGAGGCCGTCCAGGACGCTGGTCTTGCCCGCCCCGGTCGGGCCGTGGATGAGGAACAGCCGGTGTTCGCCGAGGCGGCCGAAATCGAGCTCCTGCGTGTCGCCGTAGGCGGCGAAGGCCTGCAGCCGGAGGCGCAGCGGGCGCATCGCGCGTCAGCCCTCCGCCGCCAGCGCCGCCTCGATCGCCTCGCGCGCGATCCGCCGCGCGGCGTCCGGCAGGGGGCGCGCGCGCAGCGCCAGGTGGAACTCCTCGACCAGCGCCAGCGGGTCGGCGGCGGCGCGCGCCGAGGGGCCGGCGGCGAGGGCGTCGCGGTCGAGCGTCTCGTGCCGCGCGAAGGCGAGCTCGAGCACGTTGGGATAGGCCTCGCGCAGGCGGTCCATCGCGCCCCAGACGGCGCCGGCATCGGTCAGCACCACGCGCAGCCAGTCCGCGCGGTCCTCCGGCCGCTCCATGGCGAGCACCTCGGCGAGCGTGCCCTCCACCACGCGCAGCGCGCGCTTCGGGGTCAGCGGGATCTCCTCGGTCCGCACCGCGCCCGCCGCGTCCAGCTCGACCAGCGTCACCGACTTGCGCTGCCCCGCCTCGGAGAAGGAATAGGCGAGCGGCGAGCCGGCGTAGCGGAGGCGCCCGTCCTCCCCGATCGCCTGCGGCCGGTGCAGGTGGCCGAGCGCGACGTAGTGGAACCCCGCGAACCGCGCCGGCGAGACCGCCCTGGCGCCGCCCACCTGCAGCAGCCGCTCGCTCTCGCTGGTCAGCCCGTCGGCGAGGAAGGCGTGCGCCACCATCACCATGCGCGCGCCGGGCGGGCAGGATTCGCGCAGGCGGCGGCAGATCACGGCGAAGCCGCTGTCGTGGCAGGCGACCGTCTCGTCGCCGAGCAGCTCCGCCAGCAGCAGCGGCGAGGCGTAGCCGGAGGGCAGCACCCAGACGTCGCCATGCGCGTCCGCGAAGCGGATCGGCGCGCCGAGCGCGGAGTCGGCGATGTGCAGGCCGCCCGCGCGCATCAGCCGCGCGCCGAAGGCGAGGCGCTCGGTCGCGTCGTGGTTGCCGGGGATCAGCACGGCCGGGATGCGCAGGCCGAGCACCACCTCGTGCAGGATGTCGTCGAGCAGCTCCACCGCCTCGACCGGCGGCACGGCGCGGTCGAACACGTCGCCCGCGATCAGCAGCGCGTCGGGGCGCGTCTCGCGCAGGATGTCGAGGAACTGGCCGCGCAGCAGATGCGCCTGGTCCTCGAGGAAGGAGGCGCCGGCCAGGCTGCGGCCGAGATGCCAGTCGGCGGTGTGCAGCAGGCGCACGCGAATCGGCCTCCGGCGAGCGGAACGGGAAGCGAACAGACACCGGGCGGGCGGGGTGGCGCAAGAGGGGGCCGGCCACTACCCTTCCCGGCGGCATCGCAACGGAGGAACGGCGCGCATGTACCGGATTGACGTGCTGGTGCAGGGCTATCCCGGCAAGAGCGTCTGCCACGGCGGCCTCGGCTGGAGCACCATCGCCCTGCTGCGCTCGGCGACGCGCACCGTCCTCGTGGATGTCGGCTCCTTCTCGATCCGGCCGGAGCTGAAGAGGCAGCTCGACGCGCGCGGCGTGAAGGCGGAGGGGGTGACCGACATCCTGCTCACCCATGCCCACTGGGACCACAGCGTCAACTACACGCTGTTCCCCAGGGCGACGGTCTGGATCGGCCGGACCGAGATGGACTGGGCGAGCAGGGTCCCGGTCGGCTTCAATCCGCTGCCGGAGCTCTACGTCGCCGACCTCGCGCGCTCGCCGCGGCTGCGCCTGCTCGAGCACGGGCAGGAGTTCCTCGACGGCTTCACGGCCCACGAGGCGCCGGGCCACACGCCGGGCTGCCTGCTGTTCTACCTGACCGCCAACGAGGTGCCGGTGCTGTTCACCGGCGACGCGGCGAAGAACCGCGCCGAGCTGCTCTCCCGCGCGGTGGACATGACGATGGACCAGCGCGCGAGCGAGGCCTCGCTCGACGCCATCTGGGCGCTGTGGCGCAAGGTGCCGGGCACGCTGCTGGTCCCCGGCCACGACCTCACCATGCGCCTCGGCGCCGACGGAAGGCCGGAGTACGTCGGCCAGCGCCGCGCCGGCATCAAGGCGTGGTTCGACGAGGACCTGGCGGTGACGGAGGAGTTCGACATCTCCGCCCCGAAGCTGTGAGCGCAGCGCGCGCGACGCTCTCCCGCCGGCGGGCCGGGCCGCCGCAGCGCGCCTGGGTGCGCCTGCCCTCCGGCCGCCGGCTCGACCTGCTGGCGCCGACCCCCCTCGACTGGACCGACGCCGACCTCGCCACCGGCCTCGCCCGCACCTTCCGCTGGGGCGGGCACTCCGTCTGGCCGGAGCCGCTCTCGGTCGCGCAGCACGCGCTGACCGTGCTGCACCTGCGCCGCGCCCGCGCCGGCGGCCCGCTCGGCGCGGCGGAGGCGCTGCGCGAGCTGCTGCACGACGCGGAGGAGGGGCTGATCAACTTCGACTGCATCGCGCCGCTCAAGCCCTTCCTCGGCGCGGCCTTCGCGGAGCTGCAGGAGCGCCTGCGCGCGGCGGTCGCCGCGCGCTACCGCCTGCCGCCCTGGACGGCGGAGGAGAAGCGCGCGCACAAGGCGGCCGACGTCGCGGCGGCGGCGGCGGAGGCGGTGCACGTCGCCGGCTGGAGCCGCGAGGAGGTGCGCCGCACCCTCGGCATCCGCGCCGCGGTGATCGCGGACGATCCGCTCGCCGCGGCCTATGGCGGCACGCCCTGGCGCCCCTGGCCGCCGGACCTGGCGGCGGAGCGGTTCCTCGCCGAGCTGACGCGGCTGGAGGCGGCGCGGCGGTGACGCCGGCCAAGGCCCGTTGCGGGGGCCGCGCGGCCGGCGGGCCGGCGCGAAAGGCGTCGCGCCGGGTTGAGCGGCGCGCGGCGCTGCGCGAGGCTCCTGCCGGAACCGAGAGGAGGGGTCGTCCATGAGCGTTCGAGGAAGCCCGCCGGCGCGGCTCGGCCGCCGCGCCTTCGCCGCGATGCTCGCCGCCGCCACGGCCGGCGCGGCGCGCGCCCAGACCGCCGAATCCTATCCGACCCGGCCGATCCGCTTCGTCGTCCCCTTCGGCCCCGGCGGCGCCACCGACATCCTCGCCCGCGTCTATGCCGAGCGGCTGCCGCGCCGCCTCGGCCAGCCCGTGGTGGTGGAGAACCGGCCCGGCGCCGGCGGCAACATCGGCACCGCGCAGGTGGCGCGCAGCGCGCCGGACGGCTACACGCTGCTCGCCGGCTTCTCCGGCAATTTCGCGATCAATCCGGTCCTCTACGCCAATCCGGGCTTCGACGCCGCGAACGACTTCGTCGCCGTCGCCCCCTTCGCCATCGTCCCCTCCGTGCTGCTGGTGCACCGCGACGCCCCCTGGCGGAGCCTCGGCGCGCTGATCGAGGAGGCGCGCCGGCGGCCGGGCGAGCTGTTCTTCTCCTCGCCCTCCAACGGCACGACCAACCATCTGCTCGGCGTGCTGGTGAACCAGCGCGCCGGGATCAACACCGTGCACGTCCCCCACCGCAGCGCGCCGGAGGCGGGGATGGCGGTGGCGCAGCGCGCGGTGGCGATGGGCTGGCTCAGCCTCAACACGGCGCAGCCCTTCCTGCAGGGCGGGCAGGTGCGGGTGCTGGCGATCTCCACCGGCGCGCGCTCGCCGATGCTGCCGGAGGCGCCGACCTCGGCCGAATCGGGCGGGCCGGCGTTCGACGTGCAGCCCTGGTTCGGCCTGCTCGCGCCCGCCCGCACCCCGCCCGCGATCGTGCAGGCGCTGAACGCGGCGCTGACCGAGGTGGCGAACGACCCCGAGACGCGCCGCGTGCTGGCGGCGCAGGGCGCCCAGCCGGTGCCGATGAGCGCCGCCGAGTTCGCCCGCTTCGTGCGCGAGGACATGGAGCTCTGGGCGCCGATCGTGCGCGCCTCCGGCGCGCGGGCGGACTGAGCGGCGCCGGGGCTTCATGCCGGCTCCCATCCGGTCCATCCTGCGCCCCGCATCCGGAGGACCCCTGCATGCCCGACGCCGCGCTGCCCATCGCCGGCCATCGCTTCCTCATCGTCGGCGGCGCCAGCCTGGTCGGCTCCGCCACCGCCGGCGAGCTGCTCGACCACGGCGCGGCCGAGGTGGTGCTGTTCGACAACTTCTCCTTCGGCTCGGAGCAGGCCGTCGCCCACCTGCGCGACCACCCCCGCCTGCGCCTGATCCGCGGCGACGTGATGCGCCTGCCCGACCTGCTGCGCGCCGCGGAGGGCTGCCACGGCGCCCTGCTGCTCGCCGCCTACATGACGCTCTCGATGGACCGCGACCCCTGGGGCGGTCTCGACGTCAACATCCGCGGCGTGCAGAACGCGCTCGAGGCGGCGCGCGCCAACCGGCTGCGCAAGGTCGTCTTCGCCTCCTCCAACGCGGTCTACGGCTACGGTCCCGGCGTCTCGGGCGAGCTCGTCGAGACGACGCCCTTCCACAGCCACGGCGCCCCGCCCGCCGCCATCCTCTACGGCGCCTCCAAGATCATCGGCGAGCAGCTCTGCCGCGACTATCACCGCAGGCACGGCCTCGACTACGTCGTGCTGCGCTATTCCACGGTGTATGGCGAGCGCCAGCACTACCGCGCCGCCAATGCCCTCTACATCATCGAGACCTACGACCGCATCCGCCGCGGCGAGCGCCCGCAGGTCTTCGGCGACGGCAGCGAGACCAAGCACTTCGTCTATGTCGGCGACCTCGCCCGCGCCAACCGCATGGCCTTCGAGAGCGCGGCGACCGACGTCGCGGTCAACACCTCCGGCCCGGCGCCGATCACCACGCTCGAGCTGGTGAAGCTCGTCACCGAGCTCGCCGGCGGCGGCCCCGAGCCGGAATTCGTCGGCAACGAGCCAGGCAAGGTGCGCCTGACCAGCGGCGGCGCCTTCCGCATCGCGCACGAGGAGGCCGAGCGCGTCCTCGGCTGGAAGCCGCTCGTGGACATGCGCGAGGGCCTCGACCGCCTGATCGCCTGGTTCAACAGCAACGAGGGGAAGCGCCCATGACCAGACCCGTCACCCGCCGCGCCGCGCTCGCGGGAGCCGGCCTCTCGGCGCTCGCCGCGCCGGCGATCGCGCAGACCGTGCGCTTCCCGGAGCGGCCGATCGAGATCGTCGTCGGCTTCGTCCCGGGCGGCGGCACCGACCTCGACGCGCGCGCCTATGCGCGCTTCCTCGAGCAGCGCCTCGGCGGCACCGTCGTCGTCGTCAACCGCCCCGGCGCGGGCGGCGAGGTCGCGCTCGGCTCGGTCGCCCGGGCGCGGCCCGACGGGCACACCCTCGGCACCACCAACATGCCGGGCCTGCTCACCATCCCGATCGAGCGCCAGGCGCAGTTCAAGCTCGACGACTTCGCGCCGATCGGCAACCTCGTCACCGACCCGAGCGCCATCTCCTGCCACGTGGACAGCCCCTGGCGCAGCCTCGGCGAGGTGATCGAGGAGGCGAAGCGCCGGCCGGACACCATCACCTATGCCTCGCCGGGCGTCGGCACCGACGACCACCTCCAGCTCGTGCTGCTGCAGGCGGCGACCGGGACGCGCTTCAGCCACGTCGTCTTCCAGGGCGACGCCCAGCTGCGCACCGCGCTGCTCGGCAAGCAGGTGGACCTGATAGGCCTCAACCTCGGCCCGGTGACGGCGAACCCGGACAAGATCCGCGTCCTCTCGCAGGGCGGCGCGACGCGCAGCCGCTTCCGCCAGGACGTGCCGACCCTGCGCGAGCTGGGCTACCCGGTGGAGATGGCCTCCGAGCGGGGCCTCGTCGCGCCCGCGGCGACGCCGCCCGCCATCCTCGCCCGGCTGCGCGAGGCGACGGCGGACATCGCGAAGGATCCGGAGTTCATCCGCATCCTCGAGACGCGCTTCACCGAGCCGCTGGTCGAGATCGGCGAGCCGTGGTTCGCCCGACTGCGCGCTACCGAACGCCGCTACCGCGAGCTGTGGGCCCGCGTGCCCTGGTCGGGGCGCTGACCGGCCCGGCACCGGGCCGAGGGTGAGCCCACCCGCCGCCGCGCGCCTACCGCGGCGGCGCCGGGCAGCCGGCCGGACCCCCAGGGACGCCGGCTTGGGCGTGCCGCGGAACCACCGCCCCGCGGCACGCCCGGCCTCACCGGAGGGCGGTCAGGGACCGCCCCGGAACCCGCTCAGATCTCGTCCATCCCGCCGCCGTCGTCGTAACCGCCGGCGTCCACGTCGTAGCCGTCGTCATAGCCGGCCGGACGCGCGTCCTCCTGGCCCCAGTCGCTGGACGCGGCCGGCTGCGCCTGGCTCTGCCCGCCGCCCCAGGGGGCGGCCGCGGCCTGGCCCGGATCGGTCCAGGGCGAGCCGCCGGACGGGACCTGCTCCTGCCCGAAGGCGCCGGCGGATGCGGCCTGGGCGGCGCCGCCTTGTCCCGAGAACATGCCCAGCAGCGCGTTGCCGAGCACCATGCCGCCCGCCACGCCGGCCGCGGTGGTCAGCGCGCCGGCGAGGAAGCCCGGCCCGCTCCGTCCCGGCCCGGTCCCGGCCTGCTGCAGCATCTGCGGCGTGGCGGCGCCCGGCGGCGGCCTCAGGGGCTGCGGGCGCGGCGGCATGGGCGGCGGCGCGACGGCCGCCGGCCGGCCGCCGAACAGGCCGCCGAGGAACCCGCCGCGGGCCTCTGGCGCGGCCTGCGCATGCTGGGCCTGCCGGCGGGCGTTCTCCAGCTCCCACTCCAGCTCCTGGATGCGGTTCTGCGCCTGGATCAGCGCCGCCTCGGTGACGAAGGCGAACTGCGTGATCCGGTAGCGCGCCTCGGGGTAGCGCTGGAACAGGTCGGCGATCAGGCGGTCCGCCTCAGGGTCGATCGGCGGCAGGGGCGGGCGCTGCTGGGTGCTCGGCACGCTGCCGCCTGGCCCGGCGCTGCCCTGCTGCGCGCCGCCGATCCGCTCCACGAAGGCGGTGATGATCCGCCGCTCCTCGTCGTTCATGTCAGTCCCTTCTCCGGAGCCCGGCCCGTTCCCGGCAGATGGCGTGGCCGCCCGGGGGCGGGCGGTCCGGCCCGGCCGGGCCGCGGTCCGAGTTGGCCCGGGACGGCGGGCGTTTCAAGACGATTCGCGCGCGGCGCCGTGGCGGTGGGCGGCGGGCGCATCGGATCGGTCACGCGGTGGCGTGGCCGTCGCCGATCCGCGCGGGCAGGCCGAGCCGCCGCCACTCGATGACCGGGCAGCGGTCCATGACCACGGCGACGCCGCGTCCTCGGGCGCGCGCCGCCGCCGCGTGGTCGATCACGCCGAGCTGCAGCCACACCGTCCGCGCCCCGAGGCGCACCGCCTCGTCCACCACCGCCCCCGCTTCCGCCGAGCGGCGGAACACGTCCACCATGTCGAGCGGCCCCGCCTCGGAGAGCGAGGCCACCACCCGCGCGCCGTGGATCTCCCGCCCGGCGATGCGCGGATTGACGGGGACCACCTCGTAGCCGCGGTCCACCAGGAACCGGGCGACGCCGAAGCTCGGCCGCGACGGCCGGTCGGAGGCGCCGACGACGGCGATGCGCCGGGTGCCGAGCAGGATGCGGCGGATCTCCTCGTCGCTCGGTGCGGCGGCGGCTGGGGACATGGTCGGTCGGTCTCCTGGTCGGGGGCGGCGACGGACGGCCCGGCCCGCGCCGTCGCGCCGCCGTCCTTCCGCCGCAATGGCCGGACATGACGTCGGCGCGATGCTAGCCGCCTCCCGGCGCCGGCGCACCTGCCCCCCGGCCGTCCTGCCCGCGCTCCTGCTGCTCTGCGCCCTGCTGACCGCGCTCGGCTGGTGGCTGCCGAACCGGCCCCGGGGCGGCGAGGTGCCGATGACCGCCGATCGGTTCAACTCCGTCAGCTTCGCGCCGTTCCGCCCCGGCCAGTCGCCGCTGCGCCACCGCTACCCGAGCGCCGCCGAGGTCGAGCAGGACCTGGCGCTGCTGGCCCCGCGCGTGCGCGCCATCCGCACCTATGCGAGCCTGGAGGGCGACTACGACGTCCCGGCGCTCGCCGCGCGCCACGGCCTCAGGGTCTGGCAGGGCGCCTGGCTCGGGCCCGACGCCGCGCGCAACGCGCGCGAGATCGCGCGCCTGATCGAGAGCGCCAACCGCCACCCGGAGACCGTCGAGCGCGTCGTCGTCGGCAACGAGGTGCTGCTGCGCCGCGACCTGCCGGTGGGGCACCTCGCCGCCGCGCTGGACCGCGTGCGCGCCGCCGTGCGCCAGCCCGTCACCTACGCCGACGTCTGGGAGTTCTGGGCGCAGTTCCCGCAGCTCGCCGACCACGTGGACATCGTCACCATCCACATCCTGCCCTACTGGGAGGACGAGCCGCGGGGGGTCGCGGACGCCATCGCCCATGCGCGCGAGGTGGTGCAGCGCATGCGGCGGATGTTCCCCGGCAAGCCGATCGCCATCGGCGAGGTCGGCTGGCCGAGCCGCGGCCGCTGGCGCGCCGACGCTGCGCCCTCGCGCGTCAACCAGGCGGTGTTCCTGCGCGCCTTCATCCGCCTCGCCCGCGAGGAGGGCTTCGACTACAACCTGATCGAGGCCTTCGACCAGGTGTGGAAGCACCGGCTCGAGGGCACGGTCGGCGCCGCCTGGGGGTTGTTCACCGCCGACCGACGGCCGAAGTTCCCGTTCGACGGGCCGGTGGCGGAGGACCCGGCCTGGCCGCTCCACGCGGGGCTCGCGCTGCTGCTGTCGCTCGCGCTCTGGGGCGGCACGCTGCGGGCCTTCCCGGGGCTGGACGGCGCCGCGCGGGCACGGGTCGCGGTCCTCGCCTTCGCCCTCGGCAACGCGCTGGCCTTCGCGGCCGTCGGCGCGCGGCGCGATGCGCTCGACGAGCTCCTGGCGCTCGCCGCGGCGGCGAACCTGGCGGGGCAGGGCGCGCTCGCCGCCCTGCTGCTGCGCCGCGCGGCGATGCGGCTCGCCGGCGCGCCGGTCGAGGCGCCGCGCGACGGGGCGCAGGCGACGGCGACGGTGCGGGCGCTGCTCACCGGCCGCGGGCGGGGGCTGCTGCGCGGCTGGCGGGACTTCGCGCTGGACGATCTCTCCTTCGTCTTCCTGTGGGCGGCGATGGCGCTCCAGCTCCTGCTGCTGGTGGATCCCCGCTACCGCGACTTCCCCTTCGCGGGCTTCGCCGTGCCGCTGGTCGCGGTCGCCGCGCGCGCGCTGCTGCGCGACCTGCCGCGCGGCGGCGGCGGGCGCGAGGAGCTCTGGGCGGGCGCCACGCTCGCCCTCGCGGCGCTGGGGAGCGCCGTGCGCGAGGGGCCGGCGAACCGCCAGGCGATGGGGTGGACGGTCTGCGCGCTGGTCCTCGCCGCGCCGCCGCTGCTGCGCTGCCTGCCGGCGCCGGGGCGCCGCCCGGAGAGCGAGGCGGTGCCCGCTCCGGCCGGCGGCGGCTGACAGCGAAGGGCCTCGGGACTAGGGTGGCCTCGTTCCGGTCCCCGAGCGTTCGTCCCGCCATGAACGGCGCCCCTGCGCACCACCTGTTCCTCGCCGCGCTGGTCCTCGGCACGGCGACGATGCTGCTGCCGATCTGGGCCGCATGGCCGCCGCCGGGGGACGCCGCCGCCGCGGTCGCCGCGCGCGCAAATTTCGCCGCGGGCGCGCTGTGCCTCGCCGCCGTGGCGGGCGCGACGGCCTGGCACTGGCGCCGCCAGGACGACGCCGCCCTCGCCCGCTACCGGAAATGGACGGCGATGGCGATCGGGGGCTGGGCGATCGCGTGGGCGGCGGCGAGCCTGCTCGTCCGCCCCGCCTGAGGCGCCGCCCTCGCCCTATGCCGCGGGCGGCTCCGCCCCTCGTCCCGCCGCGCCGATCCAGGCCCAGGCGCCGAGCAGCAGGCCGAGCATCCCCCAGGTGGCGTTGTAATTGGCCGTCGCCACCGCGCCGAGCGCCACCGCCGCGACGCGCACCCGGAACGGCCCGCCGAGGAAGGCCCAGAGCCCGAGCAGCAGCGCGCCGCCGCCCCAGAGCTGCCAATGCTGCAGCCAGAGCAGCGCCGCCCGCGGATGGCAGGCGAGCGGCACGGCCGCGGCGGCGCAGAGCGCGCCCCAGGCGCGCGGTTCCACGTAGATCGCGCGGTACAGCAGCATCAGGCCGAGCGCGCCCGCCGCCGCCGCCAGCCCGATCCGGTCCCGCTTCCTCATGCCGTGCCGGTGCCACGGTTTGATGGCGGCCTCAAGGCGGGTATCTGGACATCCCATGGCCGCCATCCTCCCCCTGTTCGGCTCCCGTCCGCGGGTCGCGCTGGTCCGCCTCCACGGCCTGATCGCCGCGCGGCCGACGCCGCTGGTCGCGGGCGGCCTGAACATCGCCTCGGTCGGCCCGCTGCTCGACCGCGCCTTCGCCATCCGCCGCCTCGCCGGGGTGATCCTCGCCGTCAATTCGCCCGGCGGCTCGGCGGCGCAGTCCTCGCTCATCGCGGGCCGCATCCGGCGGCTCGCCGAGGAGAAGAACCTGCCGGTGATCGCCTGCGTCGAGGACGCCGCCGCCTCCGGCGGCTACTGGCTCGCCTGCGCGGCGGACGAGATCGTCGCCGACCCGGCGAGCATCCTCGGCAGCATCGGCGTGATCAGCGCGAGCTTCGGCCTGCAGGAGGCGATCGCCCGGCTCGGCATCGAGCGGCGGGTGCGCACCGCCGGGACGGAGAAGAGCTTTCTCGACCCCTTCCGCCCCGAGGACCCGCGCGATCGCGAGCGGCTGGAGGAGCTTCTCCAGGCGCTGCACGAGGAGTTCAAGGCCTGGGTCCGGGCGCGGCGCGGCCCCCGTCTGCGGGCGCCGGAGGAGCAGCTCTTCACCGGCCGCTTCTGGACCGGCCGGCGCGCCGTCGAGCTCGGCCTCGCCGACCGCATCGGCAGCGCCGAGGGCGAGGCGAAGCGCCGCTTCGGCGAGAAGGCGCGGCTGATCCCGGTGGGCGCGCGCAGGGCGCCCTGGCCGTGGCGCCTGCTGCCGGGCGTCGGCGCGGCCCTCGCCGCGGGCGCCGGCGAGGCCCTGGCCGCGGCGATCGAGGAGCGGGCGGCCTGGGCGCGGCTCGGCCTGTAGCTGCGCTCAGCCGGCGCCGAGCGCGGCGACCTTCCGCTCGACGCGCGCGAGCAGCCACTCCACCTCCGCGATCGTCTCCGGCGTCAGCCTCGGCGCCGGCGCGCGCAGCGCCGCCGAGCCGATGATGCCGCGCCGCTGCAGCACCCATTTCCGCACCGCGAGGCCGAGCCCGGGCTGGTGCTCGTAGCGCACCAGCGGCAGGTGGGCGTCGAACAGGTCGTGCGCCGCCTCGCGCCGGCCCGCGGCGAGCAGGGCGCGCACCCGCACCAGCATCTCGGGGAAGGCGTAGCCGGTCATCACGCCGTCGCAGCCGCGCTCCAGCTCGAAGGGGAGGAACAGGCCGCCATTGCCGGAGAGGATGCTGATCCGCCGCATCCGGCCCTCGGCCTCCATCCGCCGCAGCGCCGTGATCTTGTCGAGGCCCGGCCAGTCCTCGGCCTTCAGCATGACGAGGCGCGGATCGGCCGCCGCCATGCGGCGGACCATCTCGGCGCTGATGGCGACCCCGGTGGGGAGCGGGAAGTCCTGCAGCACGAAGGGGATGTCGCCGCACGCCTCCGCCGCCTGGGCGACGTAGGAGACCACCGCGTCGTCGCCCCTCAGCCCGGCGGGCGGCGCGATCATCACCGCCGCCGCGCCGGCCTCCGCCGCGCCGCGGGCGAGGGCGCGCATGGTGGCGAAGCCGGGCGCGGAGACGCCGACCACCACGGGGACGCGCCCGTCCACCCGGCGCAGCACCCGGCGGACGAAGCGCAGCGCCTCCTCCTGGTCGAGCTTCGGCGCCTCGCCCATCACGCCGAGCAGGGTGAGGCCGCTCGCCCCGGCCGCCAGGTAGGCGTCGGTCATGCGGTCGGCGCTCGCCTCGTCGAGGGCGCCGGCCTCGGTGAAGGGGGTGGGGCAGATCACGAAGACCCCGGATGCCGTCTCGTCCAGCCGCCGCATGCCTGTCCCTCCTGCCGGCCCGCGCGACCCTAGCCGCCGGCGCCGTTCGGCGCCACCTGGCGCAGCCAGTCCTGGAGGTTGTAGTAGGTCGTCACCCGCGCGATCCGGCCCCCGCGCAGCACGAAGAACGCCCCCGCCGGCAGCCGGTAGCGCTGCCCCGCCGCCGGCGGCAGCGCGTCGTCGGTCGCGACGTAGGTGCCGAGGACGGTGAACTCCGCCGCCGCGCGCGTCCCGGTCTCGTCCACCATGACGGCGAGGTCCACCACCTGCTCGCGGTAGCAGCGGTCCATGTGGGCGAGGAAGGCGGCGAAGGCCGCGCGCCCGACCTCCCGCCCGCCCTGGTTGATGTCGTGGACCACGTCCTCGGCGAGCAGGGCCAGCATCCCCGGCCGGTCGCCGGCGTTGAACGCCTCGTAGTAGCGGCGGACCAGGGCGGCGGCGGCGTCGCGTTCGGGCAAGGGCGCGTTCCTTGCGGGGGCGGGGGGCGGCCACTATGGTGCGCCGCACCACGACGGCCGCAAGTCCGAACCATGCACGAGAGCGGGAGGCCCCCGAGCTTCCAGGACATCATCCTGCGCCTGCACGCCTTCTGGAGCGCGCAGGGCTGCCTGATCCTGCAGCCCTACGACATGGAGGTGGGCGCCGGCACCTTCCACCCCGCGACGACGCTGCGCGCGCTCGGCCCGAAGCCCTGGAACGCGGCCTATGTCCAGCCCTCCCGCCGCCCCGCGGACGGCCGCTACGGCGAGAACCCGAACCGGCTGCAGCACTATTACCAGTACCAGGTGATCCTGAAGCCCTCGCCGCCCGACCCCCAGGGCCTGCTGATCGAGAGCTACAGGGCGCTCGGCATAGATCCGCTGCTGCACGACATCCGCTTCGTCGAGGACGACTGGGAGAGCCCGACGCTCGGCGCCTGGGGCCTCGGCTGGGAGGTCTGGTGCGACGGGATGGAGGTGACGCAGTTCACCTACTTCCAGCAGGTCGGCGGCATCGCCTGCGAGGTGCCGAGCTGCGAACTCACCTACGGCCTCGAGCGCCTGGCGATGTACATCCAGGGGGTCGAGAACGTCTTCGACCTCGACTTCAACGGCCGCGGCGTGACCTACGGCGAGGTCTTCCTGCGCGCCGAGCGCGAGTTCAGCGCCTACAACTTCGAGCACGCCGACGTGCCCACCCTGTTCCGCCACTTCGAGGACGCGGAGCGGGAGTGCAACGCGCTGCTCGCGAGGGGCCTGGCGCTGCCGGCCTACGACCAGTGCATCAAGGCGAGCCACCGGTTCAACCTGCTCGACGCCCGCGGCGCGATCAGCGTCGCCGAGCGGGCGGCGTTCATCGCCCGCGTGCGGGCGCTGGCGAAGGGGTGCTGCGAGGCCTGGCTCGCGGGAGAGCGGGAAGCGGACAAGGGTCCGGAGCACGCCCCTGGTCGCTCCCCGGACCGGGGGGCGTGAGGTCAGCCGATGGCCGAACTCCTGCTCGAACTGTTCTCCGAGGAGATCCCGGCGCGGATGCAGGCGCGCGCGGCGGAGGACCTGAAGCGGCTGCTCGGCGCCGAGCTCGCGCCGCTGCTCGCCGGCCGCGCGCCGCGCGTCAGCCACGGGCCGCGGCGTCTCGCCCTGGTCGCCGAGGTCGAGCCCGCGGTCGAGACCCCGGGCAGGGAGGAGCGCGGGCCGCGCCTCGGCGCGCCCGAGAAGGCGATCGAGGGCTTCCTGCGCAAGCACGGCGCGACGCGCGAGGCGCTGAGGGAGGAGGGCGGGTTCTGGGTCCTCGCCAGGCCCGGCGAGCGGATCGAGGCCGCGGCGATGATCGCCCGCGCGGTGCCGGCCGTGCTGCGCGCCTTCCCCTGGCCGAAGTCCATGCGCTGGGGCCGCGGCGGCAGCTTCGTCTGGGTGCGGCCCCTGAAGCGCATCCTCTGCCTGCTCGACGGCGCGGTGGTGCCCTTCGACCTGCGCCATGGCGACGACGACGCGCACGGGCTGCGCAGCGGCGGCGAGACGGAGGGCCACCGCATCATGGCCCCCGGCGCCTTCGCGGTGCGGGGCGCGGCGGACTACGTCGAGGGCCTCCGCGCGCGGAAGGTGGTGGTCGAGGCGGAGGAGCGCGCGCGGATCATCCGCGAGGGCGTCGCGCGCCTCGCCGCCGCCGAGGGCTTCGAGGTGGTGCCCGACGAGGGGCTGCTCGCCGAGGTCGCCGGCCTCGTCGAATGGCCGGTGCCGCTGCTCGGGCGCATCGACGACGCCTTCATGGACCTGCCGCCGGAGGTGATGCGCACGACGATGCGCGTCAACCAGCGCTACTTCGCGCTGCGCACGCCGGAGGGCCGCGCCGCGCCGCGCTTCGCCGTGGTGGCGAACGTCGAGGCGCGCGACGGCGGCGCGGCGATCGTCGCCGGCAACGAGCGCGTGCTGCGCGCGCGCCTCTCCGACGCGCGGTTCTTCTGGGACCAGGACCGCAAGGAGCGGCTGGAGAGCCGGCTGCCGAAGCTGGACGGGGTGGTGTTCCATGCCGGGCTCGGCTCGCTGGGCGAGCGGGTGCGGCGGCTGGAGCGGCTGGCGCGGGTGATCGCGCCGCAGGTTGGCGCCGACCCTGTGCTGGCGGCGCGCGCGGCGCGGCTCGCCAAGGCCGACCTGGCGAGCGGGATGGTCGGCGAGTTCCCCGAGCTGCAGGGGGTGATGGGCCGCTACTACGCGCTGCACGACGGCGAGGACGCGCGCGTGGCGGAGGCGATCGCGGCCCACTACCGGCCGCTCGGCCCGAACGACGCGGTGCCGGACGAGCCGGTGGCGATCGCGGTGGCGCTCGCCGACAAGCTCGACCAGCTGGTCGGGTTCTTCGCGGTCGGAGAGAAGCCGACCGGATCGGGCGATCCCTTCGCGCTGCGGCGCGCCGCCCTCGGCGTGATCCGCATCGTGCGGGAGAACGGCCTGCGGCTGCCCCTGTTCGGGATCCTCGACGCCGCGCGGCGGGGGATCGAGCGGAGCCTCGCGGAGGCGCGGCGCGAGCGCGCCGTGATCGTCGTGCCGAACCCGGACCACGAGATCGTGCGCGAGGTGCGCCCGGAGACGGTCGAGGTCTACGACTTCCTCACCGAACGCCTGCGCGTGCAGCTCCGCGCCGAGGGCATGCGCCACGACGTGGTCAGCGCCGTCCTCGGCGCCGTGCGGGACGACGACCTCAACCGCCTGCTGCGTCGCGCCGATGCGGTGCGCCGCTTCCTCGAGTCCGAGGACGGCGCCAACCTGCTGGTCGCCTACCGCCGCGCCGCCAACATCCTCCGCATCGAGGAGCGCAAGGACGGGCACGCCTACGACACCGGCTACGAGCGCCACCTCCTCAAGGCGCCGGAGGAGGAGGCGCTGGCCGAGGCGCTGGAGACCGCCGCCCGCCGCGTCGAGCTCGACCTCGAGGCCGAGGACTTCGAGCGCGCGATGGACAACCTCGCCGCGCTGCGCGGCCCGGTGGACGCCTTCTTCGACCGCGTCACGGTCAACGATCCGGCGCCGGAACTGCGCCGCAACCGCCTGCGTCTGCTCGCCAGGCTGCGCGCCGTGATGGACGCCGTGGCCGACTTCTCGAAGGTCGAAGGCTGACAGGGCCAGCCGCGCGGCGCCGCGCGCGCCGGGCGCGGATCGCCCCGCACACGGAGAGAGGGGGAACCCCGATGACCAAGTGGGTGTACAGCTTCGGCGCCGGCCTCAACGAGGGCCGCGCCGACATGCGCGACCTCCTCGGCGGCAAGGGCGCCAACCTCGCCGAGATGGCCGCGATCGGCCTGCCCGTCCCGCCCGGCTTCACCATCACCACCGAGGTCTGCGCCTACTACTACGCGCACGAGCGGCGGTACCCCGAGGACCTCCGCGGCCAGGTCGAGGCCGCGCTGCGCCGCGTCGAGGAGGCGGTCGGCGCGCGCTTCGGCGACCACGCGAAGCCGCTCCTCGTCTCGGTCCGCTCCGGCGCGCGCGTCTCGATGCCCGGCATGATGGACACGGTGCTCAACCTCGGCCTCAACGACGCGACGGTGGACGGCCTCGCGCAGAATGCGGGCGATTCCCGCTTCGCCTGGGACAGCTACCGCCGCTTCATCCAGATGTACGGCTCCGTCGTCCTCGGCGTGGACCACCACCGCTTCGAGGAGATCATCGAGCACGCGAAGATCGACAAGGGCGTGGTCGAGGACACCGAGCTCGACGCGCAGGACTGGCACCGCGTCGTCGCCGGCTACAAGGACATGGTGGAGGAGGTCACCGGCCGGCCCTTCCCGCAGGACCCGGAGGCGCAGCTCTGGGGCGCGATCGGCGCGGTGTTCGGCTCGTGGATGAACCAGCGCGCCATCACCTACCGCCGGCTGCACGACATCCCGGAGGAGTGGGGCACCGCGGTCAACGTCCAGGCCATGGTCTTCGGCAACATGGGCGAGGACTGCGCCACCGGCGTCTGCTTCACCCGCGACCCCTCGACCGGCGAGAACGTCTTCTACGGCGAGTACCTGATCAACGCCCAGGGCGAGGACGTCGTCGCCGGCATCCGCACGCCGCAGCCGATCCTCAAGGCGCGCGCCAAGCCCGGCGAGCGCAGCATGGAGGAGGCGATGCCGGAGGCCTTCGCCGAGCTGCTGCGCGTGCGCGGGACGCTGGAGCGCCACTACCGCGACATGCAGGACATCGAGTTCACGGTGCAGCGCGGCCGGCTCTACATGCTGCAGACGAGGAACGGCAAGCGCACCGCCGCGGCGAGCCTCAAGATCGCCGTGGACATGGCGCGCGAGGGGCTGATCGACGAGCGCGAGGCGGTCTCCCGCGTCAACCCCGCCGCGCTCGACCAGCTCCTCCATCCCACCCTCGACCCCAAGGCGCCGCGCACGCTGCTCGCCAAGGGCCTGCCCGCCTCGCCGGGCGCGGCCTGCGGCGTCGTCGTGTTCTCGGCCGACGAGGCGGAGGCGCGCGCGCAGAAGGGCGAGAGCGTCATCCTGGTGCGCGTCGAGACCTCGCCCGAGGACATCCACGGGATGCACGCCGCCAAGGGCATCCTGACGACGCGCGGCGGCATGACCAGCCACGCCGCGGTGGTGGCGCGCGGCATGGGCCGCCCCTGCGTCGCCGGCGCGGGCGGCATCACCGTGGACTACAGCGCGCAGACCATGATGTCCGGCGGCCAGGTGGTGCAGGCCGGCGAGACCATCACCCTCGACGGCTCGACCGGCGAGGTCTTCGTCGGCAGCGTGCCGATGATCGAGCCGCAGCTCTCCGGCGACTTCGCGACGCTGATGGAGTGGGCCGACCGGGTCCGGCGCCTGCGCGTGCGCGCCAACGCCGAGACGCCGACCGACGCCGAGACCGCGCGCCGCTTCGGCGCCGAGGGCATCGGTCTCTGCCGCACCGAGCACATGTTCTTCGACCCCGAGCGGATCGGCGCCGTGCGGCAGATGATCATGGCCGAGAGCGAGGGCGGCCGCCGCGACGCGCTCGCCCGCCTGCTCCCCTTCCAGCGCCGGGACTTCGTGGACCTGTTCCGCATCATGGCGGGCCTGCCGGTCACCATCCGCCTGCTCGACCCGCCGCTGCACGAGTTCCTCCCGCACGGCGAGCACGAGCTCGAGGAGGTCGCCGCCGCCCTCGGCACCGACGTCGCGCGGATGCGCCGGCGCGCCGCCGAGCTCTCGGAGGCGAACCCGATGCTCGGCCACCGCGGCTGCCGCCTCGGCATCACCTTCCCCGAGATCTACGAGATGCAGGCCCGCGCCATCTTCGAGGCCGCGGCCCAGATCGGCAAGGAGACGCACAACGCCCCGCTGCCGGAGATCATGATCCCGCTGGTCGCCACGCGCCGCGAGCTGGAGATCACCCGCACCATCGTGGACAAGGCCGCGCAGGAGGTCTTCGCGGAGCAGGGCTACCACGTGCCCTACAGCGTCGGCACCATGATCGAGCTGCCGCGCGCGGCGCTGACCGCCGACGCCATCGCCGAGGCCGCGGACTTCTTCTCCTTCGGCACCAACGACCTCACCCAGACCACCTTCGGCCTCTCCCGCGACGACGCCGGCAAGTTCCTGCCCCTCTACGTCGAGAAGGGCATCCTGCCGAAGGACCCCTTCGTCAGCCTGGACGCGGAGGGCGTCGGCGCCCTGGTCCGCATGGCGAGCGAGAAGGGGCGCGGCGTGAGGCCCGACCTCAAGCTCGGCATCTGCGGCGAGCATGGCGGCGACCCGGCCTCGATCCGGTTCTGCGAGGAGATCGGGCTCGACTACGTCTCCTGCTCGCCCTACCGGGTGCCCGTGGCGCGCCTCGCCGCGGCCCAGGCGGCGCTCTCCGGAGGGGGCGTGGACCGCACCGCCTGAGGCGGCCGCGCCGAGAGGCCCGCGCCGGCCGGCCGGAGGCGGTCGCGCCCTGCCGCGTCGTCCTCGCCGGCGGCGGGCCCGGCAGCGGCACGAGCGGCCGGGCGCCGCCCCCGAACGGCGGCATGGCGGTGAAGGGGCGGGGGGGGGAAGGAGCCGCCACGCGGCGTCGCTGCCGGAGGCCGCTAGATCCAGCGGCGCACGCGTGCCGCATACGCCTCGTACGCCGCGCCGAAGCGCCGGCGCAGGTAGCGCTCCTCGCGCGGCACCACGAGGCGGTCGAGCGCCAGGAAGGCGAGGGCGACCGCGAGCCATCCCCACAGGCTGCCCCAGCGCAGGGCGAGGCCCGCGCTGAAGACCAGGAAGCCGAGATAGATCGGATTGCGGCTGGACCGGAACGGCCCGGACTCGATCAGCACGCGATCCGGCCGATCGGGCCGCGGATCCGTCCGCGCCCGCAGCATCAGCGCCAGCGCCCAGCCCGCCAGCGCGACGCCGAGGCCCATGACGATCAGCCCGGCCAGCCGCAGCGGCGCGGCCAGCGGCAGCGGGAAGGCGAGGTCCAGCAGCCAGGCGAGGACCAGCAGCGCGCCGACGATCGCGGGCGGCGGCACGACCACACCGGGGCCGCGATCCGTCGTGCCCCCCGGCGCGGTCACGGCGCGGCGGCCCGGCGCGGAGGGGCGCCGCCCGGCGCGTCCGCGATCCGGCCCCTGCGCGCCCAGGACCGCACCGGCGGTTCCCGATCAGGCCGCGTCGCGCGCCGGGAGGCGCATCCAGCCGGGGATGCGGGGCGTGATCCGCGCCGCGCCGCAGGCCAGCGCCTCGCCCCGCGCGATCGCCTCCAGGCGCAGCAGCGCGAGCCCGCGGTTCCCGCGCCCGGAGCGCATCTCCCCCCGCTCCACGCCATCGGGGGCGAGCACCGGAGTGCCGCGGGCCGGCAGCGGGCCCTCCTCGACCGTCACCGGCACCAGGCGCCGCTTCACCAGGCCGCGGTAGCGGGTGCGCGCCGTCAGCTCCTGCCCCAAGTAGCAGCCCTTGGTCCAGGAGACGCCGTTCAGCTCGTCGAACCCGGCCTCGAGCAGGACCGTCCTCTCCGCCTCGAGGTCGCGCGAGCCGTCCGGCAGGCCGAGCGCCAGCCGGTGGAGGTCCCAGTCCTCCCACGCGGCGTCGGCCGGCGGCGGCGCGGAGCCGGCCGGCACCAGGAGCCGCCAGCCCGCCTCCGGCAGCCGCGGGTCGGGCGCCGCCAGCGCCTGGCCGGGCGGCGGCGCGGTCGCGCCCCAGCCGGCCAGCACCACGAAGGCCTCGCTGGCATCGCGCAGGGCCACGCGCGCGCGCAGCCGGAACCGGCCGAGCCGCTGCACCAGCATGGCCGCCTGCGCCCGCTCGCAGTCCAGGAGCAGCCGCCCGTCCCCGGCATCGAGGACGAAGAAGTCCGCCAGCCACTTGCCCTGGGGCGTGAGCAGCGCGGCCCACGCCGCGCGGCCCGGCGCGGCGAGCGTGACGTCGTTGGACACCAGGCCCTGGAGGAAGGCGATCCGGTCCTCGCCCGCGACCTCCACGACCCCGCGGTCCGGCAACGGGGCGATCGGCATGCGCAACAGGTGTGGCGCCCGCCCGGCGGGCGCAAGCGCCCCGGCGGGGATGCGGCGGCGAACCGCAGAAAGCATGTGTCAGGACTCACTTTTCAGGCTTGAAGCGGCGAAAGCAAGGCGTTAGCTTCGCGCCGTCCGGGGAGCCGCCCAGCCAGCATGTCCTTCCGCCCATGATCACCGCGGCGCAGATGCGCGCGGCCCGCGCGCTGCTCGGCATGGACCAGCGACGCCTCGCCGAGCTTTCGGGCCTCTCGCTGCCGACGATCCAGCGCATGGAGGCGAGCGAGGGGGTGATCCGCGGCAATGTGGACTCGCTGATGAAGCTCGTCGCCGCACTCGACGCCGCCGGCGTGCAGCTGATCGCCGAGGGCGCGGTGAGCCCCGGCGGCGGCCGCGGCGTGCGGCTGAAGGGCTGAAGGCCCCGTGGCGACCCCGGCGATGGCCTCGGGCGCATGCTGACCGCGCTGCTCCTCTGCGCCTTGGCGCTGCTCGCCGTGGCGGGGCTCGCCGCGCTCGGCCGCGGCGGGGAGAGGCGCGGCGCCGCCCTCGCGACCGCCGCGGTCTATGGCGGCTGCCTCGCCGTCTCGACCCTGGCCTTCGCCCTTGCCCTCGCCGCGCTGCTCGGCGGCGTCACCTCCGGCCTGACCCTGCCGCTCGGCCTGCCCTGGCTCGGCGCGCACTTCCGCCTCGACGCGCTGTCGGCCGCCTTCCTCGTGCTCGTCAGCCTCGGCGCCGCCGGCGCCAGCTTCTATGCCCTCGGCTACGGCCGGCACGCCGAGGCGCCGCTGCGCGTCCTGCCCTTCTATCCGCTGTTCCTCGCCGGCATGCTGCTGGTGCCGCTGGCCGACGACGCCTACGCCTTCCTGCTCTGCTGGGAGCTGATGTCGCTCGCCTCCTGGGCGCTGGTGCTGGCCGAGCACCGCCCGGCGGAGAACGCCCGCGCCGGCTTCCTCTACATCGTCATGGCGAGCTTCGGCACGCTCGCCCTGCTGCTCGCCTTCGGCCTGCTCGCCGGCCCCGAGGGCCGCTACGCCTTCGCCGCCATGCGCGTCGGCGACCACGCGCCGCTCACCTCCGCCCTGGTGCTCGCGCTCGCCCTCCTCGGCGCCGGCTCCAAGGCGGGGCTCGTGCCGCTGCACGTCTGGCTGCCGCTCGCCCACCCGGCGGCGCCGAGCCACGTCTCGGCGCTGATGAGCGGCGTGATGACCAAGGTCGCGGTCTACGCCTTCATCCGCATCGTCTTCGACCTGCTTGGCGCCCCCGCCTGGTGGTGGAGCGTCCCGGTCCTGACGCTCGGCGCCAGCTCGGCGGTCCTCGGCGTGCTGCACGCGCTGACGGAGGGCGACCTCAAGCGGCTGCTCGCCTACAGCACCATCGAGAACATCGGCGTGGTCTTCATCGGCCTCGGCCTCGCCCTCGCCTTCCGCGCCGATGGCCATCTCGGGGCCGCG
This sequence comes from Caldovatus sediminis, assembly GCF_014644455.1. Lineage (GTDB taxonomy): Bacteria > Pseudomonadota > Alphaproteobacteria > Acetobacterales > Acetobacteraceae > Caldovatus > Caldovatus sediminis. The sequence goes on along the minus strand of NZ_BMKS01000001.1, from coordinate 356,110 downwards.
GCGCTCGCCCTCGTCGCCGCCCTGTTCCACGCCTTCAACCACACCCTGTTCAAGAGCGCCCTGTTCTACGGCGCCGGCGCGGTGCTCGCCGCCACCCACGGCGAGCGCGACATCGAGCGTCTCGGCGGGCTGATCCACCGCATGCCCGTCTCCTCCGCCGCCGTCCTGGTCGCCGCCATGGCCGCCGCGGCGCTGCCGCCGCTGAACGGCTTCGCCTCCGAGTGGCTCGCCTTCCAGGCCATCCTGGTCAGCCCCGACCTGCCGCAATGGGCGCTGAAATTCCTCATCCCCACGGTGGGGACGCTGCTCGCCCTCGCCGCCGCGCTCGCCGCCTCCTGCTTCCTGCGCGCCTACGGCATCGCCTGGCTCGGCCGCCCGCGCTCGGCCGCCGCGGCGGAGGCCGCGGAGACCGATCGCTTCTCCGGCGCCGCCATGGCGGGCTTCGCCGTGCTCTGCGTGCTGTTCGGCCTGTTCCCCGGCGCGGCCGTCGACGCCCTGGCGCCCGTGACCGAGCGCCTGGTCGGCGCGCGCATGCCGGCCCAGCTCGGCGAGGCCTGGCTCTCGATCGTGCCGATCGCCGACAGCCGCAGCTCCTACAACGGCCTGCTGGTGTTCCTCTTCGTCGTCGCCTCGGCGGTGATCGCGGCGGCGGCGATCCACCGCCTCGCCTCGCGCGCGCTGCGCCGCGCCCCGCCCTGGGACTGCGGCTTCCCGCGCCTCGCGCCCTCCATGCAGTACACCGGCGCGAGCCTCTCCCAGCCGCTGCGCCGCGTCTTCGGCCCCGTCGTCTTCCGCGCGCGCGAGACGGTGGAGATGCCGCCGCCCGGCTCCGTCGCGCCGGCGCGCATCGTCCGGGAGCGCCGGGACCTGGCGTGGGAGTTCCTCTACGCCCCGGTCGGCCGCGCCGTCGGCCGCGCGGCGGAGCTGCTCAACCACCTGCAGTTCCTCACCATCCGGCGCTATCTCGTCTTCGTCTTCCTCTCGCTCGTGCTTCTGCTGCTGGGGCTCGGCCTGTGGTCCTGATCGGCGAGCTCGCCGCCCAGGCGGCGCAGATGCTTCTGGTGCTGCTGGTCGCGCCGCTGCTCACCGGCCTGGTGCGCAAGGTGAAGGCGCGGCTGCAGCGCCGGCGCGGGCCGCCGCTGCTGCAGCCCTACCGCGACCTCCGCCGGCTGATCGGCAAGGAGGTGGTGCTGGCCGAGAACGCCTCCTGGCTGTTCCGCGTCGTTCCCTACCTGGTCTTCTCCGCCACCTGGGTCGCGGCGGCCCTGGTGCCGACCTTCGCCACCGGCCTGCTGTTCAGCTGGACCGGCGACCTGATCGCGATCATCGCCCTGCTCGCCACCGCGCGCTTCCTCCTTCAGCTCGCCGCGCTCGACATCGGCACCAGCTTCGGCGGCATCGGCGCCAGCCGCGAGTCGCTGATCGCCTCGCTGGCCGAGCCGGCGACGATCATGATCGTCTTCACCATCGCGCTGATCGCGGGCTCGACCCAGCTCTCCCACATCGCCGCCTTCATGGGCTCGGAGCAGGTGGGGCTGCGCGTCTCCCTCGCCTTCGCCCTGGTCGCGCTGGTCATCGTCGCCATTGCCGAGAACGCCCGCATCCCGGTGGACAACCCGGCGACCCACCTCGAGCTCACCATGGTGCACGAGGCGATGGTGCTCGAGTACTCCGGCCGCCACCTCGCGATGATCGAGGCCGCGGCCTCGGTGAAGCTGCTGTTCCACCTCTCGCTCATCGCCTGCATCTTCTTCCCCTTCGGGCTGGCGCAGGAGGGCCGGGACCTCCTCGCCTACGCCGCCGGCGCCGGGCTCTGGCTGGCGAAGCTCGCCGCCGGGGGGGTGCTGCTCGCGATGTTCGAGACCTCGATCGCCAAGATGCGGGTCTTCCGCGTCCCCGGCTTCCTCGGCGCGGCGCTGATGCTCGGGCTCCTCGCGACGCTCCTGCTCTTCATCTCGCGGAGCCTCTGAGATGCCGAAGCTCTACTTCGACGTCGCCCACACCCTCGCCGGCTCCCTGGTGCTGCTGAGCTTCGTCATGCTCTACCAGCGGCGCCTCGGCGCGCTGCTCAACGTGCTGGCGCTGCACGCCGCGGTGCTCGCCCTCTCCGTCGCCTGGCAGGCCCACATCCAGGGGGCGCCGCACCTCTACATCACCGCCGCCATCGCCCTCCTGTTCAAGGCGATCGTCGTGCCGATGGCGCTGCGCCGGATGATCGTCCGGCTCGGCATCCACCGCGAGATCGAGACGGTGACCGGCATCGGCCTCTCCATGCTCGCCGGCATCGGGCTGGTCGCCCTCTCGATGGCGGTGATGCTCCCGGTCACCGCCGGCGCGGACCCGGTGGCGCGGGAGGACATCGCGCTCGCCCTCTCGGTGGTGCTGATCGGACTGCTGCTGATGGTGACGCGGCGCAACGCGGTGAGCCAGGTGGTCGGCTTCATGTCGCTCGAGAACGGCATCGTGCTCGCCGCCACCGGCGCCCAGGGGATGCCGCTGGTGGTCGAGATCAGCGTCGCCTTCTCGATCCTGATCGCCTTCATCGTGATCGGCATCTTCCTGTTCCGCATCCGCGAGCGGTTCGACACGGTGGACGTGCAGGCGCTCGACCGCTTCCGGGGAGAGCGCCGGTGATCGGCACCCCCCTCCCGCCGGAGGCCGCCGTCCTCCTCGTGCCGCTGGCGGCGGCGGCGCTGCTCGCGCTGCTGCCGGGCTACCGGCTCTCGGCGCGGATCAACGTCGTCGCCAGCGCGCTCTCGCTGCTCGCCGCGGCGCAGCTCCTCTTCCACCGGCCGGGGGCCGGGGCGCTGCTCTTCGTGGACGACCTCAACGTCGTCTTCATCCTGCTCAACACCCTGGTCGGCTTCACCACCAGCGTCTTCAGCGCGAGCTACATCGGCCACGAGCTGGAGATCGGCCGCCTCACGCGCGGCTACCTCCGCTTCTACCACGCCATGTACCAGCTGATGATGTTCGGGATGAACCTCGCGCTGGTCGCCAACAACATCGGCCTGATCTGGGTCGCGGTCGAGCTCGCCACCCTCACCACCGTCCTCATGGTCGGCATCTACCGCACGCACGAGGCGCTGGAGGCGGCCTGGAAGTACTTCATCCTCGGCAGCGTCGGCATCGCGCTGGCGCTGTTCGGCACCATCCTCGTCTACCTCGCCGCCCAGCCGGTGATCGGCGAGGGGCCGGAGGCGATGGTCTGGACCGCGCTGATCGGGCGCGCCGCGGAGTTCGACCCGGCGCTGCTCAACCTCGCCTTCGTCTTCCTCCTGCTCGGCTACGGCACCAAGGTCGGCCTCGCGCCGCTGCACGCCTGGCTGCCCGACGCGCACGCCGAGGGCCCGACGCCGATCTCGGCGGTGCTCTCGGGCCTCCTGCTCAACGTCGCGCTCTACGCGCTGCTGCGCTTCAAGATGCTGCTCGCGGCCAATCCCGGCGCGATCGCGCCAGGGCCGCTGATGGTCACGCTCGGCCTGGTCTCGCTCGTCTTCGCCGCCTTCATGCTCTACCGCCGGCGCGACATCAAGCGGATGTTCGCCTACTCCTCGATCGAGCACATGGGGATCATCGTCTTCGCCTTCGGCATGGCGGGCCCGCTCGGCAACTTCGCCGGGCTGCTGCACATGACGATGCACAGCCTGACGAAGTCGGCGATCTTCTTCACCGTCGGCCACATCGCCCAGGTCAAGGGCACGCAGCGCATCGCCGAGATCAGGGGCCTGACGGAGAGCCACCCCGTGCTCGGCTGGTCGCTCGTCGCCGGCGTCGCGGCGATCGCCGGCCTGCCGCCCTTCGGCGTCTTCATGAGCGAGTTCCTGGTGGTCAGCTCCACCTTCGCCCGCGCGCCGCTGCTCGCGCTGATCCTCGTCTTCGGCCTGCTGATCGGCTTCGGCGCGCTGCTGCTGCGCGTCACCGGCCTCGCCTTCGGCACGCCGGAAGGGCGCACCGGGCCGGTCCGGGCCTCCAGCCTGCCGATCTTCGCCCATCTCGCGCTGGTGCTCGGCGCCGGCCTCTACCTCCCGCCGGGCGTCGTCGCATGGTTCCAGAACGTGGCGCGGCTGCTGGGATAGGGCGGGGCGCGATGACCGGCACCGTCACCCATCACCGCCCCTGGCCGCGCCGCATGGCGGACGCGCCCGGCTGGGAGCGCGCCGCGGCGCGGCTGGCGGCAGGGGAGGGGACCCTCCTCGCCCTGTGGGGCGAGCCCGATTGCGCGCACATGGCGATCCTCGACGAGGGCGCCGCCTCGCCCGGCATCGAGGTGCTCAGCCTCGCCTGTCCGGATGGCCGCTTCCCCTCGGTCGGCCGCGTGCACGCCCCGGCGATCCGCCTCGAGCGCGCGATGCGCGACCTGTTCGGCCTCGAGCCCGTGGGCCTGCCGGACGCGCGGCCCTGGCCCGACCACGGCCGCTGGGGCGTCGCCGCGCCGCTCTCCGCCAGCCCGCGGCCGGCGCCGGACGAGGCCCCCGCCTACCCCTTCCTTCCCGTCGAGGGCGAGGACCTGCACGAGGTCCCGGTCGGCCCCGTCCACGCCGGCATCATCGAGCCCGGCCATTTCCGCTTCACCTGCGACGGCGAGACGGTGGTGCGCCTGGAGGAGCGCCTCGGCTACGTCCACAAGGGCATCGAGGGCCTGATGCGCGGCGCCGAGCTCGACCGCGCCGCGCGGCTTGCCGCCCGCACCTCCGGCGATTCCACCGTCGCCTACGGCATCGCCTTCGCCCGCGCCGCCGAGGCCGCGCTCGGCATCGAGCCGCCGCCCCGCGCCGTCTGGCTGCGCGCCCTGATGGCCGAGCTGGAGCGCCTCGCCAACCACCTCGGCGACGTCGGCGCCATCTGCAACGACGCCTCGTTCGCGCTGATGCATGCGCACTGCGGCATCCTGCGCGAGCGGGTGCTGCGCGCCGCCATGACCTGCTTCGGCCACCGGCTGATGATGGACCGCGTCGTCCCCGGCGGCGTCGCCTGCAACCTCGACGCCGCGGGCATCGCCGCGCTGCGCGCGCTCGTCGCCGAGATCGGCGCGCGCTTCCCGCGCCTGGCCGATCTCTACGACCGCACCGCCTCGCTGCTCGACCGCACCGTCGCCACCGGCATCGTGCGGCCCGACCTCGCGCGCCGCTTCGGCGCCGGCGGCCATGTCGGGCGCGCCTCCGGCCGCGCCTTCGACTCGCGCCGCGCGCTCGGCGGCTATCCGCCCTACGATGCGCTCCGCTTCGAGGTCCCGGTGCTGGAGGAGGGCGACGTCAACGCCCGCGTCTGGATCCGCATCCGCGAGATCGGGCAGAGCCTCGCCCTCGTCGCCCAGATCCTCGACCGGCTGCCGGACGGCCCCGTCCGCGTCCCGGTCGCGCCCGCCAGGGGCGAGGTGCGCGAGGGGATGGCCCTCGCCGAAGCCTTCCGCGGCGAGGTGTTCGCCTGGCTGCGCCTCGACGCCGGCGGCCGCGTCGCGCGCTGCCACCTGCGCGACCCCTCCTGGTTCCAGTGGCCGCTGCTGGAGGCGGCGATCGAGGACAACATCATCGCCGACTTCCCGCTCTGCAACAAATCCTTCAACTGCTCCTACTCGGGCCACGACCTCTGAGGAGGGACCGATGCCGATGCGCAAGACCTTCCTCGAGGGCCTGCTCCACCGGCCTGTCACCGATCCGCCGCCGGCGCTCGACGACCCCGAGCTCGCCGAGCTCGGCCGGAAGCTCGACGCGGCGGCGCGCCGGCGCCTCGGCCGCGGCCTCGCCATCCGCGAGGTGGACGCCGGCTCCTGCAACGGCTGCGAGCTGGAGATCCACGCCCTCAACAACGCCTTCCACGACCTCGAGCGCTTCGGCCTGCGCTTCGTGGCGAGCCCGCGCCACGCCGACGTGCTGCTCGTCACCGGCCCGGTGACGAAGAACATGCGCGAGGCGCTGGAGCGCACCTGGCGCGCCACGCCCGACCCGAAATGGGTCGTCGCGGCCGGCGACTGCGCGATCAACGGCGGGCCGTTCGCCGGCAGCTACGCCTGCGTCGGCGGCGTCGCCGCGGTCGTGCCGGTGGACCTGCACATCCGCGGCTGCCCGCCGACGCCGACGCAGCTGCTCAAGGGCCTGCTCACCCTGATCGAGGCGCCCTGAGCGCGGGCGCGCCGCCGGGCGGTCAGTAGGAGAAGGGCAGCCGCAGCGTCGCCCCGGGGGCGGGCTGGTCGAACAGGCGGTCCTGCTGGCGCTGGAAGGGGTCGCCCTCGAAGGTGCCGCCGCGGGTCGTGCCGCGCGGCACGATGAGGGTCGGGCTGAGACGGGGCCGCTCCGCGGTTCCGGTGCCGCGCGGCGCCTGGAGGTCGCGATCGGGGACCGGCGCGCGCTCGTCACGGGACGCGGAGGCAGGCGGCGGGTCCCGCGGGGTGCCGGGCGCGAGGCGCATCCGCGGCGGCCGTTCGCCGGCCGGGTGCGGCGCGACCGCGGCGTCCTGCACGCAGCCGCCGGCCGCGAGCATCGTGCCGCACACCGCCAGCCGCGCCAGCGCCGCGCGTCGCCACGGCACGGCGCGCGCGCCGATCAGAGGCCCAGCGGTCCGGCCTCCGGCCCGCCGGCCTCGTCCGGGTTCAGCGCCGCCGCCGGCAACGGGCCTGTCGCCGTCGCGCGCCAAGCCCGCAGGGCCCAGTGCACGGTCGGGAAGGCGATCTGCTGCCACGGGATCTCCTCCCAGGCGAAGAGCCTCGTCTCCAGGCTCTCCGGTCCCGGCGCGAAGCCCGGCCTGGCGAAACGCGCGCGGAAGATCACCTGCACCTGGCCGATCCGTGCGATCGAGTACACCGCGAGGACTCCGTCGAGCGCGATCCGCGCCTGCGCCTCCTCCCACGCCTCGCGCCGCGCGCCCTCCGGGGCGGTCTCGCCCATCTCCAGGTAGCCGGCAGGCAGGGTCCAGAATCCGGCGCGCGGCTCGATCGCGCGGCGACAGAGCAGCACGCGGCCGTCTTCGGCGGCGACGACGCTGCCGACCACGACCTTGGGGTTCTCGTAGGCGATGAAGCCGCAATCCGGGCAGGTCAGGCGCTCGCGGTTGTCGCCTTCGGGGATGCGGCGGACGAAGCGCGGATCGGCGGACATGGGCAGGAGCCTGCCGGCTGCAGGCGCCGCCGGCAAGGCGGAAGCCGCGCGGCGCGGACCGGCGCCACCGGATCGTGACCCCGGCCGGCCGTGCGCTGGCATCGCCGGCGGCGCGGGGCGGACCGTGTCATGCACCGAGGCCGGAGTCGGCCAGCCGGGCTCCCGCCCGGCCCCTCGCTCCCCTCCCGCGGGCGAGGCGGCATCGCCCGTCGCGGCAACGGCCGGACCCCGGCCGAAGCGGGCCTGCCCCGCGTCGGGCCGGAGACGCGGCGAGCGGCCGCAGGCCCCTCAGGTCAGCATTGCAATCGTCTGACGTTTTCGTAACCCTGGCCTCGCCGGGAGGCTCGCGACACGTCTCGGAGAGGGCGGCGCGCGACAGGGAGGAATGAACCCATGACGGATGGCTCCGAGAGCCGGCGCGGCTCCGATCTTCCGTGGATCGGCGTGTTCATCGCGCTCTGCGTGTTCCTGGTGTTTGCGCTTTCCTACGGCCTGAAGATCTGACGAATCGCGGGAAGCGGTGGCGCCGCCGCTGCGGCCGCCGTCGCTTCGCGCATCTCAGCCGCCGGGCGGCTCCGCCTGGCGCACGACGCCGCCGGCGGCGAGGCCGGCGATCTCGTCCTCGCCATAGCCCAGCTCGCGCAGGATCGCCGCGGTGTGCTCGCCGAGGCGGGGCGCGGGGAGGCGGATGCGCGCCGGCGTCGCGCCGAAGCGCGTCGGCGGACGGACCTGGCGGATCGGCCCCTCGCTCGGGTGCTCCGAGCGCTCGAACAGGCCGACCGCCTTCAGGTGCGGGTGCTCCGGCAGGTCGTCGAGCGCGGTGATGGCGGTGGCCGGGATGTCGAGCGCCTCGCACAGCGCGAGCCACTCGGCGGAGGGGCGCTGCACCGTGATCGCGGCGAGCTCGCGGTAGATCTCCTGGATGTTGGCGTTGCGCGTGTGCCGGTCGGCGACGCCGAGGCGCTCGCCCACCTCCTCGCGCCCGACGGCGCGGAAGAAGGCGCGCCAGTGGTCGCCCGTGTAGGGCAGCAGCGCGATGAAGCCGTCGGCCGTCGGCATCGGCCGCCGCCCGCCGGCGGTGACGCGCTGGTAGCCGGCGGGCGCCGGCGCGGGCTCGAAGGTCAGGCCGCCCATGTGCTCGGCGAGCACGAAGGCGGTCATGGTCTCGAGCATCGGCACCTCGACGCACTGCCCGCGACCCGACCGCTCGCGGAAGAGCAGCGCCGCGAGGACGGCGTTGACCACCGCCATGCCGGTGGTCTTGTCGGCGATCAGGCTCGGCACGTAGTCGGGCCGCTCGCGCCCGGCGCTGACCAGCGCGGCGAGGCCGCAGCCGGCCTGGATCACGTCGTCGAAGGCGGGGCGGCCGGCATAGGGGCCGTCCTCCCCGTAGCCGGTCGCGGCGCAGTAGACCAGGCGCGGGTTGATCGCGGCGCAGGCCTCGTAGGCGAAGCCGAGGCGGGCGATCGCCCGCGGGCGCATGTTGTGCACCAGCACGTCGGCGGTGGCGACCAGCCGGCGCAGCACCGCCGCCCCCTCCGGCCGCTTCAGGTCGAGCGCGAGCGAGCGCTTGTTGCGGTTGAGCGCGAGGAAGATCGAGCCCATGCCGCGGTGCAGCGAGACGCCGTTGCTGCGGATCATGTCGCCGCCCTCGGGCGCCTCGACCTTGATCACGTCGGCGCCGTAGTCGCCGAGGATCTGCGTCGCCAGCGGCCCGAGCACGACCGAGGTGAGGTCCACCACGCGGATGCCGGCGAGCGGGCCCTCGGCCGGCCCGCCCGCGCTCGCCCCGGCGACCTCAGCCATGCGCCTTCAGCACGCGCCGGGCGATCGCCATGCGGTGCACCTCGGACGGTCCCTCGTAGATGCGCATCACGCGCACCTGCTGGGCGAGGAGCTGCAGCGGCAGCTCCTTGGTCATGCCCATCGCGCCGAAGCACTGCATGGCGTTGTCCACCACGCTCTGCGCCATCTCGGTGCCGAAGACCTTGATCATCGAGGCCTCGTTGCGCACGTCGGCGCCGGCGTCGAGCTTGGCGGCGGCGTCGCGCACCATCAGGCGGCAGATGTGGATGCGCGTCGCCGCGTCGGCGATCCACCACTGGATCGCCTGGCGGTCGGCGAGCTTCACGCCGAAGGTGACGCGCTGCTTCGCGTGCTCGCACATCATGGCGAGCGCGCGGCGCGCGATGCCGGTGCAGCGCGCCCCCATCTGCAGCCGGCGGACGTTGAGGCGGAGCTGCATCGGCGCGTAGCCCTTGCCCAGCTCGCCGAGGACGCGGCTCTCCGGCACGCGGCAGTCCTCGAACACCAGCTCGTAGGTGCGCCGGCCGCCGATCATCGCGATCTCGCGCTCGATGATGAAGCCCTTCTGGTCGCGCTCGACGATGAAGGCGGTCATGCCTTCCTCGCGCTTGCCCTCGCCGGTGCGGGCCATGACGATGACGAAGTCGGCGCGCGGCACGCCGCTGACCCAGATCTTGCGGCCGTTGATCACCCAGTCGGAGCCGTCCTTCACCGCGCGCGTGGTCATCCCCGCCGGGTCGCCGCCGGCGCCGGGCTCGGAGATGGCGATGGAGGAGCGCGCCTCGCCGGTGGCGTAGGGGCGGAGGTACTTCTCGCGCTGCTCCGCGTTCGCCACGGCGAGCAGCATGTGCAGGTTCGGGCTGTCGGGCGGGAAGACGAAGGGCGTGACGGTGCGGCCCATCTCCTCCTCGATCGCCATCAGCGCGGCGAGCGGCAGGTCGGCGCCGCCGAACTCCTCCGGCACGTCGAGGCCCCAGAGGCCGAGCTCCTTGCACTTGGCGAGCAGCGGACCCTCCTCCTCCGGCGTCAGGGCGTAGCGCTCGCCCCGCGCCTCGCGCGCCAGCACCGCGGGCTCGAGCGGCATCAGGTCGCGCTCGACGAACCGGACCACCAGGTCGCGGACCATGCGGTGCTCCTCGGCGAGGTCGGCGCCCGCGCCGGGTTCGATGATCGTGCTCATCCGAATTCCGTCCTCACGATGTCCGGCCGAGCGGGCGCGAGTTCGCCGCTCGGCGCGCCGCGGCGACTGCTGCGCGGGCGACGGTGCGGATGCTAGCCAGCGCTTGCGGCACGGTAAAGCTGCGCCCCCCGCGGCGGCGCGGGCGGATCGCCCGTCCGGGCCGAAGCTCCCGCCCCGGCTTGACAGCCGCGGCTGCGGGTCGCGCAATGATCGCGTTATGGGTCGGCGCAAAGCACGTCGCACCGCACCGGGAGGGAACCGATGAAGCGCCAGTCCTTGCTGCGGGGGGCTCTCGCGCTCCCCGGGCTCGCCGCTGCCGCCGGCGCGGCGCGAGCCGAGGAGTACCCGTCGGGGCCGATACGCATCGTCGTGCCCTACGCCGCCGGCGGCATCGCCGATGTGCTCGCGCGCCTGGTCGGCGCGCGGCTCGAGGCCAACTGGCGCAATCCCGTGGTGGTGGAGAACCGGCCGGGCGCGAACGGCACCATCGCGCAGCAGTTCGTCGCCCGCGCGCGGCCCGATGGCCACACCCTGCTGCTCGGCAACACCGGGACGCAGGTGGTCAACCGGTTCCTCTACCGTAACCTGCCCTTCGACCTCGAGAAGGACTTCCAGCCGATCGGCCTGATCGCTTCCACGCCGATGCTGCTCGTCGTCGCGCCGTCGCATCCGGCGAACAGCGTGGCGGAGCTTGTCGCGATGGCGCGGGCCGCCCCGGGGCGGATGAATTTCGGCTCGGCCGGCAACGGCTCCGCCTCGCACCTGGCGCTGGCGATGCTCGCGAGCAAGGCGGGGATCGAGATCGCGCACATCCCCTACCGCGGCACCTCGGCGATCCTGCCCGATCTCGTCGGCGGCCGGCTGCAGGCCTATTTCGACGTGCCGATCACGGCGCTGGGGCCGATCCGCGCCGGCACGATCAAGCCACTCGGCATCGCCAGCCTGCAGCGCCAGCCCGCCCTCCCGGACGTGCCGGCGATCGCCGAGACGATCCCGGGCTTCGAGATCGCCTCCTGGCTCGGCCTCTTCGCCCCCGCGGGCCTGCCGCCCGAGCGGACGCAGAAGCTCAACCGCGAGCTGCGCGCGATCCTCGCCGAGCCGGACTTCCGCCGACAGCTCGTCGAGCAGGGCAACGAGGTGCTGCCCAACACGCCGGAGGAATTCGACGCCTTCATCCGCCGCGAGGCCACCCGCATCGCCGAGGTGGTCGCCGCGGCCGGGATCCGCGCTGAATAGCGCGGCGTTCCGCGACCGCCGCCCCAGCCACGAAAGGACCGCACGCCATGGCCAAGATCCGCCACATCGCGATCGCCACCCAGGACCCCGACAAGGCGGTGGAGTTCTACAAGTCCGCCTTCGGCTTCCGCGAGCTGAGGAAGCTCGACAACGAGCGGGCCCGCGGCTACTTCCTGACCGACGGCTCGATCAACATTGCTCTGCTGAAGTTCAAGACCGACCAGCTCGGCAAGGGCCTGGACTACGTCGGCCTGCACCATTTCGGCGTCTACACGGAGGACGCCGACGGCTGCGTCGAGAAGGTGCTGGCGATGGGCGGCGAGCCCTATGTGGACGAAATGGAGCTGACGCCGGTGGACGACGGTAAGTACCGCCGCCCGGACAAGTTCCGCGGCCACGAGGGCATCATCTTCGATGTCGCCGACAAGCCCTGGCCGGGCACGGAGGAATACGACAGGGCCTGAAACCGGCGTGCCCGCTGCGGCTTGACCTGCCGCAACCGTGAGCGGGCGCGGCCGGGCAGTCTGACGTCGCGCCGTCGTCATCCCGGCCGGGCGCGGCGGAGGAGTGCATGACGTGATCCGAGCGGGCGATGCGATCCTGGTGCTGAACGCCGGGTCGTCCTCGATCAAGTTCGAGCTGTTCGAGGCGACGGCCGCCGGCCCGGCCTCGCGCTTCACCGGCCAGGTCGAGGGCATCGGCGCGGCGATGCCGCATTTCGTCGCGCGGGGCGCCGACGACGCCGTGCTCGCCGACCGCAGCTGGCCGGCCGGCGGCGCGGCGGCCGGCGCGCCGGCGGACCACGCCGCCGCGCTCGGCGTCATCATCGCCTGGCTGGACGGCCTGCCCGCGCCGCGGCCGGCGGTCGCCGCCGTGGGCCACCGCGTCGTGCACGGCGGCCCCGACTTCGCCGCCCCCGTCCTGCTGGACGCGGCGGTGATCGCGCGGCTGCGCGCCCTCGTGCCGCTGGCGCCGCTCCATCAGCCGCACAACCTCGCCGGCATCGAGGCCGCGGCGGCGCATTTCCCCGGCGTGCCGCAGATCGCCTGCTTCGACACCGCCTTCCACCGCGGCCACCCGTGGGAGGCCGACACCTTCGGCCTGCCGCCGGAATTCCACGCCCGCGGCATCCGCCGCTACGGCTTCCACGGCCTGTCCTACGAGTACATCGCCCGGCGGATCGCGCGCGAGGACCCCGCGCTCGGCCAGGGGAGGCTGGTGGTCGCGCATCTCGGCAACGGCGCGAGCCTCTGCGCCATCCGCGCCGGGCGCAGCGTGGACAGCACGATGGGCTTCACCGCGCTCGACGGCCTGCCGATGGGCACGCGCTGCGGCCAGATAGACCCGGGCGTGCTGCTGCACCTGATCGAGGCCGAGGGCTGGGACACGGCGCGGCTCAGGCGCCTGCTCTACCACGAGAGCGGCCTCAAGGGCATGTCCGGGCTGAGCCAGGACGTGCGCGTCCTCGAGGCGAGCGGCCGGCCGGAGGCGGCGCGCGCGCTCTCCTACTTCTGCTGGCGCGCGCGGCGCGAGATCGGCGCGATGGCGGCGGCGCTCGGCGGGCTGGACGCGCTGGTCTTCACCGCCGGCATCGGCGAGCACGCCGCCGGGGTGCGCGCCCGGATCTGCGAGCGGCTGGATTTCCTCGGCGTCACGCTCGATCCGGCGCGCAACGCGGCGCACGCGCCGGAGATCTCGGTGCCGGGCGCGCGGGTGCGCGTGCTGGTGCGCGCGACCGACGAGGAGCGGATGATCGCCGAGCACGTGATCGCGCTGCTCGGCATGGCCTAGGCCTGCGCCGCGAGCCAGGCGGCGAAGGTCGCCGCGGCGGCCATCAGGTCGTCCACCTCCATCGCCTCGCGCGGGTTGTGGCTGCCGTTCGTGTTGCGCACCAGCAGCAGCCCGGTCGGGATGCCGGCGGCGGCGAAGTTCGCCGCGTCGTGCGAGGCCGGGCTGCCGAGCGGCATGGTCGCCACCCCCATCCGCGCCGCGGCCTCGGCGAGCTGCGCGCGCAGCGCCGCGTCGCACGGCCCGACCGGGGCGGCGCTGCGCGGGCCGAGCGCGATGCTCACGCGGCAGCGCGCCGCCACCTCCGCCACGATCGCGTGCAGCCTCCGCTCCAGCGCCGCGAGGTGCGCCGGGTCGTAGGCGCGCAGGTCGAGGCTCAGCGCGAAGCTACCCGAAACCTTGGTCAGCTCGTGCGTCTCCACCGGCGTGTGGAACCGGCCGATGGTGAAGGCCATGGCGCGCCCGGCCGCCTCCTCCTCGCGCCAGAGCGCGTCGAGGGCGGTGAACAGCTCCGCCCCGGCGAGCGCCGCGTCGCGGCGGAAGCGGCGCGGCAGGCCGACATGCGCGTCCTCGCCCGCGATGCGGATCGCGGCGTGGCGGAGGTTGCCGGGGATCCCGGTGGCGATGGCGAGCGGCAGGCCGGCTTCGGCCAGGCTCGGCGCCTGCTCGATATGCGCCTCGAGGAAGCAGCGCACGGCGCCGGGCGGGATCAGCGGCGCGCCGGGCGCGATCGCCTCCGGCGCGCCGCCGCTGCGGCGGATGTGGGCGGCGAGCGTCTCCCCCGTGTCCGCCCGCCGCGCCTCCAGCGCCTCGCGCGGCAGCAGGCCGAGCGCGGCGCGGCTGCCGATCAGGCCGAGGCCGAACCACACCGCCTCCTCGCAGCGGAAGGCCATCGCCGTGACGTCGGCGCGCGGCGCGAAGCCCGTCCCGCGCAGCGCGGCGATCGCGGCGAGCGCCGCCACCACCCCGGCCGCGCCGTCGAAATTCCCGCCGTGCCGCACGGAATCGAGGTGCGAGCCGAGCATCACCCGCGGCGCCGCGCGGTCGGCGCCCGGCCAGGTCATCGCCAGGTTCGCCGCCGCGTCGCGCGCGACCTCCAGCCCGAGATCGCGCGCCATCCCGGCCACCAGCGCGTGCGCCGCGTCCTCGCGCTCGCCGTAGGCGTGGCGCGTGATGCCGGGCGGGTCGCGCCCGATCTCCGCCAGCCGGTCGAGCAGGCCGGCGACCAGCCCGCGCTGCGCCGCGACCGCGGCGGCGAGGCTCACGCGCCGGCCTCCCGCAGCACCTCCTCCGTGTGCTCGCCGAGGCCCGGCGCGGGCACGCTCCACGGCCCGATCCCGGGCAGCGCCGGGAAGGGCAGGGTGCCGAGCCCGGGCTGCTCCAGCGGCACCGCCGCGCCCACCGCGCGCACATGCGGATCGGCGAGGAAGTCGAGCGGCGTGTTCACCCGGTCCACCAGCATCCGCGCGGCGTGGAAGCGGGCGATCCAGTCCTCCCGGTCGCGCCGCAGGAACGCCTCGCGGATGATCGGCACCAGCGCCTCGCGGTTGCGCGCGCGATCGGGATAGGTGGCGAAGCGCGGCTCCCGGGAGAGGTCCGGCAGCTCCAGGATGCGGCACATCTCCACGAACTCCGCCTCGCGCACCAGGCCGATGATCAGCCAGCCGCCGCAGCGGCACCGGTAGGTGCCGGCGGGCGCGTTCGGCACCGGCGGCACCTCGCCGAGCAGCCCGTGCTCGGCGATGTTGAGGGCGAGGAACGCCGCCGCCGACTGCATCAGCGACACGTCGAGCACGCGCGGCCTCGGCGGCGCGCCCGCCGCCCGGTCCCGCGCCTGCGCGGCGAGCGCCGCCTGCACCGCGGCGAAGGCCGAGAGGCCGGTGACCACGTCCACCGTCATGATCGGCCCGGTGCGGTGCGGCGCGCCGTCCATGCCCTCGTTCATCGCCGCGAGGCCGGTGAAGGCCTGGCCGACGCTGTCGGTGCAGGGCCGCTCGGCGTAGGGCCCGCTCTGCCCGAAGCCGCTGATCGAGAGGAACACCACGTCCGGCTTGCCCGCCTCCGGCACGATGCCGAGGCGCCGGGCCACGCCGGGGCGGAACGCCTCCAGCATCACGTCGGCGCGCGCGGCGAGCCTGGCGAAGCGGGCGCGCCCCGCCTCGGTCTGCAGGTCGAGCACGACGCTGCGCTTGCCGCGGTTGAAGGCGGTGTGCATGACGCTGTGCTGCCCGGCCCGCGTGGTGAGCCCGCGCGACCAGTCGCCCGCGGGCGGCTCCACCTTGATGACGTCGGCGCCGCAGGCGGCGAGCAGCGTGGCGCAATAGGGTCCGGCGATGCCCTGGCTGGCATCGAGGACGACCAGGCCCTCATACGGCTTCGGCGGCATGCGTGCGTTTCCCTCCGCGGCGTCCGCCCCCATCCTGGCATCAGGACGACGATAGGGAAGGGAGGATCGCATGGCGCCGCCGCTCGCGGGCCGCACCCTCGTCGCGGCGCTCGCCGCCGCGCCGGGCGGCGCCGGCGGCGCGCGCGACAGCGCGGCGCCCTTCGACGAGGGGCTGCGCGGCCCCGCCGATGGCGGCGCGACGCTCGCCCGCGGCCGCGCCGCGGGGGCCATCCCGCGGCGCGGCGCCGAGCCCGGCCGGTCCCCCGGCGAGGGCCGCCACGCGCAGGCGCCGCGCGTGCCGGCGCTCCGGTGCCGGCCGCCCGGCCGGCGGCGGCAGGGCGCGCCGCGGCCCGCGGTGCATCCGCGCTTCCCGTTCGATCAATTCCGCGCGGCCATGGCCGGGCTTCGCCGCTGCCGCGCCTCCGGCCACGCCGTCCTGCCGCCCCTCGTCGCCTGAAGCCGGTCCTCGCTCCCCCTCCGCCCGAGGGCGTAGCATCGCCGCGGCCACCACCTGCGAAGGAGGCGTGCGATGGCGCATTACGTGATGCTGCTGAACTGGACCGACCAGGGCATGCGCGCCGTCTCCGAATCTCCCCGCCGGCTCGACGCCGCCCGCAAGGCGCTGGAGGAGATGGGCGGGCGCATCGGCTCGGTGCTGATGACGATGGGACAGTACGACCTGGTGCTCCTCTACGAGGCGCCCGACGACGCCGTGGCGGCGCGCTTCACGCTGATGCTCGGCCAACAGGGGAACGTCCGCACGCAGTCGCTCAAGGCGTTCCCGGAGGAGGCCTACCGCGAGATCATCGCGTCGCTGGGCTAGACGCTCCGTCGGCGCCGGCGCGACGCCGCGCGTGTGCGCCGGCGCGAAGCGTGGCATGCTGGAACGCCTGCGTCCTCGACTCCCTTCCGCGGGGATCCGGTCATGCCGCGCCACCTGCCGCGCCTTCTCCCGCTCCTGTTCGCGCTCGTCCTCGCCGCGCCCCTCGCGGCGCAGCAGCCCTTCGACATCCCCGGCCTCTCGGCCGACACCCAGGCCTATGCCCGGGAGCTGACGCGGCGCTACCCGGCCGGCGCCACCGCGCAGCAGCGCGCCCAGGCGGAGCAGCGCGCCGCCCAGGCCGAGCGCCAGGGAAACTGGCGCGCCGCCGCCCAGGCCTGGGAGGAGCGGATCGGCATGGGCAGCCCGAGGGAGGAGCACTGGCTGGCGCTCGCCCGCGCCCAGCTCGCCCGCACCCCGCCGGAGCCCGTCCGCGCCCTGCAGGCCGCCTGGCGCGCCTTCCAGATGGCCCCGGCGGGCGAGCCGGAGATTCCGGCGCTGCTCCTCATCGCCGAGGCGCTGCGGCGGCTGGACCGCCCGGTGCCGCTGATCGAGACGCTCGAGGCGGTGGTCGAGCGCGCCCCCGGCAACGCCGCCTACCGCGAGCAGCTCGCCGCCGCGCGCCGCGCCGCCGGCCTGCTCGTCCGCCGCGTCGCCGTCGAGCCCGACGCCGAGCCGGCCCGCGCCTGCCTCGGCTTCACCGTCGCCCCGGCGCGGCGCACCGACTGGCGGCCGGAGGACTGGATCCGCGCCGATCCGCCGATCCCCGGCCTCGCCGTGCTGCGCGAGGGCGATCAGCTCTGCGTCGCCGGCCTGCCCTGGGGCCGCACCACCCGCCTGCTGCTCCGCGCCGGGCTGCCGGGCGAGGACGGGCAGAGCCTGCGCGCCGACGCCGCGGTTCCGGTGGCGGTGCCGAACCGCGCCCCGCGCGTCGCCTTCGACAGCCGCGCCTTCCTCCTGCCGCGCGGGCGGGAGCCGCGGGTCACCGTCGCCACCGTCAACGTCGGCGCCCTCGCGCTCCGCCTCGTGCGCGTGAGCGAGCGCAACCTGGTGCCGCTGCGCCGCGACTGGACCCCCGGCCAGGCGATGGAGGACTACACCGCCGAGGCCCTCGCCGAGGACATCGGCCGCGTGGTCTGGGAGGGCCGCGCCGAGATCCCGCGCTTCGAGCCCAACCGCACGCAGCGCACCGCCCTGCCGCTGCCGGAGGCGCTGCGGGGCGCCGGGCCCGGCCTGTTCGTGCTGGTCGCGCGCTCCGGCGACGGGCACGGGGCGCGGCAGGCGGTCGCGGCGCTGCCGCTGCTCGCGACCGATCTCGGCCTCACCGTCTGGCGCGGCGCCGACGGGATCGCGGTGCAGGCGCGCGGCCTCGGCGACGCGCGGCCGCGCGCGGGCGTGCGCGTGGCGCTGCTCGCGCGCAACAACGACGTGCTCGCCGAGGCGCTCACCGGCGCCGACGGCCTGGCGCGCTTCGGCGCCGCCCTGCTGCGCGGGCGCGGGCCGCTCGCCCCGGTCGCGGTGCATGCCGAGGCGGGGGACGACCTCGCCGCGCTCGACCTCGAGGCCGCCGCCTTCGACCTCTCCGACCGCGGCGCCACCGGGCGGCCGCATCCCGGCCCGCTCGACGCCTTCGTCTGGCTCGACCGCGGCATCTACCGCCCCGGCGAGACGGTGCGGGCGAGCGCGCTGCTGCGCGACGCCGGCGGGGCGCCGGTGGACCTCCCCGCGCGGCTGCGGCTGCGCCGCCCGAACGGGCAGGTCTACGCCGAGGCCGTGCCGCCGCGCCTGCCCGGCGCCGCGCTGCACTGGCCGGTCGCGCTCTCCGCCAGCGCCCCGGCCGGGCAGTGGACGCTGGAGGTGCTCGCCGATCCCGACGCGCCGCCGATCGGACGCGCGACGTTCCGGGTGGACGCCTTCGTGCCGGAGCGGCTGGAGGTGCGGCTCGGCCCCGCGCCGGGGCCGCTGGTGCCCGGCCGGCCGCTCGCCATCCCGGTGCAGGCGCGCTTCCTCTACGGCGCCCCCGGCGCCGGCCTCGAAGGCAGCGCCGAGCTGCGCCTGCGCCACGACCCGGAGCCCTTCCCGGAGTGGACGGGCTGGCAGTTCGGGCTGCACGAGGAGCCGTTCGCCCCCGACCTGCAGACCTTCGCGCTGCCGGAGACCGACGCGCAGGGCCGCTCCACCCTCACCGTCACCCTGCCGCGCGCGCCCGACACCACGCGCCCGCTGCGCGCCGACATCGCGCTCGCCGTCGCCGAGCCCGGCGGGCGCGAATCCCGCGCGCGGATCGAGGTCCCGATGCGCCCGCCCGGCACGCTGATCGCGCTGCGCCCGGCCTTCGCCGGCGGCGCGGTGGACGAGGGCGCCGAGGCCGCCTTCGACATCGCCGCCGTCAGCCCCGAGGGCCGCGCCGTCGCCGCGACGCTGCGCCTGCGCCTGGTGCGCGAGCGGCCGCAATGGCGCGTCGTCGTGCGCGAGCGCCTCGCCCGCTACGAGACGGTCTGGGTGGACGAGCCGGTGGACAGCGCGGAGCTGCGCGTCGCCCCCGGCCAGCCGGCGCGCTTCGCCCGCAGCCTCGGCTTCGGCCGCTACCGCGTCGAGGTGACCGAGCCCGGCGGCCTCGCCATCACCTCCTTCCGCTTCCGCAGCGGCTGGGCCGGGGTGGAGGCGGCGGAGGTGCCGGACAAGGTGGACGTCGCCGCCGACCGCCGCGCCTACGCGCCGGGCGAGACGGCGCGGCTGCGCCTCCAGCCGCCCTTCGGCGGCCGCGCCGCCATCGCCGTGCTGACCGACCGGCTGGTGTCGCTGCGCGAGATGGACCTGCCGGAGACGGGCGGCGAGGTCGAGGTCCCGGTGGACGCCGCCTGGGGCCCCGGCGCCCATGTCGCCGTCACCGTCTTCCGCCCCGGCGAGGCGCGCGACGGGCAGCCCGCGCGCGCGCTCGGCCTCGCCTGGCTCGGACTCGATCCCGCCGCGCGCCGGCTGGAGGTGGCGATCGAGGCGCCCTCCCTCGCGCGGCCCCGCGCGCGCGTGGAGATCCCGGTGCGCGTCGCCGGCCTCGCCCCGGGCGGCGCGGCGATGCTGACGCTCGCCGCGGTGGACGAGGGCATCCTGCGCCTCACCGCCTTCGCCTCGCCCGATCCGGTGGCGCATTTCCTCGGCCGGCGGCGGCTCGGCGTGGACATCCGCGACGACTACGGCCGGCTGATCGCCCCCGCCGAGGGCGAGCCCGCCGTGCTGCGCCAGGGCGGCGACGAGGGCGACGGGATCGGTGCCATCGAGATCCCGCAGAAGACCGTCGCCCTGTTCTCCGGCCCGGTCGCGGTCGGCGCCGACGGGCGCGCGCTGGTGCCGCTCGACCTGCCCGACTTCGCCGGCGAGCTGCGGCTGATGGCGGTGGCCTGGGACACGGGCAACCGCGTCGGCAACGCCGACCGGCCGATGACGGTGCGCGACCCGCTGGTGGCGGAGCCGCTGCTGCCCCGCTTCCTCGCCCCCGGCGACGAGGCGCGGATCGCGCTGCTGCTGCACAACCTCGGCCTCCCCGCCGGCGAGGCGGTGGCGGAGATGAGCGCGGGCGGCGCCCTCGCCCTCGCCGGCCCGGCGCGCCTCTCGGCGACGCTCGCCGAGGGCGCGCGGGCGACGCCGACGACCACCTTGCGCGCGACCGCGGCGGGCGAGGGCGTGCTGCGCCTCGCCGTCACCGGCCCCGGCGGCTTCCGCGCCGAGCGCGAGGCGCGGCTGACCGTGCGCTCCTCGCGCGGCGCGGTGACCGAGGTCGCCACCGCCGAGCTGCCGCCGGGGCGCGAGGAGGCGCTGGCGCCGCCGGTCGCGCGCTTCCTCCCCGGCACCTGGCGCGCCAGCGTCACCTTCGGCCGCGCGGTGCGCTACGACGTGGCGGCGCTGCTGCGCGCGGTGCAGGACTTCCCGCTCGACTGCCTGGAGCAGGCGGCGAGCCGGGTCCTCGCCCTCGCCGCCATGCCGCCGGACGGGGTGGCGGGCGAGGAGCGCGCGGCGCGGCTGCAGCACGCCGTGCAGTCCGTGCTCGACCGCCAGCGCTACGACGGCGCCTTCGGCCTGTGGTCGGCGCAGGGCGAGGCGGAGCCCTGGCTCACCGCCTACGCCGTCGAGGGGCTGCTGCGCGCCCGCGCCGCCGGCGCCGCGGTGCCGGATGCGGCGCTGGAGCAGGCGCTGCGCTACCTGGAGCAGGAGCTGGAGGAGGCGGGCACCGAGACGCCCGAGGAGCGCGCCACCCAGGCCTACCGCGTGCACGCGCTCTCGCTCGCCGGCCGCCACCGCCTCGGCGCGGCGCGGCGGCTGCTCGAGGAGCTGGACCGGCTGCCGACCCCGCTCGCCAAGGCGCAGCTCGGCGCCGCCTTCGCCCGCGCCGGCGACACGCCGCGCGCCGAGGCGGCCTTCGCCGCCGCGCTGGCGCACGCGCCGGGCCGCCGCTTCTGGCTCCACGACTACGGCAGCGCGGCGCGGGACGCGCTCGCCGTCGCGCTGCTGCTGCGCGAGAGCGGCGTGCTCGGCGAGAGGCTGGCCGAGCTGCTCGCCCGCCTGCCGGGGCCGGAGCTGACCCCGGCCGCCACCACCACCCAGGAGCAGGCCTGGGCCGTGGCAGCGGCGGCGGCGCTCGGCCAGGACGGGCGGCCGGCGCGGATCGCCCTCGACGGGCAGACGCTCGCCGGGCCGCTCCTCGCCGCCGCGCTCAGCGGGCCGGCGACGGCGCGCAACCTCGGCGACGCGCCGGTCTGGCGCTCGGTCTCGGCCGCCGGCGTGCCGGCGGCGCCGCTGCCGGCGGCGCGGTCGGGGATGCGCGTGCGGCGGTGGTTCTTCGACCTCGCCGGCCAGCCGTTGAACCTGGACCAGCTCCGGCAGAACACGGTGTTCGTGCTGCTGATCGAGGCGCAGGCGGAGACCGGCGAGACGCACCGCGCCATGCTCCAGCAGGGGCTAGCGGCGGGCTGGGAGATCGCCGGGCGCCTCGGCGCGGGGGAGGTGCCGGGCATGCCCTGGCTCGGCACGCTCTCCGAGGCGGCGGCGCAGCCGGCGCTGGACGACCGCTTCGCCGCCTCCTTCGACCTGACGCGCAGCGCGCCGACGGTGCGCCTCGCGGTGCGGCTGCGCGCCGTGACGCCGGGCGTGTTCGAGCTGCCGGGGGCGGAGCTGGCCGACATGTACCGCCCCGGCGTCTTCGCGCGGCAGAACGCGGGGCGGGTGACGGTGCTGCCGGCGGACTGAGGGCGATGCGGGCGCGCCGGAGGCGCATCCTCGCCCGCGCCGGCGGTGCGCTGCTGCTCGCCCTGGGGGCGGCGGCCGCGCTCGATCGCCTGTTCCCGCCCGACCTCTCGCGCCTGCGCGCGACCGGCACCGAGATCCTCGACCGGGAGGGCCGCCCCCTCGCCGTCCTCCCCGCCCCCGGCGGCGTCTGGCGGCTGCGCACCGCGGCCGAGGACGTCCCGCCCGCCCTGCTCGCCATGCTGATCGCGGCCGAGGACCGCCGCTTCCGCTGGCATCCCGGCGTGGACCCGATCGCGCTCGCCCGCGCCGCCGTGCAGTGGGCGCGCGCCGGCGGGCGCGTCGTCTCCGGCGGCTCGACGCTGACCATGCAGGCGGCGCGGCTGCTGGAGCCGCGCCCGCGCCGCACCCTCGGCGCCAAGCTGGTCGAGATCGCGCGCGCGGTGCAGCTCGAGACGCGCTTCAGCAAGCGCGAGATCCTCGGCATCTGGCTCACCCTCGCCCCGCAGGGCGGCAACCTGGAGGGCATCCGCGCCGGCGCGCTCGCCTGGTTCGGGCGGCCCGCGGCGCGGCTCGATGCGGCGGAGGCGGCGCTGCTCGTCGCCATTCCCCGCCGCCCCGCCGCGACGCGCCCGGACCGCCACCCGGAGCGCGCCCGCGCCGCGCGCGATTCCGTGCTCGGCCATCGCGCCGGGCCGCTCGCGGGGCTCTCGGCGGAGGACCGCGCGCTCGCCCTCGCCGCGCCGGTGCCGGCCTGGCGGCGGCCGATGCCGCGCCTCGCGCCGCACCTCGCGCGCGAGCTCGCGCGCGCGCCGGGCGAGGCGCGCGTCGCCACCACGCTCTCCGCGCCGCTGCAGCGCGCGAGCGAGGCGATCGCCGGCATGGCGCTGGAGGGCCTGCCGGACCGCGCCTCCGTCGCCATCCTCGTCGCCGAGCTCGCCACGCGCGAGGTGCGCGCGCTGGTCGGCGGCGCCTGGGGCGAGGAGGGCCGCGCCGGCATGCTCGACCTGACGCGCGCCGTGCGCTCGCCGGGCTCGGCGCTGAAGCCCTTCCTCTACGCCCTGGCCTTCGAGAGCGGCGTGGCGGCGCCGCACACCCTCGTCAGCGACCTGCCGCTGCGCTTCGGCGGCTACGCGCCGGAGAATTTCGACCGCGGCTTCGCCGGGCGCCTCACCGTGGCGGAGGCGCTGCGCCTGTCGCTCAACCTGCCCGCGGTGGCGCTGCTCGACCAGCTCGGGCCGCTGCGCTTCGCCGCCGCGCTGAAGGCCGCCGGCGCGCCGCCGCGCCTGCCGCCGGGCGCCGCGCCCTCGCTGCCGCTGGCGCTCGGCGGCGCGGGGACGACGCTGCGCGAGCTGGCCGCGCTCTACGCCGCGCTCGGAACCGGCGGCGTGGCCGCGCCGCTGCGCCTGCGCGCGGATGCCCCGGCGGAGGCGCCGCGCCGGGTGGTGGAGGCGCGCGCCGCCGCCGCCGTGGCGGGCGTGCTGGTGCAGCCCTTCCCCGGCGGCGGCCCGCGCGGCGTGGCCTGGAAGACCGGCACGAGCTGGGGCGGGCGCGACGCCTGGGCGCTCGGCTTCGATGCCGCGCATGTCGCCGGGGTGTGGGTGGGCAGGCCGGACGGCACGCCGCTGCCCGGCGCGACGGGGCGGGACCTCGCCCTGCCGGTCCTGGCGCGGCTGTTCCACCTGCTGCCGCCGGCGCCCCTGCCGCCCCTGCCGGTGCGGCCCGGCCCCGCCCCGGCCGGCGGCGAGGCGCCGGACCGCCTGCGCCTGCTCTTCCCGCCCCCCGGCGCGGTCCTCGCCGCGGGCGCGGGGCCGGTGACGCTGCGCGCCGCCGGCGGGCGCCGCCCGCTGACCTTCCTCGTCGGCGGCGTGCCGATCGCGGGCGAGCGGGCCAAGCGCGAGACGCTCTGGACCCCGCCCGGCCCCGGCTTCTACCGCGTCACGGTGCTCGACGCGGAGGGCGCGGCGGCGCGGGCGGAGATCCGCGTGCAGTAGGGGGTGGGCGGCGCCTATGCGCCCCCGCTCCGCACGATCAGCGCGTCCACCGCCACCGCCTCGGCGCCGGCGCAGATGATCGGGTTGACGTCCAGCTCCGCGATGCGCTCCCGCTGGTCGGCGAGGAACTCCGACAGGCGGCAGACGATGTCGGCCAGCCGGTCGAGGTCGGCCGGCGGCGCGCCGCGGAAGCCCTGCAGGGCGCGGAAGCCCTTCAGCCGCCGCAGCATCGCCCGCGCCTCCTCCGCCGTGACCGGGGCGAGGGCGGTGGCGCTGTCGCGCATCAGCTCGACCAGCACGCCGCCGAGGCCGACCAGCACGAGCGGCCCGAATTGCGGGTCCATCCGCCCGCCCACCATCACCTCCACGCCCGGGCGCGCCATCGGCTGCACCAGCACGCCGTTGATCCGCGGCGGCGGCGCGACGCGCCCGGCGTTCGCCATCACCGCCGCGTAGGCGGCGCGCAGCTCGCCCTCGTCCCGGAGGCCGAGGCGGATCACCCCGGCCTCCGTCTTGTGCGGCAGGTCGGGGCTCTCGACCTTCACCGCGACCGGATAGCCGAGCGCGGCGGCGGCGGCGACCGCCTCCTCCACGCTGCGCGCGAGGCGTTCGGGCACGACCGGCACGCCGTAGGCGGCGAGCGCGCGCTTCGCCTCGCGCTCGGTCAGCGTCGCGCCGGGCGCCGCGGCATCGAGCAGCGCCGCCGCCTCGGCCGCGGCCTCCGGCGCGGAGCGGCGCGTCCAGCGGCGCGGGCCGGCCGCCCGCCGCGCCGCGCGCGCGTGCCAGGCGGCGAGGGCGGCGAAGCAGCGGTCGGTGGAGCGGAACAGCGCGACGCGCGGATCCTCCTCCGCGGCGCGCGAGCCCGGGCCCTCCAGCCACTCCGTGGTCCAGACGATGCAGACCGGCTTGGCCATGCGGCGCGCGAGGTCGGAGAGCATCGCGACGCGCTGCGAGGACAGCTCGGTCGCGTAGATCTGCGGATAGATCAGCACGCCGTAGGCGTCGTCCCCGAGCAGCGCCTCGGCGCAGGCGGTGAGCGAATCCGGGTCGTTGGCGACCTGCGCCGTCACGTCGCAGGGGTTGCGGGGCGAGCCGAATTCCGGGATGCGCGCCTCCAGCACCGCGCGCACCTCCGGCTTCGGCTGCGGCAGCGGCACGCCGTGCACCTCGGCGCGATCCGCGGCCATGATGGCGGAGCCGCCGGAGACCGCGACCACCGCCGCGCCGCGCGCGGCCGGGCGCCGCGGCACCTTGGCGAGGAAGCTCGCCGTCTCGACCAGCGCCTCGAAGTCCTCGACCAGGATCGCGCCGGCGCGATCGAAGGCCGCGCCGTAGGCCGCCATGGAGCCGGCGAGCGAGCCGGTGTGCGACATCGCCGCCGCCGCCCCCTCCTCGCCGGTGCCGAGCTTGTAGAGCACGAGCGGCTTGTCCGCCGCCTCCGCGACCTCGGCCGCCTCCAGCAGCCGCGTCGGGTCGGGCATCCCCTCGAAGACGCAGGCGATCACGGCGCAGTCCGGGTCCTCGGCGAGGTAGGCGATGCAATCCGCCACGTCCACGTCGCAGGAATTGCCGGTGGTCAGCAGGTGGCTGAAGGAGGCGCCGCGCTCGTGCGCCTGGGCGAGCGAGAAGCCGAGCGCGCCCGACTGGCTGATCAGCCCGACCGCGTGCGGCCGCGGCTCCGGCAGCCGGGGGATCTGCATGAAGGTGACGCCGGCGCGGCTGCGGAAGTTGAGCATGCCGATGCAGTTCGGCCCGACGATCGGCATGCGGCCGGCGCGGGCGAGCTCGGTCAGGCGCCGCTGCTGCGCGATGCGCTCGGGCCGGCCGGTCTCGCTGTAGCCGGAGGCGTAGATCATCGCGCCGCCGACGCCGGCGGCGATGCACTCCTCGACGATCGGCTCCACCGCCTCGCGCGCGACGACGATGATGGCGCAGTCGGGCACCTCCGGCAGCGCGGCGACGGAGGGATGGCAGGGGCGGTCGCCGACGCGCTCGTAGCGCGCGTTCACCAGGTGGACCCGGCCGTCGTAGTGCGCGAGGGCGTTGAGCGTCCGCTCGCCGAAGGAGCCGGCGCGCGGCGAGGCGCCGATGATCGCGATGCTTCGCGGGGCGAAGAGGCGGGCGAGGTCGGCGTGGCGATAGACGGCGCGGCGCGCGCTGCTCATCTGGACGTGTTTCCCTGCTTCCTGCCTTGTCCGGCGACCGGTGGCGGCGCGAGGTTACGCGGCGCCCGCCGGCCACGCCAGGGAGGCCGGCCGGCGGGGCTGGACTTCCCGCCGCGGCGGAGCGAGGCTCGCCGGCCGACGGCACCGTTCGAGCGGAGGGAGAGGATGTCGGAGGCCGCCATGTCCCGGGACCCGCCGCTGCCGCCCGGCCCGATCGGCGGTCCCGGCGCCTGGCGCGGCGCCGGGATGGCGGCGCGGCGCGACTGGATCCACGAGCTCGACCCCGCGGAGATCGCCGAGATCGAGGGCGCGGTGCGCGCCCATCTCGCCGCCGGCCGCTCGATGGCCGAGATCGCGCCGGCGACCTTCCCGCTGCCGACGCTGGCGCCGCGGCTCGCCGCCATCCTCGAGGAGCTGCTGCACGGCCGCGGCTTCGCGCTGCTGCGCGGCCTGCCGGTGGAGCGCTGGACGATCGCGGAGAGCGCGGCGGCCTATCTCGGCATCGGCGCGCATCTCGGCAGCTTCCGCTCGCAGAACGCCAAGGGCCACCTGCTCGGCCATGTGCGCGACCTCGGCCTCGACATCCGCGACCCGAACGTCCGCTACTACCAGACCAGCCGCGCGCTCGAATACCACACCGATTCCTGCGACGTCGTCGGCCTGCTCTGCCTGCGGACGGCGAAACGGGGCGGGGAGAGCCGCATCGTCAGCTCCGTCACGCTGCACGACGAGATGCTGCGCCGCGCGCCGGAGCTGTGGCGCGCGCTGTTCAACCCCTTCCCGGTGGACCGCCGCGGCGAGGTGCCGCCCGGCATGCTGCCCTGGTTCGAGCTGCCGGTGTTCAACTGGTATGCGGAGCGGCTCACGACGATCTACACCGGCCAGTACATCCGCTCGGCGCAGGCGAACTTCCCGCAGGCGCGGCGGCTGACGGAGGCCGAGCACGCGGCGCTCGACATGCTCGACGCGCTGGCGAACGAGCCGGCGCTGAACCTGCCGATGGAGTTCCGGCCCGGCGACATGCAGTTCCTGCACAACCACCAGGTCCTGCACAGCCGCGGCGACTTCGAGGACTGGCCGGAGCCGGAGCGGCGGCGCCACCTGCTGCGGCTGTGGCTCGCGCCGAAGCAGGGCCGCCCGCTGCCGCCGGCCTTCGCCCAGCGCTACGGCTCGGTGACGCCGGGCGACCGCGGCGGCATCGTCACGCGCGGGACGACGCTGAAATTCGTGCTCGAGCCGGAGTAGCGACGGATCAGGACGCGGCGAGCGTCGCGCGCGACACGTCGTGGGCGGCGCCCGTGACGTAGCCGCCTGCGAAATCGGGTGCGAGCGGACGCGAGGCGAAGCTCTTGAGCCACAGCCGCAGCAGCAGGCGCCGCCGCTCCGGCTCCGGCGGGTCGCGCCAGGCGGTGCGGCTGTGCAGCACGGTGTAGTTGTTGACGAGCTGGAAGTCGCCGGACTCGAACCGCATCTCGATCGAGAAGGCGGGATCGAGCGCCAAGGCGAGCATCGCGTCGAGCGCCGCCCGCTCGCGCGGCGAGAGCGGCACGCCGCGCTTCGCCGCGCCCTGCTCGACGGTCTTCACGTTGAAGTTGCAGCTCAGCACTCCGCCGAACCAGCTGAACACCGGGATGCGGTGCGGCGTCACCCTCAGGCCGCTGCCCTTCGCCTCGTCGCCGCGCAGGTCGTGGTAGAAGCCCTCGTACAGCACCTCGAGCAGGTCCGGGTGGCGTTCCAGCAGCGCGTTGTAGATGCGCATGGAGCTGACCACGCGGCTGACGCCGCCGCCGTCCGCCGCCGGGCGCACGCAGAGCAGGGCGACAAGGTCGGAGCCGTCCACATGCGGCATCTGCTCCGCGCTGGTGCCGGAGCCGATGGCGTTGGGCGCGTTGTAGTCGATCCCCTGATCGGCGATGTGGCCGATCAGGTTGTCGCGCCAGCCGGCGAGGTTGACGCGCGGGATCTGGCGCAGCGGGCGGCCGAGATGCACGCCGAGGCCCCAGGCGATGCGCCCCGCGCGCTCCACGTCCAGGGGATCGACCGGCAGGCCGCGGAGCAGCACCACGCCGCGGCCGGTCTCCAGGTCCCTGAGCGCGCGGGCGAGCAGCGGCGCCAGCGTCGGCAGCGGGAAGTCCTCCCGCCCGAACTCCGCCCCGCGCAGGCCGCGCGCCGCGACGCGCTCCACCGCCGCGTCCACCTCGGCGGCCTGGGCGGGAGTGAGGCGCAGGATCCAGGACGGGTCGCGCTCCATCGCGGCGCGGTCCCAGGCGCTCGGTCCGGTGATCGGTTCGCGCAGCATCCCCATCGCATCCTCCCGCTCCTCGCGCCGCCGGCGGCCGTGCCAACGGTAGGGCGATCGCGGCCCTTGTCCAGCCGGCCCATGCCACGCGACTTGCCAGTGGCGTGGCGATCGGTGAATGGATCGCCCGCCCCCAGCGCAGGAGACCCGCCATGGCCGCCGACACCACCCCCGCCGAGCCGCGCTGGGCCTTCGTCACCGGCGCCGCGGGCGGCATCGGCGCGGCGGTCTGCCGCCGGCTCGCCGCGCAGGGCATGGCGGTGTTCCTGACCGACCTCGACGCCGCTCCGCTCGAGGACCTCGCCGCGCGGCTGCGCGATTCCGGCGCGCGCGCCGCCTGGCGCGTCGCCGACGTCACCGACGCGGCGCAGGTCGCCGCCGCCGTCGCGGAGGCGGAGCGCCTCGGGCGGATCGACGCGCTGGTCAACATCGCCGGCGGCTCCGGCCCGACGCCGGTGCGCGCGATCGAGGAGATGGACGAGGCGCGCTGGCGCGCCGTGCTCGACCTCAACCTGACCAGCGCCTTCCTCTGCTGCCGCGCCGTGGTGCCGGGGATGCGCGCGCGGCGCTACGGGCGGGTGGTGAACCTCTCCTCCACCGTCGCGCGCGGGCGCAGGGGTCCGGTGACGACGCAGGGGGCGCGGCTCGCCTACGCCGCGGCCAAGGCGGCGCTGCTCGGCTTCACCGCGCAGCTCGCCAAGGACGAGGCACCGCACGGCATCACGGTGAACGCGGTGATGCCGGCGCTGATCCTCGCCGAGCAGGGCAGCCGCATCCGCGCCCGCTTCGACGCCCTGCCGGAGGAGGCGCGCGCGGCGATGCTGCGCGACCTGCCGATGGGCCGCGCCGGAGAGGCGCATGAGGTGGCGGCGGTGATCGGCTTCCTCTGCTCCGACGCGGCGAGCTACGTCTCGGGCGTCGGCCTGCCGATCGACGGCGCCTTCCTCTGACCGTGCGCGCCGCCTACCCTGGCGGCGGCATTCACGGGGAGGAGGGCGCGGCGATGGCGCGGATCGGCTTTGTCGGCCTCGGCAACATGGGCGGACCGATGGCGCGCAACCTGGCCAGGGCGGGCCACGCGGTGACCGGCTTCGACATCGTTCCGGAGGCGCTGGCCCGCGCCGCCGCGGCCGGCGTCACCCCGGCCGGATCGGCGGCGGAGGCGGCGCGCGGGGCGGAGTTCGTCCTCACCATGCTGCCGGCGGGCGAGCAGGTGCGCGACGCCTGGCTCGGCACGGGCGGCATGGCGGCGGCGAGCGATCCGGGCGCGGTGCTGGTGGACTGCTCGACCATCGACGTCGCGACGGCGCGCGAGGTCGCCGCCGCGGTGGGCCGCCCCATGCTGGACGCCCCGGTCTCGGGCGGCGTGATGGGGGCGGAGGCGGCGACCCTCACCTTCATGGTCGGCGGCCCGGCCGACGCCTTCGCGCGCGCCGAGCCGATCCTCAGGGCGATGGGCCGCAACGTGCTGCATTGCGGCGAGGCCGGCGCCGGCCAGGCGGCCAAGACCTGCAACAACATGGTTCTCGCCGCGACCATGATCGTCACCTGCGAGGCCTTCGTGCTGGCCGAGAAGCTCGGCCTCTCGCACCAGGCCCTGTTCGACGTGATGTCGCGCTCCTCCGGCCAGTCCTGGTCGCTCTCCACCTACTGCCCGGTGCCGGGCCCGGTGCCGGCGAGCCCCGCCAACCGCGACTACAGGCCCGGCTTCGCCGCCGCGCTGATGGCCAAGGACCTCGGCCTGGCGCAGGAGGCGGCGCGCGCCGCCGGCGTCGAGACGCCGCTCGGCGCGCAGGCGCTCGCGCTCTACCGGCGCTTCCTCGAGCAGGGCGGCGCGGAGGCGGACTTCTCCGGCATCATCCGCATGCTGCGCGGCGGCGGCTGAGCGGCGCCGCCGCCGCCGGACGAGGCCTGACCTACCGCCCCAGCAGCTCCAGCACCGCGCGCACATGCGCCTCCGGCGCCTCGCGCGGCAGGAAATGGCCGACGCCGGGGAGGACGCGGCGCTCATAGGGGCCGGTGAAGTGGCGCGCATGGCCCTCGCTGTCCGCCGGCGGGCTCACCCCGTCCGCCGCGCCGTGCAGGCAGATGGCCGGCACGGCGATCGCCGGGCGCCGCGCGAGCCGCGCCTCGATCGGCGCCAGCGCGGGATCGCCCGGCGCGGCGCGGTGGCGGTGGCGGTAGGAGTGGATCACCACCTCCACGAAGTCGGGGTTGTCGAAGCTCGCCGCGGTGCGTTCGAAGGTCGCGTCGTCGAAGCGCCAGGTCGGCGACCACAATTCCCACAGCAGGCGGCAGATCCCCCGCCGGTTCTCGGCAAGACCGGCGCGGCCGCGCTCGGTGTGGAAGTACCAGTGGTACCAGTAGCGCAGCTCCTGCGCCGGCGAGGCGGGGCGCGCGGAGGCGGCGATGTCCTGGATGTTGTAGCCGTTGCCGGTGACGAGGCCGACCGCGCGCTCCGGCCACAGCGCCGCGACGACGCAGGCCGCGCGCCCGCCCCAGTCGTAGCCGGCGAGCACGGCGCGCGGGATGCGCAGCGCGTCCATCAGCGCGCGCAGGTCGTGGCCGAGCGCCGCCTGCTCGCCGGAGCGCGGCGTCTCCGCGCGCAGGAACCGCGTCGCGCCGCAGCCGCGGAGGAACGGCACCACCACGCGGCAGCCGGCCTCGGCGAGCGGCGCGGCGACGCCGTCCCAGGCGCGCGCGTCGTCCGGGAAGCCGTGCAGCAGGATCACCGCCGGGCCCGCCTCCGGCCCGCGCAGTTCGCAGGCGACCTCCAGCGTGTCGGTGCGCAGGGCGACGGTGGCGACGGGCTCCATGCGGGCGTGCTCCCATGCCTCAGGGCGTGGCGGCCACGGCCGCCGCCCGCGGCGCCATCAGCCGCAGCAGCGCCGCGCTGCCGAGCCGCGCCGTGGCGCTGTCGGCGCGGCTGGTGAGGGCCACGGGCACGCGGAGGCCGAGCACGATCCCGGCGCTCTCCGCCCCGCCGAGATAGGTGAGCTGCTTCGCCAGCATGTTGCCGCTCTCGAGGTCGGGGCAGAGCAGCACGTCCGCCTGGCCCGCCACCGCGCTCGCGATGCCCTTCGTTTTCGCCGCCGCCTGGCTCACCGCGTTGTCGAAGGCGAGGGGCCCGTCCAGCACGCCGCCGACGATCTGCCCGCGTTCCGCCATCTTGCACAGCGCGGCCGCGTCGATCGTCGAGGGGATCTTCGGCGTCACCGTCTCCACCGCCGAGAGGATCGCCACCTTGGGCAGCTCGATGCCGATGGCGCGGGCGAGGGCGATGGCGTTGCGCGCGATGTCGGCCTTCGCCTCGAGATCGGGCTGGATGTTGACCGCCGCGTCGGTGATCAGCAGCAGGCGCGGATGGAGCGGCGCGTCGAGCACGAAGCAATGGCTCACCCGCCGCTCCGTGCGCAGCCCGGCCTCGCGCGCCAGCGCCGCCTCCATCAGCTCGTCGGTGTGCAGGCTGCCCTTCATCAGCGCGGCGGCGCGGCCCTCGCGCACCTGCGCCACCGCGGTCTCGGCCGCGGCGTGGCTGTGCGGCGCCGGCACCAGCGGCAGGGCGGCGATGTCGAGCCCCGCGGCGGCGGCGGCGTTGCGGATCTTCGCCTCCGGGCCGACGAGGATCGGCGCGATCAGGCCGTGCTCGGCGGCGAGCAGGGCGCCGCGCAGGCTCTCCGCGTCGCAGGGGTGCACCACCGCGGTCGGCACCGGCGGCAGGCCGGCGCAGCGCGCGAGCAGCGCGCGCAGCATGCGCACCGGCCGCGGCGAGGCGCCCGGCGTTTCCGGCAGCTCACGCTCCTCGGCCACGCGCGGCGGCGCCACCTCGGCCTCGCCGGAGAGGAGCGCGGTGCCGTCGGGCCCGAGCACGCGGCAGGCGAGGCGCGCCCGTCCCGCCGCCCGGTCCACCGCCGCGACCTCGATCTCGGCGGTCAGCGCGTCGCCCTCCGCGACCGTGCCGGCGTAGCGGTAGTCCTCGCGCAGGATCGCCGTGCCGAAGCCGGGGAAGGCGGTGGCGATCAGGTGCGTCATCAGCGAGCCGGCGGCGCGGGCGGCGAGCGCGCCCCCGGCCTCGCCGAGCATGGCCGCCACCGGGGCCAGGTCGGCGGCGGTCACGCGGCGCCCGGTGCGGAAGCGCGCGCCGGGGCTCAGCGCGTCGAGCGGGGTGCTGCGTCGGCGTTCCATGCGCCCAGGGTGCGCATGGCGGCGCGTCCGGGGCAAGCGGCGCGTCAGCGCCAGCGGCGGTGCATCCAGAGCCACTGGCCCGGATGCTCGCGCACCCAGCCCTCGACGACCCGGTTGATCGCGGCGGTGGCGGCGGCGACGTCCACCTTCCCCTCCGCGTCGCGCGGCAGGTCCAGCGCCTCGGTCAGCTCCAGCCGGAACCGCCCGCCCGGCAGGCGGATCGCGCGCGTCCCGTGCACCGGGCAGTCGAAGCGGCGCGCGAGTTCCGCGATCAGCGGGTTCGCCGCCGCCGGCCGGCCGAGGAAGGGCACGCGCGGCCCGCGGCCGAAGCGCTGGTCCACCAGCATGCCGACCACCATGCCCTGTTCCAGCGCCGAGACCATGCGCAGCGGCGCGGTGATGCCCGCCGGGATCAGCGTGCCCATCGTCTCCCTGCGCAGGCGGAGGATCTCGCGCGCGACGGGGGCGATGTTCGGCGTGCGGTAGAGGATCGCGGCGCGGATGCCGTGCTTCGCCGCGGCCACCGCCGGCAGCTCCCAGTTCGCCAGGTGCGCGGCGAAGACCAGCGCGGGCCCCTTGCGGTCGCGCAGCGCGCCGTAGCGGGCGATCACCTCCGGGCTCGCCTCGATCCGCCCGGCGCCCGGCCGGGCGAGGTCGAAGTCCCAGATCGCGTCCATGTGGACGTACTCGCAGGCGGTGCGGCCGAGATTGTCCCAGGCCTCGCGCAGGATGCGCCGGCGCTCGGCCTCGGGGAGGCCGGGGAAGGCGGCGCGGATGTTCTCCCGCCCGATGCGGTGCGCCGGCGTCAGCGGGCCGAGCGCGCGCGCCACCGCGCCGCCGATGCGCGGGCCGCGATCGGGACCGAGGACGCGCATCAGCGCGAACAGCCAGCGGACGAGCAGACCGAGCGCGCCTTCGGCGAGGCGCTGCAGGACTCGCATGGCGCCCCGTGGGCTCCCCGACCCCGCCTTCTAGAGCGTCACCACGATCTTGCCGAACACGCGCCGGCTCTCCAGCCGCGCGATGCCCTCGGCGAAGCGCTCGAGCGGCAGCACGGTGTCGATCACCGGCCGCAGGCCCGCCGCCATCCTCGCATAGCCCCCCGCGATGTTGCGCATCGAGGCGCCGAAGGAGCCGAAGATGCGGAGCTGGCGCTGGAACAGCATCATCAGGTTGGTCTCGGCCGCCACGCCCGAGGTCGAGCCGCAGGTCACCAGCCGCCCGCCCATGCGCAGCGAGAGGAGCGAGCCCGCCCAGGTCGCCGCGCCGACATGCTCGAACACCACGTCCACGCCGCGCTTGTTCGTCACGCGCCGCGCCACGCTCTCGAACCGCCCGGTCGTGTAGTTCACCACGTGGTCGGCGCCGAGCGCGCGGGCCTTCGCGCACTTCTCGTCGTCGCCGGCGGTGGCGATCACCGTGCAGCCGAGCGCCTTGGCCATGCGGATCGCCACCGTGCCGATGCCGGAGCCCGCGGCGTGGACCAGGATGGTCTCGCCCGGCTCGAGCCGCGCGTTGTCGAACAGCATGTGCTCGACGGTGGCGAAGGTGACCGGGCCGCAGGCCGCGTCCTCCCAGCCGATGCCGTCGGGCACGCGGACCAGCAGCCGGGCCTCGAGGTTGGCGCGCTCGCGCGCGAAGCCGTCCACGTGGAAGCCCATGATGCCGCGGACGTCCTCGCAGAGATTGTCGCGCCCCTCGCGGCAGGCGCGGCAGGCGCCGCAGGTGATGGCGCCGTAGGGGGCGACGCGGTCGCCGGGCCGCCATCCCTCCACGCCCGGCCCCGCGGCGACGACCTCGCCCACCGCCTCGACGCCGACGCAGATCGGCAGCGCGCGCCTCGCGAAGGCCATGCCGCGCCAGCCCCAGACGTCGATGTGGTTGAGCGCGAGGGCGCGCATGCGCACCTGCACCTCGCCCGGCCCGGGCGGCGGCGGCGGGGGGATGTCGTCGAGGCGCAGGTCGCGCTCGGCGTGCAGCCGCAAGGCGCGCATGGCGGTCAGCCCGGCGGCTCGCCCAGCACCAGGCAGACGTTCTGCCCGCCGAAGCCGAAGGAGTTGGAGAGCACGTGCCGCACCCGCGCCCGGCGCGCCTCGTTCGGCACCACGTCGAGCGGGATCGCCGGATCGGGCTCGCGGTGGTTGATGGTGGGGGGCAGGAGCTGGTCGCGGAGGGTGAGCAGGCTGAACGCCGCCTCCACCGCGCCGGCGGCGGAGAGGGTGTGGCCGATCATGGACTTGTTGGAGGAGATGGGCGGCGGGCGGTCGCCGAACACGGCGCGCATGCCGAGGTGCTCCATCTTGTCGTTCTCCGGCGTGCCGGTGCCGTGCGCGTTGACGTAGTCGATGTCGCCGGGCTCCAGCCCGGCGTCCGCCAGCGCGTTGCGGATGGCGCCGATGATCGCCTTGCCGTCGGGGTTGGAGCGCGTGCGGTGGAAGGAATCGGCCCGCTCGCCGCAGCCGAGCACCAGGCCGAGCACCGGCGCGCCGCGGGCGCGCGCGCTCTCCAGGCTCTCCAGGACCAGCGCCGCCGCGCCCTCGGCCATGACGAAGCCGTCGCGCGTGCGGTCGAAGGGCCGCGCCGCCTTCTCCGGCTCCTCGTTGCGCGTCGAGAGGGCGGAGAGCAGCGAGAAGCGGATCAGCGCCTCGGGCTGCACCGAGCCGTCGGCGCCGACGGCGATCGCCGCCTCCGCCTCGCCGCGCTGGATCGCCTCGACGCCGAGCTGGATCGCGGAGGCGCCCGTGGCGCAGGCGGTGGTCAGGCTGATCGGCGCGCCGCGGGTGCCGAAGCGCGCGGCGAGGTGCTCGGCCACGCCGCCGAACAGCACCGTCTCGTAGATGTCCTGCCGGCCCTCGACCGCGGCGACGAGGCCGCGGTAGCCCGGCGCGCCGTCATTGGCGCCGCGGGCGAGCGCGAAGCGCTGCGGCCATTCCATCTCCACCGGCGGCATGCCGACGAAGAGCGGCCCCGGGAAGCGGCCCGTGTCGCCGATGCGCGCGTTCGCCAGCGCCTCGGCGATCACCGCGACCGCCATGCGCTCGACGCGGACGGGGGAGGGGATGCACTCGCCGCCCGGCGGCTCGTCCGGCAGGTGCACCAGGCCGGCGATGGTGGTCTTGAGGTGGTCGGTCGGGAAGCGGGTGATGCGGCGGATGCCCGACCGTCCCGCGGTCAGCGCCGCCCAGTTCGCCTCCACGCCCCAGCCGAGCGAGGTGACGATGCCGATGCCGGTCACCGCCACCAGCGGGCGGCCGTGCCTGTCCTTGGTCGGGATGCCGTTCATGCCGCGGGCTCCAGGAGCGCCAGCGCCTCGCCGCGCCACTGGCCGAAGCCGGTGACCAGCACCCGGTCCACGCGGCCCCCGGCCTCCGGCGTGTCGAGGCCGGGATCGAGGGGCGGGTAGAAGCCGCCGCGCGCGAGGGCCAGCGCGCCGAGGGCGAGGTGGGCCGGGAAGCTCGCCTCCACGCCGTGGCCGAGCAGCGTGCCGGGCGTGCGGACGAGCGCGCCCGCGGCGAGGCCGGCGAGGAAGGCGCGCTCCTCGGCGAGCGCCGGCTCGACCCCGATGGCGCCGGAGACCACGCCGAGCCGGCCGGCGCCGCCGCGCGGCGCGAGCCGGTCCCAGAGCGCGCGCGCCACCGCGGCCGAGCCGCCGCCCTCGCGGCGGTGCGCGACGTCCGTCGCCACGCCCGCCAGGCGCGCGAGCCCCTTGGCGCCGCGGGCGCGCGCGTGCTCCGCCGTCTCCAGCACCAGGAAGGCGGCCATGCCGCCGCCGACGAACCCCCCGCCGCGCGCCGCCCGCGCCGAGATCGGCGCCCACGGCCCGTGCCAGAGCGCCCCGCCCGCCGCGTAGAGCAGCAGCATGTCCCAGCGCTGCGCGACATAGGCGCCGCCGACCAGCGCGATCTCGCCCCGCCCCTCGGCGAGGCGCAGATGCGCGATGCGCACCGCGTCCGCCGCCGCCTGCTCCTCGCCCATGAAGGTGCGCGAGGAACCGGTGACGCCGTGCACGATCGAGATGTTGCCGGCGAGCAGGTTGGAGAGCTGGGCGAGGAACAGCGTCGGCCGCAGGTCGGCCGCCAGGCGCTCGTTCAGCCGCGGCCCGGCGACCTCGGGCGGCGCGTTGGCGAGCTCCGCCGCGATCGCCTCGTCCACCGCCACGTCGCGCTCGCCGCCTCCTGCCGCGACGACGAGGTGCATGTCGGCGACCAGGTCGCGCGCCTGCGCGTCGTCTATGGCCAGCCCCGCGGCGTAGGTGCCGAGGCGCTGCCAGGGCTCCATCTGCCGCTGGTCGCCCTTCTTCGGGATCTGGCGGTCGAGATCGAGCGCCGGCAGCGGATGCACCGGGAAGGGGGCGAAGCTCGTCTCGTCGAGCACCGGCCTCGTCCCGGGCGCGGACAGCGCCGCCCAGTGCGCCTCCGCCCCCTCGCCGAGCGAGGTGACGAGGCCGATCCCGGTGATCCAGACCTCGCGCCGCATGCCGCTCACGCCGCCTTCCCCGCGGCGCCGGCGGCCGGCAGCCCGATCTCCGCCGCGCGGGCGCGCATGGCCGCGGCCAGCTCCGGCGCGGGGAAGGGGAGGGTGCGCAGCGTCAGTTCCGCGTCGCAGATGCGCCTGCCGTCGGGGCCGCCGATGCTGCCCGCGGTCACCGCGTAGCCCGAGCCGTCGTGCACCAGTCTCGCCTCCACCTTCAGCGTCATGCCCGGCGTGACGAAGCTGCGCAGCTTCGCCTCCCGCACCCCGGCGAGGAAGGGCATGCGCGCGAAGCCCTGCGTCGCCAGGATCAGATAGCCCGAGGCCTGGGCCATGGCTTCCACCAGCAGCACGCCGGGCATCAGCGGGTGGCCGGGGAAGTGCCCCTCGAACACCGGCGAGGCCTCGGGCACCCGCGCCTCGGCGACGATCACGCCCTCGCCGCAGGCGAGGACGCGGTCGATCATCTGGAAATACTCGAGGCGCACGGCGCTGCGGGCGCCCTCAGCCCTGGGCCTGCTTGGCCGCGACCAGCTCCTCGATGCGCTGGGCGAGGTTCTTCATGACGAAGTACTGTTCCGCCGGCGCGTTGCCCGCGTTCACCTCCTGCGTCCAGGCCTCGACCGGGACCTTGATGCCGAAGGCCTTGTCTATGGCGAAGACGATGTCGAGGAAGTCGAGGCTGTCTATGCCGAGGTCGTTGATCACGTGCGAATCGGGCGTGATCTTCTCCCGCGGGACCTCGCTGTTCTCCGCGATGATGTCGGCGATGCGGTCGAAGGCGGCGGACATGACGCGGGACTCCGGGCTGGTGAGGGCACGGGTGGCGGGGTGGGGCGGAGGGACGGTCCGTCGGCGCGCGTCTTTGCGCGATCCGGCGCGATTGGCAAGCGTCCGGCCCTGCCGCCGCCGGGGCGACGGCACGGACTTCCCTGGCGGGGGCCTGGATGCGCCTCGCCGCCGAGATCCCGCGCAAGGGCGCGATCAGCCCGGGGCGCGCTCCGCGAGGCCGGCGGGGAGGGACGCCCGGGCGCGGGTCGGCGGCATCCACCAGAGGACCAGGAGGAGGATCATCAGCGACAGCGTCGCCGCGATCGCCATCGAGGCCTGGGCCGAGCGGCGCAGCGCGCGGATCGGCGCCAGCTCCTGCTCGGCGTCCAGCCCGTAGGCGACCGCGAGGGGGGCGCCGGAGACGGTGCGGTAGCCGAACAGCAGCTCGCGGCCCGAGAGATGGCTCCAGACACGCGCCCGTCCCGCCCGCTCGGCGCGCATGAGCTGGAACAGCACGGCCTCCTCCGGCAGCGCTCCGCCGAGGAAGCGCCGCTCTTCCGGGGCGCCAAGGGCGAGCAGCGCACCATCGTCGAGACGCAGCACCACCGAGGCCTCGCCGTGGCCGGCGTGCAGCGCGCCGAGCTTCTTCGAAAGCTCGATCGGATCGAGGGACACCAGGGCGACGCCGGCGAAGTTGCCGGACCGGTCCTCGAGGGCGCGGGTGAGGTGCATGCTCCAGCGGATCGCGCTGGTGCGCCCGATGGTCAGCGCGCTCACATGCAGCTCGCGCTTGCCGTCGCGGTGCACGGCGAAGTATTCGCGCTCGGCGACGGAGACGGGCTGGGCCCCCGGAGCCTGCGCGGTGGACCAGTGGAGCACGCCGTCGGCGCGAATCACGCCGATCGCCTGCACGCCGAAGCGCGCGCGGCGGGCGACGGCGGTCAGATGCTCCTCGATCGCCGCGGCGCCGGCGGTGTCGCCGGCGCGGTCGAGGCGCTCGCGAAGCTGAAGGAGCTCGTGCAGGCCCTCGACGAAGTCGAGCTTGCGCAGCACGCCCTGTTCGACCGCTTCGGCCATCGCCGCGGCGCGTTCGAGCGCGGCGAACTCCGCCGCCTGCTCCTCGCGCTGCAGGTGGGTGGCGTAGAACCAGTGCAGCAGCAGGACGGATATCGCCCAGGCCGAGAGCGCGCTTGCCCAGGCGGCGAGGTGTCGCTGGCGGCCCGCCCTGCGCGGCTCGAAGCGGGCACTCGGGAACATGGCGCCGGGGCATTTATCACGAATTCGTGAAAATCGCAAGGCGAGACTGGCCGCACCGGCGAACCGGCCACCGTGCCGCGAGGCGCCGCATGCGCGAAACCAATGCCCCCGGGGAGATTCGAACTCCCACACCCTCGCGGGCGAGCGATTTTGAGTCGCCTGCGTCTACCATTCCGCCACGGGGGCAGGCGGATCAGGCCCAAGCGTCTAGACGCCCCGGCGCCGCCGGTCCAGCGCCATCCCGGGGCGCGGCGGCGGGCGCGGGAGGTCCATGCGCGGCCCCTGGCCGCCAGTGGCGGCCGGCGGGCGGCTCGTCCCGACCTCAGGCGCGGCCGATGGTCGCGCCGATGGCGTCGCGGTTGGTCGCGCGCACCACCGCGGCGAACAGCCGGAGCGCGTCGGGGCCGCCGCGGTCGAGCAGCGCGCCGCCCTCCATCTCGTCGGCGAGCAGTTCGGCCTGGTCGGCCAGGATGCCGGCCGCGCGGCGCAGCGCCTCGCGCGCCAGGGCCAGTTGCTGGGCCTCGGTGAGTGTGTGCCAGCCGGCGGCGGCCGGGCTGTCGCCGGCGGCCGGCTCCTCGGTCCTGGGGCGGCGCATGGATTCTCCCGATATTCCGCGCCGTCCTGGCGCCGAAGCCGCCCAGCCGGGCGACGGACACCGTGGCGATCCTCGCCGGCATGCGGTTAACCGAACGTGTCCGGCAGGCCCCCTGGCCCGTCCCGGCGACGCCGTCAGACGAAGCGCAGGTCCGCCATGCCGAGCCCGTCGAACGCGATGCGCACCGTGCAGGGCCCCTCCAGCCAGATGGGCGGCGTCACCGAGCCGAGGAACACCACCTGTCCGGCCCGCAGCCCGCCGAACACCCGTGCCGCGCCGGAGCCGGCCAGCCAGGCCAGCGCCTCCATCGGATGGCCGAGCAGATCCCGCCCATGGCCCTCGCCGCGCAGCGCGTCGGCTACCCACATGCGTCCCTGCGTCGCGCCGAGGTCGAGGGCGCGCCAGTCCGGCACGGGCGCGCCGAGCACGCCCGCGGCGTGGAACACCTGGTCGGCGATCAGGCTCGGCGTGCCGAAGGCGGCGAGGTCGGCGCCGTAGCGCCGCTCGACGATCTCGATGGCCGGGAACACCTCCGCGACCGCCGCCTCCGCCGTCGCGCGCGAGCACGGGCCGGGCGGCAGGTCGCGTCCGAGTCGCAGCCCGATCTCGCACTCCACCCCGGGCTGGAAGAAGTCGGCGAAGCGGAACTCTGCCGGTGTGGCGCGCAGCCCCTGGCGCGACACGAACCCGGCCGCGGGGCCGGCAAGACCGAGATAGGCCTGCATCTGCCGCGTCGTCGCGCCGATCTTGAAGCCGGCCGGCGGCTCCGCGCCGAGCCGCCGAGCGAGCGCGTGCTGCGCCGCGTAGCCGGCGGCCTCGTCGGCCGGGGCGACCCCCGGCGGGAGCGGGGCGAGCGGCGCCCGCGGCCGGGCGCGACGCGCCTCGAACAGGACCGCGGCCGCCCGTTCGGCGGCGTCGGTGGCATCGGTGTGCGGCATGGGCGCGGTCATTCCTTCCCTTCGGGGCCGGTCGCCGGCAGGCGCGACCGGACCAGCTCGTAGAGCGCCACCGCGGCGGCGGCGGCGACGTTCAGGCTCTCGACCTCGGGCGCGATCGGCAGGCGGAGGAGCTCGTCGCAGGCCTCGCGCTGCAGGCGCCGCAGGCCGCCCTCCTCGGCGCCGAGCACCAGCGCGACGCGGCGCGCGCCGAGCCCGGCCTCGGCCAGCGTCGCCGGCGCCGACGCGTCGAGGCCGACGACCCAGAAGCCCATGCGCTTCAGCGCGAGCAGGGCGCGCGCGAGGTTCACCTCGCGCACCACGGGCACGAGTTCGAGCGCGCCGGAGGCGGCGCGGGCCAGCGCGCCGCCCTCGGGCGGCGCATGGCGCTGCTGCAGCACGACGCAGGCGGCGCCGAACGCCGCCGCCGAACGCAGGATCGCGCCGACGTTGCGCGGATCGGTCACCTGATCGAGCACCAGCACCGGCCCGGGACGCCCGGCCACCGCGGCGTGCAGCGAGGCAGGCGCCAGCGGCTCGACGAGCAGGGCGACGCCCTGGTGCACCGCGTCCTCGGGGAGGAAGGTCCGGAAGCGCGCGCGGTCCTCGACCCGCTCCGGGACGATGCGCCAGGGGGGCGGCACGCGCGCGGCAAGCGCCGCCTCGGCCTCGGCGGTGACCAGGAGGCGGCGCAGACGGCGCGCAGGGTTCGCCAGCGCGGCGGCGACCGCGTGCTGGCCGTGGAGCCAGTAGGCGGCGCTGCTCGCGCCGGGGCCGCCGCCGCGCCCGGCATGCCGCGCCGACTGCACGACGGATGGTCCCTCCGGCGGCGGAGGACGGTGACCGGCCGAAGGCGGTGCCGTCGCCGCCAGCTCTCCGCGGTCCGGGCGCGGCGGGCGGGGCCTCTCCGGGCCGCGGCCGGCACCGGCGCGGCGGGCGGCGGCCACCGGTGGCCCGGGCGGCTCGGCGCGGCCGCTCCTCGTCCGGCGCGCGCCGCGGTCGAGGTCCGGGGGGCCGGCGCTTCGGCCCTCGTGCGGTGGCGCCTTGGCGCTGCCGCGGCGGCGCGGCGGAGGAAGGGGACGTCGCATGCGCGAGCCATCCTGCGCCCTCGCGCCGCGCTTGCAAGTCGGCGGCCCGCGCGAGGGCCGGCGCGCGGGGCGATTCGTTGCGCCCTCCCACAACCGTTACGTGCAAATCGGCGATGACGCGCCAAGATGGTTGCAGACTTTCGCACGAGGTGGGGGTGCCGACGTGCCCGCTGCGCCAGGATCCCAGATGCCGCAACCGCCCGGCCCTGCGATGGGGGCGGTCGTCCTCCTGGCCGAGGACGAGCATCTGCTCGCCGTGCTGCTGGGGGATCTGCTGGAGGGCGAGGGGTTCGAGGTGATCCTCGCCGCCGATGGCGTGGAGGCGCTGGAGCGTGCCGGCGCCCGCCACGTGGACGTCCTGCTGACCGACCTGGACATGCCGCGCCTCGGCGGCTGGGAACTGATCCGGCGGCTGCGCACCGATCGGCCCTGCCTGCCGGTGGTGGTGATGACCGGCCGCCTCCCCTCGGACAGCGGGCGCGGCGGCGCGGTGGGCGGCGAGACGCCGGCGCAGGCCCCCTTCGCGCTGCTCATCAAGCCGTTCGCGCCGGATCACCTGGTCGAGACGCTGCGGCGCGTCCTCGCGGCCTCGGGCGCGGGTGGCGGCGGGGGGGCCGGGGCGCAGGCCAAGCGGGCGCCGCTCGCTCGCGTGTGGTGAGCGGATCGGAGGAACGGGCGCCGCGCACCTGCCGCGGGGGGAAGCGCCGCTGCGCATTGACAGGCACCGCTCCGAGCCGCTAGTCGCCCCCCTCCATCGGCCCGCGAGCCCGTGCGGAGGGGTGCCCGAGTGGCTAAAGGGGACGGACTGTAAATCCGTTGGCGTGAGCCTACGTTGGTTCGAATCCAACCCCCTCCATATCATGTGTGCGATCGCATGACTCGCCATTCTCCCGGGCCGGTGGGACGGACGGGACGTCGGAGTGCGGAGCGCCGCGCCGCGGGTGTAGCTCAATGGTAGAGCCCCAGCCTTCCAAGCTGGTTGTGCGGGTTCGATTCCCGTCACCCGCTCCATCGTGCGCGGGCGGGCGGTGAGCGGCGTGCCGCCCGGCCGAGGCGAGCTCGCCGGCTTCGGATCGCGCCTGCTCGCGACGCTGATCGACCTGATCTGGATGCTGCCGGTCAGCTTCACCCTGGTCACGCTGGGCGCGGCGCTGCACGGCGGGGGGGGCGGCGCGGCGGGCTATCCCACGCCGGCGGCCGAGGCCCTGCTCAACCTCATCTTCGGCCTGGTGGTGCTGAACTTCTGGGCGGGCCCGCACCAGGCGACGCCGGGCAAGCGCGTGCTCGGCCTGCGCATCGTCGATGCCGGCACCGGCGGCCATGCCGCCCTCGGCCACCTTGCGCTGCGCTACGTCGGCTACCTGCTGTCGGCGCTGCCGCTCGGGCTCGGCTATCTCTGGATGCTGTGGGATCCGCGGCGGCAGACCTGGCACGACAAGCTCGGCCGGACCCTTGTCGTGCGCGAGGCGGGGGCGTCGCGCCCGCCGCCCTCGACAGCCCCGCACGGCTGACCTATAGACCGGCTCTCGCGCGCGGCCCGACCGAGCGGCGAGGTCGGCTGTCCGGCGCGGGCGGCCGCGCCGGCCGGCGGCGTGGAGGGGCGTAGCTCAATTGGCTAGAGCGCCGGTCTCCAAAACCGGAGGTTGGGGGTTCGAGACCCTCCGCCCCTGCCAGTGCCGGCCGGGCCGCGCAGGCCGCCAGGGATCTTCCGGGGCGGCGCCCGTGCGGGCGCCGCCCGGCTTTCGTTGAAGGATTGGGAGTTGGCCAAGCTCGACCCCGCGCAGTTCATCCGCGAGGTGCGCCAGGAGGTGAACCGGGTCACCTGGCCCACGCGCAAGGAGACGCTCGTCACGACGGGCCTCGTGCTCGCCATGTCGGCGCTCGCCGCGGTGTTCTTCCTGCTCGTGGACCTCGCGATCTCGCAGATCATGCGCGGCGTGTTCGGGCTCGGCTGATGCCGGGGCGGGTGCGGTCCGGCCGCGGCGCGGCGCGGGGCTCGCGGCCGCGGCGGCGCGCGGGAAGCATCGCGGGATGAGGGAGGCGCAAGCCACCATGGCCGAGAAGAAGTGGTACGTCGTCCACGTCTATTCTGGCTTCGAGAAGAAGATCGCCCAGCAGATCAAGGAGCAGGCGGCGCAGAAGGGCCTCGCGGACAAGATCGAGGAGGTCCTGGTCCCGGCCGAGCCGGTCACCGAGGTCCGCCGCGGCCAGAAGGTCGAGACGGAGCGCAAGTTCTTCCCCGGCTACGTGCTGGTGAAGATGGAGATGACCGACGACGCCTGGCACCTGATCAAGAACACGCCCAAGGTCACCGGCTTCCTCGGCGAGCGCAACCGGCCGACGCCGATCCGCGAGGCCGAGGCGCAGCGCATGCTCCGCCAGGTGCAGGAGGGCGTGGAGAAGCCCCGGCGCCCGAGCGTGGTGTTCGAGGTG
Source organism: Caldovatus sediminis (assembly GCF_014644455.1). Taxonomy (GTDB): domain Bacteria; phylum Pseudomonadota; class Alphaproteobacteria; order Acetobacterales; family Acetobacteraceae; genus Caldovatus; species Caldovatus sediminis. The sequence goes on along the minus strand of NZ_BMKS01000001.1, from coordinate 312,370 downwards.
GGCGAGCAGGTGCGCGTCGCCGACGGCCCCTTCACCAGCTTCAACGGCGTGGTCGAGGAGGTGGACGAGGAGCGCGGCCGGGTGAAGGTCTCGGTCAGCATCTTCGGCCGCTCCACGCCGGTGGAGCTGGAATACAGCCAGGTCGAGAAGATCTGAGGCGCCGCGCCGCGCGGCGCGGCTAGAGCCGTTTTCGCTCGGCTGTTCTCGCTGCAACGGCTCTGGCTCGTTGTCTGCCGAGCAGATTCACGCTCCCGGCTGTTTCCAGCCGTCCGCGATCCGCTCTATCCGCCGCCCGGCGCCGGCGCCGCGAGGCCGTGCCCGAGCGCCGCGTCGCCGGTGCCCGCGTAGCGCGCCCGCAGCTCCCGCTTGAGCAGCTTCCCCGCGGTGTTCTTCGGCAGCGCGTCGGTCAGGATCACCCGCTTCGGCACCTTGTACGGCGCGAGCCGCTCGCGCGCATGGGCGATCAGCGCGCGCTCGATCTCCTCCGGCGCCGCGCCGCCTCCGGCCGCGTCGGCGCGCAGCACCACCACGGCCGTCACCGCCTCGATCCAGCGCGGGTCGGGCACCGCGATCACCGCCACCTCGGCGACCGCGGGGTGGGTGAACAGCGCCTCCTCCACCTCGCGGCTCGCCACCAGCACGCCGCCGGTGTTGATCAGGTCCTTGGTGCGGTCGACGATGTAGAGGTACCCCTCGGCGTCCACCTCGGCGACGTCGCCGGAGTGGAACCAGCCGCCCTCGAAGGCGCGCGCCGTCTCCTCCGGGTTGTCCCAGTAGCCGACGAGGAGCTGGGGCGAGCGGTGCACGATCTCGCCGCGCTCGCCCGGCGCCACGTCGCGCATCGCGGCGTCCACCACCCGCGTCTCGACGTTGAGGATCGGCCGGCCGACCGAGCCGGGGCGGGCGTCGTGCTCCTCCGGCCTGAGGACGGTGGCGAGCGGGGCGATCTCGCTCTGGCCGTAGCAGTTGAAGGGCCGCACGCCGGGCAGGCGCTCGCGCAGCTCCTGCAGCACCGGCACCGGCATGATCGAGGCGCCGTAGTAGATCTTGCGCAGCGCGCCGAGGTCGCGCCGGGCGAAGTCCGGATGGCGCAGCAGGCCGATCCAGACCGTGGGCGGGGCGAAGAAGGAGCTGATCCGGTGCCGCTCGATCAGCTCCAGCACCCGCGCCGGCTCCGGCGCCTCGATCAGCACGATCGAGGCGCCGACCAGGAGCTGCGGCATGGTGAAGCAGTGCATCTGCGCCGAGTGGTAGAGCGGCAGGCTGGCCAGCACCCGGTCCTCGCCGGCGAACTCCAGCTCGACGATGCAGCTCATGTACTCGGCGAGCAGCGCGCGGTGGGTCATCATCGCGCCCTTGGGCAGGCCGGTGGTGCCCGAGGTGTAGAGGAGCTGCGCCACGTCCTCGTCGCGCACCGCCTCGCCCGGCGGCGGGTCGCCGGGCCCGCCCCAGCGCGGGTCCTGCGCCGCGGCCAGCACGTCGAAGCCGCCCGGCCCGGCGGCGCCCTCCTCGAGCGTGCCGGCGACGGCGATGCCGAGCCGGCCGCGCACCGCCTCCGCGGTCGCCCTCAGCGCCGGCTGGGTGAGCAGCGCCGCGGCGCCGGACTGGCGCGCGATGTGCTCGAGCTCGCCCGCGGTGAGCGCGAAATTGGCCGGCACGTGGATCAGCCCCGCCCGCGCGCAGCCGAGCCAGGCGAGCAGGTAGCCGTCGGAATTGCGCCCGTAGGCGAGCACGCGGTCGCCGGGCTTCAGGCCCTGCGCCAGCAGGCAGCGCGCCACCCGGTCGGCGGCGAGGTCGAGCGCGGCGTAGCTCCACTGCCGCTCGCCGAAGCGGAGCGCCGGCCGGTCGCGGAACCGCCGGGCGGAGCGCCGCAGCGCGTCGCCGATCGTGTTGCGCCTCGCGCGCTGCTGCTGGGCCGCTTCGCTTCCCGTCGTCATCCCTCCCCTCCCCGGTCCGTCTCTCCGAGCCGACGCGGGGCGAGGATAGCAGAGGACGCGGGCGACGCTCAGCGCCGCAGGAAGTGCGTCCCGACCGAGTCCAGCACCACCACGCCGTCCGCCTCGCGCGCGAGCAGGTAGCGCAGCTTCGCCACCCCGAGCGGACGGCCGGAGCGCGAGGGCTGCACCTCCAGCACCTCCACCTTCAGCCGCACCGGCTCGCCGGGGCGGAGTGGCGCCGGCCAGCGCGTGTCGATCCGGTTGCCGCCGAGCGAGACCGCGGCGAGCCAGCCGCTGCGCATCAGGTGGCCGAAGGCGGCCGAGAGGGTGTGCAGCCCGCTCGCCACCAGCTCGCCGAACAGGCTCTCCCGCGCCGCCTCGCGGTCGAGGTGGAAGGGCTGCGGGTCGTAGCGGCGGGCGAACTCCACCACCTCGGCCTCGCTCAGCGTGAAGCCGCCGAAGTCGTACACCTGCCCCGGCGCGAGCTCGTCGAGCGAGCGGAGGGGGGCGATCGTCGCGGAGGTCGTCATGCGGCACCGGGGCAGGTTCGTGACGTCGGGGAGAGAGGCGGCGGGCGCCATGCGGCCGGAAACCGCCGGTGCTCCCGCGTCCCGCCAGACCGGGCCGCGGTCGGCGGAGCGGGGCGGCCCGGCGGGCGTCGCGCCGGTCGAGGCGGCGCCGGCAGGGCCCGAAGGAAGGGTAGCAGGGCGCCAGGCCGCGACCAAATCGGGAAGCGGGCCGGCCGAGGGATTGGCCCCCGGCCGCCGCCATGCCCAGATGGCGACGGCGAGGATCCGCGGAGAGCGAGGGAGCGAGCCATGCTGTTCAAGCGCGAGCGGGGCGGCGCGCGGGGGCCGGGCGAGACGCCCTTCCCCGTCGAGAAGTCGGAGGCCGAGTGGCGGGCGGCGCTCACGCCCGAGCAGTTCCGGGTGCTGCGCCAGCACGGCACGGAGCGCGCGGGCAGCAGCCCGCTCGACAAGGAGAAGCGGCGCGGCACCTTCGTCTGCGCCGGTTGCGGCAACGCCCTGTTCGACTCCGACGCCAAGTTCGACAGCGGCACCGGCTGGCCGAGCTTCTGGCGGCCGCGCGAGGGCGCGGTTGGGACTTCCGAGGACCGGAGCTTCTTCATGACCCGCACTGAGGTCCATTGCGCGCGCTGCGGCGGGCATCTCGGCCACGTGTTCCCGGACGGGCCGCCGCCCACCGGCCTGCGCTACTGCATGAACGGCGTGGCGATGCGCTTCGAGCCGGCGGAAGGCGGCTGACCGGGCACGCGATCCGGCCCGGCGTCCCCGGCGCGCGGGGGTCAGGGCGGGGGGCGGGGAAGCCGCTTGAAAGCGCGATCACGTCGCGGCAGCTATGGAGGTGCCGTGACGACTGTCTCGGACGACGGACGACCTTGCCCGCCATGCGGCCGCCCTTCCAGCCTGCCCGCCGCCCCGCCCTGCTGCTCGGGCTCGCCGCCCTGCTGGCCGGTCGGGCGAGGGCTGCGACGGCGGAGATCGTCGTCTATGTCCTGAACTCGGGCGATGCCTCCATCAGCGTGCTCGATGGCGCCGAGCGCGTGGAGACGCGCCGGATCCCGGTGCTGCGCGAGCCGCACCACCTAGTGCCGACCCCGGACGGCCGTTCCCTCGTCATCGGCGATTCCGCCGCCAACGAGCTGCTGTTCCTCGATCCGGACACCGGCGCGCTGCAGCGGCGCGAGCGGATCAGCAATCCCTACCACCTCGACTACGCGCCGGACGGGAAGCATCTGGTGATCGCCTCGCTGCGGCGCGACCAGGTGGATATCTACGACGCCGCGGGGCCGACCCTGCTCGAGCGCCTGCGCCTGCCGGACAAGCCGAGCCACATGGCCTTCAGCCCCGACAGCCGCATGGTCCACGTGACCCTGCAGGGCAGCGGCGCCGTCGTCGCGATCAGCCTGGAGACGCGCCAGCCGGTCTGGCAGGCGCAGGTCGGGCCCGAACCGGCGGGCATCCTCTGGCACCGCGGCCTGCTGATCGTCGGCATCATGGGGACCGACCACTTCGCCGTGCTGAACCCCGAGACGCGGCAGGTCGAGCGGAGGATCGCGGTCGGCCGCGGGGCCCATGCCATCTTCCGCGCACCCGACGGCCAGGCCCTCTACGCGACCAGCCGGGTGGACAGCCGGGTCACCGCCCTGGATCCGGACACGCTCGAGGTCCGGCGCCGCTGGGAGGTGCCCGGCGGGCCAGACTGCATCGCCTTCGGCCCGGACGGGCAGCTCTGGGTCACCTTGCGGTGGATCCGCCGCGTCGCGGTGATCGATCCGCGGACGGAGGAGATCGAGACGATCCGGGTCGGGCGCAGCCCGCATGGCATCTACGTCCATCCGCGCGGCGGCTGAGGCGCCGGCACGCGGCGTGGCGCCGCACGATGCGGCGCGGCGCGGCGCGACGCGGCGGCGGATCGGCGCTGCCGTGCTGGCCGGCGCCGGCGCATGGCTGGTTCCGGGGCCGGGCGCGGGTCCGGCCGCCGCCCACGGCGCGCACTCGCCGTACTGTCCCGCCGGCACGCTCTACCTCACGATCGACACGGGCTGGTCGCGGGAGGCCGAGCGGATCGCCGACATCCTCCGCCGCCGCGGCGTGCGCGCCACCCTCTTCGTGGCGGACGAGCCGACCTGGCGCGGCGATTCGACCCTCTCGGACTCGTGGCGCGACTTCTGGCGCGCCCGCGCGGCGGAGGGCCACGTCTTCGCCAGCCATACCTGGCGGCACTGGTATTTCCGCGCCGATGCCGGGCCCGGTCGCGTCCGCTACGTCGCCCGCGGCGGCGCGGCGGCCGTGCTGCTCGACCAGGCCGGGCTGTGCGAGGAGCTGGAGCGGCCCATCCGCCGGCTGCGCGAGATGGTGCCGGAGGCGCGGGTGCTGCCGCTCTGGCGCGCCCCGGGCGGCATCACCACCCCCGGCGCGCTCGCCATGGCCCGCGCCTGCGGCCTGACGCACCAGGGCTGGACCGCGCACGGCTTCCTCGGCGACGAGCTGCCCTCCGACCGCCACCCCAACGCGGCGCTGCTCCGACGCGCCCTGCGCGACGTGCGCGACGGCGAGGTGCTGGTCATGCACTGGGGCGTGCGGAGCCGGCGCGAACCCTTCGCGGAGGTGCTCGAGCCGCTGATCGAGGCCCTCCAGGCCAGGGGTTTCTGCTTCGACACGCTGCCGCCACAGGGGCGTTAGCCGACAGGGGTGAGAACCGGCGCATGCTCGAGGACCTCTACGCCGCCGCCGCCGCCCGGATCTTCGAGGGGGCGATCCAGCCCGCCCTGTACGCGCTCGGCCTGATGGACTGGGCCGAGGACGCCTACGAGTGGCTCGACTTCGCGATCTTCGGGCTGCTGACGATCGTCGCGGTCTACGCGGTCTGCCGCCCGCTCGAGGCGTGGCGCCCGGTCGAGCGCTGGGAGAGCCGCGGGCCGGTGCGCACGGACGTGATCTACACCCTGCTCGCGCGGCTCGGACTGCTGCCGATGATCGCCTTCGTCCTGTTCGCGACCCTGCAGGCGCGCTGGGAGGGATGGGTGGCCGAGTCCGGGTTCATCCCGCCGACGCTCGAGACGCTGCTGCCCTGGCTGCGGGAGCACCCGCTGTGGGCGCTGGTGTTCTACATCGTCGTGCTGGATTTCGGGGAGTACTGGCGCCATCGCCTGCAGCACCGCTTCGGCTGGTGGTGGGCGCTGCACTCGATCCACCACGCGCAGCGCCAGATGACCTTCTGGACCGACGACCGCAACCACGTGCTCGACGAGGTGCTCGCCGCGCTCTGGCTCGGCGGGCTGGCGCTGCTGATCGGCGTGCCGCCGGGGCAGTTCCCGCTGGTCGTGCTGGTGCTGCGGCTGGCGGAGAGCCTGAGCCACGCCAATGTGCGGCTGAGCTTCGGCCGCGTCGGCGAGCGGCTGCTGGTCTCGCCGCGCTTCCACCGGCTGCACCACGGCGAACTCTCGGCCGGCGAGCACGGTAAGAACTACGCGGTCCTGCTGCCGGTCTGGGACTGGATCTTCGGCACGGCGGATTTCCGCCGCGAGGTGTACCCGCGCACCGGCGACCCCGAGGCGCCGGAGGCGCTGGCCACCGGCGGCTGGTGGCGCCAGCAGCTGGTCGGGCTGCGGCGCATGGCGACCGCGATCGCCGGGGGACGCTGAGCTCCCCGCGGGACCGTCGCCGCCGGGCGGCCGCGCGGCCCTGTCGCGGCCGATCGCCCCGATGGCGGACCGCGCCGCCCTCAGCCCGCCGTCGCCAGGCGCAAGACGAGGCCGGCCAGCGCCGCGACGCCGAGGGTGCGGACCAGCCCCAGGCGCCACCGGAACAGGCACGCGGCCGCCAGCGCCGCGAGCGCCAGCGCCGCCGGATCGAGGCTCGCCGGCACCGGCAGGTCGAGCGCTAGCGGCCCGATCGCCAGCGGCCGCACCTCGCCGAACAGCACGCGCAGGCCGAACCAGAGGGCGAGGTTCAGGATCACCCCGACCACCGCCGCGGTCACCGCGGCCAGCGCGCCGGTCAGCGCGCGGTGCGCGTGGAGCCGCTCCACGGCGGGCGCGCCGAGGAAGATCCAGGCGAAGCAGGGGACGAAGGTCGCCCAGAGCGTGACGGCGGCGCCGAGGACGCCGCCCCAGAGGCCCCATTCGCGGAAGGCGGCGAGGAAGCCGACGAACTGCAGCACCAGGATCAGCGGCCCCGGCGTGGTCTCGGCGAGGCCGAGCCCCGCGAGCATCTGGCCCGCGTCGAGCCAGCCGTACCGCTCCACCGCCTCCTGCGCGACGTAGGCGAGCACGGCGTAGGCGCCGCCCACGGTCACCACCGCCATCTTCGAGAAGAACCAGGCGATGTCCGCGAACACCCCGGCGCCGGCGCCCATCAGCAGCGCCACCGGCGCGAGCCAGAGCGCGAGCGCCGCGAATCCGGCCCGCCGCGCCGCCGCGCCCATGCGGGCGATGCGGCCGGGGTCGGCGGCCAGCGCCGCGTCGAGCAGCGCGGGCGGACCCTCGGCCGCGGCGCCGTGCCCGGCGACGCGGAACTGCAGCGGCATGGCGTAGCCGACGGCCAGCGCGCCCAGCACGACGATCGGGAAGGGGACAGAGAAGGCGAACAGCGCGAGGAAGGCGGCCGCCGCCAGGATCCAGCTCGGCGGCGTCTTCAGCGCGCGCCGGGCGACGCGCAGCAGCGCCTCCACCACCAGGACCAGCACGGCGCACTTCAGCCCGAAGAACAGCGCGGCGATCGCCGGCACCGCGCCGTACAGCGCGTAGATGGCGGAGAGCGCCATCATCACCGCCGCGCCCGGCAGCACGAACAGCACGCCCGCCGCGACGCCGCCCCGGACGCCGTGCATCAGCCAGCCGAGATAGGTGGCGAGCTGCGTCGCCTCCGGCCCCGGCAGCAGCATGCAGAAGTTCAGCGCGTGCAGGAACCGCGCGTCGGAGACCCAGCGCCGCTCGTCCACCACCTCGCGGTGCATCACCGCGATCTGCGCCGCCGGGCCCCCGAAGGAGAGCAGCCCGACGCGCAGCCAGACGCGCAACGCCCGGGCGAAGGTGGGGAAGGCGGCGGCGTCCATCGGGATGTCCCGGGGCGGGGCGCGCATGTCACGCTCCCCTGCCGGGGGCCGGCCAGTTGTGCGTCTCGCCCGTGGCGTCGCGGCACCAGCGGTAGAAGGCGTCGTAGAGCGTCATCGCGGCATCGAGCTGCTCCAGGTCGTCGCGGTGCATGCGCGACAGGCCGAGCGAGGCGGCGAGCAGCCCCGCCGCCTCCGGCGCCAGGTCCGGCCGCGCCGTGTCCGCCCCGCGCACGATCGCGGCGAGGCGCGCGAGCGGTCCGGAGCCGGCGAGGCCGAACTCCTCCAGCATCACGTCGAAGGTGCAGGCGGCGCCGCGGTGGCTCCAGAACACGCCCTCGATGTCGAAGGGCGTGGCGCCGAAGTGCTCGGCGACCGCCGGCACCTCCGACGGCGCGACGAAGAGGAACACGGCGGAGGGATCCACGAAGCGGCGGATCAGCCAGGGGCAGGCGATGCGGTCCACCTTCGGCCGGACGCGCGTGACCCAGACCGTCCGCCCCTGCGCGTCGCGGCGCGGCAGACGGTCGGGGCGGACCAGCAGGCCGCCCGCCTCGCGCCAGGCCTCGAAGCCGCCCTCGAGGGATTCGGCGCGGGCCCCGTGGTGCCGCAGCCAGGCGGCGACGCCCTGGCTGAGCTTCAAGCCGCGCCGGCAGACCACGGCGACGTGGCGGCCTGCGAAGTCCGGCGCCCAGGCGGCGACGGAGCGGCAGTCCCGGCGGATCGCGCAGGGCAGCGCCCGCGGATCGGCCGCGTGGTCCTCCTCGGTGCGGACGTCGAGGACGACGGGCGCGCCGGGCAGCCCGACGAGGCGCGACAATTGCGGGACGGTGAGGGTGTCGGGCGACGGCATGGCGCGTTCACTTCCCGAGGGAGAGGTGGACGCGATCCTTCGGCTGTCGCCTCACGGGGCGATCGCGGCGGGCCCCTTGCAGGCAAGTTCTCCGATGCGGCCCGACGAAGTCAAGGATCCCGCACCGGCCATGGGAGCGCGTAGCGGACGCGCCCGCGCGGTCCGGAAGCGGTGCGTTCCGCTGCCGGCTCGCCCGGCGAGCCGGAACGCACGGGCCGACCCGGAACCACCGCGCTGCGCGCTCCGGCGCGCGACCGCGCAGGCCCGGCGAGCCAGCGGCGTTCGGCGCGCCGCGCGGTGCCGCGCACGACGCCTCCTCGACGCGGACGATGTCGGCGGGCCCGGACGCGCGCTCAGGATCTCCGGCGTCGTCATGGCGCGATGGCATTGTCGGCGAGATTCGCGCGAGCATCGCGGCACAGCGCGGCGCACACGCGAACTCTCGCGCAAGACATGCATCGCGCGCGATACGCCGCGTCGCCGTCGGCGTGCATCGCGAGCCCGTTGCGGATCACGCGGATCATCCGCGATGCATGTGTCTGCCGCTCGCGACCAAGCGCCCTGCACACGCGCGCCGCGCAACACCAACATCGTGGCGACAATGTGGCGCGCGGCAACACGGTGAATTCGCTTGCACGACGACGCGATCGTGCTAGCGACTCGCCCCCATGACGACCGCAAACGGAATGTCGGTGCCCCAGCGCCGGCGACGGGATGCGGCGTGCCCGCGTGCGTTGCCGCGGGGCGCCCGATGCAACGGGGCAAGGGCGCATGCCATCGGCGCGAGACGACGGCGGGTGCCCCGCGCGACATGGGGCATGGCGATCGCCGCCGGGACGATGCTCGCCGCGACGGCCGCGTTCCCCGCGCTGGCGCAGCCGTCGCCGGAGCGCTCCGTCGTCCGCTCGCCACGCGCCGCATGCCTGGCCGCCGTCCGCGCCGCGGAGCGTGCGCACGGCATCCCGGAAGGATTGCTGGTCGCCATCGCGCTCAACGAGAGCGGACTGCACGCCTTCGCGCTGAACATCGGCGGGCGCTCCCACTACCCTGCGACGCGCGAGGAGGCGCGCCGGCTGTACTGGGAAGCCCTCGGCCGGGAGCCGGTGATGGCCGGATGCGTCCAGGTCAACGCGGGCGTGCACGCGCGGCGCAGCGACTGGCCGCTGGATCCCTTCGTCGCCGCCGACTGGGGCGCGCGCTACCTGCGCCGGCACTACGAGCGCACCGGCGACTGGGCGGATGCGCTGGTCCGCTGGCACGGCGGCTCGCCGGAGAACGCGGCGCGTCTCGTCTGCCGCGTCCGCGGCAGGATGGACGTGACCGCGCCCGGCCACGCCGTGTTCGAGGGCTTCCGCTGCGGCGGAGATACGGCGGTGGCGCGGCTGCGGCGCGACGGCCGGGCGCTGCTCGAGCTCGCGGAGGCGGCGGAGCGCTGACGCGGCTTCCGCCGAGGCGCCGATCACGCTCCTGCCGGATCACGGCAACGTCACGCACGGCGCGATGCGGCCGTCACCGCCCGCGCCTATCTCCCCCTCGTGGGCGAGGCGGGCATGGCGCAGGCGGACGTGCAGCGGGATCGGCCGGTCCTGCTCGTCGTCGAGGACGATTTCCTGGTCAGGCTGACGCTGGCCGACGGCCTGACGGAAGCGGGCTTCACGGTGCTCGAGGCGGGCGACGCGCAGGCCGCGCTCGCCCTCCTCGTTACCCGGCGCGACATCCTCGCGATGCTGACCGACATCAACCTGCCCGGCGAAGCGGACGGCTACGCCCTCGCCCGCGCGGCGCGCGTGCTGCGGCCCGACCTGCCGGTGGTCTATGCATCCGGACGGCACGGGGCAATGGCCGCGGCACGCGCGGTGCCCGGCGCGCGCTTCCTCGCCAAGCCCTTCACCGCCGCGCTCGCCGCGCGGGTGCTGCGCGAGACGCTGGGACGGCACTCCGGCGGCGGGCCACCCGGCACGCCGGGCGCGCCCGGCGCGGCCGGCACGCCGCCGCCGTGACCGCGCTCGCGTCTTCGCCGCGCCCTCAGCCGGCCGGCAGCGACGCCGCCGCCCGCGCCAGCACGCGGTCCACGAAGGCGCCCGCCGCGCCGAGATAGCCCGCCGGATCGGTCAGCCGCGCGATCGCCGCGGGATCGAGCCGCGCGGCGACCGCCGGCTCGCGCCCGAGCGCCTCGGCGAGCGGCACGCCCTCCGCCCGCGCGACGTCGCAGGCGCGGTTCACGACGTGGTGCGCCTCGCCGCGCCCGAGCATCGGCGCGAGGCCCATCATCACCGCCTCGGCGACGATCAGCCCGCCGGTGCTCTCCAGGTTGCGCCGCATGCGCGCGGCGTCCACCGTCATCCCCTCGGCGATCGTGCGCGCCTGCGCCAGCGCGCCGTGGGCGAGCAGGAAGGCCTGCGGGATGGCGAGCGGCTCCGCCTGCCACGGGCCGGTGCCGCGCTCGTGGTCCTGCGCCATCGCGGCGAGCACCTGCGGCACCAGCGCGTGCACGCCGCGCGACTGGGCGAGCACGTACTCGCAGGCGATCGGGTTGCGCTTCTGCGGCATGGTGGAGGAGCCGCCGCGGCCCTCCTGGTGCGGCTCCGCCACCTCGGCGACCTCGGTCTGCATCAGCAGCATGACGTCGGTCGCGAGCTTGGACAGCGCGCCGCACAGTAGGCCGAGCCAGCACACCGCCTCCGCCAGCCCGTCGCGCGCCACGTGCCAGGGGATGTCGGGCTCGGCGAGGCCGAGTTCGCGCGCCAGCTCCGCCGCGACCTCGAGGCCGCGCGGGCCGAGCGAGGCCAGCGTCCCCGCCGCCCCCCCGAACTGCACGCGCAGCGCGCGCGGGCGCAGCTCGATCAGGCGCTGGCGCATGGCGAGCAGGGGCGAGAGCCAGACCGCGCACTTGTAGCCGAAGGTGACGGGCAGCGCGTGCTGGAGGTGGGTGCGCCCCGCCATCACCGTGTCGCGGTGCGCCCGCGCCCGCGCGGCGAGCGCGGCGCAGAGCGCGTCGAGGTCGGATGCGATCAGGTCGAGCGCGTCGCGGATCTGCAGCACCAGCGCGCTGTCCATGATGTCCTGCGTCGTCGCGCCCCAGTGCGTCCACCGCCCCGCCTCGGCGCCGGCGAGGGCGCTGAGCTGGCGCACCAGGCCGACCACCGGATAGCCGGTGTTGCGCGTCGCGGCGGCGAGCGCGGCGCGGTCCAGATTCTCCGCCCGTGCCGCCGCGGCGATGGCGCGCGCCGCGTCCTCGGGAATGATGCCGAGCCGCGCCTCTGCCCGCGCGAGCGCCGCCTCCACGTCCAGCATGCGCTGCAGGTAGGCGGTCTCGCCGAAGGCGCGGCGCATCGCCTCGGTGCCGTAGAGGGCGCCGAGCACGACCTGGTCGGCGGGGTTCACGGGGTCGGGCGTCATGCGCTTGCGGCTCCCTTCGCGGCACCGGAAGGAACCGCGGCCGCCGGCGCCGGTCAACCGCCGCCTCCGGGAGCGTTCCCCCGCCCGTGCCGGCGCGGGGCGTCTCCTTCAGGGCGGCGCGTGCGCCAGATAGTGCGCGAGCGCGGCGAGCTCGGCGTCGCTCAGCCCGTAGACGACGGCGTTCATGCTGGTGTCGGTGCCGCGCCGCGTGCCGTCGCGATAGCCCTTGAGGCTCAGCAGCAGGTAGTCCTCGCGCTGCCCGGCCAGGCGCGGGACCTGGTTCTGCCCAGCGTAGTCCGGCAGGTGGCAGACGCCGCAGTTCAGCCGCTCGGCGAGGAGCGCCCCCTCGCGCATCCGTGCCGGGTCGGGAGCGCCGCGGTCCTCCGGCGGGCCCGGCGGGAGCGAGGCATAGAAGGCGGCCAGGTCCTCGATCTGCCGGTCGGTCAGGTCGCGCGCGAGGTCCGGCATCGGCGGCGCGTCGCGCAGGCCCTCGCGGAACAGGATCATGTTGAGCACGATGGCCTCGGCCGGCTGGCCGGCGAGCGAGGGGACGTTCGCGGTCGGCGAGCGGCCGCGCTCGCCGTGGCAGCCGCCGCAGCCGCGCGCCTCGGCCAGCGCGGCTCCCCGCCGCGCCGCGTCGTCGCCGGCCGCGCCCGCCGCCGTGCAGAGAAAGGCGGCGGCCGCGAGGGCGACCGCCGCCGCCAGGGAGCGCAGAGGAAAGGTCACTGCGCGCGCGAGATGCGGTAGATCGCCCCGTTCTGCTCGTCCGAGACCAGCAGCGAGCCGTCGCGGAGCTGCAGCACGTCCACGGGGCGGCCGAGGAAGCGGTCGTTCGCCTGGTCGAGCAGGCCGGTCAGGAAGGGCTCGATGCCCGTCACGTTGCCCTGGGCGTCGAGCCTCGCCACCACCACGTCGTAGCCGATGAGCTGCTCGCGGTTCCAGGAGCCGCGGCGGGCGATGAAGATCTGGTTGCGATACTGCTCGGGGAACATGGCGCCGGTGTAGAAGCGCATGCCGAGCGCCGCAACATGCGGCCCGAGCGAGGCGGCGGGCTGGACGAATTCGCTGCAGTTGCGGCGCGGCACGGCGGGGTCGTTCCAGTCGCCGACGCAGAAGGGGAAGCCGTGGTCCTCGCCGGGGCGACGGATGCGGTGCAGGGTGTCGGGCGGGACGTCGTTGCCGGCCCAGTCGCGGCCGTTGTTGGTGGCCCACAGCTCGCGCGTGACGGGATGCCAGTCGAAGCCCACGCTGTTGCGGATGCCGCGCGCCTCGATCCGGCGGTCCGAGCCGTCGGGGCGGAAGGAGACGATCAGCGCATAGCGGTCGCGGTCGAATTCGCAGATGTTGCAGGGCACGCCGATGTTCATCGTCAGCCGCCCGTCCGGCGAGAAGGCGGCGAACTTCCAGCCGTGATGCTCGTCCGGCGGCAGGTTGAAGGCGGCGGTCAGCTCCACCGGCGTGCCGGGATCGTCGAGCCTGCCCTCGATGCCGTCGTAGCGGAGCACGCGGTTGATGGCGATGACGTACAGGCTGCCGTCGCGGAAGGCGACGCCGTTCGGCTGGGTGAGCCGCTCGGCGATGGTGCGGACGCGGCGCTGGCCGCCCTCGTCGGTCACGGCATAGACGCGCCCGATCACCCGGGTGCCGACGAAGACCGTGCCGTTCTGGCCGAGCGCCATCATGCGCGCCCCGGGCAGGCCGTGTGCCCAGAGCTCCACGCGGAAGCCGGACGGCACGCGCAGCGCGGAGACCGGCACCTGGTCGGGCGGCGTGACGGTCAGTCGCGGCGCGTGCGGCGCGAGGCGCGAGCCCGCCATCTCCGGCGGCCGGCCCTGCGCCCAGGCCGGCGCCTGCTGTTGCTGCTGTTGCTGCTGTTGCTGCGCGAGCGCCGGGGCCGACGCGGCGGCGAGCGCCGCGACGACGCCGAGTGCTGCAGCGGTCCTGCGGATCATGGACGGTTCCTCCCGGCCTGCGCCGCGTCGGGGGTGGCGGCGCTCCGGCCGGTCGGAGATCTTGGATGCCCAGAACGGTCCGGCAAGCGGGGACGGCGCCGCGCCCGGCGGGCCGCGCGGCCCCGAGGGGCGTCAGCGGCCCAGATCGGGGGCGCGCTCCGGTCCCGCCATGCCCTGGGTCGCGAGCCGCCTCGCCTCCTCGGCCGGCATGCTGAGCCTGACCTGCCCGCCGTCGCAGGAGGCGACCGCGTCCAGGGGAAGGACGTGGTGCTGGCCTCCGCCGGTCTGGTCGCCGGCCCGGGTGAGCTTGATGCGGTTGCCCTCGACCCGGTCCACGGTGCCGACCGGCTGGCCGTCGGAGCCGATGACCGGCATGTGCTCCTCGATCCGCGAGGGGTCGATCATCGCCATCGGGTCGCTCTCCTTTCGTCGCCTTCGCGCCGCACCGGACCGGCGGGCGCAACGGCTGCAACGGCCGGACGTGCCCGCGGATGCATGCCTCGGCCGAGGCGCGGCCGCGGCAGGACTTGCCGGCCGGCGCGGCGCGGGGGAGTGTCGCGCCGCGATGGGGGATCCGTTCCACGCCCTGCCGGGGGCCGAGGCGATGCTCGGGGTGGCGCTGGCCGCCGTGCTCGGCGGCCTCTCGCGCGGCTTCTCCGGCTTCGGCGCGGCGCTGGTCTTCGTGCCGCTGGCGAGCGCCGCCGTCGGGCCGCGCGAGGCGGTGCCGGTGCTGGCGCTGCTCGAGAGCTTCGCGGTGCTGGTCTTCCTGCCCAACGCCTGGCGGCTCTCCGACCGGCGCGAGGCCGGGCTGATGGCGGCGGGCGCGGTCGCCGGCGTGCCGGTCGGCGCGGCGGTGCTGGCGAGCGCGGAGCCGGTGGCGCTGCGCTGGGGACTGGCGGGCCTGGTCCTCGCGGCGGTCGCCCTGCTGGCCTCGGGCTGGCGCTACCGCGGGCGGCCGGCGCCGCCGCTCACCCTCGCGGTCGGCGGGGTGGGCGGGGTGATGAGCGGCGCGGCGATGCTCGGCGGCGTCGCGCCGGCGACCTACTGGCTGGGCGGCGCCAGGGCCTCGGCGGCGCGGGTGCGGGCGAACATGAACCTCTATTTCGCGGCGCTGACCGCGGTCGTGGTCGGCGCCTACGCGGTGGCCGGGCTGCTGGGCTGGCGCACCGGCTGGCTCGCCCTCGCCGCGGGGCCGTCCTACGCGCTCGGCCTGGTGCTGGGGACGCGGCTGTTCGGGCTGGCGAGCGAGCGGGTGTTCCGGCTCGCCGCCTACGGCCTGATCCTCGCCTCCGGCGTGGCGGGGATGCCGGTCTGGGACGGGATCTGGGGCGGGCGGTGAGCCAGGCCAGCCGCAGCCGCGGCTGGCGCCTCGCGCCGGCGGCGCGTCAGCCCTGCCGCTCGACGAGCAGCTTCTTGATCTCGCCGATCGCCTGTGCCGGGTTCAGCCCCTTCGGGCAGGTCCGCGTGCAGTTCATGATGGTGTGGCAGCGGTAGAGCCGGAACGGGTCGTCGAGCTGGTCGAGCCGCTCGCCCGTCGCCTCGTCGCGCGAATCGGCGATCCAGCGGTAGGCCTGCAGCAGGATCGCCGGGCCGAGATAGCGGTCGCCGTTCCACCAGTAGGAGGGGCAGGCGGTGGAGCAGCAGAAGCAGAGGATGCACTCCCAGAGCCCGTCGAGCCTCGCCCGTTCCTGCTTGCTCTGCAGCCGCTCGGAATCGGGCGGCGGCGGGCTGTCGGCCTTCAGCCAGGGCTCGATCAGGCGGTACTGCGCGTAGACCTGGCCGAGGTCGGGCACCAGGTCCTTCACCACGGGCATGTGCGGCAGCGGGTAGATGCGCACGTCGCCCTTGATGTCCTCGATCGGCTTGAGGCAGGCGAGGGTGTTCAGCCCGTCGATGTTCATCGCGCAGGAGCCGCAGATGCCCTCGCGGCAGCTCCGGCGGAAGGTGAGGGTGCTGTCCACCTCGTTCTTGATCTTGATCAGCGCGTCGAGGACCATCGGCCCGCAGGCGTCGAGGTCGATCTCGTAGGTGTCGAGGCGCGGGTTCTCGCCGCTGTCGGGGTCCCAGCGGTAGATCCTGAAGTTGCGGACGTTCTTCGCCCCGGCCGGGGCGCGCCAGGTCTTGCCCTCGCGGATCTGGGAGTTCCTGGGCAGCGTGAAGGTGGCCATTGCGTGCCGTCTTTCCTCAGTACACCCGCGCCTTCGGCGGGAAGACCTGCACCTCGTTGGTCAGGGTGCGCAGCTTCACGCCGCGGTAGTCGAGGCGCACATTCCCCTCGGCGTCGCACCAGGCGAGGGTGTGCTTCAGCCAGTTCTCGTCGTCGCGCTCCGGGTAGTCCTCGTGCGCGTGGGCGCCGCGGCTCTCCTTGCGGGCCTCGGCGCCGACGATGGTCGTCATCGCGTTGCCCATCAGGTTCTCGAGCTCGAGCGTCTCGACGAGGTCGCTGTTCCAGACCAGCGAGCGGTCGGTGACGCGCAGGTCGGCCATCCCGGCCCAGATCTTGCGCATCTTCTCCACCCCCTCCCTGAGGAGCTGGGAGGTGCGGAACACCGCGGCGTGGTCCTGCATGGTGCGCTGCATCTGCAGGCGCAGCTCGGCGGTCGGCGTGCCGCCCTTGGCGTGGCGCAGGCGGTCGAGGCGGTCGAGCGAGGCCTCGCCCGCGTCCGCCGCGAGCGGCGGCTGCGCGGCGCCGGGCTTCACGATCTCCGCCGCCCGGTGCGCCGCGGCGCGGCCGAACACGACGAGGTCGAGCAGCGAGTTGGTGCCGAGCCGGTTCGCCCCGTGCACCGAGACGCAGGCCGCCTCGCCCACCGCCATCAGCCCGGGCACGACGCGGTCCTCGTCCTCCCTGGTCGGGTTCAGCACCTCGGTGTGGATGTTGGTCGGGATGCCGCCCATGTTGTAGTGCACGGTCGGCAGGATCGGGATCGGCTCCTTCGTCACGTCCACGCCGGCGAAGATCTTCGCCGTCTCGGAGATGCCGGGCAGCCGCTCGTGCAGGATGTCGGCGCCGAGGTGCTCGAGGTGCAGCAGGATGTGGTCCTTGTGCGGCCCGCAGCCGCGGCCCTCGCGGATCTCCATGCTCATCGCGCGCGAGACCACGTCGCGCGAGGCGAGGTCCTTCGCCGTCGGCGCGTAGCGCTCCATGAAGCGCTCGCCCTCGGAGTTGGTGAGGTAGCCGCCCTCGCCGCGCGCGCCCTCGGTGATCAGGCAGCCGGCGCCGTAGATGCCGGTGGGGTGGAACTGCACGAACTCCTGGTCCTGCAGCGGCAGGCCTGCGCGCAGCACCATGGCGTTGCCGTCGCCCGTGCAGGTGTGGGCGGAGGTGCAGGAGAAGTAGGCGCGCCCGTAGCCGCCGGTCGCCAGCACCGTCATCTGCGCGCGGAAGCGGTGGATCGAGCCGTCCTCCAGGTTCCACGCGATCACGCCGCGGCAGGCGCCCTCGTCGTCCATCAGCAGGTCGAGGGCGAAGTACTCGACGAAGAACTCGCAGCCGTGCTTGAGCGACTGCTGGTAGAGCGTGTGCAGGATGGCGTGGCCGGTGCGGTCGGCGGCGGCGCAGGCCCGCATCGCCGGCTCCTTGCCGTAGTGCTTCATGTGCCCGCCGAAGGGGCGCTGGTAGATGCGCCCGTCCTCGGTGCGGCTGAACGGCACGCCGTAGTGCTCGAGCTCGATCACCGCCGGGATCGCCTCGCGGCACATATACTCGATCGCGTCCTGGTCGCCGAGCCAGTCCGACCCCTTCACGGTGTCGTACATGTGCCAGCGCCAGTCGTCCTCGCCCATGTTGCCGAGCGCGGCGCCGATGCCGCCCTGGGCGGCGACGGTGTGGCTGCGCGTGGGGAAGACCTTGGTGACGCAGGCGGTCTTGAGGCCCGCCGCGCCCATGCCGAAGGTGGCGCGCAGCCCCGCGCCGCCGGCGCCGACCACGACCACGTCGTAGGTGTGGTCCACCACCCGGTACGCGCCCCGGGACGGCTTGCCGATCGCGTTCATGGCCTTGTTCCGTTCCTCAAAGCGCCGCCGGCGGGCGCAGCAGGGCGATGCGCAGCACCGCGAGCGAGGCGGCGAGCCAGAGCAGCACGCAGAGCCCCTTCACCGCGAGGATCCCGCCGATCCGGCCCCATTCCGCGCGCACATAGTCCTCGATGATCACCTGCACGCCGTAGGCGGTGTGGTGGAAGGCGGCGGCGAGGAAGGCGAGCAGCAGCACCGCGTTGAACGGCCGCCCGATGAAGGCGAGCGCCTCCGCATGGCTCGCGCCGGCGAGGCCGGCGAGCGCGAAGACCAGCCAGACCGAGAGCGGCAGCAGCGCCACCGAGGTGACGCGCATCAGCCACCAGTGGTGCACGCCCGACTGCGAGGAGCCTAGTCCGCGCACCCGCCCGAGCGGCGAGCGGAGCGTCGTGCGTTCGGCGAGTTCGTTGGCCATGCGTCGCGCGCCCGTCCCTTCGCGTCCGTCAGAAGAAGGCGACCAGCAGGACGATCCAGGTCAGGACCGTCAGCGCCGCCGTGCCGATCAGCACCGCCCAGCCGGTGCGGTACATGGTCGGGATGTCGTAGCCCCACCCGACGTCCCAGGCGAGGTGCCGCACGCCGTTCAGCGTGTGGTACCAGGCCGCCGCCGTCAGCCCGAGCAGCAGGACCACGCCGAGGAAGGAGGAGAAGAACCACTGCGCGGCGGCGAAGGCCGCGGGGCCGGCGGCCGCGGCGACCAGCCACCAGACGAGGAAGACGAGCCCGATCGCCCAGATCACGCCGGTGATGCGGTGCGAGATGGAGAGCGCGCTGCTCATCTGCAGCATGTCGTAGACCTGCAGGTGCGGCGAGAGCGGCCGGCGGACCGTGGCGCCGTCCGACCGGTGGCCGACCATCGTCGCCTCCCGGCTGTCCTTCATGATGCTCATGGGCGGGCTGCTCCGATTGCCGCCGCGGGCGCGCGGGCTTCGGGGGCGCGGGCGGCGGGCGTCTCGATCTCGCGGGCCTTTTATGGCGCGCCGCGGCGCGAGGTCAACGCGGGGTGGATGGGCCGGTCCGGCGTGACCGGCGCCCGGTGCCGATCCGGCTCGACCCGGCGTCCGCGCGCCGCGCCGGGGGCCGGGGCGCGCCCGCTCAGCTGCTCATCGCCCCGGCGTTGAGGGCGCCCACCGCGACCGCGACGGCGGCCTTGACCACCGCGCGCGCCATCGCACCCTCCTCCTCCATCGCCTCGGCATGCGTGGAACCGAGCAGGCGCGCCACCGCGAACCATGCGCCGAGCTGGGCGGCCAGCGCGACCACGCCCCACACGGCCGCGTCCACTAGGTTCGCCGAGTGCGCGATCGCCGAATGGAGCGGAATGGCGAAGCCGAGCACGGTGCCGCCGAACGCGACCGCGGCCGCGGTGTTGCCGCGGCGGATCAGCGCCATTTCGTCGTGCGGCGTCACCTTGACGTGCACGAACATCGCCGCGCCGAGCAGCACCAGGCCGGCGAGAAAGTGGGTGATGAACCCCGGCAGTGTCGCGAGGCTGGTCATGGTGGCGGACTCTCCCCCTTCTCACGCGTCGGCGGTGGCGACCGCCGCCTGATGGCGGCGTGATGTTGCGGTGCGTCGCGCCGCATCGGGCCGGTCCTTCCGCGTTCCCGGCCTCAGGGCGTGAACAGGTGCGGCACGAAGCGGCTTCCGTCGGTGGTGATCGGCGTCGCGTCCTCGCGGATGCCGAGGCCGGCGGGCTCGCCGGCGATCACCCAGCTCCCGAGCACCGGATAGCGCCCTCCGAAGACGGGAAGCTCGGCATAGGCCTGCCAGACGCGCGGCTGGTCGCCATAGGGACCGGACGCGTCGCTGTGGCCGGGCGCCACGATGTTCAGCCCCTCGCGTCCGAAGATCGGCTTGGAGATCTCCGGCCCCCCGGTCCTGCCCGGCTCCAGGAAGGCCGGGAGCAGGTTCGGGTGGTCGGGAAAGAGGTGCCAGAGCAGCGAGAGGAACGCCTTCGAGGTCGGCACCAGGCGCCAGGCGGGCTCGATCCAGCGCGTGGCCGCGGCGGGGACGTGCCGCCCGAACTCCTCGCGCAGCAGCCAGTCCCAGGGGTAGAGCTTGAAGATCGCGGCGATCGGCCGCTCCTCGAGGTCGCGGAAGCCGCGCCCGTCCCAGCCGATCTCGTCCATGAACAGGAAGGGCGCGTCGAGCCCGGCCTGGATGGCGGTGTCGCGCAGGTAGTCCACCGTCCCCTCGTCCTCCGCCGTGCCGCGGGCGCAGGCGAAGTGGACGCGGCGAGGCAGGGCGAGGCGCGGCCAGGTGGCGATCAGCGCCTCGTGGAGCGAGTTGAACTGGTCCTTCGCGTGCGGGAACTCGCTCGATTCCAGCCATTCCCACTGGACCACCGCGGCCTCGAACAGCGTGGTCGGGGTGTCGGCGTTGTATTCCAGCAGCTTGGGCGGGCCGGAGCCGTCCCAGCGCAGGTCCATCCGCCCGTAGAGTGAGGGCTCCTGCCGCTCCCAGGACCGCTTCACCAGCGCCCAGGCGCCCGCGGGGATGCCGAGCGGGCCGTTGAGGTCGTGGCGGATGGCGTAGTCGGCCGCCTCCCGCATCCGCGCCTCGAGCTCGGCGGTCGCCTCCTCCAGCGTGTCCACCTCCGCGGCGGTGAAGCGGTAGTAGGCGGATTCGTCCCAGTAGGGCTCGCCCTCGTACTCGGCGAAGGCGAAGCCCATGCGCCGGGCACGCTCCAGCCGGTCCGGCCGAGGGTCCTGGGGCAGGCGCTGCATCGTCCGGCCTGCCGCCCGTCAGGCGCCGGAAGCGAAGCGGCTGCCGGTGCCGCCGAAGCCGCCGCGGCTCGACGTCGCGGCGCGGCCGGCATCGGAGAGCCCGGTGCCCTGGGCGGCGGCGCCGGCGCTGCGGCCGAAGAACCAGGAGCCGCCCCCGTAGTACGGACGGGAGCGCGTGGAGGAGGTGACGCGCGCGCAGATCTCCTCGGCGTCCGGCCGCATCTCGCGCCGGGCGCGCTCGCAGTCCTCGCGGCGCGAATCCCCGCAGCCGCCGAGCCCGAGGACCACCCCGCCGCCCAGCAGAACCAAGGTGATCGCACGGCTCCGTTTCATGAGGGAGATGGTAACGGAAACGGACGGCGATTGGCGAGCGCCGATCTCGGCCGGCCACATGGCCGCAGCCGAGTGCCCGCGTGCCCGCCGCCGGCCGGACGGGAGGCGGGAGCGGCCCCGCCTCCGCACGCCGCGCCGATGCGGGCGCGATCAGCCCTCGAGGAAGCTGCGCAGGGCCTGGCCGCCGCGGCTGCGCTCCAGCTTCTTCAGGGCCTTGGCCTCGATCTGCCGGATCCGCTCGCGCGTCACGTTGAAGGTCCGGCCGACCTCCTCCAGCGTGTGGTCGGTGTTCATGCCGATGCCGAAGCGCATGCGCAGGATGCGCTCCTCGCGCGGGGTGAGGCCGGCGAGCATCCGCGCCGCCGCCTCGCGCAGGCCGGCGCGCGCCGCGGCGTCGAAGGGCATCACCGCGTTGCGGTCCTCGATCAGGTCGCCGAGGCGGCCGTCCTCCTCCTCGCCGATCGGCGCCTCGAGGCTGACCGGCTCGCGGGCCAGGCGGAGCACGGTGCGCACCTTCTCCTCCGGCATGCCGAGGCGCTGGGCGAGCTCCTCCGGCGTCGGCTCGCGCCCGGTCTCCTGGGCGAGGCGCCGGCCGGTGCGCGCGACCTGGGCCGCGGTCTCGGTCATGTGCACCGGCACGCGGATGGTGCGCGCCTGGTCGGCGATGGCCCGCGTGATGGACTGGCGGATCCACCAGGTCGCGTAGGTGGCGAACTTGAAGCCGCGGCGCCAGTCGAACTTGTCCACGGCGCGCATCAGGCCGATCGAGCCTTCCTGGATCAGGTCGCCGAACATCAGGCCGCGGTTGCGGAACCGCTTGGCGAGATGGACGACGAGGCGCAGGTTGGCCCGCGTCAGCTCCTCCTTGGCCTTGCGCATCTCGCGCTCGCCGCGCACCGCGGCGGCGTGCACCTGGCGCAGCACCGGGACCGCGAGGCCGATCTCGGCCTCGAGCTGGCGCAGCTCGGCGCGGATCGCGGCGAGGCCCTGGCGCAGCGCGGCCGCGGCCTCCTCGTCGGCGCGGGCCTTGCCGCTGGCGGCGCGCTGCACACGGCGGAGGCCCGCCTCGCCGCCGTCCCACAGGCGGAGGAACTCCTCGCGCGCGATCCCGACCCCCTGGGCGAGCCGCAGCGCCCGGCCGTCGAGCGCGGTCAGGCGGCGATGCGCCTCGCGCACGCGGACGAGCAGCTCCTCGACGCGGTTCGGGCGCAGGCGCAGCGCGGCGATCTTGCCGGCCAGCGCGACGGCGTCCGCCTGGGGCAGGGCCTGGCCCGGCTCCAGCCCCTCGGAGAGGCGCGCCCGCTCCTCCAGCACGGCGTCGAACGCCGCGAGCACCTCGGGGCGCAGGCGCTGCTCCTGGGTCAGCGAGGCCAGGGGCGCGGTGGCCGCGCCGTCCTCGCCGGGCTCCTCCTCCGCGGTCGGGGGCAGCGCGACCGGGATCTCTTCCTCCTCGCCGTTGCCGCCGGCGACGGCGGACGATTCCAGCTCGATCAGGTCGCGCAGCAGCAACCGCCCGGCGGCGACGGCGTCGCGCCAGGCGGAGAGGGCCGTGAAGGTGGTCGGGCTCGTGCTGAGCGCCGCGAGCATCGCGTCGCGCCCGGCCTCGATGCGCTGGGCGACCGCGATCTCCTCCTCGCGGCTGAGCAGGGGGGTCCCGCCCATCTCGCGCAGGAACATGCGGACGGGGTCGTCGCTACGGCCGGGGCCCGGCTCGGCCTCGGAGGGCTCGGCGGCGGCCGCCTCGGCGCCGGCATCGGCGCCGCGGGCGTTCCCGGCCCCGCGCTCCGCGCCGTCCTCCGCGGTCCGGGTGGCCGGAGGGCGCGCCAGGTCCTGGCCGAAGGCGGCGTCCTCGCCCGCTCCGTCGGCGGCCTCGACCACGTCGATGCCCATCTCGCCGAGCAGCGCGATCAGCTCCTCGACCTCGGCGGCGCCGATCCGCTCGGGGGCCAGCACGGTGTCGATCTCGTCGCGCGTGAGCTGTCCGCGCTCGCGGCCGAGGGCCAGCAGCGTCTCGACCGTCGCGACCGGCAGGCCGAGCGCGGCCGCGCCCGCTTCGACCTCGGCCTGCTCCGCCACGCTCCTGCCAGGGAACATCCCGTCCATTACTGACATGCTCCTGCCCGGCCGGGTATGGTCCGTACCGGGCCCAATTACGCGGTCGGCGCGCGGCAGGAGCTTGCCTCCGCCACGCGCCGGTCCCATCGGCTTCCCCTGCGCCGGCGGCATGCCGGTCGCGCCTCCTCCCGCTCGTGGTCCGCCCCCCTGGCCGCTGACCGGCCGCCGCGATCGGCGGCGGGGGCGGCGCGAAGGGGTCCGTCCGGGCTGGGGCGCGCCGGGCTCCGGCGCCGCCGCAATATGGGGTTTCCCCGCGTCGACCGATAGCCCCTGAAATCGCCTGCCGGCACTCGCGATCCTCAATCGAGGATTGCGCGACACGGGGGGCTCGGCGAGGGATGGTGGCGGGCCGGGCGTCGCGGCAGGTGGCGCCGGGGCCTCGCGATCCCGCGAGCGAAGCTCCGGGCGGACCGTCGCTCACACCGGCGGGGGGCGCCGCAGCTCGGGTTCGACCAGGCGCTCGAAGGCCGTCTCGCCGGCGGCGGCGAGGCGGTCCGGTCCGACCGCCTCGCGCGGGTCGGGGGCGTTGCGCCAGGCCTTGTAGTCGTCCCGGTACGCGAGGCCCATCGATTCGGCCAGGAGGTGGATCCAGTTCACGACCCGCAGCCCGGGCCGCCCGCGCTCCAGCGACACCGTCTCGCGGTGGCAGGAATGGAAGATGGTGACGAGGGCGTCCGCGCCGGTCTCCTCGGCCGCGGCGAGCAGGGCGCGCTGGGCCGCCGCCAGCGCCCCCGGCACTCCGGCGAGGGCGGAGCACATGTGACCTGGCGCACGGCACGGATGGTCCGGAACCTCGAGGCCGGGGATCAGGCGGAGGAGGTCCGGGACCAGGGCGTTCACCGGCACCCGGCCGTTGAAGCCGTGGTGCAGATGCGGCAGCGCCCGCCGGGCGGCGACGCGGTGGCGCAGCAGCGGCGCGAGACGGTCGCGCCGCGCATGCAGCACCTCGCTGATGTGCGCCGTGGCGAAGGCGGCCTCGGTCGCCGGCGCCATGAAGTCGTCCATGTTCATGTGGCAGGACGGGCACCAGGTGACGACGGTGTCGCGGCCCATGGCGTTGAACGCCTCCATGGTGCGGCGCGCCATGCCGCCGGCGATGCGCGCGTTCGCCTCCTTGGGGGAGCCGCAGCAATAGGAGGGGCCGCCGGCCGGCGCCGGCTCGATCCCCACCGCCTCGAGCATCCGCGTGGCGAGGCGGACGATCTCGCCGTGGCGGGCGATGTTGCAGCCGAACCAGAAGACGACGCGCTCCGGCGCCGGGTCGGCGGGCGGCGGGGGTGTCACAGCCATCGCGCCTGCTCCTCCTCGGTCAGGGTCAAGCGGGCGAACGCCTTCACGCGGGCCGACCAGCCCGGATCCTCCCTGGCCGGCAGGCGCGGCGGGCCGCCCTCCTCGCCCGCGCCGAGCGCGCCGCGCAGGCGCATGCCGGCGAGCCGCATCATGTAGGCGGCGTCGAGGCGCTCCGGGCAGGCGGCGGTGCAGAGCCCGCTGCGCGTGCAGGCGCCGATCCAGGCGACCGACCCGGCCGGCGCCGCCTGCGCCTCGCCGCGGAGCACGGCGCGCATGCCGGCGGCGACCGTCTCCGGCGCGGCCGCGGCGACGGCGGGCAGGGTCGGGACCATCGGGCAGGCGCCGACGCAGGCGCCGCAGGCGGTGCAGGCGGCGGCGAGCCGGGCGGACTCGGCGCGGATCAGCGCCGCGAGGTCGGGGGCGCGGGGCGGCGGCAGGCGGGCGGCGCTCATGACGCGAGGGCGCCGCGGACGGCGATCCCCTCGATCTCGATGACGCAGCCGGGGGAGGTGAAGAGCGCGCCGCCGACGCAGGTGCTGGCGGGCGGCGTCTCCACGCCGGCGAAGGCGCGGCGGCGCGCGGCGTCGAAGCCGGCGTAATGGCGCATGTCGCCGAGGAAGGTCGTGATCTTGAGCAGGTCGCCGAGCCCGGCGCCCTCGGCGGCCAGCGCGCGGGCGAGGCGGGCGAAGCACTCCTCGGCCTGGGCCTCGATCGGGCCGCCCTCGGCGGCGCTGCCGCGGGCGGTCACGCCCGAGCAGAAGACGAGCCGCGCGCCGCCCGGCAGGGGCAGGCTGCGGGTCGGGGCGAAGGAGGGCCTGGCGGCGGTCTGGCTCATCGGCGGGCGGATCCTGCGCTGACCTCCGGGAACACTACGCCCGCCGCGCGGCGATGGCGACCCTCCCGCCCTTGACGGCTCCCGCGCGATGCCGCCCGATCGGGCGCGGCGCGCACGGGCGCGTGACCGGGAGGAGCGAAGCCGATGACCGAGCCGGAGGTGAGCCTGCGCGAGCGGGTGAAGGAGCCGCCCTCCGCCGCGCTGGTCGAAAGCTACTACCGCCCCGCGGTCGCGCGCGCCCTGGCGCAGGTGTTCGACCACGAGATGTGGGCGCACTGCGCGCACGCGCTGATGCTGGAGCACCAGGGGATCGTCGGTCGCGAGGCGGTCGCCGCGCTGCTCGGCGCCGTGCTCGACCTCGCGGAGCGCGGAGGCGACGCGCTCGCGGTGGATCACCGGCAGGAGGACCTCTACTCCTACGTCGAGCGCGCGATCGTGCAGCGGCTCGGGCCCGATGTCGGCGGGCGGCTGCACACGGGGCGCAGCCGCAACGACCTCAACGCCACCACCTGGCGCATGGCGCTGCGCGGCGCGCTGATCGAGGCGCTGCGGACGCTGGCCGACCTGCGCGCGACGATGCTGGCGCTGGCGGAGCGCCACGCGGCGGCGGTGATGCCGGGCTACACCCACGCGCAGCACGCCCAGCCGGTGACCTTCGGCTACTGGCTGCTCGCCGCGGCGGACGTGCTGGCGCGCGACCATGCGCGGCTCGCGGGCGCGCTGGCGCGGGTGGATCTCTGCCCGCTGGGGGCGGGGGCGCTGACGACGACGGCCTTCCCGCTCGACCGTGCCCTCACCGCCGAGCTGCTCGGCTTCGCCGCGCCGCTCGAGATCGCCTACGACGCCGTCTCCTCGCGCGACGACGCGCTGGAGGCGGTGGCGGCGATGGCGGTGCTGGCGACCTTCCTCTCGCGCCTGGCGACCGACCTCTACGCCTGGAGCACCTGGGAGTACGGCTTCGTCGAGCTGGCCGACCGGCACTGCGCGGTCAGCTCGATCATGCCGCAGAAGAAGAACCCGGTGGCGCTCGAGCACATCCGCGCCGCCGCCGCCGCGGTGCAGGGGGCGCTCGCCGCGGCGCTCGGCTGCGCCAGGAACACGCCCTTCGCCGACGTGAACGACGCCGTGACCGCGGTGAACGAGCCGGCGATGGACGCGGCGGCGCGCACGCGGCGCATCCTCGCGCTCCTCGCCGAGGTGCTGGAGGGGCTGACGCTGAGGCCCGGGCGCATGGCGCGCGCCGCGGCCGAGGGCTTCGGCAGCGCGACCGAGCTCGCCGACGTGATCGTGCGCGAGACGGGGCTGAGCTTCCGCATGGCCCACAACGTCGTGGCGGCGGTGGTGCGCGAGGCGGTCGAGGCCGGGCGCAGCGCCGAGACGATCCGCAGCGCCGACCTCGACGCCGCGGCGCGCGCGCTGTTCGGCCGCGGCCTCGGGCTGCGCGAGGAGGCGGTGGCGCAGGCGCTCGACCCGGCGCGCAACGTCGCGGTGCGCACGGTGCTCGGCGGCCCGGCGCCGGCGAACATGGCGGCGATGGGCGCGGCGCGGCGGCGCGCGCTGGAGGAGGACCGGGCGGCGGTCGCCGCCGTCGCCGCCCGCGTCGAGGCCGCCCGCGCGCGCTGCCTCGCAGAGGCGCGGGCGATGGCTCAGTCCGGCCGGATCACCTCGGCGCAGGCGTCGTCGTAGAGCCGCGCCAGGTCGGCCGCGCGGCGCGCCTGGATGGCGCGGACGTTGAGCGAGCCCTTGTCCGTCGCCTCGCCGGCGTCGAGCGAGGGCGGCTCCGCCAGCACCAGCGCGCGCGCGACGCGGCGCGAGGCGCCGCCGCCCGAGGCGGCGTTCATCCGCGCGAGCCCCTCGCGCAGCCGGGCGAGGTAGCCCGCCTCCGCCGCCGCGGCCGGGTCGGCCGGGAAGACCAGCAGCCCGACCTCCTCCCGGTCCGAGCCCACCACCACGACGTCGCGCACCAGCCCGGCGAGCGCGGTCAGCGCCCGCCCGCGCAGCTCGGCGGCGTTGACCCGCGTGCCGGAGGCGAGCTTGAAGTCCTCCACCAGCCGGCCGTCGAAGCGCAGGCCGAGATTCGGGTCGGCCTCGTCCACCCAGGTCGCCGCGTCGCCGGTGCGCAGGAAGCCCTCCTCGTCGAAGGCCGCGGCGCTCGCCTCTGGCTCGTCGAGGTAGCCGGGGAAGACCATGGGGCCGCGCACGCGGATCTCGGTCTTGCCGTCCACGGGCACCAGCCGGAGCTCGGCGCCGGGCAGCGGCACGCCGATGCAGCCCGCGGGCGGGTCGGGCATGTGCGCCGTGGTGACGGCCGGCGCGGTCTCGGTCAGGCCCCAGGAGGAGACCATCGGCACCTTGCGCGGCGCGTGCGCGGCGGCGATGGCGGAGAGCCGCGTCCACGCCGCCTCCGGCAGCGCGGCGCCGGCGCAGAACATCAGCCGCAGGCGCTCGAAGAAGCGCTCGCGCAGCGCGGCGTCGGACTCGAGGTGCGGCAGCAGCAGCGCGTAGCCGCGCGGCACGTCGAAGCGGATCGTCGCCGGCACCTCGCGCAGGTTGGCGAGGGTGCGCTCGTGCGCCGGGCCGGGCATCGGCCTGCCCTCGTCGATCCAGAGCGTGCCGCCGAAGCGCAGCATCATGTTGAGGTTGTGGCTGCCGCCGAAGACGTGGCTCCACGGCAGCCAGTCCAGGATCGCCGGCGGCTCGCGCAGCAGGAACGGCCAGACCTGCGCCATCTGCTGCTGGTTCGCGGCCATCATCCGGTGGGTGCCGAGCACCCCCTTGGGCACGCCGGTCGAGCCGGAGGTGAAGAGGATCTTCACCGGCGCGTCCGGGTCCACCGCGGCGATGGCGTCCTCCAGCGCGGCGTCCGGCGCGGCGTCGCCGAGCAGCGCGGCGAAGGGCGTGCCGCCGCCGCCCTCGCCGGTCACGACCTCGGCGCCCGCCGCCTCCTCGACCGCGAGGGCGCGGGCGAAGGGCGCCGCCTCCTCGACGTAGATCAGGCGCGGGCGCAGCTTGCGCAGGACGTGGCGCAGCTTGCCGAGGTCGGCGCTCATCAGGCTGTAGGGCGGCGAGACGGCGGCGCAGGGCACGCCGATCGCCTGCGCGGCGAGCGCGATCAGCGCATGCCGCACCGAATTGGCGGAGAGCACCGCGACCGGCCGCCCGGGCCCGAGGCCGCGCGCCCGCAGCGCGGCGGCGATCCGGCGCGCCTGCTCGGCGGCCTCGCCGAAGGTGACGCCGCGCCAGGCGCCGTCGGGGGCGCGTTCGCGCAGGAAGGGGCGGTGCGGGGCGTTCGCGGCCCAGTGCCAGAGCCAGTCGGTGATGCGCGGCGCGTGCGGCGCCAGCGGCTCGGCCGAGCGGACCAGCCAGCCGCCGCCGGGGAGGGCGCGCCGTTCGATGCGCGGCGGTGCGAACAGGGGTGTCGCGGACTCCGCGTCGGTCCGCCGGTCTTCGGCCCTCGTGCCCATGCCGTCCTCCCTCCTTCCCGGACGGGCGCGCCCGGCGGTGCCGGGGCGTTTGCCCCCGCGGGGGCGGCCGCGCCGCCGGGCAGCCTCGCCCGCCGGCCGCGGCGCCGGCAAGCCGTGCCGCGCCGGGTGGCGGGCGAAGCCGGCGGCGGGGCGGCGCGCTTGCGGTCCGGCGGGGCCGCGCCACAATCCCCGGGCGGCGCGAGGACGGAGCCGGGCCGGCCCCCGCCGGGAGGAGGAACGCGGATGGACCGCACGCCGGACCGCATCGGCCCCCGCGCCGGGCCGGAGCCGTCGCCCCCGGGCGCCGCGCGGTGCCGCCCGGGGCACGCCGCCCGCATGGAGGCCGGCGCGCGCCCCGCCGCCGGCCGGCGCGGCGCGGCGGGGAGGGCCGGCGGATGAGCCTCGCCCTGCCCGAACCGCGCCCCTGCGACATCGCGCTCGACGGCCGCCGGATCGAGGCCGCCTGGTGGGGGCCGGGCCCCGAGGCGGCGCCGAGCGTCGTGATGCTGCACGAGGGGCTGGGCTGCGTGGCGCTGTGGCGCGACGTGCCGGCGCGCATCGCGGCCGCGACGGGCCTCGGCGTGCTCGCCTATTCGCGCTTCGGCTACGGGCGGTCCGACCCGGTGCCGCTGCCGCGGCCTCTCACCTACCTGCACGAGGAGGCGCTCGGGGTCCTGCCGCGCGTGCTCGAGGCGGCGGCGATCCGGCGCTGCATCCTGTTCGGCCATTCGGACGGCGCCTCGATCGCCGCGATCCATGCCGGCTCCCGCGAGGACGCGCGCGTGCGCGGGCTGGTGCTGATGGCCGGGCACTACATGGTCGAGGCGGCCGGGATGCCCGCCCTGCTCGAGACGAGGCGGCGCTACGAGGAGGGCGACCTGCGCGCGCGCCTCGCCCGCCACCACGCGCATGTGGACGTCGCCTTCCGCGGCTGGAGCGAGGCCTGGACCGACCCGCGCTTCGCGGCGGCGTTCGACCTCGCCGGCGAACTCGCGCGCATCCGCGTGCCGGTCCTGGTGGTGCAGGGCGAGGCGGACCCCTACGGCACGCTGGAGCAGGTCCGGGTGGTGGAGCGCGAGGCCCGCCGCTGCCCGGTGGAGACCCTGGTCCTGCCCGGGGTCGGCCATGCGCCGCACCTCGAGGCGCCGGAGGCCGTGCTCGCGGCGGTGCGCGACTTCGCGGCGCGGCTGCTGCACGCGGGCGGGCCGGCTGACGAGAAGGCGCCCGAGCCGGCCGGTGCGGTTGCCGTTGCGCGATCCGCCTGACCTGGTCCGGCGTGTACCGGAGGGCGGGAGGGCCATGGCACGCCTCGGCTTTCGGACCGACCCCGGCCGCGGCCGTCGCCGGCCGCAGCGCCCCGGCGGGCCGGTCGGGCACGGCGGCGCGGGCAGGGACGCCGAGGGCACGGACGCCGCGCCTGCGCCGCGGGCATCCGGAGCGGGGAGCGGCCGCGAGCCGCTCCGGCGAAGCCGCGGCGTTCCGCGGCCGGAAGGGAAGGGAGGCCGAGATGGGCAGGGCAGGCGGAACAGGCCGCGGCGCGCGCGGTCTCGACCGGCTCGCGCCGTGCGCGGCGATGCGCGGACGGAGGAGGCGGCATGCCGGAACGGACTGAGGGGGCCGCGCCGCTTTCCCCCTTCGTGCATGTCCGGCGCGTCTCCTGGGCCGACACCGACGCGGCGCGCATCGCCTACACCGCCCGCTTCCTCGACTTCGCGGTGGAGGCGATCGAGGCCTGGTGGCGCGACCGGATGGGGACCGACTGGTACGAGATGAACGTGGACCGCGGCATCGGCACCCCTTTCGTGCACGCCGCGCTCGACTTCCGCAGCCCGGTCACGCCGCGCGACACGCTGGCGACGACGGTGCGGCTCGCCCGCCTCGGCGGTTCCTCCCTGCGCTTCGTGGTCGCGGGGTGCGCGGGGCGCCGGCTGGTCTACGAGGGGACGCTGGTCTGCGCCTTCGTGGACGCCGCGACGATGCGGCCGATCGGCGTGCCGGCGGAGTTCCGCGCGGCGCTGGAGCGCGAGGCGGCGCTCGGCGCCGGCTGACCGTGCCGGACCAGCCCGGCTCGCGGCCGGCGCTGGCGCCGCCCGGCACCGGCATGTGCGCCGCGGGGTCAGCCCGCGGCGGAAAGCGGGGGAAATCCGTAGAGCGCCGCCGGATTATCCACCAGCACGCGCCGGCGGGTCGCCGTGTCCGGAGCCCAGCCGCCGAGCAGATCGAACAGCGCGCCGTCGTCCGGCATGTGCCGATCGAGCGAGGGATGCGGCCAGTCGGTGCCCCAGACGCAGCGCTCCGGCGCGGCCGCGAGCAGGGCGCGGGCGAACGGCGCGACGTCGGCGTAGGGCGGTCCGTCCGAGGAGATCCGGTAGCCGCACAGCTTCACCCAGGCCCGCCCGCCATCGAGCAGCCGCAGCAGCGCCTGGAAGCCGCGGCCGTTGAGCCCGTCCGCCGCCCGCACGCCGCCCATGTGATCCACCACCACCGGCACGGGCAGCGCCGCCAGGCGTGGCGCGAGCTCGGCCAGCGTGTCGCCATGCGTGTAGAGCTGGAGGTGCCAGCCGAGGGGCGCGATGCGCCGGGCCAGCGCGTCGAGCTGATCGAGCGGCGTCCCGTTGCCGCTCACCGCGTTGAACCGCACGCCGCACGCTCCCCGCCTCGCCATGGCGGCGAGCGCGGCGGGGTCCGTGGCCTCGTCGATCACCACGACGGCACGCGCGTGGTCGAGGCCGAATTCCTCCGTCGCGTCCAGGGTGCAGGCGTTGTCCGTGCCGTAGATGCTCGGCTGCACGACGACCATGCGCTCGATGCCGAGCGCCTCGGCGACCCTGCGATAGGCGGGGATGAGACATTCCGCCGGCGTGTAGCCGCGGCCCGGACTCAGCGGATAGCGGTCGAACGGGCCGAAGATGTGGAAGTGGCAGTCGCAGGAGCCGGCCGGGCCGCGCCAGGAGGGGCGCGGGACGGCGCGGAGCGGCGGCAGGCAGGGCCTCATGCTGGCGGACCTCGTCGTTGCGTTGTCTGGCGGGGTCAGTGCAGCAGGCTTGCGGTGCCGTGGAAAGCGGGGCGGTGCGCGGTTCCCCTTTGCTGCGGCGTCGGATGGCGCGAGACTGGCGGCGGAGAGGGGACGCCGATGCCCGCCGATACGGCCGCCGCGGCCGAGCCGCTGTTCGATCCCGCGCTGTTCCGCATCCCGCCCGGCGTGGCGCATGTCTGCGCCGGCGGCGAGACGCCCTTCCTGCGCCGCCACGACGCCGCCCTCGCGCGCTACGCGGAGGACAAGAGCGCCGGCCCGCCCGGGCGCGAGCGGCAGGAGGCGGAGGTGGCGCGGGCGCGCGCGCTCGCCGCCGAGGCCTGGGGCGCGGCCGCGGAGGAGATCGGCCTGGTCGCCAACGTGGCGGAGGGCATGTCCCTCCTGGTCGAGAGCCTCGACTGGCGCGAGGGCGACAACGTCTGCCTGGACCCGGACGAGTATCCCTCGCTGGTCGCGCCGCTGGCGATGCGCCGCCATCCGCGGATCGAGCTGCGCTTCGCGCCCCTCGCCGATCCGGCGGCGGTGGCCGCGCGCGTGGACGCGCGCACGCGGATGATCGCGGCCAGCCACGTCTCCTACCTCAACGGCGCGCGGCACGACCTGGCGGCGCTGCGGCGCGTGGCCGATGCCGTCGGCGCGCTGCTCGTCGTGGACCACACCCAGGCCGCGGGGTGGATGCCGATCGAGGCCCCGCTGGCGGACTTCGCCTTCAGCGCCGGCTACAAGTGGCTGCTCGGCATGACCGGCACCGCGCTCGCCTATTGGAACCGCGCGCGGCAGCCCGGCTGGATCCCGGCGAGCGCGGGCTGGTACTCGCTCGCCTCCACGGCGCGGCCCGATTACGCGGCGGGCCTCGCGCTGCGGCCCGACGCGGGGCGCTTCACCCGCGGCAATCCGGCGCACGGCGCCGTCTACGTGCTGGCGGAGGCGCTCGCCTTCCTGCGCGGCTTCGACGCGGCCGCCGTGCAGCGCCACGTGCAGGCGCTGAGCGGCGCCCTGCTCGCGCGCCTGGCCGAGGCGGGCATCGCCTCGACGACGCCGCCCGATCCCGCGCGGCACGGCGCGAGCGTGTGCATCGCGAGCCCGCGCGCGGCGGAGATCGTGGCGGGCCTGCACGCGCGCGGGGTCTACGCCTGGAACGGGCGCGGGCGCATCCGGTTCAGCTTCCACGGCTACAATTCGCGCGCCGACGTGGACCGCATCATGGACGCGCTGCGGGCGGAGTGGCGGGGCTGAGCGCCCGGCACGGCCGCGCGGACTCGACCAACTCGACCGAGGAGGAGGGCATGATGGATCGGAACCCTGCGGCCGGGATCGGAGCCGCCGCGTCCGTTGCGGCCGTCGCCGGCGCGGCCGCCATGCGGGTCGGGCCGGCCGCGCGCCGCCGCGCGGTCCTGGCCGCGGGCGTGCTGTGCGGTGCTTGGCCGGCGGCGGCGCAGCAGGCGGGAGGCGCGTTCCCGTCGCGGCCGCTGCGCATCATCGTGCCCTTCTCCGCCGGCGGCAGCACCGACATCCTCGGCCGGATCTGCGCCCAGATCCTGACCGAGCGGCTAGGCCAGCCGGTGGTGGTGGAGAACATCACGGGCGCCGGCGGCACCATCGGGGCGAGCCGCGTGGTCGAGGCCGCGCCGGACGGCTACACCCTGCTCGCCGGCACGCCGGGATCGATCGCGATCAATCCGCAGCTCCAGCCGCGCATCCCCTACCAGCCGCTGCGCGACCTGGAGCCCGTGGTGTTCGTCGGCGACAGCCCCGCGGTCGTGGTGGTGCGGCGCGATTCGCCGCTGCGCGGCCTGCGCGACCTCGTGGCGCGCGCGAGGGCGGAGCCGGGCAGGCTGACCTTCGCCTCGGCCGGCATCGGGTCCTTCGCGCATCTCAGCGCGGAGCTGTTCAAGTGGCGTGCCGGCGTGGACCTGGTCCACGTGCCCTATCGCGGCACCGCGCCTGCCGCGACGGATCTGATCGCCGGCCGCGTGGACACGATGTTCGAGAACTACCCGTCGGTGCAGGCCTACCTCGCCGCGGGCGAGATGCGCGCGCTGGCGATCGCCGCGCGCCGCCGCTCCGCCCTGCTGCCGGAGGTGCCGACGGCGGCGGAGGAGGGGGTGCCGGACTACGAGTCCTCCTCCTGGTTCGGCCTGTTCGCGCCCGCGCGCACGCCGCGCGCGGCGATCGAGGCGGTGAACGGCGCGATCGCCGCGGCGATCCGCGAGCCGGCGCTGGCGCAGCGCCTCGCCGGACTCGGCGTCGAGCCGGTGGGCGGCACGCCGGAGGCATTCCGCGAATACGTCGCGCGGCGGATCGAGGAGACCGGCGCGATCATCCGCACCGCGGGCATCACGGCGCAGTAGCGCGGCGGCGCCGGCCGGGGCGCTGCCAGGACGGCCGCCGGTCCAGCCCGCGCGGGCGTGCGCGCGCTGCGGCGCGGCCCGCGGGGGACCGGCCGGCGGGTGCGGCGGGGCGGCCACCCCGCCCGCGATCCGATGCGTCAGCCGAACACGAGGTCCGCCGGCTCGCGGCAAACGAAGGCCGTGTTCGGGCCGTCCGGCCCCGCCTCGCCGGCATAGAACGCCGACACCACCTCCTCGACTGGGCGCGGGCCCGGCGCCGCGGCCCGGTCCGCCCCGCCCGCGGCCACGCGAGGTCGGGCGCCGCCGGCGCCGCCGCGGCGGTCGCGTTCGCGTCCAGGTCCGCCTTCACGTTGCGCACGCCGATCGTCGCCGTCCTGGTGACCGCCGCGGGCAGCCCGCCACCGGAGAAGGTGACGCTGCAGGTGCCTGCGGCGAGCGCCAGGTTGTGGCCGCCCGCCGGCAGGGTCATCGTCTACGCGGTCAGCGTCCCGCCCGCGATCCCGATCTCCTCGAATGCGCCCCGCAGCACATTGGCGCGAAGGCCGCTGCTCTCCACGAACTGCCGGCGCGCATCGCCACGTCCTTGCCATAGGCATAGCTGCCGCTGAAGCCGTAGCCGGCGTCGGACAGGCAGGCTTAGACGGGGCTGCCGCCCTCGCCGGTGCGCGACAGCGCGCGGTTGGCGTACATCCAGCCCGTGAGGGCCTGCGCCGCCTCTGACAGGTCGTCGTTCCAGGCCAGCGGCTGGCGGGCACAGCGTAGTTGCCTAGCGTGAAGCCGTGCTTCGCCGCCGCTCCTGCCGGATCGAGCTGCCCCGGGGTTCGCCAGATCGAGGACCAGATCGAGGAAATGCTGCTCCAGGGCGGTCGGCTCCGTCGCGGACGCTGGCGGGGACGGTGGCGCCGCGTCGTCGTTGCGGATCACGCCCGGCGCGCTCGCCGTCCCGATGACGGCGCCGGTCGTCCTCCGCGGCATGGCCGCCGCAGGCGCCGATCCCCGCGAGCCAGCGCGGCGAAAGTAGGACTCGCGGAACCGGGCGGAGCGGGAACGGCGCGCCCGCGCGCCGCATCGGCACGCGGCACGCCTGGTCCGCTCGCGTCTACTCCGGCGCCCGCACGGCGGGGAAGACGGGCCCGTAGTAGCGGCGCAGTTCCTCGATCTGCTCCGGCGGCGGCTGGGCGTAGGCGCCGCGGCGGCTGGTGAAGCGCCCGCCCATCAGGCGGTTGAGCTTCACCGCCGCCTCGCCCGCCTTGAGCAGCGCGATCGCCCCGTTCAGCACCGGCGCGCCGCGGCCCGCCTCGACGATCCCGGCCTCCGCGATCAGCACCATCGCGACCCCGACCGCCGGAATCACCACCTCCGCGCCCCTGGCGACGCAGGCGGCGGCGGCGGACTGGAACTCGCCGAGGATGCGCTCGCGCACCGCGCCCTCCGAGAAGGCGGCGTCGAGGTCCACCAGGCGCTCGACCCGCATCCGCTCGACCGCCGCGACGCGCGCGGAAAGCCCGTAGGCCGCGACGTTCTCCATCACCCGCCCGTAGTGCTTGTCGTTGGAGACGACCAGCCCGATCGAGGCGCCCATCTGGCAGGCGGTGAGCAGCGCCGTCTCGCACAGGCCGAGCACCGGCACGCGCGCCATCTCGCGCGCCGCGCGCAGGCCGGGATCGGCGATGTTGCCGAGGAGGATGGCGTCGAAGCCGGAGGCGTCGGCCCGCGCGACGTTCTCCAGCACCTCGATCGTCTCGATGAACTCCAGCGAGCGGTACTGGTCGCCGATGCCGCCGCGCCGGGTGATGCCGTGCACCTCGAACTCCGTGCCGGGATCGGCGGCGGCGGCGAGCATGCGGCGCAGCGCGGCGCTGTAGGCGGGCCAGGCGTCGGCGCGGGTCAGCGACTGGTACCAGAGGCGCATGGGCGGGGTCGCGCTCCTACGGGGTCGGCGCCGCCGCACCGGCGCGCGGCGGCAGGTGGAAGCCGTCCCGGTCGGGCATGTTGGCCCAGGCCCGGAAGGACGGCGAGGGGTGCACCCGGTCGCTGCGCATCACCCCGAGCCAGACCTCGCAGGCCTCGAGGAAGCGGTTCACGCCGGCGGGCCACATGGCGAGGCTCATCGCCTCGGCCATCTTCGGCTCGGCGACGCCGCGCGCATAGGCGGCCTCGATCTCGACGGCGAGGCCCCAGCGCTCGGCGCGCGCGGCGTGCACGCCGATCACCGCCGGCCGCGCCCGGCCCGTCACTGCCGGCAAGCAGCCGCTCCGTGCCGGCGAGGTGGGCGCGCGCCGCGGCGACCCCGGGGAAGTGGCCCTGCCGGTGGCGGCCGAGCAAGGCGAAGCTTCGCGCCCCGGCCGCCAATGCGGCGAGCCGGAACGCGACCTCCGCCTGCGCTCCGTTCCGCCGGTCTCGCGGAAGAGCCGCACGTGATGCGTGCCGACATGCCCCTCGCAGCCGATCAGGATGGCGAGCCAGACGAACTCCTTCTCGAACGGCGAGAGGTGGCGCGGCCCGAGCGTCAGCGCGCGGTACATCGCGGCGTAGGCGTCCTGCAGCTCCGGCAGCGCCGCGGCCATCGCGCCCTGGTGCGGCAGCGGGTATCCGCGGCGGGCACGCGTTTCCTCGAGCCGGGCGCGGACGTCCTCCGGCGTCGTCATGGCGCCGCTCCGCACGGAGGCTCGCTGCGCGGGGCGTCCGGCCGTGGCGGCGGCGCGCTCCGATCGCGCCGCCGGGGAGAGCGAAGGGAAGGGGGGCGTCGGCAAGGTCGCATCCCTCCGGTCGCGCCGCACCCCGGCGCCGGGACGCGAATGTTCCGGCCGGCCGGGAACCGCGTCAACCGCGGGCGGCGCGGACAAGCGCCGATGCGCCGTCGGTGCCCGGAGACGAGGTGCGCGAGGCCGGGCCCTTCGGTGCGCGCGCGAAGCGGTGCCCGATCACCGCGCCGGGGCGCCTTTCTCGTCGCGTCGGGCTCGACGCCGCGCGGCTCCCTGTGCGCTTCGGCGGTGCGTCCCCTGCGCGCCGGCCGTGCGACGCGCGGCTCCGGCCCTTCCCGGCCGGCCCGGCGTCGCCGCCGCTACCGCAGCAGGTCGCGCGCGATCAGCATGCGCTGGACCTCGGAGGCTCCCTCGCCGACGCGGTAGTGGCGGATGTCGCGGTAGAAGCGCTCTACCGGGAAGCCGCGCACCAGGCCCATGCCGCCATGGATCTGCACCGCGCGGTCGGCGACGCGGCCGACCATCTCGGAACAGGCGAGCTTGCAGATGCTCGCGGCGCTGCCGACCTCCTCGCCGGCCGTGACGCGGCGGAGCGTCTCGTAGGCGAAGGCGCGGGCGGTCTGCAGCTCCGTCTCGGAATCGGCGAGCATCCACTGGATCGCCTGGCGCTCCGCCAGCGGCTTGCCGAAGGTGACGCGCCGCTTCGCGTGGGCGACCGACATCTCGAGCAGCCGGTCCGCCGCGCCGAGGCAGGCGTGCGCGACGCCGAGCCGGCCGTTGAGCAGCGAGCCCATGGCGATGGCGAAGCCCGCGCCCTCCGCGCCGAGCAGCGCCTCCTCCGGCACCACGCAGTCGGTGAAGGTCAGCTCGCCGAGCTCGATCGCGGCGGAGCCGATGGTGGTGTCCACGCGCGTCACCTCGAAGCCGGGGGTGCCGCGCTCGACGAGGAAGGCGGAGATGCCGCCGCGCGCCCGCTTCGCCGGGTCGGTGACGGCCATCACCATCACCACGTCCGCCGCGTGGCCGCCGCTGATCCAGTGCTTGCGGCCGTTGATGCGCCAGCCACCGCCCGGGACGCGCTCCGCCCGGGTGCGGATCGCGGCGGAGTCGGAGCCGGCCTCCGGCTCGGTCAGGCCGAAGGCCGCGCGCAGCGTGCCGTCGGCGAGGCCGCGCAGCCAGCGGCGCTTCTGCGCCTCGGTGCCGTGGCGATGGATGGCGACCGGCGTCAGGCCGCTGGTGTAGTCCATCAGCAGGGTGAAGACGCGGTGCGAGCGCGCGACCTCCTCCATCACCAGGCAGTAGGTGGCGAGGTCCGTGCCGCCGCCGCCGTATTCGGGCGGCAGCAGCATGCCGAGCCAGCCCTGCCCGCGCATCAGGCGCCAGGCCTCCTCGGGGATGCGGCCGGTGCGGTCGATCTCCTCCGCGAGCGGCTCGAGCCGCTCGGTCACGAAGCGCCGCACGGAGGGGCGCAGCTCGGCGAGTTCGGGGGTGATCTCAAGGCGCATCGGGGGTGCTCCGAAGGATCAGCGCGTCCAGCATGCGCGCGCCGCGGCCCTCGGGGAGGACGACGAGCGGGTTGATGTCCACCTCGGCGACATGCGGGCCGAGGTCGTGCGCGAGCCAGGAGAAGCGCGCGATCGCGTCGCACAGCGCCGGCAGGTCGGCGCGCGGGCGGCCGCGCGGGCCGAGGAGGAGGGGGAAGAGGCGCAGTTCCTCGAGCATCCCGCGCGCCTCCTCCGCCGTGATCGGCGGCAGGCGGAAGGCGACGTCGCGCAGGATCTCGACATGGACGCCGCCGAAGCCGACGGTCAGCACCGGGCCGAAATGCGCGTCGCGCGTGGCGCCGAGCAGCATCTCGACGCCGCCGGCGACCATCTCCTGCACCAGCACGCCCTCGATGCGCGCGGACGGGGCGTGGGCGCGGGCGGCGGCGAGCACGGCGGCGTGGCCCTCGCGCACCGCCGCCTCGCCGGACACGCCGAGGCGCACGGCGCCGGCCTCGGTCTTGTGCGGGATGTCGGGCGACTGGACCTTCAGCGCCACCGGACCGCCCAGGGAGGCGGCGGCGGCGACGGCCTCCTCCGCGGTCGCGGCCAGCGCCTCGCGCGGCGGCGCGAGGCCGTAGCACGCGGCCACCGCCTTGGACGCCGCCTCCGAGAGCGTCGCCCCGCCCGCCCCGCGCAGCAGCCGCAGCGCGGCGTCGCGATCCGCGCCCTCCGGCCGTCGCGGCGCCTCGGCGCCCGCGCGGCGCGCCAGGAACTCGCCGTACTGCATCGCGCGGCGCAGCGCCGCCACGCAGGGCAGGGCATCGCGGTAGACGGCGTGGCCCTCGGCGATCAGCGCCGCCGGGGTCAGCGCCGGATCGTCGCTGCACCTGCCGGTCCAGAGGATCGGCATCGGCTTCGGCGAGGCCGCGGCCAGCGCCGCGATCGGGCGGATGTCGGCGGCGGGGGCGAAGGTGATCACCGGGATCAGCGCGTCCACCGCCGGGTCCTCGGCGATGGCGCGCGCGGCGGCGGCGAAGATGTCCTTCTGGCCGATCGCGCCGGCGCTCATGTCGGTCGGGTTGCGCACGCCGACGAAGCCGGGAACGAGGCGCCGCAGCGCCGCGCGCGTCTCCTCCGCGTAGTCCGGGAACTCGATGCCCCGGGCGGCGCCGAGATCGGCGAGCAGCACCAGGTTGCCGCCGGAGATGGACAGCGCCGCCGCCCGCCGCCCTGCGGGCCGCCTGCCCTGGCGCAGCAGCATGGCGGTCTCGTACAGCTCGTGCGCGTCCTCCACGCGCAGGATGCCGAGCTGGCGCAGCGCCGCGTCGAACACCGCGTCCGCCCCGGTCACCGCGCCGGTGTGGGAGGCGGCGGCGCTCCGCCCGGCCTCGGTGCGGCCGACCTTCACCATCACGATCGGCTTGCCGAGCGCCGCCGCGCGCGCCGCCACCGCGCGCAGCCGCGTCCCGTCCGGCGCGCGCTCGGCGATGGCGAGGACGACGCGGGTGTGCGGGTCCTCGACCAGGAACGCCATGTAGTCGCACATGTCGAGGTCGGCGTCGTTGCCGGAGCTGACCTGGCGGCTGATGCCGAGGCCGAGCTCCTGCGCGCGCCACATGACGTTCACCTGGCCCGCGCCGCCGCTCTGGCTGACCACGCCGATGTCGCCCGCGGGGCGGCGCGGCCCGGCGACGGTCGCGGTCGAGGTCATCGCGAAGCCGGCGATGTAGTCCACCAGCCCGTTGCAATTGGGGCCCATGAACCGCACGCCGGCGGCGCGCGCCGCCGCCGCCAGCTCGGCCTGCAGCGCCGCCGCGGCCGGCGCGCCGGTCTCCGCGAAGCCGGCGGAGAAGACGGTGGCGAAGGGCACGCCGAGCCGGCCGCACTCCGCGATCGCCGCGGCGCAGCGCGCGGCGGGCAGCACGATGCCGACATGGTCCGGCACGGCCGGCAGC
The DNA here is from genome assembly GCF_014644455.1 of Caldovatus sediminis. Taxonomy (GTDB): domain Bacteria; phylum Pseudomonadota; class Alphaproteobacteria; order Acetobacterales; family Acetobacteraceae; genus Caldovatus; species Caldovatus sediminis. The sequence goes on along the minus strand of NZ_BMKS01000001.1, from coordinate 272,337 downwards.
GCGGCGAGGGAGGGGAAGCAGGGCCGGCCGAACACCGTCCCGCGGTTGGGATTGACCGGGAAGACCTCGCCGGCGAAGCCGAAATCGAGCATCTGGCGCAGGCAGCGCCCGCCGAATTTCGACAGGTCCTCGGTCGCGCCCACCAGCGCGACGCGCCGGGGGGCGAAGAAGCGCCGGAGGTCGGCGAAGCTCGGCGTGCTCACCACCGCATGATCCGGAGGCGCGTCGGCCCGGTCAAGGCGGCGTCGCGCGCCGCCTCGACACCCCCGGCGCCGCGCCGCGCCGCGCCGCCGCCGGTCAGGCGGTCTTGCCGCCGTAGCTCTTCGCCATCCCCTCCGCCGGCTCCGCCTGCGGGCCGTAGGGCATGATCGGGTAGCGCAGCCCCGCCTTGGACAGCCCGTGCAGGCCGGTGACGGCGCGCGCGAGGTCCTCCGGCGGGCAGGCCATCAGCATCTCGTCGTCGGCCACGCCGCCGTAGCGCCGCTCCGCGTAGCACGGGATGGAGAGCGAGACGCAGCGGTCGCGCAGCGCGCGGCCCCAGGAATCGGCGCAGGCGCTCTCGCCGGTGACGGAGAAGTCGTAGCGCCGGTAGGTGCGCCACTGCAGTCCGTTGATGAACAGGATCATCTGCGCCGGGTTGCCGTAGAACAGGCAGATGTCCGGCGGATCGAGCCGCGCGCTGCGCAGCGGCGAGACGACGAGGCCCGCGTAGCGCCCGCCCGGCACGCGCGGCATCTGCGCCTGGTGTGCCGCCGCGGCCTCGCGGTTCTCGAACCACACCCCCTCCATCTTGCGGCCCGACAGGTAGAGCTCCGAGGGCCCGCCGAGGCCGATCACGCCGCTGCAGTTCGAGAGCTCCGGCACGTTCTCGGCGGTGATGCCGAGGGTGAACCCGGCGATGCGCGACTGCGTGACAAGCTGGCAGGTGGAGAAGGTCTTCCCCTTCGGCGGCCTGCGCAGCCCCGGGACCCTCGCCATCGCCTCGAGGTCCTCGAACAGCTTCATGCCGATCGGCAGGGTGCGCAGCCGGAGCAGCGCCGCGAGCTGCTCGGCGAGCTCGGCGATGGCCTTCGCGTCGAGCGGCCTGGCCGTGGCGTCGGTCGGGGCATCGGGCATGGCGTGTGCATCTCCGGATTGACCGCCCCGGGCGGGGGCCTAGCATCGGTGCCGCGCGCCCCGGGAGGATGCGATCGTGGCCTTCGATCTCCTGATCCGCAATGCCCGCCTGCCGGAGGCGGCGCCCGCCGAGCCCCCGGTCGAGATCGGCGTGAAGGACGGCCGCTTCGCCGCGATCGGCCGCGACCTCGGCGCCGCCGGGGCGGGCGAGGTGCTGGACGCCGGCGGGCGCCTGGTCTCGCCGGGCTTCGTCGAGACCCACATCCACCTCGACAAGAGCTGCACCATAGACCGCTGCGCGCACGAGACCGCGCGCTTCCCGCACCGCGCGATGGAGCGCGTCAGCGCGATCAAGCACAGCTTCACGGTGGAGGACGTGAACGCCCGCGCCCGCCGCACGCTGGAGAAGTGCATCCTGCACGGCTGCACCCTGATGCGCACCCACGCGGAGGTGGACCCGAAGGTCGGGCTGCGCGGCTTCGAGGGCGTCAAGGCGCTGGTCGAGGCCTACGCCTGGGCCATCGACATCGAGACCTGCGTCATGCCGCAGGAGGGCCTGCTGAACAACCCCGGCACCGAGGCGCTGATGATCGAGGCGCTGCGGAACGGCGCCCGCGTCGTCGGCGCCGCGCCGAACTACGACAGCGACCGCGCCGGGCAGATCCGCCGCGTCTTCGAGATCGCGCGCGAATTCGACCTCGACATCGACATGCACCTCGACAGCGGCTCCAGCGCGGCGGAGCTCGACACGCTGCTGGTCTGCGAGCTGACGGAGAAGCACGGCTGGGGCGGGCGCGTGGCGATCGGCCACGTCACCAAGATCTCCACCATGCCGCCGGCCGAGTTCGACAGGATCGCGAGGCGCCTCGCCGACGCGGGCGTGGCGCTGACCGTGCTGCCCGCGACCGACCTCTACCTGATGCACCGCGACGCCGACCACGCCATCCCGCGCGGCGTGGTGGACGCGGTGCGCCTCGTCCGCCAGGGGGTGACCTGCTCGGTCGCGTCGAACAACATCCTCAACGCCTTCACGCCCTTCGGCGACGGCCAGCTCATCCGCCAGGCCAACCTGTTCGCCAACACGGTGCAGCGCGGCATGCCGGACGACCTGCGCGCCGTCTGGGGCATGTTCACCACCGGCGCGGCGAAGCTCATGCGCCGCGCCGAGTACGGCATCGCCCCCGGCAGGCCGGCGGATTTCGTGGTGGTGGACGCGCCCTCGACCGTGGACGCGCTGCGCGAGATCGCGCCCGTGCTGCACGCCTTCAAGCGCGGGCGGCGCACCGTCACCCGGCTGCCGCCGACCCTGCACCGGCCCGCCTGACCGGCGCGCGCGGCCGGGCCGGGCCGAGGTTGCGGGCGGCCGTCACGCGCAACCCGGGAAACACGATTCCCGTCGCCGCGTCGTCATCGTGAAACCCTCCTCGCCCGGATACTGCGCCACCGGCGCCGCCGCCCGCGGTGCCCCGCGCGATCGAGGACGAGGACCATGACGATGCTGCACGCTGCGGCCTTCCCGGCCGTGCCGGCCGCGCGCCTGCGCAGGCGCCTGGGCGGCTGGACCACCGCCGGCTCCCTGCGCGAGCTGGACGATCGTCTCCGCCGCGACGTCGGCCTGCCGCGTGTCGCACCGGCGGCGCCGATCCGCCCGGACCGGCGCTGACGCCGCCGCGGCGCTCGCCGGTGACGGGGCGGCGGCGCAGGGCCGCCGCGCACCCGCCGCCGGCCGGGCGCCGCGGACGCCCCCGGTCCCACGCGCGCCACGGAGGTCTCCCATGCCGCTCGCCGACGCCAACGGCCTTGCCGTCTCCACCGGCTCCCGCGCCGCGGTCGGGCATCTCGACCGGGCCGGCGCGCTGTTCGCGCGCTTCCGCGCCGACCCGATGGCCGAGCTCGACGCCGCCCTCGCCGAGGCGCCCGACTGCGCCATGGCGCAGCTGATGCGCGCGGGCCTGCTGCTCTGCGCCACCGAGGAGGGGCTGGAGGCGGAGGCGGCGGGGAGCGTCGCCGCCGCGCGCGAGGCCCGCACCAACGAGCGCGAGCGCGCCCACATCGTCGCGGCCTCCGCCTGGCTCGGGCGCGACTTCGACCGCGCCCGGGAGGGCTACGGCGCGATCGTCGCCGCCTGGCCGCGCGACCTTTTCGCGCTGCAGGTCGCGCACCAGCTCGACTTCTTCCTCGGCCGGCGCGAGACCTTGCGCGACCGCCCCGCCGCCGCGCTCGCCGCCTGGCGCGAGGGCGAGCCGGGCTTCGGCCACATCCCCGTCATGCAGGCCTTCGGCCTCGAGGAGTGCGGGGGCAACGCGGCGGCCGAGGAGGCGGGCCGCCGCGCCGTGTCGCTCGACCCGCGCGACGCCTGGGCGATCCACGCCGTGGCGCACGTGATGGAGATGCAGGGCCGCGCGGAGGAGGGCGTGCGCTGGCTCGCCGCGCGCGAGGCGGACTGGGCGCCGGGGAACCTGCTCGCCTGCCACAACTGGTGGCATCGGGCGCTGTTCCACCTCGACCGCGGCGAGGTTGCCGAGGCCCTGGCGCTCTACGACCGCGGCGTGCGGCCGGGCCGCGCCGGCGGGCCGCAGCCCCCGCCGGCGCTGGAGCTGGTGGACGCCAGCGCCATGCTGTGGCGGCTGCGCCTGATCGGCGTGGACGCCGGCGCGGCGCGCTGGGCGGAGGTCTCGGACGCCTGGGCGGCGACGCTCGCCGGGCCGCAGAGCTGCTACGCCTTCAACGACGTGCACGGGATCATGGCGCATCTCGGCGCCGGGCGGCGGGAGGCGGCGACGCGGTCGCTGGCCGCGCTGGAGCGTGCGGCCTCCGCGCCGGCGAGCGCCGGCGGCAACGCGGCGCTCGCGCGCGACATCGGCCTGCCGCTCGGCCGCGCGCTGGTCGCCTTCGACCGCGGCGCCCAGGGGGAGGCGGCGGCGCTGCTCGCGCCGCTGCCGCCGATCGCGCACCGCTTCGGCGGCTCGCACGCGCAGCGGGACGTGATCGCGCTGACCCTGGCGGAATCGCTGCTGCGCGCCGGGGAGGTGGGCGCCGCGCGGGCGATGGCCGAGGCGCGGCGCGCGGCGAAGCCGGACAGCCTGTTCGCGCGGCGTCTCGCCGCGGACACCGCCACGGCGGCCGGGGTCACGGACTGATCGCGTGGGCAGAGCGGCGGCACCTGCCTTGCGTGCTGCCCCGCGGCGCGCAAGGAGCGGTCACCGCCGACGGGAGCAGCGCCGGCCTTCCCTTGGCGCGCGCGGTGGAGCCGCATGTATGGCGCTGCCGCGGCGCACGGGTGCCGTGGCCATGCCGCGCCGCGGAGCGGATCGGCCGGAATCCGCGGCGTGCGCTCGCGCTCGCCGTGCGACGGGGCGGGATCGGGGACATGCCATGGCGCCGGCCGGGCGTCTGAGGGCCTTGTCGTTGAATTAACCCAAAATTAACGTCTGCCGGGCGCTTCTGACGCGCCTCGCGGCCCGCGGCGCGGCATTGTGGATGTGAAATCACGGAATCGCGAGCGACGGTGACGGATGACCGCAATCGTCAGGCGGGACGCCCCGGCTCCGGGTTCCCAGCCCGAACCGGGAGCGGCGTTCCTCGAGGTGATCGAGACCGCGCGCCGCTTCGTCGCCGCTCACGATGAGGCCGCAGCCTCATCGGCCGCAGCGGCGCCATCGCCCCTCACCTTCGCCGAGGGCGTCGAACGCGATGCGCTCGCCTTCCGGCTCGAACGCGCCGCGCGCGAACTGCGCAGGGCGGTGCGCGCGATGGACGCCGCACCTTCGCGAACGGCGCCCGCGCCAGCCGGACAGGCCATGCGCTCCGTGCGCGAACGCGATGCGCGCGGTCACGACGAGTCGGCGTAGCGGCGCCATGCCCCCCGGCCGGACGCGACGGATGCGGGTCGGCCTGCGCGGTGCGCCTGTCCTCCTCTCGCGCTGCCCGCCGGCCGCAGCGCCACGGGCAGGGCGGCGCCGCGTCCCGCGATCCCCGGTGCGGGCCAAGGGGGCAGACCGCCCCTCGACCGCACCTATCCGATGCAATGGCGCGGCCTTATCAACCGTTAGGTGACATAACCAATGCGGTTGATTAAACTGTGAGCATGGATGGTGTCGCGGCGCCAAGCGGCGAGGGCCATGCGTCCGCGCAGCGTGTGCCGGCCCCGGCCGCTGCCGGAAGTACAACCCCCACCCCCGTTTCCTCGGGGCTGCTGCTGCGCGGTGGCAGTTCGCCCGCCGCCCGCAATGGCACAGCCGGGCAGGGTCCGGCAATGACCGCGGCCGCAGGCTGGCTCCGCGCCATGCCGGAGGGCGAGGCGCGCCCGGGCACGGCGGTCGCGCCGGTCCCTGTGGATGGCCGCCCCGCGCCGTCCTCGGCCGGGGACCGCCCGCGCCCCGAGATCCGGCTGCGGCTGACGCTGCTCGGCCGCGTGGACGCCTGGAGCCTGACGAGCCAACGCGTGCTGCCGCGCACCCGCAAGGCGCGCGCGCTCCTGGCCATCCTAGCCCTCTCGGGGCCGCAGCCGGTCGCCCGGTCGCGGCTCGCCCACCTGCTCTGGTCGCGCCGCGGCAACGAGCAGGCGCGCGGCTCGCTGCGCCAGGCGTTGCACGAGCTGCACGAATCGCTCCGCCCCGTCGGGCTCCCGGTGATCGTCGCCAGCCGGACCACCGTCGCGATGGACCTCGCCGCCGTCTGGACCGACGCCCGGGAAGTCCTGCGCGCCACGCCCGAGCAACCGGAGCCGCTCGACCTGCTCGGGGCGGGCGAGCTGCTCGCCGATCTCGACGGCCTCGACGACGCCTTCGACCAGTGGCTTGCCGAGCAGCGGCGCCGCCTGCGCGACGCCGCCCTCCTGGTCGCCACCGCGCGGCTCGCGGCCGCCCTCGACCCGGAGGCGAGCGTCGCCGCGGCACGGCGCGTGCTCTCGATCGACGCGGCCCAGGAGGGCGCCTGGCGGGCCCTGATCCGCGCCGAGGCGGCGCGCGGCGACCGTGCGGCCGCGCTCGCCGCCTATGCCGATTGTCGCCAGATCCTGGCGACCCGCTTCCAGGCCCGCCCGTCGGCCGAGACGGAGGCGCTCGCCCAGGCGTTGCGGGAGGACGCCGGCGTCGCGCAGGTCGCCCCGAGCGCGCCGCCGCCGGCCGGCGCCGCCGCGCCGACGGCCCGCGGCGCGCCGCCCGCGGCGCTGCGCGGCGCGCGCCTCGGCGTGCTGCCGCTGCGCGTGCTCGGCGGCACGGAGGAAGCCGAGTCGGAGGCCCTCTCGATCGGCCTCGCCGAGGAGATCACCGCGGCCCTGGCCCGCTTCCGCTGGCTGTTCCTGACCGACAGCGCCTCCCTCGCCGCCGCCGCCGCGCGCAGCGGCGGGCCGCGCGAGGCGCAGGCGGCGGCCCGCGCCCTCGGCCTCGACCTGCTGCTGACCGGCACGCTCCAGCGTGCCGGGCGGCGCATCCGGATCGGCCTCACCCTGCTCGACCTGCGCCCGCCCGAGGGGGTGGCCTGGACCCAGCGGTTCGACCGCGAGGCCGACGACCTCCTCGCGCTGCAGGACGAGATCGCGGCCCAGGTGGTGGCGCGGATCGATCCCGAGATCCTGCTGATCGAGGCCGGCCGGGTCGCCGCCGGGCGCCCGCCGGTGAACGTCCCCGCCTACAACCTGGTGCTGCGCGCCATCCCGGCCCTGCACCGGCTCGACCGCAGCGCCTTCATGGCCGCCGGGGAGTGGCTCGCGCGCGCCACCTCGCTCGATCCCGACTACGCCGCGGCCCATGCCTGGCTCGCCTACTGGCACCTCCTGCTCATCGGCCAGGGCTGGGCGCGCGACGGCGAGGAGGTGCTCGCCCGCACCGAGCGCCTCGCGGTCCGGGCCGTCGCGCTCGATCCTCAGGACGCGCAGGCGCTGACGATCTGCGGCCATGTCCGCGCCTTCCTGCACCAGCGGCCGGAGGACGCGCTGGCGCTGCACGAGCGCGCGCTGGGGCTCAACCCCAACCTCGCCATGGCCTGGGCCTTCTCCGCCATGGCGCACAGCTACGCCGGCGACCATGCCGAGGCGCTGGCCCGGATGGACCGCTACCGGCAGCTCGCGCCCTTCCACCCCTTCTCGTTCTATTACGACGGGGCGCGCGTCATCCCCCTGCTCTTCACGCGTCGCCACGCCGAGGCGGCCGAGCACGGCCGGCAGGCGATCGAGCTGCAGCCGAACTTCAGCGCCAACTACAAGTGCACCCTCGCCGCGCTCGGCCATCTCGGCCGGCGCGAGGCGGCGGCGGCGCTGCGCGCGCGCCTGCTCGCGATCGAGCCGGACTTCACCGTGGCGAAGGCCCTGCGCCGCGCGCCGGTGCGCCGCCCCGAGGACCGTGCGCACTACGCGGAGGGGCTGCGGCTGGCGGGCGTGCGGGAGGGATGACGGCGCGGCCGCGGCCCGGCCGCCCTCACGCCCCGCCCTCGCCGGACGCCAGCGCAACGAGGCTTTCCCGGTCGGTCAGCTCGACCGCGGACTGCCCGTGCAGCCGGATCAGGCCGCGCTTGCGGAAGGCGGAGAAGGTGCGGCTCACCGTCTCCAGCGTCAGGCCGAGGAACTCGCCGATGTCGGCGCGCGTCGCGTGCAGCCGGAACACCGGCCCCGTATGGCCGCGCCGCTCCTGCGCCTCGGCGAGCGAGATCAGGAACGCCGCGCACCGCTCCTCGGCGGTGAAGCGGCCGAGGGCGAGCACGTGGTCCTGGGTCGCGGCCAGCTCGCGCGCGCAGAGCTCGAGAAAGCGCCGCTCCAGCACCGGGTGGCGCCGGAACAGCGCGTCGAGGCGCTTGCGCTCGAGCCGGCAGACCGTCGCCTCGGTCAGCGTCTCGGCGCCGAAGGCGTGTTCGGCGCCGGGGGTGAAGCCGAGGATGTCGCCGGGGAAGCGGAAGCCGATCGCCGCCTGGCGCCCGTCCGCCAGCACGCGCGTCAGCCGCGCGGTGCCGTCGGTCAGGGTGTAGACGTGGGTCGCCGGCTCGCCCTGGCGGAACAGCGGCTCGCGCGGGGCGAGATGGATCCGCTCGGTCGCCCGCGCCATGTCGCCGAGCGCCGTCGCGTCGAGCGGGGCGCAGAGCCCGACCGAGCGCGAGCCGCAGGCCATGCAGATCCCGGCCTCGCTGCCGAGCCCGTCCATGCGCGAGCGGGTGTCGTCGAGTGGGGTCATGGGTGTCCTGCGGCGTAGTCTCCCGGCGGGCGCGCCGCAACCGGCGCGCCGTCACGCGGCGGCCGCGGCGCGTGCCGGCGAGCGGTCGCCCCGGCGTCCTGCCGGCGCCTATCTGGGGCGCTTCCTCGGCAAATCGAGCCCGCGCGGCGCAATTCCGGCCCCCGCCCGGCGCAGCCGCCGCCCCGCCCGGAGGCGCGCCGACGGTGTGACCTGCGACACGCGCCGGCGGCGAATGGCCCGTGCCGACGGCGCAATGAACGCGGGCCGCCCCTCGGCCCGCCTTCCGCGAGCGCGCCCCCGCGGCCGCCCGACGCCGGGGGCCGCGGGCGAGGCCTCATTCCGGCCGGATGCCGGCGGCCTCGGTGATCCGTCGGAAGGCCTCGAAATCCTCGGCGAAGAGGCGGCGGGCCTCCTCCGGCGTGCCGCCGAGCGGCCAGACCGTGGCGTCGGCGAAGCGCGCGCGCACCTGCGGCGTGGCGAGCGCCTCGTTCGCGGCGGCGTTGAGCCGCGCCACGACCGGCTGCGGCAGGCCGGCGGGGCCGATCAGCGCGAAGTGCACGGGCGGGACGCCGAAACCCTCGATCGCCTCGCCGATCGCCGGCACCTCGGGCGAGGTCGGCGCGCGCCGCGGATCGGTCACGCCGAGGATGCGCACGCGGCCCTCGCGCGCCGGCCCCTGCGCCGTGGACAGCACCCCGATCACCGCCGGGACGTGGCCGGCGATGGTGTTGGTGAGCGAGTCGGCGCCGCCGCGGAACGGCACGTGGATGAAGTTGAGCCCGGTGCGGATCCGCAGCAGCTCGACGCCGAGGTGATGGTGCGAGCCGATGCCGGAGGTGCCGATCTGCACCCCCTCCGGCCTGTCCCGCGCGTAGGCGACGAGATCGGCGACGCTCCGGATCGGCAGGGAGGCGTTCACGCTGAGCGCGTTCGCCGCGCCGGCGAGCGGGGCGATGTAGGTGAAGTCGCGCAGCGGGTCGTAGGTGACGTTGCGGCTGAACAGCGAGATCAGCCCGTGCGTCGAATTGTGCGTCACCTGCAGCGTGTAGCCGTCCGGCCGCGCCCGCGCGACGTGGGCGCTGCCGAGCACCCCGGCGGCGCCGGGGCGGCTGTCCACGACGATCGGCTGGCCGAGCGTCTCGCTCATCCGCTGGCCCACCGCGCGGGCGACGAGGTCGGTGGAGGCGCCCGGCGGCCAGGCGATGACGATGGTGATCGGCCGCGAGGGGTAGGGCGCCTCCTGCGCCGCCGCGGGCGGCACGGCGAAGGCGCAGAGCAGCAGGAGCACGGCGGTCCATCGTTCTCGCATGGTCGTTTCCTCCTCGCCGGGCGCGATCCTGGCGCGCTCGCGCGCCGGCGTCGAGCGCCGACTTGCGGGCGCGGCCTCGCGCGCTAGGCTGCCCGCCGCCGCACCGCAGGACAGGCCGCCGCGCATGAGCATCCCGGACACCCCGCACGCCTGGCGGCTGGTCTATTTCGACTTCGTCCAGCACCAGGTGTTCCTCGACGTGCTCGGCGCGCGGCCGGAGGTGGAGGTGACGAGGCTCGCCTTCGCCGGCGACGTCGCGGCCAATTTCGAGGCGCTGCGCCGCGCCCACGCCTACCAGGCGACCTCGGTGAAGGACGACCTGCCGCCCGCCTACATGGTGACCGCCGGGCTGCTCGCGCGCATGCCGAACCTGCTCGTCGTCTCCATGCACGGCGCGGGGTACGACACGGTGGACGTCGCGGCCTGCACCGAGGCCGGCGTGCTGCTGGTGAACCAGTCCGGCGGCAACGCCGAGGCGGTGGCCGAGCACGCGCTGGCGATGATGCTCGCGCTGCTCAAGCGCATCCCGGAGGGCGACGCCTGGGTGCGCGCCGGGCGGCCGCACAGGCGCGCGGAGCTGCTCGGGCGCGACCTGCTGGGCAGGACGGTCGGCATCGTCGGCCTCGGCAACATCGGCCGCCGCGTGGCGGAGCTGGCGCGCGGCCTCTTCCGCTGCCGGGTGCTGGCCTACGACCCCTACCTGGACGCCGCGACCTGCGCCGAGCGCGGGGCGGAGAAGGCGGAGTTCGCGGCGCTGCTCGCGCAGTCCGACATCGTCAGCGTCCACTGCCCGCGCACGCCGGAGACGGAGGGGATGTTCGGCGCGGCGGAGTTCGCGCGCATGAAGCGGGGCGCCGTCTTCGTCAACACCGCGCGCTTCGGCATCCACGACGAGGCGGCGCTGCACGGGGCGCTGGTCTCGCGGCACCTCGCGGGGGCGGGGCTCGACGTGTGGCGGCGCGAGCCGCCGCCCAAGGACCATCCGCTGCTGGCGCTGGACACGGTGATCGCCACGCCGCACACCGCGGGCGTCACCGAGGACTCGCGCGCCCGCGTCGCGCGGTTCGCGGCCGAGCAGCTCCTCGGCATCTTCGCCGGGGAGCGGCCGCCGCGGCTGATCAACCCCGAGGTCTGGCCGCGCTACCTCGAACGGCGCGCGGCGGTCCTCGCGAACCGGGACTGAACGGCCATGGAATTCCGCCTCACCGAGGACCAGCGCGCCCTGATCGAGCCCGTCCGCCGGCTCGCCCAGACCGCCTTCCGCGAGCGGGCGCTGCGCTGGATGGACGGCACCTTCCCGTGGGAGAACCTGCGCGACCTGGCAAGCCTCGGCGTGCTCGGGATGAGCGTGCCGGAGGAGTACGGCGGCCTCGGCCTGCCGGTGTTCGAGAGCGCGCTGATCCTCGAGGAGATCGCCAAGGTCTGCTACCCGACCGCGATGGCCGTGCTCGGCGAGGCCGGGGTGCAGACGCGGGTGATCGCGCGCTACGCGCCGGAATCCATCCGCGCGCGCATCCTCCCCGCGGTCTGCGCGGGCGAGTGCATCCTCTCGATCTGCATGACGGAGCCGCACGCCGGCACGGACGTCGCGAACTACCGCACCAACGCGGTGCGCCGCGGCGACCGCTGGGTGGTGAACGGCACCAAGACGCTGATCAGCCGCGCCGCCGAGGCCGGCATGTTCGTCGTCTTCACCCGCATCGAGGGCAGGCCGGGGCGCGAGGGCATCGGCTGCGTGCTGGTCGAGCGCGGCACGCCGGGCCTCGAGGTGACCGGCACCTACCACACCATGGGGGGCGAGAACCTGCACGAGGTGCAGTTCAACGACTGCGCCGTGCCGGAGGAGAACCTGGTGATCCGCGAGGACGGCTTCCGCCGCCTGCTCTCCGCCTTCAACACCCAGCGCTGCCTCAACCCCGCGATCTCCCTCGGCCTCGCCGAGGGCGCCTTCGACGAGGCGCTGCGCTACGTGCGCGAGCGGACGGTGTTCGGCCATCCGATCGCCGACTTCCAGGGCGTGCGCTGGAAGCTCGCCGACATGTACAAGGACATCGAGGCGGGGCGCGGCCTGCTCTACCGCGCCTGCGCCACCGCCAACCCCTTCCCCGACCCGTTCCTCGCCGCCACCGCCAAGGTGTTCTGCAACGAGATGGCGATCCGCGTGACGAGCGAGGCGGTGCAGCTCCACGGCGGCTTCGGCTTCACCGACGAGTATCCGGTCTCGCGCCTCTACCGCGGCGCGCGCTACGGCTCGCTCGGCGGCGGCGCGTCGGAGACGCTGCGCGACCTGATCGGCAAGCGCCTGACCGGCCCGGACGGCCCCGGCCCGGACGGCATCCTGGGCTTCGGCTACTTCTAGGCCAGCTCCGCCGGCGGCATCGCCGGCGCCCAGTCCTCGTGGCCCGGCATGAAGTTGCGGTTGTTGACCGCCGGGTTGCGGTTGACCAGGCGGCGGCCGAACATCGGGTGGCGCATGCTGCGCACCTCGTGCTCGACGGCGAACAGCACCTTGCCGCTGTCGAGGTCCACGATGTCGGTGAAGCGGTACTGGTGCTCGTTGCTCTCCTCGGTGATCAGCCCGCGCTCCAGCAGGCGCGCGTGCGGGCCGGAGAAGTCGGCCAGCGTGATCTGGATGTGGTGGCCGTCGAAGGGCGGCAGCGGCGCGTCGGTCTCGCGGAAGATCAGCCACTGGTCGGCCGCGACCGAAACGCGCGCGGCGGGCGCGCCCTCCTCCTCGGCGACGGCGCCGGGCATGCCGAGCATCTCGCGGTAGAAGCGCGCGATGCCCGGCGCGGCGCCCTGCGGCACGTCGAACCGCACGTAGGGCATGCCGAGGGTGCGGCGGCCGAAGCGCGCCGCGTCCGGGCGATGGCAGCGGAGGCGGTTGCCCCAGGGGCAGGTGACGTCCACGAACCCGTCGCCCTCGCGGAAGGAGAAGGCCGTGCCGTCGAGCCACTTGCGCGCGGCGGCGAGGCGATCGAGCAGCGCGGCGAGGTCGGGCAGCAGCAGCCCGGTGCGGCCGCGCAGCACCTGGGGCTTGCCGGCCGGCAGGTGGAACTGGCTGCTCGCGCCGACATTGACCCACATGTTGTCGATGCCGGTCATCAGGTAGGGATCGCGCGTCAGGCCGAGCCCGCTGATGTAGAAGGCCGTGGCCTTGAGCTGGTCCGGGATGGTCACGTTCACATGCCCGAGCTCGACGCTGTTGCCGAGGTCGGCCGTGCGGCGGTCGTAGCGGTTGGCGCCGCCGCTCTCGCCCATGCGTGTGCCGCTCATGCTGTTGCTGTGCTCCTCCCTCTGCCCCGCCGCGGCGCGACGCCCGTAGGCGAGGGCGGCAGGCTCGCGCGAGCATCGCAAGGCGCGCGGAGGGGCGCAACGGGGCGGCGACGAGATCCGCTTGCCGGTTCCCGCCGGCCCCTCCTAGGCTACGGGCAGCGCGGGCGGCCGCCCTCGGGGAGACGGCCGCCCCAAGGCATAGGGAGCACGGTCCATGAAGCTCATGTGGTTCCACCTGATGCCCTACACCGAGCTGCCGGACGACTTCCGCGAGAAGCACCCCTCCGTCTGGGTGGACATCCACAGCTCGCTGTTCGACCCGAAGCGCGCGCACCACATGTACAACGACTTCATGGACGAGCTGGAGTACGCGGCGGAGTGCGGCTTCGACGCGATCTGCGTCAACGAGCACCACTCCAACGGCTACGGGCTGATGCCCTCGCCCAACCTGATCGCCACCTCGCTCGCCCGGCGCACGCGGGAGACGCCGATCTGCGTCATGGGCAACTCGCTCGCGCTCTACAACCCGCCGACGCGCGTCGCGGAGGAATTCGCGATGATCGACGTGATCTCCGGCGGGCGTCTGATCGCGGGCTTCCCCGTCGGCACGCCGATGGACACCTGCTTCGCCTACGGCCAGAACCCCTCGATGCTGCGCGAGCGCTACCTCGAGGCGCACGACCTGGTGATCCGGGCGTGGACGGAGAAGGAGACCTTCGCCTTCAACGGCCGCTTCAACCAGCAGCGCTACGTCAACATCTGGCCGCGCCCGGTGCAGCAGCCGCACCCGCCGGTCTGGATCCCCGGCGGCGGGTCGGTCGAGACCTGGCGCTGGTGCGCGCAGATGGACTACGTCTACTGCTACCTCTCCTACTACGGCTACAAGGCCGGCAAGGCGATCATGGACGGCTTCTGGGCCGAGATGGACCGCCTCGGCAAGGACCGGAACCCCTACCGCGCCGGCTTCCTGCAGTTCGTCGGCGTCGCCGAGACGCGCGCGCAGGCGATGGAGCTCTATCGGGAGCCCGCCGAGTACTTCTACGGCCGCTGCCTGCACGTGGACGGCCGCTGGGCCACGCCGCCGGGCTACATGACCGAGGCGACGCAGCGCGCCGGCCTCAGCAGCCAGGTGGCGAAGGCCGCGGGCGCGGACAGCACGCTCGGCAAGGGCACGCAGGAGCGCTTCGCCGGCACGGCGAAGGACATGCAGGGCATCGTGGAACGCGGCTACGTCATCATCGGCAGCCCGGACGAGGTCGCGGCGCAGCTGCGCGAGGTCGCGACCAGCCTCAACGTCGGCCACTTCATGCTGCTGCTGCAGTTCGGCAACATGAGCAAGGCGCTCACCAAGTACAACACGCGGCTGTTCGCCGAGAAGGTGATGCCGCAGCTCAAGGGCCTGTTCTCCGAGTGGGAGGACCGCTGGTGGCCGAAGCCGATGGCGGAGGCGGAGCGCGCGGTGCCGCCCGACTTCTCCGCGGCGCCGCGGGCGCTCGCCGCCGAGTAGCCCTCCGCCCCCCGATCGGGCGGCGCGGGACGGGCCGAGGCCCGGCCCTCCCGCGCATCCTCTCCCCGCCAGTTCCGGAGCGCGCAGCAGAGTGAGCGATCCCGAGGTCTCCTTCGTCGAACTCAACGGCGTCCAGACGCGCGTCTGGCGCAAGGGGAGCGGACCGCGCATCGGCGTCCTCGCCGGCTTCGGCGGGCTGCCGCGCTGGATCCCCTTCCTCGACCGGCTGGCCGAGCGGCGCACCGTGATCGTGCCCTCGCTGCCCGGCTTCCCGGGCGGCGGGCGCGGGCACGCGCAGCTCGACGACCATCTCGACTGGGTGGTGGCGACGCGGCGGCTGATCGGCCTCGCGGGGCTGGAGGGCGCCGATCTGGTCGGCAGCTCGGTCGGCGGCGCGCTGGCGGCGGAGGTCGCGGCGCTGTGGCCGGAGGCGGTGCGCCGCCTCGCGCTGATCGCGCCCTTCGGCCTCTTTGACGAGGCCGATCCCCCCGCCGATCCCTGGGCGCAGCGCGCCGATGCCGTGCCGGCGCTGCTCTGCGCCGAGCCGGAGAACTGGCGCCGCCTGAAGGCGCCGCCCGAGGGCGCGAACTCGATCGAATGGCCGATCGAGCAGACGCGCGCGAGCGAGGCCGCGGCCCGCTTCCTCTGGCCGCTCGGCAACACGCGGCTCGCCAAGCGCCTGCCGCTGGTCCGGGCGCCGACGCTGCTGCTCTGGGGCGAGCAGGACCGGGTGATGCCGCGCAGCTACGCCGAGCGCTTCGCCAGGGCGATCGCCGGCCCGAGCGAGATCCGCATCATCCCCGGCGCCGGCCACCTCGCCGAGCTCGACCGGCCCGACGAGGTCGCCAGGGCGATCCTGGCCTGGACCGCGTAAGGAAACCGTCATGCCGATCGATCCCGACGCGCAGCGCGTCCTCGACCTGATCCGCGAATCCGGGCGCCCGCCCTACGAGACGCTGCCGGCCCTGGAGGCGCGGCGCCTCTACGCCGCGGGGCGCACGGTGCTGCAGCCGGAGCCGCAGGAGGTCCTCGAGGTCCGCGACCTCACCTGCGCCGGCCCGGGCGGGGAGATCCGCATGCGCGCCTATCGCGGCTTCGGCGCGCCCGACGTCGCGCCCTGCCTCGTATTCTACCATGGCGGCGGCTGGCTGATGGGCGACCTCGACACCCATGACGGCCCGTGCCGCGCCATCGCCAACGCTGCCCAGTGCCGCGTCGTCTCCGTGGACTACCGCCTCGCGCCCGAGCACAAATTCCCCGCCGCCTTCGACGACGCCGCCACGGCGCTGCGCTTCGTCGCGATGGAGGCGCAGCGGCTCGGCGTGGACCGCGCGCGGATCGCCGTCGGCGGGGACAGCGCGGGCGGCAATCTTGCTGCCGCGGTGTCCCTCGCCGCGCGGGAGGACGCGGGGCGGACGCCGATGCCGGTGTTCCAGGTGCTGATCTATCCGGCGGTGGACCTCGCCATGACCTCCCCGTCCTACCGGCGCGTCACCGAGGGCGTGCCGCTCACCGCGAGCGGCATGCGCTGGTTCCGCGACCACTATCTCGCCGAGCCGGGCCAGGCATTCGACTGGCGCGCCTCGCCCCTGCGCGCGGCGAGCCTCGCCGGCCTGCCGCCGGCGCTGGTGGTGACGGCGGGCATCGATCCGCTCTGCGACGAGGGCATCGCCTATGCCCGCCGGCTCGACGAGGACGGGGTGCGCGTGACGCACCTCCACCTCGCCGACCAGATCCATGGCGCGATGACCATGGGGAAATTCATCCGTGCCTCGGAACTGATCATCGGGACCTCCGCCGCCGCGCTGCGGGACGCCTGGGCCCGCGTGTGACCGGGCGGCGCGGTCCGCCCGCTTGACAGGCGGACCGCGTCGGACTGCCCTCCCGGACGCAGCGGCGCCGCCGGGATCGCGCGGGGCGCCGCAGGGAGGACGCCCATGCCCGACACGCAGCCCCGCAACGCCACCGTCGCGCTCCGTCTCGCCGAGGCCTTCGCGCGCCACGGCGTGACGGTCGGCTTCGGGCAGAGCCTGCCGAGCGCCTTCTGGCTCGCCGCGCCGCATGTCGGCATCCGCCAGGCCGCCTACCGGCAGGAGAACATGGGCGGCGCCATGGCCGACGGCTACGCGCGCGTCTCCGGCCGCGTCGGCGTGGTGACGGCGCAGAACGGCCCGGCGGCGACGCTGCTCGTGCCGCCGCTCGCCGAGGCGCTGAAGGCGAGCGTGCCGATCGTCGCCCTGGTGCAGGAGGTCAACCGCGACCAGACCGACCGCAACGCCTTCCAGGAGCTCGACCACATCCGGATGTTCGACGCGGTGGCGAAGTGGGTGCGCCGCGTGGACCGCGCCGACCGGATCGAGGACTACGTGGACATGGCCTTCGCCGCCGCCGCCTCGGGCCGCCCCGGGCCGGCGGTGCTGCTCGCGCCGGCCGACCTGCTGAGCGAGAACGCGGGGCCGCCGGGCCGGCGGCGCGCCGTGCTCGGCACCTACCCGCTCGACCGCTCGCTGCCCGATCCGACGCTGGTCGAGCGCGCGGCGCGGATGCTGGCGGAGGCGCGGCACCCGCTGGTGGTCGCGGGCGGCGGCGTGCATCTCTCCGACGCCGCGGGCGAGCTGGCGGCGCTGCAGGAGGCCGCGCACCTGCCGGTGGCGACCACGGTGATGGGCAAGGGCGCGGCGGACGAGACGCACCCGCTCACCCTCGGCGTCATCGGCTACGTCATGGGCGCGGGCGCGCGCACCCACGCGATGCGCCCGATCGTGGACCGCGCCGACGTGATCCTGCTGGTCGGCACGCGCACCAACCAGAACGGCACCGACAGCTGGAAGCTGTTCCCGCGCGAGGCGCGCTTCATCCACATAGACCCCGATCCGCAGGAGATCGGCCGCAACTACGAGACGGCGCTGCGCCTCGTCGGCGACGCGAAGCTGACCCTCGCCGCGCTGCGCGAGGCGATGGCGCGGCACGACCTCGCGGCCCGCGCCGCCGCCCGCGCCGGCGTCGCCGCCGAGATCGGATCCGCGATCGCCGACTGGCGCCGCCGCACCGCCGGCCTGCTCGCGCGCGCGGGCGGCCCGGTGCGGCCGGAGCGCGTCGTGGCGGAGCTGGACAGGCGGCTCGACCCGACTGCCATCGCCGTGGCCGATGCGAGCTATTCCTCGATCTGGATCGCCCAGGGCCTCACGGCGCGCAAGGCCGGCGCGCGCTACCTGACGCCGCGCGGCATCGCCGGGCTCGGCTGGGGGCTGCCGATGGCGATCGGGGCGCAGGTCGCGGCGCCGGACCGGCGCGTCGTCTGCCTCGCCGGCGACGGCGGCTTCGGCCATTCCTGGGCGGAGCTGGAGACGCTCCGGCGGCTCCGGCTCCCGGTCACCGTGATCGTGCTGAACAACGGCGTCCTCGCCTACCAGAAGGACGCCGAGGACGCGCGCTTCGGCGAGCACACCGACGCGGTGGACTTCGCTCCCGTGGACCACGCCGCCATCGCGCGCGCCTGCGGCGTCGCCGGCACGCGCGTCGAGCGCGCCGAGGAGGTCGGCCCCGCGCTCGACGCCGCCTTCGCCTCCGGCGCGCCGGCGCTGCTCGACGTGATCACCGACCCCGGGGCGCGGCCGCCGATCACCGTCTTCGCCGGCCATTTCGGCGAGGAGCACTGACCCCGTGCGCGCGCTGCGCAAGACCGCCGCGGGCTTCGGGCTGGAGCTGCGCGACGCGCCCGATCCGCCCGCACCGGGCCCCGGCGAGGTGGTGGTGCGCGTCGAGCACGCCGGCATCTGCGGCAGCGACGTGCACGCCTACGAGTGGACCGACGGCTACGGCTTTATGGTCCCGCACCTGCCGCTGACCATGGGCCACGAATTCGCCGGCCGGATCGAGGCGGTCGGCCCCGGCGCCGCACCGTGGAGCGAAGGCGCGCGCGTCGCGGTGATGCCCTTCGTCTCCTGCGGCGGCGCCTGCCCTTCCTGCCGCCGCGGCGATGTCCGCAATTGCGAGCGGCGCGAGACCATCGGCCTGACGCGCGACGGCGGCTTCGCGCGCCATGTCCGCGTCCCCGCCGCCTCCTGCATCGCCCTGCCGGAGGGCGTGGACACCGAGCTCGGCGCGCTGGCCGAGCCGCTCGGCGTCGGCTGCGAGGCCGTGCTGGTCGGCGAGGTCGGGCTCGGCGACACGGTGCTGGTGCTCGGCCCCGGGACGATCGGCCAGGCGATCGCGCTGATGGCGCGCGCCGCCGGCGCCGGCCGCGTGCTGGTCGCCGGCCGCGCCGACGCGCCGCGCTTCGAGGTGCTGCGCCGCCTCGGCTTCGCCGAGCTGATCGACGTCGCCGAGGGGCCGCTGCGCGAGCAGGTCCTCGCCGCCACGGGCGGCCGGGCGGTGGACGCGGTGCTGGAGGCGACCGGCCACCCGCCCAGCGTCGTCGAGGGGCTCTCCGTGCTGCGCAAGGGCGGCGCGCTCGTCGTCGCCGGCATCCATCCGGGCCCCGTGAGCCTGCCGCTCACCGATTTCGTCCGCGCGCGGCACCAGCTTCGCGCCACCCACGGCGCCGCCCGATCCACCTGGGACCGCGTGCTGGCGCTGCTCGCCCGCGATCCGGAGGGGTTCCGCCCGATGATCACGCACCGCCTGCCGCTCGAGCGCGGCCTCGAGGGCTTCGAGCTGGCGCGCCAGCGCGCCGCGAGCAAGGTGATGCTCGCGCCATGAGCGCCGCCGCGGACCGGGTCGCGCTGGTCACCGGCGGCGCCCGCGGCATCGGCGAGGGCATCGCCTGGCGGCTGGCCGAGGCCGGGCACCCGGTCGTGCTCGCCGACGTGCTGCCGCAGGTCGCGGAGACCGCCGCGCGGCTCGCCGCCGCCGGCCACCCGGCGCGCGCCGTGACGATGGACGTGTCGAACGACGCGCAGGTCGCCGCGCTGCCGCGCGCGCTCGGCGACTGGTGGGAGCGGCTCGGCGTCGTCGTCAACAACGCCGGCATCTCGCCCAAGGCGCCGGACGGGCTGCCGCGCCCGGTCGCGGCGATGCCGGCCGAGGAGTGGCGGCGCGTGCTGGAGGTGAACCTGACCGGCGCCTTCCTCGTCAGCCGGGCGTGCATCCCGCCGCTGCGCGCGCGGGGCTGGGGGCGGATCGTGATGATCACCAGCCAGGCCGCGCGCACCAGGGCGACGATCGCCGGCGCGCACTACGCCGCGGCGAAGAGCGGGCTGATGGGCCTCGCGCGCAGCCTGGCGGGCGAGCTCGGCCCCGACGGCATCACGGTCAACTGCGTCGCTCCCGGCCGCATCGCCACGCCGATGGCGGAGGGCGCGGCGGCCGGCGTGAACGACCGCATGCTGCGCGCCATCCCGGTCGGCCGCCTCGGCACGCCGCGCGACGTGGCGGAGGCGGTGGCCTTCCTCGCCTCCGACGGCGCGTCCTACCTGAACGGCGCGACGCTCGACGTGGGCGGCGGCAGCTTCATGCCCTGACCGCGCCGCCGATCGGACCGGGTCCCCCTCCGGCCGCGGCGTGCGGACAGCGGCCGCCGGTTGATCCGGGCGCCGGCGGTGGCATGCTGGCGCGCTGGTTCTCCGTCGGCGGCCGACGGGTGCCGCGCCGACCGGAAAGGATCCGCCCCGATGGCCCATCGCGGCTTGCGCTTCGGCATCTTCCTCGCCCCCTTCCACCGCGTCGGCGACAACCCGACGCTGGCCATCGCGCGCGATCTCGAGCTGATCGAGTGGCTCGACTGGCTCGGCTACGACGAGGCCTGGATCGGCGAGCACCACTCCGCCGGCTGGGAGATCATCGCCAGCCCCGAGATCTTCATCGCCGCCGCGGCCGAGCGGACGAAGCACATCAGGCTCGGCTCCGGCGTCACCTCGCTGCCCTACCACCACCCCTTCCTGGTCGCGCAGCGCTTCGTCCAGCTCGACCACATGACGCGCGGGCGGGTGATGCTCGGCTGCGGGCCCGGGGCGCTGGTCTCGGACGCCTACATGCTGGGGATCGAGGCGGAGAAGCAGCGCCGCATGATGGACGAATCCCTCGGCGCCATCCTGCGCCTGCTCGCCTGCGAGGAGCCGGTCACGCTCAGGACCGACTGGTTCGAGCTGCGCGAGGCGCGGCTGCACCTCGCCCCCTACACCCACCCGCGCTTCCCGATCGCGGTGGCGAGCGCGACCACGCCCTCCGGCGTGCTGACCGCGGGCAAGTACGGCGTCGGGCTGCTCTCGCTCGGCGCCGGCCTGCCCGGCGGGCCGCAGAAGCTCGCCGAGCACTGGCGCCTCGGCGAGGCGGAGGCGGCGAGGCACGGCACCACCTTCGACCGCGCCAACTGGATGCTCGTCGTCAACATGCACTGCGCCGAGGAGGACGAGCGCGCGATGCGCGAGGTGCGCCACGGCGAGCGCATCGAGACGCTCTCCTACTTCTCCGAGACCCTCGGCCGCCCGCCGATGCGGAGCGAGAACCCGCTGGCCGAGGGCCTCGCCGCCGGCACGACCCTGGTCGGCTCGCCCGACACGATCGCCAGGGGGATCGAGCGGCTGATCGGCTTCACCGAGGGCGGCTGCGGCGGCATCCTGTTCCGCGCCCACGAATGGGCGAACCGCGAGGACACGCTGCGCAGCTACGAGCTGTTCGCGCGCTGGGTGATGCCGCGCTTCCAGGGCTCGACGGCGACGACCCTCGCCTCGCGCGAATGGTGCAGCGCCAACCGCCAGGGCATCTTCGGCCCCTCCATCGCCGCGCTGCGCAAGGCCTTCGAGGACGCCGGGCAGGAGGTGCCGGAGCACATGCGCCTGCGGCTCCACACCGGGAAGGCGGAGCCGTGACCCCAGCCGTGCGACCGCCCTCGACATCGCGGCGCTGATCGCGAAGCTGGCGACCAGCGCCGCCGTTGTCGTCCCTGCGTCCTTCGCGGTCGAACGGTCCGGTCCGCCGGTCGGCGCCGGCGGCGACGCTCCCCGTCTCGCTCGGGCCGGTCTGTCCGTTCCTCGCCCTCGGGCACGGGGGGTCGTCGCCCATGCGGCGCCCGCGTCCCTGGCGGCGGCAGGGATCGGCGCCTGCCTGGTCGTCGTGCCCGCGGCATGCGGTCGCCGCGCGAGCGGCCTCGTCCGGGGCAGCGAGCGGCAAGCGGCCTTGCCGAACGCCCGTGGCCCGATGCCCGCGCGGCGGGCGGTGCCGGGGGCGAGAGCCGCTTTCGCTCGACCGCACTCGCTGCAACGGCTCCCGCTCATTGCTTGTCGAGCGGATTCGCGCTCCCGGCTGTCTCCGGCCGTCCGCGATCCGCTCTACGCGACCTCGACGGCGAGGCCCGCCGCCCGCCACTCGAGGAAGCCGTCCTCCAGCCGACGCGCCCTGAAGCCCCGTGCCCGAAGCGCCTCGATCGCCTCGACCGACAGCACGCAGTAGGGGCCGCGGCAGTAGGCGACGACCTCGCGGTCGCGCGGCAGGGTGGCGATGGCGGCGTCCAGGCGATCGAGGGGGACGTTCAGCGCGCCCGGCAGGTGGCCTGCCGCGTATTCGTCCTCGGGCCGGACGTCGAGCAGGACGACGTCGCCTGCGGCGAGCCGGGCGAGCAGCTCGTCCCGCGACACCGCCTCGAGGCGCGAACGATCGGCGAAGTAGGTGGCGACGATCTGGCCGACCTCGGCGAGATTCCGTTCCGCGACCCGGCGCAGGGCGGAGAGCAGCGCCAGCACCGCGTCGTCCGCCAGGCGATAGATCGCGTGCTTGCCCTGCCGCCGCACCGCGACGAGGCCGGCGCGGCGAAGCTGCTGGAGATGCTGGGAGGTGTTGGCGAAGGGCTGTCCGCAGCGCTCGGCCAGCACCTCGACACTCCGCTCGCCCTGGCCGAGGATCTGGAGGAGTTCGAGCCGATGCTCGTGGCCGAGCGCCCGCGCCACGGCCGCGAAATGCGCGAGCAGGCGGCGCCTGGGAGAGGCGCCGGTGCTTGACAAGGCCTGTCGCTCGCTCATACGGTCAACGTTGCGATTGAATGTTGGCCAATCGGCTTTGGCCACGTCAACGGAATTCGCAGAATCGCGTGAAATCGGCGGCCGGAGCGCCGCAGGGTCGCCATGGGGCCCGGCGCCGCAGCCGGCGCAGGCGGAAGGAACGCATGGCTCTCGCAATGAAGGGCGCGCGCCCCGTCGCCGCTGCGGATGGCGCCGGCTTTGGCCGCGACGTTGCGCGGCTCCCCCGGCACGGGGGCGCCCGGCCGCGCCGCCGCCAGCGAATCCGATCGGCCGGCATCGCCGGGCCGTCGCGCGGGGCCGCAGGCCCGCATCCGGGCGGTCGGGCTCGCCGGCGCGAGGCGATGGCGACGGACGGCCGTCGGCGGCCGGCGCATGGTGGCTCGGGAGGCCGCCGGTGAAGAAGGGCTACAAGGCGCTGCTGGCCGAGGCCGAGGTCGAGACCCTGCCCGTGGAGCAGGCCCTGCGCCTGCACGGGGACGCCGGCGTGGTGTTCGTGGACCTGCGCGATCCGCGCGAGATCCAGCGCGAGGGCCGGATACCGGGGTCCTTCCACTGCCCCCGGGGCATGCTCGAATTCTGGGTCGACCCGGAAAGCCCCTATGCGAAGCCGGTGTTCGCCGAGCCCAGGCGCTTCCTGTTCTACTGCGCGAGCGGCTGGCGCTCGGCCCTCGCCGCGAAGACGGTGCAGGACATGGGTCTTCCGAACGTCGCCCATATCGGCGGCGGCTTCACGGCCTGGAAGGGGGCGGGCGGTCCCGTGGAGATGCCGCCGCCGCATCGCTGAGCCGCCCGCGCGCGCCGGGGCAGCGCCCTTCGCTCACGGCCGGGCTCGCGGCGCTCCCCGCCGGCCTGCCCGCACCGCGGCATCGCGTGCCCGAAGCAGGTCGAGGCCCTCCCGACCGCTACCCGACAGCCGGAACGACGTGACTCGATGAGACAGCCAAGTCCGACGACGGCGCGCCTCGACCCGCGGATGCGGCGCAACCTCTTCCTCCTGGCGTGCTGCCAGGCGGTCGGCCAGGCCGGCAACACGATGATGTTCGCGGCCACGGCGCTCTCGGTGGTGACGTTCTACGCCCATCGCGACCTGGCGACCCTGCCTGTCACGATGCAGCACCTGGGGGTCATGCTGTGGGTTTTTCCGGCGTCCCTGCTGATGCAGCGCATGGGCAGGGGCTTCGGATTCCGCGTCGGCTCGGTGTTCGGCATGGCGGGCGCCGGTATCGTCGGCTATGGCCTCTACTCGGCCAACTTCATCGCGATGTGCCTGGGCGGCCTGATCCTGGGATATGCGGTGGCGTGCCTGCAGATGTACCGGTTCGCCGCCGCGGAGCTGGTGCCGCCCTCGCACCGCGCCAAGGCGATCGCCTGGGTCACCGCGGGCGGCGTCGTCGCGGGGGTGGTCGGCCCGAGCCTGGTCCGGTGGACGCACGACCAGTGGGTGCCGCTCTACCTGGCGACCTACGCCGCCCTGGTCGGCCTGCACGTCGTCGTCTTCACGATCTTGTCGTTCATCCGGTTCCCGAACCCGCAGGAAGCGGCGGCGCCGGCGGGCGGGGGCGGGGACGCCGGGGCGGGCCGCGCGCCGCCGCCGCGGCCCCTGTGGGAGATCGCGTCGCAGCCGCGCTTCGCCGCGGCCGCGATCGCCGGCATGGTGGCGTTCGGCACCATGTCCTTCCTGATGAGCGCGTCGCCCCTGGCCATCGTCGCGTGCGGGCTTCCCCACACGGAGGCGCACTGGGTCATCTTCCTGCACGTGATGGGGATGTTCGTGCCGTCCTTCTTCACCGGCAACCTCATCGGCCGGTACGGCACGACGACGGTGATGGCCTGGGGAATCGCCCTCCTGCTGCTCGGTGTCGCGGCCGGCCTGGCCGGACTCACGGAGTGGCATTTCCGTATTGCGTTGACCCTGAACGGCGTCGGCTGGAACTTCCTGTTCGTCGGCGCGACGACGCTGGTCACCACCTGCTATCGCCCCAACGAGCGTGGCAAGGCGCAGGCGCTGAACGATTTCCTGGTCTTCGGGACCACGGCGACGGCGAGCTTCATGGCCGGCTTCCTGCAGGAGCACCTGGGCTGGTACCTGCTGAATTGGTTCTCGATCGTCCTGCTGGCCGTGGCGGCGGCGGCGGTGGCCTGGTTGCGGCTGCAGCCCGAGCCCCGGCAGGCCGCCCCGTAAGGGCGGCGTTCCGGTGGCAGGCCGGCCGCGCGGCCGCCATCCGCGACCCGGCGGCATGGTCGGGGCTGTCTGGCGCCGGCCCATGGGCCGCCCGCCGTGATGGGATCCGGGGCCGAGTCTCTATCGGGCTGGTCCGCCCCGCGGTGCCTCGGAGTCCCGGGCGTGCCCTGACTTCCCCGGCCGAACCTCGGGCCGTTGCCTTCACCCCCATCCGCCGCTCCCGCAGGGCTGATCGCAGGCGGCCGGGACCGGTCGGAGATGCGGATCCGTCCCGCCAGCGACGAGCGGCAGCCTGCCGGATTCCGGGGCGCATGGGGGTCCGACGGACTGCTAGCCTCGTGCCATGCGCGACTCGCCATCCCCGCCCGAGGTCGACGGCCGCGCCGCCTCCGATCCGCGCATGATCGCCGCCATCGTGGCGAGCGCGCTGTTCATGCAGAACCTGGACAGCGCGGCGATCGCCACCGCCCTGCCCGCGATGGCGCGCGACCTCGGCGAGGATCCGGCGCGCCTCGGCGCGGCGATCACCTCCTATCTGGTCGCCCTCACGGTCTTCATCCCGGTCAGCGGCTGGGTCGCGGACCGCTTCGGCGCCCGGCGCGTGTTCATGGCGGCGATCGCGGTCTTCGCCCTCGCCTCCCTGCTCTGCGGGAGGGCGTCCGGCCTCGGCGAACTCGTCGCCGCGCGCGTGCTGCAGGGCCTGGGCGGGGCGATGATGGTTCCGGTCGGGCGGCTGCTCCTGCTGCGGCGCGTGCGCAAGGAGGAGCTGCTCTCGGCGATGACCTGGCTGACCGTGCCGGGGCTGCTCGGCCCGATCACCGGGCCGCCGCTCGGCGGGCTCGTCACCGAGACGCTCGGCTGGCGCTTCGTCTTCTACCTCAACCTGCCGATCGGGCTGATCGGGCTGGCGCTGGTCGCCTGGAAGATCCCCGCCGTGCCGCCGGGCGATCCGGGGCCGCCGGATTCGAAGGGGCTGACCCTGCTCGGCCTCGCCCTCGCCTGCTTCATGTTCGGGTTGGAGACGGTGGGG
Source organism: Caldovatus sediminis (assembly GCF_014644455.1). Classification (GTDB taxonomy): domain Bacteria; phylum Pseudomonadota; class Alphaproteobacteria; order Acetobacterales; family Acetobacteraceae; genus Caldovatus; species Caldovatus sediminis. The sequence goes on along the minus strand of NZ_BMKS01000001.1, from coordinate 246,799 downwards.
CGCGGCGTGCTGCCGGCCGCCGTGCCGGCCGCGGCGCTGGCGCTCGGGCTCGCCCTCGGCGCGGCGGCGCTGCGGCATTGCCGGCGCGCGCGGCGCCCGGCGCTCGACCTCGGCCTGCTGGCGATCCCGTCCTTCAACAAGGCGGTGCTCGCCGGCAGCCTGTTCCGCATCGGCGCGGGGGTGACGCCCTTCCTGGTGCCGCTCGTGCTCCAGCTCGGCTTCGGCAGGGGGCCGGCGGAGAGCGGCCTCGTCTCCTTCGCCACCGCGCTCGGCGCGCTCGCCATGAAGCCGCTGGCACGGCCGATCCTGCACCGCTTCGGCTTCCGCGCGACGCTGGTGGGCAATGCCGCGCTCTCGGCCGCGGGGATCGCGGCGTGCGCGACCTTCTCCGCCGCCTGGCCGGTGGCGGCGGTGTTCGTCGTGCTCGCCCTCGGCGGGCTGGCGCGCAGCCTGGAATTCACCGCGCTGAACACGCTCGCCTTCGCCGAGGTGCCGCAGGCGAAGCTCTCGGCGGCGACGAGCTTCTACGGCACGGTGCAGCAGCTCGCCCCGGCGCTCGCCGTGGTGCTGGCGACGGCGAGCCTGGAGGGGAGCGCGGCGCTCGCCGGACGGCACGGGCTGGAGACGGCGGACTTCGCTGCGGGCTTCCTGGTGGGCGGGCTGGTCGCGCTCGCCGCCGCCCCGTTCTTCGCCCGTCTGCCGGCCGATGCCGGCGCGGAGGTGGCCGGGCGGGAGCGCCGGTAGCATGCGGGCGCGCGGCGGGCGGCGGCGTCCCGGGCAAGCCGTCGGCTGTTGCGGCGCCGTGCGATAGGCTCGCGCAGGCGACAACCGGGCGCGGCGCCATGGACCCGATCTGCCTCACCTTCCCGATACGGACCTATGACATCGACTTCGCGGGGATCGTCTCGAACATCGTCTACATCCGCTGGCTCGAGGACCTGCGGGTGGAACTCCTCGCGCGCAGCTACCCGCTGGACCGCATGGTGGCGGACGGGCTCGGGCCCGTGCTGCTCGAGACCCACATCGCCTACCGCGACGCGCTGACGATCCACGACCGGCCGGAAGGGCGTATGTCCGTCGCCGCGATCGGGCGGGTCCGCTGGACGGTGGCCGCCGAGTTCGTCTCCCCGGGCACGGGTCGCGTGCACGCGACGGCGAGGCAGACCGGCCTGTTCGTCCGGCTCGCCACGCGCCGCCCGGTGCCGATCCCCGACCCGCTGCGCGCGGCGCTGGCATAGGCGCCCGCGAACGGGACCCGGCGCGCTCCGGCCTCGGCCCCCCCTCGCGGCCGCACGCGGGAGGCCGAGGCGCGGACTACGCCAGCGCGCCGGCCAGCGCGACGACGCCGACGAAGGCGGAGACCACGCCCACCGCACGGCGGGGCAGCAGAGGTCCGAGCGCCTCCGGACGCCCCAGCCGCCGCGCCGCCTCCATCGCGCCGAGCCCGATCGCCCCCTGCACGATGGCGAGGCCGACCAGGTAGGCGCCGATCGGCCCCGGCTGCGCGCCGACGACCGCCTCCGCGTAGGCATGGCCATGGAACAGGCCGGCGATCGCGAAGGCGAGCGCGAGGGCGCCGCCGCCGGGGCGGCGCGTGCCCGGTGCCGCGGCGAGCGCGAGGCCGGCGCCGAGGGCGGTGAGGGCCACGATCGCCTCGACCGGCCCGAGCCCGATGCCGGCGAGATGCAGGCCGGTGCCGGCCGCCCCCGCGCCCACGAAGGCCAGCAGCGCCAGGACGCCGGGCCGGCGACGTGCCTCCGCGGCGAGAACGCCGGCGGCGAGGACGAAGGCGAGATGGTCGAGCCCGATCACCGGGTGGGCCAGTCCGGAAACGAAGCCCTGCCAATCCGTCACCGGCAGCGCGCGGTCCATGGCATGGTGGGCATGCGCGAGCCCCGGCACCCCGAGAACGGCCGCCCAAGCGGCGGCGCGGCGCAGACCCATCGGCTTCCTCCCGTCCGGTGCCAGAGGCGATTTTCCATGCTCGCCGCAGAGCGGGGAAGGGGCAAGCCGCGCCAGGGGTCCGGGGGCGCCAGATACTTCCGCGGGGGCCGCCGCTCGCTGCTCCCCGAGGGGGAGGTCCTCGCCGGCTGCGGCCCAGGCGGGCGCCGGCCCGGGGCGGCACGGGACAGCGCCGGCGCGGCGCAAGGCGCCGGCGCCGGAGCGCTCTGTCCTCGCCGCCGGACGCCCGACCGCGATGCGAGGCGCCGCGACCGGGCGGCCTGCGCGCGGCAGCGGCCCCTAGGGCGCGGTCTCCTCCGGATCGTCGTCCCGCGCGCGCCACTCGCCCGACGGTGCCGCCACCTCGGGCGTCGGGTTGTCGGCGAGGATGTCGGCGGTCTGGTCGTCGAAGGCCTCGACGTCGAGGCTGTCGCCCAGCGTAGCCAGGCCCAGGGCGGCAACGGTGGCGGAGGCGATCCGCGCGGCGAGCGCGGCGGTGCGCTCGTCGCGGCATTCCAGGATCACCTCGGCGTCCTCTCCGTCGCCGCGCACGAACTCCACCAGGAAGAAGCGCGCACCCTCGCGCGGGCCGTTCTCCCAGAGCCCATCCTCGGTGCGATGCATGGGCGTGACGGCGATCGAGACGCCCTCGATGCCGCTGCTCATATGGTTCGGCATGGTCCTCTCCGGGCCGCTCCTGCGGCGATGGGCAGGCGGGCGGAGCGGAGGTCCGCCGCCGGGCACCACCCCCGTCTCAACGCGCTCCGGCGCCGCGATATCCCGAGCGCCCGCGAAACGGTCCGGCGCCAGCCCCGCGCCTGGCGGAGCGAGCGCGGAGGGCGGGGGTCACCGCAGGAAGAGGGGCGCCGACCGGCCAGGGGTCCGTCAGGCCGAACCAGGCGGCCAGCGCGGCGGCGGCGAGGATGTCGTCGGCCCCCGGGAGGAGGCCGAAGCTCGAGAGGTGCTCCTCCAGTCCGCCGCCGCAGCGCGAACCTCCGCGTCCGGCGGCGCACCGTGCCGGTGCCGCCCGACCGGCCCGCCCGGCGAGCCGCGAAGCGGACCCTTCGCAGGCCGGCGCAGGCAGGGCGGCGGCCGCCGCCGCTCGACCGCTATCCCACCCGCAGCAGGGCTGGTCCGTGGGTGCGCAGCCACTCCACCGCCGCCTCCCGATGCGGCGTCAGCTTCTCCACCTCGGCCCAGAAGCGTGGCGAGTGGTTCATCTCGCGCAGATGCGCCACCTCATGCGCCACGACGTAGTCCAGCACCCAGTCCGGCGCCATCACCAGCCGCCAGGAGAAGGCGAGCGTGGCGTCCGGCGCGCAGCTCCCCCACCGGCTGCGCGTGTCCTTCAGCCGGATGGCCTTGGGCTTGACCCGGAGCGCCGCGGCATGCCCCGCGACCAGCGTGCCGATCCGCCGCCGCGCCTCGCGGCGCAGGAAGTCGCCCACCCGCCGGGGGAGGAACTCCGGCGCGCCGGAGACGAGGATCTCGCCGTCGGCCAGCATCACGCCGCCGCGCAGCTCCGGCGCATGCCGGATGACGTGCGGGATGCCGCCGAGCGGCACCGCCGCCCCCGGGACGAAGGGGATGTGGGGGGCCAGGGCGCCGAGCCGCTCCATCACCCATGCGGCGTGCGCGGTCAGCAGCGCCATGCCCGCGCGGCGGCCGGCGCGTGGCGGCAGGGTCACGACCACGGCCCCGGCCCGCGCGTCGATCCGCAGCGACACCCGGCGCGCGCGCGCTGATCGCCGCCAGCGCACGGGACATTCCACCGGCGGAGAGGAGGCTCGCAGGGGCAACGCGACGGTTTCAGGATGCGACGGGTCCATGACACCAGGATGGCCTGCTCGCCGGTTCCGGATCAATGGGTTGACACGATCTGTTGCGAAACGATGTGAGTGCCCGTGCCCGAATCGTCCGCGGGGTGCTGCCGACCCTCTTCGCCCTGGGGGCGATCTGGGGGCTCACCCCCCGCTGGCGAAACGACTGATCCCCTCGGGCGGCCGGCCGCCCCTCCTGGTCACGCTGGCCGCGGCCGCCGGAAGCGCCGCGATCCTGCTCGTCGTGTGCCGGGCCCGTGGCCAGGCGGGTGCCCCGGGGCCGGGCGCATCTGCGCCATGACGCCCTGGCCGGGGCGAGCGGCCTTGCCCTGGCCAATCTGTTCGCGTTGACCGGCCTTCAACCAAATTGTTCGCGTTGACCGGCCTTCAATATGCGCCCGCCGGGTTGTTCGCCCTGCTCATTCCGCCCTCTCCCATGCTGACCGCGCTTTTTGCCGCCGCCATCGGCCTGGAGCGGCCGGGCCTCGGGCGGCCGGCCGGCACGGCGCTGGGGCTCGCCGGCGTGGCGCTGGCGATGGCGCTCACCCCCCCGTCTGCTATGCGGTGTCCAACGTCGCCGCGGTGCGGCTCGCCCCGCGCGGGACGCCGCCCCTGCCGCTCGCCGCGGGAACGCTGTGCGCGGGCACGCCGCGCTGGTGCCGATGGCGGCGCTGAGCGGGCAATTGTGGCTGCCGGCGGGACCCGGCGGCTGGGTGGCGGCGATCGCGCCGCTCCAGGCCGGGCTAACTGCGCTGGCCTACCTCCTCTACTTCCGCTCGCTCGCGGCGTGTGGCGGTGTGGTGACCAGCCAGGTCGGCTACCTCGTCACCCTGTCCGGGCTCCTCTGGGGCTTCCTGCTGTTCGGCGAGGTGCCGGGCTGGCTTCCGTACCTGCCACCAGCCTGGTCTTCGTCGGGCTGGCCCTGATGGCGCGCGGCCCCTCCCCGCGGCCACGGCCGCAGCCGGGGCGGGCCGGGGCGGAGTGAGGGCGGCGGCCCCCTATCCCGGCAGCTGCTTCAGCTCGATCTCGACGAAGCTCAGCGGCGCGGCCCCGGCGTTGACCACGTTGTGCTCCACCCCGGCCGCGCGCGCGTAGCTGACGCCGGCGGCGAGCGCCGCCGTCGCCGTCTCGCCCCCCGGCAGTTCGAGCAGCAGCGTGCCGTCGGTGACCGGGACCACGACATAGGCGAGGCCGTGGCGGTGCCAGCCCGTCTCCGCGCCCGGCGCGAAATCCCAGCGCGAGACGCGCACATGCGCATCGTCGTGCTGCAGGGTGCAGACCGCCGGCGGGCGGCAGCGCAGCGGCTCGCGCGCCGCCCCGCCCTTCCCCTCGCTCATTCGGCGGCCTTCGCCGGGGCGAGGCCGGGCAGCGGCAGCACGCCCGCCGCCTGCTGCGCCGCCCAGACCGCCTCCGCCTGCTCGCGCGAGAGCGGCAGGTGCGGCGGCCGGATGGTGCGCCAGCCGGCATCCCCGGTGCTGCGCGCCATGATCTCGCGCAGGCCCGGGATCAGCGGCACGCTGGTCGCCGCCTTGCGCGAGGCGTTCAGCACCGCCTGCGCCGCGTCCGCCTCGGGCCCGGTGCGCTTGGCGTAGACGACCGCGCCGAAGCGGGCGTTGATGTTCGAGGCCGCGGTGATGCAGCCGGCGCCGCCGTCGGCGAGGATGCGCTGCACGAACTCGTCGCTGCCCGAATAGACCTCGAAGCCGTCCTTGGCGAAGGCGGCGATCATCGCCTTCATGTTGGCGTAGTCGCCCGAGCTGTCCTTGACCCCCTTGATCACGCCCGGGAAGGCCTTGAGCAGCCGCTCGATCAGCGCCAGCGAGAACGGCACGGCGCTCTGCTGCGGGAAGTTGTAGAGGTAGATCCGCGTCGCCCCGCCGGTGCGGTTCACCAGCTCGGAGAAGTAGGCGAACAGCCCGTCGTCGCTCGGGTTCTTGTAGTAGAAGGGCGGCAGGACGAGGACGCCGCGGCAGCCCTGCGCCGCCGCGTGGCGCGTCAGCTCCACGCTGTCGGTGAGCGCGGCGCAGCCGGTGCCGGGCAGCAGCGCGCCGGCCGGGATGCCGCGGGCGACGAGGCCCTCGAGGATCGCCTTCCTCTCGTGCAGGCCGAAGGAATTGGCCTCGCCGGTGGTGCCGAGCACGCCGAGGCCGTTGCAGCCGTTGGCGAGCAGCCAGCGGCAATGCGCCGCCATGCGCTCGAGGTCGGGCGAGAGGTCCGGGTGCATGGGGGTGAGGGCGGCGGCGTTGATGCCGCCGAAGAGGGCGTCCTGCATGGGGGTCTGTCCCGCTCCTATCTCCGTCCGTTCCTGTCCGTCGGCCGCCCGCGCGCCGCGGCGGCGGCCGTCGCCGGCACCCGGCGCACCACCGTCCGCGGGCCCGCCCCCGGCGTCCTCGCACCCGCGGGCGAGCCCGGCCGCCGCAGCGGCCCCGGCGGCGGGCCGGCGGTGCGCGTCGGCCAGCGCTTGGGCCAGGCCACCAGGTGGTCCTCGAAGGCGCCCGCGTCGCGCTCGCGGACCGCCCGGCCGCGCGCCGACACCCCGGCCCGGTGCACCGTCTCCGGGTCGCCGGAGACGAGCGGGTGCCACCAGGGGAGGTCCTTGCCCTCCGCCAGCAGGCGATAGGCGCAGGTCGGCGGCAGCCAGTCGGCGGCGGCGACGCGCCGCGGCGTCAGCTTCACGCAGTCCGGCACCCATTTCCGCCGGTTCTCGTAGTCGGCGCAGCGGCAGGTGGCGAGGTTGAGCAGCCGGCACGCCACCGCGGTGAAGGCGAGCGCGTCGGTCTCGTCGTCGCGCAGCTTGTGCAGGCAGCAGCGCCCGCAGCCGTCGCAGAGCGACTCCCACTCGGCGCGGGTCATCGCCTCGAGGGTCTTGGCGCGCCAGAACGGCGCGGGGGCGGCGGCGGAGGGCACGGCCGGACCCTAGCGCCGCGCGGCGCTGGCGGAAAGCGCCCGGCGGGCGCCGTCGCGCCGCGCGCCGGCAACCGGCTCGGCCGCGTCGTGCCCGGCACGGCCCGCCCCTGCGCGCCGGGAGGCCCGCGAGGTCCTCGACGCCATCATCGGCGCGTGGACGCGCCAGCGCGGCAAGCACGAGGTCATGCGGCTGATGGGTGAGGCCTGCGTCCCCTGCGGCGCCTGCCAGGACACCGGCGAGGTGCTGGCCGGCCCGCACCTGCGGGCGCGAGATGATCCTCGACCTCGACTACCCGACGCGCGGCGCATTCCAGACCGTGGGCTGCCCCGTGAAGCTCTCGGACTCGCCCGTAGAGCCGACCCGGGCGCGGCGGCGGCGCGTCCCGTCGGCCCGCGCCACCGGCCGCGGACGCGCTTCCTCGATCCCTGCCCGCAGCAGGGCGCGCGCCGCCCAGCGCAGGACCTCCAGCACCTCCTCGTCGTCCTCGATCCGGCAGACATCCTTCATCACCACCACCGCCTCGATGCCGAGGGTGAGGGAGAGCGCGGCGCGCAGGCGGAGCCAGTCGCGCTCCGGCAGCTCCCGCCGCAATGGCTCGAGCGCCGTGTCGAGCCAGCGCCGCCGGCGCCCCTCGCGCAGGGGCGGAGCCTCCTCCCCGGCGCGGCGGCTCGCGAGCCAGTTGTCGAGGTAGACGCGGAGCGCGCTGCGCATCGGCACCTGCTCGGCGAGCAGCACGGGGACGAAGGCGTCGAGCAGCCGCAGCAGCCGCGCCTCTGGATCGCCCTCCGGCAGGGCGGCAAGCGTCGCCTCCACCGGCGCGACGGCCGGGGCGAGCTCGGCCACCTCGAGCAGCAGCGCCTCCTGCGTCGGGAAGTAGCGGTAGGCGGTGGCCCGCGAGACGCGCGCCGCCTCGGCCGCCTCGGCGACCGTCGGCGGCGCGCCGCGGCGCAGCAGCTCCGCCGCGGCGGCGACGAGCGCGGCGCGCGTGCGCTCCTTCTGGTTGGCCCGAGGGTCCGATTGGACCGGCGCCCCCGACATCTTGTCCATGGCCCCGGAATCCCCTTGACCTGAGATCGACATCGCATGATGATACTTTCGTCTCACGAAGGGACGCAAGTCCCACGACCCCGGAGGGCCGACCCCATGCGCATGACCCGCGAGCAGGTGGACCAGCTCATCAACGAGCACTTCGCCTACGAGGCGACCGACGACGTCGAGGCCGTGCTCGGCAGCCTCGCCGAGGACGCGGAGCACGAGGTGATCCCCTCCCCGATGGGGCCGCTCAACGACCGCGCGCGGATCCGCGCCTTCTACGAGATGCTCTTCCGCGACCTGAAGGGCGAGAGCGTCACGCCCGTGCGGCGGCTGTACGGCGACGGGTTCGTCGTGGACGAGGCGGTCTGGCACGGCCACATCGCCGACGGCCGGCCCTTCCTCTGCGACGGGAGGAGCGGCCCGGTGAGCTTCCGGCTGCTCCACGTCTTCGAATTCCGCGACGGCAAGATCGCGCGCGAGAACGTCTGGTGCGACCTCGCCGCGATCCAGCGGCAGCTCGGCTGCGCGCCCGGCTGAGGCGCGGCGGGGCGTGGCGCGGCGCCCTCCGATGACGGCTCCATCCGCGGAGCGTCCCGTGCGATGCTGCGCCCGGAGCGCGCCGGCGCATGGCGGCGCCTCGTCGGAACGCGATTCGCAGGGAGGGCCGCCATGAAATTCGCGCTGCATTTCGGGAACAACACCTTCCCGGACGCCGCCGGCGCGGCGCGGCTGGCCCGCCTGGCCGAGAAGGCCGGCTTCGATTCGGTCATCGCCGTGGACCACGTCGTGATCCCGGACGAATACGCCAGCACCTATCCCTACTCGGCCACCGGCCGGCTGCCGGGCAATCGCGCCACCGCCTACCCGGACCCGCTGATCTGGATGGCCTTCGCGGCCGCGGCCACGACGCGCCTGCGCCTCATGACCGGCGTCATCATCCTGCCGCAGCGCCACCCGCTGGTGCTCGCGAAGCAGGTCGCGACGCTCGACCACATGAGCGGCGGGCGGATCGAGCTCGGCATCGGCGTCGGCTGGCTGAAGGAGGAGTTCGCCGCGCTCGGCGTGCCGTTCGAGCGGCGCGGCCGGCGCGCCGACGAGTACGTCGCCGCCATGCGCGCGCTCTGGCGCGAGGACGGCGCGGGCTTCGCGGGCGAGTTCGTGAGGTTCGAGCGCGTGAGCTGCAACCCCAAGCCCGTGGCGCGGGGCGTGCCGATCATCGTCGGCGGCCACTCCGAGGCCGCGGCGCGCCGCGCCGGCCGCCTCGGCGACGGCTTCTTCCCCTCGATCGGCTCCCAGGTGGACACCCTGCCGCTGCTCGACGTGGTGCGCCGCACCGCGGAGGCGGCGGGCCGCGACCCCGCCGCCATCGAGATGATCACCGGCTGCCCCGGCGCCCTGCCCAGTTCCGGCCAGGACCCGCTGGCCGCGGTGGAGGAACGCCGCGCGCGGGGCATCGGGCGCGTCGTGCTGCCCGTCACCGCCTTCCTGCCGGACCTCGAGGAGAGCCTCCCGCGCTTCGGCGAGACGGTCATCCGCGCCTTCGCCGGAACGTGATCGCGGCGGTCCGGGAGCGGCTGCGTCCACCCGCGGCGGGGCCGCTCCTCACGCGACCATCACCGCCCCGGGCGCGGCGCCGTGTCGACCCGGCCCTGATCCGCCCTAAACTGTCCTCCGGTCCGCAGGGGAGGAGTCATGCAGTTCGTGTGTGACGCCACGGGGCAGAAGACCTGGTTCCGGATCGAGACGGAGGCGGAGGCCGCCCAGGAGTCGGAACTCATGCGCCATGCCGTCGAGAAGCACTTCCGCCGGGCCTACGAGCGGGCGGCGCAGACCTACACGCCGGCGCCGGGGCCGTATGTCGAGCAGGACATCGGGCGCGCCGCCTACATCCGGCGCACCATGCCGATGTTCCTGACGCTGAGGGATGCCGAGGGGAACGCCCTCGCGACCGCGATGCTCCCCCCGCAGGGGCGGGAAGACCGGGCCTTCAGCCCGATCATCGTCGGCCCGGGGAACAGCGATCCTTACCCGGAGCATGCGGACGCCATCCGCGACCTGGGCAGGCACTTCGGGCTGACCCTCGATCGCGGCCGCTGCTACCCCTACCACCGGGGCTAGCGGCCCGACCGCGGGGTGCGCGAGGAGGATGGCGCCGACCGGCGGGTGGCAGCCTTGCCGCCCACGCCTCCGGAAGGCTCACCCCCCAGCGGGCCGCGACCTCGGACGGTCCCGCGTCGGGCGGCTATCGCGCCGATCCGTCCGGCTGCGTGCCGACGGCGCGGCCCGCGATCCAGCTCACCACCGAGACGACGATCGCGCCGAACAGCGCCGGCCAGAACCCGGCAATCCGCATGCCGGGGAGCAGCAGCGCGGTCAGGCCGAGCATCGCCGCGTTCACCACCAGCAGGAACAGGCCGAAGGTCAGCAGCGTCAGCGGCAGCGAGAGGATCACGGCGACCGGCCGCACCACGGCGTTGACGAGGCCGAAGACCACCGCGGCCAGGATCAGGGTGCCCAGGCCGGCGACATGGATGCCGGGGACGATCTCCGTCGCCGCCCAGAGGGCGAGGGCGTTGATCGCCGTGCGGGCGAGGAATCCCATGGGATGGCGGCGTCCTGCGGTCGCCGACCGAACGCGTCCGGCCCGGCCCCGGTTCGCCCCGGCGCGGATCACCCCGTGCTGCGGCCGCTTCGGCCGGAGGCGGCGGTGCCCGCCCCGCCGCGGCGCTGGGGCAGCTCGCCCCGCTGCACCGCCAGGCCGAACTCCAGGCTGCGCGCGATCCGCCGCGCCCGATCGGCGAGCAGCGCCGCCCCCTCGGGCCGGCATTCGGCCTCCGCGGTGCGCCCGAACAGCTCGAGCCAGCGGGCGAAGTGATGCGGTTCCAGCCCGAGCGGGAGGTGCGCGGCCATCGGGCTGCCGTGGTAGCGGCCGCTCATCAGCACGACCGAGGACCAGAAGTCCACGATCCGCCCGATGTGCGCCTCCCAGTCGGTGAGGTGGGCGAAGAGCGGGCCGAGCAGCGGATCCTGGCGCGCCGTGCCGTAGAAGGAGCGCACCACCCGTTCCAGCGTCGCCTCGTCGAGGCCGGTGCGGGCGGCGATCTCCGCGGCCACGGCGGCGCGGCGCTCGGCGGTTTCGGGAATCGGGCTCGTCAAGGTCGGGGCCGGGGTGGCTTCGGGCAGGCAGGCCATGCGGACATGCGGTTCTGCCGCGGCCCTTGCAACCGCGTCCGCGGCATGGTCGGCATGTCCCGCCGAGGCGCCGGAACGGACGGCGCCTTCCCGCTCCCGGGGAGACCGACCGCGCCATGTACAACCCGCCTGCCTTCCGCGAGGACCGGCCCGAGGCGCTGCGGGCGATGATCGAGGCCGCGCGCCTGGCCCTGCTCGTCAGCAACGGATGCGAGGGCGGAGCGCCGGAGGCCAGCCACCTGCCGCTGGTCCTGGCGCCGGAGGAGGGGCCGAACGGCACCCTCTACGGCCACCTGGCGCGCGCCAATCCGCACTGGCGCGGCTTGGCCGCGGCGGGCCGGGCGCTCGCGGTGCTGGCGGGGCCGGAGACCTACGTCTCGCCGTCGCTCTACCCGGCGAAGGCGGACCACGGGAAGGTGGTGCCGACCTGGAACTACGTGGTCGTGCACGCGAGCGGACCGGTCGAGGTGTTCGACGCGCCGGAGCGGCTGCGCCGCGTGGTCGAAATGCTGACCCGGCGCCACGAGGCGGGCCGCGCCGAGCCCTGGGCCGTTTCGGACGCGCCCGAGGAGTTCGTGCGCGCGCAGCTCCGCGGCATCGTCGGCGTGGCGCTCCGCATCGAGACGCTCGAGGGCAAGCGCAAGCTGAGCCAGAACCGCAGCGAGCCGGACCGCGCCGGGGTGCTCGCCGGGCTTTCCGCAAGCGCGGATCCGCGCGACCGCGCGGTGGCGGAGGCGATGCGGGAGGCGTGAGGCGCGCCCCTCGCAAGGGCACGCCCGCGGGTGACGCGGGACACGGGGAAGCGAACGGGCCGCGCGGGGCGCCCGGCCCCTGACCGCAGACGCCCGCGCGTGGCCTGGGCACGATCGGGTGCTGCATCGCGACGATCGCGCATGCGCGCACAGTTCCGGCCCAATCGAGCGTGCGGACGCATGGCCTTGTCGCCGTCCCGGCGCCTCGCCGCTGCGCGAGACGGGAAGGGGCGGCGAACCGAGCCATCGCCGACAGGGCGGGCGGAGGCCGGATCCCGCAGCCAGGGGCGCGGGCACGCGCCCGACGGGCTTTCGGCGATCGGCAGCGGCAGCCCGCTGCCCGCCACGGGTTCGTGGCGCCCTCGATCGCCGTCACGCGCGACGCCGGCGCGGTCGCCGATCCGACCATGGACGAGGACGCGGCCCTCGCCGGGCCGTTCGAGCGCGCGCAGAGGCCGCTCGATGGCCGCCCCCTCGTCATCGGGCCGGAAGGGCTTCGCAAGCCGGCTCGACCCCGGCTGGCCGAAGAGGTCGGCATGCGGGCAGGGCAGGGCCAGCCGCGCATGCCGCGGTGCGGCGGCCGTCAGGGCCATGCCCGCGGCATCCGGCACCTGCTCCCGCCCGCCGTTGCCACGTCGGCGGGGGAGCCAGCCGACGCGCCCGCGCCATGACGCCGGAAGCCATCGGCGCCGCCAGCGATCCCGGGCCCGTCCGCCGGGGGCGCCGCTCCCGCGCCGCACGCCGGCGCAGGAGCGGGACGCGCGCCGGGTGCTCCCGCTACCCTCAACCGCCCGGCCGTCTCCCCGTTCCGGCGCGCCCGGGCGCGTCTCCCGTCAGACGAACTGCGTCTCCTGCTCCCGCCCCAGCAGGTGCCGTCCCACCATCTCGTAGTGTTCCGGCCGGCCCTGCAGGTGCTGCGAGGCGGCGCAGGCATCGCGGAAGCGCCGCTCGAAGGGCTGCGACTCCAGCACCGCCCCGGTCCCCGCCGCGCGGTAGGCGGCGACCGAGACCTCCGTCGCCTCGTTGATCACGTGCGTCGCCGCCAGCCGCAGCGCCATGCGCCGGTCGAGGCTCGGCTCGCATCCTTGCGCCAGCTCGGCCCAGACCTCCGCGACCGTCCCGTGCAGATAGGCCCGCGCCGCGCGCCAGCGCGCCACCAGCCGCGCGAGGTGGCCCTGCACGGCGGGATTCTCGCCCATCGGCATCGGCAGGCCGCGCGGCCGCCGGTCGCGCGCCAGCGCCAGCAGCCGGTCGAGCAGCCCGCGCGCGATGCCGAGCGCCACGCCCGCGAAGCCCGCGGCGTACATCAGGTGCGAGTTCAGCCGGTAGAGCGGCCCCGGCTGGGTGCGTGCCGTGGCGTCGTCGCGCACGCAGCTCCGCGAGAGCGGCACGAACAGGTCCTCCACGGCATAGCTGTCGCTGCCGGTGCCGCGCAGGCCGATCACCTGCCAGTCGTCGACGATCCGCGCGCTCGCCCGCGGGAAGACGAAGGTCCGGTCCCTCACCGTGCCGTCCGGCTGCGCGATCGGGATGTGCGCGCCGAGCAGCCGCGCATGGCGGCTGCCGCTGGCGAAGCCCCACTGTCCGGTGATGCGGTGCCCGCCCTCGACCGCGACCGCGCGGGCGCGGTCGTGCCGCGCGCCCCAGGCGAGCACGGCGCGCGGCCCATCGAACAGCTCGGCGACGACGGCCGGCGCGAGGTAGGTCGCCACCGACATCGCCGAGACCGCGCCCTGGCAGAGGCACCAGGCGGCCGAGGCGTCGCCGCGCGCGATCGTCTCGGTCAGCTCCACGAAGACGCGCGGCGCGAGCTCCGCCCCGCCGAGCGCGCGCGGCAGCAGCGCGCGGAACAGGTCGGCCTCGAACAGCGCGTCGAGCACGTCGGGCGGCAGTTCGCGCGCCGCCTCGATCCGCGGCCCCGCCGAGTCGAGCAGCGGCACCAGGCCGCGCGCGCGCTCGATCAGCGGATGCGCCGGCGCGGCGCCTGGTCCGGCGGGCTCGGGTCCGGTGATGGGGTCCATGCGGTCTCCTCCCTCGGCGCGCATTGCGCCCGTCGCGACGGCGGGATGCAAGCCGCGGCGCGCCGCCCCGCCCGCTGCGCGTTGACGCGCCTCCGGGTTCCGGGCGATGCAGGCCGCGTCAACCACGCGCGGCGGAGGGGGGAGAAGCGCGCCATGGCGTCTCGCGGCAGCGGTCGGCGGAAGGCCGCGCGGCAGTCTCCGGGATCGTCCCGGGCGCCGGCGCCATGAGCCGCGTCGCGCCCGCCGCCCGCGGCGCGGGCGGAACGCCGCGCCGCGGTCGTTCCGGCCGCCGGGGCGCCGCCGCCACGCTCTCCCTCTGGCGCCGCCGGCCCGCGCTCGGCCGCTGGGGCGCGGCGCTGCTGCTCGCGCTGGCGGCGCTGCTGATGCTGCCGGTCGTCCACGCGCTGTTCGGCGACGCCGGGGTGCTGCTGTTCGGCGGTCTCGGCCTCGGCTTCCTCCTCGGGCGCTGGACCGGCAAGCCGCGGGCGTGAGATACCGTCCCTACGGTCCGCGAACCGCCGCGGCCCAGGCGGAGCCGGTCGGCCCTCCGGCACCTCCTGGCGGTCCGCGCCCCGGCCTCGCCCGTCGCGGCGACGGACGCCGCCCCGTTCCCGCGCCCTACCGCTTGGCCTTTGCCTTCGGCGCCGGCAGCGTCATCCCGCTGGGCCAGCGGTAGCCCTCGACGCTCCATCCCTTGGCGCGCAGGAAGGGCGCGACGCAGACCTTGTTGCCCTGGTTGCCGCCGAGCAGCGTCACCCCGGACTTGCCGCCGCTCACGTAGAGCCCGACGTGCCAGCCCGTGGCCGTCGTCGCGGACGACGCCTTGGCGTTGTACACGACGGTCACGCAGCCCGGCACCGGCTCGTTCAGCTTCTCGCCGACATGCAGCCACATCTTCGCGCCGGCGAGGTACTTCCCGTTGATGAAGTCGTTCGAGGTGACGCCCGCCTGCTGCAGGCACCAGGCGACGAAGGCGCCGCACCACGCCGTCTCGTCCACGGCGGAGAGGCCGGACCGGTTCAGGTGCTGGAATTGCTGCAGGTACTCGACGATGCGCGGGTTGTTCGACGCCTTGCCGGACCCCTCCTGCTCGCCGATCTCGCACATCGCGATGTCGAACCAGAAGGGGGTCGAGGTGCCGGACGGGCAGCGCGTCCCCCACCAGACCAGCGGCGAGCCGCAGCAGGCCGGGAAGTCCCAGTGGTCGCTCGCCGGCAGGCCGTAGGCCGCGCGGAACTGCTGCACGCAGGTGCTGAGGGTGGCGTCGAAGACGTCGCTGTCCACCAGGCTCATGCCGTTCCAGACGCCCATCGCCTGCCGCAGGCTCTTCACCGCCCAGCCTGTCGTCTCGCGGAAAAGCGGCTGCTTCGCCATGACCGGATCCGTCCCCCCGCGGGCGCCGCGCCTCCGCGCCACCCCGTCGCGGGAGGAATGATATGCCGCGCGGGTCCGCCCTAGTCGATCACGATCCGCGGCCCGGGCCTCGGCGCCGCCCCGGCGCCGCCGGCGACCTTCTCCCACAGCCGCCGCGCGATGCGCCGGTAGGCCTGCGCCTCGGGCGTATCCGGCCGCGCCGCCACGATCGGCGTGCCGGCGTCGGCCAGCTCGCGGATGGCGAGGCGCAGCGGCAGCTCGCCGAGGAACTCGACCCCGAGCCGCTCGGCCTCCGCGCGTGCCCCGCCATGGCCGAACAGCTCGGTGCGGTGGCCGCAGTTCGGGCAGCAGAAGAAGCTCATGTTCTCGACGATGCCGAGCACCGGCACGTTGACCCGCTCGAACATCCGCACGCCGCGGCGGGCGTCGGCCAGCGCCACGTCCTGCGGGGTGGAGACGATCACCGCGCCGGCGAGCGGCACCCGCTGGCTCATCGTGAGCTGCGCGTCGCCCGTGCCCGGCGGCATGTCCACCACCATGATGTCGAGCGCGCCCCACTCCACCTGGCCCATCAGCTGCTCGAGCGCGCCCATCACCATCGGGCCGCGCCAGATCATCGGCGTCTCCTCCTCGACCAGGAAGCCGATGGACATCGCCTTCAGCCCCCAGCGGGAGAGCGGCAGGATGCGCTGCCCCGCGACCTGCGGCTTCCCGCGCAGTCCGAGCATGCGCGGCAGCGACGGCCCGTACACGTCGGCGTCGAGCAGCCCGACGCGCAGCCCCTCCGCGGCGAGCGCGACGGCCAGGTTCACCGCCGTGGTGGACTTGCCGACCCCGCCCTTGCCCGAGGCGACGGCGACGATCGCGCGCACCTCCGGCAGCAGCATCGGCCCCTGCGCCGCCCCGCGCCCGGCCTGGGCCGCCGCGCGCCGGCCCGGCTGGCCCGCCGCCGGCCGCTGCGGCCCGGCTGCCGCCTCCCGGTGCGCGGTCAGGACGCAGGTCGCGCTCAGCACGCCCGGCACCGCGCGCGCCGCCCGCTCCGCCGCCTCGCGCACCGGCTCGTACGCGCGCGCCTGCTCGCGCGGGACCCGCAGCGCGAACTGCACCATCCCGTCGCGCACCGTCAGCCCCTCCACCATGCCGGCGGAGACGACGTCCTGGCCGGTCGCCGGGTCCGTCAGCGCGCGCAGCGCGCTGCGGATCGCCTCGGCATGCGTTTCGTCCATCGCTTGAAAACCCCTCGATCCCCGACAATATCGCGATGGGCTTCGCCGTCGCGAAGGGCCGCGCCCGCCCGCGCCACCGCCGCCGCGGGCATGGCCCGGCGCCGGCCGGGGCCGCATATATGGCCGGGCTCTGCCGCGTCTGCACCGCTCCGTGTCCCGGGGGCTTCGCCGCCCCGCGACGGACCGGCTGCATGCGGCGGGACGCGCGGCCGGTGCGGGCGGGCGAGCGCCCGTTGCGACCGGACCACGAACTGGGAGGCGACACGCAGCATGCCCTGGAACACTCCCGGCGGACCCAGTCCCTGGGGCAACCCCCGCCCCGGCGGACCATGGGGGGGCCCGCCGCAGCCGCCGGGCGGCGGCCCCGGCGGGCCGGGCGGCCGCGGTCCCGACCTCGACGACCTCATCCGCCAGGCGCAGGAGGCGGTGCGCCGCTTCCTGCCGCGGCGCGGCGGCGGCGGGCGGGGGGTCGCGCTGCTCGCCCTCGCCCTCGTCGCGCTGTGGGGCGCCTCCGGCTTCTACCGGGTGCAGCCGGACGAGCTCGGCATCGTGATGCGCTTCGGCGCCTACAACCGCTGGGCCGGCCCCGGCCTCAACTACCACATCCCCTGGCCGATCGAGAGCGTGACCACGCCGAGCGTGACGCGCATCAACCGCGTCGACATCGGCTTCCGCGCCCCGCTCGACGGGCCGGTGCAGCGCGTGCAGCGCCAGACCGACGTCCGCGAGGAGAGCCTGATGCTCACCGGGGACGAGAACATCATCGACATCGACTTCGCGGTGTTCTGGCGGATCCGCGACGCCGCCGAGTTCCTGTTCAACACCCGCAACCCCGAGATCACGGTAAAGTCGGCCGCCGAGAGCGTGATGCGCGAGGTGATCGGGCGCACCCCGATCCAGCCCGCCCTGACCGAGGCGCGCGGGCAGATCGAGGAGCAGGTGCGCCAGGGCACCCAGGCGATCATGGACCAGTACGGCGCCGGGGTGCTGATCACCCAGGTGCAGATGCTGAAGTCCGACCCGCCGGCCGAGGTCATCGACGCCTTCCGCGACGTGCAGCGCGCCGGCGCCGACCGCGAGCGCCTGCGCAACGAGGCCGAGGCCTACCGCAACAGCATCCTCCCGGAGGCGCGCGGCAACGCCCAGCGCCTGATCGAGGAGGCCGAGGCCTTCCGCGAGAGCCAGATCGCCCGTGCCCGCGGCGAGTCGCAGCGCTTCCTCTCCGTCCTCTCCGCCTACCAGGCCGCGCGGGACATCACCGTGCGGCGCATGTACCTCGAGACGATGGAGGAGATCCTGCGGCGCAACCCGACGATGCTGGTGGACGACCGGCTGCAGGGCATCGTGCCGTTCCTGCCGCTCGGCGAGGCCGGGCGGCCGCTCGGCCCGGCGCCCGCGGCGCCCCCGGCCGGCCGCCCGCCGGGCACGCCCCAAGTGTCCGTGCCCGCCGCGGGCCAGGCCACGGGCGGCGGCGCCCAGCCATCATCCTTCCTGCCTGGCGGCAGGCCGACGGGAGGACTGTCCCGATGAACCGCGCCATCGCCCTGCTCGTCCTCGCGGGCGTCGCCCTCGTCACGCTGCTGTCCTCGCTCTTCACCGTGCACCAGACGCAGCAGGTGCTGATCACCCAGTTCGGCGAACCGGTGCGGGTGATCCGCGAGCCGGGGCTGCACGCCAAGCTGCCCTTCATCCAGTCGGTGATCACCTTCGACCGCCGCCTGCTCGACCTCGCCTCGCCGGGCGACGAGGTGATCCTCGGCGACCAGCGCCGGCTGATCGTGGACAGCTTCACGCGCTTCCGCATCACCGATCCGCTGGAGTTCTTCCAGACCGTGCGCGGGACCGAGGTCAACTTCAGCACCACGCTGCGCTCGATCGTCTCCTCGGCGCTGCGCCGGGTGCTCGGGACGGAGCCGCTGTTCGCCGTGCTCTCGCAGGACCGCGGCCGGATCATGAACCAGATCCGCCACCACGTGAACGAGGAGGCGCGGCGCTTCGGCGTCGAGGTCGAGGACGTGCGCATCCGCCGCGCCGACCTGCCTGAGGAGAACACCCAGGCGATCCTCGCGCGCATGCAGACCGAGCGCCAGCGCGTCGCGAGCGAGCAGCGCGCCGAGGGCCAGGGCGAGGCGCTGCGCATCCGCGCCAACGCCGACCGCGAGCGCACCGTGCTGCTGGCCGAGGCGCGGGCCCAGGCCGACATCCTGCGCGGCCAGGGCGAGCAGGAGGCGATCCGCATCTTCGCCGAGGCGTTCCAGCGCGATCCCGCCTTCTTCCAGTTCTGGCGCACCATGCAGGCCTATCGCGAAGCGCTCGGCGAGGGCGGGACGCGGCTGGTGCTGACGCCGGATTCGGAGTTCTTCCGCTTCTTCCGCGAGAGCCCGGCGGGCCCGCTCACGGCGCCGGTCGTCGCCGCGCAGCCGCCGGCCGGCGCCGCCGCGGCGGCCCAGCCCGGCGCGGCGGCCCGGCCTGCCGCGGCCGCGCTGCCGGCACCGGCCGCCGGCGGCGCTGCGCCGCCGGCGGGCGCCATGGGCGTGGCCGGGGCGCAGGGGCCCACCGCCGATGCCCCGGCGGCCGCACTGCCCGCTCCGGCGGCGCAATGACGGTCACGGCGCTGCTCCAGGCGGTCGCCGTGGTCCTGGCCATCGAGGGCCTGCTCTACGCCCTCGCCCCGGGGGCGATGCGCCGGGCCCTCGCGACGCTCCTCGCGGCGCCGGAGGAGCGGCTGCGCACCGGCGGCCTCGTGGCGGCGGCGATCGGGATCGCCGTCGCCTGGGCCCTGCGCGGCGCGGCCTAGCGTGCGCGGGCGAGGGGCGGTGCGGCGCGGCGCCGCGGCCGGATCCATCCGGGACCGACGCTGCCCTTGCAGCGGCCGCCGCCGCGCGTCACGGTTCGTTGCACGCCTCCGGCTTCCCTTCGGCGCGGGAACGGCCCTAATCGGCGACGACACCGTCTCTCCAATCGAGGTGCCTCCCCAGTGCGCATAGCCGTCCTCAGCCTCGCCGCCCTCCTCACGGCAGCCGCGCCGGTGCTGGCCCAGGCTCCGGCTCCGGCGCAGCAGGCGCAGCCGCAACCGGTCCCGCCCCCCTCGGTGCCGGCGCCGCCCGCCCCGCTGCCCGCCCCGCCGCCGGCCGCCTCGGCGCCGCCGGCCTCGCAGGCCTCGCCGACGCCGGTCCCGCTGCACGTCCGGCCGGACACCTTCGCGCCGCTGGCGCGCCAGCTCATCCCCTCGGTGGTCAACATCTCGACCACCCAGTCCCGGCCGGCGGCGCGCGCCGGGCGCCCGGACATGCCGGACATCCCGCAGGCGCCGCCCGGCAGCCCGTTCGAGGAGTTCTTCCGCGAGTTCTTCAACCGCCAGCGCCCGCCCGGCCAGGGCCAGCCGGAGCAGCCGCGCCCGCCGCGCCGCGCCCGCTCGCTCGGTTCCGGCTTCGTCGTGGACGCCTCGGGCATCATCGTCACCAACAACCACGTCATCGACGGCGCCGACGAGATCAGCGTCACCCTGCACGACAACACCACGCTGCGCGCCGAGGTGGTGGGCACCGATCCCAGCACCGACATCGCCGTGCTGCGGGTGAAGCCCGAGCAGCCGCTGACCGCGGTCGCGTTCGGCGACTCCGACTCCGCCGAGGTCGGCGACTGGGTGCTCGCGATCGGCAATCCCTTCGGTCTCGGCGGCTCGGTCACGGCGGGCATCATCTCGGCCCGCGGGCGCGACATCCGCGCCGGGCGCTACGACGACTTCATCCAGACCGACGCCGCGATCAACCGCGGCAATTCGGGCGGCCCGCTGTTCAACCTTCAGGGCGAGGTGGTGGGCATCAACACCGCGATCTACTCGCCCTCCGGCGGCTCGATCGGCATCGGCTTCGCCATCCCGTCGAACCTCGCGAAGAACATCGTCGCCCAGCTGCGCGAGACGGGCCGCGTGCGCCGCGGCTGGCTCGGCGTGAACATCCAGCAGGTGACCGACGAGATCGCCGAGGCGCTGCGCGTTCCCGGCGGCGCGCGCGGCGCGCTGGTCGCCCGCGCGCAGGAGGACGGGCCCGCGGCCCGCGCCGGCATCCGCGCCGGCGACGTGATCCTGCGCTTCAACGGCCACGAGGTGCGGGAGATGCGCGCCCTGCCGCGCATCGTCGCGGAGAGCCGGGTCGGTTCCGAGGTCGCGGTGGTGATCTGGCGCGACGGCAGGGAGATGACCGTGCGGGTCACGCTCGGCGAGCTGCCGGCCGAGCCGCAGCAGGCCGCGGCGACCCCCGGCGAGCCGCCGCGCCCGACCGAGCTTTCCGGCCTCGGCCTGCGCGTCGCGCCGATCTCGCCCGAGCTGCGGGACCGGTTCGGCCTGCGCCCGGATCAGCGCGGCGTGGTGATCGTCGAGGTCACGCCGGACAGCCCCGCCGCCGAGCGCGAGCTGCGCCCTGGCGATGTCATCGTCGAGGTGCAGCAGCAGCAGGTGAGCACGCCGCAGGACGTGCAGGAGCAGATCGCGCGGCTGCGGCGGCAGAACCGCGCCACCGCCCTGCTGCTCGTTGAGAGCCAGAGCGGGCAGCGCTTCGTCCCGCTGCGCCTGCGCGGCGCGGAGCGCGGCAGCCCCGGCTGAGGAACCGGCCGCGCGGCGCGGCCGCCGTGCCCGGCCGAGGCGAGGGCGAACGCGGCGGCGCCGGCATCGGGTATCGCTGCGTTCCGTTCCAGGATCGCGGCATCGCGCGGGTGCCGGCAGCCGCTGCGGCCGCCGGCCCCGCCGCCGCACAGGGCGCCTGGGCCGGGCGGCACTCCGCCGCCCGGCCCGCTCAGTGGAGCAGCGCCGGCTCCATCTCGTGCTGGCGGATCGCGGCGGCGGCAAGGCGAGCGTCGGGCGCCGCGCCGATCGGCGTGCCGTCGGCGGCGTGGATCACCACTCCCGGCGTGCCGTTGACCAGGGCCGGGCGGATGTAGGCGATCTCCCCCGCACCGAACCGAGCCCAGTCATGCGGCGACATCGTTTTCAGGGCGGCGCCCGAAAGGGCGCGCCAGCCCGGGCGATGCTCGGTCTCGGGGGTGTCGGTCTCGTGACTCATCGTCGGTCCTCCTGCCTCGCGCGGCCGTCCGTGCGGCCCGCGGGGGGCTGACGCTCGCGGGAGTCCGGCGCGGCCCTCCCGGATCAGCCCCTGCCAGTCCTTCCTCCTCAGTCCAGGGTCACCCGTTCTCGGCCCGTCCCTCCACGATCGGCTTCTGGCTGGCGCCGTTGCCCCTGGCGGCGATGCGGATGGTCTTCACCCGGCTCTCCGGCTGCGGCCGCCGCAGGTCGATGTGCAGCAGCCCGTTGTCGAGCCAGGCGCCCTCCACCTCGATGCCCTCGGCGAGCACGAAGGCGCGCTGGAACTGCCGCGCGGCGATGCCGCGGTGCAAGAACACGCGCTCCGCCGCCTCCTCCTTCTGCCGGCCGCGGATGACGAGCTGGTTGTCCTCCTGCGTGATCTGCAGGTCGTCCATGCCGAAGCCGGCGACGGCGAGGGTGATGCGCAGCCGGCTCTCGCCCCCGTTCGGGTCGCGCAGCTGCTCGATGTTGTAGGGCGGGTATCCGTCGGCGTTCTTGGCCACCCGGTCGAGCATCTGCTCCAGATGGTCGAAGCCGAGGAACAGCGGCGAGCCGAACAGCGAATGGCGGGTCACGGCGTTCTTGCCCCCTCGTCGCGAGCGAAGCGCGCCTCGCGCGGCATCGGCCGGCGGGCGTCCGGCGGGGCCCGAAGCACCCCGCGCGGTTCCGATGTTGGCCGCCGCCCGCGCCGTTGCAAGGGGGTTCCGCGAGGGCTACATGCGGGGCGCGGGCGCGAGGCCGCCGCCCGTCCACCCATTCGCCATGACGACCGCCGACACCGCCGCTCCCCTGCCGATCCTGCTCGTCCCCGACCCGCGCCTGCGCGCCAGGACGCGCGCGGTGGCGCCGGGCGACGGCGCGGCGGTGCGGGCGCTGGTGCCGCGCATGTTCGCCGCCATGTACGCGGCGCCGGGGATCGGCCTCGCCGCGCCGCAGGTCGGGGTCGGCCTGCGGCTCGCCGTCGTGGATCTCCAGCCGGACGACAAGCCGGCGCCGATCGTGCTGGTCAACCCCGAGATCGTCGCGGTGAGCGAGGAACGGGCGCTGCGCGAGGAGGGCTGCCTCTCCCTTCCCGGCCAGTACGCCGAGGTGGAGCGCCCGGCCCGCGTGAAGGTGCGCTACCAGGACCTCACCGGGGCGCGACAGGAGATCGAGGCCGACGGGCTGCTCGCCGCCTGCCTGCAGCACGAGATCGACCACCTGGACGGCGTGCTGTTCGTGGACCACCTGAGCCCGCTCAAGCGCAACATGATCCTGCGCAAGCTCGCCAAGGAGCTGAAGGCGAAGGCGCGCGGCGCGGCGTAGCGCCGCGGCACGCGGCGACGGCGCGCGGGGTCCGGCGAGGGACGCGGCGATGAGACTGGCCTTCCTGGGCAGCCCCGACTTCGCCGTGCCGGCGCTGCGCGCGCTGGTCGCGGCGGGGCACGAGGTGGCGATGGTGTACGCCCAGCCGCCGCGCCCGGCCGGGCGCGGCCACCGCGCCACGCCCTGCCCGGTGCACCGCGCGGCGCTCGAGCTCGGCCTGCCGGTGCGCACGCCGGCGCGGCTGCGGCGCGACGCGGCGGAGCACGCGGCCTTCGCCGCGCTCGATCTCGACGCCGCCGTGGTCGCCGCCTACGGGCTGATCCTGCCGAAGCCGATGCTGGAGGCGCCGCGGCGCGGCTGCCTCAACATCCACGCCTCGCTGCTGCCGCGCTGGCGCGGCGCGGCTCCGATCCAGGCCGCGATCCTCGCCGGCGACGCGGAGACCGGCGTCACCATCATGCGGATGGACGAGGGGCTCGACACCGGCCCGATGCTGCTGCGCGAGGCGGTGCCGATCGGCCCGCGCACCACCGCCCAGGAGCTGCACGACCGGCTCGCGGAGCTCGGCGCGCGGCTGGTGCTGCGCGCGCTGGCGGAGGACCCGCCCCCGGTGCCGCAGCCCGAGGAGGGCGTGACCTACGCGCCGAAGCTCACCAAGGCGGACGGGCGGCTGGACTGGACGCAGGATGCCGCCGCGCTCGACCGCCGCGTGCGCGCGCTCAACCCCTGGCCCGGCACCTTCTTCGAGCATGCCGGCACGACGATCCGCGTCCTCGCCGCCGAGCCGACCGAGGGCGAGGCCGGCGCGCCGCCCGGCACGGTGCTCGGCGACGGCGCGCCGCTCCGGATCGCCTGCGGCGGCGGCACGGCGCTGCGCCTCACCCGGCTGCAGCGCCCGGGCCGCGCGCCGCTGGCGACGGCGGAGTTCCTGCGCGGCTACCCCCTGCCGCCGGGCACGGCGCTCGGCGCCGCCTGACATGCCCGCCTACGCCCTGCTGCTCGAATACGACGGCGCGCCCTTCGTCGGCTGGCAGCGCCAGGCGAGCGGCCTCTCCGTCCAGGAGGTGATCGAGACCGCGGCGGCGAAGCTCAACAGGGGCACGCCGCCGGTCGCCGTCGCCGCCGGACGCACCGATGCCGGCGTGCACGCCGAGGGCCAGGTGGCGCAGATCGAGATCGCCGCCGACCTGCCGCCGGAGCGCGTGCGCGAGGCGCTCAACTTCCACACCCGCCCCCATCCGGTCGCGGTGCTGCGCGCGGCGCGCGCGCCGGAGGGCTTCTCCGCCCGCTTCTCCGCGACCCTGCGGGGCTACCGCTACCGCATCCTCAACCGGCCGGCGCGGCCGGCGCTCGACCTCGGCCGCGTCTGGCACGTCCAGCAGCCGCTGGACGCGGAGGCGATGCACGCGGCGGCGCAGGCGCTGCTCGGCCGGCACGACTTCTCCGCCTACCGCGCCGCCGCCTGCCAGGCGAAGACGGCGCTGCGCACGCTCGACCGGCTGTCGGTGTCGCGGCTCGGCGAGGAGGTGGTCGTGCAGGCGGAGGCGCGCAGCTTCCTGCACCACCAGGTGCGCAACATGGTCGGCACGCTGGCGCAGGTCGGCCTCGGCAGGCGGCCCGTCTCCTGGCCGCGGGCGGTGCTGGACGGGCGCGACCGCACCCGCGCCGGCCCGACCGCGCCGCCGGAGGGGCTGACCTTCACCTTCGTCCGCTACGCGGAGCCGCTCGACTGGCGCTAGGCGCGCCGCCGCCCGATCCTCGCTTGCCCGGCGGCCGTGCGGGTCCATACTGCGGCCCGAGGTGGCGGGGAGGACGGCAATGGGCGGTGGCGGGAACACGCGCCGGCGGGCGACGGCGCTCGGGCTCGCGGCCGTGCAGGGAGCGGCCTCGGCCTCGAACTGCAGGGCGTGCCGACGGACCGCGCGGCGGCGCGCATCGAGGAGATGCCGCGCCGCGTCAGGCCCGAGGGCTGCCGCCGCCACTTCCCCGCCGAGCTCTCGGGCGGCATGCGCAAGCGTGTCGCGCTCGCCCAGGTGCTCGCCTACGACCCCGGCAGGCTGCTGATGGACGAGCCCTTCGGCGCGCGGCGCATCGGCCTCGTCCCGCCCTATCGGCCCGACGTGACCGCCGCCTCCGCCGCCCACTGGACCGCGCACGGCTTCGAGGTCGCGCGCATCGCCGAGACCGAGGCCGCCGCCGGCGCCTTCCATCGCATCTCCGCGCTCGGCGCCGACGCCGCGCTGGCCGCCCTCGACTCGCTCGACCCGGCCGGGCTCGAGGCGGTGGTGATGCCCGGCACCGGCATGCCGACGCTGCGCGCGATCCTCGCCCGGCCCGCCATCGGCGCGGCGCCGGGCACCTCCAGCATGCTCTCGCTCGCCCGGCGCGTGGCGGAGACGCCGGCGCGCGGCCGCACCGCGGATGCGTCGCCGCCACCCGGCGATTCGCTGCGCCGCTGGATCGCCGGCGAGGGCTGGCGCGACCGCCTCGCCGAGTGCCGTCGCCGCTTCCCCGACACGCCGCCCTGACGCCGGAGACCGCCCGGATCATGCCCGAGACCAACCGCCAGGTCCGCCTGAAGAGCCGCCCCGACGGCATCCCCCAGGCCGCGCATTTCGAGATCGTGGACGAGCCCCTCGCCCCGCTCGCCGAGGGTCGCTTCCGCGTGCGCAACCGCTTCCTCTCCGTGGACCCCGCGATGCGCGGCTGGGTCAGCGCGGAGGCCAACTACTCCCGCCCCGTCGGCATCGGCGAGGTCATGCGCTCCTTCGCCGTCGGCGAGGTCGTCGAGAGCCGCCATCCCGACTACGCCGTCGGCGAGCACGTCATGGGGCTGTTCGGCTGGCAGCACTTCGCCGACTCGGACGGCCGCGACGTCGTGCGCAAGGTGGTCGAGGCCGACCTGCCGCTTTCCGCCGCCCTCGGCGTGCTCGGGCTGAACGGCATCACCGCCTATTGCGGCCTCATCGAGGTCGGCCAACCGAAGCCGGGCGAGACCGTCGTCGTCTCGACCGCCGCCGGCTCGGTCGGCGCGACGGTCGGGCAGATCGCGAAGCTGCTCGGCTGCCGCGCCGTCGGCATCGCCGGCGGGCCGGAGAAGGTGCGGCTCTGCCTCGAGGAGTTCGGCTACGACGCCGCCCTCGACTACAAGGCGGAGCGCGACCTGCGCGGCGCGATCGCCGCCGCCTGCCCGAAGGGCGTGGACGTCTATTTCGACAACACCGCCGGCGCGATCAGCGACGCGGTGCTCGCCAACCTCGCCGAGCGCGCGCGCGTGGTGATCTGCGGCACCGCCTCGGTGGCGAGCTGGAACCCGCCGCCGCTCGGCCCGCGCGTCGAGCGCCAGCTGCTCGTCAAGCGCGCCCGCATGGAGGGCTTCCTGTTCTTCGACCATGCCGCGCGGTTCGAGGCCGCCGTCGCCCAGCTCGCCGACTGGCTGCGCGCCGGCAGGCTGCGCCACCGCGAGGAGATCCTCGACGGCATCGAGCAGGCGCCGGGCGCGATCGCCGGGCTCTACCGGGGCGAGAACCTCGGCAAGCGTCTGATCCGCCTGGCCTGACGCGCGGCCGGCGCTACCGGTCCCCGCCGTCATCGGCCGGACGCGGCACCTCGATCGGCCGGACCTCGACCGGCGCGGTGCCGGAGTGGCGCATGCCGAGCTGCTCGGCCGCCGCCGGCGAGACGTCGATGATCCGCCCGCGCACGCAGGGGCCGCAGTCCTCGACGGTGACCTCGGCGGAACGCCCGTTGGCGAGGTTGGTCACGCGCGCCCTCGTTCCGAGCGGCAGGCTCCGGTGCGCCGCGGATTCCGACGCCGGATCGAAGGGCTCGCCGTTCGCCATCGGCCGGCCCTCGAAGCGGGGATGGTAGTAGGAGGCCTCGTCGCGCTGCGGCCCCGCCTCGCCGCGCGCCACCGCCCCGGCGGCCGGGCCGAACAGCAGCGGCGCCGCGATCGCGGCGGCCAGCGCCAGGCGCCTGTCTTCCACATCATTGGCATCGTTCCCGCCCGCGCGGTCCCGGGGCGGCAAGACGCGCGCGGCCGCGCCGGGTTCCCGCGCGAGAGGCCGTCGCGCGGCGCGACGATTCCGCGAAGGCGCCGTTCCGCTATTTCACCAGCGCGACGCGCAGCGAGTTGGTGGTGCCCGGCGTGCCGAAGGGCACGCCCGCCGTCACCACGATCTCGTCGCCATGCGTGGCGAATCCCTCCTGCTGCGCGGCGCGCACCGCGCGCGTCACCATCTCGCTCATGGAGTGGATCTCGCTCACCACCAGCGGATGCACGCCCCAGATCACCGCCATGCGCCGCGCCGTCCCCTCGCTCGAGGTCAGGCCGAGGATCGGGCAGTCCGGCCGCTCCCGCGCCACGCGCAGCGTGGTCGAGCCGGTCGAGGAGAAGGTCGCGATCACCTGCCCGCCGATGGTGTGCGCCACCTGGCGCGCCGCCGTGGCGATCGCGCCGGCGGAGCTCCGCTCCGGCTCGGGCCGGTTCGCGTCCGTCAGCATGCGCCAGCCCGGATCGGCCTCCACCCGCGCGACGATGCGGTCCATCATGTTCACCGCCTCGAACGGGAATTGCCCCGCGGCCGTCTCGGCGGAGAGCATCACCGCGTCCGCCCCGTCGAACACCGCGGTCGCGACGTCGGAGGCCTCGGCCCGCGTCGGCGCCGGCGCGCTGATCATGCTCTCCAGCATCTGGGTCGCGACCACGACCGGCCTGCCGGCGGCGCGCGCCGCGCGCACGATGCGCTTCTGCACCAGCGGCACCTCCTCCGGCGGCAGTTCCACGCCGAGGTCGCCGCGCGCGACCATGACGCAGTCCGTCAGCGCCAGGATCGCGTCGAGGTTCTCGACCGCCTGCGGCTTCTCCATCTTCACCATGATCCAGGCGCGGCCGTCGGCGATCGCCTTCGCCTCCGCCACGTCCTCCGGCCGCTGGACGAAGGAGAGGCCGACATACTCGATGCCCTCGTCGAGCGCGAAGGCGAGGTCGGCGCGGTCCTTCTCGGTCAGCGCCGGGATCGGCAGCACCACGTCCGGCACGTTCACGCCCTTGCGGTCGGAGAGCGGGCCGCCGACCACCACCTCCGTCTCCAGGTGGTCGGGCCGCCGGTGCACGACGCGCAGGCGCAGCTTGCCGTCGTCGAGCAGCAGCGTGGTGCCGATCTGCGCCGCCTCGATGATCTCCGGATGCGGCAGCTGCACCCGACGCGCGTCGCCCGGCGTCGGGTTCAGGTCGAGGCGGAAGCTCTGGCCGGTCTGCAGGTGCACCCGCCCGCCGGCGAACCGGCCGACGCGCAGCTTCGGCCCCTGCACGTCGGCGAGGATGCCGATCGGCCGCCCCACCTTGCGCTCGACCGCGCGGATCATGGCGATGCGCCCCGCGTGGTCCTCCTGCGTGCCGTGGCTGAAGTTCAGCCGGAACACGTCGGCGCCGGCGCGGAACAGCCGCTCGATCGCCTCCGGCGTCGAGGAGGCGGGGCCGAGGGTGGCGACGATCTTGGTGCGGCGGCGGCGGCGCAGCGGGATGCGGCTCGGCGACATGCGGTTCCCGTGTTCAGGCGACGAGCAGGGCGCGGAAGTCGTTGACGTTGGTGAGCGTCGGGCCGGTCACCACCGCGTCGCCGAGGGCGGCGAAGAGTCCGCCGCTGTCGTGCGCGTCGAGCGCCGCGCGCGGATCCCGCCCGGCGGCGCGGGCGCGCGCCAGGGTGTCGGGCGCGGCGATCGCGCCGGCCGCCTCCCCCTCGCCGTCGATGCCGTCGGTGTCGGCCATCAGGCCCCAGACGCCCGGCATCCCCGCCAGCGCCAGCGCCGCGCCGAGCAGGCACTCCGAGTTGCGCCCGCCGCGCCCGGGCCGCACGCCGCCGCGGATCGTCACCGTCGTCTCGCCGCCCGAGAGCAGCACGGCGGGCGGCGCGAGGGGCAGCCCATGCGCGCGCACGCTGCGCGCGATGCCGGCCAGCACCGTGCCGACCTCCCGCGCCTCGCCCTCCAGCGCGTCGCCCAGGACCAGCGGCGCGAGGCCGAGCCCGCGCGCCGCCTCGGCGGCGGCGGCGAGCGCCATGCACGGCGTCGCGACGAGGCGGAACTCGGCGCGCGCGAGGCGGGGGTCGCCCGGCTTCGGGGTCTCGTCCGCCGCCGCGGCCAGGTGCCGCGCCACCGCCTCCGGCAGCGCGATGCCGTAGCGCGCGACGATCGCCCGCGCCTCGGCGAAGGTGGTCGGGTCCGGCACGGTGGGGCCGGAGGCGATCACCGCCGGGTCGTCCCCCGGCACGTCGGAGATGGCGAGCGTCACGACCCGCGCCGGATGCGCCGCCGCGGCGAGCCGCCCGCCCTTGACCGCCGAGAGGTGCCGCCGGACGCAGTTCATCTCGTGGATGGTGGCGCCGCAGGCGAGCAGCGCGCGGTTCACCGCCTGCTTGTCGGCGAGCGTCAGCCCCGGCGCCGGCAGGGCGAGCAGCGCCGAGCCGCCGCCGGAGACGAGGAAGAGCACCAGGTCCTCGGGCGACAGCCCCCGCACCCGCTCGAGGATGCGCCGTGCCGCTGCCTCTCCGGCCGCGTCGGGAACGGGATGCGCGGCCTCCACGACCTCGATGCGCCGGGTGGGCACGGCGTGGCCGTAGCGCGTCACCACCAGGCCGGAGAGCGGCACCTCCGGCCAGGCCGCCTCGACCGCGTGCGCCATCACCGCCGCCGACTTGCCCGCGCCGATGACCAGCACGCGCCCCTTCGCCGGCGGCTCCGGCAGGTGGCGGGCCAGCACCGCGCGCGGGTCGGCGGCCCTGACCGCCGCCTCGAACATCCGCCGCAGCGCGTCGCGCGCCGCCGCATCGCTCCACGCCATGCGCCTCTCGTCCCCTCCTCCGGCCGGGCGGAGTATGGCCAAGCCCGCCCCGATGGACCATCTATGACGGGACCCGTCGCCGAGGAGGACCCGCCCATGCCTGTCCCCGAGATGGACGCCGCCACCCGCACCGAGCTCGAGGCCGCCGCCTTCCGCCGCCTGGTCGAGCACCTGCGCGAGCGGACCGACGTGCAGAACATAGACCTGATGAACCTCGCCGGCTTCTGCCGCAACTGCCTCAGCCGCTGGTACCGCGAGGCCGCCGAGCAGAAGGGCATCGCGCTCGCCGACCCCGACGCGCGCGAGATCATCTACGGCATGCCCTACAAGGAGTGGCAGGCGAAGTACCAGAAGGAGGCGACGCCGGAGCAGAAGGCGAAGTTCGCGCAGTCGCACCCGGGGCATTGAGGCGGTGGCGAAGCGCGGCTACACCCGCCCCCTTCGCGGCAACGCCGGAGGGACGCGGATGGCCGAGGTGGCCGAGAAGGAGCAGCACGGGCCGGACAGCGAGGTCGGCGGCATCGCCGCCGACCGGCTGCGCTCGATCGTCGAGCGCATCGAGCGGCTGGAGGAGGAGCGCAAGGCCCTCGCCTCCGACATCAAGGACATCTTCGCCGAGGCCAAGAGCGCCGGCTTCGACGTGAAGGTGCTGCGCCAGGTGCTGCGGCTGCGCAAGCAGGAGCCCGCCGAGGTCGAGGAGCAGGAGACGCTGCTCGACCTCTACAAGCGCGCGCTGGGGATGTAGCGCCGGGGCCGGCTGGCCTCGCCACTCCGCGCGCCGCCTACCCCTTCTCCCGCATCAGCCGCGCCTTGTCGCGCTGCCACTCGCGCGCCGCGATCGCCGCGCGCTTGTCGTGCTTCCTCTTCCCCTCCGCGAGGCCGAGCAGCACCTTCGCCCGGCCGCGCTCGTTGAAGTGGATCTGCAGCGGCACCAGCGTCGCGCCCTCGCGCGTCACGGCCCCCGCCAGGGCGCGCACCTGCTTCTTGTGCAGCAGCAGCTTGCGCGGCCGGCGCGGCTCGAACTTGGCCATGAAGCTGCCGGCCTGCCATTCGGGGATGTAGGCGTTGAACAGCCACAGCTCGCCGTCCCGCTCGCCCGCCCAGGACTCGGAAATCGTCGCGCGCCCGGCCCGCAGGCTCTTCACCTCCGGCCCGAGCAGCGCGAGGCCGGCCTCGATCGTCTCCTTGATCGTGTAGTCGTGCCGCGCCTTGCGGTTCTGCGCGACGACGCCGTGGCTGATCAGCCCCTTCCTCTTCGCCGGTGCCTCGGCCATCAATTGAGCAGGCCGACGGACACCATCGCCTCGCGCACCCGCGCCTTGCTCTGCTCGGCGAGCGGCGCCAGCGGCAGGCGGCAGAACTCCGTGCTCTTGCCGAGGAGCGAGGCGGCGTACTTCACCGGCCCCGGCGAGGTCTCGCAGAACAGGGCGTCGTGCAGCGGCAGCAGGCGGTCCTGGATGGCGATCGCCTCCGCCACCCGCCCCTCGCGCCAGGCCTTGTGCATCTCGAAGCAGAGCCGCGGCGCGATGTTGGCGGTGACGCTGATGCAGCCGTGCCCGCCGGCGCCGAGGAAGGCGACCGCCGTGTGGTCCTCGCCCGAGAGCTGGCAGAACGCCTCGCCGCAGGCCCGCCGCGTGTGCAGGGGACGGGCGAGGTTCGCCGTCGCGTCCTTGACCCCGACGATGTTCGGGTGCTTCGCGAGCCGCGCCATGGTCTCGACGCTCATGTCGATCACGCTGCGCGGCGGGATGTTGTAGATGACGATCGGCAGGTCCGCGGCGTCGGCGATCGCCTTGAAGTGCAGGTAGAGCCCCTCCTGCGTCGGCTTGTTGTAGTAGGGGGTCACGACCAGCGCCGCGTCCGCTCCTGCCTCCTTCGCGTGCCGCGTCAGCTCGATCGCCTCGCGCGTGCTGTTGGAGCCGGTGCCGGCGATCACCGGGACGCGCCGCCGCGCCGCCTCGACGCAGAGCTCGACCACCCGCATGTGCTCGGCATGGCTGAGCGTCGGGCTCTCGCCGGTGGTGCCGACCGGGATCAGCCCCTCGGTGCCCTCGGCGATCTGCCACTCGACCAGGTCCTGGAACGCCTTCTCGTCCACCGTCCCGTCGCTGCGCATCGGGGTGATCAGGGCCACCAGCGATCCCTTGAACATGGTCGGCGCTCCTCCGGTCCGGCGAGAGAGGAAGCTAGTCACCGGGCGCACGGGGGACAAGGGCGCGGCGTTTGGCCTACAGTCCCCGCATGCAGCGACGCCGCCGATTCCGTCCCGTCCTCGCCGCCCTCGCCGCGCTTCTGCTCGTCGCCCCGGCCACCGAAGCCCCGGCCCAGCCCTGGGCGTCGGAGGCGGCGCGCGGCGCCGGCCGCCTGGCCCTCGCCGCCGCCGCCGCCCAGCGATGGTCCGAGGCGGACGGCCTCGCCGCCGAGGCCGATCCGCTGGCGCGCAAGATCGTCACCTGGACCCGGCTCCACAGCCGCGGCGCCCCGGCGACCGCGGCCGAGATCGTCGGCTTCGTCGAGGCCAATCCGGACTGGCCCTTCCAGGAAGGCCTCGCCCGCCGCGCCGAGGAGGCGCTGGCGGCCGAGCCGGACGACGCCCTCGCCCTGCGCTGGCTCGCCCTGCGGCCGAGGACGATCCGCACGCTGGAGGCCGCCCAGCGCCTCGCCGATGCCCTCACCCGCGCCGGACGGGCCGAGGAGGCCGCCGCCCTGCTCCGCGCCGCCTGGCTCGAGGCCGCGCCGAACGGCCCCGCGGAGGACGCCTTCCTCGCCCGCAACGCCGGGCTGCTCTCTGCCGAGGACCACGCGCGGCGCTTCCGCCGGCTGCTCTTCTCCCACGACGCCTCCGCCGCCGCGCGCCAGGCGGCCCGGCTCGATGGCGTCCGCCGGGCCGCGGCCCAATCCGCCGTCGCCGCGCTGACCGACCGGCCCGAGGCCGAGGCGCTGGCGCCGGACGTGGCGGTGGGCGGCGATCTCGGCCTGCTCTACGCCCGCGCCCGGTGGCTCCGCCGGCGCGACCGCGACCTCGAGGCCGCTGCCCTCTGGCGGGCCGAGGGGCCGGCCGCGCAGCGCGGCATGGCGGACGGGCCGGCCCGCGCCGTCTGGATCGAGCGGCACATCCTCTCCCGCAAGCTCCTCCGCCTCGGCGAGCCGCGCGCCGCCTACGAGGTCGCCGCCGGCCACGGCCTGACCGAGCCCGGCGAGCCGCGCCAGGAAGCCGAGTTCCTCGCCGGCTTCATCGCCCTGCGCCGGCTCGGGGACCCCGCCCGCGCCGCGCGGCACTTCGCGGCGGTCGCCGAGGACAGCCGCTCGGCCATCACCCGCGCGCGCAGCGCCTACTGGGAGGGCCGCGCCCACGCCGCGCACGGCGACCAGCCCCGCGCGCGCGAGCGCTACGCCGCCGCCGCCGCCTTCCCGACCGCCTATTACGGCCAGCTCGCCGCGCTCGAGCTGGGCGAGGATGCGGCGCGGCTCGCCGCCCGCATCGCCGCCGTCCCGGCGGTGCCCGTCAACGCCGCGCAGGAGCGCGCCTTCGCGGCGAAGGAGCTGGCGCGGGCGGTGGTGACTCTCGCCGATCTCGGCGACTCCCGCCGCGCCCGCGCCTTCATCCTGCGGCTGCGCGAGATCGCGGCGGAACCGGCCGAACAGGTGCTGGCGGCGCGCCTCGCCATCGCCATCGGCCGACCGGACCATGCCGTCTGGGTGGCTCGGCGCGCCGGGGCGGAGGGCATCGTCATGCTGTCCGAGGGCTGGCCGACGCCCTACGCGCCGCCGGTCGCCTCGCCGGAGCCCGCCGTGATCCACGCGATCACGCGCCAGGAGAGCAATTTCGATACCGAGGCGGTCTCCGGCTCCAACGCGCGCGGGCTGATGCAGCTCCTGCCCGGCACCGCGGCGCAGGTCGCGCGCCGCCTCGGCGTGCCGCATGCGCTGCCGATGCTCACCGCCGACCCGGCGCACAACATGCGCCTCGGCGCCGCCTATCTGGACGAGATGCTGGCGCGCTTCGACGGCGCGCTGCCGCTGGCCGCGGCGGCCTACAATGCCGGCCCGCGGCGGGTGGAGGAGTGGCTCGGCACCTACGGCGATCCGCGCGCCGGCGCGATCCCGATGCTCGACTGGATCGAGCTGATCCCCTTCGCCGAGACGCGCAACTACGTCCAGCGGGTGATCGAGAACGTCGTGGTCTACCGCGCCCGCGACCCGGCCGCGGCGGCGCTCGAGCACCCTCTCGCGCGCTGGCTGAGGGACGGATCGTGACCGCGGCGCCCCCGCTGCCGCAGCCGCGCCGCATCCGGTTCTCCGCGCGCGACGGCCTGCCGCTCTGCGCCGCGGAATGGGGCGAGGCCGGGGGCCGCACCCCGCTCTTCTGCCTGCCCGGCATCTGCCGCACCGCGCTCGACTACCAGGCCCTCGCCGCGCGGCACATGGGCGAGCGGCGCGTCGTCGCGCTCGACTACCTCGGCCACGGCGAGAGCGCGCGCCCGGAGGACGCCGCGCGCTACGATCCCGAGGACACGGTGCGCGACGTGCTGGACGCGATGGCCGCGCTGCATGTCCACCGCGCCGTGGTGGTCGGCACCAGCTTCGGCGGGCTGATGGCGATGGCGATCGCGGCGGCGCGCCCGGCCGCGCTCGCCGCCGTCGCGCTGAACGACATCGGGCCGCGGATCGAGACCGAGGGCCGCGAATTCGTGCGCGACTTCGTCGCCCGCGACCCGGCCTTCGCCACCCTCGACGACGCCGCGGAGCACCTGCGGCGCACCCTGCCGCCGCTCGGCATCCGCGATGCCGCGGGCTGGCGGCGCCTCGTCGAGCTGACCTACGCCCGGGGCGAGGACCGGCGCTGGCACCCGCGCTGGGACACCCGGATCGCCGACGCCGTGCTGAGCGTCGAGCCGCCCGAGTTCTGGCCCTATTTCGAGGCGCTCGCCCATGTGCCGCTCCTGCTCGTCTGGGGCCAGGAAAGCCGGATCCTCTCGGCGGGCACGGTGCAGCGGATGCGGCGGATCCGCCCCGACATGGTGCTGATCTCCCTGCCCGGGATCGGCCACCCGCCGCTCCTGAACGACCCCGAGTCGGCGGCGCAGCTCGACGCCTTCCTGCGCGCGATGCCGTGAGCGGCGAGGCGGTCCCCCCGAAGGGGCCGGGCGTCACGCCGGCCTTCGTCGTCGCCACGATGGGAGGCATCGGCCTCGTCCGCGTCTTTCCGGGCACCTGGGGCGCGATGCTGGTGCTCCCCGCGGTGCTGCTGGGACCCCTGGCCTGCCTCGTGCTCGGCCTGCTGGTGGCGGCGATCGGCTGGTGGGCGACGCGCCAGGCGCTGCGGGAGCGGCCGGGCGTGCCCGATCCGAGCTGGATCGTCGTGGACGAGGCGGCCGGCCAGCTCATCGCCCTCGCCGGCCTGCCGCTCGATGCCGGCGCCGCCGGCCTGGTCATGGCCTTCGCCCTGTTCCGCGCCCTCGACATCCTGAAGCCGGGGCCGGTGGGGTGGGCCGACCGCCTGGGGGGGGCGCTCGGCGTGATGCTCGACGACCTCGTCGCCGGCGCGCTCGCCGCGGCGGGGCTGATGCTGTTCCACCACTACTGGCCGGGAGTGCTGAACTGATGGCGCCGCTGCTTCCCGCGACCACGCTCGACGAGGCCCGCGCCCTGCTCGCCGCGATGGCGGCGCGCGGCCTCACTCTCGCCACTGCCGAGAGCTGCACCGGCGGGCTGATCGCCGCGGCGCTGACCGCGATCGCCGGCAGCTCCGCCGTGGTGGTGGGCGGCTTCGTCGCCTACTCGAACGCGATGAAGACCCGCATGGTCGGCGTGCCGGCGGCGCTGCTCGAGAGTGTCGGCGCGGTGAGTGCGGAGGTCGCGCGCGCCATGGCGGAGGGCGCGGTCCGCGAGACCGGCGCCGACCTGGCGCTGAGCTGCACCGGCATCGCCGGTCCCGGCGGGGCGACTCCCGCCAAGCCGGTCGGGCTGGTCTTCGTCGGCGCGGCCCGGCGCGGTGGCGCCGCGACCGAGGTGGAGCGCCACGTCTTCCCCGGCGACCGCGCCGCGGTGCGGGCGGCGACGGTGGACGCGGCCCTGGCCCTGGCGCGCCGCCTGCTGCCCCCGGCCTAGGTGTTTAGTCCCGGCATTTGGTGGTGTGGATTTGCTGTGAAGGGTTTCGGGTCGTCTGCCCATGCCTTGCAGATGAATTCGTAAGGCGTGAGGCCCCGGAGGCGCTTGAGACGTCGGCCGAAATTGTAGGCGGCGACGAAGTCGTCGAGGTGTCGTCGGAGCTGATCGTGGCTTTCGTAGTGGAAGCGCTTGACGGTGGCGTCCTTGATGGTGCGGTTCATCCGCTCGACTTGGCCGTTGGTCCAGGGGTGGTTGATCTTGGTGAAGCGGTGCTCGATCCCGTTTTCGCGGCAGCGCATGGCGAACATGTGGGTCATGTAGCGGGCCGTTGGCCCATTGGCGTAGCGGGGAGCGAAGCGGAACTGGATGCCGTTGTCGGTGAGCACGGTGTGGATCCTGTACGGCACGGCGGCGACGAGGGCTTCGAGGAAGGCGGATGCGGTGACGCGCGTTGCGCTCTCGACCAACTGAGCGAAGGCGAACTTGCTGGTGCGATCGATGGCTACGAAGAGGTAGAGCTTTCCTTCGGCGGTCTGCACCTCGGCGATGTCGATGTGAAAGAAGCCGATTGGATACGCCTTGAACGCCTTCTTGGTGGCTTTGTCGCCCTCGACCTCGGGCAAGCGGGAGATGCCGTGGCGCTGCAGGCAGCGGTGCAGCGAGGATCGGGTCAGTTGCGGGATGGTCGGCTGCAAGGCGTAGAGGCAGTCGTCCAGCGGCAGTAACGTGTGCCGGCGGAAGGCCACAATGATGGCTTCCTGCTCTGCGGACAGGGTGGTTGAGCGCGGCGCCTTCGGGCCGGTGGGCTGGTCGGCCACTGAGGAGCGCTTGCGCCACTTGGCGATGGTCTTCGGGTTGACGCCGAAGCGCCGAGCCAGGTCCCTCAGGCTCGCTTGACTATGCTGGATCGCGCGACGGACCGCCTCTGTCGTGCGGGCGCTCCCGTGGAGAACCTGGCCCATAGCGCGTCCTTCCATGCCTGGGAAAAGACTGCACCATCAAACCCCGGGATCAAACACCTAGGGCCGGTTCCGCTCGGGGGCGCTCGCGGCAACGGTCCTCGCCCGTTGTCCGTCGACGGATCCGCGCGCCCGGCCGTTCCGGGCCGTTCGCGATCCGCTCCGGGCGCCGGCCGTGCGCGGTTGCCGCGCCCGCCGCTTTCCCCTATAGGCCCCGCTCCGCCCCGGCGGCCGGTCGGCATCGGCCGCCCCGAACTCCGCGAGCAGCCTCCGATGAAGCCGAACACGCACCCCGAGTACCACGAGATCACCGTCGTCATGACCGACGGCACCAGCTTCACCACCCGGTCCTGCTACGGCAAGCCGGGCGACACGCTGCGCCTCGACGTGGACCCGAAGTCGCACCCGGCCTGGACCGGCCAGCAGCGCGTGGTGCTCGACACCGGCGGACAGATCGCCAAGTTCAACAAGCGCTTCGCCGGCATCGGCAGCCGCAAGAAGGGCTGAGGCCCGATCTCGCGGATCGTGGCCGGTCCGCGCTCGGGGGCCGGGGCCGGCATCCGGCGGCCCGGCCTCGACGTAGGTCGCGCCCAGCCCCACGGGATCCGGGGTGAGCGGCGCCTCCGTCCGGCCGACTTCCCGTCCGGCCGCGGTCCGTTCCACGCGCCGCCTCTCTTGAACCGGGGGCGGCGCGCGCCAATTCGAGGGCGCCGGCGGCGCCCGATCGGGGCTGCCGGTGCGGACCGGATCGGGTCGCCCGCATGGGGATCCCCGGGGGACGCCGCCCGGCCGGGACGCAGCCGCAACGGACCTTGCTTCTCGGAGGAGGTTCCCGATGAACGCGTTCGACTTCTCTCCCCTGTTCCGCACCGCGATCGGCTTCGACCGGCTCGTCCGCCAGCTCGACATGGCGCGCGTGTCGGAGGCCGCGAACGGCTACCCGCCCTACAACATCGAGAAGACCGGCGAGGACACCTATGTCCTCACCATGGCGGTCGCCGGCTTCGGCCCCGACGACCTCGAGGTGACGGTGCGCGAGAACACGCTCAGCGTCGCCGGCAAGGCGTCCCAGTCCGACGAGGGCCGCAGCTTCCTGCACCGCGGCATCGCCGGCCGCGCCTTCGAGCGCCGCTTCGTCCTCGCCGACCACATCGTCGTGAAGGGCGCCCGGCTCGAGAACGGGCTCCTGCACATCGAGCTCGAGCGCGTCGTGCCCGAGGCGCTGAAGCCGCGCCGCATCGCCATCCAGGCAGGCGCGCCGCAGCAGCGTCCGGCGCTCGCCAACGACCAGCAGGGGGAGCCCGCCAGGGCGGCCTGACCCTCGCACGGCGCCGGAGCGGCCGCATCCGGCGTCACGCGGCGTGGCCGGGGCCGGCGGTTCGACCTGCCGGTCCTTCCGCGTCCCGCCCCGTCCCCCGGTGCGGGCGGCATGGTCGCCGACCTCGGCGTCAGCCGACCCCGACGATCCGATAGCCGTACTCGCGCCCATCCGGCTCGGTGATCAAGAGGTACTCGCCGGGCCGCATCGTGCCGGGCACCTGCAGGAATTGCTGGAGCGGCGCGTCGGAGAGGTCCGCTGCGGCGCCTGGCTCCGCCTCGCCGGACGCCTGCCCCGCGATCCGGCCGCCCCCCTCGCCGGGGGCGGCCGCGCCGCCGAACAGGCGCAGCGACCAGCCGGAATCGGGATCGTACTGCACGTCGCCACGCCGCTCAGGTTCCCCCGGCCAGAGCCGTCGCGCCGGCCAGGGCTCCGGATCCGCGGCCCAGGCCCCGGGGTCGAGAGCGCCCCGCGAATCGAGAATGACGCGCAGCTCATAGCGATGCTCGGGGCTGCCCTCCGGGAAGGCCGGGCCGTGCGCCATCGCCAGGGTCACCGTGACGCGCCGTGCCGCCGTGCCGCCGCCCCCGCCTGCGCTTCCCATCCCGCGTCTCCTGCCCACCGTCCGTCCAACGGGCCGGCAGCCTAGCGGAAACGCGGTGCCGCCGGACGCGGTTCGCGGCGCGCCCGGGGGCGGCTGGGCGTCAGATCGCCACCCGCACGCCGAGCTCGACCACACGGTCCGAGGGGATGCGGAAGAATTCCGTCGCCGGCACCGCGTTGCGCGACATCAGGCCGAACAGCCACTGCCGCCAGCGCGACATCTTCGGCACCACCGCCGCGACCACGGTCTCGCGCCCGAGGAAGTAGCTCGCCTGCATGGCGTCCCAGGCGACGCCCTCGGCGCGGAGCTGCTCCAGTTCCCGCGGGACGTTCGGGCTCTCCTGGAACCCGTAGCGGATGATCACGCGGTGGATGTCGGGGGCGAGCTCCGTCACCTCGCGCCGCCGTTCCGGCGGGACCGCAGGGATGTCCTCGTTGAGCACGGTGACGAACAGCACGCGCTCGTGCAGCACCTTGTTGTGCTTGAGGTTGTGCAGCAGGGCGTTCGGCACGTAGTCGGCCTGGCTGGTCATGAACACGGCGATGCCCGGCACCCGGATCGTCCGGCTGTGCGGCAGCCGGGCGAGGAAGGAGCGGAGCGGCAGGCTGTCCTGGCGGAAGCGGGCGAACAGCAGCTCCCGCCCGCGGTGCCAGGTGGTCATCATCGCGAACAGCGCCCCGCCGATGATCAGCGGCACGTAGCCGCCCTGCGGGATCTTCAGCACGTTGGAGAGGAAGTAGCCGGCGTCGAGGAGGAAGAGCGGGCCGAACACCAGCACGACGAAGGGCAGCGGCCAGCCGAACCGCCGGCGGAAGACCAGGAAGGCGAGGGTCGAGGTGCAGAGGAAGGTGCCGGTGACCGCGAGCCCGTAGGCGCCGGCGAGCGCCTCCGAGCTGCCGAACGACAGCACCAGGATGACCACCCCGGCGAGCAGCCCCCAGTTCACCTGCGGCATGTAGATCTGCCCCTCCTCGGTCTCCGAGGTGTGGCGCACGATCAGCCGCGGCAGGAAGCCCATCTGGATGCACTGGCGCGCGATCGAGTAGGCGCCCGAGATCATCGCCTGGCTGGCGATGATGGTCGCCGCCGTGGCGAGGAAGACGAGCGGCAGGCGCCCCCATTCGGGGGCGAGCAGGTAGAACGGGTTGGCGATCGCCGCGGGGTCGCCGAGCAGCAGCGCCCCCTGGCCGAAGTAGTTCAGCGTCAGCGCCGGCAGCACGAAGCAGAGCCAGGCGACGCGGATCGGCCGGCGGCCGAAATGGCCCATGTCGGCGTAGAGCGCCTCCGCCCCCGTCACCACCAGCACCACCGAGCCGAGCGCGACGAAGGTCGCGAGCGGATGGGCGGCGGCGAAGGCGACCGCGTGGTGCGGCGACAGCGCCTCGAGCACCTCCGGCCGCTGCGCGATGCCGACGAGGCCGAGCAGCGCGAGGACGGCGAACCAGACCGCGGTGACCGGCCCGAACACCGCGCCCATGGTGCCGGTGCCGCGGTACTGCACGAGGAACAGCGCCAGGATGACCGCGACCGAGAGCGGCACCACGAACTCCTCGAAGGCGGGATCCACCACCTTCAGCCCCTCGATCGCCGACAGCACCGAGATCGCCGGCGTGATGGTGCCGTCGCCGAAGAACAGCGACGCGCCGGCGATGCCGACCAGCGCGACCAGCCATCGCCCGCGCTCGTCCCGCGCCGCGCGCATGGCCAGCGCCATCAGCGCCAGGATCCCGCCCTCGCCGCGGTTGTCGGCGCGCAGGATGAAGACGATGTACTTCACCGTGACCGTCAGGATCAGCGCCCAGACGATCATGCTGAGGACGCCGAGGATGTCGGCGCGGCCGATCTCGGGACCGAACAGGAGGAGCGAGGCGCGCGCCGCGTAGAGCGGCGAGGTGCCGATGTCGCCGTAGACGACGCCGAGCACGCCGAGCAGCAGGCCCGCCGTGAGCGGGCGCCCGGCGCCGGGCGCGCCCGTGGCCGGCGACAGGGCGCGGCCGCCTGCGGAGGGGAGGTGTGCGTCGCTCATCTGGGATGCCCGGGCGGGCGGGGCATAGGCCGTCCGCCTGCGTGCGGCAAGCGCATTCGCCGCCCGCGTGCCCGCGCGTGCGCCGCGCTCCCGCTCAGTGTTCCCTGAGGATCTGGCTGAGGAACAGCCGCAGCCGGTCTGTCTTCGGGTCGTTGAAGATCTCGTCGGGGGTGCCGACCTCGACGATCTCGCCGCGGTCCATGAACACCACCCGGTCGGCGACCTGGCGCGCGAAGCCCATCTCGTGCGTGACCACCATCATGGTCATGCCGGTCTCGGCCAGCTCGACCATCACGTCGAGCACCTCCTTGATCATCTCGGGGTCGAGCGCGGAGGTCGGCTCGTCGAACAGCATGATCTTCGGCCGCATGCAGAGCGCGCGCGCGATCGCCACGCGCTGCTGCTGCCCGCCAGAGAGCTGGCCCGGGTACTTCAGCGCCTGCTCCGGGATCTTCACCCGGGTGAGCAGCTCCATCGCCAGCTCTTCGGCCTCCTTCCTCGGCATGCGGCGCACCCAGATCGGCGCGAGGGTGCAGTTCTCGAGCACGGTGAGGTGCGGGAACAGGTTGAAGCTCTGGAACACCATGCCGACCTCGCGCCGGATGGCGTCGAGCGCGCGCAGGTCGTCGGTGAGCTCGATGCCGTCCACGACGATCCGCCCCTCCTGGTGCTTCTCGAGGCGGTTGATGCAGCGGATCATGGTGGACTTGCCGCTGCCCGAAGGCCCGCAGACCACCACCCGCTCGCCCGGCGCGACGGCGAGCGAGACGTCGCGCAGCACGTGCAGCGCGCCGAACCACTTGTTGACCCGGTCGAGCAGGATCGCCGGCGGCGCGTCCGTGTGGGCGGCGGAGGCGACGGGCGCGCCCTCCGGCGTTGCGGCGGTCTGGCTCATCGTCGCGCCCCTCCCCTCAGCGCCGCCGGTGGCGGTTCAGCTCCGCCTCCAGGTTCTGGCTGTACTTCGACATGGCGTAGCAGAACATGAAGTAGATCAGGCCGACGAAGATGTAGACCTCGACGCCGAAGCCCTGCCAGGCCGGCTCGATGATCGCGGTCTTGCCCGCGGTCAGCAGGTCGAAGATGCCGATGATCAGCACCAGCGAGGTGTCCTTGAAGAAGCCGATGAAGGTGTTGACCAGCGGCGGAATCACCAGCCTCAGCGCCTGCGGCAGCACGATCAGCCCGGTCTTCTGCCAGTAGGTGAGGCCGAGCGCGTCCGCCGCCTCGTACTGCCCGCGCGGCAGGGCCTGCAGGCCGCCGCGCACCACCTCGGCGAGGTAGGCGCCGGCGAACAGGATGATCGCGATCTGCGCGCGCAGCAGCTTGTCGATGTTCATCCCCTCGGGGAGGAACAGCGGGAACATCACGCTCGCCATGAACAGCAGCGAGATCAGCGGCACGCCGCGGATCAGCTCGACGTAGAGCACGCAGAGCATCCGGATCGCCGGCAGCTCGGAGCGCCGCCCGAGCGCCACCAGGATCGCCAGCGGGAAGGCGAAGGCGAGGCCGAAGGTCGCGAGGATCAGCGTGATCGGCAGCCCGCCCCAGCGCTCCTGCGACACGTAGGGCATGTCGAGCACGGGCCCGGCCCAGGCCAGCAGGGCGTAGACGATCAGCGCGCTCGGCAGGGCGACGCCGATCCGCCCGTGGCGGTAGGCGAAGCCGGCGCCGGCCAGAAGGACGAGGGCGAGGACCTGCTCGTAGGGCTGCCGCAGCAGCCCCGGGGCGGTGTTCCCGCCCCACATCAGGATGCCGATCAGCGTCAGCACCCCGGCCCAGATCATCACCAGCTCCTTCCGCCAGAACCGGCGCAGGGCGGAGACGACGTAGAGCCCGACGAAGAGCAGGACGACCAGTGCCGGGCGCCAGTGCTCCTCGAAAGGATAGGTGCCGAAGAGGATGAAGCGGTGCTTCTCCGTCACCACCGCCCAGCAGGCGCCGACGCCCTTGATCTCCCGGCAGGCCTGGGTCTGGTTGTGCGGCACCTCCCAGATGGCGTTGACGAAGGCCCACTCGACGAAGCCGATCGTCCAGCGGACGATCAGGTAGGCCAGCAGCAGCGTGACCGCGGTGGAGAGCCAGGAGGAGAACAGGTTGCCGCGCAGCCAGGCGAGCGGCCCGACCGCCGTCGCCGGCGGGCTGCGCGGCGCCGAGGCCTCGCCCGGGACGCGCGCGACCGCGGTGTCGAGCCGGACGCGGGCGGTGGTGTCGGCGGGGGCCATGGCTCAGCGCTCCACCAGCGCGATCCGCGCGTTGTACCAGTTCATGAAGGCGCTGATGGACAGGCTGATGGTCAGGTAGACCGCCATGATGATGGCGATGCCCTCGATCGCCTGCCCGGTCTGGTTCAGCGTCGTGTTGGCGATGCTCACGATGTCCTGGTAGCCGATCGCGACGGCGAGCGAGGAGTTCTTGGTCAGGTTCAGGTACTGGCTCGTCATCGGCGGCACGATCACGCGCAGCGCCTGCGGCATCACAATCAGCCGCAGCACCTGCCCGTGGCGCAGGCCGAGCGCCTGCGCCGCCTCCCATTGCCCGAGGTTCACCGCCAGGATCCCGGCCCGCACGATCTCGGCGATGAAGCCGGCCGTGTAGGTGACCAGGCCGATGAGCAGGGCGAAGTACTCCGGGCTCATCGTGACGCCGCCGACGAAATTGAAGCCGCGCAGCGTCGGGCGGTCCACCGTCCAGGGCGCCCCCATCGCCGCCCAGACCGCGACCGGCAGCCCGAGGATGAGCAGCACGGCCGCCGGCCAGGCCCGCCGCGGCTGCCCGTCGGCCATCTGCCGCGCGCGCGCCCACCGCGCGTAGAGCCAGGCGCCCGCGGCGCCCGCCACCAGCGCGAGCAGCGCCGCCGTGTGCGCCCCCTGCCACTCGATCCAGGGCAGCTTCAGCCCGCGGTTGGAGAGGTACACCCCGTCCACCGGATTGAGCGCCTGGCGCGGGCCGGGCAGCCCCTGCAGGATCGTGTACCAGAACAGCAGCTGCAGCAGCAGCGGCAGGTCGCGGATCACCTCGACATAGGCCGAGGCGAGCCGCGCCAGCAGCCAGTTGCGCGACAGCCGCGCGATGCCGATCGCGGTGCCGAGAATGGTCGCCAGCAGGACGCCCACCACCGCCACCTTCAGCGTGTTCAGCACGCCGACCAGCAGCGCGCGCGCATAGGTGTCGGTCGGCGAGTAGTCGATCAGGTGCTCGCCGATCGGCAGCCCGGCCTCGCGCCCGAGGAAGCCGAAGCCGGTGGCGATCCGGCGCACCTCCAGGTTATGCGCCGTGTTGCGCACCAGCCACCAGACGACCGCCACCACCACGCCGACCACCAGCACCTGCCAGACGATGGCGCGCACCCGCTCGTCCGACCACGACAGGCGGAGCGGCCGTCGCGGCGGGGTGCGGAAGTGGCGCGGGTCGGTGGTCGCGTCGGACATGACGGGAGCCTCGTCCGGTTTCTTCCTTGCCCGCGGCCGCGGCATCGTGGGCGCCCGCGGGATACGCCGGCCGCGGGCCGGTTGCCGGGCCGCACGGCGCCGTGCGGCCCGGCCGTCATCGCCTCACCGGAAGGGCGGCGCGTACTGCAGCCCGCCCTGGGTCCACAGCCGGTTCGGCCCGCGCTGGATGCCGAGCGGCCCGAGGTTGCGCTCGAACACCTCGCCGTAGTTGCCGACCGCCTTGATCGCCCTCAGCGCCCAGTCGTTCGGAAGGCCGACCATCTGGCCGAGATCGCCGGTGCGGCCGAGCAGGCGCTGGACCTCCGGCCTCGGGTCGCTCTGCGCGGCCCGCTCGACGTTCTCCCGGGTGATGCCGAGCTCCTCCGCCGCGACCAGGGCGAAGTGGGTCCAGGCGACGATGTCGCGGAAGCGCGGATCGCCCTGGCGGACGACCGGGCCGAGCGGCTCCTTGCTGATCACCTCCGGCAGGATCCGGTGCTCCTCCGAGCGAGGGCCCTGCGCGGCGCGCGTCGAGGCGAGGCCGGAGACGTCGGTCGTGTACACGTCGCAGCGTCCGGCGATGTAGGCGCCGACCGCCTCCTCCATGCGCTCGATCACCACCGGGCGGATCTGCATGTTGTTGGCGCGCGCCCAGTCGGCGAGGTTCTGCTCCGTCGTGGTCCCGGGCTGCACGCACACCGTCGCGCCCTGCAGCTCGGAGGCGCTCTGCACGCCGGTGCTGACCTTCACCATGAACCCCTGGCCGTCGTAGAAGTTGATGGCCGGGAAGTCGAAGCCCAGGCTGGTGTCGCGCGAGAAGGACCAGGTCGTGTTGCGGTACAGCACGTCCACCTCGCCGCTCTGCAGCGCGGTGAAGCGCTGCTGCGCCGTCAGCGGCACGTAGCGCACCCGCTCCGCGTCGCCGAGCAGGGCGGCGGCGAGGGCGCGGCAGTAGTCCACGTCGAAGCCCTGGAACCGGCCCTGGGCGTCCGGGGCGCCGAACCCGGCGAGC
The DNA here is from genome assembly GCF_014644455.1 of Caldovatus sediminis. Taxonomy (GTDB): domain Bacteria; phylum Pseudomonadota; class Alphaproteobacteria; order Acetobacterales; family Acetobacteraceae; genus Caldovatus; species Caldovatus sediminis. The sequence continues at coordinate 201,846 of NZ_BMKS01000001.1, read as the reverse complement.
CCGGTGTTGACGCCGCAGACCAGCGTGCCGCGCGAGCGGATCACCTCCACGGTGTTGGCGGCCGGCGACTGCTGCGCCGGCTGCTGGGCATGCGCGGCGGGAAGGGCCGTGGCCGCCCCCGCCAGCGCCAGAACCGCCGCGCCCAGGGCGCGGATCGTGCCGAGCATCGTCTTCCTCTCCCTTCTTCCTGCCGCGTCCGCCTCCGGCGCGACGCGCGCTCTCGCCAGGCGATGCTGCGCCATTGCCTCGCGCCGGGGCAACGCGCAAGCGTGCGCGCGGGCGCGGCTCGCGCGGCGGCGGCGCCCTCCGGGGGGCGCACCGCCTAGGACCGGGGGGGCGCCGCCTCCTCCGGCGCCGGCGGCAGGACCAGGGTCAGGGTGACCCGATCCCCCGGCGCCTCGCTCGCCTCGAGCCGCCCGCCGGCGCCTTCGGCAAGGGCGCTCAGCGCCGCCGTGGGCGGCGCCGGCGGCAGGCCGGAGATCACCAGCGCCGCGCCACCCCCCGCGGCCGGGCCGAGCGCGAGGCGAACCGTCCCGCCGCAGGACAGCCGCGCCACCGCGTCGCGCGCCGTCTCCAGCAGGCCGAGGTCGAACAGCGTCCGGTCCAGGCGCACCGGCGCTAGCCCCTGCGCCTGCTCGATCGCGAGGCTGATGCGCGAGCCCGCCACCAGGCGCAGCAGCGGCTCGACCGCCGCGAGCGCCGCGCCCGGATCGACCGCGGCGAGGTCCGGCAGCGGCCGCCGCGCCAGCACCGTGAAGGCCCGCACCACCGCGTCGAGGCGCCGGCTGGCCAGCGCCACCCGCTCGATCTGGCGCTGCGCCGGCCCCTCCTCGGGCAGCGCGCGCCGCAGCGATTCGACGTTCGCGAACAGCACCGTCAGCAGGTTGTTGACCTCGTGCTGCAGCGGCGGCGCAAGCGCGGCGAGCAGGCGCTGGCGCGCCGCCCGCGCGGCGAGTTCGGCCGGCGCGGGGCCGCCGTCGCCGCCCGCCTCCCGCGCCGGACGCCCCTCCTCGCCGGGCGCCGCCGGTCCCAGGGAAGCCTCTTCCATCCGCGCCGTCCTCCGCCGAGTGCCTCGTTCCGCGTCAGCCCCGCGGCGCGCGCTCCCGCGCCGCTGCTCCCTGCCCCCGACCGTAGGCCTCAAGGATATCGCGGAACAGCCGGGCGGCGAGGGTGCCGCCGCGCACCCCGTCCATGGGACTCGCGTCGTCATTGCCGAGCCAGATGCCGAGGACCAGCGGCCCGGCGCCGGCGGCGGCGCCGCTGGCCGGTGCGGCGACGAAGCCCACGAACCAGGCGTCGCGGTGGTCCTGGCTCGTCCCCGTCTTGCCCGCCACCTCGCGGCCGGGCAGCGCCGCCGCGCGGCCCGTGCCATAGCGCACGACCGCCTCCAGCATCCGGCGCAGCGCCTCCGCATGCTCGGCCGCGACCACGGCGCGCCCGGCCGCCGACCCGCCGGCCCGCGGCACGGCGAGCGCCGTCCCGTCCGCGCCGCGCGCCGCGGCGATGCCCTCCGGCACGACACGTCGCCCGCCATTGGCGATCGCCGCATAGGCCGCCGCGAGGTCGAGCAGCGTCACCTCCCCGGTGCCCAGCGCCAGCGAGGCGTCGCGCGGCAGCCGGTCGGCCTCGAGGCCGAGCCGCGCCGCCACCTCCGCCACTCGCCGCGGGCCGCCGGCCCGCTGCAGCACCCGCACCGCCGCGGTGTTGACGCTGTGCGCCAGCGCCTCCTCGAGCGTGATCTCGCCGCGCGCGCGCCACTCCCCGTTCCCGGGCGACCAGTGGCCGAGGCGGAGCGCGGTGTCCGCCACCATGTCCCCCGGCCGCATCCCCTGCTCGAGGGCGGCGAGGAAGACGATCGGCTTGAACGCCGAGCCGGGCTGCCGGCGCGCCTGGGTGGCGCGGTTGAACGGGCTCTCCCGATAGTCCCGGCCGCCCGCCATCGCCCGCACCGCGCCGCTCGCCGCATCGAGCGCCACCACCGCGCCCTGGGTCACCCGCGCCCTCGCCCCCGGGCCGGCGAGCAGCGCCGCGAGCTCCGCCTCCACCGCCGCCTGCAGGCGCGAATCGAGGGTGGTGCGCAGCACCAGGTCGCCCGCACCGGGGAAGCGCGCCGCCAGGCTCTCGCCGCCGGCGAAGCCCTGCACCCAGTCGGCGAACCAGCCGGCGTCGCGGCTCGGCGCCGGGACGAGGCGCAGGCGCTCGCCCTCGGCCGCGACCAGGGCGCGCGGGATGAGGCCCTGCTCGGCCATCGCCCCCAACACCTCCATCGCGCGGCCGATCGCCGCCTCCGGCGCGACGCGCGGGTTGAGCCGCGACGGTGCCTTGGGCAGCCCGGCGAGCAGCGCCGCCTGGCCGAGCGTGACCCGCCGCGCCGGGACGCCGAAGTACAGCCGCGCCGCGGCGTCCACCCCGTAGGCCCCGGCGCCGAGATAGACGCGGTTGAGATAGATCTCGAGCAGCTCGTCCTTGGTGAAGCGCCGCTCCAGCCACAGCGCCAGCAGCGCCTCCTGCACCTTGCGCCGCAGGCTGCGCTCCGGCGTGAGGAACAGGTTCTTCGCGAGCTGCTGGGTGAGGGTCGAGCCGCCCTGCGCGACGCGCCCGGCGGTCAGGTTGACCCAGGCCGCGCGCGCCATCCCGACGGGGTCGAGGCCGAAATGCTCGCGGAAGCGCCGGTCCTCGATGGCGATCAGCGCCGCCGGCAGATGGGGCGGCAGCTCCGAGAGCCGCAGCGGCTCGCCGTAGAGGTCGCCGGAGGTGGCGAGGAGCCGCCCGTCCGCCGCGAGCAGGGTGACGGAGGGCCGGCGCGTCGCGGCGAGCGCCGCCTCCGGCCGCGGCAGGTCGTAGGCGAACCAGAGCAGCGCGCAGCCGAGCGCCACCCCGCCCCAGACGGTCAGGAGGATCGCCCAGCGCAGCAGGCGCAGCGGGAGCGGCCGGCGGCGAGGGCCGGGCCCGCGGGCGGTCCGGCGCGCTCCCCGCGCCGCCGGCCGCGCGCGCCCGCTGCGCCATCCGCCGCCGCCTCGGCCACCCCCCGTCGGACCGGCGCGGGCGGCGGCGGGCGCGGCATGGCGGGCAGCGGCGGGACGGGAGGCCATCCCGCCCCTCTACCACAAGGCGAAGCGGCCGCCCGCGCAGCCCCCGAAGCCGGCGGCGGAAGCGTCCGCGCGGCCCTCCGTCCGCCCGGCCGCGCAGCCGCGCCTTCCGTCTCGGCGCCTCATGCCGGCCCGACCGCCGCGCCCGCGCCCCTGCCGCCGCTCAGATCCGGTCCATCACCTCGGCGCGGAAGCGGCGCATGTCGGCCATGGACTTCTCGGCGTCGCGCCCCTCGAAGTCGAAGTCGATCGCGGTCACGCCGAGCGCGCGCAGCGCCTTGATGTCGGCGATGACGTTCGCGACGCCGTTGGTGAACAGCCGGCGGTGGCCGTCGCTCGCCGGCGGCGCCTCGTGGCCGTGGCGCTTGACGCGATAGGCCACGCCGATCCGCTCCGGGTCGCGCCCCGCGGCCTCGGTCAGCCTGCGCAGCTTCGCGATCCCCGCCTCCAGCCGCGGCAGGGTGTCGAGCAGGTGCGCGTTGTTGCTGCCGATCGGATACCAGGCGTCGCCGACGCGCGCGGCGCGGCGCATCGAGGGCCCGCTCTCGCCGCCGACCCAGATCGGCGGGTGCGGCCTCTGCACCGGCCTCGGCTCCATCACCAGCCCGTCGTAGCGCACGTACCTCCCGGCGATGTGCGGCTTGTCCTCGGTCCACAGCCGGCGGAAGGCGTCGACGTATTCGTCGGTGACGGCGCCGCGCTCGGCGAAGGGCGTCGTCACCACGGCGTCGAACTCGGCCCGCAGCCACCCCGCGCCGATGCCGACCGTGAGCCGCCCGCCGGAGAGCACGTCGAGCGTGCCCAGCATCTTCGCCGCCAGCACCGCCGGCCGGTGCGGCACCACCAGCACGGCGAGCACGAGCCGGATGCGCTCCGTCTTCGCCGCGACCCAGGCGGCGGCGGTCAGCATCTCGAAGCGACGGCCTGGATCGGGCGAGTAGAACGCGCCCGACTCGGAATAGGGATAGCCCGGCACGCTGGTGTCCGGCAGGGCGATGTGGTCGGTGAGCGTCAGGTAGTGGAAGCCCAGCTCCTCGCCGAGCCGGGCGACGCGGGCCATCGTCTCCGGCTCCGCCATCGGCCCGCTGTTGGGCAGGTTGAATCCGATCTGCATGCGTTTCCTCTCCCTCCCGCGCCGTGGCGCTCCGGGTCGAAGCCGGGCGCCGGTCGCCCCTCCGCCCTTCCGTCCGCCTCCAATGCACCGATTCCGGGGGGAACCCAAGCGCCGGAGCCGCCCGGCCGGGGGCGGGAACGCGCCGCCGCCCCCCGATCCGGCGTGCCCGCGCGCCGCGCCCGGCTCAGCTCTCTGGCCGGATGCCCAGGCGCTCGATCAGCGGTCCCCAGCGGCCGATCTCCGCCGCGACCAGCGCGCGCAGCGTGGCCGCGTCGCTGCCCACGACCTCGAATCCCGCCGCCTCCAGTGCCCGCCGCGTCGGCGGCGAGTCGAGCGCCTTGCCGGCCTCTGCCGAGAGGCGGGAGACCCGCTCCTCCGGCGTCCCTGGCGGGGCGAACAGGCCGATCCAGCCGTAGGCGCCCTCGCCCGGCTCGCCCGCCTCGCGCAGCGTCGGCAGGTCGGGCACCGGCGCGAAGCGCGCGTCGGTGCTGACCGCGAGGCCGCGCACCGCTCCCTCCCGCACCTGGCCGAGCACCGCGCCGGAGGCGGCGAACATCGCCTGGATGCGCCCGGCGACCAGCTCCGTCACCGCCTGCGGCACCGAGCGGTAGGGCACGTGCGTCATCTCGAGCCCGTGGCGCGCCGCCAGCTCCGCCATCAGCAGGTGTCCGAGCGTCCCCGCGCCGACCGAGCCGTAGTTCAGCGCGCCGGGGTTCGCCTTCGCGTGCGCCACCAGCTCAGCGACGCTGCGCGCCGGCACCGAGGGGTGCACGACGAGCACGAAGGGCAGGCGCGTGAGCAGCGAGACCGGCACCAGGTCGGTCGCCGGGTCGTAGGGCAGCGCGGGATTGAGGATCTTCGCCGTGCTGGCCGGTCCGCCGATCGAGACGCCGATGGTGTGCCCGTCGGTCGCCTTGGCGATCGCGTCGGTGCCGATCGTGCCGCCGCCCCCCGCACGGTTGTCCGGCACGAAGGGCTGGCCGAACACCTGCTGGTAGTGCTGGGCCACGGCGCGCGCCGCGATGTCGGGCGTCGAGCCGCCGGGATAGGGCACGATCACCCGCACCGGCCGCTCCGGCCAGGAGGCGGCCGCGGCGCCGCGCGCCCCCTGTGCCCGCGCCGGCGCCGCCGGGCCGGCGATGCCGGCGGCGGCGAGGCCGATCAGGGCGTGGCGGCGCGTCGGCGCCGAACAGGGCGTTGCCATCGGCGGTTCCTCCCGGATCCATGAGGGCCGCCGCGGGATGCAGCACAGGCGGGGCCGATCGTCCAGCCGTCAGCCCCAGGGATTGCGCCAGCCGCCGCCGGTGCGGCCGCGCCCGGCGGCGCCGCCCCAAGGCCCCTGCGGGGACCTGGCGGAGCCGCCCCTCCACGCCGCCGGCGCGCCCCTCGCCGCCTCCATCTCCCGCGCGAGGGCCTCGAGCGCGCTGATCCGGTTCTCGGTGCTCGGATGGGTCGAGAACAGGTTATCCATCCGTTCGCCGGAGAGGGGGTTGACGATGAACAGGTGCGCGGTCGCCGGATTCGCCTCCGCGGTCTGGTTCACGAGGCCCTGCTTGTAGTGCTCGAGCTTCATCAGCGCGCTCGCCAGCGCGCGCGGCATGCCGCTGATCTCCGCGCCGCCGCGGTCGGCCTCGTACTCGCGCGAGCGGCTGATCGCGAACTGCACGATCATCGCCGCCAGCGGCGCGACCACCAGCAGCAGCAGCAGCCCGATCGGGCCGAAGGGATTCTGGCGCCCGTTGTCCCGGCCGCCGAACAGGAAGCCGAACTGCGCCAGCATGCCGATCGCGCCGGCGATGGTGGCGGTGACGGTCATGATCAGCGTGTCGCGGTTCCTGATGTGCGCCAGCTCGTGCGCGATCACGCCCGCCACCTCGTCCTCGTCCAGCATCTCGAGGAGGCCGGTGGTGATCGCCACCGCGCCGCGCTCCGGGCTACGCCCGGTGGCGAAGGCGTTGGGCTGCTGCTCGTGGATGACGTAGAGCGCGGGCATCGGCAGCCCGGCGTTGGCGGCGAGCTGCCGCACCATCTGGTAGAGGCGCGGCGCGTCCTCCGGCCCGATCGGCTGCGCGTGGTGCATGGCCAGCACGACACGGTCGCTGTTCCACCAGGCGAAGAGGTTGGTCGCGGCGGCGAAGGCGAAGGCGATCAGCATCCCTTGCTGCCCGCCGATGAGGTAGCCGATGCCGACGAAGAGCGCGGTCAGCCCCGCCAGCAGCACCGCCGTGCGCAGATATCCCCGCATGATGCCCGTGTTCCGATCCGTCCGTGGTGGGGCCCGCGGGCCGGCGGCTCCCGCCGCGGCGGGTGTCCAACCCGGGGAGACATCCCAGATGATGCGCATGAGCACGCTCGACCAGAGGGGGCCGGCTCCCGCCGCGCCTCGCCCCTCCCCGACCGGGCAGGCGCCGACGCCGCCGCACCCCGAGCCGCCGCCCGGGCCGATGCCCCCGGGCCAGCCCACCCCGCCGCCCGCGCCGGACCTGCCGGAGGTGCCGGTGCAGGACCCGGACGGCCCGGAGCCGCCGCTGCCCGGCGACCCGCAGCGCCCCCCGGCGGGCGACCCGGAGCCGCCCCGACCGCCCCGGATGACGAAGGAGATCGGCGGCCCGAGTGGCCCCGAACCGACCCGCTACGGCGACTGGGAGCGCAAGGGTCGGGTCAGCGACTTCTGACCCGTCCCGGGCGGGGCGGCACATGGGCCGCGGACGCGAAGACGCTTGTGGTTCGGGCGACGCGCGACCCGCAAGATGTTGTGATCCGAGAACGCGCGGTGGACGCCGAGGGCGAGTCAGCGATTCGTTCGCGCGACTCGGATCAGACGGTTGAATCCACGCGGCATTAACGGAGGCGCCCGGCAGGCTTGTTCGTTCTTCGTTCGAGAACGACCGGACCGAATCGGGCCAGCCGAGGCGAATGTTCTCAGCCCACGCCGCCCGTCTCAACGCGAGCGTCGCCCCAGCCCCAGGGCGAGGCCCGCCAGCACCGCCGCGAAGGCGGCCAGGGTCGCCCCCGTCCCCCAGAGCGACAGCCCGGCGCCGAACAGCACCGGCCCGAGCGACTGCCCGATGAAGAAGCCGCAGGCGTGCAGCGCCATCGCCGAGGCCCGCGCCGTCGGCGCCACCTCCGTCACCCGCGCCTGGATGGAGCCGTGGACCATGTAAAAGCCGACCCCGAGGGCGAGCGCCGCCGCCGCGAACCCCCACCAGACCGGCGCCGCGGCCAGGCCGAGCAGCGCCGCCGCCCCGAGCGCCCCCCCGGCCCGCACCACCCAGGCCTGTCCGAACCGGGCCAGCAGCGGCCGCGCCAGCGCCGCATAGACGAAGCCCCCGGCCCCGAAGGCGCCGATCGCGAAGCCTGCCTCGGCCGCCCCGCCCAGGCCCTGCGCGGCGAGGAGGGCGGCGAAGAAGGGGAAGCTCCCGAACACCACCGCCCCCTCGACGCACACCGCGCCGTAAAGCTCGAGCGCCGCGCGGTTCGAGAGGATCGCCCGGTAGCGGGCGAGCGCCTCGGCGAGGTCGAACCGCCCCGCCGCCTCCGGCACGCCAGGCAGCGGTGTCGCGCGCACCACGAGAGCGGCGAGAAGGGCCACCGCGGCGCAGAGCGCCATGACCCCGCGCCAGCCGACATACGCCTCCAGCACCCCCGCGACCGCCCCGCCCGCCACCTGGCCGGTGATGGCGAAGAGCAGGAGGCGGCTCAGCGCCACCTGGCGCTCCTCGAGGCGCACCGTGTCGCCGATCAGCGCCATGGCGAGCGGCATGGTCGCGCCCGAGGCCGCCCCGGCCAGCATGCGCGCCGCGAACAGCGCGCCGAACCCCGGCGCCAGGGCGCAGGCGGCGAGCGCCAGCGCCATCACCACCAGCCCCGCCGCCATCACCCGCCGCTTGCCGAGGCTGTCGGCGAGCGGCCCGAGCACGGGCTGCACGCCGGCGAGCGGCAGGGCGTAGGCGGTGGCGAGCAGGGCCGCGGTCGCCACCGGCACGCCGAGGTCGAGCGCGATCACGCCGACCAGCGGATCGGTCACGCGGGTCGCGAGCGCGCCGGCGAAGGCGCCGCTGCCGACCACCAGGATGAGACGCCGCGCCGTCCTCGCCGCCATGCCGCGCCATGCTGCAGCGCGGAACGGTCGCCGGCAAGCCGCCCCCCGACCGCCCTACACGCGCGCCGGCGCGACGCCATCTCCTGCGATGGCGATCAGGGAGGACGCCCCATGAAGGCCGTCGGCTACACCCATTGCCATCCGGTCGATCACGACGAGGCGCTGCTCGACCTCACCCTGCCCGACCCGCCCGCGCCGAAGGGACGCGACCTGCTGGTCGAGGTGCGCGCGGTCAGCGTCAATCCGGTGGACACCAGGCTCCGCCGCACCGCGGATCCCGCCGGCGAGCCGCGCGTGCTCGGCTTCGACGCCGCCGGCGTCGTGCGCGCCAAGGGGCCGGAGTCGGTGCTGTTCCCGCTCGGCGCGGAGGTGTTCTACGCCGGCTCGATCGCGCGCCCCGGCACCAATGCCGAGCTCCATCTGGTGGACGAGCGGATCGTCGGCCACAAGCCGCGGACGCTCTCCTTCGCCGAGGCCGCGGCGCTGCCGCTGACCGCGATCACCGCCTGGGAGGCGCTGTTCGACCGGCTGCGCATCCCGCGCGGCAAGCCGGCGGAGGGCGGCGCCCTGCTCATCACCGGCGGCGCCGGCGGGGTGGGCTCGATCGCGATCCAGCTCGCGCGGCGGCTGACGGGCCTGAAGGTGATCGCCACCGCCTCGCGCCCCGAGAGCCGGGCCTGGTGCGAGCGCATGGGGGCGCACGTCGTGCTCGACCACTCCCAGGATCTCGCGAAGCAGGCGAAGGCGCTCGGCGTGCCGATCCCCTACGTCTTCGCGGTGACGCAGACGGAGCGGCACTGGAACGCGCTGTGCGAGCTGCTCGCCCCGCAGGGCGGCATCTGCGTGATCGACGACCTCGGCGCGGCGGAGGTGTCGCGCCTCAAGCCCAAGGCGGCGTTCCTGGCGTGGGAGGCGATGTTCGCGCGCCCCGTCCACCAGACGCCCGACATGATCCAGCAGCACCGCCTGCTCGACGAGGTGGCGCACCTCGTCGACACCGGCGCGATCCGCACCACGGTGACCGCGCATCTGGGCCGCATCGACGCCGAGCGCCTGGTCCGGGCGCATGCGATGGTCGAGAGCGGGCGGATGATCGGCAAGGTGGTGCTGGAGGGGTTCTGAGCGCGGGAAGGCGCGGCGCCGCGCGCGGTTGAGGAGGCCGTGATGATGTACCTCCTCGCCGTCCTGGTCCCGCCGCTGGCGATCCTGCTCGCGGGCCGTCCGGTCCAGGCGGCGTTCAACGGCCTCCTCTGGCTGGCGGGGCTGGTGCTGCTGATGCTGCCCTTCGTGCCGGGGGCGATGACCTGGGCGGTTGCGGTCCTCTGGGCGCTGGTGGTCGTGCGCAACCGGCGCATGGGGGCGCGCGACCGGCGGCTGGTCGAGCAGGCGATCGCGCGGGACCGCGCGGCGGGTCTCGTAGCGCGCCGCATCGGCCCGAAGCCCGACGCGCAGGGGAGGGCCGTTCGGGAGCGTCAGGCCCGGCGGATGGCGCCGCCGCGCGGCCGCCGGGGCGGCCCGAGGCCGAGCCCGGTCTGGCTGTGCGCCATCCGGGCGTCGCATCCGCGGTCCCAGGGGAAGCGGCCGGCGGCGTCGGGCAGGAACACCTGCACCGCGCGGACCGCGCGATCGAGGCGGTCGCCCTGCACGAGGTCGGCGATCTGCAGGTGCTCCTGGGCGGCGTCGGCGCGCACCGCGTCGAACGCCACCGCGAGGCGCGGGACCACCTCGGAGACGCGCTCGCCGGGCTCGAAGCGCGCCCCCGCCTTGACGCGCTCCCCGGCCGCGCCGAGCACGCCCTGCACGATGCGCTGGGAGAAGTTGCCGACCAGCACGACCTCCGGATGGTCGAAGCCCGTCTCGAGCCCGACGGTGTAGGCGAAGGGCGGGCGTTCTCCCTCGGCGCCGACCGCCACCACGGCCCAGCCGCGCCGGGCGATGGCCTCGGCGACCCTGTCGATGACCTGCCGCAGCGCCGGCCCGATGTCCGTCGCCGCGCCGCCTGTGTCGTGTCCGCCTTGGGTCATTCGCGGCGCTCCTCGGGTTCAGTCCGGACAGATGGGGTGCCCGGTGCCGGGTGCGACCCCCACCCTGCGATCGCCTCGCGCGTCGCGGCGGTGTCCCGGCTGCGACGCTTCTCCTGCGCCGCCCGCTCGCGAGGCGATCGCCTCCCCTGGAACAAGGGAACGCCTCCAGGGCAGCCGAACCCGCGCCGTCCGCGTTCGCATCCGCGGGCGGCCGCGAAGCCCGGGATGGCGCCGTCCGACCCGCCCGGCGCCGCATCCCCAGGCGCGGCCGGGTACCACCCCGCGCCCTCACGCCTGCTTGCGCTCGATCAGCCCCCGCCGGATCTTCCGCCCGCGCGCGATCCGGTCCTCGATGAACGCGGCCTGCCCCCAGCGGATCGCGCGGCCGAGCGCCTGCGCGTCCTCGGTGAAGCGCGCCAGCATCTCCAGCACCGCCTCGCGGTTGTTGAGGAAGATGTCGCGCCACATGTCCACGTCGGAGGCCGCGATGCGCGTGAAGTCGCGGAAGCCGGAGGCGGCGTACTTCAGCACCGCCTCGCGCGTCTCCTGCGCCAGGTCGTCGGCGGTGCCGCAGATGGTGAAGGCGATCAGGTGCGGCAGGTGGGAGACGATCGCCAGCACCTTGTCGTGCGTCGCGGCGTCCATGGTCTCGACCATGCTGCCGCAGCGGCGCCAGAGCTCGGCGATCCTCTCCACCGCCACCGGGTCGGCGCCGGGCGGCGGCGTCAGGATGCAGTAGCGGCCCTGGAACAGCTCGGCGAAGCCGGCGTCGGGGCCGGAGTGCTCGGTGCCGGCCAGCGGATGCGCCGGCACGAGCTGCACGGTGGAGGGGGTGAGCGGCAGCAGGTCGCGCAGCACGCTCCCCTTGGTCGAGCCGACATCCGAAAGCACGCAGCCGGGCGCGAGGTGCGGCGCGATCGCCTCCATCACCGGCGCGTAGGCCCCGACCGGCACGCAGAGGATCACGCCGTCCGCCCCGCGCACGGCGCGCGCCGGATCGGCCTCCACCTCGTCGGCGATGCCGAGCTCCCGCACCCGCTGGAGCGTCGCCGGCGTCTTCGCGTTCGCCACCACGGCCCGCGCGATGTCGCCGCGCGCGCGCGCGACGCGCGCGATGGAGCTGCCGATCAGCCCGACGCCGATCAGGCACAGGCGCTCGAACAGCGGCTCAGCCACGGCCGTGCGCGGGCCCCGCCCGCATGAACGCGGCCAGCGCCTCGATCACCATCGTGCACTCCTCGCCGGTGCCGACGGTGATGCGCAGGCACCCGGGCAGGCCGTAGGCGCCCATCGCGCGGACGATCAGGCCGCGCGCGCGCAGCGCCTCGTCGGCGGCCCTCGCGCGCGCCGGCGCGCCGAAATCCGCCAGCACGAAATTGCCCTCGCTCGGCCAGACCGTGATGCCCGCCGCGCGCAGGCCCTCGGCCAGCCGCGCGCGCCATTCGGTGTTGTGCGCGACGCTGCGTTCCACCCAGCCGGGCTCGGCGAGCGCGGCGATGCCCGCCGCCATCGCCGCGGCGTTCACGTTGAAGGGGCCGCGCACGCGGTTCAGCACGTCCACCACCGGCGGCTGCGCATAGGCCCAGCCGAGCCGCATGCCCCCCAGCCCGAACACCTTGCTGAAGGTGCGCGTCATCACGACGTTGCCGGCCGGGGACGCGTCCACCAGCGCCGCGCCCGGATCGTAGTCCGGCCGCGTCACGTACTCCGCGTAGGCGGCGTCCAGCACCAGCAGCACGTCCTCGCGCAGCCCCGCGCGCAGCCGCGCCACCTCGGGGGCCGGCAGCAGGCTCCCGGTCGGGTTGTTCGGGTTGGCGAGCATCACGATGCGCGTGCGCGGCCCGACCGCGGCGAGGAGGCCGTCCACGTCCGCCGTCAGGTTCCGCTCCGGCACCTTGATCACGCGGCAGCCGGCCCAGGTGCCGGCGATCTCGTACATCAGGAAGCCGTGGGCGGACATCACCAGCTCCGTCCCCTCGCCGCCATAGGCGAGGATGAGCAGCGCCAGCAGCTCGTCCGAGCCGTTGCCCACCACGATGCGCGCCGGATCGAGGCCGAAGCGCGCCCCGATCGCCGCGCGCAGCGCCTGCGCGCCGCCGTCCGGGTAGCGGTGGGCCTCCTGCGCCATCGCCGCGATCGCGGCCGCCGCGCCGGGCGGCGTGCCGAAGGCGCCCTCGTTGGAGGAGAGCTTCACGATCCGGTTGACGCCCGGGATCTTCGATTCGCCCCCCACATAGGGCTCGACGGCGAGGATCGAGGGGCGGGGCTTTGGCGCGGCCATCGCGTCACTCTCCGGTCTCGGGCACCGCGTAGGCGCCGAGGATCTGCGCGCGGGCGAAGGGCAGCGACTCGAGCTGCGCCGCGGCGGCGGCATCGCCGGCGAGGTAGCCCTCCACCTCGGCCAGGGCCAGCGTCGCCGCGTCGTGGCGCTGCAGCATCAGGCTCCGCGGCGCGAGCCCCGCGGCGGCGAGCGCGGCGGAGAGGCGCGCGCGGCTCTGCCCCGCCTCGACCTCCAGGCGGATCAGGGTGCGGTCGCGCCCGGTGGGGTCGGCCGGCACGACGGAGAGGACCAGCGCCTCCGGATCGCCCTCGACGAAGCGCGGGCGGAAGAAGGGCAGGCGCGCGACGACCTGGATGCGCGGCGAATCGAGCTTGGTCCACCAGGCGGCCTCGGGCGTGTCCTCCTCCTCCGGCGCCGGCAGCACGGCGACCGAGGCCTCGCCGGCGGCGATCGCGGCGAGGGCGCGCGCCGGCGTCGGCAGGGTGCGGATCGGCGTCGCGGCGCCGAAATGCTCGCGCGCCAGCCGCGCATGGCCCGAGCCCGCGGAGGGCGCGAAGACGGCGACCGAGAAGGGGCCCTGCAGGGCCGTGGAGGCGGCGAGGATCTCGCGCCAGAGACGCACCAGCGCGGCGGCCGGCATCGGTCCCGCGTGGCGCGCGAGCAGGCGGCGCAGGATCTGCGCCTCGCGCCCCGGTCGCAGCGCGGGGCCGTTGCCCTTGGTGCCGCTGCCCGCCATCCGCTCGACCAGCGCGAAGCGCCGCATCAGCAGGTCGTGCAGGGCGTCGTCGAGCCGGTCGAGCTCGGCGCGGAAGGCGGCGAGATCGAAGGGCGGCGGCTCCGGCGAGGCGGCCGCGGCCGGTGCCGCTCCGGCGGGGGCCCTGGGGGTCTGGGGTGCTTGGCTCTGTGACATCGCGCGCGCGGAATGGGCGCGCAGCAATAGACGCCGCCGCGCCGCCCGCCAAGCCGGCCCGGGGAGGGGGCGGCCGCGGGGGGGGCCGGCTTCCTTGCCGCCCCGCGGGGCACACCCTAATGCTGCGCCCCGCCATGAGCCAGGCCGTCGCCCCCTTCCCGGTGGTGGACCACCAGCGCGTCGTCTTCCCCGACGGGCTGGCGCTCGACTGCGGGGCGGTGGTGCGGCCGCTGGTCGTCGCCTACCGCACCTACGGCACGCTGAACGCGGACCGCAGCAACGCCGTGCTGGTCTGCCACGCCCTGACCGGCGACCAGTACGTGGCCGAGACCCACCCGGTCACCGGCCGCCCGGGCTGGTGGGAGAGCGTGGTGGGCCCCGGCCGGCCGATCGACACGGACCGCTTCTTCGTCGTCTGCGCCAACGTCCTCGGCGGCTGCATGGGCTCGACCGGGCCGCGCGAGGAGATGACGGACGCCGAGGGGCGCGGCCTCGGCCGGCCCTGGGGGACGGATTTCCCCCTCGTCACCATCCGCGACATGGTGCGGGCGCAGAAGCGGCTGGTGGACCACCTCGGCATCGCGCGGCTGCTCTGCGTCGTCGGCGGCTCGATGGGCGGGATGCAGGTGCTGGAGTGGGCGGCGGAGTATCCGGACGCGGTCTTCGCCGCCGCGCCGATCGCGACCGCCGCGCACCATTCGGCGCAGAACATCGCCTTCCACGAGGTGGGGCGCGCGGCGATCCACGCCGACCCCGACTGGGCCGGCGGGCGCTACTGGGAGACCGGGCGCGTCCCCGCCCAGGGCCTTTCGGTGGCGCGAATGGTGGCGCACATCACCTACCTCTCGGAGCAGGCGCTGACGCGGAAGTTCGGCCGCCGCCTGCGCGGGGCGAGCGCGCTGACCTTCCTCGAGGACGTGTTCGAGGTGGAGAGCTACCTGCGCCACCAGGGCTCGACCTTCGTGCGCCGCTTCGACGCGAACAGCTACCTGACGATCACGCGGGCGATGGACTATTTCGACCTCGCCGCGGAGCACGGCGGGGAGCTGGCGAACGCCTTCCGCGGCACGCGGACGCGGTTCTTCGTCGCGAGCTTCTCCTCCGACTGGCTGTTCCCGACGAGCGAGAGCCGGGCGCTGGTGCGGGCGCTGAACGCGGCGGCGGCGAATGTGAGCTTCGTCGAGATCACCTCGGACAAGGGGCACGACGCCTTCCTGCTCGACGAGCCGGACTTCCACCGGGCGCTGGGGGGGTTCCTGCGGGGGGCGGCGGAGAGGGTGGGGGTGTAGGGGCGTCCCGACCCTGAGGCGAAGGGCGGCCCGCCCGCTCGATCGCGCCTATTGCGCTCGGCATGGGAACAGGCGCCATGCGGGAAGCGCAGCGCGAGTTCACGGGACCAACCTCGTCAGATGCCGGGTCCGCGAAGGCGACGATGCGCCACCGGCCGGACAGGCGCATTTTCTGCCGGTTCCGTTGCGAGAGGCGGAGGCGGCGCGGCGGGACGCGGGTTCTCCGCCAACTCAAGCCGTACCTCCGACGGATAGCGATTGTTGGCGCCCGACGCGATGTCCACGGCGACGCCGACGAGGCCACCGACAAGAATGTTGCCGAAGGTCGTCCCGGTGAAGGTCGGCGACGTCGTGACTGACGCGGTCTGGTAGCCTTCCTTCGTGCAGGTGACGGTCAGATCGTGCCGGCTCTTGTCGATCCGGACACTTCCGGGCGTGATCGGGACGGCGCCGACGCGTTCGCCATTGCGGTCTATGGTGCAGGTTGCGCCTGCCGGAGTGGTCGAAACGGTCACCGTGTCGCTGGTGCCCTCCACGACCGTGGCGCAAGCCGGCAGGACAGCCGCGAATACAAGCACCGCCACCCTTTTCATTCAGGCCCTCCATAGCGGCAACTATTTCAAGTTAGATCCGGAATTTCCGTTACGAAACGGGTTTGAACCGAATTCCGCTGGGCTGTCCGGCTCCCGTCACCCGCGTCCCGGCCGCTGCGCGCTTGCCCCGCTCCACCCCCCAAGGCTATCCGGCCTCAAACTTCGCGAGTCGCGCCCTTTCGGCGCAGGACCCCATGCCCGAATCCCCCCCCGACATCCGCTACGTCGCCAAGAACATGCGCCTCGATCTCCGCCTGATCGCGGAGATGATCCCTCCCGGCGCCCGCGTCCTCGACATCGGCTGCGGCGACGGCACCCTGATCGAGCACCTGACGCGCGAGAAGAACGCCGACGCCCGCGGCATCGAGATCGACATGGCGCTCGCCACCCGCGCCGTCGCCGCGGGGCTTGCGGTGATCCACGGCGACGCCGACACCGACCTCGCCTTCTACCCCGACGGCGCCTTCGACTACGTCGTCCTCTCCCGCACTCTCCAGGCGGTCGGGCGGCCGCGCGAGGTGCTGCGGCAGATGCTCCGCATCGGCCGGCACGCCGTCGTCAGCTTCCCGAATTTCGGCCACTGGCAGGTGCGCTGGCGCCTGCTCGTCAGCGGGCGGATGCCGGAGACCGAGACCTGGGACCGCCCCTGGTACGAGACGCCCAACATCCACCCCTGCACGATCCGCGACTTCTTCGAACTCTGCCGGCTCGACGGCTACGTGGTCGAGCGCTGGCTGGCGGTGGACGAGCGGGGCCTCAAGGCGCCCTGGACCCGCTCCGTCTGGCTCGCCAACCTGTTCGGCGAGCAGGCGCTGTTCCAGCTCCGCCGCGCGCAGCCGGGCGAGGCGCCGGGGGGCGATCGAACGTACGGTTGAGGGCGTGCCGCCGCCCTCGCGCCTGCCCTCGCGCCCACCTCACGGGCGGGCGCCGGCGGCGCTCAGTGCAAGGGGCTGGCCCGCTTCCGGCGCCGCGATGCGCCGGTCCCGGCTGGCGCGACCCTCGCCGCGGGCATCCCGTGGCCCGGGGGTACCAGCGCGGCCGCCAGCGCCGCGTGATCGGCCGCGGCCGTCGCGCCGATCCGGCGGCACTCGGCCTCGATGTAGGACAGCATCAGCAGCAGCGCCGACCGATCGACCTGCTCCGTCTGCCGCTTGCCCAAAGCGATGGAAGCGCTCATCGCCCAACTCCCGAGTGCACGGCGAAGATCATCGCATGCCGATCACGGTTCCGTGAAGTGGGTATGTGTCCGCGCTTTTTCCACCATTTGGCGAGGATCCGGCCCCCCGGAAGCGCCGGTCCGCGCCGTCCGCCCCCACCGTCCCGGCGGGCGCCGTCACCGCCCCGCGCGGCTCAGCGCGAGCGCGCGCGCATAGGCGAGCTTCCGCGCCACCCCCGTCGCCGCCGCCACCGCCGCCGCCGCGTCCCGCACGCTCATCCCCGCCGCCAGCGCCTCGCGCAGGCGCGCATCCAGATCCGCCTCGCCCGCCGGCGCCTCGGCCTCGGGCGGGCCGACCACCACCACCACCTCGCCACGCGCCGGATGCCGCGCATACCACGCGGCCAGCTCGGCCAGGCTGCCCCGCCGCACCTCCTCGAACCGCTTGGTCAGCTCCCGCGCCACCGCGGCCGGGCGGTCCGCCCCCAGCGTCTCCGCCATCGCCGCCAGCGACTCGTCCAGCCGATGCGGCGCCTCGTAGAACACCAGCGTCGTGCGCAGGCCGGCCCGCTCCGCCGCCCGCAGCCGGCCGAGCTCGGCCGCGCGGGCCCCCCCCCGCACCGGCAGGAACCCGACGAACAGGAAGGGATGCGGCGGCAGGCCGGAAAGCGTCAGCGCCATCACCGCCGCGTTCGGCCCCGGCACCGCTGTCACCGGCACCCCCGCCGCGATCGCCGCGCGCACCAGCCGGTAGCCCGGGTCGCTCATCAGCGGCGTCCCGGCGTCCGAGGCGAGCGCGAGCTTCTCCCCCGCCGCGAGGCGTTCGAGCAGCCGCGGCACTTGCGCGGCCTCGTTGTGTTCGTGCAAGGGGACGAGGGGAACGGACACGCCCTGCCTTGCCAGCAGGGCGCCCGTGACCCTGGTATCCTCGCACAGCACCGCGTCGGCGCTCCGCATCGCCTCGAGCGCCCGGGGCGAGAGGTCGCCGAGATTGCCGATCGGTGTGGCTACGAGCGTCAGCAACCCCGGAGGAGGCCCGTTTGTCCGCGACCGCCGCGATGCCCCGTCCGCTCCGCCTTCTTCGTTCCCTCGTTCGTCCGCTGCCGCTGCGGCCACGCCCGGCCCTCCCCGCCGCGCGCCTTCCCGGCGGCGCGGCGCGCTCCCTCGTGCTGGCGCTGGTTGTCGCCCTCGCGGCCTGCGCGCCGCAAGCCCCGCCGCGCTATTTCGGCGGCCCGTTCCGCGGCCCCGATCCCTATGCCCAGGTCCCGCGCACCCAGGTGGCGCTGCTCCTGCCGCTCTCCGGCGGCAATGCGCAACTCGGCCGGGCGATGCTGAACGCCGCCCAACTCGCCCTGTTCGAGCAGGGCGACCGCACTGTGGAGTTCGTCCCGCTCGACACCGGCGGCAGCCCCTCCGGCGCCGCCGCCGCGGCCCGCACGGCGGTCTCCAACGGCGCCCGCATCATCGTCGGGCCGCTGACGGCGAGCGAGACCTCCGCCGCCGCCGGCGCCGCCCGCGCCGCCCGCGCGCCGATGCTCGCGCTCACCAACGACGCGGCGCAGGCCGGCGGCGGCGTCTGGACGCTCGGCATCACGCCGCAGCAGCAGGTCGAACGCGCGATGCAGGTGGCGGCCGCCACGGGCGCCCGCCGGATCGGGGTGCTGGCGCCGGATGACGCGTTCGGCCGCCGGCTCGCCCAGGCCGCGCGCAAGGCGGCCGCCGACCTCGACCTGCCGCAGCCGCAGATCGTGATGCACGCGCCCCGCGGCGACATGGCGCATGCGGTGCGCCAGCTCGCCGACGCCACCGCGGCGGTCGGCGGACCCGACGCGGTGCTGATCGGCAGCAGCGGCGAGCGCGCACGCCAGGCCGCCGCGGCGATCGCCAGCGGCGGCTTCGCGACGCGCCCGCGCCTGCTCGGCCACGCGCTCTGGCTCGAGGACGAGTCGCTGGCGCGCGACCCGGCGATGGAGGGTGCGCTGTTCGCCGCGCCCGATCCCTCCGCGCGGTCGGGCTTCGTCGCGCGCTACCTCGCCGCCTTCGACGAGCAGCCCTCGCGCATCGTGGCCGTCGCCTACGACGCGGCCGGCATCGCCGCGCGGGCCGCCGGGGGCGGCCGAGGGGCGATGCCGCGGCTCGGCGACGGCGAGCTGTTCCTGGGCGCCGACGGTCCGATCCGGCTGCTGCCCGGCGGGCAGGTGGCGCGCGGCCTCGCCGTGTTCACCTTCGACGGCTCGGGCGAGCCGCGGCTCGTCGAATCCGCCGCCCCGCCCGGTCCGGCGGGGATCTGAGCCGGTCGGGGCGCGCCACCGATGGACCGGGACCGCGGCCGGCCGGCGACGCGGACCCGCCCCGCGCCGTGCCGCGGCCGGCGCCCCTCGCGGCCGTGCCGCACCCGACGCTGAGCAGCCCCGAACGGGACGCTGCGGCCGCCATGGGCGACCGCGCGACCGCGCCGCCACTGCCCCCCGCCGGACGCTGGCTGTGCGCGGCGCTGCTGGTCGGCGGCGTCCCGTCGGCGGCCCTGCTGCTGCTGCTCGCCGGCGGCTGGCTCGCGCCGGGGCCGGGTCTGCTGGCCCTCGCCGCGACGCTGCTCGCCGCCGCCCTCCTCGCCTGGCTCTGGCTCCGCGACCTGCTGCGCCTTGCCGCGGCGCTGCGCCAGGCCGCGGCAGCGCGAGAGAGCACCGCCGCCACGGGCGCGCCTCCGCCCTCCGCGCTCGAGATCGCCGCGCCGCTGGTTCCGGCGGTGAGCGAGGTGGCCGAGGGCGCCGCGCGCCTCGCCCGGCGCCTCGAGGAACGCTGCGCCCGGCTCGAGGCGATGCGCCGTGCCGACGCCGCCATCCTCGAGGCCCTGCCCGACCCGCTGCTGGTGCTCGGCGCCGGGCGGCTCGTGCCGCTGCGCGCCAACGCCGCCGCACGGGCGCTGTTCGGCATCCCCTCGGCCGGCCCGGCGGCGGGCGACGCCGCGGCGCTGCTCCGCCACCCCGCGCTGGCCGAGGCGGTGGACCGCGCCGCCGCGACCGGGCAGGCGCAGGCCGCCGACCTCACCCTCGCCGTGCCGGTGGCGCGCGAGCTGGCGGCGACGGTGATCCCGCTCGACCCGCCGCTCGCCGACGGCGGGCGGCTGCTGGTCGTGCTCGCCGACCGCACGCGCGAGCGCGCGGTCGAGCGCATGCGCGCCGACTTCGTCGCCAACGCCTCGCACGAGCTGCGCACGCCGCTCGCCTCGCTGATCGGCTTCATCGAGACGCTGCGCGGTCCCGCCAGGGACGACCCGGAGGCGCGCGCGCGCTTCCTCGGCATCATGGCCGAGCAGGCGGAGCGCATGCGCCGGCTGATCGACGACCTGCTCGGCCTGACCCGCATCGAGCTGACCGAGCACACGCCGCCCTCGGGCCGGGTGGACCTCGCCGCCCTGGCGCGCGCCGAGGCCGAGGCGATGGCGCCGATCCTCGCCGCGCGGCGCGTGACCCTCGCCCTCGACCTGGCGCCGGAGGGGGCGGCGGTGGCCGAGCCGGCCGACGCGGAGCAGCTCGCCCAGGTGGTGCGCAACCTGCTCGACAACGCGGTGCGGCACGGGCGGGAGGGCGGCACGGTGCGGCTCGCCGTCGCGCCCGCCGGGCCCGGCATGGCGCAGCGCCTGCCGGCGGCGCGCCCGGGCGTGCTGCTCAGCGTCACCGACGACGGCCCCGGCATCCCGCGCGAGCACATCCCGCGCCTGACGGAGCGCTTCTACCGCGTGGACCGCGGCCGCTCGCGCGCCGCCGGCGGCACCGGGCTCGGCCTCGCCATCGTCAAGCACATCGTCAACCGCCACCGCGGGCAGTTGCTGATCGAGAGCGAGGAGGGGCAGGGGGCGACCTTCCGGGTGTGGCTGCCGGCCCCGGCCGCCGGGGCCGGGACGGAAGGGGCGCCGGCGCGGCGCTGATCCGGCGCGCGGCCGGGGCCGGCGGCGCGCCGCCCGCTCAGCGCGCGAGCGCCGGATACATCAGGCTCTGCAGCAGCATGATCGCCATGCCGCCGGCGTTGATCGCCCAGGCGACGGTGAGCCAGCGCGCCAGCATGCCCCAGGCCTCGCGCGGGACGCCGAGCGGCGCGGGCGAGTCGATGTTCCCGCTGCAGCGCCAGATCGAGACCAGGATCCAGACCGTGTAGACCGCGCCGACGGCGATCCCCCCGAGCGCCCAGGGAAGGCCGGCGAGGCCCGCCAGCGGCGGCCCGGCGATCAGGATCGCGAGCACGATGCTGCCGGCCACGCCCCAGCCCCAATAGAGGGGCGCGAGACGCCCCCGACCCTGCCAGTAGCGCAGGATCGGGTTGTGGATCGGGGTCGCGACGGCGTTCATGGTGCCAGTTCTCCCGGGGGACCTCCCCTCGGCCGGAAGGACCTTGCACCCTCGCGGGTTCCCCGCGCCAGCCGGTTGCGGTGCGCCGCAGCATCGCGCGCGCCGCGAGGCCTGCCGGCCCGGCAGGCGCGCGCGGGCGCTTGCCGCCGGGCCCGCGCTGCGCTTCCTTGCCCCGACCGCCGGAGGGCCGCCCGCATGAACGAGATCACCGCCGCCATCCCGCGTCCGAACAACCTCGACGCGTTCTGGATGCCCTTCTCCGACAACCGCTACTTCAAGGCCCATCCGCGCCTGCTCGCCCGCGCCGAGGGCATGTCCTACTACACGCCGGACGGGCGCGAGATCCTCGACGGCACCGCCGGGCTCTGGTGCTGCAACGCCGGCCACGGCCGGCGCGAGATCACCGAGGCGATCCAGCGCCAGGCGGCGGTGATGGACTTCGCGCCGACCTTCCAGCTCGGCCACCCCGTCGCCTTCGAGGCCGCGGCGCGCGTCGCGGAGATCACGCCGCCGGGGCTCGATCGCGTCTTCTTCACCAACTCGGGCAGCGAGAGCGCCGACACCGCGCTCAAGATCGCGCTCGCCTACCACAAGGCGCGCGGCGAGGGCTCGCGCGTGCGGCTGATCGGGCGCGAACGCGGCTACCACGGCGTCGGCTTCGGCGGCATGTCGGTCGGCGGCATCGGGCCGAACCGCAAGCAGTTCGGCGCCCTGCTGCCCTATGTGGACCACCTGCCGCACACCCACCTGCCGCAGAGGAACGCCTTCTCGCGCGGCCAGCCGGAGCACGGGGCGGAGCTCGCCGACGCGCTGGAGGCGCTGGTCGCCCTGCACGGGGCGGAGACGATCGCGGCGGTGATGGTGGAGCCGGTGGCGGGCTCCACGGGGGTGCTGGTGCCGCCGCGCGGCTACCTCGAGCGCCTGCGCGCGATCTGCGACCGGCACGGCATCCTCCTGATCTTCGACGAGGTGATCACCGGCTTCGGCCGCCTCGGCGCCAATTTCGGCGCCGAGCGGCTGGGCGTGACGCCCGACATCCTCACCATGGCGAAGGGCCTGACCAACGCCGCGGTGCCGATGGGCGCGGTCGCCGTGAAGGGCGCGATCTACGACGCGGTGGTGAACGGCGCCCCGGGCGGGATCGAGCTGTTCCACGGCTACACCTATTCCGGCCACCCGCTGGCCGCGGCGGCGGCGATCGCCACGCTCGAGCTGCACCGGCGCGAGGACCTGCCCGGCCGCGCCCGCGCCATGGAGCCCTACTGGCAGGAGGCGGTGCACAGCCTGAAGGGCCTGCCGAACGTGGTGGACATCCGCGACTTCGGCCTGATCGGCGGCATCGAGCTGGCGCCGCGGCCCGGCAGGCCCGGCGCGCGCGCGACGGAGGTGTTCCGCCGCTGCTTCGACGCGGGCGTGCTGGTGCGCGTCACCGGCGACATCGTCGCCCTCTCGCCGCCGCTGATCGTCGAGCGCCACCAGGTGGACCGGATCGTCGGCACGCTCGGCGAGGCGATCCGGGCGGAAGCCGCCTGAGGGGCGGGGACGAGGCGCAGGCCGGCCGGCGCACCCCATGGCGGCACGCCCGCTCCCCCGGATCGCCTCCGCGGCGGTGCTGCTGCACGCGGGGCCGCCCGACGGCCCCGAGGGGCCGCTCGCCGTGCTCGTGCTGGCGGAGCGGCCCGACGTCCGGGAGCGGCTGGCCCTGATGCTGCGCGGCGCCGGGCACCGGACCGACGCGCTGGCCTCGCCGGCGGCGGCGCTCGACCGGCTGCACCTCGCGCCCTACGACGCCCTGGTCGCCGCCTTCCGCCCGCCCGCGGCGCCGGTGCTCGCGCTCGCGCGGGCCCTGCGCGCGATGCCGCCGCCGATGGGGCGGATCGCGCTGCTCGGCCTGGCGCCGACGACGAGCGAGCGGCAGCGCCGCGACATCGCCGCCGCCGGCTTCGACCACGCGCTGGCCGAGCTCGTGCCCCCGGCCGAGGACCTGCTCGAGGCCCTGCGCCGCGCCGTGCGCGCGCGCTGGGGCCCCGGCCCGCTGAACGCCGACCTGCGCGATGCCCTCGCCGCCCGACTCGCGCCGGAGGCGCTGGAGGCCTCCGACGACGCGGCGATGCGCGCCGCGGGGGAGCGGGCGCTGGCGCTGCGCGCCGGCGGCAGCGCCTGGACCGCCGCCGCGGTGCGGGAGGCGGCGGAGGAGATCGCCGCCGCGCTCGCCCCGGTCGGCGCCCTGGCCGCCCCGGCCGCGGCGCGGGCCCTCGCCATGGCGCCGGAGCGGCGCAACGCCCTGCTGCCGCCCCTGCTGTCCAGCCTGGTCGCGCTGCGCGGCGCGCTCCGCCGCGACCGGGAGGCGCGAAGCGGCGCCCGAGGCCCCATATCAGGAGCCGGCAGAGACACACCCCACGATCCGAAGGACGACTCCCCGTGAGCGAGACCCGCAACGCCGCGGACCCGCGTGCGCAGATCCCCGTCACCGTCCTCACCGGCTATCTCGGCGCCGGCAAGACCACGCTGCTCAACCGCATCCTCACCGAGAACCACGGCCGGAAGTTCGCCGTGGTGATCAACGAGTTCGGGGAGCTCGGCGTGGACAACGACCTCGTCGTGGACGCCGACGAGGAAGTGTTCGAGATGAACAACGGCTGCATCTGCTGCACCGTGCGCGGCGACCTGATCCGCATCATCGGCGGGCTGATGAAGCGCCGCGGCCGCTTCGACGGCATCATCGTCGAAACCACCGGCCTCGCCGACCCCGCCCCCGTGGCGCAGACCTTCTTCGCCGACGAGGACGTGCGGCGCGCGACCAAGCTCGACGCCATCGTCACCGTGGTGGACGCCAAGCACCTGCCGGCGCGCCTCGCCGACAGCCCCGAGGCGGAGGAGCAGATCGCCTTCGCCGACATCGTCGTGCTCAACAAGATGGACCTCGTCACGCCCGAGGAGGCGGCCGAGGTCGAGCGCCGCATCCGCGCCATCAACCCCTGGGCCGAGATCCGTCGCGCCACCAGGGCCGACGTCCCGATCGAGAGCGTGATCGGCCGCGACGCCTTCAGCCTCGAGCGCATCCTCGAGCGCGAGCCGGAGTTCCTCGCGGGCGAGAACGAGCACGAGCACGACTCCGACGTCGTCTCCCTCAGCTTCGAGGTCGAGCGGCCGATAGACCCGGAGCGGTTCAACGCCTGGATCACCCAGCTCCTCGCCACCAGGGGCCAGGACCTGCTGCGCACCAAGGGCATCCTGCACTACCAGGGCGAGGACCGGCGCTTCGCCTTCCAGGCGGTGCACATGCTGGCCGACGGCGACTTCGTCGGCCCCTGGCGGGAGGGCGAGCCGCGCCGCAGCCGCATCGTCTTCATCGGCCGCGACCTCAACCGCCCGGTGCTCCGCCGCGGCTTCGAGGCCTGCCAGGTGGACGACCCGCAGGCGGCCGGGAACGAGGTCGCCCGCCGGGGCCCGGACCGGGCGTGAGCGGCGCGGCGGGCATGGAGGGCGTCGGCGCGGCCGACGCCCTGCTCCGGAGCCGCGGCCGCTCCGCCGAGCTCGGCGCCTGGGTGGTCGGCGTCGCCTTCGGGCGCGAGGGGCGCGTCTGCGCCTTCGGCCTCGGCGACGGCACGGTGCGCCTCGCCGCCCCCGGCCAGCCGGCGGAGGAGTGGCGGACCGTCGCCGCGCATCCGGAGGGCGCCTGCCTCGCCCTCTGCGCCGACGCGAAGGACGGCGCGCTCTCGGGCGGCGACGACGGAAGGCTGGTGCGCGTCGCGCCGGACGGCGCGGCGGAGGAGCTCGCGCGCTACGGCAGGAAATGGGTGGAGCACGTCGCGGCGCACGAATCCGGCGTGCGCGCGGCGGCGGTCGGCAAGGCCGTGCACCTGCTCGACGGCGCGGGCAGGCCGCTGAAGTCGCTCGCCCACCCCTCGAGCGTCGGCGGGGTCGCCTTCGACGCCAGGGGCAAGCGCGTGGCGGCCAGCCACTACAACGGCTGCTCGCTCTGGTTCGTCGCGGCGAGGGAGGACAAGCCGCGCGTGCTGGAGTGGAAGGGCAGCCACGGCGCCATCGCGATCTCGCCGGACGGGGCGCACGTCGTGACCGCAATGCAGGAGAACGCGCTGCACGGCTGGCGCCTCGCGGACGGCCAGCACATGCGCATGTCCGGCTACCCGTCGAAGACCCGCTCGCTCTGCTTCACCGCCAGGGGCCGCTGGCTGGCGACGAGCGGGGCGGAGAGCGTCGTGCTCTGGCCGTTCTTCGGCGGCGGGCCGATGGGCAAGGCCCCGACCGAGCTCGCCGGCGGCGACGGCGTGCCCTGCACCGCGGTCGCCTGCCACCCGCAGCAGGAGGTGGTGGCGGCCGGCTTCGCCGACGGGCTGGTGGTGATCGCGGAAGTAGCCTCGGGGCGCGTCGTGCCGGTGGCGGCGCCGGGGCGCGGGCCGGTCTCGGCGCTCGCCTGGAACGCGGCGGGCACCGCGCTCGCCTTCGGCACCGAGACGGGGTTCGCGGGGCTGGTGGACCTCTCGAAGCGGTAGCCCGCGGGCCGGCACGACCCGCGGCCGGCGCGTGCCTGATGGCGCCGCCGGCGGTATGCTGCGGCGCATGGCCGCACCCCCCTCGCCCGGCATTCCGGCGATCGCCCTCCCGCACGCGGCGGGCGTCCGCATGCCGCGGCTCGGGCTCGGCACCTGGCCGATGGCGGGCGCGGAATGCCGGCGCGCCGTCGAGTCGGCGCTGCGCCTCGGCTACCGCCACTTCGACACCGCGGCGATGTACGGCAACGAGGCCGAGATCGGCGCCGCGATCGCCGGTTCGGGCGTGCCGCGGGCGGAGGTCTTCCTCGCCACCAAGGTCTGGCACGACCGGCTCACCCCCGATGGCGTCCGCGCCTCCTGCGAGGCGTCGCTGCGGCGCTTGCGCCTCGGCCATGCCGACCTGTTCCTGGTCCACTGGCCGAACCCGGCCATGGACCTCGCCGCGGTGCTCGGCGCGCTGCGGCGGCTGAAGGAGGACCGCCTCGCCCGCGCCACCGGCGTCTGCAACTTCCCGCCCGGCCTGCTGCGCCGGGCGCTGGAGATCGCGCCCGACGCGGTCTCCTGCCTCCAGGTCGAGTACCACGTCCACCTCTCGCAGGACCGGCTGCTGGAGATCGCCCGGCCGCGCGGCATCCCGCTCACCGCCTACGCCCCGCTCGCCCAGGGCGCCGCGGAGCGCGACCCGGCGATGCGCCGGATCGCGCAGAGGCACGGCGCGACGCCGAGCCAGGTCGCGCTCGGCTGGCTGCTCGGGCAGGCGCTCGTCGCCGCCATCCCGAAGGCGGCGAGCGCGGCGCACCAGCGCGCCAACCTCGCCGCGCTCGACCTGCGGCTCGATGCCGCCGACCTCGCGGCGATCGCCGCCCTGCCGAAGGGCCGGCGGATGGTGGACCCGGGCTTCGCGCCCGACTGGGACGCATGAGCCGCGCGGCGCCCGTCCCCGGCCGCGCCGCGGTCCTTCTCGCCCTGGCGGCGGCCGCCGCCCTGCCCGCGCCGCCGGCCGCGGCGCAGCTCCGCTCGATCGAGGAGCAGCGCGCCGGCGCCTGGCTCTACCGCGCCGGGCGGACGGGCGAGCGCACCGCCTGCATTCTCGAGACCGAGCGCCCCGCCGGTACGCTGGGCGGGCATGTGCGCCTCGCCATGCTGAACCAGCCCTTCGAGTTCCACCTCTCGCTGCGCGACCTGCGCTGGCGCATCCCGCCGGGCACCACCGGCCTGGTGCGGCTGGAGATCGAGGGCGGCGCGACGCGCTACGGCGCCAACCTGCGCGCCCGGCAGGCGGGGCCGGACCGGACCGAGGTGGACCTGGCGGGCGACCCGGAGGGCGCGGCGCGCATCCTCGCCGCGCTGCGCGCGGGGCAGCGGCTCTCCGTGCGGATGCCGGACGGGCAGGTGATCGGCGCGCCCCTCGCCGGCACGGCGGTGCTGGTGGGGCGCTTCCACGACTGCTTCCGGCGCCGGCTGATGCCACGCCAGACCCGCGCCGCGGCGCCCGCGACGCCGCCGCTGCCGCCGCCCGCCGCCGCCGGCCGGCCCGCGAAAGGGAGCGGCGCGGCGGC
This sequence comes from Caldovatus sediminis, assembly GCF_014644455.1. Taxonomy (GTDB): domain Bacteria; phylum Pseudomonadota; class Alphaproteobacteria; order Acetobacterales; family Acetobacteraceae; genus Caldovatus; species Caldovatus sediminis. Next base: position 174,866 of record NZ_BMKS01000001.1, on the reverse strand, counting down.
CACCGCTCCGCGCAACCCCCTCGCCGGGCCGGACGCCGCGACGCGCCCCGATGCCGTCTGGCGCTGACCCGGCTCCCGCCTGCCGCGCCCGCATGGAACCGCCGGCCGCTCCGTGGCCTAATGATGCGGCGCGCCGCCCCCCGGAGCGCGACTGATGGAGGACCCGCCCATGGTCGAACGGGACGACGACGACGAGGTGGATCTCGGCATCAGCCTCGAGACGGTCGCAACCATCGTGGACCACGCCCGTGCGCTGCAGGCGAAGGCGACCGGCGAGGCGGAACAGATCTCCGAGGGCGAGGACAGCGAGGCCGCGATGCTGCGGGAGCATCCGGAGGACGTGACCGAGGACGCGCTGCGCGCCTTCATCAACGACCTCAACGAGGACGAGCAGGCGGCGCTGATCGCCCTCGCCTGGGTGGGCCGCGGCGACTACGACGCCTCCGAGTGGGAGGAGGCGCTGCGCCTGGCGCGCGAGCGCGGCGAGGGGCGGGACACGGCGGAGTACCTGCTGAACATGGACATGCTCGGCGACCTCCTCGCCGAGGGCGTGGCGGCCTTCGGGCTCTCGATCGAGGAGGTGGACCGGTAGCGCCGCGGCCGGCGGCCGGTCCGCCGGCGGCGGGGCGGCCGCGGGGAACGGGCGGGCGGGGGGCGGAGTTCACGCCCGCGGCGATCTGGTCTAGATGGGCCGCCGTGCCGCCGCTCCTCCGCCTGGTCCCGGTCGTGGCGCCGGTCGCCCTGCTCCTCGCGCTCGGCAGTTGCGCGGCGCGCGACGCCTCGCTCGCCGATGACGCGCGCACGGCGATGGTCGGCCTGCGCGCCGACGACCTCCGGCTCTGCGCTGGTCCTCCGGACAAGCGCGAGACCTCGGAGGCCGGGGAGTTCTGGACCTACGACCGCACGCCCTCGGGCGGCGGCGTCTCGGTGCCGGTGCCGGTCGCGGGAGGCAGTGTGAGCCTCTCGGGTGGCGGCATGTGCCGCGCCACCTTCCAGCTCGTCGAGGGCAGGGTCACCCGCACCAGCATCAGCGGCACGAACGAGCTCGGCGTGGCCCGGGATGCCGCCTGCGCGCCGGTGGTCCAGGGCTGCCTGCGGATGATCCGGGCCGGAACGATCCGCACGGAGTGACCGCGGCGGGACGCGCGCGGGGGGGCGCCGCCCGTCGTCGCCCGCGCCGCCGGCGAGGGTGTCGTCGCCGGCCCCGCCGATCAGCGTGTCCCCGGGATGGAGCGACGCGGGGCCGAAGTCGCCGGCGACCAGCACGTCGTCGCCCGGGCCGCCGCGACCGAGGATCGTGCCGTTGCCGGCAAGGCCGGCGATGGAATCCGGGCCGCTGGTGCCTTTGTGGCCATGGCCGGGCCTCCTGCGTGCTCATTGCGCAGGCGACCACGACGGCGCTGGCGGTTTCAATCCATTATCAGCATATTCATTAGAGAGGGGGGCGATGGCATTCAAAACACTCCGCCGCGGCCCTACCCGGACATCGGCCTCGCGGGCCCGCCCGGCGGCGCGCCGACCCCGGCGATCTCCCGGATCAGCTTGCGCTTCACGGCGATCGCGAAGGAGTGGAAGTCCTCCGCCGGGATGACGAAGGCGCCGGGCCCGCCGATCACGCTCTCCCGGTAGTACTCGTCGAGCGGCACCGGCGGCAGCCGGCCGAAGGTCGGGCGGTCGTTCAGGATCGGCAGGCCGTTGATGGTGATGCCCTCGGCCACCGCCCGGTCGCGCGCCTCCTCCGCCGGCGGCCCGCTGTTGTTCACGCCGTCGCCGGAGACGTCGATCACCCTGCGCGTCGCCTCCCACGGGCTCTCCGCGAACAGCCGCCGGGAATGCTCGATGCCGCCGGAGATCGAGGTCCAGGAGAGCGAGACGCGCGGCGCCCGGGCGAGCATCTCCGCCCATTCCTCCGCCTGCTCCTGGCTGGCGATGCGGAACCAGGGCAGCACCGTGCGCTGGTACTCGATGCCGCCCCACTCGACGTAGGCGATGCCGATGGCGCCGAGCATGCCCGCCCTGATCGCCTCCACCACCTGCGGGCTGGCGATGGCGCTGCGGTAGCCCTCGCGCTGCAGCCGCGCCTCGTCCTCGTCGATCGAGCGGCTGACGTCCACCGCCAGCACGAGGTTCACGTCCACGGGGGCGTGGCCGTCGCCCGGCGTCGCGGCGCCCCGGCTGGCGGCCCGCGCCGCCCGGGGCCCGGCGGGACCCAGGCCGGTGACGACGGGGAATGCCGCGGCCGCCGCGCCGAAGCCGGCGGCCGAGGCGAGCAGGGTACGTCGGCGCATGGCCGCCTCTCCTCGCTCGGTTCACCGATCGAAGCGCAAAGCGGGCCGGCGGTTCAACGGCGTCGTGCGGCTTGCACGAAGGTGAAGGCGGTGCGGCCAGGGCGACGCGGAATCCGGGCCCGCCCGGCCCGTCCCGCCCTTGCCCTCCGCCCGCGGCCCGGGGGAGGGTGGGGCGGGGCGGGCCGGGCGAGACCGGCCTCCGCCCGCCCCGGAAGGATCGAGCAGATGGACGGCACCACCCCCGCCCAGGCCGCCGCGCGCCCCGGCGGCGGCGACACCAGGGCCCGCCTGGAGGCCCTCTATGCCGAGATGCGCCCGCTGCACCTCTTTCCGCTGTGGGAGGTGCTCGCGAACCTCGTCCTGCCGGCGCCGCGCCCGGCGGCGGAGCCGCACCTCTGGTCCTACGCGCCGGCGCGCGAATTCCTGCTGCGCGCCGGCGCCCTGATCAGCGCCGAGCAGGCGGAGCGGCGCGTGCTGATCCTGGAGAATCCCGGCCTGCCCGGAACCTCCGCGGTCACCTCCAGCCTCTACGCCGGGCTGCAGCTCATCCTTCCGGGCGAGGTCGCGCCCTGCCACCGCCACACCCAGTGCGCGCTCCGCTTCGTGATGGAGGGCGACGGCGCCTACACCGCGCTCGACGGCGAGAAGGCGGTGATGCGCCCCTTCGACCTGGTGCTGACGCCCAACTGGCAGTGGCACGACCACGGCAACGCCACCGACCGGCCGATGATCTGGCTCGACGGGCTCGACATCCCGACGGTGCGGTTCTTCGACGCGAGCTTCGCCGAGCGCCTCGCCGGCGCGCCCGCGCACCCCGAGACCGTCGCCGCCGGCGACACCGCCGCGCGCTACGGCCGCAACCTGCGCCCCTTCCGCGGCAGCGCGGCGGAGCGGCGGCCGCGCGACCTGCCGCTGTTCCACTACCCCTACGCCGAGTGGCGCGACTCGCTCGCCGTCGTCGCACGGCACGGGGCGCCCGATCCGCATCTCGGCCACGCGCTGGAATTCGCGAACCCCGCCGATGGCGGCCCCGTGATGCCGACCATCGCCGCCCATGTGCGGCTGCTGCCCGCGGGCTTCGCCACGCGCGGGCGGCGCGCGACGGACGGCACGGTGTTCGTCGTCGTCGAGGGGCGCGGCCGGGCGCGGATCGGGGGCCGCGAATTCGCCCTGGCCGAGCGCGACACCTTCGTCGTGCCGGCCTGGCAGGAGCTGGAGCTGGAGGCGGAGGCCGCGGCGGAGCTGGTGCTGTTCGGCTTCTCCGACCGCGCCGCGCAGGAGAAGCTCGGCCTGTTCCGGGAGTGGCGCGCGCCGCCGTAACGGTCCGGCGAACCGCCGCCGCGGCCGCGCGTTTCCCCGGTCCGAGCGGAGAGGGACCCGGACCATGCCGAAGCAGCGCAGCGCCGCCCCCGGCCGACCGTCGAACGCCGGGCGCGCCGGCCGGGAGGAGCAGCCCGATCGGGCACGGGAGCGCGACCTCGAGACCGGCGTGAAGGACTCCTTCCCGGCGAGCGACGCGCTGTCGGCCACCAACGTCCTGGGCACCCGCGCGGTGCCGCCGGAGCGCATCCTGCGCGACGAGGCGGCGCAGCCGGAGGTGGCCGGCGCCACCCGCCTCGCCGCGCGCTTCCCCGACCACGAGACGGCGAAGCTCGCCATCGAGGCGCTGGTGCGCGAGGTGCCGCTGGACCGCCACCGCGCGGAGCTGACCGAGGCGCCGGGCGGCGCGGCGACGGTCACGGTGCTCGCCGCGCCGGGGGAGGCCGAGCGCCTGCGCGCGCTGCTCGCGCTTCATGGCGGCCACCTCGTCGCGGAGCCGGGGCGGAGCGCCTGAGGCGGCCCGCGGCGCCGGGCCGGCCGCCGTTCAGGCCGCCGGCAGCCGCACCACGAACCGCGCCCCGATCACCTGGCCCGCCGCGTCGCGCCGGTTCTCCGCCGCGATCCGCCCGCGCAGCCCCTCGACGATCTGGCGGCTGATCGAGAGGCCGAGGCCGGAGTGCTGGCCGAAGCGCTCGCCGCGCGGACGCTCGGAATAGAAGCGCTCGAAGATGCTCTCGAGCTTCTGCTCCGGGATCCCGGGCCCCTCGTCCTCCACCGTCACCTCGACCATCGCCCCCGTCGGCCGCGCCCGCACCCGGACGGTGCCGCCCTTCGGCGAGAAGCTCAGCGCGTTGCCGAGCAGGTTGCGGAACACCTGCACCAGCCGCCCCTCGACGCCGCGCACCACCAGCCCTTCGGCCGGCGCCTCCAGCACCACCCTCGGGTCGTCCTCGGCCTCGCGCGTCGCGTTGTGCAGCTCGGCGAGGGTCGCGAGGATCGGCGCCACGTCCACCGGCTGCGCCACGGTGCGCGACAGCTCCGCGTCCACCCGCGAGGAATCGCTGATGTCGGCGATCAGCCGGTCCATCCGCACCGCGTCCTCGGCGATGATGGCGAGCAGGCGCTTCTGCTGCTCCGGGTTCTCGATCCGCCGCAGCGTCTCGATCGCGCTGCGCACGGAGGTGAGCGGGTTGCGCAGCTCGTGCGCCACGTCCGCGGCGAAGCGCTCGTTGGCGTCGATGCGCGCCCAGAGCGCGCGGGCGGAGTTCTGCAGGTCGCGGGCGAGGATGCCGATCTCGTCCTCCCTCCGCTGCAGCTCCTCCGGCACGCTGCCGCCGCGGCCCTCGCCCTCGCGCATCCGCGCCGCGGCGCGGGCGAGCTGGAGCATCGGCGTCGCGATGGTGCGCGCGAGGTAGAAGGAGAGCGCCACCGTCAGCACCAGGGCCGTGCCGAACAGCAGCAGCACGGAGGCGCGGACCTCGAACAGCCGGCGGTCCACCTCGCGCGCCTCGCGCGTCAGCAGCACGATGCCGACCGACTGGTTGCCGCGCCGCGCCGGCTCGGCGACGCTGACCAGCAGCCGCCCCTCGGCGGTGCGGCGGATGTAGGGCGTGACGCCGCCCTCCAGCGCCATGCGCAGCTCCTCGCGCCGGTCGGGGCCGAGCTCGGGCTGCCAGTCGAAGGAGGGCGCGTCGGGATTGAGGTCCACCACCACGTCGGTGCGCCGCGCCCCGCCGAGCAGGGTGCGCGGCAGCACCGCGACCAGCCAGTCGTAGATCCCGGCGACGGTGGCGGAGAGCGCACCGCGCGGCTCCGGCGGCGGCAGGGGCTCGGTCACGATCGCTCCGCCGCTGCCCTCGCGCACGCGGCTGTCGGCGACGAGCAGGCCGGTGGTGTCGAACAGCTTGGCCTGGGTGTTGGGCGAGGGCTCGGTCAGGCGGCGCAGCAGCGGGCGGGCCTGCTCCGGGACCAGGACCGGGCGCTCGTCCTGCACCCGTGTCGCCGCCTCGGCGATGCCGCCGGCGTAGATCCGCGCCTGGGTGCGGAGCGCCTCCACCTCCGCCGCCAGCAGGCCGTTCTGGTACTGGTCGAGGTAGAGCAGCGACGCCGCGAGCAGCGCCGGCGGCAGCGCGTTGAGCAGCAGGATGCGGCGCAGCAGCGGCGAGGAGCGCCGGCGCGGCGGCGCCGGCGGCCGCGGCGCGGCGGCCGTCTCGGCGTCCCGCGCGGCCGGCCGCGGCGGCTCGGCCGTCTCCCGCCGCAGCGTCGGCGCGGGCGGGGGCGGTGCCGCGGTCGGGGCGGCGCCCTCGGGCATGACGGCGGCGCGTTCCGTCCCCTCAGCCCTCCTTGTAGCGGTAGCCGATGCCGTAGAGCGTCTCGATCTGCGAGAAGTCCGGATCGGCCTGGCGGAACTTCTTGCGCACGCGCTTGACGTGGCTGTCGATCGTGCGGTCGTCCACGTAGATGTTCTCGCCGTAGGCGGCGTCGATCAGCTGGTCGCGGTTCTTCACCATGCCGGGGCGGAGCGCCAGCGCCTTGACCAGCAGGAACTCGGTCACCGTGAGCTGGATCGGCTGCCCCTTCCAGGTGCAGGTGTGCTTGCTCTCGTCGAGCACTAGGTCGCCGCGGGTGATGACGCCGCCGGGCGGCGCGCCGCTGCCCTCGGCCCGGCTCACCTCGTTGCGCCGCAGCAGCGCGCGGATGCGCTCGAGCAGCAGGCGCTGGCTGAACGGCTTGGTGATGTAGTCGTCGGCGCCGAGGCGCAGCCCCATCAGCTCGTCCACCTCCTCGTCCTTGGAGGTGAGGAAGATCACCGGCACGGCGCTGCGCTGGCGCAGCCGCTGCAGCAGCTCCATCCCGTCCATGCGCGGCATCTTGATGTCGAGCACGGCGAGGTCCACGGGCCGCGCCAGCAGCCCCTGCAGCGCGCTCTCGCCGTCGGTGTAGGTGCGCACCTGGAAGCCTTCCTGCTCCAGGGTCATGGAGACCGAGGTGAGGATGTTGCGGTCGTCATCCACCAGGGCGATGGTGTGCGGCATCGTGGATCATCCGGTAGGCCGGGCAGGGGGGCCGTCCTGCGCAACCCCGGCCCGGAGCTTCGCGTCGGCGGCTATACTGGCGCCCGATTGTGGCGCAACCGGGGACGGAGGGGATATGGCGATCGCCGAGGCCGGCTTCGAGGCGCGGCGGCTGATCCGCGGCGCGGCGAGCGCGGTGCTCGCCACCCAGGCCCGGGGCCAGCCCTTCGCCGGCCTGGTCACCCCCGCCGCCGCGCCCGGCCTGACGATCCTGCTCTGGCTGTCGGGCCTCTCCGAGCACACGCGCCAGCTCCGCGCCGAGCCGCGCTGCGCCCTGCTGTTCCAGGGGGCAGCGGAGGGCCCGAACCCGCAGACCGCGCCGCGGGTCACCGTCACCGGGCTCGCCGAGCCGGTGCCGGCGCCGGAGGCGCCGCCGCTCAAGGCGCGCTGGCTGGCGCGCCACCCCTACGCCGCGGCCTATGCCGACTTCGCCGACTTCGCGCTGTGGCGGGTGCGGCCGGTGGCGGCGCTGCTGGTCGGGGGCTTCGCCCGCGCGACGCGGCTGCGCGCCGCGCAACTGCTGCCGGAGCCCGGCGCGGTCGCCGCGGTCGCCGCGGCCGAGCCCGCGATCCTCGACCAGATGAACCGCGACCATGCCGACGCGCTCTCGGCGATCGCCCGGGGGCTGCTGGGCCGGCCGGCCGGGGCCTGGCGGCTCGTGGCGGTGGACGTGGACGGCTGCGACCTGGCTCGCGCCGGGGCGGCGGAGGAGCCCTCGGTGGCGCGCCTGCACTTCCCCGCCCCGGTCGCCGACGCTGCGGGGGTCCGCACCGCGCTGGCCGCCGCGACGCGGACGGCGCGCGCGCGACTCGGCATGCCGCCGGTACCGCCCGAGGACGACGGAGACGGCGGATTGGCGCCATCGTGACCGCCCCGCAGGGGGGCTCGGTTGACCCGGTTCCGACGCCCGCCCTAATTTCGCCGCCACTCCTGCCCAAAGGCCCCACAACCTGTCGCTGGCCGACCGGAGCCCCCGGCGCGGGCTCCGGGGCGCCCGCCCCTTCCCGGAGGAAACGGATGACCGCCGCCGAGACCGCCACCCTTGCCGGCACCGGCATCGCCGCCGGCTCCGAGGTGCACGCCAACCTGACGGCACCCGGGCTGATCGCGCACGCGCTGCGCCGGGGGGAGGGGCGGCTCTCGGCCGAGGGCGCCTTCATCGCCGTCACCGGCGTACACACCGGGCGGTCGGTGCAGGACAAGTTCGTGGTGGACGACCCGGCGGCGCGCGACGCCGTCTGGTGGGGCCGCATCAACCAGCCCATGGCGCCGGCGAAATTCGCCGGCCTTTCGGCGCGCATCCGCCGCTGGCTCGGCGGACAGCCGGAGCTGTTCGTGCAGGACCTCTACGCCGGCGCGGACCCGGCCCACCGCATCCGCGTCCGGCTGGTGACCACCAACGCCTGGCACGCCCTGTTCGCCCGCAACATGTTCATCCGCCCGCGGCGGGAGGAACTGGCGGGCTTCGCGCCGGACTACGTCATCCTGCACGCGCCCGAGTTCCACGCCGATCCGGCGACCGACGGCTGCCGCAGCGAGACGGTGATCGCCCTCTCCTTCGCCGAGCGCGTGATCTGCATCGCCGGCACGAGCTACGCGGGCGAGATCAAGAAGTCGGTCTTCACCGTGATGAACTGGCTCCTGCCGGAGCGCGGCGTGCTGCCGATGCACTGCAGCGCCAACGTCGGGGCGGCGGGCGACGTCGCCCTGTTCTTCGGCCTCTCCGGCACCGGCAAGACGACGCTATCTTCCGATCCGGAGCGGCGCCTGATCGGCGACGACGAGCACGGCTGGTCGGACGCCGGCGTGTTCAACTTCGAGGGCGGCTGCTACGCCAAGGTGATCCGCCTCTCGCGCGAGGCCGAGCCGCAGATCTGGGACGCCACGCACCGCTTCGGCACCGTGCTCGAGAACGTCGTCGCCGACGAGGACGGCAACCTCGACCTCGACGACGCCTCGCTGACCGAGAACACGCGCTCCTGCTACCCGCTGGAGTTCATCCCGAACGCCGTGCCGGGCGGCATGGCCGGCAGGCCGCGCAACGTGGTGATGCTGACGGCGGACGCCTTCGGCGTGCTGCCGCCGATCGCGAAGCTCTCGCCGGCGCAGGCGATGTACCACTTCCTCTCCGGCTACACCGCCCGCGTCGCCGGCACCGAGAAGGGGCTGGGCAGGGAGCCGCAGGCCACCTTCTCCGCGTGCTTCGGCGCGCCCTTCCTGCCGCGCCATCCGGAGGTCTACGGCCGCATGCTCGCCGAGCGCATCAGGCGCGACGGCGCCGACTGCTGGCTTGTCAACACCGGCTGGACCGGCGGCAGCTACGGCACCGGGCACCGGATGAGCATCGCCCACACCCGCGCCCTGCTGCGCGCCGCGCTCGACGGCTCGCTGGCGCGGGCGGAGTACGCGCGGGACCCGTTCTTCGGCCTGATGATCCCGCGCGCCGTCCCCGGCGTGCCGCGCGAGGTGCTGAACCCGCGCGAGGCGTGGGCCGACAGGGCCGCCTACGACCGCACCGCGCGCGAGCTGGTCGCGCGCTTCGAGAAGAACTTCGAGGAGTTCGCCGGCGCGGTCGGGGAGGAGGTCAGGGCCGTCGCGATCCGCGCCGCGGCCTGAGCCGCCGGGCAGCCGGGGAAAGCGGGACGGACCATGCCGCAGCAGCGCCAGCCCCGTCGCATCGCCGGCCGCAGCGTCCTCGGCGGCCCGTTGCTGCCCTGCTCCGTCGCGCCGCTGACCGGCTTCTTCCGCGACGGCTGCTGCAACACCGGGCCGGAGGACCACGGCCTGCACGCGGTCTGCGCCGAGATGACCGCGGAGTTCCTCGCCTTCAGCAAGGCGGTCGGCAACGACCTCTCGACCCCCCGCCCCGAGCTCGGCTTCGCCGGGCTCAAGCCGGGCGACCGCTGGTGCCTGTGCGCGGCGCGCTGGGAGGAGGCGCGCCGCGCCGGCGTCGCGCCGCCGGTGCTGCTGGAGGCGACCCACCTCGCCGCGCTCGAGGCGGTGCGCCTCGAGGACCTGCGCGCCCACGCGCTTGACGCCGAGTAGCGGGGCGGGACCGGCACCGCGGCCCTCGAGCCCCTACCCCTGCGACGCCGGCCCGCCCGTCTGGCCGGAGGGCAGGGCGGGGGGCGGCGGAGCGGAGGCCCCGGCGCGGCCCGGCGCCTCGTCGCGCCCGGCGTCGGTCTTGGCGCGAACGACGATGGTCTGGATGAAATCTTTCCTGCCGCCGAGGGAGAACTTGTATGGCTCGTCCCCCCTGAGGAAGTCGTAGGTGCGGAAGCCCCTGGAAATGGCGTGCCGGATGGCGAAGGCGTGCAGCACGAGGCCGGGGGACAACCCGCCGACCGTCTCGTCCCTGCCCCCCATGTAGAACAGGTAGCTCTTCTTGCTCTGATCGGTGAATATCGCCAGGGCCGCCACGACGGATCCGTTCCGCCGCAGGACGGGCAGGAACAGGGAGCCGGCATCGAAGCAGTCGGTCAGCATGGCGAGGCTCTGTTGCCGGATCCGGTCCAGCACGCCGCGCTTGCGGTCCGCCCACTGGCCCTCCCAGAGTCGCAGCAGCGACCGGAGGTCCTCCCCGACCGTCTCCGCGGTGGTTTCTGCGAGCTCGAACTCGGGGGATGTCTCCACGCGCCTGAGGAAGCGCCTGAGCTTCTGCCTCGTGTTCGCGCCGACGCGTTCCGAGAGGTAGGCATCCCAGGACCCGGGCAGGTCGACGCGGGGGCATACGGCGTTGTCTATCCCGTCCCCGTTGATCCCGCTCTCGCGCAGGAGCTCGTAGTCCTCGCCCCGATAGTAGGCGAGGAACAGGCGGAGGCGCTCCTCCGACATGCGGACCTGGTCCAGCCGCAAGGTCGTCCACCGGATTCTCTTCCTGAACTCCCGGACGTACCGCGCGAAGAGCGGTATCGCCTGCGCCTGATGCCGCGGCATGCAGAGGAGGCCGGTGTAGTCCGCGGCCGGGCTCCCCGCGGTCGCGACCTCGATCGGGGCGTCGTTCCGCGGCGCTGCCCTCCTGGCGCGGAGCGGGAAGAAGGCGACGTAGTCCGGAGGGTCCGCCTCGGTCTTCGCGGCCAGCACGAACCACGACGCCCCCATGCCCTCCAGCCGCTTCGCCATCCACCGCCAGGAGAGGAAGAAATGCGCCTCGGGATCGGCGTCGTAGACCGCGTCCCAGCGGGGGCGGACCCGCGAGAGCGCCTGCAGATCGGAGATCACCTCCAGTCGCATTTCGGCCCGTCGCCCCGTTGATGGCTCCCCGGTCGGCCGCTGGGCACGCCGTCCGCGCCCCGGCCGCGATGCCGCTGGGGACGGCGCCGCGCCGCGCGGCACCCCGGCGGCTGGCGCACTGCCTGCGCCGATACGGTATTCCATGCGGCCCCTTCGCCGTGCGGGCGCATAGGGCGTGCCCCTTTCGGACGATCCGCCGCCGGGTGACGCGCCGGAAAGAGGATCGGCGACGCTGCCTTCGGCCGGAGGGCCCCCGGCGCGTGGTCGCGCCGGCGCCGCGGGGGCCGCGGTCGGGCCTACCGGCGCGAGCCCGGCGTCCGATCGTCGCGCGCCCGCAACCGTGTCATGCGGACAATACGCGACGGACTTGTTGCGGGCGGGAGCCTGTCCGCCTTGATCCCGTCACGGTGCTGGGCGATGTAGCGCGCATGGCGCGACCCGTGGTCGGAATCTCGTGCTGCGTGAAAGGGTTCGGCACGTTCAACACGCCCAACCACGCGGCCTCGGACAGCTATGTGCGGGTCGTGCTCGGCCCGGTGCGCGGGCTCCCGGTGCTCCTGCCCGCCGCCGGGGAGTGCCTGGCCGAGGAGCTGCTGCCGCGGCTCGACGCGCTGCTGCTGACCGGAAGCCGCTCCAACGTCTGGCCCCGGCACTACGACGGGCCGCCGCACGCCGAGGGCACGCCGGAAGACCACGCGCGCGATGCCACCACCCTGCCGCTGATCCGCGCCGCGGTCGCCGCCGGCCTGCCGCTGCTCGCGATCTGCCGCGGCATGCAGGAGCTGAACGTCGCGCTCGGCGGCACGCTGGACCAGCGCATCCAGGACCTGCCGGGGCGCATGGACCACTCCACGCCCTCCGACCAGCCCTACGCGCCGGTGCGCACGGCCAAGGCGCATCTCGTCCGGGTGGACCGCGGCGGCTTCCTCGCCTCGCTGCTGCCGGCGGGCTGGGACGCCGGGCCGTGCGGCGCCTCGATCGCCGTGAATTCCCTGCACAACCAGGGCATCGCGCGTCTGGCGCCAGGTCTGGTCGCCGAGGCCTGGGCGCCGGACGGAACCATCGAGGCGGTGCGGGTTGGCGGCGCGCTTGGCTTCGCGCTGGGCGTACAATGGCATCCCGAATACGATTGGGAACGAGATCCCAACAGCCGGGCGATCTTCGAGGCCTTCGGCCGTGCCGTCGCCGCTGCGGCAGGGCGGCGCCAACAGGGCGCCGCGCCGGTCGGCATCCGGGCGGCGGAGGCCGCGCTCTTGCCCCAGGCGGCAGAATAGCGCGATCGGCGCACGGGCGCGCGCCGCCTGCGGCGGCAGGACCGCGCCGGAAATTCCCGGTTCCGGCGCGATCCAACGGGGCCAGAACGTTCACGCCTCCGAGAAATCGGGGACGACCGCTGGAACTCGCGCAAAAGTGGGGAAAATTCCCTTTTGCGTCCCTGTGGATAAGGCGCTATGGTGTTGCGGCTGGCCAGACATGGCCGGCGGTCGAGCTCCGGTGTCCCCTGCCGGCTCGCCCGACCTTTCCGATCGGAAAACAATAACCACGGCGCCCGGACACCCCCCTGTCCGGGCGCTTTTTTTGCCGCAGGCCGGCCCGGGCCGGGGGAATCGACGCCTCCGGCAGCGTGGCCGTTCGCGGCGCGCAGCGCAAGTGCGCAATGATCCGGTCCGGCGCCCGTTCCGGCGGCGTGATCGCCGGCCTTGCGGTCCCGCGCCGTGCGGCTATGGTCCGCGCCCTTCCTGCCGCCTTTTCCGTCCAACCCACCAATCGCAGGCGACGTCTCCGATGCCCGACTACGTCCTCGCCCCGCCGGTGATCCCGGCCGTGCCCGTTGAGGGCTCGTCCCGGCTGTTCCCCGTGCGGCGGATCTTCTGCGTCGGCCGCAACTACGCCGAGCATGCGATCGAGATGGGCTCCGACCCGACGCGCGAGCCGCCCTTCTACTTCACCAAGCCCGCCGACGCGCTGGTGGTGGGCGGCGCCGACATGCCCTACCCGCCGATGAGCCGGGAGCTGCACCACGAGATGGAACTCGTCGTCGCCATCGGCGAGGGCGGCGCCGACATCGCCGTGGCGGACGCGCTGAAGCACGTCTGGGGCTACGCCGCCGGCCTCGACATGACCCGTCGCGACCTGCAGAACGAGGCGAAGAAGACCGGCCGCCCCTGGGACATGGGCAAGGGCTTCGACTTCTCCGCCCCGATTGGCGCGCTGCGCCCGGCGCAGGGCTTCGATCCCTCGAAGGGCCGGATCGAGCTCCGCGTCAACGGCGAGGTCCGGCAGGCGAGCGACCTGTCGAAGCTGATCTGGAGCGTGCCGGAGATCATCGCCAACCTCTCGCGCCTGGTGCGCCTCGCGCCCGGCGACCTGATCATGACGGGGACGCCGGAGGGCGTCGCCGCCGTGCAGCGCGGCGACCTGCTGGAAGGCTTCGTCGAGGGCGTCGGCGAGGTGCGCTGCCGCATCGTCTGAGGCCCCGGCGCGCCCATGGCGAAGGAGGCGAAGCCGGCCGCGCCGGCGGTGGCGCGCGCGACGGCGCGGCGTCCGCTCCGCATCGCCACCTGGAACATCAACAGCGTCCGCCTCCGCCTGCCGCTGCTGAAGGAGCTCGTCGCCGACCTCGCGCCGGACGTGCTCTGCCTGCAGGAGACGAAGTGCCCGGACGAGCTGCTGCCGCGCGCGGCGCTCGCCGCCCTCGGCTTCCCGCACGTCGCCGCGCGCGGGATGAAGGGCTACAACGGCGTCGCCATCCTCTCGCGCCTGCCCTTGCGGGCGCGCGAGGACGACCCCGACTGGTGCGCCAGGGGCGACTGCCGCCACCTCGGCGTCGAACTCGACGCGCCGGGCGGGCCGGTCGAGCTGCACAATTTCTACGTCCCCGCCGGCGGCGACATCCCCGACCCCGCGGCCAACCCGAAATTCGCCCACAAGCTCGACTTCCTGCGCGAGGCGACCGCGTGGTGCCGCGCGCGCGGCCCGGCGCGGCGCACCGTGCTGCTCGGCGACCTCAACATCGCCCCGCTCGAGTGCGACGTCTGGTCGCACGCCCAGCTTCTCGACGTCGTCTCCCACACGCCGGTCGAGGTCGAGGCGCTCGAAGGCTGGCGGCGCGCCGGCGAGTGGCACGACGCGGTGCGCCACTTCGTGCCGGCGCCGGAGAAGCTGTTCACCTGGTGGAGCTACCGCGCGCGCGACTGGGCGGCCTCCGACCGCGGGCGGCGGCTCGACCATGTCTGGGTCAGCCAGGACCTCGCCGGCCGGCTGCGCGGCCACGCCGTGCTGAAGCGCGCGCGGGGCTGGCCGCAGGCCTCCGACCACGTGCCGGTGATGGTGGAGCTGGCCTTCGCCTGACCGGGACGGGACCGGCGCCGCCCTCCCCCGTTTCCGCCCCATAGAATTTCGCGGCGAACATTTCAGATATTCCCGAGCGTTCTTCTTGGTCATCGAGAGTACCTGTTTCGATGACAGCGCCGCTTTCCCGAGGATCGGTCGGGCGCGCAAGGAACCGCGCCCGGAAGGCCACGTTCCTCTGCTGCCCGGGCCGCTCGGCACGGACCGCCGGAGGCATCGCGGGCGCGCCGCAGACGGCCGGCGCACCCTTCCATTCTGGGGACGGACCATCACCATGACGAACCACAGCAAGGCGCAGTCGCGCCAGGAGCAGGCGTCGCGGCCCCGGGCCGAGGCCACGCAGGAGCGCGAGCCGCAGCAGGCGGCCGGCGCCGACCAGGCGGCCGCGCGCCGCGGCGGATCGGGCGCCGCCCAGGCGCTGCAGGGCGGCGCCGGCGCGGTGCGCCGCGGCGCCGAGACTTTCGCCGAGGCCGCGGGGCAGGCGGGCGAGGCCGCGGAGGAGGCCGCGCTCGCCGCCCGCGAGACCGCGGCCCGCGCCGCCGAGGGCGGCGCCCGCCTGTTCGACGACGCCGCCAGCGAGCTCGAGGAGATCGGCCGGCGCGTGGCTCGCGCCGTCGAGGAGACGACGGGCGAGATGCGGCGCATGATGGTCCTGCCGCAGCTCGCCAACGGCGCGATGCGCGAGGCGCAGCAGGCCATCGGCAGCCTGGTGGACGGCGTGGCCGAGGCCAACCTCCGCATCGCCCGCGAGATCATGCGCCTCGCCGACCCGTCCGCGGCCTTCGACGTCCAGCGCCGCCTGGTCCACGAATACGTCGAGGCGATGATGCAGGGCAGCGCCCGCATGGTGCACGCCGCGCGCCGCTCCGCCGAGGAGACGCTGCGCCCGATGGAGGAGCAGATCCGCGAGGCCTGCGGTTCGCGCGGCGAGACGCGGGGCGCCGGCGCCGCCTGGCGCCAGCAGCAGCAGCATCAGCCGCCGTCCGGCCAGCGCGTCGCCGAGGTGATGCGCATCGGCATGCGCATGGTGGGGCCGGAGGAGACGGTCCAGCAGGCCGCGCGCATCATGGCCGAGGAGAACACCGCCGTCCTCCCGGTCGGCGAGGAGGGACGCCTGCTCGGGATCGTCACCGGCCACGACCTCGCGGTGCGCCTGATCGCCGAAGGCCGCGACCCGGCCCGCACCCCGGTGCGCGAGGTGATGCGCGCCAAGCCGCCCTGCGCCTTCGCCGACGAGGACGCCGGCCGCGCCGTCGAGACCATGACCGAGGAGCAGGTGCCTGGCCTGCCCGTGGTCTCGCGCGACGACCACCGCTTCCTCGGCGTCGTCGCCCTCGCCGACCTCGCGGCGCACGCAGCATCCGGGAACGGCCCCGCCGCGGCGCGCGGCGGCGCGCGTCTCTGAGGCCGGCGCGGCGTCCCTCCGGGGGCGCCGCCCGGACGGCCCCGCCGCGGGCAGCGACACGCCCGCCGCGGGCGCCGTGCCCCTCCGCCGGACGCGCCGGACGGGGCCCGCCACTGCCTCGCCGGGCGCGCCGATGTCGTCGGCTTGCTTCCCGGCGCTCGGGCCGCAAAGCGGACCGAGGCGGTCGTCCGCCAGGTCGGCGCCATTCCCCTCGGGCCGTCCGGGGAACGCGCCGCTCGGCCCGCTTGCCGCGTGATCCCGGACACCATCGGCGCCGCCAGCAGCACGCCCCGCCTCCGCCTGCGCGCCGCGACCGCGCGACGCCGCGGCTCCACCCGCCAGGCATCATCGCGCCTGCGCCAGGCGACGCGACCCCTCGCCATGCCTCCCCGGCGGTTCCGCCGGACCGCACCCGCCGACGCGCCGCCATCGCCGGGCGCCAACGCCGGGAACGCCCGCCGGAATCCCTGGCGGTTCCGCGCGACGGCCGGGATGCGGGCCCCGCGGCGTCGGCGAGCGGGGGCCCGGAAGGGCGCCCGTCGCGCGCGGTTTCGTTGCGGAGTGAACAATCAAACGCTCTCGTATCGTGCCGAAGGCAACATTGATTCCAAAAATCACCGAAACTTCCCGGTGAAATCATAAGTTTCCCATCAGAACGCGACTTTCCTGTCCAGACGCATTTTGGTGTTGCCTCACGGTTTATGTCTGATCTTTTCTCTCCCCCGCTACGCGATCACGCGATCGCGAGACAAGGGGGGTCTCAGCACCTATGACAGCAACCAGGCTCCGCGCCACCGACGGCGCCGACAGCTTCGCCTTCGCCGCAGGGGACGGCCGGGCGGTCATCACCAACTTCGAGGTCGGCGTCGACAGCCTCGCCTCCGGCCCCTACGGCGCGGTGGTGCGCGAGGTCATCCGCGCCGACGGCGTCCCCGTCACCATCTACCGCTACGGCTGGGGCGACGACGTCGTCCGCCTGCCCGGCGTCAGCGGCGTCACCCGCGAGCAGCTCGAGCAGCCCGGCGGCGCCCCGCCCGCCGCGCCGGCCGATCCCGGGACCGGCGGCGCCGTTCCGCCCGGCCCGGGCGGCGCGTTCCGCACCGTCTTCTACGACGGCTTCGACGTGGACGGCGACCTGAGCCGGTGGAAGGCCATCATGCAGGGGCCGCACCACAGCGGCATGTGGTGGAACCCGGACGGCGTGAAGGTGCGCGATGGCGAGCTCGAGGTGAGCGCCGATCTGCAGGACAACGGCTACTACACCGGCGCCGGGCTCGCCATCGACTTCGGTCCCGACGCCTTCGGCGTCGACTACGGTCGCATCGAGGTGCGCGCCAAGTGGGACGCCGCGCAGGGCATCGCCCCTGCCATCATGGGCTGGCCTTCCGCCGCCGACGCCTGGCCGCCGGAGTTCGACCTGATGGAGGTGGTGGACGCCGACGGCCAATGGGTCGCGACCACCAACCACTGGCAAGGCCCGGGCGGCAATGGCGACGATGCCTACCGCACCGCCTGGACCGAGATCGACAGCACCGACTGGCACACCTACGCGGTCCAGTGGACGCCCGAGGGCGTCGTCTACACCATCGACGGCGAGGTCGTGTACACCGGCGGGCCGGAGGAGCTGCCGGGCCAGAAGATGACCGCCTCAATCGGCGTCTTCGTCGGCACCTGGGCCACCCAGGGCTGGGTCCCGCTGCCCGACGAGACCACCCCCGAGCACGTCGGCCTGCACGTGGACTACGTCAAGGTCGAGGAGTGGATCGGCGGCTGAGCGCGGCTCCGCCGACCGCAGCGGAGGGGGCGCCACGCCGGCGCCCCCTGCTCGTCCGCCGCCTCACGCCACGGATTCGAACACCAGCATGCGGTGGCCGTGGTGCAGGAACGCGTCGCACTCGCGCATGCCGATGTCGGCGAGCACGGCGCGCGAGGCCAGGTTCGTCTCCCGCGCCACCGCGATGATGCGCGCGAGCCCCGCGCGGTGGCCGAAGGCGAGCGCCGCCCGCGCCGCCTCCCGCGCGAAGCCCCTGCCGCGGCACTCCGGCCAGAGCGCGAAGCGCAGCGCCACGCCGCGCCCGTCCGGCCGCTCCATGAAGCCGCAGATGCCGAGGAAGTCGCCGCTCGCCGTCTCGAACACGCACCAGGTGCCGTAGCCGCGCACCTGCCAGAACGCCATGTCGTCCTCGAGCTCCTCGCGCGTGCGCTCGGGCGTGCGGGTGCCGTGGAGCATGAAGCCGAAGACGCGCTCGTCGGCCTTGAGGCGGATCAGGTCCGGCAGGTTCTCGGGGCCCGGCGGCAGCAGCATCAGCCGCGCGGTGCGCAGGATGCGCCCCGGCGTGGCCAGCGCCCCGCGCGGCAGGACGGCGCCCGCGCTCACCGCGTCAGCGGCTTGTACTTGATGCGGTGCGGCTGGTCGGCCGCGGCGCCGAGGCGGCGTCGCCGGTCCTCCTCGTAGGCCTGGTAGTTGCCCTGGAACCAGACGACCTGCGAATCCCCCTCGAAGGCGAGGATGTGCGTCGCGACGCGGTCGAGGAACCAGCGGTCGTGGCTGATGATCACCGCGCAGCCGGCGAAGTCCATCAGCGCCTCCTCCAGCGCGCGCAGCGTGTCCACGTCGAGGTCGTTGGTCGGCTCGTCGAGCAGGATCACGTTGGCGCCCGACTTCAGCATCTTGGCGAGGTGCACGCGGTTGCGCTCGCCGCCCGAGAGCACGCCGACCTTCTTCTGCTGGTCGGGGCCCTTGAAGTTGAACGCCGCGACGTAGGCGCGCGACTGCACGACGCGCCGGCCGAGCTGGATCGTGTCCCTGCCCTCCGAGATCTCCTCCCACACGGAGTTGTCGCCGTTCAGCGTGTCGCGGCTCTGGTCCACGTAGCCGAGGACGACGGTGTCGCCGACGCGCAGGCTGCCGGAATCGGGCGTCTCCTGCCCGGTGATCATGCGGAACAGCGTCGTCTTGCCGGCGCCGTTCGGGCCGATCACGCCGACGATGCCGCCCGGCGGCAGCTTGAAGGAGAGGTCGTCGATCAGCAGCCGGTTGCCGTAGCCCTTGCGCAGGTGCTCGGCCTCGATCACCAGGCTGCCGAGCCGCGGGCCGGGCGGGATGACGATCTCCGCCGTGTCGGGACCCTTCTCGTTGGCCTTGGCGAGCAGCTCCTCGTAGGCGCGGATGCGCGCCTGGGACTTCGCCTGGCGCGCGCGGGGGGAGGAGGCGATCCACTCCCGCTCCTCCGCCAGCGCGCGCTGGCGGGCGCTCTCCTCGCGCTCCTCCTGCTGCAGGCGCTTGCGCTTCTGCTCCAGCCAGGCGGAGTAGTTGCCCTGGTAGGGGATGCCGCGGCCGCGGTCGAGCTCCAGGATCCAGCCGGTGACGTTGTCGAGGAAGTAGCGGTCGTGGGTGACCACCAGCACCGCGCCCGGATAGTCGCGCAGCGTCCGTTCCAGCCAGGCGACGCTCTCGGCGTCGAGGTGGTTGGTCGGCTCGTCGAGCAGCAGCAGGTCCGGCTTCTCGAGCAGCAGGCGGCAGAGCGCGACGCGCCGCTTCTCGCCGCCGGAGAGGTGCGTCACCGGGCTGTCCGCCGGCGGGCAGCGCAGCGCGTCGAGCGCGATCTCGACCGTGCGGTCGAGCTCCCAGCCGTTGGCGGCGTCGATGCGCTCCTGCAGCTCGGCCTGCTCGGCGAGGAGGGCGTTCATCTCCTCGTCCGAGAGGGGCTCGGCGAATTTCGCGCTGATCTCGTTGAAGCGCGCGAGGTCGGCCTGCACGGAGGCGAAGGCGCCCATCACGTTCTCGCCGACCGTCAGGCCGGGGTCGAGCTGCGGCTCCTGCGGCAGGTAGCCGACGCGCGCGCCTTCCGCGGCCCACGCCTCGCCGCCGAAGTCCTTGTCGAGGCCCGCCATGATGCGCAGCAGCGTGGACTTGCCGGCGCCGTTCGGGCCGAGCACGCCGATCTTGGCGTCGGGGAAGAAGGAGAGGGTGATCCCTCGGAAGACCTCACGCCCGCCCGGATAGGCCTTGGTGAGGTTCTTCATGACGTAGACGTACTGGTAGGCGGCCATGTCGCGGGGACCTGGAGGATCGTGGGGATTGAGGGCGCGGTTCTACCGGCACGCCCGGGGTGCGCCAAGGCGGGCGGGCGCCGATGGCGCGCGCGCGGCGCCGGAGCGGCATGGGCCCGGCAGGATTCGAACCTGCAACCAAGCCGTTATGAGCGGCCCGCTCTGACCGTTGAGCTACAGGCCCGACATGCCGCGGCTGCCGCTTCCATGCATGGCGCGCCGGCCGCGGGCTGGCAAGGCGCCGCCTCCCCGGCCGGGGCCGCTGCCGTCCGCGTCGCCGGGACCGGCGCGCGGGCGCCGGGCGCGGCCCGGGGACGCCGGGTGCCCGACCCGGGCGCCTAGCCGCGCCGCACCGCGTACTGTCCGGCCTCCAGCGCCGCGACGATGGCGTTGCCCTGGGCGGCGTCGCGCACCTCGATCATCAGCTCGAGCTCGGCCGACTGCACGGAGGGCGCGGCGAACAGGCGCTGGTGCGAGACCTCGATCACGTTCCCGCCCGCGGCGGCGACGCGCGTCGCGATGTCGGCCAGCACGCCCGGCCGGTCCGGGATGTCGAGGTGCAGGCGCAGCAGCCGCCCGTCGCGCAGCAGGTTGCGCAGCAGCACGTTGGCGAGGATGCGCGAGTCGATGTTGCCGCCGCAGACCGCGACGCCGACCGCCCTGCCGGCGAAACGTTCCGGGAAGGCGAGCACGGCGGCGAGGCCGGCGGCGCCGGCACCCTCCGCCACCACCTTCGCCTCCTCGACCAGCATGGCGATCGCCTGCTCCACCGCGCGCTCCGGCACCACCAGCATCGCGACGCCGAGGCGGCGCAGCATGGCGAGCGGCACCTCGCCCACGTCGCGCACGGCGATGCCCTCGGCGATGGTGGGGCCGCCGACCTGCACGGGCTGCCCGGCGAGGCGCTGGGCCATGGCGGGATAGCCCTCGACCTCGACGCCGAACACCCGCACATCGGGGCGCAGCTCCGCGGCGCCGGCGGCGCAGCCGGCGACCAGGCCGCCGCCGCCGACCGGGATCGCCAGCACCTCGATCGCCGGCGCGTCCTCGAGCATCTCCAGGGCGAGGGTGCCCTGGCCCGCGATCACCGCGGGGTCGTCGTAGGGGTGGACGAAGGTGAGGCCCTCGCGCAGCGCGAGCTCGTGCGCGTGCGCCGCGGCCTCGGCCAGGGTGTCGCCGTGCAGCACGACCCGCGCGCCCCAGGCCTCGGTGCGCGTGACCTTGGTGGCGGGGGTGAAGCGCGGCATCACGATGGTCGCGGCGATGCCGAGGCGCTGCGCGTGCCGCGCCACCGCCTGGGCGTGGTTGCCGGCGGACATGGCGATCACGCCCGCCGCGCGCTCGCGCGCGCTCAGCAGCGCGAGGCGGTTGGCGGCGCCGCGCTCCTTGAAGGCGCCGGTCGCCTGCAGGTTGTCGAGCTTGAGGAAGACGCGGCAGCCCAAGGCGCGCGAGAGGCCGGCGCACTCGATCGTCGGCGTGCGCAGCACGGCCCCCCGGATGCGCTCCGCCGCGGCGCGCAGCTCGGCGAGGCCGATCGGCGGCGGGGCGGCAGGCTCCGCCGGCATGCCGAGGGCGAGGCCGCGGTGCGGCACGGGGACGCCGCGGCTCAGCCGAACCGGATGTCGGCGATCTCGTAGGCGCGGGCGCCGCCGGGCGCCGGCACCTCGACCGACTCGCCGACCTTGCGGCCGATCAGCGCCTTGGCGAGCGGCGAGGTGATGGAGATCGAGCCCTCCTTCATGTCGGCCTCGTAGGTGCCGACGATGCGGTAGGTCTTCTGCTCCTCCGTCTCCTCGTCGATCAGCGTCACCCGCGCCCCGAACTTCACCTGGTCGCCAGAGAGGCGCGAGACGTCGATCACCTCGGCGGCGGCGACGATGTTCTCGAGCTCGGCGATCCGGCCCTCGACGAAGGACTGGCGCTCCCGTGCGGCGTGGTACTCGGCGTTCTCGGACAGGTCGCCGTGCGAGCGCGCCTCGGCGATCGCGCGGATGATCGCGGGGCGCACTTCGGCCTTGAGCTGCTTCAGCTCCTCCTCGAGGCGCGCTAGGCCTTCCGCGGTCATGGGGATCTTCTGCACGACGCTACGCCCTTCCTTGAAGCCCGTGATTGCCCCCCGCCGGCCCTGATCCCAGTGCCAAATTTCGGGCAGTTCGTGCGGCGAGGGGAATGGTTGCAGGGGATGGCGAGCGGCGGTGCCAGGGGCCCAATGCCGCCGGCGACCGCCCCACCCGATCCGCTCAGAACGAGCGAGAAAAATAGGCTTGGAGGGGTGCCACATCAAGGGTCCCCGCCCTGAGCGCGGCGATCGCGTGCACCGCCGCGCGGGCCCCGGCGATCGTCGTGTAGTGGGGGATGCCGTGGGTGAGGGCGCCGCGGCGGATGTCGAAGCTGTCCGCGACGCTCTGCCCGCCCATGGTCGTGTTGATGACGAGCTGGATCTCGCCGGACCTGATCGCGTCCACGCAGTGGGGGCGGCCCTCCAGCACCTTGTTGACGACGGTGCAGGGCAGCCCGGCCTCGCGCAGCCGCGCCGCCGTGCCGCGCGTCGCGAGCAGGCCGAAGCCCATCTCGTGCAGCCGCCGGGCGAGCGAAACCGCGGCGGTCTTGTCGCCGTCCCTGACCGAGAGGAAGGCGGTGCCGGCGAGCGGCAGCCGCACCCCCGCGCCGAGCTGGGACTTGGCGAAGGCCCGCTCGAAGGAGTGGTCGAGGCCCATCACCTCGCCGGTGGACTTCATCTCCGGGCCGAGGATGACGTCCACGTTGGGGAAGCGGCTGAACGGGAAGACCGCCTCCTTCACCGCGACATGCGGGGCGATGGCGGCGTCGTCGAGGTCGAACTCGCGCAGCAGCGCGCCGGCCATGACGCGGGCGCCGATCTTGGCGACCGGCACGCCCGTCGCCTTGGCGACGAAGGGGACGGTGCGCGAGGCGCGGGGGTTGACCTCGAGGACGTAGATCTCGCCGTCCTTGACCGCGTACTGCACGTTCATCAGGCCCCTGACCTTGAGGGCCCTGGCCATCGCCTCGGTCTCCGCCTTGAGCTCGGTGACGACCGCGGGCGGCAGCGAGTAGGGCGGCAGCGAGCAGGCGGAATCGCCGGAATGGATGCCGGCCTCCTCGATGTGCTCCATCACCCCCGCGACATAGACATCGCCCGCCGCGTCGGCGATGCAGTCCACGTCCACCTCGATCGCGTCGGCGAGGTACTGGTCGATGAGGATCGGGTTCTCGCCGGAGACCCGCACCGCCTCCTGCCCGAAGCGCAGGAGCTGCGCGCGGTCGTGCGCGATCTCCATCGCCCGGCCGCCGAGCACGTAGGAGGGGCGGACGACGACGGGGTAGCCGATGCGCTCGGCCTCGGCGCAGGCCTCCTCCAGCGTGCGCGCGGTGCCGTTCTGCGGCTGCTTGAGGCCGAGCGACTTCAGCAGTTGCTGGAACCGCTCGCGGTCCTCGGCGATGTCGATCGCCTCCGCGCTGGTGCCGAGGATCGGGATGCCCGCCCGGTGCAGCGCCTGGGAGAGCTTGAGCGGCGTCTGCCCGCCGTACTGCACGATGCAGCCGAGCAGCTCGCCCCGCTCCTGCTCCTTGCGGATGAGGGAGATCACGTCCTCGGCGGTCAGCGGCTCGAAGTAGAGGCGGTCGGAGGTGTCGTAGTCGGTCGAGACCGTCTCCGGGTTGCAGTTGACCATGACGGTCTCGATGCCGGCCTCGCGCAGCGCGTAGGCGGCGTGGACGCAGCAGTAGTCGAACTCGATGCCCTGGCCGATGCGGTTCGGGCCGCCGCCGAGGATGACGACCTTCCTCCGGTCGGAGGGGCGCGCCTCGCACTCCGGCGTGCCGAAGCCGCCCTCGTAGGTCGAGTACATGTAGGCGGTGGCGGAGGCGAACTCCGCGGCGCAGGTGTCGATGCGCTTGAAGACCGGCGTGACGCCGAGGCGCAGGCGGTGCGCGGCGACCTCGGCCTCGGTCGTGCCGGCGAGCGCGGCGAGGCGGCGGTCGGAGAAGCCCATCGCCTTGAGGCGGCGCAGCCCCGTCGCGTCCCGCGGCAGGCCGCCGGCGCGCACCGCCGCCTCGGCCTGCACGATCTTCTCGATCTCGCGCAGGAACCAGGGATCGAACCGGCACGCCTCGTGGATCTCCGCGACGGAGACGCCGGCGCGCAGCGCCTGCGCCGCCATCAGCACGCGGTCCGGCTTGGGCGTCGCCAGCGCCGCGTGGAAGGCCTGGGCGCTGCCGTCGCCCGGCGGCTCCACCTCGTCGAGGCCGGAGAGGCCGGTCTCCAGGCTGCGCAGGCCCTTCTGCAGCGCCTCGGCGAAGCTGCGGCCGATCGCCATCGCCTCGCCGACGCTCTTCATCGAGGTGGTGAGGACGGGCGGCGTGCCGGGGAACTTCTCGAAGGTGAAGCGCGGGATCTTCACCACCACGTAGTCGATCGTCGGCTCGAAGCTCGCCGGCGTCACGCGGGTGATGTCGTTCCGGAGCTCGTCGAGCGTGTAGCCGACGGCGAGCTTGGCCGCGACCTTGGCGATCGGGAAGCCGGTGGCCTTGGAGGCGAGGGCGCTGCTGCGGCTGACGCGCGGGTTCATCTCGATGATGACCATGCGCCCGTCGGCCGGGTTGACCGCGAACTGGACGTTGGAGCCGCCGGTGTCCACCCCGATCTCGCGCAGGCAGGCGATCGAGGCGTCGCGCATGCGCTGGTATTCCTTGTCGGTCAGCGTCAGCGCCGGGGCGACGGTGACGGAATCGCCCGTATGCACGCCCATCGGGTCGAGGTTCTCGATCGAGCAGACGATGATGCAGTTGTCCGCGCGGTCGCGGACCACCTCCATCTCGAACTCCTTCCACCCGAGCACGCTCTCCTCGACCAGCACCTCGGTGGTCATCGAGGCGGCGAGGCCGGCGGTGACGATCTGCTCGAACTCCTCGCGGTTGTAGGCGATGCCGCCGCCGGTGCCGCCGAGGGTGAAGGAGGGGCGGATGACGCAGGGCAGCTTCACCTGCTCCAGCGCCTCCCACGCCTCGGCCATGCTGTGGGCGATGGCGCTCCGCGGGCTCTCGATGCCGATCCGCGCCATCGCGTCGCGGAACTTCTGCCGGTCCTCGGCCTTCTCGATCACCTCGGCGCGGGCGCCGATCAGCTCGCAGCCGTACCTCTCCAGCGCGCCGGAGGCGGCGAGCTTCATCGCCGTGTTCAGCGCCGTCTGCCCGCCCATGGTGGGGAGCAGCGCGTCGGGGCGCTCCTTGGCGATGATCCTCTCGACGATCTCGGGCGTGATCGGCTCGATGTAGGTGGCGTCGGCGAGCCCCGGGTCGGTCATGATCGTCGCCGGGTTGGAGTTCACCAGGATCACCCGGTAGCCCTCCTCCTTCAGCGCCTTGCAGGCCTGGGCGCCGGAATAGTCGAACTCGCAGGCCTGGCCGATGACGATCGGGCCGGCGCCGATGATGAGGATGGAGGCGATGTCGGTGCGCTTCGGCATGGGGGCGGACTCAGCGGGACGGGGAACGGGGCGGACAGGGGCGGACGGCGCCGCCTGGGGCGGCGCGGCGCGGCGGGCGGCGGGCGGTCATCGCCGCGTCTCGGTGGCGAGCCTCGCCGCGAGCAGCGCCAGCGCGCCGCCGAGCACCCAGCGCTGCGCCGCCATCCAGGCCGGCCGCCCGGCGAGGAAGCGCGCCACGGAGCCGGCGCCGAGCACGAGCGCGGCGTCGAAGGCGATCGCGATGCCGATCTGCACCGCGCCGAGCGCCGCGCCCTGGAGGAACACGGCGCCGCGCGCCGGATCGAGGAAGGGCGGCAGCACCGCCATGTAGAACAGCGCCACCTTCGGGTTGAGCGCCGCGGTGGCGAAGCCGAGGCCGAACAGCCGCGCCGCGCCCTCGCGCGGCAGGGCGCGCGGGGCGAAGATCGGCGCCGCGCCGGGGCGCAGGCACTGCCAGGCGAGGTAGGCGAGATAGGCGGCGCCGCCGAGCCGCAGCGCGTCCCAGGCGTAGGGAATGGCGAGCAGCGCCGCGGTGATGCCGGCGGCGGCGAGCAGCATGATCACCAGGCTGCCGCACTGGCAGCCGAGCAGCGAGATCACCCCCGCCGGCGTCCCCTGCGCCAGCGTGCGCGAGACGAGGTAGAGCATGTTCGGCCCGGGCGTCAGCGCCAGGCCGAGCGAGAGCGCGGCGAAGACGAGGAGGGTTTCGGCCGCGGGCATCTCACCCCTGCACCGAGAACCCGCCGTCCACCGGGATCGCCGTGCCGGTGACGAAGGCCGCCGCGTCGGAGGCGAGGAACGCGGCGATCCCCTCGAAATCCCGCGGGTCGCCCCAGCGCCCCATCGGCGTGCGCGCCAGCACGTTGGCGTTCAGCGCCGGCATGTCCTGGCGCGCCTTGCGCGTCAGCTCGGTGTCGATCCAGCCGGGCAGCAGCGCGTTCACCGTGATCCCGTCCGGCGCCCAGGCCACCGCCATCGAGCGCGTCATCTGCACGATCCCGCCCTTGGAGGCGCCGTAGGCGACATGGAAGGGCAGGCCGAAGATCGAGAGCATGGAGCCGATGTTGATCACCCGCCCGCGCCCGCCGGCCTTCAGGTGCGGATGCGCCGCCCGCGAGGCGAGCATCGCGCTCGTCAGGTTGGTGTCGAGCACCGTCCGCCAGTCCTCCAGCCGGTACTCCTCCGGCCGGCGGCGGATGTTGGTGCCGGCGTTGTTCACCAGGATGTCGAGCCGGCCGAGGCGCTCCACCGTGCGCGCCACCATCGCCGCGACCGAGTCCGGGTCGGTGACGTCCGCCTCCACCGCCTCCGCCCGCGCGCCGAGGGCGGAGAGCTCCGCCACCGCCGCGGCGTTCTTCGCCGCGTTCCGCCCCGCCACCATCACCGCCGCGCCGCAGCGCGCCATCCCGCGCGCGAGGCCGAGGCCGATCCCGCCATTGCCCCCGGTGACGAGGGCGACGCGCCCGCCGAGGTCGAACATGCCGCTCATGCCCTGGCGCTCCCTCCCTTGTGCCTCTCGATCAGCGCGACGAAGCGGTGGAACAGGTAGTGGCTGTCGCTCGGCCCCGGGCTCGCCTCCGGATGGTACTGCACGGAGAAGGCCGGGCGGTCGGTGCAGGCGATGCCCTCGTTGGAGCCGTCGAACAGCGAGACATGCGTCACCTTCGCGCTCGGCGGCAGGGTCTTCTCGTCCACCGCGAAGCCGTGGTTCTGGCTGGTGATCTCGACCTTGCCCGTGGCCAGGTCCTTCACCGGCTGGTTCGCGCCGCGGTGGCCGCGCTCCATCTTGTAGGTGCGCGCGCCGAGCGCGAGGGCGAGGAGCTGGTGGCCGAGGCAGATGCCGAACAGCGGCACGCCGCGCTCCAGCACGCCGCGGATCGCCGGCACGGCGTATTCCGCCGTCGCCGCCGGGTCGCCGGGGCCGTTGGAGAGGAACACGCCGTCCGGGGCGTGGCCCAGGATCTCCTCTGCGGTCGCGGTGGCGGGCACCACGATCACCTCGCAGCCGGCGGAGGCGAGGCAGCGCAGGATGTTGCGCTTCGCCCCGTAGTCCACCGCCACCACCCGGTGGCGCGGCGCGGTCTGGCGGCCGTAGCCGCGCGGCCAGACCCATTCCGTCTCGTCCCAGCGGTAGGACTGGCGGCAGGAGACCTCGCGCGCCAGGTCCATGCCGACCAGCCCGGGCCACGCCCGCGCCTCCCGCCGCAGCGCGGCGAGGTCGAAGCGCCCGTCGGCCGGGAAGCACAGCACGCCGTTCGGCGCGCCGCCATCGCGGATGCGCGCGGTCAGCGCGCGCGTGTCCACCCCCGCGATGCCGGGCACGCCGTGGCTTTTCAGCCAGGCGTCCAGGTGCCGCGTGGCGCGCCAGTTGGAGGGCTCGGTGAGGTCCTGCTTCACCACCAGGCCGCGCGCGGCGGGGGTCGTCGCCTCGATGTCCTCGGGGTTGGCGCCGACATTGCCGATGTGCGGGAAGGTGAAGGTGATGATCTGCCCGGCGTAGGAGGGATCGGTCAGCGTCTCCTGGTAGCCGGTCATGCCGGTGTTGAAGCAGACCTCGCCCACCCGCGTTCCGGGCGCGCCGAAGCCCCGGCCCCAGAGCACCGTGCCGTCGCCGAGGACGAGGGCGGCGGTCGCGCCCGCCGGCGGCGCGCTGTCGGGCTCGGGCATCGCGTGGCTCTCCGGTTCGGGGGCGCCGGGCAGATCGGCCAGGGAGAGGCCGGTGGCGGCGAGCACGGCGGGCCAGTGCCTCGCCGGGATCGCGCGCGCCTGGCGCCACTTGCGGATGGCCTCGGTGCCGACGCCGCAGCGGGCGGCGGCGGCCTCCGGGCCGCCCATCAGGGCGAGGATGTCTTCGACGGACCGCATGGGCGGTCAAATGTGGGAAATCTCTTCCCGACGCAACCGGAATCGGAGCGGGTTGGGAAATTCCCTCCCAGCCGAGTCGCGGCCCGCCGCGCCGACCCCCGCTGCCGCCCTTGCGCCTGCCGCCCCGGCCCCATCCGCGCTATACCGCCGGCCGACCCGAGGAGGCCCCGATGGACCTGCGCACCCGCTTCACCGAGGAGTTGAAGGCCGCGATGAAGGCCGGCGACGCGGCGCGCATCTCCACCCTCCGCATGATCCTCGCCCGGCTCAAGGAGACGGACATCGCCGCCCGTCCTTCCGGCGTGGACCAGGTGCCGGAGGAGCAGATCGTCGCGATGCTGCGCGGCATGGTGAAGTCCCGCCGCGAGAGCGCCGACCTCTACCGCCAGGGCGGCCGGCACGACCTGGCGGAGAAGGAGGAGGCCGAGATCCGCGTCATCGAGTCCTTCCTGCCGCAGCAGCTGGACGAGGCGGCGATGCGCGCGGCGATCGAGGCGGCGGTGGCGGAGACCGGCGCCGCCGGCGTGAAGGACATGGGCAAGGTGATGGCGGCGCTGCGGGCGAAGCACGCGGCGACGCTCGATCTCGCCAAGGCCGGGCCGCTGGTGAAGGCGCGGCTCGGGGGATAGGGCGCGCTCCGGCCCGCACGGCCCGCCCGGGGCTCGACGTGCCGGTCGCGCCGCAGGCGGCCGTGCGCCGCGCCGTGTGGATTTCCGTTGCGCGGCCGCGGCAACCGGCGCAGCCTGGGCGCGGGAGGGTTCGTGCCATGCGTCACGCCCGCTGTGTCGCCCCTGCCATCGCGGCGCAGGGCCCGGCGCGATGAGTGGAGCCGCCACGCCCCCGGCGCGACCGGTGCCGAAGCGACCTTTCGTCGCCGGCATCATCTTCCTGGCAGCGGGCATCGGTCTCGCGGTGCTCGCCTGGATGCCGATCGCCGAGGATCGCCATCTCGCCGCCAACGGCGTCCGCACGGAGGCGCGGGTGCCTTCGATCGAGGAGCATCGCCGCCGCGGCGTCTCCACGTACTATCCGGTCTTCCTCTTCCGTACCGCCGACGGGCGCATGCTGCGCGAGCGATCGTCCGTCTCCGTCCCCTCGGTCGAGCCATACAGGAGCGGACGCCCGGTCGCGGTGGTATACGACCCTGCCAACCCCTCGAGCGTCCGTCCCGCCGACTCGGTGGGCGGCGGGGTCGGCGCCCTGAGTTGGATCCTCGCCGCCCTGGCCCTTACGGCCTTTGGGCTTGCCGCGGTGGCCCTGTTCAAGCGCCGGAGCTGACACAGTCCCGGCCGTGACGGCGCCCGGCCCGGCGGTCCGCGACGGCGTGCGTTGCCCACCGCCTGTGCATGCGCGAGACTTCTCGAGCCACTCTTCCGGGAGGCACCGACCGGTGGGCGCCACGACCCCGCGGCCGGCGGCGGCAAGGCACGGGGGCAGCCCCCTTGGCCTCGGCGTCTTCTGCATCCTGGTCGGCCTGGTGCTGGGCTACGGCACCTGGTCCCAGACCAGCGAGTTCGTCCACCTGATGCGGAGGGGCCAACAGGCCGAGGCGATCGTCGTCGGCATGGAATCGGTGCGGAGCCGGCGCGGGGCCACGATCCACCGCCCGGTGTTCCGCTTCGTCACCGCCGACGGACGCAAGGTCGAGGCCCGGGCCTCCACGGCCGTCAGTCTCTCCGACTTCCCGCGAGGGCGGCGGACGACGGTCGTCTACGACCCGGCCGAGCCGACCCGGCTGCGCCTTCCCGAGGACGTGGCCGCCGGACCGGGCGTGAGCGAGTGGATCCTTGGCCTGGGGACCCTGCTGATGCTGGCCCTCGGCGGGGTGCTGCTCAGCCGGTGTCGCCGCTCGGCCGCGCCCGGCTGAGCGGACTCCGGAACAGGCGTGGGGGCGGGCCATTCCCGGCCCGGCGTGCTAGGTTCATCCGGCACGCGCCATGGCCCTGCCGCCCGCCTTCCTCGACGAACTCCGCGCCCGCACCCCGCTCGCCGAACTGATCGGGCGCCGGACGCGGCTGATCCGCGCCGGCGGGCGCAACTGGAAGGGCTGCTGCCCCTTCCACCAGGAGAAGACACCCTCCTTCTACGTCTACGAGGACCACTTCCACTGCTTCGGCTGCGGGGCGCATGGCGACGCGGTCTCCTTCGTCATGCGCGCCGAGGGCGCCTCCTTCCTCGAGGCGGTGGAACGGCTGGCGGCGGAGGCCGGGCTGGAGGTGCCGAAGCCCGGCCCCGAGGCGGCGGAGCGCGAGCGCCGCGCGCGCGACCTCCACGCCGTGCTCGCCGCCGCCGCGGCGGCCTTCGAGCGGCGCCTGCGGCTGCCCGAGGGCCGCGCCGCCCTCGACTACCTCCATCGCCGCGGCCTGACCGAGGAGACGATCGCCCGCTTCGGCCTCGGCTGGTCCGGCGCCGGGCGCGGGGCGCTGGCCGCCGACCTCAAGGCGGAAGGCGTCGAGCCGGAGCAGCTCGTCGAGGCCGGGCTCGTCAGGCCGCGCGAGGGCGAGGGCGCCGCCGGGGGCTACTCCGACTTCTTCTTCAACCGGGTCATGTTCCCGATCCGCGACCGGCGCGGCCGGGTGATCGGCTTCGGCGGGCGCATCCTCGGCGACGGCCAGCCGAAATACGTCAACAGCCCGGAGACGGCGCTGTTCCGGAAGCGCCGCGCCCTCTACGGCCTCGACCTGGCGCGCGAGGCGGCGTTCCGCGGCGCCGCCGTGGTGGTGGTCGAGGGCTACATGGACGTCATCGCGCTGCACCAGGCCGGCTTCGGCGGCGCGGTCGCGCCGCTCGGCACGGCGCTGACGGAGGAGCACCTGGAGGAGCTGTGGCGCCTCACCCCCGAGCCGGTGCTGTGCTTCGACGGCGACGCCGCCGGCGCGCGTGCGGCGGAACGCGCGGCGCTCGCCGCGCTTCCGCTGCTCGCGCCGGAGCGGACGCTGCGCATCGCGACGCTGCCGGGGGGCGAGGACCCCGACACGCTGGTCGCGAGGCAGGGGCCGCGCGGCTTCCAGGCCTTGCTGGACGCGGCGCGCCCGTTGTCGGAGGCGCTCTTCGCCATGCTCGCCGGAGCGCGCCTGCCCGAGGCGCCGGAGCAGCGCGCCGCGCTGCGCAACCGCCTCGTCGCCGTCGCCGGCACCATCCCGGATCGGGCCCTGGCGGCGGAGTACCGGCGCGCGTGGCTCGACCGCTTCTTCGCCGCGGCCGGGTCGGCGCGGCGCGCCGCGCCCGGCGGCATCGGCGCGCGGCGGTTCCGCGCCGCGGGCGCGCCGTCGCCGCGGCCGCCGCGCCCGCCCCTGGATCCGCCCGCGGTGCGGCGCGAGCGCGCGCGCATCCTGCTCGCCATCACGCTGCGCCATCCCTGGCTGCTCGACGAGGTCGAGGAGCCGCTGGCGGCGCTCGACCTGCCGGAGGGCGAGGCGACGCGCCTGCGCGCGGCGATCCTCGCCTGCCACGCCGCGGCGTCGCGGGCCGAGGGGGCGGGCGCGCTTGACTCGGCCGGGTTGATGTCCCAACTCGCCTCGATGGGCGCGGCGGACGCGCTGGCCTGGGCGCTCCAGGGCGCGGGCCTGCCGACCGCCGCGACGGCGGATGCTCAGCCGCGAGAGGCGCTGGACGGGTGGTGGCACTTCTTCGGCTATCTCCGGGGCGAGGCGGATCTGGTGGACGACCGGCGCGCGGCCGAGAGGGCGCTGGTCGAGACCAACGACCCCGCGGCGCAGCGGCGCCTGATCCGGCTGACCGAGGCCCTGGCCGCGCTGCGCCGCGGCGACGGCACCTCCGGGCAGGACGGGTTCGCGGGGGACCCATAGGGTAGGGGGACGATCGCGCGTGCCCGGGCCGTACGCCCGGGCGCGTCCCCCCTCGACGAGGGACGGAGCGGGGTAGCGCAGGATGGCGAGCACGAAACTGGGGGGCAGCGGCGAGGCCGTGGATGGCCGCGACGATGCCGTGGAGGGCGTCCTTCTCGACACGCTGACCGCCTCGGTCAAGAAGCTCATCACCCGGGGCAAGGAGCGCGGCTACGTCACCTACGACGAGCTGAACGCCGCGCTGCCCTCCGAGCAGGTGTCCTCCGAGCTGATCGAGGACACCATGGCCCAGCTCAACGAGATGGGCATCAACGTCGTCGAGAGCGAGGACAGCGAGGACGGCGAGACCGCGCTTGTCGCGCGCCCCGCCGCCAGGGCGGCCCAGGGCGAGGGCGAGGAGGAGGAGGAGCCGGGCGGCAACGTGGACGAGGAGAGCCTCGGCCGCACCGACGACCCGGTCCGCATGTACCTGCGCGAGATGGGCTCGGTCGAGCTGCTCTCGCGCGAGGGCGAGATCGCCATCGCCAAGCGCATCGAGGCGGGGCGCGACATGATGATCGGCGGGCTCTGCGAGAGCCCGCTCACCTTCCAGGCCATCGTGCGCTGGCACGAGGCGGTCCGGGAAGGGAGGATGCTGCTGCGCGACGTCATCGACCTCGAGGCCACGGCCAACGCCGACAATCCGGAGGTGGCGGCGGTCGCGGGCGGCAATGGCGCCGCGGCATCGGGCAACGGCGCGGCCCGGGCCGAGGCGGCGTCGGAGGACGAGGCGGAGGACGAGGAGGGCGAAGGGCTCGGCCTCTCGCTCTCGGCGCTCGAGGAGAAGCTGAAGCCGGAGGCGCTCGCCGCCTTCGAGGCGATCGAGGCCGCCTATTCCCGGCTGCAGAAGCTCTCCCACCGGCGCATGGAGGCCTACGCCGCCGGCGCGGAGCTCGCCGGCCGCAACGAGAAGACCTACGACCGGCAGCGCCAGGAGCTGGTCGCCCTGGTCGAGAAGGTCCACCTGCACAACAACCGGATCGAGGAGCTGGTGGACCAGCTCAAGGGCATCAACCGCCGTCTGACCGGGCTGGAGGGGCAGATCCTGCGCCTCGCCGAGGCGAGCAAGGTCCGCCGCGAGGAATTCCTCGAGCAGTGGCGCGGCCGCGAGCTCGACCCGGGCTGGCTCGACCATGTGGGAAGGCTCGGCAAGAACTGGCGGGCCTTCGTCGCCAAGTCGCGCGACGAGGTCGAGGCGATCCGCGCCCGGATCGCCGAGACCGCCAACGAGGCCGGCCTGCCGATCGGCGAGTTCAAGCGCGTCTTCGCCACGGTCAGCCGCGGCGAGCGCGACATGACCCAGGCGAAGAAGGAGATGATCGAGGCCAACCTCCGTCTCGTCATCTCGATCGCCAAGAAGTACACCAACCGCGGCCTGCAGTTCCTGGACCTGATCCAGGAGGGCAACATCGGCCTGATGAAGGCGGTGGACAAGTTCGAGTACCGCCGCGGCTACAAGTTCTCCACCTACGCCACCTGGTGGATCCGCCAGGCGATCACCCGCTCGATCGCCGACCAGGCGCGCACCATCCGCATCCCCGTGCACATGATCGAGACGATCAACAAGCTGGTGCGCACCTCGCGCCAGATGCTGCACGAGATCGGGCGCGAGCCGACGCCGGAGGAGCTCGCCGAGAAGCTCGGCATGCCGCTCGAGAAGGTGCGCAAGGTGCTGAAGATCGCCAAGGAACCGATCAGCCTGGAGACGCCGATCGGCGACGAGGAGGACAGCCACCTCGGCGACTTCATCGAGGACAAGGCCGCGATCATCCCGCTCGAGGCCGCGATCCAGTCCAACCTGCGCGAGGCGACGACGCGGGTGCTCGCCTCGCTGACGCCGCGCGAGGAGCGCGTGCTGCGCATGCGCTTCGGCATCGGCATGAACACCGACCACACGCTGGAGGAGGTCGGCCAGCAGTTCAACGTGACGCGCGAGCGCATCCGCCAGATCGAGGCCAAGGCGCTGCGCAAGCTCAAGCACCCCTCGCGCTCGCGCAAGCTGCGCTCCTTCCTGGACAACTGACGCCATGTCCGCGGCGGAGGCGAGGGAGGCGACCGTCACCGCCGCCGTGGACGTCACCTTCCTGCGCATGGACGCGCCGCCCGAGGCGCCGGCGCGGCCGCTGCCGCGCGGCGCCGTGGTGGCGCGCGTGCGGCCGCGCTGCGCGGTGCCCTTCTACCGCTTCCTCTACAACACGGTGGGGCAGGACTACCTGTGGTGGCTGCGCCGGGCGGCGCCGGACGCCGAGATCGCCGCGATCCTGTCGCATCCGGGCGTCTCGGTGCACGTCCTCTATGTCGGCGGGCAGCCGGCGGGATTCTACGAGCTCGACCGGCGCTCGGCGCACGGGACCAACCTCAGCTATTTCGGGCTGATGCCCTTCGCGATCGGCAACCGGCTCGGCACGCCCTTCCTGCGCCACGCGATCGACACCGCCTGGGCGGAGAAGCCGCGGGCGCTGACGGTGAACACCTGCACCGCGGACCATCCGCGGGCGCTGCCGGGCTACCTCGCCGCGGGGTTCCGCACGCTGCGGACGGTGCGGGAGCTGTGGCCGGTGCCGGTGCGGCTCGGTCTGCGCGTGCCGGACCACCTGCGGGTGGGGTGAGGGGGGCGGCTCGCCGCCCTCCCCGACGGCGCCTCCCGGGCAAAGAGAAGCCCCTCCCCCGCGCGCAGGGGAGGGGGCTTCCCGTCGGGGCCGGCGCGGATGCGCCCGCGCGGCCGTTCAGTGCGCCAGCACCGCGAGCAGCAGCAGCGCCACGATGTTGGTGATCTTGATCATCGGGTTCACCGCCGGCCCCGCCGTGTCCTTGTACGGGTCGCCGACCGTGTCGCCGGTCACCGCGGCCTTGTGGGCCTCGGAGCCCTTGCCGCCGTAGTGGCCGTCCTCGATGTACTTCTTGGCGTTGTCCCAGGCGCCGCCGCCCGCGGTCATGCTCACCGCGACGAAGAAGCCGGTGACGATGACGCCGAGCAGCATCGCGCCGAGCGCCGAGAAGGCCGCCGCCTTGCCGGCGATCCACAGCACCAGCGTGAACACCACGATCGGCCCCAGCACCGGCAGCAGGCTCGGCACGATCATCTCGCGGATCGCCGCCTTGGTCAGCATGTCCACCGCGCGGCCGTAGTCCGGCCGGTCGGTGCCCTGCATGATGCCCGGCTTCTCGCGGAACTGCCGCCGCACCTCCTCGACCACGCTCTGCGCCGCGCGGCCGACCGCGGTCATCGAGATGCCGCCGAACAGGTAGGGCAGCAGCCCGCCGAACAGCAGCCCGACCACGACGTAGGGGTCGGAGAGCGAGAAGGTGATCGGCCCGACGTCCCGGAAGTAGGGGTAGGCATCCGGGTTGGCGGCGAAGAAGGCAAGGTCCTGCGTGTAGGCCGCGAACAGCACCAGCGCGCCGAGGCCCGCCGAGCCGATCGCGTAGCCCTTGGTGACCGCCTTGGTGGTGTTGCCGACCGCGTCCAGCGCGTCGGTGGACTGGCGGACCTCCTTCGGCAGCCCGGACATCTCGGCGATGCCGCCGGCGTTGTCGGTGACCGGCCCGAAGGCGTCGAGCGCGACCACCATGCCGGCGAGCGACAGCATGGTCGTCACCGCGATGGCGAGCCCGTAGAGCCCGGCCAGGTTGTAGGACACCAGCACGCCGGCGATGACGATCAGCGCCGGGATGGCGGTGCTCTCCATGCTGACCGCGAGGCCGCGGATCACGTTGGTGCCGTGCCCGGTCTGCGAGGCCTCGGCGATCGCCCGCACCGGGCGGAACCCGGTGCCGGTGTAGTACTCCGTCACCCACATGAGGAGCCCGGTCACCGCCAGCCCGACCACGCCGCAGAGGAACAGCGCGAAGGGCCCGAAGCTCGTCCCGCTCGCGGTGATCGTGCCGGTGCCGAACACCAGGTAGGTCAGCGGCAGCAGCGCGATGAGCGAGAGCACGCCGGTCACGACGAAGCCGCGGTACATCGCCCCCATGATGGAGTTGCTGGCCGGCAGCTTCACGAAGTAGGTGCCGACGATCGAGGTGACGACGCAGACCGCGCCGATGGCGAGCGGGAACAGCATCCCCGCCCAGCGCAGGCTGTCGTCCGCGAAGGCCAGCGCCGCGAGGACCATCGTCGCGACCATGGTCACGGCATAGGTCTCGAACAGGTCGGCGGCCATGCCGGCGCAGTCGCCGACGTTGTCGCCGACGTTGTCCGCGATGGTCGCCGGGTTGCGGGGGTCGTCCTCGGGGATGCCGGCCTCGACCTTGCCGACCATGTCGCCGCCGACATCCGCGCCCTTGGTGAAGATGCCGCCGCCGAGACGGGCGAAGATCGAGATCAGCGAGCCGCCGAAGCCGAGCGCCACCAGGGCGTCGATCACCGTGCGGCTGCTCGCCGGATAGCCGAGCAGCTTCGTCAGGACGAAGTAGTAGACCGCGACGCCGAGCAGCGCGAGGCCGGCGACCAGCATCCCGGTCACCGCGCCCGACTTGAAGGCGACATCGAGACCGCCGGCGAGCGACTGCATCGCCGCCTGGGCGGTGCGGACGTTGGCGCGGACCGAGACGTTCATGCCGATGAAGCCGGCCGCGCCCGACAGCACCGCGCCGATCAGGAAGCCGAGCGCGACCAGGAAGCCCAGCAGCACCCACACGACGACGAAGAGCACCAGGCCGACGATGCCGATCGTGGTGTACTGGCGATTGAGGTATGCGGACGCGCCTTCCTGGATGGCGCGGGCGATCTCCTGCATCCGTTCGGAGCCGGCGTCGCGCGCCATGACGTCCTTCACGGTCAGGTAGCCATAGACGATGGACAGCGCTCCCAGCGCGATGACCAGGAGCAGGGCGATGGTCTCCAAGACCGGGTACTCCCTCGGTGATCCGTGTGGGGCGGGCACGGCGGGGGAGGGGCGCCCCGCCCCTGGGCGGCCCCCATCGGGCGGCCCCGTATAAGCATGGCGCGGCAGGGGCGCAACGGCGGCCCCTCGGCCCCGGCTACGCCCGCCGGCCGGCGCCGCCTTCCGCCGAGGCCCGCGCGATCGCCGCGGCGATCAGGCCGCGCGCCTCCGCGGCGTCGCCCCAGCCCAGCACCCTCACCCACTTGCCGGGCTCGAGATCCTTGTAGTGCTCGAAGAAGTGCCGGATCTGGTCGAGCGTGATGCGCGGCAGGTCGGTGTGGTTCACGACATGGACGTAGCGGCGGGTCAGCCGCGTCACCGGCACGGCGATGATCTTCTCGTCCGTGCCGCCGTCGTCCTCCATCTTCAGCACGCCGACCGGGCGGACGTTCATCACCGCGCCGGGCACGATCGGGCGGGTGTTGGCGACCAGCACGTCCATCGGGTCGCCGTCCTCGCAGAGGGTGTGGGGGATGAAGCCGTAATTGCCCGGATAGCGCATCGGCG
This sequence comes from Caldovatus sediminis, assembly GCF_014644455.1. Taxonomy (GTDB): domain Bacteria; phylum Pseudomonadota; class Alphaproteobacteria; order Acetobacterales; family Acetobacteraceae; genus Caldovatus; species Caldovatus sediminis. The sequence goes on along the minus strand of NZ_BMKS01000001.1, from coordinate 137,550 downwards.
TGTGGAGGAACCGGTCCACGAAGAGCGTGCCGGCCTCCTTGTTCATCTCGTACTTGATGGGTTCGCCGCCGATCGGGACCTCGATGACGACATTGATGTCGTTAGGGGGATCCTCGCCGACGGGAATGGCGTCGAGGCGCATGGGAGGTCTCCGAAGGGGGCGCGGGGATGGCCGGCGTAGCAGGAGGCGGAGGCCACGGGCAATGCGACCCCCTGGCGACGCTGCGGCGGCCCGTCCGGCAGTGCCGCCCGACGGTCCGCGGCGGGCCCCGGGCGCCGGCCGCCGCGGGGCGCTTGCCTGAAACGAGCGGCGACCGCCATGCGTGACATCACCGTGGGCGAGCCCGGGCCGGTCACCGGCATGGACGGCATCCCGCCGTTCGAGGAGGCCAATTCCCTGTTCAACGCCGGCACGATCGCCGGCGCGAGCTATGGGGTCACGCTGCAGGGCGGCGGAAACGCGGTCGAGAACCGCGGCCTGATCGCCGGTATCGCCCCCGGCACCGCCTGCAGGATGCAGATCGCCAGGGCCGACACGCTGGCCGCCGGGTTCCAGGCCGGCGCCTTCGCCGGAACCGGGCAGATCCGCGCCTTCCAGTCGGGCGGCAACACCTTCGTGGACGGCAACATCAGCGGCAGCACGGCGCCGAATTCCGCATCCAGATCCGCGGGCTCGTCGCCCCGGACGCCTCCGACTTCGTGCTCTGAGCCGGTCCTGCGACCCGCCAGCCGGTGGCCCGGCCGGCCGGGGGCGGCCGACCGCGCCGCGCCTGTCCGCGCTACCGTCCCCCGCCGCTCGCCTCGCGCACCGCCAGCTCCTGGATCTGGTTGCGCATCGCCTCGAGCAGCGCCGGAATGCTGCCGCGGTTGCGCTGGATCACCGCCGAGTACTCGCTGCGCGTGGTCAGTCGCAGCGAGGTTCCCTCGGCGATCACGTCCACGACCTTCGGCTGCCCGCCCACCTCGCTGACCCGCCAGTCGAGGGTGAAGGGCGGGGTGCTCGGCCGCTGGATGACGGTGGTGACCAGCACGTCGTCGCCGGCGAGCTGCTGGCTGCGGCCGAGCGTGAACCGCACCCCCTGGTACTCGCCGAACCGGGCGGAGAGGTTGCGGATGATCACCTGCTCGAACAGCCGCAGATACTCGGCCAGTTCCGCCGGGCTCGCCTGGTGCACGTAGCGGCCGAGGATGAACCGCCCCACGCCCTCGATGTCCACGGCCCGCCGCAGGATGTTCGCTACCCGTTCTCGGCGCTGCTGGAGGTTGAGCCGCGGGTCGTTGATCGCGGCGACGAGCTGGTTGCCGGTCTGCTCGATGAACGCGGCGGCGCGTCCGATGTCCATCGCCTGGGCCCGCCCGCTGCCGAGAGGCAAGGCGGCGAGCAGGGCGAAGCCGCCGGCCGCGCCGACCGACAGCAGGAGGGCGCGGCGGGCGGAGCGGGCGGCGGAGCCGGCGGGAGGCACTCCCGGCATCATCGTCTCATCTCTCCTCAATGTGATGAACTATGGTCGCAGCTCGGGCGGCGCAGGCCGGGCGCAGGGCCGTCGGGGATGCGGGCGGGGCGCGTCGCTCGCCGTCCATCGGCCCTCCCGCGCATCCACCGCGGTTTCGACATTCCGCGCCGCCTGCGCGGCGGACGCCGCGCCCTGAGCCATGCGGGTCGGGAAGCCGATCACGATGCCCCCCACGAACCCGGCAGCGCCCTGCAGGTTGCCCGGACCGGGCAGGGCGCCGCCCCCGCCGCCCCGGGGCGGCCGGCGGGCCGGGCGCGCCACGGCGGAGTGACACGGGCCTTCCCCGGGTGGCCTGGTGTTCGACTGCGGTGCAATATCATTGTCCCATCGTGGTGCCGGTCCGGTAGCAGGAGGGTGCGTCGCGGCGATTCGGTGGCGCGGCGGCGGCGCTCCAGGGCCGGACAGGTCACGCCCATGCGACCGCTGCGGCTGCCCTAACACCCTTTTCTGGCGCCGGATGCAACCGATTGTTGCGTTACCACCCGGGCCGCCGCCTTGGGCGCGCGTTCCGGCCGCTGCGGTCCGCACCGCAGGGCCTTGCACTCGGGCGCCGATTCGCGGGAGAGATGCCGCCCCCATGGACATCCCTCCTTCCACCGCCGCACCGGGCGGCGCCGCGCCCGGAACGCTGCAGCGCTGGCTCACCGGCCCGCGCTTCGCCGGCCTGCCCGCGCCGGCCGAGGCCGCGCCGCGCCTTTCCTTCGAGTTCTTCCCGCCGCGTACCGAGGCGCTGGAGCAGCAGCTGTGGGCCGCGATCCGCCGGCTCGAGCCGCTGCGGCCCCGTTTCGTCTCCGTCACCTACGGCGCCGGCGGCTCGACCCAGGAGCGCACCCACGCCACCGTCGCGCGCATCCTGCGCGAGACGGCGCTGACGCCGGCGGCGCACCTCACCTGCGTCGGCGCCTCGCGCGCCGAGGTGGACGCGGTGGCGCGGCGCTACTGGGAGGCCGGGGTGCGCCACATCGTCGCCCTGCGCGGCGACCCGCCGGCGGGCCAGGCGCGCTACGAGCCGCACCCGGAGGGCTACGCCTTCGCCGCGGACCTGGTGGCGGGCCTCGCCCGGGTCGCGCCCTTCGAGATCTCGGTCGCCGCCTATCCGGAGACCCATCCGGCGGCGCTCTCGCCCGAGCAGGACCTCGACAACCTCAAGCGCAAGATCGACGCCGGGGCGACGCGGGCGATCACGCAGTACTTCTTCGACACCGACGTCTTCCTGCGCTTCCTCGACCGCTGCCTCGCCGCCGGCATCACCGTGCCGGTGGTGCCGGGCATCCTGCCGGTGTCGAACTTCGCCCAGGTGCGGAAGTTCAGCGCGATGTGCGGCGCCTCCATCCCGGCCTGGATGCCGCGGCTGTTCGAGGGGCTGGAGGAGGACCCGGAGACGCGCCGGATGGTCGCGGCGGTGGTCGCGGCCGAGCAGGTGCGGCTGCTGCAGGCGAACGGGGTGGACGAGTTCCACTTCTACACGCTGAACCGCGCCGACCTCACCTACGCGATCGCGCACCTGCTCGGCGCGCGGCCGGCGCCGGCCGGCTGAGCCCCCGCCCCCGGCCGGCGCCCTATTCCGCCTCCTGCCGGCGGCTGCGCGCGTATCGCAGCAGCGCGTCGTCGGCCACCGGCTCGATCGGCGCGAAGTCGCGGTGCGCGATCCACTCCGGCCGCGTCGGCCGGCGGATGCGGTTCGAGACCGCGTTCAGCGTCAGATAGACGATCTTGCGCGGATAGGGCGTGATGTTCGGCGCCGAGCCGTGCACCAGGTTGCCGTGGAACATCAGCATCCCGCCCGGCCTGCCGGTCGGGGCGACGATCCCGCCCTCCTCCACCAGCCGCGTCACCGTCGCCTCGTCGAGCGTCCAGAGCGGGTAGGAGGTGGTCTCGGTGTCGTGCCCGGCCTCCAGCACGCCGTGGCGGTGGCTGCGCGGGATCAGCATCAGCGGGCCGTTGATCGGCATCACCTCGTCGAGGAAGACGGAGATGTTCATCGCCCGCGGCTCGGGCATGCCGTCGTCGCGCGCCCAGGTGCCGTAGTCCTGGTGCCACTGCCAGACGTCGCCGGTGAAGGCGGCCTTCGCGTTGATCTTGAACTGGTGCATGTAGAGCCTCTCGCCGAACACCTGCTCGATCGGCCCGATCATGCGGGGATGCGCGGCGAGGATGCGGAACGCCTCGTTGTAGGTGTGGGCGGCGAAGGCGGTGCGCGGCGCGCCGGACTTCTCGCGCCAGATCTCGGGGCGGTCCTCGCGGTAGATCGCCTCCGCCTCCTCGCGCAGCACGGCGACCTCCTCGGGCGAGAAGAGGTCGGGGAGGAACAGCCAGCCCTCGGTGTGGAACTGCCGCACCTGGGCGTCGGTGAGCCGCATCGGGAGTGCCTCCATCCGTCGTCGTGCGCCGCCTCAGGAGGGGCCGGCGCCGCGGAGCCGATCATAGACCGGCCGCAAGAGGAAGGGATTGAGGAACAGCGGAACCTGGAACAGGGCGAGGAACAGCAGGATGCCCGGGTCCGTCGCCGCCGGCAGCACGGCGAGGTAGAGCGCCGAGTTGCGGTTGCCGGCGACCAGGCCGGCGGAGAGGGCGAGGTGCCGCCCGAGCGGCGCGAAGGCGAGGGCGGTCGCCAGGTTCAGGCCGAAATTCGTCAGGAAGCCGAGCGCCAGCCCGCCCGCGACCCAGAGCGGCTCGGCCAGCAGCCTGGCCTGGATGCCGTCCATCACGGCGACGCCGAAGACGCAGACCGTCAGGACCGCCGCGCCGTCCACCGCGGCGCCCCAGCGCGCCAGCCGCGCCGGCCCGGCGAGGCGGCGGATCGCCAGCGAGGCGAGCAGCGGCAGCCCCACCACCAGGGCGAGCCGCAGCATCAGCGCCCCCATCGGGATGGCGAGGTCGAGCCCGAGCAGCCCGAGCGCCAGCGGCGGCGCGGTGAAGGGCACGAGCAGGGTGGAGAGCACCACCAGCACCAGCGCCACCTCCGCGTCCAGCCCGACCAGGCGCGCGAAGGCCGGCGCGGCGGTGATGGCGCAGCCGGCCGCGACCACCACCGCCCCGGCGCCGAGCGGCCCGTCGAGCCCGGCGAGCCGCGCGAGGGCATGCGCCAGCACCGGCGCGGCGAGCATCATCCAGGCCAGCAGCGCGGCGATCAGCGCCGGCCGCCGCAGCAGCGCGGAAAGCCGCGTGAAGTCCACCCGCAGCAGCACCAGCGTCAGCAGCGCCGCCACCACCGGCGTCACCAGGGTGCGGGCGGCGGCGGCGAGGGGCGGCACCGCGAACCCGACCGCGACGCTGAGGGCGAGCAGCGCGCTGCCGTGCCGGGCGGCCCGTTCGAGGAGGCGGCGGAGCATGGGCGGCGGCAAGGCGGGCGGCGGTTGGAGGAGTTCGCCGGCTGTTCTATATCGCCCCCCGTGTCCCCGCCAGCCTCGCCCCCCGCCGCGCCGCCCGACTACCTCGCGCGCCTCAACCCGGAGCAGCGCGCCGCGGTGGAGACGCTGGACGGCCCGGTGCTGGTGCTGGCCGGGGCCGGCACCGGCAAGACGCGGGTGCTGACGACGCGCTTCGCGCACCTGCTGGTGACCCGCCGCGCCTTCCCCTCCCAGGTGCTGGCCGTGACCTTCACCAACAAGGCGGCGCGGGAGATGAAGGCGCGCGTCTCCGCCATCCTCGGCCGGGAGGTCGAGGGGCTCTGGCTCGGCACCTTCCACGCCCTCGGCGCCCGCATGCTGCGCCGGCACGCGGAGCATGTCGGGCTGAAGGGCAACTTCACCATCCTCGACACCGACGACCAGACGCGCCTGCTGAAGCAGGTGATGGACGCCTCGGGCGTGGACCTGAAGCGCTGGCCGGCGCCGGGGCTGATGGCGGTGGTGCAGCGCTGGAAGGACCGCGGCCTGACGCCGGAGCGGGTGACGCCCTCCGAGGACTCGGACTACGCCAACGGCCGCGCCCGCGCCCTCTACGCCCAGTACCAGCAGCGCCTGCGCGACCTGAACGCCGCCGACTTCGGCGACCTGCTGCTGCACACGACGGAGATCCTGCGCACCGAGCCCGAGGTGCTGGCGCAGTACCACCGCGCCTTCCGCTACATCCTGGTGGACGAGTACCAGGACACCAACCTGGTGCAGTACCTCTGGCTGCGGCTGCTCGCCAAGGGGCACGGCAACATCTGCTGCGTCGGCGACGACGACCAGTCCATCTACTCCTGGCGCGGCGCGGAGATCGAGAACATCCTCCGCTTCGAGAAGGACTTCCCGGACGCGAAGGTGGTGCGCCTGGAGCGCAACTACCGCTCGACGCGGCCGATCCTCGCGGCGGCCTCGGGCCTGATCGCGCACAACGCCGGCCGCCTCGGCAAGACGCTGCGCGCCGGGCGCGACGACGCGGAGGGGGAGAAGGTGCGGGTCGTCGCGCTCTGGGACTCCGAGGAGGAGGCCCGGATGGTGGGCGAGCGCATCGAGGAGGCGCAGCGCGCCGGGCACCCGCTCTCCGAGGTGGCGATCCTGGTGCGCGCCGGCTTCCAGACCCGCGCCTTCGAGGAGCGGCTGATCACCCTCGGCATCCCCTACCGCGTCGTCGGCGGCGCCAGGTTCTACGAGCGGCAGGAGATCCGCGACGCGCTCGCCTACATGCGCGTCCTCGCCCAGCCCTCCGACGACCTCGCCTTCGAGCGCATCGTCAACGTGCCGAAGCGCGGCCTCGGCGATTCCACGATCCGCGCGCTGCACGAGCTGGCGCGCATCGAGAAGAGCTCCCTCGCCGCCGCGGCGGAGCGGCTGGCGCTCTCGCCCGACGGCCTGCGCCCGAGGCCGCGCCAGGCGCTGGCCGAGCTGATGCGCGGCTTCGCCCGCTGGCGCGAGCAGCTTCCGCGCGACGGCCATGTCGTCACCGTCGCCACCCTGCTCGACGAGAGCGGCTACACGGAGATGTGGAAGCAGGACCGCTCGCCGGAGGCGCCGGGGCGGCTCGAGAACCTCAAGGAGCTGCTGCGCGCCCTCGGGGAATTCGAGTCGCTCGCCGGCTTCCTCGACCACGTCGCGCTGGTGATGGAGAACGACGAGGCGGCGGAGGGCGAGCGCGTCTCGCTGATGACGCTGCACGCGGCGAAGGGGCTGGAGTTCGACATGGTCTTCCTGCCCGGCTGGGAGGAGGGGCTGTTCCCCTCCCAGCGCTCGCTCGACGAGGGCGGGGAGAAGGCGCTCGAGGAGGAGCGGCGCCTCGCCTATGTCGGGCTGACGCGGGCGCGCAAGCTCGCGGTGGTGAGCCACGCCGCGAACCGGCGCGTCTATGGCAACTGGACCGCCTCGATCCCGAGCCGCTTCATCGAGGAGCTGCCCGACGAGCACGTGGCGAAGGAGGGCGGCGCGGCGATGGAGCGCCACCGCGCCGCGACGGGCGCGGCGGGCGCGTTCGGCAGCCCCTTCGGCCTCGCCGCGCCGCGCCGGCCGCCGACGCCGCGCATCTACGAGACCGGCTCCTGGGAGGTCGCCGAGCGCCCGGCGCGCGCCGAGCGCATCGCCGTCGGCGAGCGCGTGTTCCACCAGAAGTTCGGCTACGGCCGCGTCCTCGCCGTGGAGGACGACCGGCTCGACATCGCCTTCGACAAGGCCGGCACCAGGCGCGTCCTCGACCGCTTCGTGGAGAAGGCGTGATGCGCCCCGACGGGCCGCACCCGGCGCCGCTGTCGCGGCGCCGCGCCGAGCCGCTGGAGCTGCTCTCGATCGAGGGCCTCCCGGAGTCGGCGGTGCCGGCCTTCGAGGCCGCGCTGCAGACCGTCTGCGCCACCGTCGCCTACATCCGCGACGAGGCGAGCGACACCTGGCGCGTCGAGGGCGTGCGCGAGGCGGGCGCGGGCGAGGGGACGCTCGACACCGCGCTGGCGCTCGCCGCCGCCGCCGCGGGCATCGAGCCGCCGGCGCTCTCCGCCGAGCCCGTCGCGGCGGAGGGCTGGCTCGCCCGCACCGCCGAGAGCTTCCCGGAGCAGCCGATCGGCGACCGCTTCCTCGTCCGTCCGACGCACCTGCCGGACCGGCGGACCTATGGCCGCATCGTGCTGCGCCTCGACGCCGGCCTCGCCTTCGGCAGCGGCGAGCACGCCTCCACGCGGGGCTGCCTGATCGCCTTCGGGCGCCTGGCGAAGCGGCGGCGCCCGCGGCGCGTGCTCGACCTCGGCACCGGCTCCGGCATCCTCGCCATCGCCGCGGCGAAGCGGCTGCGCCGGCGCGTCCTGGCGACCGACATCGAGCCCTGGAGCGTGCGCGTCGCCGCCGAGAACGCGCGGCTCAACGGCGTCGCGACGCTGGTGCGCGCCGCGCTCGCCGACGGCTGGCGGCACCGCGTCGTGCGGGCGGCGGCGCCCTACGACCTCGTCTTCGCCAACATCCTCGCCCGCCCGCTCTGTGCGATGGCGAAGGACCTCGCGGCGCATCTCGCGCCCGGGGGCACGGCGATCCTCGCCGGGCTGCTCGGCACCCAGGCGCGCTGGGTGCTGGCGGCGCACCGGCGGCAGGGGCTCCGGCTCGCCCGGCGCCTCGATGTCGGGCCGTGGACGACGCTGGTGCTGCGCAAGGGCGGGGGCTGAGCGCCGCCGCTACTCCGCCGCGCGCTTCCCCTCGGTCGCCGCGACGTGCTGGCGGAAGCGCGGCATCACCTCCTCGGCGAGCCGCCGCATCGTCTCCTGCTCCCACGCCGCGTTCGGCCCGGACCAGTCGAGGCCCGCCATCAGCAGGTGGCCGAACGGCCCGACCCGCTCGCGGAACGCCACCAGCCGGTCGAGCACGCCCTGCGGCGAGCCCCAGATCACGCAGTCGGCGATGATCTGCTCGAGCGTCACCGCCTCGTCCGGCGTCTCGGCGTCCGGCTTGAGCGTGGCGAGCTGGCCCGCGGGCCGCGCCAGGGTGCTGAGGTAGTGGAAGTAGTAGCGGTTCGCCCCCGCCGCGTCGAAGACGCGCGCGCGCGCCTCCGCCTCGGTCGCGGCGATGCAGAAGTTGCGCGCGACGCGCCAGTTCTCGCCGCTTGCCGGCCTGCCGTTCGCGGCCAGCGCCGCCTGCAGCGTGCGCCAGTGGCCGGCGACGACGCGGGTGGTGACGAAATTCGCCGACACCACGCCCCAGCCGCGCTCCGCCGCCACCTTCACGCCGAAGCTGTCGAGGCTGCGCGCGGTGATGGCGATCGGCGGGTGCGGGCGCTGGAACGGCACCGGCATGGTGCCGACGCCGAGCTCGGGCACGACCGAATCGACGATGCGCGCGCTCCAGTTCGCGCCGGCGATGTCGTAGGGCGGGCGCTCCTGCGCCCAGATGCGCAGGATGATGTCCATCGCCTCCAGCATCCGCTTCCCGCGCGCGATCGGCTCGGTGTTGCCGAACAGCTCGAAGTCGGAGGCGAGGCCGCCCGGGCCGATGCCCATGATGAACCGCCCGCCGGTCATGTGGTCGAACTGCGCCGCCTCGGCGGCGACGATCGCCGGGTGGTGGTTGGGCAGGTTGATGACGCCGGTGGCGAAGGTGAGGCGCGTGGTGCGCGGCGCCAGCGCCGCCATGAACATCAGCGGCGAGGGGATCGGCTCGGAGCTGGCGGAGAAGTGCTCGCCCACCCACAGCTCGTCGAAGCCGAGGCGGTCGGCGAGCAGGGACTTCTCCGTGTCCTCCGCCAGCGTCGCGTGCATCGGCCGCTCGGGCGGGTGCAGCGGCATCATGAACAGGCCGAGGCGCATGGCTCCTCCTCGCTCGTGGTCCGGAAGGTCGGTCCGCTGTCGCCGACGCTAGGACGATGGGAGGAAGGGCGAAAGGGCTTGAGCTGCTCCGTGCAGGAGCCGGGCGGACGGCGACATGCGCGCCGTGCCCCATCCGCGCCCGCTGCCGGGGAAGTGACGGCGCCCGTGGGGCGGCCGTGCCGAGATGCGCGGTGTGCTCGGGGGGGCCGCCGTGGCGGTCAGCGCCCGGCGGCGCCGGCACCGCGCGCCCCCGCGGGGCTCGCGGCGCCCGGCCGGCGCTTCAGGCAGCCTGGGGGAGGCGCCCGGCGGTCGAGGGGGACGCGCGGCGGGCCTCCGGCGGCGTTGGCGGCGTCACGGTGTTGCCGCGGCCGTCGCCGGCGATCGTGCGGAACACGGGCGTGCCCCGGGCGAGGACGGTCCGGTCCGCCGGGAAGTCGGGGTCGAAGACCCGGACGATGTCCATGCGGGTGAGGCCGATGTCGGCCAGCTCCCGGTCCGACAGGGTGCGGAGCTCGTCATAGGCGCGCAGGCGCGCCGGATAGTCCGCGATCGCCTTGCCGATCGCCGCGAAGGCGTCGAACAGGCGGGCCAGGCTGCGGCGCAGCCGGCCGCCGGCGGCGCCCGCGGCGTCCGCGGGGTCGGGAGAACGACGGGCCGCATCGTTCTTGGTGAGCAGGGAGTCCATCTGTAGCGTTCCTGAGCGCGGCGCGCGCCACTGGGGCCTCCTCGGTCCCCGGCGGGGGCGGTGCGGCGCCTGGCCGGCGGGCGCGCTTCGCACCTGCAACATGGTGCGCCCAAGCCACAAGTGATGCCTCGGAACAACAATCATGATATGCGTTTTATGCATGGAAACTGTCGGAAATATGTCGAAAACACCTACCCTGGCCCAGGCGCCGCACCGATGAGCGGGGCCGCCGCCACGCCCGCCGCCCGCCTCGCCGCCCTGCGCGCCGCCCTGGCCGCCGCCGGCGTGGACGGGTTCCTCGTCCCCCGCGCCGACGAGCATCTCGGCGAGTACGTGCCCCCCTCGGCCGAGCGCCTCGCCTGGCTCACCGGCTTCACCGGCAGCGCCGGGCTCGCGGTGGTGCTCGCCGACCGGGCCGCGCTGTTCACCGACGGGCGCTACACGCTCCAGGCCGCCCAGCAGACCGACCCGGCGCTGTGGGAGCGGCGCCACCTCACCGAGGAGCCGCCGCAGGACTGGCTGAAGCGCCACGCCGCGGGCCGGCGCATCGGCTACGACCCCTGGCTGCACCCGGAGCCCCAGCTCGCGCGCTTCGAGGCCGCGGGCGTGACGCTGGTGCCGCTCGAGCCGAACCCGCTCGACCAGGTCTGGAGCGATCGCCCCGCACCGCCGGCGAGCCCGGTGGTGCCGCATCCGCTCGCCTACGCCGGCGCACCCTCCGGCGAGAAGCGCGAGGCCGCGGCGGCCGCGCTGCGCGAGGCGGGCGAGGCGGCCTGCGTGCTCAGCGACCCGGCCTCGATCGCCTGGCTGCTCAACATCCGCGGCGCCGACGTTCCCTACACGCCGCTGCCGCTCTGCTTCGCGCTGCTGCGCGACGACGGGGCGGTGGAGCTGTTCCTCGACCCCGCACGGCTGGATGGGGAGGCGCGCGCCTGGCTCGGCAACGACGTCGCGGTGCGCCCGCGCGCCGAGCTGCCGGCCGCGCTGGACGCGCTCGGCGGCCGGCGCGTGCGGGTGGACGCCGAGGCGACGCCCGCCTGGTTCGCCCGCCGCCTGCGCGCCGCCGGCGCCGAGGTGCGCGCCGGCGAGGACCCCTGCCGCCTGCCGCGCGCCTGCAAGAACGCCGTCGAGCAGGCCGGCGCGCGCGCCGCGCACCGGCGCGACGCCGTGGCGCTGGCGCGCTTCCTCGCCTGGTTCGCCGAGGCGGCGCCGCGCGGCGGCGAGACGGAGATGTCGGCCGCCGAGCGCCTGCTCGCCTTCCGCGCCGCGGCGCCGGAGTTCCGCGGCGAGAGCTTCCCCGCCATCTCCGGCGCCGGCGAGCACGGCGCCATCGTCCACTACCGCGTCACGCCGGAGAGCGACCGGCCGATCCGCGCCGACGAGTGCTACCTGATCGACTCCGGCGCCCAGTACCCCGACGGCACGACGGACGTGACGCGCACGCTCTGGACCGGCCCCGGCGCGCCGCCCGAGGCGCTGCGCGAGCGCGCGACGCGGGTGCTGAAGGGCCACATCGCCCTCGCCACGCTGCGCTTCCCGCAGGGCGTGGCCGGCCCGCACCTCGACGCCATCGCCCGGCGCGCGCTGTGGGACGCGGGGCTCGACTACGACCACGGCACCGGCCACGGCGTCGGCAGCTACCTCTCCGTGCACGAGGGGCCGGCGGCGTTCAGCCGCGCGGCGAAGCCGGTGCCGCTGCGCGCGGGGATGATCCTCTCCGACGAGCCGGGCTTCTACGCCCCGGGCGCATACGGCATCCGGCTCGAGAACCTGCTCCTGGTGCGCGAGGCGGAGATCCCGGGCGCGGCGAAGCCCTTCCTGGAGTTCGAGACGCTGACCCTGGCGCCCTTCGACCGCCGCCTGATCGCGCCGCGCCTGCTGACGCCCGGGGAGCGCGCCTGGCTCGACGCCTACCACGCGCGCGTCGCGGAGGAGGTCGCGCCGCTGCTCGACGCCGCGACGGCGGCCTGGCTGCGCGCGGCCTGCGCGCCGATCGGGGACTGAGGGGAGGAAGCCGCGATGCGCGAGATCAGCGTCGTCATCACCATGGACTGCGAGCCGAGCACGGCGACCAGCCATCCCAGGGCCACCGGGCCGCGCGACTGGGCGATGGGCGAGCGCGCCGTGCTCGGCTACGCCGCGATCGCGAGGTCCTACGGCTTCCCCTGCACCTTCTTCGTCCACCCGGAGACGATCCTGGCCCAGGCCGACCTGTTCAGGGCGCTCGAGCGCGAGGGGCATTGCGTCGGGCTGCACATGCACCCCTGGAAGTACTCCTTCTGGCGCCACGAGGGCGAGCGCTACCGCGCGCATTTCGGCGACCTCTCCGAAGCGGAGGCGACGGCGCTGCTCGCCGAGGCCTCGGCCCTGTTCCACGAGGCGATGGGGCGGCCGCCGCTGTGGTTCCGGCCCGGCACCTTCTCGGCCAACGATGCGAGCTTCCGCGTGCTCGCCGCGCTCGGCTTCCGCGGCGGCTCGGTCTCGGCGCCGGAGCGGGTGTATCGCGAGACGCGCTCGGTCTGGTCCGGCTGCGAGCCCGACCCGCACCGGGCGCATGCGACCTTCCGCCAGATCGCGGGCGACCTGCCCTTCGGCAACATGCCGCTCTCGGCGGATCTGTCGCGGATCCTGACGGCGCCGAACGGCCGCCGCATGCCGGCCGACTTCCGGCCCGACACCGACTGGCCCGGCCAGTACGGGGTGAGCTACCGCGCGATCGCGGAGAACATCCTCGCGCAGGTGCGGCAGCGCGACCCGGCGGTGCCGGTGCTGAACGCGATCTCGCACAACATGTTCGAGTACCGCGACCCGGCCGACCCGGTGTGCCAGCGCTTCAAGGTGATGCTCGACGAACTGAGCGGGGCGTGCGAGCGGGCCGGGGTGAAGCCGGTCGGCACGACCGTCGCCGACATCGCCGAGCGGGCGCTGCGCGTCGCGCCGCCCGAGGAGGAGTTCGCCTACATCTGACGCCCGGCCCCGGCGGCGGCGGGCGAGCGGGAGATGCGGATCGAGCGGCGCGGCCGCAGGAGGCGCCAGCCGGAGGAGGGCGGCGATCAGGCCAGCCCCGCCATCTCCCGCCACTCCGCCTCGCTCAGCATCCGCACGCCGAGCTCCTGCGCCTTCGCCGCCTTGCTGCCGGCGTCGGCGCCGACGACGACGAAGTCGGTCCTCCTCGAGACGCTCTTCGTCACCTTGGCGCCGAGCCGTTCCGCCAGGTGCTCGGCCTCGTCGCGCGTCATCGTGTCGAGCGCGCCGGTGAAGACGATGGTCCTGCCGGCGAAGGGGGAAGCGCCCGGGCCATGGGCCGGCGCCTCCTCCGGCGTCACCTCCTGCGCCAGGTCGTCAAGCGCCTTGAGGTTGCGCCGCTCGGAGAAGAACGCCACCAGCTCGTTCGCGATCGCCGGGCCGATGCCCTGGATGCTCTCCAGCTCCTCCCGCGCCTCCGATCCGCCGGCCGCCGCCTCGATCATGCGCGCGCGCCAGTTGGCGAAGGAGTGGTAGTGGCGGGCGAGCAGCCTGGCGTTCGCCTCGCCGATGCGGCGGATGCCGAGGGCGAAGATGAAGCGCTCCAGCGGCACGCGCCGCCGCGCCTCGATGGCGGCCAGCAGGTTGGCGACCTTCTTCGCCTCCGCGCCCTTCCTCGTCTTCGCCCCCCAGCCCTCCCAGCTCCGCATGCGCTCGGCGTGGCGGGCGAGGCGGAAGATGTCGGCCGGGCTCCGCACCAGGCCCTCGTCGTGGAGCTTCTGGATGGTCTCGGCGCCGAGGCCCTCGATGTCCATGGCGTTGCGGCTGCAGAAGTGGATCAGCCGCTCGACCGTCTGCGCCGGGCAGGTGAGGCCGCCGGTGCAGCGGCGCACCGCCTCGCCCTCTGGCCGCACCGCCTTGCTGCCGCAGGCGGGGCAGCGGTCGGGGAAGACGAAGGGCTTCGCGCCCTTCGGGCGCTTCTCGAGGACGACGCCCACGACCTGCGGGATCACGTCGCCGGCGCGCTGGACGATCACGGTATCGCCGATGTGGATGTCCTTGCGCGCGATCTCGTCCTCGTTGTGCAGGCTGGCGTGCTGCACGATCACGCCGCCGACGTTGACCGGCTCCATCACCGCGCGCGGCGTCAGCGCCCCGGTGCGGCCGACCTGGATCTCGATGTCGAGCAGCTTCGTCGTCGCCCGCTCGGCGGGGAACTTCCAGGCGATCGCCCAGCGCGGCGCCCGGCCGACGAAGCCGAGCCGCTCCTGCCAGTCGAGCCGGTCGAGCTTGTAGACGACGCCGTCTATGTCGAAGGGCAGGGAGGCGCGGCGGTCGGCCATCTCGGCCTGGAAGGCCGCCGCCTCCGCCTCGCTCGCCAGCAGGCGGGAGAGCGGGCTGACGGCGAAGCCCCATTCGCGCAGCCGCTGCAGGTAGTCCCAGTGCGTGCGCGCGGGCTGCTCGCTCGCCGCGCCCATCGCGTAGGCGAACAGCCGGAGCGGGCGCTGCGCCGTGATCTGCGGGTCGAGCTGGCGCAGCGAGCCGGCGGCGGCGTTGCGCGGGTTGGCGAACACGCGGCCGCCCTCCCTCGCCTGGCGCTCGTTGAGGGCGAGGAAGTCGGCCTTGGTCATGAACACCTCGCCGCGCACCTCGATCCGCGCCGGCGGATGGCCCCTCAGGCGGCGCGGCAGGTCCTTGAGCGTCAGCAGGTTGCGGGTGACGTCCTCGCCCTCGATCCCGTCGCCGCGCGTGGCGCCGCGGACGAAGCGCCCCTCCTCGTAGAGCAGGTTCACCGCGACGCCGTCTATCTTCGGCTCGCCGACGAAGCGCAGCCGCTCCTCGGCCGGCAGGTTGAGGAAGCGCCGGATGCGCGCGCAGAAGTCGCGGAAGTCCTGCTCGCCGAAGGCGTTGTCGAGCGAGAGCATGGGCACGCCGTGGCGCAGCTTGGCGAAGCCCTCGGCCGGGGCGGCGCCGACCCGGCGCGAGGGGCTGTCGGGCCGGATCAGGTGCGGGAAGCGCGCCTCGATCGCGCGGTTGCGCCGCACCAGCGCGTCGTATTCGGCGTCCGTGATCTCCGGCGCGTCGAGCACGTAGTAGGCGCGGTCGTGGTGCGCGATCTCGCGCGCCAGCGCGGCGAGCTCCTCCGCGGCCTCCTCCTCGGTCAGCGCCTCGACCGGGCGGGCGCGCAGGCCGGCCGCGCTCACCGCCGCGCCGCTCCCTCGGCCGCCAGACGCCGGAACCGGTCCTCGGCGCAGGCGAAGGCGAGCACCGTCTCGCCGCGGCCGCCGAGGCGGCGGTAGAAGGCATGCGCCGCGGCGTTGCCCGACCGCGCGGTCCACCACAGGTGCGCGGCGCCGCGCGCGCGCCCCGCCGCCGCCGCCGCCGCCATCAGCGCGCGGCCGACGCCGCGGCGGCGATGCGCGGGCGCGACGTAGAGGTCGCCGACGTAGAGGCCGCGCTCGGCGTGGTGCGTCTCGTAGGTCATGTGGGCGGTGGCGTAGCCGATCAGGGTGCCGTCGGGCGCCTCGGCGACCAGCAGCAGGCCGGCGGGATGCTCGCCGAGAAAATCGCGCGTCACGGCCGCGGGGGTCAACCGGCTCGCGCCCTCGTTCGCCTCCTCCGCGTTCAGCGCCGCGGCGAGGGCGGCGACGGCGGCCGCATCGCCGGCCCCTGCCGCGCGCACGCGCACGGCGCTCACGCCGGCCTCGTCAGCAGGCTGTCGGCGGCGGCGCGCGCCGCCTCGGTGACGCGCTCGCCGGCCAGCATGCGCGCGATCTCCTCGCGCCGCGCCGGCCCGTCGAGCGGCTGCACCAGCGTCGCCGCGCGCTCGCCGCGCACCGTCTTGGCGACGCGGAAGTGCCTCCCGCCGCGCGCCGCGACCTGCGGCGAGTGCGTCACCACCAGCACCTGCAGCCGCTCGGCGACGCGCGCCAGGCGCTCCCCCACCGCGGCGGCGGTGGCGCCGCCGATGCCGGAATCCACCTCGTCGAAGATCAGCGTCGGCACCGGCGAGCCGCGGGCGAGCACCACCTTCAGCGCCAGCATCAGCCGCGACAGCTCGCCGCCGGAGGCGATCCGCGCGAGCGGCCCCGGCGCCTGGCCCGGATTGGTCGCGACCAGGAAGGCGACGCGGTCCATGCCGTCCGCGCCCCAGCCCGGCTCCTCGCGCGGCGCCACCTCGATCGCGAGGCGCGCGCGGTCGAGCTTCAGCGGCGGCAGCTCCCTCGCCACCGCCTTCTCCAGCCGCGCGGCGGCGGTGCGGCGCGCCTCTGTCAGCGCGGCGCCGGCGGCGAGGTAGGACGCCCGCGCCTCCCGCGCCGCCGCCTCCAGCGCGGCGACGCGGTCGGTGCCGGCGTCGAGCGCCGCCAGCCGTTCCCGCAGCGCGGCGAGCAGCGCCGGCAGCTCCGCCACCGCGACCGAGTGCTTGCGCGCGGCGGCGCGCAGGGCGAAGAGGCGCTCCTCCACCTGCTCCAGGCGCCGCGGATCGGGGCCGCCCTCGGCGAGCAGGCGCTCGAGCAGCGTCTCCGCCTCCGCCATCGCGTCCTGCGCGGCGGCGAGGGCGGCGAGCGCCGGCTGCGCCTCCTCGTTGGGCGGCGGCAGGCGCTCCAGGGCGCGCGCGGCCTCGCGCAGGGCGCGGGCGGGGGAGGGGGAGCGCCGGTCGCGCGGCTGCAGTTCGGCGAGCGCGGCGGCGATCGCCTCGCTGCGGCGCTCGCCCTGCTGCAGGCGCTGGCGTTCCGTGGCGAGCGCCTCCTCCTCGCCCTCGGCGGGGGCGAGGTCGGACAGTTCCGCGACGGCGTGGCGCAGCCATTCCTCGTCGCGCCGGGCGGCGGCGATCGCCTCGCGCGCCTCGGCGAGCCGGCGTTCCGCCTCGCGCCAGGCGCGCCAGGCCTCGGCCACCGCGGCGCGGCGCGGCTCCAGCCCGCCGAAGGCGTCGAGCAGCCCGGCGTGCGTCGCGGGATCGGCGAGGCCGACCTGCTCGTGCTGCCCCTGCACCTCGACGAGCGTGGCGCCGATGCGGCGCAGCAGCGCCACGCCGACCGGCTCGTCGTTGACGAAGGCGCGGGAGCGGCCGTCGGCCTGCACGACGCGGCGCAGCACCAGCTCGTCCTCGCCCGGCGGCTCGATCCCCTGCTCGCGCAGGATGGCGAAGACCGGGTGCCCCTCGGGCAGGTGGAAGCCGGCGGCGACCGTCGCCTGCGCCTGGCCGGCGCGCACCATGCCGGCCTCCGCCCGCGCCCCGAGCGCGAGGCCGAGGCTGTCGAGCAGGATGGACTTGCCGGCGCCGGTCTCCCCCGTCAGCACGGTGAGGCCCGGCCCGAAGGACAGGTCCAGCCGCTCGATCAGCACCACGTCGCGGATCGCGAGCGAGGCGAGCATGCGCCGCCGGCGACGCCCCTAGAGGAGCCGGCCGAGGGTGTTGTCCCAGACGCGGAGGAGCAGGCCCGGCTGTTCGTCCTCCGAGCGCGGCGCGCCGGCGACCAGCAGGGCGTAGCTGTCCTGGTACCAGGGGCTGCCGGGATAGTTGTGTCCCAGCACCGCGGCGGTGCGCCGCGCCTCCTCGGTCAGGCCGAGGGTGAGGTAGATCTCGGTCAGGCGGTGCAGCGCCTCCGGCACGTGGTTGGTCGTCTGGTAGTCGTCCACGACCTTGCGGAAGCGGCCGATCGCGGCGGCGTAGAGGCCCTGGCGCTGGTAGAAGCGGCCGACATGCATCTCGCGTCCGGCCAGGTGGTCGCGCGCGAGGTCCATCTTGAGCCGCGCGTCGCGCGCGTAGGCCGTCTCGGGGAAGCGGTTCGCCACCTCCTGCAGCGCGGCCATCGCGATCTCGGTCTGGCGCTGGTCGCGCTGCGCGTCGTTGATCTGCTCGTACTGGCTCAGCGCGCGCAGGTAGTAGGCGTAGGCGACGTCGCGGTGCGCCGGATGGAGCTGGATGAAGCGGTCGAGCGCGCCGATCGCCTCGGTGTAGCGGTTCTGCATGTACTCGGCGTAGGCGGCCATCAGCTTGGCGTTGGTCGCCCAGGTCGAGTAGGGGTGCTCGCGCTCGATGGCGTCGAAGATCTCCACCGCCTGCCGGAAGCGGCGCGCGCGCAGCTCCTGCATGCCGGCGGCGTAGAGCGTCTCCGGCGCGACGTCGGCGTAGCGCTGCTCGCGGGAGGGGGCGAGGCTGCGTTCCGATCCGTCCCACTGGCGCGCGCAGCCGGCGGCGGCGAGTCCGACCAGGACCAGCAGCGGCAGCAGCCGCCCGGCGGGGCCGCGGCGGCGGGGAGGGTGTCTGCGGGGGGCGGGCGGGATCATCGGTTCGGCGGCGTCTTCCGGCGTTGCTCGGCGGTGCCGCCGCTCTATACCACGGGGCGAGGGCGGCACGCCAAATCCGTCCCTCCGGCTCCGCGCCGGGGCGCCGACCGGCCGGAGGGCCGCCCAGCGGGACCGGCGGTGGCAGGCTCAGGCGATGGCGGGTGCCGCCGCGGCCGGCAGGCGGGCGATGGCGGCCGCCGCGCCGCCGCTTTCCGGGGCGCCGGTGACGGCCGGCTCCGGGTCGCCCACCACCCGGCAGGCGCCGGCCTCGGCGAAGAGGACGCGCAGCAGACGGTTGTTCAGCGCATGGCCGGAGCGGAAGCCGGCGAAGCGGGCGCGGACCGGCAGGCCAGCCAGCGCCAGGTCGCCCACCAGGTCGAGCAGCTTGTGGCGCACGAACTCATCCGGGCAGCGCAGCCCGCCCGGGTTCAGGACGAGCGGCCCGTCCACCACCACGGCGTTGGCGAGCGAGCCGCCGCGCGCGAGGCCCGCCGCGCGCAGGCGGGCGACCTCCTCGGCCAGGGTGAAGGTGCGGGCCCTCGCCAGCGCCGCCCGCACCGTGGCGGGCGCGAGGCGCAGGGCCAGCGACTGCCGGCCGATCGCGGTGCTGGGAAAATCGATCTCCATCGCCGCGTCGAGAGCGTTCTCGGGGTTCGGGCGCAGCTCGGCCCAGGCGCCCGTCGCGTCCTCGACCCGCACCGGGCGCAGCACCTCGACCACGCCGCGCGGCAGGCCGCTGGCGACGCTGCCGGCGCAGTCGAGCAGGAAGACGAAGGGGGCGGCGGAACCGTCGAGGATCGGCACCTCCGGCCCGTCCAGCTCGGCCACGGCGTCGTCGATGCCGCAGGCGGCGAAGGCGGCCATCAGGTGCTCGATGGTGCCGACCCGCGCCTCCTCCGGCGCGTCGGGCGCGCCGAGGGCGGTGCACAGGCGCGTGTCCACCACCCGGTCGAAGCGCGCGGGAATCTCGATGCCGCCGAGGTCGGCGCGGCGGAAGCGGATGCCGCTGCCGGCGGTGGCCGGATGCAGGGTGAGCCGGACGCGGCGGCCGGTGTGCAGGCCGACGCCGACGCAGCCGATGGACGTCTTCAGCGTCCTGCGCCGCGCCTCCGCCTGACCCGCCCCCACCATCAGAAAGCCGTCCATGCGCACCCCTGTTCCACGCGCCTGCCCGGTGCGATCCGGGCGGACTCGGTCCCGCCCCCGTTCGGCCGCCTCAGCGGGCACCCTTCGGAGGGGGCCGGAGGCGCACGCACCCCCCTGAAGCACGGCGCCCCGGGAGAAGCTGGCACCGCTTCTCCCGGGGCGCTATTCAAGCCTTGTTTCGCTATATTACTTTCTAAGGCATTGATTTGCCGAAATTGGTGCTTTGCACAATGGGGCAGGAATGTGGCGCCTTCCGGGCCCCCTCAATCCCCCCTCAATTGCTCTGGCGACGCAGGAAAGCCGGGATCTCCATGCCCATGTCCTCGGGCGGAGACGACGCCGACGGTCCTGTCCTCGAGGCGGTGGCGGCGAACTCGGCCTGCCCCGCGCCGGGCGCGGTCCCGCCGGCGACACCCCGGAGGTCGGGCTCGATCCGCGCCGGACGTCCCGGAGCCGTCGCGCCGCCCGCCGCCCCAAGAACGGCCGAATCCGGAAGGTTGCGCTTCATCAGCCCGCCGGCGCCGCCGGTGACGCGCCGGAAGATGTCGCGCAGCGGGCTGCCGCCGGAGCCCGAGGTCGCGGTGCTGCCCGGCCCGGCGGCCGCCTGGCGCGACAGCGGCGCCGTTCCGCCGCCCGACGCCGACGGGAATGCCGGGCCGCCCGCGGCCACCCCGGCGCCGCCGATCGTCACCGGCGGCTCGGCTGCCGGCGCGGCGGGAGCGGCCGCCGCCTGCGCCGGCGGGACGGCGGCCGGGTGACGCAGCCCGGCCTCGGCGGTGCCGGCGGTGGTGGCGTGCTGCGCGGCACGGCGGATGAACGGCAGCGTGCCCGGACCGGCCGCCGGCAGCGCCGCGCCCTGCGCGCCCGCCGCGGCCAGGCCCGCCGGCTGCCCCTGCGCCGCCCCGCCGCCCTCGGGCGCCGCCGTCGCGACCGCCGCGCCGCCGCCGATCGCGACCAGCCGCGGCCGCTCCGCCTCGCGCGCCTCGAAGGCGTCGATGCCGGTGGCGACGACGCTGACGCGGATGCGCCCGTTCATCGCCTCGTCGATCGAGGAGCCGAAGATGATGTTGGCCTCCTCGTCCACCTCCTTGCGGATGCGGTTCGCCGCCTCGTCCACCTCGAACAGGGTCATGTCGAGGCCGCCGGTGATGTTGATCAGCACGCCGCGGGCGCCGCGCATCGAGGTGTCCTCGAGCAGCGGGTTGCTGATCGCGGCCTCCGCGGCCTTCACCGCGCGCTCCTCGCCCTCGGCCTCGCCGGTGCCCATCATCGCCTTGCCCATCTCCGCCATCACCGTGCGGATGTCGGCGAAGTCGAGGTTCACCACGCCGGGGTTGACCATCAGGTCGGTCACGCCGCGCACGCCCATGTAGAGGACGGTGTCGGCCATCTTGAAGGCCTCGGCGAAGGTGGTGCGCTCGTTGGCCAGCCTGAACAGGTTCTGGTTCGGGATCACGATCAGCGTGTCCACGAACTGCTGCAGCTCCTCGATCCCCTGGTCGGCGCAGCGCTTGCGCTTCGGGCCCTCGAAGTCGAACGGCTTGGTGACGACCCCGACGGTGAGGATGCCCCTCTCGCGCGCCATGCGTGCGATCACCGGCGCCGCGCCGGTGCCAGTGCCGCCGCCCATGCCGGCGGTGACGAAGACCATGTGCGCGCCCTCGAGGTGCCGGGCCAGGTCCTCCATCGCCTCCTCCGCCGCGGCGCGGCCGATCTCGGGCTTGGCGCCGGCGCCGAGGCCCTGCGTCAGGTGCGGGCCGAGCTGCACGCGCCGCTCCGCGCGCGAATGCTGCAGCGACTGCGCGTCGGTGTTGCAGACCAGGAACTCGACGCCGTCGAGGCCCATCGTGATCATGTTGTTGACCGCGTTGGTGCCGCCGCCGCCCACGCCGATGACGGTGATGCGCGGGCTGAAGTCGGTGTAGCGGTTCTGCGGCAGGGTGAGGGTGAGGGTCATGCGGCGTGGTCCTTCCTGACGGCGTCGGTCCCGGACGGCGGGAGGTTCGGGTTGCGGGGCGGGGCGGCGGCGGGCCGCGCGTCGTCGCTCATGGCCATCTCAGACGCGCTCCCTGAGCCAGTGGACGAGACGGCGCAGCAGGCCCCGCGGACGGTCGGGGCCGGGGACGATGTCGATCACCGGGCGCCCCTCGCCGGCGCCCCAGGCGAGCAGGCCGATCGCGGTGGCGAAGCCGGGGCCGGACGCGGCCTCGGGCAGGCCGCGCACCGGACGCGGGCGGCCGAGCCGCACCTGGCGGCCGAGGATCTCGGCGGCCAGCTCGCGCACGCCGACGAGCTGCGCGGCGCCGCCGGTGAGCACCACGCGCTTGACCAGATCGCACCCGAGCCCGGCGGCGTCGAGCCGCTCGCGCACCAGCTCCAGCGTCTCCTCGATCCGCGGCCGGATGATGCCGACCACCATGGCGCGCGGCACGCGGGCGATGTGGTGCTCGTCCTCGCCGAGCAGCGGCACGGGCAGGTACTCTCGGTCGTCCTCCGAGGTGGCGTGCACGCTGCCGTGCAGCGTCTTCATCCGCTCGGCGTGCGCGACCGGCGTCGAGAGGATGCTGGCGAGGTCGTTGGTGACGTGCACGCCGCCGACCGGGATCTGCGCCGTGTGCACCAGGTGCCCCTCGGCGAAGACGGCGATCGAGGTGGTGCCGCCGCCCATGTCCACGAGCACCGTGCCGAGCTGGCGCTCGTCCTCGACCAGGGTGGCGAGGCCGGAGGCGAACGGGGCGGAGACCAGCTCCTCGATCTCGAGGTCGCAGCGCAGCAGGCAGGCGCCGAGGTTGCGCAGGCTCGCCTGCGCCGCGTCCACCAGGTGCAGCCGCGCCGAGAGCGTCTCGCACACCATCCCGCGCGGGTCGTCCACGCCGGGGGTGGCGTCCACGATGAAGCCGAGCGTCACGGCGTGCACCATCTCGCGCCCGTCCTCGTCGGTGCGGCGGCGGCCCTCGTTGAGGATGGCGCGGAGATCGGCCTCGGTGACGGCGCGGCCCGAGATCGGCCACTGGATGTGCAGCGGGCGGCTGTCCGGCTGGCCGCAGGAGAGGTTGACGATGGCGCCGCGGAGCTGGGTGTCGGCCATCTCCTCCGCCTGGCCGACGGCGGCGCGGATGGCGCGCTCCGCCTCCTCGAGGTCCACCACGTTGCCGCCCTTGACGCCGCGGCCGCGCTGCCAGCCGAAGCCGAGCACGCGCGGCTCGCCGTCCGATTCGACGCGCGCGATCAGGCAGACGACCTTGGTCGAGCCGAGGTCGAGCACGCCGAAGACGCCGCTGCGCGCGCCGCGCCGCCGGCGGCCGACCGGCGGCGGCTCGACGGGGGCGGGGAGGCGGACGAGGTGGTTCATCCGCGCCGGCTCCGTCCGTCGCGCTGGGTGTTGGCGGCCGGCGTCGCGGCGTCCGGCGCCGCGGGGTGCTGGCGCACCACCAGCCGGTCGGGCAGGCGCAGGTCGAGCGCCGCCACGGGGCGATCGAGCAGGCCGTGCCGGCGGTGCATCTCGCCGAGGCGCGCGATCGCCGCCGCCTCGTGGCCCTCGGGCAGCAGGACCTCGGTGCCGTTGTAGAGCTTCAGGTTCCAGCGCCGGTCGCCGACGCGGATCGCCGCCTGCAGGCGCTGGGCGAGGTCGGGCTCCTCGCGCAGCAGGTCGAGCAGCTCCGCCGCGCCGCGCTCCGCCCCGGCGCCGACCACCAGCGGCAGCGCGCCGAACTGGTCGAGCCGCTCGGTCGCGACCACGTGGCCGGTGCGGTCGATCACCGCGAAGCGGCCGGAATTCTGCCAGATCGCGAAGGGCCGGCGCTCCTCCAGCCGCACCACGATGGTGCCGGGCAGGCGCCGCTCGACATGGGCGCGCCTGACCCAGGCGAGGGTCTCGAGCCGCTCCTTCGCCGCCTCGGGCGAGAAGCCGAGCAGCGAATCGCCGCGGCTGACGCCGAGGGCGGCGCGGATCAGCTCGATCGGCGTGTGCTCGCGCCCCTCGAGGATCACGGCCCGCACGCGCCAGCCCGCCCGCTCGCCGAGCTCCGCGACCCCCTCGGCGAGCCGCGCCACCCGCCCGGCGGGATCGAGGGCGTAGAGCGTCAGCGCCGCGGCCGAGAGCGCGCCGAGGGCGAGCACGCCGAGCCCGGCCGGGCGCAGCAGCGCGCGGCGGCGGCGCAGCCAGAGGCGCAGCCGGCTCGGCCGGTCCGGCCCCTTCGGCCGCGCCGGCGCGGCGCGCCGCGTCGGCTCCCGCCGCGGTGCGGTCAGCGCGTCACGGGCCATGGCGCGCGTTCTCGACCATCCAGGCGCAGAGCGCCGGGAAGGGGATGCCGACATGCGCCGCCTGCTCGGGCACGAGCGAGGTGCGCGTCATGCCGGGCTGGGTGTTGACCTCGAGCAGGAACAGCTCGCCCGGCTCGCCCCGCGTGTCGTCGTAGCGCAGGTCGGCGCGCGAGACGCCGCGGCAGCCGAGCGCCTGGTGGGCGCGCAGCGCGATCTCCATCGCGCGCGCCGCGGCCTCGGGGTGCACGGGGGCGGGGATGGTGTGGCGGCTGCCGCCCTCGGCGTACTTCGCCTCGTAGTCGTAGAAGGTGTTGTCGGTGGCGATCTCGGTCACGGCGAGCGGCCGGTCGCCCATCACGGCGACGGTCAGCTCGCGCCCCGGGACGTAGCGCTCGGCGAGGATGCGCGGGCCGAAGCGCCAGGTGCGGGCGATCTGCGCCCGGCGGTTGTCGCCCCCGCGCAGGATCTCGACGCCGACGGAGGAGCCCTCGTTCACCGGCTTCACCACATAGGGCAGCGGCAGCGGATCCTCCGCCTCCAGCTCCTCGCGCGTGACGAGGCGCGAGGGGGCGACCGGCAGCCCGGCCGCGGCGAAGACCGCCTTCGCCGCCGCCTTGTCCATGGCGAGCGAAGAGGCGCGCACGCCGGAATGCGTGTAGGGGATGCCGAGCCAGTCGAGCACGCCCTGGATGCAGCCGTCCTCGCCGAAGCGGCCGTGCAGCGCGTTGAACACCGCGTCCGGGCGCGGGCGGGTCAGCGCCTGGATGACCGCGGCGAGGTCCTCGCCGACCTCGATCGGCGCCACCTCGTAGCCCGCCTCGCGCAGCGCGGCGACGCACTGCGCGCCGGTGGCGAGGGAGACCTCGCGCTCGGCCGAGATGCCGCCGTAGAGGACCGCGACGCGCTTCATGGCGAGGGCACTCCGATGCGGCGGATCTCCCATTCGAGGTCCACGCCGCAGGCGGCGCGGACGCGGGCGCGCACCTCCTCGCCGAGGCCCTCGATGTCGGCGGCGCTGGCGCCGCCGGTGTTGACGAGGAAGTTGCAGTGCTTCTCGCTGACCTGCGCGCCGCCGCGCCGCAGGCCGCGGCAGCCGGCGGCGGCGATCAGCTCCCACGCCCGGGCGCCGCCGGGCGGGTTCTTGAAGGTCGAGCCGCCGGTGCGCGCGCGCACCGGCTGGGTGGCCTCGCGCGCGGCGCGGATCCCCGCCATGCGCGCGGCGATGGCGGCGGGCTCGCCGGGGGCGGCGCGCAGGCGCGCGCGCACCACCACGGCGCGCCGCGCCAGCCCGTCGGCGCGGCGGTAGGCGAAGCGCAGCTCGGCGTTCGACAGCCGCCGCAGGCCGCCCGCGGTCGCGACCTCCGCCCAGTCGAGCACGTCCCTCACCTCGGCCCCGTAGGCGCCGGCGTTCATCGCCACCGCGCCCCCGATCGTGCCCGGGATGCCGCAGAGGAATTCGAGGCCGGCGAGGCCCGCCGCCGCGGCGTGCTCCGCCACCGTCGCGTCGAGCGCCGCCGCGCCCGCGACGACGCCGCCCGCCTCCGCCTCGACCGCGCCGAAGCCGCGCGGGGCGAGCCGCACCACGACGCCCGGCACGCCGCCGTCGCGCACGATCAGGTTCGACGCCGCGCCGATGACGGTCAGCGGCACCGCGTCCGGCAGCTCGCGCAGCAGCCGCAGCAGGTCGTCGAGGTCGGCGGGTCGCGCCAGCCACTCCGCCGGTCCGCCGACGCGGAACCAGGTCGTCGGCGCGAGCGGCGCGCCCGCCTGCACCCGCCCGCGCAGCGGCGGCAGGCGCGCCGCCGCCGGCATGGCGATGGCCGCCGCCGTCACTTCGTCCCCCCCGCCGCGGCGAGGCGGCGCAGGTTCGGCGCCCTCGCCTGCAGCGCCGCGAGCTGCTCCGGCAGCGCGTGCGCCCAGGCGGTGATGTTGCCGGCGCCGAGGCAGACCACGTAGTCGCCGGGCCGGGCGATGGCGTTGATCATCTCGGCGAGGCTCTCCGGCCCCGGCAGCGGCACGACGCTGCGGTGGCCGTGCGCGCGCAGCCCCTCGACCAGCGCGTCCTTGTCCACGCCGGGGATCGGCGGCTCGCCGGCCGGATAGACGTCGGCCACGATCACCGTGCCGGCGTCGTTCATGCACTGGCAGAACTCCTCGAACAGCGAGTGCAGGCGCGAGTAGCGGTGCGGCTGCACCACCGCGATCACGTCCCGCGCGCCGGCCTGCCGCGCCGCCTTCAGCACCGCCGCGATCTCCACCGGGTGGTGGCCGTAGTCGTCGATCACGGTGACGCCGCCCGCCTCGCCGACGCGGGTGAAGCGCCGCTTCACGCCCTTGAAGCCGGCGAGCGCGGTGCGGATCGTCTGCTCGTCTATGTCCATCTCGACGCCGACGGCGATCGCGGCGAGCGCGTTCTGCACGTTGTGGCTGCCGAGCATGGGGAGGCGGAAGGGCTTGAGCGTGCGGCTCCGGCCGAGGGCGCGGTCCGTCACCGTCACCTCGAAGGTCGCGCCCATGCGGTCGGTGATCAGCCGCTCCGCCCGCACGTCGGCCTGCGGCGAGAAGCCGTAGGTGACGATGCGCCGGTCGGAGAGGCGCGGGATCATCGCCTGCACCTCCGGGTGGTCCATGCACAGCACGGCGAAGCCGTAGAAGGGGATGTTGCCGACGAACTGGGCGTAGCCCTCCTTCATCGCCTCGGCCGTGCCCCAGTGGTCGAGGTGCTCGGGGTCCATGTTCGTCACCACCGCGACCACGGCGGGGAGCCTGAGGAAGGAGCCGTCGCTCTCGTCCGCCTCGACCACCATCCACTCGCCGGCGCCGAGGCGGGTGTTGGTGCCGTAGGCGTTGACGATGCCGCCGTTGATCACGGTGGGGTCGAGCCGCGCCGCCTCCAGCACCGCGGCGACCAGGCTCGTCGTCGTCGTCTTGCCGTGCGTGCCGCCGATGGCGATGGACCACTTGAGGCGCATCAGCTCGGCCAGCATCTCGGCACGGCGCACCACCGGGATCAGGCGCGCGCGCGCCGCCGCGACCTCCGGGTTGTCGCGCCTGACCGCGCTCGAGACCACGACGACCTGCGCCGCGCCGAGATTGGCCGCGTCGTGGCCGATGGCGACCGGCACGCCGGCCTCGCGCAGCCGCGCCACGTTGTAGTTCTCGGCGATGTCGCTGCCCTGCACGCGGTAGCCGAGGTTGTGCAGCACCTCGGCGATGCCGGACATGCCGATGCCGCCGATGCCGACGAAGTGGATGGGGCCGATGGAGAGGGGCAGGGCGCGCATGTCAGCGGGACTCCGGCAGGGCAGGCGCGGAGCCGCGCTGCGCGACGAGGGAGAGGACGAGGCTCGCCAGCCGCCGCGCCGCGTTCGGCCGCGCCAGCGAGGCAGCGGCGGCGGCGGCGGCGGCGAGTGCGGCGGGATCGCCGAGCCAGGCGGCGAGGCGGCGGCTCAGCGTGCCGGGGGTGAGGCCCGGCTGCGGCATCACCACCGCGGCGCCGGCGCCGGCGAGCGCGCGGGCATTGGCGCTCTGGTGGTCGTCGATCGCGTGCGGCAGCGGCACCAGGATGGAGGGCCGCCCGGCGCAGGCGAGTTCGGCCACGGTCGAGGCGCCGGCCCGCGCGATCACCAGGTGCGCCGTCGCGAGCCGCCCGGCGACGTCGGGGAAGAAGGTCGCGAGGTCGGCGGGCACGCCGGCGCGCGCATAGGCCTCGCGCACGCGCGCGAGGTCCTCCGGGCGGCACTGCTGCGTCACCAGCAGCCGCGCGCGCAGCGCCTCGGGCAGCGCCGCCACCGCCTCCGGCACCACGTCGGCGAAGACGCGCGCGCCCTGGCTGCCGCCGAGCACCAGCAGGCGCAGCGCCGCGCTGCCGGCCGGCGCCGGATAGGGCTGGCCGGCCAGGGCGGCGAGCGCCGGGCGGACCGGATTGCCGACCACCACCACGCGCTGCGCCGCCGCCGCCGGCACCGCGGCGGTCGCCGCGAAGGAGAGCGCCAGCACGTCCGCCCCGCGCGCCAGCACGCGGTTGGCGCGGCCGAGCACCGCGTTCTGCTCGTGCAGCACGGTCACCGGCCGGCGCGCCGCCGGCAGCAGCCGCGCGGCGGCGAGGGGCGGGAAGGAGGCGTAGCCGCCGAAGCCCACCACCGCCGCGGCGTTCAGCAGGCCGAGCAGCCGGCGCGCCTGCACGACGCCGAGCGCGAGCGCCGCGGCGCCGGCCATCGCCCGGCGCACGCCGCGCCCCGCGAGCCCCCCGCCGCGCAGCACCAGGCGCTCGGCGTTGGCGAAGGCCGGGCTCTCGTAGGCGGCCGAGCGCGCGTCGGTCATCAGCGCCACGCGCTCGCCGCGCGCGAGCAGCTCCGCCGCCAGCGCCTCGGCCGGGAAGAGGTGGCCGCCCGTGCCCCCGGCGGCGATCACGATCGGGCGCACCGCGGGACCCCTCATGCCGCCGCCTCCTCCGGCTGCCGGTGCAGGCGCCGGCGCGTCAGCGCCAGCAGGAAGCCCATGCCGAGCGCCACCGCGATCACCGAGGACCCGCCGTAGGAGACGAAGGGCAGCGTCATCCCCTTGGTCGGGATCAGGTGCAGCGAGGAGGCCATGTTGACGAAGGCCTGCAGCCCGAACTGGGCGAGCAGCCCCGCCGAGGCCAGCACCACGAACAGGTCGTTCTCGGCGAGCAGCCGGAGCAGCCCGCGCACCACGACGAAGGCGAAGAGGGCGAGGATGAGCAGGCAGACCACCATGCCGAACTCCTCGCCGGCGACGGCGAAGACGAAGTCGGCGTGCGCGTCGGGCAGCAGGTTCTTCACCCGACCCTCGCCCGGCCCGCGGCCGAGCAGCCCGCCCTGGCCGAAGGCCTCCAGCGCGACGGTGATCTGGTAGTTGTCGCCCGAGGAGGGGTCGAGGAAGCGGTGCACCCGGCTCTGCACGTGCGGGAACATGAAGTAGGCGGCGACGGCCCCCGCCACGCCCATGGCGCCGACGATGCCGACGAGGACCATGTTGAGCCCGGCGACGAAGAACTGGGCGAAGAACACCGCCGAGACCACGAGCAGCATGCCGATGTCCGGCTGGCCCTTGAGGATGAGGGCGATCACGCCGAAGAGGGCGATCGCGGCCAGCGCGCCCGGGAAGCGCGAGCCCGGCGCCTTGCCCTCGGCGATCAGCCAGGCGGCGACGACGGCGAAGCAGGGCTTGAGGAACTCCGAGGGCTGCAGCGAGAGGCCCGGGATCGGCAGCCAGCGCCGCGCGCCCTTGATCTCGACGCCGACGACGAGGGTCGCCGCCGTCAGCGCCAGCGCCACGGCGCAGCCGAGCAGCGCGGCGCGGCGCACGCCCTTCACCGAGAGCAGCGAGGTGCCGACCATCACCGCCGCGGCGAGGGCGAGGAAGATCACCTGCTTGACGATGAACATGTGGCGCGAGGAGGCGCCGATGCGCTCCGCCACCGCCGGCGAGGCGGCGAGCAGCAGCACGTAGCCGAAGCCGATCAGCGCGAACAGCGCCGAGAGCGTCCAGCGGTCCACGGTCCACCACCAGCGGCCGAGGACCGAGGTGTCGGCGCGGGAGAAGGCGGCCATCTCAGGCGGCCCTCCCTTCGACGCGGGCCAGCGCCTGGACGAGGGCGCGGAAGCGGTTGCCGCGCTGGTCGAAGCCGCCGAACTGGTCCCAGGAGGCGGCGGCGGGCGAGAGCAGCACCACCGGCGCCGCCCCGGCGCGCGCGGCGGCGGCGGCGGCGGGCACCGCGGCCTCCAGCGTGCCGGCGATCTCGTGCGCGACGCCGTGCGCGGCGAGGGTGCGCGCGAATTCCGGCGCGTCGCGCCCGATCAGCAGCGCCTTCGCGACGCGCGGGAAGAGCGGCGCCAGGGCGGCGATCCCGCCCGCCTTGCCGGTGCCGCCGGCGATCCAGACCACGCGCTCGTAGCTCGCCAGCGCGCGCGCGGCGGAATCGGCGTTCGTGGCCTTGCTGTCGTTGACGAACAGCACGCCGCCGATCTCCGCCACCCGCTCCTGCCGGTGCGGCAGCCCGGGGAAGCTCGCGAGGCCCGCCGCCGCGGCCTCGCGCGGCACGCCGAGCGCGAAGGCGGCGGCGCAGGCGGCGGCGGCGTTCTGCGCGTTGTGCGCGCCGGGCAGCGCCGGCGCCTCGCGCAGGTCGAGGATCGGGCCCTCCCCGTCGCGCAGCACCCGCTCGCCCTCGGCCCAGATGCCGCCGGCCGGCTGCGCCGCGACGCCGGAGACGGGCACCAGCCGCGCCGCGATGCCGGCGGCCATGGCGCGGCTCGGCGCGTCGTCCATCCCGAGCACGGCGACGTCCTGCGGCGTCTGCCGCGCGAAGATGCGAGCCTTCGCAGCGGCATAGCCGGCCATGTCGCCATGGCGGTCGAGATGGTCGGGGCTGAGGTTGAGCATTACCGCTATGTTGAAGCGCACGGCGGCGATTCGCTCCAACATGTAGGACGACATTTCGAGGACGTATACGCCCTCATCCCCCAACATGTTGAGGGACAGCGCCGCCGGGCCGAGGTTCCCGCCCGCCTCGGCGGCCAGGCCGGCGCCGCGCAGCAGGTGGTGGGCGAGCGCCGTCGTCGTGGACTTGCCGTTGGTGCCGGTGACGCCGAGGAAGCGCGCGCCGGAGCCCGCCGCGCGCACCGCCGCGAACAGGAACTCCACGTCGCACAGCACCGGCACGCGCGCTTCCGCCGCCCGCGTGGCGACCGGGTGCGGCGCCGGCAGGCGGTGCGGGATGCCGGGCGAGAGCAGCAGCGCGTCGAAGCGGAACGCGCCGGCGGCGAGGTCGCGCACGGGCAGTCCCGCGGCCTCGGCGGCCGCGCGCGCCTCGGGGCGGTCGTCCCAGCACGCCACCTCGGCGCCCCAGGCGGCGAGGCGCTCGGCCGCCGGCAGCCCGGCGCGGCCGAGGCCCATCACGGCGATGCGCCGCCCGGCGAAGGGGGTGAGGCTCGGCGCCGCGCCGCTCATCGGATCTTCAGCGTGCTGAGGCCGATCAGCGCCAGCACCATGGCGATGATCCAGAAGCGGATGACGATGGTCGGCTCCGGCCAGCCCTTCTTCTCGAAGTGGTGGTGCAGCGGCGCCATCAGGAAGACGCGCCTTCCCGTGCGCTTGAACCAGACCACCTGGATCACGACCGAGAGCGTCTCGACGACGAACAGCCCGCCGACGATCGCCAGCACGATCTCGTGCTTGGTCGCCACCGCCACCGCGCCGAGCGCCCCGCCGAGCGAGAGCGAGCCGGTGTCGCCCATGAACACGGCGGCCGGCGGCGCATTGAACCAGAGGAAGCCGAGCCCCGCGCCGAGCAGGGCGGAGAGGAACACCGCGAGCTCGCCCGACCCCGGCACGTAGTGGAGCTGGAGGTAGTTCGCGTAGTCCACCCGCCCGACCAGGTAGGCGATCAGCCCGAACACCCCGGCCGCGATCATCGCCGGCACGATGGCGAGGCCGTCGAGCCCGTCGGTCAGGTTCACCGCGTTGGACGCGCCCATCATCACCAGCATGGCGAAGAGCGGGAAGGCGAGGCCGAGCGGGATCAGGACGTCCTTGAAGATCGGCACGGCGAGCTTGTCGGCCAGCGGTCCCGGCAGCAGCAGGTACATCCACACCGCCGCGGCGAGGCCGATCGCCGCCTGCGCGACCAGCTTGTGCCGCCCCGGGACGCCCCTGGTGTTGCGCTTCGTCACCTTGAGGAAGTCGTCGGCGAAGCCGAGCAGGCCGTAGCCCACCGTCACCAGCAGCGTCGCCCAGATGAAGCCGTTGCGCAGGTCCGCCCAGAGCACCGTCGCCAGCACCATCGAGGCGAGGATCAGCACGCCCCCCATGGTCGGCGTGCCGCGCTTCTCGATCAGGTGGCGCTCCGGCCCGTCGGCGCGGATCGGCTGGCCCCCGTTCTGGCGCGCGCGCAGCCAGCGGATCACGCTCGGGCCGAGCACCAGCGAGAAGACGAAGGCGGTCAGGCAGGCCGCGCCGGAGCGGAAGGTGATGTAGCGCACCAGGTTGAACAGCGCGAACTCGTCCGCGTAGGGGGCGAACAGGTTGAAGATCATGCCGGCCGCTCCCCGCGCGTCAGCGCCTCGACCACCACCTTCATGCGCGAGCCGAGCGAGCCCTTGACCAGCACCGCGTCGCCCGGGCGCAGCGCGTCGCGCACCACGGGCGCGAGGCGCTCGCTGTCGGGCTGGTGGCCGCCGCGGCGCTCCGCCGGCAGCGCGTCGTAGAGGTGGCGCATCAGCGGGCCGCAGCAGAAGACGAGGTCGGCCGCGGCGGCCGCGTCCGGCGCCAGCTCCGCGTGCAGCGCCGGACCGTAGGCGCCGAGCTCGCGCATGTCGCCGAGCACGGCGATCCGCCGCCGCGCCGGCTGCGCGGCCAGCACCGCGAGCCCGGCCCGGATCGAGGCCGTGGAGGCGTTGTAGCTGTCGTCGAGCAGCAGCGC
The DNA here is from genome assembly GCF_014644455.1 of Caldovatus sediminis. GTDB lineage: Bacteria > Pseudomonadota > Alphaproteobacteria > Acetobacterales > Acetobacteraceae > Caldovatus > Caldovatus sediminis. The sequence goes on along the minus strand of NZ_BMKS01000001.1, from coordinate 105,547 downwards.
CGTGCCGCCCGCCAGGTGCAGCGTCAGCCGCATTCCCCGCCCGGCCACCGCGCCGAAGCCGGAGAGCGCCGCCGCCGCCAGCCCCGGGTCCGCGCCGAGCGCCGCGCAGGCGGCGAGCGCGGCCAGCGCGTTCATCGCCATGTGCTGCCCGGGCGCCGCGAGGTCGAGGCGGAGCCGCCGCCCGTGCAGGTCCAGCTCCGCGCGCCCCGCCTCCGCCGTGCCGGCGTAGGACAGCAGCCGCGCCTCCGCCTCCGGCGACTCGCCGAAGCCGACGACGCGCGCGCCGCACCGCGCGGCGGCGGCGGCGAGGCGGAGGAACAGCGGCGTGTCGCGCGGCAGGATCGCGCTGCCGCCCGGCTCCAGCCCGGCGAGGATGTCGGCCTTCTCGTCGGCGATCGCCTCGAGCGAGCCGAGATGGCCGATGTGCGCCGGCGCCACCGCCGTGATCACCGCCGCGTGCGGGCGGGCGAGGCGCGCGAGCGGGGCGATCTCGCCGCGGTGGTTCATGCCGATCTCGACCACGGCGAAGGCCGCCTCCCGCGGCAGGCGGGCGAGGGTGAGCGGCACCCCCCAGTGGTTGTTGTGGCTCGCCTCCGCCGCGTGGGTCGCGCCGCAGGCCGAGAGCGCGTGGCGCAGCATCTCCTTCGTCGTCGTCTTGCCGACGCTGCCGGTCACCGCGACGACGCGCGCCCCGCTCCGCGCCCGCCCGGCGGCGCCGAGCGCGGCGAGACCGGCGAGGGTGTCCGCGACGCGCAGCAGCGGCGCGCCCGGCGCGACGCCCGGCGGCTCGCGGTCCACCATCGCGCAGGCGGCGCCGCGGGCGAGCGCGTCGGCGACGAAGTCGTGCCCGTCGCGCGCGTCGCGCAGCGCGACGAACAGCTCGCCGGGCCGGATCTGGCGGGAGTCGATCGAGACGCCGCCGGCCGCCGCCTCGCCCGCGAGCGTCCCGCCCGTCGCGGCGCGCAGTTCGTCCGCGGTCCAGAGCGGGCCGGTCATCCTGCGGCCCCCGCGAGGCGGCGCACCGTCTCCGCGTCGTCGAAGGGATGGGTGACGCCGGCGATGGTCTGCCCGCTCTCGTGCCCCTTGCCCGCCACCGCCAGCACGTCGCCCGGTCCGAGCGCCGCCAGCGCGCGCGCGATCGCCCCGGCGCGGTCGCCCGCATCCACCCCGCCGGGACAGCCGGCGAGCACGGCGGCGCGGATCGCCGCCGGGTCCTCGCTGCGCGGGTTGTCGTCGGTCACCCAGCAGACGTCGGCAAGCCGCGCGCAGGCGGCGCCCATCAGCGGGCGCTTGCCGGGATCGCGGTCGCCGCCCGCGCCGAACAGCACGTGCAGCCGCGCCCCCGGCGCGACATGCGGGCGCAGCGCCGCGAGCAGGCGCTCGAGCGCGTCCGGCGTGTGCGCGTAGTCCACATAGACCGCGGCGCCGTTCGGCAGCCGCGCCGCGAGCTCCATCCGCCCGCGCACGCCCCTGAGGCGCGGCAGCAGCGCCAGCGCGCGCGCCGCCTCCATCCCCGTGGCGATGGCGAGGCCCGCGGCCAGCAGCGCGTTGTCGGCCTGGAAGCGGCCGGGCAGGGCGAGGCGGATCTCCTCCGCCGCGCCGCCCGGGCGCGCGACGCGGATCGCCTGCCCGTCCGGCAGCGGCACCTGGCGCAGCAGGCGCAGCTCGCCCCCCCGCTCGCCCACCGGGAGCAGCGGCAGGCCGCGCCGCCGGGCGATCGCCTCGACGGCCTCGCGCGTCGCGGCCTCCATGTCGGCGTTCAGCACCACCGGCGCGCCGGGGGCGAGCAGCGCCTCGAACAGCCGGAGCTTGGCGGCGCGGTAGGCCTCCATCGTGCCGTGGTAGTCGAGGTGGTCGCGCGTCAGGTTGGTGAACCCGGCCGCCGCCAGGCGCACGCCGTCGAGCCGCCGCTGCGCGATGCCGTGCGAGGAGGCCTCCATCGCCGCGCGCTCGACCCCGGCGGCCGCGAGCGCGGCGAGCGTCGCGTGCAGCGCCACCGGATCGGGCGTGGTGAGCGAGGGCCCCGCCTCGAACCCCTCCGCCACCAGCCCGAGCGTGCCGAGCGAGGCGGCGCGCGCGCCGTCGAGCGTCCACAGCTGGCGCAGGAAGTCCACCGTGCTCGTCTTGCCGTTGGTGCCCGTCACGGCGACGACGCGGCGCGGCTGCGCGCCGCCGTGGAAGGCCGCCGCCATCAGGGCGAGGGCGCGGCGCGGGTCGGCGGCGGTGATCAGGGGGCGCTCCGGCACGCCCGCCGGCCAGACGGTGCCCTCGGGCGCCAGCACGGCGGCGGCGCCGCGCGCCACCGCCTCGGCGATGAAGGCGCGGCCGTCGGCGCGCGCGCCGGGCAGGGCGGCGAACAGCGCCCCCGGCGTCACCGCGCGGCTGTCGGCGGCGAGCGCGGTGATCGCGGTGCCGGCCGCCGCCGCGGCGCGGTCCGCCAGCGGCGCGATGTCGGAGAGGGCGCGCATGAGGTCACCGAGCCTCGGCAAGCCGCGCCTCCCGCGCCGGCCTCGCCGGTGCGGCGGCGGGGGCGGGCGGCGCCTCGGCGGCGCGGCCCGGCGGCGTGCCCGCGCCGGCGGCGGTCGGCGCCGCCGCTGGCCGCCGCGGCGGCGCGGCGCCGGAGGGCGCCGCCGCGGGCGGTGCGGCGGCGCGCGGCGGCCGCGCGGCGGCCGGGGCGTCGGGCGAGGGGCTTCCCGCGGCAGGGGAGGCCGCGCGTGCCGGGCGCGTCCCGCCGCGCGCGCCGCCGGCACCGGCCCGCGCGGCGGTGGCGGCCGCGGCCGCCGCGGCGGCCTGCTGCGCCGCGGCCTGCTGCGCGAGGATCCACTCCGGCCGCTCGCCCATCGGCGGCAGCGTCATCCGGCCGTTCATCGGCATGGCGATCTGCTGGCCGATCTCCTGCGCCCGGTCGGTCTCCGGCAGCAGGCCGAGGATCGGCGCGACGCGGCTGATCACCATGTTCGCCGCCGGCGCCGCCACCCAGCCCGCCGTGGCGTAGCCGTGGCTGCGCGCGTTCGGCTTGGGTTCGTCCACCATCACGTAGAGGGCGTAGCGCGGCGCATGGATCGGGAACACCCCGACGAAGGCGGCGATGCGCTTGTTCGGCAGGTAGCCGCCGCGCGGGCCCGTCTTCTGCGCCGTGCCGGTCTTTCCGCCGACGAAATATCCCGCCACCTCGGCGCTGCGGCCGGAGCCCTCGGTCACCACCAGGCGCATCAGCCGGCGCATCAGGTCGCTGGTGCGCTCGGAGATGACCCGCGTCCCCTCGCGCACCGTCCCCGGCGGCTGGGCGAGCAGCGTCGGCTGGCGGTAGATGCCGCCGTTGGCGAGCGCGGCGACGCCGGTCACCACGTGCAGCGGCGTGACCGAGATGCCGTGGCCGAAGCCGATGGTCATGGCGTTGATCTCGCGCCAGTCCTGCGCGCGCGGCACCAGGGGCAGCGCCGTCTCGGGCAGCTCGACCCGCAGGCGCGAGGCCATGCCCATGCGCGTCAGGAACTCGCGCTGCCGCGTCGGGCCGACCGCCGCGGCCATGTGGGCGGAGGCGATGTTGGAGGAGTAGGCGATGATCTCAGGCAGCGCCAGCCAGCGCCCCTTGCCGCGGAAGTCATTGATGGTGAAGCGGCCGTAGCGGATCGGCGCGGCGGCGCTGTAGCCGTGCCACGGCTGCACCACCCCATACTCCAGCGCCATCGCCGCGGTCATCAGCTTGAAGGTCGAGCCGGGCTCGTAGACGCCGACGGTGACGCGGTTGAAGCGGGGGTCGTTGGCCTGGCGCTCGCGCCGCTCGCGCTCGCTCTCCCCGCCCGCGCCGGCCCGCTGCTGCAGCCCCGCCGGGTCGGAGGCGTCGTAGTCTGGCAGACTGACCAGGCCGAGCAGCTCGCCGGTGCCCACGTCCATCAGCACGCCGGCGCCGCCGATGCCGTCGAACTCGGCGATCGCGCGCCGCACCGCATCGCGGAGCGCGAGCTGCACCCGCACGTCGATCGCGAGGCGCAGCGCCTCCCCGCGGCGCAGGCGCTCGTCGAAGCTGCGCTCGACGCCGGCGATGCCGTTGCCGTCCACGTCCACCGCGCCGAGCACGTGCACCGCGGCGCGGCCCTGCGGGTAGTAGCGCCGCTCGGCCTCCTCGAAGAACAGGCCGGCGATGCCGAGGTCGTTCACCGCCTGCTGCTGGCGCGGCGTCAGCGAGCGGTGGACGTAGGCGAACTGCCGCTCGCCCGACAGGCGCTGGATCAGCCGCTCGCGGTCGAGCTCCGGCAGCACGGTGCGCAGCCGGTCGGCCACCTCCGCCGGATCGTGGATCTGGCGCGGATTGGCGGCGAGCGCGGTGATCGGCAGCGAGATGGCGAGCAGCTCGCCGTTGCGGTCCATGATCGGCGCGCGCCGCCTGGCCGGGGCGGCGGCGGCCGGGGTGGGGGCGGGCGCCGCGACCCCGGCCGCGGCGGCGGTGCGGCGCGGCTGCATCGGGTCGAACACGGTCGCCAGGGCGAGCTTGAGGCCGACCGCCCCGAACAGCAGGCCGAAGCCGAGGGCCGTCAGCACCAGCCGCCCGCGCGTGCGCTCGATGACGGCGCGGCGGGCGAGCTCCGGCTGGGTCACGCGCACCAGCGCCGCCCGCTCCCGTGCCGTCGCGGGCAGGCCGCCGGCCGGCGCCATGAGGGCGCGCGCGCCGCCTTCCGCGGTCGCGGCGGCGAAGCGCCGTCCGGACGGCGCCGAGTCCGGCGGCGGCGGGCGGCGCTCCTCGGGGGGCGGAGCAGGGGGGGTCATGGGAAGGCGGGGCTCAACGTGGCGGCGCGGGGGGCGGGAACGAGGCGGCGACGGCGGCACCGACGGCGCCGAAGGGCACCGGCGGGGCGAGAGCGCGGGACGGCGCGCCGCCGAGTGCCGAGACGGCCGCCGGCACCACCGCCGCCGGCGGCGCCTCCGCCGCCGTCCGCGGCGGCCGCTCGCCGCCACGCGGCCGCGCCGGTGCCGCCGCGCCCGGGACGGCGGGGACGGAACCGACCGCGGCGGGGGGCGGGGCCGCGGCGGGACGGGCCTCGCCGGCGCGCGCGCCCCGCGCCGCCGCCATGGCGACGGTCGCCGCGGCGAGGGGCGCCACGACCGTCGCCGTCTCCGTCGCGGCGCGTCCGGGCGCGCCGGCCGTCGGAGCGGTCCGGCCGCCATCGGAGCCCGCCCCGGCGGGGCGCGACGGCGGGGCCGCCGCGACGACGACCGCGGCGCCGGCCTGTTCCGGGCCCGGGGCCGGCGCGTCCGGCATCGCGAGGAGCGGCGAGCCGAACGGCGCCGGCGCGCCGGCGAAGGCGACCGGCTGCGGCAGTCGGCGCTCGAGGTCCTGCGGGCGCACGAACTGCGCCGGCGCCATCGGAACGAGGTCGGAGAGGTAGCGCTCGGCCACCTGGCGCAGCCGCTCCGGCTCGTTGAGCAGGGCCCATTCGGCGTGCAGCACCCGGGTGTGCTCGCGCACCGCCTCGATCCGGCGGTGCAGGTCGCGCAGCTCGCGGTCCAGCAGCGAGACCGAGTGCTTGACCTGATAGAGATAGAGCCCCGCGCCGCCCGCGGCGAGCAGGCTGACGAGGGTGAGCGGGCGGATCATGCGGCCCCCCGGGGGGTGGCAGGCGTTGCGGGAGAGGCGGAGGCGGGACGCTCGAGCGCGCGCAGCCGGGCCGAGCGCGCGCGCGGATTGGCGGCGATCTCGGCCGCGCCGGGGCGGAGCGCGCGCGGCGTCAGCAGGCGGAAGCGGGGCGCGGCGCGGCGCGCCGCGGCGAGCGCGGCCGGATGGTGGCGAGACGGCGCGCCGGCGCGCCCCGCCGCCTCCGCCATGAAGCGCTTGACGATGCGGTCCTCGAGCGAATGGAAGGCGACGACGACCAGCCGCCCGCCCGGCGCGAGCAGCCGCGCCGCCGCGTCGAGGCCGCGCTCGACCTCGCCGAGCTCGTCGTTGACGGCGATGCGCAGCGCCTGGAAGGAGCGGGTGGCGGGATCGATGCCCGAGGGGTCGCGGGGGGCGGCGCTGCGCACGATCTCGGCGAGCCGCCCGGTGGTCTCGATGGGGGCGATGCGGCGCGCGGCGACGATGGCGCGGGCGATGCGCCGGGCGTGCCGTTCCTCGCCGAGGGTCGAGAGGATCCTCGCGAGCTCCGCCTCGGGCAGCGTGTTCACCAGGTCGGCGGCAGTGCGGCCGCGCTTCTCCATGCGCATGTCGAGCGGTCCGTCGGCGCGGAAGGAGAACCCGCGCTCCGGCTGGTCGAGCTGGAAGGAGGAGACGCCGAGATCCATCACCACGCCGTCAAGCTCGGTGACGCCGCGCGCGGCGAGCAGGTCGAGCATGTCGCCGAAGCGGCCCTCGATCAGGTGCAGCCGGCCGGGGTGGCGGGCGGCGAGGGCGGCGCCGCGGGCGATCGCGTCGGGGTCGCGGTCGATCGCCCACAGCACGCAGCGCGGCGCGGCCTCGAGGATGGCGGCGGCATAGCCGCCGCCGCCGAAGGTGGCGTCGCAGAAGCGCGGCGTCGCCGCCGCCTCGCGCCCGGGCGGCATGAGAATGGCCAGCACCTCCGCGAGCATGACGGGGACGTGGGTGTCGCCGGCGGTCATGGCACGTCGCGCGGAGTCGGGTTGAGGGGGGGATTCGGCGCGGCCGCAGGCGGCGCGGGGAGGGTCATGCCGCGCTCGCGGACGCGCAGGCGCGCCTCGGCGATGCGGCGCCGGGCGGCCTCCGGTTCCCAGATCTGGAACAGGCTGCCGAGGCCGAGGCAGGCGACCGCGTCGGTCAGCCCGGCATGGGCGACGAGGGGCTCCGGCAGCACCAGGCGCCCCTCGCCATCGGGCTGGAGGGCGTGCGCCTCGGTGAAGAGCGCGGTGGCGAGGTCGTCCTGCTGGTCGGAGAAGGCGTTAAGGCGCTGGAGGCCGCTGGTCAGCCGCTGGAACTCGCTCTCGGGGTGGACCTCGATGCAGGGCAGGCTGTGCGAGGGGCGGAGGATGAGGACGTCGGAGCCGAACCGTTGCAGGACCGAACGGAAGGGGGCGGGGACGGAGATGCGGCCCTTGCGGTCCAGCTTGCCGAGATGGGTGCCCAGGAACGGGGTCATCTCGCCGGTTGCCAGCCCCCCTGAAGGCTGCGGCCGCCTTTCGGCGGCCGCGCTCCCCCGCCCGATCAGCGGCCGGCGAGGCCCCCCGACCTCGCCGGCTCGCCCGACCGCCCGCCCGGAGAACCGCTCGCCCCCCCGAGCTGTCCGGTCTCCTGCGGGCGGATATGGGATAGCACGGGATGGAACGGGACAGCAAGGGCAATGGCGCGAAGGCCGTCCGGAGTGTTGCGGAAAAGCTATAGTCTTTACAGTCCCTTAACGGCCCCTTCTCTCACGACGTTTCGCTGGCCGGCATACGACATCCCCGATTCCGAGAATTCGTTGTTTGTTCTTTGCGGAAAACAATCCACAGGCCACCATCCACAGCCTGTGGACATCGGGGGAAAGCGGCGCCAAACGGCCTGTAAGCCGGGTTCTGTCCCAGCCGCAAGGCTGGGGACGGCCATTCCTCTGGAGCCGGCGTCACCGCCGGCTTCTCGCGGCCAACCCGGGCGGCAGGGCGGGAACACCCTCGCGTCCGCCCCCGCCGAGGCGAGGACCACGCCGGCCGCCCCTATTCGGCCTTGCTCCCGGTGGGGTTTGCCGTGCCATCCCCGTCGCCGGGGACGCGGTGCGCTCTTGCCGCACCGTTTCACCCTTGCCCGCGGGCCGACCGGCGCGCGGGCGGTCTGTTCTCTGTGGCACTTTCCCTGGGGTCGCGCCGAGGGGCCTCGCGGCCCGCCGGAACTCCCCCGCCGGCCGTTGGCCGGCACCGCGTTCCCGTGGAGCCCGGACTTTCCTCCAGCCCCGCCGCGGCCGCTGCCGCCGCGGGACCGGCGGCCGTCCGGCCGTCTGGCGCCGCTGCAGATGTGCGCACGCGCGCGGCGCCGGTCAATGCTCCGCGGCACGCGGAGGGCGTCGGGCCACCACCCGGCGCCCGCCGACGCGGGGCCCGGCCGCCGCCGGCGCGTCCTGCTCCGCCTCGCACAGCGCCGCCACCGCGGCGAGCCGCGCCAGGGTCCCCGCATCCGCCACCCCGTCCACCCGCTCCTGCCGCCAGTGCCGCTGGAAGGCGGCGAGCGCGACCTCCGGCCGCGCCGCCGCCACCCGGTAGCCGATGCGCGCGAGCAGCGCCGCGGCGCGGACCATGCCGTCCGCCGGCACTGCCGGATCGCCGCCTTCCACCCCCCTCGGCCACAGTCCGACGCCGTTCGCCGCCAGGCCCTCCCAGTCGAACAGCTCGCCCGGGTCCCGCTTGCGGTCCGGCGCGATGTCGCTGTGCGCGACGACGTTGCAGGGCGGGATCGGATGCCGCGCGAGGATGGCGAGGCAGAGGTCGCAGACCGCCGCCATCTGCAGCGCGGGGAAGGGGCGGTAGCCCCATTCGTGGCCCGGATTGACCACCTCGATGCCGATGCTGCGGTCGTTCAGCCCCTCGCGCCCGCGCCAGAAGGAGACGCCGGCGTGCCAGGCGCGCCGCTCCTCCGGCACCAGGCGCCAGACCGCGCCGTCCTCCTCCACCACGTAGTGGGCGGAGACCCGCGCCACCGGGTCGCGCAGCCGGGCGATCGCCTCGGCGGCGGTCCGCATGCCGGTGTAGTGCAGCACCAGCGTGTCGATCGGCGCGCCGGCCGGGCGCGCGTCGTGGTTCGGACTCGCGAGGTCGCGGATGCGCGGCGCGCTCACGGGTCCGGCCCGGCGCGGCGCGGCATGGCGTCGGCCTCGACCGGGAGCCGCCCCGCGCGGACGGCGCGTGCGAGGCCGGCGGCGCCCCTCACAGCCGGCGCTCCCGCTTGATCCGGTCCCAGGCGGCGTTGATCTCCGCGACCTTGCGCGTCGCGCGCTGCACGAACTCCGCCGGGACGCCGCGCGCCGCCAGGCTGTCCGGGTGGTTCTCCCGCATCAGCTTGCGCCAGGCGGCGCGCACCTGCTCGTCCGTCGCCTCCCGCGTCAGGCCGAGCACGCCGTAAGGGTCCACGCCGAGCTCGGCGTCCGGAGGCCGGGTGCGGCCGCCCTGCGCCCGCTCCCATGCCGCAGCGTCGAGGCCGAAGCGCGCGTGCACCCCGAGCAGGAAGCCCTGCTCCGCCCTGTTCAGCGGTCCGTCCGCCCGCGCGATGCCGAACAGCGCGGCCAGCACGTCCTCGAGCATGCCCTTGTTGTCCGCGAAGGCCGTGCCGAGGCGTTCGGCGAAGGGCTCCCAGCCCTCCGGGCTCTCGCGCGCCTGGTCGAACAGGCGGCCGACCTCGCGCAGGTTCTCGGGCGGGATGCGGAAGTACTGCTTGAAGGCGTCGATCTCGGCCCGCCGCACCGGCCCGTCGCACTTGGCGAGCTTGGCCGCGAGCACCACGACGCCGATCGCGAACAGGCTCTCCCTGCCGCCGAGCAGCGCGGCGAGGTCGGCGGCGTGCGGCGGGATGCGGCGCCCGCCGGCGGCGCCGGACAGCGCGCCCTCGTCGGCCGCGTGGCCGAGCGCGGCGCCGACCATGGCGCCGAGCGGCCCGCCCATGGCGAAGCCGGCCACGCCGCCGATGATCTTGCCCCAGATGCCCAAGGCCGCCGGTCCTCCGCCTGCCCGCCGCTGCGCCGAGGCCTGCTCCTAGCATGCGGGCGCCGCGCGCGGGAGCGGCCCGGCCCGCTCCGGCGCCGCGGCCGCCCGGCGCCGGGCGCGGGTCAGGGCAGCGCGGCGCCGACCGCCGGATTGCATGCCTTGAGCGCCATCCAGGCCTCCGGCAGTCCGCGCGTGTCGAAGGTGACCTCGATGGCGCGCAGCAGGGTGAGGCGGAGACCCACCGTGCCGACGGCGTTGGCGAGGAACCCGCGGACCAGCTCGGGGCTGCCGATCGCGACGTGCATCACCGTCGCCCGCGGCTCCTCCTGCACCACCCGGAAGCCGGCCAGGGTGAGGACGGCGCTCCGCTCCGGCGCGTCCGCCGCATCCGGCCGCCAGGCGAAGGCGACGCGGTTTCGCGGCGCCACAGGCTGCGCCAGCGCGAGGCCGCGGACCGCGAAGATCAGGAACAGGCTGCCGTCCTCCCGCGGCACCCAGTCCATCCGCAGGGCGGGGGGGGTCTCCTCGGTCGTGAGGGAGAGGAAGCAGGGTCCGTTGGCGGCGCGGCCGTCGCGCACCAGGACCCAGGCGCCGTGGCGGGAGACGACCGTGTCCTGCTGCGCCCGTGCGGCCCGGGCGGCGGGCAGCGCGAAGAGCAGGGCGAGGAGGGCGACGGCGAGCCGGGACATACGCATTTCTAATCCGCGCCGGCGGCGCCGGACAACGGCGCGGTTGCCCGAAGCGGCACGCGATCCCATTCTCCGGCGCCATTTCGCAGTTCGGGCAGGGCTCATGTCGGGAAAGTGGCAGTTCTGGATTGATCGCGGCGGCACCTTCACCGACATCGTCGCCCGCGACCCGGCGGGGCGGCTCTCGACGCGCAAGCTGCTCTCGGAGAATCCCGGCCGCTACCGCGACGCCGCCGTGGCCGGCATCCGCGCCTGCCTCGGCCTGCCGCCCGCGGCGCCGATCCCGCCCGGGCTGATCGAGGCGGTGAAGATGGGCACCACCGTCGCCACCAACGCGCTGCTCGAGCGCAAGGGCGAGCGGGTGCTGCTGCTGGTCAACCGCGGCTTCGCCGACCTCCTGCGCATCGGCAACCAGGCGCGGCCGAGGCTGTTCGACCTCGAGGTCCGCCTGCCCGAGCTGCTGCACGAGCGGGTGGCGGAGATCGGCGGGCGGATCGCCGCCGACGGGGCGGAGATCGAGCCGCTCGACGAGGCCGGGGCGCGGGCGGCGCTCGCCGCCGCCTTCGCCGACGGCATCCGCGCCGTCGCGGTGGTGCTGATGCACGCCTGGGCGCATCCGGCGCACGAGCTGCGCCTCGGCGCGATCGCGCGCGAGATCGGCTTCTCCCAGGTCTCGCTGAGCCACCAGGTCTCGGCCCTGCCGCGCATCGTGCCGCGCGGCGACACCACCGTGGTGGACGCCTACCTCTCGCCGATCCTGCGCCGCTACGTCGAGCAGGTGGCGGGCGAGCTGCCGGGGGTGCGGCTCTACTTCATGCAGTCGAACGGCGGGCTCGCCGAGGCGGGGCGCTTCCAGGGCAAGGACGCGATCCTCTCCGGCCCCGCCGGCGGCATCGTCGGCGCGGCGCGCACCGCGGCGATGGCCGGGTTCGACCGCATCATCGGCTTCGACATGGGCGGCACCAGCACGGATGTCGCCCTCTACGCCGGGGAGTTCGAGCGCGCCTTCGAGACCGTGGTCGCCGGCGTGCGGATGCGCGCGCCGATGATGGCGATCAACACGGTGGCGGCGGGCGGCGGCTCGATCCTGCGCTTCGACGGGGCGCGGTTCCGCGTCGGGCCGGAGAGCGCCGGCGCCGTCCCCGGCCCCGCCTGCTACCGCCGTGGCGGGCCGCTCACCGTGACCGATGCCAACGTCATGGTGGGCAAGATCCAGCCCGCGCACTTCCCGGCGATCTTCGGCCCCGGCGGCGACCAGCCGCTGGACGCCGAGGCGGTGCGGGCGCGGTTCGCCGCGCTGGCCGAGGAGATCGCCGCCGCCACCGGCGAGCCGGCGCGGGACCCGCGCGCGGTGGCCGAGGGCTTCCTGCGCGTCGCCGTCGCCGGCATGGCCCACGCCATCAAGCAGGTGAGCATCCAGAAGGGCCACGACGTCACCCGCTACGCCCTGCAGTGCTTCGGCGGCGCCGGCGGGCAGCACGCCTGCCTGGTGGCGGACGAGCTCGGCATGGAGACGGTGCTGATCCATCCCTTCGCCGGCGTGCTCTCCGCCTACGGCATGGGCCTCGCCGACCAGACCGTGATCCGCGAGGCGGCGGTGGAGGCGCCGCTGGCGCCGGGCCTGATGGAGGAGCTCGCCCGCCGGCTCGAGGCGCTGGCCGCCGACGGCCGCGCCGAGCTGCTGCGCCAGGGCGCGCCGGAGGCGCGCATCACGGCGGCGCGCCGGCTGCACCTGCGCTACGAGGGCACCGACGCCTTCCTCGCCGTCCCCTTCGGGACGCATGAGGAGGTGCTCGCCGCCTTCACCGAGGCGCACCGCCGCCGCTTCGGCTTCGCCACCCCCGAGCGGGCGGTGATCGTCGAGGCGGCGGTGGCGGAGGTCACCGCCGCCGGCGAGCCGGTGGAGGAGGCGGCGCTGCCGCCGCGCGCGCCGGATGAGCCGCTCGCCCCGATCGACCGCGTCGCCCTCTTCACCGGCGGCGCCGAGCACGCCGCCCCGGTGTTCGACCGCGCGGCGCTCCGCGCCGGCGATCGCATCGCCGGCCCCGCCCTGATCCGCGAGGCCAACGCCACCACCGTGATCGAGCCGGGCTGGGGCGCGGAGGTGACGCCGCGCAACCATCTGATCCTGCGCCGCACCGAGCCGCGGCCGAACGCCGTCGTCGCGGCGACCGGCCGCCCCGACCCGGTGATGCTGGAGCTGTTCAACAACCTGTTCATGAGCATCGCCGAGCAGACCGGCGCCGTGCTGCAGAACACCGCGCTCAGCGTCAACATCAAGGAGCGGCTCGACTTCTCCTGCGCCATCTTCGACGCCGAGGGGCGGCTGGTGGCGAACGCCCCGCACATCCCGGTGCACCTCGGCGCCATGGGCGAGAGCGTGCGCACGGTGATCCGCCTGCGCGGCGGCACCCTCAGGCCCGGCGACGTGGTGGCGCTGAACAACCCCTACAACGGCGGCACCCACCTGCCGGACGTGACGGTCATCACCCCGGTGTTCGACGAGGAGGGCCGCGAGATCCTCTTCTTCGTCGGCTCGCGCGGCCACCACGCCGACATCGGCGGCCTCACCCCCGGCTCCACCCCGCCCGATTCCGCGACGCTCGAGGAGGAGGGCGTCGTCATAGACGACTTCCTCCTCGTCGAGCGGGGGCGCATCCGCGAGGCGGAGTTCCTCGCGCTGCTGCGCTCGGCGAAGTACCCCGCGCGCTCGCCGGAGGTGAACCTCGCCGACATCAAGGCGCAGGTCGCGGCGAACGAGAAGGGGGTGCAGGAGCTGCGCCGGGCGGTGCGCGAGTTCGGCCTCGACACGGTGCGCGCCTACATGCGCCACGTCATGGACAACGCCGAGGAGAGCGTGCGCCGCGTGCTCGACCGCCTGCCGGACGGCGCGTTCCGCACCGCGCTCGACGACGGCGCGCCGCTCGCCGTCGCGGTGCGGGTGGACCGCGCCCGGCGCCGCGCGGTGATCGACTTCACCGGCACCGGGCCGCAGCGGCCCGGCAACTTCAACGCGCCCGCCGCGATCTGCCGCGCCGTCGTGCTCTACTGCTTCCGCTGCCTGGTCGGCGAGGACATCCCGCTCAACGACGGCTGCCTCGCGCCGCTCGAGATCGTGGTGCCGGAGGGGACCTTCCTCTCGCCCCGCCCCGGCGCCGCCGTCGTCGCCGGCAACACCGAGGTCAGCCAGGTGACGTGCAACGCGCTGCTCGCCGCGCTCGGCGCCTGCGCCTCGGCCCAGGCGACGATGAACAACGTGCTGTTCGGCGACGCCGCCTACCAGTACTACGAGACGGTCGCGGGCGGCACCGGCGCCGGGCCCGGCTTCCACGGCACCGGCCCGGTGCAGACCCACATGACCAACACCCGCATGACCGATCCGGAGATCCTGGAGCTGCGCTACCCCGTCCGGCTCGAGGAGTTCTCGGTCCGCCGCGGCTCCGGCGGGGCGGGGCGCTGGCGCGGCGGCGACGGGGCGCGCCGGCGCATCCGCTTCCTCCGCCCGATGCAGGCGGTGATCGTCGCCTCGCGCCGCACCGTCGCCCCGCACGGGCTCGCCGGCGGGCGGGACGGCGCGCCGGGGCGGCAGTGGGTGGAGCGCGCGGACGGGCGCGTGGAATGGCTGAAGGGCTGCGACCGCGCCTTCCTCGCCGCCGGCGAGGTGTTCGGGCTGGAGACGCCGGGCGGGGGCGGATGGGGCGCGGCACCGTGACAGCGGAGCGGGCGCGCCGCGCCGGCCGCCTTCGCCCATGAGCCCTCGCCCATGACCCGCCGGCTCGTCCTCGGGCTCGCGCTGCTGCTCGCCGCGCTTGGCGGCGCGCTCTGGCTCGGCCCGCGCTTCGTGGACTGGGAGGCGCAGCGGCCGCGGCTGGCCGCGATGGCAGCCGTCCGCCTCGGCCGGGCGGTCGCCATCGAGGGCGACCTCCGCCTCGCCCTCCTGCCGCAGCCGCGGATCGAGGCGTCGCGCGTGCGGGTCGGCACCGCCGGCGACGACATCGACGTCGCGGCCCGCACCATGCGGCTGCGCCTCGACCTCGGCGCGCTGCTCGCCGGACGGATCGAGCCGCGCGAGATCGCGCTGGTGGGCGCGGAGATCCGGCTGCCCTGGCCGCCCGCCACCACCCTGGCGCTGCGTCCGCCGCCCTGGCTGCTCGCGCTCGACGCCCGCATCGAGGAGGGGCGCGTGCGCATCGGCGAGGCGGTGCTCGAGGACGTCGCGGCGCGGCTCTCGGCCGGCGGCGCGCTGGAGGCGGTGGAGGTCGAGGGGCGGTTCGCCTTCCGCGGCATGCCGACGCGCTTCGCGGCCGTCCTCGGGCGCCCCGGCTACGACGGCGTCTCGACCCTCGACCTCACCCTCGGCGCGGCGGGCGCCACCGCCACCGCCCGCGGCGCGCTGCTTCCCGAGGGCGGGTTCGAGGGTCGCGTCGAGGCCGCCGGCGAGGATCTCGCCGCCCTGCTGCCCGCGCCGCGCGGCCCGTTCCGCGGCTCCGGGCGGCTGATCGCCAGGGCGGAGCTGATCGCCGCGGACGAGATCGTTCTCGATCTGGCGGGCGTGCCGGCGCGCGGGGCGGCGGCGCTGCGGCTGCTGCCGCGGCCGCGGCTCGACATCGCGCTGGCGGCGAGCCGGCTCGATCTCGACGCCTGGATCGCCGCGCTTCGCGCCGCGGTCGGGCGGCCTGCCATGCCGACCAGCCTCGATCTCTCGGCCGAGGCCGCGAGCTTCCGCGGCGTCGCGCTGCGCCGGCTGCGCGGCGCCGCGACGCTGGAGGACGAGCGGCTGACGCTCACCGACGTCTCGGCCCTGCTGCCCGGCGAGACGATCGTCGAGCTCGCCGGCGCCTCGGCCGCGCGGCGCCTGGAGCTGGCGCTGCATTTCCAGGGCGCCAACCTGCGCCAGACGCTCCTCGCCTTCGGCGTGCCGCTCGGCGGGACGGACCCGTCGCGGCCCGGCGCCGGGGAGGGGCGGCTGCGCCTGGTGCTCGAGGAGAGCCAGGCCTCGATCGCCGACCTCGCGGCGACGATCGACGGCGCGCGCGTCTCCGGCGCCGGGGTGCTGCGCTTCGCCGGGCCGCGCCCGGCGATCGGCGCCGGGCTCAGCTTCGACCGGCTCGCGCTGGACGGCCTGGTGCCGGAGGGGCTGGGCTGGGCCGACCTCGCCGCGGCGCTCGGCCGGCTGGACGCCAATCTGCGCATCGCCGCCGAGCACGTCGCCTGGCGCGGCGTGGCGGCGGAGCGCACGACGCTGGATGCGGCGCTGGAGGGCGGCCGGCTCGTGCTGCGGCGCCTCTCGGGCCACGTCGCCGGCGCCGACCTGACGGTCTCGGGCGCGGTCGCGCCGGAGGGCGGCAACGGCAACGCCGGGCCGACCCTGCGGCTGTCCGACTTCAGCCTGGAGGCCACGGCCGCCAACGCCGCGGGCATCGCCGCGCTGCTGCCCGGGGACTGGCCCGACCGCACGAGGCTGGCGGCCCAGCCCCTGGCGCTGCGGCTCTCCGGCGGCGGCCCCGCGGAGGCGCTGGCGCTGCGCGGCGAGGCCGAGCTCGGCGAGCTGCGCGTCGAGGCGGCCGGCACGCTGAACGCGCGGGCGCCGCGCTTCGCCGGCACGCTCGCCCTGCGGCATCCGGGTGCCCCGCGGTTCCTCGCCGAAGGGCTCGGCCTCGGAGGTGTCGAGTGGCTCGGCGAGGGCTCGCTGTCGCTGGTCGCCTCCGGTCTCGTCGCCGCGCCGAGCGGGGTGGCGGCGGAGTATCTCGACCTGACCCTGGCCGGGCTGCGGGGGCGCTGGCATCAGTTCGCGCTCGCGCTCGATCGTGCCGCGCCGCGGCCGAAGCTGACCGGGCGCTTCCTCGCCGAGCGCATCGTGCTGCCCCCGTTGCGCTGGCACGGCACGGAGCCGCTGGGCCTCGCCCTGCTCGACCGGCTGGACGCGGAACTGGCCGTCGAGGCGGCCCTCGTGGAGATCCCCGGCGCCCCGGCGCTGGAGGCGGTGGAGGCACGCGCCGTGCGGCTCGCCGCCGGCCGGCTGGAGGTGGAAGGCCTGCGCGCTCGGCTCGGCGGCGGCACCGTTCAGGGCGCGCTGGCCGTGCGCGGCGGCGCCGCCGAGCCGCCGGCCGTGAGCGCGGCGCTGCGGCTGGAGGGCGCCACCATCGCCGGGCCGCTGTTCGGCCTGCCGGTGCTCGACCTGACGGCGGGCCACGCCGAGGGCGAACTGCGGGTCAACGGACGGGGGCACAGTCCGGCGGCCCTGCTGGCGACCCTGGAAGGCGAGCTGCGCCTCGCGGTGCGCAACGGCGTGATGGTGGGCTTCGACCTCGGCGCGCTGGTCGCCGCCTCCGCCGAGGAGGCGCCCGAGGCGGCGGAGGAGGCGGTGCGCCGCGCGCTCGGCGTCAGCGACGGCCCTGGCGGCGGCGCGACCGCCTTCGAGCGGCTCGAGGTCGCCGCCCGCCTCCTCGACGGGCGGGCGGTCCTCGAGCAGGCGCGGCTGGGTGGCGAGGGCGGCACCGCGGCGAGCGCGAGCGGCGCGATCGACCTGGCGCGGGGCGCGCTCGACCTGCAGATTGCGGCGCGGCCGGCGCAGGCCGAAGCGCCGGACATCGGGCTGCGGCTGTCCGGCAACCTCGCCGACCCGCGGCGTCTCGCGGAGACCAGCGCCTGGGCGCGCTGGCGGGCGGAACGGGGATAGGGCGGATCGCGGACGGGGGGACGGCCGGCGGCGCCTGCCGAGCGCGAGCCGCGTGGCGTCCGCGCCCGGCGCGGGCCGCGGTCAGCCGCGCGGCGCCGCCGCCTCCCGCAGGGCGAAGACGCGCAGCGCGCTGGCCAGCGGCATGCCGTCGGCGGCCTCCGTCCGGCGCGCGTCCAGCATCGCCACCAGGCCGGCGAGGCTGACGCCGCGCCGCGCCGCGGCCGCCTCCAGCGCCGCCCAGAACTCCGGCTCCAGCGCCACCGAGGTGCGGTGGCCGGCCAGGGTGAAGCTGCGCTTGCGCAGGTGGCGGCCTGCCGTGCCTTCGCTCATCCGCCCCCTTCGAGCGTGGCGCCGGGCGCCACCATGTCCTCGGGGCGCACCCAGCGGTCGAAGTCCTCCGGCGAGACGTGGCCGAGCCGCGCCGCGGCCTCCTTCAGCGTCAGGTCCTCGGCCAGCGCCTTCTTCGCGATCGCGACCGCCTTGTCGTAGCCGATGCGCGGGTTGAGCGCGGTGACCAGCATCAGGGACTTCGCCAGGTTCTCGGCGATCCGCGCGCGGTTCGGCTCCAGCTTGTCCACCATGTTGGCCGCGAAGCTCTCCGCGGCGTCGGCGAGCAGGGTCGCCGACTGCAAGACGGCGTGGATGATCACCGGCTTGAAGACGTTGAGCTCGAGGTGGCCCTGCGCGCCGGCCACCGTGACGGTGACGGTGTTCCCCATCACCTGCGCGCAGACCATGGTCAGCGCCTCCGCCTGCGTCGGGTTGGTCTTGCCCGGCATGATCGAGGAGGAGAGGCCGTCGGCCGGGATCACCAGCTCGCCGATGCCGCAGCGCGGGCCGGAGCCGAGCAGGCGGATGTCGTTGGCGACCTTGTTGAGCGAGACGGCGATCACGTTCATCGCCCCGTGCAGCTCGACGAAGACGTCGTGCGCGGCCATGCCCTCGGACTTGTCGGGGCTGGGCGCGAAGGCGAGGCCGGTGCGCCCGGCGACGATCTCGCAGAAGACGCGGTCGAAGTCGGGGTGGCGGTTGAGGCCGGTGCCGACCGCGGTGCCGCCCTGGGGCAGCAGCAGCAGGCGCGGCATCGCGTCGCGCAGCCGCGCCATGCCGAGCTCGACCTGGCGCGCCCAGGTGCCGAATTCCTGGCCGAGCGTGACCGGCACCGCGTCCATCAGGTGCGTCCGCCCGACCTTGACGATGCCGGCCCACTCCTCGGAGCGCCGCCACAGCGCGGCGTGCAGCCGGCCGAGGGCGGGCAGCAGCCGCCCCTCCACCACCTCCGCCGCGGCCATGTGCATCATGGTGGGGAAGTTGTCGTTGGAGGACTGGCCGCGGTTGACGTGGTCGTTCGGGTGCACCGGCTCGCGCGCGCCGAGCGGGCGGCCGAGGATCTCGTTGGCGCGGTTGGCGATCACCTCGTTGGCGTTCATGTTGGTCTGGGTGCCGGAGCCGGTCTGCCAGACCGGCAGCGGGAAGTCCTCGTCGCGCCTCCCCTCGGCGATCTCGAGCGCGGCCTGCTTGATCGCCTCGGCGATGGCGTCGGGAAGCTGGCCGAGGCGGCGGTTCGCCTCGGCGCAGGCCCATTTGTGCAGGCCGACGGCGCGGATCAGCGCGGCGGGGAAGCGCTCGGAGCCGATGCGGAACAGGCGGCGCGCCCGCTCGGTCTGCGGGCCCCAGTAGCGCTCGGCGGGGATCTCGATGCTGCCGAGGGAATCGGTCTCGGTGCGGGTCGGCTCGGCCATGCTCCTGCCCTCCTGGTCTCGCGCGGATGGGAACGCGGGTCGGCCGATGCGGGTGCCGGTCCCGAGCGGATTCCCGTCCGGCCCGGCGCGGCGGGCGGGGGCGGGTCCGCCGCCCGTTCCCGCCCCGCGCCGGTCAGTCCTGCCACTTCACCTCGAGGAAGGGCGCGGGCAGCAGCAGCTTGTTCTCCTGCCTGAGGATCAGCGGCCGCACCTTGGCGACGTAGGCCTGCCAGCGCGTGTCCGCCTGCAGCCGCGCCCGCCGCTCCGCGCGCTCGGCGAGGTCCTCGTAGGCCCACATGTGGATCACCTGGTTCAGCGTGCCGAACTCGGTCTGGTAGTAGCCGACCATGCGCCCGAGGATCGGCTTCTGGATCGCCATCCCCTCGGCCTCGTAGGCCTTGAGGTAGGCCCCCGCCTGGCCCGGATGCAGGGTGTAGATGCGTTCCTCGACGATCATGGCGCGCGCTCCCTCCCGATGCCCGCGCGCCGAGGCTAGTTCGGCTTGACCGCGCGCGCCACCGCCGACCGCGCCTCCCGCGGCGCGAGGGGGCACGCGCGCGCCGGGGCGTGTCGGCCGCGGCGCGATGCCGCGCGGCTTGCCGCCGGGTGTGGGGCCGGCCACGCGGAGCGGGTCGGCGACGGGCACTCCTGTCGGCGCCCCCCGTGCGCGCCGCGTCCCGGCGGGCGGCCCGCTCAGCCGGCGACCGGCACCAGCCGCGTGATGCGGCTCGGGTTCGTCTCCGCGAGGTAGAGCGCGCCCGAGGCGGCGTCGCGCCATACCGCGGGCGCCGTTCAGCACCGGGCGGCAGCGCCCTAGCAGCGCGCCCTCCGCCGAGAGCCAGGGCAGCCGCGGCGTCTGGTCGGTGACGCAGAGCGTGCCGTCCGGCCCGCCATGCGCCGCCATCGGCTTGTGGTGCCCGTCCGCCACCGCGCCGGCGCCCCAGGCGCGGAGGAGGCGCCCGTCCGGGGCGAGCACGACCACCGCGGATTGGCGGCGCCCGCCGTGTGGCCGTCGGAGCGGATCAGCACGAGGACGTTGCCCGCGGCGTCGCAGGCGGCGTCGGTCACGACGCTGCCCGGCGTGGCGGGCAGCGCGCCCCAGGGCCGCTCGATGCCGTAGCGGGCGGACCCCAGCCTGACGAACAGCGGCTCCGGCGGCATCGCCCTCCTCGGTTCCCCGGTCCGCCCGATGCTGCGCGGCGCGACGGCGTGGCGCAACGGCCTGCCGGCGCATGCTCCGGTCCTGCGACGGGCGCCGCTCGCTTGATCCGTGCCGCGCCGGCACCATACCTTCCTGCCATGGCGCAGCGCATGACCCGGGCTGGATGCGGCCGCCGGGCCGAGGCCGCCGCAAGGCCTGCGGCGCCGGCGCGGGAGCCGATCGCGGCGAGGATGCCGGGGATCGCGGCACGCGTCGCGGGCGGGGCGCGTGATGCCGGCGCCCGCGCCCGCCGCGGTCCGACGCACCGCCGTCGCGGCGGCGGGACCGCGCGGCGTCGGTCCGGCCTCGCCGCGGCTGTCGGGCATTCCTGCGCCGGCCTGCCGGCCTGACGGGGAAGGTGCCGCGGTGGTCGAGGCCCTGCTGCCCCGCGCGACCAGTCTCCACCGCGCCGGCGCCTGGCAGGAGGATGCGGCGCGCGACGCCGTCGTCCTGTCCTACGCCGACCGGTCGCGCCTCGGGCGCCGCCGCTGCCTCGGCGAGGGCGGCCTCGCCTTCGTGCTCGACCTGCCGGGCGCCCCCGTGCTGCACGACGGCGACGGGCTGGAGCTCGAGGACGGCAGCCTCGTCCTCGTCCGCGCGGCGGACGAGCCGCTGGTCGAGGTGGCGGCGGCGACGCCCGATCAGCTCGCCCGCATCGCCTGGCATCTCGGCAGCCGGCGCCTGCCCTGCGAGATCGGCGGCGGGCGCCTGCGCATCCGCGACGAGCCGGACGGCCTGCGCGTGCTGGAGCGCCTCGGCGCGAGGTTCGCGCGGGTGCGGGCGCCGTTCGATCCCGACGGCGGCGCGGGCCCGATGCGCGACCCGGACCGCGGCCGGAGCGCCTGAGCGCGGCGCCGCCTCGCGGGTGGCCCGTGCCCGGCTCGTGGCCGCGGCGGCCGATGTGCCTCGTCGGCCGCCGCCCGGACGCCGGCGCGAACCCGCGGCTTGCCCGGCTTCGCCGCAAGGGCGGCGGGCCGCATTCGCGGCCTCGGCACCGCTCGGTCACCGCTGCCGCCGCCGTCACTCCGCCACCCGCACCAGGTCGAGCTTCGCCAGCCAGGCGAGACCGCGCGCGAGCCGCTGGCGCCGCCCCGGCGGCACCAGACCGGTCAGCGTCTCCAGGCTCGCCGGGCCGTCCGCGGCCAGGCGGTCGAGCACCGCCTCCATCTCCGCCGCCGAGGGCAGCAGCGCCCCGCGCACCACCGCGCCCGGCACGGCGCCGAGCGCCTGCAGCGTCTCGCGCGAGACGCCGGGGGCGGGCGCGAAGCGCATCGCTGCCGCGAGGCGGCGCGTCGGATAGGCCGCGAACGCGGCGAAGGGATTGGGCCGCAGCGGCACGCGCTCGCGCCCGGCGACAGGGGGCGCGCGCTCGCTGCCCGCCGAGGCGGCGCCCTGCCGCAGCCGGGCCAGCTCGTCCCACAGCGCGCGGTACTGGCCGATCACGACGCGCCAATCGTAGGCCGCGCGGGCGCGGGCGCGCGCCGCCTCGGCCATGGCGCGGCGCCGCTCCGGCTCGGCGATCAGCGTGCGATAGGCGGCCTCGGCCGCGGCCACGTCCACCGCGACGAACTGGCCGACCCCGGCGGCGTAGTCGGCGTAACTGTCGGCCCAGACCGCGTAGCGCGAGGCGAGGTCGCCGCCCGCCGTCGCCATCAGGGTCGGGATGCGGAAGCCCTGCACGCCGTCCTCGACCGTGTCGCGGAACCCGTCCCAGTCGCTGACCACCACGGGAAGCCCCGCCGCCATCGCCTCCACCGGCGCCAGGCCGAAGGTCTCCTGGATGTTGTCCACGAGCAGGGTGAAGAAGTCCGCGGCGGCCCAGATCCCGCGCCGCACCTCCGGCGCGCGGCCGTCGAGGACGTGCACCGTCACCTCCGGGCAGAGCGTCGCCGGCGGCTCGCGGAAGGCGCGCTCGGCCGCCGGGCCGTCGAACCAGCCGGCGAGGATCAGGTGCACCCGCCGTCCCGGCGCGGCCGCCGCCCGCGCGGCGCGGCCGAGGGCGAGATACATCGGCAGCGGGTTGACCTTGGTGGCGTGCGACAGCCGCCCGAGCATCAGCGCCGCCACGTCGCCCTCGGCGATGCCGAGGCGGCCGCGCCAGCCGGCCCGCGCCGCTTCCGGCAGGGCCAGCGCCTCGCTGTCCACGCCGAGCGGGATGACCGGGAGCTGCGGCCCCTCGATCCGCCGCGCGCCGAGGCGGTCCCGCAGGTAGAGGGCGTGCTCCTGCAGCAGCCGCGCCACCATGTCGCGCACCGCGCGCGAGGTGCAGACCAGTGCGTCCCAGGGCTGGGTCGGCGAGACCAGCAGGTCGCCGATCGAGTCCATGGTGCGGTCGGTGCAGGTGGTGTGGGTCACGCCGCAGAGCGAATACGCATCCTGCCGGTGGCGCCGGCGCTGCCAGGCGTATTGCGGCAGGCCCGGACCGGGCAGGAACAGGCTGCCCATGCCCGCGATGCGGTGGGGCTCGTCGTGCGGCACCCAGTCGGCGGGGACGGTGGCGCCCATCCGCGCGACCTGGTGGCGGAACCGCTCGCCGTGCTCGGGGAGGCGCACCACGGCGCGCAGGCGGTCGAAGCCGGAGTGGCGCACGAAGGCGCGCAGGAATTCCTCGCCGGCGACGCGGCGCCCGATGATCGGCGCGGCGGTCGTGTCGTAGCCGTCGGGGTCGTAGAAGATGGCGGCGTTGGGCGTCGTCATGCGCGCCTCGCGCCGGCCTCGGGGGCTGGGATCATCGTCCTTCCCTGCGGCGGGCGCGGGCTCGGCGCCCCGGGATGCCTGCAGGCAAGGCTGCGTGCGCGCCCGCGGCGTGTCAAACGCGCGGGCGATCGGCGCGGCGGGCCGCGCCCGGCCGGCGCGCATGCCGGGGCGGTTTACCGTCCCCGGAGGCCGGGCTATCCCGCCGCCCGCCATGCATGCCCCCGTGGCCCCGCCCTCGCCCGCATCCCATCCCGCCGCCACTGGCCCGCTGCCCGCCTACCGGGCGCGCGTCGCGGCCGGCCAGCTCCTGCCCGATCCGGCGCAGGAGCTGGCCGCGGAGACGCTGCAGGACCTCTGGCGCCGCCTGCGCGGCTACGACCCGCCGCCGCTCGCGCAGGACGAGAACGGCGGCGCGCCCGGCTTCCTCGCCCGCCTGTTCCGCCGCCGGCCGCCCGAGGAGGGCGTGGAGAACGGCGCCGCGCCGCAGGGACTCTACCTCGTCGGCGAGGTCGGGCGCGGCAAGTCCATGCTGATGGACCTCTTCTTCGCCTGCGCCGAGGTGCCGCGGAAGAGGCGGCTGCACTTCCACCAGTTCATGCAGCAGGCGCACCGGCGCATCCACGCCTGGAAGCAGGAGCACGGCAACGCCGCGGACCCGATCCCGCCGCTCGCCGACTCGATCGCCGCCGAGGCGGCGCTGCTCTGCTTCGACGAGTTCCAGGTCCACGACATCGCCGACGCGATGATCCTGGGGCGGCTGTTCGAGGCGCTGTTCGCCCGCGGCGTGGTGGTGGTCGCCACCTCCAACACCGCGCCCGACGACCTGTTCAGGGGCAAGCCGGGGCGCGACGCCTTCCTGCCCTTCATCGCGCTGATCAAGCGCCGGCTCGAGGTGCTGCACCTCGACGCCGCGCGCGACTACCGGCGCGACCGCATCCGCGGCCTGCCGACCTGGCACGTCCCCGCCGATGCGCGGGCGGAGCGCGCGCTCGACGCCGCCTTCGCCGAGCTGACCGGCCAGGCCCACGGCGCGCCGGAGCATCTCGCCCTGCTCGGGCGGCGCCTCGAGGTGCCGCAGGCGGCGCGCGGCGTGGCGCGCTTCGACTTCGAGGCGCTGTGCGGCCGCCCGCTCGGCCCGGCGGATTACCTCGCCCTCGCCACACACTACCACACGCTGGTGCTGGATGCGGTGCCGCGGCTGGGCCCGGAGAACTACGACAAGGCGCGGCGCTTCATCACCCTGGTGGATGCGCTCTACGAGCACCGCTGCAAGCTGATCGCCTCGGCCGACGCGATGCCGGACGAGCTCTACGCGCGCGGCGAGAACGCGGCGATGTTCGCGCGCACGGCGAGCCGGCTGATCGAGATGCAGAGCCAGGACTACCTGGCGCTTCCGCATCTGACCTGACCGCGCCGGGGCGGATCCCGCGCGAAAGGATATTGCCGGCGGCCCGCCTGCTGGTGCAATGAAGCGCTCCCGGCGCCGTGAGCGGCGCGAATCGGATTCATGGCGAGGGTTCGGCGTGCGCGCATTGTGCTTCCTGATGATGGCCCTGCTGCTGACCGTCGCGCCCGGGGCGGAAGCGGCGCAGCGCGGCGATCCGGCCGGACGCGCCTCGGTCGGCCAGCCCGCCGCCGGCCGATCCGCGACGGCGCCGGCGGCGGTCCGGTCCGGAGCCGCCCCCCGCGCCGCGGCCGCGAGCCGCTCCGGCTCCGGCCGGGCCGTGGCCGGTCGGGGGGGAGCGCCACGTGCCGGCGCGGCCCGTCCCGCCGCCAGGGGCGGGCAGCGGCTCGCGCCGGGCGGGCGCAGCGGGCGGGCGGCGGTGGAGGATCGGCCCGGCGGGGTGGTCCAGGGCCGAACCAGCGCCGCGGCCGGCCGCGGCGTCGCCGCGCTCGACTCGCGCTACGCCTCGGCGCAGCAGCTCTGTCCGCGCGGCGGCAAGCCGGCGCGGGGCGGCCGTTGCCGCGGCGCCGGGGCCGGCGAAGCCGGCGGCGGGCGCGGACTGCACTGGCAGGCGGGGCTTCCGCCCGCCGATCTCTCGCAGCGCGCATGCCCGGACGGCACGCTCGCCACCCTGGCGCGGGGCCACGACGACGTGGTGCGCTGCGTTCCGCTCTGAGGGCAGGCGGCGGGCCTGGCGCGCGGCTGCCGCCGCCCGGCGTCAGTCGGCGATGCCGAGGCGGGTCCGCGCGGCGCGCATGTCCTCCTCGTAGTAGCGGCGCGTCGCGCATTCGGCGTTGAAGCCCTGGACCCGGACGCCGTATTGGGCGACCGCCTCCATGTAGCTCCGCCGCAGGGAGTAGGCGGTTTCGAGTTTCGCCTGGTGCTCGGCCTCGGCCTGCGCGGGCGGGACCGCCGGCGCCTGGGCGCCGCCGCGCCGCTGCCCCGCGCCGCGCTGTGCCGCGGCGCCCCGGCGGGGAGCCTGCAGCTCCGCCTCCAACTGGTCGAGCTGCCTTTCGTCCTGCTGCAGCTTCTCCCGCGCGGCGCTCAGCGCCTGCCAGCGCTGCAGGCAGGCCTCCACCTGCTGCGGGGTGAGGACTCCCGGGCCGTACGCGCCCTTCTCGGGCAGGCCGGCGCCCGGCACACCGAACCGGTAGTGCGTGCCCTGGGCGACCGCCCCCCTGGCGGGAACCAGAAGGGCGAGGCCGAGGGCCGCGCCGGCAACCGCCATGGCCGCCGCTGCGCGGCGCCCTGTCCCCCCGGGGCGCGGCGAAACAATACAAGACACTTCAGAACAATACGGCAACTTCCGGCATTCGGCAATCGTTGCCGCCCGCACCCGACTCGCCCGGGCGGCTCGCAGCCGAGACCGCGGACCCGGCACGGCGCCGCCGCGGCCTGGCCGACCCCTCGCCTTGCCGGGCCCGGCGGGGCGGTGTAGGGAGCCGCCCGACCGCGAAACCCGTTCCGCACCTGCGAAGAGAGCGACATGGCCCGCAACAAGATCGCCCTGATCGGCGCCGGCAACATCGGCGGCACCCTCGCCCACCTGATCGGGCTCAAGGAGCTGGGCGACGTCGTGCTGTTCGACATCTTCGGCGGCGTCGCCGCGGGCAAGGCGCTCGACATCATGCAGTCCGGCCCGGTGGACGGCTTCGACGCCAACATGGTCGGCACCTCCGACTACGCTGCGATCGCGGGCAGCGACGTGGTGATCGTCACCGCCGGCTTCCCGCGCACCCCGGGCATGAGCCGCGACGACCTGATCGGCAAGAACGCCGGCGTCATCGCCCAGGTCGCCGAGGGCATCCGCACCCACTGCCCGGACGCCTTCGTCATCGTCATCACCAACCCGCTCGACGCGATGGTCTGGGTGATGCGCGAGAAGTCCGGCCTGCCGCACCACAAGGTGGTCGGCATGGCGGGGGTGCTCGACTCCGCCCGCTTCCGCCTGTTCCTCGCGCAGGAGTTCAACGTCTCGGTCGAGGACGTGACCGCCTTCGTGCTCGGCGGCCACGGCGACACCATGGTGCCGCTCACCCGCTACTCGACGGTCGCCGGCATCCCGGTGCCGGACCTCGTGAAGATGGGCTGGACGACGCAGGCGAAGGTGGACGCCATCGTGCAGCGCACCGCGAACGGCGGCGGCGAGATCGTCAAGCTGCTGGAGAAGGGGAGCGCCTTCTACGCCCCGGCGGCCTCCGCCATCGCCATGGCCGAGAGCTACCTCAAGGACAAGAAGCGGGTCCTGCCCTGCGCCGCCTGGCTCACCGGCCAGTACGGCATCAGGGACCTCTATGTCGGCGTGCCGGTGGTGATCGGCGCCGGCGGCGTGGAGCGGATCGTCGAGATCCGGCTCGACGCCGCGGAGAAGGCCGCGTTCGAGAAGTCCTGCGCCGCGGTGCGCGAGCTGGTCGAGGCGGCGAAGCGGCTCGTCGGCTAAGGTCCGGCCGGCCGGGCGGGCGCCCGCGGTGCCCCACGCCGCGCGGCGTCCGGGGGCGGCTGGCCGGAACCGGCGCGGGCGGCAGGGGACGGGCGGATGAACATCCACGAATACCAGGCGAAGGAGCTGCTGCGGCGCTACGGCGTCGCGGTGCTCGACGGCGGCGTGGCGACGACGCCGGAGGAGGCGCAGGCCATCGCCCGGACGCTCCCCGGGCCGGTCTGCGCCGTGAAGGCGCAGATCCACGCCGGCGGCCGCGGCGCCGGGCATTTCGCCGACGACCCCTCGGGCAAGGGCGGCGTGCGGATCGCGCGCTCGGCCGAGGAGGCGCGCGCCCACGCCGCGGCGATGCTCGGCCACACGCTGGTGACGAAGCAGACCGGGCCGGCGGGCAAGGTCGTCCACCGGGTCTATGTCGAGGCCGGCTGCGACATCGCGCGCGAGCTCTACCTCTCCCTCCTGGTGGACCGCGCGAGCGGCCGCGTGGCCATCGTCGCCTCGGCCGAGGGCGGGATGGACATCGAGGAGGTGGCGGAGAAGCACCCGGAGAGGATCCTGCGGGTCGCGGTGGACCCGGCCTCCGGCTTCTCCCCCTTCCACGCGCGCAGGCTGGCCTTCGGCCTGCGCCTCGCGGGCGCGCAGGTCGGCGTCTTCACGGCGTTCGTCAGCGCCCTCCACCGCGCCTTCGTCGAGCTCGACTGCTCGATCATCGAGATCAACCCCCTGGTCGTGACCGGGGCGGGCGAGGTGGTGGCGCTCGACGCCAAGGTGGCCTTCGACGACAACGCGCTGTTCCGCCACAGGGACCTCGAGGCGCTGCGCGACGAGACCGAGATGGACCCGAAGGAGGTCGAGGCGCTGCGCCACGACCTCAACTACGTCGCGCTCGACGGCGAGATCGGCTGCATGGTCAACGGCGCCGGGCTCGCCATGGCGACGATGGACATCATCAAGCTCTACGGCTCGGCGCCGGCCAACTTCCTCGACGTCGGCGGCAGCGCGACGCGCGAGCGGGTGACGGCGGCGTTCCGCATCATCACCTCCGACCCGAAGGTGAGGGCGATCCTGGTCAACATCTTCGGCGGCATCGCCAAGTGCGACCTGATCGCCGAGGGGATCGTCGCCGCGGCGAAGGAGCTGACGCTCACGGTGCCGCTGGTGGTGCGGCTGGAGGGGACCAACGTCGCCCAGGGCAGGCGCATCCTGGCGGAGAGCGGGCTCAAGATCATCCCCGCCGACAACCTGGCCGACGCCGCCGAGAAGGTGGTCCGCGCCGTGAGGGAGGCCGCGTAGCGCCATGGCGATCCTGGTGGATGCGGACACCAAGGTAATGACCCAGGGCTTCACCGGGGCCCAGGGCACCTTCCACGCCGAGCAGGGCATCGCCTACGGCAGCAGGTACGTCGGCGGCGTGACGCCGGGGAAGGGCGGGACGACCCACATCGGCCTCCCCGTGTTCGACACGGTGGCGGAGTGCCGCGCGGCGACCGGCGCCGACGCCTCCGTGATCTACGTCCCCGCCCCCTTCGCCGCGGACGCGATCCTCGAGGCGATCGACGCCGAGGTGCCGCTGATCGTCTGCATCACCGAGGGCATCCCGGTGCTCGACATGGTGCGGGTGAAGCGGGCGCTCTGCGGGTCGAAGTCGCGGCTGATCGGGCCGAACTGCCCCGGGGTGATCACGCCGGAGGCGTGCAAGATCGGCATCATGCCGGGGCACATCCACCGGCGCGGCTCGGTCGGCATCGTCAGCCGCTCCGGCACCCTGACCTACGAGGCGGTGGCGCAGACCACGGCGGCGGGCCTCGGCCAGAGCACCTGCGTCGGCATCGGCGGCGATCCGGTGAAGGGCATGGACTTCGTCGAGGTGCTGGAGATGTTCCTCGCCGACGACGAGACCCGGTCCATCATCCTGATCGGCGAGATCGGCGGGCAGAGCGAGATCGAGGCGGCGGAATTCCTGAGGCGCGAGAACCGGGGCCGCAAGCCGGTGGTCGGCTTCATCGCCGGCGCCACCGCGCCCCCCGGGCGGCGGATGGGCCATGCGGGGGCGGTGATCTCCGGCGGCAGGGACACGGCGGCGGCGAAGATGGAGGCGATGCGCGCCGCCGGCATCCACGTGGCGGAGAGCCCGGCGGCGCTCGGCTCGACCATGGTGAAGGCGCTGAAGGGCTAGGCCGGCGCCGGTCCGGGTCCGCGCCGGGACAGGTCCGGCGGGGGGAACCTGCCGCAGTTCCGCCCCCCACCCTATGTATGCGTCCCCGGGGCGCCGCCGCAGGACGCGGGCGGCGCCTCCCCTTTGTCGCGCACCATCGGTGCGCGCCTGGATCGGAACCGCACCGGCGGGCGGCCGGGCCCGGCCCGCCGGCGAGGAGGAGAACGATGGCCGGAGTGGACATCCTCGCGAGCGCGATGACGGGGGCGAACGCCGCCTTCCTCGCCGACCTCTACGCCCGCTGGGTGGAGAACCCCGACAGCGTGGACCCCTCCTTCGCGGCGCTGTTCGAGGCGCTGAACGACGACGCCCGCGCGATCCTGACCGACGCGATGGGCGCCTCCTGGGCGCCGCGCCCGCGCGGCGGCTTCGCGCCGGAGCCGGAGGCGCCGGTGGCCCGCAAGGCCGCCGCGCCGGAGGAGGCGGTCGAGGCGCAGCGCCAGGCGGTGGTGGATTCGATCCGCGCCCTGATGCTGATCCGCAGCTACCGCGTGCGCGGGCACCTGGAGGCGCGGCTCGACCCGCTCGGCCTGCAGCAGCCGAAGCCGCATCCGGAGCTCGACCCCGCGACCTACGGCTTCACCGAGGCCGACTACGACCGCCCGATCTACATCGACGGCGTGCTCGGGCGCGAGACCGCCACCCTGCGCGAGATCATGGCGATCCTGCGCGCGAGCTACTGCGGCCCGATCGGCGTCGAGTTCATGCACATCCAGGACCCGGAGCAGAAGTCCTGGATCCAGCAGCGCATCGAGGGCGCGCCCTGGACCCGCGCCTTCGACGCCGCGGCCAAGCGCGGGATCCTGCAGCACCTGACCGAGGCCGAGGGCTTCGAGGCGTTCTGCGCGCGCAAGTACGCCACCACCAAGCGCTTCGGCCTGGAGGGCGGCGAGAGCACCATCCCCGCGCTCGAGGAGGTGATCGCGCAGGCGGCGCGCGACGGGGTGAGCGAGATCGCCATCGGCATGGCGCACCGCGGCCGGCTCAACGTGCTGGTCAACGTGGTGAGGAAGCCCTTCGCCCAGGTCTTCTCCGAGTTCGCCGGCGTCAGCACCAACCCGGACGACGTGCAGGGCTCGGGCGACGTGAAGTACCACCTCGGCACCTCGACCGACATCGAGATCGAGGGGCGCAAGGTGCACCTCTCGCTGCAGCCCAACCCCTCGCACCTCGAGGCGGTGGACCCGGTGGTGGTGGGCAAGGTGCGCGCGCGGCAGGACATGGCGGGCGACACGCGGACGCGCCGCTCCGTCATGGCGGTCCTGCTGCACGGCGACGCGGCCTTCGCCGGCCAGGGCGTGGTGTACGAGACGCTGGCGATGAGCCAGCTCATCGGCTACCGCACCGGCGGGACGGTGCACATCGTCACCAACAACCAGATCGGCTTCACCACCGTCCCCGCCCACGCCTATTCCGGCCTCTACTCCACCGACGTCGCGAAGAGCGTGCAGGCGCCGATCCTGCACGTGAACGGCGACGACCCGGAGGCGGTGGTGTTCTGCGCCCGCCTCGCCGCCGAGTTCCGGCACAGATTCGCCACCGACGTCGTGCTCGACATCGTCTGCTACCGCCGCCACGGCCACAACGAGAGCGACGAGCCGGCCTTCACCCAGCCGATCATGTACGCCCGCATCCGCGAGATGCCGACCACCCGCACGCTCTACGCCGAGCGCCTGGCGCGCGAGGGCGTGGTGCCGGCGGAGGAGTCGCAGGCGATGCTCGACGCCTTCACCGCCGAGCTGGAGCGGGCCTACCAGGCGGCGCAGGGCTTCAAGCCGAACAAGGCCGACTGGCTGGAGGGCCACTGGACCGGCCTCAAGGCGGTGGGCTCCGCCGAGGAGGTGGAGCGGCTGCACGGCACCGCGGTGGACCTCGCCGCCCTGCGCGAGGTGGGCGCGGCGCTGACCCGCGTGCCGGAGGGCTTCAACGTCAACCCGAAGATCGCCCGCCAGCTCGAGGCCAAGCGCGCCGCCATCGAGGCGGGGGAGGGGATAGACTGGGCGACCGCCGAGGCGCTCGCCTTCGGCACGCTGCTGTTGGAGGGGCACCGCGTGCGCCTCTCCGGCGAGGACGTGCAGCGCGGCACCTTCAGCCAGCGCCACGCCGTGCTGATCGACCAGGTGACGCAGGCCGAATACGTGCCGCTCAACAACATCCGCGAGGGGCAGAAGCGGTTCGAGTGCTTCAACTCGCTGCTGTCGGAGTTCGGCGTGCTCGGCTTCGAGTACGGCTACTCGCTCGCCGACCCGCACACGCTGGTGCTGTGGGAGGCGCAGTTCGGCGACTTCGCCAACGGCGCGCAGGTCATCATAGACCAGTTCGTCGCCAGCGCCGAGACGAAGTGGCTGCGCATGTCGGGCCTCGTCATGCTGCTGCCGCACGGCTACGAGGGGCAGGGGCCGGAGCACTCCTCGGCGCGGCTCGAGCGCTACCTGCAGCTCTGCGCCGAGCGCAACATGCGGGTGTGCAACTTCAGCACGCCGGCCAACTACTTCCACGGCCTGCGCCGCCAGCTCAAGGCCAACTACCGCAAGCCGCTGGTGCTGATGACGCCGAAGTCGCTGCTGCGGCACAAGCTCGCGGTCTCCTCGCTGGCGGAGTTCGGGCCCGGCAGCGCCTTCCGCTACGTCATCCCGGAGACCGACGCGCTGGTGCCGGAGGAGCAGGTGCGGCGCGTCGTGCTCTGCACCGGCAAGGTCTACTACGACCTGCTCGCGGAGCGGCGGGAGAGGGGCATCCGGGACGTGGCGCTGATCCGGGTGGAGCAGCTCTACCCCTTCCCGGTGAACAGCCTGCGCGCCGCGCTTGCGCCCTACCGCAACGCGGAGGTGGTGTGGTGCCAGGAGGAGCCGGAGAACATGGGCGCCTGGACCTACATGGACCGGCGGCTCGAGCGCGTGCTGCAGACGCTCGACGGCACGGCGAAGCGGCCCCGCTATGTCGGGCGCGAGGAGGCGGCGAGCCCGGCGACCGGCCTCGCCAAGGTCCACCAGGAGCAGCAGCAGGCGCTGGTGCGCGAGGCGCTCGGCCTCTAGGCGACGCCGGCATCGGGACGAAGAGAGACGCAGACCATGGCGACCGAGATCGTGGTGCCCCCCCTGGGCGAGAGCGTGGCCAGCGCCACCGTGGCGCGCTGGATCAAGAAGGCCGGCGAGGCCGTGGCGGCCGACGAGCCGGTGGTGGAGCTCGAGACCGACAAGGTGACGGTGGAGGTGAACGCCCCCGCGGCCGGTACGCTCGAGGCGATCATGGTGGAGGAGGGCGCGGAGGTGGCGCCGGGCGCGGTGCTCGGCACCATCGCGGGGGGCGCGGCGCCGGCGAGGCCTGCCGCCGCGCCCCCCGCCGCCGCCCCGCCCGCCCCGCCGGCCGCGCCCGCGCCGGCGCGGCCGCAGGTGGAGATTCCGCGCGTGCCGGCCGGCCCGGTCGCGCGGCCCGGCGAGCATGCGCCGCTCCCCGCCGCGGCCAGGCTGATGGCGGAGGCCCGCGTCACCTCCGAGCAGATCGGCGCCGGCACCGGCAAGGGCGGGCGCATCACCAAGGGCGACGTGCTCGCCTACCTGCAGCGCGCCGCGGCGCCCGCCGCGCCGCAGGCGCCCGCCCCCGCCGCGAAGCCGGCGCCGCGCCCGCTCGAGGAGGGCGAGGAGCGCGTGCGCATGACGCGCCTGCGCCAGACCATCGCGCGCCGCCTGAAGGAGGCACAGAACACCGCCGCGATGCTCACCACCTTCAACGAGGCGGACATGTCGGCGGTGATGGCGCTGCGCAGCGAGTACCGCGAGGCGTTCGAGAAGCGCCACGGCGTGCGGCTCGGCTTCATGTCCTTCTTCGTCAAGGCCTGCGTCGCCGCGCTGAAGGAGTTCCCCGCCGTCAACGCCGAGATCGAGGGCGAGGACATCATCTACAAGAACTTCGTGCACATGGGCATCGCCGTGGGCGGCCCCGCGGGCCTGGTCGTGCCGGTGCTGCGCCACGCCGACCGCATGGGCTTCGCCGAGATCGAGAAGCGCATCGCCGACTTCGGCCGGCGCGCGCGCGACGGCGCGCTGAAGCTGGAGGAGCTCTCCGGCGGCACCTTCACCATCACCAACGGCGGCATCTACGGCAGCCTGCTCAGCACCCCGATCCTCAACCCGCCGCAGTCGGGCATCCTCGGCATGCACAAGATCGAGGACCGGCCGGTGGTGGTGGGCGGCAAGATCGAGGTGCGGCCGATGATGTATCTCGCCCTCAGCTACGACCACCGCATCGTGGACGGCAAGGAGGCGGTGAGCTTCCTCGTGCGGGTGAAGGAGGCGGTCGAGGACCCGCGGCGGCTGATGCTCGATCTGTGATCCGGGCCGGGCGATGGCGGAGCGGCGGCGTCCTCGGGTCCTGACCTGGGACACGGGGCAGCGCCTGTCCGCGGCCGGGTTCGCGGCGGCATCGCAAAAGGTCCGGCTGACGGTGGCGCGGGGATGCGTGCGCGAGGCGCGGGCCGTGCTACCGTCCGCCGCTCATGTTGCGGCCGCTCGCGCGCCTCGCCTCGGTCCGGCGGGCGTCTGGTCGGCCGCCGCGTCACGAAGGGCGAGGGACCGGCGGGCGATGCGAGCGACGAGGAGGCGGCGGCCCGGCCCGATGCGCGGCCTCTCCGGGGCCACCCGCCGGCCGCGCGCTTGATCCGCGGCGCGGCGCGGGCCACTTTCCGGCCGCGTTCCTGACGAGGATACCCCCTCGAATGCCCGATTCCTTCGACGTGATCGTCATCGGCGCCGGCCCCGGCGGCTATGTCTGCGCGCTGCGCGCCGCGCAGCTCGGCATGAAGGTCGCCTGCGTGGAGAAGCGGGAGACGCTCGGCGGCACCTGCCTCAACATCGGCTGCATCCCGTCGAAGGCGCTGCTGCAGTCCTCCGAGCTGTTCGAGGAGGCGACGCACAAGCTCAAGGACCACGGCGTCGGCGTCGCCGGCGTCACGCTCGACCTCGCCCGCATGCAGGCGCGCAAGGGCGAGGTGGTGAGCGCCAACGTCCGCGGCGTCGAGTTCCTCTTCCGCAAGAACAAGGTCGCCTGGCTCAAGGGCGAGGGCCGCATCCTCGCCCCCGGCAGGGTCGCGGTGAACGGCGAGGAACACGCGGCGAAGCACATCGTCATCGCCACCGGCAGCGAGAGCATCCCGCTCCCCGGCGTCGAGGTGGACGAGCGGATGGTCGTCACCTCCACCGGCGGGCTGGAGCTCGACCGCGTGCCGCAGCACCTGGTGGTGGTCGGCGGCGGCTACATCGGGCTCGAGCTCGGCAGCGTCTGGCGCCGCCTCGGCGCGCAGGTGACGGTGGTCGAATTCCTCGACCGCATCGTGCCGGGGATGGACGCGGAGGTCGGCAAGGCGTTCGAGCGCATCCTCGCGAAACAGGGCCTGAAGTTCCGGCTGAAGACGAAGGTCACCGGCGCGCGCAAGGGCAACGAGGGCGTGACGCTCACCCTGGAGCCGGCGGAGGGCGGCAGGGCCGAGGAGGTCCGGGCCGATGTCGTGCTGGTGGCGATCGGCCGCCGGCCCTACGTGAACGGCCTCGGCCTGGACGCGGTCGGCGTCGCGCTCGACGAGCGCGGACGGGTCGCGACCGACGGGCGCTTCGCCACCAGCGTGCCGGGCATCTGGGCGATCGGCGACTGCATCGCCGGCCCGATGCTCGCGCACAAGGCGCAGGACGAGGGAGCGGCGGTGGCCGAGATCATCGCCGGCCAGGCGGGCCACGTGAACTACGACGCCATCCCCGGCGTCGTGTACACCTGGCCCGAGGTCGCCGCGGTCGGCCGCACCGAGGAGCAGCTCAGGGCCGAGGGCGTCGCCTACAAGGTCGGGAAGTTCCCCTTCACCGCCAACGGCCGCGCCCGGGCGATGGGCGACATGGACGGCTTCGTGAAGCTGCTCGCCGACAGGGCGACCGACCGCCTGCTCGGCGCGCACATCATCGGCCCCGACGCCGGCACGCTGATCGCCGAGCTCGCGCTGGCCATCGAGTTCGGCGCGAGCGCGGAGGACGTCGCGCGCACCAGCCACGCCCACCCCTCGCTGAACGAGGCGGTGAAGGAGGCGGCGCTCGCGGTGGACGGGCGGGCGCTGCACATCTAGGGACGGCGGCGCGCCGCGCCGGACGGCGGGAGCGGTGATCAAGTACATCGGCTCCAAGCGCGCGCTCCTGCCGCACATCCTGCGCGCGATCGGCGCCGTCCTGCCCCCCGGCGGGACGGTGGCCGACCTCTTCTCCGGCACCGCGCGCGTCGGGCACGCGCTGAAGGCCGCCGGCTACCGCGTGCTCGCCAACGACCACAACGCCTACGCCCACGCCATCGCCACCTGCTACGTCCAGGCCGACGCCGAGCGCTGGGCGGAGCCGGCGCGGCGCATCCTCGCCGAGCTGCAGCGCCTGCCCGGCCGCCCCGGCTACGTGACCGAGACCTTCTGCCAGCGCTCCCGCTTCTTCCACCCGAAGAACGGCGAGCGCATCGACGCGATCCGCGACGCCATCGCCGCCCTCTCCGCCGAGCCGGAGCTGGAGGCGGTGCTGCTCACCGCGCTGCTCGAGGCGGCCGACCGCGTGGATTCCACGGCGGGCCTGCAGATGGCCTACATGAAGCGGTGGGCGCCGCGGGCGCTGAACGACCTGGAGCTGCGCCTGCCGCGCCTGCTCCCGCGCCCCGCCGCCGGCCCCTGCGTCGCCACCTGCGCCGACGCCGAGCGCCTCGCCCCCTGCGTCGAGGCCGACCTCGCCTATCTCGACCCCCCCTACAACCAGCACTCCTACCTGCGGAACTACCACGTCTGGGAGACCATCGTCCGCTGGGACCGGCCGGAGGTGTACGGCGTGGCCTGCAAGCGCGCCGACTGCCGCAGCCGCGTCAGCGCCTTCAACGGCCGCCGCAGCATCGGCCCGGCGCTCGCGCGCGTCGTCGGCGCGCTGCGCTGCCGCGCCCTGCTTGTCTCCTTCAACGACGAGGGCCATCTCTCGCGCGCGGAGCTGGAGGCGATCCTGCGCGCGCGCGGCGGCCACCTGGAGGTCATCGCGATCCCGCACGACCGCTACGTCGGCGCGAAGATCGGCATCCACAACCCGCGCGGCGAGCGCGTCGGCACGGTGGGCCGGCTGCGCAACGTCGAATACCTCTACGTCCTGACCGAGCGGCCGGTGCCCGGGCTCGCCGCGGCCCGTCCGCCGGCCAGCGCGGAGGAGAGGGTGGAATGATCGAGTACCGCCCGTCCCTCGGGCGCAAGGTCTTCGGCTGGTCGCTGCTCGGCCTCGGCGCGCTCGGCTCGGTGCTGCCGGTCCTGCAGGGCGCGCTGTTCATCGCCCTCGGCCTGTTCGTGCTGCGCCACCAGTACCGCTGGGCCCATCGCGGCATGGCCTGGGCGCAGGCGCGCTGGCCGCGGCAGGTCGCGGCGGTGGAGGCGCTGGAGGCGCGCCTCGTCGACCGTGTCCGCCACTGGCGCCGGCGGCTCCGTTCCCTGCTGTTCGGCCGCGCCTGACCGCGCCCGCCCTCCGCCGGGCGGGCTGCTCTCCGGTCCGATGCATCGCCCATTGACATATTAGGGGACGAGGCATAGGGTCGCGCCATGAGCAGGCCCGCGCCCCAGCCGCCCCGCGTGGACTACGGCTCCCGCGCCTACTGGGCCGGGACGATCAAGATGGGGCTCTCCAAGTTCTTCCTCCTCCGCGCCCTGCACGACGGGCCGATGCACGGCTACGACCTCGCCCGCGCCGTCGAGCGCATGACGGGCGGCTGCTGCTCGCCCTCCGAGGGCGCGCTCTACCCGGTGCTGCGCGAATTCGAGGAGGGCGGCTTCGTCACCGGCGAGGACCAGGTGGTCCAGGGCCGCCGCCGCCGCGTCTACGCGCTGACCGCGGCGGGCCGCGAGGCCTTCCGCGTCGCCCTCGCCGCCTGGCTGGAGGCGACCGACGCCCTCCGCGACTGCTGCCGCGGCTTCGGCACGGCCGCGGGCCGCTGCCGCGCTTCCAGCCGAAAGGACCGATGCCATGACTGACCTCGCCGCCCGCGGCCTCCCCGTCGCCGTCATCGGCGCCGGCCCCGTGGGCCTCGCCGCCGCCGCGCACCTGCTCGCCCGCGGCCTGGAGCCGCTGGTGCTGGAGGCGGGGCCGGAGGCCGGCCACGCCGTCCGCGCCTGGGGGCATGTGCGCATGTTCTCGCCCTGGCGCTTCAACACCGACGCCGCGGCCCGCGCCCTGCTCGAACCCGCCGGCTGGCGCCCCCCGCCGGAGGGCGAGCACCCGACCGGGGCCGAGCTGCACGCGCGCTACCTCGCCCCGCTCGCCGCGCATCCCGCCATCGCCGCGCGGCTGCGGCTGAACGCCCGCGTCCTCGGCGTCGCGCGCCGCCACCACGACCGGATGCGCGACGGCCGGCGCGCCGCCGCGCCCTTCCTGCTGCAGGTCGCCGGCGCCGACGGCGCGGCGGAGGAGATCCTCGCCGCCGCGGTGATCGACTGCTCCGGCACCTGGTTCACGCCGAGCCCGGCCGGCGCCCACGGCCTGCCCGCGCCGGGCGAGGCCGCGGCGGCGCGCGACGGCCTGCTCGCCTACGGCATTCCGGATGTGCTCGGCGCCGCGCGCGCCCACTACGCGGGGCGCACCACGCTCGTGCTCGGCGGCGGGCATTCGGCGATGAACGCGGTGCTCGACCTGGTGCGCCTGGCCGAGACGGCGCCCGGCACCCGCGTCCTCTGGGCCTTCCGCCGCCCGCTCGCCGCGGTGAACTTCGGCGGCGGCGCGGCGGACGCCCTGGCGGCGCGCGGCGAACTCGGCGAGCATGCGCGCATGCTGGTCGAATCGGGCGCCGTCGCGGCGCTCGCCCCCTTCCTGGTCGAGCGCATCGCGCGCGAGGACGACGGCGCCCTGCGCGTCACCGGCGCGGCCGAGGGCGGCGCGGCGCGCACCGTGCGCGCCGAGCGCATGATCGTCGCCACCGGCTTCCGTCCCGACCTCGCCTTCCTCGGCGAGCTGCGCCTCACCCTCGACCCGTCGCTGCAGACGACGCCGGCGCTGGCGCCGCTGATCGATCCGAACCTCCACGCCTGCGGCACGGTGCGCCCGCACGGCGCGGCGGCGCTCGCGCATCCGGAGGAGCCCGGCTTCTTCGCCGCCGGCATGAAGAGCTACGGCCGCGCGCCGACCTTCCTGCTCGCCACCGGCCACGAGCAGGTGCGCTCCATCGCCGCGCACCTCGCCGGCGACGCGGCGGCGGCCGCGGCGGTGATGCTCGAGCTGCCCGAGACCGGGGTCTGCTCGGCCACGCGCCTGCCCGACTCCGTCGCCGCTTCCGCCTGCTGCGGTCCGGCGCCCGCCGCGGCCGCATCCCGCGCCCCGGCGCGGGAGGAGCCGGCGCGCGTCGCCGCGTCCCTCCCCTCCGGCTGCTGCGGCCCCGCGCGGCGGGCGGAGCCGGCGCCGGCGCGCGCCGGCGGCTGCTGCGGTTGAGCGCGCCGGACGCGGCAGCGCGCGCGCGCGGCGGGAGCGGGCGCGTCGCGCTCGCGCTCGGCCTCGCCCAGACCGTCGCCTGGGCCTGCACCTACTACCTGCCCGCCGTGCTCGCCGCGCCGGTGGCCGAGGAGCTCGGCCAGCCGCGCGCGGTGGTGGTCGGCGCCTTCTCGGCGGCGCTGCTGGTCGCGGGCTTCTGCGCCCCGCGCGTCGGCCGCGCCATCGAGGCGCGGGGCGGGCGCGGCGTGCTCGTCGCCTCCTCCTTCGTGCTCGCCGCGGGGCTGGCCCTGCTCGGCCTGCTGCCGGGGATCGCCGGCTGGTTCGCCGGCTGGGCGGTGCTCGGCCTCGGCATGGCGATGGGGCTCTACGATCCGGCCTTCGCCACGCTCGGGCGCCTCTACGGGCGCGAGGCGCGGCGGCCGATCACCCAGGTGACGCTGATCGCGGGCTTCGCCAGCACGGTCGGCTGGCCGGTCTCGACCGCGCTGCTGCCGCTGCTCGGCTGGCGCGGCACCTGTCTCGCCTATGCGGCGGCGCAGCTCCTCCTGGTGCTGCCGCTCTACCTCCTGCTCGTGCCGGCCGCGCCGCCGCTGCCACCGCCGGACGCCGCGGCGCCCGCCGATCGGCCGCCGGCGCCGCCCGAGCCCGCCGGCGCCGCCTGGATGCGCCGCGCCGTCCTGATGCTCGCGGCCTTCTTCACGCTGCGCGCCGTGGTCGGCGCGGTGATGGCGGTGCACCTCATCGCTCTGCTCGAGGGGATCGGCCTCGGTCTCGCCGCCGCGGTCGCGGTCGCCTCGCTGGTCGGGCCGAGCCAGGTGGCCGGGCGGGTGCTGGAGTTCGCCTTCGGCCCGCGCGCGCATCCGCTGACCGTCGCGCGGCTCGGCGCGCTGGCGCTGCCGCTCGGCGTCGCGGTGCTGCTGGTTCCCGGGCCGCTGGCGATCGGCGCCGCGGCCGTCGCCTTCGCCGTCTTCCACGGCGTCAGCAACGGCCTGCTGACGATCAGCCGCGGCGCCGTGCCGCTGGCGCTGTTCGGGCCGCGCGGCTACGCGACGCTGCTCGGGCAGCTGGCCATGCCGGTGCTGATCGCCCAGGCGGTCGCGCCGACCCTCGCCGCGCCGGCGGTGGAGGCGCTGCCGGCCGCCTGGACCTTCGCGCTGTGCGGCGCGCTGGGGGTGGCGGCGCTGCTCTGCCTCATGCCGCTGCGGCCCGCGCCCCCGGCTGCGCCGCCGCTGCGCCCCGGCTGAGGGCGCCGGGCCGTGCCACCCCCTACCGTCCCGCCGCGGCGGCGGCGCAGGCCACGGCCTCGCCCAGCGCGACGCACCGCTCCGCCGCGCGCGGCACCAGCGGCAGGGCCTGCGCCACCGCGCCGGGGAGGATCAGGCGCAGCTCGCCCGGCCCGAGCGGCGCCGCCGCCAGCGCCGCGTCGCGGCAGGCGGGCGGCGCGCCGCGCCAGCGCGCGACGTACATGGTGCTGACCGGCAGCGCGGTCTCCGAGGCCAGCACCAGGGCCTCCAGCGCCTCGGCGTAGTCGCGCTCGGCGCCGCGGGCGATGCAGGACCAGGAGGGCAGCAGCGTCAGCCGCGCGTGCCGCGCGAACAGCGCGCGCAGGGCGGGGGCGTCGAGCGTCCAGCCCGGCCGCGCCGCCGCCCAGTCGCGCAGCGCCGCGCGCAGCGGCGCCGCGTCGGCGAATTGCAGGAGGCCGACCGCCAGCGCGAGGGCGGCGCCGAGCCCGCGCCGGGGATGCCGCGCCAGCACCGCCACCACCCCGATCAGCAGCGCATAGGCGACCGGCCAGAAGAACCGGCCCGAGGCGCGGAACTGCCCCAGCACCGCCGGCACCGCGCCGAGATCGAGCACCACCGCGCTCCCCGCCCCGACGCGATGCGACAGCGCGAGCAGGGTCAGCGCCAGCAGGGCCAGCGCCAGCCCGGCATGCCGGCGCAGCGTCACGGCGAGCGCGCGCGGGCGCAGCAGCAGCGCCGCCGCCACCCCGGCGAGCAGCCCGGCGCCCAGCCAGTTGTAGCCCTCCCACCCGCCGTGTCCGGTGGCGTCCACCTCCGCCGCGACCAGGCCGGGGAGCAGGCCGGAGCGGTGCGGCCAGACCGGGGAGAGCAGGTTCATCGCGAACTGCCCGTAGCCGCCCTCGCCGGTCGCGCCGAGATAGCCGAACGCCGCCATCGCCAGCAGCACCGTCGCGCCCGCCGCGCCGCAGCCCGCCAGCGCCGCGCCGACGCCGGGCGCGCCGGGCCGCAGCAGCCGCGTCAAGGGCACCGCGCCGAGCAGCGCCAGCACCATCGCCGCGAGGTAGGGATGGACGAGCAGCGCCGCGACCGCGAGCGCCGCCGCCGCGCCCCAGAGCCGCGCGCCCTGCCGCCCGACGAGACGCAGGTAGAGGCCGAGGCCGAGCAGCAGCAGGAAATGCCCCATCAGCGCCGCGTGCCCGTAGCGGTTCAGCCAGGCCGGCATGCTCGCCGCCGCCAGCGCCGCGCCGAGCCCGGGCAGGAGGCGCCGCTCGCCGCTGCCGCGCAGGCACCAGAGCGCGGCGAGGGGCTGCGCCAGCATGGCGAGCCCGTAGAAGAGGCCGATGCCGTGGAAGCCCGGCGGCAGCCAGGCCGCGAGCGGCTTCAGCGCCAGCGCCAGCAGCGGGATGCCGTCGGCGAAGGCGATGTTCGTCCCGCCCTCGGCGGTGCCGAGATGCGGCGCCAGCAGCGGCGGCCAGTGCCAGGCGGGGTCGCGCAGGAAGTAGCGCTGCGCGACGATGTGCTGGGCGGCGTCGCCCACCGGCTTCCACGGCCGACCCGCCTCCGGCAGCAGGAAGTCC
Source organism: Caldovatus sediminis (assembly GCF_014644455.1). Lineage (GTDB taxonomy): Bacteria > Pseudomonadota > Alphaproteobacteria > Acetobacterales > Acetobacteraceae > Caldovatus > Caldovatus sediminis. The sequence continues at coordinate 64,543 of NZ_BMKS01000001.1, read as the reverse complement.
GGCGGGAGCAGCGCCAGCGCCAGCGCGCCGCCGAGCAGCGCCGCCGCGGCGTAGGCGAGCGCCGCCGCCGCGCCGGGCGCGAGCGTCCGCTCCGGCGCGGCGGCGGCCGGCGCGATCCGCTGCGTGCCGGCGCCGGCCTCTCCCACCTCGCGATCCCCTTCCTGACCGATGGCGGGCGCGCCGCCGGAGCGGGCCCTCTACCGGCGCCCGCAGCCGCTGGGCAAGCCGCGCGGCCGGCCCTCGCCGCGCCGGCCGCGGCGCCGGCGGCGCGGATCGCGGACGGGGCGGCCCCTGCCGATACGGTTTCGATGCCACAATCTTGCCCAAAGCCGGTCGCAATGCCGTCGCCGCCCGATCGCAGGTTGCGCCTCCGCCGGGGAGCCTTCCGGAAAGGTGCATGACGGGCCGCGTCGCGGGACCGCCGGTCCGCGATCCGGGCGCCCCGGGCCGCCTGCGCCTTCCGCCGAGGCCATCGGCTTGCTTGGGGCACAGCGGTGGTGCGGTACAGAGGTCAAACCATGCGCGGCGTGGATGTCGGCCAGCCCTCGCGGCAGGAGGCTGCGGCGCGCGCGCCGGCGCCCGTCCTGGCGCCCGGCATGCAACTCGCCTTCCTTGGCGCCCCCGCCGAGGAGATGCGGCTGCCGCGCCGGGGCGGGCTCCCGGCGCGGCCTGGCGCGGCCGAGCCGCTGCGCGAGCGGCTGCGCCCCGCGCTCAAGCGCGCGCTCGACCTGTTCGGCGCCGCCGCGCTGCTCGCCGCCCTGGCGGTGCCGCTCGGCCTCATCGCCTTGCTGGTCCGCGCCGATGGCGGGCCGGCGCTCTTCGCCCACCGCCGCGTCGGCCGCGGCGGCGCGCCGTTCCGCTGCCTGAAGTTCCGCACCATGGTGCCGGACGCCGAGGCGCGCCTCGCCGCGCTGCTCGAGGCCGACCCCGCCGCCCGCGCCGAATGGGAGGCGACGCGCAAGCTGCGCCACGACCCGCGCATCACCCGGATCGGCCGCTTCCTGCGCGCCTCGAGCCTCGACGAGCTGCCGCAGCTCATCAACGTGCTGCGCGGGGAGATGAGCCTCGTCGGCCCGCGCCCGGTGCCCGAGGCCGAGCTCGCCGCCTGCTACGGCGCCGCGGCGGAGCACTACAAGGCGGTGCGGCCCGGCATCACCGGGCTCTGGCAGGTGAGCGGGCGCAACGACACGAGCTACGCGGACCGCGTCGCGCTCGACGTCGCCTACGTCACCCGGCCCTCGCTGCGCGAGGACCTGCGCATCCTGCTGCGCACCCCGGCCGCCGTGCTGTTCCGCCGCGGCGCCTACTGAACGCCTCCTTGCCGCCGCGCCGCGCGGCTGCTTCGCTGCGCGCCCTCGCATGAACGGGTCAACGGACGACAGGCGCGGCGCGGGCGCCGGGCGCCGCCTCCTCTCCGGCGCGGCGTGGAACGCCGCCGGGCGCGGGCTGCCGCTGCTGCTCGCCCTCCTGGTCACGCCGGTCCTGCTCGGCCAGCTCGGCATCGAACGCTGGGGGCTGTTCACCCTGGCGCTCGGCCTGGTCGGCGTGTTCGGCGTGTTCGACCTCGGCGTCGGCCCGGCGCTGACCCGGGCGCTGGCGGAGCGCCTCGGCGCCGGCGGCGGCGCGCGGGCGGGCGAGGCGGAGCTGGTCGCGGCGGCCGTCCTCGTCCTCGCCGCGATCAGCCTGACCGGCGCGGCGCTGCTGTGGTGGGCGATGCCGGCGCTGGTCGGGCGCGTGCTGAACGTGCCGCCCGCGCTGCAGGCGGAGGCGGTGCGCGCCTTCCGCCTGCTGGTCCTCGCCGCGCCGCTGGTGGTGGTGAACGCCGCGCTCTGGGGCGTGCTCGCCGCGCACCAGCGGTTCCGCGCGGCCAACCTGGTGAGCATCCCGGTCGGCGCCTTCTACTACCTCGGCCCGATGCTGGCGCTGCTGGTCTGGGACTCGCTCGTCGCGGTGGTGCTCGCCCTCGTCGCCTGCCGGCTCGCCAACACGCTCTCCTACGCCTGGCTGGTGCGGCGGCTGGTGCCGGGGCTGTCCCGCGCGCGGCCGCGCCTCGCCCCGGCGCTGCCGCTGCTCAGGCTCGGCGGGTGGATGAGCGTCTCCGGCGCGCTCACCCAGGCGCTGCTCCACGCCGATCGCTTCCTGATCGGCGCGCTGCTCTCGCTCGCGGCGGTGGCCTACTACGCGACGCCGCTCGACCTGGTGATGCGGATGTGGATCCTGCCCGTGGCGGTGGCGCAGGCGCTGCTGCCCGCCCTCGCCTCCGGCTTCCGCGCCATGCCGGGCGAGACCGCCGCGCTGCTGCGCCGCGGCGCGCTGCTGATCGCGGCGCTGGTGCTGCCGGCCTGCCTGGCGCTGGTGGCCTTCGCCGAGACGATCCTGCGCCTCTGGCTCGGCGCGGCCTTCGCCGCCGGCGGGGCGGAGGTGCTGCGCATCCTCGGCGTCGGCATCCTGTTCTCCTGCGTCGGCTTCGCCCCGGGCAGCCTGCTGGACGCGATCGGCCGGCCGGACGCGACGGCGCGCTTCGCCCTGGCGCAGGCGGCCGTCTACCTGCCGCTCGGCGCGCTGCTCCTCGTCGCCGGCTTCGGCATCGAGGGCGTGGCGCTGGCCTGGAGCGCGCGGGCGGCGGTGGAGTGCGGCGGGCGGCTCTGGCTCGCGGCGCGGCTCTACCCGCCGGCCGCCGCCGCCGTGCGCGACCTGGCGCCGGCCCTGGCCTTGGGCGGCGCCGGGCTGGCGGCGGTCGCCGCCCTCGCCGCGGGCGTTGCGGCCGGCGCGGCCGTGACGGCGCCGGCCGGGCTGGCGGTGCTCGGCGGCTTCGCCGGGCTGGCGTGGCGGGCCGTTCCGGCGGACGAACGCGCCGCGCTGCTGGCCGCGCTGCCCCGGCCGCGGAGGTGGCCGGCGCGCCCGAGGGGGGCGCCGTGACCCGTTTCGTCCTCAACGGCCGCTTCCTGACCCAGGCGCTGACCGGCGTGCAGCGCTTCGCAGCCGAGCTCGCCGCCGCGATGGACGCGCTGGCCGGCGAAGGGGCGTGGCCGGCGACGCGCGTGCTCGTGCCCCGCGGCGCCGCGCCGCCGGCGCTGCGGCACCTCGAGGTGGCGGAGGTCGGGCGGCTGCGCGGCCAGGCCTGGGAGCAGTTCGAACTGCCGCGCGCCGCGCGCGGCGCCTTCCTGCTCAACCTCGGCAACACCGCGCCGGTGCTGGCGGGGCGCCGCCAGGCGGTGGTGATCCACGACGCCGGCGCCTTCGACACGCCCGACTCCTACGCGCTGCCCTTCCGCGCCTGGTACCGGCTGCTGCACCGGACGCTCGCCCGCACGGGCGCGCGGATCGTCACCGTCTCCGAATTCTCCCGCGGGCGGATCGCGGCGCGGCTCGGGCTCGATCCGGCGCGGATCGGGGTGATGCCCGAGGGGGCCGAGCACATCCTGCGCGCGCCGGCCGATGCCGCCGTGCTCGCCCGGCACGGCCTGGCGCCGCGGCGCTACGCGCTGGCGGTCGGCAGCCGCGCGGCGCACAAGAACCTCGACGCGCTGCGCGGCGCGGCGGCGCTGCTCGCCGCGCGCGGCCTCGCGCTTGCCGCCGCGGGCGCGGCCGATCCCGCGGTGTTCCGCCCGGCCGCGGGCGCCGGGGGAGGGGGCGCGATCGCGCTCGGCCGCGTCGGCGACGCCGAGCTGCGCGCGCTCTACGAGAACGCGCTCTGCCTCGTCTTCCCCTCGCGCTACGAGGGCTTCGGCCTGCCGCCGGTGGAGGCGATGCTGTGCGGCTGCCCCGTCCTCGCCGCCCGCTCCGGCGCGGTGCCGGAGATCTGCGGCGACGCCGCGCTGTGGTTCGACGCGGCCGACCCGGAGAGCCTCGTCGGGGCGTTCCGCCGCCTGCTCGACGAGCCGGGCCTCGCCGATGCGCTGCGCGCGCGGGGCCGGGACCGCGCGCGATCCTTCACCTGGCGCCGCGCGGCCGGGACGCTGCTGCGCCTCCTCCCACCGGAAGGACCGGCGCCGCGATGAAGGTCGCGATCGTGCACGAGTGGTTCGAGACCTACGCCGGGTCCGAGCGCGTGGTCGAGCAGCTCCTGCACTGCTGGCCGGAGGCCGACCTCTTCGCCGTCTGCGACTTCCTCCCCGACCCGGAGCGCCACTTCCTCGGCGGCCGCGTCCCGCGCACCACCTTCATCCAGCGCCTGCCCTTCGCGCGGCGACGGTTCCGCTGGTATCTCGGCCTGATGCCGCTCGCCATCGAGCAGCTCGACCTCTCGGGCTACGACCTCGTGGTCTCCTCCTCGCACGCGGTCGCCAAGGGCGTGCTGACGGGGCCGGGGCAGTTGCACGTCTCCTACATCCACTCGCCGATGCGCTACGCCTGGGACCTGCAGCACCAGTACCTGCGCCAGGCCGGGCTCGAGCGCGGCCTGCGCGGCGCCTACACCCGCTGGCTGCTGCACCGGATGCGCGCCTGGGACCGCGCGAGCGCCGCCGGCGTGGACGTGCTGGTGGCGAACTCCGCCTACATCGCCGAGCGCATCCGCAAGGCCTGGCGGCGCGAATCCGTGGTGATCCACCCGCCGGTGGACGTCGGGGCCTTCGCCATGCACCGCGCGAAGGGCGACCATTTCCTCGTCGCCTCGCGCATGGTGCCCTACAAGCGCGTCGAGCTGGTCGCCGAGGCCTTCCGCCGCATGCCCGACCGCCGCCTGATCGTCGTCGGCGACGGCCCCGGGGAGGCGGCGGTGCGCGCCGCCGCGGGCGAGGCGCCGAACATCGAGCTGCGCGGCCGCGTCGGCCAGGCGGAGCTGGTGCGGCTGATGCAGACCGCCCGCGCCTGCATCCACGCCGCCGAGGAGGATTTCGGCATCGCCCTCGTCGAGGCGCAGGCCTGCGGCACCCCGGTCATCGCCTTCGGCCGCGGCGGCGCGCGCGACATCGTCCGCGTCCCGCCCGATCCCGCCCCCACCGGCCTGCTCTTCGCCGAGCAGACCGCCGATTCGCTCGTCGCGGCGCTCGCCCGCTTCGACGCGCTCGCGCCCGCCATCACCCCGGAGGCCTGCCGGCGCAACGCCGAGCGCTTCGGCCAGGCGCGCTTCCGGGAGGAGATCACCGCGCTCGTCGCGCGCCACCTCGCGGGGGCGGGGCCGTGAGGTTCTCGCTGATCGTCGCCACGCGCGGGCGGGTCGAGGAACTGGCGCAGTTCCTCGACTCCCTCCTCGCCCAGGACCGCGCCGACGCGGAGGCGATCGTCGTGGACCAGAACGACGACGACCGCCTCGCCCCCGTGGTCGCGCGCTTTTCCGGCCGCCTCCCCCTGCTCCGGCTGCGCTCGGCGCGGAACAATGCCTGCCATGCCCGCAACCTCGGCCTGCGCGCCGCGCGCGGGGCGATCGTCGGCTTCCCCGACGACGACTGCCTCTACCCGCCCGGCCTGCTCGACCGCGTGGACGCCGCGTTCCGCGCCGATCCCGCGCTCGCCGTGCTGACCGGCCCGGCGGAATCGCCCGCGGGCGGCCTCGGCTCCGGCCGCTGGCGGGAGGAGGGCGGGCCGATCACGCTCGACACCCTCTGGACCAGCGTCATCGAGTTCAACCTGTTCCTGCGCCGCGACCTCGCCCTCGCGCTCGGCGGCTTCGACGAGCGGCTCGGCCCCGGCACGCGCTTCGGCTCGGGCGAGGGCAACGACCTCGTCGCGCGCGCGATCCGCGCCGGCCACGCCGCGCGCTACGACCTCGGGCAGCGCGTCGTCCATCCCGACAAGCGGCTGACGCCGGTCGCGGTGGAGCGCGCCGCGCTCTACGGCGCCGGCTTCGGGCTGGTGCTGCGCCGGCACGCGCCCTCGCCCGGGGTGTGGCTGCGCTTCCTGGTGCGCCCGCTCGGCGGCATGGCGTTCGCCGCGCTGCGCCTGCGCCGGCTCGAATTCGCCTACTACGCCGCGACGCTGCGCGGACGGCTGCTCGGCCTCCTCGCGGGCGGCGAGGCGGCGGCGGGCCGGAGGCTCGCGCCGCTCGAGCCGGCGCCGCAGGAATGGCCCGCATGAGCCTCCGCATCGCCGTCGGCATCGCCACGCGCGGCCGCGCGGCGATCCTCGCCGAGACGCTCGCCGAGCTCGCCCGCCAGCGCCGCGCGCCGGAGCGGGTGCTGGTCTGCCATGTCGGCCCGGAGGACGTCGCCGCCTTGCCCGAGGCGCATCCGGGCGTCGCCTTCCTGCGCGCCGAGGCCGGGCTGCCGCGCCAGCGCAACGCCATCCTCGACGCGGCGGGGCCGGACTGCGACGTGCTGCTGTTCCTCGACGACGACTTCCTGCCCGCGCCCGACTACCTCGCCGTGCTCGAGGCGGTGATGACGGCCCGGCCCGACTGCGTCGTCGCCACCGGCGAGGTGATCGCCGACGGCGCCAAGGGGCCGGGCATCGCGGTCGCGGAGGGCCGCGCCATCCTCGCGCGCGATCCCGGCGCCGCCGACCCGCTCGCCGCCGCGCCGCACTTCAACGGCTACGGCTGCAACATGGCGGTCCGCCTCGCGCCGGTGCGCGCGCACGGCCTGCGCTTCGACGAGGCGCTGCCGCTCTACGCCTGGTACGAGGACATCGACTTCACCCGCCGCCTCGCCGCGGCGAGCGGGGGGGCGATCCTGCGGCTCGCCGGCGCGCGCGGCGTGCATCTCGGCGTCAAGGCCGCGCGCACGCCGGGCCTCCGGCTCGGCTACAGCCAGGTGGCGAACCCCCTCTACCTCGCGCGCAAGGGCAGCTTCCCCTGGAGCCACGCCATCCCGAGCGCGCTGCGCCACTGCGCGATCAACGCCCTGCGCTCGCTCGCGCCGGAGCCGGAGGTGGACCGCGTCGGCCGGCTCCGCGGCAACCTGCTGGCGCTGCGGGACCTGCTGCGCGGGCGCGCCGATCCGCGGCGGATCCTCGACCTCTAGGAGACCCGCGCGCAGAGGCCTGCGGGGCGCGGTTGTCGCCGATCCCGTGGCCGCCGGCGGCATGGCGCGCGTGATGCCGCGCCCGGGCCGCGGCCAAGGCCCTCTTCACCGCAACCGCTCGCCGCCCCGGGCGTGGCCCCCATCTTCCACCGGCGCACCGGCGGAGCCGGGAGGGCGCGCCGCCGGCGCCGATCGGCACGGCGGGGGAGGGGCGGGCGCGGCCGCGCTCCGTGCTTGCTCCGCCGCGGCGTCCTCGGCGGCGTAGAGCCGCGCCATCTCCTTCTCGAACGCGGCGCGCAGCGCCTCCGCCTCCCCGGGCGGCAGCCAGGTGCGGCTGATCGAGTGGAAGCGCATCTCGGCCAGCGCCGCCCGGGTCAGGTCGCGGAAGGGGAGGCGCTCCGCCGCCTGCACGCGGGCGAGGGTGGCGTGCAGCTCGGCGCGCAGGCGCGCGACGAATTCCGGCGGCGCCTCCTCCTCGCCCGGCGGCACGGCAGCGCCGCCTCCGGCCTGGTCGAAGAGGTCGGGCTGGGGGGCGAAGAGGTCGCCCTGGCGGCCGAGTCGCGTCCCGTGCATGGCGGCATCCTACCCGGTCCCGGGCGGCGCGGGCAGGCTTGCCGGTCACGCCGGCGCGACGCCATGCTCGTTGCATGTCCGAGTCCTGGCGCCAGCGGCGCCTGCCGGAGCTCGTCGCCGAGCTCGCCCGCCGGCCGGGGCACAACAATGTCGCGGCCCTGGTGCAGGAGATCCTCGCCAACGGCCTCGGCGTCGCCTACCGCGAGATCGAGCACGAGGTCCGGCTGGAGGCCGTGCAGGGCCGCGCCGACATGCTGTTCGGCGCCACCGTCTTCGAGTTCAAGAGGGACCTGCGGCGCGAGATGCCGGACGTGCTGGCGCGCCTGCCGGACTACCTCGCGGAGTGCGAGGCCCGGCAGCGCCGCAGCTACGTCGGCATCGCCACCGACGGCGCCGAGTTCGTCGCCTTCGAGCTGCGCGGCCGGGCGCTCGCCGAGATCGGCCGCCACCGCACCCGGCCCGAGGACGGCGCCGCCCTCCTCGCCTGGCTCGAATCCGCCGTCTCCGACCGCACGGCGCTGCCGCCCGACCCGCTCACGGTGCGCCGCGAGCTGGGGCGCGAGAGCCTCGCCTTCGGCCGCGCCATGGGGCGGCTCGAGGCGCTCTGGGCGCGCCTCAAGGACCATCCGGAGGTGCGGCTGAAGCGCCAGCTCTGGGACGGTCTGCTGCGCGTGGTCTATGGCGCCGAAACCGGCGACGATTCGCTGTTCCTCCAGCACACCTACCTCACCATCGTCACCAAGACGATGGCGACGCGCGTCCTTGCCCTCGACATCGAGCGGCTCGACGCCGCCGACATCCTCTCCGGCGCGGCGCTGCGCGCGGACGGCATCCACGGCGCCGTCGAGAGCGACTTCTTCGACTGGGTGCTGGAGGAGGCGGAGGGGCGCGACCTGGTGCTCCGCCTCGCCCGCCAGACCGCGCGCTTCGACCTGCCGCGGGCCGAGGTGGACGTGCTCAAGGCGCTCTACGAGAGCCTGATTGACCGGCGCGACCGCCACGGCCTCGGCGAGTACTACACGCCCGACTGGCTCGCGGCGCGCCTCGTCGCACGGGCGATCGAACGGCCGCTCGAGAGCCGCGTGCTCGATCCGGCCTGCGGCTCCGGCACCTTCCTGTTCCACGCCATCCGCCGGCTGCGCGCGGCGGCGCGGGAGGCCGGCTGGACGCCGGCGCGGGCGCTCAAGGCGTGCGAGGAGCAGGTGCGCGGCGTGGACGTGCATCCCGTCGCGGCGATCATCGCCCGCGTGACCTGGCTGCTCGCGCTCGGCGAGGACGTGGCGCGGCGCGAGGGCGACCTGCACGTGCCGGTGTTCCTCGGCGATTCCATGCAGTGGGCGCGCCAGCAGGCGGTCGGCGCGACCTACATGGAGGTGAGCGTGCCGGAGGGCCGCCCGCTGCGGGTGCCGGAGGGCCTGGCGCGCGACCCCGCGCTCTACGACCGCGGCGTGCGCGAACTGGCCGACGGGCTGGCGGAGGGCGTGGAGGAGGAGGCCATGGCGCGGCGCCTCGCCCGCATCCCCGGCGTCGCGCCGGCGGACGCGAAGGCGATGGCCGCCACCTACGCGCAGGTGCTGGCGCTCTACCGCCAGGGGCGGGACGCGATCTGGCCCTTCGTGCTGCGCAACCTGGCGCGGCCGCTCTGGCTTGCGCGCCCCGACCAGCGGGCGGAGGTGGTGATCGGCAACCCGCCCTGGGTCGCCTACCGGCACCTCTCGGCGGAGATGAAGGCGCGGGTGAAGGAGGCGCTGGAGCGGATGAACCTCTGGGTCGGCGGCGCGCTGGCGACGAACCAGGACCTCGCGGCGCTGTTCTGGGCGCGCTGCGCGCAGCGCTACCTGAAGCGGGGCGGGACCATCGCCTTCGTCATGCCGCGCTCGGCGCTGACCGGGCCGGTCTTCGCCGGGCTGCGCGCCGGCGACCTGCGCGACGTGCAGGTGCGGATCGAGGAGGCGTGGAGCCTGGACAACCAGGACGTCTCGCCGCTGTTCCCGGTGCCGGCCTGCGTGCTGATCGGCCGGCGCGACGCCCAGGGTCCGCCGCCCGACCGGATATGGCGGGCCGTCGGCGACCTGCCCGCGCGCGACGCGACGGCGGCGCAGGCGGAGCGGGCGCTGCGCTGGCGGCGCGAGCCGTGGCCGGAGCTGCGGACGCTGACCGCGAACTCGCCCTACCGGGCGCGGTTCAGGCAGGGCGCGACGATCGTGCCGCGGCGATTCTTCCTGGTGACGCGCGAGACCGGCGGGCGGCTCGGCGTGAACCGCGCCGCGCCGCGGGTGACGGGGCGGACCGGCGCGCTCGACAAGCACCCCTGGAACGCGGTGGCGCCGCCGAGCGGGCCGGTGGAGATCGAATTCCAGCGCCCGGTGCTGCTCGGCGAGGGGATCGCGCCGTTCCGGCTGCTGCCGCGCGAGGTGCTGGGGGTGATCCCGATGGAGGAGGACGGCACGATCCTCGATGCGCGCGCCGCCGCCAGCGCCGGCTACCGCCACCTCGCCGCGTGGCTGCGCGACATCGAGGCGAAATGGGCCGCGCACGCGAAGCGGCGCCCTGACGGGCGGTTGCGGATGACGCTGAGCGAGCAGCTCGACCACATGCGCAAGCTGTCGGCGCAAGCACGGCCGGCGCCATTGCGGGTCGTTTACGCCGCATCGGGGCTCCTGCCCGCCGCGGCGATCCTGGACGACCGGACCACGATTGTGGAGCATGCGGCCTACTGGGCTCCGGCGCGCAACATGAACGAGGCGCGTTACCTGGCCGCAATCCTGAACAGCGAAACCACCCGCGCCGAGGTCGCGCATCTGCAACCGCGCGGCGAGGGCGGCGCGCGGCACTTCGACAACCTGGTCTGGGAACTCCCCATTCCCCTCTACGACAGCGCCGTCCCGCTGCACCGCGAGCTCGCCGCCGCGGCCGAGCGGGCGGAGCGCGTCGCCGCCCGCGTCGCACTGGACGAATCCGCGCACTTCACCGCCCAGCGCCGCGCCATCCGCGCCGCCCTCGCCGCGGACGGCATCGCCGCCCGGATCGACGCCCTCGTCGCCCGCCTGCTCGGCGGGGGCTGAGCGGCCCCCCGCGCCCTACAGCCCCCCGCCCTTCCGCCCCGCCATCGCCGCCAGCCGCAGCCGGAGCGCGTTCAGCCGGATGAAGCCCTGCGCGTCGAACTGGTCGTAGGCGCCCTGGTCCTCCTCGAAGGTGACGTGCTTCATCGAGTAGAGGCTGTTCGGCGAGCGCCGCCCGGTGACGATCACGTTGCCCTTGTAGAGCTTCAGCCGCACCGTGCCGGTCACGCTTCTCTGGCTCTCGTCCACCAGCGCCTGCAGCATCCGCCGCTCCGGCGAGAACCAGAAGCCGTAATAGACCAGCTCGGCGTATTTCGGCATCAGGCCGTCCTTGAGGTGCGCGGCCTCGCGGTCGAGGGTGATGCTCTCGATCGCGCGGTGCGCGACGTGCAGGATGGTGCCGCCCGGCGTCTCGTAGCAGCCGCGGGACTTCATGCCGACGAAGCGGTTCTCCACCAGGTCGAGCCGCCCGATGCCGTTGCGCCTGCCCAGCTCGTTCAGCCTGGTCAGCAGCGCGGCGGGGGAGAGGCGCTCGCCGTTCACCGCCACCGGATCGCCGCGCTCGAATTCCACGGTGATCTCCTCCGGTCGGTCGGGCGCGTCCTCGGGGCGGATGGTGCGCTGCCAGACGATCTCGTCCGGCTCCACCCAGGGGTCCTCGAGGATCTTCCCCTCGGAGGAGGAGTGCAGCAGGTTGGCGTCCACGCTGAACGGCGCCTCGCCGCGCTTGTCCTTGGCGATCGGGATCTGGTGCGCCTCGGCGAACTCGAGCAGCCTGGTGCGCGAGGTCAGGTCCCACTCCCGCCAGGGCGCGATCACCTTCACGTCGGGCTTCAGCGCGTAGTAGCTGAGCTCGAAGCGCACCTGGTCGTTGCCCTTGCCGGTCGCACCATGCGCCACGGCGTCGGCGCCGGTCCGCTCGGCGATCTCGATCTGGCGCTTGGCGATCAGCGGGCGGGCGATCGAGGTGCCGAGCAGGTAGAAGCCCTCGTAGAGGGCGTTGGCGCGGAACATCGGGAAGACGAAGTCGCGGACGAACTCCTCGCGGAGGTCGTCCACGAAGATGTTCTCCTCCCTGATGCCGAGGAGGCGCGCCTTCTCGCGCGCCGGCCCCAGCTCCTCGCCCTGGCCGAGATCGGCGGTGAAGGTGACGACCTCGCAGCGATAGGTGGTCTGCAGCCACTTCAGGATGACCGAGGTGTCGAGCCCGCCGGAGTAGGCGAGCACCACCTTCTTCACGTCCTTCACGCGCATGGCGAATCCCCAGGAACGGCGCCGGATCGGGCGGGGTGGGCCGGCGCTGCCGCGCGGGGACGGGGCGGCGCAGGCTCGGCCAAGGCCGGCGGGAGGCGCGGACCATGCCCTCGCGACCCTCTTGCCGCAAGCGGCCTGCCTATGGTTCCCTGCCTTTCAGGGACCTCACGCAATGTTCAATTACATTGTATCCGCTCTAATTGCGGCTGGGATCTCGCTGGCCGCACTTACCGGCCTGGGTCACGACGCGCCGCGCGCGGCCGAAACCGGTCCGCCCCTCGCCGCATCCGTCACCGCGCCGCCGCCGGCACAACCCGCGCCGGCGGCCATGGCCCCTGCCGCTGCGTCCGCCGACGTCGCCATCGCGGCCCTCCTGGATGCCAGCCGCGTCCCCTACCTGCCGCAGGAGGGGCGGGAGGACTACCGGCGCTTCCTGCTCCGCCCCCTGCCGCGCGCCTTCGCGGTCAGCCGCGAGGGCGCCTGGGGCTGGGCCTCCGGCATCGAGAGCGATCCGGAGCGGACCGCCGAGCGCGCCCTCGCCAATTGCCGGCGCTGGGGCGGCAGCGACTGCCGGCTTTACGCCCGCGACCTTGCCGTCCTGTGGCCGGGGCTCGAGGCCGTGGCGCCTGCGGTGCCGGACCGGCCCCTCGTCGCCGGGCCGGGCTATGCGGTGGTGCCCGACGCGCGCTTCCTCTGGCACGGTCCGCAGGCGGCCCGCGGCGCCTATGTCTGGGCCCATGGCCGGGCGCCGAACGGCATCGACAGCCGCGGCGCGCAGCCGCAGCCCCATGTCCGCCCCTTCAACCACGCCGGCTACGACGTCCTGCGCTTCGACCGCGACCCCGCCACCGACGAGACGGAGGCGGGCGCGGCTTGGCTGCGCGAGGCCCTCGCCTCGCTGCGCGCCCAGGGCTACCGGCGCATCGTGGTGGGCGGCCAGTCGCGCGGGGCGTGGAACGCGCTGCAGGCGCTCGACCGGCCGGGGCTGGCCGATGCGGTGGTCGCGATCGCGCCGGCCGCGCATGGTCCGACCGGCAGCCCGGCCCATGCCTGGGCGCTCGACGACCTCCGCCGCGTCGTCGCCGCGGCGCAGAACCCGAAGGCCCGCGTGGTCGTCGCCAACTTCGCGGACGATCCCTTCGACCCCGACCCCGAGCAGCGGGCCGCGATCTTCCGCGCCCTGTCGGGCCCGCGGGTCGGCGCGCTGCTCTTCCTCGACCGGCCGCAGGACTTCTCCGGCCACGGCGCCGGCGCCGACTGGCGGTTCACGCAGCGCTACGGCGCCTGCCTGCTGGACTTCGCGGAGGGGCGGACGACCCGCTGCGGCGGGTAGCGGTCGGTCCGGGGCGCTGCCGCAGTTCCGCGGCGGTGCCGGACCGTGGCGGGGCCGGACGCCGCTCCCGGACCCGACAGGGCCCTTTGCGTTCCGCTCCCCCGGCGCGGCCGCCGCCCCGCATGCCGCCGCGCGTCGGCGGCCGGCCGGGCGGCCGGCGGTCAGCCGCCGAGCCAGTCGTCGAAGCGGCGCGTCAGGACGTCGAGGTGCTCCAGCCAGAACCGGTCGCTGATCCACAGGCCCTGCTCGAGATGCGCCGTCGGCAGCCGCAGCGCGACATGCGGCGGCAACCGCTCGTCCGCCCCGCGCGCGGTCACGCCGTAGGGAATGCGCGGCGGCAGCTCGGCCTGCACCTCCGGGCGCCCGGCGAAGCGCAGGAACTCCAGCGCTCGCGCCCGGTTCGGGCTGTCCCGCATCACCACCCAGGAGTCCATCGCCATCAGGTGGCCGGTCCAGAGCAGGCCGAGGTCACGCCCGCCCTCGGCGGCGTTCGCGGCCCAGATCCGGCCGTTGTCGGCGACGCTCAGCGCGACCTCGCCGCTTGCCAGCCAGCGCGGCGGCTGCGAGCCGCGCTCCCACCAGACCAGCTCGGACCGGATCGAATCGAGGCGCGCGAAGGCGCGGTCCACGCCCTCGCCGGCGCGGAGCAGGGGATAGACCTCCCCCGGCGCGACGCCGTCGGCGAGCAGCGCGATCTCCAGCGTCGTCTTCGGCCCGCGCCGGAAGGCGCGCTTGCCGGGAATCCGGCGGATGTCGAACAGGTCGGCCCAGCCGCGCGGCGCGGCCGCCTCGGCCAGCCGGGTCCGGTCCCAGGCGAGCACGACGCTGTAGAGCACTGCGCCCACCCCGTGGGTATGCACGGCCTGGGGGATGTAGGCGTCGCGGCCCCCGATCGCTTCCCAGTCGAGCGGCTCGAACAGGCCCTCGGCGGTGCCGATCAGGAGCTCCTCGCCCTCCACCTGCACGAGGTCCCAGGTGCTGGTGCCCGAGGCGGCGCGCTGGCGCAGCGCGGCGATGCCGCCGTCCCACGTCTCCTCCAGGATGCGGGTCTGGGTCCGTTGCGCGAAGGGACGGAAATAGGCCTCGCGCTGCGCGTCCTGGTAGGCGCCGCCCCGGGAGACGATCGTCAGGTCGCGCGTCTGCGCCTCCGCGCGCCGCGCGCCCGCTCCCGCGGCGAGCGCGGCAGCCCCGCCGCCCAGCGCGAGCCTTCTCCGCCCCAGCATCGGTCCTGCTTCTTCGCCTCCCGCTTGCGGCGCATCCTAGAGCAGATCGCGGACGGCTGGAACCGGCCGGAAGCGCGGATCTGCGCGACCAACGGCGAGCCGGGGCCGCCGCGGCGCGCGGCCGGGCGAGAGCGGCCTAGCCCGAAGGTTCCTCGATCCGGAAGGCGCGCGCGTTCGCGGCGTGCCAGGCGACCGAGACATGCGTGCCGGGCGGCGGCGGGGGCGGGCCCATCGCCGGTCGCTTCGCGACGATCTCCCCGCGGTCGCCGAGCGAGACCTTCAGCCGCACATGGTCGCCGAGGAAGATGCTCTCCATCACCACCGCCGCCAGCGCGCCGCCCTCCTCGCCGAACTCGCGCGCCGGGACGGCGGCGATCGCCACCCGCTCCGGCCGCACCGCGACCACGCAGCGCGTGCCCGGACCGCCGGCGTCGGCGACCCGCGCCTCCACCTCCAGCCCGACGTCGAGGCGGACGCGGCACTCGTCGTGCTCCTCGCCCGGCCCGATCACGGTGCCCGGGAGCAGGTTGTTCTCGCCCACGAAGCCCGCGACGAAGGCGTTGCCCGGCTCCTCGTAGAGCGTGCGCGGCGCGGCGAGCTGGCGGATCCGCCCGCCCTCGAACACCGCGATCCGGTCGGAGAGGGTCATCGCCTCCTGCTGGTCGTGGGTGACGTAGAGCATCGTCACCCGCAGCCGCCGCTGCAGCGCGCGCAGCTCGAGCTGCATCTCCTCGCGCAGGCTCTTGTCGAGCGCGCCGAGCGGCTCGTCGAGCAGCACGATCGGCGGCTCGAACACCAGCGCGCGGGCGAGCGCCACGCGCTGCTGCTGCCCGCCGGAGAGCTGGCTCGGGCGCCGGTCGCCATAGCCCTCGAGCCGCACCAGCGAGAGGGCGCGCCGGACCCGCGCGGCCCGCTCGGAGCGGCGCACGCCGCGCACCTCCAGCGGGAAGGCGATGTTCTCGGCCACCGTCATGTGCGGGAACAGCGCGTAGCTCTGGAACACCACGCCGATGCCGCGGCGGTGCGGCGGCAGGCCCGCGATGTCGCGGCCCTCGAGCAGGATGCGCCCGGCGGTCGGCCGCTCGAACCCGGCCAGCATCATCAGCGTGGTGGTCTTGCCCGAGCCCGAGGGGCCGAGCAGGGTCAACAGCTCGCCCCGCTCCACCGCGAGATCGAGCTCCCGCACGGCCGGCGGCGCCGGCGGCGGCGCATACTCCTTGCGCACGCCCTCGAACCGTACCAACGTCGCCGCCGCCGATTCCGCCTCCGGCCTCGTTCCGGCCATCCCCGCCCCCCGGTCGCGGCGCGCAAGCTCCCCCCCGCGCCGCCGGCGCGTCAAGCGGGTTGCGCCGGCCGGCAGGCGGACAAGGAGGAACCGGGGGCGGGAGAGCCGCGTTGACCGGGCAACGTTGCCCGCAGGGAAGGAGTGCGCGCCATGTCCCAGAACACCGGATCTTCCAGCACCGCCGCCGGAATGCGCGAGGACATGCGCGAGCTGAAGGGCGAGGCCGCGGCCTCCGCCGAACGCCTGGCCGAGGACGCGCGCGAGGAGCTGGCGCGGCTGCGCGCCCAGGTCGAGAAGCTGATGCAGGAGCGCGTCACCCCGGCCCTCGCCGGCGCCGCCGAGACGGTGGAGGACTACGCCGCCCGCGCGCGCGACCGGATCGAACGTCAGGCCGACGCGCTCTCCTCGACGGTGCGGGAGCGGCCGCTGCTCGCGGTGGGCGTCGCGGCGCTCGCCGGCTTCCTGATCGGGCGGCTGACGGGCGGCACCACCTACGTCTATTCCTCGGACCGGCGCTGAACGCGCCCGCGCACGTGCGCACGCGCGGAACGGATCCGGCCACGCGGGAAGGGGGGTGAACGATGCGGCTCTTCCGCCTGCTTCGGCTCGCCGCGGAGGCGGAGGGGCTGCACCTGCGGCGCATGGGCCGCGGCTACGCGATCCAGGCCGGCCTCGGCGCGGCGGCGGCGCTGTTCGGCCTGATGCTGGTCGTCATGCTGCACCTCGCGGCCTGGGCGGCGCTGAACACGCCGGAGCGCGGCGCGGCGTGGGCGGCGCTGATCGTCGCCGGGGGCGATCTGGTGCTGCTCGCGCTGTTCGGCTTCCTCGCCCGCCGCCGGCCCTACGACCCGATCGAGGTCG
Source organism: Caldovatus sediminis (assembly GCF_014644455.1). GTDB lineage: Bacteria > Pseudomonadota > Alphaproteobacteria > Acetobacterales > Acetobacteraceae > Caldovatus > Caldovatus sediminis. The sequence continues at coordinate 48,050 of NZ_BMKS01000001.1, read as the reverse complement.
AGGCGCTGCGCGTGCGCCGCGACGCGATGCAGGAGGTCACGGAGACGGGCGCGCGGATGCTCGCGCTCGTGCCGCTGCTGCGCAGCCAGAGCGCGAAGAAGGGCCTGATCGGCGCGGCCCTGACCGCCGTGGTGATCGGGTTGCTCTCCCGCAGGTGAGCGGCTAACCGCCTCTCCGGAGACTTCGCCCGAGGGGAGAGCGCGCGCGTGTCCGATACCGCCACGACCGAACCGAGCGTGATCGCCCGCCGCGAGGGCGCGGCGGGGACCATCCTGATGAACCGGCCGCGGGCGCTGAACGCGCTCGACCTCGGCATGGTGCGCGCCCTCGCCGAGGTGATCGCCGCCTGGCGCGACGATCCCGCGGTGCGGCTCGTGGTGCTGGAGGGCGCCGGCGGCCGCGCCTTCTGCGCCGGCGGCGACGTGCGGCGCATCCGCGAGCTGGCGCTGGCCGGCGACGCCGCCGGGGTCGAGGCCTTCTTCGCCACCGAGTACGGCGTGAACGGCGCCATCGCCCGCTTCGGCAAGCCCTGGGTGTCGCTGATCGACGGCGTCTGCATGGGCGGCGGGATCGGCGTCTCGGTGCACGGCAGCCACCGCGTCGTGACCGAGCACGCGCTGCTCGCCATGCCGGAGACGGCGATCTGCCTGTTCCCGGACGTCGGCACCTCCTACGTGCTGCCGCGGCTGCCCGGGAAGATCGGGCTGTGGCTGGCGCTGACCGGCGCGCGCCTCCGGGGCGGAGAGGCGGTGCATGCCGGCCTCGCCACCCACTACGTGCCGCGCGAGAGGCTGCCCGCCCTGCGCGCGGCGCTGGTCGCCGAGGGCGAGGCCGACGCCGTGGTCGCGCGCTTCGCCGAGCCGCCGCCCCCGCCCTCCTTCGCCCCGCACCGCGAGGCGATGGACCGCTGCTTCGGCGCCGGCTCCGTGCCGGCGATCCTCGCCGCGCTCGAGCGCGAGGGCACGGACTGGGCGCGCGAGCAGCTCGCCACGCTCCGCCGCATGTCGCCGACCGCGATGTTCGTCGCCCACGAGCTGCTGCGCCGCGGCGCCGGGCTGACGCTGGAGCAGTGCCTGGAGCTGGAGCTGGCGCTGACCCGCACCATCACGCGCCATCCGGACTTCGCCGAGGGCGTGCGCAGCGTGCTGGTGGACAAGGACAACGCGCCGCGCTGGACGCCGCCCACCGTCGAGGAGGTGGACCCGGCGGCGATCGCCGCGCTGTTCCCGCCCGAGAGGGGCTGACCCGCGCCCGCCGTCAGCGCCCGAGCAGCACCAGCACCACGCCCGCGACCACCGTCAGCGCGCCGAGGATGTCGGTGCGCGTCGGCGATTCGCGCAGGTACCAGCGGCTGAAGGCGAGGGTGAACAGGATCTCCACCTGGCCCACCGCGCGCACCATCGCCACCGGCGCCAGCGCGAAGCCGGTGAACCAGCAGGCCGAGCCGCAGGCGGAGAGCGCGCCGGCCTGCGCGCTGGTGCGCCAGGTGGCGACGACGGCGCGGAGCTGGTCCGGCTCGCGCCAGAGCAGGTAGCCGCCCTGCATCAGCGTCTGCATGACGTTGGTCACGACCAGCGACTGCAGCGCGTTCAGCACCAGCTCCGTCCCGCCCAGCGCGTGGTTCGCCCCCTTGATGCAGACCGCGGTGAAGGCGAAGCAGAAGCCCGAGCCGAGGCCGAACAGCGCCGCCGGCTGCACCGTGGCGCGCAAGATCTCGCGCAGCCCCTGCGTCCGCCCGGCGAGGGAGAGGTAGAGCGTGCCGGCGACGCAGACCCCGATGCCGGCCCAGGCCAGCGCCGAGAGCTCCTCGCCGAGCAGGAGCAGCGCGATGAACGCGCCCTGCGCCGCCTCGGTCTTGGCGTAGGCGGTGCCGACGGCGAAGCCGCGCGGCCCGAAGGCCATGATCAGCAGGTTGGTGCCGAGGATCTGGAGGATGCCGGCGCCGGCGCACCAGAGCAGGAACTCCGCGCCCATCGGCCGCGGCGCGGCCTCGAACAGCGCGAGGTAGAGGAGGAAGATGGCGAGGCCGACCGGCACGCCGTAGAGGTAGCGCACCACCCCCGCGGCGTTGACCGAGAGCTGGCCGCGCAGGCGCTGCTGCAGCGCGGTGCGCCAGGTCTGGAACAGGGCGGCGGCGAGCGTCGCCGCGAGCCAGAGCGGCATCAGCCGGACCTCGCGGCGCGCCGCGGACGCTCGGCGCGCCGGGCTTTCTCTGCTGCGATGCGAGGCGTTCGTCCCACGCGGCAGCGCGCGGCGGATGGCGTCGGCATGGCGTGGCGGTGCGGCAGTCCCCCTCGGCCGCGCAGCATGGCGCGGAGCGCGGGATCGCGCCAGGGCGGCCTCGCGCCGGGCTGCGGTCGCGGCCTAGAGGTGGAACCGGGCCGTGGCGTCGAGGAAGTCGTGCATGTGCACCGCCACCTCCTCCGCGCTCGCCCGCACCAGCGCGTAGGCCGGCGGCTCGTGGCTGCCCGGCACCTTCGTCCGCTCCGCCAGGTCGAGCGCGACCTGATGGCTCGTCCCGCGCAGCGAGGAGAAGGGGATGCCGCGCCAGGATCCGGCGAAGGGCCGGTGCAGGTGGCCGTGGAACATGTGGCGGATGCGCGCGCGGTGCGGCGCGAGCACCTCCCACAGCGCCTCGGCGTCGCGCAGCGGGATCCGATCCATGCCGGCGATGCCGGACCGCGCCGGCGGGTGGTGCAGAGCGAGGAACACCGGCGCGTCGTTCGCCTCGGCCAGCCGCTCCGCGAGCCATGCGAGCCGCCGCGCGCAGAGCGCGCCTGCCGCGGTCCCCGGCTCGTGCGTGTCGAGGAGCAGGAAGCGCCCGACCGGCGTGGCGAAGGCGCTCTGCACGAAGCCGTGCCGGTCCGCCGGCACTCTGGGGAAGGCGGCACGGAACGCCGCGCGGTCGTCATGGTTGCCGAGCAGCAGGTGCACCGGCATCGGCAGCGGCGCGAGGATCTCGCGCAGCAGCGCGTAGGACTCCGCCGAGCCGTGGTGCGCCAGGTCGCCGGTGAGCAGTGCGAACGCCGCCGGCGCCGGCCCGTCCGGGCCGTGACGCGCGACGATGTCCGCCACCGCCGCGCGCAGCCGTTCCGCGGGGTCGAGGCCGTAGAGGCGCTGCCCCGGCGGGACCAGATGCGGGTCCGTCAGGTGCAGGAAACTGAGGGGTTCCGTCATCCTCGCCTGGCCCTTGTCCCTTTTGCTCGCCCCGCTCACTCGCCCCAGCGCCGGGGCCGGCATGGTCCGCCGCCGCGCCCCAGCCCCGCGATCCAGGCGAGCGTCGCCGCGCCGCCCGCGAGGTCGGCGAGCAGCTTGCCGCCCTGCGCGGTCGCCGCGTGCCCCAGCGCCTTGCCCGCGTGCCGCCCGAGCCGCCGCAGCGCCTCCGCCCGCGCCGCCGCCGCGCCGGCATGCTTCGCCGTGAAGCGCAGGCGCGAGCGCGCCATGTGGAACGCCTTGCGCCAGGCGAGGCGCGCGGAGGGCCTGGAGGAACGCCCGCCCGCATGCACCACCGCCGCCCCGGGCACCAGCACCACGCTCCGCCCGCGCGCCGCCGCCTGCGCGCAGAGGTCGTCGTCCTCGTAGTAGAGGAAGAACCCCTCGTCGAAGCGCAGCCAGGCGGCGGCGTCGGCGCGCCGGAGCAGCATCGCCGCGCCGGAGACGTAGCCGGCGCAGATCGGCCCCTCCGGCCAGGGCTCGGCGTCGCGCCGCCGGGGCAGCAGGGGCCGGCGGTGCGGCGCGGCGTTCCAGGAGCGCACCGGCCGGCCCCCGGGATGCGCCGCATCGGGGGCCGTGCGCAGCGCGGGGGCGAGGATCGCGGCCTCCGGGAAGCGGTCCGCCGCCGCGACGAGGGCGGCGATCGCCGGCGCCGAGAGCCGCACGTCGGGATTGGCGAGCAGGGCGAACTCCGTCTCGACGGCGTCGAGGCCGAGATTGCAGCCGGCGCCGAAGCCGCGGTTCGCCGGGGCGCGCAGCAGCCGCACCGCGTCCCGGCCGGAGGCGGCCACCGCCTCCGCCGTGCCGTCGGCGCTGGCATTGTCCACCACGACCACGCGCAGCCCGTCCGGGCAGGCGGCGAGGAAGCCGCCGATCACCGCGGCGCTGTCGTGCGTGACCGTCACCGCCGTCACGCGCCGGAGCGCGGCGGCGACCGCGGCGGCGTCCTCCATCGTCCCCTGCCTTCCGCCCCGTGCGTGAAATCACGCCCGGGCGCGGGAGCGCAAGGGGCGGCGTCCCGGACCGGGAACCCGCCGCGCGGCTTGATCCAGGTCAACGCGATCGCCGACCGGAGGGTGTCCGAATGCGGCCATGGACGGCGGCGCCACTGGATCGCGGACCCCTCGTGTGCCATTAGCCGCGGCGCTCTTGTCGCCGCGCGCCATGGACACCCGCACCACGCTCCTCGCCCACGCCCGCGACAGCCTCGACGGGCTGCGCCGCGAGGGCCGCTACCGCGAATTCGCGCGCCTGGAGAGGATCGCCGGGCGCTTCCCGCGCTACCGTTGGCATCCGCCGGGCGGCGAGGCGCCGCGCGAGGTCACGGTCTGGTCCTCCAACGACTACCTCGGCATGGGCACCCACCCCGCGGTGCTGGCGGCGGCGGAGGCGGCGCTGCGCGCGCACGGCGCCGGGGCGGGGGGCACGCGCAACATCTCCGGCACCTCGCCGCTGCACGCGGCGTTGGAGGCCGAACTGGCCGCGCTGCACGGCAAGGAGGCGGCGCTGCTGTTCGGCAGCGGCTACGTGGCGAACCAGGCGGCGCTCTCGGCGCTGCTCTCGGCGCTGCCCGGCTTCCACGTCTTCTCCGACGCCAAGAACCACAACAGCATGATCGCCGGCATGCGCGGCGCCCCCGCGGCGCGGCACATCTGGCGGCACAACGACCTCGCCGACCTCGAGGCCAAGCTGCGCGCCGCGCCGGCGGAGGCGCCGAAGCTGATCGCCTTCGAGAGCGTCTACTCGATGGACGGCGACATCGCCCCGATCGGCGCGATCTGCGACCTCGCCGAGCGCCACGGCGCGATCACCTACTGCGACGAGGTGCACGCCGTCGGCCTCTACGGCGCCACGGGCGGCGGGATCACGGAGCGCGACGGCGTCGCGCACCGCGTGGACGTCATCGAGGGCACGCTCGCCAAGGCCTTCGGCGTGCACGGCGGCTACGTCGCGGGCGACGCGGCGCTGGTGGACTACATCCGCTCCACCGCCGGCGGGCTGATCTTCACCACCGCCCTGCCGCCGCACGTCGTCGCCGCCGCGCTGGCGAGCGTGCGGCTGCTGCGCGCCGATCCCGCGCCGCGCGCGCGGCTCGCCGAGCGCGCGGCGGCGCTGAAGGCGGCGCTCGACGCCGCCGGCCTGCCGCGGATGCCGAGCGCGAGCCACATCGTCCCGCTCCGGATCGGCGAGGCGGCGCTCTGCCGCGAGGTGGCGCGCCGCCTGCTCGCCGAGCACGCCGTCTACGCCACGCCGATCAACTACCCGACCGTGCCGCGCGGCGAGGAGCGGCTGCGCCTCTGCGCCACGCCGCTGCACACGGACGCGATGATGGCGGAGCTGGTCGCGGCGCTGCGCGCCGTGCTGCCGCGCGCTGCCGGGGCGCGCGCGGCGTAGCCTTCGCCGCGCCCGGCGCCGCAATGCTGGCGACATCACCCGGCAAGCGATGCCGTGCCCCGCGCGGCCCGCCACCGATGCGGCGAAGCCTGGCGGACCGGAGGTTTGCGCCGGCCTGCGAGGGGGCGGCCGATGGGTCGGCACCGGCCGCCAGCGGCGTCAGTCCACCGCGATCCCCGAGTTGGTGATGATCACGTTGCGCAGGGCGCAGACGTTGACGCCGTAGCGCTCGGCCGTGTGGCCGTTCACCCAGGTGGCGCGGAAATCGTAGTTGCCGGTGTTCGCAGCCCGGAAAAGCATGGCCTGACCGGGCGGCAGCATGCTCGCCCCGAGCTGATCGGCTCCCCAGCCGCTCAGGCTGGAGTGGCTGAACTGCAGGTTCCGCACCGTCATCGTCGAGCGGTTGACCACCCGGAACCGCGTGTCGCAGGCCGGCGCCACGACCTGCCGGGTTGCCGGCGGGGCGACGACGACCTGCTGCGGTTGCGGCTGCGCGCAGCCCGCGCCGGCGAGGCCCCCCGCGGCGAGGACGAGCACGGGGAAGGTGCGGCGAAGCGGCATTCGGCGGCCCGGATCCATTACTGCGGGGGAGGAATGTTACCCGCCGCCCCCGATCGCGCAACCTCGGCGTGCGGCGCGCCCGGCCGCGCCATCGCCGTCACTCGCGCCGCAGCACGCCGTCCACCAGCCGGTCCGCCCACGCGCGCGAGGCGTGGGCGCGGCGCAGCGCCTCCTCGTCGTAGTCCTCGCGCACCCAGTCGAGGAACGGCTTCGGCCCGCGCTCGCGCAGGTGCGCGGCGTAGAGCGCGAAGAACGCATCGAGCACGCCGGTCCGGCTCTGCCGGACATGGCCGAAGCGCAGCGAGAGCTGCGCCATCGCCGCTTCCACCGGCCGGCCCTGCAGGAGCAGCCAGATCCCCGCCGCGAGGCCGGTGCGGTCGGCGCCCGACTTGCAGTGGATCAGCGCCGGCTCCGCCATCGTCCGGTAGATCTCCGCGAGCCGCAGAACGCGCTCGCGGTGCGGGGCGCCGCGGCTCTCGAACGGCGCGTCGAAATGCGCGAGGCCGAGCGCCGCCGCCTCCCAGCGCCCGAGCCGGTCGGAGCCGCACTCCGCGCGCTCTCCGCGCAGGTTGATCACCGTGCGCAGCCCGAAGCGCCGCGCCGCCTGGCGGAGCTGCCAGGGCAGGGGATGGTTGGAGCGGTACAGGCGTCCGCCCTCCACCACGCCCCAGTTGCGCCAGGAGATGCGCAGCAGCGCGTGGTCCACGAGCAGGCTGTTCAGCCAGGCGGCGCGGCGCTGGGACGGGACGGGCGGCGACGGCGGCGGGACGGTCATCGGCGGGCGAGGGCTGCATAGGCGCCGCGGCGGCGGAACGCCAGCGGCCGCCGGGAACGGCCGGCCTCCGGCCGCCTTGCTCGGGCTCGCTCCGGAGGAGAGGCGAGGCGAGGACGCCGCAAGCCGAGATCCCGTCCGCGGTCCCGGCGGCCAGCGGAACCCGGAGCCGGGCGCGCCGGCCGGCCCGCCGCGGCGCCGTGTCAGCCGCCGCCTGCTCCCCCGAACACCCGCCCGGCGACGGCGTCGAGCTTCGCGAGCAGCGCCGGATCGCGCTTCTCCGGCGCGGTGACGATGGCGCTCTCCAGCGCCCGGTCGCAGCCCTGCGGGCAGGGGCCGCGCGGCGCCGCGCCGAGCATCGGCACCACCGCGCGGACCAGCGCGCGCGCCTTGTCGGCGTTGGCGGACAGCACCTTCACCACCTGCTCCACCGTCACCGCGTCGTGCTCCGGGTGCCAGCAGTCGAAGTCCGTCACCATCGCCACCGTCGCGTAGCAGAGCTCCGCCTCGCGGGCGAGCTTGGCCTCCGGCATGTTGGTCATGCCGATGACGTCGCAGCGCCAGGAGCGGTAGAGCTCGCTCTCCGCCCTGGTGCTGAACTGCGGCCCCTCCATCACGAGGTAGGTGCCGCCGCGCGTCGCCGGCAGGCCGAGCCCCCGCGCCGCGCTCTCCAGCGCGTCGCCGAGGCGGGCGCAGACCGGGTGCGCCATCGAGACATGCGCGACGCAGCCGGGGCCGAAGAAGCTCTTCTCGCGCGCGAAGGTGCGGTCGATGAACTGGTCCACGATCACGAAGTGCCCGGGCGGCAGCTCCTCGCGCAGCGAGCCGACGGCGGAGAGCGAGATCACCTCCGTGCAGCCGGCGCGCTTCAGCGCGGCGATGTTGGCGCGGTAGTTGAGCGCCGAGGGCGGCGTCGGGTGCCCCCGCCCGTGGCGCGGCAGGAACACGCAGCGCACGCCGGCGAGCCGCCCGAACAGCAGCGCGTCGGAGGGATCGCCCCACCCCGTCTCGACGCGGCGCCATTCCCGCTCCTCCAGCCCGTCGATGTCGTAGAGGCCGGAGCCGCCGATCAGGCCGATCACGGGTTCGATGCGGGGGCTGGTCTGGTCCATGGGCGGCGGGCTCCGCGGCGCGGATGGTGGGGCAGGGGCCTGGCGATCCTGGCGGTCGTGTCCGGGCGCCCGGCGCCGAGGCGCGGTGGCAGACCGCCTCGACCCGGGTGCCGTCGGGACCGAGCAGGAAGGCCGCCTAGTAATGCGGATGGCGGGCTGCGCGAAGCCCCGGCGGGCCGCCGTCATGTTCTCCGGCGGCGGCACGGCGGCGCGGGCGGCGTCCACGGCCGCGCCGCGCGGTGCGCGGGAAGAGGTTGCCTCCGCCTCCCCGACTGCGCCTGCCACGGTCCCGCAGCCGCGGCAGCCGGCGATCGGCCGGATCGGGCGGGCGCGGCCCCTCCGGGGTCATGCCGCCGCGGCATGATCGGCTTGGTCCGGGGGCGAGGCGGAAGACCGGGTCGCGCCGCGGCGGCGCGCCCCTGGCGGGAAGATCCTGCGCGCCGGCCGCGCAGCCCGCCGGGCGGCCGCGCGCGCCGCGAGCGGGACCAGCCGGTGGCCTACCCTTTGGCCCGGTGATAGCGGGCCGTCATCAGCACGTGCCAGCGCCCGTCATCGCCGAGCCGGCGGCCGGTCAGCAGGCGATGGTCGTCGTCCTCGAGGATGATGACGTCCTGGTACCTCGCGTGCTTGCCCTCCGCGGTGAAGTCGGGGCCCTCGGTGTCGAGCGTCAGCACCTTCCCGGCCGCATCCAGCGCGCCGTCATACACCCAGAGATGCGTCATCATGGAGCCGGCCCAGCTGCCGACGAACCGCCCCCGCCGCGGATCGAAGCCGAGCGTCAGCAGCATCGTCGCCGGGCCGCCGCCGGGCATCTCGCCCCGGCCTTCCGCCACCACCCAGAGGCCGCCGAGCGTGCGCACGGTTTCCGTCCCCGACGATTTCGACATCGGCTGTCCGGGCCCCATGGTGCACTCGACCTCGTAGCGCCACGCGCCGACGAGCTGCCGGAGCCAGCGGTGCTCGGCTTGCGGTTCGGCCATCATCGCGTCTTCTCCCCGGTGCGATGGTTGCGTCAGGCGTCGCCGACGGCGACGCGCGCCGCCAGCCGCTCGAGCGATTCCGTCCATCCGCGGCGGTGGCGGGTCGCGGTGTCGGCGTCGGCGAAGCGGTCGTGGAGCAGCGTGATCTCGGTGCCGTCCACCACCGGCCGGAAGGTGACGGTCACGCGCGAGACCCGCTCCGGCGTGCTGGCCCAAGCCCAGCTGAAGACCAGCCGCCGCTCCGGCTCGACCTCGGCGTAGGTGCCGGAGACCTCGTGCCGCTGGCCGCTGCCGGCCTCGACCAGCACCACGCGGAAGCGCCCGCCGACGCGCGGATCGAGTTCCGCGCGCTCGACGCGGGTGTGGTGCGGACCCCACCACTGCGCGAGCATCTCCGGCCGCGTCCAGGCGCGGTAGACCAGCGCCGGGCTCGCCCGGAAGCGGCGCACCAGGACCAGGCTCGGCTCCTCGGCCGCGCGACCCGTCGCTGCCGTCGTGGCGAGGCGTTGCAGGCTCTCGTTCCAGCCCTGCGCCATCCCCCGCAGATACGGTTCCGCGCCGGGCGCGGCGCGGATGACGCTCGCCTGCAGCGTCAGCCGCGTGCGCCCGCCGCCCTTCGCCTCGGCGAGGGTGACGCGCGTCAGCACTTCGAGGATGGTCCGGCCCGCCTCGTCCTCCAGGGCCATGGTGAGGACCAGCCGCTCCGGCTCCAAGATCTCGCGGACGAGGCCGCGGTGCGGGTGGGTGCTGCCGTCCGGCCCGCGCATGTGGATGCGGATCGCGCCGGCAGGCCGCGGATCCAGCTCGCAGACCGGATTGCTGAAGCCATGCGGGCCCCACCACTGCGCCAGCCGCACGGAATCGGTCCACGCCCGGAAGACGACCTCGCGCGGTGCGTCGAACTCGCGGGTGAGGACCAGGTCGCGGTCGATGGCGCCGGATCCCGCGGAGGCGGGGTTTGCTGTCGTCATGGGGCAGACTCGTCCGCTTGTGTGTCGCGAGGTCGGGCGTGCCGCCGTCGGCCCGCCCGCCGGCGGATCGGCTGGCCGCGTATCAGGCCGCCTTTTCCGGCGCCGCGTTGAGCATCCAGCGGTGGCCGAAGGGATCGACGAGCGCCGCGAAACGCGCGCCCCAGAATTGGTCCGACGGCTCCATCACGCTCGTCGCGCCGGCTTCGATGGCGCGGCGGTAGGTGGCGTCCACCTCGGCCGGCGAAGCCAGGTCGAGCACGACCCCGACCGGCGGCTGCTGCCCGTTGACGGGCGCGGAGACGCCGCACTGTTCCGGGAACTCGTCGCTCAGGAACAGGCTGCCGCCGCTGATGCTCAGCGCCGCGTGCATCAGGCGCTTGCCGTCCTGCGCCGGCAGGCGCATCTGCTCGACCGCGCCGAACGCCTTCGCGTAGAAGGCGATCGCCTCGGCGGCGCCGCGGACGGTCAGATAGGGGATCACCGCCTGGGACTTCATGCTTCCGCTCCCCTCCAGATGGTCCGCGAACCGGTCGAAGGTCCCGCTCCAGCCCTGCCGCAGGGACGCATGCGCGGCTTCGAAGGTCTTCCGCTCCGCCTCCGTCGCTTCGTGCGGCACGGCGCGCAGCGTGATCGTCGTCCGCCCGTCCTGCTCGGCGAAGGTCGCGATCGAGAGCGTCTCCAGCGGCCACTCGGCGCTCCACGGGTTGCGGACCGTGTTGCCGGCCTCGTCGGCGAAGGAGGCGAGGAAGACAAGGCGTTCCGGCCGGACGATCTCGCGATGCACCCACTTGCCCCACAGCGTCGGGCCGTTGTTGGGCATGCGCATGCCGTAGTGGAAGGTACCGCCGGGGCGGAGGTCGTTCCTGCAGGACAGCATGGTGCAGCCCTTCGGCCCCCACCACCGCATCAGGTGCGCGCACTCCGTCCACGCCGCGAACACCTGCTCGCGCGGCGCGTCGAAGGTGCGGCTGACGGCGAACTCCCCCGCCGCCGCCGCGGCGGCGTCGCTGTTACCGCGGTTCCCCATCGTCCTTCTTCCCCGCTTGCAGGCGTTGCAGATAGGTGTCGAGGCGGTCCAGGCTCTCGTCCCAGAAGCGGCGGTAGTGCTCGACCCATTCCGCCGCTTCCTTGAGCGGTGCGGCATTCAGGCGGCAGGGGCGCCACTGCGCCGCGCGGCCGCGCGTGATCAGACCAGCGCGCTCCAGCACCTTCAGGTGCTTGGAGACGGCCGGCAGGCTCATCGCGAATGGCTCGGCCAGTTCGGTGACCGAGGTCTCGCCCTGGGCGAGGCGGGCGAGGATGGCGCGCCGCGTCGGGTCGGCGAGGGCTGCGAAGGTGCGGCTGAGGCGATCGGCCGGGACCAAGTTATATACCAAGTGGTTAAAAAACCTTATGGTTAAATACAGGCCGGAGGCCCGGCCGTCAACGCCGTTCCGCAAGGACGACGCGGCCGGCCCGCGACTCGCCGGCCGCGCGCAGCCGGCGCAACGCGCGAAACCCGATCCGACACACGGCGGCAGCGCCTGCCGTGCATGATGCCGGTCCCGCCGCCGCGCCCCGGCGGCGCCTTCGGACAGGTGCGCCCCATGCGGACACGGATCGACGAGATCGCCGCCGGCCTCTATCGGCTTTCGACCTTCGTGCCGGAGGTCGCCGCGCCGGCCGGCTTCACCTTCAATCAATTCCTCGTCGCCGGCGCCGAGCCGCTGCTGTTCCACACCGGCCTGCGCCGCATGTTCCCCGCGGTGCGCGAGGCGGTCGCGCGCATCGTGCCGCCCGAGCGGCTGCGCTGGATCGCCTTCGGCCACTACGAGGCCGACGAGTGCGGCGCGATGAACGAATGGCTCGCGATCGCCCCGCGCGCCGAGGTCGCGCACGGCACGATCGCCTGCCTGGTGACGCTGAACGACGTCGCCGACCGCGCGCCGCGCATCCTCGCCGACGGCGAGGTGCTCGACATCGGCGGCAGGCGCCTGCGCTACCTCGACACGCCGCACGTCCCGCACGGCTGGGACGCGGGGGTGATGTTCGAGGAGACGACGGGCACGCTGCTCTGCGGCGACCTCTTCACCCATGCCGGCGACGGCCCGGCGCTGACGCGGGACGACATCCTCGGCCCCTCCATCGCGGCGGAGGACCTGTTCGGCTACAGCAGCCTCAGCCCCGGGATGGGGCGCACGATCCGCCGCCTCGCGGCGCTCGCGCCGCGGACGCTGGCGACGATGCACGGCTCCTCCTTCGCCGGCGACGGCGCGGCGGCGCTGGAGGGGCTGGCGGCGGAGTACGACCGGCGCCTGCGCGCCGCGACGCCCTGAGGACCGGGATCGGCGGGCGGGGATTTCCGGCCCGCGCAGGCCGTCCGCCCGCGGCACGGGCCGCGCCCAGCCCCGCGTCCCGCCGCGCCCGCGCGGCCTGGCGATCCCCCGGATCCTGGCCGTCCTGATCGGCCGCCACCGGCGGCGGGAGGACCGCGGCGCGGGCCTGCGCGCTGACCCTCGTCGCCGCCGGCGTCCTCGCGCCGGCGACGGACTCGCCGGCCTCGGCGCCACCGGCCGCGGCGCGACGCGGCCCGCGGGGGGTTGCGCCCGCGCGTCGGGCGGCCTTGGGTGGCCGCCGCGCCGCCCATCGCGGTCCTTGCCCTCCGAGGGAGTCGTCCTGCCGATGCCGTTCCGCGCTCCGCGTCTCCGCGCCGTGTCCGCGTGCCTTGCGCTCTGCATCGGCACCGCCGCGTGCGACGGACCGAACGATGCCGCTTTCGGCCCGCGCGGCACGGCGCTGCCGCCGCCCGGCCTGGACGCGGCGCCCCCTGCCGCCGCGGAGCCCGGGCTCCGCACTGCTCCGGCAGGGCCGCGCGAGCCGGGAGCCGCCGGGCCCGCGGCACCACGCCGCGACCTCCCGACACGCGCGCCCTGAGTGGGGCGCCGGCCGCGCCGCGCCGGCGGGTCCGGCGCACTTCCGCATCCTCTCCCCCGCTCCCCGGCGGCCGCGGTGCCGGCGCGGGCTCCGGAGCGGAAATGCCCGCCGACCGCGCGCGGCCGGCAGCGGGCCCGGCATGGGCGCTGCACGCGCGGAGCGGCCGGACCGGTCAGGTCCGAGGCGCCGCGATCCTTCTCGCGGCGGCGGCGGCCGCCATCTCGTCCAGGCGCTCCTGCGCCCGGCGTGCCGCGCGCCGCCGCGCCGCCGCGGCCCGCTCCTGCGCGAGGACCTCCACGGCGCGCTCGGCGCGCCGCGCCGCGGCAAGGTCGGCCCGCGCGCCCTCCAGCCGCTCCTCCTCGAGGCGCAGCGCCGCCGCCGCGCGGTCGCGGCCGGCGAGGCCGCGCGGCAGCCAGGCGGCGTGGTGCGCGGCGCCGTCCTCGCTTGCGGCGGCGATCGCGGCCTCCGCCTGCAGCGCCTCGAGCGCGGCGTCGCGGCGCGCCTCCGCCGCCGCGGCGGCGCCGACCCGCTCGGCCAGGCGGCGCCGCGCGACCGCCGTCTCGAACCGGCGCAGGCGGAGGAGGGCGACGAGCGCCGCCCCCGCGCCGCCCTCATCCCCCCGCATCGGCCGGCGGCTCCCCGTCGAGCGCGCGGGCGAGGGCGGCGAAGCTCCCGGCGACGCCCCACGGGCCGGAATCGTCCTCCTTGCGCTGGTCGAGGACGGCCTCGATCCGGGGGGCGAGCCGGATCGCCTCGTCGACCGCCGGGTCGCTGCCGGCGCGGTAGGCGCCGAGCCGGATCAGGTCGGCCATGTCGGCGTGCAGGGCGAGGATGCGCCGCGCGCGCTGCGCGAGCGCGTGCTCCTCCGGCGCCAGGCAGCCGGGCACGGTGCGCGAGAGCGAGCGCAGCACGTCCACCGCCGGCCACCGCCCGCCGCGCTCGCCGATCCGCCGGTCGAGCACGACGTGGCCGTCGAGGATGCCGCGCACCGCGTCCGCCACCGGCTCGTCGTGGTCGTCGCCCTCGACCAGCACGGTGAACAGGCCGGTGATGGCGCCGGGATTGCCCTCCTCGCGCGGGCCGGCGCGCTCCAGGAGGCGCGGCAGCTCGGCGAAGGCGCTCGGGGGATAGCCGCGCGTGGCCGGCGGCTCGCCGGCGGCGAGGCCGATCTCGCGCAGCGCCATGGCGAAGCGGGTGACGGAATCCATCAGCAGCAGCACGTGCCGGCCGGCCGCGGCGAAGTGCTCCGCCGCGGCCATCGCGGTGTAGGCCGCCTCCCGGCGCAGCAGCGGCGGCGCGTCCGAGGTGGCGCAGACCACGACGGAGCGCGCGAGGCCCTCCGGCCCGAGTTCGTCCTCGAGGAACTCGCGCAGCTCGCGCCCGCGCTCCCCGACCAGGGCGAGCACCGCGACGTCGCAGGCGGCGCGACGGGCGAGCATGGCGAGCAGCGTGGACTTGCCCACCCCGGAAGCGGCGAACAGGCCGAGCCGCTGGCCCCGCCGGCAGGTCGCGAAGAGGTCCAGGACCCGCACGCCGAGGTCGAGCCGCGGCCCGAGCCTCGCCCGCCGGCCGGCCTCCGGCGGCGTGCCGGCGCGGGGTGCCCGGCGCCAGGGTCCCGGCAGCGGCGGCGGTCCGCCGTCCAGCGGCCGCCCGAACGGGTCGAGCACGCGGCCGAGCCAGGCATCGGAGACGGCGAGTCCCTCTGCGGCGGCCGGGACCAGCCGCGCCGGCGTGCCGGGACCGATCCCGTCGAGCGGGCCGAAGGCGAGGGCCTGTGCCGTCTCGCCATCGGCCGCGAAGCCCACGACCTCGGCGAGCAGCGGTGCGGCCGCGGCGTAGGGCGCGGGGCGGGCGGGATGCAGCGTCAGGCGCCGGCCGACCGCGGCGAAGGGGGCGATGCCGGTGATCGCCAGGGCCCCGCCGCGGACGCCTGCGACCCGGCCGGAAACCTCGATCCCCGGGATCTCGGCGAGGCGCGCGGCGGCGGCGCGCGCGCGCCGGGCGAGGCTTCGAGCGGAGCGGTCCGGCGGGGAGGATGGCGCAAAAATGGAGAAACAGGTCGCCTGCAGCACCGTTCATCCTTTTTAAGGTTTCTGTCACGGATCTTCATACGACCGTTCCCTGAATTTCCCCTTCACAAGACGCGCGAAAGTTGTGAGATTGCTCGCGGGACGGGTGGAGGTGCCGAGAATGCGTGTCCTTCTGGTTGAAGACGATCTGACGACCGCGCGCGGGATCGCCCTGATGCTGAAGCAGGCGGGGATGGTCGCCGACACCGCCGACATGGGGGAGGAGGCGCTCGAGCTGGCGCGCCGCTACGACTACGACATCCTCATCCTCGACCTCCTACTGCCGGACATGGAGGGCTACGAGGTGGTCCGCCGCCTGCGCGCGGCGCGGGTCGAGACCCCGGTGCTGATCCTCTCCGGCCAGTCCAAGCCCCAGGCCAAGGTGAAGGGCTTCGGCATGGGCGCCGACGACTTCATCACCAAGCCCTTCGACGCGGCCGAGCTGGTCGCGCGCATCCATGCCATCGTGCGCCGGGCCAAGGGCTTTTCGCAGCCCGCGCTCGTCGTCGGCCCGCTGTGCCTGAACCTCGATTCGCGGGAGGTGACGGTGGGCGGCCGGCCGGTGCACCTGACCGGCAAGGAATACGCGATCCTCGAGCTGCTCACGCTGCGCAAGGGCGTGGTGCTGACCAAGGAGGCGTTCCTCAACCACCTCTACGGCGGGATCGACGAGCCGGAGGCGAAGATCATCGACGTCTTCATCTGCAAGCTGCGCAAGAAGCTGGCCCAGGCCGGCGCGGACAACCTGATCGGCACCGTCTGGGGCCGCGGCTACGTCCTGCGCGACGCCGCGACGGCGGCAGCGGCGGCGCGCCTTGCGGCGTCCGGCGGCGATGCGGGCCGAGCGGAGCCGGAGCGGGCGGACCTGTCGCTGTCCCCGGCGATGCGGGCGGCCTGAGGGCGCGGCCCGCGCGCGGCCGGCGGGAGCCGCGCCGGGGCGGCGGCCGGGGATCCCGCAGGCCTATGGCACCTGCGGGCCGGTCTCCCGGCCGACGGCGTTCCGGCGCCGCCATGCGCTCAGCCAAGATCGGCGGCGGCCCGGAAACGCGCCGGCGGTCACGTCCCGCCGGCGACCACGGCGATGTCCTGTCCGTCGCCGCGCGCCTCGCCGCCGTCGGGGCTGTGCCGCGACGCCTCTACGCGGCGTGCGCGGGCCGCAGCCCGCTGCTCCCTGCGCCCGTCGTGGCCGCGGCGCCGCCCGTCGGGGCGAGCGTGTAGGCGGTGCGTTCGCAGGGCAGCGGCTGGAGCCGGTCGGTGAGGCCGAGCACCGTCTCCGCGCCGCCGAGATAGAGCACCCCGTCGGGCGCGAGCTGGCCGGCGAGGGCGTTCAGCACCGCCGCCTTGGTCGGGGTATCGAAATAAATCAGTACGTTGCGGCAGAGGATCACGTCGAACCGGCCGAGCCGACGCGGGTCGTCCAGCAGATTGAACGCCTCGAACCGCGCCATGGCCCGCAGCTCGGGCGCGATGCGCCAGCGGGCGCCGTCGCCCTCCGGCCGGAAGTGCCGCACCAGGAGCTGCACGGGCAGGCCGCGCTGCACCTCGAACTGAGTGTAGAGCCCTTCGCGCGCCCGGGCGAGGACCTCGCGGGCGATGTCGGTGCCGAGGATCTCCACCCGCGCCGCGGCGCCGCGGCCCGCCCAGGTCGCCGGATCGGCGGCGAGCATGGCCACCGAATAGGCCTCCTGCCCGGTCGAGCAGGCCGCCGACCAGACCCGCAGCGGCTGGCCGGCCGGGCGCGCGGCGGCGAGGCGCGGCAGCAGCCGGCGCAGGTGCTCGAACGGCTTGCCGTCACGGAAGAAGGAGGATTCGTTGGTGGTCAGCGCCTCCACCACCTCGCGGGCCAGCGGCTCCGCGCCCGGCCCGCCGCCGCGCAGCCGGGCCGCGAGCGCGTCGAGCGAGCCGAGGCCCGTGCGCGCCAGCAGGGGGGCGAGACGCGTCTCCAGCATGTAGGCCTTGTCGGGCGTCAGCACGATGCCGGCCCGTGCCCGCACCAGTCCGGCCAGGAAGGCGAGGCTCTCCGGTCCGTTCATGCGGCGCGCGGTCCCGGGCCTGAGAGGGCGGCGGCGATCCGCTCCGCCAGGACCTCGGGCGGCGCCACGACCCGGGCAAGCCCGGCCCGCGCGACCGCGCCCGGCATCCCCCAGACCACGGAGGACGCCTCGTCCTGCGCCAGGACCTGGCCGCCGGCCGCGGCGACGGCGCGACAGCCCGCGAGCCCGTCCTGCCCCATGCCGGTGAGCACCACCACCAGCAGCCGTGCGCCGCCGCAGGCCGCGACCAGGCTGCGCAGCAGCGGATCCAGGGCGGGCCGGCAGAAATTCTCCGCCGGCCCGTCGGACAGGCGGGCGAACAGCGCCCCCTCCGTCCCCGCCTCGACCAACAGGTGGCGATCGCCGGGCGCGAGGTAGAGCCGGCCTGGGCGCAGCGGCTCGCCTTCGCGCGCCTCGGCAGCCGGCGGGCCGCCGAGGCGACCGAGGTGGTCGGCCAGCATGGCCGTGAATCCGGGCGGCATGTGCTGGACCACGAGGACCGGCACCGTGGGCGCGGAGGGCAGGCGCCGCACCAGCGCGGCCAGCGCCTGCGGCCCGCCGGTCGAGGCGCCGATCACGACCACCCGCGGCGCGGTGCGCGACGCGGCGGCGGCGCGGTCCGGCGTCCCTTCCGGGCGGACGGCCGCGGGCGGCGCGGCGCGGTCCGGCGGCGGGACGGCACGCGGCAGGGCCGCGGTGCGCCTCGCCACGGCGGCATGCGTCGCAGCTTCCGGGCCTGCCGGCCAGGGCGCCGGAACGCGCGGCGTCGCCCGGCCCGAGGGGGCCGGTCCCGGCCGCCCGGCGCCGCGCCGCGCGACGGCGGCGGCATCCGCGGTCCGGGGAGCGGAAGCAGGCATCCGCTGGCGTCGGCGAATCCGCGCCCAGCCCTTCACCTTCTCCAGCAGCTCTGCCCGGAAGAGAGGGTCGGCCATGCCGCCGCCGGCGGCGGCCGGCTTCGGCAGGTAGTCGGCGGCGCCGGCGCGCAGCGCCGCCATCGCCGCCGCGGCGCCGCGCTGGGTGAGGGCGCTGGCGACGATCACCGCCGGACGAAGCTCCGCCGGCTGACGCAGCAGCAGCGGCAGCGCCGTCATGCCGTCCATCACCGGCATCTCGAGGTCGAGCAGCACCACCTCCGGCCGCGCGTCCGCCAGGGCGGCGAGCGCCGCGCGCCCGTCGCCGACCTGCGCGACGATGCGGATCGCGGGATCGGCCCGCAGCAGCCGGGCGAGCGCGCCACGGACGACCGCGCTGTCGTCGCACAACATGACGCGCACCGGCTCCGCCTCCGCCGGCGGGGCGGCGCCGGCCGGAGCCCCGGCGGCTTCCGCGGCGCTCACGCGGCGTCGCCCCGCGGCGCGATCAGGCCGAGCCGGGCCAGCTTGTCGCCGAGGATCGCGGCGTCGAAGGGCTTCATCACGTACTCCTGCGCGCCCGCGTCGAGCGCCTCGACGATCCGCTCGAGCGTCCGCTCGGTGGTGCAGAGCACGATCGCCGGCCGTTCCGGCCCGAACTCCGCGCGCGCGCGGCGCAGGAAGGCGATCCCGTCCATCACCGGCATGTTCCAGTCGAGCAGCACCACGTCGGGCAGGTCCGCCCGGCAGGCGGACAGCGCCTGGGCGCCGTCCTCCGCCTCGCGGACCGCGAGGCCGAGCGGCTCGAGCATGCGCCGCACCGCGCCGCGGACGGCGCGGCTGTCGTCCACCACGAGGCAGATCCGGCGGGGCGGCGCCACGCCGCCTTCGCGCCCGCCATCCGCCGCGCCGCCGACGGGATCCATCGCAGCCTTCGCCGGATCAGCCGATCGCCAGCACGCGCTCGACCTCGAGCACGACCAGCAGGCGCCCGTCCTCGCGGTGCACGCCGCGGGAGATCTCGCGCCAGAGCGGGTCGAGGGTCGGCGGATTGGGCGCGAAGCCCTCGCGCGGCAGCGGGATCACCTCGCCGACCGCGTCGGCGAGGAGGGAGTAGAGCTCGCCCTGGTGCTCGACCACTACGCTCATCGCCGCCGGTTCGCCGGGCAGGCGGGACGGCAGGCCGAGGCGGCGACGCAGGTCGATCGCGGTGACGATCCGGCCGCGCAGGTTGAGGCTGCCGGCCACCTCGGCCGGGGCAAGCGGGATCCGCGTGATCGCCTGCGCGGCGAGCACGTCGCGCACCGCGAGCACCGGCAGGGCGCAGGGCTGGCCGGCGACGGTGAGGGTGAGGAAGGTCTCCTCCTCGCCCCGCCCGGCGAGGGCGAGGGCGGCGGGCGGGCCGGACATGGTAGCGCGCGTCGGCGGGTGCGTCGTCATGCTCTGCACGGGCGGATGCCTTTCCCGGGGCGGATGGTCAGGGTCGCGTCGGCCGACGACCTTCGCGCCGAGCGGCGCTGCGACCGGTTGGCGGGGACCGCGGACCGCACCGCACGGCGGCTCAGCCGAGCGCGACCGGCGGCGCGAGGCAGTCGCGCAGCGAGGCGAGCAGCGCCTCGCGGTCGTACTTGCCGACGTAGTCGGTGAAGCCGGCGGCGCGGCCGCGCTCGGCGTCCGCCGGATCGGCGCGGGAGGTGAGCGCGATCATCGGCAGCGCCGCCCAGTCGCCGCCGCCCTCGCGCACGGCGCGGGCGAAGGCGAGGCCGTCCATCTCCGGCATCTCGATGTCGGAGACGATCGCCTCGAAGGCCGCGCCCGCCTCGCGCAGCTTCAGCGCCTGCGGCGCCGATTCGACCGCCGTCACCGCATAGCCGGCCGCGGAGAGCGCGGGGACGACGAGATGGCGGAAGAAGGCGCTGTCCTCGACGAGCAGGATGCGCGCCGCGCCGCGGCCGGGCTCGCCGCCTGCCGGCGCGGCGAACCAGTCCTCGCCGGCCTGGCGCAGCCACCAGGCGGTGTCGATCACGTCCGTCACCCGGCCCTGGAGGACCGTGCTGCCGAGGAAGCCCGGGCGCTCGGCGGCGCCACGCTCGATCCTGAGCGGCGCCTCCACCACGTCGAGGATCTCGTCCACCATCAGGCCCATCGCTCGGTCGCGGTCGTTGAACACCAGCACCGCCTGGCGCCCGCCCGATCCGGCCGCCTCGGGCGCCCAGCCCTCGGTCCCGAGGGGCACGAGCGGCATGAGCTGGCCGCGGTACTGCACCACCGGCATGCCGCCCGAGCGCTCGATCCGCTCGCGCGGGATGTCCTCGAGGCGCGCGACCAGGCCGAGCGGCACCGCCTTCGGCGTCTCCTCGCCGCCGGCGCGGAACAGCAGCACCGCGGTCCGCGCCTCCGAGCGCAGGGCCGTCGCGCCGGGGCCGGCATGGTCCGCCGCCGCGCCGCCGCCGGCGATCTCCTCGCCGGCATCGTCCCTGGCCACGCCGGTCGCGCGGGCGATGCCGTTGGGGTCGAGGATCATGATCACGCTGCCGTCGCCGAGGATGGTGTTGCCCGAGAACATGGTCACGTGCCGCAGGATCGGCGCCACCGGCTTGACCACGATCTCCTCGGTGTCGAACACGCGGTCCACGATGATGCCGAAGACGTGCGCGCCGATCTGGGTGACGACGACGAAGCCCTCCTCCGCCGCGTCGCCGGCGCCTTCCGAGGCCTCCTCCACCCCCGGGCGGTCCAGCCGCAGCAGCTCGGCGAGCGAGACCAGCGGCAGCAGCCGATCGCGCAGGCGCAGCACCGGGGCCTCCTTGATCCGCTCGACGCGGGGCGCCTGTCCCTCCGTCGCGCCGTCGCCGCCGCCCGCGCCGCCGACGCGCACCAGCTCGACCACGCCGATCTGCGGGATGGCGAATCGCTCGCCCGCCGCCTCGACGATCAGCGCCGAGACGATGGCGAGGGTGAGCGGGATCTTGATCGTGAAGGTGGTGCCGCGGCCCTCGCGCGAACGCAGGTCGATCGTGCCGCCGATCCGCTCGACGTTGGTCTTCACCACGTCCATCCCGACCCCGCGGCCGGAGACGGCGGTGACCTGGCCGGCGGTGGAGAAGCCGGGGCGGAAGATGAAGCGCAGGACCTCGCGCTCGCTCATCTGCGCGAGCTCGGCCTCGGTCGCGAGGCCCTGGGCGAGCGCCTTGGCGCGGATCCGCTCCACCGAGAGGCCGCGGCCGTCGTCGCCGATCTCGAGCACGATCTGCCCGCCCTCGTGGCAGGCGTTGAGCAGGATCCGCCCGGTCTCCGGCTTGCCCGCGGCGCGGCGCTCCTCCGGCGATTCGATGCCGTGATCGGCGCTGTTGCGCACCATGTGCGTCAGCGGGTCGCGGATCAGCTCGAGCACCTGGCGGTCGAGCTCGGTCTCGGCGCCGCGCGTCTCGAGGACGATCTTCTTGCCGAGCTCGAGGCCGAGGTCGCGCACCAGCCGCGGCAGCTTGGCCCAGGCGTTGCCGATCGGCTGCATGCGCGTCTTCATCACCCCCTCCTGCAGGTCCGAGGTGATGTGCGACAGCCGCTGCAGCGGCACGGTCAGCGCCGAATCGCCCGTGGCGCGGGCGAGCTGGAGGAGCTGGTTGCGCGTCAGCACCAGCTCGCTGACCAGCGTCATCAGGTCCTCCAGCACCTCGACCGAGACGCGGATCGTCTGCGGCGCCGCCGCGCCGGGGCCGCCGGGCGGCGGCGGGGCGGCGTCCTCCGGCAGGGCGGCGCCGGGGGCCGGATTCGCTTCGGGCGACGCGACGGACGGGGGCGCCGGCCCGGGCGCCTCGGCCGCCGGCGGCATCGGGGCGGCCGCGCCCGCTTCGCCGCCCTCCGCCGCGGCGTCGAGCGCGGCGATCAGCGCGCCGTCGTCGCCCGGCGGCTCGGCGCCGCCCGCCTCCAGCCCGGCGACGATCGCCTTGATGCAGTCGAGCGCGCGCAGGATCAGGCTGATGCCGTCCGGCGTGACCGCCAGCGTGCCCTCGCGGTAGCGGCCGAGCACGTTCTCCGCCGCGTGCGCCACCTTCTCGAGCCGCGCCAGGCCGAGGAAGCCGCAGGTGCCCTTGATCGTGTGCACCAGCCGGAAGATCTCCGACAGCGTCGGCCGGTCGTCCGGCGTGCGCTCGAGGCGCAGCAGCGCCGCGTCGAGCGCGATCAGCCCCTCGTTGGTCTCGGTGAGGAAGTCGGCGAGCAGGTCGTCCATTGCGCCCCCGCGCGGTCGGGTTCCGCCGCAGCGTGACGGGCGGGGGCGAAGATTCGGTAAAGCCCGCGCCGCGGGGCCGCTACGCCGCGGGCGGGGGCGGCGCGGGGCCGATCAGCAGCGGCGCCGGTCCCGCATCCCCCGGCCCGCCCAGGCCGAGCGCGAGCGGCACCCCGAGATCGGCGGCGAGGGCCGCGAGCGCCGGCGCCCGCACCGCGCGCGGGTCCGCCGCGCGCCGGGGATCGAGCCCGCCGGCGGCGAGCGCCGCGGCGAGCCCCGGCGGCCAGGCGGCGCCCTCGCCTTCCGGGCGCACCATCAGCACCCCCGACGGATCGCCGCCAAGCAGCACGACGCCGCCGCGCGGCAGGGCGTCGCCCGCCAGCAGCACCGCGTTCAGCATGAGCTGCGCGACCGGGGCGGCGAACGCGGTTCCCGGCGACAGCCCCTCGGCCACCGCGAGCCGGGCGCGGCCGCCCGCCACCTGGCCGTCGAGCAGGGCGAGCAGTTCGGCGAGGGTGGCGTCGCCGAGCCCGCCGCCCCACGCGGCGCGGAACAGCGTCAGGCGCTGGCGGAGCGCGGCCGCACCCTCGCGCGCCACCGCCATCGCCTCGTCCGAGCCGGCGCCGAGCAGGGAGAGGGCGCCCTCCACCGTCCCCACCGGCCCGCCCAGGTCATGGCAGATGCGCGCGGCGATCAGTTGGGCCAGTCGGAAACCTTGCGGCATGGTGGATGGGTCCTGCGGCGGCGGCATCGGGCTATCATTCGGGGGCAAGCTGACCACTCCGTTTCGCGGACCGTTCCCTTCGCCGGAGGCACCGTGCCGGGACTGATCGAACCAGGGATGCGGGTCCGTCACCCCGATCGTCCGGACTGGGGCGTCGGTCAGGTGCAGTCGGTGGTGGGGGACCGGATCACCGTGAGCTTCGAGCATGCCGGCAAGGTACTGATCATCGCAACGAAGATCACTCTCCAGATTCTGGACGACCCTCCGGCGTGACCGAGACGGTTCTCAATTTCGGAGGCGGCCTTCTCGGCTGGGAGATGGCGGCCGCGGTGGCCGCCACCGCGGCCGCGGGGCTGATGCGCGGCTATGCCGGGTTCGGGACGGCGGTGCTGCTGTCGCCGATCTACAGCACGCTGTGGGGGCCGCGGGCCGGGGTGCCGGTCATGCTGCTGATGGAGCTGCTGGTCTCCGTCCAGCTCCTGCCGCGCGCGATCGGCGATGCCGACCGGCGGGTGGTGCTGCCGCTCGGCGGCGCCGCGGCGCTGGCCACCCCGTTCGGGGCCTGGGCGCTGCTGACCGCCGACCCCGATCTGCTCCGCCGGGCGATCGGCGCCTTCGTGCTGGTGTTCGGCCTGCTGCTGCTCTCCGGCTGGAGGTATCGGGGAACCCGCCCGCTCCGCCTCAACCTGTTCGTGGGCACGCTGTCCGGGCTGCTGAAGGGGGCGACGGGGATGAGCGGCCCGCCGGTGATCCTCTACCTGCTGGCCGGGATGGAGGAGGCGCGGCGCCACCGCGCCAACCTGATCCTGTTCTTCGCCCTGATCGCGGTGGTCTCGGTCGTCGTGCCGGCCCTCGGCGGCCTGCTCGACCTGCCGGTGCTGCTGCGGGCGGCGCTGCTGCTGCCGGTGCTGCTGGTCTCGGTGCAGATCGGGGCGCGGCTGTTCCATGTGGTGCCGGTCGGCTGGTACCGGCGCTTCGCGCTGGCGGCGCTGCTCGGGTCCGGCGGGGTGGCGCTGCTCGCCTGAGCCGGGCCGGGGCCGTCCGGCCGGACCCCGAGGAGCGGCGCGGGACGGAAATGCCGCAGGGAGGGCTTGCGGGCCGGGATGGGAGGGTCCCAAATCCCCTCCGCCATGTCCGCCGACATCCGCCTGCCTCCGGCCGCCGCGGCCTCCGCCGCCGATGCGAGCGGCGCCGCCGCCCCGCTCGTGGACCCGTTCGGGCGCCGCATCACCTACCTGCGGGTCTCGGTGACGGACCGCTGCGACCTCCGCTGCGTCTACTGCATGGCGGAGGACATGACCTTCCTGCCCAAGGCGGAGGTGCTGACGCTCGAGGAGCTCGACCGGCTCTGCGGCGCCTTCATCCGCCTCGGCGTGGAGAAGATCCGCCTCACCGGCGGCGAGCCGCTGGTCAGGAAGAACGTCATCAGCCTGGTCCGCGCGCTCGGCGCCCGGCTCGGCGCCGGCGGGCTGCGCGAGCTGACGGTCACCACCAACGGCACACAGCTCGCGCGGCTCGCGGACGGGCTCCGGGCGGCGGGGGTGCGGCGGATCAACGTCTCGCTCGACACGCTCGACCCGGCGAAGTTCACCGCCATCACCCGCTGGGGGCGGATCGAGCAGACGCTGGACGGGATCTTCGCCGCCCGCGCCGCCGGCCTCGCGGTCAAGATCAACGCCGTCGCGCTCAAGGGCGTCAACGAGGACGAGTTCGACCGCATGATCGCCTGGTGCGGCGAGCACGGCTTCGACCTCTGCCTGATCGAGACCATGCCGCTCGGCGAGATCAGCGGCGACCGGACGGAGCAGTACCTGCCGCTCTCGCTCGTGCGCGCGCGGCTGAGGCAGCGCTGGACGCTGGAGGAGACCGACTACCGCACCGGCGGGCCCGCCCGCTACTACGTGGTGCGCGAGACCGGGCGGCGGATCGGCTTCATCACGCCGCTCACCCACAATTTCTGCGAGAGCTGCAACCGCGTGCGCCTGACCTGCACCGGCACCCTCTACATGTGCCTCGGCCAGGAGGACGCGGCCGATCTGCGCCGCCCGCTGCGCGATCCGGGGACGGACGAGGCGGGGCTGGAGGCGGCGATCCGCGAGGCGATCGCCCGCAAGCCGCGCGGCCACGACTTCGTCATCGACCGGCGCCACCGCCGGCCGGCGCTCGCCCGCCACATGAGCGTCACCGGGGGCTGAATGGGCGGCGAGTTCCTGCAGGCCCTCGCGGCGCGCCTGGCGATCCCCGGACTGCCGGACTGGGTCGGCCTCGTTCTCCTGCTGCTGCTCGGGCTGCTGGCGCTGGCCTACCTGCTGATGCCGTTCAGCGTGTTCGGGGTGAAGGGACGGCTGGAGGGCATCGAGGCGCAGCTCGACGAGATCCAGGCCGAGATCCGCGCGCTGGCGCTGCGCGTCGCCGACGCCCCGCCGCGGGAACGCGGCCGCGGCTCGGCGGCCGCGGTGGAGGACGACTGGATCGACCCGCCGCAGGCGCCGTCGCGCCGTGACGACTACGTGCCGCCGCGGGCGACCCCGCCGATCCCGCCGCCGGCGCAATGGCCGGACGCGCCGCCGCCCGCGCCGGCCGCCGCGCGCGGCGGCCGGAGCGAGCCGCGGCTCGACTGGCCGCGCCCCGGCGGCCGGTAGGCGGCGGCCGGGGCGCCACCGGCCCGCGGCCGCGGACGCCGCATCGCGCGGGTCACGTCCCCGGCCGCGCCGCATCCGCGGGAGCCGCGCCGCCGCCGCGCTCCACCCGCCGAACGGTCAGGCGGCGCATGCGGCCGTCCTGGGTCGGCCAGTCGATGGACTGCCCCTCGGCAAGTCCGAGCAGCGCGGCGCCGACCAGCGACAGCGCGGAGATGCGCCCCGCGGCGATGTCGGCCTCGCCGGGCAGGACGACCTGCACGGTGCGGACGCGTCCGGTCGCCGAGTCGTGGAACTCGACCCGCGAGCCGAGCGCGACGACGCCGGAGGGCACCGCCTCGGCCGGCACCACCTCGGCGCGGTCGGCCTCCTCCATCAGCAGGCGCGCGACCAGCGGGTCGCGGCGCGCGGCGGCGCCGGCCAGCGCAACCAGGCGCGCGTGGTCGTCCTCCGACATCAGCAGCGGCGGGCGCAGCGTCTCGGCCCTGGTCTCGTGGTCCATGGGCAGGCTCCTTCTCGCGTCGCGCCGCCGCGGGCCGGGGGGAGGGCGAGGGCGGGGGACCCCGGCGGCGCGCGAACGGAACGCCGGCGGCCGGCTGCCGGATCGGCGGCGGTCCCTGCGGGGCGGCGCCGGCGCCGCCTCAGGGCCATTTCACCTCGGGCGGGAGGCTCATCAGGATCGCCTCGACATTGCCGCCGGTGCGCAGCCCGAACAGCGTGCCGCGGTCGTAGAGCAGGTTGAACTCGACGTAGCGGCCGCGGCGGACGAGCTGGTGCTCGCGCTCCTCGGCGGTCCAGGGCTCGCGCATGCGGCGGCGGACGATCGCCGGGTAGGCGGCGAGGAAGGCCTCGCCGACGTCGCGGACGAAGGCGAAGTCGGCCTCCGCGCCGTGGCCGGGCGTGCGGTCGCCGAGCCAGTCGAAGAAGATCCCGCCCGCGCCGCGCGGCTCATTGCGGTGGGGGAGGAAGAAGTACTCGTCGCACCAGGCCTTGAAGCGCGGATAGTAGCCCGGATCGTGGCGGTCGCAGGCGGCCTTGAGGGCGGCGTGGAACTCCGCGGCGTCCTCGATGCTCTCCGGCGCGTCGAGGCGCATGGGGGTGAGGTCGCCGCCGCCGCCGAACCAGGCCCGGGTCGTGACGATGTAGCGCGTGTTCATGTGCGCCGCCGGCACGCGCGGGCTGCGCAGGTGCGCGACCAGCGAGACGCCGGTGGCGAGGAAGCGCGGATCGTCTTCCGCTCCCGGGATCTGGCGGCGGAACTCGGGGGAGAACTCGCCGTGCACGGTCGAGACGTTGACGCCGACCTTCTCGAACACCCGCCCGCCCCGCATGAGGCTCATGACGCCGCCGCCGCCGCCGGGACGCTCCCAGGCGGTGCGCGCGAAGCGGCCGGGGGGCAGGGCGGCGAAGGGGCCGCCGTCGCACTCGTCCTCGATCGCTTCGAAGGCGGCGCAGAGCCGGTCGCGCAGCGATTCGAACCAGGCACGGGCGCGCCGCGCCATCGGCGCCGCCGTCGGGGGGTCGTCGGGGGCGCGCGGCTCGGGCGCGGCGGCTGCGGCGGGGCTCATGGCGCTTCGTCTGTCTCCCTGGACCATGCGGCGGACGCCCGGGCGGATTGCCACCCCCCGGAGGTGCCCTTATAAGCGCGCGCGGCGCGAGGGCGGCAGCGCAGGTCGCTGCTCGGCCCGATCGGCGCCGCGCGACGTGCGCGGCGCGGTCGGTCGGAGGGATGATTGGGCATGCGGCCGGGTCCGGTAGGTAGGCGGGACTCGGTCGTCGTTTAGGGACGAGACGGCATGGCGGAGACGCTGGCGACCCAACCCGGGGCGCCTCATGGAGCCGAGGCGCATCGCGCCGCCGCGGCGGCCGGGGGCAAGCGGCGCGATTTCCTGAAGCTGGTGACCGCGGGCTTCGCCGTCGTCGGCACCGGCGCGATCGCCTGGCCCTTCATCCATTCGATGAATCCCTCGCGCGACGTGCTCGCGCTCTCGACCACCGAGGTGGACCTCTCGCCGATCCAGGTCGGCCAGGCGGTCACCGTGGTCTGGCGCGGCAAGCCCGTGTTCGTGCGCCGGCGCACGGAGCAGGAGATCGCGGCGGCGCGGGCCGTGTCGCTGTCCGAGCTGCGCGATCCGCAGACCGACGAGCAGCGCGTGATCCGGCCCGAATGGCTGGTGATGATCGGCGTCTGCACGCATCTCGGCTGCGTGCCGCTCGGCCAGAAGCCGACCGACCCGAAGGGCGAGTACGGCGGCTGGTTCTGTCCCTGCCACGGCAGCCACTACGACACCTCGGGGCGGATCCGGAGGGGGCCGGCGCCGAGCAACCTGGCGGTGCCGCCCTACGCCTTCACCTCCGACACCCAGATCCGCATCGGCTGAGGAGAGCTCCGATCCATGGCCAGCGGCCTGCACCAGAGCGAATTCACCAACCCGGTGGTGCGCTGGATCGACGCGCGCCTGCCGGTGTTCACCATGATGCAGAAGGAGTACGGGACGTTCCCGACGCCCCGCAACTTCAACTACCTCTGGAACTTCGGCGCCCTCGCGATGGTCACGCTGCTGATCATGATCGCGACCGGCGTCTTCCTGGCGATGCACTACACGCCGCACGTCAACCACGCCTTCGATTCCGTCGAGCGGATCATGCGCGACGTGAACTACGGCTGGCTGCTGCGCTACGTGCACGCCAACGGCGCCTCGATGTTCTTCATCGTCGTCTACGTCCACATCTGGCGCGGGCTCTACTACGGCTCCTACAAGGCGCCGCGCGAGCTGCTGTGGATGCTCGGCGTGGTGATCTTCCTGCTGATGATGGCCACCGCCTTCATGGGCTACGTGCTGCCCTGGGGGCAGATGAGCTTCTGGGGCGCGACCGTCATCACCAACCTGTTCAGCGCCATCCCGCTGGTCGGCGACTCGATCGTGACCTGGCTGTGGGGCGGGTTCAGCGTGGACAACCCCACCCTCAACCGCTTCTTCAGCCTGCACTACCTGCTGCCCTTCGTCATCGTCGGCGTGGTGTTCCTGCACATCGCGGCGCTGCACGTCACCGGCTCGAACAACCCGCTCGGGATCGACCCGAAGGGGCCGCAGGACACCGTGCCCTTCCACCCCTACTACACGGCGAAGGACAGCGTCGGGCTGGTGGCCTACTTCCTGGTGTTCGCGGTGCTGGTGTTCTTCTTCCCGAACCTGCTCGGGCACCCGGACAACTACATCCCGGCCGATCCGCTGGTGACGCCGGCGCACATCGTCCCCGAGTGGTACTTCCTGCCCTACTACGCGATCCTGCGCGCGGTGCCGGACAAGCTCGGCGGCGTGGTGCTGATGTTCGGCTCGATCCTGATCCTGTTCTTCCTGCCCTGGCTGGACACCAGCCCGGTGCGCTCGATGCGGTTCCGCCCGATCGCCCGGATCGCGCTGTTCCTCTGGACCGTCTCGTTCTTCGTGCTGCTCTACTGCGGCGCGAAGCCGCCGGAGGGCATCTACGTCTGGCTCTCCCGCTTCGGCACCGCCTACTACTTCGCCTACTTCCTGGTGATCCTGCCGCTCCTCGGGCGGTTCGAGCGGACCCTGCCGCTGCCCGAGAGCATCAGTCGCCCCGTGCTGCGCGGGGGCGGGCCGTTGCCCGCCGGGGCCGCGGCGAAGCCGATGGAGAAGGCCTGAGACGATGCGCCGCCCGCTGTTCAAGATCGCCGTCGCCCTCGGCGCCGCCGCCTTCCTCGCCGCCGCCCCCGCCTCGCCGCGCGCGGCCGAGGCCGAGCCGCCGCCGAGCATTCCCTTCTCCTTCAAGGGGCTGTTCGGCACCTTCGACCGCGCCTCCGCCCAGCGCGGCCTGCAGGTCTACATGGAGGTCTGCGCGAACTGCCATGGGCTGCGCCAGCTCTCCTACCGCAACCTGACCGAGCTCGGCCTGTCGGAGGCCGAGGTGCGCGCGATCGCCGCCACCGTGCAGGTGCAGGACGGGCCGAACGACGAGGGCCAGATGTTCGAGCGGCCGGGCCGTCCCTCGGACCGCTTCCGCAGCCCCTTCCCGAACGCCATGGCGGCGCGCGCGGCGAACAACGGCGCGTATCCGCCGGACCTGTCGGTGATGGTGAAGGCGCGCGCGGGGGGCGCGGACTACCTCTACGCCCTGCTCGTCGGCTACTCGGACCCGCCGCAGGGCGTCGAGCTGATGCAGGGGATGCACTACAACCGCTACTTCCCGGGCCAGCAGATCGCCATGGCGCCGCCGCTCAACCCCGGCCAGGTGAGCTTCCACGACGGCACCGAGGCGACCGTCGAGCAGATGGCCCGCGACGTGACCACCTTCCTCGCCTGGGCCGCCGAGCCCGAGCTCGAGGAGCGTCGCGCGCTCGGCGTGAAGATCGTGCTGTTCCTGACCATCCTCGGAGGCCTGGTCTACGCAGTGAAGCGCAAGGTCTGGGGCGAGGCCCATTAGGACCCGGCGGCGCGGGCTTCCGCCCGCTCACGGCGCGCGTTCGGGAAGGGCTGCCCCACGGGTCAGCCCTTTCGCATTGGGGTGCGGAGGGGGCGCCGGTTCGAGACCCGGACCGTCCAGGGCGTGTCCGGGCCAGGCAGGTCCGTCCCGTCCAGGCCGGCGATCCGCGTCCCGGCGTTCCCGGCTTCGGTATGCACGCTCGGCGCAGTGGCAGGCTAGGCTGCGCCGAGACGGAGGACCGCCGCCATGCTGCCCTGCCAGCGCGCCGCGTTCGACATCCCGCGCGAGGTCGCCTACCTCAACGCCGCCTCCTGGTCGCCCCTGCCGCGTGCCGTCCTCGCCGCCGGCCATGCGGGGGTGGAGCGCAAGGCGCGGCCCTGGACCTGGGGGGCGGAGCACCAGGCGCGGCAGTTCGCGCGCGCCCGCGCCGCCGCGGCGGCGCTGATCGGCGCCGAGCCGGAGGACATCGCCATCATCCCCTCGGTCGGCTACGGCGTCGCGACCGCGGGAAGGATCCTCCCCGTCCCGCGCGGCGCGCGGGTCCTGGTGCTGGAGGACGACCACGCCTCGCCGACCCTCGAATGGATGACCCGCGCCGGGGCCGGGGGCTTCGAAGTGGAGACGGTGCGGCGGCCGGAGGACGGCGACTGGACCGAGGCGGTGCTCGCCGCCATCGCGCGCCCCGGCGCGGCGCCGCTCGCGCTCGCCTCGATCTCAAGCGTGCACTGGGCCGATGGCGGCGTCGTGGACCTCGACCGCGTGGCGCCGGCGCTGCGCGCGGCGGGCGCGGCGCTGCTGGTGGACGCGACGCACGCGGTGGGCGTCATGGCGGTGGACGTCCGCCGGACCGATCCCGACTTCCTGGTCTTCCCGACCTACAAGTGGGTGCTCGGCCCCTACGCGCGCGCCTTCCTCTACGTCGCCAGGCGGCGGCAGGAGGAGGGCGTCCCGCTCGAGCAGACGAGCCACTCGCGCCGCGCCGTCGCCTCCGAGCGCGCGCCCTACCTCGCCGATCTCCGCTTCGCCGAGGGCGCCCGGCGCTTCGACATGGGCGAGCGCGACCACCTCATCAGCCTGGAGATGGCCGCGGTCGGGATGGAGATGATGGCGGGCTGGGGGCAGGCGGCGATCGGGCGGCGGCTCGCCATGCTCACGGCGATGCTCGCCGAGGGGCTGCGCGGCGCCGGGGTGCGGGTGCCGGAGGCGCGGGTCCGCGCCCCGCACGTGCTGAGCCTCGAATTCCCCGGCGGCATGCAGGAGGGGCTGATCGAGGCGCTGGCCGCCGAGGGCGTGCATGTCGCGCCGCGGCTCGGGCGGATGCGGATCAGCCCGCACGTCTACAACGACGAGGCGGATGTCGAGGCGTTCCTGCGGGCCTTCCGCCGCCTCGCCCGGTGAGGCAGGGCCGGGCCGCGGGCCGCCGCGCTCAGGCGGCGTCGCCGAGGGCGTTGGCGATCCAGTCCTTCAGCGCGCCCTTCGGCAGCGCGCCGACCTTGGTGTCCACCTGCTTGCCGCCCTTGAACAGGATCAGCGTCGGGATGCCGCGCACGCCGTACTCGTTCGGCGTCACCGGGTTGTCGTCGATGTTCACCTTGGCGACGGTCAGCCGCCCCTGGTACTCGCGCGCGATCTCGTCCAGGATCGGCGCGACCATGCGGCAGGGGCCGCACCATTCGGCCCAGAAATCCACCAGCACCGGCCCGGGGGCCTCCAGCACCTCCTGGCGGAAGCTGTCGTCGGTGACCGCTTTGGTCAGTTCACTCATCGCGCGTCTCCTGGTCGGGCGCCGAGGGACTCGGAAAGCCCGCGACGGGGTAAAGGTCGGTGGACCGGTGGGATGGGTCAAGCGGACACCCCGAAAACCGGCCGGATGGATGCTGCTGAGGCCGGGGGAGGCGGAGGGTGCTGCGGTGTTGGGCCCCTGCCTGGCTCTTCGGCGCGGGGTGCGCGACTTTTCGGGGCGAGGATTGATCAGGCGGGCACGGCTTGTCCCTCGATCCGGATCAAGCGGCGCCTGGCGCAGGCCTGGTTGGCGAGGGTGATCCGCACCGTGGCGCGGAGCGGGCCGATGCGGCGCACGACCAGGTCCAGGCGGCGCTTCCCGGCGGCGAGCCGCAGGCAACGCCTGCGGGGCGGGAAGACGTGCTCGACCCGGCGGCGCAGCGGCGCCCGGCTGGGGGTGCCGCGGGCGAGGTGGGCTGGCCCGGCTGCGGCAGGCGGTGTCGGCCCACACGCCGCTGCCGGTATTGGCCGGGCCCGGCACGGCGCCGAGTTGGGCGCCGTTGTGGCGCGCCGCGGCGGTCGCCACGAAGCGACGGCTGAAGCCGTGCGCGCGGTCGTGCCGAGGCGGTCCTTGTGGCCGAACATCGGCACCGCGATCTCGGTCGCGGCCTGGTGCGGCGCGCCGCCCTCAGGCGGTCTCACCTTGCGGCGCGCGTGATGGTCCAGCGGCGATCGCGATCGGTCTGGCGCGGGCGCGCCTGCGACCAGCCCGCGGGTGTGGCGTCCCGCGCGGCACCGCCTTCTGCTCCCGGCTCAGCCGTCGGCGCCGGTTTGTCCGCTTTGCGGCCAAACCGACCACGGTGGCGTCGACGATCTGCCTGCCCCGCGCCGGGAAGCCGCGCTCGGCCAGCACCGCATCGAAGCTGGCGAACAGCCGGGCTAGGGCGCCCGCGCGCGTCAGCCGCTCGCGGCAGGGCCGGATCGTCCTGGCGTCCGGCCCCGCGTCGTGCAGCGCCAGGCCGGCGAAGCGCATGAACGACAGCCGATCGCGCAGCTGGTATTCGGCCTGGCCGTTCGACAGCGTGTCGAGTGCCTGCAGCACCAGGGCGCGGAACATCAGTACCGCGTCCCCGGGCGGGCACCCGTCGCGGCTGCGGTCCGCCCGCGGCAATGCCAGCTCCGAACGGAACACCCCGAACTCCACCACCGCCCGCAGCCGTTGCGGCGGATCGCCGGGACGGATGGTCCGCGCAGCTGCCGCTCCGCGTCGGGCATCCCGGGCTGCCCCGCCATCTGCGGCCCCCCTTGTCAGCGGCCGCAGCGGATCGGTCCGGCGCCGCCAGCGGCAGGGGTTTTTTCGAGGCGTCCGCATGTCGCGGCGGATCTCGACGCGGACCTGATCCGCGACGCCGTGCTGACCGGCACCGATGTCGGCGACGGCCCGGCCGCGGGTGGGCTGGCGCAGGGCGACGGGGCGGCGGTGTTCATGGGCAAGGCCAGTGACAGCGCGGCCCGGCGTAAGGCGCCGGCCAAGGCCGGCATCGCCGACGGCATCATATGCTGCGGCCATGCGCGCCGCCCGTTGGCGGCCTGGCAGCGCTGGGGAACGCGGCGCTGGCGCCGGCCCGCGCCCAGGTCGAGCGCCCCCTCGGCGCGCGGAAGCGCAGCTATGGCTGGCGCCGGGTCCGATATCGCGGCCTGCTGCGCAACGGCGCCCATCTGCCCCTGCTCTGCGCCACCATGAACCTGCGCCGCGCCGAACGCCTCCGCGCCTGACGAAAGTCAGTGCGGCACCACCGCCAGGCGGCCGAGCCGACCGCCAAGGCCACCTCCCGGCCGCCGCCACGTCTCCATCGGCCGAGCAGGCGGGTTTCGCAGAGGCCTCTCAAGGCGCCGGTTCACCGATGCGGTTGATGAACGGCGGGCGAGGCGTCTTTCGGCTTCCGACCTCGCTGACCGATGACCGACTGCGTGCATCGGGTTGTCGCCGGATGTGGGCGGAGTGCAGCACGGGAGCTTGGCGACAATGTTGTCGTCCTTGGCATCGGCCGCAGCCGCTTGCTTCAATGCGCGCATGGCGACCGCGTTCAGTCTGCACGGCATCCGCCGGGTGGACTTCACCTTCGTGCCCCGCGCCACCCTTGCGGTGCAGGCGCATCCCGGTTCGGCGTGGCGCGGTGCGTTCGGCCATGCGCTGAAGCGCATGGTCTGCGCCATGCGGCTCCGGCCATGCGAGGGCTGCCCCCTTGCGGGGGTATGCATCCATCCGGCCTTCTTCGGCGCAGACAGCGCCGCCGAGGCCGGCAGGCCCTACATCCTGTGCCCCGACCGCGCGCCGCGCGATGGCCTGATCCGCCCCGGGCAGGCCTTCCGGGTCCGCCTCACGCTGCTCCCCTCCGCCGAATCGGCCGCAGCCTACGCCGTGCGCGCGCTGCTCGAAGCAGCCGCCGCCGGCGTCTCGGCGCGTCGTGTTCCGCTGGATTGCCGTGCCATCGCCGACGCCGGCACCGGCCAGCCGATCGATCCCGGCGGATCATTGCCGCCGCCCGAAGCCATCCACTGCCCGCCACCACCGGCCAGGGTCCGGCTGCGCATGACCACCCCGCTGCGGATCCGGCTGGGAGGCGATCTGCTGACCGGTCGCACCCTTCTTCCAGGCCACCTGGTCGGCGCCGCGCTGAGGCGCCTGCGCATCCTCGGCCTGCCCGCGTCGCCCGCCCTGGCGGATGCCGCCCGCGCCGAAGCGGCCACGCTGCGCTTCGAGCAGCCGCGGCTTGGCTGGGTCGAGACGACCAGGTTCTCCAGCCGCCAGAACAGCGCGATGCAGATGGGCGGAATCGTGGGCGAGGCCCTGCTCGACCTGGAAAGAGCGCGGCACGTCTGGCCGCTGCTCTGGGCCGCGTCCGTCCTGCATCTCGGCAAGGGGGCCAGCATGGGCTTTGGCCGGATCGAGGCCGCGGCCGCCTGACATGACCCGTCCGCTGCATCTCCTGGCGCTGGCCGGCCTGTCGCCGCAGGTGGTGACAGAGACCATCTGGTGCCTCGCCCAGGGCCCTTCGCCGCGTCTGCCGCGGCGCATCACGGTGCTGACCACCGGCGCCGGGCGCGAAGTGGCCGAGAAGCTGTTGCCGCCGGCCCTGCGTCAACTCGGCGCCCAGCTTGGCGCCGCGCTTCCGATGCCGGAATGGAGGCTCTTGACCGGGCCGGACGGGGGCGTGCTGGATGACATCGTGACCGAGGCCGACAACCGTCATGCGGCGGACGCCATCTTCGCGGCCGTGGCCGAGGCGACGCTGGACGAGGGGAGCGACATCCACCTCTCGATCGCCGGCGGGCGCAAGACGATGGGCGCGCTCGCCGCCCTGGCGATCGGCCTGTGCGGCCGCGAGGGCGACGTGTTGTCCCATGTGCTGGTGGATCCGCGCCTTCTCGGGCGCGCGGATTTCTTCTTCCCGCCCGATCCGCCCGCCCTGCTGACGCTGCCCGAGGGTGGCACCGTCAGCACCGCGGAGGCGGGGCTCACGCTCGCCGAGATCCCCTTCGTGCGGCTGCGCGCGCAGTGGCGACCGGGGCGCGATGCCGGCGCCTTCGCCGCCGCGGTGGCCGCAGCGCAGCAGCGGCTGGCGCCGCCGAGGCTGAGCGTGGATGTCGCCCGGCGGGAGGTCCTGCTGGGCGAGCGGCGGCTGCGCCTGCCGCCCACGCCCCTGGGCATCCTGCTCTGGCTCGCCGAGCGTGCCCGCGCCGCCGCGCCGCCGCTCGCCTGGCGCGGCGCGCAGGAGGCGCGGCGGCTGGCGGACGAATGCCTCGCCGCGCTCGCCCGCACCGCCGGTGACCGGGATCTGGGGGCGGCCCGCCGGGCGCTCGCCCAGGGCATGGAGCGCGGCTACCTCGCCGAGAAGGTGTCGCGCCTCAACCGCGCCTTCCGCGAGGCTCTGGGACCGGCGGCAGAGCCCTTCCTGATCCGCGCCGAAGGCCGCAGGCCGATGACCGGCTACCGCCTCGCCCTGCCGCCCGGGGCGATCACCATCCTCGAGGACGCCCGTGGCCGCTGAGCTGATCACCCCCCTGGAGGCGGCGCTCGCCGGCCTGCTGCACGACATCGGCAAGCTCGCCCAGCGCGCGCACCCCGACGAAGCGGCCCTGCGCGCGGCCTATGGCGGCGATCCCGGCGGCACCGAGAGCGCGATCCTGCCGCTGCGCGACGGCCGCTACACCCATCGCCACGCGCTCTGGAGCGACTTCGCGATCCGCGAGGCCGAGCGCGAAGGGCTGCGCTGGCCGAAGGAGGTCAACGGCGCGCGGCTCGGTGCGGTGGCCGTGCGCCACCACGCCCCGCGCCACGACGACCCTTCCGACTGGATCCTTGCCGAGGCCGACCGCCTCGCCTCCGGCCTGGAGCGCAAGGAGAGGGACGAGGCGGAGGAGGCGCATGGCGGGACCTTCCGCGAGCGGGAGCTGCGCGCGCTGCTGCCCGCGATCGCGATCGGCCGCGGCGCCGTGCCGGGCGCGATGTGGCATCCGGCCGAGGAGGCCTCGCCCGAGGCGCTGCCGCCACAGGCGTCCGCGCCGAAGGACCAGCCGCGCCGCTTCGGCCTTCTCTGGACGGCGTGGCAGGAGGGCGTGCGCGCCTTCGGCCGCCATGGGCTCTCCGCCCGCCGCTTCGAGCGGGCGCTGCTCGGCCTGTCCGAGCGGCTGCTCTGGGCCGTGCCTTCCTCCACCGTGGATCAGCCCGACGTGTCGCTGCACGAGCACGCCCGGGCGGTGGCGGCCATCGCCGCGGCACTGGCGGCATGGCACGGGGCGAAGGACACGAACGAGGTCGCGGCGGTGAAGGACCGCTCCGTGCCGAAGTTCCGCCTCGCCGCGCTCGACCTCTCCGGCATCCAGAAGGCGCTGTTGCGGCTCGATGGGCAGAAGGGCGCGAGCCGGATCCTGCGCGCGCGCTCCTTCCTGATGGGCCAGACGGTGGAGGCGGCGCTCGAGTTGATGCTCGAGAAACTCGGCCTGCCCTTCTCCTCGGTGCTGCTCAATGCCGGCGGCAAGGCGGAGCTGCTGCTGCCCGACCTGCCCGATCTCGAGACGCGGCTGGAGGCGGTGCGCGGGGAACTCGATCGCTGGATGGTCGCGCACTGGCAGGGCGATCTCGCCCTGGTCCTCGCCGCCGGCCCGCCCTTCGCCGCCGGGCAGTTCCTTCGCCGCGGCCCGGACAACGCGGTGGCCGAGGGCTACCGGCAGGAACGCGCGAAGCTCGCCGCGGCGCTGGATGCGGCGAAGCTCCGACCCCTCGCGGGGTGGTGCGGAGAGGGCGGCCTCGTCGGCACCGGCGTGATCCCGGCGCCTTTCGACCCGGCGCGCGGCGCCTGCGCGAGCTGCGGCGTGCGGCCGGCGGTGATCGAGACGCCGCTCGATCGCGCCTGGCGCTGCACCGTGTGCGATGCGGCCTGTCGCCTCGGCCAGCGCCTGCCGAAGGCGGAGGGCTTCGCCCTGCTCGAACCCGAAGCCGCCGCGAGGGAGGATGCGCCGGCCGCGCTGCCCGGCGGACTCCGCCTCGCCCCCTGGTCCGAACGCGGCGCCGCGGCGCGGGCGAGCTTCGCCTTCGCGCGCGAGGGCGCGGGCAGCGCCGTCTTCCGCGCCCCGGCGCATGTCCCGCTGGTGCGCGATCCCGCCGATCCGCGCTACGCCCATGCCGGCATCCCCGAGGACGAACGCGGCGCCGCGGGCGAGCTGATGACCTTCGCCGCGATCGGCGCCGAGGCGCTGGAGATGCACGCGGGCCGCATTGTCGGCCGCGACCTGCTGGCGATCGTGAAGGCGGACGTGGACTTCCTCGGCCGCGTCTTCGCCGACGGCCTGGGCCGCGACCGCTCGCCGGCGCGCGTCGCGCAGCTCTCCCGCCTTCTCGACGGCTATTTCGCCGAGCGCCTGCCCTGGCTTCTCGCGCGCCGCTTTCCGACGACCTACACCGTCTATGCCGGGGGCGATGATCTGCTGCTGGTCGCGCCCTGGCGCTTCGCCCTGCCGCTGGCGCTCGCGCTGCGCGAGGATTTCGGCGCCTTCTCGGGCGGCAATCCGAACCTGACGCTCTCGGCCGGGATCGCCTTCGTCCATCCGAGGCACCCGCTGGCGCTCGCCGTGGAGGAGGCGGAGGAGGCTCTGGAGGCCGCGAAGCGGGGCGGGCGCGACCGGCTCGGCGTCTTCGGCCGCGTGCTGAGCTGGGCGGGGCTCGGCGCCACGCTCGATCTCGCCGAGGCGCTGAACGGGGCGGTGCGCGCGGAGCATCTGCCGCCCACCTTCCTGCACCGGATGCGGTGGTTCGCCGCGCGCCGCCGCGCGGCGGAGGCGGGCGAGGCACGCGCCGCCGACTGGAACCCGAAATGGCGCTACCAGGAGGCCCGCTTCCTCGAGCGCGCGCCGGCCGCGGCCCGCGACAGTCTGCGGGCGCTGCTGCTGCGCGCCCTGCCGCCGCCCGGACGGGGCGGCGAGGCGGATGCGGAGATCGCGATGACTGTTGCGCTCTGGCGGAACCGGTGAAGGAGGCGCGGATGTCGGGAAACTGGAACAGGGGGAGGCCGGGCGGCGGGCCGCCGCCGCGGCAGGACTTCGGGCTGGGCGGCGCGAGACCGGCGCAGGGGGGCACGCCGCAAGGGGCCGGCGACCGGCACCGGTCGCGCGGTCGGATCGAGGAGCTGCTGCGCCCGCCCGCCCAGCCGCTGCGCTACTTCTCCGCCAACGATCCGAAGGCCATCGAGGCGGGCCTGCTCGGCACGGAGGCGGAGCAGGTGGCGCAGAAGCTCGCCGGGGTGCCGGCCAGCCAGCTCCGCCGCTTCTATGCCGAGGTGATGGCGCTGAAGCGCCGCGTCGAACTCGCCGGCGCGAGCGACGAGGAGATCCGCGCGCACCTGACGCTGCTGCGCGCCAAGGCCGCCTACACCTGGGGGCGCCAGACGCAATACCCGGACGAGCTCGTCCTCTTCTTCACCCGCCACGCGGCGAGCGTGAGGACGCGGCACGACTTCCTGCGCGGCTTCCAGCCGCATTTCGAGGCCGTGATGGCCTTCCACAAGGTCTTCGAGAGGAAGAAGGACGCCGCCGCATGAGCAGCATCCGCGAAGCCGGCCGCGTGCGCGTCACCGGCCTGATCCGGCTGAAGTCCGGCCTGCACATCGGCGCGGGCAAGGATTCCGTCGAGATCGGCGGCATCGACAACCCCGTCCTCAAGCACCCGCACACCGGCGAGCCCTACATCCCCGGCTCCTCGATCAAGGGCAAGCTGCGCTTCCTGCTGGAATGGGCGTTCGGTGCGGTGCGCGCGGACGGCCAGGCCTGGGGCTTCGACGGCAAGCAGCCGGTGGACACCGCCGATCCGGTGCTGCGCATCTTCGGCAATGCGCTGAAGGACTGGAAGGGCGGGCCGACGCGGCTGATGGTGCGCGACGCCCCGCTCTGCGAGGCGGACCGCGCGCGGTATCGCGAGGCGCCCGAGGCCTTCTTCGAGGAGAAGACCGAGGTCACGATCAACCGCATTCAAGGCAAAGCGCTGGACGGGGGTTTGCGAACGCAGGAGCGCGTCCCCGCCGGCGTGGCCTTTGACTTCGAGCTGGCCTTCCGCCTCTACGATCTCGGCGACGGAGCGGCGCGCGACCTCGAATGCCTGGACTGGACGCTGCAGGGCCTCGCGCTCCTCGAGGAGGACGCGCTGGGCGGTTCCGGCTCGCGCGGCTATGGGCGCATCGCCTTCGAGGATCTCGCGCTGCACGTGCCGGAGCGGGCGCCGCTCGCGCTCGACAACCGCTTCCGCGGCCACCGCTTCAGCCGCGAGCGGCCGCCCGGCATCGTCCGAGCCGAGGACATCCTCGGGGTGCCCGCCTGATGGAACTCCGCCGCTACCGGCTGGTGCTCGACCCGCTCTCGCCCTTCGGCACGCCGCCCACTTCGGGCACGCTCTTCGGCCATCTCTGCTGGGCGAAGCGCGCGCGCGAGGGGCGGGCGGCGCTGCGCGCCTGGCTCGCGCGGCTGCCCGTGGAGCCCTTCGCCCTCTCCGACCTGCTGCCGGCCGGGCACCTGCCGCGCCCGCTCCTGCCGCCCGCGCGCGAGGAAAGCCAGGCCGAGGACGCCAAGGCGCTGAAGCGCCGGCGCTATCTATCGCTCGATGCCTGGCGCGGCCTGCGCGTCGGCGCCACGGCCAAGGCGCTCGCCGAGGCGCTGCGCAAGGCGCAGGACGACCCGCCCTTCCTCAGGTCCGCCCGCACCCCCCACAACCGCCTGGATCGCCAGAGCGGGCGCACGCCCGAAGCGGGCGGCGGCGGCCTCTGGTTCGCCGACGAACTCTGGCCGGCCATCGCGAAGGACGGCCCGCGGCGGATCGAGGCCGATCTCTATGTGCGGAGCCCGCTGCCCGCGCGCGAGGTGGAGGCGCTGATCGCCCATGTCGGCGAGACGGGCTTCGGCCGCGACGCCTCGACGGGCCGCGGCCGCTTCGCGCTCGAGGGCAGCGAGGATGCCGGCTGGCTCGCCGAGGCGCCGGCGGGGGGCGGCGCGGCGCGGATGCTCTCGCTCTCGCAGGGCGTGATGACCGCCAACATGCGGCAGGCGCGTTGGCAGCGCTTCGTGCTGTTCGGCAAGCTCGGGCGCGAGATGGCGGCCGAGGGCCGCCGCCCCTGGAAGCTGCCGCTGGTGCTGGCCGAGGCCGGCGCGACCTTCGCCCCCGAAGGACCGGGGCCCTTCGGCGCCTGGGTCACGGGCCTGCACCAGGACGAGGACCCGGCCGATCCCATCGGCCACAACGCCTTCCACCTCGCCATCCCGTACACGGAGGCCGCGGCGTGAACGTCCATGCGGGCCCGCCGCGGGCGCTGACGCGGCTCACGCTGCGCCTCGTGCCGCTGACGCCGGTCCATATCGGCGACGGGACGGAGATGCGGCTCGACGAGTATCGGCTGGAGGGCGGTGCGCTCTGCCGCTTCGACC
Source organism: Caldovatus sediminis (assembly GCF_014644455.1). Lineage (GTDB taxonomy): Bacteria > Pseudomonadota > Alphaproteobacteria > Acetobacterales > Acetobacteraceae > Caldovatus > Caldovatus sediminis. The sequence continues at coordinate 7,455 of NZ_BMKS01000001.1, read as the reverse complement.
AGGCGAAGGCGATGCGCGCGATGACGCCCGCCCAGCGCAGCGCCTTCCAGCGCGCGCTCGACGCCGGAAGGCTCGGCGAGGCGGCGGAGACGCTGCGCAGGGCCGGCGCGGGCGCCATCCTCGAGCGCATCCCCATCTCCGGCCGCGCGAGGAACGAGTTGCAGCGGGCCTTCGCCGATCCGGCGCTGCGTTCTGGCCAGGTGAGGCCCTTCGTCCGCAGCGGCGGGCGGCCCTGCATCCCCGGCAGCTCGATCAAGGGCGCCTTGCGCACCGCGCTTGCCTCCGCCGCCCTGCCGCGCGATCGCGAGCCGCCGGGGGGCTGGCGCCATGAGGCCGCGCTCAGCGCCGCCTTCGGCCTTGACGCGAACAGGACCGAGACCGACCCGCTGCGCTTCCTGCACGTCTCGGACGCGTTTCTCCCCGACGGCGCCACGCTGATCGACCGCGTCGAGGTCATGGACCGCAAGAACCCCGAGGCGGGCAAGATGCAGATGCACTACGAGCGCACCCGCGCGCTGACCGACGGCGGCGAGGCGCCGGATTTCACCGTGACGATCGGGATTGACGGCCGTGCGGGGGAGGAAGGATGCGTCCCCCGTTCCGACGCGCGTTTCGATCCGCGCCTGCTGCTGTGGCGGTGCCGCGCCTTCCACGTCGGCCTGTTCAACGCCGAGATGAAGCGCTTCTTCCAGGGCACGACGATGGATCAGATCCAGCGGAAGCTCCTGGCCCATCGCGATCCGGTCGGGCGACTGCCGCTCGGGAACACGGCCTGGGACCCGCGCTTCCTCCTCCTCCGCCTCGGCCGCTTCGGCCACTTCGAGAGCAAGTCGCTCGAGGGCGTGCGCCGCGGCCATTTCCCGCAGGCCAAGAACCCCGCCGACAGGATCCGCCCGCCCAACGCCTGGGGCCTGACCCGCACCATCACCCGCGACGCCGACAGCAACCCCATCCCCTTCGGCTGGGTGATCGGCTGGGTGGTGAGGGAGGAGCGGCCGTGACCCTGATCCTCGTCGCCTCGGTCGGCGGCTCGCCCAATCCGATCGCCTCCGCCATCGCGGCGAAGCGGCCCGACCGCGTCCTCTTCCTCGCCTCGGCCCCGTCCGGCGCGCAGCCCGGCTCGGCGGGCCAGGTGCCGGAGATCCTGGCCAAGGCGCGGCGCCCGAACCAGCCGCACGAGATCCTGACCGTCCCGCCCGACGATCCGGAGGCGATCTTCCTGGTCCTGCGCGAACGCCTCGCCCGGCTGCGCGCCGAGCAGCCGCGCGCCACCCTGCTCTTCGACTACACGGGCGGCACGAAATCCATGACCGGCGCGATGTTCCAGGCCGCCATCGCCACGCCCGACGCCGGGGTGCAGTTCATGCTCGGCCGCCGCGACGACCTGGACAAGGTCAGGGACGGCACCGAGCGGCCAGCGCCCATCGCCACCGGCTGGCTGATCGCCGAGCGCGGCGAGGCGCGCCTGCGCGCCGCCTGGGCGGGCTTCGACTACGCCACCGCCGCCGCCGGCTTCGCCGCCCTGCACGCGGATCTCGGCACGGACGAGAAGGCCCCCGGGGCGCTGCGCCGACGCCTTGCCGACCTCGCCGAGGTGTCGCGCGCCTTCGACCTCTGGGACCGCTTCCAGCACACCGAGGCCGCGGACCGGCTGCGCAGGATCTCGGCCAGCCATCCGAAGCTCGGCCCCTGGGCGCAGCAGGCGCAGGCCTGCGCGAACAGCGTGCCCGCCCGCATCCTCGACCTCTGGCGCAACGCCGAGCGCTGCGCCGCGCGCGGCCGCTACGACGACGCGGTGGCGCGGTTCTACCGCCTGACCGAATGGGTTGCGCAATGGTGGCTCGCGCACCGCCACGGGCTCGACGCCGGCAACATGGACTGGTCGCGGGTGACGCCGCAGGAGCAGGCGCGCGCCGGTCTCGCGGACCACGCCGGCAAGCCCACGCTCTCCGGCCTGGCCCAGACCTGGAAGCTGATCGCGGCGAAGGAGCCGGCAGGGCCGATGGCCCGCTTCCTCGCGGACCGCTTCCCCCACCGCGACCGGAGCAAGACCGGCGAGGCGCGGCAGAGGGACATGCTCGATCTGCGCAACAAGTCCCTCCTCGCCCATGGCGAGCGGCCGCTGTCCGAGGCGGATTGGACGCGGTGGCTCGACTTCGCCGAGCGCGTGCGCGCGGGGGTGCTCGTCCCGCTGCTGCGCCAGGCCGGTGCGCCGCACGAACCGCCGCCGCAGCTTCCGCGGGACCCTTCCGCGCTCGGCCTCTGAGGCCGCGCGCCGCTCTTTGACAACCGCATCCGACCGGCCTCGCCGCCCCCTCGCGGGGCGGCGGGCGACAATCTTGTCAATGCTGCAACGGGCGCGCCGGCCGGCTATCCGCGGCGGGCATGAGCACGCGGGCGCTGCATCTCCTGGCCTACGACGTCGCGCATCCGGCGCGGCTGCGCAGGGCGCTGCATGCGGCGCGCCGCCATGCCAGCGGCGGGCAGAAATCGGCCCATGAGTGCTGGGTGACGGGCACGGAGCGGGCGGCGCTGCTGCGCGCCATGCGCGGCATGCTGCATCCGCGGGCGGACCGGATGCTGTCCATCCGCCTCGACCCCCGGCTGCCGCCGCGCGGCATGGGCATCGCGCAACCGCCGCAGCCTCCGGGCTTCCGCATCGTCGGGTGAGGGCATGACCACGCTCTATCTCGACCGCCGCGACGCGGTCATCGAGGCGCAGGACGGCACCCTGCTGGTGCGCGGGGCGGACGGCACGCTGGCGCGCACGCCGCTCGCGCCCGTGGAGCGCGTGGTGCTGCGCGGCCCCGCCAGCCTGACCACCGGCGCCATCGCCGCCATCGCGGGCCAGGGGGCGGCGCTGCTCGTGCTGACGGGGCGGCAGGGGCGGGTGGCCGGCATCATGGCCGGGGGCGCCCATGCCGATGCCGCGATCCGGCTCGGGCAGTTCCGCCTTGCGCTGGACCCTGCCGCGCGGGAGGCGATCGCGCGCGCGGTGCTGCGACGCAAGCTCCTCGGCCAGCGCCGGCTGCTGGCCGAGGGGCTGCGCCGGCGTCCCGACCGGCGGCGGGCGCTCCTGCGCGGGCAGGAGGCGCTGGCCGAGGCGCTGCTGCGCCTGCGCGGGCCGGCGGCGCTGGCACCGGCGCAACTCATGGGCATCGAGGGCGCGGCGGCGGCCGCCTATTTCGAGGCCTATGCGGCGCTGCTGCCGCCCTCGGCCGGCTTCGCGGGGCGCAACCGCCGCCCGCCGCGCGATCCGGCCAACGCGCTGCTCTCCCTCGCCTACACCCTCGCGCATTTCGAGGCGGTGGCGGCGGCGCAGCGGGCCGGGCTCGATCCCGCCATCGGCTTCCTGCACGCGCTGTTCCCCGGACGCGAGAGCCTGGCCTGCGACCTGGTCGAGCCGCTGCGGCCGCTGTGCGAGCGGCTGGCCTGGCGGCTTCTGGCCGAGGAAAGGCTGCGTGCCGGCCATTTCACGCGGGACGGGGAGGCCTGCCTGCTCGGCAAGGCGGGGCGGCTTGCCTTCTACGCCGCCTGGGAGGAGGCGGTGGCGCCGGCACGCCGGCTGCTGCGCCGCGGCCTGCGCCCGCTGGTGCGCGCGGCGCGCGCCGCCTGCGGGGCCCTGCTGGCCGAGGACGCCGGCGATGCTTGAGGCGCTGCACCTGGATGCGGCCGAGCGGCCGGTCGCGGTCCTGCTGGATGGCCCGGCGCTGCGGCTGCGCCGGGCCGGCATGGCGGATGTGTTCGCGCCGCTGCCGCGGCTGTCGCGCGTGGTGGTGCATGGCCCGCGCGTGCAGTGGCGGACGGAGGCGCTGCTGGCCTGCGCCGAGGCCGGCGTGCCGGTGGCGCTGCTGGGCAGGCGCGGCGCGCTGCTGGCGGTGCTGGTGCCGATGACGCCGCCGGCCCAGCGGCGCGATCTGGCCGCGGCGCTCGACGCGGCGGCCAGCCTGCCCGGCTTTCGCCGCCGGCTCGAGGATTTCTGCCGCGCCGAGACGCGCCGCGCCGTGCTGGAGGCGCTGCGCGCCGAGGGCCGCGGCCCCGATGGGCTGGACCTGCGCCCGGGCGCGATGGTGCGGCTGTGGCTCGGCGCCGGCGCGGAGGGTGCGCCGGCCCAGGCGGCCTGGACCTTGCTGCGCGGGCTCGGCGCCGCCGCCGTCGCCGAGGGTCTGGCCCGGCGGGGCGTGGGGCCGCAGTTCCTGGCCCGCCGCAGCGGATGCTTCCCCCTGCCGGAGATGCTGGGGGAGGCGCTGGTCCTGCCGCTGTGCCCGGCGCTGCGCGCATTGGCCGCGGCGCCGCAGGAGGCGGCGCGGCGGGAGGTGATCCGCCTGTTCGAGCGGGCGGCCCCGTGCGGTCGGCGCGACCAGATGCTGGCGCGGCTGGCGATGTGCCTGGCGGCGGAGGGTTGAGCGATGCCGCGCCGCCGCACCTGGCTGATCGGGTATGACATCGCCTCTCCCCGGCGGTTGCGGCGGGTGGCGCGGCTGCTGGAGAAGCATGCCTATCGCCTTCAATACTCGCTGTTCGTCGGGTGCTGGACCACGGCGGAGTTGGATGCGCTGTGGGCGGGGCTGGAGGCGCTGATCCACCCGCGCCGCGACGACGTGCGCGCATGGCCGGTGGCCGAGAACGCGGAGCTGGAACTGTGGGGCATGGGCTGGCCCGAGGATGTCGTGGTGGGCGGCGTGGGATCCGTGCCGCTGCAACGGCTGCTGCGGTCGGGCATCGTCTCGGATGACACCGAGCCGGAAGGGGCATAGCCTTCCAGCGGCCGGCGAATCTTGCGAAGCCTCCTTGCAGGGGCTTGATCTCGTTGGCGTTTCTTGGAGGGGGTTTCAGCAGCAGACCCGATTTTCAGGGGGTCAAAACGCGGCGACGATGGAGTCGCGCGGGAGATGGAGGTTTCAGCAGCAGACCCGATTTTCAGGGGGTCAAAACCCAGGTCCGGGACGGTGGCCTCGCAGAGGGCAGCGTTTCAGCAGCAGACCCGATTTTCAGGGGGTCAAAACACCGTGATGGTCAGGGTGTTGCCCTTCACAGAAAATTCAGCAGCAGACCCGATTTTCAGGGGGTCAAAACACGAATGGCACTAGAGGCAGTGTGTCGCCTCTCTTTCAGCAGCAGACCCGATTTTCAGGGGGTCAAAACATCTTGTCCAGTGCCATGTGGTATCCTCCGGTTTTTCAGCAGCAGACCCGATTTTCAGGGGGTCAAAACGCTAGATCGCCGGATATAGATCGCAGCCAGTGCCTTCAGCAGCAGACCCGATTTTCAGGGGGTCAAAACCATGGCGTCGGGCATCGGCTCGTCCTCCGCGTTGGTTCAGCAGCAGACCCGATTTTCAGGGGGTCAAAACCTCGACGCCCGCCTGGAGGTCGAACGCCCGCATGTTTCAGCAGCAGACCCGATTTTCAGGGGGTCAAAACCTCGCGGGTCGGCCACCGCGCGCCGCCCGCGGCTTCAGCAGCAGACCCGATTTTCAGGGGGTCAAAACATGGAGACCCAGACGCTCACGCTGCCTCCAGTGCTTCAGCAGCAGACCCGATTTTCAGGGGGTCAAAACGCCGCGTGAGCGGGTTCAGGCCCCGGCTCTCACAGTTTCAGCAGCAGACCCGATTTTCAGGGGGTCAAAACCCCGCGCGGTGAGCAGGACGCGCTCGATGAGGGTGTTTCAGCAGCAGACCCGATTTTCAGGGGGTCAAAACCCTCGGGGTCCCCCGTCGCCACCGACCCAGGCCTGGATTGTTTCAGCAGCAGACCCGATTTTCAGGGGGTCAAAACGCTGACAGGGGTGACTATGCCACCCTCCCGCCCCGTTTCAGCAGCAGACCCGATTTTCAGGGGGTCAAAACCCCGCCGGTCCCTCGGGGTCCCCCGTCGCCACCTTCAGCAGCAGACCCGATTTTCAGGGGGTCAAAACGCGGGTTCGCGCGGCAGGAATGGCGGAAGCTGCGCGTTTCAGCAGCAGACCCGATTTTCAGGGGGTCAAAACGTCACCCCCCTTGGGGTTGTTCCCCCGCCGGTCCCTTTTCAGCAGCAGACCCGATTTTCAGGGGGTCAAAACGTCAGTCAGACGGTAACTGTGGATGTCATTTAATGTTTCAGCAGCAGACCCGATTTTCAGGGGGTCAAAACCGCGGCACCGGGACGGTGTGCGGGGAACCACCCTTCAGCAGCAGACCCGATTTTCAGGGGGTCAAAACCTGCTCCCAGGCGGCAGCGGACATGTCTATGCTTCAGCAGCAGACCCGATTTTCAGGGGGTCAAAACAGGTCACGATGTGGGTCTTGGTCATGGTCTGTCTCCTTTCAGCAGCAGACCCGATTTTCAGGGGGTCAAAACGCAGCGCCCGGCCCTCAATGTCACACCGTCTCGATTTCAGCAGCAGACCCGATTTTCAGGGGGTCAAAACCCGCTTGCGCTCGCGATCAGCGCGAAGCGCTGGCCATTTTCAGCAGCAGACCCGATTTTCAGGGGGTCAAAACACACCGGGACGGTAGGCAGGGCACCACCCCTGCCTCTTTCAGCAGCAGACCCGATTTTCAGGGGGTCAAAACCCGGTTCCTAGTTACTTCGTGTAGGCGTTCAGGCCGTTTCAGCAGCAGACCCGATTTTCAGGGGGTCAAAACCCGTGGGATGGGGATTGCTCCCCTTGGGGATGTTTCAGCAGCAGACCCGATTTTCAGGGGGTCAAAACGCGGCGATTTCAATAGCGCTTCGCTTCCCCCATTGCTTTCAGCAGCAGACCCGATTTTCAGGGGGTCAAAACACGGACGGCCTCGCCGGCCGTGATCCTCCGCAAAAGTTTCAGCAGCAGACCCGATTTTCAGGGGGTCAAAACACGCGCGGCGTTCCAGAGCCTCTACGTCCGCAAGAATTTCAGCAGCAGACCCGATTTTCAGGGGGTCAAAACACCCGATGACCCGACTATAGGCGCCATACGCCTTTTCAGCAGCAGACCCGATTTTCAGGGGGTCAAAACCGGTTGGCGGGGGCTCTGGCGACCCCTCGCGGGGCTTTCAGCAGCAGACCCGATTTTCAGGGGGTCAAAACCCACGCCGGCCAACTCGGCGTGGCACCGGACCGGTGTGTTTTCAGCAGCAGACCCGATTTTCAGGGGGTCAAAACCGAACGGCCATGGAGCAATCTCCCCGCCAGGGCCCCTTTCAGCAGCAGACCCGATTTTCAGGGGGTCAAAACAGCCATCCCCGCAAGAATATTCATCAATACGATGACTTTTCAGCAGCAGACCCGATTTTCAGGGGGTCAAACCCAGCGTGCCCAGCATCTCCCTTCCCGTTTCGATGAGTTCAGCAGCAGACCCGATTTTCAGGGGGTCAAAACCGAGGTCCGCCTTATACCAACTCCCACTGATCGGAACCCATGAGCCCATTCGCGCAGGCCGATGGACATGATGCGCCATGGCTGATCGACGAGGCTGTTCCAGTGATGGCAGCA